>NZ_JAUCBM010000003.1 GCF_030362795.1 Pseudochrobactrum kiredjianiae | reverse complement strand
TCTATTACTCGATGATCGAAGCGACGATACCTGCACCAACGGTGCGGCCACCTTCACGGATCGCGAAACGGAGTTTTTCTTCCATGGCGATCGGTACGATCAGCGCAACATCAACAGTTACGTTGTCGCCCGGCATAACCATTTCCACGCCTTCTGGCAAGGTCACAATACCGGTTACGTCAGTTGTACGGAAATAAAACTGCGGACGGTAGTTTGTGAAGAATGGTGTATGACGACCACCTTCGTCCTTGGTCAGAATATAAGCTTCTGCCTTGAACTTGGTGTGTGGCTTAACCGAACCTGGCTTGCAGAGAACCTGACCGCGTTCTACGTCTTCACGACCTACACCGCGAACCAGTGCGCCGATGTTATCGCCAGCCTGGCCCTGATCGAGCAGCTTGCGGAACATTTCAACGCCGGTAACTGTTGTTTTACCGGTGGCTTTCATGCCAACGATTTCAACTTCTTCACCAACTTTAACGATACCGCGCTCTACACGACCGGTAACAACTGTACCACGGCCGGAGATCGAGAATACGTCTTCGATTGGCATCAGGAATGGCAGATCAACTGGACGCTCTGGTGTTGGGATGTAAGCATCCACAGCAGCCATCAGTTCACGAACTGCGTCTTCACCGATTTTCTTGTTTGAATCTTCCAGAGCAGCAAGAGCCGAACCCTTAACAACTGGAATATCATCACCTGGGAAGTCGTATTTCGAAAGAAGTTCGCGAACTTCCATTTCTACGAGTTCCAGAAGTTCTTCGTCATCAACCTGATCAACTTTGTTCAGGAACACAACGATCGCAGGAACACCAACCTGACGAGCGAGCAGGATGTGCTCACGGGTCTGTGGCATTGGACCATCAGCAGCGTTAACTACGAGGATCGCGCCGTCCATCTGAGCCGCACCGGTGATCATGTTCTTAACATAGTCAGCGTGACCTGGGCAGTCTACGTGTGCGTAGTGGCGGTTTTCGGTTTCGTATTCAACGTGCGAAGTCGAAATGGTGATACCGCGTGCTTTTTCTTCCGGGGCATTATCGATTTGGTCGTAAGCCTTGAAGTCACCAAAGAATTTGGTGATAGCAGCTGTCAACGAGGTTTTACCATGGTCAACGTGACCAATGGTGCCGATGTTGACGTGCGGTTTGTTACGTTCAAATTTACTCTTTGCCATCTGAGCTCTCCATTATTTTAGCCTGCTCAGGCATTTTATTTTAACGAGCGTAAGCCAAATGGCTTACGCAAACTTCTTTTGGATTTCTGCAGCGACTGCCGCAGGAACCGGCTCATAATGGTCGAACTGCATGGTGTACTGGGCGCGGCCCTGTGACATCGAACGCAGGTTGTTCACGTAACCAAACATGCTGGCCAGTGGAACATTTGCGTTAACTACAGTAGCGATACCACGGGCTTCAGTACCGGAAATCTGACCACGACGTGAATTCAGATCACCAATAACGTCACCAACGTAATCCTCAGGAGTCACGACTTCGACCTTCATGATCGGTTCGAGCAACTGAGCGCCAGCTTTCTGTGCGCCTTCACGGAATGCTGCGCGAGCAGCAATTTCGAAGGCCAGTACGGAGGAGTCAACATCATGGTATGCACCATCGATGAGAGTTGCCTTCACACCGAGCATTGGGAAGCCTGCCAGAGGACCTGCACCCATAACGCTTTCGATACCCTTCTGAACGCCTGGGATGTATTCCTTAGGAACTGCACCACCAACGATCTTGGATTCGAAGATGAAGTCATCGCCGTCATGTGGTTCGAATACGATCTTAACACGAGCGAACTGACCGGAACCGCCGGACTGTTTCTTATGTGTGTAGTCGATTTCTGCCTGACGAGTGATGCTTTCACGGTAAGCAACCTGTGGCTGACCTACGTTAGCTTCAACCTTGAACTCACGACGCATACGGTCAACCAGAATGTCGAGGTGAAGTTCACCCATACCGGCAATAATGGTCTGACCGGATTCTTCGTCCGACTTAACGCGGAATGAAGGATCTTCAGCAGCCAGACGGTTCAGGGCGATACCCATCTTTTCCTGGTCAGCTTTGGTCTTTGGTTCAATCGCGATTTCGATAACCGGCTCAGGGAATTCCATACGTTCCAGAATAACAGGCTTCAGCGGATCGCAGAGCGTGTCACCGGTTGTAGTTTCCTTAAGGCCAGCCAGCGCAACGATATCGCCAGCAAATGCTTCTTCGATATCTTCACGGGAGTTGGAATGCATCTGCAGCATACGGCCGATACGTTCACGCTTACCTTTAACGGTGTTTTCCAGGGAAATGCCCTTGGTCATCTTACCGGAATAGATACGTGCGAATGTCAGCGAGCCAACAAACGGATCGTTCATGATCTTGAATGCAAGCATCGAAAGCGGTGCTTCATCTGTAGATTCACGAGTGGTTTCAGTTTCTGTCTTAACGTCGATACCTTTAATTGCAGGCACTTCGTTTGGAGCAGGCAAGAAATCCACAACTGCGTCGAGCAGAGGCTGAACGCCCTTGTTCTTGAATGCAGTACCGCAAAGAACCGGATGGAACTGAACAGCAATTGTACCCTTACGGATCAATGTGCGAAGCTGATCATTGTCTGGCAGAGTGCCTTCCAGATAAGCTTCCAACGCAGCTTCATCAGCTTCAACAGCCAATTCGATCAGCGTTTCACGAGCAGCTTCAGCATCAGCCAGCATATCTGCCGGAATTTCGCCAACGATTGTATCACCACCGATTGAGCCATCCCAAGTGTAGGATTTCATTTCGATCAGATCTACAACGCCCAGAAATTCTGTTTCCGCACCGATTGGCAGCTGAACAACCAGAGCCTGCGCACCAAGGCGGGACTTGATCATTTCAACGCAACGAGCGAAATCCGCACCGATCTTGTCCATTTTATTGACGAAGATCATACGTGGTACGTGATATTTTTCAGCCTGACGCCATACAGTTTCAGTCTGCGGCTCTACGCCGGCGTTAGCATCGAGCAGTGCAATCGCACCGTCGAGAACGCGCAGGGAACGCTCAACTTCAATCGTGAAGTCAACGTGACCAGGAGTATCGATGATGTTGAAGCGACGCTTCTTGCCATCACGGCCTTCCCAGAATGTCGTTGTCGCAGCAGAGGTAATGGTAATACCACGTTCCTGCTCCTGCTCCATCCAGTCCATTGTGGAGGCGCCGTCGTGGGTTTCACCGATCTTATGGTTCTTACCCGTGTAGAAAAGAATACGCTCAGTCGTTGTCGTTTTACCGGCATCGATGTGCGCCATAATACCGAAATTACGGTAGTCTTCGATTTTAAATTCGCGGGCCATAATATTCGCTCTTTAAATAGAGTTCGACGATTACCAGCGGTAATGCGAGAATGCGCGGTTAGCTTCAGCCATACGATGCGTATCTTCACGCTTCTTAACAGCAGAACCACGGTTGTTTGCTGCATCAAGCAATTCGCCGGACAAACGATCAATCATCGTTGTTTCGTTACGATTGCGTGCAGCATTGATCAGCCAGCGAATTGCCAACGCCTGACGACGCTCAGGGCGAACATCAACAGGAACCTGATAAGTCGCACCACCAACACGGCGTGAGCGCACTTCCACGTGAGGCGCAACATTGTCGAGCGCCTGATGGAACATCACCAGACCTTCCTGCTTGGCTTTCGCCTCAACAGAATCCAGAGCACCATAAACGATGGACTCTGCAACAGATTTCTTACCATGAAGCATGATTGCGTTCATGAATTTTGTAATAACCAGATCACCAAACTTTGGATCCGGGTTGATTACACGCTTTTCAGCACTATGACGACGTGACATGTCAGTCTCTTTAATTACATCGGGCTCAACTCACCTGAGGATCAGGTGGCCGGTATCCCCGGAAAATTATTTATTTAGGACGCTTAGCACCATACAGCGAACGACGCTGTTTACGATTCTTAACACCCTGGGTATCGAGAACACCACGGATGATGTGATAACGAACACCTGGCAAATCCTTGACGCGGCCGCCGCGGATCATAACAACCGAGTGCTCCTGAAGGTTATGACCTTCACCCGGAATATAACCAATAACTTCAAAGCCGTTGGTCAGACGAATCTTAGCTACTTTACGCAGCGCCGAGTTCGGCTTCTTAGGTGTTGTTGTGTAAACGCGGGTACAAACGCCGCGCTTCTGTGGGTTTGCCTGCAGAGCAGGAACCTTATTACGCTTAACCTGCGCCTGGCGCGGTTTACGGATCAGCTGGTTTACGGTAGGCATTGAACCTTCCTCTACTAAATTAACTCATATCTTTTGCCCCAAAGGGACGTTTCACCATTATACAAATGCACAAAATCGGACATTATGCCAACGCTAGCGCTGGCATGCCCGAACAAAAGCAGAGGAAGTTACCTTCATGCGAACGGAGATTTATATATTAGTCGTAAAACGAACCCTGTTTGAGACAAACTCCAGAGCGAGACACTCAGGAACAGCCAGCCTCACATCGGCTCAGATGATGTGCTGATACGCTTAAAGGTACGTTTCGTCAAGACCACTGGCCGAGTTTTCTGATTTATGACGGACAAAACCGGATTCAGCCCTGTATTTCAGGGTGTTTTTGTCTGTTCTCGCCTGTTTTGTAATGCTAACCACATAAATCTTAGGCAGAATCCGTTACCGACTGTCTTTTTCACTTATTATCTTTTATGCAGACAGTCTGATTCAGCCGTTTCAGGCCCTGATACAGGGCAGCTTTAACCGGAAATTAAGGAATACCCAGTGTCAGACACTAATCCCGATTCGAATGAAGTCTATCTCATTATTGCAGATGCCTGGAAAGAGGGCGAGAGCGATCCCGTCAATGTCCACATTCTGTTTAAGTCAGAACCGGAAGAAGATGTCATTCAGGCAGCTTTGGAAATTCTTGCCAGTGAAGGTTTTGCTGAAGCCGAAATTTCTGAAATCGGTACACTGACTGAACAGCCGGAAGAAGAGCCATATCTGAGCGGTTATAACACCGCCCTCTCCGGTCAGGTTGCTATGATTGAATTTGATGGTTCAAGTGAAGAAGATGAGGACGAAGACGAGGCGTAATTCCCTCTTCGTCTGATTTTAAAAATACCAAGAGCATTTTCAGTGTGAGCTGAGAATGCTTTTTTTTGCACCAGCAAATTCATCACAGGTGCAACAAGCTTCAAACCACCCTGCCCGACCAACAAAAAAGGCCACCCGAAGGTGGCCTTTTCTTTATCTTATAAGGAGCAGATTATTCCGCCGCATTATTGGTCATATCAACCAGCATTGCATTGGCAGCATCTGCACCGGAAGTCTTGCGGCGCTCATCGATAATCAGATCATCGCGGGCTGTCGCAATACGACGGATCTGGCTCATCATACCGCCGGTACCGGCTGGGATCAGACGACCAACAATCACGTTTTCCTTCAGACCCTGCAGCGTATCCATCTTACCGGCAACTGCAGCTTCAGTCAGAACGCGGGTTGTTTCCTGGAAGGAAGCAGCCGAGATGAACGAAGGTGTCTGCAACGATGCCTTCGTAATACCGAGCAGAACCGGCAGACCTTCAGCAGGTTTCTTGCCATCTTCAACCAGACGATCATTAATTTCGTCAAGTTCAATACGGTCAACATTGTCACCCGGAATATAGGTGCTGTCACCTGAATCCGTGATCTCAACCTTCTGCAGCATCTGACGAACGATCACTTCGATATGCTTATCGTTGATCGTCACACCCTGCAGACGATAGACTTCCTGAATTTCGTTCACGAGGTAAGAAGCAAGTGCTTCCACGCCCTTGATCGCCAGAATGTCATGCGGTGCAGGATTACCGTCGAGAATATAGTCACCCTTTTCGATCGCATCACCATCCTGAAGATGGAAAGGCTTACCTTTAGGGATCAGATATTCAACCGGTTCCAGATTATGGTCATTCGGTTCAATAATGATGCGGCGTTTGTTCTTGTAGTCGCGACCGAAACGGATTGTACCATCAACTTCAGCGATGATCGCATGATCCTTAGGACGACGAGCTTCAAACAGTTCAGCAACGCGTGGCAGACCACCGGTAATATCCTTGGTCTTCGCACTTTCCATAGGCAGACGGGCAATCACGTCACCGACGCGAACCGTAGCACCTGGCTCAACTGAGAGAATGGTCTCAACGGAGAGCTGGAAGCGGGCTTCGCCACCCTTCGACAGTTTCTGGATCTTGCCGTTCTTGTCTTTAACAACCAGAGCAGGTTTCAGATCCGCACCGCGAGGTGTTGAACGCCAGTCAATAACAACGCGCTTAGTGATACCGGTCGCTTCATCGGTGTTTTCAGCAACCGACAAACCATCAACCATATCTTCGAACTCAATCACACCTTCAACTTCAGTGATGATCGGACGGGTATACGGATCCCACTCGGCCAAACGCTGACCGCGCTTCACACCATCGCCGTCATCGACGAACAGACGCGAACCATAGGTAACACGATGACTTGCACGTTCTTTACCGGAAGCATCCATGATGAGAACAGCCATGTTACGGCCCATCACCACGAGGTTGCCGTCAGCATTGCGAACCACATTGCGGTTACGCAGAGCAACAGTACCTTCATAGGAAGCTTCGAGATAAGAACTATCAACAACCTGCGCTGTACCACCAAGGTGGAACGTACGCATGGTCAGCTGAGTACCAGGCTCACCGATCGACTGCGCAGCAATAACGCCGACAGCTTCACCTTTGTTCACAGGAGTACCGCGTGCAAGGTCACGACCATAGCACTTGCCGCACACGCCGGAGCGGGTGAGACAGGTCAGAGCCGAACGGATACGAACGGTCTGGATACCGGCTTTTTCGATCACTTCAACATGACGTTCTTCGATCATATCGCCGGAAGCAACAATCACTTCACCCGATGCCGGATGTGTAATGTCGTCCAGAGCAACGCGACCCAGAATACGCATGCCGAGCGAGGCAACGATCTGACCAGCATCAACAATCGGGTTCATCGTCAGACCAACGGTCGCACCGCAATCTGGTTCAGAAATGATCGCATCCTGCGCAACGTCAACAAGACGACGTGTCAGATAACCGGAGTTCGCGGTTTTCAGAGCCGTATCAGCCAGACCCTTACGGGCACCGTGTGTCGAGTTGAAGTACTCGTTCACGGTCAGACCTTCTTTAAAGTTCGAGATAATCGGTGTTTCGATAATCTCGCCTGAAGGCTTGGCCATCAGACCGCGCATACCGCCGAGCTGACGCATCTGCGAAGGCGAACCACGGGCACCGGAGTGCGACATCATGTAGATGGAGTTCATCTGCTTCTGACGACCGGTTTCCTTGTCAAATTCAACAGCCTTAATGCGGGCCATCATTTCGTCAGCGATCTTGTCAGTCGCTTTACCCCAGGCATCAACAACTTTGTTGTACTTTTCGCCCTGAGTAATCAGACCGTCATTGTACTGCTGTTCATATTCCTTGGCCAATGCTTCTGTATCGGCAACAATTTTCGCCTTGGCATCAGGAATGACCATGTCATCCTTACCAAACGAAATACCGGCGCGACATGCATGAGCAAAACCGAGCTGCATCACGCGGTCACAGAAGATCACTGTCTCTTTCTGACCGCAATGACGGTAAACCAGATCGATCATCTTGGAGATGTTCTTCTTGGTCATTTCCTGATTGCAGATGTCGAAAGGAACATTGACGTTCTTCGGCAGCAATTCACCGAGGATCAGACGGCCAGGTGTTGTATCGAAGATTTTCGATACAGGCTTGCCTTCCGCATCAACAGACTTGAAGCGGCCTTTGATCTTGGTGTGCAGTGTAACGGTCTTGGTTTCCAGCGCATGCTGCAATTCGCCCATATCGGCGAATGTCATGCCCTGACCAGGTTCGTTTTCAGCAACGATCGAAAGGTAATAGAGGCCGAGAACCATATCCTGCGACGGCACGATGATCGGAAGACCATTGGCCGGATGCAGAATGTTGTTGGTCGACATCATCAGAACGCGTGCTTCAAGCTGCGCTTCAAGCGACAGCGGCACGTGAACAGCCATCTGGTCACCGTCGAAGTCCGCGTTAAACGCAGTACAAACGAGCGGGTGCAGCTGGATTGCCTTACCTTCGATCAGAGTTGGTTCGAAAGCCTGAATACCCAGTCTGTGCAATGTCGGCGCGCGGTTAAGCAGAACCGGATGCTCGCGGATAACCTCATCAAGGATATCCCAAACTTCTGGACGTTCTTTTTCAACCAGTTTCTTCGCCTGTTTAACAGTCGAAGAGAAACCTTTGGCGTCAAGACGAGCGTAAATAAACGGCTTGAACAGTTCCAGAGCCATTTTCTTAGGCAGACCGCACTGGTGCAGTTTCAGCTCAGGACCGGTCACGATTACTGATCGACCGGAATAGTCGACGCGCTTACCAAGAAGGTTCTGACGGAAACGACCCTGCTTACCTTTCAGCATATCCGAAAGCGACTTCAGAGGACGCTTGTTCGCACCGGTAATGGTACGACCGCGACGGCCGTTATCGAACAGAGCATCCACAGCTTCCTGCAGCATACGCTTTTCGTTACGGATAATGATGCCAGGCGCACGAAGCTCCATCAGGCGCTTCAGACGGTTGTTACGGTTGATCACACGACGGTAAAGGTCGTTCAGATCGGAAGTCGCAAAACGACCGCCGTCCAGTGGTACAAGCGGACGCAGATCCGGCGGGATCACCGGAACGATCTTCATGATCATCCACTCAGGACGGTTGCCGGATTCCATGAAGTTCTCAACGATCTTGAGACGCTTCATCAGTTTCTTGGTCTTCAGTTCCGATGTGGTTTCGGCCAGATCGGTGCGCAGCTGCACAGCAATCTTTTCGAGTTCCATTGTCGCCAGAAGATCATAAATAGCTTCCGCACCGATCAGCGCTGTGAACTGGTCTTCACCAAATTCATCAACAGCAATCATATATTCTTCTTCTGAAAGCAGCTGATGCTCTTTCAAAGAAGTCAGACCTGGTTCGGTAACGATGTAGTTTTCGAAATACAGAACGCGCTCGATATCCTTCAGCGTCATATCAAGCAATGTGCCGATACGCGAAGGAAGCGATTTCAGGAACCAGATATGAGCAACCGGAGCGGCCAGTTCGATATGACCCATGCGTTCACGACGCACGCGTGACAGCGTTACTTCAACGCCGCACTTCTCACAGATAATGCCCTTGTATTTCATGCGCTTGTACTTACCGCACAGACACTCATAGTCCTTGATCGGGCCGAAGATGCGGGCACAGAACAGACCATCGCGTTCAGGCTTGAACGTACGGTAATTGATCGTTTCTGGCTTTTTGATCTCGCCGTATGACCAGGATAGAATCTTCTCAGGGGAGGCAATCGAAATCCGGATGGAATCGAATGTCTGCGCCGGTACCTGAGGATTGAAAAGATTCATGACCTCTTGGTTCATGCCGTTCTCCTTCGGGCATCATGCTTCGCAAAAGTTGGCCCACTTTCGCGACAGCATCATGCGTTTGAATCTATATGCAGAGTTGTATCCGGCACGCAACCTTGGCGCCTTGACACTCTCTGACGGGCAGTTGCCCTTTGACCGCAACAGCCAGACGCGAGGTCTGAAACCGTCATAATTTCAAAACATACTGCCAAATAATGGCAATAATGGCGTGGCGCGGAAAACCGCGTCACGCCTGTTGTTTTTACTCTGCTGCGTCAGGCAGCTCTGTCGGCGCTACGAAGTCGCGTGTATCGTCCAGCTCAACATTCAGACCAAGCGAACGCATTTCCTTGACGAGAACGTTAAAGCTCTCAGGAATACCCGCTTCGAATGTATCGTCACCACGTACAATCGCTTCATAAACCTTGGTACGGCCTGCCACGTCATCAGACTTGATGGTGAGCATTTCCTGCAGCGTATAAGCTGCACCATAGGCTTCAAGCGCCCAGACTTCCATTTCACCGAAGCGCTGACCACCAAACTGCGCTTTACCACCCAGCGGCTGCTGTGTGACGAGCGAGTAAGGTCCGATCGAACGGGCGTGGATCTTATCATCAACCAAGTGGTGCAGCTTGAGCATATAAATATAGCCCATTGTCACCTGACGATCAAAAGGTTCGCCTGTACGTCCGTCATAGAGCGTCGACTGACCGGAAGTTGCCAGACCTGCATCAGCAAGCATCGCATTGATGTCTGCTTCAACAGCACCGTCAAAGACTGGTGTTGCAATCGACACGCCGCGCTTCACCTGATCTGCAAGCATGAGGACGGAATCGTCATCATAAGAGCGAACCGGTTCGTTACGGTCGTTGTCCGGATAGATATGCTCCAGAGTGTCACGCAGCGGCTGGATATTAGCGGTCTCTTTATAGACCTCGATCAGTTCCCCGATCTTCTTACCCATGCCGGCACATGCCCAGCCCAGATGTGTTTCAAGAATCTGGCCCACGTTCATACGGGACGGCACACCCAGAGGGTTCAGCACGATGTCCGCATGGGTACCATCTTCAAGGAACGGCATATCTTCTACTGGCAGAATGCGGGAAACCACACCCTTGTTGCCGTGACGGCCGGCCATCTTGTCACCTGGCTGGATCTTGCGCTTAACAGCAACAAAGACCTTAACCATCTTCATGACGCCCGGAGCCATTTCGTCGCCGCGCTGTACCTTTTCGACCTTATCCATGAAGCGTGTTTCAAGCAGCTTCTTAGAGGCGTCGTACTGGTTGCGCAGAGCTTCGAGTTCGCCCTGGCTCTTTTCGTCTTCGACAGCAAACTGCCACCACTGGGAACGCGGATATTCAGTCAGGATGTCGCGGTTAACAGCAACGCCCTTCTTGAAGCCCTTAGGACCAGCAGCAGTAATCTTACCTTCCAGCATATCTGCCAGACGACCATAGGTGTTACGGTCAAGGATAGACTGTTCGTCGTCGCGGTCTTTTGCCAGACGTTCGATTTCTTCACGCTCAATCGCCATTGCGCGTTCGTCTTTTTCAACGCCGTGGCGGTTGAAGACGCGAACTTCCACAACAGTACCGTATGTTCCCGGAGGCATACGCATTGAGGTATCACGAACGTCAGAAGCCTTTTCACCAAAGATAGCGCGCAGAAGTTTCTCTTCCGGCGTCATCGGGCTTTCACCCTTTGGTGTAATTTTACCAACGAGAATATCGCCAGGATGAACTTCCGCACCGATGTAAACAATACCGGCTTCGTCGAGGTTCTTCAGTGCTTCTTCCGAAACGTTCGGAATATCACGGGTGATTTCCTCAGGTCCAAGCTTGGTATCACGCGCTGCAACTTCGAATTCTTCGATATGGATCGAAGTGAACACGTCATCCGAAACAATCTTTTCAGACAGCAGGATGGAGTCTTCGTAGTTGTAACCGTTCCAAGGCATGAACGCGACGAGCACGTTACGGCCAAGCGCCAGATCACCGAGATCAGTGGACGGACCATCAGCAATGATGTCGCCCTTGCCCACACGGTCGCCAACGCGCACAAGCGGACGCTGGTTAATGCAGGTTGACTGGTTGGAACGCTGGAACTTCATCAGACGGTAGATATCAACACCGGACTTCGACGGATCGAGGTCTTCGGTTGCGCGGATAACGATACGGGTCGCATCCACCTGATCAATAATACCACCACGACGGGCACCAATAGCCGCACCGGAATCGCGTGCAACAATCGGCTCCATACCGGTACCAACAAACGGCGCTTCGGCACGTACCAGAGGCACGGCCTGACGCTGCATGTTCGAGCCCATCAGAGCGCGGTTGGCGTCATCGTTTTCCAGGAACGGAATAAGCGCTGCAGCAACAGAAACCAGCTGCTTCGGCGAAACGTCCATCAGATCCACGTTTTCACGCGGCGCCATCAGAACTTCACCGGAGTGACGGGAAATTACGAATTCTTCAACGAACTCACCATTTTCACCGATTTCAGCATTGGCCTGAGCAACGTAATGCTTGGCTTCTTCCATTGCAGAAAGATAAACGACTTCATTGGTAATCTTACCGTCGATAATTTTACGGTACGGGCTTTCAATGAAACCATATTTATTAACGCGGGCAAAAGTTGCCAGCGAGTTGATCAGACCGATATTCGGACCTTCCGGTGTTTCAATCGGGCAGATACGGCCGTAATGGGTCGGATGAACGTCGCGGACTTCAAAGCCTGCGCGTTCACGGGTCAGACCGCCGGGTCCGAGAGCCGACAGACGGCGCTTATGGGTAATTTCAGACAGTGGATTGGTCTGATCCATAAACTGTGACAACTGCGAAGAACCGAAGAATTCACGCACAGCGGCAGCAGCCGGCTTCGCGTTAATCAGATCCTGCGGCATCACTGTATCGATTTCGATCGAAGACATACGCTCTTTGATCGCGCGCTCCATGCGCAGCAAACCAACGCGGTACTGATTCTCCATCAGCTCGCCAACAGAACGTACACGACGGTTACCGAGGTTATCGATATCGTCGATTTCGCCCTTGCCGTCACGCAGTTCTACGAGTGTCTTGATAACAGCCAGAATGTCTTCCTTGCGGAGAACACGGACAGTATCTTCCGCATCGAGGTCAAGACGCATATTCATCTTAACACGACCAACGGCCGACAGATCGTAACGCTCTGAATCAAACAGCAGCGATTCGAACATCGCTTCCGCGGAATCCATTGTCGGAGGCTCACCCGGGCGCATCACACGATAGATGTCGAACAGCGCATCCTGACGGGACTGATTCTTGTCAGCAGCCAGCGTATTGCGGATGTAAGCACCCACATTCACATGGTCGATATCAAGAATATTGATCTCGTTGCCACCGGTTTCGAGCAGAACTTTCAGAGTCTTTTCATCAATTTCATCACCGGCTTCGAGATAAATCTCACCGGTTGCGTAGTTGACAATATCCTCTGCCAGATAAGAACCGAGCAGATCATCATTCGTCGCACGGATGGCTTTAACGCCCTTCTCAGCGATCTGCTTAGCAGCGCGCGCAGTCAGCTTACGACCGCTTTCGGCAACAACTTCACCGGTATCAGCATCGAGCATATCGCCGATGATCTTCATACCCTTGAAGCGCTCTACCGAGAACGGGATACGCCAATTTTCACCGTCACGCGAATAGGTGACAGCGTTATAGAAGGTCGAAAGAATTTCTTCGCCATCCATACCCAACGCCATAAGCAGCGAAGTGGTTGGCAGCTTACGACGACGGTCAATACGCGCGTAAACAATATCTTTAGCGTCGAATTCGATGTCCAGCCATGAACCGCGATACGGAATAACGCGCGCAGCGAACAAAAGCTTGCCCGATGAATGCGTCTTACCTTTGTCATGGTCAAAGAAAACACCAGGTGAACGGTGCATCTGCGAAACGATTACACGTTCCGTACCATTAACAATAAAGGTACCGTTATCAGTCATGAGCGGCATATCACCCATGTAGACATCTTGTTCTTTAATGTCTTTGATCGACTTGGCGCCGGTATCTTCGTCAAGATCAAAAACGATAAGACGCAGCGTCACTTTCAGCGGTGCTGAATAGGTCAGATCACGCTGGCGGCACTCATCCACATCGAACTTTGGCGCGTCGAATTCGTACTTGACGAATTCGAGCATAGATGCTCCGGAAAAATCCGAGATCGGAAACACCGACTTAAAAACAGCCTGCAAACCTTCGTCAGGACGTCCACCCTTAGGTTCATCGACCATAAGGAACTGGTCATAGGATGCCTTCTGAACCTCAATGAGGTTCGGCATCTGGGCGACTTCTGGAATCTTGCCGAAAAATTTGCGTACGCGCTTACGACCGTTAAAAGAGTGGGTCTGAGCCATCGTCGCTCCTCGTTCTGTGCCTTACGGCGTTCTGAGCCATGGGAATACCAAGGCCTGTTGCTTGCCGTCTTACGACGGTCCTATGAACGGGTCAAAACCCGTTTCCTGACAGCTGCTCTTCTGTCAGGAAAAGGGTTTGTACCGTTTGAACTTAAAATCTGTCACAAAACATGTAAGACATACCAAGTTCATTATGCTATCCGCTTTTGTTTGTCACCTAAAATCAGGCGCTTACAAAAATCTTCCGCCACACAAGCGGAAAACGGCGGGCTGTTAGGCCCGCCGAATAACTCAAATTACTTGAGTTCAACCTTAGCGCCAGCTGCTTCGAGCTGAGCTTTGATTTTTTCTGCTTCGTCTTTAGATGCAGCTTCTTTAACAGCTTTAGGTGCACCTTCAACGAGGTCTTTAGCTTCTTTGAGGCCCAGACCGGTGATTGCGCGAACTTCTTTGATCACGTTGATCTTGTTTGCGCCGCCTTCAACGAGGATAACGTCGAATTCAGTCTTTTCTTCAGCAGCGGCAGCTGGAGCACCAGCAGCGGCAGCAGCAGCTACAGGAGCAGCAGCGGATACGCCCCACTTTTCTTCAAGAAGCTTGGACAGTTCTGCAGCTTCCAGAACGGTCAGAGCGGACAGGTCTTCAACGATCTTTGCGAGATCAGCCATGGTATATTCCTTTAAATTAAGGTTTGAACTGTTGTAACAGCGAGAACGGCCTTACGCCGCTTCGTTCTTCCGGGCATGTGCGCCGATAACGCGAGCAATTTGACCTGCTGGCGCGCTTGTAAGCACAGCGAGACGGGTGGCTGGTGTCTGAACCATACCAACCAGCTTGGCGCGCAGTTCGTCGAGCGATGGCAGGGAAGCAAGAGCTTTCACGCCTTCAGCATCGAGAGTTGTCGCACCCATAGAACCACCAAGAATGACAAGCTTGTCATTGGTCTTAGCAAATTCTACCGCTACTTTCGGAGCCGCAATTGGATCAACTGCGTAAGCAATTACAGTCTGTCCAGTGAACAGATTTGCAATGCCTTCGGACTCCGTGCCCTGAAGAGCGATTTTGGCAAGACGGTTCTTCGCGACTTTAACGGCGCCGCCTGCTGCACGGATTTTTTCGCGAAGATCGCTCATCTGTGCAACTGTGAGACCGCTATAGTGGGCCACAACGACCGAGCCGGACTCTTTGAAAGTGCCGTTCAGCCAAGTGACAAATTCGCGCTTTTCCGCTTTTTCCACTGTCTCTCTCCAGTTGGCAAGAATGCACAGGAGCATCCTTACCGGGTTGCCTTTGCCAGATAGCGTGTAAGAAGTGCTATCCAACATACGAGGTTCCTGTCCCCTTCCCCATCGCCACCCTCAGGCAGCTCCGGTCAAGGCAACTACGGTTCAAACCCTAAACAACAGCAGAGCTGTAAAAAATAAGGTCATTCCACGTCTCATGCAGGCTCGGAAAAATTAAGGCGAGCCACCTGCAATCTCGGACAGGATACCGGAATTTAACTTCCGGTGATCCGGGCCCAAAGGCCCCGGAAACTTGCTTTGATTTCAGTCATGTGATTTCTCACATGACTTTCAAATCAGGCTTTTACAGATTTATTCTGTAAATGCAAATCAGACGATTTTAACGCTTGCAGGTTCAACCTTGACGCCAACGCCCATGGTTGAAGAAACAGCAACGCGCTTCAGGTATTCACCCTTGGCACCGGCTGGCTTAGCTTTCAGAACTGCATCAGCGAATGCGCGGATGTTTTCTTCCAGAGCCTTAACTTCAAAAGAAGCCTTACCAATACCTGCATGGATAATACCGGCTTTTTCAACGCGGAATTCAACAGCGCCGCCCTTGGAAGCCTTAACAGCACCAGCAACATCAACAGTTACAGTACCGACTTTAGGGTTTGGCATCATGCCGCGTGGGCCGAGAACCTTACCAAGACGACCAACGAGTGGCATCATGTCAGGGGTAGCAATACAACGATCGAAATCGATGTTGCCGCCATTGATGATTTCATACAGATCTTCCGCACCAACGATATCCGCACCGGCTTTCTTAGCTTCTTCAGCTTTGTCACCACGGGCAAATACAGCAACGCGAACAGTACGGCCTGTACCGTTTGGCAAGTTAACAACGCCGCGAACCATCTGGTCAGCATGACGTGGGTCAACACCGAGGTTCAGCGCAACTTCGATGGTTTCATCGAATTTAGCAACTGCACGCTCTTTAACCAGGTTCAGAGCCGAACCGAGATCGTAAAGCTTGTCAACATCGACGCCTTCACGGATTTTAGCGACACGTTTTGAAATTTTCGCCATCGTATCAGCCTTCCACCTTCAGACCCATCGAACGGGCCGAGCCTTCAATCATACGCATAGCTGCTTCGATATCTGTCGCGTTCAGATCTTTCATCTTCGCTTCAGCAATTTCACGAACTTTGTCACGTGAAATTGTACCGGCAACAACTTTGCCTGGCTCTTTCGAACCGGACTTCAGGTTAGCAGCCTTCTTGAGGAAGTAAGCTACAGGAGGTGTCTTCATCACGAATGTGAAGGACTTGTCCTGGTAATATGTGATCACGACTGGAACAGGCGAACCTTTTTCCAGTTCCTGTGTAGCAGCATTAAATGCCTTACAGAATTCCATGATGTTAATACCGCGCTGACCCAAAGCCGGACCAATTGGCGGCGATGGGGTTGCGGAGGCTGCGGAAACCTGAAGTTTCAGCTGGCCAGCAATTTTCTTAGCCATTTCTATCTGCCTTTATTCTTGCCCTCGGGGCAATGTTAAATGCCTTAGAGGCACTCTTTACGCTGCGTTACACAGCGCTGCAGCGGGTGGTTCGGTTTACAGAGCGGCTAAGCCTGCGTCCCTTCCACCCATTTTTGCCACTATCGCGGCATTTCAACCCTAAGGTTGAACTGGTCAGACTTTATCAACCTGACCAAAATCCAGATCGACCGGCGTTGCACGACCAAAGATTGAAACCTCAACCTTCAGACGGGCACGATCCTCATCGACCTCCTGAACGATACCGTTGAACGAAGCAAACGGACCATCAGAAACACGTACAGATTCACCCACTTCAAACGATATGGAAGCACGTGGACGCTCAACACCATCCTGCACCTGAGACAGGATCTGATCAACTTCACGATCGCTGATCGGAACCGGCTTTGATTCAGAACCAAGGAAGCCAGTTACGCGCGGCGTATTCTTGATGAGGTGATAAACGTCATCTGTCAGATTGGCACGAACAAGAACATAACCAGGGAAGAACTTGCGCTCTGCGTCAACCTTACGGCCGCGGCGCACTTCCACGATTTTTTCTGTCGGCACAAGAATTTTTTCAAAAAGATGAAACAGGCCTTTTTGTTTCGCCTTTTCTTCGATTGCTTCCGCAACCTTTTTTTCGAAATTCGAATATGCGTGTACGATATACCAACGCGCAGTCATTATGCTTCTCCCGTATAGCTCACACCAGCCGAAACGCCAACAAAGCCACTATTAACGCCCGAGACTCAGAAGCAATTCAACGCCATAAGCCATCACCTGATCAGCAACAAAGAAAAACAGCGCCGCCAAGAAAGCCATAATCACAACCATGATTGTGGAAATTACGGTTTCGCGCCGGGTCGGCCACGTTACTTTAGCCGTCTCAGCACGAACCTGACGGAAAAAGGTAATCGGATTTGTTTTGGACGCCATTTGCCACTCTGCGCTTGATTAAAATTATTCCCAATCAAAACAAGTCATTAAGAATGTATTAATCAGAAAGAACTCACAAGATTACGGCACGTCGGACGAAAGCTCAATCCCACGCACCGCCTATTTATCGACCCTACATAGTGCCGATTCCTCAAAAACACAAGCCCATATGCTAAGATATAATAAATTCCCGCATATCATGCACGGAAAGCGTATATTGACGCCCCTGCCCTGCTGCACCCGCACAATCACCCGCACATATAATCAGACCACAACTACATTGTGAATACGCCTATCGTGTAAGCATAAAAAAACGGCACTGTAAATCAATACAGTACCGTTTCTTAAAATGGCAGGGGCAGCAGGGCTCGAACCCGCGACCTACGGTTTTGGAGACCGTCGCTCTACCAACTGAGCTATACCCCTAAACTCTTTACCTATCATGCTTGATAGGTAGACAAGGCTGGCTGACCAGCCTTGTTAAATCTCTATTACTCGATGATCGAAGCGACGATACCTGCACCAACGGTGCGGCCACCTTCACGGATCGCGAAACGGAGTTTTTCTTCCATGGCGATCGGTACGATTAGCGCAACATCAACAGTTACGTTGTCACCCGGCATAACCATTTCCACGCCTTCTGGCAAGGTCACAATACCGGTTACGTCAGTTGTACGGAAATAAAACTGCGGACGGTAGTTTGTGAAGAATGGTGTATGACGACCACCTTCGTCCTTGGTCAGAATATAAGCTTCTGCCTTGAACTTGGTGTGTGGCTTAACCGAACCTGGCTTGCAGAGAACCTGACCGCGTTCTACGTCTTCACGACCTACACCGCGAACCAGTGCGCCGATGTTATCGCCAGCCTGGCCCTGATCGAGCAGCTTGCGGAACATTTCAACGCCGGTAACTGTTGTTTTACCGGTGGCTTTCATGCCAACGATTTCAACTTCTTCACCAACTTTAACGATACCGCGCTCTACACGACCGGTAACAACTGTACCACGGCCGGAGATCGAGAATACGTCTTCGATTGGCATCAGGAATGGCAGATCAACTGGACGCTCTGGTGTTGGGATGTAAGCATCCACAGCAGCCATCAGTTCACGAACTGCGTCTTCACCGATTTTCTTGTTTGAATCTTCCAGAGCAGCAAGAGCCGAACCCTTAACAACTGGAATATCATCACCTGGGAAGTCGTATTTCGAAAGAAGTTCGCGAACTTCCATTTCTACGAGTTCCAGAAGTTCTTCGTCATCAACCTGATCAACTTTGTTCAGGAACACAACGATCGCAGGAACACCAACCTGACGAGCGAGCAGGATGTGCTCACGGGTCTGTGGCATTGGACCATCAGCAGCGTTAACTACGAGGATCGCGCCGTCCATCTGAGCCGCACCGGTGATCATGTTCTTAACATAGTCAGCGTGACCTGGGCAGTCTACGTGTGCGTAGTGGCGGTTTTCGGTTTCGTATTCAACGTGCGAAGTCGAAATGGTGATACCGCGTGCTTTTTCTTCCGGGGCATTATCGATTTGGTCGTAAGCCTTGAAGTCACCAAAGAATTTGGTGATAGCAGCCGTCAACGAGGTTTTACCATGGTCAACGTGACCAATGGTGCCGATGTTGACGTGCGGTTTGTTACGTTCAAATTTGCTCTTTGCCATCGCTGTCGCTCTCTTTCACCACAACGCTTATTTTCATGCGCTGCAACAATTTTAATTGCTATATAACTTATTCCAAAATCTCGCGATCCAGAATATTATACAGTAGAACTAAAGCCCTGAACCATATTTGGTCAGAACCCTATCAACTCGCTTCCGGCCTAGCTTAATTCAAAGCACGCCAAGTTACTACACGCCAAACCGCTCTGAAATAATCTGGAGCGGGTAGCGGGAATCGAACCCGCGTATTCAGCTTGGAAGGCTGCTGCTCTACCATTGAGCTATACCCGCGCACTCTAAGTTTACCGTCCGGTAATGGTGGAGGAGGTTGGTTTCGAACCAACGTAGGCTAAGCCAGCGGATTTACAGTCCGCCCCCTTTAACCACTCGGGCACTCCTCCACGTTACTCATTACCACCGGAACTGAGCGACTAGGCATTCCGTTCACTGTGACCCCGTAGCGGTTAGCTCGTTTGTCGCTGTGAACGAGGCGGGTTATGCCGATAACACACTGATAAGTCAACAGCTCTTTTTGAGAAAAATGCATAAACTTTCACAGGCTTATCAATAATCCACAATATCAGGCTTTTCGGAGCTGTTTTTTTCGTATCCCGAAACTTTCCCGCCTGTGAATAAGGAAAGACGCTACCTAGAACGCAGAAAAATCGCTATAGAAAGCCTATGAAAGATAAAAAATCGTCACCGGACTCATCCGGCTCCTCCTCCGGCACTCCAAAAGATTCGCATTATGCGCGTCTGCGGCGCCAATTTCGTGATCAAAAAACCGGTGGCAGCGAACAAAATTCGCAAAATCAGCGGTTCAGCAAGCGTAAGCCTGTTGCAGGCACGCCTGCAGGCGACGGAATCACCCGTCTTTATGGCCTGCATACGGTAAAAGCGGCGATTGAGAATCCGCGTCGCCGGATTTTCCGCATGATGGTGACAAAAAATGCCCTCGCGCGCCTTGAACTGGATGAGGCAACCATTGCCCGCCTCGATCCTGAAATGGTTGAGCCGCGTGATATTGATACTTTAACCGGTTCTGACGCCGTACATCAGGGCGTTATGATTGAAACTGCCGCTCTGAAACCGCGCAAATTGCAGGACCTTAAAGAAGGCAAGCTGCTTTTGATTCTGGATCAGGTAACCGATCCGCATAATGTCGGCGCTATTTTGCGCTCAGCCGTTGCCTTTGGTGCGGATGCGTTGATTACCACATCACGTCACAGCCCGCAGGAATCAGGTGTGCTGGCTAAATCCGCTTCCGGCGCGCTGGAAATGATCGATCAGATTGAAGTGCGCAATCTTGCAGATGCGATTCTTGAACTGCATGAGCTGGGTTACATGACCATTGGTCTTGATTCAGAAGGCCCGCAGGAAATGGAACATGCACTCAAGGGCGGCAAACTTGCTCTGGTACTCGGTGCAGAAGGCAAAGGTCTGCGTCAGAAAACCCGTGAAACCGTGAATGCTTTGGCGCGCCTTGATATGCCGGGTGCAATCAAATCGCTGAATGTCTCCAATGCCGCAGCAATTTCACTCTATGCTGCACAGCGTTTTCTCAGCAAATAATAACAGCCTATAATAATACGCCCTGCTTATATGATCTCAGGATCACATAGGCAGGGCTTTTTTACATTCCAAATCAAAATCAGGCAGTCGCGATATATTGGATCATCTCCGCCGTTTCCTGCTCGGCCTGCTCAATACGGCGCTTCACCACGTCACCGATAGAAATAATCCCGACCAAATCACCTGAATCATTGACCACCGGCAGATGGCGGAAACGGTGACGGGTCATCATCTCCATCACATAATGCACAGTATCCTGCGGATTGCAGTGCAGAACCTTCGTGGTCATGGCTTTAGATACCGGCAACTGCAAAGCCTGAACACCATGGTTGGCACAGGCACGCACAATGTCGCGTTCGGAAAGAATACCTGTATATTTTCCCTTGCCGTCATCCACCAGCAAAGCACCGATGCGGTGCTGGGAAAGCTGTTTTGCAGCTGTTTCCAGATCTGCATGAGCATTGACAGTGAAAACACTATTGCCTTTTTGCTTCAGAATTGCGCGTACAGTCATTATTTCCTCCCGATAAGAAAACACAACGCCTCCGTTCCGCAAACCGAAAACGGATATGCATCAGGACAACTTACCGGCACGAAAAATGCGGAATGATTATTATTATGCTGAATATGCAGAATCCGTACCGGAGGCCGCAAAATCAGCATAACACAAATCACGCAGAAACATAAATGCGTATATATGCAGAGGACAAAACGACCTCAGCGATTCACATATCGCTGTAATCGCTCCGATATATTCAGGAACGGCCACGCAATAAAAGCGCAATACCGAAAAAGCCAGCAACAAAACCGCCGATATGCGCTTCCCAGGCAATGCCGGACAATTCCCCCGGTGCAACACCGTAAACGCCGGTAATCACATTGATAATCAGCCAGAAGCCGACAAAGGTCAGCACGGTCTTATTTTGCAATGTCTGTGCAACAGACAGCAACGGCCCGCCAAAAGCCGGCACTTCCCGCCCCGTTCTGCTATAATAAGTCACACGGCGAAAACCAAAACGCGCAGCAGCGCCCATCATTCCCGAAATAGCGCCAGACGCGCCAACGAGCGGGATATTGCTATCAGGATAAAGCGCATAATGCGTGAAAGCTGCAATAATAGAGGTTAGAACCCAGAAAAGCAGAAATTTGCGCGTACCGATCCGTCCTGCAAGCGGTGAACCGAAAGCCGCAAACCACACGCTGTTCACGGCAAGATGGGCAAAACCACCATGCATGAATGAATAAGTGACTGCGGTCAGCCATGCAAAAGGATCAAAAAAACCACCTGCCAGACTGAATCGCTGCGGGATAAATGCAAAATTCAGCAAAAACCAAACATATTGCTGGTCACTGAGCAGATATGTTTGCGTGATATAAACAACAGCACACAGGCCGATTATAGCTACAACCACCGGCGGCATATTAAACACCGGCTGTGAACCGCCCTGCCCGCCACTATTATTGCTGCGGGAATCACTTACGGGTTGCTGCATATTTTCCTCATCATGACTTCAGATCTGCCAAAGCGAACACGGCAGTTATAGCATTTGCGAGCCAAAAGTGCGAAGCGGTTTTACGTCGTATAATGCGTAAAAACAAATCGTTACAGCAGTTCTAACGATTCAGTCATAATCGGAACCGCTCTGACTTCACACTACTTAGATGATCTTTGAAGCACGAACCCAGCCAAATCAAGACAAGAAAAAACCGCCTGTCAGACAGGCGGTGAACGGACAATATCAGCCCGAATATAAATTCTGGAGTTCAGGCATCGAAAGCAGCAGACCATTCCCTATAAAAAGCCCGCAACTTATGCCTAAATCTATATAAACATAATTAATTTCTTAATGCAATCAAAGCAAAGCGTTAACCATATATTTTATTGTTCGTGGATGTTCAGGCCATACTCATGGCTTGTTTACAATCCTGTGCGCATATTATTGCCACCAACGTGATGCTTAAAATAAGTTGTTCAAGCCACGAAGGTGGCTGACTTTTTACACAGCGTTTGAATATTTAAATTGTTTCGCGAAAGCATTGTTTCAATCTGAAAGACAAGCGCGCGCAATATGTTAAACGGGTTCCGGCATTGTCAGACAAGCGCTGAAAATGCCTGACTTTAGGGATAAACGAGGAAGCGCCACCTCATGAAACATGACTGGACGGCAGATCTGCTCACTTATTGGGACAGGTTGCGCGGCACCCGCGCGGCGCCGGATCGTCGTGACATCAGCCCGCGTGATTTGAGCGGCAAGCTTCCTAATATTTTTATTCTGCGTAGCGACAGCGAAGATATCATCCACGACGAATTGGCCGGCATTCCTCGCGCCAGACAATGGCAATTCAGACTTGCAGGAACACGCCTTTGCACAATTTATGGTCGGGAGTTGCGCAATACTCGCTTTCTCTCCCTGTGGCATGAAGATGTGCGTTCATGGCTGGCTGAACAGCTCCACCTTTCAGGGCTGGATTACCGCCCCCTGCGACTGGAACATACCAGCCTGACACTGAATGAAAAAAGCTGCCATTTCGAAACACTCTTATTACCACTGCATGAGAGTGATGGCTCAATGGCATGGATCGGTAGCATGGTTGCACTGGATCAGCCTCTCTGGCTCGGTAGTGAGCCGCTGATTTCCAATCATATGGGACTGACCACTGCCTCAGCACCTGTGCAGGACACGAGTCTTCAGGCAGCAAAAGGCATGAAATCTGTCTTACAAGTTCTGCTGGATCGCCATCATGAATTATCACCTGTCACGCAAACCACACCCGCACGAGAAACTTCATCAATAATAAGCACCAGCCTGACAGCGACAGGAGAAGCACTCACTTATGAGAGTGCTGTAGCCGATACCGCTTTTGCCAGAGCGCTCCTGCCACAAATTGAAGCGCTTATGTCAGCATCACGCCCGTCAGATACTATTCAGCACGCAGCACGAACTGCCCCTGCGAACAGCCCTGCCCCGCTGACCGTTGCCGATCTGATTAAAAGCATTCATCCGGCCGCACCGCAGAATGAGGCTGTGTCAACAACATCCAAAGCAGCGTATCTCAAACTGATAACCGGCGGCAAAGACAAAAACTGATCTGCTCACAGTATATGCAGGGATAAACAGCAAAAAACGATCTGAGTTTCAACACCATCAAGTATAAGCAATATAGAATAAGCTTTTAGTAGCTTACTGGTAAAAAATACTATAGCATAATAAAAAAGCCGGTGACATTGTTCGCACCGGCTTTGGTATTTACAGAATCATTCAGAGGCGCATTTCAGTCATATGTCGGCACAAACACCTGCATCTTCGCACGCATCAGAAACATCGCCTGCCAAGACAGCGGAGCAATCCGGTGCAACGATCCGATTGACTTTGAAAACACCGCTGAACGGTCGCTTTATGCGCACTGATGGTAGTGAATATACTTGCAGACTCTGGCGTATCTCAGCCAGCAATGCCGATCTCGGAGTGACGGGTGGCGAAGCAGCGCTTCAGCAAGATGAGCATATTATTGCTTATATTGAGAATCTGGGGCGCATTGAGGGCACCATCATCAATATTCATCGCGATGATTTCAGCCTGCAATTGCAGCATAGCGAACATCAGAAGAATAAACTGCTTACAAAGATCAAATGGCTGAGCCAGCATGCCGATCAAGAAGATGCAGACCAAAGACGTCACACCCGTCACACACCGGCACGTTCCGATGCGGTTTTAACGCTCAGCGACGGCTCTCAGCATGCCTGTAAAATTCTCGACCTGTCACTTTCAGGTGCAGCGGTAGAAACTGCGTTGCGCCCGCCATTGCGCAGCATCGTAACGCTTGGCAATAGCCAGGCTAAAGTCATGCGCCATTTCGACGATGGCATCGGTATTGAATTCCTCGTTCTGCAAACCGATTTGCCGAGAAATTAAGACCGCATCTCTTCCGGCGTCTCATTTTCAATTAATTAGCTGTCGTAAACCGCTCTGGTGAACTCACGCGGGAGCCGGACGATTCCGCCTATGCGCATCGCATGCTGTTGTTAACATTCAGCACAGATGAGCACTTTCAGCTTTTCATTTTATGCCGCCGTAGCTTCTGAAATGCGGGTTTTGCCTGGGTAATAAGCAAATCAGCACAATTTCAGCGATTCTCAGTGCCTTGCGATAAAGATCCTGCCGCTTAAAAGCGGCGGAAAATGCATAATCATTCGCAATTTCGGCAAAATTTAATCCACAGCCGCCATGCATCGCTACTTATAGTTAGCAAAGGCTGAAAATAATTTTCTTAATTTCTTCTGAACGCAAAATGGTGAGGTAAATATAAGCTTATCAGCAAGCTCAGAGTTTACACGGCCTGTTAACCAGCACCTGTGGACATCTTACCGATTTCAACCTGCTGTTAACTGCACAACGCTCTGTTAACCTCAAGCTTTCACACAACCGAAACCTGCATGAATTTTGCGTATAGTAAGTCCTAATTTTCGTTAAAACACTGATTTCACAGGTAGTTAAGGTTTACGAAAACTCACCTTCGCGTTTACTTTGTCTTATGCATATCCCTTTGGATAGTGTCAATTTCTGGCTGCCATGGTGCTCTCAACAAGGAGCGTCACAATGTATAACAAGACAGCACATAAAAAGAGTGCGCGCGGCACAACAGCAAAGCATAAGCTGGCTACCGCAACTCTGCTGCTTACAATGACAGTGTTAGGAAGCGTATTTGGCACAACTGCCGGTCAGGCCGGACAGACTGCTAATCCGTGGATGCAAACCGGTGGCCGGACAACGCAGCCGGTCGGCCATTATGATTTCTGCAAGCAATATAAAAACGAATGTAACCAGACCAGCCGCACAGAAGCCCCCCTGAAACTCACACAGGGGCTGTGGAATAAGATCGTACAGGTTAATGCACAGGTGAATACAGCCATTCAGCCGCGCACTGACATGGAAATGTGGGGCAAAGAAGAAGTCTGGTCTTACCCAACCCAATTTGGGGATTGCGAAGATTATGTACTGCTCAAGCGCCGTATGCTGATTAATGCAGGTTTTCCGGTCAATACATTGCTGATTACCGTTGTACGTCAGAGCAATGGCGAAGGCCATGCCATCCTGACAGTACGCACCGATCGCGGTGACTTCGTTCTCGACAATCTCGAAGACAGTGTCAAAAACTGGAATCAGACAGACTACACTTATCTGAAGCGCCAGTCGGCACGTCATACCGGTCAGTGGGTTGATATCCGTAACGCCCCGCAAATGCTGATGAGCGATATCCCGACATCCGCGCTGGCTAATTAACTTTTTAAGGAGCGATTTCTAATCCGCGTTGATAACGCTGGCCATTGATGACGTAGCTTTGCGCAGACAGGCGTAATTTCTCAATCTGGTCTGCAGAAAGCTCACGCACAACCCGTGCAGGCGAGCCGACGATCAGCGAGTTATCAGGGAATTCCTTGCCCTCAGTCACCAGAGCGCCGGCGCCAACCAGTGAGTTCTTGCCGATTTTCGCACCATTAAGAACTATCGCACCAATACCGATCAGGCTATTTTCGCCAATGGTACAGCCATGCAGCATCGCCCGATGCCCGATTGTGCAGCCTTCTCCGATTGTCAGCGGAAAGCCGATATCCGTGTGCAAAACGCAATGTTCCTGCACATTGGTGTCCTTACCGATGTGAATCAACTCATTGTCACCACGAGCAATAACACCAAACCAAATTCCGGCATTTTCGCCTAACCGCACCTTGCCGATCAGTGTAGCATCAGGTGCAATCCAGTTGCTGGCACGGTGATCAAATTGCGGGCTGTGACCATCAAGAATATAGACAGGCATCAGACACTTCTCCTCAATCGCTATAATCGTCTCACCATAATTCATCCGGCGAGGTCTTGGTGGCAACTTCTTGCAACCGGCGTATCGTGGCCTGTGTCACGCCCTCAGGCAAGTCATTCAGCGGAAAAAAGCGGGCTTCAGCAATTTCCCGATCCGGCATACGTGGTTTCAACTGTCGGAAAGCACGGCAGATATAAAGCGCGACATGATCGCGATTTGTAACATGCGCGTTTTTATACAAGCCAAATAGCTGCGGTGGTGCTGTCAGCTCAATATTTCCCTCTTCACGCAGTTCCTTAATCAGCGCCTGCATAAATGTTTCGCCGCGCTCCACACCGCCCCCCGGCAAATGCCAGCCTTTGACATAGGTATGACGCACGAGGAAAACGCTCTGCGCTTCTTCATCCAGCACAACAGCACGTACACCCAAAGTCATCGGGCGACGCAGCAAAAAATAGGTATGGAACAGCCAGCTTTTAAATTTCATCGAATTTTCCGGATAATGCAGTTCTGTAGTCAGACCGGAAATTACTCTGAAACGCAAAACAAACATGCAAACTGATGCAGATTGTTTTCAACAGGCGGTGACACTATATGAAGATAATACAGGTATTTTCGTCATTCATACGCATGATTTTTCATTGACTATGCTGTCTTGAAGGCTAAATCTTCGCCAATGTTCAGACTTGCCCATATATCAGATATTCATCTGTCGCCCTTGCCGCAGGTTCGCCTGCGAGAACTGGCCTCCAAACGCATCACCGGCTATATAAACTGGAAGCGTCACCGCAAAGGTGCAATGCATGATTGGGTGCTTGAAAGCCTGATTAAAGACCTCAAAAGCCAGAAGCCTGACCATATTGCCGTTACCGGTGATCTGGTTAACCTCGCGCTTAATCTTGAAATTGATAATGGCTACCAATGGCTTAAACAGCTTGGCAGCCAGCAAGACGTGTCTTTTGTACCGGGCAATCATGATGCCTATGTTCCGGGTGCGCTGGATAAATCCTGCTGCAAATGGGAACCGTGGATGCGCGGCGACGGCATCGACAATCATGAGAAGCGTCCGCAATTCCCCTATTTACGTGTGCGTGATGGTGTCGCCATTATTGGTGTCAGCTCGGCACGCGCGACCGGCCCTTTCATGGCCAGCGGTGATTTTCTGCCTGCACAGGCTGCCCGCCTGAAAACAATACTCACCGAGACCGGTGAGCAAGGCTTGTGCCGTGTTATTCTGATTCACCATCCGCCGGTGCGGAATGCCACTCCCGCCTATAAACGCCTGTTTGGTATTGCACGGTTTCAAAAAGTGATCCGTGAAGTGGGAGCTGAGCTGGTACTGCACGGCCATACGCATCTCGCAACGCTGAATGAAATTGCTTCGCCACATGGTGCTGTGCCGGTTATCTGCGTGCCATCGGCCAGTCAGGCACCCTATGCGCCAGGCCATGAAGGGCGTAAGCCGCCGGCACGCTATAATCTGTTTTCTATTGAAGCGACCGACCAACCAAAAAGCTGGCAATGCTGCTGGCAGCAATATGGTTTTACTAATGAAAGCAATGAAGTAGCCTTGCTGGCAGAGCAAATATTGATGCTAGGCAAGGCCGCACCGCAAATTAGTACGGCATCAGTTCCGCCAAAAACGGAAGAAACGGCAGAGTAACGCCGTAAAGTCGCAAAACAAAAATCAGCACCAAACAGCCGAGCAATGCACCGCCTGCAAACCATAAGAGTTTAGCAGGCAAAGCTTTTTTTGCTGGCTCTGCTACTGCGTGCGGTTCGACCACCGGTTCAGACAAAACCGCTTGCTGCCCTACCTGTTCGGCAGGCTGAAGTGGCAGATCATCCATTAACCGCTCGCGCTCCAGAATGCGCGATGCGATATAGCGCGTGACGGCATCGGAGATGACCTTAATGTCTTTATTTTCCGCCAGAATGATCCGTCCCAACCGCGTATCACGTACAAAGCGATAGTTGCGCCGATCACGGGCAATCATGATAAAAGCGCTGGCATCCAGCCAAAGTCGCGGCTGCATCCCTCTATTGAGGCAAAAATCCCACTGCTCATCCGCTACCGGCACCGCATCAAAAACCGGCTGCAAGTCCTGCAACAATAATTCCAGCCGAGCAATGTCGGTTTCTCTGATATCCGAAATACTATCCAGCCGGTCTGCCTGTGCAGTTTTTGCTTGCCTGATTGCAGTTTTCAGCCGCTCCTCACCGGACAAGTCTTTCTCCGGTTGGGGCAATGACGGATATGACGTGAAATCATCTTCGGTTTTATTCATGCCGCGCCTTCATATAATCTTGCACTTTACAGGCAGTCTTATGCATGGCGATTTTATGGCTGGATGCTCAATAAGACTAAAATGGCCTGAAACCGCATGGTTTCAGGCCATTTTATTTGTCACTATGCGTGATCTTATTTGATCAGACGGTTCGCAGCAGAAACAATCGCTGCAAGCGATGAGGTCACAATATTATGGTTGACCCCGACGCCGAAGACCGCACCTTGCGGATGCGAGAGCTCCACATAACTGATCGCAGAAGCATCAGAACCACGCTGTAGCGAATGTTCCGAATAGTCTGCCACAGAAATATCAATGCCGATATGTTTTGACAGGGCATCAATAAAACCATCAACCGGTCCGGTACCACGACCTTCAATGGTCTTGGTCACACCATTATCAATGATCTCGGCCTGCATAATACGAATAGCTTTATTATTCGGATCAGCAAAAGTGTGATGGTCAACAAATTCCAAACGGGAACCCGGTTGGCTCACATAAGCTTTCTTGAACTCTTCATAAATGCGCTCGGCCTGAAGTTCCTTGCCTTCATCATCGGTAATCTGCTGAATGATTTCGCGGAACTCCACCTGCATTTTACGCGGAATATTCAGACCGTAATCTTGCTGCAGAATATAAGCGAGACCGCCTTTGCCCGACTGGGAATTAATACGGATAATCGCCTCATAGGATCGACCAACATCCTGCGGATCAATCGGCAGATACGGCACTTCCCATGTCGGAGTATTCGCACCCTTCTTGGCCTTCATACCTTTATTAATCGCATCCTGATGCGAACCGGAGAAAGCTGTATAAACCAGTTCACCCACATATGGATGACGCTCAGGAATAACCAGCTGATTGGAATATTCGTAAACTTCCTTCATGCGATTGATATCCGAGCAATCCAGTTCAGGATCGATCCCTTGCGTGAACATGTTCAGCGCCAGCGTCACCAGATCGACGTTACCGGTGCGCTCACCATTACCAAACAATGTGCCTTCAACACGATCAGCACCGGCCATCAGCCCCAGCTCTGTCGCGGCAATGCCGGTACCGCGGTCATTATGCGGATGCAGGGAGATAATCAGGTTTTCACGATTATCCAGATTGCGGCACATCCATTCGATTTGGTCGGCATAAACATTCGGGGTATTCATTTCCACCGTGGAAGGCAGATTGAGGATCAGCTTGTTTTCCGCAGTCGGTTTAACGATTTCCGTCACCGCATTGCAAATTTCCAGAGCGACTTCCAGCTCGGTGCCGGTAAAGCTTTCCGGCGAATACTGGAAACGATATCCAGATCCGGCTTTGGCAGCCATATCCATAATCATTTTTGCAGCATCGGTCGCAATCTGCTTGATGCCTTTAACGTCTTTGTTGAACACAACGCGACGCTGCAACTCACTGGTGGAGTTGTAGAAATGGATAATCGGCGTGCTGGCACCTTCCAGCGATTCAAATGTACGGGTAATCAGTTCCGGACGGCACTGCACCAGAACCTGCAAATCCACATCATCCGGTACATTGCCCTGCTCGATGCACCAGCGGCAGAAATCAAAATCCGTCTGGGAAGCGGATGGAAAACCGATTTCAATTTCCGGAAAGCCCATATCCAGCAGCAGCTGGAACATGCGGGCTTTACGATCATGCCCCATCGGGTCAACAAGCGCCTGATTACCATCGCGCAGATCCACAGAACACCAGATCGGTGCCTTTTCGATCATTCTCGACGGCCACTGGCGATCCTGCAAAACAGTGGTTCTGAAAGGTGTGTATTTTTCAGCCGCAATCGGCATGCCTTTGCGGGAGGATTTGGAAGCGGAAGCAATATTGGTCATTTTAAAGTCTCATCAGCCACAGCATCTGCCATTACATAACAGTTGCTTTAAACTCACCCTGCCTGCTCAATTCACAAAATGAAGACGCAGAACTATCGGGCACTATCGGAACGGATTCTTTGACAGGAGCATGAGTCTAACGGCTCTGTACGACCGCCGGACGCTCCAATCAATGAGCCCGGCGATCGCCGCTAAGGCCGAGTAGAAGTAGAAGCGAGAGTGGACGCGCGCAAGTCTCAGCGGCTGAAAAGCCCTGATCTGCTCCCAAGCTCGTAAAAGAGCTGATATTATGATGCGCGTTGTTCATAGGACAAATGCTATACGCCTTGGCAACAAGTTGCAAGAGACTTACCCATAAACGAAATAAAATTACCTGTAATTTGTAACCACAATAAAAAATGCTGCCACACATAATCGCATGACAGCATTTTATCATTAAATATCAATGTATTGAAGGTAAATCAGGCGAATGGTACAGCGGCTGTTCCAAGCGGCAACTTGGCTTCATCTTCCGGCTCTACATGAATAACAACCTGCGAGTTTTCATATTTTTTATGCAGCGCATCTTCAATGCGATCACAGATAATATGCGAGTCGCCAACCGTCATATCTGCCGCCACAACCAGATGAAATTCAATGAACGTGACCCGTCCGGCAATGCGGGTTTTCAGGTCATGCACTTCCAGCGCACCTTCTGCATTGGTGGAAATAATATCGCGCATTTGCATTTCTTCAGCAGGATCAACGCCGACATCCATCAGCCCCTGCACGGAAGCATTGATAACATGCCAGCCCTGCCAGAGAATATTGATTGCAACGATAATAGCGAGCAACGGATCGAGAATTGCCCAGCCGGTAACAATCGCCGCCACCAGACCAACCAGCACGCCTGCCGAGGTAACCACATCGGTCATAATATGCTTGCCATCAGCCAGCAAAGCCGGAGATTTTGCAGCACGCCCTGCGCGGATCAGAATACTGGCCCAAACCATATTGATGACACCGGCAACCAGATTGATGCCCAACCCCAGCCACGGCTCATCCATCGTGCGCGGGTTTTCCAGCGCGCTCCATGCTTCACGAACAATCAACAACGCCGCGACAACAATCAGCACGCCTTCAACTACGGCTGAAAGATATTCCGCCTTATGATGACCATGCGGATGGTTATTATCCGCAGGCATAATACTGACAGTGATCGCCCACCATGCACCGATTGAGGCAATCACATTGACAATGGATTCAAGCGCATCCGAATAAAGCGCGATAGAGCCGGTGAGCAGATAGGCCACATATTTAAGAGCCATGACGCCAATGGATACAGGAATCGTCCACGTAGCTAGCCGCTGAATTCTCAGATTAGCATCCATAACCAAACCTTTTTACGTCTCCGAACATGGTATTGCGCCGTTTACAAAGAAACGACGAGACAGCCGGAGATTTACAATTTTGCAGTTTTATAAAATTCGGCAGCTTGAGCGGAGACTGATCAACAGTCATCCATAGCCACCTTCATCGAAATAAATTCAATTCAGCAATCTGCTGAGATGTTAACCGTCTTTAGCGCAAAACGCGCCAATTCCAAATCTCTAAAGTACCAGACCTGACAATTTTCACTTGTTTTCACCATCCAGTTGCAACTGATTTTCAGTCAGCCGCACCAAAACAATATATCAGCAAATTCAGAGACTTAAAATCATTTGTACTGCAAATCATTTGCAAATACGGCTCGCAATATGTGTGAAAAACGAATCACTTTTCAACATTCAAAACAGCGCAAAAACCACACGCAAAACGCCGTCACTTTTAATTTTCATAAAAACAAGCTATAGACTGCCATGCATCTAAGCGCAGTTGTCATTCATATCCGCTCATTACTTATGAAAGTAAGAACGGAACGCTTCCGCGGATCAGCGCTTTCAAAATGCTAAAATGAAAACAGCCAGCTGAGCCGTTTTGACGGCAAAATACTTGCGCCGGAAGGCTTTCAAGCTGACTGTTATTTAAACAAAGGCAGATTTTTTAAAATGCAACGTCTCGCACGTTTTGAACAACTGATTTTACGACGATCAATATATACAACTATTTTCATCGGACTATTCGGAATTGTTTTCGGCCTGATCTCAGGCTCCAGCGCCGTTATTTTTGACGGCATGTTCTCATCTACCGATGCGGCAATGTCTATTCTGGCACTTTTTGTTGCCCGCCTGCTCACCAGTGAAGGTACACGTCGTTTTCAGCATGGTTTCTGGCATATTGAGCCACTGGTTCTGGCCTTTAACGGTGTTGTGCTGATCCTGTTCTGTCTCTATGCCTTCGTCAACGCCATTAGCACATTGCTGCAAGGCGGCACGGAGTTGAATTTTGACTGGGCAATTATTTATGCAGTGATCGTCTGTATTATCTGTTTCACGATGATGGCCTATCAGCACAAGATCAATAAGCGGCTGAAATCCAATTTCATCACCCTCGACACACAAAGCTGGCTGATGACAGCCCTGATTACACTGGCCTTGCTGATTGCTTTCAGTATTGCATGGGCATTTCAAGGTACCAGCTATCAGCCGTGGACGGTCTATGTTGATCCGGCGATCTTGCTGGTTTTGTCAGCGGGTCTGATTTTCGTACCAATGAAAACGATTATTGCAGCATTTAAGGAAATTCTGCTGGTCACACCGGAGCGCATGGATTTACGCGTGCGTAAAATTCTGGATGAGATGAAAGCCAAACACGGTTTCAAGAAATATGCCAGCTATGTCGCTAAGATCGGCCGTGCGCGCTTCATTGAAATTCATATCGTCTTGCCGGCCAATTTCCCGATTGCATCTATTGCGACGCTCGATGCCATCCGCGAAGAAATCGCTGAAGAAATCGGTGGCGCAGGCCCGCAACGCTGGATTACCGTAAGCTTTACCGGCGATGAAGTTTGGATCTAAAGCATGTCGCAGCTAAATGTATTCATTTAGCGTTCGCGAACATGCGACAATTAAAAGAATCTAGAGCGAGCGCAGTGGGTACGATTAAACGCAACACGCTCTAAAGCATTTACGAGCCAAAAGAGGGAACCGATTTTGAGTAGGATAATGCGTAAAACAAAAAGCCGCAGATTTTCATCTGCGGTTTTTTCTTTAAAGTATCAGCGGCGCTTATTTTTTAACGAGTTTTGACACCACATTCTCAATCATCTGCATACCGGCATTGCCGCCCAGCGTCATGATTGATTCAGGATGGAACTGCACTCCGGCCACCGGCTCGCTCTTATGCTCAAAGCCCATAATCACACCGTCATCGGTTTCAGCTGTGATAATGAAATCTGCAGGCAGTGTCGCCTTATCCGCATAAAGCGAATGATAACGACCAACGGTGACTTCTTGTCCAAGACCATCAAACACCACACCGTTGTTCAGAATTTTGATGCGTGACGGCTTGCCATGCATCGGAACGTCCAATTGCTTCAACGAGCCGCCATAGGCTTCGGTCAAGGCTTGCAAGCCCAGACACACCCCAAAAACCGGAAGATCACGCTCACGTGCTTTGCGGATTGTATTGGTGCAGTCGAAATCTTTCGGCGTACCAGGCCCCGGTGAGAGTACCACCAAATCAGGTTTAAAGCGGTCAAAGATTTCATCACTCACCGGCGAGCGTACTGTAGCGACATTCGCGCCGGTCTGACGGAAATAATTGGCAAGCGTATGCACGAAGGAATCTTCGTGATCGACCAGCAGAACAGAAATTCCGGTTCCTGCCTTCATAGATTGTGCCTTCTCCTGCATTTCCGGTTTGATATGCGCCTCACGAATCGCTGTTAGCATCGCCGATGCTTTCAACTCGGTTTCGGCTTCTTCTTCCTGTGGATTTGAATCATACAGCAAAGTTGCCCCTGCTCGCACCTGCGCCACACCGTCTTTAATACGAATGGTACGCAAGGTCAGGCCGGTATTCATATCACCATTGAAATGCATCATGCCGATTGCACCACCATACCATGCACGCCGGCTGCGCTCATTTTCTTCAATAAATCGCATTGCCCATAGTTTCGGCGCACCGGTCACGGTTACAGCCCATGCATGGCTGAGGAAACCGTCAAATGCATCCATACCATCGCGCAGGCGGCCTTCAATATGGTCAACCGTATGGATTAGGCGGGAATACATCTCAATCTGACGACGACCAATCACACGCACAGATTCCGGCTCGCAAACACGGCTTTTATCGTTGCGATCCACATCGGAACACATCGTCAGTTCTGATTCATCTTTTTTCGAATTGAGCAATTTCAGAATTTGCTCTGAATCCGAAATCGCATCTTCACCGCGTTTGATGGTACCGGAGATCGGGCAGGTTTCAATACGTCGACCGTTCACACGGACAAACATTTCCGGTGAAGCGCCGATCAGATATTCCTGATCACCCAGATTGATGAAGAAAGAATAAGGCGATGGATTAATGCTTTTCAGCTTGCGGGAAATAGCAGATGGCTGATTTTCGCATTTTTCATAGAAAATCTGCCCCGGTACCACTTCAAACAAATCACCGCACTTAAAGCTGTCTTTGGCGCGCTCAACCAAAGCAGCATATTCGCCCTTTTGATGATCGCCTTTTGCAGCCAGTGTTTTCGCAGCTTTGAACTCATCTGCCGGTGTTTCGCGCGGCAAACCATCAGTCTTTTTATTACCAACAGTAAAATCATAGGAATCGACCCACGCTTTAGCGGAATAATGGTCAACGACAAGAATTTCATCCGGAATAAACAGAACCAGATCGCGCTGATCTTCAGGACGCTTCAGCTTGAAACTGATCGGCTCAAACTGGAAAGCCAGATCATAGCCAAACGCGCCATAAAGACCAAGATTGCTGTCTTCCTCGGAGAAGAACAGTGCTACGATCTCACGCAGTACGGTGAAGACCGAAGGCATACGCGAGCGTTCTTCTTCCATATATTGCCGTGTCGGCTCAGTAATCGTCAGCTCGATTTTCTGTTCGCTCTCAGTCTTAATTGTCACGTCTTGCAAGGCAGCAACAACAGGACGAATACCACCAAGCAGCACCTCACCACGGGCATTCAGCGCTTCAATACGCATGGAGCGACCTTTGGAGGTAATCACCAGCGGCGGATCGATAATGGCTGTATCCCAGCGTGTATAGCGCCCCGGATATTCATAATTAGAAGAAAAAACCGCACCACGCCGTGTATCCAGCGCATCAATGCGCTTATCAATAGCCGTTTTATATTCCACCGCATCGCGACGACGCGCGACCCGAACGCCGCCCTGCGTAATATAATCTTGCTGATCCTGCTCGGCAGTCTTTGCCATAATCGCCCGCTCCTGTTGTTGCGATCCCTATAATGCCAAATGGCCGGTTTCGCACCTGTTTTTCAAAAAGAGCATTTCTGCTCTGTTTTCGTGAATGACGATCAGGAGCTACAAGATTTTATGGGCTGAAAATAAATTGGCCGCCCGGTAAAACCTTGAGCGACCTGAATGACACTTATGCAAATGTCTGCGTTGGCCGCTAGAAGCGAGCCCACCACCAAGAAAAAGATGCAAAAGTAATTTGAGTCATGACCAATGATTATCTCCGCAGTTCAAAGCATGCAAGACCGATTTACAGCATTTCATCATCAAAAAAAATTATCGCAATCAATAAATACATCTTATAGTTGTATTTTATTTTCACTTAGCAGAAATTTTAAAACTGCATTTCCAGCTTCATGACATACGGAGCATAGAAAATTAAAGAGCTTTTTTAAGAATAAGGAAGTTTGCCATTTTAATCCCACTCTCAGAATACCCGCAAGTAAAAGCATCTGCATGAATTATAAATATTATTAAATAACAGTATGATATAATTAATAATCAATGCACTTACGATCGCAAGAAAAACCCGGATCGGTTGATGATCCGGGTTAAATTGTCCGATATGCGAACCGTCAGGCGGGCCATAGTAGAAGGGGAGGCTTGCCCGTCCCTTATTCCATAAGCAATTAATTTCAAAAAAATATTATGCTCTGATCTAAAATAAATAGGTAAAATATGCTTTTCAGTACAAGACAAAAGCTACCTTAGGTTGCATGTATCGTCAACAAAAATCTGTGCATAAGTGTGAAATAAAAATTGCCCACAACACTTAATGTATGGCAGGCGAATCTTTTACAAAAACCGAAATTTTCTGCTATGTGACAGCGAAACGTGAAATTCGGCCTCACTCCAAGGCGCATACCGCAAATGTATTACGCCTTGGAAGCTTGCGTGCCATATAGCACCGGCATCTCCGGTGAGTCTCCTCATCGGCTATGATGATTACTCACCCATCGCGATCAGCAAAGCATTACCACCGGCTGCCGCAGTGTTCACCGAAACAACTTGTTCCAGCGCAAAGCGCAGCAGATGGTTCGGGGTACCAGCCTTAGGACCAGTACCGGACAGGCCGGAACCGCCAAACGGCTGCGTACCGACAACCGCACGCGCAACACCTGTTTCGATACGGCTGTGCATTCCGAAGGTCAGGCCAAAGCCGAAATTGGCAACCTCATCGAGAACGCTGTCCAGATCAACAGCTTTCCAGCGCACAACATGCAGCACAGGACCAAACACTACACGGGTCAGATCAGCACCATCATTGAGTCCGATGATATGCGGCGAGAAGAAATGACCGACCTGCAATTCACCTTCCAGTGTCACGCCAACCTTGGTCACTTTGGCTTTAGCCTTCATCTGCTCAACATAATCGCTCAGCATAGTCTACAGCTCACGATCAATGATCGGGCCGATATCGGTGGTTTCCAGTGCCGTATTACCCAGATGCATTTCACGGGCTGCGCCGTCAATCATCTTCAGCATGCCGTCAGCAACATCTTCCTGAAGATAGAGAACGCGCAGCGCCGAACAACATTGACCGGCGGAGCGAGCGGCAAAACTGTCACTGAAGATGCTTAACCGCTCGATGCTGGTCTTTGTAGAAGTCAAGCCGGATCGCACCACGCCGGAGATTTTTGAGACCTTTGCGGAAGCCACAAAAAACAATTCGATGGTGATGGAAGAAGTTAAAGAAACCTCTGCAATCGGGATTTAAAAATACAATGCCTTTGCGTGAATCTATTTCTTCACGCAAAGGCATATAATATTGTTTTAAAACAAGAATCTATGCTGCGCGCTGATCCCATATTTCAAACGGATCATAAAGCGATGCCCATTCATCAGGCACGAAATTATCGGCTTCAACCAGACAACCATCCAAGGCCGCACAGATTGCCCCCTCGTCCATCACTGCCGTGCCGATAAAAACCAGTTCCTGCCGACGGTCGCCCCAGAACGGATCAAGATAAGGCTGCATGGATTGGCGCCAACCCTCATCTTCCGGCCAATATTGCTTCGGGATTGATGCCCACCACAAACCACGTTTACCTGTACGCAGTAAGGCACCGGCCTGACTAAGCTCCCCCACATAGCGCGGACGCGTCGCCAACCAGAAAAAACCTTTTGAGCGGATCAGCCCCGCCCAGCTCTCCTGAATAAAATCGTGGAATTTTGCCGGATCAAGCGGACGGCGTGCCCGATAGACAAAAGAGCGGATGCCATATTCCTCTGTTTCCGGCACATGATCCTTAAAGCCATAGAGTTCTTTAAACCATAGCGGATGTTGCTCGGCCTTTTCAAAACTGAACCGTCCCGTATTCATAATCCGCGTTATCGGCAGTTGCCCGAAATCGGCCTCTACCACATCGCAATCCGGATTGAGCGCACGGATAATTTTATAAATATCCTGCTTTTGGTCAGGGGACACTTCGCTGATTTTATTCAGCACCACCACATCAGCAAATTCAATCTGCTCGACCAGCAAATCGACCAGACCGCGTTCATCGCCCTCACCGCCACTTTCGCCACGATCTTTCAGAAAATCCTGCGATGCATAATCACGCAGCAGATTGACACTATCGACAACCGTCACCATCGTATCGAGCCGCGCAATGTCGGACAGGCTGAAGCCATCCTCATCACGAAACTCGAAGGTCGAAGCCACAGGCAATGGCTCGGAAATGCCGGTTGATTCAATCAGCAGATAATCAAAGCGCCCCTGTTTGGCGAGTTGTGTCACCTCTTGCAAAAGATCGTCGCGCAATGTGCAGCAGATACAGCCATTGGTCAGTTCAACCAGCTGTTCCTGCGTGCGGGACAAGTTGGCACCTCCATCCCGCAGCAATGCCGCATCAATATTCACTTCACTCATATCATTGACGATCAGTGCAACACGTAATTGTTCACGGTTATTCAGAATATGATTGAGCAAGGTGGTTTTTCCGGCACCTAAAAATCCGGACAGCACCGTAACGGGTAATCGTTGATCCATAACATCTCCTGAATAGCAAAACGGCAGACAGCTGTTGTGCCGCCTGCATTTTTAGAATTTCAGAAATGATATGTTATACAGTTACGTTTTACAAGTTAATTTCAGGAAGAAATAAAAAATGGCGGCTTGCCAATGTGAATCTCTTCACGCACAAACCGCCATAAGTAATTATTTTAATTAGCAAATCTATATCCTAAAAAGATATAAATAAAGGCTTTTAGCCTTCCAGATCGATATCCAGAATGGCCATGGAGAAGTTGTAAGACAGTTCGCCTTCGTCTTCATCCTTATAGATCAGGCCAAGGAATTCATCATCAAGGAAAACCTCGCAGGAGTCATCCTTGCGTGGACGCGCCTTAACAGCGAGACCCTGATTGTCAAAAGTCCGCTTGAAATAGGCGTCCAGTTTCTTAATTTCTTCGGGTTTCAAACGGATTCTCCTGTTTCATTTTTACGGGCTGTCTCATGCGCCTCTGTGCCCGATATGTAAAGGGACATCATGTCGCCTGTGCATTACTCAGCAGCGTTGATTAGCTGATCCATTGCACGCGAAGGCTCTGCACAATTGCAATCACCAATGACTTTCGCCGGCACACCGGCAACGGTTACATTATCCGGCACGGCTTTTACCACCACAGAACCGGCGGCAATTTTTGAACATTCGCCAACGGTGATATTGCCGAGAATTTTTGCACCAGCTCCGATCAGTACACCGCGACCGATTTTCGGATGACGATCACCGCCAGCCTTACCGGTGCCACCAAGTGTCACCTCATGCAGGATAGACACATCATCGCCGATCTGAGCTGTTTCACCAACAACAAGGCCGGTTGCATGATCGAGAAAGATGCCGCTGCCAAATTTCGCCGCGGGATGAATATCCGTCTGGAAAATCGACGAGGACCGGCTTTGCAGATAATAGGCAAAATCCTTGCGCCCTTCCTTCCACAGCCAATGCGCCAGACGATGGGTCTGAATAGCGTGGAAGCCCTTCATATAGAGCAGCGGGTCAAGAAAACGGTTTGCGGCCGGATCACGGTCATAAACCGCCTGCAAATCAATACGTAGTGTCTGTGACCATTCCGGTGACGCATTGCTCATTGTAACAAAGGTCTGACGCAGCAGATCAGCAGCCACATCCGCATGACCAAGGCGCTCGGAAATGCGATGCATCACTACATCTTCCAGACAGCCTTGATTAAGCACTGTTGAATAAAGAAATGCAGCCAGCAAAGGCTCTTTGAGTGCTGCGGCTTCCGCTTCAGCGCGCACCGAATACCAGATCGGATCCATATGATCGACGATCTTGCTCACCGGTACAGAATTATGTGCGGCCATAGCATGCCTCCTGCTTTGCATCTCTTTCAACGCAGATATTTCAAACACAAATTACGGCAGACAGGCAAAACTGTCATTACCTTTACTTGAGCCTTTATCTGGGAAGTTTACCCCTCATTGCAAGAGATGAAAATACCTCTGTCCCCGTTGTAAGGAATTTCCTCACCAGAGAAGGCTCAAACGATAGGATGTTCTTTCAAAAACTCCAGAACCGCCTGCTTGTAAACTTTATCGCCAACGGCCAGCATATGATCGCGATCAGGAATATCCACAGCCGATCCATTTGGCATCAAATCAGCCAGTTCCTGCGCATCACCGGCAATATCGTCTTTTGTGCCAACAGCTACCAGTGCCGGCTGACTGATCATGCCCATCGCCTGTGCCGGAATAAGCTCTTTCGAGGTAATCACACAGGCAGCCAATGCAAAGCGATCGCTCTTTGTCTGATCGGCAAATTTACGGAACATCAGGCCGCGCGGATGGGTAACACTATCGGCATCTTCCGCCAGCAGTGCTTCATAAATCGGATCCCAGTCACCGGCACCAGTGACCATGCCAATACCAAGACCACCAAACACCAGACTATGCACCCGTGTCGAGTGTTCCAGTGCCGCAAAAGCACTGATGCGCGCCCCCATCGAATAGCCCATCACATGGGCTTTTTCGATATTCAGATGATCCAGCAGTGCAATAGCATCAGCAGCCATTAATGACGGGTAATAAAGCTCACGGTCATGTGGCTTATCGGAGCGGCCATGTCCGCGATTATCAATCGCAATCGCGCGATAGCCTGCATCGGTCAGTGTTTTGATCCAGCCCGGATTAAGCCAATTGACCATACCGGAAGATGCAAAACCGTGGATTAGCAAAACCGGCTCGCCTTGTCCTTCATCACGATAAGCCAGTTTTATTCCGTCATGTTCGAAATAACGGACTTCATTCACATTCACGACCATAATTCACTTCCGAAATTTTTCAGTTCGCCCCGATATCAGACAGGACTCATATCACTTGCATTGCCCGCATATTATCCGGTGCTGCACCTTATCACCAGCCTTGATGCCCTCTTTAGCCGCAATGCCCGCATTCACTTCTATGACAAAAGCCACCGACGAACCGGAGGAAACAATATCTTTTGAAAACGGTTTTGTGTTTTCAGCAATATGCGCGATGGTACCGTCTTTGCGCACAAACAGCATATCCAGAGGCAGCGGCGTATTCGCCATCCACATCATCACCGGACGCTCTTCGCCAAAAACAAAGATCATTGCGCGGTCAGCAGGAAAATCCGTGCGATGCATAAGTCCTGCGCTACGACTTTGATCTGTATCGGCAATTTCCAGCGCAAAGCTCTTTTCACCCGCAGCCGTCTGTATTTTAAGAGCTTGCGCATCCACGGCAAGCTGCATCGGTGCTTCCTGTGCGGAGACAGACACACTGCCCGTTATGAGAGCAGCAACAAAAACAACAAAAGCAAACCACTGTTTCATCGGGCAAACCATATTTCAAAACGTGTTTCAGAAAAAATTAAAGTGCAGATCATAATAGCACATATGAAAAAACCGGTCAGTGACCGGTCTTTTTAATGCGGGGTTGTGAAAGGCGAACCAATATCCGGATGGATTTCCGCCGCCATCAGCCCTTTATCACCATCGCCAAACCGCACCAGAACCACTTGTCCCGGACGCAGCTCCATCATACCGAAACGACGCAGCGTTTCCATATGGACAAAAATATCTTCAGTTCCTTCACCACGGCTCAGAAAACCAAAGCCTTTGGTGCGGTTAAACCACTTCACAATGGCACGCTCCAAACCGCTCGACGGGGTAACCACCACATGGGTGCGTGCAGGCGGCAAAGTTGAAGGATGTGCAACATCAGACAGATCAAGTGCAACAACCCGGAAACACTGCCAGCCGCGCTCACCGCGACGAATTTCACAAACAACGCGCGCACCTTCCTGAGCGGTTTGAAAACCGTCACGGCGCAGAATTGTTACGTGAACCAGAATATCGCCATAGCCTTCCTGATCCGGAACGACAAAGCCGTAGCCCTTGGCGACATCAAACCATTTAATGACCCCGGAAATTTCTACAATATCCGTTGCGGCATCAGCGGAGTTGGCACCGTCCATAAATACATGGGACAAAGATTTGTCTGTCATGGCACTCTCCTCCTTTCATCTGCTGGGCAAATCAGGTTGATTCTTATCTCCAAGATAACACTTCCTTAACCGTATCCGGCAAGAGCAAAGTTGCATTATTCATGCTTCGATCACAGACTTTATGAGTGTTGATGCGAAAATAATGATGAACCATTTCAGATCAGACCTGTTTCTGTACCAAGACCTGTTACAATAAACAGGAAAGATCAGATCATACAGGAGCTAAGCATGCGCTATCTGCACACAATGGTTCGCATCCGCGACATAGATGAATCCCTCGACTTTTACGTCAATAAATTCGGACTGACAGAGACCCGCCGCTCAGAAAGCGAACAGGGACGCTTTACCCTGATTTTCCTCAGCGCGTCACAGGATCACGCAAATGCGGAAACCAATCGTGCGCCGGAACTGGAACTCACCTATAATTGGGATTCAGAAACCTATAGCGGCGGTCGTAATTTCGGCCACCTCGCCTATGAGGTCGATAATATTTATGAATTTTGCCAGCAACTGAAAGACAAAGGCGTAACCATTAACCGTCCGCCACGCGATGGTCGTATGGCTTTTGTTAAATCACCGGACGGTATTTCCATTGAAATTCTGCAAAAAGGCGAAAAACTCGCACCACAGGAACCATGGGCATCCATGGAAAATACCGGAAGCTGGTAAGCTGAACTCAGCAATTTGTTCGCAATCACCCAATAAGATAGCGCAACAGCGCTATCTTATTGGCGTGAGAGATCAACCTTAGCCGCATCCACGATACGAATTTGTGTTGAGACTGAACCGTTCCAGTGATTGAGTGATAAATGGCCGGCGACGTGCACCAAGTGTCCGGCCTGATCGAACAAGAAACGCCCCAGATCACTATCTGCCGCACGGAAAGCAATACCGTCTACGCGTTTACCATCCAAACCTTTCAGCGCAACTTTAACATGGTCGCGACCGACTACCCGCACATCAGCAATCGTGTGGTTCGGCAATGCCAACAACGGCTGCACATGCCCCGCACCATAAGGGCCTGCTTTTTCCAGCGCATTATATAATGCAACAGTTGCGCCGGTCGCGGAGACAGCGCCATCAATTGCCAGACTCTGCTCTGAGCGCAGTTCATCAACCTGCTCGGCAGCCTGCTCTTCGAAAAATGCGCGCAAGGCACCGAGTTTGGACTTCTCCACGGTGATACCGGCAGCCATAGCATGGCCGCCGCCTTTAACCAGCAGACCCTGCTCAACAGCCTTTCGCACCAGCTTACCGAGATCAATACCGCTGATTGAGCGCCCCGATCCGGTGCCGACACCATTGGCATTAAAAGCAATTGCGAAAACCGGCCGCTTGGCTTTATCCTTCAGTCGGGAGGCCAGCAGACCGACAATACCCGGATGCCACTCTTCATTGGCAGTGACCAATATGGCAGGTCCCGATTTGCCAGAAAGCTCAGCAAAAGCTTCAGCTTCCGCCTGCTGCAACATAATCGCTTCCATCGCCTGACGCTCGGCATTCAGCCTGTCCAGCTCTTCCGCAATCGTGTTGGCTTCAACCGGATCATCCAGCGTCAGCAAGCGGCTGCCCAAAGCAGCATTACCGATGCGCCCGCCCGCATTAATGCGGGGGCCGATGAGAAAACCGAAATGGAAACTATTGAGCGGCTCACCAATGCGCGAAACTCGCGCCAAAGCTGCCAGCCCTGCATTGCTCTGATTACGGGCGGCAAGCAACCCTTTGACAACAAAGGCGCGGTTCACACCAATCAGCGGCACCACGTCACAAACGGTAGCCAAACCTACCAGATCAAGATAGCCCAGCAAATCCGGTGTACCATTTGGCGCTTTAATATCACGCTCACGCAATTCGCGTGCCAGCTGTACCAAGGTCATAAAGACAACACCGGCAGCACAGAGATGCCCCTGCCCTGAAATATCATCTTCGCGGTTTGGATTGACAATAGCTGCGGCATCTTCCGGCAAGGCACCGCCAAGCTGGTGGTGATCCAGCACCACAACATCGGCACCGGCTTCTTTTGCCGCCGTGATAGATACAGCGCTGTTGGTGCCACAATCGACTGTCACAATCAGAGAAGCACCCTTAGTGACCAGTTCCCGCATGGCATCGGGATTAGGGCCATAACCTTCAAAAATACGATCAGGAATATAGATGACATTCCTGATGTCATAGGCATTGAGAAAACGAGACAGCAATGCCGATGAACAGGCACCATCGACGTCATAATCGCCGAAAATGGCTACATTCTCACGACGTTGAATAGCATCGGCGATACGTACGGCTGCTTGTTTCATATCCGTCAACGTCAGCGGATCGGGCATCAAGGAGCGGATACTCGGATTGAGAAACTCTTCTGCGGCTTCAAGAGCAACACCACGACCAGCCATGACGCGGGAAACCAGATCGGGGATACCGTAATTCTGGGCGATGGCGAGCGCGGTATTGGCTTCACGCAGACCTAAACGATCAACCCATTTCATGCCCGTTGCAGAAGAACGTATTCCGAGAAACAAACGCTCATTCATATCCACGCGGGCAACTCCTGCTTTTACAAAACAATAAAGGCGATATCAGCATAATCCCGAGAAGTTGCACGACTTTTCGGACAAGATTATGCGCATAAAGAAGAAAATGTCGCTCTCGTTCATTTCAGAATTTAATCAAAACAATAAAGGCGACATTTTTCAATGTCGCCTTATAGCAGAATTTAAGTGTCGTGCCACTGTCTGGACTCTGCCGTAGCAGGCAAACTAGCGCCGGAGCTAAAAACCGTCAGGTTGCGGCGAAAATGGTGATTTCGAGAACCGGAGCGGAGCGTACGTTTTGGTACGTGAGCACCGGAAGCACAGAAATTGCCATTTGCAGACCAAGCTGGCGGTTTTATTGGAATTTACTCATATCCTGGTGACGCGCTTTGATCTCCCGCACAGTCTGGGACTGGGCACGCATCACGATAGTGTGGGTCTGGATGTAGTCACGTGCAAATTTAACGCCGGAGAGCATGTTGCCATCGGTTACTCCGGTGGCGGCAAACAGTACGTCGCCTTTCGCCATTTCTTCCATCAGATAGACCTTGTTCGGGTCTGTAATGCCCATTTTCAGAGCGCGGGCGATCTGTTCGTCCGAGTTGAATTGCAGACGACCCTGCATCTGGCCGCCGATGCAGCGCAGAGCAGCAGCTGCAAGAACACCTTCAGGTGCGCCGCCGATACCAATATAAATATCGATGCCGGTTTCATCAGGATTGGTGGTGTGCATAACACCGGCAACGTCACCGTCACCGATCAGACGAATAGCAGCGCCGGTTGCGCGTACTTCTTCGATCAGGCGTGCATGGCGCGGACGATCCATGATGCAGGCAGTGATTTCGTTGACCTTAACGCCTTTGGCTTTTGCCAGAGCGTGGAGGTTTTCAGTGGCGGAAGCATCAATATCTACAACGCCGCGCGGATAGCCCGGACCAACAGCGATTTTCTGCATGTAAACGTCTGGTGCGTAAAGCAGGTTGCCTTTTTCAGCAATTGCCACAACAGCCAGCGAGTTTGGCAGGTTCTTGGCACAGATGGTTGTGCCTTCCAGCGGATCAAGAGCGATATCAACTTCAGGACCGTTGCGGGTACCAACTTCTTCACCGATATAGAGCATCGGCGCTTCGTCGCGTTCACCTTCGCCGATCACAACAGTACCGGAGATTGGCAGACGGTTCAGCTCTTTGCGCATCGCGTCAACAGCAACCTGATCCGCAGCTTTTTCATCACCGCGACCACGCAGACGGGCAGCAGCCACAGCGGCGCGCTCGGTCACGCGAACCAGCTCAAGTGTCAGAATACGGTCGAGACCCTGCGGGGTCTGCTCTGCAGAATTGGCCATTTAAACAGTCCTAAATTCGTTATCGAAAGATATGCCTGCAATCCGGTATAGTATCTCTGCGCAACGGATACAAAACTGCTGTAGCCGATTATGATGACAGGGGATTGTCAGACATGGTCGCCATCTTTTGTCAAAGTCGCGCACTCCCTGCAAGAGACAAAGTAGGGCATGTGAAAGTAAATCGATTATACTCGGTTGAAAAACCATCACATTTGAAAACGAATGATACCGGCAGTGTATTTTCGTGAAAATTCACTGCCGGTATTCTGTTGAACGAAACGCGTTTCTGTCAGCCTGCAGTCTGTGCAGCCTCTTCAAAAAACGGCTCAGGGCTTTCCACTTCCACCAGCTTGTTCTTCACAATCTGCCAGAAACGGTTGCCGGTATTACGCACAAAACTGCGATCATGAGAGACCAATAAACAAGCCGCATCACTGTTGAGCAATTCGGCCTCCAGTGCCTCCTGTCCATCAATATCCAGATGGTTGGTCGGCTCATCGAGAATATAGAAATTCGGATGCGTCAGGCGCAGTACCAACATGGCAAGCCGAGCTTTCTGCCCGCCGGACAAATGCGCAACCGCTTTACCCTGCATATCAATATTCATACCGGCACCCGCCAATAGCGAACGGGCTTTCTGGTCACCAATATCAAAACGGCGAATGATGGTTTCCAGCGGCGTAAATTTGTCGTTCAATTCAGACAATGCCTGATCGCTATATCCCAGCACCAATGACGGCGTGGCTTTAAGCGCAGCGCTTTCCGGCTCAATACCGGTGATCACATTACGCACCATAGTCAGCAATCGTGTTTTGCCCGTACCATTGGCACCAAGCAAAACAATACGATCACCCGGATTGATCCATAAACGGCCGGTTTTATATAAAACGCGCTTATCCGGTGTGACCACATCGAGATTATCAATCACGACCAGAGCACGGGCATGACTGCTCTGCCCTGCCAGCTTGATAACACCGGCAGAGCGTTCCAGATGCGCAGGCTTGGCAGCATCTTCCAACCTCTCCGCACGGTCTTTCAGCTGCTTGGTTTTCACCACCAGCAGATCACTGCCCGAATTGATGCCAATATTATTGAGCTTCGCCGCTTGTTTACGCAATTGCTGTGCCGTTTTCATATCTTTCTGATATTGGCGGGCATCGGCGGCATCGGCCTCATCCAGAGCAAGTCGCGCACGGCTATAAGGCAGAGCATAGAGTTGTGAATTTTCCGGCCGCAAAAACAATGTGCGCTTGGTCACGGCATCGAGAAAAGCACGGTCGTGACTGCACATAATCACCGCAGTTGACCGTGGCAGATCATTCAGCCAGCCTTCAAGCAAGGCGATTTTCTCTAAATCCAGATGGTTGGTCGGCTCGTCCAGCAGCAACAAGTCAGGCTCGGCAATCTGTGTTCTGGCCAGCAATGCAAGCCGCTGCCAACCGCCACTCAAATGCCGCATCGCACGGTCGCGCATATCTTGCGGCACACTCAGATCATCGAGAATAATATCAACGCGCCAGCTTTCATGCAGCTGCGCATCTTCATCCAGACCGCCCAAAACGACATTATATAATGTGATATCCAGCCAGTCCTGCGGCACATATTGCGGCACCACACCGGTTTTCAAACCACGGGCGCGGGTCACCATACCGTCTGTCGGTTCAAGTTCACCGCTGATAACACGCATCAGACTGGATTTGCCCCGACCATTGGCAGCCACAACACCAAGACGTTCGCCCTCACCTACAACGAGGCTTAAATTGCGAAACAGTTCAATGGACAACGAGAGAGAAAGATTTTGGAGATTAAGTAAAGACATAGATTCAGCTCAGAATTTGCCATAGCCGCTCACATCAGAAAACCTGCACAAGACAGAACTGGTTACGGAATGGCTCAATCAGATACAGTTTTCTCATCGCGAAACTGCACCTTTAAAGAAAGGCTGAAAAAGACAGATTATACGGTCTTAATCGGCCCTGCACGAATTAATGATGCAGGGCGTAATCAGGACCGAAAGTGTGATGATGCTGATGTCGCAGAGAAAACATCTTACGGCCCTCCTTATCTTTGCTGCGTTTGAGCTCAAAGCATTTCGCAGTTAAATATTTTTATTTAACGTCCGCGAGAATGCGACCAAGTAAAAAATCAGAGCGAGTGCAACATCTATCAGATGTCACAACACGCTCTGTGCTTTTTATCAAAAACATATTTTACTGACAAGACATATCAGCAACAAAAAAGCCGCCGAAAATTTCGGCGGCTTTTCTTATTCTCTACACGCTGATCAGAGCGTCATATGCCAGACCTGACACACGAAGGTGATTTTAACCTGCACGTTCAATGCGGATCATCTGCGGCTTGTCAAAAAGATCACCATCTTCGGTAATCGCCTTCAAAGCCTGCTTCACGGCAGATTCTGTTGTCGCATGGGTCACCAGAACCACAGTTTTGATCACAGCAGCTTCAACATGGGCACCGCTGCCACGCTGCACGATTGATTCCAGCGAAATATCATTTTCAGCCATGCGTTTGGCAATGGTTGCAAACACTCCGGCACGATCATGCACATTCAGACGAATGAAATATCCACCTGCATGAGAACGCATTTTTGCCTTTGATGTCGGCTTCAAATCTTTTGCAGGGGTGCCAAATACCGGCCCGTGCTGGAAACCCGGACGGCTTTTGCCAATATCGGCAATATCGCCAATCACTGCAGAAGCAGTGGCATTGCCACCGGCACCAGGTCCGGACAGCAGCAACTCGCCAAGCAGATCGGTTTCAATAGCCACAGCATTGGTCACTCCATGCACCTGTGCAATCACAGATGATGTCGGCACCAGTGTCGGATGCACACGCTGCTCAATACCGGTTTCAGTTTTCACTGCAACGCCGAGCAACTTGATCTTATAACCAAGTTCTTCAGCTGCGCGGATATCCGCCAGCGAAATATTGCTGATGCCTTCGAGATAAATATCATCGGCCGCAATCTGCGTACCAAAAGCAATGCTCGTCAGCAATGCCAGCTTATGCGCGGTATCATTGCCTTCAATATCAAATGTCGGATCAGCTTCGGCATAGCCCAAACGCTGCGCGTCTTTCAGACATTCGGTGAAGGAAATCCCCTCCTCACCCATGCGGGTCAGGATATAGTTACAGGTGCCGTTCATAATACCATAAACGCGCGATACCGTATTACCGGTCAGCGATTCACGCATTGCCTTAATCACCGGAATACCACCGGCAACGGCAGCTTCAAAATTCAGCAACACGCCTTTGGCTTCAGCGATTTTCGCCAGTTCCACGCCATGATAGGCCAGCAGCGCTTTATTCGCTGTCACCACATGGCGACCGGCATTGAGCGCAGCCTCAACAGCGGCACGGGCTGTGCCCTCTGATCCGCCGATCAGCTCAACGAAAACGTCAATATTCTCAGATTTAGCCAGAGCGACAGGATCATCGAACCATTCGATTTTGCCAAGATCAACACCACGGTCGCGCGTACGATCACGTGCGCTGACCGCAGTCACTACAATTTCGCGTCCGCATTGCCTTGTCATCATTTCGGCTTTATCGCGCAAGATGCGCAAAACCGATGCTCCTACGGTGCCAAGTCCGGCGACACCGATCCGCAATGCATTACTCATTATCGTGCCTCAGCAATATATACTTAATTCAACGGGCGGGAGCTGTATGCCCCCACCTCAATTTATACGCGCTCAGGTCATTCCCCTGAAACCACCTGTTCAGGCGGCTCCGTCAGCATTCCCTAAAAAACGTTTGATATTACGCGCGGCCTGACGAATGCGATGTTCGTTCTCCACCAAAGCGATGCGCACAAATTCATCCCCATGTTCACCGAAACCGAGGCCGGGCGCAACAGCTACATCCGCTTTTTCGATCAATAGTTTGGAAAAATCGAGCGAACCCATGGCACGATAGCGCTCTGGGATCGGAACCCATGCAAACATTGTCGCTTCAGGTGCCGGAATTTCCCATCCTGCACGGCCAAAACTCTCAACCAGAACATCACGGCGCGTCTTATAAACATTACGCACATATTCAATATCGCTGCCATCGCCGTTCAATGCAGCCGTTGCGGCCACCTGTACCGGCGTGAAAGCACCGTAATCGAGATAGGATTTAACGCGGGTGAGCGCTGCAATCAGCTTTTCATTGCCGACAGCAAAACCCATACGCCAACCGGCCATCGAAAACGTCTTGGACATGGATGTGAATTCAACAGCCACATCCATAGCACCTTCAACCTCCAGCACCGATGGCGGCGGATTGTTTTCGTCAAAATAGATTTCCGAATAGGCCAGATCCGACAGGATGATAATATTGTGCTTACGCGCAAAAGCCACGACTTCCTTATAGAAGTCCAGCGTTGCCACACGCGCTGTCGGATTCGACGGGAAGCTCAGAATCAATGCAATCGGCTTTGGAATGGAGTGTTTTACCCCACGTTCCAACGACACGAGAAAACTCTCATCCGGTTCAGCACTGATCGAGCGGATCACGCCGCCGGACATAATAAAGCCGAAGGTATGGATCGGATAGGTCGGATCCGGACACAAAATAACATCACCAGGCGCAGTAATCGCCTGCGCCATATTGGCAAAGCCTTCCTTGGAACCGAGCGTTGCAACAACCTGCGTATCCGGATTGAGCTTCACTCCAAAACGGCGGGCATAATAATTGGCCTGCGCTTTGCGCAAGCCCGGAATACCTTTGGATGAGGAATAGCGATGTGAACGCGGGTCTTGCACAGCCTCGCAAAGCTTATCGATAATGCCCTGCGGCGTCGGCAAATCAGGATTGCCCATACCAAGGTCGATAATGTCGGCTCCACCCGCTCGCGCACTCGCCTTCAGGCGATTAACCTGTTCGAAGACATAAGGTGGCAGGCGGCGGATTTTATGGAATTCTTCCGACATATCTCTCTTCCGATTACTATAATGCCAGTGCAGCATGCTTTCTTTAAAAACTGCACGGCTGTTAAAAGTCCGGATCGACTGATCCGAATCCAGAATGCCCTAAGCGGCACCCCGATCTGTAAATACTGAAATGTGAATAAATTTATGGCGCATAGCGACGCCGGTCAGTTATGCAGAAGCTTTATTGGCGAAACCATTATTGTCCGGCTTCAATTGCCTTTAATGTGGCATCCGCTTCGGCCTGCATACGGCGCTTCTGCGCCTCGATCTCCGCTCGGCTTGATCCGCTGGCGCTTACAGCACCCTGACGAGCCTTAGCACTGCTGAGATTACCGGTAATCTGCTCTTTTTCTTCAAAACTCAGCTGCTTGGTTTCACCACGCGGCATAATACCAAAATTCGGATAAGCACCGGTACGCAGCGCACCTTCCTGCGGCACACCGGCAGAAGGCCCGCTTGTGCAACCCGCGAGCGCCAGAGCAGCCACAGCGAACAGTGCAAAACGCAGCGTTGCGGAGTGATTAATCTGTTGTGCGCTCATAAAGGACATTCCCTGCATTTCGTAACTTAGCCGAATAAGCGGACAATAAACGTCTAGGCACAATTGGCAACAGGAAGCTGACATTTACGACCCGAAAAACGCAGTTATTCGCTATTTACTCTCCAGTCAGATCGCAAACACGAAATGTAACAATTATTATTATACTGAAACTAATTGTTACGAATCGTAACTTGCACAGCATTTAATAAAGAATTAACACTTTTTCGCTGACTAAATCGGTCATTTCGCATATAAATAGATCAAAATTTTGCACAAACGGGACCTCTTCTACAGCCCTTTGTGCCACACGCTGCATAGGAAACATCTTTGTTGGTCTCAGTTTCCGCAAGTGCACTTCGTCAAGTCGCAGCATAATAAAGGGTTTGCTTTGTTCGATACGATAAAACGTATACGAGAAAAAAACGCTCAGCTTTTTTGCGGCTCGGCTATCATTCTCGCTTTAAGCATCAGCGGATGTACAACAAGCTCAGGCACGAATCTGCTGGAGAGTGCGGCGGCTGACATCGCAGCAGCGGAAACAGGCGAATCTTCAAGCGATACAACAGCAGCAAATACTAAGACTGCAAATGGCGCGGATACGACCAAAGCGACAATTGCAACAAACACGCCTGTTCCTAATTCTCCCGAGACTGCAAAGCAACTGGCGACAGCACAGCCTGAAAAACCGGTACAGGTCGCTTCCGCAGATACCGCACTTGCTGCAACTGCGCAGGTCATTCAACCAACAGAGACCGCTGCACCAGCCGAACAGCCCTCAACCTTAGCTGCATTGTTTGGCACACGAAATAAACCAACGGCAGCACTCGCCGCCGCTGAACAGGCTGAAGCAGCACCGGCCAGCCAGCCAAAGACACCGGAAACCACTGCGCAGGCTGAAACAGCCAAACCGGAAAATAACGCGAGAGCCGTACCGGCACCAGCCATAGACAGAACAAGCCAGAGCGCAGGCGCTGCAGCCCGCTTGTTCTCACCGGGTAAAAATAGTCCACGAGGCAATAGCAAGCAGGAAGCCTCCGTTACGGCTTCCGCGACCGCGCCAAAACGCTCCGGCGACTATAATTACACTCTGCCTGGTGTGCGTGCGAATGGCGGCATTGAGATTCGCCACAGTAATAAAGTCTTTGATGAAAGTGACATTGATCTCGACGAAGATGATTTCAGTGCACCGGTCACACTGGCTTCAGCCGGTGGTATGGCGCGCCTTGCACCGAATGGCCTGCGTACCCAGCATTCTAGCGTACAGGTCTCCTGTTTGAAGCCGCAGCTGGTTTCGATGATCAAGCGACTAGAGAGCCATTACCGTAAACCGGTTGTCATCACCTCCGGTTACCGCAGTCCGTCACACAATCGCTCTGTCAGTGGTGCCAAGCGTTCCTTACATATGTCTTGCTCCGCAGCTGATTTGCAGATTCCAGGCGTATCCAAGTGGGAAATCGCGCGTCATGTTCGCTCATGGCCGGCTCGTGGTGGTGTTGGCACCTATTGCCATACAGAATCGATCCATATTGACGTTGGCCCTGAGCGCGACTGGAACTGGCGCTGTCGCGGCAAATAATCTGCCTTTTAAGTCGCTTCAACACTGCAACAATCATTTTTACAGGCCGAAATCAGAATCTCTGATTCCGGCCTGAATTATTTCCGCCCAAAAATCACGATTTTTGATCTTTCTACCGTCCGCGCCAACCTCACCAAACTGCTTTACAAAATTTTCTTTGCTCTAAGCACCTCATTTCAAACGTAAAACACGGCTTCAAGTCTGGTTTTTGCACAGGCAACAGCCTCCGGAACAAAAAAATCTGCATTTTTTTCAAATTTCTCATTTTACCCACTTGCGCGATAAATATCCTGTCGCTATAAGCCGGATCACCAGCAGGCGCCCATCGTCTAGCGGTTAGGACAGCGCCCTTTCACGGCGCAGACAGGGGTTCGATTCCCCTTGGGCGTACCATCTTCTCCACTGTGCAGAAGATTAAAAATCTCAAAATACTGAGATCAAAACCTCCCTCTCGATACCACAACACGGCTTAAATAAGATCTGAATTGCGCTATAAAAATCACGCATATTTCAGTTCACGCGCACTTATACGTATTTTCATAAGCATCAGATTTTTTTCACATATTTTGTATTTTTTTGCATTTTCCCTATTGCGTATTCAATACGGCTTAGCTATACAGCGTTCACCGGCAGGCGCCCATCGTCTAGCGGTTAGGACAGCGCCCTTTCACGGCGCAGACAGGGGTTCGATTCCCCTTGGGCGTACCACTTCTCTTCAAAAGAAACATGAATACCGGAACAAACCTCCCAGAATAAAATTTCAGTTTTGCATTCAGATGAAGTCTGATCTATGCAGAAACATGCTTTTTCCCTCTCCCCTTGTTCGCGGCACTCTGTTGCAGCGTTATAAACGCTTTCTGGCTGATATCCGGCTTGATAGCGGCGAATCTATTACTGCATCGGTTCCCAATACCGGTTCTATGCGCGGACTGACCACACCAGGCTCGCAAGCATGGCTCAGCATCTCCGACAGTCCGACGCGTAAATATGCCCATACATTGCAAATTGTGCGTGCCGACGACACGCTTGTCGGAATCAATACCGGTCTGCCGAATAAAATCGCCGAAGAAGCGATTCTCTCCGGTATGATTCCCCAACTCTCCGGCTTCAGCACACTGAAACGCGAGCAAAAATACGGCCAGAATTCCCGCATTGATTTATTGCTGCTTGGAGAAAGCGGTCAGCAGACCTATGTAGAGGTCAAGAATGTGCATTTTAAGCGCACAGGACAACTGGCTGAGTTTCCCGATAGTGTAACCGCCCGTGGCGCCAAACATCTCGTTGAACTCAGCGAGATGGTCAAAGCCGGTCATCGCGGCGTTATGGTTTTCGTTATCCAGCGTCAGGATTGCGATTCTTTATCGATCTGCGGCGATCTCGATCCTGTTTATGCCGCCGCATTTGCGAATGCGCGGCAGCATGGGGTTGAGGCTTACGCAATTCGGTGCCAAATAAGTCCTGAATCAATTATCGCGGATCAGACGGTACCCGTCCTGACCCTGTAAATTTTGCCCTGCGGGATTCGCAAGGCAACAACTTCCGGTACAGCATTGCTGCTGTCCTAACATATATACGGATCACCCGATGGTAACCTATGTCAACGCCGACAGCGCCCCGATTAAATATACAGGCCAGATCAAGCTTTACGGGCCTGAAGGTTTTGCAGCCATGCGTAAGGTCTGCGCAATTACGTCTGAATGTCTTGATGCACTGAATGATATTGTTAAGCCGGGCGTAACCACCAACGAAATCGACCGTTTTGTTTTTGAATTCGGTGCTGATCGCGGTGTTGTACCTGCCACACTGAACTATCGCGGCTATACAAAAAGCTCCTGCACTTCGATCAACCATGTTGTTTGTCACGGTATTCCGGACGACAAACCGCTGCGTGAAGGCGATATCGTCAATATCGACATCACCTTCCTGCAGGATGGCTGGTACGGCGATTCAAGCCGCATGTATGCAGTTGGCCAGATCAAGCGCGCTGCCGAGCGCCTGATGGAAGTCACTTATGAAAGCCTGCTGCGTGGTATTGCAGCCGTGAAGCCCGGTGCAAAAACCGGCGCAATCGGTGCAGCCATTCAGTCTTATGTGGAATCAGAGCGCTGCTCTGCCGTGCGCGATTTCTGCGGCCACGGCGTCGGACAGCTTTTCCACGATGCTCCGAATATTCTGCACTATGGTAAAGCAACAGACGGTGTTGAAATGCGTGAAGGTATGATTTTCACCATTGAACCGATGATCAATCTCGGCAAGCCGGATGTAAAGGTGCTGAAAGACGGCTGGACAGCCGTCACCCGTGACCGCTCGTTGACAGCGCAATATGAGCATACAATCGGCGTCACCAAAGACGGGTGTGAAATCTTCACGCTGTCGCCAAAAGATATTTTCTACACAACGACTTCAAAATAAAAAATGGCCGCAATATCTCCCGATATCGCGGCCATGATCCTGCATTAAATGTCTGAATCAAAAAGCGGCAGACGCCAGCGAAAATGGTGATTTGCGAGCACCGGAACGGAGCGTACTGATAGTACGTGAGTACCGGAGCACAGAAAATTGCCATTTGCAGCCAAGTCGGGCGACTTTTAGATCAGACATTCAATCACACCGCCCAACTGCATCTCATGTTCGCCTTGTTCAGCAGTACGCCCGACAACATTGAGCACTGTTGATGCGGCATTGCGGGCGGCTTCGGTCAAAGTACTGCCATGCGCCAGATTAGCGGTCAGCAGGCCGGTGAACAGATCGCCGGTTCCCACCGGTACAATCGGCACACGCGGCGAAGTCAGCCTTGTCTCTTCCCCGCCTTCAAACACCACATTCTCCAATGAACCATAGGGCGTATCGGGAAAGACACAGCCCGTTGCCACCAGTCGCGCATTGTTAAATGCCTGTATCTGATGCACCTTTTCCTGCAAAATATCGAAAGATGAAATCTCGCTGCCGGTAATCAGCCCGACTTCGAACTGATTGGGCGTCAACAGATCAGCCAGCGGCACCAGCTCATTGATGATACATTCCATCACCTGATCGGCCACAAACACGCCTAAGCCCGTATCGCCCATCACCGGATCACAAATATAGATGATGTCGGGATTGATCTTGCGCGCCCGTTTGACAAAATCCGCCACAACCTCGCCATTAGCACGCGATCCCAGATAACCGGAAACAATATAACGGCTGGTGCTGATCAGCCCGCGCTCTTCTACCCCGCGCAACAGATCACTCACCAGTTCCGGCTCTAGAACGCGCCCGCGCATGGTTTCATAACCCGGATGGTTGGAGAGTAATGTGGTTGGCACTGCCGCAACATTCAGCGCGCGTGCCTGCATCGGCAGCACCGCAGCACTGTTGCCGACGTGACCATAGACAACCTGACTCTGGATAGAAATGACCGAGGTCTGCATTGATAACGGGGACGACATCACTTTACTCCTTCTTTGGCAGCGACCAGCGCTTCACGATCCCGCTTCGGTAACTGTCCGTTGAGCAGAATATAGGCAACCAGACCAATCACCAGTCCCCAAAATGCCCCGCCAATACCCAGCAGATTAATATTGGCAGCGGAGGCCAGAAAGGTAATCAATGCCGCTTCACGGGTTTTCGGATCAGCCAGTGCACCTGCCAGACTGCCGCCAATAGTACCGAGCAGAGCAAGACCAGCCAGCGTGGTGATAAATGTTGCCGGAAAAGCCATGAAGACCGCAGCAAGTGTGACACCGAACACACCGACAAGCACGTAGAAGCAACCTGCCGCGATACCGGCAATCCAGCGCTTGCGCGGGTCTTCATGTGCTTCACGGCCAGTGGCAATCGCAGCCGTAATCGCTGCAATATTAAAAGCATGTGAGCCGAACGGTGCCATAATCAGCGAGCCGAGACCGGTGACTGTTACAATCGGATTGGCACTGGTTTTAAAGCCGTCATTTCGCAACACCAGCATGCCCGGCATATATTGCCCAGTCAAAGTGATGAGGAACAGCGGCAGGGCAACACTCAGCAAGGCATTCAGCGAGAAGACCGGCATTGTAAACACCGGAGCCGCAAGCGTGAGGCTCAAATTGGAGAAATCCACCCGCCCCTGCACCAGCAGAAAACCAATGCCAAGTACCAAAATCCCAACCACCGCATAGCGGGCAGTAAAGCGCTTGAGCAAAACATAAGCCACAATCAGTCCGCCCACGAGCAACGGATCAACCGTTGCACCGCCAAAGGCACCAATACCGAATTGCAGTAAAATACCAGCCAGCAGGCCGGAAGCGATGCTCGCCGGAATAAGCCGGATGACCTTTTCAAAAGTGCCGGAAAGCCCCAGCAACACAAAGGCAAGCGCCGAGATGATATAAGCGCCGACAGCTTCTGCATAAGGCGTTGTGGCGAGCGCTGTGACAAGAAAGGCCGCCGCCGGTGTTGACCATGCGGTGATGATCGGCTCACGAAAATACCAACTCAGCAGTAACCCCGTCACACCGACACCGATAGACACAGACCAGACCCATGACGCCGTCAATTCAGGGCTGAGGCCAGCAATCTTTGCCGCCTGAAAAACGAGAATAAACGTCCCCCCGTAATTGACGATCACAGAAATCAGCCCTGCAACAATCGGATGGGGCAGATCGCTGAAGCGCAACGGAGACGGTGGCGGAATATTCTGAGACATGAAACAGGCTCTCCAGTCTTTTTGATAGTCATGATGCGCTTGACTTTTAACCTGCGAATGGTCTGTTATCTCCATCCACTTATTGCATCGGAGCCAGACCAATTGTTCAGGCACTCCCAACTTGAATCTGTCAAAGCATGGATCGCCCATCCGGCGAATGCCGCAATGCCGCTGCATGCACGCATACAGCGCGCTATCCGTCAGCTGATCGTCAACGGGGCTTTGATGCCGGGCAAACCGCTCCCCGCCTCCCGTGCTTTGGCTACATCGCTGGATGTATCACGCGATACGATTGAGGCCGCCTACAGCCAGCTACATGCGGAAGGCTTTATTGAGCGTCGCGTCGGCAGCGGTAGTTTTGTAGCTGAGATGACTGATTTCTCTGCAGGGCGCAGGCTTTCTCAACGGGATGCACTGGCACGCAATCAGGCACCCAACTTAAGCAAGCGCGGCAATGCCATGTTTCGAAGCGGCGGCGTGCGTGAACAGCTGGTTCCCCGCCCCTTTGCACCGGGGTTGCCGGAAACCCGCAGCTTTCCGATACAACTCTGGGAACGGCTGGAACGGCAGGTTCTCAAAGAAACCGGCACACAGGCACTGCTGCATGGCAATCCGCAGGGTGCAGAGCCATTGCGCCGTGCGATAGCCGATTATGTCAATCTTGAGCGTGGTGCCCGTGCAACGGCCGACCGTGTGCTGGTGCTAACCAGTTCACAACAGGCGCTCACACTTTGCGCCAATATGTTGCTGGATGCAGGTGACAGTATTTTTATTGAAGATCCGGCCTATTATGGCGCACGCAGGGCTTTTGACGCTGCCGGACTAATCCCTGTACCAATTGCGGTTGACCGGCAGGGCATTGTTGCCGAGCATATTCTCGAAGACCCGCTCAAAGCCAAGGCCGTCTTTCTCACCCCGTCCCATCAGTTTCCGACCGGTGTAACATTGGCTCTGGACAGGCGTCTGGCCCTGATCGAATGGGCATCCCGCCATCAGGCATGGATTATCGAAGACGATTATGACAGCGAGTTTCGCTATACCGGTAAGCCTACAGCCTCTGTGCAAGGGCTCGATCCCCATGACCGCACCATCTATATCGGCACATTCACCAAATCTCTGTTTCCGGGTCTGCGTATCGGTTACATCGTGCTGCCGCCGCAATTGGTCAAACCCATGACCACAGCCCGCACTCTGCTGGATGGCCACACGGCTTCGCTTGCACAGCTTACCCTTGCCCGTTTTATGGAAGGCGGGCATTTCGGCGCCCATATCCGTACCATGCGTAATATCTATGCTGAACGCCTCGACGTTCTCACAAAACTTGTCACAACACATCTGAGCGAGTTTATCGAGCCGCGTGTGCCGATCGGCGGCCTGCAAATGCCGTGCCTGCTCACCTGCGAAATATCTGAGCGTGCAGCCATTGATGCTGCAAGACGCGTTGGCGTTGAACTGCTGGGGCTCTCTCCGCTGCATGCATCCGGCACCGGCAGAGCCGGGTTTCTGATGGGCTTTGCCGCCTATACACCGGCAGAGCTTGAAGCTGCGGTTAAAAAGCTCAAAACAGCTTTTCAGAACATCAAAGTGCCAGTGGTTTAAATGGCCTGCCGGTGAAATGAAAAGCGGCCGGTTAAAATCAACCATCTCCGTAGTACGCTTAGTGCCGTATTTTGCCTGCATGTAGGGCAACAAGCATGAAAGATATGTGCCATGGATCAGCTGCTCAACAATCTTTCACCTGAAGATGTAGCCCGTTTTGGTGAAACACCTGCAATTCGCTTTGCGGAGAATTTAAAGCTGGTTCAGGAGCGTATTGCAGCTGCGGCTTTACGCAGTGGCCGCAAGCCAGAAGATGTGCGTCTGCTGCCTGTTACAAAAACAGTACCGGCGCATATTCTGCGCTATGCCTTTGCTGCGGGGATCGCTGATTTTGGCGAGAACAAACTTCAGGAAGCCCGCGATAAACGGGCAGCACTCGAAGACCTCGCAATCAACTGGAGCATTATCGGTCATCTCCAGACCAATAAGGTCAAATATCTCACGCGCTTCGCTACAGAATTTCATGCGCTCGACAGTATCCGCCTTGCGGAAGAATTGAACCGCCGGCTGGAAAATGAAAACAAGGATCTGGATGTGTTTGTGCAGGTCAATACATCCGGTGAAGAGAGCAAATATGGCCTTCATCCTGATGATCTGCTGCCTTTCATTGAGCGTCTGCCGGATTATCCGCGTTTGAGACCGAGTGGTCTGATGACCCTTGCTTTATTCAGCTCCGATCTTGATAAGGTGCGCCCTTGCTTCCGGCTGCTGCGCAGTTTGCGCGATCAGGCGGCACAGCACCATTCCGGTATCACCAAACTCTCTATGGGGATGTCGGGTGATTTTGAGGCGGCAATTGAAGAAGGCGCGGATATTGTCCGCGTTGGCCAAGCAATCTTTGGCGCACGCCCGACGGCTGATGCTTATTACTGGCCGGGTTTAACAGTATCTGTGTAATCAGAATAAAAGCTATAAACATCACAATAAATAGAGAAATTACAAATACAATCAAATACTTAAATTGTTTAATACGTAATTTTTTTATAGACCATTTTGTATGTTGCCGTTTAATCTACAAATGGAAACCGCAATCTTTGCGGTAGCCATCTGTGAATTCGGGAGCACGTTGCAGAATGGCAAACAAATCTCTGTCAGTGGGTTTAACAGACGTATCTCTTTACGGCGATGAAAGACAGCATCTGCAAAATTTTGATAAATTGAACCCAGTACAGCAAATAGACGGAAGATTTTTAGACCAAGCTAAACAATCATCCAAACAATCTCGGCAAACAATAGGAACAAAACTAAGTTCGAAACAAACCACTAAATCGCTATCAGGCAATCAAAAAGACAAAGCTGAAAAGACACATTATGATGGCCATCGGCAGCGTTTGCGACAACGCTTTATCGATCATGGTGACACAGTGCTTGCCGATTACGAATTGCTGGAATTGCTGCTGTTTCGCACAATTGCACGGGCAGATACCAAGCCACTAGCCAAAGCTTTGCTCAATCGTTTTGGCAGTTTTGCCGGCGTTCTCGGGGCAGAGCCACAGTTATTACAAGAGGTTGCCGGTTGCGGAGAAGCGGTTGCACAGGATATTAAACTGCTCAATGCCTGCACACGCCGGTCTGGCAAAAGCGAAATCATGAAAAAGGATGTCCTCGATTCATGGAGTAAGGTCATAACCTATTGTATGACAGCTATGGCTTATGAAAATCGCGAGCAGTTCCGCATTCTGTTTCTTGATAAGAAAAACCGGCTGATCGCCGATGAGGTGCAACAAATAGGCACCGTCGACCATACGCCTGTATACCCTCGCGAGGTCATCAAACGCGCGCTCGAATTATCCTCTACAGCTCTTATCTTATTCCATAACCACCCTTCCGGTGATGCGACCCCATCTCGTGCTGATATCGATATGACAAAGCTCATTATTTCTATAGCGTCACAACTTAATATCACGGTGCATGACCATGTTATTATCGGCAGAGCCGGACAAATCAGCATGCGCGGGCTGGGGCTAATCTGATTATAGTGCAGCATTCCCTTCTGTTAACCCGCTGTTAATGATAAACAAAACAATAAGGTTTGTGACGCGCGATTATGGCAAACATAAACCAAATTGGTCACAATTAACCGTCATAACCGGCTCAAAGGCGCACGTCCCGAAAGACTCATCTGAGAAGATTGGCGCCAGCAAGTTTAAATATTGCCTCTCAGGTAAAGACGGAGCCGTACTATGCGTCACATTACACTTTTCAGCACAGCAGCACTCGCGCTGGCACTCACACAGGCACCTGCTCTGGCAGCGGATGCCTTCAACAATAACGACTATAGCTATAATGACAGCTCATCGAGCTATGATGCCCCTGCGACATGGGAAGGCAACTATGTCGGTGCGCAGCTTGGTACCACATCGTCCAAGACCCCTAGCCCGTTCTCAAGCCGTACTTCGGCGTTAGGCGGTATCGTTGCCGGTAAGAACTTCCAGTCCGGTAATTTCGTTTACGGTGGTGAACTCGAAGGTAATTTCGGTGAAGCTGAGCACAAAATTCAGGACAATGGTCGTCTGCAGCAGTCCTGGAGCGGTGTTGCCAAGGTGAAAGCCGGTTACGCTATGGATAAGACACTTGTTTACGGTACCGTTGGTTATGGTACCACCAAGTTCAAGCCAAAAGACAATGTAACTTCCGGTTCCAAATGGGCTGGCGGTGTACAGCTCGGTGCCGGTGTTGAACAGCAGCTTTCAGGTCCATTCTCGGTGAAAGCAGAATATAACTACATGCGTCACAATGGCGTTAAAACCAGCGTTAACGACACCCGTTATGAAAACAATCTGAAGACACACGCTCTGAAAGCCGGTGTGAACTATCGCTTCTGATTCTTGATAATTTAGTCAAAAAACCCAAAGCGCCGTATTTTTAAAAAATGCGGCGCTTTTTTTATTTTTCAGAAATTTCACTAAAATACATTGATTTTATTATATAATACAAAAGGTTGAATGAGAACATTCACTCTGAATATGGATTGTTTTTTCAGCATAGCCTTATGCGCATATTGCATAGAGCTATTTCAAAAATGGAACATTCGTCTCTTTTTCCGGCATTTTAAGCTTCGTCTTCGTCATTTTGGCCAATTTCACAATCTGTCGCATATGCTGAAAAACGACATCAACAATCTGCCTCCCTGCCCCTGCTTGACTTGAAGACGCTCCGTGATTTTAAAGTTAGTCTGAGGAAATTGGGAATTATATCATGCAAGCAGTTTTTGACGGCCACAATGATGTGCTGCTTCGTCTTTGGGAGACCCGTAATAAAGGCGAAGATCCGATAAAGGAATTTATCGAAGGAACAGATCAGGGGCATATTGATCTGCCACGTGCGCGCAAAGGCGGTCTGGCCGGTGGTCTCTGTGCCATTTACATTCCCAATCCTGCAACCGGCGAAACCATTTTCGATGAGCCGGACAGCAACGGCCATTATGACACACCTCTGGCCGCACCGATTGACCGCACCTATTCTTTCGATATCGCCAGCGAATTTATTGACATTGCCTATAAGCTTGAGCGCGCTGGCGGCTGGAAAATCTGCCGTACCGGTCAGGATATCGACAATGCACTGATTGACGGTGACTTTGCAGCTGTCCTGCATATGGAAGGCTGTGAAGCGCTTGATAAAGATCTGAAAGCACTGGAACTGTTTTATCAGGCCGGTTTGCGTTCACTAGGTCCTGTCTGGAGCCGCCATAATATTTTCGGTCACGGCGTACCGTTCTCCTATCCGATGAGCCCTGATACGGCTCCGGGTCTGACAGATGCCGGTCGTGAACTGATTAAAGCCTGTAACAGCCTCAGCATTCTTATTGACCTGTCGCACATCACCGAAAAAGGCTTCTGGGATGCCGCAAAACTGAGCAATCAGCCGCTGATTTGCAGCCATTCCAACGCCCATGCTCTGACACCGGTTGCACGCAATCTTACCGACAAACAGCTTGATGCAATTGCTGAGAGCAATGGTCTGGTCGGCCTCAACTATGTCACCACCATGCTGCGTGCAGATGGTCAGGTGAATACCGCAACGCCGTTCAGCGATATGGTACGCCATATTGATTATCTGGTTGGCAAAGTCGGCATCGACGGTGTGGCTCTCGGTTCCGATTATGACGGCGGTCCGATACCGGATGGTATTAAGGATGCAGCCGGAACACAGAACCTCGTGCAGGCACTGCGTGAAGCAGGCTATGGCGAAGATGATCTGGCCAAAATCTGCCGTGACAACTGGCTGCGTGTGCTGCGTTCCGCATGGCATGAAAAGCACTAAAACAAACAGTTGACGACGAATGTTGGCCTGCTTGCGGAGTCCCGCCATTCGGTCATATGATACATAATAAATTTTCTGCCGGATAACATCGGCAGAAATTGAATAACACCCGGAGTAACACGGTGCGATAGACGTGTATCAACTATCGCAAGCCGGTCGAACGGCTAATCATTTGGGATGAAATATGGGGTATATAATGATTAAAAATTCCGCTGGGATTAAATCTTTAAATCGTTTTGGATATCTGGCTGCCACTGCCGCTCTCGGCGTTTTTGTCAGCGCCGCAGCAGTACAGGCCGCGACGCCGGCTGACACGCTGGTTCTGGGCTGGACATTCGATGATATGATCACGCTCGATCCGGCGGAATCTTTCGAGCTGTCCACCGGCGAAATTCTCGGCAACACCTATGACCGTCTGCTGCGTCTTGACCCGAATGATGCCTCCAAGGTTATCGGCGATGCTGCGGAAAGCTGGGAAGTTTCCGAAGACGGCCTGACCTATACTTTCAAAATCCGTGAAGGCCAGAAATTTGCTTCCGGCAATCCGCTGACCGCTGAAGATGTTGCTTACTCGCTGATCCGCGCTGTTAAGATCGACAAGAGCCCGTCTTTCATCCTCACACAGTTCGGCTTCAAGCCGGATAATGTTGAAGAAAAAGTCAAAGCAACCGATGCGAATACCCTCGTCATCACAGTTGACCAGTCCTATGCACCAAGCTTTGTGCTGAACTGCCTCACAGCTGACGTAGCATCCATCGTTGACAAGAAGCTGGTTGAAGAAAACGCCAAAGACAATGATTACGGCTATGGCTGGCTGAAAACCAACTATGCCGGTTCCGGCCCGATGATCGTTCGCGACTGGCGTGCCAATGAAATCATCGTGCTTGAGCGCAATGATAATTACCGTGGCGACAAATCCCCGCTGAAACGCGCGATCTACCGCTATGTCAAGGAAAGTGCCACCCAGCGCCTGATGCTTGAAAAAGGCGATATCGACGTTGCACGTAACCTTGAGCCGGGCGACATTGATGCTGTAACAAAAACAGACGGCATTTCCCTGTCTGCTTCGCCAAAAGGCACTGTTTATTATTTCAGCCTTAACCAGAAAAACGAAACTCTGGCCAAGCCTGAAGTGCGTGAAGCGCTGAAATATCTCGTTGATTACGATGCGATTGCATCAACTCTGGTGAAACATATCGGCGTTCAGCACCAGACATTCCTGCCTAAAGGCCTGCTCGGTGCATCCGATGAAAAGCCGTACAAGCTCGATGTAGCCAAGGCTAAAGAACTGCTGGAAAAAGCCGGTCTGAAAGACGGTTTCAGCATTTCCATGGATGTACGCTCTTCCCAGCCGGTAACCGGTATTGCTGAATCCATCCAGCAGACCTTTGCTCAGGCCGGCGTTAAAATGGATATCATTCCGGGTGACGGCAAGCAGACCCTGACCAAATATCGCGCCCGTAAGCACGATCTCTATATCGGTCAGTGGGGTACAGACTATTGGGACCCGAACACCAACGCGGACACTTTTGCCAGCAATCCTGACAATGCAGATGATGCATCGGCTAAAACGCTCGCATGGCGTAACGCATGGGATATTCCTGAGCTGACAAAAGAAACCAAGGCTGCAGTTCTGGAACGCGACACTGAAAAGCGTGCACAGATGTATCTCGACCTGCAGAAGAAACTGCTGGATGATGGTCCGTTTGTCGTGCTGTTCCAGCAGACCGAAGTTGCCGCTTATCGCAACAATGTTGAAAACTACAAGCTGGGCGTGACCTTCACAACCAACTCTGTCTACAACGTATCGAAGAAATAATACAGTATGAGTGTAACTACTGTAACAACATCCGGGCGTAGAAACGCCCGGATCAGCAAATGGGCGCTCGCTATCGGGAGCTTTTTGCTGGTCGTCATCACAACCTATCTCGGATTGCTCGCAGTGACCTTCTTTATCGGTCGCGTCATTCCGGTTGATCCGGTTCTTGCAATTCTCGGTGACCGCGCACCGGCTCATGTTATTGAGCGCACCCGCGAAGAGTTAGGATTTAACTTACCTGTCTGGCAGCAGTTTATTATTTATGTCCAGAAGGCTCTGTCCGGCGATTTCGGCATGTCGGTTCTGACCTCTAATCCGGTCATGACAGATATTAAGCGCGTCTTTCCGGCAACAATGGAACTGGCTACCATCGGTACGCTGATCGGTGCAGTTATTGGTATTCCGCTTGGCGTGCTCGCAGCTGTAAAGCGCGGCAGCTTTATCGATCAGCTGGTACGCGTTGTCGGCCTGTTCGGTTATTCCGTGCCGATTTTCTGGCTCGGTATGATCTGCCTGCTGATTTTCTATGCAAAGCTTGGCTGGGTTGCAGGTCCGGGTCGTATTGACGTGGCCTATGAATATACCTTCACTTCAATCACCGGTCTTTACATATTGGATGCGATTATTCAGCGCCAATGGGATGCACTCGGCAATATTATCTCGCATATTATTCTGCCTGCATCGCTGCTCGGTTATTTCTCAATGGCCTATATCAGCCGTATGACCCGTTCTTTCATGCTGAATGAGCTGGATCAGGAATATATCGTTGCTGCGCGTGCAAAAGGCCTGAGTGAGACAAAAATCATCTGGGGTCATGCCCTGCGCAATGCCGCAGTGCCGCTGGTTACAGTGATTGCTCTGTCCTATGCCGGTATGCTTGAAGGCTCGGTTCTGACTGAGACCGTATTCTCATGGCCGGGTCTTGGCCTCTATATCACCAATTCTCTGCAAAGCGCTGATATGAATGCTGTTCTTGGCGGCACCATTGTCATCGGCTCTGTGTTTATTGCCCTTAATCTGCTTTCCGATCTGCTCTATCGGACACTCGACCCACGGACGCGCGCACGATGAGTGAGACAACACTTCCTAAAGAAACATGGCGGGAATGGCTGCTCACTGAGCGTCCGCAATCCCGCGCACAGGCCAAACTCGGCCGCTCCTATATGATCTGGCGCCGTTTTAGCGCGAATAAACTCGCGGTACTTGGGCTGGCAATTATCGGTCTGCTGGTTTTCGTGGCGGCTTTTGCCCCATGGCTGGCACCACATTCACCGGTTTCCGGTGATCTGGCAGGCTCGCGCCTGTTGCCAATGGGCTCACCGGGTTATCTGCTGGGGACTGACGATCAGGGACGCGATATTCTCTCACGTCTGATCTATGGCTCCCGCTGGACACTCTATGTTGTGCTGCTGGTTGCTATCCTGTCAGCGCCGGTCGGCCTGTTGGTTGGCACGGTTGCTGGTTATGCCGGTGGCTGGGTTGATGCGCTGCTGATGCGTATTACCGATATTTTCCTTGCTTTTCCGAAGCTCATTCTGGCGCTCGCCTTTGTTGCGGCTCTCGGACCCGGCATTGAAAACGCGGTTATCGCTATCGCCATTACCTCATGGCCGCCTTATGCCCGTATTGCGCGCGCAGAAACACTGACCCTGCGCAATTCGGATTATATCTCGGCTGTCAAACTGATGGGCGCGTCCCCTGCCCGTATCGTTATCCGTCATATTATGCCGCTCTGCCTGTCTTCACTGATTGTTCGTGTGACGCTGGATATGGCCGGTATTATTCTGACAGCAGCCGGTCTCGGCTTCCTCGGCCTTGGCGCTCAGCCACCGCTGCCTGAATGGGGTGCAATGATTGCTTCCGGCCGTCGTTTCATTCTCGACCAATGGTGGGTTGCCGCTGTACCGGGTATGGCCATTCTCATTGTCAGCCTTGGCTTCAACCTGCTTGGGGATGGCCTGCGTGACGCTCTTGATCCGCGAGGCAACAACCAATGAGTGACACATCTAAACAATTTGATGATCGTACCGATCATCGGTTACTTTACGTTGACGATCTGCGGGTATCCTTCCCTACCCGCACCGGTGCGATTGAAGCCGTTCGCGGCGTCTCTTTCACACTTGGCCGCGAGCGTCTCGGCATTGTGGGTGAATCCGGTTCGGGCAAATCCCAGACCGGCCGTGCCATCATGGGGCTGACACCGCCTCATGCTCAAATCACTGCCAAGCGTCTGGAATTTGACGGTATTGATCTGCTCGGCATTTCCGCAAAAGAACGCCGGTCTTTGCGCGGTAGCCGCGTGGCAATGGTTTTGCAGGATCCGAAATATTCGCTCAATCCGGTGATGACCATTGGCCGTCAGATCATTGAAACCCTGTCGGCACATGGCAGAATCAAAAAATCCGAAGCCCGTCAAAAGGCTCTGGAAATGCTGGAAGCGGTGCAGATTCGTGATCCTGAGCGCGTTTTTGATCTCTACCCACACGAAGTATCGGGCGGCATGGGTCAGCGCGTGATGATCGCTATGATGCTGATTGCCCAGCCGGAACTGCTAATCGCTGACGAGCCGACCTCGGCTCTTGACGTGACTGTGCAGCTCGAAGTGCTTGGCATTCTCGACAAGCTGGTGGCTGATCGCGGTATGGGGCTGATTTTCATCAGTCACGATCTGCGTCTGGTTTCTTCTTTCTGCGACCGCGTTATCGTGATGTATGCGGGACGTATTGTTGAGGAAATCGCAGCAAGCGATCTGGCCAATGCAAAACATCCATATACTCAAGGACTATTGAACTGCATGCCAAAGATCGGTTCTGACCGTCATCCGCTGCCAACCCTGCAACGTCAGGCGGAGTGGCGCACATGACAACCGGCAACAGCACAAAAACACCTGCCCTCTTCATTGAAAATCTCAATGTGATGTTCAATGAATTCCATGCCCTGAAAGATGCTTCGATCACAGTTGAAAGCGGCTCCTCCTTTGGTCTGGTTGGCGAATCCGGTTCCGGCAAGTCCACGCTACTGCGCGCAGTGGCAGGACTGGCACCGACTTTCTCCGGCAAGGTAGAGATCAACGGCAAGCCGGTACCGACACCACGTGACAAGGCTTTCTACAATACAGTGCAGATGGTGTTTCAAGATCCTTACGGTTCACTGCACCCGCGCCAGACTGTAGACCGCCTGTTGCTGGAGCCATTGGCGATCCACGGCATCAAGGATACAGAAAAGCGTATCGTGCGTGCATTGGATGAAGTGGGCTTAGGTTCCGGCTTCCGCTTCCGCTATCCGCACCAGCTTTCCGGTGGTCAGCGTCAGCGTATTGCGATTGCCCGCGCTCTTATCGTAGAGCCGAGCATTCTGCTGCTGGATGAACCGACCTCCGCACTTGATGCTTCCGTTCAGGCGGAAGTACTCAACCTGCTGGAACAAATTCGCCGTGACCGCAATCTGACCTTTGTTATGGTCAGTCACGATCTGGCTGTTATCACCCATATGTGTGATGAGCTGGCCGTGATGCAGAACGGTACGATCGTTGAAAAGCTGAAAGCCGATGATCTGGCCAAAGGTATCCTGAAAGAGGATTATACCCGCAATCTCATGAATGCGAGTGAAGGCTTCAAACGCTGAGTTCAAGCTTATAAAACACATCAGGCCGCATGTCTTACGACTGCGGCCTTTTTTTTGTATTTACGATATAATTTCAATGCATTGCATGAAATATCGGAATCATTTTCTCAAACAAAAAAGCCGCCCTTTGTAAGAGCGGCTTTTATAATTCTCAGCCTACATCATAATTTCACCTTAAACTTGAATCAGTTTAAGGTGAAATTATGATGTAAATATAAAGTGTTAGAGCGACCTTTGTGCGCCCGAGAGGGCGCACGGCGCTCTAGAAAATCAGCTGGCTTTTTTCTGCTTTGCAGCGGTTTTCTTCGCAGGTGCAGCAGCCGGTGCTGCCGGAGCTTTAGACGCAGCCTCATTGGCAGCGCGCTGATCTGCACTCATCGGGCTGGTATCAACAACCGAGCGAACAGTGCCATTGGCGCTGATGCTGCAACGTGCATCACGGGAATCAACTTTGAGGATCACATCTGTATTGCCACCACCACCGGAACGGCTGTCGACAGCAGTAATCACGCTCTCAGGAATATAGTAACGGTTTGCAGCCGCTGTGATGCACGGATTTGCCAGTTCAGGCGCCACATTGCTACGCACGAATTGCGGGAAGCTTGGCATCTGAGTGGCAACCGGTGCCGGGGCCTGTGCGGCAACCGTTGTCGGTGCAGGTGTTGTGGTGGAAGTCGTTGTACAGGCGGCAACCAGCGGAGCAAACATTGCCAATAGTACCAAACGTTTTGCGTTACCGGTGCTGGTGCGCATTACATGCCTCATTTATAAACCAGATGATATTACAGTGAAATCTTCACATTTTTCTGAGCCGAACCTATTCGGTTTTTCTGAAATGTCGAGTGGCAGCACGGTCACACTCGCGAACAATCATTCATGCTCCACAAACAAAACGCGCCGCGCTTTTGATCTGCACCATTACGGCGCTTTACTCACCAGCCAGTTCAGTGCCAGCCGCCAGTCCGTCATGCGGATCGGCGTACCATGATTGCCTGTTTCATAGCGATGCATAACCACCGGATATCCGCCCTTGGCTTTCCGCAGTGAGCGGTAAAAGGCTTCCTGACTATCGATAGCGAAAACCGGATCGCGACTGCCATGACTTAAGAACACTGGTATTTTACGCTTAAATGAAGTGCTGTTGCGGAATTGATCGTCCCAGAGTGAGCCGAGCAGTGCCAGCCCGTCTATCTGCAAAGAGGCATTTGCATCCGCTGCCAGCTGCCAGCATAAAACGCCACCGGCTGAGCCACAGGTAACAAACACTTTAGCCTTTGGTGCGCTTTGTTTTGCAACTGCAATTAAACCGGCAATCTCGGCGGTGCCTTTGGCTGCAAAATCTGAAAAATCAGGCACAAGATAGACACCGCCTGCTTGTGTAACGAGGTTTTTCAGCCGGTTGAAATTCCCGCCAAAGGTAAAATCATTCACGCCCTGATGACGACTGCCACCCTTGCCATGCAGATAGAGCACAATCATTGAGGTCTGCGGCGTCAGCTTGCCGATTTGATAGGTTTTCACCATGCCTGCCGCAGTCGGCACAGTTATGTCTTTCTGCTGCGCACGCACTTTCAGCGAGACATATTTATCCTGCACACGCTTTTCAACAATCGTATCGCGACCATTGATGTCGCGCATTTCATCATAATCAAGAATGATATAATTGCCGCTATCCGCGCTTTTCAGCACGCTTTGTGCGGAAAACAATTCATCTTTAAACGGTGATACAGACGGCTGACTATAGGCCAAGCCGGAAGCGAACACTCCGGCAGCCAAAAACAATGCGCCCGCAGGCCGCAATGCAACACGTAGAACTCCCACTGCAATCTCCCTTTGCAGTTCACGGGCATCTCCTCATAAAAATACCCGCACGCAGAGTGCTGCGCACGGGCTTCATTGTCAAACCACGTCTCGTGTAATCAACAGGCTTCAAATTTTGAGATGATGATAAGCGCGATTGAGATAGACCAGCGCTTCATTACCATTCGCCTGTGACTGCTCTGCCGAAATCTGACGCAGCGCCAGCACTTCGCCGAAAAGCACATGATGCGTTGCGTGATCCTGACAGGAGATAATTTTACAATCGAGGCTTGCCAAAGCGTTATTCAGCACCGGTGAACCAGTTGCCATCGTGTCCCATTCGCCAAGAGCAAATCGCTCTTCCATGGTCAGCTGATTACGACCGGCAAAAGCTTCCGCGAGATCTTTCTGCCCTGCATGAAGTACATTGAAGGCAAAGACGCCGTTTTCAATAAACATCAGATTATCGGTATGGATACGCTGCAAGCAGATCAGGATCGTTGCCGGATTATCAGAGACCGAGCAACCGGCAGAAAGGGTCAGAGCGCGGCGACCTGCTGGGCCGTCTGTCGTTACAATATTGACCGCTCCGGCAAATTGGCTCATCGCATTGCGATAATTCAACGGATCAACTGCCTGATTTGTCGTCACGATAGACTTCACCATATTCATCTGTGTCGCTCTGTCTGTATAAATGCGTATAGATTTAACACACCCTTACACGTCCGGTGCGCGATTTACAGCATCAACTGTCCTGTTTTGGCAATCAAATGACAGTGATGTCAGATTTTGCAACTCATAAAAACTAAATCCTGACTTTAATACTCATTTTAGAGCGCATCCCGAAAAGTGCGAAGCGGTTTTCGGAACAAGATGCGCGCAACAATAAATAGTTAGAGCATTTCCAATGCTTCAAACAAAACAGGAAATGTTCTAACGGCAGATTATCTGCTCTCACCTGCAAACTTATGCCATTGCAAGCGGATACAGAACATTCTACCTCTGTTGCAGGATCTTTTATTCACCAAGGTTGCAGATAGACGCATGAGACTAACCGCCAAATTTTGCTGTCTTTTTACAGGGCTGAGTGTTCTGACATCGACTTATGCCTACGGGCAGACGAGCCCTGATGACAAGGCATTGCAGATCCAATTGTGGCACCGTTTGAAGGGCCTTATGCAGTTTTGGCACAGCAAATCCGGCTTGGAACTGAGGCGGCAAAGTTACAAAATCAATATCCGGTCAGCCTTATTTATATGCAGGAAGCTTGCAAAGCCGATCAGGATGCAGCCACGGCTGAAAAAATCCGACTGGCCAAAATCAAATATGTCATCGGCTATTTATGCAGTGAATCGCTGGAAGGTGCAGCGCCCGTTCTGGCAAAAGACGGTATTGCCATTCTCAGCCTCGGCAGTCGTCAGCCAACAATACTGGAACAGGAAACCAGAGAAAATCTCGGCATTTTTCGCCTCTATCCCGACCGCAAACTAGCCGCCAATGTTCTTGCCGATAAACTCGCACCTCAATGGCAGAAAACACCTTTTGCTCTGCTGGAAGACGGTACGGTTCAGGGGCGTGACTTTGCCCGTACAATTTTGCAGGTCTTCAAAACCCGCGGCGTTGAGCCCGCAATGAGCGACACTTATCGCCCTGCCCAAACGTCGCAAAATGCTTTGATCGCACAGCTAAAACGCGCAGGTATCAACCATATCATGCTTGGTGGTGAAGGGGATGATGCTGCCGTGATTGCCCGCAGTGCAGTTGCGGCTAACTGGCCATTGACTATTGCCGGCTCTGAAAGCCTGTTGCGCAATGACCCGCAAAACCCGTTGCCTGTCGGTTTGCTGATGAGCGGACTACCGGAAATGACAACGCAAGCCTCAGCTGAGAGTGCAGTCAAAGCTATTTCAGCGCTGGCACAAAAGCAAAATGACACCGGCGACATGCTGGCAGATGGCTATGCTCTGCCAGCCTATAGCGCCGTACAAATTGTAGCGCAGGCATTGGCAGATCAATCCAATCCGCCCAAATCGGCCACTGAAATTCTGCGCAGTACACAATTTGAAACGGCTATTGGCGCTGTGAGTTTTACACCGGCGGGAATACGGAAACAAAATCCCTACCGGCTGATGCGTTACAACGGCAAGGACTTTGAGCCGGTAGAATAAAATACAGGGGAGGAATGGCAATGACACAACCGGCAGCGGGAACATCCGGTTCGCGGCAATCTGGCAAACGCAACCTCATTACCGATGTTGCAGGACTTCGGGTCGGCAATGCGCAGGATGACCATATCAAAACCGGTGTCACCGCCATTCTCTGTGATCGTGCCACGACCGCCGCCGTGCAGGTTTTAGGCGGCGCACCCGGCGCACGAGAAACCGATTTGCTGGAACCGCATAATACAGTACAGACGATCAATGCGATCGTACTTTCCGGTGGCTCGGCTTTCGGGTTGGATTCTGCCTCCGGCGTGCAGGCCTATCTGCGCGAGCGTAAAATCGGCTTTGAGGCCGCCGGTCATCATATTCCGATTGTGCCCTCTGCTATTCTTTTTGATATGCATAATGGCGGCAATAAAGACTGGGGGCGCTACCCACCCTATCGTGAACTTGGCTATCAGGCGGCAGACAATGCTGCGGAAGACTTCGCGCTCGGCAGTTGTGGCGCCGGAGCCGGTGCATTGGTGGCTGGTTTTAAAGGAGGGCTCGGTTCCGCTTCCCATATTCTATCGAATGGTATCACTATGGGCGCATTGGTTGCCGTCAATGCGGTTGGCTCGGTGACAGTCGGCAGTAGTAAGTATTTCTGGGCAGCGCCATTTGAGCAGGATAATGAGTTTGGCGGATTAGGTTATCCGCATCCGATGCCTGCGGATGCCGCTGATTTACGGATTAAATTCCGCGACACGGCCCCAAACATGCCGCCGCAAGCCAATACCACTATTGGCACAATTGCAACCGATGCGGTTCTGACCAAAGCGCAGGCGAAACGCCTCGCAATAGCCGCCCATGACGGTTATTCACGCGCTATCTGGCCAGCGCACACACCATTTGACGGCGATCTGATCTTTGCACTTGCCACCGGTGCCAGCGGCATAGAACCAACAGTTGAAGAATTTATTGATCTTTGCGCTTCAGCAGCTTCAACAATGGCGCGTGCTGTAGCGCGTGGGGTCTATCTGGCAACAGCGCAAGAGAATGATCTCTTTCCATGCTGGAATGCAGACTAAAACAAAAAAGAGCGCATTCGACAATGCGCTCTTTTCGTATCTGTCATAGAACAGGTGATTAATTATTATTCTGGCCAATGTTCTGGCGACGTTCAAACAGCTCTTCCGGCGTCACATTCAACTGCTCAATCACACGAGCAATCAAAGCGCTTTCAGCCGGATGAATTTCATTATCCGCTTTTGCAATCGTCAGAAGATGCCCGACCAGTGAATGGCGGCGTTCCGGCACCATTTCATTGAATAAAGCAGCAGCCTGCGTGCTGGTCGTCTCATAGGCGAAAGTTTTCAGATAATCGGCCACTTCCGGCAGTTCTTCCGGTTTGATATCGAACTCATGCTGCATGATATGCAACAAGGCGTTCATTTCAGCCTGATCTTTCTGGCCGTCGGCAAAGACCAGACGCACCAGCAACAATAATTCAGAGACCAGAGCCGGATCTTCCGACAAGCGCTGTACAGCAGTCTTTTTGCTTAAATAAGCGCTGATACGCTCAAAAATCGTTTCACTCATCACTCGTCCCCGAAAAATGCATTCTTTTAAGAAATGCAGTGTTGGCAAGACTGTGACCAAATGACAAGCCCTGCCCTGCAATTCTTTAAATGTAAGTCAAATTTAAAGAAACAAATCTGTTATCACACCGCTGCATCTTGCACGGCAAACCGGCAATCTTTATGGATTGTTTTGCATTTATCTTTGCTGCCCGCTTTGCCTCGATCCGCAAGCCTCCAGCACAGTCTTGAAAATTCTGACAGTTCAACGGTTTTCCATGTCCGCTTCCATTGATTCCATGCTTCTGCTGCTGGCCTTTGCCGGTTTTATTGCCGGCTTTATTGATGCTATTGCAGGCGGAGGCGGCATGATTACCGTTCCGGCGCTGATGCTGGCCGGTATTCCGCCAGTCGAAGCACTGGGAACCAACAAGCTGCAATCCCTGTTCGGATCATCCTCAGCCACCATTTCCTATGCGCGCAAAGGGCATGTGAATATTAAAGAACAATGGCCGATGGCTGTTATGTCCGGCCTTGGAGCGGTGCTCGGCGCTTTGCTCGCCACCTATATTCCGGGCGATATACTCTATGGTCTGTTGCCACTGCTGCTGATTGCGATTGCGCTTTATTTTGCATTGAAGCCAAATGTCGGTGATGTCAGTCGCACCCAGCGGATCAAGCCGTTTCTGTTTGGGATAACTATTGTGCCGCTGATCGGCTTCTATGATGGCCTATTTGGACCAGGCACTGGTTCTTTCTTTATGCTGTGCTTTGTGTCACTCGCCGGTTTCGGCCTGTTGAAAGCAACCGCACACACCAAACTGCTGAATTTTGCTTCCAATTTCGGCAGCTTCCTGACTTTTCTGGCCTTCGGCGCTATTAACTGGAAGATCGGTCTGGTGATGGGCGTGGCACAAATGTTCGGTGCTACTGCCGGTGCGCATCTCGCAATGCGGGTTGGCGCAGGTTTGATTAAACCCTTGCTGATTATCACCTGCGTATTGCTGACTATTCGCCTGCTGATGGAACCAACCAACCCGCTGCGTCTGTGGTTCGGGTTCTAGAGCGGTTTCAGTTAATATTAAACCGTTGAAACCGCTCTATCTTTTTTATGATACGCGCATTTTGTTCCGAAAACCGCTTCACACTTTTCGGAATGCGCTTTAAACCTTCAGAGTTAACAGAATAACGCCACCGGCGATCAGCACAACGCCAGCCCAGTTGATTGCGGACAGTTTTTCGCCAAGGAAAAGCACGCCGAAAATCGCCACCAAAATAATCGACAATTTATCCACCGGTGCAACGCGCGCAGCGTCACCGATTTTAAGCGCGCGAAAATAAGCAATCCATGATGCGCCGGTGGCCAGACCTGACAATACCAGAAACACCCAGCTTTTAGCGGAAATATCTGAAGTTTTCTGCCACTGACCGCTGATTGTCAGAAACAGGCAGAGTGCTGCAATAATCACCAATGTACGGATAAAAGTCGCAAAATCCGAATTAATACCGGCAATGCCCAGCTTGGCAAAAATTGCCGTCAGAGCTGCAAATGCCGCTGATACCAGTGCCCAGAACTGCCAGCTATCCGTCATCATCTTTTCCTTAACTTCATCATCTGCTGCTCAATATTAATAACCTTCTGAAAATACAGAATGTTTTAATTAGAATAGCCTGTTCTCTCATATTTAATTCCACTGTGTGTGAGAAATAATCTGTGTCGCAGGAGAAAAACAGTCAAAAAACTTCAATATTTACCACCCGTTAAACTCTTGATAACCGAACGGTAACGATGTGTGTTTAAAAGAGTGGATAAGAGACAGCGATGCCTCCTACTCCGGATCAAGTACTGCGTACCGGAGTTGTATTTTAATCTGCCGCGTTGAGTGAGGCAGATGAGCCAAGCGTATTTTGGCAATTACCGCGCAAGCTATACAGCGACAGCGCGGTTTTTGCCGTCGCGGAGATGGCTCCCGTTCAGGCATGCAAATGATGCTCTTGCCTGCCTCTCTCCTAAGCTTCATAATCCCGTTTCAAGCTACTCTTCATACCGCTCAGTGGCTATGCAGCTGCATAGCTGCGCCTGAGAATTCAATATCTCCAATTTCAAATTTATATCCGTAAATAATGTTAAAATTCAGTTAGTTATAATTAAATCTTGAATCAATCTGACAAAACTCAAAATACGCGACAAGATTATTAACCCGACAAAAACAGTATTCTTTAATTTCCAAAATACAGCGTGATTATTAAATTCTTCAACTGTGAAATAACCGGTATTTCCGACAAGAAATAAACAAATGTCGTTAATTCGTTACAGTTCGTCGTTGGGGAACCGCACAGTTTCCTCCTTAAAATATTGCATATAGGCAGTGAAAAATAACTGTTTCCGGCATCGGTGCCACCGGACACAGAAAATAACCGGCACCACGGGGAACAGGAGAATAAACATGAAGAGGCTTCTTGCTTCAACTATTCTTGCCGCCGGAATTTTCAGCGCTTCCGGTCTGATAGCCGCCTCTGCACAAGCTGCCGAATGCGGTGATGTCACCATCTCCAATATGAACTGGCAGTCTGCCGAACTGCTTTCCAATCTTGATAAAATTATTCTGACGGCGGGTTATGGCTGTAATGCCGAAATTGTTGTCGGCGATACTGTACCGACCATCACATCTATGGTTGAAAAAGGTCAGCCGGATATTGCGCCGGAAGGCTGGGTCGATCTGCTGCCGGATATTGTCAAACAAGGTTTTGATGATGGTAAAATTATCGCTCTGTCTGAATCCCTGCCGGATGGCGGTGAACAGGGTTGGTGGATACCAAAATATATTGCCGATAAAAACCCTGATTTGAAGACCTTTGATGATCTTTTGAAACATCCTGACCTGTTTCCTGATCCGGAAAATCCATCCAAAGGTGCTATTTATAATGGCGCGCCGGGTTGGGGTGGAACAGTCGTTACCAGCCAATTCTATAAGGCTTTTGAATTTGAAAAAGCTGGCTTCAATCTGATTGATACCGGCTCAGCAGCTGGCCTGGACGGCGCTATTGCCAAAGCCAATGAGCGTAATCAACCGATTGCCGCCTTCTATTGGGCTCCGACTGCGCTTCTCGGCAAATATGAAATGGTTATGCTGAAAACCGGCTATGATATTGATGAAGCCGAGTGGAAACGCTGCAATACAGTGCTCGATTGCCCAGATCCGAAGAAAAACGGCTGGCCGAAAGACCGCGTGGAAACCCTTGTTACCAAGAAGTTCTCTGATCGTGCTGGCCCTGCCCTTGATTATCTGAAAAACCGTTCATGGTCGAACGACACGCTGAACAAGCTGCTCGCATGGATGACTGACAATCAGGCAACAGGCGAACAGGCAGCCGTCCACTTCCTCAAAACGCAGGAAGACTTGTGGACAAAATGGGTGCCCGCTGATGTTGCGGAGAAAGTAAAAGCCGCAATCTGACCAGCTAGAGCATTTCACAGTCAAGTTGGATCAACTTGACCTCGGGATAATGCGACACATTAAAAGTCTAGAGCGAGCACAGTGCTACAGATTAAACGCGACACGCTCTAGCGCGACCTGTCCGGTGTTCAATACTGGACAGGCATACCCTCCGGACATTCTGTTTTAAATTTACACAGAACCGCATGCCTGCCCGATCACCGGTATTTGCCGCTGTCAGGGGCGATTGAAGTGCAGAAACGCAGATATTTTCATGGTTGAGCGACGCAGAATTTTGTCTGCCTCCGGCCTGAAAATAACAGGAGAACAGACGCTTTATGGACTGGCTGTACCGCTTCCCCAATCTCGACAATGCTACACTCACCAATCTCAAAAAAGCGATTGACGAGACATTCCGTAACTTCACCCGTGCCTATGGTGATGCGATTGAAGGCTTCTTCAGTCCGCTGCAATATTTTCTAATTCAGGCCGAGCGCTTTATGACCGGCACACCCTGGCCGGTGATCCTGTTGCTGGTTGCTACAATTGCATGGGTATCGAGCCGCAGCATCAAAATCACGATCGGCTCTGTCGTTACCCTGTTTATCATCGGTTATCTCGGCATGTGGGAAGACACGATGAAAACCATTTCGATGATTTTTGTCTGTACCGTGATTGCAATTATTGTCGGCATTCCGACCGGTATTCTGATGGCTAAATCGAACCGGCTGCAGAAATTTATCAGCCCTGTACTGGATATTATGCAGACTATGCCGAGCTTTGTTTATCTTATACCGGTGGTGATGCTGCTTGGTATCGGTCGTGTGCCGGGGCTGATTGCCGTCGTAATTTATGCCATTCCGCCGATCATCCGTCTGACCAATCTTGGTATCCGTCAGGTTGACCGCGATGTGCTGGAAGCAGCTGATGCCTTTGGCTCATCCTCATGGCAAAAACTGAAAAATGTTCAGCTCCCACTAGCTCTGCCGACCATTATGGCCGGTATCAACCAGACAATCATGATGGCACTGGCGATGGTTGTCATTGCCTCGATGATTGGCGTGCAGGGTCTTGGACAGCCGGTACTCAAAGCAATTTCCAACCAATATTTCACGCTGGGCATTTTCAACGGCATGGCCATTGTCGGTATCGCCATTATTTTCGATCGTATCAGTCAGGCCTATGGTGCGCGACTGCAGAAACATCTGGAGATCACGCATGGCTAATCATTCAACAGCATCAGCCTTGGAACAACCGGCTGCGGGCATCTCCATTCGCCACCTCTACAAAATATTCGGCCATGATCCAAAAGCCTTTGTGCAACTGGTTAAAGACGGCATGACCAAAGCCGAACTCAATGACCAGCACGGCCATATTCTGGGGTTGCGCGATATTAATATTGATATGCCGGCTGGCGAAATTCAGGTGGTAATGGGGCTCTCCGGCTCCGGAAAATCCACACTTATCCGCCATATTAACCGGCTGATTGATCCGACCAGCGGTGAATTGCTGGTTGGCGATGAAGATGTTGTTACCATGTCACCAGCGCAGTTGCGGGAATTCCGTCGGCATAAAACTGCGATGGTATTTCAGAAATTTGCACTGCTGCCGCACCGTACAGTCTTGGAAAATACAGTTTACGGACTGGAAATTCAGGGCGTGCCACGCGCTAAGCAGTTGGAGGAAGCCCATCGTTGGATTGATCGTGTCGGCCTCAAAGGTTTTGAAGAAAAATATCCGAACCAGTTATCGGGTGGTATGCAGCAGCGTGTCGGGCTCGCCCGTGCGCTGACCAATGATGCACCTATCCTGCTGATGGATGAGGCTTTCTCCGCACTCGACCCGCTGATCCGCGTGGATATGCAAAGCGTGCTGTTGGACTTACAGAAGGAAATCAAAAAGACCATCGTTTTCATTACACATGATCTTGATGAGGCACTGCGTCTCGGCGACCGGATTGCGATTTTGCGTGACGGTGAAATTATCCAGCAAGGCAGCGGACAGGATATCGTGCTGAACCCCGCTGATGCTTATATTGAAAGCTTTGTGCAGGAAGTTAATCGCGGCCGGGTTATCCGTGTCGATACGATTATGTCGCCGCCACAAGGTGAAAACACCAATCTGCCTGTGATCCGCTGTGATTGTCTGCTGGAAGAAGCTATGCGTAAACTGGTTGATGAACAGGCCGAGCAGATAAATATCTGCTGCGAAAAAGGTATTATTATAGGCCAGACTTCAGTGAGTTCCGTCATGGCCGCAATGGTGCGGCGTTAAATAATTAAAATATTTCCATAAAATAAACCCGCATTGCGCAGGCAATGCGGGTTTTGTGCTTAATAAAAGCAGTTCTTTATTCAATTGTCTGCTGCACAGCGCGGCCGGTATCTTTCACATCTTTGCCGACACCACGCACAGTATTCGCGCAGGCAGCGAGAGCAAAAGCACACACAACAATTACAAGCGGGGTAAATACAGAAGTCTTCATTCATTTATCTCCCAAATCTTAACCGGAAAGGCTGCCCTGTTTTCAACCCTGAGCTGCTTTGCTGAATTATTTCAAGCAAAAGACAGCACAATTGCGCATCAACAGACAAAACAGTCTCATTCTTATGAACGCACAACAGCCCGCTATGGTTGCACGCCAAAATCATATTTTGAGGGAGATAAGGGCTTTTACTCCTCTTTGGAGAGGGAAAAATCGTTACAACTATCAACCATATACCGTTCGCGACATGTTTTGAGTTTATAGCCATTCTAAGATTACAAAAAATCTGCTTTTGCGCGCCATTTTTCGCTATCAAAATACCATTTAGCGACAGGCATTTGGCCGCACTTCCCTAACTGCGAAGAATATGTCTCAATACCGATATCCTGATTGCGTCGTCTGTATGGGACAGAGATAAGGCGTAACAAGATATCAAACGATAAAAGTAGTGACGACAACAACAGAGGCCGCTTTTGCGGGGAGATTATCCTTCAGGATGAGATCCGTTTTTTCTCTGCTCAGTCCGGTGCTGCTTAAAATAGATAATTGAGCATTTTGCCCTCAGGCAAAACAGCTCTGAATATGCGGGAACACGGCCATGAATGATAAAGCGCGGCTTAAGCGGTCTATTGTCTTTTTTCTGGTACCAAATTTTTCGATGATTGCCTTTGCCACGGCGATTGAGCCGCTGCGCATTGCCAATCGTATGCTGGGCTATGAAGCCTATCGCTGGCGCTTAGCCTCTGCTGACGGCAAGCCGGTTACGGCCTCCAGTGACATTGAATTTTCCGCGAATACTTCACTCGATGATGAACGCCGCAATCTGATTGGTGAAAACCGCCCCAGCATGGTCTTTGTCTGCGCCGGCGTGAATGTGGAAAGCTATCAGAATAAATCCACGCTGGCATGGCTGCGCGAATCTTATAATCGCGGTATTTCGGTCGGCGGTCTTTGCACCGGCGCGCATATTCTGGCCACTGCAGGACTGCTTTCCGGCAAGCGCTGCGCCATTCACTGGGAGAACCTGCCGGGCTTTTCCGAGACCTTTCCGAAGGCTGAGGTCTATGCGGATTTGTTTGAAATCGACAGCAATCTCTATACTTGTGCAGGCGGCACCGCAGCTCTGGACATGATGCTCAAGCTGATCGGCGATGACTTTGATGAAAATCTGGTCAACAGCATCTGTGAGCAGGCACTGACTGATCGCGTACGCAAACCGCATGACCGTCAGCGTCTGCCGTTACGCGCACGTCTGGGTGTTCAGAACTCCAAAGTACTGTCGATCATTGAAATGATGGAAGGTTGCCTCACCGAGCCGCTGTCGCTGCTGGATGTGGCTGGCAATGTTGGCCTGTCTCGCCGCCAGATTGAGCGCCTGTTCCGTCAGGAAATGGGACGTTCCCCTGCCCGCTATTATCTGGAAATCCGCCTCGACCGTGCCCGTCACTTGCTAATTCAGTCTTCAATGCCAGTGGTTGAAGTGGCCGTTGCCTGCGGCTTTGTCTCTGCCTCGCATTTTTCCAAGTGCTATCGCGAGCTTTATGGCCGCTCACCACAGCAGGAACGTGCCGACAGAAAACAGCTCATTGCTGCGTAATCCCATATAAAAGGCCGGTTAAACCGGCCTTTTTCTTTGCCTGCAATTGATACCGCTACCATCAATCCGCACATAAAAAAACCACCGGCACTTCGTGAGAAATGCCGGTGGTTTTTGTTTTACAGCATAATTCTTTAAGCTTGAATCAGTTCAAGGTAAAATTATGCTGTAAATATATATTGTTAGAGCGAGTTTTGTGCGCCCAAGAGGGCGCACTAGTGTCTGAAACTTATCCGCGAAGACGTTCATTCTCAGGATCGAATGGCGATTCAGGAATAATCGTTACTTTATAGTCCTTGCCCAGAATGCTGATTTCCAATTCTGTGCCGATCGCAGAATATTCCGGCTTCACCATAGCCAGTGCAATGCTCTTATTGAGACGCCATGCAAAACCGCCATTGGTTGCGCGCCCAACCAGTTTGCCGTCTTTATGGATTGCCTCAGAACCACGGGCATCGGCATCATCGACCCCATGAACCTCAAGTGTCACGAAATTCCAGCGCAAACCCTTTTCCTGAGCAGCAATAACCGCATCACGACCGATAAACTCACCCTTATTCGGATGCACGAAACGATCGAGACCGGATTCAAGAGCATTATATTCAACAGACATTTCACGCGGGATCAGGCGATAGGATTTTTCAAGCCCCATCGAAGACATGGCGCGGATACCAAACGGTTTGATGCCGAACTCTGCCCCTGCTTCCATCACCAGATCATAGATCGTGTTCTGCTGCTCAATCGGATGATGCAGTTCCCAACCCAGTTCACCGACAAAGTTGACGCGCAGAGCATGCGCCGTTGCAGTACCAACACTGATTTCCTTACCTGTAAGCCAAGGGAAATCCGCATTAGACAGGCTGGTGCGGGTCAGTTTTTCCAAAACTTTGCGGCTGTTTGGCCCTGCAAGAACCAGCACGCCATATTTCTGCGTGATCGGGCGCAAAATAACCGAGCCATCTTTCGGAGCCAGCTTATAGAGATAATCATGGTCGATATTCTCATAGGCACCGGCAGATACCAGATAGAATGTGCCAGGTTTCCACTCATAAACCGTGAACTCGCTCTGCACACCACCCTGCGGCGTCAGCATATGGCTCAGCGCCACACGCCCCTGTTTCTTCGGTACACGGTTCGCCAGAATGCTTTCCAGCCACGTACGGGCACCGGAGCCACTCACTTCCATCTTGGCGAAAGCAGACATATCCAGCAAGCCGACATTATTGGTGACATTTTTCACTTCATTGCCCACATGCTCAAAATAATTCGAGCGGCGGAATGACCAGAGTTCCTGCACTTTACCATTAGCATCCGGATCAGGATGGTTCTGATTAAGCAGCACATCCGGCTTGTCGAGCGAAGCAACATCAAGCCCATAGCCTTGCGGCGCAAACCAGTTGGCACGCTCCCAACCATAGACTGAACCGAATACAGCACCCAGCGCCTTCTGGCGATCATAGGACGGGGAACGCTTCAGCGGACGCGCACCGCCGCGTTCTTCATCCGGATAATGGACGGAGAACACATCAGCATAGGCTTCTTCGGCTTTTTCCTTGAGATAGCCTTCCGTGACATAAGGGCCAAAACGGCGCGGATCGACACCCATCATATCAATGGACGGCTCACCTTCCACAATCCATTCGGCCAGCTGCCAACCGGCACCACCGGCTGCGGTCACACCAAAGGAATGGCCTTCATTGAGCCAAAAGTTCTTCAGTCCCGGTGCAGGGCCAATAATCGGGTTACCATCCGGCGTATAGGCAATCGCGCCGTTATAAACCTTCTTAATCCCCACTTCACCAAAAGCCGGAACACGCGCAATCGCAGTCTCGATATAAGGCATCAGGCGTTCGAGATCTTCCTGAAACAGCTCATATTCACTCTCATCCGATGGGCCATCCTGATAGCAAACCGGCGCGCCGATCTCATAAGGCCCGAGCAGCAAGCCGCCATTTTCCTCACGCATATACCATGAGCTGTCGCTCTCGCGCAGCACGCCCATTTCCGGCAAACCTTTTGCCTTGCGCTCCATCACAGCAGGATGTGGTTCGGTCACAATATACTGATGCTCTACCGGCACGACCGGTACAGTCAGACCAACCATCTTGCCGGTTTTGGCAGCGAAACTACCCGAGGCGGAAACAACATGGTCAGCGGTAATGTCGCCCTTGTCGGTTTTGACCAGCCACTTACCGCCCGGCAATTGCTCAATATCAATCACCGCAGTATAGCGATAAATCGTAGCGCCCATGTCGCGGGCGCCCTTTGCCAGCGCCTGAGTAAGATCTGCCGGCTGAATATATCCGTCATCGGGATGCTGAATTGCACCGATAATGCCGTCTGTTTCTGCCAGCGGCCAGACTTCCTTGACCTCTTCCGGCGTCAGCAGTTTAACCGGCACACCAATGGTTTCGGCAACACTGGCATAATACATATATTCATCCCAGCGATCTTTGGTACGCGCTAAGCGAATATTGCTGCAATTGCTGAAGCCGACATTCAGGCCGGTTTCTTCCTGCAGTTCCTGATAGAATTTGACGGAATATTTATGAATCTGGCCAACCGAATAACTAAGGTTGAACAATGGCAAAAGCCCTGCCGCATGCCATGTCGAGCCTGAAGTGAGCTCTTTGCGCTCAATCAGTACAGAATCTGTCCAGCCTTTTTTCGCCAGATGATAGAGCGTTGACACGCCTACCACACCGCCACCAATAACCACCGCACGGGCATGGGTCTTCATGAAATCTATTCCTCTGAACCGACATTGCCGCGTCTTTCTTCAGGAGACGGTCCGGCACTGCAACACTCTGAAACAGCCTGTTATTTCAGTGCCTTCAACCGGCACGGCAACAACGTGGCAGGGCGCAAATCTCCCGTCATGAGTGCATCTCCCTTGAGACACCCAAAGCCGGTTTCGCTTACTATGCTGTCAGTTCAATGCGTTGTAAGGTCTGTTTGCGACACAGCCGAAAAGCGCCGCGACGCAGGTTCTGATCCGTGAGAAATAGCGCAACAAAAAAGCCGCAACGGCGATGACCATTGCGACTTTTTGTTAAATTTTTTGAGCTGTCAGCGCTTATTTATAAGTGCCGCCGCCATTCAGGATTGTAATGGCTTCATTACCGGTCAGCGCCTCACGGTCACCATTCGGGAATGTTACAAAACAACCGCTCGGGCAGATCGTTACTTTTTCGCCCGGCTGCACAGTGACCTGCTGCTTGGACGAACCTTCAGTCACCACAAGCGTCTGCGCTGTGCTGTCGCTATTCAGAACGGATGCAGCTAAGGCGGACACTGATCCGGCCAGAATGCCTGCAACCACAACAAGGCTGCCAAATCCGGTTTTTTTCATATTCACCATAGCACTCCCCAATCTCTGAAATTTGATACACTTTAAATGCTCTGTCATCAGTCACATTTTTGTCTGCTGTGCATCATTTCATGGCCTTATTTATAATCATTACCGATGAACCGCAACTGAATGGCCGGTTAATTAAAGCTTAATCCCGAAAAGAATCGAACAACTTTTCGGGATAGAGCGCCGTGCGCCCTCTTGGGCGCACAAAGGTCGCTCTAACACTTTATATTTACAGCATAGCTTTACTTAAACGGATTCAAGTTTAAGGAATTATGCTGTAAGCACTCTCGCAGCTTTAAGTTTCCTCTTCCGAATTCACATGCGGTTCCGGATAAACAATCGGCGATGGCAAAGGCATGACGCTAATGCCTTTTTCTGCGAAACGCTCAACAATCGTGAATTGCAATTCATTACGCACACCAAGCGCACTGGTAATATCTGCCAGAAAAATACGAATTTCAAAACGCATCATCATATTGCTGCTGACGAGTTCCGTCATATTGATCAGAAACACCATCGGCTCCGGATTTTTCAGAACCAGCGGCGTTTCTTTGGCAATCTCAAACAGCATCGCCTGAATTTTGCGTACATCTGTACGATAGCCGATCAGAATTTGCAGGTCAGAGCGGCCAAGTTTGTTACGGTGCGTCCAGTTACCAACATTATCATTAATCAGTGTCGAGTTCGGCACAATGATCGTTTCACGCTGGAAGGTTTCAACCTCGGTTGCACGAACACTGATCTTTTTTACGAAACCGCTAACGGTTCCGGTCTGAACCCAGTCACCGACTTTCAGCGGGCGTTCGGCCAGCAGGATCAGACCCGAAACAAAGTTCGAGACAATATTCTGCAAGCCAAAACCGATACCAAGGGAAAGACCACCGGCCACCAGTGCCAGACTGGAAAGATTGATCCCTGCGGCAGAAATACCGAGCAGCCCTGATAGCGCCAGACCAACATAGCCGACGACCGTTTTAATGGAGTTGCGCACGCCCGGATCAACGCGGCCACGCGCCATCACGCTGCCGTCCAGCCAGTTCTGGAACAATCCGGTTACAAAATACCCCAGTATAAACAGCAGAATACCGGTCAGAATACTCAGCAGTGAAATCGAAAAACTGCCGATCTGAAAACTGGTCATGAGCCGAATGAATCCGGAGATCATCTCCGACCACTGGAAACCGAACTGCATCAGAACCAGCGGCACACCAATCAGCAACACAATCAGATTGATAAAAATACCAGCAGCCAGACCAAGCTGATCCAATGTCGCATCATTGGCATTGAACTTATCGCGCAGTTTCCGTCCCAGACTGGTGTTTGCAAATGCTTTTTCATGAGTGATCGCACGCGCGGTCAGGAAGCCCAGATACATGGTCACGATAAAAGCACCGGTCACTACAATCTGCTGCGCCACAAAACGCGCCAGACCGATATAACCCAGAACCGCAGCACAGATCGGTATCAATCCGAGCAAAATCAGGATGATTTTGGTCAGTTTCGGCCATTCTCGCAATTCGCCGGTTTTGGGGTTTTGGATCGGCTTCAGGAAAGCAATTGCCAACAGCAATGCACCGACCATTGCCGTACCGATCACACTCTTCGCCACGGTCAGCGACAGCGGCGACGACATCACACCATTCAGAATTTCCAGAAAATATTCAATACTTTGCGTAATGGCGGCTGCCGTCAGCAACCAGATCAAAATATGAGCCGGTTTCGGTGCTATCGGCAACAAACGCCAGTTCGGCATATCCGGGCTGAGAACACCGCGGGCCAGCCGGTAGATAAACAGCACCACACAGAATAAGGAGAACAGCGCGGCAAGCAATTGCCCCACATCTGGCCGCAACAGGTTGAACCGTTGAAGCAACCCGTAGACAAGCCCCAGAAACACAACAATTGCTAGCGACGGAATAACCGTTGACCAGAAAGCGACCGACAAACGGCTGAGATAGCTTGGCTTTTCCTCCAGCGGATCGCGCTCGTAAAGGTCAGCCAACCAGCGCCGTGCGCTTAAATGAATCAGCAATGCCGGAAAAACCGCAATGGCAAGCACGCCCAGCAATGTCGAGAGATTTGGATAAAGCGTGAAATCCCACCAGGACTTCAAAAGATAGTAAAATGTCTTGGTCTCATAACCGGCAGCATTGATCACCTCGGTGACCAGCGCCGTATTAATGTCAACGCGCTGCGACAGAGTCTGCGTGAACAGATCACGGCGCATAGCACCGATTTTTTCAATCAGCTGACTGGTCTGTACCGATGCATCTTCAGTAAAACCAAGAACCGTATTGATCTCGGCTTTTTCTCCGGTCAGGCGCGCACGTTCTGTGGCAACAATTTCCGATTCCGCCGGTTTCCCTTCAGCAGGCGGTGGCCCGATCTGCTCCAGACGCGAATTAATTTCACCTAAGCGCGGGCGAAATGCGACACCCGCATCAAGCAGCTTTTTAAAGATAGCTTCAAGTTTGACCTTAATATTGGCCAGCGCTTCATCATTATGTTTAGACTTATCAAGCGCCTTGTTAATTTCCTCTATTTGCTTGCGCAAATCTTCAACCACAGTCTTTTGCTGCGTAGCCAGATTTGGCTGCACAACCGAGCTTTGCGTCGCCTCCTGAGCTTTGGGAGCCTCTGCGCTGTCCGGCATGGTTTGTGCCTGCGCACTCATCCAACCGGTATCCGCAATCCCTCCGGCAGTCAGCCCTGCAAACAGCAGAAACAAACTTAACACGAACCGTAAGGAAAACGCCGATAGCTTTTTCAAAATCTGTCTCTCAATAAACTGCTGTTTGTGATTCATCTCATTGGCTTTTTCAGACCGCCCAGTCTACAAAAATCTGCACCGGACAACAGGCTTGAAACAGCGCTTTCTCACGGAGAATATAGGCGCAAATAAGAAGAACTTACAAACTTCCTGCCGCATAGCGTCTGACTTCATGATTATCGGTAAAATCTTTACCAGCGGAATGAAGGGCACCAAAGAACCATCGCCCTACAAAACTATAATGTACAAAGCCGTCTCTGATCCGCTATTTTTCTTGTGATTACGATGATGAATGGTTAATGAAGTCGTAAAGATAGTTTTGCAAATCAGCACAGAGAGCGGGCCGGAACAATTTTCAGATCCAGACTTTGCAGCGAAATAAAAGGGAAAGCACGACAGGAACAGCACACGCTGTCTCTTCGCACTGTGCTTTATTCTTTCGGGTTGCTGTGGTTTCTGACCGGGCTACTGGCACTGCAATCAGCGCTGATCGGCGCCACTGATCCGGGCTCACTCAGCTATCAGACAGCCGCCGTACTGCAGGATCGTCAGAATGTTCAGACGTCTGACCCTGCGGGCAGAACACAGAACGGCACGCTGAGCGCGCCGGTCAGAGCTATTCTGACGCCTGTCCTCTATTTCGGTAACAAGGCTTTGCCTTTTAGCGGCAACGGGACATTTATTATCCCTGCGCTATTTACGCTTCTTGCGGCCTTTACCGCATTATTTGTTGCCCGTTCGCGCAACAATCCGGCAACCCAAACCTGCCGTCATATTCTCCGTGCGCGCGCACCGCCCGCACCTAGCTCCCTTTAATACTGCTTTCAGCAGCTATTCTTCAGGCAACCTTGTCTCAGCACAGGCTTCCTTAAACTCCATCTGTCGCACAATATCACGTCCTTTTTCGTAAGTGCGGATATTGCCAACACTCAGACCGGATTACCTCTCATGCGTACACCCAAATGGGCTGTATATCTTTACAGCTTCATCATTTTGGCGGGGATGCTTATTGCCCTGCCAAATCTTTTCACCAAAGAGCAACTTGCCAATATGCCTGGCTGGTTCCCGAAAAATCAGGTCACACTCGGACTTGATCTTCGTGGCGGCTCCTACCTCGTTCTTGAAGTTGATGCGGCGGGTCTGAAAAAAGACCGTCTGCGTTCGCTGCTTGATGATGCCCGCAGCAAGCTGCGCTCAGAGCGCATCCAGCCACAGTCCATTCGTCTTGCAGGCGATGCGGTTCTGGTGAACATTGCGGACACTGCGCAGCGCGACCGTGCGGTTACAGCCCTTAAAACGCTGGTCAACCCGATTTCGACCAGTGGTTTTGGCACACCGATCAATGATATTGATGTGACCACACCGGGTGAGCAGATCCGCTTGGCTCTGACTGACGCAGGTTTTACCTATCGTCTCGACAGCGCTCTGACACAGAGCCTTGAAATCATCCGTCAGCGTGTGGATCAGGTTGGTGTTTCCGAGCCTTCCATCCAGCGCGTCGGCAGTGACCGTATCGTGGTTCAGTTGCCTGGCCTGCAAGACCCGACACAGCTCCGTCAGCTGCTTGGTTCTACTGCTAAAATGGCCTTCCATATGGTTGCCGATGCGGATCCGAACAGCACGCCGCCTCCGGGCGTCACTATTATGGAAGACTCTAAAAATCCGGATATCAAATATCCGATTGAAGATCAGGTCGCACTCAGCGGCGAGCGTCTGACCGATGCCCGCGCCGGATTTGACCAGCGTTCCAACGAACCGATCGTATCCTTCCGTTTCGACAGTCAGGGTGCCCGTCAGTTCGCTGAAATCACCACTAAAAACGTCAACCGTCCTTTTGCTATCGTTCTTGATGACAAGGTTCTGTCGGCACCGACCATTCGTGAACCAATTACCGGCGGCTCCGGTCAGATCAGTGGTTCGTTCACTGTAGAAGATACAGTGGTGCTTTCCGCTCTGCTGCGTGCTGGTGCTTTGCCTGCACCATTAACCGTTATTGAAGAACGTACCGTTGGTCCTGATCTCGGTGGCGACGCCATTAAAATGGGTGTCTATACCGGTATTCTCGGCTTTATTCTGGTCGCTGCCTTCATCATTATGCTCTACGGCGTGTGGGGCATGATTGCGAACTTCGCGCTGCTGCTCAACATTGTGCTGACTTTTGCGGCACTGACATTGATCGGCGCGACACTCACCCTGCCCGGTATTGCCGGTATCATCCTCAGTATTGGTATTGCTGTGGACGCGAATATTCTCATCAACGAGCGTATCCGTGAAGAAACCAAAAAAGGCATGGGCGCTATGGCAGCGCTCGATAAAGGCTTTAACTTCGCTTACTCGACCATTGTTGACGCCAACGTCACTTCCGTGATTGCAACCCTGCTGCTGTTTATGTTCGGTACCGGACCAGTGCGCGGCTTTGCGATTACCATGATGCTCGGTATTGCCATTTCCATGTTTACAGCTGTTTCGGTTGTTCGCATGATCATGGCTTGGTCTGTCCGTCGCCGTAAACTCAAAGTGCTGCATATTGAGCCTTGGATTCGCGTTGCACCGGAAAACACCAACTACCAGTTCATGAAAGCCCGTTATTTCGGGATTATCGTGTCGGTCGTATTGTCGATTACCTCCCTGTTCCTGTTCTTCAAGCCGGGTCTGAATTACGGCCTCGACTTTACCGGTGGTATTCAGGTCGAAATCACCACTTCCAAGCCAGCTGATCTGGGACAATTGCGTTCCTCACTTGGTGGTCTTGGCCTTGGTGAAGTTGCACTGCAAAATGCCGGTAGTGACCAGAGCGTTCTGATCCGCGTTCAGCGTCAGGATGGCGGTGAAGAAGCCCAGACAGTTGCGGTTAATAAAGTCCGTGATGCTGTTCAGGCGATCGACAAAGACGTGAAGATTGAACGCACCGAGGTCGTGGGGCCTAAAGTCAGTGGCGAGCTTGCCCGTTCCGGCTTTATCGCGCTGGTACTGGCTGCTGTCGCTATGCTGATCTATCTCTGGTGGCGTTTTGAATGGTATTTCGCCATTGGTGCGATTGCCACTCTGGTACTGGATACCACCAAGCTGGTCGGTTTCTTTGTTATCACGCAGCTCGATTTCAACCTCACGGCGATTGCCGCAGTGCTGACGCTGGTCGGTTACTCGGTCAACGATAAGGTGGTGGTCTATGACCGTATGCGCGAAAACATGCGCATGTATAAGTCTAAGCCGCTGCGTGAAATCATTGATATGAGTATCAATCAGGTTTTCGCCCGTTGTATCTATACCTCGCTTTGTACCTTCCTTGCCGTTCTTCCAATGGCAATCTGGGGTGGTAGTGCGGTTGAGAACTTCGCGATCCCGATGCTGTTCGGCGTGTTCATTGCAACGACTTCGTCGATCTTCATTGCAGCACCAATTCTGATGCTGCTCGGTACATGGTGGGAGCGCACCCATAAGCGCGGCCTCGGCGATACGGATACTGCCGTCACCGCCAAATAATCCGAGACAAATAAGTATCACGCAGCTTAACCGCCGCGTGATACTCCTCCCTCTCTGCCCTTTTTCTGAACCTGCATAATTCCGCCGATATTGCAGTTGAGACAAACGGCAAAAGACCCTTATCGCAAGGCGTTAAGATTCTACCTATCACGTCTTGAAAAGTTCAATCGCCACTCGGGCTTAGCCAAACTCCAATGCGTTTCACTCAATGGAGTTTGGTTTTAAAAGGACAGCCGTTATGCCTCACGACACACCTCTCATCGCCACGATTGTTGTTGGTCTGTGTCTGGCTTTTCTCTTCGGAGCCATTGCCAATCGTCTGCGTATTTCCCCGCTGGTCGGCTATCTGCTGGCAGGTGTGTTGTGTGGCCCCTACACCCCTGGCTTTGTAGCCGATCAGGAACTAACGCTTCAGCTGGCTGAAATCGGTGTTATCCTGCTGATGTTTGGTGTCGGCCTGCATTTCTCCGTGAAAGAACTGCTTTCGGTCAAAGCGATTGCTGTTCCGGGAGCGTTAGCGCAGATTTTTGCAGCCACTGCACTCGGCACCGGTCTCGGCCTGATTATCGGCTGGGATCTCACCGGCTCTATCACCTTTGGTCTGGCACTCTCCACAGCATCGACCGTTGTATTGCTGCGTGCGATGCAAGAACGCCGCCTGATGGAAACGGATCGCGGGCGCATCGCAGTCGGCTGGCTGATCGTTGAAGATCTGGTGATGGTGCTGACACTGGTATTGATGCCCGCCATTGCCGGTCTGTTATACGGCAATTCCGGCACAGTACCGTCAGATCCGATTGCCTCGGCGCTTGGTCTCGGCATTATCGGCATCATTGTACTGACCCTGATCAAAGTCGCTATATTCATTGCTTTGATGCTGGTCGTCGGCAAGCGTGTCGTGCCATGGGTTTTGGAAACAATCTCCGCCAGTGGCTCGCGTGAATTGTTCCGCCTCGGTGTATTGGCCATTGCGCTTGGTGTAGCTTTCGGTGCGGCCAATCTGTTCGGCGTTTCACTGGCTCTCGGTGCATTCTTCGCCGGCATGGTGATGAGTGAATCGGAACTCAGCCATCAGGCGGCCGAAGAATCCCTACCACTGCGTGATGCTTTCGCGGTGCTTTTTTTTGTTTCCGTTGGCATGTTGTTCGATCCGATGGTGCTGATTAACAATCCGCTGTCACTGCTGGCAACATTACTGATTATCATGATCGGTAAATCCGCTGCCGCTTTCTTCATCGTCCGCGCGTTTAAACATCCGACAGGCACTGCACTGACCATCTCTGCCAGTCTTGCGCAGATTGGTGAATTCTCGTTCATTCTGGCAGGTCTTGGTGTTTCACTGAAACTTATGCCAAAAGAAGCACAGGATTTGGTGCTGGCAGGTGCAATTCTATCTATTCTGTTTAATCCGCTGGTGTTTATCGGATTTGAGAGGCTGCGCCCGTTCATCGAGCGCAAACTCGGCACTAAACAATCTTCGGATGTCACAGAACTCTCAGCAGATGATGAAGAATATCACACGATCAAGTCGTTCAGCGCTTATGCAACATCCTTAACCTGCCACACGATCATTGCCGGTTACGGTGAGGTCGGTTCGCGCGTTGCGGAAAAACTTCTCGCAGAGAAATGCCCGCTTGTGGTGATTGAAAATGCGGAAAAACCGGCGATTGAACTGCGTGAAACCGGCGTTGAAGTTATTCTCGGTAATGCCGCAGAAAAAGAAACACTATTCAGAGCCGGTCTTGAAGACGCACAATGCCTTATCCTCGCATTGCCCTATGCTTTTGAGACTGCGCGCGTCATCGCTCAGGCCAGCCAGAAGAATCCTGCCCTGCATATTATTGCCCGCGCTGAATCAGTTGTAGAGGCTGACTACCTGCGCGAGCTCGGTATCGGCACCATTATTCTGGCCGAAGAGGAAATCGCACGCGGCATTCTTGAAAAGATTGCAGAGAATAATACCGAAAATCAGAAAAAACTGACAGAAACTTCACCTGAAGAACCCTTAAGTTCCATAAATTAATGATTAAGACATAAAAATCGTTAAAAGTGCGAAACAGTAAAACTGACAACATGTGAATACCTGTTACAAATATGTGATGTGGAATCAATCAACAGAGAACCGGCCTTTAAAAGTCTGTAATCCGGCGATACCATAAGTGACCACACCAACAGCAAAAAGGTGTCATCTGATAGATGAAATGGAAAGATTACATCTGGCCGGCAATCGGCCTCGGCGCGGTTACCATCTCCGTATGGCTTCTTTACAAAGAACTGCGCAGCATTTCTCTTGAAGATGTAATTGATAGTCTTGCCGCAATTACACTGAAGCAATGGCTGCTCAGTGCAGGCTGTGCCTTGCTGTCCTATATGTCTCTGGCCGGTTATGACCGTATTGCGCTGAAGCATCTGAACAAAAAGATTTCATGGCTGTTTATCAGCCTGTGTTCATTCACCGCTTATGCGCTGTCACATAATATCGGCGCATCGGTGATTTCCGGTGCAGTTGTGCGCTACCGTGCTTATTCATCTAAAGGTCTGTCTGGCGCTGAAGTTGCCGTACTGGTAGGTTTCTGCTCCTTCACCTTTGCTCTGGGCACACTGATCCTCAGCGCGATTGTGTTGCTGATTGAACCGGACCTGCTCCAGCGCTTTAATAGCGATATTCCTGAAAGCCTAGCAATTGCTGCGGGTATCATCATTCTGGTACTGGTTGCGCTTTATGTGTTCGGCAGCTGGATGCAGTTGCGCCCGCTGCGCATCGGCTCCAAATTTCAGCTATCCTATCCACGCCTTTCCGTGGTGAAGTGGCAGTTGCTGATCGCACCTCTGGAGCTGATCGGCGCCGCTGGGATCATTTACTTTGCTCTGCCGGAAGTGAACCATCCGGGCTTCCTGATCGTTTTGGGTATTTTCCTGATTTCATTCTCGGCCGCGCTGATTTCCAATGCACCGGGTGGCCTCGGTGTTCTGGAATTCCTGTTCATCACCGGCCTGCCCAATCTCAATCCGGCAGATGTTCTTGCAGCGCTGATTGTCTTCCGCCTGCTCTATTTGCTGATCCCGTTTGGTATTTCGCTGATCGTCGTTCTTGTGTTCGAAAAAGGTGAATTCTCCAAGAAACGCAAAGTCGATATCAAATCATGACAACAAAAAAAGCCGCGAAACTCAGTTTCGCGGCTTTTTTGTTACAGAGACATTCTTATGAATGCGCCCAATCCCAATAGAGCTTACGGGCTTTTTGCGCAATCGGACCATAGCTCAGTTGCTTGTCATCAAAGCCGATCACCGGCACAACTTTGGAATGGTTCCCGGTTGAGAAAATCTCATCGGCTTCACGGAAATCTTCAACGCGCAAAGTCGCCTCAGTCACTGTCACGCCATTATCGCGCAGCAAGCCCATCACGCGCTGACGGGTAATACCATTGAGGAACGTACCGTTTGGCGCAGGTGTGAACACCACACCGTCACGCACCATAAACACGTTGGAAGACGCCAGTTCCGCCACATTGCCCAGCATATCGCAGACCAATGCATTGCCGAAACCTTTATCACGTGCTTCCCGGATCATGCGGGCATTATTCGGATAAAGACAGGCAGCCTTTGCATCCAGCGGCATGGTTTCAATCGTCGGACGACGAAAGCGTGTCGTGGTGATGGTAAAGCCGGTTGGCTCGCCCATAGGAATCTCTTCCAGACACAGTGCAAAATCGGTGCTGTCGGCAGCAGGCAGAACCACATTAGCCTCGCCCTCTTCCGCCCAATACATCGGACGAATATAGACCGCAGCATTCTCACCAAATTTCGCCATACCCTGACGGGCCAGTTCCATGATTTCTTCAGGCGTATAGGTCGGCTTCAAACCGAGTGCAACAGCAGAGCGGTTCACACGCGCACAATGGAGATCAAGATCAGGGATCACGCCCTCAAAACCGCGCGCGCCATCAAAGACAAGGGAACCGAGCCAGGTTGCCTGCGACGACGCACCTAGAATGCGCACATCGCCTTCATGCCATTTGCCTTTATAAAATGTCCAGCTGCGACCAATCTGGCCCATGTCACTTCTCCATATGCGAATCAAAACTGAAATCCGGAAACCTGCCTGTAGCAAATTCCGGCCTGCTGCGATGGTCTGCATAACACAGGAACCGGCTGGTGCTATCTTAAATGACCAGACGCTGTCCCCATCGCTCGCTCGGATTACAATAAAATTCTTCTCCGGAAGTGCAACAGCCCAATTAAAAAACATTAAATTTTAAAATTTATTTCTGCGCGCTGAAGCCTCAATGAAATCAGTGACCCATCTTTTTTAAGCACAAATTCATTCCGAAAACGCATCAAGTCCCATAGTCGAAACATGCCCTGTATCAATTTGACGTTTACGGAAGATAAGCATTTCAAGCGGCGGAAAACACACGCCATTCCCCTCATGGTTTCATATATCAGAAACCATTTTCAACCTCAGATATTGCGTAAAAATTGATGCGTAACACGCAGAAGCTGTAGCAAAGTCTCCTGATTTAAATAAGAGAAGCACTAAATTAGCTTTTCTCTTATTCGACATTAATTGTTCGCCAACAGCATAATCAGCACTTGCCCCTCCGCATTTCCTATGAGTAACTTGTTGCAACAAATTTCATAACAATAAACTGTGGGGAATAATCAATGAAGCTTACGCATATTGCATTCACTGCCTGCACCATGCTTGGCGGACTGGCTTTGACAGCCGGTTCTGCTCAGGCACGCGACCTCACGATCGTCTCCTGGGGAGGAAGTTATCAGGACGGTCAGCGCGAAATTTATTTCAAACCTTTTGCCAAAGAACTCGGCAAACCGGTGCTTGATGAAAGCTGGGACGGCGGCTACGGCGTGCTGCAGGCTAAAGTCAAAGCTGGTGAAACCAACTGGGACGTTGTTCAAGTTGAAGCCGAAGAGCTGGAACTTGGTTGTGCCGACGGTATTTACGAGCCAATAGACTGGGAAAAGCTCGGCGGTAAAGATAAATTCATTCCGGCTGCCGTACATGAATGCGGCGTCGGCGCTATCGTCTGGTCGACCGGCATTGCCTATAATGGCGACACGATGAAAGAAGCCCCGCAATCATGGGCTGATTTCTGGGATGTTAAAAAGTTTCCGGGCAAACGCTCGCTGCGTAAAAGCGCTAAATACTCCCTTGAATTTGCTCTGATTGCCGACGGCGTTGCACCGAAAGATGTTTATGATGTGCTGGCAACACCGGAAGGTGTTGAGCGTGCATTCAAGAAGCTCGATGAAATCAAGCCGCATATTGTGTGGTGGGAAGCCGGCGCACAGCCGGTGCAGCTGCTTTCCTCCGGCGAAGTTGTGATGGCTTCGGTCTATAATGGCCGCATCAACGCCCTGAACCGTACGGAAAACAAAAATTTCGGTTTCGTCTGGCCCGGCAGCATTTATGCCGTGGATAGCTGGGCAATCATGAAAGGCACGCCTTTCCCGAAAGAGTCGATGGATTTTGTCGCTTTTGCCAGTAAAGCCGATAATCAGGCCAAGCTGCCGGAATATATCACCTATGGTCTGCCGAATATCGAAGCCGATAAATTCGTAGACGAAAAATACCGTAAAGACCTGCCGACCACTCCGGCCAATATGACCGATGCGGCAGCGATCGGCGTAGAATTCTGGACAGACAATTCTGAAAGTCTGAACCAGCGTTTCAACGCATGGCTTGCTCAGTAAACTGAAGCATAAAACTGGCATATGCATGCCCGTTCATACAGTCGCTCCGGCATTTGCATACCTTTCCCCCGTGAGGTTGCATTTGTTCCGGAGCGGCTGCATCGGACAGCTTCAATCTCCCTGACTGTCTGGCAGTTCCAAAATTTCAAAACGTATTTCCTGTTGCCGCCCCGCAGCAGACAACAGCAATCACTGTCCTGTTTTAATCCCGAAAACAGTATTGCCTAAAACAATTTGAACAGTGATCAGCTCCTATACGAGGTTTTACGCGTGAATAATCCGTTCATTCATTTTGATAAAGTGAGCAAAGCATTTGGCTCACTGACAGTCGTCGATAATCTGGATCTGACAATCAGCAAAGGCGAGTTCGTCAGTATGCTCGGGCCTTCCGGCTCTGGTAAAACCACATTGCTGATGTTGCTGGCCGGTTTTGAGCGGCCTACCGGCGGCACAGTCAGCGTGAGTGGTAAACGCATAGATCAGCTTCCGCCGCATAAGCGTAATATGGGTGTTGTATTTCAGAACTACGCGCTGTTTCCCCATATGACAATTGCAGAGAATGTTGCTTTTCCGCTGAGAATGCGCGGGCTTTCCAAAGCGGAGACGCAGGATCGGGTAAAGCGTGTACTGGATATGGTGCAGCTCGGCACCATGCTTGAGCGTAAACCGTCCCAGCTTTCCGGCGGCCAGCAGCAGCGTGTTGCACTGGCACGCGCATTGGTGTTTGAACCGGAGGTGGTACTGATGGATGAGCCGCTCGGCGCGCTCGACAAGCAATTGCGTGAACGGATGCAGCTCGATATCCGCGAATTGCATCACCGTCTTGGCCTGACCATTGTTTTCGTGACCCATGACCAGTCTGAAGCGCTGACAATGAGCGATCGTATTGCTGTTTTCAATCGCGGTAAGATTGAGCAGATCGGCACACCGTTCCAGATTTACGACCATCCGGCCACGCAATTTGTTGCGGAGTTTATCGGCGAGACCAATCTGATCGACGGCAAAGTCTCCGGCTCGCAAAACGGCCAGACCCAAATCCGCCTGAGCAATGGTCAGGACATACGTGTTGATGCAGAAGCCCCCTTACATGCGGGGCAGGATATCCGTCTGTCGCTGCGGCCGGAGCGCGTGCGTTTGAATATAGACGACAGCACTTCCAATCAATTGTCTGCCACGGTCAGCGATATTGTTTATCACGGCGATCATTTGCGTGTGGCGCTGGACTTTGCCGGTCAAAGCCTTGTTACCAAAGCCGACCGTAGTTTCCATAGTCTGAAAGCCGGGGATCCGGTGACGTTATCTTTCTCTCCTGCTGACTGCTGGCCAATTGCGACCCAAGTCAAATCTGCAAAGGCAGCGGCATGAGCGAAATAAAACGACAACGGCTGAAATCCTTCGCACTCGTGGCACCGCTGGCTTTGTTCCTGCTGGTGTTCTTCATCATTCCGCTGGCGACAATGATGAAAGAGGCAATCTCCGATCCGGTGGCAGCCAAAGCACTGCCACTGACCGCCCAAGCGGTGAGCAACTGGAATCCGGAAACACCACCAACGCCGGACATGCAAGCCGCATTGGCCGAAGATATCCGAAACAATAATGATGCTCAGCTTTATGGTGATCTTGTACGCCGCCTCAACAGTGCGCAACCGGGCTTCCGTACATTGATGAGCAAAACCCGCAATCAACTGACCAAACTGGAAGAACCGGTTGATTACGCACAGGTTGATCTGGTCGGCATAGACAAAAAGTGGGGCGAACAGCCCTATTGGCAGGCGATAGCCGTTGCTGCCTCCAGCACAATGACTGATCGCAATCTGCTCGCAGCCATTGATATGGAACGCGATATTTCCGGTGAAATACGCTCTCTGCCATCTGACGCATCCGCCAATGTTACCATTATGGTGCGTACCTTCATCACCGCACTCAGCGTTACCATTGCCTGTATTCTGATCGGTATTCCGTTCGCTATGGTTGCCGCGTCTGTTGAAGGTTGGAAACGCCAGCTCCTGCTTGGCGCAGTCTTGCTGCCGCTTTGGACATCACTACTGGTGCGTACTGCTGCATGGTTCATCCTGCTGCAAGATCAGGGACTGATTAATTCCGCACTGATCGCAATCGGCATTACCAGTGAACCGCTGGCGCTGATTTTCAATCGTACCGGCGTGATTATCGCGATGACCCATGTGCTGTTGCCATTCATGGTATTACCTGTCTTCAGCGTGCTGATTGGTATTCCGAAGAACCTGATGCCCGCTGCCGCCTCGCTCGGCGCACATCCGCTGCGTTCTTTCTTTCATGTACTGTTGCCATTGATTATGCGCGGCGTGGTCTCCGGCTCGCTGCTCGTCTTCATGACAGCGCTTGGTTATTACATCACCCCTGCTCTGATTGGCGGCGCTAAAGATCAGCTCATCAGCTCGGTGATCGCCTTCTACGCCATGGGTGCTGCAAACTGGGGCATGGCCGGTGCGCTTGGCATGGTGCTGCTGATTGCAACCATCCTGCTCTACACAATCTATATGCGCCTCTCGACTGAGAAGGAGGTACGTTCATGAACGGCTTCAAACTCCTCAAACTCCTGTTCGGCGCTGCGGTCGTCTTCTTTCTGCTGGCACCACTGGTGGCAATCCTGCCGCTGGCCTTCACCAGCGGGGCGTTGCTCGGCTATCCGATGGAAGGCTATTCAACACGCTGGTTTCAGGAACTGGTGCAGGCGGATGCATGGCGACGCTCGATCATCAACAGCCTCATCATTTCCGTCGGCACCACAGCACTCGCAACAGTGCTGGGAACCGTTGGTGCTTTAGGCTTACGCGGCAATCAGTATTCCTTCATGTTCAACTCGATCAAAACGATCTTCTTGCTGCCGATGGTCGTGCCTGCCGTAGTACTGGGCGTGGGTATGCAGTTGATGTTTGCGCGATATAATCTGCTCAATTCTTATACCGGTGTAATTATTGCACACACGGTTGTGGCAGTGCCATTCGTGGTTATCAATGTGCTGGCTGTGTTGCAAAGTGTTGACCGGCGCGTGGAACAAGCAGCGGCAAGCCTTGGTGCGCCACCCTATGTCATCCTGCAAAAGGTGACACTGCCGCTGGCCAAACCCGGCATTATTTCCGGTGCAGTGTTTGCTTTTGCAACCTCGCTGGATGAAGTGGTGCTGACCCTGTTTGTGGCAGGCCCGAACCAGCGCACATTAGCGCGGCAAATGTTCTCTACCATTCGTGAGAATATCAGTCCGGCCATTGCGGCAGCTGCATTTGTCTTCATTGTCGGCACAATCCTGATTGCACTGGTGATGATCCTGACACAGCGCAAGGCAGCAGCACAGCCGCAATAAAACAAACAATTACAAAAAGATAAAAGCCGCCTTTGAATCAATTTCAGAGGCGGCTTTTCTATATATCTTAGTCTACCTGCTTGCGTTCCAGCCAGACTTTCAGCACCAGTGTCAGCAGTGCCAGCACCGCCAATGTTGAAGCCGCAGCAAACGCACCAACCGTGTTCATATCCTGAAACAACAGATCAACCTGCAAAGGCAGTGTATTGGTTTTACCGCGAACGGCCCCGGAGACGATCGATGTTGCGCCATATTCGCCCATGACACGCGCATTACATAAGACTGCACCATAGAGCAGTGCCCATTTGATATTCGGGAGTGTCACATAGAAGAAGGTTTGCAAACCACTGGCACCGAGCGACAGTGCTGCCTCTTCATCCTCACCGCCCTGCATCTCCATCAGCGGAATCAGCTCACGGGCAACAAAAGGGCTTGTCACGAACAGGCTGACGAGAAAGATCGCCGGAATTGTGAACATGATCTTGAGATCATAACTCTCCAGTAAAGGTCCCAGCATCCCCTGCGCGCCATAGAGGAACAGATAAGCCGTACCGGCAATGATCGGAGATACTGAAAACGGTATCTCGATAAAGCTGATTAGCAAACGCCGTCCCGGAAAGCGAAAACGTGTCACCAGCCATGCCACGCAAACACCAAAAGCCATATTGATTGGCACAACCACAATCGCCGTCAGCACAGTCAGCCACACCGCATGCATCGTATCCGGCTTGGTAATTTCCAGCCAAAAGCGTCCCATACCGCTGCCAAAGGCGGCAGAGAAGATCACCGCCATCGGAATACCAAGCACGATCAGCGACAGCACAACGGCCAGCCCGATCAGCAAACGCCGTCCCCAAAGCCTGCGCCGGAACTGTGGCGAGATTTTTTCAGATGCTACAGCAGGAAAAGCCAAAATCGCCATATCAGTTTCGCTCCGCATAGCGCAGCTGCCGTGCCTGCATCAGATTGGTTATCAGCAGCATTGCAAATGCCATCAGCAACATCACCATCGCCAGAGCCGCCGCTGCCGGATATTCATATTCGTCCAAACGTACAAAAACGAGAAGCGAAGTCACTTCGGTTTTAAACGGAAGATTGGCAGAGATGAAAACAATCGCGCCGAACTCCCCCAAGCCCCGCGCAAAAGACAGGGCACTCCCCGCCAAAAATGCTGGCAGGATCATCGGCCAGATAACATGGATGAAAACCTGTAACGGATTGGCACCAAGCGTTTCCGCAGCCTCCTCCACATCATGATTCAGATCCTCAAGGACAGGCTGTACCGTGCGGATAACAAAGGGAATACTGGTGAAGGCCATCGCGATTATGATGCCCGCAGGCGTATAGGCCAAATGCAAGCCCAGCGGTTCGATATATTGACCGATCCAGCCGTTCTTCGACAATACCGTCACCAAAGCAAGGCCAGCCACAGCTGTTGGCAAAGCAAAGGGCAAATCCACCGCAGCATCCAGCAAACGCTTGCCCGGAAATTCATAACGCACCAAGACCCACGCCATTAACAAGCCGAAAAGTGCATTGAAAACTGTTGCAGCAGCCGAAGCCAATATCGTGAGTTTAAATGTTGCAACCGCCCGTGGTGAACTGATAATCGCCCAGAAGTCAGCAAAGCCGAGACTGGCCGTTTTCATAATCAGAGCAAAAAGCGGCAAAGCCACAATCACTACCAGATAAAGCAGCGTGCAGCCAAGCGTAACACCGAAACCCGGCATGACTGTTTTTCGGACTTTGAATATTGGGCGTTTCATAACCGGCCTGCTCTGCGTGTTCTATGAGAAGAACCGGCACATCAGTTACGATGCACCGGTCGCTATCTGTTTCAAGCCAGATTAATTGCCCGTGAAGAGCTGATCGAGAATACCGCCTTCAGCGAAATGCTCTTTGGTCACATTTGCCCAGCCGCCGAATTCATCTTCCACACGCACCAGTTTCACATCAGGGAAATTGGCTTTGTGCTTTTCAATAGTTGCCGCGTCATGCACACGGTTGAAATTGCTGGCAAGAATTTCCTGCCCTTCGGGAGCATAGAGAAAATCGAGATAAGCCTGAGCAATTTCGCGCGAGCCACGCTTATCAACGACCTTATCAACGATGGTTACCGGAAACTCCGACAGCAGGCTGATTGGCGGCACGACGACTTCATATTTGTCCTTGCCAAGCAGTTTTTGTGTGCCCAGTACCTCTGCTTCAAATGTCACCAGAACATCGCCGATACCGCGCTCGGTGAATGTGGTGGTCGCACCACGGCCACCGGTATCAAATACCGGAACATTCTTGAACAGCTTGGCAATGAACTCACGAACCTTCGCATCATCCTTGTTAAAGGCTTCCCGCGCATAGGCAGTCGCAGCGAGATAAGTATAGCGCGCATTGCCAGAGGTTTTCGGGTTCGGGAAAATCACCTGCACATCATCGCGCACCAGATCATCCCAGTTTTTGATCTGTTTCGGATTGTCTGCACGCACAAGGAAAGCAGGCAGAGAATAATAAGGAGAAGAGTTGTTTGGCAGACGGCTCTGCCAGTCTGCGGGGATCAAATTGCCCTTATCATGGAGAACCTGCACATCCGTCACCTGATTAAAGGTCACAATATCCGCTTCCAGCCCTTCCAGAATGGAACGTGCTTGTTTCGATGAGCCTGCATGAGACTGATTAACAGTGATAGTTTCGCCGCTTTTTTCTTTCCACACCGGAATGAAAGCAGTATTGACCTGCTCATACAGCTCGCGGGCAATGTCATAGGAGACGTTGAGGATTTCCTTCGGTGCCTGCGCCTGTGCCGCAGTCTGTGAAAACCCGAGACCGAGCGCAAGGCCGGCCGTTAACAGAAGCTTCTTCATGAATTCCCCGCCGCTTATTCTTTGCTGAGTGCAAATAAAATGGAGTTACTGATAGCTCCAAAGATTAAGCAACGTTCAAGTAAAATCAATACTAAATCATTGATATAAATAGATAATTTAAATTCAGACCAAAAATCGAAAATCTATAACAAGCGTTAAAAGGAACGAGCAAGATTTTGCTAACAATAACACATCAAGCGCAATATGATTTTCGGAAACATGTCGAAAAATCGGAATTTCAGAAGATTTTACCAGATACCGCGATGACGCCAACAGCCGAATTTTTCAGATTGATTAGGTGCAAGACGGTTTTGACGTCGGCGTTCGATTGTCTTCTCATCCTGAGAAATTTCCTGCCAAAACTTCTGAAACGCTTGTCGGCGTTGCTTCATCATTCCCTTCAGAGATTGAAAAAGAGGCATGAATAACACTCCTGTATCGTCAGATTAACAACGTATCCCGTAAAGTGCAAAGCGGTTTACGGACAAGATACGCGTAATAAAAAAGAGACAGAACATTACCTGTAATTCAAGATAAACAGGGAAATGCTCTGGACTTAATATTCCGTTAATTTCTGCCAATCAGACGGATTTGTCAATAATCCCATTAAATTTATGTGATTTAGTGAGGTCAATCTAACGGGAAAAACACAAAAACCGCTGCATTGCTGCAGCGGTTTTCTATAAGCATCAATAAGATAGAGATTTATTTTTTGCGGATAGTCTGCAAGCCATCATTCCAGACTTTCAGCTCAGCCAAAACGGTTTTCGCGCTGGCTTCAACCATTTCAGTTGCAACAAATTCGCCATTCTCATTGAGGAACTGCGGATAATTTGGCAGCGGAATACCTTCCGGCAGAGCCACCATGCGCAATGTGCTCAGATGTGAACGGGCAACCTGTGCTGAGCGCAAACCGCCGGATACACCGCCATAGCTCATAATTGCAGCAGGCTTATAATTCCACTCGGTATTGAGGAAGTTAATCGCGTTGAAAAATTCTGCTGGTGGCGAATAATTATATTCCGGAATAACAAACACAAATGCATCACCGGCATCGATGAGCTTGCTCCACTTTTTCGTGTGCTCATGCTCATATTTCTGCGCACGTGGGTGGGTTGATTCATCAAAGAATGGCAGTTTCACTTCTGCCAGATCAACCAGTTCTGCATCAAAGTCAGAATTTGCAGCTGCAAAATCATTAAACCATTTCGCGAATTTATCGCCATGACGTGCAGCGCGGGTTGCACAAATAATCGTATACAGTTTTGGCACCGGATATTTCCTTTTCAGCCAGCAAAACAGACAGGCAAAACAGCCCTTTTTTCAGATACTTGTTAAAAGTGTTTGTAAAAAACTGCAAGCAATCTCCTGCAACACACTGTTCACATAATAGATAAGAAAAAACGCCGCACTCCAAAGAACGCGGCGTTATAAGATCATTGATCGGTCTTACGTTTAAATATCGTAAGCAGAGACGGCCTTAATTTTGACCTTGGCAATATTGCGGCGTTCCATGGTCAGTACTTCAAACTCGAAGCCTGCTGCCGTGAATTTTTCACCACCGGTCGGGATATGACCGAGGTGCCAGAGAACATAGCCTGCCAATGTTGTGTAGCGGTCGTCGTCGTCAACAAGATCGGCATCCAGAACGCCACTCAGTCGGCGAATATCGGTGAAGCCGTCGACAATCCAGACGCCATCCTCAAGCGTTTCCACGCTTGGTGTGTCGCCGTCCTCATCAGGGAATTCACCGGCAATCGCTTCAAGAATATCTGTCGGCGTTGCAACACCTTCAAACGAACCATGCTCATCCACGATGACAGCCATCTGCACAGACGAACCACGTAGCTGCTCCATCACCCGCAGCACATTGCTATGCTCATGAACCACAAGCGGCTGCTTCATAGCCCCCTGCCAGTCGATCGGCTTGGAATCCGCCATGTAGAGCAGAAGGTCTTTTGTCAGCGCAACACCAACAAATTCATCCACCTGACCACGGGCAAGCACCACGCGTGAATGTCCGAACTGGCGCAATTCTGCGCGAAGCTCTTCTTCACTCGCGTCCAGATCCAGCCATTCCACCTCATTACGGGGTGTCATGATCGAGCGAACCGGACGATCCGCCAGATCCAGCACGCCGCGGATCATTTCCTTCTCTTCCGGACGGAATACATCGGCAGCAGCTGTATGTTCGGCGATCACATCCACTGTTTCTGACAAGGCGTTATCACTGCCACGACCACCACCAAGAAGACGCAGAACCGCACCAGCGGTACGCTCACGCAGATCATTGGTTGTCACACGCTTTTCACGATTGTGACGACCAATCTGGTTCGCAGCCTCGATCAGGATCGAGAAGCCGATAGCGGCATAGAGATAGCCCTTAGGCACATGATAACCGAAGCCTTCAATCACAAGACTGAAACCGATCATCATCAGGAAACCGAGACAGAGGATAACAACGGTCGGATGCTTTTCGACAAACGACATCAGCGGCTTGGAAGCCAGCATCATCACGCCCATGGCAATCACAACAGCGATCATCATCACCGGCAGATGCTGCACCATACCAACAGCTGTAATCACGCTGTCGAGCGAGAACACCGCATCAAGCACGACGATCTGGGCAATAACCTGCCAGAACACCGCATGAACCGGATTGCCCTCTTTGATAGCACCTTTACCTTCAAGGCGCTCGTGCAACTCCATCGTGCCCTTGGCAAGCAGGAACACACCACCCACGATCATAATAATATCGCGGCCGGAAAAATCATAAGTAAGAACGGTAAACAGCGGTTGTGTCAGCGTCACGATCCACGAGATCGAAGCCAGCAAACCAAGGCGCATCAAAAGCGCAAGCGAAAGACCGAGTAACCGCGCTTTATTGCGCTGGCTCGGCGGTAATTTGCCTGCAAGAATCGAAATAAACACAAGATTGTCGATACCAAGAACAATCTCAAGAACAATCAGTGTAACCAAGCCTATCCAGGCATTGGGATCGGCAATCCATTCCATGGGTTGTCGTTTCCTAGAATTTCTGTTGCGGGATGCGGTTGTGAGCCAGCTTCAGGCCGGACAAACGCGCAAGCACTGGGTCGGCACGATACACGGTTTCGAGAAACCGGTTCAGCGCCGTCCCGATATCACCTTTGAAGATGGCGAACCGGAAATGCTCAATTGCAGAATGTTTTTGCTCTGATCGCGTAAAATCAGAGTAGTCCCTGCCCGAAACCCCTTCAGGTATCCGCAGAGAGTTCTTACAAAACACTTCGAAAAACAGGAGGATTTTATCCCGCAGGCCGGTCTCCTTTTCAGAGATCTGGCGTGCAATCATGGCTGGCCAAGCGGCAGCTCTGCCATGCATTTTCTTTGCAAAACGGGAAACATGCACAACCGGTAAAACAAAGGCCTGATAGCTCAAAGACCTGTTCCGTCGGTATTCAACGTGCAGTAAAGACTGGTTTCGGATTGTTACCGATTTGAAATGGCAACAATCCGTAATAGACGAATCGTCAGAAGTATCTTCCGGCATAAGAGTTTTTAAAGACCCCTGTTAGGCGCAATTGCGCGGTTAAAATTTCTATAAGCAGTTTCAATACTGAATATTAGCACAGAAGCATACTAAAATGAATGCTCCGATTAATTGCAGCTATAATGAGTATAAACGCAATTCTAATCAAGATATTCCGGTAAATATTTCATAGGGTGGCGACACTATAATGTGAGCGCCACCGAAAAATGAATAAATTTTACCGGTTTAACAGCTTAAAAAGGTGCCTATTCCGCTGGTGTCGCTGAAACTTTATTCTTCGCTGCACCGCGTTTTCGCTCATGTTTCGGACGCGCACGCATGAAACGCACCCCGATAATGCTGGCAAGCGTTGCAACAACTGTCATGGCAACCGCCATCCAAACCCAGTCACTACCATCTAGACGCGCAAAAATACCGGCGCCTTTACCGGCAAGCCAGCCCGGCAGGATCATAACCGGCGCCCAGACCAGAGCGGAGGTCACATTGGCGGTTTGGAAGCGCTTCTGATCCATCGACATCATACCGGCCACCAGCGGCACCGTACAACGAACAGGCCCGAAAAAACGACCGAAGAACACAGCAGCAAAACCGTATTTACGGAACAGCAGGCGCGCTTGCGCAATATGCGAGCGATATTTATTCAATGGCCATTGGTGAATAACACGGCGGCCGAGCCACCAGCCAAGAAAATAAGAGATAATATCACCGATAACAGCACCAATCACAGCGCCGATCATCACGGGAATAGGATCAATAATACCGGCCCCGACCAACCCGCCGATTGCCAGCATGATGGGTGTCGCAGGAATCAGCATACCGACGACAGCCAGCGATTCACCGAAGGCTATCAATCCGACAATTGGTCCGGCCCAAGCCTGATTAGCCGAAATAAATTGCCCGAGATCACCGATAAAACCGTCCATTGAACCCTCAGATCACGCAAAACACGAAGATTGCTCTCCGAACTGTTTCGCTATCATTTTCTAAAAGATTAATATTGCCTGATGAGCAATTTAACCAATCCTGCAACAGACGCTATGCCACTTTTCAGCGCCTAATTATGGCGCAAAAATAAAACTGTTATGACAATTGCATTCTGTGACACCAATAACACCTGTTTTATACCGGTAAGATTATTAACAATCCGATGCACAGCCTGTATCTTTAAGCAGTCTGATATACCCGTATAACCATAATGCAAGTTATATGTGCAATGGATTATCGCACATCAAGGCCATGCACCCCGCTGCGCCGGACATGCTGGGTAATAGTGGCATCAATCAGACTGCAAAAAACACAACATAAACTGACAATTGGCACATAAATTTTGTGCAAAAAAATCAGCCGGCTTCATATTTTTCACAAAAAAATAATTTCATGACTAGACAGAGCTGCACCACCACTTTATAGAACCGATCACTTACTGAATGCCAATTCAGAAAAGTGGGTGCGTAGCTCAGTCGGTAGAGCAGCTGACTCTTAATCAGCGGGTCACAGGTTCGATCCCTGTCGCACCCACCAAGCTTTTCAATAGCTTAGTGACAATTTCCCAAGAACGAAATTGCATAGTTTATAGTATCTGTAATTGCTCCCCGAAACTATATTTCTATTTCTTCAAATTTATCGCAAAAATCACGTATGCTCTTTCACAGAAATCAGAACATTCGCGAGCAATAAATAGAAATGATCTGAACAGCCAAAGGTCGTGAACCGCTCCATCTGGATGAAATTGAGAGCCGCGCCCGATGCAGCTCAAGGCTATAGCTGCATTATCATAATGCTTATCATTCGGCTAAATGTGCCGTTACTTTAGCAGTCCTTCTATGGCGTGACTGCGACACGTAAAAAACACATGAATAGCTTGATTTCATCCTCAAGATGATTCCCGGCTTTGCGTGAATGCTTGATGCCTTCAATCCCCGCCAAAATGAGACTTGCCAGTTGCGCAGGTGTAGCACGAGCTGCTTCAAGGTTGATCTCACCGGTCTGAACTGCAGCAGCTAATGTCTGCTCCAGCACGTTCAATAACTTGGTGCGCGCTTCGATTGTGATGTCGGGTGCAAGTGCCATATTGGTTGCAAAGAGCTCATTAGCTTCATCACTCTCGTTCAATGGTATGACCAGTTCCCGCTGGAAGACCATAATGGCCGCCTCCACTCGTTCAATAGCATTTCCAGATTGCGCCAAGACCGCAGTCACATTCGCCATTGTTCGGGTATGTGCCCTCATGGAGCCTGCACGAAACAGTTCCTCTTTGCTGTTGAAGGCCAAATACAGTGAGGCTCTGGAGATTTTTGCAGCGCGTGCAATGTCAGCCATGGACGTTTTACGGAAACCAAAGCGCACGAATACCGGCAGGGCAGCATCCAGAATGTGGTCTATTTTACGATCAATATGCATGGTTGGCTATTATTGACAGTTAATGTCCAACCTGTCAAAAAACACAATTAGACAATATGAGTCTATATGTCTAATTTTAGCTATTACGCGCTGCAACCAAAGGGAACCTTGATGGCCGCCATGGTGAATGACCATTCCAGAAATTTAACTGTGCTTGTGACGGGCGTTACCGGATTTCTAGCCGAGCATATAGCATTACAATTGCTACAACAGGGATATCGGGTTCGTGGTACGGTGCGATCTATCGAAAAAGGTGATGCGATACGTCGGAACCTGGCCAAATACTGTCCCGATGCAAATGAACATCTGAGTTTTGTACAGGCAGATCTTGATAGCGATGCCGGTTGGGAAGAAGCCGTCAAAGACTGCAGCTATGTTATTCATTCCGCTTCGCCCTTCCCTCCGGGGTTTCCCGAAGATGAAACTGCTCTGATCAATACCGCGCGGGAAGGTACATTACGGGTGTTGCGCGCTGCACATAAGGCGCAAGTCAAACGGGTCGTGATGACCTCATCTATCGCGGCCACCAACCACGGCAATGGACATGCACCCTACACCGAGGAGAACTGGACTGATATAAATAGCCCCCGCGCAACGCCCTATTACAAGTCGAAAACCCTGAGTGAACAAGCCGCTTGGAATTTTGCGCAGGATACGGGTCTTGATCTTGCTGTTATCAATCCGAGCGTCATTCTCGGCCCAGTGCTGGGTAGGCATTTTGGAACATCAGTAGGGCTGCTTCACCATTTGATGACGGGGCGTTTTGACGGTATTCCGCGCTTTGGTTTTTCTGTGGTCGATGTACGCGACGTTGCAGACGCCCACATTCGTGCGTTGACCGCGCCTGCTGCTAGCGGTCAACGGATCATCGTTGGTGGACGGTTCTTTTGGCTTAAAGACTTGGTGGCGACATTGCGCGATTTTTTCCCAAACTACAGCTCTCGACTTCCTCTCTCAGAAGTGCCCGACGAGGTCGTCATAACCATGGCAGCGATAGACCCGAATGCGCGAACTATTGTTCATGAACTCAATCGAGACCTGAGCGTCAGCTCAGAAAAGGCGAAGCGCATTCTCAACTGGCACTCGCGTCCAGAGGAAGAATGCATCCGAGCCAGTGCGCAAAGCCTTATCGATTTGGGCTTAGTTGCTGCGGACGATGTGTCCGGCACGCATAGCCATCAGCCACAATGATGCGCAAGCAGATTTTATTTTAGAAATAGAGAGAACTGATGACAGTACAAGCAACCAGCGAGCATTCACCTGCCGCCATAGCCGAACATCTCAGAGAAGCAGAGCGTGCCAGACTTCGCGCCCTGATCGATGCTGATATTGAACAGGCGCAACGCTTTCATACAGCAGACTTCCAATTGATAACGCCAATCGGCATGGCTTTATCAAAGAACGAATATTTGGGTGCTATCGCCTCCGGCCATCTCAAATATCTGACGTGGCAGCCTGCCGAGATTGCCGTGCGCTTATATGATGGCGTTGCAATACTCCGTTATCGTGCTCAACTCGAAGCGATCTTTGGCGGGCATAAAGTTCCGTTGAGTGATTATTGGCATACCGATACCTATGAGAAGCACAATGAGCAATGGCAGGTCGTTTGGTCACAAGCCACCAGTATCAAGTCGTAAGTTCACGCACAGCGGCACATCCATTCCAACTGCCGATCAGGTTTCCTGACCGGCAAAGCTGTTTTATTTAGAGTGGTTAATCCAATTGAGAACTTTGAGGATGTTTTCATACAACATTACTGTGCCGATAAATGCACAGACAACAGCGACAATCATCCATTTCATAAGTCTGCGACAATGCGCATTGCAATGGCCAGATGCAAACCATCTTTCAGCGTCTCAATGCCATCACCAGCCCCCCATGCTTGTTTACCAAGCAGACTGTGTCCGGCGAGATCCTTACCAGCCTTAGCATCAGTTTTTACCAGATAAACGGCAATATCAGGTGCAAGGCGAACTTTGCCCCAGCCAGCACAGCGGTGTCTGGTTGCCGTATGCCGCGAGCTTGTGTTTGTGATCGATCATTTTTTTTCCCCCAGCAATTCCTCCTTGCTGAGCGCTCTAGTAAAAAATCATCTTTCAATGTCAGTTCGCCGAATTTGGCATAAAGCATTTTGATATCGACAGCTTGGGGGTGGTGAAACCACCCTATCAGCTCGACAGACGAACTGGCCGCATGTTCGTACGGGAGTAGATATTAACAATATATTTACCCAATGCCTGCATCGGCTTCTCGACCAGATTGTATACAGCCGACGAAACAATAAGTGTTGCGACAATGCAAAGCATCATGATTGCAAGGCTGCGCCACTCACCTGTTAAAGGAAGCTGGCTATAAATAAAACTGCAAACCAACCAGTGGAAAAGATAAATCGAATAGCTGATTTGACCTGTTGCAGCTAAAGTTTCCGAATGGGGGCGCAAAGTTACTGCAGCAGTAATGAATAAGATTATAGCAGCAATATAAGCAGCAAGGATTGCTTGGCCACTAATCAGAACAAAGCCGTCATTCCGCAACAAGGAAAAATCGGACAGGCTAAAAATTGTAACAAGCTGCAGGCCGAGAAGACATAACGCACATAGCCCTGCCCGAGGACGTTTATCGATAATTGAAAACCGTAACAACAACCCGCTAAACAAAAATGAAACATGCAAACCGATATACTGAACAGGCAACTCAGCAACATGATTGATACGCAACAAAACAGGGAAAGCTGTAGAAGCGACAAGCAGCATTCCCAGCGCAAAAACAGTACGGTAGTCGTAAAGTCGCTTGATTGCGAATAAACTCGCTATGAGAAAATAAAACACCAGCTCAATAAACAGCGTCCAGTATATTTCAGACAGCCATGTTTTACCAAAGAGAGCCGGCGCCATAGTCATATTGGCTAATATAGTAGAAACAGCCGGCATATTTCCACGATACCAAAACAATGCAGTTAAGGCTGCAATTGCCAGCCACAAGGCAGGATACAGTCGGAAAAACCGGGAAATTGCAAATCGGCGCAGTGGTTTCTCCCCTTTAATACTGAAAGGGACGACAAATCCACTAATTAGAAAAAATAAGACCACCCCGAAACGTCCGAGGTCAAAATTATGAACCCACGTCGAAACGTAAGGATACAACACAGTAGATTCAACACCAGGGTAGCGCAACATATCGCCAAACATATGCTGCACTAGCACTGACAGAGCTGCGATTGCCCGCAATCCATCAATATTCTCTAATCGTTTTGTTGCCATCAGAACACGCCAAATCACATAGCATAAAAATGAAATTTTTTTATTCAGTCTTTATTGAAACTGAATTCACGACATTATTTTTACTATATATTAAATCAAAACCGTCTAAAGCAATTAATATTAAATAAAAAATAAATCAACTCTGTTTCAATATATGAATAATAATTCAATTTTACTTATAAATAATATTAAATATAAATAAAATACTATAAACTTAAAAAATAAAATTAATGTTACATTGAACCTTCAATATGACTTAAATAAAAATAATAAATTAAAGTTATTCACTTGAAAAATTGACTGCCCTATAAAATAGTGAGTAACCTGACATTGTTACACAACATAGAGAGGCAACAATGACTCTTCCTGGTGTCATTTACGGGGCGATAATCGGCATCGGAACCGGCGCGGCCTTACTCACATCATCCCCTGATAATCCTGTCATAGCTATTGCTACAGGCGTAGTACTCACTATTTCAGGTGGATTTGTTTTTTCTCAATCTAAATAAACAGCAATCCGTAAGCTGCCTTTTCTGTCAAGGAATGAGCGTAACCATCCGCATTACTTGAACTAAAATACCATCAATTTCATTCATAGCTCCGATCATATTAATTCATTTTTCAATCAATTAAATTCGATTTAATCCAAGAACATCCTGATAATATTTATACTGAAAAGAAGTATTGCCATGCGCATCCGTTACGACATGAAAAAGCTTTCTACCGGATCATGGTGCGTCTTCGACATCATCACCGGCGCTATTGCCAAACATAATGGTAAAGAAGTTATCGGACTTAATATTGTTGAGACAGATAGTATGGTTGATCGTTTAAATATGATCCACCGCAACGGTTTTTCCAGATCATTACACTAAACACTGTGTGCCAGACTTGGCATACAAAGCTCGCTCTGACACCTTAAAATTAGAGCATGCGCAGCTAAATGGGATCACTTGAGCTACCGCGAACATCCGGCACGCTCTAGCAACTCTCTGAAGTCCGAATTTTCATTTTCACGCGGCTCCACCTATGAAGAAGCCGTCGTAAAATACTTCAACATTCCAATAAGCTGACAACAAAACGGGCGCCCATAAGTAGCGCCCGCTGTCGTGTTTTATGGCTATGCAATTACCACTTCACGCGGAAACCAACAGTTCCCTTGAAAGCATAGCTATCGCCAAAGTTCTTGAGACTGGTATTCACTGAACCTTCGCCATAGACTGAGTATTTGTCGTCATTCCAGTTATAAGAACCGCCGAGACCAATTCCCGCCCACAGACGCTCTTGTTTATTGGTAAAGCCAACACCGCTGACATCGACCTTTGTTCCATTCAGGAACTCATTATACAGATTTGCGATGCCATAAACATGACTGCGATTGGTGTTGCCTTGCCCATTTAGCCATGAGTTCTGATAATCTGCACTTAGGCCAAGACGACCCTGCAAACTATCCGCGCGATCCTTGGAAACATGACCATTGAATTGATCGGTAAAACTGTCAAAGCGCACATTCGAATAAATCAATTGCGCCTGCGGTGTGACGGACCAATGTTCATCAAGCGTAACACGCTTACCGGTTTCAACGGACACAGCATAACCAAGTCCATTATTCCCGTTAACAAGGGATGTATTGGCCGTTTTTGAATTGAGATCGCTATCATACCAGGTCACTTGCGCCTGATTATCAATATAAAATCCGCTTTCGCCATACCATGTCAGCGTTCCGCCAAAGCCATAGCCATTCGTCTTAATATCACCATCACCATGAGCAGAATAAACATCCGCAGAACCATTCACATAATGAACAGTCACACCACCGATTAATTTCCCGTTCTCGGTTTCATGCAGCAAACCGTCAAGACCGGCCTGCATTTTGAAAATATTATAATCATAATCCGTGCCGGAGGTAGATTCCCTCGATTTGATCTTGGTGTGAGAGCCTTCAATACGCCCCCATATGCCATTTTCTTCGATCAGAACACCGGCCTCTTCTGCAGGGGCATATGGCTGAATTGCATCTGCCCCCTGCGTAAGCACCCTGTTGCCCGCATTGTTCCAATAACGGTTTCCAACACGCTGTTGCAGGGTCGGCAGACCATTTAAGCCTAAAAGTAACTGAGGATAAGCTTCGTATATCGGAACACCCGCAGTATATTGCTCTTCATCTTTGTTCAGTTGGGAGCGCAAATACCAGTCATTATCGAGAGCCTCATCCCCATATTCATCCGTCGCAGATGTACTGTTCGGGTTGGCACCTTTATACAAGCTGTAAGCATAAGCACCGGCACCAACAACCGTATGACCGTCGAACTGATACGCATTGTTAGCTGTGCCATCCAGAGCAAATGCATCACTTGTTGTTGTGCCGCCATTAACAGAACGCACAATCTTGATGCCGTGCCCTGGCTCAGTCTCTGCCCCCGTATCGGCAGTATCAGTATTATTAATCCGGACAAATGTCTGGCCGGTTATTGTTCCGCCATCATTGATGAGACGATCACTATCCGAACCACTGCCACCGAGGAAAGTATCCAACTGCAGCAAAGCATTACCGCTACCTACATAATTCCCTTTAATCGTTAGTGTATTTGTCGCAACCCCGTCTGATAGATTTAAAATACCGCTGGTGCTGGCGATATTACCTGCCAGGGTAAAATCCCCGAAAGCATCGACACGTGCATTATTTGTCAGGTTAAGCTGCGTAAAGGTGGAGGTTGTTGACGAACCTGTCCCGCCTTTTTCCTTGAGCAACCAGACGCCTGCCTTATCAAGATTAAGGTTCAAAGTTGAGGCTGCCTGGACATTCACCAGCCCCTGCATATTTCCCTCAGAAAAGTTGAAGTTGACCAGACTTGGCCTGTTCGTTGCGCCCTCCACATTCAAGAGCCAGCCATTGGCAGCAGCGGTCATCGCACTTTGTGCTCCGCGTACATTTAGCTCATATTCTGCCTGATTATTGGCAACATTAATGAGATTAGCTGACTGAGAGGTGGTCGTGGCGATCAGATTGTTGAATGAAGTAATCGTTTTCGCAGGGCCGGACTGATCCTTATTCCCCGCCACTGCAATTGCAGTTTTCGCACTCTTAATGGTCGTGCTGCTGCTATTCTCATTCGCATCAAGCAATGCACCCTGCCAAATAATATCAATCGTAGCGCTATTGGCTGCATTGGTCGTGTCGAGTACCATTGCACCGCTGGAATACAATTTCCCAGAACCGGTTCCGATCGCTGCCGTTTTACCTAGTCGTATTGCATTTGCTCTGGTTGATTGACTAGTTACCTTGATATTACTGTTATTCAGATGAACCTGTGAATCGCCACCCGAAATATAAATGCCGATGGCATCATTTTGCTGTGCTTGCAGATCAATATTGAGATTTTGCTTCACATCAACATAGCCTGATGTGCCATTGCCTGAATTCTTTCCCGCTCCCTGAATGGCACGGATACCGACAAGCAGCGGATAATTGGAAGTCAAGAACCCACCCTGACTGGCAGAGCTCATTTTAATATCAAGATTATCAAACTCGGCCCTGGAATACAGTCCGTTGAATGCTGCGGTCTCGTCTGCACTCACGGAAGAGCCTGTAACAACACCATAATGCTCAAACCGCCCGCCACCGAAACTCCCATCATTACCAGATGGTAAATTCAGCATTGTCAGATTGAATGTTCCAATTTTCGCAGTTGAAGCATGCGACACACCAAGCCCGACTTTTGGAATATGATCACCGGCAGGTATCGATGCATTTGCATCTATATTTGCAATTGTCAGATTGATGGTTTTTCCGGATGCATCAAATGTCGATAGTGTTGTTGGCGTCGCCCCATAGACAGCGATACCTCCAGTGCCTTTCAAGGTCGTAGTAATATCACTACCGATCGTCATGACATTGTTTTTGCCACCCTGGCTATAGACTTGAAAGCCAAGGTTCCAGATACTGGTGTTCCCGATAACCGGAGCCACAAAGTTAATCTCACAACTCGTTTGATTAACGGCACCATTTGCTCCCAAGGCAAATGAACCATTAGCGTTTGCGGTACATGCCGCCGCGGATGCCGCTGAGCTACTCCACGCCATCGGCACCATAGCAAACATCAGCGCAACTGACATCGAGCTGGCCATAGAGACCAAAGCTGTCTGGGATAGAAGAGAATGCTTGAATTTATGCATATAAATCCCCCCATCAGCCTGCTGCTTTACTCAACCTAGGAGTAATTTGCAGGCTGCGTTAAACAGGGGCAGTATTTCGCATTTTTATAAAATGACAATTTAATTTTATAATAGAGTATTTTATTATCGTTTAAGTTGTAAATAAATCACAAATATAGCAATCACGTACCTAAACGTGCAATTCAGTACTATCGGGCAAATAAAGTCTTCATGGAATTTTGCCGTATGAAATCGCAGCTTTACGCCCCGGCCTGCATTGCACCGGACGCTTTACAAGTTAGCCTCACCCTCTGGTTTGCAGAGGCTTAACCGTCTATCATCGGCGACCATTTACTTTCACGACATGAGTAGTTTTAGCACGCATTATGACTGTTCTTATCAATCAACCACATGCATCCATTGACCAGACATCCATTCAAATGCTGGTTACAAGATTTTACGGGCGCGCTCGTGAAGATGAACTGATTGGCCCCATTTTCGCGCAGGCTGTAGAAGACTGGGATCATCACATTGCACAAATTACAGAGTTTTGGTCAGCAATTGTTCTCAAAACCGGGGGCTATGAGGGGCGTCCAATGCCTCCGCATCTGAAGCTTGACCTTAAAAATGAGCATTTCGATCGATGGCTCTCCCTCTTTGAACAAACAGCGCGGGAAATCTTTCCTGAGGATGCGGCTATGATTTTCATTGATCGGGCGCATCGGATTGCTGACAGTTTTGAGATGGCGATTGCCGCCCATGCAGGCAAAATAACAGCTCCGCGCCACACACGCCGTTCCCGCTAGAGCATTTCACATTCAAGTTGGATCAACTTGAATGGCATGACAATGTGATCAACTAAAGAATCCGGAGCGAGCGCCATGGTCCAATTTAAACGTAAGCCGCTCTAAAACGTGTTTCATACTCCCGTGCCCGATCCGCAATAAAACGGCGAGGCAATCAATCCGATAAATTATCTCTATTGGCACGGCATTATTACATGAGTTTTATAGTCATATTATTTGACTCTGCTTTGAAAATACCTCACAAGACAATCACACAGATCATCTGCCATGAGAATAATCATGTTCAATCGTAACTTCCTGTTAGGCGCTGCATTGATCACCTTAGCGGGCTGCACAACAACAGAAGCAGAAAAAGACGCAAAGTTTTCAACGCCGCGTATCCCCTTAAGCGATGGCACACTCTTCACACAAAGAGCAACGCCGGCATCCACCTGTCGTGAGAAATATGCAGAAATCAAACGCGTAAACAACATCATTAAACAAGACGGATTTGTAAATCGCGGCAAAGGTGAAAAACTAATTTATAATTACCAATTAAGATTAGTCACCGACATTATGGAAACATGCAGAGATAAAATCATTAAAGGCCATATTTAATCAGCGTTAAATTAGCTCTCAAATATTAAAAACAAACAGTTAAAACTAAAAATTCCTGAAAAGTTCTCATATAAGACGCTGTTTGTTCATGTATATATTTAAATATGCTTATTTAAAAAGAACAAACCAAGCTCTAGTTCTCCCATCCGAACTCTGAATAAGCCTCGCCACGATCAATCATTTCCACGGCCTGTCGGACATAAGGAATAAGATTATCTGGGAGCATAGTGCTTTCACACCACAAAATATCGGCATGCTTATCGCTCTCACAGACACGCGGCTCACCGCCCCATTTTACAGAGGTAAAGAAATACCCCGTCCAGGCGGATGAGCCTGTCTTACAGTGCATCATATGTGCAAATGCGGCGTCCTGAGGCCGAACCGTTACACCAACTTCTTCGAGAGCCTCGCGTATCGCAGCAGATTTAACAGTCTCGCCCGCCTCTAAAGCTCCGGCAGGAAAACTAAAATGCCCATCCATCCAGCCTGTAAACTGACGTTGCAATAACAGAATCTGCGTGTCTTTTCGCAAGATCATAAATACCGCTGCCGATTGCATATATCTTTCACGCTCTCCCATACGTCACCCCTCACACAAGATTCGAAAGAAGAGTATTTTTCGCACACCCGCCTTTACAACAAAAGCCGGTGTGGCGACGAAACCAAGCAAAAAACGGCAAGAGAGCAATTTACGCACCGTTGATTGGCATATGATTTAAAGAAACCGGATTGCCCAATAAAAAAGGCCGGGGCAAAAATGCACCGACCTTCCTACTCATCATTTAATTGCTAGTGCCAGTACATCCGTGGTCAAAAGCTAAGTTGATGAAGACATTTGCGAGCGTCAGACGCGTACCAGCGCTCCTCAGCAATGCCTGTGATGTATATATAGATCGAGATTGTGTTCTAATCATGTTCAAAGCAATAAATTTATTATAAAACTGAAACTCTCATCCAAAGATGAATGTCTGATAATAATATTACATATACAATATTATAAATTAAAAAATATAAATAAGATTTTTATTTTCATAAAACACATATTACATAAACATAAGAATATCTTGATATAACATGTCAAATTGCATTTCATGCATAATGTTAATTTAATTAAATATCATATTGATCATTGTTATTTTCAATGTATCAAGCCGTTTCTTATTCGCAAAACACTCACCACCTAAAGCAATAAATTATGAGAATACGTTACGACATGAAGAAACTGCCAGATGGTCAATGGTGTGTTTTTGATATCATTACAGGCGGCCTAGCCAGACATAATGGCAAAACAGTTATAGGCTTGGATATTATTAAAACTGATCAGATGGTGGATTTGCTCAATCAAATTCATTGCAACGGATGCGTCAGAGCTTTGCATTAAAACAGGTAAAAAACTGTCAAGCTGCAAAGCCCCCCCCCCCCATATTCAGGGGGATATTATAATGCACAATGATATTTTATTATAAGTCATGGACAAAGCGAGCATCTACCCACTTATCAAAGACGCGGTTAGGTTGCATGGCACGTTGAAAGAGCCATTCACGCCCAGAGATGTGCGCCGTATAGCGAAAGGTTGGTCTTATCCCCGTTACTTCTCTTATATGGCTCATAACTGCACAGATAACAGACTGACTTCCGAAGCACTGTATGTCCGTGTCAGCCGCGGAAAATACAAACTAGCCGATGAATAAACATATTCTCTGACACCTCTGCATTGCTAAGGTCTGTCAGAATAAGAATGCGTTACAGACCCCACAGCGGCACAGAGTCTTATATGCTTTCCATGGGCTACATATTCTCCTGTAATCTTGACCTGAGGGGGGACAAAATTACGATGGATTGAGTGTGTAGCCCCCCTTTCATTTTCAATCAAACAACCAGCAAGTTTTTCATAAACGGTATTGTTAGCCGTGGATTTTACAATGTTGAAACAACCTGACGCCTATCTGGTTTGATTATTAATTTCCTGATCTTAGCTTATAAAATCACGTAATCTTCTATATTCACAATCACTAAAGAATCAGACACGTTCGCCTTAGCGCGAATAGATCTCTTGTTCAATTCGGGTGGGTTTGTATGGCTACGTTCCCACAGCTATGAACTGACATAGCCGCTTTTTATGATCTCAGGCACTATAATAGCAGTCACTCAACTGACCTGTCTCATAAACACTCACAGGACTACCTCTGGTTCGTTTTGTTTCGTATAAAGCGGAACAAATATTCGGGATCATCAGACATTTCCCATGATATCTCTCACCCTCTTTCCCAAAACCGGAGCTATTTCATCATGCCTGCCAATAAACGTATTGTTCTCTCAAGCGATCATGCCGCTATTCAGCTTCGTCAGATAATCGCCAGCCATATTACTGCGAAAGGCTGGGTCGCCGTTGATATCGGCCCGACAACACCGGAAAGCACCCCTTATCCCACACACGGTGAAGCGGCAGCGCAGCGCGTTGCTTCCGGAGACTGCCAATATGGCATCATTCTTTGCGGCACAGGTCAGGGTATTATGATGGCTGCCAATAAAGTGAAATCTATTCGCTGCGGTGTCTGCTCAGATACTTTCTCAGCCCGCATGATCCGTGAACACAATAATGCGAATATGCTATCCATTGGTGTGCGCGTTGTTGGCGAAGGTCTGGCGCTTGATATTGTGGATGCGTTTCTCGGTGCCGCGTTCGAAGGCGGACGGCATGCCACACGCGTTGAGATGATTGAAGCAATGGAAGCTTAAGCTCCCCCATTATGTTCATTTTCTATTACCGGTTTCTGATAGTACCTGAAACCGGCAATGAACCGTTTTATATATGCATTTCTGTCGGCACCACATGCTTTACAACGAAGTAAGGCATAAGCCTCACCTCCCCGTTAGATCGCAAATTTTCACTGAAATCGCATAAAAGCACACAAGAAAATACTGTTGCCAAACCGAAAGAATAAGCGCTTAGCTCATATAATGACCCTACAGGTCATTGATTATATTATCTGAAAGCACAGCAAATGAAAATATGGGGCCGTATTAACTCAAGCAATGTCCGAAAAGTACTTTGGTGCGCGGAAGAGCTTAATCTCACTTATGAATCCATTCCGGCTGGCGGTGAGTTCGGGATCGTTTCTGAACCGGACTATCTTGCTAAAAACCCAAATGGCCGCATCCCTTGTTTGGAGGATGAGGGTTTTATTCTCTGGGAATCGAATGTGATTGTTCGTTATCTCGCGCAGAAATACGGACAAGCGCCTTTCGCACCATCTGACCCTCAACTCTGGTTTGCAGCTGAAAAATGGATGGACTGGACATCCCTGTCATTCGGCATGCCATTCAGAAACCTGTTCTGGAATTTAGTGCGTTACACAGCCGAGCAACGCAATGAAGATGAGATTAGCCATGGCATCAAACATTGCACAGCATTGATGGAGATGGCCAATACAGCTCTGACAAAATCTCCCTATTTGTCAGGCGAAAATCTTGGCATTGGCGACATTCCTTTAGGCTCGATTGCTTATTCGTGGTTTTCATTTCCCATTGATCGCCCCTCCATGCCCGCACTGGAAGACTGGTATGAACGCCTTAAAGCACGACCGGCCTATCAAAAAGGCGTCATGTCACCACTGACGTAAACCTGAAGCCTTTTTATAACGCTAAAATTGCTAGCAAAGCCCTGTAATTGCGGGGCTTTTCTTATTTATGCTTTTCTCTCGCAGACCGGCTTCTTTTGCGTAACTGCCACATAGAAAAGACCACCATCACAACAGAAATGGCCAGCAAGATAACTACAGCATTATAAATTGAGATATATTCATACACTTTCATGCTTATTCCTCCTGATAAAGAAACAGCACAAAGCTGCGAAAGTTCCTTATTGTTTTAAATCCGGACTCAAACGGTTTTGTGACGGCTGGTTTTTCTGTCAGCTCAAAAAATGCAGCTTTATCTTTGTATACTGCCAGAGCATTTCCAGTTTCACTTGAAATATTAGGGCTGTTTTTACGCATTTCCTAACGCAAGACCAACTTCCGCATCTGCTGTAAATGTTCTGATATTTGCTATTTACGAGGAAATTTCCCATAGGCATTCTAAAAGGGTATTCTTGATGGCGTATATTGCAGATTTTTTCAAATACACAGCGCTTGTGGTTATCGGCCTGCTTCCGATTATGAACCCGCTCACGACAATTCCGCTGTATATGTCGCTCACAAATCGCATGTCCGCTGAAAATAAGCGCAAACAAGCAGCTAAAGCCTGTATCTATGCCTTCAGCATATTAGCGGCCTTCCTGCTGCTGGGAAAAGGTATTATCTCGCTCTTTGGTATTTCTATGCCAGGTATTCGGGTCGCTGGTGGCATTATTATCCTGATACTGGCTCTGCGGATGGTGTTTTCGGGTAGTGACCCGTCCTCCGAGGTCGACTCCACAGCTTCAGACATCAAAAAAGCTGATATGGATTATTCCTTCTCTCCCTTAGCCATGCCCGGCCTCGCAGGGCCCGGCTCCATTGCCGTAGTGATGGGCTTCGGCTCCCAAATTCCTGCGGGACAAATGATTATGGGGCACATCCATATTTTGATCGGCATAGGAATTGTTGCGACGATCGCTTTCATCACATTACTAGCATCGAAGTGGATTGAGAAACTTCTGGGCAAGCATGGCACTCAAGCCATTTCAAAAATTATGGGATTCCTGCTTACTTGTATTGCAGTCCAGTTTCTGGCCTCAGGCATCCGTGATTTTTATATAGATTTCTCCGCTTTAACTCACACGGGAGTGCTATAAAAGCAGTCTTTCTTATTAAAAACTGTTAAATCTGCTGGATTCTGTAGGCTTTAAAGGATCATGATATTGCAAAACACAGTCATAAACAGCGTACCAAGCACCTTCAATAAGCGAAAACATAGCTTTTGGCATACTAAGCTCATATTGGCTTTTACTGCCCTACTGGTTTTGTCTGGCGCTGAAACAAGTCATGCAGACAAACCATTGTCTGTTGAAGACTATTTTGCAAACTACCCTCAGGATAAGCCCAAACCGTTCTTTTTGGTCGAGAGCAGCATTAATGAACCGATACCGGTTGCTGTTTTTTATGGCTATCAAGACAATGAAAAATTCTGCAATGAGCTACTTGAGATGTATATGGCGCGCTATCCATTAAGCAGACATAATTGCATCCCTGCGAAAAATAAGTAATTTTATTACAGACGCATTTGCAATAAAAAAGGCCGGGGCAAAATTGCACCGACCTTCCTACTCACAATTTAATCACCAGTGCCAGTACATCCGTGGTCAAAGGCGTAAATTAATGAAGACATTTGCGAGCGTCAGACGCGTATCCGCGCTCATCAGCAATGCCTATAGCGAATATATATAGTATGTAATTGTGTCTTAAACAAGACCTCATAAATAGCTATACTCAAACCGCTTAAAATCCAATAGAGTGACATAGTCTTATCGAAAAGATTTACACTTCAAATAAAACATATTTCAACAACCTCCAATAAACAGAGAAATCTCACATGAACTTCCAAGACATGACGACTTTCGATAAATTTTTAACGCCATCCCTGATCAAAATTGTTTATTGGATTGGCATTGTAGCAATCGTTCTTGCTTCACTCGGAACTATTTTTACTGCTTTCAGTTTTATGGGCGGCGGTATTAAGCAGGTTTTCGGTGGTGTTGTTATGCTGGTTGTGGGTATCATTTTCTGGCGCGTTGCTTGTGAAGGCATCATGCTGTCATTCCGCGTTTATGATCGCCTGACTGAAATCAGAGATCGCCTGCCACGCAATTAAGCTCTTACAAGCGGCGACCTTCTGGTCGCCGTTTTACTTTGAATAGCCCGACATTTATCCTCATGAACGCAGCCAGTTGGAACATACCATGTATGTCACCGGATTTTTCGCCTTTATCATCTCAAGCGTCATTGCAGCCATCGCCAATTACAGACTTCGGCATATGCAAAGATTACCCATGCAGTGGGGACTATCGGGGCAAGTCAATTGGACAGCTCCGAGAGCCATAGGGCTCGCATTTTTTCCCGTTCTTTATGCCCTTATTGCTGCATTTATTATTTTTACCGGCATTAGCGGACACGCGGCAATAACAATCCGCTCCTTGCTCATCTTTAGTACTATAATGATAGGAACTCAGCTGTTACATCTTTTGATGATAACGAGAACAACAGGCTCTTAAACCGATCTACAATCACTGCTGTACAATGAAATTTTGATACGGAGCAGGTATTTTTGCTCATCAGCACGTTTTTATCACGCGACTATGCCGAACTATTACAACTGATTTTTGAAGTGATATATGAGAGACTTGCCTCTTAGGCTATTAGCGGCAATGATGCCTGAATGCTTACTTATTTGAAATTTTTAGACTTGCAGATTGCCATGACATGATCATTTTAGCCTCACAAAAACTCCATATTTATAACAATAATTAATTTTGCAACTTATGTTGCAAACCTTCACCTGCCTATAAATGCAATATCCTTGGAGAAGATAAAGCAATGCGTATTCGTTACGACATGAAAAAACTACCAAATGGCCAATGGTGCGTTTATGATATTTTTACCGGCATTGTAGCCAAACATAATGGCGCACAGGTCATCGGCCTCAATATTAGTGAAACTGACAAAATGGTGAATCTGCTGAACAAACGGGATGCAGAGAAATGTCCAAACCTAAAGCCAAAAGTGACATATCACTAAGCAAACGGATAAATCCAAATGCATTTTAATAGTTTCACAACCAGATTTCCAAAATACAGACTGTCGAACAGCTGCGGCCAGCCACCAGATATGACCGGCCTGATCATCAGCTTAATCTAAATTTGCAGATAGCCTTCTGCCACCTTCACCGCGCTACCGCCAATGCGAGCGCCAGTGAGTTTTTTCCCCGCTACATCCAGTTCCAGACGAATACGCGATGGCCTGCCCATCTGTATCCCCTGCTCAATCCATAGCTGCGTCAGCCCGTCCACTGGCCTGTCGAATTCATGGATAGCACCGGCAAAAGCCGCAACGGCTGAACCTGTAGCAGGATCCTCATAGACATGCTTGCCTGATGTGAACATACGCGCATGATAGCTGCTCTCAAACAGCCGTGTTTCGCGGGTGTAGATATAAAAAGGGATCGCACGACCTTCAAAAGCCTGCATATGATCTTCCACAAAAACCGGATCTACCACAACCTTTGCAGCTGAAATCATGTTTTTCACCGGCACCAAGACATAAGGCTTACCGCCGCTCCATACGGAAGGCACATGATTTTCAAAGCCGATCTCATGCGTATTCAAACGTAAGGCGGCAGCCACCTGTTCTTTTTCAACAGTGATATTCACACGCTCCGGCAGACGCGGCAGATCGAACTCTGCAAATGCAGATGACTGCTCATCGCTACTGCAATGAACGGCGACACGCACAGGCCCAACCTTTTCTTCCAGCGTCATAATCAGATCAGTCTGCGGTTTTTGTCCGTCATGTTTTTTATAGGCAAGAGCAACAGCAGTTCCGACCGTTGGATGACCGGCAAAATTCAGTTCATAATCGGGCGTGAATATCCGGATAGATGCCGAGTGCAACGGGTTTTCCGCCGGAAAGACAAAGACCGTTTCAGAGAGATTAAACTCACGGGCAATGGCCTGCATTGTAGCATCATCCAGCCCGTCAGCATCATGAACAATAGCCAGCGGATTTCCCGCGAGCGGCTTTTCTGTGAAAACATCATAGATTTCATAGAAACGCCCCTGCATCAGTTTGCTGCCCATAATCTCTGCCCTTCACGCTGATCAATGATGATCACTGCCAGTTTTGAAACCGGCAGCATCTGATTCAACACATTTGCATTACCAGCTAAAACATTCAAACGATTCATGAACTGCTTTTCAACAACCAGAACTTTGCAGCAAACGCAGACTGAAATTATTGCGTAAAATACCAATCTGTGAAAGTACGAATATAAGGCGGACTCCGCTCATCCAAAACATCCCCCTGCCCGATCATTCGCACACCGGACAATTCCGGCTTTTCCTGAGAAGCAATAAATTGCTCAGCCTGCATCTGTAACTGATCTGCCGTCCGGTCAAAATAATAGCAGCGAAACAGTGCCAGACTGCGCTCACTCATCACCAAACTATAACCGCCGGCGCGGACTGCATTGCCCAGATCAATGCCGGTTTCTTCCAGCACTTCACGGCGCGCATTGCCGGCGAAATCCACCTGTCCGCCAACGATATCCTGATCATCATTGGAACCCGCAGGGAAATAAATACGTCCGGCAACAGCATTATGCGACGCCATCTGCCCGAGCAGCAATTGATTATCAGAGGATACAATCACACCGCTGCCAAAAATATGAAACGGCTTATCCGCGCTTTTATCTTTGCGCCAATAGAGCAGACTACGAAAACCTGTGCGCTGATAGGAGGCAGTTAAAACCCCGCCCCGCAATTCAGCACGCGCGGCCAGATAGATTTCGCCGTCAAAAAGCGTCGGGTTTGCAGCTATTTCCTGCGGCCAGTTTTTATCAATCGCCAGCCTGTTCTGCACGACATAATCCGGTTCACCGGCTTCCACCAAAACCCTGACATCCTGTACCGGATAGATTTTATTCTGGACAATATCCTGCATTTGTACCGCTCCGTTACATTGTGCCGTGCCTTACAGCTCAAGTGTGACAGCAACAGGACAATGATCGCTTGCTTTCGGCCTGTCCCAGCCAATCCGCGGGAAACGTGCCACATCCTGCCCTTTGGGAAATACCGTGCGAAAAGGCTGCCCGTTGCGGATAATATCCGGCACAGCCTGCAGGTTGCGCTGCGCCAAAGCAGGTGATGCCCAGATATAATCCAGCTGACACAAATGGCGCTCTTGCGGGCCACGGGTATGGTAGAGCGTCCAGCGATCAAGCTCGGGCCGCCGCTCTACCAAATTCACAGCAAAACCGTCTTCAAGAAAAACATTCAGACAATTTTCCGGCTCCTGCACCGGTGTAAAATGATAGCCGTCCCACTGGTCGCCGCTGATGGCTACTTTCTCATAATAATCATTGAAATCCCCGCAGATCACCCATGATGCATCTGCTGCACCCTCACGGCCAAAGCGCTTTTCAATAATCATTCGCACCGCACGCGCTTCTGCCATGCGCACCGGCAAGGTTGTCAGTTTCGGATCTTGCCCGTAACGCACACCGCCCATAGATTTAAAATGCGACACAAACAGCGTCAGCGGTTTACCGCCAATCCGTAAATCGAGCATCAGGCAATCGCGTTTGAACACACGCTCATGCGCCTCAATACCGACATTGGCCAGCACCGGATCATAAATACCTAAATCCTGATAGGTCAGATGCGCATTGCTCTCGAGCTTAACCAGTTCAATCTCATGGCCGCTTTTGGTGGTGTCGCGCATCATCACGCTAACATCAATGCCGCGACTGTCATTGCCATCGATCAGATATTTATGCTTGTAGCCCTGCCCGACCATTTTAAACAAATAGCCATATTCAAAAGCATTCAGCGCTTCGAGGTCATCAACTTCCTGCAAGCAGAGAATATCCGCGCGGGTCTGCGCAATCGACAAAGCAGAAAGCTGGCGCGTATCATCCGTATGCGCCACCATACGTGCCTGTTCCAACAAGCGGTACTGCGCCTCATTATCAATCTCAAAGAGCTGCAAGGAACGATCCTGACGGCTCTCATTGCGATAGCCGGTAAAATCAAACCGCCGCATCAGATTTTCAATATTGAATGTCGCCAGTGTAAATAGAACAGGCTTTTCGGCTGAAGCATTATCACGTGCCTGTTCACCCTGCGCAGAAATCATTTCAGACATTATTGTACCATCATTGCGTTCATCAGCGACTGCTCACCCCAACCTAAACAGCATCAACTGAATTGCAATCTCTGATATGGCCGGTAACATTTTTGTGGCAATGTTCCTGCACCTTAAATTGGCGGCATTTTATAGCTATATAAGAGAGCATCCCGAAAAGGGTGAAACGGTTTTCGGACAAGATGCGCGTCAAATCAGTGTGTCAGAGCGCCGATCTGATTTAATCAGATCGAAACGCGCTCTAAAAGGTAGTTTTACTAAATTACGAACGGATATTGCCATGTCCAGATTCATTTTAAAGTCTGCTTTAGCGCTGAGCTTTGCTTTGCTTTCAGGCGCTTCAGCCTATGCTGGCGGTAGCCAGATCGGCGGCGGCATTCCCTCGCTCAACCCGACAAGAATGCTGATTATCGGCGGTATTGCCGGTGGTAATCGCACTGATCCAGCCTCCCGCAATTGCTATGGCTCAACGCTCTGCAAAGAAAGCGGCTCTTATTACACCGAAGAAGGTGTGCTGAATTACAAGAACGGCGATCCGCTGATACAGCGCGGCGCCACATCGCGTATCGGCTCCGCAACATCCTCAGGCACCAGCGATAACACCAACCACATGCAATGGTGCAGTAACCAGTACCGCTCTTATCGCGCTTCCGATAACAGTTATCAGCCTTTTGCCGGTGTCCGCAAAACCTGTAACTCTCCTTTCTGAGCTTTAAAAAATAACGCCCCTTCAGACCTAAATCTGAAGGGGCGTTGTCTTATTTAAAAAGGTACAGAAAATTAGTCTTTGCTGACCTCTGTAATATAGTTGGCATCAGCAACCATATTGAAATTCTTCACGTTTTTAGCAGCAACAGCAGTTTCGATCTGCTGATAGAGCATGACGAACGGGCTGGTCTCCTGAAAATCCTTCTGGATTTTATGATACATCTGCTCGCGCTTTGCAGTGTCAGTTTCCTTTGCAGCATCCATAGTTTCCTTGGACATTTCCGGAATATCCCACGAACTGCGCCATGCTGTCGTTTTCATCGAAACATCTTCGCCATTATCCGGATTATAGGAGAAGGTCGAAGCATTGGTATGCGGATCCCAATAATCGGGGCCCCAGATACCCAATGAAAGCTCATGTTTACGGGCGCGAACCTTCGTAGTAGTCAGCTTGCCATCGCCCTGCAACAGCTCAACTTTGATACCGGCTTTGGCAAAAGTCTGCTGAATGCTTTCCGCAATACCAACACCTGGCTGTGTATTACGCACATCAAGCGTCACGCTGAAACCATCTTGCAGACCCGCATCAGCAAGTAACTGCTTGGCTTTATCAACATCCAGCTTGAACGGCTTGTCATCAATCGCGCCAAACATACCAAGCGGCAGGAATGACTGATGTGTGCGGCCGATACCTTTAATCAGCGTATTTTCAATCGCATCATAATCGACGAGATATTTCATCGCCTGACGCACTTCCAGCTTGGCAAGGTTTGGCACATTCTGGTTGGCTGTCAGATAGTAAGTGCGGCCTTTAGGAGCACTTAGCACATTGAAATCGCTGCTTTTAGCAAGTTCTTCAATATCACCCGGCTCCAGATTACGGGCAACGTCAATATCACCGGCCTGCAACAGCAGACGCTGTGACATGCTTTCTTTCACATGACGATAAATAGCACGCTCAACAGCCGGTTTTGTGCCGCTATAATTTTCATTACGATCCAGCAGAATAACCTCATTCGGACGCCATTCTTTCAGGCTGTAGACACCCGAACCCGCATAATTGCGCTTCAGCCAATCATAGCCGAAATCCGTATCAAAAGGCTTAGCATCGGTTTTCTCAACCTTGACCGCATGTTCCTCAACCAGCTTACTGTCGACGATAGAAGCAACACTGGAAGACAGCGCATTGAGCACGAAGCTTGGCGCGAAGGTTTCTTCCGTAGAAAACACAACGGTATAATCATCCGGCGCGGTCACCAGCTTATCGACATTGTCTTTATTCAAACCAAACTGGCTGATGATAAATGCAGGGCTCAGATCAAGTTTGATTGCGCGATGCAGGGAATAAACCGCATCCTGCGCTGTCAGCGGATTGCCGGAGGCAAACTTCAGCCCCTGCTTGATTTTAAAAGTAATGGTCTTGCCGTCTTCAGAGATCGTCCAGCTTTCAGCGACCTGCGGGATGATCTTGGTCGGGTCTTTCGGATCGGTTGTGATCAGGCGCTCATAGGTGTTTGTCAGAATCTCTGATGTGGTGATTTCGAAAATTTCTGCCGGATCGAGAGAAATCACGTCGTCAATGGCCATAGCCACAACCAGCGTATTGGCCGGTGTTGCGGCATAAGCACCAGCAGCCATACCAAGTACGGATGCACAGGCCAAAGCCAGCGTATATTTTTTAATTATAGTCATGAGTTTCCCCTCATTCTCCGCCTGAACCGCTCACCATTATCCGGACTCAGACACATAAAATTATTGCGTATCCAAGCTACAGCATTGCCCGCTAAATCCAAGTATCTTTTATAAAGAAAGCCGCAAATTCAGCAAGTTAAGTGCTGAAGCATATCGCCGTTAAATACATCCATTTAACGGCGATATGCTTCGGCTGAAACTCTGCCCTGAAGACATAAAAAAGCCGGAGCAAGGCTCCGGCTTTTCCAACTTCAACAGATATTATTATTTCTGATGTGCACGGATCAGATTGCCAAGGCGTTTAATGCCCTCTTCAATCATCTCATCATTGGCACAGGAATAGGCCAAACGCACTGTATTGGCACCACTGCCATCGGCATGGAATGCTTTACCTGGTACAAAAGCGACTTTTTCAGTCTCAATGGCCGCGGCAAGCAGATCAGCGCCGTTCATATAATCCGGCAGGGTCACCCAGATGAACATACCGCCCTCAGGCTTTGTCCATGTGGCGGATTTCGGCATATATTTATCCAGCGCTTCGAGCATTTTGTTGCGGCGATGGGAATATACAGCCTTGATCTTAGCAATCTGCGCATCAAAACCATTGGCAGCAACATGATGCACAGCCAGCTGATTGATGGTTGAAGAATGCAGATCAGCAGCCTGCTTCATCAGCACCAGTTTACGGATAACTGTCGCATTGGCCACAACATAGCCAACACGCAGACCCGGTGCCAGTGTCTTGGAAAAACTACCGGAATAGATGGTACGGGTATTTTCAATCGAACCTTTGCGCTCGATTTCCAGCGCCAGAACCGGCGGGATCGGCGTGCCGTCGAAACGCAGATACTGATAGGCAGCATCTTCGATCAGTGCGATATCCATTTCATCGCCCAGATCAATCAGCTTTTCACGGCCTTCTCGATCAATGGTTTCACCGGTCGGATTGCTGAAATCTGCTGAGAAATACGCAAATTTCACTTTACCACCGGCACTCGCAGCAGCTTCTTCATAGGAAGCCGGAGTGCGATTGCCGTTTGGCTGCAGATCATCATAGGTCGGCTCATAGGCATTGAAAGCCTGCAACGCACCGAGATAGGTCGGACGAACAACCAGCGCCGTATCATTTGGCGACAGGAACAGCTTGCCCAGATAATCCAGTGCCTGCTGTGAGCCGGATGTGATGAAAATATTATCCGCAGTGCAAGGCACACCAAGTTTAGCCATTTCACCCTGCAGCCATTCGCGCAGCGGCTTATAGCCTTCACTCACCGAATATTGCAGCGCCGCATCGGATTTTCCGGAAGCGAAAATATCAGCATATGCTTCTTTAAATTCTTCCGCCGGAAACAGCTTCGGATCAGGAATACCGCCAGCGAAAGAAATAATATCCGGACGCTCAAGCAGTTTCAACAATTCACGAATTTCAGACGCTTTCATACGCGAGGAGCGTGTTGCGAATATTTTTTCCCAATCCAACATGGGGAGTTCCTTATCAATTCAAAAAGATGCCATGGAATAGACCATAATACTTAACCAAAAGCTGTGTACCTTTGGGTATCACCTTATGCGTATTTCACAACAAAACAAGCAAAATATGTCAGCAATGCTGACCTTTTATTCACATTGTTGCGAGACGAGTGTAAATTTCGTTATTTTCGTACAAAAATCATCGCAAAAAACTAACAATCATGCATTTGCAGTGATCGGACGCACCATCATCACTTCATCATACAACGCACCGTTCAGCGATATCCAGTTCGGTCTGCGTCCGAATTCTGTGTATCCCTCACGTAGATAAAGCTGCAATGCGGTTTTATTTTCAGCGAGCACACTCAGCTCAAGCTGGCTGAAGCCATTATCACGCGCATAGACCTCAACAGCCTGCATCAGTTTCTGCCCAATATTCCGGCCGCGCATTTCGCTTTTCACATAGACCATCACAACAATCGCACGATGCGATGTCCGCGCGCCGTCCTGAGGCCACAAGCCAATCAGACCAACGGCCTTGTCACCGTCAAAAGCAGCAAAAACGGGTGCGTTTAATTTAGCTCGCCAGTCTGTGTCTGAGAATTTCACCCAGTCCTCATAGGCCGAGCTATAGGCTTCCGGATGCAGTTGCAGTGCCTCCAGCCTGATCTCTCGCAAAATTGGAAAATCGTCTGACACTAACTGCCGGATTGTTATTTCAGTCATGCTTAAATCCTCCCGTCAGCAGTACTGCCATAAATAGTCAGGCCCGCACAAACAAAACTTTGTGCGGGCCTGATATTCATAATTGCCAGAACATTTGCTTGGTTGTCATTTTTGCAACCAACTTGTTCTTAGCCAAATTAGTTGCGAGCCTTATCAACCAGCTTGTTCTTGGAGATCCAAGGCATCATGCCGCGCAGCTTGGCGCCAACTTCTTCAATCTGGTGATTGTCGTTCATACGACGGATACCCTTGAAGCGTGCAGCACCGGCACGGTATTCCTGCATCCAGTCGGATGTGAACTTACCGGTCTGAATGTCGTGCAGAACACGCTTCATTTCAGCTTTGGTTTCTGCAGTGATGATGCGCGGACCAGTTACATATTCGCCCCACTCAGCAGTGTTGGAGATCGAATAGTTCATGTTGGCGATACCGCCTTCATAGATCAGGTCAACGATCAGCTTCACTTCGTGCAAGCACTCGAAGTAAGCCATTTCAGGGGCATAGCCACCTTCAACCAGTGTTTCAAAACCGGCGCGGATCAATTCAACCAGACCACCGCAGAGAACAGCCTGCTCACCGAACAGATCGGTTTCGCACTCTTCTTTGAAGGTTGTTTCGATAACACCCGAACGACCGCCGCCAACGCCCGAAGCGTAAGACAAAGCCAGATCATGTGCATTACCGGAAGCATCCTGATGAATAGCGATTAGGCAAGGAACGCCGCCGCCCTTCTGGTATTCGCCGCGCACAGTGTGGCCCGGGCCTTTTGGCGCGATCATCACAACATCAACGGTATTTTTAGTTTCGATCAGGCCGAAATGAACATTCAGACCATGAGCAAAAGCAATGGCAGCGCCGTCGCGCAGATTGTCATGGATGTGTTCTTTATAGATGTCAGCCTGAAGTTCATCAGGGGTCGCCATCATCATCAGGTCTGCCCATTTAGCAGCATCTGCAACGCTAACAACTTCAAAGCCATCAGCCTGAGCTTTTTTAACTGTGGCAGAATCCATGCGCAGCGCAATGCGAACATGCTTCGCACCGGAATCTTTAAGGTTCAGCGCGTGGGCGCGACCCTGGCTACCGTAACCAACGATAACAACATTCTTGCCTTTGATCAGATTTACGTCTGCATCGCTGTCATAATAAACGCGCATAGGATATTCCCTTCCTTCTATGCTGTGTCCGGTTTTTAACAAAACCGGTGTTTCTTATCCGGCTTTTCAGGAGCCGGCTTTATTTCCGTAGAGTGCAAAAAACTGGCGCGTTGCCGTTCTGGCATCGCGGATAATTTCTGCATCACTGACTTCATGATGATCGCCGAGAAGCAGACGGATCTGCTTGTCACGCACCACAAGGCCAAAGAATGAAGCGAATGCTTCATCAATATCATCAAAGTCCAGCAGGCTAGCATCGCGACCGGTTTCCAGAACCGGTTTGAGACGACGCGCCATTGCGATCGGACCATTATTCAACACGATCTCACCGAGATCAGACTTGCCGGAACCCGCATGGCTCACAGCCAAACGGTTCAGCGCAATCGATGTACTGCCGGACAAAACCAGCAGCCAGTCGCGGGCAAAGTGCTCCAGACTGGTAAAGAGCGACTCTTCATCAAGCCCTTCGCGTGCCACCGGCACAACCCGTACTTTCGATGCCTGCCACTGCACAGTTGCGGTTAGCAAACCATCGCGGTCGTTAAACCATTTATAGAGCGTTTCCTTGGAGCAGCTTGCCCGTCGCGCAACACCAGCCATGGTCAGACTGTCGCCGCCCTCAACGAGTAGCTCGAGTGCAGCATTCAGCACATCCTTCTGACGATCTGTCAGATCGACGCCGGTTCCGACATTGCTCACGACATTATCAGGCTGCTGCAACTGCACGCTTCCACGCTCCTTTTAAACCTATCTCATACGTATCTCACAGATTCTCATCATGCGTACCGTACGTTACGGTTCGGACTATGCCGCTACAATTTCAACAATGCAAGAGGGATTTTGTGTCCATCGCTAAATTTTATACAGCAAACCGGTCATAGATTGACCTGCGTGCCAATCTCTACCACACGGCCGGTTGGAATCTGGAAATATTCCGTTGCATCTGAGGCGCTGCGGGCAAGCGTGATAAATAATTTGGCCTGCCAATGCGGCATCGGCGAACGCGGTGAAACGCGCAAAACGCGCCGCGAAAGGAAGAATGACGTAGTCATAATATCATATTTCCAGCCAAGCCTGCGACAGATACCCAAAGCGCGCGGAATATTCGGTGACTGCATATAGCCAAAGGTCAAAGTCACCTGCATGAAACGGTCGCTATATTGCGATATGCGCGCCCGATCATCCGCAGACACCCAAGGGCGCGGCGCCGTCACCACCGTCAGGATCACATTATTCTCATGCAGCACTTTATAATGTTTGAGACTGTGCATCAGCGCTGTCGGCACACTGGACGGGTCACCAGTCAGAAAGACCGCAGTACCGGCGACAATCACCGGTTCTTTGCGTGCCATCTGACTGACAATAATATCCAGCGGTACTTCCGTTTTGCGGGTTTTCTGGAACAAATGGCGGCTGCCGCGCACCCATGTCCACATCACCAGCAAGACCAGCGATCCGACCACAATAGAAGCCCAGCCGCCCTGATGCACCTTCACCAGATTGGCGCTGAAGAACATCAGATCAACAACAGCAAAGCCAATAATCGGCACCAGCACAACCGGCAAGCTCCATTTCCACAACCGGCGCATCACAAAAAACAACAGCGTGGTCGTCACCAGCATATTGCCGGTTACCGCAATACCATAGGCGGCGGCCAGATTGCTGGATTTCTGGAAAGTCACGACCAGCAGAATAACCGTGATACCGAGCAGCAGATTAATGCGCGGCATATAGATTTGGCCGTGCAGCGTTTCAGACGTGTGCAAGACCTCAAGCCTTGGCAGAATATTCAGCTGCACTGCCTGACGCGCCAGTGAATAGGTTCCCGTCAGCACCGCCTGACTGGCAATCACTGTGGCAATCGTTGCCAGCAGCACCATCGGCAGCAATGCCCATTTCGGCATCATCTGGAAAAACGGGTTGTGCACCTCCGCCCCACCCGCCGCACTATGCGTCAGGATAAATGCCCCCTGCCCGAAATAATTCAGAATCAGACTTGGAAACACAATCCACAACCATGCACGCACAATCGGCTTACGTCCGAAATGACCAAGATCGGCATAGAGAGCTTCTGCACCGGTCACCGCCAGAAAAATAGCACCGATGGTCGCAAAAGAGGTCGTCAGATTACCGCTGAGAAAAGCAAAGGCGTAATAAGGATTAAGCCCTGCAAGAATGCCCGGATCATCAAAAATATGGATAAAACCGGTTAGCCCCAATGCAAAAAACCATAGCAACATTACAGGGCCGAAAATACTGGCCATACGCCCCGTACCGTGCCGCTGTACAAAAAACAGTATCAGCAAAATTGTAATGGTAATCGGCACCACATAGGGCGTCATATGCGGTGCAACAATTTCCAGTCCTTCTACAGCGGAAAGCACAGAAATTGCCGGTGTAATCACCGCATCACCAAAGAACAGCGCTGCACCGATAATGCCGATACCAAGAATAATATCCGGCCTGCTGGCAAAGCTGGAACGCACCAGCGCCATCAGCGAGAGAATACCGCCCTCACCATTATTGTCCGCTCGCAGCACAAAAAGTACATATTTTACGGTGACAATCAGTGCCAGTGACCAGACGATCAGGGAGATCACGCCAAGAATTTCAATCCGGAGCAAATCGCCATCGGAGACGGAGGCATGCAGCGCTTCACGAAAAGCATAAATCGGACTAGTACCGATATCGCCATAGACGACACCAAGCGCACCCATCATTAAAAGCTTCAGATTTCCCGTATGGCTATGAGGATCATTCTGATCCTCATCGGCGCTAACCGGTATATCCTGATTTGCAATCTCTTCACGCTGCGCCTGCTTCATACATAACCTATAATTATATGATGCTATAAAATGGCCGGTCTGCCCTTTGATATTAGCCTTATACCAAGACGAAGGAAATGGCCGGAAGGCAGTATATAAATGCTCAATTTCTCGAAATAACAAGACTACAGAAATGCATATCTGCCCTGATGAGGCATTACAAATACGGATAGCTCATCAGGGCAGGAAATTATATTAATTGATTAAAATCAAAATCTTATAAAATTAGTTTGAATCAAAACACAAAAAGCAATTTAGCCGAGTGCTTTGATAAAACGCTGCACAGACAGGCGCATACCATATTCCAGCGCATCGGCTGTCAGACCATGCCCGATGGAAACTTCGCTCAAAGTCGGCATGATTTTTACCAGTGCAGGCAGATTAGCAACGGTCAGATCATGCCCCGCATTAATGCCAAGTCCGAGTTCCACGGCTTTCAAAGCGGCGCGCTCCAGCAAGGCCAGTTCGTGCGCCTGCGCTTTCGGATCTGCATAGGCTCCGCCATAAGGGCCGGTGAAAAACTCCACGCGGTCGGCACCTGTCTCTTTGGCAATTTCAAGACCATCCGGTGTCGGATCAGCAAACATCGAAACACGCATGCCATGCGATTTGAGACGCTTGGTCACCTCAGTTAAGTTTACTTTATGCTTGGCAAAGTCCCAGCCATGATCCGAAGTATTCTGAGCCGGATCATCCGGCACCAGTGTCACCTGTTCCGGCTCATGCTTCTCCACCAGAGCCAGAAACTCTTCCGACGGATAGCCTTCAATATTGAATTCAGCCTGCGGGAACTCATCGTCAATTAACGCTCGAAGATCGCCGAGATCAGAAAAACGGATATGGCGCTGATCAGGGCGCGGATGCACGGTCAGGCCGGATGCACCTGCATCAAGCGCAACGCGCCCCAAGCCTGTCACACTCGGCCATGGCAGATCGCGGCGATTACGCAACATAGCCACAGCATTGAGATTAATCGACAAGGTTGCAACCATGATCAAACTCCCTGATCAATTTCAGTCCCTCCCAGAGCGTTCCCGCTTTCGGGATGCGCTCTAGCGAACGATTGTTAGTTTTTCCGCCGCACGGGTAATCGCCGTATAGAGCCAGCGCTCGCGTGTATCGCGGAAGGCATAGCTCTCATCAAACAATACCACATTATTCCACTGCGAGCCCTGCGCTTTATGTGTCGTCAGTGCATAGCCGTAATCAAAATCATCAAAACGCTTTTTCGTCTGCCACGGAATTTCCGCATCCGGATCTTCAAACTGCGCCTTCAGCAATTTGATCTTGGCAACACCCCGACCCGGCTCTTCATCTTCCGGCGCAATCAGCAGATTGATACCGGGCTTCACGGTTTCCTTGGAAGATGTCATCACCTTCCAGAGCGAACCATTGAGCAGACCCTTGGCCGGATCATTACGCAAGCAAACCAGCTTGTCGCCAGACTGCGGATATTCTGCGGTAAAACCCTTCAACTCACGCAGGCGCTGATTATACCGCTTACGGGTGCGGTTGGTGCCAACCAGCACCTGATCGGCATCAAGCACCAGATCCTGTGTCACTTCCGATTTGCTGATCACCCGCGCGGCACCATAATCGCCATAGGGAATATCTCGCCCTTCGCGCACATCCAGCGCCAAACGGATAATCGGATTGTCCTGCGCCTGACGGTGAATTTCTGTCAGCAGATAATCCGGTTCCTGCTCGGTAAAGAAGCCGCCACCGCTGATCGGTGGCAACTGCCCCGGATCACCCAGCACCAAAATCGGCGTGCCAAATGTCATCAGATCGCGGCCAAGCTGCTCATCGACCATCGAACATTCGTCAACAACGATCAATGCTGCTTTCGCCACGGGGCTTTGACGATTGAGTGAAAAAGTCGGAGAGATCGAGGTTTTACCGGTCGTCTCATCTTCAATCGCTTCTTCGCCTTTCGGGCGATAGATCAGCGAGTGCAGTGTGCGGGCATTGCTCGCGCCCTTGGAGCGCAAGACCTGCGCCGCCTTACCGGTAAAGGCTGCGAACTGCACCTCACCATCCACATGCTCGGCAAAATAGCGCGCAAGCGTCGTCTTACCCGTTCCCGCATAGCCAAAAAGGCGGAAAATCGGGGAGCCGCCTTTTGCCAACCATTGCGCCACAGCTTGCAGCGCGTTGTCCTGTTCCGGTGAAAATTCCATCATGGTACTGATTGACCGGATTCGCGTCTAAAGAGCAAGTTTTATCACCTCAGCATCGGCCACAGACTGACAACCAGCAACAAAGCCATGGTCAGGTTGAACCATTTAAGCCGCACCGGATCTTCCAGCCATTGGCGCAGCAAACTGCCGAAAGCCGCCCATGACGACACGCTCGGCACATTGATGATAGCGAACACAAGGCCGATCACCAGCACTGACAACGTATAGGCGTCATGCACCGTGTAGCTGGCCATAGCAGTGACCGCCATCACCCACGCCTTCGGGTTTACCCATTGGAACAACAGAGCCTGCATAAAACTCATAGGCTTAGCAGCGCTATCTGTAACCTGACCGACTGAAGTGGAAGTGGCAATTTTATAAGCCAGATAGAGCATATAGGCGCCACCGGCGAATTTCAGCGCCAGATATAAATACGGAGCCATCTCCAAAACCGCGCCAAGCCCGTAACCCACGCCAAGCAATAGTGACAGAAAGCCAACGCCAATTCCCAGCATATGCGGAATGGTACGGCGAAATCCGAAATTCACACCGGAAGCCAGCAGCATCTTCGATAAATCTCACTTTACGAAAAGCAACACCGCTGCCTCTATTGAGAACAGCGGTGCGACAAACGATCAGCAATTTAAGTGTCTGGATCAAAAAGCGTCAGACGACAGCGAAAATGGTGATTTTCGAGCATCGGAACGGAGCGTACTTCTGCATAATCCTTTCATAACGATGAAAGATAAGATATGCAGCAACTAAAGTTCATGGTGACCTTTGCACGTCCTACGGACGTGCGGCACCATGTGTACGTGAGTACCGAAGCGCATAAAATTGCCATTTGCAGCCCAGTCGGACGCCTTTTAGGCCAGACACGATTACATTCCTTCGGCACCACGGATCATAGCTGCAACACCGGTACGACACACTTCAATCAGGCCAAGCGGCTTCATAATTGAAATGAACTGGTCGATTTTCGCGCCCTTGCCGGTGATTTCAAAAATGAAATGCTCAACCGTTGCATCCACAACCTTAGCTTTAAAAGCATCGGCCAGACGCAGCATTTCTGCACGGGTCTCACCTTTGCCAACCACTTTAACCAGTGCAAGCTCACGCTCAACAGGGTGTTCATGGCCAAGCTGATAGGCATGATAGGTCAGATCAACCACGCGATGCACCGGAACAATACGCTCCAGCGAATGACGGATCTGATCCAGCACATTGGCAGTACCACGCGTTACAATGGTAATACGCGACAGATGCTTTTCATGTTCGGTTTCAGAAACCGTCAGGCTTTCAATATTATAGCCACGGCCGGAAAACAGACCGATAACACGGGCAAGGACACCCGGTTCATTATCAACCAATACCGATAGTGTATGGGTTTCCGTTAGCTGGGTTTCTTCGGTCAGAAAATAGGCTGAACCGGAAGCTGCATTTTGTGCGTTCATAATGAATATCCTTGTTCCGGTATTAGACTAGGTGACGATCTTTAGCATCAATGGCATTGGCAACAGCTTCATCAGTCGCTTCATCCGGCAACAGCATTTCATTATGCGCCTTGCCTGAAGGGATCATCGGGAAGCAGTTCGCCAGATTGGCAACGTGACAGTCAAAAATCACCGGCCCGTCTGTTTCAATCATTTTCATGATTGCATCATCCAGTTCAGCGGGTTTAGAGCAACGGATGCCTGTACCGCCATAGGCTTCAGCCAGTTTAACAAAGTCCGGCATCGCTTCCGTGTAAGAATGCGACAGACGGTTACCATGCAGCAGCTGCTGCCACTGGCGCACCATGCCCATATACTGGTTGTTCAGGATAAAAATCTTGATCGGCGCATTATGCTGAATGGCCGCCGACATTTCCTGAATACACATCTGAATGGAGGCATCACCGGCAATATCAATCACCAATGCATCCGGATGGGCAATCTGCACGCCCAGCGCTGCCGGCAGACCATAACCCATAGTACCCAGACCACCCGAGGTCATCCAATGGTGCGGCTCTTCAAATTTCATGAACTGCGCCGCCCACATCTGATGCTGGCCAACCTCAGTGGTGATATAGGTTTTGCGATCCTTGGTCAGTTCCTGCAAACGCTCCAGCGCATATTGCGGCATGATCACATCGCGGTTGTGCTTATAGGCCAGCGAATTACGTGCGCGCCATTTATCAACCTGGTTCCACCAAGCGGACATATCGGCCTTTTCAGGGCGCTTGGAAGAAGCACGATACTGGCGCACCATATCTTCCAGAACATGGGCAACATCACCGATAATCGGCACATCCACGCGAACGGTCTTATTGATTGAAGACGGGTCGATATCAATATGGATTTTCTTGGAATTCGGTGAGAAAGCATCCAAACGGCCGGTGATACGGTCATCAAAGCGCGCACCAACGCACAGCATAACATCGCATTCATGCATGGTCATATTGGCTTCGAACGTACCGTGCATGCCGAGCATACCCAGCCAGTTTTTGCCCGATGCAGGATAAGCGCCCAGCCCCATCAATGTCGATGTGATCGGGAAATCAGTAATTTCAACCAGTTCACGCAGCAGCTTCGAGGCTTCCAGACCGGAATTGATAACGCCGCCGCCGGAATAGATAACCGGCTTTTTGGCATTCACCAGCAGCTCAACGGCCGCGCGGATTGCATTCTGATCACCGTTGACAACCGGATTATAGCTGGTGCGCGGGCTTGTTGCAGGCGGCGTATACATACCGGTCGCGAACTGAATGTTCTTCGGAATATCAATAACAACAGGACCCGGACGACCGGTACGCGCAACATGAAAAGCCTCATGCAGAACACGGGCCAGATCATTTACATCTTTAACCAGCCAGTTATGCTTGGTGCAAGGACGGGTAATACCAACAGTGTCAGCTTCCTGAAATGCATCCGTACCGATCAGAGACGTCGGAACCTGACCGGTAATGCAAACCAGCGGGATAGAGTCGAGCAGCGCATCCTGCAACGGCGTTACCGCATTGGTCGCACCCGGACCCGAGGTTACCAGCATAACGCCAACCTTGCCGGTTGAGCGCGCATAGCCTTCAGCCGCATGACCAGCACCCTGCTCATGACGCACCAGAATATGCTCGACAGTTTCCTGCTGAAACAACTCGTCATAGATCGGCAGCACTGCACCACCCGGATAACCGAAAATATGCTCCACGCCCTGATCGATCAGCGCCTGTACAACCATTTCAGCACCGGTCATTTCCCGTTTGCCGGTTTCTTTTTGTGTTGCGGCAGCTGCGCCACTTGTATCTGTACTCATTGTCTTTCGATGTCCCGTCTGCTGTGCCGGTGATTACTTCCCTGATACTCACCGGAAGTCCCGTACTGTTTAGCTTTATCCGCTGTGTTTAGATAATAAAAAAGGCCCCCTGAGGGAGCCTGTGTTTCGCGCATGGGAGCTTTCGCCGGATGGTTACACCATCCTGCCCATACGCTTACCCACCACGAGAATAATTTTCTTAGCCATAAGGGGAGATTAAACAGCAGTTTTTTTCACGTCAATGGCAAAAAACGTAATCTTGTTATTTTCTTTGCAAATTTATGCCTAAAAACACCATCAGGCAAAAACTGCATTTCACTATGAATCATTCTCATAGCGAACATCAGCAAGACCTTGAAAATCATGTAATTAAACAGATGTACCGATGGCGCTCTGCAAGGCTGCACGGGCTCTTTTATACAATACCGGTGCTTTTTCAGTACCATTCCATTGTGTAACAGCAGAGACTGCACGAATGATATGGCTGTCATGTCCCATCCGCAATTCGCACTCTTCCAGTGCCTTGCAGATTCTCGCCGACATTCCTTTGGCATCAGCCGCTTCCAGATCCGGCACGATCAGTGCGAATTCACCATCGCCGATATGCGCCAGCACATCATGATAACGGGTGCAGTTGCGGATACATAAAGCCGCTTCCATCAACAAACGGTCTGCCGCATCACGTCCGCGCTGCTCGCAGAGCTGCTGCAAACGTTCAACACCGATCAGCACAATAGTAACCGGATGCTTGATTTTAGCAAATTGCAGCAAATATTCATGCAAGGCTGCATCAAAATAAGCCTTGCTCTGCAAACCAGTCAAAGGATCGGTAAAGCTGATCTGCTCTAAATCTTTTGAATTACGGGCAATCATCCATGTGATGATTTTCAGCTGGCCTCTGTTTTTAACCTGCATACGAATTTGCGGCAACAGCATCAGGCTACCAGTTATACCGGCAGCAACCAGTAACAAAAGCGCGATGCCCAACGGCGCATCTGACAAAGCACCGGATTTATACGTCTCTCCCAGATCATGGATCAGGCGATACTGCATAAACAGCATCAGGCCTGCGCCGCATAGCAGCACCAGCATAATGATGAAAAACAGTTCTGCTCTGAAAAAACGCATTATCCCCCGCCGACCCACTGTCCTAAAACAACAGATTTCTGAACGAGATTAAAACTTAAGTGTTTCACCCACGTTAACGGCGCGGACGCATCAGCCGAAGTAGTCTTCAGCCCGTTCCAGCCGCCGCCATTCATCGCCAAACTGATTGCGGAACCATGTCATCTGCCGTTTGGCATATTGGCGCGTGGCGATCACTGACAGCTCCACCGCCTGTTCGCGGGACATTTCACCTTTAAGCCAGCTTTCAATCTCACGCACACCGATGGCTTTCATCACCGGCAGAGCCGCATCCGGCTGCAAGGCAAGCAGAGCCTGCACTTCCTGCACGGCTTCGCCCTGCATCATCAGATCAAAACGCTGGGCAATACGCTGACGCAGCCATGCCCTGTCCGGCGTCAGCACCAGTTTTTCCGCATGCAGCGGATCGATCAGCGCCCTGCCCTTAGCTTCCTGCCATTCAATGAGCGAACGTCCGGTACTGTCGATCACTTCCAGAGCGCGAACAATCCGCTGACTGTCACCGGCCTTCAGCCGTTCTGCCATTGCCGGATCGCGCTGTTGCAATTCCTCATGCAGGCGCGGCGCGCCTTCTTGCTGTATACGGTTGCGCCAGTAGTCGCGCACTGCGTCTTTCACCTGCGGCATATCTGAAAGACCACCGAGCAGCGCTTTGAAATAAAGACCCGTGCCGCCGGTAAAAACCGGTATGCGCCCCTGCAATTCCGGTCTGGCCAGCAGTGCCTCAACTTCTTCGAGCCAGCGACCGGTCGAATAAAGTTGCAATGGTGAAACATGGCCGTAAAGATAATGCGGAACAATTTGCAGATCGTCAGATTGCGGGCGCGCCGTCAGCTGATCCAGCACATCATAAACCTGCATGGAATCACTATTTATGATATAGCCGCCGCAATCCCGTGCGAGACGCAGTGCCAATGCTGATTTACCGCTGGCAGTCGGCCCCGCGATCAGAATTGCCTTTTGCCTGTCTCTCTGCTCTATCACTCAAAAATTCTCCAAACGCACAAAGCGGAACCGGTTTTATGTCCCAGCCTGCCTCACTTGTTACCACACTGATCTGCAATCCTGCTCATCCGGTTCTGACACCTGAACTGGCGCATAAAGCCTGCGTGGCTGCCGATACGCAAGCCCTTTACTGGCTGGCAGATGGTATTGCCTGTGATCTGCCACTGAAAACCGGCACAGATGCTGGCCAAGCGGCTGAAAATATCCGCGCAGCACTGGGTGACGCTCCTGTAGATGTGGTTATTCAGGAACAGGATACCCGTCGCAAGAAATTGCTGATTGCGGATATGGATTCCACCATGATCCAACAGGAATGTATTGATGAACTCGCTGAAGAGGTTGGCCTGCGCGAACATATTGCCGGTATCACCGCCCGTGCAATGAATGGTGAAATTGCCTTTGAACCGGCCTTGCGGGAACGCGTTGCCCTGCTTAAAGGTCTGCCGGTCAGCATCGTTGATCAGGTTATCGCCAACCGCATCACCCTGACACCGGGCGGGCGTGAACTAATTGCCACCATGAAGAAAAACGGTGCCTATACGGCTCTGGTTTCCGGCGGCTTCACCAGCTTTACCTCCCGCATTGCAGCGATGCTTGGCTTTGATGAAAACCGTGCCAATCTTCTGCTGGATGACGGCACACATCTTACCGGCCTTGTTAAAGAGCCGATTCTCGGTGCCGAAGCCAAGAAGATCAGCCTTGATGAAATCTGCGCCACGCTCGGCATTACAGCTCAACAAGCAATGGCAGTCGGTGACGGCGCCAATGATCTGCCGATGATCAAACATGCAGGCAGTGGCGTTGCCCTCCATGCCAAGCCTGCGGTTGCAGCACAGGCACGTATCCGCATTAATCATGGTGACCTGACAGCTCTGCTCTACATTCAGGGTTACAGAAAAACGGATTTTGTTAAATGAGTACCATTATTGAAACACCCCGCCTGCTGCTGCGCAACTGGCAGGAAGATGATCGTGCATTCTTCCATGAAATCAATTCTGATCCGGAAGTGATGGAGTTCTTTCCAGCTCTGCGCAGCCGTGAAGAATCCGATGCACTGATGGATCGCATCGTGGCGATGATCAATGATGACAGTTTCGGCTTCTATGCCTTGCAAGATAAAGATACCGGCGATGTTGTCGGCTTCACCGGATTGATGAGAACTGATCTTGAGCCATTCATGCCTAAGGGCGTACTGGAAATCGGCTGGCGCTTAGCTCAACGCTATTGGGGCAAAGGCTATGTAACCGAGGCTGCACTTGCCTCGCTCGCCTATGCTTTTAACGAACGCGGACAGGATGAGGTTGTCTCCTTCGCTGTCCATAATAATTATCGTTCAACTTCAGTGATGCAACGCATTGGTATGGTCAACGATCCGAAGCGCGACTTCGACCACCCGAAAGTACCGGACAGCCATCCGCAGCTGAAGCGCCATGTGCTTTATACCATCAGCAAACAGCAGTGGTTGAATCAACATGGCAAGTCCGACGCCTAATCCGTTCATCTGATTCAAGTTTTTACAAATAAAAAGGCCGGAGGATGTACACATCCTCCGGCCTTTTCTACATTCTTGTTGATGTCATATCAATCGATTCGCAGCGTCACAAAGCGCAGCTCACCGCTTGGGGCTGCCAGCATCAGCAATGCATTCTTTCGTCCCTGCTGACGCAGTTTTTCAAGCTTCTTCTGAATATCAGCAGGAGCCTTAACCGCCTCCTGCGCGAATTCAACAATCACATCACCGGCCTTAACACGCTTTTCCTCTGCGGTTGATTTGGCTTCCACAGCGCTGATCAGCACGCCCTCAACATCCTCAGAGATTTCATACTGCTTGCGCTGCGCATCATCCAGTTTGCCAAGTGTCATCCCCAGAACAGTCACGGTCGCGGCTTCTTTAGCCTTCGCGCCATCTTTAGCGACAGCAGCTTTGTCTTTGTTTTCGTAATCTTCCAGACGGCCAAGTTTGATCTTTACGGTCTGCTCTTTGCCTTTGCGCAGCACCAGAACGCCCACTTCTTTGCCAACAGGACTTTCCGCAACCACGCGCGGCAGATCACGGGCATTCGCCACATCTTTGCCGTCGAATTTCAGAATAACGTCACCGGCCATCAGTTCTTTGTTCTCGACACCGCTATTGGCAATGAGACCGGCAACCAGTGCGCCTTTTGGCTCGCTCATGCCAAAGCTCTCAGCCACATCATCCGTCACCGGCTGAATACGAACACCCAGCCAGCCACGACGGGTTTCACCGAATTCTTCCAGCTGCTGGATAACAGTCACAGCCAGTTCGGACGGAATAGCAAAGCCGATCCCGATCGAACCACCGGTTGGGGAAATAATTGCGGTATTGATGCCGATGACCTTGCCATGCATATCAAACAATGGACCACCGGAATTACCACGGTTGATGGCCGCATCCGTCTGGATAAAATTGTCATATGGCCCCGCCTGAATATCGCGGTTCCGTGCAGAGATAATACCAAGCGTTACAGTGCCACCAAGGCCAAACGGATTACCGATTGCCATCACCCAGTCACCAATGCGCGACTTTTCAGAATCACCAAAACCGACATCTGTCAGTTTGTGTTTGGTCGGATCGACTTTCAGCAATGCAATATCAGTCTTGGTATCTGTGCCGAGCAATTCAGCTTTCAGCTTCTTGCCATCGGTGAAATTCACCTCAATCTCATCAGCATCCGCAATAACGTGATTATTGGTGACAACGAGACCCTTCTTGGCATCGATCACAAAGCCTGAACCAAGCGACTGCATTTTACGCGCGGCACTGCCGCCGTCTTTCTGATTTTCTTCAGAGAAGAAATCATCAAAGAATTCCTTAAACGGCGAACCTTCCGGTATTTCCGGCGCTGGCTCAGCCTTTTCCTCACCACTCTCGTCTTTCACGGTTTGCGAGGTAGAGATATTCACAACAGCGTCGAGCAAGTCCTCTGCCATATCAGCAACAGAAGCAGGTCCAGCAACAGATTGCCCCAATGCTGCGAGCTTACCGGTAATCACCGGTTGTGCCTGTTGTGCATCTGCAGCAGGTTTTTCCTGCGCATAGCCTGCCCCGACACCCATCAGCACTGTACTTACGGACAAGGCAGCAAGTGCAGCACGCATAGAAAACAAACCTGTGCTTTTATTCTGATTGCGAACCATCTGAAACTCCACCTGTACCTGTCGATTTATTGTGATGCTGACTACGGATTGAAAGCAAATTAACGCTCAAGCATGTCGCAGTTAAATAAGCCTATTTAACGTCAGCGACCTCGCATTTTTAGCATATAACTCAGAGTGTGAAACATTTTTCAAACAAAAGAAATGTTTGCTTTTATATCTGAAATAAAAAAGGCGTATGGAAAACCATACGCCTTTTTCTGTTCATTATCGGCAGATCAGCCTCTGACCAGCCATACCACACCAACACCCAGAACCAGCGCAACCATACCTGCGGTTCGCAGATAATTTTCCGGTGCTTCTGACACATCTTTGGCCATCCGTCTGGCAAAGTGTGGAAAGCCGCCATAGAGCAGCCCCTCTAAAACGAGAAGCAATCCTATGGCTGTTATCAGATCATTCACAATAGTATCCGGCCTTTACTGGGCAGGCTGCGACGGCAATTTGCCGGCTGCATCCTTAAAGAAGCGGAAGAACTGTGAATCCGGAGACAGAACCATGGTTGTGCCTTCAGCCTGCAATGCCTGACGATAGGCATTCATCGAACGATAGAAGGCAAAGAAATCAGGATCCTGATTTGCGGATTCCGCAAAAATCCGACCCCGCTCGCCTTCACCCTCACCGCGCAGAACTTCAGAATCACGGTTGGCCTCGGATACGATTTCCACAACTTGACGGTCAGCAACAGCGCGAATACGCTGCGCCGCTTCACGGCCACGGGCACGCAGACGCTCAGCTTCGGCAAGACGCTCGGCCTTCATACGGTCGAATGTCTGCTGGGAAACCTCAGCGGTCAGATCAGTACGACGGATACGCACATCTTCAATGGTCAGACCAAGGGAGACAGCATCCGGACGCAGCTGGTCACGCACTTCACGCATCATGCTGCCACGCTCTTCCGACAGAGCTGATTCAAAGCCACGCAGACCGTAGACCTGACGCAGAGCTGCATCAAGACGGGTACGCAGGCGCTGTTCAGCAAGCATAGTATTCGCCGAAACAGTCTCACGGAATTTACGTGCATCAGTAATGCGGTAAACGAGGAAAGCATCTACGTCGTAGAACTTACCACCTGAAACCTGCACACGGATATCGTCCAGATCAAAACGCAGCAGACGATCATCAATCATCTGAACATTATCAGCCTCTGCAAAAGCAAATGGCAGCTTGAAGTAGATGCCCGGCTTGTCTTTAACATCAACGATCTGACCAAAGCGCGAGACAATTGCCTGCTGGCGTTCGTTAACAACAAAGATCGATGAATAGACGATAAAGCCAAGAACGGCGATCGCACCAATAATAAAAGGCAAACGATTCTGATTCATTACTGGCTGCCTCCTGTAGCTGTCGCAGCCGGTTTACCCTGCTGACGCATCAGTTCTGTGAGCGGCAGATAAGGCATAACATTGTTGCCGCCTTCAATAATCACTTTGTTGCTGTCTTTCAGCACCTGTTCCATGGTCTCAATGAAGAGACGGTCACGGGTGACATCAGGCGACTGTTTGTAAATACCCAAAACTGAGTTGAAGCGCTGGCTTTCACCTTCAGCTTCCTGAACCATACGTGTTTTGTAAGCCGCAGCTTCTTCACGTACCTGTGCAGCCTGACCGCGAGCCTGACCGAGCTTCTGGTTAGAATACTGGTTTGATTCTTCTACAAAACGATCTTCGTCCTGCTCAGCACGCTGAACTTCATCAAAGGCATCGGCCACTTCACGCGGCGGTGCTGCATCTTCAATGGAAAGAGCTGTGATCTGAATACCGGCGCCATAACCATTCAGGGTTTCCTGAACGATATCACGAACCGACTGGGCAATTGCCGCACGGTTATCACGGAAAATGTCTTGCGCCGGACGGCGGCCAACAGTTTCACGGATCGCGCTTTCAGAAATCTGACGAACCATGTTGTCAGGATCCTGAACATTAAACAAATAAGCGCGCGGATCAGAAACACGATAAAGTACGGAGAACTGAACATTCACGATGTTCTGGTCACCCGTCAGCATCAACCCCTGTGTGGCACCACGTGTGCCCTGACCGCCAATATTGATCTGGCGCTCACCGGTTGTTGCTTTTTCATAGGTTTCAATCGGCCAGAGATGGAAATGCAGGCCTGGTACTGAAACCACTTCTTTCGGAACACCGAAGCGCATTTCAACGGCAAGCTCATCCGGCTGCACGGTATACATAGCCTGAAACAGCCAGAAACCGACAAGCGCAATCGCACCGATTATATACAAAGCCGGGCCACCGCCATTGCCGCCACCGCCCGGGATCACCTTTTTCAGACGATCCTGACCTTTGCGCAGAATATCTTCCAAATCCGGAGGGGTTCCGCCCGAGCCGCCAGGGCCTCCGCGCGGTCCTTTAGGGCCTTGTCCCCATGGTCCGCCCTGATTAGAGCCGCCATTATTGGAACCACCGTTGCCGGATCCGCCATTTTTATCGCCGCCACCCCATGGGCCGCCGCCATTTTGATTACTCCAGGGCATCCTCACCTCTCGTGCCAGATGTCAGAGGCGGAACACCTCTATTCATCAATCAGTCTGTTCCGTTTATAGGTACGCAAAAGCCGTCTTTCAACGCAAGACGCAAAGATTCATCACGCTTTTGCAATTTTCTGACAAATTAGTTGATCAGCATGGTAAAAAACAGGCATTTCCTGACCATGACCAGGCAATTAGAGCGGTTTCATTTACGTCGCAAACAGTGGATACGCTCTGATTGTTTATTCTTACGCATCACCTTACGTAAAACCGGTTCCCGCTTTTGGCTCGCAAATGCTCTACCGCCGCTCATAAACCACATAGTGGGTCGGATAATTGTCTTTCTCACCCGCCGGCACATGCTCTTCGCTGGCAATTTTCCAGACTTGGGGATCGACAGGTCCGAAAAAAGCATCGCCATCAATCGAAGCTTCAATATGCGTCACATGCAAATGCGTGGCCTTATCCATCGCTTGGGCATAAATCTGCGCTCCGCCGATAATGCAGATTTCATCGACACCGGCAGTCTGAGCGGCTTGCTCACCGGCAATCAATGCTTCATCAATCGACGGCACGACCAGTGCACCCTCTGCAGCATAATCTGCATCACGGGTGATCACGATATTGGTGCGATTTGGCAGCGGGCGGCCAAGCGATTCCCACGTTGTACGCCCCATCACCACCGGTTTGCCCAATGTGAGCTTCTTAAAGCGCTGCAAATCCGTGGATAGTCGCCACGGCATACCATTATCACGCCCGATCACACCATTTTCTGAAACAGCAACAACAAATGAAATTTTCATACGCTTATACCGCAATCGGCGCTTTGATGGACGGATCGGCCTCATAACCAACCAGTTTGAAATCCTCAAAGCGGAACGCAAACAGGTCTTTGACTTGCGGGTTGATTTCCATCACCGGCAGCACTTTCGGCTCACGGCTCAGCTGTAATTTCGCCTGATCAAAATGATTATGGTACAGATGTGCGTCACCAAGTGTATGCACAAAATCACCAAGCTTCAGACCGGCAACCTGCGCGATCATCATCGTAAGCAGAGCATAGGATGCAATGTTAAACGGCACACCGAGAAAAATATCCGCCGAACGCTGATAAAGCTGGCACGATAATTTGCCGTCTGCGACATAGAACTGAAACAGGCAATGACATGGCGGCAAGGCCATCTCATTTACCAATGCAGGATTCCATGCAGAAACAATCAAACGTCTTGAATTAGGATTTTGCTGCAAATCCTTCATAAGATTCGCAATCTGGTCAATATGCGCACCATCCGGTGTCGGCCATGAACGCCACTGCGCACCATAGACAGGACCTAGATCACCGTTCTCGTCAGCCCACTCATCCCAGATGCTCACACCATTCTCTTTAAGATAAGAGATATTGGTGTCGCCGCGCAAAAACCACAGCAATTCGTGGATGATAGAGCGCAAATGCAGCTTTTTGGTCGTCAGCACAGGAAAGCCCTGCGCGAGATCAAACCGCATCTGATAACCGAAAACCGACCGTGTTCCGGTGCCGGTACGGTCACCACGATCTGTGCCATTGTCGAGGACGTGCTGAAGAAGATCAAGATATGTACGCATAGACGTTATTTAACCCGTCCGAGCAAAAAGATCACCTATAAATACTGCGCTGCCCACAACACATCATGTTTATCGGAACAGCAATAAAAAGCCCCGCTCTGGGCGGGGCTTTTAAAAAACATCAGAGGCTTTCCAGTTTACCGAGTGCTTTTGCGCTGAGGTAATAGAAAGTGACACGCTGCTTGTTGTGGTCACCCTTCATGGTCTCAGCCACACTGGCAATAACCGCATTGGCTTTCTCAGCATCTTCAACACCGAGCTTTTTGCCGATCCAGCTGGTGCGAACGCGTGCCAGTTCTTCAGGATCAGAGGCAGCAACCAGCGATGCATCGCGGCTGCGCAGAGCAATGCCAAGATGCTTTACGATTTTTCCGACAATAACCTCATCGGCGGCTGCATCGTAACGGCGTACATCGGCTAGATAATCAGTCATGAAACCACTCTCCTTTAATCTGACCGCTTTTACGGCCGTTAAACCTGTAATAGTAAACCAGGGAAAAACGCGGCACAGCCAATGAATCGCCCGAAAATTTAATTACCTGTATATTATGAAAGGATTGACCAGCATCCATAAGCTGTCAATGGCGTTGTTTCGCTATTCTTTCAGAAAACGCATCAAACAATTATTTCAGACATTATTGATGGATGATAATAAAGCATGTCGCGCTCAAATGGCTTCATTTGATATTTTTCACGGCACAAAATCACTGAAAGCCTTTTCCCCTCTTTTCAAGCGGGCAGAAGCCACCTATATAAAACATGCCGGCTTGACCGGCTATGGCGATAAATGGACAGTGTAATAAACCATTTGGACCCGGGGGCGGTACCCGGCGCCTCCACCAGAATACAGCTTAAACGGAAACGGCTGTATTGTGGCGGGGGCGAAACAGGATCGACAAGGGTGTAAAGACTGATTTTTTGCTCGGCATTGTACCACCGTTATCGGGCTATTGAGTAGTTGCAAATGACAACAAAGCTCAGGGTTACGCTCTCGCTGCCTAATGGCGGTGCGGGAAACCCAACCTAAGTCCTTAGGGTTAGCCCCTTAAGGCGGGGTTCGGAGGCACCTGGCAACAGAAGCCTCCACTTTCTATCTTCTATACCTGCATATGAAAAAGGCACCGGATTTTCCGATGCCTTATTTTATTGTGCCAATGAATTATCGGATAATTGTCTCAGGCGATGCAGGTTTCTTCAAGCCGCGCCGTATAATTGTCAGATAGGTCAGAACCCAAGCGCAGAAACCACACAAAGCAATAGCCACCAGCATCGGCAAAACATTGCCATTCATGATGAAGGAGCTAAGTCCCATCGCTGCTGCTGCGACCAATAATTGCAAAGTTCCGAGCAATGCAGCCGCTGTGCCGGCAATCTCACCATGATCGTCCAGTGCCAAAACGCTTGTACCCGGCAAAACCAACCCGAGAAATGCATTACCGATGAATAAAAACGTCATCACCAGCCACAGGCTTTGGGAAATAACCATAGCGGCCAGCACCATAATTATCATCGTCACCAGATAACCCGTGACCGCATAGGCCACCAAACGGTTGAGGCCAAAGCGGCTGGCCAGCATACCGTTGAACTGCGACGCCCCGAAAAAGGAGATCGCGTTCAGAGAGAAAACCAGTGAATATTCACGCGGGGTCAGGCTGTATTTATCCATGAAGATAAAGGACGAATTAGCGAGATAGACAAAAAATGCCGCCATGCAAAAACCGCCGATGCAAGTCAGCCCGATAAATTTACCGTCGCGGATCAGAAGAGCATAACCACGCAACGCGCGCCCTACCCCGCCGGAAATCCGCTTTTCAACCGGACGTGTTTCTTCCTGTGCAAAGCACACCAGCGCGAGGCCAAGAATAGCAGCCAGCAACACCGCCCAGAACACACCGCGCCAGCCGAAATCATCAATGATAAAGCTACCGGTCAGCGGTGCGAGAATTGGCGAGATCGAGAAAACCAGCATCAGCATCGACATCAATCGGGCAGCATCCGCTCCGGTATAAAGATCGCGCACAATTGCACGCGGCACGACCATACCCGCACTGGCGCCGATACCCTGCACAAAGCGGAAGAAAATCAGCATTTCAATATTGGTCGCCAGCGCCGATCCGATACTTCCGCCAGCAAACAGTACAAGCCCCAAATAGAGCGGCAATTTACGGCCATAAATATCGGAGAATGGCCCGCAGAACATCTGCATCAGCGCAGTCGCCAGAAAGAAAACCATCAGGCTCATCTGCACTGCGGCTTCATTGGCGGACAAATCTTTGGCAATCGCAGGCAATGCCGGCAGATACATATCAATAGCAAACGGCCCGATAGCCGAAATAAAGCCCAGCACCAATGCAGTGCGTAACAAATGAACAGACATATTTATAAACTTTCAGAATGGCCGATAGATTACAGCTCTGCCTCTGCGTGGCAGCTATTATTCCGGCCTGAAGGGAGTGCGAAAATAGTGACGGTGCATCAAATGGTCAACCGTAATTTCAGCAATTTAAACGCTAAAAAACACCAGAACGCATTCCGATAAATGTGACGCATATATCCGGATAAATACTAGTAAAAAGAACAAGTTATAGCGGTTTAAACGGTTCGGCGTGAACTGAAACCGCTCCTGAGGTTTTGTTAGATGAAGTAATAATTTTAAAAATCACTTTCACCTTTCATTACAGCGGTATATTGATAAATGAGACAGTGATGCAGCGCTTTTTTCACACAAAAGACAAAAGCTGTTGTACCAATGCATCAGATGATGCTGTTTTGGACGGCGAGCCATTGTTGATTATCGATTGATCATACGGCAATGCTGCCTTAGACAACATTTATGACAACTCTCCTCGAATCCGCGGGATAAGGATTTAATGGTTCAGGATCTTATCCGTTACGACATTCTTGCTCAGGATGCGCTTCGCGGCGTTATCCGCAAAGTGCTTATGGAAGTGAACAAGGCAGGTCTGCCGGGCAATCACCACTTCTTCATCACCTTTCTGACCGAAGCACCGGGCGTCCGTATTTCATCTCGTCTGAAGGAAAAATATCCTGAACAGATGACAATTGTTATGCAGCACCAGTATTGGGATCTGGTGGTGACCGAGCAGCTTTTTGAAGTTGGTTTGTCTTTCGGCGAAATCGCTGAAAAACTGGTTATCCCGTTCTCGGCTATTCGCGGTTTCTACGATCCGTCAGTGAATTTCGAGCTGGAATTTGATGTGTCCATTGCTTTGCCTACCGGCGACAACGACACTGAAAATCTTGAAATTGTGTCCGAGTTGCGTCCGCAAGACGATGCTACTGCGGATGAGGCTGAAACTCCGGCCAAACCTGCGAAAAAACCAGCCAAAAAAGCTGACCGCAGCAAATCTGCCGGTAAAGAAGACAACACGGAAGTGACAGAAACAGAAGAAGAAGCGCCGAAGCCTTCAGCCGATGTTGTTTCCCTTGATGCTTTCCGCAAAAAATAAAGAATTTCCGCATTCCGGCTCGTGCCGGAATGCATCATTGTTGCTTTTTGAGAGGCATAGTCATGAGTGACATTATCAATCTCAAACAATTCAAAAAACGCAAAGCACGCGCTTCCAAAGAAGTTGAAGCCAGCGCCAATCGCGTCCTGTTCGGACGCACCAAAGCAGAAAAGAGCTTCGACAAAACTCAGTCTGAAAAAGATGAGAGATTTTTGGAGCAAAACAAACTGGAGCCGCGCAACACCGGCTCATCAGAAGCTGAAACAGAATGAGCGAAAAATCCGCTCCTCTTGCCAGCACTCTTGCCCGCAGCAAGGCACGTCTGCGCAAACACTCCATTACCTTGCATGGCCATGCCACCAGTTTTTCACTGGAAGATGCTTTTTACGATATTATCGTAGAAATCGCCGCACAAAACAGCCAGTCTCTGGCTTCACTCATCGCGATGATTGACGATGAACGTGATCGCAACAACAATCTCTCTTCCAGCCTGCGCCTTTACGCGCTGGATTGGGTACTCGGCAAAGCCGGCCAATAAGCAGCTGCTTATTGGATTGTTGTTTCCGGCAGCGTCTGCAAAAACTCATCAAGATTTGGCTTGAAGTCAGGCGTGCTGTTTGGTTGTCTCGGCAGCTGCTGCGGCAGAACCGTTCCTGAACCTGCAGCCTCCTCGGCACGTCTGCGCACCGCTTCCTCAGCCTCGATACGCTGACGCTTGCGTGCTTCTGCACGGGCAATATAATAATCAGCCTCGCGCTTTAAACGCTGTTTTTCAATAATCAGAGCCTGTACAGCCTCTACGCGCAACTGCTCACGCAGCAAACTGCGCTGTGTTAAAAACTGCACCATCGGCTGATAGTCAAACCGGACTTGCGGCTGGTTCCACGTACCCGCCAGAGTGAACTGCACTTGCGGTGCCACATCATTGCGCTCATGCTGCGGCAGCACCATATCGAGCGCACCGGAACCACCCCAAATAAAACGGTTAAAATCGAACTGAATATCATTACGCAAAACCGCTGTATCGCTCTCAATTTTGACCGACGGCGCACGGAGAATACCACCGGCAAGCGACAACGACGCCTGCAACGAATTGGCGCTCATCTGGCCGTTTTGCGTCAGAGCGTGCGATAGTTTGGAGCGCTCGGCTTCTGCTTGTTTGGGTTCAACCGACGCTTTGCTTGCACCTGATAATTCATCAGATTGGCGTAAAATCTCCGGCATTGCCGCAATATTCAATCCGGCAATTACCGGATTGTCAACTGTCAGAGCCCCTTCTCCCGCCAATGAATGCACGAGATCAGCCATAGACTTACCACTACCGGCAAAGTCCAGTTTGATATCGCTTTCACCGCGCAATGGTGCCTGCGTGTTTTCAGGCTGATAGAGTGCGGCCATGTCAGCACCGGACAGGCGCAAATCGCCATTCACCAGCACAGTTCCATTGGCATTATTCAGCTCTATCTTGCCCGATAATTTGCCGTTAGCCCATTGACCACCAAGCTCACTGACTTGTAATTGCTGATCATTTTTAGCAAGGCGGGCAGAGAAGTCAGTTAAAGCCAGCGTATCCGTCAGCGCTGCCGCTGTGGCAGTCATTTTCAGATCTAACCCGATCGGCAGATTACTTCTCTTACCAAAAGACATTTGCGACCAGTTTTTGCTATTCGCCGATGAAATATCTGTAAGCGGCAGACCGGTCATTCCTGCGAATAATGCGACCAGATCAAAGCGTTCCAGCTTAATCTCACCACGCAATTGCGCTACAGCCTGATCGCTGAGTGATCCGTCCAGTCTGGCAGTCACCGTCTCATCATCTAGTTTACCCTGCAAATTCGGCAGTCGGACAATGTTTTTCCCGAATTGAAAATCGCTGGTAATATCCACCGGCAATCCTGCGCCAAAGCCGCGCCCAAAAGGCAAAGCATAGCCTGCTGTTGCCAGAAACGGTTCGAGATCATCACTTTTGAGTACGGCTTTACCGCTGGCTGTCAACTCATCGCCGGTCAACGTAATCACACCATCAAGACGTGCATTGCCATCATCGCCACTGATTTCCAGCGCCGTTTTCATACCGGCAACAGGCGCGCCTTGCGCCTGCAAATTCAGTTCCGCTTCGCCCATCAGCCCCAGCGGCACAACCGGCAATCCAAGCAATGCCAGCGCCGCTTCACCGGAATCCGCTTTCGCATTGGCCGTCAGAGAGAGCTGCATCGGCTCAGCGCCGGTCAAAGTCCCCTTCGACGAGCCCGCGACGGAGAGGATCAGCGCCCCACTTTGCCCATTGAGACTAAAGGAAAACTCGGCAATATCGCTCTTTGCGGCATCAGTCACTTTCCCACCGGATTTAACCCGATTGCCGCGTGCGTTCTCCGCCTTTGCAGGTACTTGTTTTGCGTCAGCTTCAGCGGATTGCTCTGCTGCGTCACCATCGGCAAACAGATTAACGGCATTGACCAGCAGGTCGAGTTTGGTACCGGAAAACAAATCAGGATAGGATGCGGCACGGGCAGCAAGTGCCGAGATCAAGGGTTCACGCGGAAAACTGGCATTGAGCTGACGCAACACAGGGCTGAGATCATCGGCCAGAATTGTCGCATCAAGATTGGCATTCACCGAATTATCAAACGGTCGCAATGATCCGGTCGCAGTGATTGTTGCGCCTTCCAGACCACTGATCAGCAAGCGATCAAAATCAAGCTTGCCATTGCTCAGGCGAAACGCCATATCAAGCTGCTCGGCTTCCAGCTCGGCAAATTTAACCGGTCCTGCTTTGAGATTAACGGTCAGATTTTCACCGGCAAGCGCTGACAGGTCACCTTCACGTAAAAACAATCCACTCAGCAACTGCATCGTACCGGCATCCAGCGCCTTGCCCTGAATATTCAGCACAGAGGAAGTTGCGCGTTTTTCGCCGCTGCTGCGTTCAAAACTGCCATTCAGCACTGTTTCACCAAGCACAATTTCCAGATCATCAATCTTCTGAGCATCATTATTCAGATTGATCTTTCCGGAGAAACCAGCGGCTGGCACCTGTGCTAGCGCAGGTTTACCACTCTCGCCGGACAACCATGCAGCAAATCCGGCAGGCTGGCGAGAAGCCAACAAGAAGTTCCCCTGGAAGCCAAAATCCGATCCGAGCTGCAATTTGCCTTTGGCTTCAATCTGGGTGCGCCCCGGAAGATCGGCTTGCAACTGGCTGATATTCCACGCACCTTTATCCGGTTCTGCACGGATAATCACAGAGCGGATTGTTGTGCCGCTGGCGACAATGGCTGGCAAACGCAGATCAATTTTGCCCGGAATATCCGGCACCGGAATACGCTCCAGCATTGCCTGAAAAAAATCGACTTTCTCACGGAAGGACATGACCGGTTGCGCTGACGCAGCCTTGTCATCTTTCACGCTGACATCAGGTTTCATCCCGTCCAGATAAACCTGCTGGCCATCCGCACTAATCATAAAGTGCGGATTATCTGCCAGATCAAGCTGCGCCTTGCCATTAATCACATAGGGCGCATCGGCCTCACCCTGCTCCATACGGAATTCTTCAATATTGAAGCCGCTGTTTTGTGCTTCGAACTTTCCGGTCAGGCGCAGCTTATCCAGCATGACAGCCGGTGTATTGCCTTGCTTTTTGCGCTCGTCATCGCTCAAGGTCAGAAAGGAAAACTGGCCTTTATAGAGCGGCTGACCATCGGCAATGGTTACATCGCCTTCAGTCTCAAGTGACAAGGCCAGATTGGCCGGCTGCAAACCAATGCGCAAACGCAGAGGACTATCTGTTTTTTTCTCACCCGTATTGATTTCAAAACCGAAGGGCTGACCATCGGCCTGCAAGCGACCATTAATCCGCCAAGGCCCTGCCAGACTATCAGCCGACAGTGTCGCATTGATATTCTGCAATTCTTGTTGGCGGCCACGCATACCGTCTTGCAGTGTAATTTGTCCGTCGCGCAGCGCCAGTTTTTCAATGCGGACTTTTGATCCGGCAAGATTGCTGTTTTCAGGCAATGTCCAGTTCAGCTTGCCCTGTGCATCGAGCCCGGCAAACAGATGCGGCTTTTCCATCCGCATATCAAATATCAGGATTTCACCGCGCAAAAACGGCATCAGTTCTGCATCCATGGAGAACTGTGCCATGGTCAGCGCTTTGCGGCCATCTTCGCCTTCAACGCGCACATCAGAGAATGTTACCGATGGAAAGGGTAAAAGGCGCGCTGTAGCGGTACCATTAACATGAACAGGGCGGCCTAAAATACGGCTGGCTTCCTGCTCAAAACGGTCACGATACCCTGTCCAGTCGATAAATGGCGGCACAACCAGCGCCAAAGTCAGCACCAGAACCAGCAAACCACCAATTACAACGAACAAACGCCCCAAAGTCTTACTCCGGCTGCTTTGCAGCCATATATCCAAACATGCTGCTTTGCAGCCATTAATCAACAAAGCTGCCTTGCAGCCACTCTTAAAACAGCTGCAAAGCAGCTGGCAGTGAATCACATTTCAGTGCGCACCATAGCGGCACAAAGCCTGCTGCACCAAGGTATTTTCACATCTGAAAAGCCTGAGCACACCTGTCCACAAGCTTGAAACAAATTACCAAAGACCATCACATGACTTGATCCGCCGCGCGCTAATCTTTACAGGTGTCATATAACAGCCAATATCATTTTGTTTTTCTGCTCTTCGGGCAGCAAAGGCTCATCACTCAATTGACTTTATATCTGTGACATTATCATGAATTATTCAACATCCGAGACCGATACCCAACTCATGGAAACCATTCCGGCTTTCTATGAGACTGCTGTTTTTAAACGGGACATTTTCTCGGAAACCCGCGCCGGCTATTTTGAAGGCGAACCGGAAACCCGCATTATCCGCCGCGTTGTCAGCGCAGCGCCGTGGTGGTCAAGCCCGCTGGCCTGGTGGCTGGCACGCCGTGAAATCCGTGGCCTGAAAAAAGTGCGCGGCATCAAAGGCACGCCGCAACTGCTTGCAACCGATAAAGATGGTTTGTTCCGCACCTGGACAGATGGCACGCCGTTGCATCTGGCGCGTCCTTCCCACCGGGAATGGTATTTGTCGGCACACCGTATCTTGCGCGATATGCGCCGCATGGGTGTGACTCATAATGATCTGCAAAAGCCGCAGAACTGGCTGATGACACCGGAAGGTGAAGCCGCTGTAATCGACTTCCAGCTGGCCTCTGTCCATCGCCGTCGTGGCGCCTATTACCGCCTGATGGCCTATGAAGATTTCCGCCATCTCATCAAACAGAAGCGCAATTTTGCGCCGGATTTGATGACCCCAACGGAAAAACGTATTCTGGCCCGCCGCTCTTTGCCGTCACGTATCTGGCTGGCCACAGGTAAAAAAGCCTATAATTTTATCACCCGTGGCATCTTCAACTGGTCTGATGGTGAAGGCACCGGCGACCGTATTGATAATGAAGGTCCGGCGATTATTTCAGCATTGAAATCTGACCCGCGTGTGAAAGATGTTTCCCTGAGCCTCTATTCGCTCCCTGCCAAAGGTGTGGGGATTTACGCTTTTGTTGAAACACTCAATGCCGATGAAAAATCGCTGCGCGCACGTCTTAAAGGTTATAAAGTTGAGCTGCTTCAGCCCGTCGCGCATTTGCCGCGTCGTGCGGATGGTTCTGTTCGCGAGGATATTCTGCGCCTTGTCGCCATGAACCAGATGACCGAGCTGGATGAATTGTTGCTGCGTGAGCCGGAAATGCGCGCACTGGTGGAAGCACTGGCCGCTCATCGCCTCAATTTCACAGACCGCCGCATTACACAGATGGAATAGCTTCGTTTCTATCCCGTAATTTCCTGAAAACGACCTGAATAAAGTACCTGCCTAAAATACAGGTACTTTATTTGTTCTGGTCTATGGCGTTTCGCTTAAGAATCATTACATTCGGAACCATGTCAGATTTTCCAGATGATATTCCCTTCTTCGGGGAGCCGGATGTACCGGCCACACCTACACCGCAAGCTGGCCCAAAGGCGGGCATTGCTGCGCGTGCCATGCAGGCGCGTAACCAGCAGCGTGGCGAACCAGACTATCTGCAAGGACTAAACCCCGAGCAGCGACAGGCCGTTGAGACGACAGAAGGACCGGTTCTGGTTCTGGCTGGCGCAGGGACAGGCAAAACCCGTGTTCTGACCACGCGTATTGCTCATATTATTCAGCAAAATCTCGCATTTCCGAGCCAGATTCTCGCAGTTACCTTTACCAATAAAGCCGCACGCGAGATGAAAGAGCGTATCGGCCATCTGGTTGGCGGCGCGGTTGAAGGCATGCCATGGCTCGGCACATTCCACTCGATCGGCGTTAAAATTCTGCGTCGTCATGCGGAACTGGCAGGACTGCGCTCTGATTTTACTATTCTTGATACGGATGATGTGATCCGCCTGCTCAAGCAGCTTATTCAGGCTGAAGGGTTGGATGACAAACGCTGGACGCCGCGCTCCTTCTCAATGATGATCGATGGCTGGAAGAATAAAGGCTATGGCCCTTCCGATATTTCCGAGGGTGATGCGCGTGCTTTTGCCAATGGCAAAGGGCGTGAGCTTTATCATGCCTATCAGGAGCGCTTGAAAACACTGAATGCCTGTGATTTTGGCGATCTGTTGCTGCACCCGATCCGTATTTTCCGTAATTATCCGGATATCCTGCGCGAATATCACGCGAAATTCCGTTATATTTTGGTGGATGAGTATCAGGATACCAACACCGCACAATATATGTGGCTGCGATTGCTGGCGCAGAGACCGAGTACACAATCATCACCAGCGCAAACGAAGAATACTCCCAACGCGACCGACTGGTCGCCCGAGCCTATGCGAGGCCCTCACGGAGCCAGTGAGCGCAGCGAACTCGGCGTGAGTGCAAAAATTAACATCTGTTGTGTAGGCGATGACGATCAGTCGATTTATGGCTGGCGCGGGGCTGAAGTCGACAACATCCTGCGCTTTGACAAGGATTTTCCGGGCGCAACAATTATCCGTCTTGAGCGCAACTATCGCTCCACACCGCATATTCTGGGCGCAGCATCCTATCTGATTGCGCATAATGAAGGGCGCTTTGGCAAAACTTTGCTTGCGCAAGCAGCGAGTGAAGATGACGAGAAGGTGCATGTTCACGCCGCTTGGGATTCGGAAGAAGAAGCCCGTGCAGTTGGTGAAGAAATCGAACAGGCACAGCGTCAGGGGCATTTGCTCAATGATATCGCTATTCTGGTGCGCGCTTCCTTCCAGATGCGTGAATTTGAAGACCGTTTCGTCACACTCGGCTTGAACTACCGCGTTATCGGTGGCCCGCGTTTCTATGAGCGGCAGGAAATCCGCGATGCGATGGCCTATTTCCGTGTGGTTGCCCAGCCTGCCGATGATCTGGCTTTTGAACGTATCGTCAACACGCCGAAACGCGGCTTGGGTGAAGCCAGCCTGCGTCTGGTGCATGATTATGCGCGGGCAAGAAATATTCCGATGCTGCTGGCGGCAGAAGACCTGATTGCAACGGAAGAGCTGAAGCCCAAAGCCCGCTCTGCCTTGCGGGAAGTGGTGGAGAATTTCCAGCGCTGGCAGGGACTGATTGATAATAAATCCCATACAGAACTGGCAGAGATTATTCTCGATGAATCCGGTTATACGGCAATGTGGCAGAATGATCGTTCCGCCGAGGCACCCGGTCGTCTGGAAAACCTTAAAGAACTGATCCGCTCTATGGAAGACTATGAATCCTTGCGCGGTTTTCTCGAGCATGTGGCTCTGGTCATGGATACCGAGAAAAATGAGAATATGGATGCCGTCAATATTATGACGCTGCATTCTGCGAAAGGTCTTGAATTCAAGACAGTTTTCCTACCCGGCTGGGAAGAAGGATTGTTTCCGCATCAGCGTGCGCTGGATGAAGGCGGTCGTTCGGGGCTGGAAGAAGAGCGCCGTCTCGCTTATGTCGGTGTAACACGCGCTAAGAAAAACCTGCATATCTGGTTTGTGTCCAACCGTCGTATTCACGGCATGTGGCAGACCACTATCCCGTCGCGCTTCTTGGAAGAACTACCGGAAGAGCATGTGGATATTGCGGAATCGGATAGCTCCTATGGCGGCGGCTATGGTCAGTCCCGTTTTGATAATGTGGGGCGCGGCGATCCGTTTGCCAATTCCTATTCCACTCCGGGCTGGCAACGCGCACAACAAAACCGCTCCGATGCGACACGCAACAATTGGGGCTCGCGCTCGGGCTCCAATGTTGAACGTATCGGCTATGGCGAAGCGGATTCCGGCTTCGGTGCCGGTCGCGGTTCAGTCAAAGGCAAAGTGATTGACGGCGAACTGGTCGCAAAATCCGTTTCCTCAACCGCATCTGCGTTTAAAGTCGGTGACCGTGTTTTCCATATGAAATTCGGCAACGGTAATGTCGCGTCGATTGACGGCAACAAGCTGACGATTGATTTTGACCATGCCGGACAAAAGCGCGTCATTGATAGTTTTGTCAGCCCTGTATGAGCTGCACCCCATCCCACAGAGTCTCCATGCAGGATAAAAATCCACCACTTACAAGATATGGAAATTATTTTCTAATATTTCACTGTATGGAAGCATAGCATCATAAATCACTTCGTATTTGCAGCAAAGTGTTGCTTAACGACGGCGTAAAACTCCGGTAAATTTCAATTCAATAAGCGAAGGAGCAAATTTGCCCCTTCGCTTCACTTGTTTTGAAAGAAAAATCCATGTCCGACGCTCATGTGAAAAAATCTTCTGCGCAGGCCAAACCACTCTACCTGAATTTCGGCTTTCAGGTATTGACCGCAATGGTTATCGGTCTGCTGCTCGGCCTCATCGCCCGCAATATGGGGCCTGATATTAACGGCAATGCCAACTGGTTGTCTGTCACGCTGCAAACGATCGGTTCGATCTTCGTGCAGATGCTGCGTGCGCTTGTACCTCCGCTGGTATTCACCGCAATTGTAGCTTCCATTGCCAATCTGGCCGCGCTTAACAATGCCGCCAAGCTGGTCTGGCAGACTCTGCTATGGTTTGCGATTACATCCTTTATCGCCGTGCTGATCGGTATTGCACTCGGCCTGATTATTCAGCCGGGCATTGGTTCCGGCGTGCTGGCAGAAGCCGCCAAGGCACCTGCCTCTTCCGGTTCATGGCTCGACTTCCTCAAAGGCTTAGTGCCTGCGAATATGCTCGGCCTTGAAGCCAGCACCAAGCTGGGCAAAGATGCCGCCACGACTTCGCTGAACTTCAACGTATTGCAAATTCTCGTTGTTGCCATCGCCTTTGGTGTAGCCGCGCTGAAAGCCGGTGATGCTGCGAAGCCATTCCTTGCCTTTAACCAGTCTTTGCTGGTGGTGGTACGTAAAATTCTGTGGTGGGTTATCCGCCTCACCCCGCTCGGCACTATCGGTCTGCTTGGTCGCGCAGTTGCCCAATATGGTTGGGAAACACTGGTTCAGCTCAGCTGGTATGCCGCTGCCGTCTATATCGGTCTGGCAATCGTATTGTTCGTGGTCTATCCGGTCATCCTGCTGATGCATGGCCTGAAACCATCGCGCTTCTTTGCCGGCGCATGGCCTGCAATTCAGCTGGCTTTCGTGTCCCGCTCATCCGTTGGCACCCTGCCGGTGACAGAAGCTGTGACCGAACGCAATCTCGGCGTGCCACGCGAATATGCAGCCTTTGCTGTACCGCTCGGTGCCACGACTAAAATGGACGGTTGTGCCGCTATTTATCCGGCAATCTCGGCTATCTTTATCGCGCAGTATTTCGGTCTGCCGCTCGGGCCTCAGGAATATGTGTTGATCGCCTTTGTCTCGGTGCTGGGTTCCGCAGCCACAGCCGGTCTGACCGGCGCGGTGGTCATGCTCACCCTCACCCTCTCCACCCTCGGCCTGCCGCTTGAAGGCGTTGGTCTGCTACTGGCGATTGACCCGATTCTTGATATGGGTCGCACCGCGGTCAATGTTGCCGGTCAGGCACTGGTACCGGCAGTTGTAGCCAAGCGTGAAGGTATTCTTGATGAGGCTGTCTATAACAGCGAAAAGAACATCGATGATATCGATCCGTCACATCTGACAGCACAAGGCGTTGCAGCTTAAAACCAAAAACATCAAACAAAAAAGCCGGAGTTTCCCTCCGGCTTTTTTATTACGCGGTTATCAGGCCGCTCCCGTTGCCACATCATAAATCAGCTTCAGGTTCAGGAAGATCACGATCAGCGCCACCAGCCATGCACTGGCTGTCAGCCATAGAGGCGAGCGCAAAGCCCCCATCTTCTTTCGGTCTGACGTGAACATAATCAGCGGTACAATCGCAAAAGGCAGTTGCAGGCTCAACACAACCTGACTGAGGATCAGCAAATTAGCTGTCCCTTTATTCCCGTACAGCATCGTCACTATAATCGCCGGTATAATTGCCAGTCCGCGCGTTATCATCCGCCTGACCCATGGGCGAATACGGAAATTGATGAAGCCTTCCATCACGATCTGACCAGCCAGTGTTGCCGTCACCGTCGAGTTCAGCCCCGCACAGAGCAAGGCCACGCCAAACAGGATTGGTGCAAGTGTACTGCCAAGCAGCGGCGCGATCAGCGCTTCGGCCTGTTCAATCTCCACCACATCCGTGCGGCCAACCTTGTGAAAAGTCGCAGCAGCCAGAATAAGAATAGAGGCATTGACGGCCAGCGCCAGCATCAGCGCAATGGTAGAATCCCATGTGGAATAAGTAATCGCCTCGCGTTTTTCCTCTAGGTTGCTGCCATATTTACGCGTCTGCACAATGCCGGAATGCAGATAAAGATTATGCGGCATCACGGTTGCCCCCATAATACCCAGTGACAGATAGAGCATTTCCGGATTGGTTATGATTTCGGTCGTCGGTGCGAAACCGCGGATGACTGCGCCCCATTCCGGATCGGCCAGCACAATCTGCATTAGAAAACACACTGCAATAATGCCGAGCAAAACCAGAACATAGGCCTCAATCCAGCGAAAACCCTTGCTCTGCATATAGAGCACAACAAAGACATCCAAAGCTGTGAGCAAAACACCAATTTCAAGCGGCATACCGAACAGCAGATTAAGGGCAATCGCCGTACCGATCACCTCCGCAAGGTCAGTGGCACAAATCGCAATTTCTGCACCAATCCACAGGAACCACGACATTGCCGGTGAATAAGCATCGCGGCAAGCCTGCGCCAGATCACGCCCTGTCGCCACGGCCAGTCGGGTACACAGTGATTGCAGCACGATCGCCATAATATTAGAAACCAGCGCCACAACCAGCAGCGTATAGCCGAATTTTGAACCACCGGCGATGGATGTCGCCCAGTTACCAGGATCCATATAGCCCACGGCCACCAGATAACCGGGGCCTGTAAAGGCCATCAGTTTTCTCCAGCGGCTACCATGGCTCGGAACCGCAATTGATCCGTTCACCTCGGCCAGCGATTTCGCTACGGCCTGCTGTCGCCAGCCTCCGGATTTCTCCGCACGTTCTGCTAAAATAAACTCATCTGTTTTCATAAAAATATCTTTGTCGCAATAGTTGATAATGCAATTCATTTGCAACTAGGCGCTTGATTTTAATTTCCGTCAAGTGAAAATTCTGGCCACGCAGAGCGCAACCTCACCTTAAGTCTGGATCAATCTAAAGCATTTCCAGCAAAAGTGCGAAGCGGTTTTGCGTCGGATAATGCGTAAAAACAAATAGTTACAGCGGTTCCAACGGTTCACTCCTAACTGGAACCGCTGTAACGTAAGATTATGCTCTGGTTTTAAAGGTCGCTCTAAAGCAGGCATAAAAAATGCCGGTCAGAACCGGCATTTTCTCATAAACATATTATTGGGGCTTGCCCTTTTCCCACATCACATCACCGCGATAGAGCGGTACAGTAGAGAGGGATGTTTTGGCAGAACCATCCTGCACCTGTGAGGCATGTGCCAGATAAACCAGCGTATTATTTTTCTGATCATAGACACGGGTAATCACCAGTTTCTTCCAGATCAGACTGGTGCGCTCGGAAAATACCCGCTCACCACCCTTGCCTAATTTAATATCCCCGATGGTAATGGGTCCTGTCTGCTCACAGGAAATCGAAGCATTGGACGGGTCTTCAAACCAATTGCCTTTTTGCAAGCGATCAATCATCCCGCGCGAGAATGAGGCCAGATGACAGGTCACGCCCTGCACTTTCGGATCAGGCACAGCATCAATCACAATATCATTGCCAAGCCAGTCAACGCCGACTTTTCCGACCTCTTCAGCTTGCACACTGCCTGCTAGAGCAGACAAGACCAGACCAGTACCCAGAGCAGCGACAGTCAGAAAGCGTTTCATCAACATCTCCTGTTTTCGGGATCAGAAACAAAGTGCAAGTCTAAATATAAGCGCCTTATACGTCCTCTGCCAGTGGCAGCCACTTATCCAGAAACGCATTGATTTCCATGGTCTGTATATCCGGCAGCGCTTTGTAAATCAGTTCCACCGGCCAATCCCACCACACACTTTGCAACAAACGCTCAACCGTCTTTTCATCAAAACGCGGGCGTATAGTTTTCGCAGGCACACCTGCAACAATCATATAAGGCGGCACGTCTTTCGAAACCACGGCATTTGCACCGATCACCGCACCTGTGCCAACGCTCACGCCGGGCAAAATCACCGCACCATGACCGATCCACACATCATTCCCAATCGTCACCCGTCGGGAAGAGCGATGCGCGCGGTAATCCATATCCACACCGATATTGCGGAAATATTCATTCGGCCGATAGGTCATTTTATGCATGATCAGGCGCTGCATCGGATGCTCAAGCGCATTAATCCGCACATTCGAAGCGATAGAGCAGAAATGCCCGATCTCGGCATAAATTCCCTCACCGTTACGCTCCAGATAAGTAAAATTGCCGATCTGCACGTCGCGCAGGATCACGCGCTCGCCGACTTCAGTATATTTACCGAGTTTAACCGATTTCAGCTGTGAGCTTGGATGAATTTTCGGCTGCGCATCGCGTGAGAACTCCAAAACATCTCCGGTCATAGCACTTCATTCCTGCACATATTTAATTTCAAAATTTTCTGAAATTTCATTAAAGATGAAAAAACCACTCAGACAGCCTTTGCCAAACAGATCAGTCCGCGTTATAACATGATTATGACGACCGCTGACAGACAGGCCGACAGGCAAGACAACAGAAAATTGCTCTGGATTACCGGAACAGTGCTGATCTGCGCACTGATTGCAGGTGCTTTGTTTGCTGGCTGGATGAATTACAGCGACACCATATTCATGACCATGCTGATGGATGGTGTTTCATGGTGCTTCTGAGGAACTAATCTATGCGCAAATATCTTCCCGTTCTGGTGCTGTTCGTGGCCGCTTTTACCATCGGCATTGTCGGCTTTCAGGCCTATCGCGACAAACAAATGGCTTCCGGTGAAGAAAGTGCCTATGGCGGCGCATTTAAGCTGGTTGCTATGAATGGCAAGGAAATCACCGACCAGTCACTGCGCGGCAATCCTTCTGCGGTCTTCTTCGGCTACACCCATTGTCCGGTTGTTTGCCCCACCACCCTGTTCGACCTTGACAGCTGGCTGAAACAGCTCGGCCCTGAGGGTGAGGCCATTCGCGGCTACATGGTTACGGTTGATCCGGAGCGCGACACACCGGAATATATTCAGAAATACATTACCAATGTTTCTGACCGCATTACCGGCATTACCGGCGATCCGAAAGACATCGCCACCATGCTGAAAGCCTATAATATTTATTCCAAGAAAGTCGATGAAGATGGTGAGAATTACACCATGGATCACACAGCATCCATTCTGCTTCTCGACAAAAACGGCCGTCTGCGTTCAACCATCGCTTATGGCGAACCGGCTGAAACTGCAATTTCCAAGCTGAAACGTCTGGCAGCAGGATAAACAGGTATTATAAACACTCCCAATCAAACCCGCTTCGTGATAAGCGGGTTTTTTTATAACTCCAATTCAGAGAACCGACATGGCACAGTACCGCTTATACCTTACACGGGACAAAGATCAGGCTGAGCAGATTTTTGATCTGCTGGAACCGGTATTTGAAGAAGACGGTATGCCGCTTGCCAATACTGAAATTGATGAAGACAAGCAGATTTATGAAATCTCGCTCTATACGGAAGACAAAGCCGGTGCCGATTCTGCTCTGCCGCGCATGGCGGCTTGTTTAGGCCTGTCACCGCAGGATATCGGCGTCGAAGAGCTGCCTGATATTGACTGGGTGCTACACTCCCTTGAAGGCTTGAAGCCGGTGCGCGCCGGTCGCTTCTTCGTTCATGGTTCCCATGACCGCGACAAGTTGCAAGACGGCGATATCGGCATTGAAATTGATGCAGGTCTTGCTTTTGGTACCGGTCATCACGGCACCACCGCCAGCTGCCTTGAAATGATCGAAGAGGTGGTAGCACTTGAAGAGCCGAAGAATGTGCTCGACCTCGGCACCGGCAGCGCGGTTCTCGCCATTGCAGTTGCTAAATTACGCGATATTCCAGTTCTGGCTACTGATATTGACCCTGTTGCAGTCGAGGTTGCACAGGAAAATGTGGTCAAGAATGGCGCCGATAAATGGGTTTCCACCCTCACTGCCACCGGCTTTGATGATCCGGCAATGCAGGCACGCGCTCCTTTTGACCTGATCGTTGCTAATATCCTCGCCAATCCGCTGATTGAACTGGCAAATGAGATGCGCACCCATGTGAAAGATAATGGTTCGCTGATCCTTTCCGGCATTCTGGAAACGCAGCGCGACAGTGTTCTTGCGGCTTATGAAGCAGCAGGCATTGAACATCACAAAACTATTTACAAAGAAAGCTGGGTTGCTCTTCACCTCAAGCCAAAGCTCTGATTATAATCAGACTTCGAGGGAAATTTTCAGGACCAGAATCTCATGTTTCAGAACTTTGAAGTCAGCAGCAATCCGGCAACCGGTGCGCCGCGTGTAGCCAAATTGCGCGAGGAATTAAACCGCCTGCAACTGGATGGTTTTCTTGTACCACGTGCCGATGAGCATCAGGGCGAATATGTTCCGCTCCGTGCGCAGCGCCTTGGCTGGCTGACAGGCTTCACCGGCACAGCCGGTGCGGCATTGATCCTTCGAGCCAAAGCCTATGTGTTTGTTGACGGGCGCTATGTATTACAAGTGCGCACGCAAACCGATCCGGCCGTGTTTGAGATTGAAAGTCTGGTCGACAATCCTCCGGCCACATGGCTGGAGAAGAACGGCAAAGGTCTGGTCATCGGCTTTGATCCTTGGCTGCACACACTGGCAGAAACCCGCGCTCTGAAAGCTGCCTTGGAAGCGCAGGGCGGCAAGCTCGTGCCTGTGCAGGATAATCTGGTGGATCTGATCTGGACTGACCAGCCTGCCGCACCATTAGAGCCGGTGACTATTCAGCCGCTGCAATATGCCGGTCAGGAACCACGTGCCAAACTGAACATTTTGAGCGAAGCAGTTGAGAAAAGCGACGCCGGTGCCACAATTCTCACTGACCCTGCTTCCATCGCCTGGGTTTTTAACATCCGTGGCCGTGATGTCAGCAATACACCATTGCCTTTGAGCTTCGCGCTGATTGCAGCCAATGGCGAGCATATTCTGTTTATTGATAAGCGTAAGCTGCCGATTGAAACAGAAGCCTATCTCACCCAATTGACTAAGATCGTTGCGCCCAATCTGATGGAAAGCACACTGGCGCAGCTGGCTGGTGAAGGCGTCAGTTTCATGCTGGATCCGGCATTGACGGCGGAAAAACTGCGCATGATTATCGCACAGGCCAATGGCACAGTGATTGAAGGTACTGATCCTGCCCGCCTGCCCCGCGCGATGAAAAACAAAGCCGAGCTTGATGGCTCCCGTGCAGCGCATGAGCGTGACGGCGTGGCAATGGTCAAGTTCTTCTCATGGCTCGCCGAGCAACCTGCCGGTAGCGTGGATGAAATTAGTGCCGCACAGCAGCTTGAGACAAGCCGCCGTACTGTTGGTGAAATGTTCCAGAAGCCGCTGGAAGACCTGTCTTTCGACAGTATTTCCGGTGCAGGTCCTGACGGCGCGATTATTCATTATCGCGTCAATACCGATACCAACCGCAAACTCAATGATGGTGAGCTTTATCTGATTGATTCCGGCGCTCAGTATCGCGACGGCACCACGGACATCACCCGTACCGTAGCGATTGGTGAAGTCTCTGCTTTTGAGAAAAAGACTTTCACGCTGGTGCTGAAGGGCGTTATCGCTCTGTCTCGCCTGCGCTTCCCTGTCGGAACACGTGGTCAGGATATTGACGCCTTCGCCCGCGCTGCCCTGTGGCAATATGGCTATGACTATGCACACGGCACCGGTCACGGCGTTGGCTCCTATCTTGCCGTGCATGAAGGGCCGCAGAGCATTTCCAAGCGTGGTGCGCAGGAACTCAAAACCGGCATGATCCTGTCCAATGAACCTGGTTATTATCGTCCGGGTGAATTCGGCATCCGCATTGAAAATCTGATTGTCATTAAAGAGCCTGAAGCAATTGATGGCGGTGATATCGCTATGCACAGCTTTGAAACTTTGACCTTCTGTCCGATTGATCGCCGTCTCATTGAGGTTTCACTGCTCAATGCAGATGAGCTGACATGGCTCAATGATTATCATGCGCAGACGCGCGACAAGCTGCTGCCGCATTGCTCGGAAGCTGAAAAGAGCTGGCTGATTGCAGCGACTGAAGCGCTCTAAACCATCTAAACCTAAACAAAGAAAAACCGGCGAAATCGCCGGTTTTTTATTATCAACTTCACGCCATTTTAGAACGGCATATATTGGCGCAGCAGCACAATCAGCACACCGCCAAAAATACACAGCGGGATAATACCAATACGAAATGCCGCTAAGGTGCAGATCACCATCGTCACGAACTCTTTCCAGCCTGCATTGAATGCGGCCGGTGCAACAAGCGTGGTCAGCACTGCCGCAGGAACGGCATTGAGACCAGCCTCCACACGATAATGTACACGCGCGAATTGCGAGAGAATAAGATGCCCGCCGATACGGGTGATATAAGTCAGCACAGCAGCGCCAAAAATAATCCAGACAGTTGAAGTCATTGCGCCTGCTCCTTGCCAGCCTTCATAGGCTCATCATCCAGCGTAATCACGGTTTCACGCCCTGTAAGCGGCTTGGCAATCACAACAGCCATGATAATCCCGCCGAGCGCACCGATGGTGACATGCCACGGAGAACCTATCCAGAAATAAGCCGCAACAGATGTCACGGAGCTTGCCCCAACAATCGGGAACCAGTTGGTACGGGAGCGAAAGCCCATTACCAGTCCGAGGAAGTAAATCGGCAGCAGCATATCAAGGCCGATTGATTTCGGATCACCAATCAACCCGCCAAAAGTAGCGCCGATATAGGCCTCCACCACCCATGACAGATAAAGCGGAATCGCCAGCCCCATATACCAGACAAAGGTAATCGGCTTCTTCTGCTCTGCCTGTTTTTCACTTTCCGCATATTGAACATCGGTCAGGAAAAAGAATGCTACAATCTGCTGTAACGGCGTGAAATGCTTAATCAGCCTTCCGGTGCCTGCGGAATAAAGCACATGGCGGAAATTCACCGCGAAAATCGACAGCAGGATCATCCATGGCGCAACATGCTTGCCAAACAGCTCCATGCCCACCAGCTGGCTGGCACCGGCAAATAATGCCGCACTCATCCACACGGATTCACTGACATTCAGGCCGTTATCGACGGCAACCACGCCAAACAAAATGCCAAAAGGTGCGACCGCGGCCATAACAGGCCCGCCGCGTTTTGCGCCATCCCAGAATTGCGCAAGTTTACCTGTCTGCACATCAGACAGGCTTTTCGGATTACATCCATCCATCATCATTACCAGTATTTTTTAAAACGCGTTGTTAAAGACCGCGTTCACAATCGAGGAATGGACTAAACCAGAAAAACATTTTCCGTTCCCCCTCTGGTTATGAATAGGCTGATGCATAAAACCAATCAAGTGCAGGGCAGACACACCTGCCCTGCCTTATCAGATAATACGTTGTTTAATTTAATCCGCACCAACAAGCGTAAACCACGCATCTTCATCAATGACTTCAATGCCCAGTTCCGCAGCTTTTGCCAATTTTGAGCCTGCACCGGGGCCAGCGACCACCAGATCTGTCTTTTTTGATACAGAACCTGCTGTTTTTGCGCCATAGCGCTCAGCCATAGCCTTAGCTTCATCGCGCGACATGCGCACCAGTGATCCGGTGAAAACAATCGTTTTGCCCGCAACCGGCGAGCCACTCACAACTTCGTGAACTTCATCCAGCGGCGTCACTTCTGCGAGCAAGGCACTCAACACCTCGGTGTTATGCGGTTCCTGATAGAAGTCCACAATTGCCTCGGCAACAATCGTGCCAACACCTTCCACATCCGTCAGTTCGCGCCAGGCATCATTGCCCTTATCGCTCTTTTCCTGCGGCACTAAAGCGGCTTGTGCCACCTCTGCCAGCTTCTGATATGAGCCGAAAGCGCGTGCCAGTTTCTTGGCATTGACCTCGCCAACATGGCGGATACCAAGACCGAACAGAAAACGACTCAACGCAATTTCGCGCCGCTCATTGATCGCCGCATAGAGCTTACGCACGGAAGTTGTACCGAAACCTTCGATATTTTCGAGCTTTTTCAGCGGTGATGCAACTTGGCGTTTTTCCAGCGTAAAAATATCAGCGGGCGTGCGGATTTTTAAGCTCTCATCCTCAGCATTGAAGAAAAATTCAACCTGCTTTTCGCCCAAGCCTTCAATGTCAAAAGCATTCCGTGATACGAAATGGCGAATGCGCTCCACCGCCTGCGCCGCGCAAATCAGCCCACCTGTGCAACGGCGCACCGCCTCACCTTCTTCACGCACCGTATGGCTGCCGCAGACAGGGCACAAACGCGGGAATTCATAAGCCACGCTCTCAGCAGGTCGTTTATCGGCAACAATATCCACGATCTGCGGGATCACATCGCCCGCACGCTGGATAATCACAGTATCGCCGACACGGATATCACGCCCTTCACGTAAGACATTGCCCTTCTGATCAAATCCGCGAATATAATCTTCATTATGCAGCGTGGCATTGGTCACCACCACGCCACCAACCGTAATCGGCTCCAGACGTGCAACCGGAGTCAAAGCACCGGTACGGCCGACCTGAATATCGATGCCTTTGAGAATAGTGAAAGCACGTTCTGCCGGAAATTTATGTGCAATTGCCCAACGCGGGCTGCGCGAGATAAAACCAAGGCGCTGCTGGAGCGCCAGATCGTCAATTTTATAGACCACGCCGTCAATATCATAGCCGAGCGTGGCACGCTGTTCTTCAATTGCATGATAATGGGCTACCAGTTCCGGCACGCTCTCAAAACGGCGCATCAGCGGATTAATGGTAAAGCCATAGGATTTGAACTTCTCCACCATGCCCATTTGTGTAGAAGCAGGCATTTCGCTCACCTCCCCCCATGCATAGGCGAAAAAGCGTAACACACGACTGGCGGTAATTTTGCTATCCAGCTGACGCAACGAACCCGCCGCCGCATTGCGCGGATTGGCAAAAACCGGTTTGCCGTCTTTTTCCTGCTTTTCATTGAGCGCTGCAAAGTCCGCATGGCTCATATAGACTTCGCCACGCACTTCCAGCACATCCGGCGCAGCGCCGTTCAAAACCTGCGGTATATCAGCAATGGTGCGAGCATTATTGGTGACATTCTCACCCACTGAGCCATCGCCCCGTGTTGCAGCACTGACCAGCCGCCCCTGTTCATAACGCAATGAGAGCGACAAACCGTCAATCTTCGGTTCTGCAGTAATGCCGAGCGGACTACCCGGAAAGAGTTTGAGGAAACGATAAATACGCCCGACAAACTCACCGACATCCTCATCGCTGAAAGCATTATCCAGCGACAGCATCGGTACCTTATGGGTGATTTTGGAGAATTTCTCGGAAACTGCCGCACCGACTTTCAGCGACGGCGAATCTTCGCGGATCAACTGCGGAAAGCGTTGTTCAATCGCCTGATTGCGGCGGCGCAGCGCATCATATTCCGCATCGGAGATAACCGGTGCATCCTGCGTATTATAAAGGAAATCATGTTCAGCAATGGTTTTGGCCAGCCGCTCAAGCTCAATTGCGGCCTGCTCTACGCTCAGTTGTTCAACGCTGATTTCACTCATATTCAACCCGTCTCCGTTTACAGATTGAATATAACACAGTCGGATAAAATCAAACGCTCAAGACTGAATTTTATACAGTCAAAGCGCCGTTTTCCCGTAGCAAACGCTCAGCAGCAGCACGGGCTTCATCGGTCACACTGGCACCGGCGAGCATACGGGCGATTTCTTCCTGCCGCTCTTCGACTTCCATCGTGCGGATCGAGGTGCGCATCTGCTCACTCTCCCCTTGCGCTTTGGCGATCAGGAAATGTGTTGTCGCACGCGCAGCAACCTGTGGCGCGTGCGTTACAGAAAGCACCTGCACATTGGAAGAAAGCCGTGCCAGACGCTGGCCAATCGCATCAGCCACTGCACCGCCCACACCGGTATCAATTTCATCGAATACCAGAGTTGGCGCTGAACCGCGATCAGCAAGCGCCACTTTAAGTGCCAACAAGAAGCGGGACAATTCACCGCCCGAGGCCACTTTCATCATTGGGCCTGCGCGTGTTCCCGGATTGGTTCGCACCCAATATTCAACAACATCAATACCTTCAGCACTGCGGTTTTCCGCATCTGTCTCAATATTGACGATGAACTCCGCACGCTCCAGCTTCAGAGCAGGCAATTCCTGCATCACAGCCTGCGTCAGTGACTGCGCAATTTTTGTACGCTCTGCTGACAGAGCTGCAGCTGCCGTATCGTAAATTACGCGATTTTCCTGCGCCTGCGCTTCCAGCTGCTCCAGCTTTTCCGCACCGGCATCAAGATCGAGCAAATCGGCATCCATCTTGTCGCGCAATGCAGATAAGTTAGCCACCGGCACAGAGAATTTACGCGAGGCTGCGCGCAGCGCAAACAAGCGCTCTTCAACAGTTTCCAGCACACGCGGATCAAAATCAATTTCGCGCATTGCCGTATCAATACCGCTCTGCGCATCGCCAAGACGATCCAGTGCTTCATCAATCGCTTTAATCACCGGCTCCAGCAAATGCGGCGCTTCCGGCATTTTACGCTCAAGACGACGCACCAGTGCAGCCAATGTCGGCACCGGCGATTCATGGCCGGACAGCAGGTCATTCGCTTCACTGACATCCGTCGCAATTTTCTCGGACTTCATCATGATAGAGCGCTTTTCAGCCAGCTCATCTTCTTCGTCCATTTGCGGATTTAGCTTTGAAAGTTCGTCAGCGGATGCACGCAGATAATCTGCCTCACGCGCAGCGGCTTCCACCTTTGCACGATGCTTAACTAATGCACTCTCACTGTCACGCCACTGCTTATACAAGCGACGCAGTCGCAAGGTCTGGCTATCCAGCCCGCCGAACGCATCCAGCAGCGTGCGGTGCAAATCCGTATCAATCAGCGCACGGTCATCATGCTGGCCATGAATTTCCACCAGATGACGGCCAAGCTCACGCAGCAAACCAACGCTTGCAGCCTGATCGTTGATGAAAACCTTTGAGCGACCGTCACTATTCTGCACACGGCGCAGAATAATATCGCCGTCATCATTGATTTCATTATCTTTGAGAAAATTACGAGCCGGATGATTAACGTCCACATCAAACACCGCCGTCACCTGCCCCTGCCCCGCACCATGACGCACGAGTGAAGCATCGCCTCTGGCGCCGAGCGCCAGAGACAGACTATCCAGCAGAATAGATTTACCCGCACCGGTTTCACCGGTGAGTACAGACAATCCTTTTTGAAACTCGATATCGAGTTTCTCAATCAGGACAATATCGCGGATCGACAGTTGCGCTAGCATGGCTGCCTTTATTTACAAGTTAAGCGCCGCCAGTGATAAGCGCGGAAGCTTTGGAAAGCCAAGAACCTGTGTTTTCGCGCGGCTCAAGACCACCGCCCTGCAACAATTTATAGGAATCTTTATACCAAGGACTGTCCGGGAAGTTCTTACCCAGAACTGCCGCAGCAGTCTGTGCTTCCGAAACCAGACCAAGTGCATAATAGGCTTCGGTCAAACGAGCCAGCGCTTCTTCCACCTGACGGGTGTTGGAATATTCCTCAACCACATTGCGGAAACGCTTGATCGCACCCAGATATTCCTTGCGCTCAAGGTAATAACGGCCAACCTGCATATCCTTACCGGCGAGCTGGTCGCGGGCAAAGCGGATTTTGGTTTTAGCGTCTTCAACATATTCGGATTTCGGGAAACGATCGACCACTTCCTGCATCGCGGAAATTGCACGACGGCTTGCCGCCTGATCGCGCGTTACATCCGGAATCTGACGGAAATAGCTCAGACCGATAATATAATAGGCATAAGCCGATTCATCCGAAGTCGGGTAAAGCGTGTTGTAACGCTTGGCCATCGAGATCGCTTCTTCATAATTACCTTTGCGGTAATTGGTGAAAGCGGCCATCACCAGCGATTTACGGGCATATTCTGTATATGGATGCTGGCGATCAACGGCGGCGAATTTTTTTGATGCTTCATCAAGACGGCCTGCTTCAAGATTAGCAAGACCTTCATTGTAAAGCTTATCCGCCGGATCAATGCTCTCAACATATTTGGACAGGTCAATGTCTTTGTCGCCGGACGCACAACCTGCAAGTGCCATTGTCAGCATGACAGCGCCAGATGCAAATGCCAGCTTTGTCATTTTACGAATTTGAGAACCCTCAGCACCAACAAGATTGGCTGCATTATCTGGGAATTTAGAAATCGTCATGCTGTCTCCGGTGTTTCGGCAACACAAATCATGGGCAAATCATTCCTGTGTCAGAGGGTTCATAAACCATAGCTGAGAACAATCGGCAATGTTAATACAAGTTTATTCGCACTGCATCGAGACTGCAATGCCTGCCGGACACGACTTTTTCAACCCGAAAGTCCTTAAAACAGCAAAATCTCTTACAAACCATCACTACAGTACACCTGTTCACGGCTCAATTATGGCTGATAGCACGCAGTGTAAAAGAATCATTCCGTTTTCTATCCGGTTTGGTCTTTATAGTTCTCGGGTGCGTTTTTCATGTCAGCAAGAAAGCTCAGCTTTCAAGACGATAATGCTCCGGCTTTTCCAACAATGCTTTGACCAAGGCTCCATTCAGCTTATGGCCACCGCGGTAGGAGCGGAACAATCCTTTAAACGGATGACCGGCCAGAGCCAGATCTCCAACGGAATCCAGCAATTTATGACGCACAAATTCATTCGGATAGTGCAGCCCGTCCGGATTAAGCACCTGCCCGTCATCACCAATCGCAATGGAATTTTCCAGTGACGAGCCAAGAGCCAGCCCCATCGAGCGCAGCTTCTCGACATCACGCATAAAGCCGAAAGTACGGGCTTTAGAGATTTCCCGTTCAAACACATCGCCGTCGAGATCAAAACTGAAAGATTGACGCCCGATTGAAGCAACCGGAAAGTCAATTTCCACTTCATAGCGGGTACCGTCATGCGGCACGAATTCAGCCCAGTTTTGTCCGTCTTCAACACGTACCGGCTTCATAATGTTCAGATAACTGCGTGGCGCATCCTGCTCACTCAGACCAACCTCACGGAATGCAGCAATAAATTCTGCAGAACCGCCGCCAAGGATTGGCACTTCGGGCCCGTCAATTTCAATATTCAGATTATCAATGCTCAGCGCAGCAATTGCCGCCATCAGATGCTCGATTGTACTGACACCAAAATCTGCAGAGCCGATGGATGTATTCAGTGTCGTCGAGCCAAGAGACGAAGACAGCGCCGGAATGTTCTCACGCCGCCCCTCAGCATTATGACGAATGAAAACAATGCCGTGGTTCACTGGTGCAGGACTAATCTGCAAGGTTACCGGTTTGCCGCCATGCACACCGAAACCGGCAAGCGAGAATGATCCGGCGATAGTTTTCTGCAAAGCTTTCATCGCAATCCTGCTCTCTGTCATCTAATGCATTCTAGTATCAGCTTTATATAAAGCGCACAAAAGACAGGCTCAACCATCCCGACAAATAAAAACACCGCGTTCTTTGCAGAACGCGGTGAAGTTTAAAGCAAAAGGTAGTTATTTGATCAGTTGGCCTGACGGCGCAGGAACGCCGGAATTTCAAGCTGATCATCTTCAGAAGCCACGCGCGGCTGTGCGCGACCCTGATTATCAAGCTGACCGTTGCGCGGTGCATAGATCGACGCATCCTGCGACAGCGGGCGACGCTGCTCAGGGTTACGTGCCTGCATCGGAGCGGCCGGCATTTCGCGCTTCTGCGCTGGTTCCAGACGAGCGGTCGGCTGCTCATCTTCACGACGGGACAGGCTGGCTGTCAGACGACGCAGCAGACCAAGCGGACCGCGTTCTTCATGTGTCGGCGCTGCCTGCTGTGGCGCTGGTGCGCGACGGGCATTCATTTCTGCCTGAACCGACGGAGGAAAGTCCGAAACGCTAGGCATACGAGGCGCCTGACGTGGCTGCTGCGGAGCCAAAACCGGATCCATATGCTGCTGCGGCTGGAACTGTGGCTGCGGTGCCAGGTTATGTGCCTGCTGCTGCATCTGCGGCTGAACCGGTGCCTGCATCTGCGGGCGTGGTGCCACTGGCTGCTGGCGCATTTCCATCATATCCGGTGCAGGAGCCTGAAAAATACGGCTCTGCGGCTGGAAGTCTGCATCAGCGGAAGCTGCAGGCGGTGCATAAGAGCGCTGCTCGCCTTCACCAAGATGCAAGGACTGCTGTGCCGCGGCTGGCTGTGCAATAGGCTGAACCTGAGCTGCCGGCTGCTGCATCGGAGCCTGAGCAACAGGTGCGGCTGGCTTAGCTACAGGTTTCGCTGGCTGGCGAAATTCCAGCGGCGCAGGCGCCGCGTCTCCGATCTGCTTATCGATTCCGGTCGCGACGACAGAAACACGGATCACACCTTCGAGACCTTCATCGAAGGTCGCGCCGAGAATGATCATAGCATCCTGATCAACTTCTTCACGGATACGAGTAGCAGCTTCATCAACTTCAAACAGGGTCATATCACGACCACCAGTGATCGAGATCAGCAGGCCGCGAGCGCCGCGCATGGAGGTTTCATCCAGCAGCGGGTTAGCAATAGCAGCTTCAGCAGCAGCGATCGCACGGCCGTCACCGGAAGCTTCGCCGGTGCCCATCATCGCTTTGCCCATTTCGCGCATTACGGAACGCACGTCAGCAAAGTCCAGATTGATCAGACCTTCTTTAACCATCAGATCGGTGATGCAGGCAACACCGGAATAGAGCACCTGATCGGCCATCGCAAAAGCGTCAGCAAAGGTGGTCTTGTCATTGGCAATACGGAACAGGTTCTGGTTCGGAATGACGATCAGAGTATCAACATTCTTCTGCAGATCTTCGATACCCATATCAGCCGTTTTCATACGGCGCTGGCCTTCGAAGTGGAAAGGTTTGGTCACAACACCAACGGTCAGAATGCCTTTTTCGCGCGCTGCGCGGGCAACAACCGGAGCTGCACCGGTACCTGTGCCACCGCCCATACCGGCGGTTACAAAGCACATATGGGTGCCGTTCAGGTGATCATTGATTTCGTCGATGCACTCTTCTGCAGCAGCGCGGCCAACTTCCGGCTGGGAACCTGCACCCAGACCTTCCGTGACAGCTGCGCCCAGCTGAATGATGCGTTCAGACTTGGACATGGTCAGAGCCTGGGCGTCGGTATTCGCAACAACGAAGTTCACACCGCGCAGACCCGCGTTGATCATGTTGTTGACAGCGTTACCGCCGCCGCCGCCGACACCGAAAACGGTAATGCGCGGCTTAAGCTCGGTAATATCCGGCTTTTGCAGATTGATTGTCATCAGTTTCGTTCCTTTTGCCTTTCACCGCTTCGCCGCCGCGGTGCCGTATTCTGATTTGTTTTTTTGTACGCATTTACCCTGAAAGGAACCGCGTTTGCATTTTGAAATTATCTGGTCATTTACCATGATTTGGCAAAAAGCCCAGAGTGTAATCGGGTCAGAAATGAAAAATCTCAAACCCTTGTTTCAAAACTGCTTTCCTTCAATTTCACTCCTCAGGAAAGCCGCGCTTCTTTCTTAAAAGCACATCCCGAAAAGTGTTACGGTTTTCGGATAAGATGTGCGCATTTACAGAAGATCAGAGCATATTGCCCTGATCAGAAACTTGTTTTCAGCCATTGGCCAACCCGTGAGATACGACCGCCGGACCCTATAAGGCGTCCGCCGGAAGCAGCCCGAACCGAGCGTTCCTCAATACCTGCAACCTGCGGATAAATCAGCAGGCCCACTGTTGCCGAGAAAGCGGAGCCCTTAGCAGCTTCCGGCAATCCCGCAATTCCTAACGGCCGTCCGATGCGGACATTGCGCGCCAGAATACGGCGTGCAACTTCCGGCATACCGGTCAGCTGGCTCGCGCCACCTGTCAGCACAACACGTTTACCGACAATATGTCCCAGACCCGAAGCATTGAGCCGGTCACGAACCAGCTCCAGTGTTTCTTCAACACGGGCACGAATGATACGGGTCAGAACAGAACGCGGATACTGGTTCGGCACATCACGGTCGTCGTCGCCAATCGGCGGCACGCTGATCATGTCACGGTCATCGGCAGCGCTTGGCAGCGCCGAGCCATACATAACCTTGAGACGTTCAGCATCTTCCATACGGGTGGAGAACCCGCGCGCCACGTCCATTGTTACATGCATACCGCCAATGGCAATGGCGTCTGCATGGATAAATTTGCCTTCCGAGAATACGGAAATCGTTGTGGTACCGCCGCCCATATCAATGCAGGCCGCGCCCATTTCCGCTTCGTCATCTACCAGAGCCGCCAGACCGCTTGCATAAGGCGTGGCAACAATCGCTTCTACAGAGAGATGGCAACGGTTAATGCAGAGCTCCAGATTGCGCAAAGGTGCACTATCCGCAGTCAGCACATGCATATCAACGCCGAGCGTATCACCGAGCATGCCCAGTGGATCGCGAATGCCGCGTTCGCTGTCCAGCGTGTAACCAATCGGCAAAGAATGAACCAAATGACGCTCAGCCTGCAATGCCTGTTTCGCACCGGCAGCAAGCACACGACGAATATCGGTTTTTTCGACTTCGTGGCCGCCCAGATCAATGCTGGCATTGAAGGTTTCGCTTTTCAGGCGACCGGAAGAAATATTCACGATCAGCGATTCAACTGTTAGACCGGCCATACGCTCCGCCGCATCAACCGCCAGACGGATTGACTGTTCGGCAGCATCCAGATCAATCACGACACCGGACTTAACACCGCGTGATTTCTGATAGCCGATACCCAGCACATCCATTCGATGGGTGCGTCCTGGCAGGAATGCACTCTCATCGCGCGGACGCAAACGGGCAATCACGCAGGAAACTTTGGAGGAACCAACATCAAGCACAGTCAAAAGCCGCGTGCGGCGACCTGAAGATGCGGAACCGGAAGTGTTTTTTGAAGACCAGATACTCATACGCGCCTACCCGCTGCCTTGGCAGCTTTCGCAGCTTTTTCACGGTCTTTCAGCATTTTCTCACGGCTTTCCATGCCGGTCGGTGTGAGCTGTACAGTCACACGATCGTCCAGACGCATATCAAGGCTGAGAATATCCCGACCAAGAATATTTTTAGTCCGTTGCAGGGTTTCAACTTCGGCCAGAGCGCGCTTCACGTCCTGCTCCGGCAACAAAACCCGTACACCATTATCAAACAGCAAATCCCAGCGGCGGTCAGAAACACGCGCATAGGCACGCACTTTGGCAGCCAGATCAGGGTAAGCTGCCACAGTTTCGATAAAAGCTTTACCGCGGCTCGAAGCGCCTTCACCGACAACAAGCGGCAGCGAAGCATAGCGCGAGCCATTCAGTGGTACGATCGGCTTACCGGCTTCATCGACAACCAGCAGGTCACGACCGCTCTGCCAGAGCGCAAATGCCTTACGCTCTTCCAACGAGACCACAACAGAACCCGGATAGACTTTGCGGATTTCAACTCCGGCAACCCAAGGCAGCGTCTCAATTGCCAGACGCGCCTCATCGGCATTGAAACCGATCAGGGATGTTTCACCATCCAGACCGAGCTTTTCAAGAATATCGATTTCAGAGGTTTCGTTATTACCGGCAACGCTCACTCTCTCGATTGCAAAACCGAAAGTGGAGGCCGTCGCCTTAACAACAGTGTGGGTATGATCGCCAACAACCATACCGTAGATGCCTGTAGCACCCAAAAAGCTGACCAGCCCCAGCGTACCGGCATAGCGAGGTATATTCACCCCGCCACCAATCAGGCGCGAGGCAATACGAAACGGCTTACGAAGAAAACGTGGAAGAACAAAAGCACCACCATGCGACAGTGATGTACGAGACATCATCGCATCATGATTACTTCTGTCAGATCTCGTTTTTAACGCATGCACGAGGCATCCTCCACCATCCAGCTCAACAACTCACCGAATGAATACCCTTCAGCCTTGGCAATATCCGGCACCAGAGAGGTCGGCGTCATGCCCGGCTGCGTATTCACTTCAAGCCAGATCAGCTCACCATCACCGGAGCCATTCTCATCAAACCGGAAATCGGAACGACTCACGCCGCGACATCCGACCGCCTGATGCGCCTGAAGTGCCATTATTTGTATTTTTTGGTAAATATTCGGTAAAATTTTCGCGGGACATTCGTGCCGGGAGCCACCATCTGCATATTTTGAGTCATAATCGTAGAAAGAATGTGCCAGCGGAATGATTTCACAGACCCCAAGAGCACGATCACCCATCACGGCACAGGTCAGTTCACGTCCGGCAACATAGCGCTCGACCATAACTTCATCGCCATATTTCCACTCATCGGAGCCGAGAATCTGCGGCGGGGCACTCTGACCTTCGCGCACAATTACGACACCGAAGCTCGACCCTTCACGCACCGGCTTCACCACATAAGGCGGCTGCATCGGATGTTCATTACCAATATCGAAACGGCTCATCACGCGGGATGGCGCAATGGCCACACCGGCAGCACCTGCAACCAGTTTGGCGCGCGCCTTATCCATAGCCAGCGCCGACGCCAGCACACCGGAATGTGTGTAAGGAATTTGCAGATATTCAAGAATACCTTGAATGGCACCATCTTCACCAAAAGGACCATGCAAAGCATTGAAAGCCACATCAGGCTTCAACTCAGCCAGAACGGCGGCGACATCACGACCAACATCAACACGCGTTACACGGTAACCTTGCTCTTCAAGAGCCTTGGCGCAAGCCGCACCGGAAGAAAGACTCACCGGACGCTCCGATGAAAATCCGCCCATCAAGACAGCAACATGTTTACCTGTCATTTTAACCATGTCCCCTCTGCCAGCAACGCTGATACACATAAAACAAAAAAACTCCGGCTCACTTCAGTAAAGCCGCACGCATCACTCAGATACGTCAAACACATTAAATATAATCCCTGAGATACCCCATGACCGCCACCCGAAACCCCTCTGACCTCAGACAATCACACAGCGCTCCAGCGGAAGATTTCCGCAGAACCCCAAGGCAAAATTAACTTGCCGACCCAAATCACTAACGCTTGTTCACTATAAGAATCAGAGAGTTGATTCTATGGCAAGCCCTTACAAAATATTACGCAAATGACATACGAATCAGATTCGCCGGAAGCTACTGATTTATTAAGATTTTTTGTTAATTAGTTAATGCGGAAATTTATTTTAGCACAACATGAAGTCAGAACTCTTGACAGCTGCAAATCACCTCAAAAACCATGATTTCAACCCCATAAAAACAAATCACCGCTGCCCTCCCCGATCAGAGAAAACAGCGGTGACGTTAAAGATAGCCTGCAGCTTTCCGTTTAGGTGGCAACGGCTAAAATATACAGGATGATTAATCCAAAAACTCGGTAACTTCACGACCCTCTAAGAATTGGCCGAGACGACGAATTTCCCAGTGCAGTTTAATGCCGGAATTAGCACGTACTTTATTGCGTACAGTCTCGCCCAGCAGTTCCAGATCATAACCGCTGGCATTATCGCCATTGATCATGAAATTGCAGTGCATGGTCGACATATGCGCGCCGCCAATGGTCAGACCACGGCAACCGGCTTTATCGATTTCTTTCCATGAGGACGTTCCCTCAGGATTTTTGAAAGTGGAGCCACCGGTTTTTTCACGGATCGGCTGCACAGTCTCGCGGTGGTTCTGCACTTCATCCATTGCAACGCGGATGGCTGCAGCTTCGCCTCGCGGCCCCTCAAACAATGCTGAGGTAAAGATAAAGTCTTTCGGCGCGGAGCAATGACGATAGGCATAGCCCATATCCGCATTGTTCAGTACATGCAGATTGCCTTTGCGGTCAAGTGCGCGCACTTCGATAACGCGCTCACAGGTCTCAACACCATTCGCACCGGCATTCATACGCAAAGCGCCGCCGATACCACCCGGAATACCGTGATAAAAATGGAAACCGGCAATTTCGGCCTCAAGCGCTGCTGCAGCCACACGCTTGTCCGGTGTCGCCGTACCAGCACGTAGACGCGTATCGGATACACATTCAACCTCACCAAAGCCTTTGGCAGACAAACGCACCACAAAGCCCGGAATACCGCCCTCACGCACCAGTAGGTTAGAGCCAATACCGACAGTCATTACCGGAATTTCTTCAGGTACATTTTTCAGGAATTCCGCCAGATCATCTTCATCAACAGGCTGGAACAGAACTTCAGCAGGGCCGCCAGCGCGGAACCATGTGATCTTATCCATGCCGGAATTGGGTGTCAGACGTCCGCGAATACCAGACAGAGGTTTTTCAAGCTGCTTGAGCAGCGCTTCACCATCGAGCTTTACAGCCATTTCTACTCATCTCTCTTAAATCAATCCGGACTTCAAATTTTCCGGATCATAAGCGTCATAACAATTCGGATAAGGTCAGGAAAAACACGGCAGGATCAAGGCATTATTCCTCAAATCCTGCCAAGTAAATGAAACAGCGCTAACCGCACATATTGTCTCAGGCAGCGCTTGTACCACCTAATTGCTTAGGCAGTGCATAAGCCACCCGCATTGCCTCAGACAGCGCTGGTACCACCTAATTGCTTAGGCAGTGCATAAGCCACCCGCATTGCCTCAGACAGCGCTGGTGCCGCCTAGCTGCTTAGGCAATGCATAAGCCCATTGCGTGATATTGCCTGCGCCGAGGAACACCACGAAATCGCCTTCCTGCGCCAGCCCTTTGATAATTTCAGGCAATTGCTCAGGACTTTCCAGATAGCGCGCATCACGATGACCGGCGGTCTTAATCTTGCTCACCAGCGTTTCCGAAGTCACGCCTTCAATCGGATCTTCACCGGCTGTATAAACCGGCGCGATCAGCACAGTATCGGCATCATTAAAGCAGGTTGAGAATTCATCAAACAGGCTCGCCAGACGCGTAAAGCGGTGCGGCTGCGCAATGGCAATCACGCGGCTCGAAGCAGCATCACGGGCAGCTTTCAACACGGCTTTGATTTCAACCGGATGATGACCATAATCGTCAAAAATCTCTGCACCGTTCCACGAGCCGGTATGGGTAAAGCGGCGCTTCACACCACCAAAGCCTGACAGACCTTTGCGGATATCATCGGCTGTCAGGCCAAGTTCATGAGCAACGGCAATCGCCGCCGTGGCATTGGACACATTGTGACGACCTGGCATCGGCAGACGCAGATCTTTAATTTCAACAGTCTCACCTTTGCGGTCACGGATAACCACATCGAAAACAGAAACCGCACCATCCATATGATGATTGGAGAAGCGCACATCGGCCTGCGGGTTTTCACCATAGGTGATCACGCGGCGGTCTTCGATACGGCTGACCAGTGCTTGCACTTCAGGGTGGTCAAGACACATTACGCCGAAACCGTAGAAAGGCACATTCTCAACAAACTGACGGAAAGCAGCCCGCACATTGTCGAACGAACCGTAATGGTCGAGATGTTCAGGATCAATATTGGTGATGACCGCAATATCAGCAGGCAGTTTCAGGAAAGTACCGTCGCTCTCGTCGGCCTCAACCACCATCCACTCACCCTCACCCATACGGGCATTGGTGCCATAGGCATTGATGATACCGCCATTGATAACGGTCGGGTCAAGATGACCGGCTTCGAGCAGTGTGGCAACCATCGAGGTCGTGGTGGTCTTGCCATGTGTACCGCCGATGGCAATCGCCTGACGGAAGCGCATCAACTCGGCCAGCATTTCCGCACGGCGCACGATCGGCAGCAGATTTTCCCGCGCCTCAACCAATTCCGGATTATTCGGACGAATAGCTGTGGAAACCACAACCACATCAGCCTTGCCGATGTTCTCGGCTTTATGGCCGACAAAAACCTCAATGCCCTTATCACGCAGACGCTGCACATTCGCACCATCAGCCTGATCGGAACCCTGAACCTTATAGCCCAGATTATGCAGCACTTCCGCAATGCCGCTCATGCCAATGCCGCCGATTCCGATAAAATGAACCAGACCAATATTCAGAGGCATTTTCATGCGCGTTTTCCTTCTTTGTAATCAGAAACAGACAATCCCGCTGCAATAGCCTCCACAAGATCAGCAAGCAACCGTGTTGCGTCAGGATGACCAGCACTTTTTGCACGTGCAGCTATATCTGCCAGCCTTTGTGGCTCATTCAGCGCAGCAATCAGAACCTGCGCCAGTTTTTCCGGTTTCAACTCAGACTGGCGGATCACTTCACCACCACCGGCTTTTGCCAGCGCTTCAGCATTAGCTGCCTGATCGTGATCAAGCGCAAATGGAAACGGCACCATCAAGCTCGGACGGCCAATAGCCGCAATCTCAGAAACAGTCGACGCACCGGAGCGGGACAAAACAAAATGCGCCTGCGCCATCATCTCCGGTAAATTACCGAAGAATGGTGCAACCTGCGCCTTAACGCCGAGTTTTTCATAGGCTTTACGGCAGATCACTTCATCTTCCGGTCGCGCCTGCTGGGTAACGAACAGTCTTTCACGCTCGTCAATTTCAAGCAGAGCGATAGCGGCGGGTACAACGGTAGAAAAATATTGCGCACCCTGACTGCCGCCGAAAACCAGAAAACGGAAAACATCGGGCTCCACAGAAGGCTTATAGGCAACATTGGTCTGCGCCAGCACAGTCGGGCGTACCGGATTGCCGGTCTGCACAGTCTTGGCTGCATGAACACCACTATCCGCAGACAAGAAGCCACCGGCAATCGCTGTCACGCGGGCAGACAAACCTTTATTGGCACGTCCCATCACTGCATTCTGCTCATGGATAATTGTCGAAATACCCATGCGCGAAGCCGCATAGAGCGGCGGCAAGGTCGGATAGCCACCAAAACCGACAACCAACTTTGGCTTTAAGCGACGGAACAATCTGCGGCAATCGAGATTACCCTGCCACAGGCTGTAGAACGTTTTCGCCAATGCAATCGGATTTTTACCGGCAATGGTTGCGGAACGCACCACATGCACATGGTTTTCATCGAAACCAGACACAAAACGCTGCGCGCGCTTATCGGTTACCAGATGCACATCATAGCCATCTTTTGTCAGTTCATGCGCCAGCGCTTCGGCAGGAAACAAATGTCCGCCAGTTCCGCCTGCTGCCAAAACGATAACACCTTTTGTCATCATCATCCGATCTGTCTTTTTTAGCGTGCAGTCCCGCATAATCATTCTGCGGAACTGCGCAATTCGTATTATAATTTTAGAGTTTATAGCGCGGGAATACGCTCGCCTGCCCCCTTCAGCGAGGCCGACATTCTCCGCTCAGGATTTTGTCGTGTCAGCGCCAGCAGGAAACCCATAGTTACAGCAATCGCCACCAAGGACGAACCACCATAGGAAATAAACGGCAAAGTCATACCCTTGGCAGGCATCAGATGCAGGTTCACCGCCATATTAATGATCGACTGGAAGCCGAACAAAATTACAATACCGGAGATTGCCAGTCGGGTAAAAGCATCCCGTTCTTTCATCGCCACAACCAGCCCGCGGATAACAATAAAAGCAAACAGCAGCATAATCAGAATACACAGGATAATGCCGTATTCTTCCGCAGCCACAGAAAAAATAAAGTCCGTATGGCTGTCGGGAATAATGCGCTTGATGGTACCTTCGCCCGGCCCCTGCCCGAACCAGCCACCACTGATAATCGCTTCACGACCGCTATCGACCTGAAACGTGTCACCCTCACCAGTCATAAAGCGGTCAATACGACCGGCCACATGCGGGAAAAACAAATAGGCGCTCAGGCCGCCGACACCGGCAAGACCACCAAGCAGAATAATCCAGATCCACGGCATACCGGCGAGGAAGAACATTGCGCCCCAGCTGACGGCTGTCAGCGTGGTCTGCCCAAAGTCTGGCTGCGCCATCAACAAGGCCGCCACCAAAACAAACAACAGCATACCAAGCAGATTACCCGGCATGTCGCCATTGCGTTCCTGCTCGGAGAAGAGCCACGCGCAAATCACCACAAAGGCCGGCTTCATAAACTCGGATGGCTGAATGGAAACACCCGCCAGCGACACCCAGCGCCGCGCACCCTTGACCTCAATACCGAAAAACAGCGCCGCCACCATCAAAAGCAAGGAAACCCCGAGCAGGATCAGAGCAAACCGACGAACAAGGCGACGACTTAAAAAGGATGTACCGATCATCGCGATCAGTGCAGGAATCATGAAAAATATCTGACGTTCTACAAAGTGAAAGCTATCGAGACCAATACGCTCCGCCACCGCAGGACTTGCTGCATAGGACAGCAAGATGCCGAGCCCCATCAGCGCCAGACAGGCAGCCAGAAAATAACGGTCAATCGTCCACCACCAATTGGCGACAGGGCCTCTGTCTACGCGGCTAACCATCAGTCGGCTCTCCCTATTGGTGCAAATCCCTGCAGCGTCATGACTTTATCGCGAAATGCCGCGCCGCGTTTTTCAAAATTCGGAAACTGGTCAAAGCTGGCACAAGCCGGAGACAGCAACACCACCGGCTCATCTGCTGTATCCAGTGCCGCATCCTTTGCCGCATGTTCAATGGCAGCATCCAGCGTATGGCTGATTTCAAATGGCACATCATTCCCGAGCGTTGCCGCAAATTGTGCTGCGGCCTCACCGATCAGATAGGCTTTGGTAATACGCGGGAAGAACTCGCGCAGGCTTTCAATGCCACCGCTTTTCGGCAGGCCACCGGCAATCCAGTATAGCTTCGGGAAAGACGACAACGCCGGAGCAGTTGCTTCCGCATTGGTTGCCTTGGAGTCATTAATAAACAGGGTTTTGCCCTGATGCCCTACCTGCTCCATACGATGGGCAAGGCCGGGGAAGCTGCGCAGACCTGCGCGAATATCATCCAGCGACAGACCAACACTCAGACAGGCAATAAGGGCAGCCAAAGCATTTTGTGCATTATGCGCACCGCGCAGCGAGCCAATCCCGTCCAGCGACAACAGTAGTTCAGTCTTGCCATTCTCAGCACGATAAATATCCGTACCTTGTGCGTAGAAGCCCTCTGCCAGCACCTGATCTTTCGAGAAACGGATCAGTTTTTTGCCGGATTTTTCAAGACGCTCTGCAATAGCAATGCAATAATCATCATCCACCGCAACAATGGCTGTATCACTACCGGCAACCAGACGTTCTTTGATCGCGGCATAATTTTCCATTGTGCCATGACGATCCAGATGATCCGGTGTCAGGTTGAGCAAAATACCTGCGGCAGGATTAAGTGATGGTGCCAGATCAATCTGATAGGAAGAACATTCAACTACATAGTTGCGACCATCCGCCGGTGCTTCAAGCGACAACACGGCCGTGCCGATATTGCCGCCAAGCTGCATATCGCGCCCAGCCGCTTTGATAATATGTGCAATCAGAGCTGTCGTTGTGGATTTGCCATTAGTGCCCGTAATGGCAATAAACGGTACATCATCGCCTGCAGCAAGCGCTGCATTGCGTTCACGGCAGAACAGCTCGACATCGCCGATAACCGGCACTTGGCGCTGATGCGCCAGTTCAGCGCTCCAATGCGGCTGCGGATGCGTCAGCGGCACACCGGGAGAAAGCACAAAAGCGCTGAAAGCAGACCAATCAGCGCCACGCAAATCCTGCGTGGTAATACCCTCACTGACTGCACGGGCAACGCTGTCCGGATTATCATCCCATGCCACAACCTTCACACCACCGGCGATCATAGCTTTTGCCGTTGCAATACCGGAGCCGCCAAGGCCAAACAGCGCAACAGTCTTATCTTTAAGGGTCAGGGTTGGGATCATGGTCAGGCCGCCAGTCGACAATGCGTTCAGTCAATATTGTAAAAACATATTCGCCGGATTATCGCTCCGGCACCTTTATAAACAATGAAGCTGCCTGTTTAGCAGGCAGCTCATCTGTTCTCAGTTTTAACGCAGTTTCAGTGTTGAAAGACCGATCATTGCCAGAATAATCGCAATGATCCAGAAGCGGATAACGACCTGGCTTTCAGTCCAGCCTTTTTTCTCAAAATGGTGGTGGATCGGTGCCATCAGGAACACGCGTTTGCCGGTCATTTTAAACCAGCCAACCTGAATAATAACCGACAGCGCTTCCATCACGAACAGACCGCCGATGATTGCGAGAACGATTTCATGCTTGGTTGCAACCGCCACCGCACCGAGCATACCACCCAGCGCGAGTGAACCGGTATCACCCATAAAGATCGCAGCAGGTGGTGCGTTGAACCAGAGGAAACCAAGACCGCCGCCAATGACCGCGCCAAGAATAACAGCCAGCTCACCGGTACCCGGTACAAAATGAATTTGCAGATAGTCAGCAAAAATCGCGTTACCCGACAGATAGGCAATGAAACCAAAAGAAGCCGCAGCAACCATCACCGGCACAATCGCCAGACCGTCAAGACCATCGGTAAAGTTGACCGCATTACCGGAACCAACCATGACAAAGGCAGCAAAAGGAATAAAGAACCAGCTCAGATCCAGCAACATGCCCTTGAGAAACGGGAATGTCAGCGAAGATGAGAAAGGTTCCTGACCCGTGCGCATAATGACATAGGCAGCAATCGCAGCAATAATAAACTCAAGACCAAGACGAGCTTTGCCGGAGAAACCTTTATCGGATTGTTTTGTCACCTTCAGATAGTCATCGTAGAAACCGATAGCACCGAAACTGATGGTAACAAGCAGTACAACCCAGACATAAACACTTTTGAGATTGCCCCAAAGCAAGACCGAGGCCAAAACACCAAACAGGATCATCAACCCGCCCATGGTCGGCGTACCGGCTTTTTTAAAGTGAGTCTGCGGGCCATCGGCACGGATCGGCTGACCACGGCCCTGACGCACGCGCAAACTGTTGATGATGCTTGGTCCAAGCAGAAAGACCAGCATAGCTGATGTAATCAGCGCGCCACCGGTGCGGAAAGTAATATAGCGGAACACATTGAAAAACGACAATTGATCCGCAGCAGTCGCTAATAACATCAGCATCGGGTGAATGCCCTTCAGGTCGGTATCGGCACTTTAACACATTGCATTTATTGAAGAATACAATGTTTAGTTCCTGTTATTCTTACGCAGTCGCAAGGACTGTAGATGATTAGAGCGCATTCCGAAAAATGTGGAACCGCTATAAACTATTCTGCCGCCTCAGCGACAGCATATTTTTTCAACAATGCATTGACGATTTTCACAAAGCCGATCGACTTTGACGACTTAATCATCACCACATCACCGGGACGCACTGCTTTGACTACAAGTGGCAGCAGTTCGTCAACGCTTTCCCGATACTCAACATGAATTTCTGCAGGCATTGCGGATTTCAGGGCACTCATATGCGCGCCACCGATAAACAGCATATTCACATGCGCATCAACAATCGGCCGCGCAAGATCGCCATGCAGCTTAGAGGATTGTTTGCCGAGCTCCAGCATATCGCCGAGAACAGCAATACGCCGTCCAGCTGCTGGGCGCTCACCCTGCGGCTCGGTGGCTTCCAAAAGCGAAAGCGCCGCGCGCATTGATGCCGGATTGGCATTATAGCTTTCGTCAATCAGCGTGAAAGTGCCGTCACCATGGCGTAAGCGATATTGTGCACCACGGCCAGCTTCCGCCTGCAAAGTGCTGAGTGCCAGCACAACCTGTGTCATGTCTGCACCAACCAAATGCGCCGCACCAAGGACGGCCAGCATATTCTGCACGATATGGCGACCCGGTGCGCCGATCTTTACCGCCGCTTCCTGTCCGGCAATCGAAACGGTAATGCAGGAGCAATCCGCCTTCATCACCAAATCACGGAGCTTATAGGTCGAACGGGCATTTTCACCAAAAGTCGCAATATGCTCAATACCGGCAGCTGTTGCCAGCGCTTCCAACTGCTTGAAGCGCTTATCATCGCGGTTGAGAAGTGCGTAACCGCCTGGCAAAACACCTTCAAAAATCTCGGCCTTAGCAACCGCAATTTCTTCGAGGTTAGCAAAATGCCCCAGATGCGCCGGAGCAATCAATGTGATCGCAGCAACGTGCGGCTGAACCATTTTCACCAGCGGGCGAATTTCATCATGATGGTTCATACCCACTTCAAAAACACCGTAATCAGCATCTTCCGGCATCCGCGCCAATGTCAGCGGCACACCCCAGTGATTATTGAATGATGCCGCAGAGGCGTGCACCTTGCCGCAAGTCGACAGCACATGGCGCAAGGCTTCTTTCGTTGTGGTTTTACCCACCGAGCCGGTCACGGCGATGATCTGCGCTTTGGAGCGGGCACGCGATGCAATGCCAAGACGGGTCAATGCCGCCAGCACATCATCTACCACAATCATCGGCACCTGCATTTTACCAAGGGCTGGCAAACGCGCTTCGGTCACCACCAGCAAGCCTGCCCCTGCCGCCATAGCAGCCGTTGCAAAATCATGCCCGTCGAAAACATCACCTTTAATCGCGAAAAAGGCTTCGCCTTTACGCAAGCTACGGGAATCGATCGAAATGCCGGTAATGCCCTCAGGAAGCTGGCCGACCGGCCGTCCTTCCATCGCTTTTACCATGTCTGCCGATTTCCAAAGAATCTCACTCATTTAAAACGCGCCTCAAGCGAACGGGCAACTTCAACATGATCGGAGAATGGCAGCGTCACATCATTGATGGTCTGCCCTTCTTCATGCCCTTTGCCCGCAATAATAACTGTGTCTCCCGCCTGTGCGATCAGCACCGCATGACGGATAGCTTCGTGACGGTCACCGATTTCCAGTGCATCCGGTGCCGCAGTCAGAATTTCAGAACGGATAGTGGCTGGTACTTCCGAGCGCGGATTGTCATCCGTCACAATCACCACATCAGCCAGTCGGGTTGCAATCTCACCCATGATCGGGCGCTTGCCCTTATCACGATCACCACCGCAACCAAACACCACGATCACACGACCGGTGGTGAAAGGGCGAACCGATGTCAGCACATTTTCCAGCGCATCAGGCTTATGGGCATAGTCCACATAAACCGGCACACCATCTTCCGTTGACCCAACCAAATCCAGACGACCTGGCGCGCCTTTCAGACGTTCCAATGCACGGAAAGCAGCATCCGCAGGCACACCGGAAACCAGCGCCAAACCAGCAGCCACGAGGGCATTCGCCACCTGAAAATCACCGGCGAGCGGCAGAGTAAACTCGTAGATTTTGCCGTCATGTTTCAGTTCAATATGCTGGCGATGACGCTCATGTTCAACGCGCTTCAGCGTGATGAAGTCGCCTTTACGGCCAACAGTTTTAACCGCACAACCGGCAGCAGTTGCCGCTTCAACAGCCTGAGCAGAATAAACATCATCCGCAAAAATAATCGCCGGAGCGCCTTTCGGCAGCAGCGTATCAAACAGACGCATTTTCGCATTGAGATAATCTTCAACCGTCGGATGATAATCCATATGATCGCGGCCAAGATTGGTAAATGCGGCTGCTGTCAATTTCACACCATCAAGGCGGCACTGATCCAACCCGTGTGATGAGGCTTCCATACAGGCATGGGTTACGCCTTCATCGCTCAGCTCTGCCAGAACTTTCTGCAATTCCACAGGGTCAGGTGTTGTCAGCGAGCCATATTCATTGCGTGTTGGCGAAAAAACACCGGTCGTACCGATACTTGCCGCTGCAAAACCGGCATAGGCCCAGATTTGCTGGGTGAAAGAAGCAACAGAGGTTTTACCGCTGGTGCCGGTAACAGCCGTCACAATCTGCGGCTGCTTGCCATAAAAAACAGCCGCCGCCATGGCCAATGCATGGCGTGGGTCTTTGCTGCGTAAAACCGGTATGGTGATCGCGCTCGCATCCATATCTTCATCGGCCAGAATGGCAACAGCACCGCGCTTGACCGCATCCACCGCATAGGCCGAGCCGTCATTTTTAACGCCTTTGAGTGCAGCGAACAAAGTACCTTTCTGAACGGTACGGGAATCGGAACTTAATCCGGATATCTCAGTCTGTGCAACTGAGTCTGCCATATCATTTACATAGGCTGCGATACTTTGAAGTTTCATGCCACTCAGTTCCCGATTTTTTGCATTCACTCTGCCTGACCTATCTCCCTTTTAAGGCGAATAGTGTCACGGCAATACCCGTTTCAGATCAGTCATTTTCATAAGCGGCCAGAATTGGCGGGCCATCTTGCGCAAAGTCCGGCGACACACCCAAGAAAGAAGCTGACCGGCGTATGATATTTGCAACCATTGGGGCAGCATTGAGTCCGGCAGTTGCAGAAAGTTTGCCTTCCTCAGGTTTTGGCTCATCAATAATGGTCAAAACGACATAAGTCGGGTCATCCATCGGGAAAGCCGCAAGGAATGCGTTAAAGCGCACGTCTTTCGAATAACGGCCATTGATAACTTTTTCCGCGGTACCGGTCTTACCACCAACACGATAACCCTTGACCTCAGCGCGACGGCCGGAACCAATCTCGGAATTGAGGCGATAGAGATAACGCATATCATCGCTGGTTTTAGGTTTCAGTACCTGTGTGGCAACCGCATTCGCTTCATCCTGTGTGCGTGGCAGGAATGTCGGCGGAATAAGCCGGCCACCATTGACCAGCGCCGCAGCAGCAACGGCTGTCTGCAATGGCGTGGTCATCATACCGTGACCATAGGAAATGGTGATGGAATGTACTTTCTTCCAGACGCGCGGTTCAACAGGACGTGCCACTTCCGGCAATTCCGTTTGCATACGATCCAGCAGACCAACGCGTTTCAGGAATTCACGGTGGCCTTCAATACCAATCGCATCAACTTCCTTACCTGAACCGATATTCGATGAGAAAATAAACACTTCGGCCAGTGTCAACCAACGGGCTTTACCGTGGAAGTCGCGGATCGTCTGACGACCGATTGTAATCGGACGGGTCGCGTCAAATTTACTTTCCAGATTGAACTTGCCAGAATCCAGTGCCATCGCCGTGGTAAAGCTCTTAATCGTCGAGCCCATTTCATAGGTACCGGCAGACATCCGGTTCAGACGATCTTTTTCCAGCGCGTTAAACGGATTATTCGGATCGAAATCCGGCACCGAAGCCATCGCCACCACTTCACCGGTCTTGGCATTCAGCACCACAGCACCGGCAGCAATCGCGCGATATTTCTCAACGGCGCGCACCAGCTCGTCGCGCATAATATGTTGTACACGCAGATCAATCGACAGGCGGAACGGTTCCAGATTATCCGGCTGGGCAAGACCAGCCATACGCAGATCGCTCAAACCCTGACTGTCGATATATTTCTCCATACCGGCAATACCCTGATTGTCGATATTGACCAGACCGAGAATGTGAGAAGCGGTAGGACCACCCGGATAGAAACGGGATTTCTCTGTACGGAAACCAATGCCCGGCACACCAAGCGCCATAATCTGGCTTTGCTGGCGCGGGGTCAGGCCACGCTGAATCCACACGAAACCTGCACCGCTTTTCAGACGGCGATAGGTATTTTCCCAGTCAAGATTCGGCAAAACTGTCGCCAGCAATTCCAATGTCTCGTCCGGATCGGCAATCTTTTTCGGCTCGGCATAGAGCGAGGCTGTCTTAATATCTGTTGCCAGCACTTCACCGTTACGGTCGATAATGTCAGGACGTGCAGCGAGTGTGCTGGCCGCGCCTGCGCGGTAGCCCTCATTCTCATCGCCCTGCAATCCGTAATAAACAAGACGACCACCAATAACGGCATAAATCCCGACAAAACAGGTAATCGCCATAACCAGACGGTTACGGGCGCGATTACCATGCTTTTTGCGGTTTCCGGCAAAGGCAACACTGTCATTGAGCGGGGAAGTGGCAATGCCGCGCTCACTCTCAAGCGCGGCACTATCAAAGTCCGGCGCCTGCCCTAAGGCCGAAGCACCATCTGCTGAAGAATTTTTCCGTCGGAACCAGCCCTTTTTTTCGCTCATGGCCGCACTCCCGGAACAACAATACGCATAGGTGTAGCGGCACCCTGAGCAAATGCGGGCTGCGCGATGCTGCCAGTGCTTAATGTATCAACTGACGCTACCAGATCAGCGCTGCCACCGATCAGCTTTTCAATATCATCTGCCTGTTTCAACGGAATATCATCGAACAGGCCGATCTGCGTGACATCGACCGGCTGCAACTTCAACTGCGTCTGATAAATATCAGACAGACGCTGTAAGCGGTTCGGCTGGGTCATCAGACTCCAATCCGCTTTCAGCAGATTGATCGTGTCTTTTTCAAATGCAATCTGGCGTTGAATTTTCTTAATCTCAACCACCTGCTTTTCAGCATCATGTTTGATTTTATACGTCACCGTTGCCGCCACCAGCATGATTGCGATCAATATAATATCTATAGTTCGCATCATGATGATTTCCTCTTCGTCGTCTCGATTGCATTCGTATCAGGCAAAACCGGCAAGGTTGGCAGACCGAAAATACTGTAATCCGCTTTAAGCGGCGGATGCTCTGTACGGATACCGGCGCGCAGCTTGGCAGAGCGCGCACGCGGATTACGTGAGGATTCTTCTTCACTGGCTCCCACTGCACCTTTAACCGCAGGCGCAAAACTGCCATGGCGCATATGCGCTTCCGGCAAATGCCGCGAACCGCCGCCGCCGCCAACGCGATCCGCAAAGAAACGCTTTACAATGCGATCTTCCAACGAATGGAATGTCACCACAACCAGACGACCGCCCGGCTTCAGCGACCGTTCCGCAGCTATCAATGCGCGTGCCAGCTCACCCAACTCGTCGTTGACATAAATACGCAGCGCCTGAAATACGCGCGTTGCCGGATGAATACGGTCTTTCGGGTGACGTCCAACCAGCATTTCAATGGCATTAGCCAGATCACGGGTACGGCTGAACGGCTCGGTTTCACGACGCTTTTCAATCATGCGCGCAATGCGTCCGGCATGACGTTCTTCACCAAGGAAATTAAAAATCCGTGCCAGATCGCCCATTTTATACTGATTAACAACATCGGCGGCACTCAAGCCATGCGATGACATACGCATATCTAGCGGCCCGTCTTTCTGGAAAGAAAAACCGCGATCAGCTTCGTCGATCTGCATCGAGGAAACACCGATATCCAGCACAACACCATCGGGCTGCACATCACTCAGCACATCTTCCATCTGGGAAAAACGCGCTTGCACCAGGCGCAAACGTCCCTGATAGTCTGCAACCAGTGATTGCCCTGCAGCAATGGCGTTCGGGTCACGGTCAATGGCGAGAACATCCGCACCGGTTTTAAGAATTCGTTTTGTATAACCACCGGCACCAAATGTACCGTCAACATAGAGCTTGCCAGCTTCCGGCTGCAACGCACTAACAACGTCTTCCAGCATTACCGGAATATGGCGGGAATAATCCTCTTCAGCGGAAGATATGGTACCATCGGCAACCTGTGCTGTATTTTCACTATCTGCGCCTTTGGTCATGCTTTTATCCTGCCCTGTCATTGTTTTGCTTTCTCTGCCGGACTGCGCATAACAGCGGAAGATCCTTCTAGAGCGCCGTGCACCCTCTTGGGCGCTACACAAGGTCGCTCTAACACTTTATGCTGTACGCAGGCGATATCACTGCAACCGCAGATTTTAGCAATTTGCATATTGCCTCGTATACTAGCCTCTGCCGGATGCAGCAAAAAATGTCTGGAAACTGAACAAAGTCTGGACGCAACAAGCTGCATTAAAAAATACCACCGGGGCAAGGTAGGCGTCAACGGAGGCACAGAAACCGCTCCGCCCGCTGCCGTATTATATGGTTATGCGATTGAGCAACCGGCAGGATGCGCAATATACCGCGAATAATTTATCCAATATTAATATTAAGGAAGGGTTATTTTACGGGCACAGTTATGATTTATCATCGGTTAAAATGACGTTTTCTACCCCGTTTGCGTGCCCGCTATAATTTCAGACAGATTTGTCAGCCGGTCTGTAAGCCGGGTTCTGTATGGCCGGACTGTTTCCAGTCCGACGCGGCAGCCATTCATCTGGGACGGATGTCGCCACCCGCCTCTTGCAACCCACCCGGACAGCTATCCGGAAACTGATTACCAGACCGAAGTCTGATGCGCCGTCCCTATTCGGTCTTGCTCCCGATGGGGTTTACCGTGCCACTCCCGTTACCGGCAGCGCGGTGGGCTCTTACCCCACCCTTTCACCCTTACCTGCCCGTTGCCCCGAAGGGCTATGGCAGGCGGTCTGCTCTCTGTTGCACTTTCCCTGAGGTCACCCTCGCCGGGCGTTACCCGGCATCGTGTTTCCATGGAGCCCGGACTTTCCTCACTTGCCACCTTTCGGTATTGAACAAGCGCGGCTGCCCGACCGGCTGACAAGCGTCTATAGGCCGTATCCGTCACAAAACGCAATAAAAAAGCTGGGCCTCCGCAAGAGAAACCCAGCTTTTGTTTCAAAATCTCAGCCCTGTCATACAAGGGCTGTTTAGATTTAGGTTATGGCGCATCAGGTGTCCCGCCAGAGCCTGAATATAAACAGGCTTAAAATTTGGCCATGTAAGTCTTGACGTTACTGCAATATTTGGCCGATGTCGGGTTCATGCGCTTGGCACCATGTCCGGCATTATATTTCAGGATCGTGCCGCAAGTTGTACCACCACCAAGCTTGTGCGCCTGCGCCAGATATTTCATGCCATATTGCACATTGGTCGCCGGATCATACAAACCTTTGGCTGAACCGGTGTAACCAAGACCACGGGCAGTACCGAGCTTGATCTGCATCAAACCGATTTCACCGGCCTGACCGCGAACATTTGGCTGATAATTGCTCTCATGACGAACAACAGCATGAGCAAGCGACAAAGGAACGCCATAGCTCGAAGCATAACGGGCGATAATTGCAGAATAAGGCTTACCGGATTTACCGGCCTGTGCTTGCTTGATTTCTGACTGACCTTTGATCTGCTTGTTCAGATCAATACGTGTGCGCGCTGAACGGCGCTCAATTACAGGCATTTTTGCCGACGAACCGGAAGCCTGCTTCTGATAAGCCGTACGGCTTGCATCAGATTTATTCTGTGTCTTTTCACTTTTCTTGGTATTCTTTTCTGAAGCGTCTTTTTTCGCTTTCAGAATATCCATAAGATTAGATTTTTCGAAAACAGGTGCACTCATGGCTGGTGCTTGAACGAACGAAACCACCGCCCCGCTGAGAGCGCATAAAAATACTAATTTTTTAATCATAAGCCTTACCGTTGGAACTGTTGAATAAACCCGCTGAAAAGATTCGCACTAAGGCAAAATCATCTTTCAACGCCCTTCCTTCTGGGTAACAGTCCGCCCCATCATCAGATCTGCTCAAGGAAATTGAGGTTGTATCTGACGCTTGATTGCAGCCGAAGATTGTCCCTACAAATCACAGATTGCAAAAGTCTGTAACATTAACGGAAATACGATTATCAAAAAACAATAAGCTATTTTAAAAATCAGCTAGTTACGCTTTCACGCAAAATCGTTGAAATAAGCCTGTGTAAAGTCTCGATTGTCGAGGTATCGGCCACACCGTCGATCTGATTTTGACGAAAATGGCGCTGAAATGCGCTCAAAACCACCTTGGTCTGCTCGTTGAACTCGCCATTAATCATGATGTCATAGCCATACATGGCCAGCATGGATTGCAATGCCTCCACCGGCTGACCGCGATCACCCATGGCAAAAAACCGTCCGCCACGGATCGGCGCAGGTTCAACCCAATGGCCGATACCGGCCTCAAACAAGGTATTCCAAGGGAAACTCTCGCCCGGATCAATCTTGCGCTCAGGTGCAATATCGGAATGCGCCAGTACATTCTCCGGCGCAATATTATAGCGCTCGCAAATCGAGCGGCACAGCGCAATCACTGATTCAATTTGCTTCTCGGCAAATGGCGGGAAATTCTCCAATACACCCGGATTGACGATTTCAATCCCTATGGAGGCGGAATTGATATCGCTCTCGCCTTTCCAGCAGCTGTTCCCCGCATGCCATGCACGTTCGCTCTCCGCGACCATCTGCACAACCTGCCCGTCCTCATGTACCAGATAATGCGCGGAAACTTCGCGCTCAGGGCATTTGAGAATATCCAGCGCTTCCTGTGCCGTTGCCAGACCAGTGTAATGCAGGATCAGAAAACGCGGCGTCTTACCGTCTTTGCGCGGACCAAAATTGGCCGATGCATCAATAATTGCATCCTTGTAATCCGCTTTGCTCAGCAAAATACGAGGCTCGGACTGATTATCCTGATTTGAACCGGCCGCCGGTGTGGAATTATCCTGCATAGTCATGCTGATCCAATTGCTTTTCGATAGTCGCCCAGGCTGCATTAATGGCAGCGAGACGATGATTGGCTATTTTCTGAAACTCATAAGGCATACCGCGCGCGATAACCAGATCAGGGTGGTTCTGACGCACAAGTTTGCGATAATGCTGCTTCGCTTCTTTATATGCCACGCCGCGGGTTAAACCCAGCACAGCATAGGGATCAGCAGGCCCTAAATTTACATGCCGTCCGGCAATCAGCAAAAATTCATCTTCTTCAATAGAAAAAATTTCAGAGACACGGCGCAGAAAGGCCATTTCCTTATCATGCACATAGCCGTCAGCCTTGGCGATATAAAACAAACCATCGAGAACATCAGACAACGCATCGCAGCCAATCTCTACGCCATCGGTTTGGGAACTCCTGCATAAGGATGCAATCTGGCGGGCATAGCTTTCAAAACCGGCAACATCCTGCTTGGCAAGATTATAAAGGCGCGAGACGTGATCCGCTTCCTTCTCCGGCACTTCAAAAATATCCTGAAATGCGCGCACTTCTTGCGCAGAGACAATGCCGTCTGCTTTCGCCATTTTTGCAGAAAGCGCTATCATCGCGATAGAAAAAGCTACCCGACGACGTGTCTCAGCATCGCCTTCAAAATATGTGCGGACGGCTTCAATGACGCTCGAAAATGCGCTGTAAGCCGTCTGCGTTAAGAAATCTGCGATACTGGACCAAATCGACATAAGCTTTTGTAATTCAAAACAACTCTGAAGAAAACCACCAAGCGTAATATGCCGGATGAAATCCGGCATTTATACATAGCGTTAAAGGGAACCGGTCAAACCGACCTTAATACTCACTGCGATTTTGTGGCAGCCTGTTCGGCGCGTAACCGGCGCTCCATATGAATACGCACACTTTCTTGAGCGATTTGTCTGGCCTTTGCTGCCTGTTCCCCATTCTGTCCAACGCGCAACGCCGTCTGTTCCGCATCAAGTCCCGCTTTGGCCGCGGCATTTGTTACATCTTCCGCTGTCAGCGGCTGATCCAGCTTTAACATATCGAGGTTGAGTACAGAACTGCCATCGCCTTCCGGCGCCCCTTGCTCTGCGGTTACCGGAACAACTTTTTCAGTATCGGCAATAATTGCAGCAATATTATCTGTCCGTTTTTCTGCGGGCTTATTTGAGAACAGAAAGCCACCCCAGAATGCCGCAGCACCCAGCAGCACAACAACAATAACCAAAGTCAGCAAACGATACATTCAATCACCTCCGCGCCGGATTACGACAATTATGACAGGCACCATATTATGCCGCATAACTTATGATCCGCCCGTACAAAAAATATATTCAGAACAAATATTCAGTCACTGTCTTACATGCCGCCACCTCAGAAAAGTTCAGATTCAGCACAATGACCAGCAATGCAATATTCATGATCTAAAGGAAAAATTTAACCTTTTACGGTAAGAAAGCATTCATGAATTTCCCGCGAATTGTGTGAGACAAAATTAATGAAGCCAGCAGTTCTTGCCGTTCTCAGTCTGATGTTGAGTGCCTGCACATCAGTGGATTATGATTTTTCAGATGTGAAACCAACCGCTGGCTCAGGGACGGCTATTGCTCTGCCATCAAACAATGCCAAAGCCCCGCGCTTTTACGACCGTAAACCACATGATTATACCGCCAAAACACCGTGGCATTATCCGGTACACGGAACGGATGTTTCCAAATATCAGGACAAAGTTGATTGGCAGCAGGTTCGTAACAGCGGCATTTCCTTTGTCTTTATCAAAGCCACCGAGGGTGGCGACCGCGTAGATGACCGCTTTGCCGAGCATTGGGCAGGCTCACGCGCCGCCGGTATCCCGCGTAGTGCTTATCATTTCTATTATTTCTGCCGCACTGCCGCCGATCAGGCACGCTGGTATATCCGCAACGTGCCCAAAGATCCGGCTGCTTTGCCACCCGTTCTCGATATGGAATGGAATCCGCTGTCACCGTCCTGCAAATTACGTCCTGATCCGGCAGTGGTGCGCAAAGAAATGCGCACATTCCTGACCATGATCGAACGTCATTACGGCAAGAAACCAGTCATCTATACCACTGTTGATTTCTTCGATGATAATGATCTTCGTAGTTTCAGCGATTATCCGTTCTGGCTGCGCTCAACTGCGGGTCATCCAGATGAAAAATACGGCCCTCACCCTTGGATGTTCTGGCAATATACCGGCACCGGCACAATTCCCGGCATTAAAGGCGATGCGGATATCAACGTGTTTTCCGGCAATCACGCCCAATGGAGAAAGTGGCTGGAAAGCAACAAGGTCAGATAAAAGCAAGTCCGACAGCAAAATTTATCATTAACACCTTCTTTTTCACAAAATATTTCGGCAGGACATAATTCAGAAAATTTCGCACGTTCCGGTCACATCTGGCCGGATCAACCAAAACAGTCAGGCTTCCCAAGAGCCTGCTGCAGAAAGAACTGAGTTATGTCACGCCCTGCTACCCTGCCTGCCTTCAGATCAGTTTTAAAACCGCTACTGACAGCAGCTACCCTGCTCTCATCTGCCAGCCTGGCTTTTGCTACAACGGTGCAACCTGCGGCGCCATCGGCACCGGCAGCCGTTGAGATTGAAAAGCCTGCCTGTGGCGGCGAATATAACCTATGGCTTGAAGGTGTTATTACTGAAGCCAAAGCCGCCGGCATTTCCGACAGCGCTATTGCAGAACTGCATAAAGCAACGCTTGATGAGCGCACTTTGAAACGCGACCGCACACAGTCAGTCTTCAATCTGACCTTTGCAGAGTTCTCCAAACGTCTGATTTCCGAGCAGCGCCTTAAAAAAGGCCGTGAGAACCTCGTCAAATATGCTGATATCTTCAAAAAGGCAGAAGAGACTTATGGCGTACCGGGACCAGTGATCGCTGCTTTCTGGGGACTGGAAACCGACTTTGGTGCAATTCAGGGTGATTTCGACACACTGAACTCCCTCGTTACTCTATCCCACGACTGCCGCCGTCCTGAATTATTCCGCCCGCAATTGATGGCTATGCTGAAATTGATTGATCAGGGTGTTGTCGATGCCGGCACTATGGGCGCATGGGCTGGTGAAATCGGCCAGATGCAATTGCTGCCAAAAGATTATCTGGAACGCGGCGTTGACGGCGACGGCGACGGCAAAGTGGATTTGCGTAACAGTGTGGCAGATGCAGTGATGACCGCAGCCCGTATGTTGTCCGAACTAGGCTGGCAGCGCGGCGAACCTTGGCTCGAAACTGTACAGCTGACGCAGGATTTGCCTTGGGAAAACTCGATCCGCACCTATCGCCTGCCACATTCAAAATGGAGTAACTGGGGCGTCAAAACTGCGGACGGCTCTGCACTCGGTGCCGACGATGGTGATGCCTCCCTGCTCATCCCGATGGGACGCAAAGGGCCTGCATTCTTGTCCTATCGCAATTTCGATATTTTTGTCGAATGGAACAAGTCCATCGTCTACGCCACCACTGCCGCATATTTTGCAGCACGTCTTGCCGGTAGCGAGCCTTTCCTTCTCGGAACTCCTGTTGAAGGCCTGACAACCGAAGAGCTGACAGAGCTTCAGAATAAGCTTGTCACTCATGGTTATGACATGGGTCGAATCGATGGTGTATTTGGCACCAAAACCAGAGATGCTGTGCGCACAGAACAGCTGCGTTTAGGCATGCCTGCGGATTCATGGCCAACCCGTGAATTGCTCGAAAAGCTATAAATTTAGTGGGATTTTGATGCCGCTCATAAAATAATTTAGGGCGGCATCAAAACTTACGATAACCACTCAATGCATTGTAATTATTATAATTTTAAAATTTAAAAATACACGATTATACAAAACACACCACACCTCTAAAACCCCGCCTTCAAATTTAGACTTTTCTTTGACCGATTATGTCGGTAAAATGACAGCAACAGGAAACTTGCTGGCAAAGTTAAAAAACAGTCAATTTCATCCCTGCACCGTGCCAATGGCGCAACAGACTGAAGTGACTGGCTGCTGCAAATTTCCGGTTTGAAGTAAGAAAAATGTTCCTGATCTTTATTTTCAGGGGCGTATTTAAGGGGTTTGTGTGTTGCAATCGCAGCATATAAAATTGAACTTACAACCACTCAGGAGGCATCCATATGGGTTTAACGCGTTCAATCAATGCCTTGGTATTTTGCGCAGCTTTTGTTTTCGTCGCAGCAATGATTGTCGGTGTATTTCCCTGACCTCGCATTCCCTTCTCTGAAACACAGATGACGTTCAGATAGTCATAGCGCACTGTCACCATCACAGTTTGTCAGAGATTGATTTCAGTAACAGAGTTTTTTGCAGATATACGCTTCACGACAATCATCGCAGGCACTCCGCAAAATTACATTAGAAAACATTCTGTTTTAAACTTTTAAAAAAAGCCCTGCGGAAACATTTTTCCGCAGGGCTTTTTCTTGAGCATATTCCCAAAAGAGGTCCCCGGTTTTGGAAACATGCTTCAAAGTTTAATCAGGCTGCAACCGGCGCTCTCACACCAAGCAAATGGCAAATCGCAAAAGCCAGATCTGAACGGTTCATCGTATAGAAATGGAAATCGTTCAGCCCGCGCTCAATCAGATCATTCACTTGCTCGGCTGCCATAGCTGCAGACACCAGCATATGGGTCTGCGGATCATTATCCAGCCCGTCAAAACGATCTGCCAGCCATGCCGGTATACGCGTCCCTGCACGCTTGGAGAAATTCGCCACCTGCTTGAAGTTATGGATTGGCAGCACACCTGGCACGATCGGAATATAAATCCCTGCACGACGTACGCGCTCCACATAGCGCTCATAGAGATCATTATCGAAGAAGAACTGCGTGATCGCACGGGTCGCACCATTATCGACTTTGCGCTTGAGCATTTCGATATCGGTGGCAAAATCAGGGCTTTCTGGATGTTTCTCCGGATAGGCGGAAACGCTGATATCAAAATTGGCGATGGATTTGAGCCCTGCCACCAGATCAGCACCATTCTGATAACCGTCAGGCGTTGGCTGATAGTTTTCACCGATACCGCCAGCCGGATCACCGCGAAGCGCCACAAAGCGCGTTACGCCCAGTGATGCAAAGGAGCGGACAATCGAATTCACCTCTTCTTTGGTGGCATCAACACAGGTCAGATGCGCCGCAGGTGTAATGGAGGTTTCTTTGATGATACGGGCAATGGTCTTATTGGTACGCTCGCGGGTCGAACCACCTGCCCCATAGGTGACAGATACGAAAGCCGGATTGAGCGGTGCCAGACGTGTGACGGTCTCCCAAAGGCGTGTTTCCATTTCCTCGGTCTTCGGCGGGAAGAACTCAAAGGAAACACGGATCGGGTGCGCGCTTTCAGAACGGCGCTGCTGGCCAAAACTAGACATCGGAAATCTCCGTTATTCTCTCCGTCATGGTAGGCACCATGCGGCAGTCAAAACTGAACGCTAAAATGCTAGATAAATGCCAATACTGCCTCAGGCAGCATCGGCGATCAGCATTCGCGGATCACGCGCCAGCCACAGCTTGATCACCAGACCGGCAGCCTGTCCGCCCTGCGGCTCGAGCGCTACAGATTTTTCCGGCTCAAGGCCTGCGGCTTTCATCCAGCCGGTCATTTGCTCATCACTGAAGCCAAGCCGCAAATGGGCATGTTCATCACGCAGAAACTCCAGATCATGCGGGGCAAAATCCACCACCAGCAAACGTCCCTGCGGGCGAAGTGCCCGTGCAGCCTCACGAATTGCCGATTGCGGCTCGTCAAGGAAGTGCAGCACCTGATGGATTGTCACAAGATCATAGCCGTCGCGGTCAACCGGCAGCGCGTAAATATCACCTTGGCGCACTTGCGCATGGGCAACACCAGCCTGATCCAGATTGGTACGGGCAACAGTGAGCATGTCGCGGTTGATATCAATACCAACGCCGCGCACGTAAAGCGGGCTGAACATTTCCAGCAAACGGCCAGTACCGGTGCCGATATCGAGCATCGACTGGAAATTCTGCTCACCGATAATCGTGCGCAGTGCATCTTCAACCATTGTTTCGTCAATATGCAGCGAACGGATTTGATCCCAGCTTTCAGCATTGGCACTGAAATAGGCGGTCGCCCGTTCATGGCGCTCGACTTTAACCTGTGCCAAGCGTTCCTGATCACGCAGTAACAACGGATCCTGACTATCCTGCCAGCCTATCAGCGCACGGGACAACCCCTGCTGGATTGGTGCTTCTGATAAACGGAAATAAGCCCACGATCCTTCCTGATAACGGCTAATCAGTCCGGCTTCGCTTAAAAGCTTGAGATGGCGCGATACACGCGGTTGCGACTGGTTCAAAATGGATGTGAGATCAGACACTGTGAGGTCGCCTCCCGCCAGCAGCGAGAGAATACGCAAGCGGCTAGGCTCAGCCGCCGCCTTCAATACTTCTACCATTTCTTCGAGAGCCAGAGGCTTACCAGTCATGCCACACCATATTTTTAAAACACATAAAGATATGTTTATGTCATATGAGGTGGAAATGCAACTATAATCGTCACAAAATAATTCTAAAACAGTGTATCAAGCACCTCAAAGCTCATTCGATTATAATCAGGATTACCATGCCTGCATCTGCCAAACGTCGCAAAGATATTGCTCAAGCGCTCACATTACTGGCGCCACGCACGCCTTTTTATGATGCCGAGCAAATCAGGGAAGCCGCAGCCGCACCGCATATGCGGGCGCTCACAGCACAAAATGCGGTGCGCTTAACAGCCCTCGCCTATATCCGCCACACCTATACAGATTATGATAAGCTGCGTGATGAAGGACTGGATAAAGACAGCGCCCTATACTGGATCAACGATCAGATTATAGAAATACTGAACCAGTGGAGCGCTATAAATTTAATGTCTGATAGTGGCTAGAGCGCATTCCGAAAAGTGTGAAGCGGTTTTCGGGATGAAATACGCGTAAAACAAAAAAGTAGAGCATAATTTTAAAGTATCAGAGCGACCGTTAAAATGCTTACGCACTGGGTTAAACTGCGTAGAAAACCTGCTCAGATATCCGTACCGAGACTTTATCATCCGCTTTTACCTGCCCAGCCCGTTCCACCCAACCGGTTTGTCCACGCAGATATTTAGCTGCCTTAACAAAAGACAGAGCTACAATAGCTTCATTTTCAGCGTTAATATGTTGCGCTATACTGACTCCGGCATATTTACACGGTGCATTCACACCATTCAGTTTCAGTGTCAGACCACTTTCGAAAAACAACACAGTTCCAGCAGGCAACAGTGTGAAATCAGCAATATCGTCTACCACGATATTCGCGCCAATCCATTCCGGTGCAACACGCTCTATGCCCATTGCTGTGGCAATCTTTTCCAGTTCGACCCTGCTCACCAATGATAATTGCCGGTCATTACGAATAGGCGTGCCGCGCTCATACCACGGCTCACGCCCGCCAGCTTTACGCGTATGCCCGTGATGATAATCACCGACAATACCGCCACTATCACATTCCAGCCCGTCAGCTTTTCCGGTCAGAAAATTCTGACCCGTTGCAATATAAACTGAACGAACGCTGCCGCTGAGTTTACGCGCCGGTAATCTCTTGCCATGTTCACTCATTAGTAAATCAGACATTATGCGCCTCGCACGGCTACGATAAAAACACGCGGGAATTGTAGCAGGACTTTGCCATCAACGGTCAAAGGATAATGCTCAGCCAGCCGCTCGGTGTATTCTGCCAGATAATCCCGCTGCTCTTCTTCATTCAGCGGATTGAGAAACGGCCGCAGACCAGTGCTTTTCACCCATTCCGTAATCGCCGCATGGCCATCAAGCGGATGGTTGTAAATTGTGTGCCAGATATCAATATGCGAGGCGAAAGATGCCAAAGCATCATAATAAGCATTGACACCCGGCATTGACGGACGCGAAGCCTTGTTAAGACGCTCAATCCAGCGACTGTCCTTTGCTACTTCCCGCATCATGCGATGGGACGGCTCATTCCAGTTATCCGGCATTTGCACGGCCAGAACCGCACCTTGCTTCAGCTCTTTCAGCAGGCGCTGCAAATGCTGAATATGATCTGGCACCCACTGAAATACCGCATTGGAAAACAGCAGATCAATATGCGCATCCGGCTGGTATTGCGTTGCATCATTCAAGCCAAATGACACTTCGGGCAAACGCGCCTGCGCTTTTTCAATCATATCAGGCGATGAATCAAAACCCGACAATTGCGCTTGTGGCCAGCGTTTTTTCAGCTCTTCTGTCGAGTTGCCAGGCCCGCAACCAATATCAACAATCGCCTGAGGATTTTCCAGAGGAATGCGGGCGATAAGATCCGTTACAGGGCGCGTGCGCTCGTCTTCAAACTTCAGATATTGCTGTGCCGACCAGTCTTTCATTGTCTTCCCTTTCTGAAACAAAAAGGCCGGTGCAATGCACCGGCCTTTATTAACTTCTGATAAGGTCGTTGAGGTTCTGATTATGGCGAGGCGAAAATGGTGGAGTTTGAGAACCGGCGCGCAGCGTACTGTTTGTACGTGAGCACCGGAAGCGCAAAACAACGCCATTTGCAGCCCGCCAGAACCAGAACATCCCGAACCTTTATCGTGTAAGCGGCTTATAGGTCACCCGCTTAGGATTGACGCTTTCAGGTCCGAGACGACGCACCTTGTCAGCTTCGTAATCTTCGAAGTTACCTTCGAACCACTCAACATGGCTGTCGCCTTCAAAGGCCAGAATATGCGTTGCAAGACGGTCAAGGAACATACGATCATGCGAGATGATAACAGCGCAACCAGCGTATTTTTCCAGTGCATCTTCAAGCGCCGCCAATGTTTCTGTATCCAGATCGTTGGTCGGTTCATCGAGGAGCAGCACGTTGCCGCCAGCCTGCAGCATCTTGGCAAGATGCACGCGGTTACGCTGACCACCAGACAGATTGCCCACTTTAGCCTGCTGATCGCCGCCTTTGAAGTTGAACGCACCGCAATAAGCGCGGGAGTTCATTTCAAATTTGCCGAGCTTGATAATGTCATTACCGCCGGAAATTTCTTCCCAAACGTTTTTATCAGGATTGAGATGATCGCGGCTCTGGTCAACATAACCGAGCTTCACGGTTTCACCAACGCGCACAGTACCGGTATCCGGTTGTTCCTGACCGGTGATCATCTTGAAGAGCGTCGATTTACCGGCACCGTTCGGACCAATCACACCAACAATGCCGCCCGGAGGCAGTTTGAACGACAGGTTGTCGATCAGCAAACGATCGCCGAAGGATTTTGACAGACCATCAACTTCGATAACAACCTGACCGAGGCGTTCACCGGCAGGAATGAGAATCTGAGCATCGCCCGGACGCTGATTTTCAGCCGCTTCAACCAGCTTGTCATAAGCCTTAATACGGGCTTTCGACTTGGACTGACGGGCTTTCGGGCTGGCCGAAATCCACTCACGCTCACGCTCAAGCGCTTTCTGACGGGAATCGTCTTCACGGCCTTCCTGAATCATACGCTTCGCTTTAGCAGCGAGGTAAGCAGAATAGTTGCCTTCATAAGGAATGCCACGACCGCGGTCGAGTTCAAGAATCCAGCCGGTCACATTGTCAAGGAAGTAGCGATCATGCGTGATGAGCAGCACAGCGCCCTTATATTCACGCAGGTGCTTTTCCAGCCATGCAGTGGTTTCAGCATCCAAATGGTTGGTCGGTTCGTCAAGCAGCAGCAGATCTGGCTTGGAAAGCAACAGTTTGCAAAGCGCAACGCGGCGACGTTCACCACCGGAAAGTGTGGTTACATCAGCGTCCGCTGGCGGGCAGCGCAGAGCTTCCATCGCCATTTCAACCTGACTTTCCAGATCCCAGAGATTCTGGCTGTCGATAACATCCTGAAGTGCTGCACCTTCGTCAGCAGTTTCATCGGAATAATTCATCATCAGCTCATTATAACGGTCGAGAATGGCCTGTTTGTCAGCCACACCTTCCATCACATTGCCGAATACTGTCTTTTCCGGATCAAGATGCGGTTCCTGAGCCAGATAGCCACAGGTCGCGCCATCGGCGAGCCATGCTTCACCGGTGAACTCTTTATCGAGACCAGCCATAATCTTGAGAATTGTCGACTTACCGGCACCGTTAGGGCCGAGAATACCGATTTTTGCATCAGGATAGAATGACAGGTGCAGATTTTCGAGAATCTTCTTTGTGCCGTAGTTTTTATTCAAACCCGACATATGATAAATAAATTGACGTGCCATTGGGCGGCTGTTCTCCGAGAATTTGAGCCCGTATTATTCGGGAATTCGCTTTGATGCGCTATTTAGGCTAAATATTGCGCAGGGGCAATGCCACAATGCGCTTAAAGCAAATGCGAAAAGCGGCACTCCCCTGTTTAGAGCGCCGTGTGCCGGACTTGGCACACAAAGGTCGCTCTAACACTTTAAAATGAGAGCATAGGTTATCTTAAACTGATCCAAGTTTAAGGTAACCTATGCTCTAACTGAGGAATAATCAATTATTATCAGCCACATAGTTTTGCATGCAGGGAGCAAGGTATTATAATGTCATTTGATGTTCCTGAAATCCTGTTAAGCCCGAGCGGTGCGAAACTCGCACTGCGCTTTCAACCTGCCAATCAAGCAGCCATTGGTGTTGTGCAGATCAGCCACGGCCTTGCTGAACATGCTGCCCGCTATCAGGAATTTGCGCGATACTTGTCCGATCACGGGTTTCATGTCTATGCTCACGATCACCGTGGCCACGGCCTGACACAAGCACCCGACGCCCCCCTTGGCCAATTCGCGGTTACAGACGGCGATCAAAAAACGCTTCAGGATATGGGATTCGTTGAGAAGACAATCCGTGAGCGCCATGCTGGTCTGCCGCTCATTCTGTTCGGTCATTCTATGGGTGGATTGATAACGCTGGCTGCATTATGCGGCAAATTTTGCACTCCCGATGCAGCAGCGATCTGCAACTCCAATTTTGCCAATGTGGTAAACCAAACACTGGCTTTCACATTATTAAAAGCCGAGCGTATGTTTCTCGGCTCCGATGTGCCGAGTCATTTTCTGCCAAGCATGACATTCCACACATGGGCAAAACAGGTGAAAAACTACCAGACGCAATTTGACTGGCTATCTCATGATACAGCAGAAGTTGCACTCTATAATAGTGACCCGCTTTGTGGCTTTGCGCCGTCTGTCAGTATGTGGATTGATGTTTTCCGTTTCATGCGTCGCTGCAACGAGCCAGCCCCGCAGCAAACTATTGCATTGAACTTACCATTCTATCTGCAAGGCGGCGGACAAGACCCGTCAACAGAAGGCGGAAAATCACTGCTTGCTCTGGAAAAAAAACTGAAAACAGCCGGTTTCAACAATGTCACCACTCGTATTTATCCCAATATGCGTCATGAAAGTCTGCATGAAACGGATAAAACACGCTTCATGCAAGACTTTACGGCATGGGCTTTACTGGCGGTTGGCTGACATCACATCAATCAAGCCATTTATCATAATCAGACACCAGCAGATGTGTTGGTGTCACATCATCTTCAACGTCAGAAAAGCGCCCGATTGGCTCACGGAAAATATTATCCGTCAGATCATCATTGACCGTTGAAACTTCGCCGATCAGCACGTCGCCGCCCTCACCCCAGAAAGCATGCCAGTTACCGGGCATCAGGGTTACGCTTTCACCCGGATCAAGTGCGAGTTTTCCACCGGCTGGCAAGCGTTTAATCCGCCCGTCACAAGCTACAACCACATCGCTTTTATCATCAATTGAGCCGTCCGCTTTGGAGTTAAACATCTCCAGCACCAGTTTGGCACCGCCGCGATTGATAATATCCTCGGCCTTCATCACATGGCGATGCATCGGCGACAGCTGATTTTCCCGAGAAATCATAATCTTCTCGGCATAGAGCATTCCGGTACCGCGTTTTAAATCTTCGGTCTGACCATTGCGCACCGTAAACAGGAACAGCCCAAGATCAGCAAACCGTCCCTGCCCGTAATCGGTAATATCCCAGCCAAGACGGGCATTACGGATCGCCGCACTGTCATCTTTGACCCGTGCGTGCATTTCATCCGGTGACCAATAGGCAAACGGCGGCATAACAAAACCGAACGAACGGATAAAGCGGTCGCTTTCGCGGATAATCTCATTAATTTCCGAGCGTTTCATGGGTGTTTTCCTCTGCCGTAAATCCGTTTGATATGGTTCTTATCGTGCCGACAGAAAAGCACGGCTGCGAGCGACTGAACAGGCTTTATTTCTGCGACGCTTTGGCGTGTCGTCTTTATGCGAAGCCCATGTCGTTTTCGTATGCGCGTCTGAAATATTTCAATGCTTGAATGAGCCTAATCAGAGCGGTTTTGAGAGAAATATTCTGAGACTTAACACAACCCAGACCCATACGGGATCAGACGCAACGGCATGTCGCTCACAAGCTATACTAAAGCGACAAATAAACCCTGAATAAGCCGTCTGGCACCCCCGATGAACAACGCTATGCGAGGCATATCATGGACGTCCGCAATCAAATGCTGAGTGACTTGTTGGGGCGCGACCCGAATTTCAGTCTTGGACAGAAATTTTATACTGATCCCGATTATTACAAGCTGGATCTCGAACATATCTGGTATCGCGAATGGATTTTCGCCGGCCATGATTGTGAATTGCCGAAAGCCGGCAGCTATCTCACCGTACAAATCGGCGAATATCCAGTGATTGTCGTGCGTGACAGTCAGGGTAATATCCGTGCCTTTCACAATACCTGCCGCCATCGCGGTTCGCGTATTTGCACTGCTGAAAAAGGCACTGCTGCCCGTCTCGTCTGCCCTTATCATCAGTGGACTTATGATCTGGATGGCAAATTACTGTTTGCCCGTCAGGTCGGCCCTGATTTCAAACCGGCAGATTACGGCCTGAAAACCGTTCATTGCGAAACGGTCGCCGGTTACATTTATATCTGCGTCGCAGATGAAGCGCCGGATTTTAACGCTTTCCGCGCAACGGTTGAGCCTTATCTCGCACCGCACCATATCAAAGACGCGAAAGTTGCCTTTGAGAGCACCATTATTGAAAAAGGCAATTGGAAGCTGGTCTGGGAAAACAACCGCGAGTGCTACCATTGCGCCGCCAACCATCCGGAATTGTGCCGCACCTATCCTGAAGCACCAAGCGCTACCGGCGTGCAGGGCATGCTCGATGATGAGGAAACCAACCAGCTCTGGAAGCGCTGTGAAGATACCGGCCTGCCAGCCAAATTCAACATGGCGGAAAGCGGCCAGTACCGTATTGCCCGTATCCCGCTGCTGCGCGATGCCGAGAGCTACACAATGTCCGGTAAGCCTGCCGTGGCGAAAAGCCTAAGCGCTGAAGTTACTGCCTCAAAGATCGGCGCGATGCTGCTGTTCAACTACCCGTCCACATGGAACCATGTGATGATCGACCACGCGATTTCCTTCCGCGTGCTGCCGATCAGTGCCGAGGAAACCATGGTCACCACCAAATGGATGGTCAATAAAGATGCGGTTGAAGGCGTTGATTATAATCTCGATGAACTGACCCATGTCTGGATTGAGACCAATGATCAGGATCGCCGGATTGTCGAAGAGAATGCCCGTGGCATCCGCTCACCGGCCTATCAGCCGGGTCCTTACTCTGTGGAACATGAAGGCGGTGTCATGCAGTTTATCGAATGGTACGGCAATTTCATCACCCCGCGTCTGAAAGGTGAAGTCGCGAAGTTCAGCCGCGTCGCCTGATATGGATACCGGTTGCCGGAGCGTGAAGACACTCCGGCAACCGGACAGTCATATTCAGCATTATGCTATAAATATAAAGTGTTAGAGCGTTGTGCCCATTCAAGCCCCTCTTCAAGTAAAGTGCAGCACCTATGAAATATCTTGATGAAATGCTGCCGTGGAACGACAGGCTTCAGGTTCTGGAATGTGATGCGGCGATTGAAGAAGCGCCGGACGTGATGACCTTCTCGTTCCGCACGCCGGAAAATAATAACTGGTTCCGCTATATGCCGGGTCAGTTCATTACGATTGAGATTCCGGCTGTGCCGGAACCGGTCATGCGCACCTATACGCTGTCCTCCACACCGTCGCGCCCCTATTCTGTTTCCATCACCATCAAAGCACAGACCGGCAGTATCGGCACGCGCTGGATGCTGGATAATATGCGCCCCGGTATGCAGCTCAAAGCCTTTGGTCCTGCCGGTGATTTCTCGCTGGTGTCGCATCCGGGTAAAAAATACCTGTTTATTTCAGCGGGTTCCGGCATCACTCCGATGATGTCAATGACGCGTTTTCTCTATGACACACAGCCGGACAGCGATGTGGTTTTCCTCAATTGCGCCCGCTCACCGGATGAAATCATTTTCCGCAAAGAACTGGAACTGCTTGCCAGCCGTATGGATAATCTGCGCCTGCAATTGGTTGTTGAGCGCTCCATTGCGCGCAATGTCTGGAGCGGCGTACACGGACGCATCAGCCACAGTGTCATTGATATTTCTGCGCCTGATTTTCGCGACCGTACAGTCTTTTGCTGCGGCCCTGAGCCGTTTATGCGGGCAGTGCGCGAAATGCTGGAAGCCAATGGCTTCAATATAGACAATTACCATCAGGAGAGCTTTCAACCGGCCTCAGAAACACCAGCCATTCCTGTTCCTGCCGCTCTGGCTGCAGCAGCATCGGATGCGGAAACCGAAGCGCCCAGCGTTATTTTCACACTTTCCGGCATGGAAGTTCAATGTAGCCCGACAGATACGGTTTTGCTGGCAGCGCGTAACGGTGGTTTGAAAATACCAAGCGCCTGCGAGTTCGGTGTCTGCGGCACCTGCAAAGTCAAATGTCTGAGCGGCGAGACCTCGATGAACCATAATGGCGGTATCCGCGATGATGAGATTGAAGAAGGTTATATCCTCGCCTGTTGCTCACATCCGCTTGGTCGCGTGGAGATCGAAGCCTGACAGCTGAGGGCTTGACCTTTTGCTGCTCTTTCGTCACTGATCGCAAAGAGATGAGAGAGAGTGACGGGAGAGCAGCATGACGGAACGCGATCAAAAAAGCAGTGCGTTTATCGTTATTGATATTCAGAATGATTTTTGCCCGGAGGGCGCTTTGGGCGTTGCTGGCGGAGATACAATCATTGCCGGTATCAATCAGGAAATCGAGCGCTTTGACCATGTTGTTCTGACACAAGACTGGCATCCTGCCGATCATTCCAGCTTTGCATCCCAGCATGAAGGCCGCTCGCCTTATGAAATGATCACAATGCCTTACGGCAAACAGACTTTGTGGCCGGATCATTGCGTGCAGGGGACGCAAGGCGCCGAATTTCATAAAGACCTGCAATGGACAAAAGCCGAACTGGTGATCCGCAAAGGCTATCGCAAAGCGATCGACAGCTATTCCGCCTTCTTTGAAAACGATCACATGACACCGACGGGTCTCGGTGGCTATTTAAAAGAGCGCGGCATTAAGAATATTACGCTGGCGGGTCTGGCCACAGATTTTTGCGTCGCCTATTCCGCACTCGATGCCGCTGCACAGGGTTTCAATGTGACGGTTCTGCCAGATTTGAGCCGCGCTATTGATATTGACGGGTCACTGCAAACCATGATGAAGCAAATGCGCAATGCAGGCGTCAATTTCCGCTGATATAAATCAGTACACACCTCCACAATGAAAGGCAGCGCTCGACGGCTGCCTTTTTTGCTTTATATAAGCCCTTCCTTCTTATTACCCGTATCAGAAAGCCTCACCGTGACAGAGAAAAAAGACGTTGTAATTATCGGTGCAGGTGCTGCCGGCATGATGTGTGCAATCCGTGCTGCTCAGCGGGGTCGCTCCGTTGTGCTGATTGATCATGCCAAATCAGCGGGTGATAAAATCCGTATCTCCGGCGGTGGCCGCTGCAACTTCACCAATATTCACGCGACAGCAAAGAACTATCTGTCCGACAACCCGCATTTCTGCAAATCCGCACTGGCACGGTTCACGCCACAAGATTTTATCGCCATGGTCAATCAATATGGCATCGACTGGCATGAAAAGACGTTGGGTCAGCTGTTTTGCGATAACAGCGCCAAAGACATTATCAATATGCTGCGGACAGAAATGCAGCAGGCCAATGTCCGGCTCGATCTTAACACCACCGTTTCCGATATCAGCAAAACCACTGACGGTTTTGCGATTACAACGAGTTATGACAAGATCGAAGCCAGTTCTCTGGTGATTGCCACCGGCGGTAAATCCATCCCTAAGATGGGCGCAACCGGTTTTGCCTATCAGGTCGCCAATCAGTTTGGTCATAGTCTGATTGAAACACGTCCGGGTCTCGTGCCGCTGACGCTGGAGCCAAATCTTCTCGAACAACTCAGCCCGCTATCGGGAATCGCAGTCGATGCAGAGCTGCGTCACGGCAAAACCCGATTCCGCGAAGCCCTGCTTTTCACCCATCGCGGTATGAGCGGACCTGCGATTCTGCAGATTTCATCCTATTGGCGGGAGGGTGATGAGGTCACTTTGACCGTTGAACCGGACTTTGACTTCCTCGCATTGTTAAAAAATGCACGAAAAATGAACGGAAAACAGTCCGCTCAAACGGCTCTTGCAGAGAAATTACCCCGCCGTTTGGCTCAGTTTTTCACGGAAAAGACACAATTGAACAAGCCTCTGGCTGATTTGTCCGACAAAGTTTTGGCTAATCTCGTTGCTGCAATTCAGGATTGGCATTTTAAACCGGCAGGATCCGAAGGTTACCGCACGGCAGAAGTGACACTTGGCGGTATCAACACCAATGAACTCGACTCAAAGACAATGGAGTCGAAAAAGGTACAAGGTCTTTATTTCATTGGAGAATGTGTGGATGTAACCGGCTGGCTTGGTGGATATAATTTCCAGTGGGCATGGGCATCGGGCCATAGCGCGGGGCAGATCGCATAATATTACCGTGAGAAATAACACATTTGCGTGAGCGGCGCGCACAATTACATTATGGCCGAAAAGTGTCAATGCGATCACATTTACTTCAAGACGATAAGAACTTGCTGTTGCATTTTTGTGACAGACATTTCGATGGGTACATCTTATGTTTCTAACGAAATCAAAAAGGAGTTCATCAAATGAAATATACAACTCTGGCAGCTGCTCTGCTTCTCTCCTCCACAAGCGCTTTTGCAGCTGATGCTATCGTATACAACGAACCAGCTCCTGTTGCTGTTGCCGACACCTTCTCCTGGACAGGTGGCTATGTCGGTGTGAACGCCGGTTATGCTGGCGGCAAAAACAAGTTCAACGCATACAATGTTGACGCCTCCGCTAAAGACAACTCGAATGGTTTCCTCGGTGGTGTTCAGGCTGGTTATAACTGGCAGTTCGACCAGGTAATCGTTGGTCTTGAAACTGACATTCAGGGCGCTGGTCTGAAGTCCGATGTTGAAGTTGGCGGCCTTGGCGCAGAAGCTAAAGTTAACTGGTTCGGTACAACACGTGCTCGTCTCGGTTACACACCAGTAGACCGCTTCATGGTTTACGCAACAGGTGGTGTTGCTTACGGTAAGATCAAAGCTTCTGCTTTTGATGGCACAAACAGCTTTTCCCAGTCCGACACTAAAGTTGGTTACACTGTAGGTGCCGGTGCAGAATACGCACTGACCAACAACGTAACTCTGAAGTCGGAATACCTCTATACCGACCTCGGCAAGCTGAAACTGGACGATGTTAACGGCAACCGCTTCGGCGAAGTTAAAGCTCCGTTCCACACCGTTCGCGTTGGTGTAAACTACAAGTTCTAATCTGTTACGACAGGTTAAAAAGAAAGCCCCGGATTTCCGGGGCTTTTTTGTATCTGCATTTTTGAGCAAACATCTTGAATGACTCAAAAACGTCGCCCTCAAATTTTCCGCAGACCCTCAAGCGCCTGTGCAACCGCCTCTCTTGCTTCTGACGGGATTGGTTTAAGCGGTGCAGGCGGCAGACCTGCCGGCAAACCCAGTTCTTCCGCTATCGCATACATAACCCGCAAGCTGCTATATTGGCGAAACAGCGCCCATAAAGGCTCAAACGCCGCATCACGCACAGCAGTCGCAGCTGTATCACCACTTTGCGCCGCTCTTGTGAGCTGCAATGCCGGAACCGGCAACAAGCCCGCCACCACACTATACCAAGCCTTTGCCCCGGCAAGCAAAGCAGGTGCAGCATGCCAGTCTCCGCTATAACCAATTGCAAAATCCGGCACACATGCCGATTGCAACCGGCTTAACTCAGCCTTGAAATCACCATCTGCCGGTGCAGGCATTTTAACTGCCGCAACATTTTTCAATGCAGATATCCGCGCGAGCAAAGCTTCTGTGAATGCGAAATGCGTCGTGCCCGGATTGTTATAAATACATAAGGGCAAAGCTGTTGCGCCTGCCACTGCTTCAAAATGCAGCGCAACTTCAGCTTCTGTCAACGGAGCATAAGAAACCGGCGCCAGCAACAATCCGTCTGCCCCCGCTTTTTCCGCATCCCGCGCAAATTGCTGTGCCCAATCTGTACGCAGCGCCCCGACACCAACGATCAGCGGCACCCGTCCACCCACAGTCTCAACTGCTGTTGCCAGCACCTGCGATCTTTCAGCATGACTCAGATAAGCATATGTGCCCGTACTACCGAGCAAACCTATTGAATCAACACCCGCCTTAACCAGCCGCTCCAACATCTGCCCCAAACGATCCAGATCTATCTGACCATCTGCGTTCACAGGCGTTAAAGGAAACGCTGAGAGCCCCTGAAATAACTGTAACGGCATCCATCTCCTCCTGCGCGATCCTTTTGCGATCAACGCATTATCATGAAAATTCGACAATTGTCTCTGCAAGCGAAAGCTACAATTATTTTACAGAGATCGTCTCCCCCAGCCGATCATATTCACGGCATTTGCCTGAATAAACCGACAAAGCCCTACCACTCCTCACGTTTTATGCCTATGTATTACAGACACGTGACAATGCTTTTGGGGAAATATGAAGAAGACCTGTTTAGCTATTCTTGCGGCACTCAGCCTGTTTCCGTCTGCGTTGCATGCCGCCCCTATTGCAGAAGTCATTGCGGATATGGCGGCGAAATGCTGGATACTTCCTGAAAAAATGGATTATCAGAAAGCCCGCGCTGTGTTTGAAGTCACTTATAATGCTGATGGTGATCTCACAGAGGTCGTTGCCGTCGAGTATCAGCCCGTTCGCGAGGCCGGTAAGATTTTTGCCCTCAGCGCACAACAAGCCTTGCTTGATTGCGCCAATAAATCAGGCGCTAAATCCAGAACAATACGTGTTGTTATGAATTATACGGCTCCCAGATCCAGCGATACCTTGATTATGAAAAAGCGCTAATCCAGCGCGTCTACGCGAGCAGGTTATTCAAGAAGACCAAGTTCTCTCTGCTTCTTTTTCGACAAACCTTGCGCAACCAGATGATGAGACTCTCTGATATAATCTTTCAACTCCTCATCACTCAGACCGGGCGCTTCGTAATGCTGTATCCACTTCATGCCCCGTGAAGCAAGATAGGGTGCAGGGCGTAACCCCGGCTGCTCTTGCAGCATTTCATAAGCAATATGACTGACTTTAAAGCTGAAACTCGGCTGATCTTTATTCCAACCACCAATAACAAAAACCTTGCCGCCAACCTTCCAGACATGCGCTCCGCCCCACTGCACAACATGGGAGGTGGCAGGCAAGGATGCACAAAATGCATTATAGTCTTCATAAATCATAACTGGCCGCCATATCAAAAACGCTCTGTGCAGAAGTCGTATAATACCTTACTAACTGAAGACAACAAAATATGCCCTCTCCTCTTGCAGAAGCTTACAAAATTTTATGGCCAACGAATTATCAAACTTGGAATCCGCGACAAAATATCTTTCACCGGAGGACAAGGAGCGCTTTTTCAAACTGAAACGTGATTTGGAAAAATCCGGCGCATCCCGAAAAACTATGGAAGAGCGCTTGCGCGCTTTTCTATGGGACGTCGTAGAAGCTGATGACGATGAAGATGAGGACGATGCCTATTAAGCGTAATATCGACCTGTGAAACCCGATATGGGCTCAGCTGCCACGCTGTTTCTCTTTGCACTGCTGTTCGGCACTAGCAAAGCTCTGAGCAAACTGATCGCAGGAGCCGAAAGCTCTGAAGTACTGACAAGTTTCGCCGGAAGTGCGGTTATCGGCACTCTAATAACATGGGCTGTTGTCTGGGGTGTTTTAAGATTGTTCGAAAAACAACAATCCGCGATCACAATCACCAATTGGATTTTGGCTTTAGGCATCTTCGTTAGCCTTAGCCTCACTATTGGCAGGATGAGTTGATACTTCGTGGTTACTCCCTCTTGTCATCAAACAAACAGAGCGGGGTGGCATTTCTGCCGCAAGAAAAGTCACAGCACTTAAAACACCTGTATTGTCGCAACACAAATGACGATATATCTCTTAATTAAGACCTTCTAAATACCGAAACAAGAAAAGGTGAGCAGTGATGACGGGAGCATCAAGACGTAATTTTCTTAGAAAATTCGTAATTCTAGCCGCTTTTAGTTACAGCACCTTCATACTCACAGGCATAAGCAGTGCTCAAACCGATAAAATCGGTAATCTGCGGATTACCGATCAATCCGGTTCTACTGTCATCTTGTCTGAGGAGGAGCTTCTGAACCTGCCCCGCGCAACAATCGAAACCCAAACCGCATGGACGACAGGGGTTCATCATTTTGAAGGCATTGCTTTGACCGACATTCTCAAGAAAGCCGGTATTGATGCAAGCACTTATAATGCCTCTGCGCTGCTGCGCTTAACGGCTTGGAACGACTATATCGTCGATATACCACTTCGGGATGCAGTTGATTATAAAACGCTCATAGCAGCATTCATGGATGGCAAACGACTGACCATCAAAGATAAAGGCCCTTATTGGCTTGTTTATCCGCGTGACAGCTATCCCGATTTGCAGGATTCACGATTTGACCACAGATGGTCATGGCAGCTTAAAGAGCTCACAGTCCAATGAAACGGATTACTGATCGGAGAAATTAAAAATGGTGGGCCCGGAGGGACTCGAACCCCCAACCAAGCGGTTATGAGCCGCCGGCTCTGACCAATTGAGCTACAGGCCCACACAACTCCGATCTACCTGAATCGAAACATGATCGCAAGACCAACTCGCAGATCAGCCAAAACATTATTATTCAGTGTTTAATCACATGAAGAATATTGGCTCAAATTCCGTACATCATGATGTAAAACAATATGTTTTTGTAAATCACAGAGCCAATAATGATCCGGCAATAATCTTAAAAAACGACAGGCCGCGAATCTTTCCCTTCGCGGCCTGCAAGATATTGATTTCAGTGTATCAGTTTCCGTTTAGCGCAGGATCGGGCAACCACGCGCCTTACCAAACAGCACGCTTGCTGGTCGGCCATGACGGTAGCCTGAAACACGGATTGTCGAGCGGTTGCTGTGAACACGTGTGCCGCGAATACCCATACGAGAAGCTTTGGATGTTGCCTCGCGAGGTGAGCAGGCATAACGGTTCGGGCGATACTGCGGATGGTTATAATGTCCGTTACGATGATTAACCTGCACCACCGGTGCGCCTACACTCGTACCGCTGACTGCGACTGATACCATCGGTGTAGCGGCCTGCGCTGATGCACCGGCAGAGAAAACACCTGCAAGACCAATCAGACCTGAAACAATTACTGCTTTCATTGAAAAACCCGACATAGCATTCTCCTTGGATCGTTATTGTTGTTAAATTCAATATCCAATAAGTAGCAGGCTATTTCTGAATGCAGCAGCAATCAATCATTCATTTACAGTTCATCAAACAGTAATTATATACCCTATCAGGCAATATGGCCGGTCATATGCTTTAAAAATGCCTCTTCATCCGGCAAATCATGATCGTAAGCAGTGATTTTTCCGCGTACAGAAATACCAGCCTCATGCACTGTTTCCTTTGAGCCGGACACCAGCGGATGCCACCAGTCCAGATCCCTGCCCTCAGACACGCGGCGATAGCCGCAGGTTTCAGGCAACCAGCGCACAGTTTCAATAATCTCAGGCGTCAGAAATACGCAATCCGGCACAGTTTTTCTGCGGTTCGGATAATCCGAACACTGGCAGCTTGTACCGTCCAAAAGCGTACAGGCAACACCTGTGCCGTAAATCTCGTCCGTATCATCATCCTGCAATTTATGCAGGCAGCACTGGCCACAGCCGTCGCAAAGGCTTTCCCATTCATGCTTGTTCAGTTCACGCAGTGTTTTGGTTTGCCAGAATGGTTTGCTCATAACATCCTCACCTTCCCGCATGATTGTAACAAATTAACTGCGGCCGGATAAATCAATTTCAAAATAAAAGGCCCGGAGACCGGGCCTTTATGCATTGCAATTTCGCTTCTGTTTAGCGAAATAGCCCCTCACCTTGCTCATCAATAATCTGACGCGCTTTAATCAGAGTAATATTCACTGCATCATCCATGGTCGCAAAGCGATCTGCGCGAATGAATTTATGCTCCTGCAAAACACCGTCAATTTCTTTGCGGATCAGCCCGCATGTCTGGAACTGTCCGCCTTCGTTATAAGGCGTCGCCAGAATGATGAAGCCTTTATGCTCACTGCTTACCGGTTCAGCCTGCGCTTTATCAGCTACGGCTTCAAAACCACCAAGGCCAAAAAGGCGTTTAAGAAAAGACATTCTATCCCCCAGAGCATTTCACATTCAAGTTGCTCTAACCTGAATGGCAAGACAATGCGACCAAACAAAGAATTGAGAGCGAACGCCATGATCCCGTTGGGACGTAAACCGCTCTGGAAAAATGCCGCCACTACGAGGATGACGGCATCTTTTGTACTTTTAGCTATCCAGGAACGAACGCAATTTACGCGAACGGCTCGGATGCTTCAGCTTACGCAAGGCCTTCGCTTCGATCTGACGGATACGCTCACGGGTAACCGAGAACTGCTGACCAACTTCTTCCAGAGTATGGTCGGTATTCATACCGATACCGAAACGCATACGCAGCACGCGCTCTTCACGTGGTGTCAGCGATGCCAATACGCGTGTTGTCGTGTCGCGCAAGTTCGCCTGAATGGCCGCATCAATTGGCAGCAGCGCATTCTTATCTTCAATGAAATCGCCTAAGTGTGAATCTTCTTCATCACCAACAGGGGTTTCAAGCGAGATAGGCTCCTTAGCGATCTTCAGCACCTTACGCACTTTTTCCAAAGGCATAGCCAGCTTTTCAGCCAGTTCTTCCGGTGTCGGTTCACGGCCGATCTCATGCAGCATCTGGCGGCTTGTGCGAACGATCTTATTGATCGTTTCGATCATATGCACCGGAATACGGATGGTACGCGCCTGATCCGCGATGGAACGGGTGATTGCCTGTCTGATCCACCATGTCGCATAAGTCGAGAACTTATAGCCACGGCGATATTCAAACTTATCAACCGCCTTCATCAGACCGATATTGCCTTCCTGAATAAGATCAAGGAACTGCAAACCACGGTTGGTATATTTCTTGGCAATCGAAATCACGAGACGCAGGTTTGCTTCAACCATTTCCTTTTTAGCAATGGTTGCTTCGCGCTCACCCTTCTGCACCTGATTAACGATGCGGCGGAATTCACCGATCGAAATCGCGGTTTCAGTGGCCAGATTTTGAATTTCTGAACGCAGGTTTTCAATGCCGCGCGTTTCTTTCGCTACAAATTCTTTCCAGCCGCGTGCGGTCAGTGTAGCCAGACGTTCAGTCCAGTTAGGGTCAAGCTCATTGCCCTGATATTCTTTGAGGAATTCTTCACGGCGCACGCCGAAAGATTCCGCAAGGCGCAGCAATTTACCTTCGTTCTGAACAAGGCGTTTGTTAATGTCGTAGAGCTGCTCAACCAACGATTCAATACGGTTCTGGTTCAGCGACAGCGACTTAACCGCTTTAATCAGCTGATCTTTCAGCTCCTTATAGCGACGCTCCTGCGAGGTCGACAATTCACCGGCAGCTGCCAGACGACCTTCAACCTGCTGATCCTGCAATTTGCGCAGTTTTTTATAGGTATCAGCGATCAGATCGAGGGTTTCCATGACCTGAGGACGCAATTCGGCTTCCATCGCAGCAAGCGACAGGTTGGCTTCATCGTCTTCTTCGTCGTCATATTCTTCTTGCGTGTCACCACCAACATTGGTGATGTCATCATCATCACGTGAGCGACGACCCAATTTATCATCAGGACGAGCAGGCTGCTCTTCAACACGCTCGATAACCGGCGCCTGTTTGGCTTCCGGTCCAGCATAGGTGGTTTCAAGATCAATGATTTCGCGCAGCAAAATCTGCTGGTCGTTCAGCGCTTCACGCCAGATAATCAGAGCCTGAAAGGTCAGCGGGCTTTCGCAAAGTCCGGCGATCATTGTTTCGCGGCCAGCTTCAATACGCTTGGCAATCGCGATTTCACCTTCACGCGACAACAACTCAACCGAACCCATTTCGCGCAAATACATACGCACCGGATCGTCGGTACGATCCGTTGGTTCTTTTTTGGTTGTTGTTGTCGCCAGAGCGGTGCCGCTGGCTTCTACCAGATCGCCGCCGCTTTCTTCACTGTCATCGTCGCGCTCTTCTGCGTCGGCATCCTGCTCATCGTCTTCAACAACATTGATGCCCATATCGGACAGCATCGACATTGTATCTTCGATTTGCTCGGATGTGACTTCTTCAGAAGGCAGCACGGCATTCAGCTCGTCCATCGTGACATAGCCACGTTTCTTGGCGAGCTTGATCATTTTCTTGACAGCGTCGTCTGAAAGGTCGAGAAGCGGCCCATCGGTCGCGCCATCGCGCTCGACTTCAGCTTCTTCGTTTTCCTTTGTCTTCGTTGCCATATATTTATCTCCAGACGATCAGTTCGTTTTGTCCATCGGGCAGAATGAACAACAAAACGAGCGATTCGCGTTATGCCCCGTGACTATCGATAGAACCGGCAATAGCGCTTTCGCGTTAAAACCGGATTAACCGTGTTCCCTGCCGGATGCGGCAAATAAAACACCGGTTTGCAAATTTCATATTTACAGAGCCTGTTCAGCCCCTTATTGACCTTGTACCGGTAATGAACCACTGTTCAGATTGTGTCTTTGTTCGCCACTAAAGCGACTGACGTGTCTTCACCAATACAGTCAAAGAATGCGACTCATATGATTCGTTCATAAAAAGCGAATCATTTATGAAGATTCGCGACAGAGTGACGCCGGTTAATCACTAAAGAGTGCAATTTCCGGTCTGTTTCAGGTCAAATCAGCCCTGCTTGGCACCTTTATATTCACATTGTCTCATTTTCAGACGCTCCGTCAGAAACCGCCGGGCGGTCGTCCTGAAGACTGCCCGAACCCCTCAATGAGAGCTTCGGTCGCGTCAGCCTTGCGAATTTCACTTTGAATATCAATCAAACGTGCAAAAACCTCAGCTGAAGCTTCAGTCGTGAGAGCCTCCTCTACGGCTCTTAGTTCTTTATGTAGTGTCCGCGCCCGCAGTTGCAAGTGCATCGCCTGCTTGAGCGCTGCACGTGCATCTTCTTCGGCCGCCAGCAGCGTCGCTGGCCACAGACGCGCACGACGCACAACCAGTTCCAACTCATCCAGTAACTCGGCAAAACCACTCTCGTTGAGTGTCTTGCGCATCATCTTGCCGTCTTCAGCCAAGTGACTGGCCATCACGTCTAAAACAGCAGCATGCAATGCTGTCAGCCCCGCATGAGAAAGCTCCAGCGTTGCCACCGTTTCAAAATTCTCATCAATCAGCGGCGGGTGATTAATCAATGTCAGTACAATCGTTGCTTCCCGCAGGCTTGGCGCTGACGCACCGCCTTTTACGATGGCGGAACGGGTCAGGCTATCCGAAGCCTTGGTTGATGTCGCATTACCAAATGCGCCACCAAATCCACCACCTTTGCCGCGCTGCGGTTGAAAATTACCTTTACCGCCAAAACCGCCTGCCTGCTTACCGGCATTCTGACGTCCCCATTTCGGACCGAACAAGCTCTGCGATTTCTCACGCATATGCTGGCTGTAATAGTGTTTAACGCTCTCGTCTTTGATCCGTGCCACATGGGTGCGCATCCGTGCATCAAGCTCTGCACGGCGTTCAGGCGTTTCAAAATTGCCGCCCGCCGTCTCGCGCATCCACAGCATTTCCGCCAGAGGCTTGGAATCCTGCAATACTGTTCTGAAAGCGGACGCTCCCTGCTCCTTGACCAGATCATCCGGATCTTTGCCATCAGGCAGCAGTGCAAAAGCCAATGATTTGCCCGGCTGCAAATTCGGCAAGCCGGTATCGACCGCACGATAAGCTGCACGCAAGCCCGCCTGATCACCGTCAAAACACAAAACCGGTTCAGAGCTGATACGCCAGAGCAGTGCCATCTGCTCTTCCGTCAAAGCCGTTCCCAGCGGCGCTACAACCTCATTGAATCCCGCCTGCGCCAGCGCGATCACATCCATATAGCCTTCAACAGCAATGACCGGCTTGGCTTCCTCGCCATGCTGCGCCTGACAGGCACGACGCGCACGCACCATATTGTAGAGCACACGCCCTTTATGAAACAGCTCGGTTTCCGGCGAATTGAGATATTTGGCCGGCGCATCCGGCGACATAGCACGCCCGCCAAATGCGATAACACGGTTGCGGCTATCGGTGATTGGAAACATGATACGGTCACGGAAGCGATCATAAGACACCGCAATGCCCTCGCCATGCACCACCATGCCGCAGGCTTCAATCTGCTCGCGTGTAGCGCCTTTGGAAGCCAGATACTCTTTAAGAATATTACGCCCTTCCGGCGCATACCCGATACGGAACTCAGCTTGTGTCTGGGCACTCAGTCCGCGATCGCGCAAATAAGATCGCGCCTTAGCACCAACGGAAGCCTGCAACTGATCTTCAAAAAATCCTGCCGCCAGTTCCATCACATCATAGAGCGTGCCGCGTTTTTCCTCACGCTTTTGCTGCTCGGCATCCATCACCGGCATTGGCACACCGGCCATATCGGCAATGCGCGTTACGGCTTCCGGAAAACTCAGACCTTCAAGTTCAGTCAAAAAACGAAAATGATCGCCGGTCACGCCACAGCCGAAACAGTGATAACGACCTTTACGATCTTCACAATGGAAGCTCGGGCTCTTTTCCCCGTGGAACGGACAACATGCCCAGTAATCGCCCTTGGATGCGTTGGTTTTCTTGCGATCAAAGCTCACCCGTGTCCCGATCACAGACGATATCGGAACGCGCTCGCGGATTTCATCAAGGAAGGACGGGGGAAAACGCATACGCTTTTAAATTCTCTCTCAACTCTCTAACCGGCAACAGTCCGGCAAGTCAGAACAGTCAGACTGCTCTTCTATGTAATAACACGAATTACGGAAAAACACGCCTGCAAGCCATATCTTTCCCCGCTACACACATATTGGTGCATGCCCTTCTATAAGCAAACTACACAACTGTCATAATTATCGCTTATGATCTTATTCAATCATGCACGATAATATAGCTTACGGCCTGAAAACAAAGGATTTCATATTAGTCGGCTAAATGTCATAAATTTGTCATGAAAACTTTAAATATCATCTTTCAGAGGTATCTCCCCTCTTCCAAATTAAAGATAATATGCCTAAATTGGTTAGCCAGTGCATGATTTTCGCACTGCATTTATCCGTCCCGTACATTCAGCAAGTGAAGCACCTATACGCTGGCAGTGTGTCCGAATACGGATCATCCGGAGCTAAAAACCGGGAACAAACAAGGATGAGCTAATCATCCAGCAATAAAAAGGAATATGCATTTGAATGGTTCAGTCGTCCTCCTGCATCTGGCAGGGGCAGTCGCGTTGCTGTTATGGGCAACCCGTATGGTTCGGGCAGGTGTAGAGAGCGCTTATGGCGACCGCTTGCGACGACGGCTGCGCAAATATATGCAAAATCCCGTTCTGGCTGTCAGTTTCGGTGTATTGCTGGCCGTATCCTTACAAAGCTCAACCGCAGTCACATTGCTGGTTGGTTCTTTTGTCGGCGCAGGCTTTGTCAGCGGTGTGGCCGGTCTTATGGCAGTGCGCGGCGGCGAGCTTGGCTCTGCCCTCGTTGTTAAAATCCTCAGCTATGACCTGACCTTACTGGTTCCACTGGCATTGGTGGCTGGTACTTTTCTGTCCATGTCTTCCGAGCGTCTGTTCTGGCGGCAGAATGGTAAAATTCTGGTCGGGATCGGCCTGCTTATTCTCTCGCTGGAGCTGACAGGCGAAGCGACAACACCACTGCGCGACAGCCAGTTGCTGCCGGTGATTGTTGATTATCTGGCCAGCGATCCTGTCACCACCTATCTGCTTGCAGCTCTGATGACATGGCTGTTCCACTCATCCATCGCAGCCATTATCCTGCTCACTACTTTTGCCTCACGCGGGCTGATTCATCCTGATCTCGCTGTGGTCATGGTTCTGGGCGTCAATCTAGGCTCCTCTATTATCGCACCACTGCTCACACGTAATGCACCGCCGGAAACCCGTGTTGTGCCTTTGGGCAATCTGTTGATGCGCGGTGCCGGATCGCTGGTTATTCTGATCCTGTTTCTAACTTTCAAACCATCGGTCGCGTTTCTTGGTGCCGATCCGGTTAGTCAGGTGGTCAATTCGCATATCCTGTTCAACATGATTATTCTGGTCGCAGGCATCCCGCTCTCCGGCTTGGTACTGCGTGCCACGGAAGCGCTGGTTAATCTCAAAGCGAAACCGGAAACCCCGAGTGAAACTATCTTCACGCAGGAAATCAGCGCACTGGATATGAGTGTGATTACCTCCCCGCCATTGGCACTCGGCAATGCGACACGCGAGGTTGTACGTACCTGCGAAACCGTTGATGTGATGCTGCGCCGTATTATTGATCTTTACGAGAAGCCGGATCAGGTCAGCATTAATGAACTGGCCAAGCTGGATGATCGTCTGGATAGCCGCCATGCTGCTATCAAGTTTTATCTGGCAAAGCTGGCAACGCAAAAACTGACCGAAGACGAAGCTTTGCGGACACAGGAACTGCTTGGCGCTTGCGTCAAGCTGGAACAGGTTGGCGACATTATCGTGCGCAATATGCTGGTGCATGTGCAGAAGAAGATGGATCGCAAGCTGGAATTCACCGAGGAAGGCTGGGATGAGCTGACAGAATTCCACGCTATGGTTCTCTCAAACGCGCATCTGGCCTTTAACGTATTGGTATCGCGGGACAGCTATACGGCCCGCCAGCTCGTACGTGAAAAAGACCATCTGCGGGATATGGAAAAACGCACCAGTGAAATGCATTTCCAGCGCTTGCGCGAAGGTACAGTTCGCAGTGTCGAAACCAGCTCGATCCATCTGGATACGATCCGCGATCTCAAGCAGATCAATTCGCTACTGGCTTCAATGGCCTATCCGGTACTGGAAGAAAAAGGCATGCTCGGCGGCACACGCCTTAAGGCCGCCACGGAAGGCTAAACGAGCCACTACTTCAATGAAAAAAGCCGCGCTGTCACCAGCGCGGCTTTTTTTTGCATACAATATAAACTTAGCTGCCAAGCAGTTCTTTGAGTACCGCGCTGGCTTTAGCAAAATCCATCTGGCCAGTGTAGCGCTCTTTAAGAACAGCCATAACCTTGCCCATATCGCGCAGGCCTTCAGCGCCAACTTCTGCAATAGCAGCAGCGCTATTCGCACGAACTTCTTCATCGCTGAGCTGTTGCGGCAAAAATTCTTTGATAATCACAATTTCCGCGCGTTCAGTTTCTGCCAGTTCAAGGCGATTGCCTTCTTCGTACATCTTGGCAGATTCTTCACGCTGCTTGATCATCTTGGCGAGGATTGCCAGAATTTCATCATCCGACACAGGGTCTTTACCCGCGCCGCGATTGGCAATGTCACGATCCTTCAGAGCAGCCAATATCAGGCGCAGCGTTGAAGAACGCATTTTTTCATGGGCTTTCATAGCCGTTGTCAGAGCTTGAGAAATTTCCTGACGCAGCATGTCTTGTCTCCTTAAACAGGATAGCAATCGTGTTTCGTTATCCGGTCTGTTAAATTTATAAGATCCGGCACAGGCTCAGCACAGAGGGCGCATCACTCAAACATTCTCTTGAGTCCGCACATCATGCCCTGTTTTAAAGAAACAGAAACATGCGCTGTGCATAAAAGCGGAACGCTTCCGTAGACGATAAAACTGGCCGGAATAAGCAAATCACTGGCCTTATAGCGCAATTGACTATCAAGGCGAAAGTGCATGGAGGATTTTTCTTCAAATCCCTGCCTGCTTCATATAGGCTGAAAATACATAATTTCGAGCCTTCTGGTCGCTTTTCAGCTCTTGATCCGCTTTTATCGGGAAAACATGAGCATCAGGAATTGACCGCAGGCTAAGATTTCTTTACATTATTAATCTTAGCAGAAGATTTTTTCATTCTCGCGACGGGGCTCATTGTATCCGGCGCGTTTTTGCACGCCATGTATTCGTAATACAGGGATGCCTCTGCACATATAACACATAGTTGCCGTTCAGAAAGCCAGACACTGGCTGAGTTCCGGACGCGACACGCTTAAATAGCAAGCACAGCGCGCAATTTTGATCAGGAGTGCCTCAATGACCGAAACCACACCGAAAACTGCACCCTGGACGACCTCCAAGCCTACAGCTGTTCTCGTATTGGCAGATGGCACTGTTATTGAAGGCAAGGGTGTCGGCGCAGTCGGCGCAATTGAAGCAGAAGTTTGCTTCAACACTTCCCTCACCGGCTATCAGGAAGTTCTGACTGATCCGTCCTATGCAGGACAGATCGTAACCTTTACATTCCCGCATATCGGCAATGCCGGCACGAATGAAGAAGACAGCGAGCGCCTTAATCCGGCCAGCCGCTCCGGTGCAGTCGGCACCATTATCAAAGCTGATATTACCGCACCGTCGAACTACCGCTCCAGTCAGGATTTTGACAAATGGCTGAAACAGCACGGTATTATCGGCCTCAGCAATATTGACACCCGCGCACTGACCGCCCTGATCCGTGAAAAAGGCGCAGCCAATGCGGTCATCGCGCATGATCCGAGCGGCAATTTCGACATTCCGGCGCTGAAAAAACGCGCGAGCGCTTGGGCTGGTCTGGTTGACCTCGATCTCGCCAAGAATGTGACATCCGGCCAGTCATCCGTATGGACTGAAAAATCATGGGTCTGGAACGAAGGCTACAGCAATCAGGCTGATGAGCAATTCCACGTGGTGGCTGTAGACTACGGCATCAAACGCAATATTCTGCGTCTGTTTGCTGACCTCGGTGGCAAGGTCACGATTGTACCGGCAACAGCAACTGCGGAAGATATTCTGGCACACAAGCCGGACGGTATTTTCTTGTCCAACGGCCCTGGTGATCCGGCAGCAACCGGTGAATATGCAGTGCCGACCATCCAGAAGCTGATTGAAACCGATATTCCGCTGTTTGGTATCTGCCTCGGCCACCAAATGCTGGCACTGGCAACAGGCGGCAAAACTGTGAAGATGCATCAGGGTCATCACGGCGGCAACCATCCGGTTAAAGACCATACAACCGGTAAAGTTGAAATCGTTTCGATGAACCACGGTTTTGCGGTGGATGCAGACAGCCTGCCTGCGGGCGTGGAAGAAACACATATCTCGCTGTTTGACGGCACCAATTGCGGCCTGCGCCTTATCGGCAAGCCGGTATTCTCGGTACAGCACCATCCAGAAGCTTCACCGGGACCGGAAGATTCATTCTACCTGTTCCGCCGCTTTATCAATCTGATCCGCGCACGCAAGGGTCAAGATCCGCTACCGGAACGCGACGCGGCCTGAGCTTAAAAAGGAACGCGACGTAACCTAGAACGAAACAAAAAGGCCGGTGATTTTCACCGGCCTTTTTCATTTCTTCTTATTTTTCTATCAAGCACGAGGTTGTATTCGGGATGATGGCGTGGCGAAAATGGTGATTTTCGAGAACCGGAGCGCAGCGTACCCTGCATAATCCTTTCATCGGCTGATGAAAGATTAGATTATGCAGCCTTAAAGATCACGGCAACCTTTGCACGTCCTATTGGACGTGCGGTGCCGTGTGTACGTGAGCACCGGAAGTCGAGAAAAGCGCCATTTGCAGACCGTCAGCGCGCGAATACCACTAGATAGGGTTATTGAAAGTATCGCAGGCATCCACCTTGCCGGTATCGAAGCCGCGTTTGAACCATTTGGCGCGCTGTTCGGACGTACCGTGGTTGAAGCTTTCCGGCACGACATAGCCCTGCGAACGCTTCTGCAAAGTATCATCACCTATCTGATGAGCGGCATTCAGAGCCTCTTCGAGATCGCCCTGCTCCAGCAAACCTTTCTGCTCGGTATATTTACCCCAGACACCGGCAAAGCAATCAGCCTGCAGCTCCACACGCACAGACATGGCATTGGACTGCGCTTCGCTCATGCTCTGACGCATCTGGTTGAACTTCGGCAGAATGCCCAGCAGGTTCTGAACATGGTGACCGACTTCATGCGCAAGCACATAGGCATGAGCAAAATCACCTGAAGCGCCGAAACGCTTGTCCAGCTCATTATAGAAGCTCAGGTCGATGTAAACTTTGTTGTCACCCGGGCAATAGAACGGCCCCGAGGCAGCTCCGGCAAAACCGCAGGCAGATTTAACCTGCCCATCAAACAATACCAAAACCGGCTTTTTGTAGGTCTGGCCGGCAGCTTGAAAAATACCGCTCCAGACTTCTTCGGTTTCCTTCAGCACAACGCGGCTGAATTTGGCGGCTTCGTCATCGGCGCGCGGAGCGGTTGCCCCGCCACTCGAATAGCTGCCGGAACCTTGTGTGCTTTGGATAGAACCATCGCCGAACAGGATTGGCAGCGGATTGATGCCAGCCATCCACAGAACGAGCGCGATCACGCCCATAATAACAATACCGGAGAACCCGCCACCTTTTACAACGCGAAAACCAGGGCCACCGAGACCGCCGCCGCGCATACCCCCACGGCCCAAGCCACCACGTCCGCCGCTATCACCACGGCGATCCTCAACATTGTCACTCTCTTCGCGACCTTGCCAGCGCATCAGCGCTCTCCTTATTTTTCACAATTCCGTGTCAGCCATAATAAAGCGGAAAAGCCGTGCCCGCTACTCTGTCGTCATGTAATTTAGCCAAGATCAAAGACAGATCATTTTAAAAGCGCCCAGAAGCCGGTCAATTTTAAATAAGATTTGTTATAAACGCATATTTTCTCGCAAATATCGCATTTAAGGGGTTACTTTCCGTGGATTGATTACCTATAAGACACGCTTAGCCCAGACGCATCATACAGCCTCTGAACCCGACGGTCTTACCGTTCGGGCTTTTGTCGCAGAGCCAAATAAGCGCTAAACACAGGATAGAGCCATGCCAAAACGCACAGACATCAAATCGATTCTGATTATCGGAGCGGGACCAATCGTTATCGGTCAGGCATGTGAGTTTGACTATTCAGGTACCCAAGCCTGTAAAGCCCTCAAAGAAGAAGGCTACCGGATCATTCTGGTGAACTCCAATCCGGCCACCATCATGACAGATCCTGATCTGGCAGATGCAACTTACATTGAACCGATCACACCGGAAGTTGTGGCCAAGATCATTGCTAAAGAACGCCCTGATGCCTTGCTGCCAACCATGGGCGGCCAGACAGCGCTGAATACAGCGCTTTCACTGAAACGCATGGGTGTACTCGACCGCTATAATGTTGAAATGATCGGCGCAGACGCCAAAGCCATTGATAAAGCCGAAGACCGCGCATTGTTCCGCGAAGCTATGGCGAAAATCGGCCTCGAAACACCAAAATCCATGCTGTCCAATGCGACAGATGTTAAAAACGAAGATCGCAAAGCCCATAAGATCAAGCGCGAAGAGTTGAAAGCAAAGCTCTCCGGCGATGATCTCGACAAGGCGCTCGACAAGCTGGAAACTGAATGGCAGCTCGGCGAAACCGACCGCAAGCAGCGTTACATGACCCATGCTATGGCCTTAGCGGCGCAGGCACTTGACCATGTTGGTCTGCCAGCGATTATCCGCCCGAGCTTTACGCTTGGCGGCACCGGTGGCGGCATTGCTTATAACCGCTCGGAATTCTTTGAAATCGTAGAAGGCGGCCTTGATGCTTCGCCAACCACCGAAGTGCTGATTGAAGAATCCGTACTCGGCTGGAAAGAATATGAAATGGAAGTTGTGCGCGACAAAGCGGACAACTGCATCATTATCTGTTCGATCGAAAATATCGACCCTATGGGTGTGCATACCGGTGACAGTATCACTGTTGCCCCTGCTCTGACGCTGACTGATAAAGAATATCAGATCATGCGCGATGCCTCGATTGCAGTCTTGCGTGAAATCGGCGTTGAAACCGGCGGCTCGAACGTACAGTTCGCGGTTAATCCTGAAAATGGTCGTCTGATCGTTATCGAAATGAACCCGCGTGTATCGCGTTCATCCGCCCTGGCTTCCAAGGCAACCGGCTTCCCGATTGCTAAAGTCGCAGCCAAGCTGGCTGTTGGTTACACCATGGATGAGCTGGAAAACGACATTACCGGCGGTGCAACACCGGCTTCGTTTGAGCCAAGCATTGACTATGTTGTCACCAAAATTCCACGTTTTGCCTTTGAGAAGTTCCCGGGCGCAAACAATGTTCTGACCACCGCCATGAAGTCGGTTGGTGAAGTTATGGCTATCGGCCGTACTTTTCAGGAATCTTTGCAGAAAGCCCTGCGTGGCCTTGAAACCGGCCTGACCGGCCTTGATGAAATCGCCATCCCGAATATCGAAGATGGTGATGAAAAAAGCGCGATCCGCGCTGCCATCGGCACACCAACGCAGGATCGTTTGCGTATGGTTGCACAGGCTATGCGCCTCGGCATGCCGCTGGATGAAATTCATGCGGCCTGCAAGATCGATCCTTGGTTTCTTGAGCAGATGGCTGAAATCGTGGCCATGGAAGAACGTGTGCGTGAACACGGCTTGCCGCAAGATGCTGAAAATATGCGCCATCTGAAGGCTATGGGCTTCTCGGACAGCCGTCTTGCCGGTCTGATCCGTAAAGATGCCAAGGATGTTGCCAAACATCGTACAGAGCTGAAAGTACACCCGATTTTCAAGCGCATCGATACCTGTGCTGCGGAATTCGCATCACCGACAGCTTATATGTACTCAACCTACGAAACACCTTTTGCTAATATTGATGCTTGTGAAGCCAATGTTTCCGAGCGCAAAAAGGTTGTTATCCTTGGCGGTGGCCCGAACCGTATCGGTCAGGGTATCGAGTTTGACTATTGCTGCTGCCATGCGGCCTTCGCGCTGAGCGATGCCGGTTATGAGGCGATCATGATCAACTGTAATCCGGAAACGGTTTCGACAGACTATGACACTTCAGACCGTCTGTATTTTGAATCGTTGACCGATGAAGATGTGATCGAAATTCTGCGTAAAGAGCAGGAAAAAGGCACATTGCATGGCGTGATCGTACAGTTCGGTGGTCAGACACCGCTGAAACTGGCGAATGCACTGGAAAAGGCCAATATTCCGATCCTCGGCACCTCACCGGATGCAATTGATCTGGCAGAAGACCGTGACCGTTTCCAGAAACTGCTGATCAAGCTCGGTCTTAACCAGCCGAAGAACGGCATTGCTTATTCCGTTGAACAGGCACGTCTGATTGCCGGTGACCTCGGCTTCCCGCTGGTTGTTCGCCCTTCTTATGTTCTGGGTGGTCGCGCCATGCAGATCATTCATGATGAGCGTATGTTGCAGAAATACCTGCTGGAAACCGTTCCTGAACTGGTGACAGAAGATATTAAAGCCAAATATCCGAATGATAAAACCGGCCAGATCAACACGCTGCTGGGCAAAAACCCGCTGCTGTTCGATACCTACCTGACCGATGCAATCGAAGTGGATGTGGACTGCCTCTGCGATGGTAAAGACGCTTACGTTGCCGGTATCATGGAGCATATTGAAGAAGCCGGTATTCACTCCGGTGATAGTGCCTGCTCCCTGCCGGTTCACACATTGAGCGATGAAATCGTTGCTGAACTCGAACGCCAGACCATTGCCATGGCCAAGGCGCTCAATGTCGGCGGTCTGATGAACGTGCAATATGCGATCAAAGACAATGTCATCTATGTGCTTGAGGTCAACCCACGTGCATCACGTACGGTGCCTTTCGTGGCTAAAACCAACGGCACACCGATTGCCAAGGTTGCAGCGCGCATTATGGCTGGTGAAAGCCTTGAACAGGCACTCGCAGCCTATGGCGGCAAGCCGGATGTCAAAGCACAGCGCCACATCGCTGTTAAAGAAGCTGTGTTCCCATTTGCCCGCTTCCCGGGCGTAGACACTCTGCTCGGCCCTGAAATGCGCTCGACCGGTGAAGTCATGGGTCTTGATTATGACTATGCGCTGGCTTTCGCGAAAGCGCAGCTTGGTGCAGGCGTTGATCTGCCACGCGACGGTACGCTTTTTGTGTCTGTTCGCGATCAGGACAAAGCACGTATCGTCTCGGCGGTTAAACGTCTGGCGGATCAAGGCTTCAAAATTCTGGCAACCGGCGGCACACAGCGCTATCTGGCAGAACAGGGCATCGAAGCCACCAAGATCAACAAGGTGCAGGAAGGCCGTCCGCATATTGAAGACGCCATCCGTAACCGTCAGGTTCATATTGTCTTCAACACAACAGACAGTGTCAGCGCGGTTTCCGACAGCAAGTCAATCCGCCGTGCGGCTCTGATGCACAAGCTGCCATATTACACCACGATGGCCGGTGCCGAAGCTGTGTCAGAAGCCATTGCAGCTCTGAAGGCTGGCTCGCTGGAAGTTCGCCCGTTACAGGACTACTTCAAGAAAGCCTGATATAAGGCTTTTTGAAAGATTATTATAAAAAGGCAGCCTGTTCGGGCTGCCTTTTTCTTTGCAAAATTTCAGAAAATAAATCGGTTCTGCAAGTATTCTCCGGCGCGAATAATCCTGCAAGCTACGGATATAGCTTAAAAAATTATTCTCACGCCCTGTGAAATTTCGTGAGTACCCGCCTTGTATTGGTCAAAAATGTCGCATATGTTAACTCCATCGAATTTTCGGTCGGGTGATTTTGCGGCCCGCACGGCAATGCCTTGCATCCATGATCTTCCATCAATAACTTCGATCCACCGGGAACGTCCTCAGGGGCGAACCTGAATTTACTATGTATTTGAAGGAATTTCCCATGACTACGGGAACAGTTAAGTGGTTCAACACGACCAAGGGTTTCGGTTTCATTCAGCCTGATCAGGGCGGCACAGACGTGTTCGTTCATATCTCCGCTGTACAGCGCGCTGGCTTGGCTCAGCTCGATGAAGGCCAGAAAGTTTCTTACGAAATCGTGCAGGACCGTCGCTCTGGCCGTTCATCTGCCGACAACCTCGTTGCAATGTAATTTGCAATAGGTTCAGAGCCGCATTTATGCGGTTCAGGCTTGAGATACAGGGCGTTCCGGTCACACTGACTGACAATCTGGGATCGAATAAAAGGCGGGTTTACCCGCCTTTTCTTTTTATCATTGATTTGTTTTAACACACCGTATTTACACCGCGATATAAAAGCTTTCCTTGCACTTTCTCCGGCTTTGCGACATAAAGCTGTAGCCTCTGTCTGAACAGTCCGGCTCTATATCAGCGTTGCTCCCCACCGGCATAAAACAGTAGATACTGTCACTTCTCCGGATACATTATGCGACCAGATCAGTCTGCGCTCGCGAAGGGCTCAACAACGCGTTATGGCGGTTGCTCAGTCACCGGTTACAACGCTTGAATAAGCGCAGTTGAGGAGATTGCGCATTGTTTGGGTTTTCCTTTATTGTCCGGCCTATCAGCCGGATCGCCAGTTCCATTCAGGAGTAATGATCATGGCATTCCTCGCCGACGCACTGTCCCGCGTAAAACCATCTGCCACAATCGCTGTCAGCCAGAAAGCGCGTGAGCTGAAAGCCAAGGGCAAAGATGTTATCAGCCTTGGTGCAGGTGAGCCGGATTTTGATACCCCTGAAAATATTAAACAGGCTGCAATCGACGCGATTAATCGCGGCGAAACCAAATATACTCCGGTTTCCGGTATCCCTGAACTGCGCAAGGCAATTGCTGCGAAGTTCAAGCGTGAAAACGATCTGGACTACACACCGGAACAGACAATCGTTGGTACCGGCGGCAAGCAAATTCTGTTCAACGCGCTGATGGCAACCCTCAATCCGGGCGATGAAGTGATCATCCCTGCACCATATTGGGTCAGCTATCCCGAAATCGTTGCCCTGTGCGGCGCAACACCGGTAACCGTTAACACCACGATGGACAACCAGTTCAAGCTGCAGGCAGCTGATCTGGAAGCTGCGATCACGCCAAAAACCAAATGGCTGATCCTCAACATGCCATCGAACCCGACTGGTGCGGCCTATACGGAAAGCGAAATCAAAGCGCTGACCGATGTGCTGCTGCGTCACCCGCAGGTCTGGATTCTGACAGACGATATGTATGAGCATCTCGTTTACGGCGAATTCAAATTCAAGACCCCTGCTCAGGTTGAGCCAAAGCTTTACGACCGCACGCTCACCATGAACGGCGTTTCCAAAGCCTATGCTATGACCGGCTGGCGCATTGGTTATGCTGCAGGCCCTCTGGAACTGATCAAAGCCATGGACATGGTACAGGGTCAGCAGACTTCCGGCGCATCTTCGATTTCTCAATGGGCAGCTGTTGAAGCTCTTAACGGCCCGCAGGATTTCATTGATACGAACAAAGCAATCTTTCAGGGTCGCCGCGATCTCGTTGTTTCCATGCTCAATCAGGCCAATGGCATCAACTGCCCGACACCGGAAGGCGCATTCTACGTCTATCCGTCTTGCGCAGGTCTGATCGGCAAAACTGCGCCATCGGGCAAGGTTATTGAGACAGACGAAGATTTCGTATCCGAGTTGCTGGAAGCAGAAGGCGTTGCCGTTGTTCACGGTTCGGCTTTTGGTCTTGGACCAAACTTCCGCATTTCCTATGCAACATCCGAAGCTCTGCTGGAAGAAGCCTGCATCCGCATTCAGCGTTTCTGCGCCTCCCTGCGCTAAACCGCTTTATTGCTACAATTAGTGAAGCTCCCGAACGGTCACTGCCGTTCGGGAGCTTTTATTTATGCAGGCCGCCGATAAGGGCGCAGCTTCATGGCGATATAATAAATGCCACCACCAATCAGCACGCCAAAGAACCAGCCATAGATTGCCCACCAGTCGGGCAGAAGACTGGTGAACATCGGCAGGATACTGGAAAACAACGACCCGATTGCTGTTGCAATCAGCGCATTGATATTCCAGCCATTGGTGAAACGATATTCGCCATTCTCCTGATAGAGCGCCGCGACATTCACCTCACCTTTCGCAATCAGATAATAATCAACGAGAATAATGCCAAAGAGTGGCCCCATTGTTGCACCAATCGCATTAACAAAATGCGCTGCATTACCCTCCCATGGCGCAAAAGGATAGAGCAGCAAGGCAATCAGCGCTGCAATATAGCCGCCCTTTTTAAAATCGATATAGCGCGGCAGAGCATTGGAAAAATCAAACGCCGGCGACACGAAATTGGCGACGACATTGATCCCCAGCGTGGCAACCGCAAAAGTCAATGCGGCCAGCAAAGCCAGAAACCAGCTATCGAATTTTGCTGAAATCTGCTCCGGATGCAGCAGCACCTCGCCATAAACGTTAAAGGCTGCAATGGTTGTAATTCCCGCCACCAGTGAGAACAGCATCAGATTTACCGGTAGCCCCCAGAGATTACCTTTCAGCAGGGTCTTTTTATCCGGTGTGTAGCGGGAGAAATCGCAGAAGTTTAAATAAAGCGCCGCGAAATAAGTCACCCATGTTGCCGCAACAGCCATCAGCGCCCAGAACGTGCCCGGCTCTCCCGGTACGCCTGCATCTTTGGTTGCAGTGAGCAGCACATCCTGCGGAATACCGTGTTCAAAGGAAAAGCCGCCAGCCTTGATCACCAGACCTATAGCCAGCACCAGCATGGCAATCCAGACAGCAGGCCCCGCCCAGTCCTGAAACTTACGAACAGTCTCCATACCATTTTGAATTATCAGCAATTGCAATGCCCAGACGATCAGAAAACAAATCGCCGAGAGCGTGCTATGCCCCATAAAGAATGAGGTCTGGTGAAATTCCAGCAGACTTTCATTGCGGATCAACAGTGCCACAATCGCACTGGAAGCCGCTGCCGTCTGCGCTCCATACCAAAAGCTGGCAACTATCGCCCGCACCAGCGCAGGCAGATTAGCACCCCAAATCCCGAAAGACGCGCGCGCCAGCACCGGATAAGGCACACCAGTCTTTACGCCCGCATAGCCCATAAGATTCATCAGAAAAAAGATGATCAGCGAGCCCGCACCCATTGCGATAACAAAATTGATAAAACCGCCGCACAGCAGGAACAGGCTTGCGGCGAGATAATAGCCCCACAGGCTGTGAACATCCGATGTCCACACGTTAAAAATACTAAATGCGCCCCAATTGCGTTTCTGCGCGGGGGCAAGATCTTCATTATATAAATTTGGCGAAGCATCAGTGATGCGCATTACAAAGTCTCCCATTAGAGCGCATCCCGAAAAGTGTGAAGCAGTTTTCGGATAAAGATGCGCGTTAAAACAAATATTTAGAGCGACGATCTGATCCAATCAGATCGAAACTCGCTCTAAATCAGGGATGACTTAACCGGTCATTCTTACGCATAGTCTCCGGCACTCAACACAACATCCGGCAATCGAATGCGGTCCAAATCTCCGGTTACCTCCCTCGTTTTAAAATAAATAATTTAAATATTCCGGCACATCAGCATTCTGCTCTGCGGTGCCGTATATCATATGAGCGGGAATAAATTTTAAAGTCCAGCACAAACCAATGGGCAGCTTCATGTCAGTAAGTACTGCATTATACTGTACTTAATCACGCTTCTATCGGATGCAGGAATTTGGACAAAAAAAAGCCGGACATAAGCCCGGCTTGGAATTTTGAAGGCGTCATATGGACAAGCCTTCGAGGGGAACACTTAGGATGCGCAATGGGAGGAGGAGACGCATCACTAAGATGACTTGTATATGCCTTTTTACGCGGAAGACCACAACGAACGATATTGCAGAGCAGCTATGCATTTTCGAATAGCTCCCTATCTTGAAACAATTTTCTTTGCACAGATGCGTATTCCAGCCCTTTAAACACAAAAAAAGCCGGTAAAACCGGCTTTCTCAGACTGTTTTCTGCGTTTTTAAAACGACCAATTTCTCGCTTTGGAGAAAATAAAATCACGGAACACATGCAGCTTCGCCGCATTTTTCAAGGCTTCGGGATAGCAGAAGAATGTATCGAAGGAAGGGATCTCCCCGAGCGCCGGCAACAAACGCACCAGACCGGATGTTTTATCCGCCATATAATCCGGCAACACACCAATCCCGACACCACCCAGCACCGCACGGCGGATCGACAGCAGATTATTGACCTGCAAGGTCGGAATGCGCGCACTGCCATCGGTTTTACCGGCAGTTTCCAGCCAGTTCAGCCCCATCAGATAAGACGGTGCAGATTCGCCAAAAGTCACGATACGATGTTCATCCAGTTCCTCAATGGCATTGAGCTTGCCATATTTGGCAATATAGCCTTCGGACGCATAGACATGCATATGCACGGTAAACATGCGTCGCTGGATCAGATCCGGCTGCTGCGGCTGACGCAGGCGCAAGGCGCAATCCGCATGACGCATCGTCAAATCCAGTTCCTCATCATCAAGGATCAGCTGCACCTGAACATCAGGATAAAGATCAGCAAATTCCTCCATCCGCTCAATCAGCCAGCCGGAGCCTAAGCCCACTGTTGTTGTCACGCGCAGGCGTCCGGAAGGCTTCTCACGGTTTTCATTGAGTTTGGAACGAACATTCTCAAGTTTCATCAGCACATCATGTGCTGTACGATACAGGATTTCACCCTGCTCTGTCAGAATAAGGCCACGCGCATGACGATAGAACAGCGCCACGCCGACGTCCTGCTCCAGCGCGCTCACCTGACGCGAAATCGCCGACTGCGATAAATGCAATGTCTGCGCTGCATGGGTAAACGAGCCGGCCTCAGCAGCGGCATGAAAAATGCGTAGCTTATCCCAGTCAAGTGGTGCCACCACACGATCCCCTTTTCATGCAATGCCCGTTATCAAAAGAACGGACATTGCTTTTTATCCTCCGGCACAATGCGGAACATCCGCTCTGTACTTCCCATTACAACTGCATGCCAATATCCGGCAGTAAATCAGAATCGGCTAATAACTACCACAAGATAAACAACAAAATTTTGTGGCAACTTTAAAGAGCACGCACAGGAAATATCAGCTAGCGGTATCAGATATTGGCCATAATTATTTGCAAACTCAACCTTTTATAAAAGTTAAGCGGCGGGTTGCATTGCCAGCCAGCGCTCTGCTTCCAGCGCAGCCATACACCCCATGCCCGCAGCAGTTACAGCCTGACGGTAAATATCATCAGTCACATCACCGGCAGCATAAACACCTTCAATGCTGGTTGCTGTCGAATCCGGTGCTGTCCACAAATAACCGCTGTCTTTCATTTTCAGCACATCTTTAAACAATGATACTGCCGGTGCATGACCGATAGCGACAAAGACACCATCCGTTTTCACTTCGGTGATCGCACCGCTTAACGTATCTTTCAGGCGGGCGCCGGTCACAAGCGGCCCCATTGGCGGCGTTGCCGGATTGCCGGTAATTTCCTCGACCGCATGGTTCCAGATCACTTTCACATTCTCACGCGACAACAGGCGTTCCTGCAAAATCTTTTCCGCACGGAAGCTGTCACGACGATGCACAACAGTCACCGATTTCGCGATATGTGAAAGATACAGCGCTTCTTCAACGGCAGTATTACCGCCGCCGACAACAATCACGTCCTTGCCGCGATAGAAGAAACCATCACAGGTTGCGCAGGCAGAAACCCCGCCACCCATAAAATGCTGTTCGCTTTCCAGACCCAGCCATTTGGCCTGCGCACCGGTCGCAATAATCAAAGCGTCACAGGTATAGACAGCGCCGCTATCAGTTTTCGCCGTAAACGGGCGTTTGGAAAGATCAACTGCTGAGACCAGATCATAGACGATTTCAGCACCGACATTCTGTGCCTGCGTTGCCATCTGTTCCATCATCCACGGCCCCTGAACGGTTTCAGCATAGCCCGGATAGTTCTCCACATCAGTTGTAATCATCAACTGACCACCCTGCTCCAGTCCGGTGATGATAACCGGTTTCAGCATGGCACGGGCTGCATAAATGGCCGCCGTATAACCGGCAGGGCCCGAACCGATAATGAGGACTGGAACATGGCGCTGTGTCATAAACTCTTCTCTTTCCGCATAACTTTCTGACTGCTTGTGGCATGGGTTAAGGGCATGCCGTGCAGCGATACTGTGAAACTAGATTTCGCAGTCTGCGATTACAAGCTGAAGTCAGGCTTAATCACAGGCAAGTTTGTGCCAGCGGCCAAAAACTGCTGCGGTGTTTCTGAGAAGTCACAAACCCGCTTTAGTAACTGCGCCCCATAGGAAATGCATAAAAATTTTGCTAAAGCATGTCGCAGCTAAATATTTTCATTTGAGCTACCGCGAGCATGCGAAAATTAAAAGAATCTAGAGCATGCGGCATGCTCTAGCTTCCTATAGTTTTCCTATAAAGATGCAAATCCGTACTGCTTTGCTCAAAACAAGTCACCCGCTTGAGGACATAGCAACACGCAGTCCTGCTTGCAGGAAAGATTATTACAGCCGAGAGGGCAGGATCATATTTCGTTTTGTCAGCAATATCTGTGCGCGCTTAGGCATGATTATGGCAGTGGCCATGCTATTTCCTGCTATTTTTGACTTGCGCGACGGAACACCGGACTGGCTGATTTTCATCCGCTCATCACTGTTTACCGCCGTGGTATCCTCGCTGGTTTTTCTCTCAACGCAGAATAGTCAGGTGCGTTTTTCGCCACGTCTCGGATTCCTGCTCACGGTTTCGCTCTGGGTCACAGCCGCCTTGCTCGGCTCAATCCCGTTTTATTTCTCGCATCTGCCGATCAGCTTCGCGACAGCCTTGTTTGAATCCACCTCCGGTATTACCGCCACCGGCTCCACCGCCCTCACCGGCCTAGATCAGATGCCGCGCGGCATTCTGATCTGGCGCTCACTGCTTTGCTGGATCGGCGGTATCGGGTTCATCGGTTTGGCGCTCTTGCTGCTGCCATCACTGCGCATCGGCGGGGTGCAGCTTTTCCATATGGAATCATCGGATAAATCGGAGAAAATCCTGCCGCGCGTCAACCAGCTGGCCATCGGCATTATTATTGCCTATTGCGGCCTGACAATCCTGTGCATTCTGGCGTTTTTTGCGGCAGGCATGGGCATGTTTGATGCCATTAATCACGGGCTGACAACGATCTCCACCGCCGGTTATTCAACCCATGATTCCTCTTTCGGCTTCTTTGAAGGCAATAATGCTATTCTGATTGTCGCCATGGTCTTTATGACCCTCGGCTCCCTGCCGTTTATTCTCTACATCAAAGCTGTCATTCCGCAGCAAATGCCCAATCTGCTTGATCCGCAGATCAAGCTGTTTCTCGCTCTGATTGCGATCTTCACCTTTGGCCTCGCCGTCTTGCTGCGTATCAGCTCGGATATGCCGTTTGGCACAGCTTTGCTGACAGCAGGTTTTCACTTCATTTCCGTGATTACCACCACCGGCTTTGCCACTGAGGATTACACGCTTTGGGGGCCTGCGGCAGTCGGCGTGTTCTTTCTTGCTTCTTTTGTCGGTGGTTGTGCCGGTTCAACATCCGGCGGCATGAAAATCAACCGCATCATCATTTTATGGCGCACCACGCAGGCCAGCCTGACCCGTTTAGTCATGCCCCATGCGATTGTTAAAGCCCGTTATGGCACCACGGAAATCACGCCGGATATTGCGCAAAGCGCCCTGCTCTACCTGTTCCTGTATTTTGCATCACTGGTACTTGGCACGATGGCACTGGCAATTTTCGGGCTGGATTTCATCTCGGCCTTTACCGGCGCGCTCACAGCCCTGTCCAATGTCGGCCCGGGGCTTGGTGAAACCATCGGCCCCGCAGGTAACTTCTCAACCATCAATGATAATGCGCTCTGGGTTCTAAGCTATCTCATGCTGGCGGGACGTCTGGAGCTGATCACAGTGGTTATTCTGTTTACCCGCGCCTTTTGGGTACGCTAAACAGCATTGTTCACGAAAAACTGATCTGCCCGCAGAAAAGAAAACGATGCAGAATGGTTGATAATTTCAATTACCCATTCTCATTTTTCCATTCATGTTATAATGCAGAGACTCTAAAGCAATTCTTGGAAACGCTGCCAATAGCGTAGCGCCTTGCATTGTTGTTATATAATTGCTTTATGCATACAAACGACTTTCATGCTGCCCTGTGGCAGTTCACCGCTTTTTTATTGCCTCTCTTATGGAGTTCCTATGCCGATTAAGGTTGATCTTGACGATATTGACTGGAAAATTCTGCGGGAACTGCAAAATGACGGGCGGATGACAAATGTCGAGCTGGCGGAACGCGTCGGCATCTCGGCACCGCCATGCCTGCGTCGCGTACGCAAGCTTGAAGAAAGCGGCATCATTCAGGGTTATCAGGCGATTATCAAAGGCGAAGCCGTTGGGCAGGATCTGGTAGCATTTTGCTCTATCGGCCTGAAACACCAGTCCGACAGCGAGCTGAAAGCCTTTGCAGAGAAAACCAAATCATGGTCGCTGGTACGCCGCGCATGGATGGTATCCGGTGAATCCGACTTCCTGCTGCATTGCGTTGCACCGAACCTCAACGCCTTTCAGACTTTCGTGATTGAAGAGCTGACCGCAACACCAAATGTGGATTCAGTCCGTACGGCGCTGACCATCAAGCCGGTTAAAGACGAAGTGCTGATCGCGATTTAAGTCTCAGCATATTTCTAAATATGAAAAAAGCCGGTGAAAACCGGCTTTATTTATTTCTGCATTTATTTCTGCTCGAAAATACGCTCGTAAAAAGCGCCAATTGTTTTCGCCTCCCGCTCCAGCGGGAAGAACTCGCGTACACGCTGCAAACCCGTTTCAGCATGTTTGGCGGCAAGGGCTGGATCGCGCAGATAGTTTTCAATCGCAGGCGCCATGGTTGCACCAGAAGGCACAACATAACCGGTTTCACCCTCAATCACGATTTCAGGATAGGCACCGGCATCACTCGTCACTACAGCTGTTTCAGAGGCCATAGCTTCCAGTGGGGTCAGGCCAAAACCTTCGGTACGCGATGGCGCAACATAAACATCCAGACGGCGATACCATGAGCTGATGCTATCCGCCTGCGGATCGCTACTCACAAACGGCACTTCGCCTAAGAAAACAATACGCTCCGCCAAACCGGCTTTGCGCACCTTCTCCTGTAATTCTTTTTCAAAGTTGACATGCTCAGCTGTCGCGCGACCGGCGACCACCGCAGTCCACTCAGGATAGCGCGGCAGCAACTCAATCATCGCATCAACAAAAAGGTCAGTGCCTTTTTGATGGCGCACACGGCCAAAACAGCCAATAGCATATTTGCCAGGCAAGCCGCTCGCTGCAAAGCGATCCTGATCATTGCGCGGCGGATGGAACTGCTCCAAATCAATGCCGTGCATACTCACAATATGCGGCACTTCCAGATAGCTCGCTGTGCGACCACTGGTTGCCAGAATACCGTCCATACGACGGATCAGCCATTTGGTAAATTTCTTGTGGTGGCGTTGTGAAGCTGAAGTAAAAATCACTTTCAGCTTCATCCGCAGCACATCACGCATGATAATGCCCGCGAGCATTTCAACATTGCGGCGGGCGTGCCAGATACGGAATTTTTTGCCGGATGCAGGCTTGCGCCACAATCCGGCAAGATCTCGCAAGTTCACATGCGGCAGGTCATCCGGCAAGCCCCTTCCGACAGCTGCTATCCTGACCCCCATTTTACGCTGCACCGGCACCAGCTGAACAATCGTCGAGGTGACGCCGGAGAGACGTTTTTTAAAATTCGGAGCCAGAATATCTGTGTCGATCAGGGGTACACGCACCGGTTAAATAAATCTCATACCAAGAATTTCATAGGAACGGGCACCGCCCGGTGCATTGAATTCTACAGTATCCCCTGCACTTTTACCAATCAAAGCACGCGCAATCGGCGACGAGATAGAAATGCGGCCTTTTTTAACATCCGCTTCCTGATCGCCAACGATCTGATAAATACGCTCTTCTTCGCTGTCTTCATCGATCAGCGTGACTGTCGCGCCGAATTTAATCGTCGTACCCGTCAACTTAGCAATATCGATCACTTCAGCGCGGGCGACATAATCTTCCACTTCGCCGATGCGACCTTCATTGAGGCTCTGCGCTTCTTTCGCAGCATGATATTCGGCATTTTCAGAGAGATCGCCATGTGCGCGCGCTTCCGAAATCGCTTCGATAATGCGCGGACGCTCCTCTTGCTGACGCCAGCGCAGTTCCTCTTTCAGCTGATCAAATCCAGCTTGTGTCATAGGGAACTTTTCCATGCCCTGTCCTTTCTCATGCCTGATGCGCGTTTTTAAATCGCGCTTAACCATCCCGCAGCCACTGGCTGCGAATATGCAGAAACAAAAACCAAGAGTATTCCGTCACATTTTGCCGGAGATCACCCTCAAGACTCAAAAATAAAACGGTCACCGAAGCAGTGCTTCGGAACCGTTCACCATTCATCACCTATTTGGGTTATCGTGCCAGCTTTGCAAGCAAAAAGAAAGAGTAAAAAGCATCGTCAAAAAACTTGTGAAAAAGTTAGGGGTCGCCAACCTTTTTCCAAGTTTTTCTGCAACAAAAATTTATAAAAACTGATCTTTTTTACTCAAAGTCTCCAAGAATATTTACATAAGAAGATTATCATAAAAGACATTCGATAATCAACAAGACTTCAGTATTAAGTATTATAAATGAGATCAGGCAGGAAAAACTACCGAGAAGAGTGTGAGAATCAATTTATTAATACGCCATCACACTGTATTCTCAGCTGAAATACACCTTGCTTTCCTGCAATAATACAGCATAGTGACCGCGCTTCAGCCCATTATCCTGAACGTTTTGGCCGGACATCTATTGAACTCTGTCTCCTTATAAAACAGAATTTTCATTTTCCGGCAGGCAGACAGCAGCGCTTTATGTGAGCGGTGACCAACAGGACTGAAACATTATTTGCTTCTTTCTGTATACCGCAGGCCTCACATGACTCAGACACGCGCTAATCTACTGCTTCTTTTTGCCGGCCTGATCTGGGGTCTCGGCTTTGTCGCCCAGTCCACGGCGATGGAGAATATCGGCCCGCTCACCTTTATCGGACTGCGCTTCATTGTTGCTACAGCCGCCGTTCTGCCATTTGCCCTGCGCGAAACTGCGCGGGCAACCAAGCCACTCAGCGCCTCCGATTATAGAGCTTTTGCAATTCTCGGCAGCATGTTGTTTTCCGGCATGGTTCTGCAACAGACCGGCCTGCTCACAACATCTGTCACCAATGCAGGCTTTTTAACCGGCCTTTATGTGGTGCTGGTTCCGATTTTAGGGGTGCTGTTATTCTCGCAATGGCCACATCCGATTGTCTGGCTCTCCGCGGCCTTCAGCCTGACCGGTATTTTTATGTTGTCCGGCGGCGCTCTCAACAGTTTCAGCCAAGGCGACTGGCTGATGATCGGCGGCGCATTCTTCTGGGCTTTGCAAGGCTTGTTCATTGCCCGTTACGCCCTCCGCATTGGCAGACCCGTGACAATGGCCTGCACCCAATTCGCCGTTGTTGCTATTGCCGGCCTTATCGCTGCGATGATTTTTGAACAGACCAGCTGGCAGGCTATTCAGGCCGCTGCCCCGGAAATTCTGTTCACCGGTGTGTTTTCATCAGGGGTCGCCTTTACCTTGCAGGCAATCGGCACGCGCTACACCAGCGCACCGCAGGCAGCGATTTTCCTGTCTTCGGAAGCGCTGTTTGCAGCGCTGTTCGGTGCCATTATTTTGAGCGAACGCCTGCCAATGATCGGCCTTGCCGGTTGCGCTTTGATTTTCCTGTCAATGATGATGGTAGAAATCGTACCGCGCCTGCGCTTTACTAAAACAAAGCCAGTAAAAACAATATTTGCAGAGAATCCCGAGTGATATTTTAGCAATAGTAAATATGACCTAAAAGACACGCCGCCCTTTCAAATGCCTGTGTAGTTCCTTTTAACCGATTGCCAGAGCCTTCAATTACTGCTTTTAGAACATAGGGCATCCTTAACAGTACAAGGACGCTCAGATACATTACTATTCGTGATTTTCTTCGTAGTTTTCAGGCCTCAATTACCGGTAAGGATAAAGCAGCGAATGACTCGTATATTATTTCTGGCATTCGTATCCATCATGCTCAGTGGCTGTACAGGCTCCCGCGCTGTACTCTGGCATGGTCCTAATTCCAGTCCGGCATCAATCGCTGCGGCGAATGCTGCTATTGTTAAACCGGCCAAACCCGCTGCTGTGGTGCCAGTTTTTGTTGCAACCAGCCGCCAGCATAGCAATGATTTCTCGCTGCCTTTCAACGCCAAGCGCTCGGATCACCTTAACTTCGCCCGTGTTGATGTCGGCATTCCGAAAGCGCATGTGAAAGGCGTTGTGGAAAAAACCGGTTACAAACCTGATCCGGCCAAACATTTTGCTGCCGTTAGCATGCAGAATTTTGACAGTGGCAATGCTTTTGTTAATCAGCTTAATCAGGCGCTCGATCAGCGCGGCCCTCAAGAGCAGGAATTGCTGGTTTTTGTCCACGGGTATAACAACAATTTCGCTGACAGTACTTTCCGTACAGCCCAGTTTGCACATGATTACGGCTTGAAATCCGTCGCCGTTCATTATGCATGGCCATCAGCCGCATCGCTCGGACTTTATGTCTATGACCGCGACAGCGCCGATTTCGCACGCGACGGATTGGCAGAATTGCTGGAACTGGCAGCCAAAACCAAAGCCAAGCGTATTCTGCTCGTTGGTCACTCCATGGGCAGCTTTGTGACTATGGAGGCCCTGCGCACCCTGTCGCTCAATGAAAAACAATCCACGCTGAAGCGCCTGACCAATGTGCTGCTTGCCGCGCCAGACATCGATCTCGACCTGTTCGAAAAGCAGGTCAAAGACGTCAAACCATTACCACCAATGGGCGTAATGGTTTCTCGCAATGACAGCGCTCTGAATATTTCAGGTCGTATTACCGGCGGTCATGCCCGTGTTGGCGACGGCTCGGGAATTGAAACATTGCAAAAATACGGCATCGCCGTACTTGATGCCAGTAAGGTTGACGGCGGCGATCACAGTGTCTTCGCCTCCTCCCCGACCCTGATGGCACTGGTCAATGATGGCAGCCTGTCTTTCGATACACTGAAAGGTGAAGGACAAACATCCGGTCAGGCGATGCTGGCAGACGGCACCAATGTTGTTGCCGGTGCAGCATCGATGGTTATCTATCTGCCCGGCCGTATTCTGACAGCAGCAGCCAGCGGTTTTCAGCAATAAGGCCTGACTTCAACATCATCCCCTTCGCTTGTTCATGAGGGTGATGATGCATAATAAGCTTTGCAAAGTAACTATATTCCGCATTATTCATTTCATCACCGTCAGCAAAACATTATATTAGAGCGCCGTGCGCCATACTTGGCACACAAAGGTCGCTCTAACACTTTCAAATGAGAGCATAATTTTACCTTAAACTGATCCAAGTTTAAGGAATTATGCTCTAATTACATATGCATTCAGGCTGTATTCATATAGCCCCGCATAGATTTGTAATAAGCACGCTGTTTTGTCCTCTGCATAACAAGAACAGACACACTTCATGAGGAGACTGAAATGAGACGGATTATTAAATCGGCGATCATTGCCGTTGCTCTATTCTCTGCCACGGCTGCACATGCTGCAAATGCGATTGTCACAACCAATCTTAATCTGCGCACCGGCCCTGGCACGAACTATCCGACTGTCGGTTCTATTCCTAACGGCGCACGCGTTGATGTCAGCGGCTGCACCAGCGGCTACGGCTGGTGTCAGGTGAATTATGCAGGCCGTTTTGGCTGGGCAGCTTCCCGTTATCTCGCAGTCCGTGAAGGCTCTTCCGGCAATTATAGCAACAATAACTTCGGCACTACTGCTGCAACAATCGGCATTCCGTTGATTGCAGGTGTGGTTATCGGCTCCGCGCTCAATAACAACCATAAAGACCGTTATTATGATCGCCCATATTATCGTCCGCACCAGCCAAACTACCGTCCGCACAATCGTCCAAGACCACCACATTCAGGCTGGAACAATAATAATCGCCCAAGACCTTCGCAGCCGGGCTGGAATGGCAACCACAACAACCGCCCGCATAATTCCAACTCGGGCCGTCCAAGCCATCGCAGATAAGATTTGCGCAGTCAGTTGACCACACCCAAAACGCTGCAGAGCCATCTGCGGCGTTTTTCATTTTATAAAATCGCTGCGCAGACAGTGCGTACCCTTTTCGTTCTATACTTATATACCTATATTCGGTATATCTGAGCATCCTGACTTCCGTTTCTGCCCGCCGAGAGAGTTCTGACATGTCCAAACAAGATAAGTCATCGCAAAAGCCTGAAGATCTGAACGAGCCTTCGCACGACTCAGGTCCCAGTGAAGCGCCGAACGACTCAGGCCTCGGCGAAGCGCCGCATGACTCAGGCTTCGGCGAAGCGCCTCAGGCAGAATTCACCGGCATTCCGCTTTCTTCATCTGTCGGCGACTGGTCACGCATGATCAGCGAAATGGCAGAACAGCCGGAAGCCCTGCCCGCTGCCCCCAAATCCGCACCCGCTAAAAAACCGGCAGCAAAAAAGCCAGAAGCCAAAAAAGCTCCGTCTTCCAAAGCCAAAGCCGCGACACTGAAAGAACGTGTTGCAGCAGGCCTTAATCCGGTCTCCGGCATGGACATCACCATGGAAGACGCCGCCAACATGCCTTCCAGTGGTGCAACGGCAACAGTAGAAGCTTTGTCTGCCTTGATTGAATCCGGCAATCCGCTGTTCAAAAACGGTAAGCTTTGGGCACCGCACAGACCGGAGCGTCCTGAAAAGTCTGAAGGCGGTATCCGCATCCAGATGGAAACCGAATATACCCCTTCCGGTGACCAGCCGACGGCGATTGCCGAACTGGTGGAGGGTATTGAGAACAATGACCAGACACAGGTTCTGCTTGGGGTCACCGGCTCAGGTAAGACCTTTACCGTTGCCAATATTATTGAGCGCACCCAGCGTCCTGCTTTGATCCTTGCACCAAACAAAACACTGGCAGCCCAGCTTTACGGCGAGTTCAAAAGCTTCTTCCCGAATAATGCGGTCGAATATTTCGTCTCGTATTATGATTATTATCAGCCGGAAGCCTATGTCGCGCGCTCCGATACCTTCATTGAGAAGGAATCCTCGATCAATGAAGAAATCGACCGGATGCGCCACTCTGCCACCCGTTCATTGATTGAGCGCGATGACGTGATTATCGTGGCCTCCGTTTCCTGTATTTATGGTATCGGCTCGGTCGAAACCTATACAGCGATGACCTTTGAGATGAAGATCGGTGACCGTCTCGATCAGCGCCAGCTCCTCGCCGATCTGGTGGCACAGCAATATAAGCGGCAGGATATCAATTTCGTGCGCGGCTCTTTCCGCGTGCGCGGTGATACAATTGAACTCTTCCCCGCCCACTTGGAAGATCGCGCATGGCGCATCTCACTCTTTGGCGATGAGATTGAAACCATTACCGAGTTTGATCCGCTCACCGGCCAGAAAACCGGCGACCTCAAATCCGTAAAAATCTATGCGAACTCGCACTATGTAACGCCACGCCCGACACTCAATCAGGCGATCAAGTCCATCAAGGATGAGCTCAAACATCGCCTTGTTGAACTCAACAATGCCGGCCGCCTGCTCGAAGCCCAGCGTCTTGAACAGCGCACGACCTTCGATCTGGAAATGCTGGAAGCAACCGGCTCCTGTGCCGGTATTGAAAACTATTCCCGCTATCTCACCGGTCGCCAGCCGGGTGAACCGCCACCGACATTGTTTGAATATATTCCTGATAATGCTCTGGTTTTCATCGATGAAAGCCATGTGACCGTTCCACAGATTGGCGGCATGTATCGGGGCGACTTTAAGCGCAAAGCAACTTTGGCGGAATATGGCTTCCGCCTGCCATCATGCATGGATAACCGCCCGCTGCGTTTTGAAGAGTGGGACGCAATGCGCCCGCAAACTGTTGCCGTATCGGCCACTCCCGGCAAATGGGAAATGGAGCAATCCGACGGTGTCTTTGCTGAACAGCTGATCCGACCGACCGGTCTGATCGATCCGCCGGTAGAAGTGCGCCCTGCCCGCTCGCAGGTTGATGACGTTCTGGGGGAAATCCGCGAGACAGCGAAAAACGGCTATCGCTCGCTGGTCACCGTGCTGACCAAACGCATGGCCGAAGACCTCACTGAATATTTGCACGAACAAGGTGTGCGCGTGCGTTATATGCACTCGGATATTGATACGCTGGAACGTATCGAAATCATCCGTGATCTGCGCCTTGGCACATTTGATGTTCTCATCGGCATCAACTTGCTGCGTGAAGGTCTGGATATACCGGAATGTGGTTTCGTTGCTATTCTCGATGCGGATAAAGAGGGTTTCCTGCGTTCAGAAACCTCATTGGTACAGACAATCGGCCGTGCTGCGCGAAATGTCGATGGCCGTGTTATTCTCTATGCCGACAAAATTACCGGCTCGATGGAACGGGCGATGGGGGAAACCAATCGTCGCCGCGAAAAACAAGTCGCTTACAATACTGAACACGGCATTACTCCGGCATCGGTACGTAAGAATATCTCGGATATTCTTAATTCCGTTTACGAGCGGGATCATGTTCGCGCGGATATCAGCGGCTTTGCTGAACAAGGTGGTATGGTTGGCAATAATCTCGGCGCCCATCTTGAACATCTTGAGAAAAAAATGCGCGATGCCGCAGCCGATCTCGACTTTGAAACAGCCGCAAGACTGCGTGACGAAATCAAACGCCTGCGTGAAAAAGAGCTGGCTATTGCAGATGATCCTTTGGCGCGCGAAGCAGAAATGTCGCTTGAACGGCCGTCCCGGGGCGGCGGCAAAACATCGCCCTCACCATCCCTGTTCAAAAAACCATCGCTCGACAATATGGGCCCCGGCACAGATATGGCAAAACCGCTCGGACCACAAAGTGATGATGATCCTGCACCAGTCCGGCGACATCGTACCGGTGCGGGTTCCTATGAAGATCCGGTCGATGTGAAGCGTAAAACCCGCCGCTCAGGAAAAACAGGACGGCCAGGAAAATAAACGCCTGTATATTGACAGTAAACAGCGAAGAACGCATGAAAGCTAAAGCACACTCCAAAAAATGTGAAACGTTTTTTGGGATAAATGCGCGTAAAAAAGATAGAGCATATCCAGTGGTTCTGCCTGAACTGGGAATGCGTTCTTCATGTTTTGCTTAACACTATCCTGTCTGAACCTGTTTCAGAATATACAGGATACGCTCTGACAGGGTTATTTTATGCGCCTTCCGGCCGGTATACTTGCTGCAACTTTGCTGTCTTTTCCGGCCTTTGACCTGCCGGTTACTTTTGCGCAGACAGAAACGGAAGACAAATCCCCTTCACCTGACAAACCGGCCAGTACAAAAGCAGATAAACCTGCTACACCTGATATTGCACAAATTTGCGGCCTGATTGCCGGTGCTGCCGAAAAGCACGGTATTCCGCCGAATTTCTTCGCACGGCTGATCTGGAAAGAAAGCCGCTTTGATCATCTCGCCGTCAGCCCTGTCGGTGCGCAAGGCATTGCACAATTCATGCCCTATACGGCCAAAGAGCGCGGTCTGACTGATGCCTTTAATATTGAACTGGCGCTCCCTGCCTCTGCATCCTTTCTCAAAGACTTGCATGACAGCTTCGGCAATTGGGGACTGGCCGCCGCTGCCTATAATGCAGGGCCGACACGTCTGTCGAACTGGATGAAGAATGGTGGCTTTTTACCGCTGGAAACCGAGAATTATGTTCTCTCGATTACCGGAAGAAGCGTGGATCATTTCAGCACCGGACAGGAACTGACGGACACCCCGCTGGATGACAAGCTGCCGTTTCTGCAAGCCTGCCAATTACTGCCCATCATGCAGACCCGCTCAATACCAATGGCTCGGCTCAATCCGTTCCCTTGGGCAGTACAGGTGGCCGGTAACTTCCGGCAAAGCGCCGTCAGCGCCCAGTGGAACCGGATACGAAAACAAAACCCAAAACTCTTTGCAGGACGCGAAGTCTATATTTCCCGTATTCGCAGTCCGATGGGTAAAAGAGGCATTTATGTCGCTCGCCTTGGTGCCAGTAATCGCCAGTCAGCGGATGCGCTGTGTCAGCAAATCAGAATCAGTGGCGGCTCCTGTATTATTCGAAAAAACCGCTAGTTTTCGCGCTCCAAGCTAATGGTTCTGTTTTTCTGAAACCATTTTCAACAGAACAACGGGATTAACGTGAACGTAAATATTCAACAAGCAAACCAGCCGAAGGCAAACGAAATATTCTTTCGTCACTCCCGCTGAGATCTGCCACCGAGACCGGCGATTTTAACGCAAAAGCAGCACTGAAAAATCATTTCAGGCAGTGAAAATGCCGCCATGACCAATGTAAAACGGGATTTTTGTGTATTTTTTACGCAAAATATTGCGATTTTTAAGTGCTATCAACCTTATTTAGTACATTGAACTACATTGTTTGATTGTTTTTCAAAGGCTCTCAAAGCTAAATACAACTTAATTTATCTTATTATGCTTTTTAATGAAGTATCTTTGACTATATGACTATTATTCCTTTATTACGAACCAACTTGGCAAAGAAAAAACCGCCTTTTAACAAAAATTTGCTTGCCAAATATCTTTCTATAGATCAGTCTGAAAATGTTCGGGCATTTGGCGAACAATGGAAGACTGGAAGAACGGCGCGCCGGAACCGCTACAAGCTCCGGGTCAGGCAACTGACAATGATCGGCTCCTTTCCTGATTTCGATAACTGCCTGCATACCCCTACCGCTGGGCGTGTGGTGCGCATAGCGGTTCGAAAAATTCCGTTTTGGATAAAACCATAACGGCGCCAAGGAAAAGGAACGTATCCCATGGCACAGACCGGCATAGTCAAATTCTTTAATGGTGAAAAAGGCTTTGGCTTTATTAAACCGGATAATGGCGGACCAGATATCTTTGTTCATATCTCTGCTGTTCAGGCTTCAGGTTTGACAAATCTCGCCGACAACCAGAAAGTTTCTTACGAAACTGAACCGGATCGTCGCGGCAAAGGCCCTAAAGCAGTTGATATCAGCATCACTGAATAAGAAACACGCGTTGCATATGCGTTCCTTTAATGAATAAACGCATTAAGCCGCTATGCAATCAGTGCTTCTACACAGAAACCCCGGTTATGCCGGGGTTTTTTATTGCCTGCATATCCCCGGCCTCATCCGCGATGCAATCCGCTTCATGTTTTCCCGTTACCAAATGTGAAAGACCAGCCTCTTTGAAAAGCTGAACACTACCCCTATTTCTTGTTCAGCAAGCATTCATATGCCCTGCTTTATAAACAGGTCAACATCCGGTCAGCAGCTTAAAAGCCCGCAGACCAGACAAGACCCAAACGGCAAGATGCCGACAGAGCTGAATGCATAGCTTCGTAAGGAGGCAAAGATTATGATGAATAAACTGGCCAAGACCACTCTGATCGCAGGTCTCGCATTTGCTACATTTGCTGGCAATCTTTCAGTCGCATCCGCTGACGACTGGGGTCGCCGCCATGGTGGCTGGAACAATGGCGGCTGGAATCATGATAATGGCTGGCGCAACCGTGACAGAGACTGGGATCGTCGCGATCGCCGCCGTGACCGCAACAATGCCATAGCCGCAGGCGTTCTCGGCCTTGCAGCAGGTGCCATTATTGCTGGCGCTATGTCTCAGCCGCAGCCACAGCCGGTCTATCGCGAACCGATTTATAATGCTCCTCCGCCACCACCGCGCAATTACTATCCTGCGCAGCCTGCACGCGGAAACTACGGCAATAATTATGGCGGCTCATATCAGCCATGGACACGTGAATGGTATAACTGGTGTTCACAGAAATACCGTTCATTCAATGCTCAGACCGGTACATTCCGGGGCTATGACAGCCGTGATCACTTCTGTGTCGGAAAATAAACGGTGCACCTCTGAATACAGAAACCGCCGGATTATCCGGCGGTTTTTATTGGCTATATCGTTAAGCAGGCAGAATTACCCGACCAAAAACGGATTGCCGCGACGCTCATCGCCAAAACGACTACCCGCGCCATGCCCACAAATAAAACTGTATTCATCGCCCAAAGGCAGCAGTTTTTCTTTAATCGAGCGGATCAGCGCTTCATGATCGCCACCTGGCAAATCCGTACGACCGACCGAGCCGTTGAACAGAACATCACCGACAATAGCGAAATGCATGGCCTTATTGATAAACACCACATGCCCCGGTGAATGACCCGGACAATGCAGAACCTCAAACTTCTCACCGGCTACTTCTAACACATCCCCTTCCTTCAACCAGCGATCCGGCTGAAAATTACGATAGCCGCTGCCTAAGCCATATTTGGCCGCTGAAGATTCCACATTATCATAGAGAAACGCATCTTCTTCCTGCGAGCCGATAATCGGCACCTGTAAAGCATCGCGCAGATCGGCTGCAGCACCGATATGATCCACATGGCCATGGGTGATCCAGATTGCTTCAATCTTCAGCTGATTGTTCTCAATCACTTCTTTAATCGCATCAACATCGCCACCCGGATCAACAACAACACCGGCCTTGGTATCCTTGTCAAAAAGAATGGTACAGTTCTGCCGGAACGGCGTTACCGCAATTATAATTGCCTGAAGCTGGCTCATTTCTCACCCGATTAATTTGTCCGAACAGGCCATCTTCTCTTGCTGCACTGCTACGCAAAAAGAAAAGGATAGCCGAAGCTACCCTTTATATAGACTTTTAAAAATAAAATTGCAGCGTCTGACAAAACAAAACATCTTGTCAGTTATCGCCTCAGACCTGAGCAATCACTCAGGCTTTCGACATGCTATTCTTAATCAGACCAACAACAGCTGTCAGCACAGCACCACCAGCACCACCGCCGATTAACTGGCCGACGATACCGTTCAGCGCGGAATCAACACCGCCACCTGTCAGCATTGGCAGTAGTTGACTCAGGATCAGACCGCCAATACCACCGGCAATCGTATTACCTGCTGTACCAAGACTAAGATTTTTGATTGCCCCGGCAAGATTACCGCCAACAGCACCGGCGACTAACTGCACGAGAATAGGTACTATCGCATCCATAATTGTCACCCCAAATATTGTTTCACATCAAAGTAAAACACTTTGACTTGCTGATGATGCCAAGAAAAAGAAAGCTGTCAATTCTTATAATAATCACCTGTCAAATTGAACAACACCACATCGCATATCCCTTCATTGATAGATCGGATAAAATGCTGCATTTCCTGTAACCGATGTTGCTATAAATAACGCTAAAGCAGATAATTGAGGGTAAGATACAGATATTCTATCCGCACGGTGAAAGCGCTGATAGAGAAACAGACAGCAATTTACTAAAGCGCATCCCGAAAGTGCGAAGCGGTTTTCGGACTAAGATGTGCGTAAAAACGAATAGATAGAGCGATTCCAATGTTTCAGGCTTAACCGGAACCGCTCTAAACCAACCGGAGACCAACGTGCGTTTCAATACCAATGATACAACTATTCGTGCAGCCCTGTCAGAAGATGAGGTCAACGATCTGGGCATCATTGAGCTTTTGTTCTTCTCCTATCGCGATTTTACGGCTGATCCCGACAAGCAGCTTGAAACTATGGGGTTTGGCCGCGCGCATCACCGTGTTCTCTACTTCGTCAACCGCAAACCCGGTATGAGCGTTGCCGAGTTGCTGGACGTTCTGAAAATTACCAAGCAAAGCCTTGCGCGTGTGCTGAAACAGCTGGTTGATAACGGTCATATTGTTCAGTTGACCGGCGAAGCAGACCGCCGCCAGAGAGAGCTTTATCCGACCATTTCCGGCCGTGAGCTTATTCTGTCGCTTACACAGCCACAGTCAAACCGCATTGCCGCAGCACTGGCTGAAAGCAATGTCACAGAAAAACGTATCATCCAAAATTTCCTGAAAGCAATGGTCAACAGCGACCAGCGCGATCAGATCGACAGCCTTCCTATCAACCAATCAAACTGAACCGGTAAATATAAACAGCCATCATTCACATAGTGTGTATATCCGCGAACCAAACACGCAGGTAAAGACTAGCAATAAAGAATGAGATGACTGGCTTCACGCCCGTTAAAAGGCACCAAAAGCTCTGTACTGAAAGGGTAAAACCAATGACCAGCGAAGACACAATTCTGTCCGACGATGCACCGCATTTGCTGGTGGTTGATGATGATACCCGTATCCGCAGCTTGCTGTCGCAATATCTAAGCACGACCGGCTATCGTGTGACCATGGCAGCCAATGCACAGGAAGCCCGCCGCAAGCTGGAAGGCATTGATTTTGATCTGATTGTCCTCGACGTCATGATGCCAGGCGAAAGCGGTGTAGAACTGACCCGCTCGCTACGCGAGAAAAAGTCGGTTCCAATCCTGATGCTGACAGCGCTGTCGGAAACCGACAGCCGTATTAATGGTCTTGAAGCCGGTGCCGATGACTATCTCTCTAAGCCATTTGATCCGCGCGAACTGACGCTGCGTATCAATAATATTTTGCGCCGCGGTGCCCAGCCGACACAGCATATTATCGAGCAGATTGTTTTCGGCCCTTACACATTTTCTATTCCGCGCAAGGAACTCAAACAGGGCGGCGAAGTTATTAAACTGACAGATCGCGAACAGGATATTATGACGATCTTCGCGGAACGCGCCGGTGAAACTGTGCCACGCCATGAGCTGACCGGTCAGGACGGTGAAGTCGGTGAACGAACAATTGATGTGCAGATCAACCGCCTGCGCCGTAAAATCGAAGTTGACCCTGCCAACCCGATCTGGCTGCAAACTGTGCGCGGCATCGGCTACAAACTGAGCATTGAGCAATAAGAGCAGCCAGCAAACGGATCTGTATGCGGCATAACAGGAGACATTAGCTTTTGCTGAGACGGTTTTCCGACTGGCTGGCCTTGCGCATGCCCAAGCGGCTTTATGCACGCTCGCTCATCATCATCATCGCTCCGATGGTGCTGTTGCAGTCGGTTATTGCCTTCGTGTTTATGGAACGGCATTGGCAAATGGTCACCGAGCGGCTTTCCACCGCCGTGGTGCGCGATATTTCGGCGATTATTGATATTCTGGAAACCTATCCGCAAGAGCCGGATTACGCCAATATTATCCGCATTTCACAACAGCGGTTAGATCTCAATGTGTCCGTGCTGCCTCCTGCCCCGTTGCCGCCACCGGGGCCGAAACCGTTCTTCTCGATTCTGGATTACTTCCTGAATGAAGAGATCACCCGCCAGATCAATCGTCCGTTCTGGATTGATACCGTCGGGGATTCCGATCTGGTGGAAATTCGTATTCAGCTGGAGGATAAAGTCTTGCGCGTTTTTGCCAAACGCAGTCAGGCCTACGCCTCCAATACGCTGATCTTCCTGACATGGATGATCGGCACGGCATTGGTGCTGCTAACCATCGCGATTGCCTTCCTGCGCAATCAGATCAAACCGATCCAGCAATTGTCTGAAGCCGCAGAGAGTTTTGGTAAAGGGCAACCGATGCCAGCGGATTTCTACCCGCACGGCGCAGAAGAAGTACGTAAGGCAGGCATTGCCTTCATACAGATGCGTGAGCGCATTGAGCGCCAGATTGAACAGCGCACAGCTATGCTGAGCGGAGTCAGCCACGATTTACGTACCATCCTGACGCGCTTCAAACTGCAATTAGCGATTGCAGGCACCAAGATTGATACAGTACCGCTCAATCAAGATATCACCGACATGCAGAATATGCTGGAGGGTTATCTGGCTTTTGCTCGCGGTGAAGGCAGTGAAGAGCAGGATGTACTTGATCTGCAAACCCTCTTCCGCAAACTGGAAGAAGAAGCCAAGCTGCGTGATCGCGGCTTCTCGAGTGAAATGCATGGCAGCAGCCAGATTCAGGTACGTCCGAATGCGTTTACGCGTTTGGTCAGCAATCTGGTCGGCAATGCGTTCCGCTATGCGCAATCCGTACATCTCACCGCAATACATAAAGACAATTGGCTGACCATCACGGTTGATGATGATGGCGCAGGTATTCCGGAAGATAAACGCGAAGAAGTTTTCAAGCCATTTGTTCGTTTAGATGAAGCGCGCAATCAGGATGCCGGCGGCACTGGTTTGGGACTGGCAATTGCCCGTGACATAGCCCGCAATCATGGTGGCGACATCACATTGGAAAGCAGCCCGACGGGCGGGCTGCGTGCTATTATCAGCATTCCGGCATAAGACTGTATTACTGACAGACCATCTGATATTTAACCGCTACAGCCTTGTAGATACTGTCATCATCCGTTGAGAACTCGACAAAACTCGAACGGTTTTCATCTGGCTTCAATTTGCCCTGCGCCAGCACTGCATCAATCACGCTCACTTTGCGCTCTGATTTATCCGGCATCACCGCCTTGAAACAGCCTTTCGCCAGATCAAGTAATTGTTTTTTGCTCATATTGGAAATGAAAACGGTAAACGATTTTGAATAGGTGATTTTATCACCAATGCTCGTCGCAGAAAGTTCACGGACAGAAGAAATAACCATCGGCGGTTTGTCGCCTGCTTCAGTCTCTTTCTCGCTGTTAGCCTCAGCATAGGCAGTACCAACCATAGCAACCAACAAAAATGCTATAAAAAATTCTTTTGCTCTAAACATAACACACTCCTAAAAATATAAGGGGCTGACATAGATAGCTGAGAAAGGCTATTTTTGTCAGATGATTATAGCAAGGCGGCGAAGCAGGCTCCCGAAAAGTATTCAATTTGAGCTTTTAAAGTATTTTTGCGCAGGTATCACGGCCCGCTCAGCGGCGGAGTTGACGGACGTCAATCGCAACACAGCGATCCTGTTCTTCCACAAGCTCCGCGAAGTGATTTTCGAGGAATTGGTTGCATCAGAGCCGGGCTTGATAGGCGGCGAGATAGAAGTCGATGAAAGCTATTTCGGCGGACGCAGGAAAGGCAAGTGCGGGCGCGGCGCGGCGGGCAAAGTTCCGGTCTTCTGGCTCTTGAAACGAGGTGGCAAGGTTCATGTCGTTGTCATCCCAAATGCCCGTACAGACACGCTTTTTCCAATCATCAAGGAGTGTGAATGGCGCTTCAATCACCGCCCTGTTGCCAACCTCATCAAGGTTCTGCAACACTGGTGGTTCAAGTAAACGCAGACACGCTATCTATGTCAGCCCCAAATATAATTTAGAAGCATATAAAACACAATGACGACATTATGAGCATAACAACAACCCATAACTATAATCTATATTATTAAATACTTATTTTTATACGATAATATTAAATCAGCTTACGACCGTTTGGCACATTTTTCTCGGTCGCCGCCAGCACAATATCGCCATTTTCATCGGAAAAACCGAGCGTCAAAACTTCAGACATAAAAGGGCCGATCTGGCGCGGCGGAAAATTCACAACAGCCAGCACCTGACGCCCGATCAGTGTTTCCGGTGTATAATGCACTGTAATCTGTGCCGATGATTTCTTAACGCCAATTGCGTCACCAAAATCAATTTTCAGCTTATAGGCGGGTTTGCGAGCCTGAGAGAAAACTTCTGCTTCAATAATCGTACCGGTACGGATATCGACTTTTTCAAAATCCGCAAAAGTAATTTCCTGATGCTCTGACACCCGATCCCCCACATATCTATAGTCTTTTAAAGCGCTGCCCGCCCGAACAGGACAGCGCTTATTGTATTGTCTCAGGCGCGGCCAACAGTCTCAAACAACACGCCCTGCAAAGCTTCCTTGGCCGGAACACCGGACCAGATTACAAACTGAAACGCCTGATAATAGCACTCACAAGCTTCCAGTGCGCTGGCCAGCAGAACTTCAACCTGACGGCTGGTCGGCTTTGCACCGCCTGCCAGCAGCAAGGACTGGCGATACATAATCGCCCCTTCCTGTCGCCATAGATCAAAGTGCCCCATGAGCAATTGCTCATTGATGAGCGATAGCAGGCGCATCACTTCATTGACGCGTGGCTCGCTCACCTTCACATCAAAAGCGCAAGCCAGATGCAGCGCTTCAAACTCTTCCATCCAGGAAAAGGAAAGATGATAATCCGTCCAGTTACCGACAACAGAAACCGCAATCTCGTCGTCACCGGTACGATCAAAAGCCCAGTCATTGGCGTGCGCAACCTGTTCAATGACATCCACCGGATGTGCATCGCGAGCGATATCGAGCTCAAGAAGGTTCATGTTCGTTCCCTGTCTTTGGACTTGCCTATGAAAGCAAAATCCGGATTCCGGCTGTCATAAACACGCAGCCGGAGTGCGACTGTGCAGCAATTGCCACACAAAAGACACACTGGTTAATAGGCCGAGACAAAAGTTACTAAACGCTGCAACCCCGCCTCCAACACACGCGCAAACACATGACTGTTACACTGACGCATCCACCGGATCAGTGCGGCTGAATCTTTCGTTCCGCCGCTCCCCGTTTCTGCCCTGCTTCATGACCCGATTACGAATCATACAGTGTTTTCAGTCTATTGATGCTGAGTCAGAGTACCAGCCCTTTTTGTCAAAACTCTAAGAAACCATGTGGAAAGAACAAACGGCGCCCGATGGGGCGCCGCTGTAACCGATTCTGGAATAAGGGCTTTTAGGCATTCGCCCCTGTGAATAAAAAGTTAAAAAATCTTTTAGATTTTTAGCCCTTAAGCACCTTTTTTCGCAGGCTTTTCTGCCAGCGCGGCCTCAATTTTAGCAAGACGCTCTTCCAGCTCTGCAATTTTGACAGTCAGAGCGCTATTTTCAGTACGGGTTTTGACCGCCATTTCACGCATTGCTTCAAAATCTTCACGTTGCACAACATCTAATGTGTTGAGCAGCTTTTCACCCTGCGAACGCATCGCGGTTTCAACTTCGCGACGAACACCCTGAGCAGCACCCGCAGCGTCAGTGACGAGTTTTGCGAGTTCATCAAGAACTTTACCAGTTGGATTACTCATATCATCACCTCTTTTAAAGCCGCTACAGACGGCATCATTACAAATTCCGCCACAACGGAAATCAATCTCTGCTTCTGAGATAAGCCCGTACTATAAAGGATGCAAGACTAAACAGCCTTACTTTGACGGACATTTAAGACCGGCTTAAGGCTGGCAGCGAAATAAAGCCATAAAAGCAATAGACTTTTATCCTGACCGAAAATTCGCTATGCCTCATCAACGGCAAAGCAAACCGATGCTGATCTTAATGCGCATTTTCAAACGCAGCCATAACGGAGAGAAGAATGACCGAACCGCAGATCATGATGGCTGCACTCCCCTTCCCGAATATTGACCCTGTTCTCTTCTCGGTAGGACCGCTCTCCGTTCACTGGTATGGTATCGGCTATGTCATCGGCATTTTGTTCGCCTGGTGGTACGGCAAAAAACTTGTCAACAATGCACGCCTCTGGCCGAACAATAATGCGCCGATGGATCCGCTCGCACTGGACGATTTTGTGCTCTGGGCAGCCCTTGGTGTGGTGATCGGCGGTCGCCTTGGCTATGTATTGTTCTACAATTTCGGTTTTTATATCAGTAACCCGCTAGAAATACCGGCTGTTTGGGACGGCGGCATGTCCTTCCACGGCGGTATTCTCGGCACCACCGTTGCCATGATCCTGTTTGCCAAAAAGCGCGGCATTCCGGTCTGGAGCATGTTTGACACGATTGCCGCTGGTGTGCCGATTGGCCTTGGCGTGGTGCGGATTGCCAATTTCATCAATTCCGAGCTCTGGGGTCGCGTCAGCGATGTGTCATGGGCGGTATACTTCCCGAATGGCGGGCCATTGCCACGCCACCCAAGCCAGCTTTATGAGGCAGCGCTTGAAGGCTTTGTGCTGTTCTTTGTACTCGCTCTGCTGATCTGGAAGGGCAACAAGCTCAAAGCACCGGGCTTTATCGCCGGTGCCTTTGTTGCCGGTTACGGCCTGTCGCGCATTCTGGTGGAGTTCTTCCGCGAGCCGGATGCACAACTCGGCTATCTCGTCGGTAACTGGATGACAATGGGCATGGTTCTGTCTGTGCCAATGGTTCTGCTTGGCGCTTGGGCAATGGTGCGCGCTAATCGCGCGGCGGCAAAGGCCTGATCGATGAGTGAAATGACAATTCCTGCTGCTGACAAGCTAAAACAACGCCTGATCCGCCTCATCAGCAATGGCGGGCCGATCAGCGTTGCAGATTATATGGCATTCTGCCTCGCGGATCATGACGGCGGCTATTATATGACCCGCGAGCCGTTCGGCACCAAAGGTGACTTCATCACGGCGCCGGAAGTCAGCCAGATGTTCGGCGAACTGATTGGCATCTGGGTTGTCAGCCATTGGGAAGCCTTGGGCAAGCCTGCGCAATTCACCATCTGCGAGATTGGTGGCGGGCGCGGCACTTTGATGAGTGACCTGTTGCGTGCGGCTGGCAAACTCGCACCCGATATGCTGCGCAGCGCCCATATTGCGATGGTGGAAACCAGCGACCGCCTGACGAGTGTGCAGAAGAAAAAGCTTGAGGGTGCAGCACCCCATATAGCTTGGTATAAGAGTTTTGAGGAAGTGCCGCAGAACACACTGATCCTCGTTGCCAATGAGCTGTTCGATGCCCTGCCGGATCATCAATATGTCAAGCATCAAGGGCATTTTGTTGAGCGCATGGTCGCCACCTGCTTTGAAACAGAGCCGCAGCTCTGCTTCACAGCAGGTACCGGCGGCATTGATCCTACATTGCTGCCTAAGGGGCATGAAACAGCACCGGAAGGCACAATTTTTGAAGCCTCACCGGCACGCTCCGCTCTGATGCAACATATCAGCGAGCATATCCGCAAATATCAGGGCGCTGCCCTGCTGATTGACTACGGCTCACATAAAGCCGGCTTCGGCAACACTTTGCAGGCACTCTATCAGCATGCCTATCAGGATGTGTTTACTGCGCCCGGCCAAGCAGACATTACCACCCATGTCGACTTTGCCTCCCTCGCCCAAATAGCCGCAAGCTTTGGCTGCACGATCAAAGCTGAGGAACAAGGTGACTTCCTGCTGCGAATGGGATTGCTCAGCCGCGCCGGTCAGCTCGGTGCCGGCAAATCCGCGATTGTGCAAGAGCAAATCCGCGATGATGTGGAGCGATTGGCAGCACCGAACCAGATGGGCAGCCTTTTTAAAGTCTTAAGCGTCACTTACCCTGACCTCAAAACAATCTGATATTTCATTCTCCAGAGAGACTATCATGACCAATATGCCTGATCCGATCCGCTCTCCTTTACTTGAAACCAATGACCGTATCGCGCACGGCTTTTTTACCACCATTGGCGGTGTGTCCTCCGGCATTTACGATAGTCTCAATGTCGGCGTTGGCTCGAAAGATGCCCCTGAAGCTGTGGCAGAGAACCGCCGCCGTGTTGCCGCTTATTTTGACCTGCAACCGGCAGACCTGCAGACCCTTTATCAGGTGCATTCGCCAACCGTTCTGACCATCACTGAAGCACTGCCTTCACCGCGCCCTCAGGCCGACGCGATGGTGACCAATGTGCCGGGACTGATTCTGGGGGCACTGAGTGCCGATTGCGGCCCCGTGCTATTTTGCGAGCCGGATGCAGGCATTATCGGCTCCGCTCATGCCGGTTGGCGCGGTGCTCTGGCCGGTGTTCTGGAAAACACTGTCGAGGCCATGGTCAATCTGGGTGCGGAACGGTCAAAAATCCGCGCAGTTCTGGGGCCATGCATCGGTCAGGACAATTATGAAGTGGGGGCTGAATTCGTGGCCGAGTTCACTGCCCGTGACCAGACTTATGAACAATATTTCCGCCCATCAACCGATCCGGCGCGTAAAATGTTTGATCTTTGGAGCTTTATCAGTGATCGTCTGACAAAGAGCGGTGTGCAGGCTGCATCTCTTAATCTTTGTACCTATGCGGATGAAGCGCGGTTTTTCTCTTATCGCCGCACCACCCACCGCAAGGAACCGGATTACGGTCGCCAGATCGCCGCTATTGCACTCCGGAAGTAAGTGCTTCCGGTTCAGAGAACATGCATGATCCTGCGAGGCTGGATAGTGGTTTCAGCCCGCATGGTCATGTGTTCAATGCGGAGATAATTATGGCACTTCACTTTGCACCGGAAGAATTTGCAGCTCGCCGTGACAGGCTGATGCTGTGCATGGCCGAAAATAAGCTGGATGCGATGCTGCTGTTCTCGCAAGAGAGCATGTATTGGCTCACCGGCTATGACACATTCGGTTTCTGCTTCTTCCAGTGTCTGGTGGTCAAGCAAGACGGCAGCATGGTGCTGATGACCCGCTCTGCCGATCTGCGACAGGCACGCCACACATCGACCCTTGAACATATCGTACAATGGACAGACCGTGAGAATGCCAATCCTGCAATGGATTTGCGTAATCTGCTCAATGATATGGATTTGCTCGGCGCCCGCATCGGAGTTGAGTATCAGACCCACGGCCTGACTGCCGCCAACGGCCGCAAGCTTGACGAGCAGCTCAACAGCTTTGCCAAGGTCATTGATGCCTCCGGTATGGTGGATCGTCTGCGCCTGCTCAAAAGCCCTGCGGAAGTTGACTATGCCCGCAAGGCTGCCGCGCTCAGCGATGTAATCTATGATGCCGCTCTCGAGCAGATGCGCAAGAATGCGAATGAAGCCAATATTCTGGCAGCAATGATGGAAGCCAACTTTCTCGGTGACGGCGATTTTCCGGCCAATGAATTTATTATCGGCTCCGGCCCTGATGCCCTGCTTTGCCGCTATAAATCAGGTCGCAGGCAAATGCATAAGAACGACCAGCTTACACTGGAATGGTCCGGCGTTTTCCGGCACTACCACGCACCGATGATGCGTACTGTGCTGACCGGCAAGACCACCAAGCGTCATGAAGAACTCTACAATGCAGCGCATGAAGCCCTGTTGGCTGTAGAAGCCGCCCTGACCCCTGCCTCAACCTTTGGCGATGTGTTTGAAGCCCATGCCAAAGTACTGGAGGCGCACTCACTGACACGCCACCGGCTCAATGCCTGCGGCTACTCTGTCGGCGCACGCTTTACGCCTTCATGGATGGATCCGCAGATGTTCTATGCCGGCAGTGCAGAGCGAATTGAGCCGGATATGACGCTGTTCGCTCATATGATTATCATGGATTCCGAGACCAATACTGCCATGACGCTCGGCCAGACCTATCTGACAACCAATGGCCCTGCCGAGAGCCTGTCGAAAAGCAGCCTTGACCTGATGGTTATCTAGAGCATTTCACAGTCAAGTTGGATCAACTTGGACAGTCCGGGATAATGCGAAAACTAAAGAATCTAGAGCGATCCAACACGAAAGTAATCCGCTCTAGAACATTTCCAGCTTATCCTGAAGCATAAGAAATGCTCCATCGATTTATTTTTTACGCGTATCTTATCCGAAAACCGGCTCCCATTTTTCGGGATACGCTCTGAAAAGGACTGAAACCGATGCCAGTGTGCGTATCTGCCTCTGTTCATGCTTCTTTCAAAAAACTTGTCTTCTTTTCAGCCCTTGCAGGTGCATTAATGCTTGCGGGCTGTACGTCCCCGTCCGGTGGCAGTGCCAGTCTGGCACCGTTGACGTCTGATTTCGGCCAACCTGCACAAGCCAGCAAAGCGCCGATCGATAGGGCCAAGGTGCGCAATTATAAATTGTTCATCGCGCCGATTATCGGCGCTCCGCTGGAAATTGTGACACCGCTTTCCCTGCGTTTTGATACGATTGTTAAAACACAGTCCATTACGCTGGCCGCCAATATGGAAACGGATGCTGATTATATCCTCAAAGGTTACTTCTCCAACCTCACAGAGAATAATCAAACCACCGTGCTTTATGTCTGGGATGTGATGGACAAACAGGGCAACCGCGTCCATCGCCTGCAAGGACAGGAGAAGGTTTCCGGCAAAAACGGCTGGTCAGCTGTTCCCGCAACTGTCATGAGCAAAATTGCTGATGATACGATGGCCGATTATTTCCGCTGGGTTTCAGCCAACGCCCAATAAGCGCCTTACCGGTGAGACTCACTCTCACCGGTTTTTGTTTACCCTGTTAAGCCTGTTACAAGAAACTTCACACAAGCGTGTCTTTTTGGCCTATAGAGGGCGAGAAAAGACAGGTTTTGTAAAATATCGGGGCATTAATGCTGCCCTGCGGCTTTTGTACCCTTGCAATACGAGCCAAGCTTTGTAAAAGGCCGCTCATCAGACCAGTTTTATGCAGGCTTGTATAAAATTGATGGAATTTAACAATACGGGATAGTCGGCCTTATAAACCGCATATTCTGATGAAAACCCGGATACAGGGAATCCGCGCATGACCAATGCGAAATGCATTTAAGGTTCATGCGTTAGGCAAACCAGCGCCAGAGGCAAAAAAGCATGAAACTTTTCGCGGGCAACTCCAATCGTGTCCTAGCAGAATCCGTCGCAAAACACCTTAATATTCCACTCGGCAAAGCCGTTGTGAAGCGTTTTGCCGATCAGGAAATCTTCGTAGAAATTCAGGAAAATGTGCGCGGTGAGGACGTTTTCGTTCTGCAGTCCACCTCTTATCCGACCAATGATCACCTGATGGAATTGCTGATCATGATTGATGCATTCCGCCGCTCTTCAGCGCGCCGCATCACAGCAGTGATCCCTTATTACGGCTATGCCCGTCAGGATCGCAAACCAGGCCCACGCACACCGATTTCCGCCAAACTGGTTGCTAACCTCATCACTGAAGCCGGTGCAAACCGCGTTCTGACCCTTGACCTTCATGCCGGTCAGATTCAGGGCTTCTTCGATATCCCGACCGACAACCTCTATGCGGTTCCGGTTATTGCCCGTGATGTTAAAGCCAATTACGCAACCGGCAACTGCATGGTTGTTTCGCCGGACGTTGGCGGTGTGGTTCGCGCCCGCTCATTGGCCAAGCGTATTGATGCGCAGCTGGCAATCGTTGATAAGCGCCGTGACCGTCCGGGTGAATCGGAAGTCATGAACGTAATCGGTGATGTGACCGGCAAAGATTGCCTGCTGTTCGACGATATCGTTGATTCCGGCGGTACACTTTGCAATGCGGCTGAAGCTCTGCTTGCCAAAGGCGCAACCAGCGTTACCGCTTACATCACGCATGGTGTTCTTTCAGGCGGCGCTATTGCCCGTATCACCAGCTCCAAGCTGAAAGAACTGGTTATCACCGATTCCATTCAGCCAACTGCTGCAATCGATCAGGCACATAATATCCGTGTTCTGTCGATCTCCGGTCTGATCGGTGAAGCAATTGCCCGCACCGCCGCTGAAGAATCCGTATCCAGCCTGTTTGACTAACAAACTGCATCTATTCAGAATTCAAAAAAGCCGGATCACTGATCCGGCTTTTCTCATTATATGGCATTAGAGCGCCGTGTGCCATACTTGGCACACAAAGGTCGCTCTAACACTTTAAAATTAGAGCATTTGCGAGCCAAAAGTGCGAACCGGTTTTGGCAATGGATAATGCGTCAAAACAAATAATTACAGCGGCTCCAACGATTCAGTCTTAACTGGAACCGCTATAACAACAAAGCAACGAATTATTCCGCAGCCTCAGCGCTGTCTGCGCCCTCGTCGGGTCCGTTCGGATCACCGGCAGCTGTTTCACAGCCCATATCGGGGAAAGCCACGACACGCATACCTTTGAAGTCATTGCGGACAACCAACAGGCCGCGCTCTTCAAAATAAGTCAGCAGACGACGTGCACGGCTGGTGGAATGGCTGCCATAAGCACGCGCCAATGTCGCATCGGACGGACATGGCGCACCTTTGACCGCGGCCTGTGCCACAATCAGGAACACCCCCTGCACATCATCTGTCAGGCTTTCTGACAGTTGCAGCGCTGTCTGCCACTTCTCATCATCAATCAGTTCATCCCCGCCACTGGCCTGCGCTACGGCAAGACGACGACGGAACGCAGGCAAGGCCAGCGGCTCCCCCGGCACGCGATGAATACGGCAGCGCACCAAAAAGTCCTGATACAGCACTGCAACAGTGCGATAAGCTGCTTCCGGATCTTCGATGATCTCAGTCATCACCTTATCCAGCATGTCTTCACGTTCGGCTTCCACCAACCCCGGAAACAGCGGTTCATCCGGCACTTCCGCTTCTGGCTTGGCTTTCACCACCTGCTCCAGAATTTCTGCAATCGGGCGCGGCGGTGGCGGTGGTGGCGGCGGACGACGCACAATCATCTTCGCCTCAGCCGCACTCGGCGTAAAAATCAGATCAGCGGCATCAACCGGTGAGTCCGGCAATGGCATCAGCTTAGGGCTGGACGAGCGCGCAGAGGTTTCCACCGCACCGATTTTTACAGCCAGCGGGCGGCGGGACAAGGCAGGCCCCAGAGCCACAAAATGGCCGCGCTGCAAATCGCGGAATTGCTCGGCCTGGCGGCGATCCATGCCTAAAAGATCGGCGGCACGTGCCATATCAATATCAAGGAATGTACGCCCCATCAGGAAGTTAGAGGCTTCAGCCGCCACGTTTTTGGCAAGTTTGGCCAGACGCTGTGTAGCAATCACACCGGCCAATCCGCGCTTACGGCCACGACACATCAGGTTGGTCATGGCACTCAGCGAAATTTTGCGCGCTTCATCCGATACTTCACCACCGACAGAAGGGGCGAAAAGCTGTGCTTCATCGACAACTACCAGCATCGGATACCAGTAATCACGATCAGCATCAAACATACCGTTGAGGAATGCGGCGGCGGCTTTCATCTGCTGGTCAATATCCAGCCCCTCAAGATTAACCACCACAGAAACACGGTGCTGGCGGATACGCGCGGCAATACGGGTCAGTTCCGCCTCGGTGCGCGCAGCATCAACCACCACATGACCATAGACATCGGCCAGCGTGACAAAGTCGCCTTCAGGATCAATGATACATTGCTGCACCCAAGGCGCGCTCTGTTCCAACAGGCGGCGCAGCAAATAGGATTTACCGGAACCGGAGTTCCCTTGCACCAGCAAACGTGTGGCCAGCAGCTCTTCGAGATCGAGCATAGCCGCGGTGCCGTTTGTCGTGGCTCCCATGTCGATGCCGACCTTCATACTGCCTCCTGAAATGAACGTGAAAAAGCTCCCATATCAACGGGGGCATAAAAAATAAGATTCGGGATATGGATATTCTCTATCAGGTCTGTATCATAACACCAAGTCACGAAGCTCGTGCATTTATGACACCTGAGCGGTTTCAGTTAATATTGAACTGTTGAAACCGCTCTGTTTTTTGTTTTAGCGCATTTTAATTTGATCGAAGCAGGAAAAGAAATCAGTCCAGCGAACAAATCTCCCTATATAAGCGCTTCACACTTTTCGGAAAGCGCTCTATTCTCTGAATACACAGGCTCACCATTGCACGGGTAAAAAACACCGTTTTTGAGCACAAAACCTTGCACAATCCGGCTTAATCCCCTATGAGAACGCATCCGCGTAGACACCCTTGGAGGCAACGCGGAATGATATGCCCGCATCATCGCTGTTTTTGCTGCGTATTTCGCGGATATATCATGTTTCGGAATCTCACCTGATTTTGCGGAACACTCCAAATTACTTGATAAGGAAAAGCCATGAGCGAAGTTAAAACTCTCAAGGCCGTAAAACGCGAACGGGCTGGTAAGGGGTCCTCCCGTGCACTTCGCGACAACGGTCAGATTCCAGCTGTCATCTATGGTGACAAGCAGCCTGCTATTTCAGTCGCAATCGACTATAAAACAGTTTATTACCTGATTTATGGCGGCGGCTTCAAGTCTACCGTTTTCAACATTGATGTTGACGGCCAGACTATCAAAGTTCAGCCTAAAGACTACCAGATGGATCGCGTTAAAGACACGCCAATCCACGTAGACTTCATTCGCGTTGCCTAATACGCGATAAGTCTCAGGTCTTCAGGTTTCTGATTTACAAAACATCTCCGGTGCAAACCGGAGATGTTTTTGTTTGTGATACCGGAACAGCCTGCTAAAAGCGTTTCAAATAAAAACCTTCGGAGACGACCATGCTGCTCATAACCGGCCTCGGCAATCCCGGTGCGCAATATGCGCGAAACCGTCACAATATCGGTTTTATGGCCGTGGATGAAATTCATTCCCGTCATCGCTTTTCGCCATGGTCGAAAAAGTTTCAGGGTTTGATTTCCGAAGGCATGATCGATGGGGAAAAGGTGCTGTTGCTTAAACCGCAAACCTTTATGAACCTCTCCGGTCAGTCCGTCGGTGAGGCCATGCGCTTCTATAAGCTGGCAATCAGCGATCTCGTTGTGGTTTATGATGAACTCGATCTGCCGCCTGCCAAATTACGCATCAAAGCCGGTGGCAGCGCCAATGGTCACAACGGTATCAAATCCATCGACCAGCATATGCACGGACTGCTGAATTCAAAAGATTATCGCCGTATGCGGCTTGGCATCGGCCATCCGGGTGCGAAAGAACTGGTGCATCATTATGTGCTGGGCGATTTCGCCAAAGCCGATAATGAATGGCTGGATCTGCTCTTTACAGGCATTGCCGACAATCTGTCTTATCTCATCAAAAAAGACGATAATGGCTTCATGAACAAGATTTCTCTCGTCATGGGCGGCAAACAGAATGAGACCAAAGCGGAAGCACCGGTAAAAGCTGCGCCAAAAGCACAAAGCCATATCCGTCAGGCACGACAGAACAATACAACGGCACCGAAACTGCCGGCTTCAGGGCCAATGGCAGATATGCTGGCCAAACTCTTCGGCAAAAAAGACAGCTAATTTGATTTTTGGGTCACAGCCGCTAAATTTCAGCGGCTTTTGCCCGCAATTTACACCACTGCCCTTGACCTGTGCTTGCCCCATAGCGCATAGGCAATGGCAATATTCATTTACGTTTCATGCTGAACTCTGAATGCTGAACCGCAAAATCTGCCGGTCGTTTTCAAAAATTCAGCACCAGACCGGATAAGGTTCTATTATGGGTTTCAAATGCGGTATCGTTGGTCTGCCAAATGTTGGCAAGTCCACCCTCTTCAACGCACTGACCAAAACTGCTGCGGCACAGGCTGCAAACTATCCTTTCTGCACTATCGAGCCGAATACCGGTGAAGTTGCAGTGCCGGACAGCCGTATGCGCCAGATTGCAGATATTGCTGGCTCTAAAGAACTGATCCCGACCCGTATCAACTTTGTTGATATTGCCGGCCTGGTACGCGGCGCTTCCAAGGGTGAAGGTCTGGGCAACCAGTTCCTCGCCAATATCCGTGAAGTCGATGCGATTGTTCACGTGCTGCGTTGCTTTGAAGATGACGACATCACCCATGTCGAAGGCCGTATTGATCCAGTATCCGACGCGCAGACTGTTGAAACAGAACTGATGCTTTCTGATCTCGAAAGCCTTGAGCGCCGCATCGTACAGATCCGCAAACGCGCGACCGGTAAAGACAAAGAAGCCACAACCGTTCTGCCAATGATGGAAGAATCCCTGAAGCTGCTTCAGAATGGTGAGCCTGTTCGCATGCTGCTGAAAGGCATTGCACCGGACGATCTGCTGATCCTCAAAGGTCTGAACCTGCTGACTTCCAAGCCTGTTCTCTATGTTTGCAATGTTGCGGAAAGCGATGCAGCAAAAGGCAACGAACACACGGAAGCCGTCGCCAAAATGGCGCAGGAACAGGGCGCACAATCTGTAATCATCTCTGCGGCAATCGAAGCGGAAGTTTCGCAGCTGCCTGATGAAGATGCACAGCTATTCCTTGGTGAAATGGGTCTGGAAGAACCAGGTCTTGATCGTCTGATCCGCGCTGGCTACAGCCTGCTTGATCTGATCACCTATTTCACTGCGGGACCAAAAGAAACCCGTGCATGGACCGTGCATCGCGGCGCGAAAGCTCCGCAGGCTGCCGGTGTGATCCACACTGATTTTGAACGCGGCTTCATTCGTGCGCAGACCATCGCATTTAATGACTATGTCAGCTACAAGGGCGAAGTTGCCGCTAAAGAAGCAGGTAAAGCCCGTGATGAAGGCAAAGAATATGTGGTGCAGGACGGCGATGTGATGTTGTTCAAATTCAACACCTGATCTGTCTTTCAGAAAAATCCTAAGCCCGCGATTTTCGCGGGCTTTTTTATTGTGCTTATCACACAATCACTATTTGACGTTTACGTCAAAAATCATAGGATAGCATCAGAAGCAAAGCAGTCTCCCATAATATACGGAGCAGTCTGCTTGTTGCATAAACGGAGGAGAACGCCGTTGCACAAGTCCCGTCATCATTTCACTTATCATGATTTCACTGTCGGCGAGAGTATCCCGCTTGGCTCAAAAGAGGTTACAGCAGAAGAAGTCATCGCTTTTGCCAGCGAGTTTGACCCGCAGCCGTTCCACCTCAGCGAAGAAGCAGGCAAAGCCACAATTCTCGGTGGCCTTGCGGCCTCAGGCTGGCACACATGCGCGATGCTCATGCGGATGATGGCTGACAGCTATATCAGCAACTCCGACAGTCAGGGTGCACCTGGCGTGGATTATGTAAAATGGCTAAAACCGGTACTGGCGGGTGACACACTCTCGGCAACATCGACTGTTCTGGAAAAGCGCATCTCCCGCTCTCAACCCTCACTCGGCATTATCCGCTTGAACCATAAAATTACTAATCAGCACAATATTCTGGTCGGTGAAGCACAGGGTTCGATTTTCATGCATGTGCAAAATCAGGAGGCATGACGATGGAAGCGAATTCAAAACCTTCAATTCTCGAAGACAATATCGGTAAAATCGTTACCATTGGTTCTTATGAATTTACCGAAGCCCGTATTATCCGTTTTGCGGAAAAATATGACCCTCAGGTTTTTCATACCGATCCAATAGCTGCCAAGACCAGCCTGTTCGGCGGCTTGTGTGCGTCCGGCTGGCATACCACTGCCGTATGGATGAGACTGAATGTCCAATCCATGGCAGGAATTATTAAGGGCTGTATGGAGCGTGGTGAAACACCACCGGTATTCGGCCCCTCACCTGGTTTTGAGAATTTGCGCTGGGCACATCCGGTCTATGCCGATGATGTTATTGCCTATACTGCTCAGATCACTGCACTGCGTCCGCTGGCGTCGAAACCGGGCTGGTCTATGTTAAGCCACCATGCTACCGGCACCAACCAGCATGGAGAGCGCGTGATGGAGTTTGACGGCGCCGCTCTGGTAATGCTGCCTCAAACCTGATGTTATTTCTCCGGCCAGCGTGCGAAAATAGCTTCGCGCGCTTGACGGGAAGCTGATAGGCGTTCACGCCCAGAATCGACAACATCAAATGATGCGTCTTCCGGTGTACCTGAACTGAAGGGAGGTGATGGCGCATATTCAAGCGTCAACTGCACAGTTTCAGCCTCCTTTTGCCCAAAAATCTCAGCAAGCATCGCCAGTCCAAAATCAATACCGGAGGTGACACCGCCTGCGGTAATGATATTTCCATCACGGACAATGCGCTCCTTTACCGGTTCTGCACCTAATACAGTCAAGAAATCTAAGGCGTTCCAATGCGTGCTCGCCCGTTTTCCAACTAATAATCCTGCAGCCCCGAGCACAAGTGCGCCTGTACAAACGGATGTTATATATTTTGCATTTTCAGCCTGACCTCTGACAAATTGCAAAACATCTTCATCATGCAAAAGCGGATTAACACCACCACCGGGCACACAAATCACGTCGAGCTGCGGACAATCTTCAAATGTATTTGTCGGGAAAAATGTTAATCCTGATGATGAAACAACAGGGTTTTTATCTTTCCAGATCAAATAAACCTGTGTGCCCTGTGCTGATGAAAACACTTCATACGGGCCGGTCAAATCCAGTTGCTGAATATTTGGAAAAACCAAAAGACCAATTTTGACCAGAGAGATCAGCTCTGCAGCCATAGCTAGTCGCCTTCAAATTCCAGCAGTGTGCGTACATTCACGCCCAGCTCTTCCAGCTTCTTGCGACCGCCAAGATCAGGCAGATCAACAATAAAGCAGGCTGCAACGATCTCAGCGCCCATCTGGCGCAGCAAATTAACCGCAGCAACAGCCGTACCACCGGTGGCAATCAAATCGTCAACGAGGATAACGCGCTCCCCCGGTTCGATCGCATCACGGTGCATTTCCATTTCATCAATGCCATATTCAAGACTATAGGCAATGCGAACCGTCTCATAAGGCAGTTTGCCTTTTTTGCGGATCGGCACAAAACCGGCTGACAGCTGGTGTGCCATCGCACCGCCGAGAATAAAGCCACGCGCTTCGACACCGGCAATCTTATCTGCCTTACCACCGGCATAAGGAAAGACCAACTCATCAATCGCACGACGAAAAGCCTGCGGATTTCCCATCAGCGTTGTCACATCACGAAACATCACGCCCGGGCGCGGATAATCCGGAATTGTACGCAGCGAGGCTTTGAGAAACTCTTGGGTCTCATCATTCATGGCAAATCCTTACCTGCAAGCTCTGGCAATCATCCGGTCTGCCACGAGCAGAGGCAAACAATCGCCGGTAAAGCATGTCTGGCTCAAATGATTTCATTTGAGTTCCCGTGAACATGCAACAATTAAAAACAACACGCTGTCATGTTGCACATCGTCTGCACTGCCATAAAACACTTCAGTACAGACATAATGCATTCCATAAAAAAGGACGCCTGAAGCGCCCTTTTTTCTTTTTATATGATCACACAATCCGTGTGAAGTCCGAATTAATGTTTAACACCGGCAAAAACACGACGTTTAGCAGCATAAACCAATGCACCAAGCAACAGCAGGAACACAATAACGCGGAAACCGGTTTTCTTACGATCTTCCATGTGCGGCTCTGCAGCCCACATCAGGAACGCCGAAATATCGCGTGCATATTGTTCAACTGTTTCCGGTGAACCGTCATCATAAGTCACCTGACCATCGCTGATCGGCTTGGCCATGGCCAAAGACTTACCGGCAATAAAGCCCGGATTGTAATGCGTACCTTCCGGAATTTGCATTCCGGCTGGTGGTGTCTCATCATAATTCGTCAGCAACGAATGGATATAGTCAGGACCTGCTTCCGCATATTGTGTGAAAATATCAAACACAAATGTCGGGAAGCCGCGTTCCACACCGCGTGCTTTAGCAATCAACGAGAAATCCGGCGGCACTGCATTATTATTTGCAGCGGCAGCGGCTTCCGCATTCGCGAAAGGTGACGGGAAATAATCGCCCGGGCGTGCTGCACGGGTGAACATTTCACCATCAGCATTCGGACCGTCCTGCACTTCATACTCCGCTGCAAAAGCTTTGATCTGGTCATCATTATAACCAAGATCACTCAGCGTGCGGAATGGTACCAGTTTCATAGAATGACAGGCAGAGCAGACCTCTTTGTAGATTTTCAATCCACGCTGAAGCTGTGCCTTGTCATAGGTACCAAAAGGCCCTGCAAACGACCAGTTCTGCTGAACAGGATGTTTGATCGGGAAATGTGCCGGTTCTGCCTCGTTGCCTGCGGTCTCAGCCTGCACAGCGCCCAGAGTGAGCGCTGTGGCCAGACCAAAAGCAGCAAGACCGGTAAAGAACATTTTCATAACTGTACTCTTCCTATCTCGTGCCGCAATCAGGCTTTGGATTCTGCTTTGGCAACTTCATCATCTGAACCGAGAACCGCTTCAGTAATGGAGTTTGGTATGCGTTTTGGTTTTTCAACCAAACCGAGTACCGGCAGAATAACAATGAAAAATGCGAAATAATACAGCGTACCGATCTGCGCCATGAAGGTATAAATACCTTCGGCAGGGCGCGAACCAAGCCAGCCGAGGAAAATCGCATTCACGACAAATACCCAGAAGAACATTTTGTACCAAGGGCGATAAACCGCTGAACGCACTTTTGAAGTATCAAGCCAAGGCAACACAAACAGAATTGCAATCGAGCCAAACATCACCAGAACGCCACCAAGTTTGGAGTCGATCGGGCCGACATTGAAAGTAATCGCACGCAGCATTGCGTAGAACGGCAGGAAGTACCACTCAGGAACGATATGCGCCGGCGTTACCATCGCGTTTGCTTCAATATAGTTGTCCGGATGGCCAAGGAAGTTTGGCATATAGAAAACAAAATAAGCAAAGAAGATGAAGAACACGACCGAACCGAATGCGTCTTTGATCGTCGCATAAGGTGTGAAAGGCAGTGTATCAGTCTTCGTCTTCACTTCAATACCGGTCGGATTGGTCTGACCGGTCACATGCAGCGCCCATACGTGCAGTACAACCACACCTGCAATCATGAATGGCAGGAGATAATGCAGCGAGAAGAAGCGGTTCAGTGTCGGATTATCAACGGCAAACCCACCAAGCAGAAGCTGCTGGATCGGCTCACCGATAATCGGAAATGCCGTGAAGAAACCGGTAATAACGGTTGCACCCCAGAAGGACATCTGTCCCCATGGCAGCACATAGCCCATGAAAGCTGTTGCCATCATCAGCAGGAAAATCACAACACCGAGAATCCACAGCAGTTCGCGCGGCGCCTTATAGGAGCCGTAATACATGCCACGGGCAATGTGCAGATAAACCGCGATGAAGAAGAAGGATGCACCATTGGAGTGCATGTAACGCAGCAACCAGCCTGAGTTTACGTCACGCATGATTTTTTCAACCGAGCCGAAAGCCAGCTGGGTGGATGCCGCATAATGCATAGCCAGCACAATACCGGTCAACAGCTGAGAAATCAGCATGAAGGCCAGAATACCGCCGAATGTATACATATAGTTCAGGTTACGCGGAACCGGATAGGCAATAAACGAGTCATAGACGAGGCGCGGCAAAGGCAGCCGTGCGTCAACCCATTTTTCGATACCGGTCTTTGGCGTATATGAAGAGTGTCCGCCGCTCATAAAATTTCTCCTCAGACCACTCAACCGACTTTAATGACGGTATCGGAAATGAATGCGAATTCCGGGATGTGCATGTTTTCCGGTGCCGGACCACTGCGAATACGGCCAGCCGTATCGTAAGTCGAACCGTGGCACGGACAGAACCATCCGCCGAATTCACCGGACTCACCAAGCGGCACGCAACCCAGATGGGTGCAAACACCGATCATGACGATCCAGTTTTCTTTGCCTTCACCGGCGGTGCGCTCCAGATCCGAAGCCGGTGCGTCTGGTGCCAGATTGGCATTACGCGCCAGAGGATCCTTCAACGCAGACATCGGCGTGTTTTTGGCATCATCGATTTCTTTAGCCGTACGGTTACGGATAAAGACCGGCTTACCGCGCCATTTTACTGTCAGCGATCCGCCTTCTGCGAGAGAGGAAACATCCACCTCGATAGATGCCGCCGCAAGGGTCGAAGCATCCGGCCGCATCTGGTCGATAAACGGCCATGCCAAGCCGGCAGCACCGACCACGCCGGCCATTCCCGTCGCTATGTACAGAAAATCACGCCGTGTCGGCTCAGCTGTGTCGTGTGCGCTCACGTACCACTTCCTTTTTGACTTGCATGTTGAACTGTCCTCTTTGTCCGTGAGCACATGCGTCTGTTCTTATAATGATCTTATGTGCTGAGAGCTGAAAGACCTGAGAAACAGGTACAAACCGGACATAACACCCCCACCTATCTCAAGGTTTAGGCAGGATAAAAAAGCTTGTCCAGTCATCAGAAGCGCTTACGGCACCATGTCGCAGGCATTGAAAATGACCTGTTATGGCTCTCAGCAATGGAAAATCGGGCTGTAGCAAGCCGCGGCGAACCGCATTTCTTTATCTGCTGATAAAGCGGCTGATTACATAGCATTGGCGAGTACAGGCAAACAAACAGAAGTTTCGAAAACCGCTCAAGCGCGCGCGAACAGGTATTTGGAGAACAACGACGCTATTAATAACCAGCACAACATCTCAGCATTTGAAATATTCAATGCGGAGATGTTGTGCTAAAATATTTAAAAAAACATCATAAAACCGTGATTTCATGGTTTTAGCGCGCCTTAAAAGCACAAAAACTGCGCCTGCTTATCGGCACTGACCTCAGCTTTCATTGTCGGCTTTTCCAAGAAAACCACCCGACTGACGTGCCCACAGACCGGCATAAATACCACCATGTGCAATCAGTTCATTATGCGTACCGCTTTCCGCAACGCGTCCGTGCTCCAGGACCACCAGACGATCCAGCTGAGCGATTGTGGACAGGCGATGCGCAATGGCGATCACCGTTTTGCCAGCCATCAGCTTCGTCAGGTTTTCCTGAATGGCTGCCTCAACTTCGGAATCCAATGCGGACGTGGCCTCATCAAGAATAAGAATCGGCGCGTTTTTCAAAACAGCACGGGCAATACTGATTCTCTGTCGTTGCCCGCCGGAAAGTTTGACACCCCTCTCCCCCACAAAAGCATCATAGGCTTTGCGTCCTTTATAGTCCTCCAATGCACCGATAAACTCTTCAGCCTCTGCCTGACTGGCCGCAAAACGCAGTTCTTCTTCAGAGGCATCCGCTTTTGCCAGCATGATATTATCGCGCAACGAGCGGTGCAGCAGCGCCGTCTCCTGACTGACAACCGCAAAGGCAGCACGCAGCGAGCTTTGCGTCACATCGCGCACATCCTGCCCGTCGATACGCACCGCACCTTCATCAACATCATAAAGCCGAAGCATCAAATTGATCAGCGTGGTTTTACCGGCGCCGGAATGACCAATCAGCCCGACGCGCTCGCCGCCCCGTATCGACAGGCTGATATCACTTAACACACCGGCTTTTTCCTTATTCTCATTTTCCGATCCATAACGGAACGTCACATGATCAATCTCAATAGCACCGGATGTTACAGTGAGCGGCTTCGCATCGCGCTTGTCTTCCATGCCCAGAGGGGCAGAAATCAACCGCATTGAGTTTTCAATCGTCCCGTATGAGCGCAGCATTCCGTTCATCTGCATCATCAGACGACCCAGCAGCATATTCATGCGCAGCACCAGACCGAGGGTAAAAGCGACCTCACCGACCGTGGCCTGTCCCTTGGTCCAGAGGTCAATGGAAAACGCTGCTACCAGCACAATCATCAGGCTGGACAGTGCCGTCATTGCCACGCGCATTCCGGTCAGCGTGCGCATAAACGGCAGCATAGTTTTGATATAGCTGGCAAAACCAGAGCGTAAATAAGCCTGATCCATATCCGGCGTATTCAGTTTGATCGTCTGAATATTGGTATAGCTATCAACAATGCGGCCATTAATCAGCGATCCGGCCTCGGCACTGGCCTCTGCCTGCTTACGCATCTTAGGCAGATAAATGCGTGCGATCCATGCAAACAGCATCATCCACACCACCACCAGCGCAGCGAGACGCCAATCCAGTTGGCCAAACAGCAACAGCGTTGTTACGCTGTAAATGATCATAAACCACACGACCTGAATGAAACTGGTAATCAGATCGCCTGCAGCCTGCCCTGCCTGCCAGACTTTAGTTGCAATGCGGCCGGAAAAATCATTCTGGAAAAAAGCATAGGACTGACGCAGCACATAGGAATTGGCCTGCCAGCGGATCATATTGTAAAAACCGGGGGTAATTGTCTGATCGTCCAGCAACGAGCTGAGCGCCGTCATCAGCACCCGCACCACCAGCACAATGAAGCCCATCAACAAGAGTTCGGTACCAGCAGAAACATAGAGACCATGCCAGCTGCGCTCTACAGCGCTCTGGTCAAGAATATCCACAATACGACCGGTGAAATAAAACAGTCCTGCTTCCAGCAATGGCAAAATGCCGCCGACGAACAAAGCCAGCAGCAAAGGCCAACGCGCCTGATACATATAATGCAGTAAAAAACGCAAAGTTGTTTGTGGCGGACGCTGACCGTCAAAATCCTGCAACGGATTAATCCAGTTTTCAAACCAGCGATAAATAATATTCATCGGAAAAGCCTTTCCGCAGTATCCCGCAACCAAACATGATGAAGCTATCAACGGAAAGGCGCATGTAAAACAATACCATCAGGCATACTGCAAATGATCTTAATACATAAGAGAAAAAACTTCTGTCCATTATACAAACAGGACAAAATATTGAAAATAATGGAAAATGGCAGCCGCCCTGATGAAGCGGCTGCCTTTCTTATAGTCTGCGCAATAATTACTGCGCAGGTTCAGACTGTGCTACTTTATCTTCCTCATCAAAGCCGAGGAAACCACCGGACTGACGTGCCCAAAGCGAAGCATAAATACCGCCCTGTGCAATCAGTTCTTCGTGCGTGCCATCTTCAATGATACGCCCCTCATCCATCACAATCAGACGATCAAGAGCCGCAATCGTTGACAAGCGGTGGGCAATTGCAATCACGGTCTTGCCTTCCATCAACCGGTACAGACTATCCTGAATGGCCGCTTCCACTTCTGAATCGAGCGCAGAAGTTGCTTCATCCAGAATGAGGATCGGCGCATCTTTCAGGATCACACGGGCAATTGCCACGCGCTGACGCTGACCACCGGACAGTTTCACACCACGTTCACCGACATGCGCATCAAAGCCCTGACGGCCTTTGAGATCTGTCAGATGCGGCAGGAACTGATCGGCCTGAGCTTGGGCAACAGCTTCCAGCATCATTTCATCGGTTGCATCAGGACGGCCATAGCCGACATTGTCACGAACCGAGCGGTGAAGCAGCGATGTATCCTGTGTCACCATGCCAATATTGGCACGCAGGCTGTCCTGTGTGACCTTGGCAATATCCTGACCGTCGATCAGGATTTTACCCTGCTCAAGATCGTAGAAACGCAGCAACAGATTGACCAGCGTTGATTTACCCGCACCCGAACGGCCGACGAGACCGATTTTTTCACCCGGACGAATATTCAGCGACAGATCATTGATGATGCCTTTGCCTTTGCCATAGTGGAAGCCGATCCGGTCGAATGTAATCTCACCGGAGCGTACATGCAGCGGTTTTGCACCTTCATGATCCACCACTTTACGCGGCTGCGCGATAGAGCGCATACCATCCTGTACTGTACCGATATTCTCGAACAGCGCAGACATTTCCCACATGATCCACTGGGACATACCATTCAGACGCAAACACAGGGCAATACCGATAGCCACGGCACCAACCGATGCAATATTATCGATCCACAGCTTGATACCTAAGGCGCCGACCGAGAACAGCAATACAGAGTTCATGAAATACAATGAGCCGAAAAACTGCGTTACCATACGCATCTGACGGTTCACGGTTCCCTGAAACTGCTCCAGACTGTCACGGACATAGCTTTCCTCGCGATGGGTATGCGAGAATAGTTTGACCGTAGCAATATTGGTATAGCTGTCGACGATACGGCCGGTCATTTCCGAACGGGCATCAGCCTGCGCCTCGGAGATCACCCGCAGACGCGGAATGAAATAGCGCAGCAAACCGACATAGGCCAGCAACCAGACCACAAACGGGATCATCAGTCGCCAGTCTGCTGTAGCTGCGATAAACAATGTACCGGTGAAGTAAACCGAGACATAGACCATCACATCCGCAAGCTTGATCACCGTTTCGCGCACCGCCAATGCTGTCTGCATCAGCTTGGTGGAGATACGTCCGGCAAATTCATCCTGAAAGAATGTCATCGACTGACGGATCAGATAGCGATGCATCAACCAGCGCACACGCATCGGGAAATTCCCGATCAGCGTCTGGTGCAAGACCAAAGATTGCAACAAGACAATCAATGGCAGGATCACCAGAATAACACCGCCAATCAACGCCAGCTTCCAGCCTTCCTGTTGCAGGAAGGTTTCACGGCTGTGTTCGCCCAGCCAATCCACGACATTGCCGAGGAATGCAAACAGTGAAACTTCAAAAATTGCAATCAACGCTGTCAGCAGCGCCATAACAAGTATCCAGCCCCACGCACCGCGGCTGTAATACATACAGAATTTGAACAAGCCTTTCGGCGGCTGTTCAAGCGGAACATCCGGATAGGCGTTCAGCTTTTTTTCGAACCAACGAAACATTTCAGACCTCAAATACGGGGAATCCCGTGCGAAACCGATCCTTTATGCCTTTTCCGCAAAACGGATATGACAGGAACGGCTTTGTTTCATATGCGGTTCCGTCTCTCCTCTCGCAAGCCGAGCATAAGACGAAACTTGAGCATTTTTGAGAACACTAAGTATGAGCGGACATGTCATCCGGTACATTTCAGTGCTGTTGAGGATTAAATGCGTGAGAACATTTAATCAGAAGATGATGGAAGATCGTATTTTACCTGCAAGTCCGGCGGCACAACTCAACGCCGGAAACAGGCTATCAGGTGGTTTGCTACAGCAATCTGATGAATACGCTCATTTTAACAGTCCCGTTCAGCGCAACGCCCGCAAGAACAATTCGGGAGAGAGTGCCGCAGGAATTATTGGTGCGGCACCCACCATACAGGTTACCGGCGCGGGGTTAATCACACCGGAAACAGAAGCGGCTGCAACTGGGGAAAGATTCATAGAAATCTTAATGGTCATCACAGCCTCCTTCATGGTCAATCTGATAAAATGGAAGACCCCTATAGCATCATGTTTTTTGAGCGGCTAGATTAAAGCAAAATTTTTCCGTTCACTTTGCCGAGAATGCGCCAGACTGTGACCGATTACACACAATTCTTAACATGCAAAGACTATATGCTATATCGGTCGCACGTGATGACTGTGCGACAGACCTCGCGCCCCTGTAAAAGACCCGATGCACCTGCAAAAGAAATGACTACCTGATGACCATACATATCGCCCTTTTTCAACCGGACATTCCCGGCAATACCGGCACCATTCTGCGTATGGCGGCCTGTCTGGGACTGGCAGTTCATGTGATTGAACCCGCCGGTTTTGATCTCTCTGATCGCGGATTGAAACGTGCAGGCATGGATTATCTGGAACAGGCAGCACTGACCCGTCATCTCGACTGGGAGCATTTCAACAACTGGCGCCTGTCGGAAAATCGCAGGCTGGTGCTGCTTTCAACAAAGGCCGCGCAACCCTATACGGATTTCAGCTATCAACCGGATGATATTCTGCTATTTGGCCGTGAATCTGCGGGCGTACCGGATTATGTTCACAACACCTGCGAAAAGCGCATTATTATTCCCATGGTTGAAGGCGCACGCTCACTCAATCTCGCGCTTTCTGCAGCAATGGCTACAGGAGAGGCACTTCGCCAGGTAAATCTTTAAATTTCAGTAATTTAGCAACAAAAGCGGAATCATATTCTGATCTTCTTGAATCAGAACATCAGCAAATTCCACTAAATAGCTTACAGCATATTTCCCAAAAGTGGACACCGGTTTTGGGGCAAAGACATGCGTAAAACGAAAAGACAGAGCATTTCGAGTGCTTAAACTTAAATGCGAAATGCTCTACAGCATAATTCCTTAAACTTGAATCAGGTTAAGGTAAAATTATGCTGTAAATATAAAGTGTTAGAGCGACCTTTGTGCGCCCACCTGGGCGCACGGCGCTCTAGTCAGAACTTGGCAGGCGCCGGATGGTAAACTCAATCACATCATTTGGTCGCACATACCAGCTTTCAATCTCAGTCCAGTAAGCTGCCTTCGGATAGGCATCAAACCATTCCCGTGCTTTCACACGGGCAATGCTGCGCGGCAGTGAAAATGTTTCGCGAATATAGCCGTCACTGATATTCGGTCTTACGCCGGACGCAGCTTTGCGCATCTGCCTGCGCAGACCTTCAAGCGGTGGCTTTGGCGGAATGGATGTCATATGCAATCTCCTTTACAACGCCTCAAAAGAGACAAAAGACAAAGCGGACATAATAATCACTCATAGTCTGGCCATTGACAAAGGGTTACAATCCGTAGCTGCACACCCTCACAACCCTATATTGCAATTTACCGTAGAATCTCGCTTGAAACGAGTCATTTCCGTATGTCTTATCGCTATAAAGTGTGAACGGAATCTGTCTTTTTCCAAAAAACAGAAAGCATTCATAAACATAATCCGGTTTATGAATGTTATATAACCTGTTGACAGCTGCTGATATGCTGGTGCTGCGGCTTCACCCAAAGCGCCCAAAACATAACAAGGAACCAAGCATGCAACGTCCGGATCTTCCAGCTCATCTTCCAGATAATATTGATGAGAAAAAACAACTGGCACAAAACTGGTTCGAAGAACTGCGTGACCGTATCTGCTCCCTGTTTGAAACGCTTGAAGACGAAGTCGCAGGTCCGCTGAGTGATCGTGAGGCCGGTCGTTTTGTTCGCACGCCTTGGGCTAAAGATGAAGGCCGTGGCGGCGGCGGTGTTATGTCGATGATGCATGGCCGTGTTTTTGAAAAAGTCGGGGTGCATGTCTCTACCGTCTATGGTGAATTTTCACCGGAGTTCCGCGCACAGATTCCGGGAGCTGATGAGGACCCGCGTTACTGGGCAAGCGGCATTTCACTGATTGCACATCCGCATAACCCGAATGTACCGGCTGTACATATGAACACCCGTATGGTTGTCACAACCCGCCAGTGGTTCGGCGGTGGTGCCGATCTGACACCTGTGCTGGATCGTCGCCGGACACAGGAAGATGCCGATAGTCAGGCCTTCCATAAAGCGCTGAATTTCGTCTGCAACAAACATGCAGGTATTGCCGATTACGACCGGATGAAACAATGGTGCGATGAATATTTCTATCTGCCACACCGTCAGGAACCACGCGGTATCGGCGGCATATTCTATGACTGGCTACATTCAAATGACGAACAGGGCGGATGGGATGCTGACTTTGCATTCACCCGCGATGTCGGCCGCTGCTTCGCGGTGGTCTATCCTCATATTGTGCGCCAGAACTTCAATCAGCCATGGACAGAAGAAGATCGTGAAGAACAGCTGATCCGCCGTGGCCGCTATGTGGAATTCAATCTGCTGCATGACCGTGGCACGATCTTTGGTCTCAAGACCGGCGGTAATATCGCCTCGATCCTGTCTTCCATGCCGCCTGTGGTAAAATGGCCTTAATATAAATATCAGAACGGGGGCATGAGCCCCCGTTTTTTATTGATCAAAATTTTTCAGGAATTGTGCCCGGATCAGCATACCGGGGCTCACTTTTACCGGCTTGTCAAAGACCTGCATATTCGCAAAAACCAACTGACGGCCATCTTTTTCCGCCCAGCCGACAAACCAGCCTAAGCGCTGCTCACCTGCAAATTTTCCTTTTGCATCACGCAGCCGCGCTGCACCCGTTTTACCGGTAACCTTCCAGCCTTTTTCCGACGTAAAAACTGTCATTGCAGCTTTGGCTTTCTGTTGTGCCTGCTTTGAAACCGGCAAAGTCTCATGCACAAGCTTATTCAGAAATTGCACCTGTTCGTCCGGTGAAATCTCCAGTGAAGAGCCGATCCATGAGCCTGTCAGCCCGTCCTGTTTTCCGGCTCTGCCCGAAACATCCTTATTCCCGTAATCAAGTGCTGCAACTGCTTCAGAAAACTGCTTCTGTCCCAATTGCCGTGTAATCTCACGTGAATACCAAACAACCGATTGCTCCAGCCATCGTGCCGGATCAACCGCAATTCTGTCACGCTCGGGTGCTTCCATTTCTGGCTTCCACTGCCATACCGGATCATGTTCCGAGTGGAGGATGTTTTTGTCATAACCGATCACGGCAAGCGGTACTTTAAACGTCGATGCTGGCGTGAAACGCTTATCACACACACCTTTACGGGTAAGGATTTTCTGCGTTGCAGCATCCATGACCACCGCGCATTCAGCAACAACGCCCTTTTCAGCGGCTTGTGCCTGAAAGCTGATCCCGCCTGTCAAACCCAAAGCCAATAATGCTGCTGATCGCAATCTTTTATCCATGATACACAACTCCGGAATACTGAAAAATATTTACTCACCTGAACCGGTAGATAAAAACAAAAACGGGGCGGAATTTCCGCCCCGATATGTCAGGATAAAGTTGCTAACAGATTTTCTTTTGTAAGCTCAAATCCGGAAGCCAGCCATGCTGCCTCCAGCGCTTTGAGCCGCTTGCCAAGCTCGGGGCCTTTTTCAAAACCAAGCTTCATAAGATCAGCACCGCTAAGCGGAAACACCGGCACATCTGCCGTTTCTGCAACATCCAGCAAACGACTATACTGCCCTGCCCGCATCATGGCCTGATTATCATTTTCCGCTTCTGCGCGCGCAGAGACCAGCGCCAGTTTCATCCGGTCAATGAGAGCCTGCCGCGAACCACCATAGATCAATTTGATCAGACCGGTATCGGACAATTCAGGCTTTGGCAGATCAGCCAGCGCCCAGGCTTCCAACCGTGCTTTATCGGCATTGGAGAGGCGCAATCGTTTGCCAAGCTCAGTCATCCGTGCGGCATCCGGCGGCACAATTGTCTGCAAACGCAACAAAGCATCCGGCTTCCAGCCCAGATCGCGCTCACTGCGCACCAGCGCATGAATGCCATCAATGCCCCATTTTTCGCTTTCCGGCAGAATTTGGGTCAGCACACCGGACTGACGCATCCATAGCAATGCGCGTGACGGATCAGGTGCAGAAAGCAGTTTCTTCAACTCCGACCAAACCCGTTCAGCCGACAATGTCTGCAAATGGCTTTTCAGCTTGGCGCTGGCTTTCAGCCCTGCCGTGTCCGGTCGCCCTGAGCCATACCAAGCGAAGAAGCGGAAGAAGCGTAGGATACGCAAATAATCTTCGGTAATCCGCATTTCAGCATCGCCGATAAAACGCAGAACTCTGGCTTCAATATCGGCCAGTCCACCAACATAATCCACTACATCGCCATTGGCGCACACATAAAGCGCGTTGACGGTAAAATCACGGCGCTCGGCATCTGTCTGCCAGTCACGGCCAAAGGCAACGGTCGCTTGGCGTCCGTGCGTTTCCACATCGGCACGCAGCGTTGTCACCTCATAGGGCACACCATGAGCCACAACCGTCACAGTGCCATGATCGATACCCGTCGGCACAACTTTAAAGCCGCAGCTTTCTGCCCGCGCTTTGGTCTCTTGCGGCAAGGTTGTGGAGGCAATATCAATATCGCCCACCGGCTCGCCCAGCAATGTATTGCGCACCGCACCGCCGACAACCCGTGCCTCTTCACCACCCTCTGAAAGCGCTGCCAGCAATTGCTGCAAAGACGGCACATTCAGCCAGTCCGCACGATCCGCAATATTCAGCACTGTCATTGTTTTCTCACTCACGCATAAAGCCTTTCATAGAGGCTGCGGATAATCCCCGCGGTTGCGCCCCAGATATTCCGATTCTGATAATGGATGGCATAGAAAAACCGCTCATGCCCTGCAAAGATCCGGCTCTCGCGCTGATGCTGTTGCGGGTCCATCAGGAAGTGCAACGGCACTTCAAATATATCCGCCACTTCATCCGGATTGGCACGCAGTTCAAACGGTGTACGCACAACAGCCAAGACCGGTGTAATCGTATAGCCACTGCCGGTCATATATTGCGGCAGGCGCCCCAGTGTCTGGGCTTGCCTCAAGTCCAGCCCGATTTCTTCATTAGCCTCCCGCAGTGCCGCATGCTCTGGACTTAAATCCTCGGCGTCAATCTTGCCACCGGGAAAAGCCACCTGCCCCGAATGGCTACGCATCTGCGCATTACGCGTGGTCAGCAAGACGCTGGCATGGTCACCACGATCCACCACAGGGATCAAGACTGCTGCCGGTTTGAGTTTGATCTTCAAGCGCGGATCAGCACCTGCCATAACATGGGAGGCATTCCATTGCGGATTGAGCGCATGATCGCCGGACACAGGCAGGCCGACTGAATCAAATTCATCAGAAATTGCCATAGCGCTTTGTTTTTGTTCAACTCTGCGCATTAAATCCAGCGCAGTAAAACCCGTATTCGTTATAAAATCTGTCATTTTATCACTGTAAGTTTTCAGCAGCCATTACCGGAAATAACTGGCCGCTTGAGCGCAAGGCAAACATCAGCTGCCCGTCGATCAGCAGCTCTTCACCAAGCGCCACCAGATCATACATCACAGCACGACTGACCAGCGCTTCGAGACGCCCTCTGACCAATATATAGGGTTTCAATCCGCCGGTTTCATCATCAATAACAAAACGCAGCGAATGTTCTGCATCCACTTTCACCACATCACCGACATTGGTGCGGAAGGTCAGAACCTGTGTGTCCCCCTCACCGGAAACATGCATCTCTACGGCATTGAAATGGGCATCCTCAACACGAATGGCAATCTTCTCAACCGGCGTTACCAGATAGGTTTTGCCATCTGCATCTTTGCGCAACACTGTTGAAAACAAACGCACCAGCGCCGGACGGCCAATCGGTGTACCCATATAGAACCATGTACCGTCGGCCTTGATTTCCATATCCAGCTCACCGCAAAAATCCGGTTCCCAGCGTTCAACCGGTGGCAGGCCGCTCCCTTCTTTACCGTCAGGTAACTGGCTTGCAGCACGACGCATCAGGGCATCAAGACCACTCTCAGAACTGATAGTCACACCGGCATTCAGATTGTTTTTCATGTCACTGCCGCTATTCATTTCAGTTTCCTGTTAAGACCGCTGCCCGATAATCCAATGCTGCACGATTAAACAGTGCAGAACCATTTACGCTTGCCTTAGCATGACATAGTCTTGCCCGATGATTCAAGTAATCTGGATAAAGCATCTGTTCAGGAATTAAGAGGACATTATGAATTTTACCACTGCGCCGAACATTGATCCTGAGGCCGTTATAAAGGCTGCCGATCAGGCTGTCAGTGATATCAACCGGATACGTGAGCAAATCGGACAGGTCATCTATGGTCAGCAACAGGCCGTTGAGAATACGCTGGTCGCATTGCTTGCCGGTGGTCATGCCCTGCTGGTCGGTGTGCCGGGTTTGGCAAAAACACGTTTGGTGGAAACGCTGGGCACTGTTCTCGGTCTTGATGAAAAACGCATCCAGTTTACACCGGATCTGATGCCGTCCGATATTATCGGTTCTGAAGTGATGGATCAGGACAGCGACGGCCGCCGCTCCTTCCGTTATATTAAAGGGCCGGTTTTTGCCCAGCTGCTGATGGCCGATGAAATCAACCGTGCTTCGCCACGCACCCAGTCTGCTTTGTTGCAGGCGATGCAGGAATATCATGTCAGTGTCGCCGGTCAGCGCCATGATCTGCCAAGCCCGTTCCATGTACTGGCAACGCAGAACCCGCTGGAACAGGAAGGCACTTATCCGCTGCCGGAAGCACAGCTTGACCGTTTTTTAATGCAGATTGATCTGGATTATCCCGATCTGGATGCCGAGCGTGCGGTTCTGCTCAACACCACTGGCACAGCACAGGCACGACCGGTCAAAGTGATTGAAGCTGCCCGCCTGCAGGAAATCCAACAGCTGATCCGTCAGATGCCGGTGCCGGAAACTGTGCTTGAAGCTATCCTCAAACTGGTACGCTCTGCCCGCCCTGATGCGGATAATCTTCACGCAAAGAACCACATCAGCTGGGGACCGGGTCCGCGTGCCGGACAGGCATTGATGCTCTGCACCCGCGCCCGCGCGCTTTATGAAGGCCGCCTCGCACCATCCGTTGATGATGTGAAAGCGCTGGCTGAACCGGTTCTCCAGCATCGTATGGCTCTGAATTTTGCCGCCCGTGCCGATGGTGTGAGCGTGCGTGATGTGATCGCCAAACTGACACAGGTTCTCGATTAATGGTTGCGACGGGTGCCATAACCAGTCCGGAACAGGCCGTTGACCTGCTTAGTCCGTCCCGTCAGCAGGCAGCATTGATGCCGGATTTGATCACACAGGCACGTCATATTGCCGGTTCTGTAATCAATGGCTGGCATGGCAGACGCAAACGCGGTGCCGGCGATAATTTCTGGCAGTTCCGCCCATATGCGCAGGGCGATATGCTCTCGCGTATTGACTGGCGGCGCTCTGCCCGTGATGACCATACCTATATGCGGGATCGCGAATGGGAAACGGCACATACGATCTGGTTGTGGTGCGATCCTTCACCGTCTATGCTGTATCAGTCCCGTTTCAGTCCTGTTTCCAAGCAACACCGTGCGCTGGTGCTGACTTTGGCGCTGGCCGAATTGTTCAGCCGTTCCGGTGAGCGCATCGCCTATCCGGAAGTGATGCAGCCATTGCTTGCGCGTAACGGCGCTGAGCGGCTGGCAACTGCATTGCTGCAACAAAAAGCAGTATCTGCAGAACCTGATTTACAATCTTTGCAGCGCTTTAACGAGCTGGTGCTGATCAGCGATTTTCTGCAACCGGCAGATATCCTGAGCGCCAAGCTGGATCAAATTGCGAGACGCGGCATCCGCGCACATCTCATCACCGTTGCCGATCCTGCCGAAGCAGATTTTCCTTTTGCAGGCCGCACGGAATTTCGTGATCCGGTCAGCGGAGCGGTTCTGATCGCCGGTCAGGCGCAGACCTATGCGGAAGAATATCGCAGGCTCTATCAGGCGCAGCGCGAATTTTTACGCGAGACCTGCACGCGCTTTGGCTGGAGCTTTATCACCAGCCCAACCGACAAACCGGCAGCACAGGCGCTCACGACATTGCATGGCTTTTTAGCGCAGTCTCACACCGCATCCGGAGGCGCGTTTTAAATGCCGCTGATTTTCACTGCCCCGTGGCTGCTTGCCGGTCTGGCAACTTTGCCTGTTATCTGGTGGCTGCTGCGGGCAACGCCGCCAAAACCGGCGCAGGAACCATTTCCCCCACTGGCTATTCTGGCAAGGATTGCACGCCACGATCAGGAAGCCAGCAAAAGCCCGTGGTGGCTGACGGCATTGCGCCTGCTGCTGGCAGCACTCGTCATTTTCGCCGTGGCGGGCCCTGTCTGGAAACCACAGCCCATCACTTTTACCGGCGCGCAACCGGTTGTCATTATGATTGATAATGGCTGGGCTTCGGCACCACATTGGGCAGAATTTGAAAATCAGGCACAATGGCTGATCGCCAATGCCGAGAAAAATGATGCGCCGGTCTTTTTGACCGCGACGGCAGATCCGCAGAATTCGGCAAGCGGGCCTTTTACGGCCGCACAAGCACTGGAACGTCTGCAAGCACTGGAGCCGCGCCCTGTGCCGGTTGAGCGTCTTGCCACAGCAGAACGCCTGACCACTGCTCTGAAAAACACACCGGAAGCCCGCATATTTTATCTGAATGATGGTCTGGAAAGCGCACAGGACAAACAAGCTTTTGCTGCGCTGGATAAGGTTCAGGCGGTTTCCTTGCAACTGATCATGCCTGAAAGCCAGCCGCTTTATGCCATTCAAGGCGTTTCCAATCAGCAGGATGCGTTGACCGTGAGCCTGTTGCGCCCGTCTGATGATCGTAAAGCTTCGCGAGCCCAGATCAGCGCCTATGATAATCAGGGGCGCGTATTGGCGCAGACCCAAGCGGAATTTGCAGAAAATGCTGACAAGGCAACCGCGCAACTGACCATACCGGTTGAATTGCGCAATGATATTGCCATGGTGCGTGCAGACCAAATGCGCCACGCCGCTGCCACATGGTTGCTGGATGATAATAATCGCCGCCGCCGTGTCGGCTTGCTCGATGCCGGCAATGCGGATAAGGCACATTCACTGCTGTCGCCGCTGCATTATATTTCGTCCGCCATGGCACCCTTTGCCGATCTGATCAGCGCTAATGACCGTGATCTGGCTCAGTCCGTTGATAGTCTTTTGGAAAAGAAACCATCCGTCATCATCTTGTCTGATATCGGGCGTTTGCCGGAAGGCGCGACCACCAAATTATTGAAGTGGGTTGATGAAGGCGGTACATTGCTGCGTTTTGCAGGCCCGCGTCTGGCAGCAGTACAAAGCAGTGACCAGAGCAATAAGCGTGATCCGCTCCTGCCGGTGCAATTGCGCAGCGGTCAGCGTAATCTTGGCGGCACTCTGTCATGGTCAACACCGCAATCCATTGCCCCCGCACCGGAAAACAGCCCGTTCCGCAATATTCAGCTCCCCGATGATGTGACCGTGCTGCGACAAGTGTTGGCAGAACCTTCACCGGATTTGATGCAGAAAAGCTGGCTTAATCTGGCAGATGGTACACCCCTGATTACCGGTGAAAACCGTGGCGCCGGTCGCTTGGTCCTGTTTCATATCGCGCCGGATATCGGCTGGTCGAGCCTGCCGCTATCAGGTGGTTTCGTCGATCTGCTGCGTCGCATCACTGAAACCTCCGGCGCACAAAGTGCGACGGGTAGCGCTGACCAGACAATCACCCTGCCAGCCTATCGCCTGCTCGATGCTGCGGGTAATCTGACAGGACAACAGGTTGCCGCCCGCCCATTGGTGATTGAAAAAGGCAAGACACCCGCAAGCTCAATTCTCAACCCGCCCGGCCTCTACGGCACAGAGCAGGCGCATAAAGCTTTGAACCTGATGACCGCTGACACTGTGCTGAACCCATTATCTAAACCGGATATGACCAGCAATGTCAGCATGGTACCGGCGACCAAAGCCCAGACCATTAATCTGCAGGGCCCGTTCTTTGCACTGGCTGCACTGCTGCTCTCACTTGATGGTCTGCTGATGTTCTGGATTGGCGGCACTTTCGCACGTAACGGACTGCGCGGCTTCAAAACAAAATCCTCCGGCACGGTCAAATCCCTGCTGATCCTGTTTGCCCTGTCTGCAACATTTGCTGCCTCTCCTTTCGCCGCACAACCAGTGCAGGCGCAGACCGTTCAAGTCAAAGATGACGACAGACCGGACGATCAGGCAAAAATTGACGTGCTTGATGTTACGCATCTGGCCTATGTGCTTACCGGCGACAAAGCCGCTGATGACACAAGCCGGATCGGCCTTACCGGCCTCAGCCAATTCGTGTCAGATAAAACATCCATGGAACCGGGTGCACCGGTGGGTGTTGATCCTGAAAAAGATGAACTGGCTTTCTACCCGATGATCTATTGGCCGGTGGATGAGAAAGCACCGTTTCCGAGTGAAAAAGCCTTACAGCGTATTGATGCCTATATGCAGCAAGGCGGCACGGTTATTTTTGACACCCGCGACCAGCTTTCGGCCGGTGCCAGCGGACTTATCGATAACAGCCCTGCAACGCAACGCCTTCGCGATATGCTGGATGTCATGAATATCCCGCCGCTTGCCCCTGTCGCAGACAATCATGTTCTGAGCAAAACTTTTTATCTGATGCCCGATTTTCCGGGTCGTTATCGTGGCAGTCCGCTCTGGGCTGAAGCGCCGGTTGATACTCCCGATGCCAATAGTCAACCGATTGACAGACCTGTTCGCAACGGCGACGGCGTCAGCCCGATCCTGATTACGGCCAATGATCTCGCAGGCGCATGGGCGATGGATGAAAACTGGCAGCCGCTTTATCCGACAGTACCAAATGATCCGATGCAGCGGACCTATGCGCTGCGCGGTGGTGTGAATATGGTTATGTATGTGCTGACCGGTAATTATAAAGCAGATCAGGTGCATGTGCCTGCATTGCTGGAACGGTTGGGGAATTGATGATGAGCCTGTTTTCTCTCCATTTTTCTCCGCTGCTCCCTTCCCTCTGGCTCGCACTCTGTCTGGTGCCACTGGCGCTCATTACCCTTGCAGGTTTAGCCTTACGCAAACGTGGCAGCCTGTTGCGCTTCGCCGGTTTTGCAGCGCTCGCATTGGCCTTGTTTAATCCGGAAGTGACCCGCGAAGAACGTGAACCGCTGAAAACCATTGTTGGCATTGTCGTTGACCGCAGCGCCAGCCAGTCTCAGGGCAACCGCACACAGGATACAGACAGCGCTCTTGACGCACTGAAACAAAAATTCAGCGCGCAGCCCGATATTGAAACACGAATTATCGAAACCGGTGCCGGTAAAGAAAACCGTGACACGACCCGCCTGTTCACAGCACTGAATGAAGGTCTGCGTGATGTACCGCCCTCACGTATTGGCGGCGCGGTTATGATTACCGATGGTCAGGTGCATGATGTGCCGGCCAAAGCAGATGAATTGAATTTCACAGCCCCCGTTCACGGGCTGATTACCGGTACAGGTGATGAGTTTGACCGCAGCATCCGCTTCATCCGCGTGCCGCGCTTTGGTTTGAGCGGCAAGTCACAGGAACTGGTTTTCCGTGTCGAGGATACGGGCAAAACACCCGCGGATGCACTCCCAGCCACTGTTACCATCCGCATGAATGGTGAGCCGGTTGCAACGCTCCCCGCACCAAGCGGCAAGGATGTCAAAACCGAGATTACCCTGCCCCATGCCGGTCGCAACATTGTTGAAATTACCACAGAACCGCTACAGGGCGAAGTCACGACAGCCAATAATCAGGCAGTGGCACTGATTGATGCCATTCGTGAAAATCTGCGTGTGCTGCTGGTTTCCGGCGAGCCGAATAATGGTGAGCGCACATGGCGCAACCTGCTCAAATCCGACACTTCAGTCGATCTCGTGCACTTCACCATTCTGCGTCCGCCGGAAAAACAGGACGATACACCGATCAATGAATTATCGCTGATCGTCTTCCCGACACGCGAATTGTTCGTCGATAAGGTGGAAGATTTCGATCTGATCATTTTTGACCGCTATCAGCACCGCGATGTACTGCCGTTGCTCTATTATGATTATATCGCGCAATATGTGCAAAATGGCGGCGCTTTGCTGATTGCAGCTGGCCCTGAATATGCAGGCAGCATGTCTATCGCCCGCACACCCCTGCTCAGTGTTTTGCCCGCCTTGCCAACCGGAACTGTCACGGAAAAAGGCTTTTATCCGCGCCTTACTGAATCTGGCAAACGCCATCCCGTCACCCGCGGCCTTGAAGGCAGTGAGCAGGAACCACCACAATGGGGGCGCTGGTTCCGCTCTATTGATATTAACGCACCGCAGGGCGAAACCGTGATGCAAGGCTCCGATAATAAGCCGTTGATGGTGCTTGGCCATCAGGGCAAAGGCCGTGTGGGCATGTTGCTGTCCGATCAGGGCTGGCTCTGGGCGCGTGATTTTGAGGGCGGCGGCCCTTATGCATCGCTCTATCGACGTATGGCACATTGGCTGATGCAAGAACCGGAACTGGAAGAAGAAGCCCTGACAGCGAAAGGCACTGCCGATCGTCTGGAAATTACCCGTCAGACGATGAGTGACAAGGCACCGCCTGCCAAAGTCACCACGCCGTCAGGCAAAGTGATTGATGTGCCGCTCACGCAATCTGTTGCCGGTCAGTTCACCGTGCAATTGCCGGTCTCGGAGCAAGGGCTCTATAAAATTGAGAATGGTGATTATTCCGTTCTCGCGCATGTCGGCAATGTGGATACGCCGGAATTGCGCGACAGCATTTCCACCACACAGAAATTGCAGCCGGTAGTACAAACCAGCGGTGGCAATATAATGCGCCTGCGGGAAACCATGCAGCAAACGTCCATCACCATGCCGGATGTGTCCTTGATGAACCACACACAAACGCAAAGCCCTGCCAATATGCTCGGCTTCAAACCGACACAGGACACAAGTCTGGTGGCGGTGCATCGCATTCCGCTTTTCACCAGCCTGCTGGCTTTGGCAGCATTGCTGCTCATTCTCGGTGGTACATGGTATCGTGAAGGGCGCTAAAAAAGAAAAAGGCGGTTTCAGATCACTGAAACCGCCTTATTTTTAAGATGAAAGCTGATTGAGATGCTTTACCCGCCCTGCAAGTTCATGCAGTTCAGGGCCCGACAAATGCTCTGCTCCGGGCAGGACACAAGCCAGCAATCTTTCAGGATTAACTGGTGCCGGCATTATAACTTTATTGGCATCCACTTTCACAAAGCCAAACGCATTGTAATAAGGTGCGTCGCCAACCAACAGGCTCAGCCGGTGTCCGGCTTGTGCCGAGGCTTCCATCGACTGGTTCATCAAAATCCGGCCAATACCGCGGCTTTTCCAGCCATCGCGCACAACCAACGGCCCCAGCAACAAAGCTGGTGTCGTGCCGATTGCAATCGGTGTCATTCTGATTGATCCGATAATCCGGCCGCCATGAAGCGCCACGAAAGACAAATCGCGATCATGCGCCCCACCCTCGCGGATACGTGCCGCCGCACGGACAAATCTGCCCGGACCAAAAGCAAGTTCATTGATTTCTTCGATTTCCGCATCGTGGACGCAGGTTTCCTGCGTATAAGTCAGATCAGTCTGCAACATGGCACATCACAATTTCAGAGATTTTGTATTCAGAATTTTCGCGTTCTTCGGTCGCCATCAAAGGGCGTATAAACGCAAACAGGGTTCCACCGGTGCCGCGCACCGTTTACAATCTCATCGTCGGATGAACTGCAGACCTGTCAATTCCGTTCTCCTGAAAGGTGAATAGCCGCAAACTGATGCGGATATGTTTGCTTAGCATCATTCTTTTTCATCGTAAAGAGCCCCAATGAAAAATGCAGCAATGCAAGTATCGTCCTGTTTTCAGGACAGCGTGTTCCGCAAAAACTGCCAGATCAGACAAGACATTTCGATATTTTGCACTACATTAAGGTTTAGGTTTTATGCCGCTGCCGTTGAATAATCCGGCTCAGAGCGGCCACTATAAAGGATAGTCTCATGGGTCTTTTAGTTGACGGAAAATGGCACGACCAATGGTATGATACCAAGGCCAATGATGGCCGATTTGTCCGTTCCGCATCACAATTTCGCAACTGGATTACAGCGGATGGCAGCGCAGGCCCTAGCGGTACCGGCGGTTTTAAAGCTGAAGCCGGACGCTATCATCTTTATGTATCCCTCGCCTGTCCGTGGGCACACCGCACATTGATTTTCCGCGCCTTGAAAAAGCTGGAAGATGTCATCAGCGTTTCTGTTGTTGATTACCTGATGGCGGAAGAAGGCTGGACACTCACCGGTAAAGACGGCGCAACACCGGATCATCTCTATGGCGCGAAACGCCTTTATGAAATTTATACCCGCGCCGATCCGCATTATTCCGGCCGCGTGACTGTGCCTGTTTTATGGGACAAGCAGCAGCAGACGATAGTCTCCAATGAATCCGCCGAGATCATCCGTATGCTCAATACGGCTTTCAATGAATTCGGCGATGCATCGTTAGATTTTTATCCGGAAGAACTGCGCAGTGAAATTGATGCCCTCAATGAGTTCGTCTATCCGAATATCAATAACGGCGTTTACCGTGCAGGCTTTGCCACTGCACAGGATGCCTATGAAGAAGCTTATAATAATGTGTTTGATGCTCTGGATAAGATTGAAGATATTCTCAGCAAACAGCGCTATCTGGCAGGCACCCGCCTGACAGAAGCAGACTGGCGTCTGTTCACCACGCTGATCCGTTTTGATCCGGTCTATGTCGGGCACTTTAAATGCAATAAAGCGCGTATTGCCGACTATCCGAATATCTCAAACTATGTGCGTGAACTTTATCAGATGGAAGGTATATCCGGCACGGTTAACTTCGCTCATATTAAAAATCATTATTACATGAGCCATAAAACCATCAATCCAACCGGCGTTGTACCGCTTGGCCCTCAACTAGACTATAATGAACCGCATAATCGCAATCGATTTTAAAATATTGAACTGATTATAACTTGATTCATTCAGTAAAAAGCACTTGAAAAGAGTGTTATATACATAAAATTATTATGAATGATTATAAAAGAACGCACTCATCGGCGTGTTAATTTTATCACACCGCATTACAATCAATATGTAATGCGGTGTTTTGCTATGCTTCATTGATTTCAATCAATGGAGAGCTCCTTGCTGCCTGTCATCTTACATGCATTCATAAGCACAACTTAATTTAACCTGTGCATCTCTGAGCTTTGAGGATATCTGACATGGCATTATTTCCGGCAAACCGCCACACATGCGCCCTTCTGGCCGCAACAGCACTTACTGCTCTTGCAGTGCAGCCGGTTCTGGCTGCCGATGCCGTTGTCGCACCGGTAGAACCACAGGTTACAGAGGCATTTCCGGTTGCACTGAGTCCATGGCAGGTTCGCGTTCGTGCACTCGGTGTAATCACAGAAAATAAAGGCCATGTGGATCAGGTACCGGGTTCGGGTCTGAAATCATCCAATACTGTGGTTCCGGAACTCGATATTTCCTACTACTTCACCAACAATATTGCGGCTGAACTGATCCTCGGCACAACCTATTCCAACATTACCGGCAAAGGCGCTATTGATGGCTTGGATGTAGGTAAAACATGGCTGCTGCCACCAACCCTGACCCTGCAATATCATTTCACTGATTTTGGCGCTTTCAAGCCATATATCGGTGCCGGTGTGAACTACACCTTCTTCTATAATCAGAAGAACCACGATACCGATTATCTGAAGATTAAGAACACTTTTGGCGGCGCGCTTCAAGTTGGTTTCGACTATATGATCGACGATCATTGGGGCTTCAACTTTGACGTTAAAAAGCTCTATCTGCGTCCGAACTTCGACGTAACTGTCGGCGGCACAGAAATGAGCGGCAAAGCGAAACTTGACCCATGGCTGATCGGTACAGGTATCACCTACCGCTTCTAATCCTTCACTTAAAAAGCCCGCTTTCAGCGGGCTTTTTTTGTATCTCAACTTTTACTCTGCTCCGATCAGATCGCCCCAATCGGCACGTCGCGCCTGCGCGAATAAGGTTTTATCGCGCTTGGTAATCAGCTGTTCCGCAACAGTACCATCCGTATGGCAGAGCTTGGCAGTGACTTTACCACCACCGATTTTCGGCTGCATCAATACGCGTTGTCCGCCAAGAGTAACCGGTTGACGCGATACCGCCAGATAGCTGAATTTCTCATCTTCCCACGGCACATCCGCCTCTTTGGTCATGCGGTGGATTTTGGTTCGCGCAACGCGCCGCGAAAAATGACACCAGTCAGGCGCCTGTACCGCACAAGACAAACTATGTGTACAAGGTGCAGCAACATGCGCACCCAAAGCCAGCAATTGGCTACGCGCAGCAAGAATACGTTGCCAGCCAGCTGGTGTACCGGGTTCGACAATCACAAACACGCCTTGTGTCAGGTTCCACAATTGCACAAGCAACTTCTGACGCGCCGCTTCATTCAGCTCATCCAGCACATAGGCAAGCGTCACCAGATCCGAAGCGGTTGCATTTTTCAAACCTGTTGTGACATCGGCTGCCACCCATTGCACATCCGCAACCGGCGCATGGGCTGAAAGCTTCTCGCCCACTGTGCGGATAGCACTGCTGCCCTCCAGCAAACGGGATTGTTCGATCTCCGGCCAGACATCAGATGCAGCCCAAAGCGCTGTTCCCGGCCCTGCGCCAATATCCAAATGAGTACGCGGAGAAAACGCATCACATATATGCGCAGTTTCCTGCAAAGCAGAGGTGACAGCGGCAAAAGTCGCAGGCAAACGTGCCGCCAGATAAGCATATGCTGCCAGTTCGTCAGATAAGTGCCACTTACCGTCACGGGTTTCAGCACGATAACGACGGCTCAAAACAGCCGACGCACGCTGCAAATCAGCCAGTGCAACGCCCTGCAATTGTGCATCCACAGCCTGTCTCAATGCAGCCGGTAATTCCATAGTCTCATCCTGATAAAAAACTCTGCCGCATGCTAGAGCGGTTCCATTAAACAGGAACCGCTCTAGCATGCGGCAGAGTGATTTAAAACATAGCTGCTCTGATAATCAGCGCTCCAGAACCTGACGGATATCCACCAGATTGGAACGTACACGCAGGATGTGGAAACCCATCGTTGTCAGATGCGAAGGCGTAAACCATGCGTCCTGACGCCCATTGGAAACAATCACCGGCTGCATATCCAATGCGGAACGCAGTTGCTGCTCCATTGTATCCCACAGACCATCCAGATGTTTTTCTGCCAGAACAGCTTTAAAATCAGAATGCGTTGCACGGATCAAACCATAATAGGCATAGAGTTGGCCATAGGCGAACCAGAAACGATCATCCGCACGGGTATCAAACCAGCCTGCATGATAATTGTCTGAGCGGTCTTTCAGAATAGCCGAGGTCGAACCAAGATCACTGGCAATACGGTCAACATATTGGATGAGATTATCCGCACGCGCATCAAAGGTCGCTTCGCAATTCTCAAGACGCGCATTGAACGAGCGCAGTTCCTTGATTGCAGAACGATAATAGCTTGGTGTCGGTGTTTTAGGGCCAAACGGGCTCAGGCCGAAATACCATGTATCTTCACGGAACTGCATATTTCCGCGCGCTTTCTGCAAGTCGCCGTCAATCTGCGATGTTCCGCGCAGACGCCCAAGGGAATCCACCAGCTCAATCGTGGTACGACGGACAGCCGAATGCACACCGCGCTGGAAAGATGCTTTATTATCCAGAAACGGCGTCCTGTCCCAATCCATCCCGAAGAAGCCGACTTTATAAAACAGCATGGATGAAATCCACGCATTCTGATTGACGTTGAAATCTGTCAATTCTGCCGTTACCTCAGCCAAGGCAGACGGCGCACAAACCCGTGGCTTCGAAGACTGCGAAAATGCACTTTGCGGCGCTGGCTGTTGCTCTGTGTTTTCCGGATTTGCCGGAGCATTTTCTGCAGTATCCTTAGTTGTGTCAGCAGGCACAGCAGTTGTATCAACTAGCTCTTTTGCAGGCTCCGGCGTAGTCAGCGGCATAATATTTTTGGCAGGATCAACCGCCTCACCCGGCGTAACAGCGTTTTGATAGGCATATTTGGCCGGATAGTCCGGATCAAAATTTGTCCAGACCTGTGTCTGAATCATGAAGTAGCCATAGAGGCCCGCCCAGCCGATAACGACCACCGCGACAATGGTTTTCCACAAGACACTCAAACGGCGAAAAACGCGCCAGAGCGCGGCGAGCGGCACAGCGATCAGGCGCAGCAATGCTGCAATCATACGCCCTATAAAAGCAAAGATATTTCCGATGATCCTCACAGCCTCGTCCTTTATTTCAGCTCATATCCGGCATGCTGATCAGCCTGAAACCGGACAAAACATTTTTCCCGTAAACCCTTGCATAGTTTCACAGAAATACGCAACAGCACCGGATTTTTAAATCATGATGCGCATATTCAAGCAGATGTCGTTAAACACTGAAACGTCACTACAGACAGAAAGTGTTTTGAAGCCGCATCCTTACCGTCAATTTAGGTATTCTTATCGGGATATAAAACGGGACATCCGGCATTCAATGGTGATTCTGAATTTAATTTTCAGCTTTAGCCTTGAAATTACTGCATATTATTTTTAGCCTGCCTCATTCCGACTTTAATTGTCGTGTTTGCGGATTCTAGAGGAACAAAACAGCTTGAAGACTCCGGACTTTGATGCTTGTTTAACCTTGAGGGGCCGGAACATGTCGCGCAAAATTGTGCTGCGGTTTTCTGTTCAAACTGCATAAAATCAACAACAGAGCAGTTTCGGGGAAGCGGAAATGCTCTGCATAAATAAATATAATCCGGTCAATGGAGAGATTCATGCATTTCCTGTCAGCAACACATCTGTACCCAACCAAACTGTCGATAACGAAAAATCGGGCAGCAGCTCTGGCGCTTACCTGCGCTGCACTTTTCGCCGGCAGCTCCGGTACAATGGCTGCGGAGCCTGAAGCCTGCTCAACCATCCGTTTCTCTGATGTCGGTTGGACAGATATTACCTCGACCACTGCCGTCACAACAGAAATTCTCAAAACCCTTGGCTATAAAACCGACATCAAAATTCTGTCCGTTCCGGTGACCTATGCATCACTGAGCAAGAAAGACATTGATGTGTTCCTCGGTTTCTGGAACCCGTCTATGGCCGCGGATTTGCAACCTTATCTTGATGATAAAACTGTCATTACCCTGCGCACTAATCTGACCGGCGCCAAATATACATTGGCAGTCCCTGCATTTGCCTATGATGAAGGCCTGAAAAGCTTCGCCGATATTGCCAAGTTCAAAGACAAACTCGGCAATAAAATCTACGGCATTGAGCCAGGCAATGACGGCAATCGCCTGATCCTTGACATGATCACCAAAGGCGCATTTGACCTTAAAGGTTTCGATCTTGCCGAATCCTCAGAACAAGGCATGCTGGCACAGGTCGCCAAAGATATTAAAGCCAAAAAGCCTGTAGTCTTCTTAGGCTGGGAACCGCATCCGATGAATTCGCGCTTTGATATGCGTTATCTCGAAGGTGGCGATGAGTTCTTTGGTCCGAACCTCGGTGGTGCAAAAGTCGAAACCAATGTTTGGAACGGCTATACAGAGCAATGCCCGAATGTCGGTAAATTCCTTACCAATCTCGAATTCACCCTTGAAATGGAAAACCAGATCATGGGTCAAATTCTCGATGATGGTGAGGATCCGGCAAAAGCAGCGACCGCATGGATCAAAGCCAATCCGGACGCGCTCAGCCCTTGGCTGAAAGACGTCACCACAGTGGATGGTAAAGACGGACTGGCAACAGTGAAAGCAGCTTTCGGTCTTTAATATTTGAAGAAAAGCAGCTGTCCTGACCCTCAGGACAGCTGTTTCAGATTTGCAACGCCTTTCGGCACGCAAAATATTTCGAAATAAACTGACAGGAAACGGGGGCCTGACTTTTGGACTGGCTGACATCACAAAAAATTCCCGTCGGGCGCACGGCAAAAAACGCTGTCACCTGGTTAACTGACAATCTTGGCTGGCTGTTTGACGGCTTTGCCGCCATTATGCAGACACTGATTGATGGCCTATTGACGGCACTTAGATTTCCTCATCCGTTTATATTGATTGCGATTTTTGCAGCGATTGCATGGGGTTTGCAGCGCAAAATCTCAACTGTAGTCCTGACCATTCTCGGCTTTCTCTTCGTTCTCAATCAGGGCTACTGGGATCAGACACTGGAAACATTAACGCTGGTTCTCTCGGCCTGCTTCATTTGTATGGCGCTCGGCGTGCCAATCGGCATTGCGACTGCGCACCGGCCAAAGCTTTATGCAACTATTCGCCCGATCCTCGATCTGATGCAGACCTTGCCAACCTTTGTCTATCTTATTCCGGCGATTGTGTTTTTCGGCATTGGTATGGTGCCGGGGCTGCTGGCCACAGCAATTTTCGTGCTGCCTGCTCCTGTACGCCTGACCCATCTCGGTATTTCTTCAACACCTGCCCACCTGAAAGAAGCCGGTGAGGCTTTTGGCGCATCCCGTCGGCAATTGCTCTGGAAGATTGAGCTGCCCTATGCCATGCCGCAAATTCTGGCAGGCCTCACCCAGACCATCATGTTGTCTTTGTCGATGGTGGTGATTGCTGCGCTTGTCGGTGCCAATGGCCTTGGCGTGCCGGTTGTGCGCGCATTGAACTCCGTGAATACCGCGCTTGGCTTTGAAGCCGGATTAGTCATTGTTGTTGTCGCTATTATTCTCGACCGCATCTTCCGTCCGGGCAGGGAAAAATAATCATGGCTTCAATCAGCCTTCAAAATATCAGTATTGTTTTTGGCAATAAGACAGATCGCGCGCTTGATCTTGCCGATCAGGGCTTTAGCCGCACGGAAATTCAGGAAGAAACCGGACATATCCTTGGCGTTCATAATTGTTCACTGGATATTCGTGAGGGCGAGCTGCTCGTTCTGATGGGGCTGTCCGGCTCCGGCAAATCCACGCTGCTCCGTGCCATCAACCGCCTCACTCCGATCAGCCGTGGCTGTGTCACTGTCTATCACGACAATCAGGCCTTTAATGTCACAGATGCCGGCGCGAAAGATTTGCGCTATCTGCGTACCCATCTGATCTCAATGGTGTTCCAGCAATTCGGCCTGCTGCCATGGCGCACGGTGGCCGATAATGTCGGCTTCGGCTTGGAAATTGCAGGCCTTAAAAAGCAGAACCGCACAGAGGCAGTCGCGCATCAGTTGGAACTCGTTGGTTTACAGGACTGGGCAACACGCAAAGTCGGTGAACTCTCCGGCGGCATGCAGCAGCGTGTCGGCCTTGCCCGAGCCTTTGCCACCGGCGCACCAATCCTATTGATGGACGAGCCCTTTTCCGCTCTTGATCCGCTGATCCGCGCACGTTTGCAGGATGAATTGCTGCATTTGCAGGACCATCTGAAAAAGACTATCGTTTTTGTCAGCCATGATCTGGATGAAGCGATGAAGCTCGGCAACCGCATCGCAATCATGGAAGGTGGCCGTATCATTCAGTGCGGCAATGGTCAGGATATTCTCAGCAAACCAGCCAATGACTATGTCGCCGATTTCGTCGCGAATATGAATCCGCTCAGCGTTCTGCTGGCAGCCGATATTATGTCAGCACTTGACCGCAGTGCACCGCCGCGTCCTTTTGCGGCGACCGCCAAGCCAGACACACCTATTCAGGATATTATGCAGGCGATGGTGCGTAATAATGGTGATGTCGGCGTGGTGCATAATGGCGCAATTGTCGGCAAAATCTCTGCAGATGACGTAGTGCGGAGCCTTACCCGCCATCAGAGATAAATCTTAAACTTCAATAAAAACGCCGCGCTGAGCAATCAGCGCGGCGTTTCTATTTTCTAATCAGCTTTATTAGAGCACATTTCGATCTGATTGGATCAGATTAGCGCTCTAATCATTTGCTTTAACGCGCATCTTATCCGAAAACCGTTTCACACTTTTCGGGATGCGCTCTAAGCAGCAGAGCGTTTTTTCGCACGTTCTGCAACACGCTGACGAATGCTTTCAACATCCGAGCGTGGTGTGGCCGCAAACAGCTTCTTGGTATAGTCGTGGCGCGGATGATTAAACACTTCATCACGCGTGCCGTATTCAACCACCTCACCGTAATACATCACCATCACTTCATCAGCGATATAACGCACCACGGACAGATCATGACTGATGAAGACATAGGTCAGATCAAACTCTTCCTGCAAATCAGCAAGAAGATTGAGCACCTGCGCCTGTACCGACAAATCAAGCGCCGATACCGGCTCGTCCAGCACCAGCAAACGCGGGCTGAGCATCAAAGCACGGGCAATTGCAATGCGCTGACGCTGACCACCGGAGAACATATGCGGATACCGATTGAAATGCTCACGGCCAAGACCGACCTTGAGCAACATCTGCATCGCTTTTTCCTGACGCTCTTTTGCTGACATATTGGTATTCAGCAAAAGCGGTTCAGCCAGCACGTCACCAATTTTTTGACGTGGATTGAGCGAACCATAAGGGTTCTGAAACACGATCTGCACGCGCTGGCGCATTTCACGAGTCAGGCCATCAGTCGCAATATTGACCGGATGCCCGTCGATCAGCAATTCACCGGATGTCTGCGGATCAATCAAAGTCAGGATGCGGGCAAGCGTTGACTTGCCGCAACCGCTCTCACCAACAATCGCCAGCGTCTTGCCCTTCTCAACCGAAAAGCTGACATTCTTCACCGCATGGACAGTCTTTGCTTTGGAAAACAAACCACCGCCACTGTGATAATCCCGCACGATATTACGGGCTTCAAGAACGATCTCACTCATAGGGCAGCTCCTGACGGTGCGGCATTCTGCAAAACAAAATCCGAAACCGTTGGCAAACGGTCACCGGTTGCATTTTCCGGCAAGGCTGAAAGCAGCGCTTTGGTATAGGGATTTTGCGGGTTCTCAAACAGCGAGAGAACATCCGCATCTTCCATTTTATGGCCTTTATACTGCACGATCACACGATCTGCGGTTTCCGCCACAACACCCATATCATGGGTAATCATCAGCAGTCCCATACCGTGTTCTTCCTGCAACCGCATCAGCAGATCGAGAATCTGCTTCTGAATGGTCACATCAAGCGCTGTCGTTGGCTCATCTGCAATCAGCAGCTTCGGATTGCAGGCAATCGCAATTGCAATCATCACACGCTGGCATTGGCCGCCGGACATCTGATGCGGATAGCTGCCGAGACGATCTCCCGCATCGCGGATACCGACCAGCTCCAGCAATTCAATGGCGCGGGCACGGCGCTGCGCTTTGCCCATTCCAAGATGGAAGCGCAAAACTTCCTCAAGCTGAAAACCAACGGTGAAGCACGGATTGAGACTGGCAATCGGCTCCTGAAAAATCATCGAAATTTCGCGACCGATAATAGCCCGACGGTCTTTATCGCTCATGTTGAGCAGGTCACGACCATCAAACTCCATCTTATCAGCAGTAACGGTCGCCGTTTTAGGCAACAGCCCCATCACTGCCAGCATGCCAACTGATTTTCCGGAACCGGATTCACCAACGATTGCCAGCACTTCACCTGCATCGACAGAAATATCGATGCCGTCTACCGCTTTGAAAGCACCGGTTGATGTATCAAAGGCAACCGTAAGGTTTTTAATTTCCAAAAGAGCCATTTTCAGCTCCTCTTCAGTTTTGGATCAAGCGCATCGCGCATACCGTCACCCACCAGATTAATGGCAAGAACAGTAATCAGAATGGCAAGACCCGGGAAAGTCACAACCCACCATGCACGAGTGATAAATTCACGCGCTTCCGCAAGCATTGTACCCCATTCCGGTGTCGGCGGCTGTGCGCCCATACCGAGGAAGCCCAAAGCTGCTGCATCAAGGATCGCATTAGAGAAGGACAAAGTGCCCTGCACAATCAGCGGTGCCATGCAATTCGGCAGAATGGTTTTGAACATCAAACGCAGGCGACTGGCACCAGCCAGTCGGGCCGCAATCACATATTCACGGTTCTTTTCTGCCATAACGGCTGCACGGGTCAGACGTGCAAAATGCGGTTGCAACACCAAAGCAATCGCGATCATCGCATTCATCAGGCCAGGCCCGAGAATAGCCACCAGAACCAGCGCAAGAATAAGCGACGGAAAGGACAGAATGATATCCATCACGCGCATAATGACTGTATCAACCACACCGCCGAAGAAACCGGCAACCAGGCCGACCGTCACACCGGAAACCAGCGACAGCACCACCACAACCAGACCGATAAACAGTGAATATTGCGAGCCATAAATCAGTCGCGACAACACATCGCGGCCAACCGCATCGGTACCAAGAAGATAGGCAGCTTTGCCGCCCTCCTGCCAGACCGGCGGGGTTAGCAATGCATCTCGATATTGCTGTGTTGGATCATGCGGCGCAATCAAGGGTGCCAAAACAGCCACTAGAAACAGTGTTACAAAGACGAACAGACCGATAACCGCACCACGGTTAACACTGAAATAATACCAGAAATCTGCAAGCTGGCGTCGGAACGACACATCAACCGGCTTTTCCATTGGTAGCGTAGAATTACTCATTGGAAACCTCACTTATGCCGGATGCGCGGGTTGATCAGGCCGTAAAGCAAATCAACAACCAGATTAACAACCATCACAAGGATCGCGATCAGGAGCAAACCGCCCTGAACTGACGGATAGTCACGACGGAAAATACTGTCGATCATCCATTTGCCGACCCCCGGCCAGGAGAAAATAGTTTCAGTCAGGATAGCACCGCCAAGCGAAACACCGACCTGCAAACCAATCGTGGTCACAACCGGTATCAACGCATTGCGCAGCGCATGCAGACCGATAACGCGACGCTGGCCGAGACCTTTGGCTCGTGCTGTACGAACATAATCTTCACCAAGCACTTCCAGCATTGCCGAACGGGTCTGGCGTGCAATCACCGCCATCGGAATTGTCGCCAGAACAACAGTCGGCAAGATCAGATGCGAGACTGCTGAGGCAAACGCGCCTTTCTGTCCGGATAAAAGGCTGTCAATCAGCATGAAGCCTGTAACCGGAGGGAAGAAATACATCAGCGAAATACGCCCCGATACCGGTGTCCACTGTAGTATACCTGAAAACAGGATAATCAGCAGCAAGCCCCACCAGAAAATTGGCATCGAATAGCCAACAAGAGCAACGCCCATGGAGGTCTGATCAAACCAGGAACCGCGCTTGACAGCGGCGATCACACCGGCCGGAATACCGATCAGCACAGCCAGAAGAATAGCACAAGACGCCAGCTCAACTGTCGCCGGAAACAAGGTCATAAATTCGGTAATCACCGGTTTTTTGGTGACCATAGACATGCCGAAATCGCCGTGCAGCAAATTCCAGATATAGTCCAGATATTGTTGCCACATCGGCCTGTCAAAACCGAACTGTTTCATCAGCTCCGCATGTCGCTCCGGCGATACGCCGCGCTCCCCCGCCATCAGCAGAACCGGATCACCCGGCAGAACGCGCACAAAACCGAAAGCAAGAATAGTGATGCCGAAAAACGTCGGTACCAGATAGGCAATTTTGCTTAAAATGAATCGTATCATGAATATAGCAAGACCGGGCGCTGAAATATTTCACTCAGCGCCCGGTCATTCTCCCTTAAATATTACTCGGAAATATCAACACCGTCGAAACGGTAATCACCGAGCGGGCTCATCTTAAAGCCCGTAACCTTAGCGGACATAGGCACATAAACAGTGGAATGTGCCAGTGTATTCCAAGGAGCCTGTTTCTTGAACTCTACCTGTGCTTCTTCATAAAGCTTGGTACGTTCATCTTTATCCGAAGTGATCTTCGCTTTGTTGATCAGATCATCAAATGGCTTGTAGCACCACTGCGCACGGTTGTTGTTGCCAACACCTACGCAGGACAGCAAGACGCTGAGGAAGTTGTCCGGATCACCATTGTCACCGGTCCAGCCCATGATAACAGCACCATCACGGTCTTTTTCCGATGATTTTTTCAGATATTCGCCCCATTCCATGGATACGATTTCTGCTTTAACGCCAACTTTTTCCCAATCAGCCTGAATAAGCTCCGCTGTACGGCGGGCATTCGGCATATAAGGACGGGAAACAGGCATCGCCCAGAGCTTCATGCTCAGGCCTTTAACACCAGCGTCCTCGAGAGCCTTCTTAGCGGCGTCCGGATCATACTTGTCGTCTTCAACGGCGTTGTTATAGCTCCACATTGTCGGTGGAATCGGGTTTTTAGCAACCTGGCCAGAGCCCTGGAACACCGCATCAATAATTGCCTGCTTGTTCACAGCCTGATTGAGTGCCTTACGCACTTCAGGCTTGTCAAACGGAGCGGTCAAGGTGTTGTAAGCCAGATAAGCAACGTTCAGACCGGCCTGTTGATCAACTTTAAGGTTTTTGTCTTCCTGAAGGCCTTTAATATCGGCAGGAGCCGGATAGGACATCAGGTGACATTCGCCAGCCTTCAGCTTCTGTGCACGCACAGCAGCATCAGTCGTGATCGCGAAAACCAGATCATCAATCTTCTGTTTTTCACCCCAGAAATCCGGATTAGCTTTATAACGGATAACCGCGTCTTTCTGATAAGCAACGAAAGTAAACGGACCGGTACCCACTGGGAACTGGTTCAGGTTTTCTTTTTTGCCATCAGCTTCAAGCTTGTCCGCGTACTCTTTCGACATGATCGAAACGAACGGCATCGCAATATTAGCGATAAACGGTGCTTCAGGACGGGTCAGAACAAATTTAACTGTGTGATCGTCGACCTTAACAACGTCTTTGATCAGTACGCCCATATCCATACTGTCAAAATACTCGTAGGAAATACCTGCAGTATATTCATGCCATGGATTATCTTTGTTGCGCTGACGATCAAACGAGAACAGCACGTCATCCGCATTAAACTCGCGGGTTGGTGTAAAGAAATCCGTTGTCTGGAACTTTACGCCCTGACGCAGATGGAATGTATATTCCAAACCATCCTCGGAAACTTCCCATTTCTCTGCGAGACCTGGCTCAACATTGGTTGTGCCATTTTCGAACTCAACAAGACGGTTATAAACCGGATGCGCAGCCGCATCAAAAGTATCACCACCAGTATAAGGTGCCGGATCAAAACCCTCCGGCGATGCCGGCGAGCAATAAACCAGTGTCTTGGCGGATGCGGCGCCTGAGTAACCGGCCATCATGGCAGCAGTCAGCGCAGTCGCAGCAAGAAGTTTAGTGTGAAATTTCATTATAGGCCTCCACCCGATAACAAGCTGCAACGCCTCACGTCGCAGTCTGAACGGTAAAGAAGCATTGTGTGTGGTAAAAAGGCAAGTTTATTTTACGTCTAGGTCAACGCCTTGAAATTTAAATCCCTTCTAAACGATTAGCATACAGTAACATATATTTGATATTTAAAAGAAATTTTGTAATTTGAACCGTTTCAAAATCATGAGCATAACGGTACGATTTTATGCTTTAATAGCCCATGCAGCAGCATTTTGCATGATGCAAGACCAGAATCGCATAAGCGTACTCCGCGTTACGCAAGTCATTGACAGATCACAATAAGATAGAAATTTGAGGCAGGATTATGAGTGAAAAGAAAGATGTTATTCAACAGACCACCGATGAAGCACGCGATCTGGCTTTACGGCTGATGACCGATGCGACTTATGGATCGCTTGCCGTGCTCGATCCCGCCTCCGGCCGTCCGAGCGTTACCCGTGTCGCTATCACCACAGATACAGATAATACGCCCCTGCTTTTGGCCTCCGGTCTTGCGACCCACACACCTGCGCTCGACGCCAATCCTGTCTGCTCACTTTTGCTGGGTGAACCGGCAGATAAAGGCGATCCGCTGGTACATCCGCGTATTACACTCGCTTGTGTGGCTGAGAAATTTACGCGCGATCGCGAAGGCTACCAGCGTCTGCGCGATTTATTCTTGCAAAAGCGTCCTAAAGTTAAACTCTACATTGACCTCGGCGATTTTGTGATTTTCCGCCTCAACATTGAAAGCGCCGGCCTGAATGGCGGCTTTGGTAAAGCGTTCCATTTGAAACCGGAAGATATTTTACACGCTCATTAAGCGCTTCATCATCCGCATAAGCCGGAATAAGTTAAAGCTTCTCGTCCCTCTCCCGTCCGCAGTCGTGATTTACTTGTAGTAAAAGCTACTGCGGATGGGTTTAAGGCCGCTCATGAATAACACCAGCGGTAATTCACAGAAATGTGTTCTCACAAAAACTATATGCCGATGCCATGCATTTCCACAGGGGAAATATTTCCGGCCTATGTTTAAGAATTATTTATAATACAAATTTAGTCACATTTCGAATGAAAACGGCATTTTATCGTTTTCGAACATGCTCGGCACTGAAAATTAAAGGTGTTTTTTCCGGTCGCTGATCCAGTGCCGGAAAGAGTAATTATTCTGAGACTTTTAAAATAATTCTTGCAAATATTAATTCTATTGGTAGTTGTAATAGTGCGCTGATATTTTTCTTATAAGCGTATCATCAAAATTGCTGTCATACGGGGGTAGGACTGCACATGAAACATGACAACATATACGCAAATCTTGTTGATAATGCAGATCAGGCCGCTGACTTTCTGTCAGCGCTTGCAAACAACAAAAGATTGCTGATCCTTTGTAAGTTGTTGCACAATGAAATGTCTGTCGGAAGTCTTGCGAAAGCAATTGACTTAAGTCAGTCAGCATTGTCTCAGCATCTTGCCAAGCTGCGTGCGCTTAATCTTGTTTCAACAAGACGCGATGCTCAGACAATCTATTACGTTGTTTCATCACCGCATATTGAACTGGTACTATCAACACTGGGCGGTCTTTATCTGGAACGCAGTGAAAGACGACGGGAAGCATTCGCTTAACTGAACGGATGAACGATCAGACTGTGAATAATTCCGTAATATTTATCAATGACTTAGAAGATAAGCGCCTCGGCGCTTATCTCAATATTAAAGAAAGAGATCTGACAGGACGTCAGTCTCGCTTTATCGCAGAAGGCAAAGTTGTTTTACGCGTTCTGCTTAATTCCGCACAGTTTGAAGCGGAATCTCTTCTTATTTCTGAAAATAAACTGGCCGGCCTTCAGGATATTTTATCGATATGTCCAGCACATACTCCCATCTATGCGGTCTCCGCAGCAGATATGGATCAGATTGCCGGATTTCACGTTCATCGCGGTATTCTTGCCGTTGGCATTCGAAAAAATCCAAATAATATCAGTGAATTAATTGATAATCTGCCAGAAGACGCACAGATGCTTATTCTTTGCGGCATATCCAATCATGACAATATTGGCTCGATTTTTCGAAATGCTGCTGCCTTTGAGGCCGCATGTGTACTGCTGGATGAAACCTGCTGTGATCCGCTCTATCGCAAAGCAATCCGGGTTTCGGTCGGTGCTACTTTGCAGGTGCCATATGCCCATTCCGGCAAGATTGATGATATTGTGAAGACTGTCGCAGAGGCCGGAGTTAACCTCATAGCCCTGTCTCCGCAAAGCACGCAATCACTCTACGATATGCCCGTAAACGGTCGCACAGCGCTACTGCTGGGCACAGAGGGCGAAGGATTACCAAACCATCTTCTCTCCTCACTACAGACAGCGCGTATTCCTATGTCGCGCCAGTTTGACAGCCTGAATGTTGCAACAGCTTCCGGCATTGCACTGTCTTGCCTGAGCCGCTCCAGCTTTCTGTAAATCTTAGACTGAAAACGGCACTGCACTGAAAAACAAGGCCAGTTTAGCCCGAATATCAGCTTCTGCCTGAGCCAAAATACGCATCATTATAAAAGATCAAAAAGCAAAACTTACGTCTCAAAATTTTGCCATAACAATCTTAGGTTGCATGACAATGACCGTATATAAAAATTTCAGCTTTCGTAAATATATGAATTTCAATACTCTTTTTTCATAAATTCCGTCACCTCAATTTTATTGATGAGACATATAAATTTTGCGAATAACGGCTTCAGCCTCAGGTGTTATAAATGCGCTGTTTTCGCCATGCAGAAACAACCCAAAACACTCACAGACAGAACAGCTTTTTTAGTCTGCACAATAAATCGACTGAACACTGACAGATTGGCGACTAAAGCAGCTCTGCGAGTAGCCATACAATGGCGATCAATCCGACCTACCATCGGCTACGCTTTCAACGCTGCAGCCAGCCGGACAGGCAACTGTGAGCCACTATTCTCTACTTGATACCGGTTGAGGGTTATCAGAGCGCCACGTACCCGACTTTGCACACACAGGTCGCTCTGCCTCTTTCACATGCCCCTCAAACAGCCAAACTCTAACAATGCCGTATCTAATGGTTTTAGGGAGTTTGACAGTTGACCATATCTGCTTGCCAAATGATCCCTATTTCAAAAAGCACAAAGCAAAACAGCCTTAATCCACTGGATTAGGGCTGTTCAAGCATTTCAGATTATTCAGACTGTATCAGGCAGCAGAAATCGACTTTGATGTCGCGGCTGCGCCACTCCCTGTCAGTTCACGCAGCATTTTTTCAGCTTCAGGCGCGCGTTCTGAGCGGGCAATGAAACCACCGCCAAACACACGAGCCGTATTGCTGTCATCGGAATAGAGCACACAGGCCTGTCCCGGAGCGATACCGCTTTCGCCGTCGATCAGCTCCACCCAGGTCTGTCCGTCTGCATGATGCAGCACAGCAGGCTTTGGCGGACGCGTTGAGCGAACCTTGGCAAAAACTTCAACACCTTCTGCAGGCAGATCATCAAGCGAACCATCGCCCAGCCAGTTCACATCACGCAAGAATACTTTATGCGTTTCAAGCGCTTCACGTGGGCCAACAATAACGCGCGCATGGGCAGCGTCCAGATGCACCACATAAAGCGGTTCACCGGTAGCAATGCCGATCCCGCGACGCTGACCAACGGTATAATGAACAATACCTTCATGATCGCCGAGAACACGGCCGTCAATATGCACGATATGACCACGTGTTGCGGCTTCCGGCTTCAAACGGGAAATAATGTCGGAATATTTGCCCTGCGGAACAAAACAGATGTCCTGACTGTCCTGTTTCTTGGCAACAGTCAGTCCCATTTCCTCAGCCATTTCGCGAACCTGCGCTTTTGGCAGATTGCCCAGCGGGAAACGCAGATAATCGATCTGCTCCTGCGTAGTGGCAAAAAGGAAGTAGCTCTGATCGCGATCCGCATCAACAGGACGGAATAAAGCTCTGTGGTCGCCGTTCTCGCCGCTGCGGATATAGTGACCGGTCGCAAGTGCCGCCGCGCCCAGATCGCGCGCTGTGGCCAGCAGATCAGCAAATTTTACTGTCTGGTTACAGGCAACACATGGAATCGGCGTTTCACCGCTCACATAGCTATTGGCAAAAGGATTAATAACGGCTTCGCGGAAGCGTGCTTCATAATCCAGGACGTAATGCGGGATGCCCAAGCTTTCAGAAACACGGCGCGCATCTTCGATGTCCTGTCCTGCACAGCAGGAACCGGCACGGTGCACGGCAGCGCCATGATCATACAGCTGAAGGGTTACGCCAACAACATCATAGCCTTCACGTTTAAGAATACCGGCAACGACCGAAGAATCAACGCCCCCAGACATTGCAACAACAATGCGTGTATCTTCCGGTTTACCCGGTAAATCGAGGCTGTTCAGTTTCATGATTGGATCCATATCCGGGCAATAACCCGATATCTTGCTTCAAATTCTCCCCTTATATAGGCCATTCTGAACCGCCTTGCCAAGATGCCGCAGCTTAAACGCGTTTTTTTAATATTTTTTTTTGACACGAAAACACGTGAAAAACGCTTAAAACGACCAAAATATGGCGTTTTCAAGCTTCTTCTGCTTAATGATTAATAAAAATTATTATTTATTACCAGAGCCTTACCGAGTGCTTAGCTCTTTTTTAAAGCTGTGACGCTATCGTGAAGCGTGATTAGGTCCTTGAGTGTTGTGTAGAGAGTACAATGACCGATCTGGTAAGACCACGAGTAAAGTACGTCATCGGTCCGGATGGAAGTCCGCTCACCGTTGCAGACCTCCCGCCGTCAAATACACGGCGCTGGGTTATCCGCCGCAAGGCTGAAGTTGTTGCTGCTGTTCGCGGCGGCCTCCTCAGCCTAGAGGAAGCCTGTCAGCGTTATACGCTGACAGTCGAAGAGTTTCTGTCTTGGCAGTTGTCCATCGACGAGCATGGTCTCGCCGGTTTGCGGACAACCCGCATACAACAATACAGACACTAAGCTTCCCCCTCTTGGGTTTGAGGGACGGCGTGATCAGAAAACTGAATTTGCCGCGCTGCGGCAGGTTCTAAACACAAAAAGCCGGAGAGCCATGCTCTCCGGCTTTGTTGTTTTTAAAGCACGCTCTAAGCCCAAGGCAGCTCAAGATGCTAACGCATCACACTTTGAAAAGGTTCAATCGCCACAAAGGTTTAACCAAATTCCAACCTCATTGAGCCATATCCAAACCTACAGAACAAAAAATGCATAATTCCTTAGACCATCGGGTTTAAGGAATTATGCATTGTAAACTGTGCCTGTTCATACCAAGCGAGGCAGAACTGGTTAGATTTTGGTTATGATGAGACGAAAATGGTGAGTTTTGAGAACCGGAGCGGAATGTACCCTGCATAATCCTTTCATCTGCTGATGAAAGATAAGATTATGCAGTCTTGAGATCACGGCAACCTTTGCACGTCCTATTGGACGTGCGGTGCCGTGTGTACATGAGCACCGGAAGCGCAAAAAGTCGCCATTTGCAGGCCATCAGAGCCGAAATCTTTAGCCGATCATGACGCGACGATCATAGACAGGAGCCTCTTCAATCTCTTTGATCTTGCCGTCCCGGGTTTCGAGAGCTTCGGCGCGGGCGAGATTAGCTTCGGCTTCCAGCAGGTCTGCTTCGGCAGCATCTTTCTGAGACATCAGATCGCGGATCGAATCAAAAAGATTATCGCGACGCTGACGCGCGGCTTTGGCAAAGGTCGGATAAGCAAAATGGGTTATATCCGTAATACCTGCTTTGCGCTCTTCTGACTGGATCTGCGCATCAAGCTCACCGGCCATACGCTCGAACTCACCCATCATCAGATCAAGCTGACCAATTTGCCGGCGCTTTTCTTTAACCTGAAACAGTTTCAGCCGGACAAGACTTTCACGTGGCTTCATACGCATTACTCCTTGAACACCAACTTCACAGGCAGCTTTTGACGATTTTCCGCCTGCGACCACCCCATCACGCAAAGAAACTTCTTAATTTTGAAACAAAAAATTAAGATTTCGGGCTTTTGGTAACCATTCCTTTACGTACAGCGTTAATCATAGCGGTTAGGACTTAAGGCTAGGTAAATTCGCTGTGTTTTTTCAGCAACAATGAAAAAATGAATCTGCTGAATCACTTATAACGATTTCTTAAACTAATTTATTAAGAAATTTTTCAAGTGATTGTATTGTGAATTCAAATAGTTAGATGAAAATGCTACAAGACTGATATTTACTATTGCCAATGAGAATCATATTTTGTTAACCATTCGGTGGCAGACTTGGTTCAAAGCGAGTGCTGTTAAGCAGTTAACTGCTGGATCAGGTTAAGCGGCGGAAAAAAGGGATTCTGAGATGCGCGTTCTTTTGATTGAAGACGATAGTGCAATTGCACAAAGCATCGAGTTGATGCTCAAGTCAGAGAGCTTCAATGTTTACACGACAGATCTGGGCGAAGAAGGCATCGATCTGGGTAAGCTCTACGATTATGATATTATCCTGCTCGATCTGAACTTGCCGGATATGTCAGGTTACGAAGTGCTGCGCACACTGCGCCTGTCCAAGGTAAAGACCCCTATTCTCATCCTGTCCGGTATGGCTGGTATTGAAGATAAGGTTCGCGGCCTCGGCTTCGGAGCTGACGACTATATGACAAAACCTTTCCATAAAGATGAATTGATTGCCCGTATTCATGCAATCGTTCGTCGTTCGAAAGGCCATGCACAGTCTGTAATCACCACCGGCGATCTGATCGTTAATCTGGATGCCAAGACTGTAGAAGTCGGCGGCCAGCGCGTTCACCTCACCGGCAAAGAATATCAGATGCTGGAATTGCTTTCCTTACGTAAGGGCACAACCCTGACCAAGGAAATGTTCCTCAACCATCTTTATGGCGGCATGGACGAACCGGAACTAAAAATCATCGACGTTTTCATCTGCAAACTGCGCAAGAAGCTCGATGCTGTTTCCGGTAGCCAGAACTATATCGAAACAGTCTGGGGTCGTGGTTATGTGCTGCGCGATCAGGATGGTATCGAACATCGCGAAATCGCATAAGTTTTATGCATAAGCGATATCCAAAAGCCCCGCTTTAGCGGGGTTTTTTATTACCTACAGCATAATTCCTTAAACTTGGATCAGTTTAACGTTAAATTACTCTGTAAATATAAAGTGTTAGATCGACCTTTGTGCGCCCAAGAGCGCGCATGCGCTCTAAGTGACAGGCACGAAAAAGCCGCGCAGTGTAAAAACTGCGCGGCTATTCAATAAGTCATACAAGATGATGATTCATCAATCGTCAGCGAGCGTACCGGCATCTGCAGCGACTGTGCCATCGTCACTTTCAGGAACATCGCCCTGAAATGCAGGTTCGACTTCCTGCATCTGCGCGCGGAAAATGATTTCTTCTTCGCTCACATCAATCACGATTTCCATACCAGCTTCTTCAGCCAGCAGCAGCGTGTAATATGGCTGCACAGCATGAGCATCAATCGCTTCTTCCGGTACAATACCCTCATGCAGTTCTTTGAACTTCGGTGGTACGCGCAGCATACGGCCACGGGTTTTAACACTGATTTTCGGATCTGTTTCCATATCCTCCATCACCACATCCAGATTGCCGCCACGCGGAATGGATGAAATACCGATCAGGATCATATTCAGCAGCAGTTTAACCTGATTTTTAGGCAGGAATGCACGGGTACCGGTCCAGGTAAATTCCGGCTTTTCATTCGCCATATAAGCGGTGGCAACATTTTGCGCATCACCAGTATCAATCTGTACACCGGCAGAACCGGCAGCACCAAAAGCAATACGGGCAAACTGCAGACGGGCAGAAGCATTGCGCGCGCTGGCAGCAATCAGAGCCATCGCATCTTCATCAGCACCGCCCTCTTCCAGCAGTTCCAAACCATTATTAATCGCACCCACCGGTGAAATAATGTCGTGGCAAATGCGGCTGCACAGCAATGCACCCAAATCAACCGCAGAAAGAACAACAGGCAAGGCCATTGATTGCGTCTCCAAATATTATCTCTGCCTGCAAGCAGGCTTAATTCAAAAATTCCGTCTCATGCTTGCGGGCAAAAATTTGTCACATCGCAAAACGAATCACCGGAACACAAACTGCTAACAGGATGCTATGGCATCCCTGTGCCGCGATTATGCGCGAATAGGCTTAATGATTACCAAATAACACGACAAAAACAATTTAAATGCCGTTTCATTAAGTCATTGAAAGGACAATTTTTCATATAAACAATTCAACAAGGTTTTTGACGCACAATGAGCGTCATGTCCGTGCAGAAAATAGTAAAAAACGTTTTCGCACATGAAGCATCCCATACTTAAAACGGATGCGAACCGGAGAATGCAGTCATCAGAATTGCAAATCCGGACAGGGTTTTAAGCATATGCGCAACAGGTTGCGCATGTTTAAGGAGCAGGACCAGTCATTTCCGTCAGGATTAGTGATTGTCCGTGTCAGACAGAGCGAGCCAAGCAGCCAAAAGGAATTTTTAATGGCTACCTTAAACCTGTCCTCTTTCCGCATGCGTGTTGCATCGGTCATAATAGGATTAATGGCTCTGATTAGCGTTTTGCCGCAACAGGCCAAAGCCAATGAAGGCTTCAGTATGGAGGAAATTGTTGCCTCCGGTCATCGTTTTTTCGGCTCGACCTCGGGCGGCGTTGCATCTGCAATTGAAAAAGTATTCCAGAGCTACGGCCTGCCAAACGGTTATATTCTGGGCGAAGAAGGCTCGGGCGCGTTTGTAGGCGGCCTGACATTTGGCGAAGGCACCCTCTATACAAAGAATGCCGGTGACCACAAAACATTCTGGCAGGGACCATCCCTCGGCTGGGATTTTGGTGGTCAGGGTTCGCGCGTTATGATGCTGGTTTACAATCTGGATGATGTGAACATGCTTTATGGCCGTTATGCTGGCGTTTCCGGTTCGGCTTATGTCATTGCTGGTGCCGGTTTCAATGTCCTGAAGCGCGGCAATATTCTGCTGGTTCCGGTTCGTACCGGCGTTGGTGCCCGCCTCGGCGTTAATATCGGCTATCTCAAGCTGACACCATCAGCCACATGGAACCCGTTCTGAACCTTTAGAACATTTATATTTGTACCTGTGCCTGTCTCTAAGACTTGCACAGGTTCTGACGAACAGCATTTTCGCGCGTTCACATGATCGTCTGAAAGCACCGGAGATCGGCAGATCGTGATACAATCCGTACTGGTTTTTCTGCTGGGCTTTTTATGCGCAGCCTTTCTGATTTTGCTGGCCGCACCGCTATTCTGGCGACGTGCGCATTATCTGTGGCAAAAGCAGATGGCTGTACAATTGCCAATGTCTCTCACAGCCATTGAAGCTGACAGGGATTTGCTGCGGGCAGCGCATGCACTCAGCCTGCGTAAAGCTGAAATGCAGGCATTGGAAATCCGTGAAAAGCACACACAGGCTTTGTTGAAAATCAGCACAGATCGTAGTGAGCTGGAAAAAATTAAGCCTTTGCAGCAAGAGCTGGAAGTCTTAAAAATACAGCTGCAGGATGACAAACAGCAGCTAACAGCATTGCAAAACAATCTGAAACAGCTTCACGCCAAACAGGAAGCTGCAACAGCAGAGCATGGTCGCTTACAGCGCCAGAATGAAGCTCTGAACCAACTCAGCGAAACCCTGCGTAAAGAAGTTGCGCAAAAAAACACTGAGGCAGATCGCCTGCGCCGCGAGGCAAGCGATTTGCGGCAGGACAAAAAACAACTCAACAGCATTAATTCAGAACTGGCTTCTCAGGTGACCGCATTGAAAACATCTCTAGAGAGTGAGAAACACCGCAATCAGGCGCTTGAAGAAAAACTACACAGGCTGATTACCGAGCTTTCTGATGTACAGGAAAAACTGGATCACCAGAGCAAAATTGCCGGCACGAACAGCCGAGGCTTAAGCGATCAAGATTACAAGTTGCGAGAAACCATCAGCGAACTTGCAGCCGAAATGGTCGTAAAAACGGCAGTGCAGGAAGGAGAGGCTTCACCTATTCCTGCTCTTCTGCAAGAAAAAGCCGAGCCATCCGCGCCGCCCTCTGCCAGTAAAAAGAAAAAATCCAAAAGTCTGGCCAAGCGGATAAAAGATAAATCCGTCTGATCGGATCAGGACAGTGCAATGTGTTATTGCCCACATTGCGCTGTTTCATACTCTCAGAGCACGCCGCCTCTGTTTTACCGCTTTGCGATAAGCGGTTAATCCCGCCCTGCAACGCCACGGCGCCAATAGGCAACGGCCATATGATCATCACGGTTTAAGCCACATTCTTTGCGCCAGAAGGCACGAATGGCCTTAAAAGCATCAAACTCACAGCCTGCCCATGCAAAGATACGCTGGCCATCAATCGGCATCGGTGCAGCATCCTGCACCGCATCTATCAACAGCGAGGTCGTTCCGGCTTCAGCACCATTGCGATGCAGCCATTCCAGATCCAGCATGGCCGCTGTTTCAAGCACCTGTTCTTCATCCTCATCGGCTACTTCAATACGAACTGTCGCCATGGCTGTAGCAGGTAACCGCTCTAAAATGCGGGAAATTGCCGGTAATGCCGTCTCATCGCCAATCAGTATATAGACATCCGCCTCACCGGCATCGCCGCCACCGGGGCCGGTCATGCCAATAATATCACCGATCTGCGCCTGCATCGCCCATTCCGTACCGGGGGCCGTGTCCGTGCTCGGATGCACGACCATATCAATATCAACCCAGTTCTCTTCCACATTGATCGTGCGGATCGTGTAAACACGGTTGGTCAGCTTCTGCTCGCCGTCCGGCCAGACAGGTCGTCCGTCCGCGCCCAGATGCGGCCATTGCGGTTTTAACGGCGGCTTTGGCGGCAAGACCAGACGCACATGCAAACCACCGGTCGCATAGCGTGCCAGATCATCACCACGCAGGCGTATACGGCGCATATGCGGCGTTACATTCCGCACGCCAATCACTGTCATCTCCCGGAAAAACGGCGGCAGACTGCCCTCACCGGCACCATCACCTTCCCAGCGGAAATTCAACGCCTCTCCGGCTGCATGGTGGATAATACCTTCAGCGACAGCGAATTTCAGATAAGACAGATCGCTCTCATTCTTGGCCTCTGTCACAACAGCCAGATGCCCTTGCTCCAGCGTCAGCTTTGCAATGCCCATCTGCAAGGCAATCGTGGCCTTATTGTCATTACGTTCCACCGGATAATGCTCAGCGTAACCGGACAACAGGTTTTCAAATATTTTCTCAGGCTGCGCTGAGGAAATGTCCGTCTGCGCAATAAAGACAGGCTTATTCATAATCTCTCCTGTTGCTTCTGTCTGATCAGAAACCAATCAGTTTGCTTCAGCTAGAGCATTTCACAGTCAAGTTGGATCAACTTGACGTCGGGATAATGCGACAAACTAAAGAAACTAGAGCGAGCACTGCGATCCAACATGAACGCAAACCGCTCTAGCATTCAATAATATGAATTTTCAACTCATCTTTGCATTTTCAGGCATCCCGTCTGTTTTTCACTGCCCCTTTGAAAAAGCAAAAAGGCCGGATGTTTCCATCCGGCCTCATTATTCATTTCATCACGCTGATTGCGTTGCTTATTTACCGTGGAACTCACGAATCGCGGAAATGATGCGTTCCTGATCTTCATCCGAGAGATAAGCATGCATTGGCAGGCTGAGGATGCGTGAAGGCAAAGCTTCCGATACCGGCAAACCGCCTGGCGCAACCATGTAATGCTTGTAAGCAGTCTGCAAATGCAGCGGCTTCACATAATAAATAACCGACGGAATACCCTGAGCCTGCAGATGGGCTTTCAGCTCATCGCGGCGTTCGGTTTCGATCGAATATTGTGCCCATGCGGAACGGATACCAGCAGCAGGACGGGTAACTTTAACAATGTCACCCAGACCTTCGGCATAACGATTGGCAACCTTTTGACGGGTTTCCATTTCGTCTTCCAGAATAGCCATTTTTTCAAGCAAAACAGCTGCCTGAATAGTGTCCAGACGCGAGTTCAAGCCAATACGCACATTGTCGTACTGGGTTTCACCCTTACCGTGGAAATGGATAGAGCGCAGAACATCGTTCAGCTCGTCATCATTGGTGAAGATCGCACCACCGTCGCCATAGCAGCCGAGCGGCTTGGCAGGGTAGAAGCTGGTTGCACCAACATGGCCGAAAGAACCGCACATTGCGTTATCGCGCTTGCCGCCGATCGACTGGGCAGCATCGGAAATCACTTTGAGGCCTTCTTTATCCGCAATCGTCATGATTGCACGATAATCAGCAGGCAGACCGAACAGATCAACCGGAATGATCGCTTTTGGCATCAGGCGGCCTTCTTTGCGCACGGCATCAATGGCTGCCTGCAACTGTTCGACGTTCATGTTGTAGGTGTCTTCTTCAACATCTACGAAAACCGCTTCCGCACCAACCAGCGCCACCACTTCAGCGGTTGCAGCAAAGGTAAAGCTCGGGCAGAAAACAGCATCGCCGGGACCAACGCCCATTGCCATCAGCGGCATCTGCAAAGCGTCTGTACCATTGGCGCAGGCCAGAACATGCTTGACGCCTACGTAATCAGCAAGTTGCTTCTCAAACTCAGCAACTTCAGGTCCGAGAATATACTTACCTTCTGCGATAACTTTCAGTACAGCAGCGTTAAGACGGTCTTCAATGCGAGCGCGCTGGCTCACAAGATCGATGAATTGCATGTCGGCTCCAATATCAATTGATCCGCACCATGCACGCGCGCACCAGCGAATCGAGTAGTATTTAGTCTCTCAAAAGAGACTTCGCCATGTCGGATCATTCACGGTTTAGCAAATAATGTAACACAGCTTGAAGCAATTGCGGAATGTCGCGTCTCCCGTCATCCCGCTCTGCAGTCGCTATAAGCGGCCTGACAGGTTCTTACACCAGAAAAGCCGCTCTATCTCTTTGTTTTTTATATTCCCGCCGTCTGTCCACATAGATCAGGGCAAATGCCCCTCTCTATGCGCCATATTATGTGCCAATCTAACCGACACGTCAGCGTAGCACAGAGCCGGATATCTCAAATATTTGTGATTCCGCTCAGCCTGCCGGATGGCTCACCGTGCCTTTGGTCAGAATACGCAGCACGCTCACAGCTTCTTCACCATTGGTACGCGGGGTTTCCCGTGTTTCAATGCAATGAATAAAATGTTCCAGCTCGCGGGTTAGCGGCATGCTTTCCTGCACCGGCACATATTCCGGATCAGCTTTGGTGAATGCAATCTGGCCGTTTTCCTGCCAGACTTTATGACGGAACAGGGTCAGTTTACGCTCCCACGGCTCAGCATCATCAAAAACAGCCATAGCCTTGTCACCAACAACGGCAAGGCGACGATCCATGATCGGATTCAGGCGCGATGCGAAAAGATGACTACGGATACCGTTTGGAAATTCCATGTGCAGATGAGCAAAATCGCTCAAATGATCGACCATTGCCGCACCTTCACCACGGACAGCAGTCGGCTCACAACCAGTCAGCGCCAGAATCATCGACAAATCATGCGGTGCCAGATCCCACAAAGCATCATTCTGGCCGTGGAATTTACCAAGGCCGATACGATGTGCCTGAATATAGCCGATTTTGCCGAGCTCACCGCTCTGTGTTAGTTCCAGCAATTTTTCAAATGCCGGATGGAAGCGCAGAATATGGCCAACCATAAAGATGCGGCCATGCTGTTTGGCGGCGGCGATTTCTGCCTCACCATCGGCAACAGTCAGAGCAATCGGCTTTTCAACCAGAACATCCTTGCCGCTTTCCACAGCGCGGATGGCATATTGCGCATGAAACTGCGCCGGAAGCGCCATAACAATCGCATCAATGTCTTTCGAGGCGAAAAGATCATCAATGCTGATTTGCGCCACATCATAGTCTGCAGCAAATTTTGCTGATCGTGCCGGATCAATATCGCTGACTGCAGCCAGCACGCCGAGACCTTTTAGAGTACGGGTATGGTTGTTGCCCCAATAGCCACAACCGAGAACTGCGATACGCGGTGCCATATTTTTCTGCCTTTGCTTGTTGAAAACTCAATAACTTTGCAAAAGATGGATTACAATACCGATTAATGCATAACAGCGCTTGACAGCTATGCACATACCGACTTATACGACCCCCGTTCCCAACGAGAACAAGTGCTTCGCGAAACAGTTTAATGCTTCGCAGCATCGGTGGGGCGGAGTAGCTCAGTAGGTTAGAGCAGAGGAATCATAATCCTTGTGTCGGCGGTTCGAATCCGTCCTCCGCTACCAACAAATCTTCCAGTAAAATCTCCTTTTGATAAAACAGATAAGATGAGCTTTTCATCATATTATCTCATCAAAGAGATTCGTTTATTTTCAATCAGTTGCAGATAATAGCGGCGAATTCATGTGATAAGCATGCGACGCAAAATTTAAAACTAACATTCTTACAACGAAACAATACCGAAGCCGCATGGACTCCACTTCACGCACGTGCTTATAAATCGGAAAGATTGACAAGAGCGGTTTATATCCAGATTGGATCATAGCGCTCGCTCTCATTCTATGTTTGATCGCATTGTCACAGACTGTCCAAATTGATCTAATTTGACTGTGAAATGCTCTAGGGGTGGCAATATATGCGTTCGTTCAGTGCATTTGTTATGGTTGTAGCTGTAGGAACAGCCGCCATTAATCAACCGGCACTTGCCGCCCAGCCTGCCGGAACAGGCACTGGTTTTTTAATTTCTAAAGACAACTGGATCGTTACGAATGCGCATGTTGTAGAAGACTGCAGCTATGTTGAAGTCGCCTCTTTAGGCAAAGCAAAAAACATTCAGATTGATAAACAAAACGATCTTGCAATTTTGCAACTCACCTCGTTAAAGCCTGAGATACAACCTCTGAAACTGCGAAACACCTCCCCTCGTCTGGGTGAAGATGTGGCAGCACTAGGATATCCCTTGGCGCAAATCTTGTCAGACGGCATCAAAATCACGATGGGAAACATTAATTCCCTTATCGGCCTTGAGAACGATACACGCTATCTGCAAATATCCACCCCAATTCAGCCAGGAAACTCCGGTGGCCCGCTCGTCGATCGCAGTGGTTATCTTCTAGGAATAAACTCTGCCCGTCTTAATGACAGTTATGCGATTAAACAGAGCGGTAGCATTCCTCAGAATGTCAATTTTGCGATTAAAAGCAATATTTTGGAACTGTTTCTCCAATCAAGAAATATCGCTTTTGAGAAAGACGGAGATGCGAACAGCCCGCAACTCTCATCTGTTGATCTTACAGAAAAAGTATCCAATTCCGTATTTCAGATCGTCTGCTATGCGGACAGACCGGCAAAAATCGCTGCAGCCCCTATTGAGAACACTGATCAACATATTAGAAAACTGCCGCCTCTGCCAAAGGTACAAGCCACTGAAGATCAGGACGCAAATGATAGAGTGGCAGAATTTGTGAAACTGATGATCAACAGCAATAATGATGCAACCACGGCTCTGCGTGTCGCTGATAGGCTCTATGCCGATTATGTTGATTTTTTTGGCAAACGACTATCACATTACGAAGTTCTTCAAGACAAAAGAAAATATTTTGATCGTTGGCCGGTCAGAAGCAGTTATGTGAATGAGAACTCAATTCGCGTCCAGTGTGAGAATAATCTATGCGCGGTCACAGGCGAATATGATTGGTTTGTAAGCAGCCCGCAAAGGAAGAAAAAGGCGAGTGGAACCGCCTCTTTTTACTATGTCGTGGATATGCAAACGGGCGGAAAAATCGTTGCTGAAGGTGGCAAAGCCCGCAAATAGAGGCTGTTTTGGGCTCGTGTACAGCGCCATCTGACAAATGACGATCAAGCCACCCTCCAATGTAATTTGATCTAGCTTCAAACGGCCTGACCGCGATTTATTACACAGTCAATTTATCCTGTCTCAACAATTGCTAAGCATTGGAATATTCAGGCACGGAGCAATTCCGGCCTTCAATGCGCCGCATCAAAGCCCTATGATGTTCGAGATATTATCAGCATGAGATTCTTATGACAGACATTACCAGACGGATTGCCGCGATCATTGCCGGTGAAATCAATGCGAGACCGGAGCAAGCCATAGCGGCGATAGGCCTGCTTGATGAAGGCTCGACTGTGCCGTTTATCTCGCGCTACCGTAAAGAAGTCACCGGCGGTCTTGATGATACGCAATTGCGTAACCTGTCCGAACGTCTGACCTATTTGCGTGAGCTGGAAGCGCGCCGTAGTTCTATTCTGGAATCCATCCGCACACAGGAAAAGCTCACACCCGAGCTGGAGCTGAAGATTGCCAAGGTCAACACCAAAGCTGAGCTGGAAGATATTTACCTCCCTTATAAGCCAAAACGCCGTACACGTGCCGAGATCGCCCGTGAGCGCGGTCTTGCCCCTCTGGCGCAAGCTATTCTGGATAATCGCGCTGCGGTGCCTGCGGAACTGGCTAACGCCTATATCACGCCGGATGTGGCTGATGTAAAAGCCGCTCTTGAAGGTGCACGCGATATTATCGCCGAAGGCATTACCGAAAATGCCGATCTGCTTGGTCGCCTGCGCAATCATATGAAAGATAATACGACTCTACAGTCCCGTGTCGTTGCAGGCAAAGATGCCGAAGGCGCGAAATTCTCTGATTATTTCGACCATAGTGAACAGTGGAACAAAGTGGCAGGCCACCGCGCCCTTGCCATGTTGCGTGGCCGCAATGAAGATTTTCTGACACTGGATATTGCTGTCGACCAGCAGGATACTTCACCGGTTAAACCAGTTGAGCGGATGATTGCCCATAGCTATCAGGTGGGCGGCACACTCACCGGTGATAAATGGCTGATGGAAGTGATCGGCTGGACATGGCGTGTGAAACTTTCGCTGTCACTCTCTCTTGATCTGATGCGCGATCTGCGCGAACGTGCGGAAGAAGAAGCGATCAATGTTTTTGCGCGCAATCTCAAAGATCTGCTGTTGGCCGCCCCTGCCGGGTCCCGCGCTACCATGGGTCTTGATCCGGGCATTCGCACCGGCGTGAAAGTGGCGATTGTTGACGGCACCGGCAAGCTGCTGGACACAGCAACGGTTTATCCGTTCCAGCCTCGCAATGATTTGCGCGGCGCACAGATTGAAATCGCAGCTCTCATCCGCAAGCATAAAGTGGAACTGATCGCCATTGGTAACGGCACTGCAAGCCGTGAGACCGAACGCTTGGTTGCGGACTTATTGAGCGATATGCCTGCGCCAAAACCGCTTAAAGTAATCGTTTCAGAAGCCGGTGCATCGGTTTACTCAGCCTCGGAAACAGCGGCAGCAGAATTCCCGCAGCTTGATGTATCCCTGCGCGGAGCGGTTTCTATCGCTCGCCGCCTGCAAGACCCGTTGGCAGAGCTGGTGAAAATTGAGCCTAAATCCATCGGCGTTGGTCAGTATCAACACGACGTGGATCAGAGCCGTCTTGCCCATATGCTGAATGCGGTTGTTGAAGATGCCGTGAATGCCGTAGGCGTTGATCTCAACACCGCTTCAGCATCATTGCTGGCTCGCGTATCCGGTCTTGGCACATCGCTTGCCGAAGCCGTTGTTGCGCATCGCAACGAAAACGGCCCGTTCAAGAAGCGCAAAGACCTGCTCAAAGTTGCCCGTCTCGGCAACCGCACATTTGAACAGGCTGCTGGCTTCCTGCGTATTCCGAATGGCGCCGAGCCGCTTGATGCCTCATCCGTGCATCCTGAAGCCTATGGCGTGGCCGCCAAAATCGTGGCCGCCTGCGGTCGTGATGTGCGCTCGCTGATGGGCGATGCCAATGCTTTGCGTGCGCTTGATCCGAAAGTGTTTGTCGATGAGCGTTTTGGTCTGCCAACCGTCAAAGACATTCTGTCGGAGCTGGAGAAGCCAGGCCGCGACCCGCGCCCAGAATTCAAAACCGCGACCTTTGCCGATGGCATTGACGATATTAAAGATCTCAAACCCGGCATGTTGCTGGAAGGCACTGTGACTAATGTTGCCGCCTTTGGTGCATTTGTGGATATCGGCGTGCATCAGGACGGCCTCGTTCATGTGTCCCAGCTCGCCGATAAATTCGTCAAGGACCCGCATGAAGTGGTGAAAGCCGGTGATGTGGTCAAAGTACGCGTGACGGAGGTTGATGTGCCGCGTAAACGTATCGGCTTGACCATGCGTAAAGACGGCGGTGGTGAAGCTGCTCCTAAGCCTATGGGTGAGCGCGGACAACGTCCGGCACAGAAGCATTTCACAGCCAAGCCACAGGAAAAGCCTGCTGAAGTTCAGGGTGGTTTTGGTGCAGCCCTGCTTGAAGCCATGAAACGCAAGTAATAAAAATGAAAAAGTCGCTCAATTGAGCGGCTTTTTCATATCTGAATCGAAAGACTAACTTATCTGTCTAAGGCTTTGATAAGATTCTCACTTAGCTCCGTCTCACCAAACCAGTTGAGCCGGTTAATGCAGATAAATCCGCGATCAACCAGATCATTATCATCGCCGTCAGAAGATGAATGCGGGCGTCCGCGCGGCACCATCAGCACTGTCTCATCACCATCTGTGCTGACTACCTCCGACGATGATGCAATCTTGTCCCGACCGATGCGCGGCTGGGCAATTGGCGCAGGCAGACTATGCGGCAGATTAATGCTCAGCCAGTGCCCTTCTCTCTGCCAGTCTGTGCGCTGCGCTAACAGGTTGCGCAATAATTGCACCAGTGCGGCCAGATCGCTTTCACCACGGCGCGGCTGTTTGACCTGTGAAAAACCAATGGCGGGAATGCCCCAGAATGTTGCCTCTCGGGCAATGCCGAGTGTGCCGGAATAGGCCAGATCTTCCGCCACATTGCGCCCGTCATTAATCCCTGCCAGCACCAGATCAGGCTTGGTCTGATCTTTGAACAACCAGCTCATCGCCGACACAACACAATCGGCTGGCGTGCCGGAACATGAATAACGTTGTTCCGCACGCTTCACCATGGTTAGTGGTTTGCCGATGGTGATGGATGCACCCGCAGCTGTGCGCTTACCATCCGGTGCCACCACCCACACATCATCACTCAATGCCCGTGCAGCACGTTCCAGAAAAGCCAGACCTTCAGCATCAATACCGTCATCATTGCAAAGCAAAATACGCATCAGGCTGCTCCTAATTCTATCACATCACCGCTCTTCACATCCTGACGCAGCGACGGAATATGCGCTGCCAATTCGCTAAGCAATGCAGCGGAACAGGAATGGCCGAGCATATCAGGCTTACCTGCGTGCTCCCAAAGCGCGACCATACCGCTCAAAGTCGGATGGGTCGGCAGTCTGATCCAGTCTGCCAGCTCATCCCGCAACATATCAAAGGCCGGTGTATCTTCCGGCACGTGACCGGTCAGCAGAACCGGCCAGCCGGTGCGTAATGCACGGGTCATTGCATAGGCAGAAGGCCCTGCCCGTCCCATTGCATCGAATGTCAGCAGCGGACAGCGCGGCAGCGCCTGATCTTCACGCCAGTCCTGTGCATTATGCAGCAATTGTTTCAACCGTCCGGCCACACCATCCCGCAAGGCACCAGACGCTGCAATCTGCTCAGCCAATGCAGCACGCATATCCGCATGAATGGCAAAATTAACCGGCATCAGCGCCATCAGTTCCAATGATCGGCCGGAGAGTGGTGTCGGCAGCAGGCAACCATCACGATTTTGCAAAATCCATTCGCGGATTTGCTGTACCCGTGTGTCTCCTGAAATAGCATCCGCACCATAAGAGGCATCCAGCAGCAACAGATCACAATGCGGAAATGCATCCATTTCCAGCACAGGACTATCCGGCACGACGTCGCCGCTATAGAGAACTTTACGTCCTTCGGCCTCAATGCAGAACCACACGCCGCCTGCCACATGGCCGGAACGACCGGTGGTGATTTCTGCATCACCCAGCGTCAACACATCGCCTGCTTTGAACAGTTCAATACGCTCATGCGGAAATGCAATATTCTCCAGATGCTGTTGTTCGGCATAATTCTTCAAGGTTTGAGCTGTTTCAGCCAAAGTCTCTGCGGTCATCAGGATACGCCCCTGAAAACCCTGATCCAGCAACCACAACAACCCGCCGACATGATCCTCATGGGCATGGGAAATCAGCACAACATCCAGCGCGGCGATCGCATCCACCTCAATCAGCGGATAATAATCGCGCCCTGTAGCGCCTACTTTAATACCGATATCAAACAGCAGCTTGGTTTCAGCCGTGCTAATGCCAACGCCTAAACGCCCCTTTTCACCGAAACCGCCATAGAGATTGATCTTCATACTGCACCTGCTTCCGGTATTACCCAGCCTGACCGGATACGTAATTGCGCCGCATCATCCGCTTTGAGATGTAGCGGATCCGGCAGATTGAAATGCAGGTTCAGTTCCGGTGCCTGTTCGGCAACGGCCTCAATCCGTGATGCACCACCCTGATAGACCGAGCGTTTAACCCGCACGGCAAATCCGTCCTGTTTCACCAGTTCCAGATCGTCTTCACGGATACAAATTTGTGCATCTTTACGCACCACTTCATCGGCGCGGCAGCGCAAGCGCACCTGCTGCCCCAGAACCAAGGCCTCACAGGCACCGCTGCCATTGACGCTCAAAATCTCTGCAGGCAACACCATGCCCTGCGCGATAAAGGATGCGACCATCGCATTCGCCGGTTCATTATAGAGCGTTTTCGGTGAAGCAAACTGCATCAGCCTGCCCTTGTCCATCACCGCAATACGGTCGGCCAGCGCCATGGCCTCGGCCTGATCGTGGGTGATATAAACAATTGTTGTGCCGGTGCGTTTATGAAAGCGGGCAAATTCATCTTCCATCGAAGCACGCAGATGCACATCCAGATTGGCCAGCGGTTCGTCAAACAGCACCAGCGACGGTGCGGCCACCAGACAACGTGCCAGTGCCACGCGTTGGCGTTGCCCGCCGGACAGATTGGCCGGACGGCGATCCCCATAGCCTTGCAGATCAACCAGTTTCAGCGCCTCTTGCACTCGGCGTTCGCGCTCGGCTTTTTCCACCTTGGCGATTTTCAGACTATAGCCGACATTCTCGGAAACAGTCATATGCGGCCAGAGAGCATAATTCTGGAACACGATACCGACACGACGCTTTTCCGGCGGCACGAACTGACCTTTGCCGGTCACCAGCTTGTCACCGACATAGATCACGCCATCATTGGCCTGTTCAAATCCGGCAATCATGCGCAGCAATGTCGTCTTGCCGCAGCCGGAAGGCCCCAGCACCGCGATAAACTCACCATTGGCAATATCAAGAGACACATCGGTCAAAACTTTTGTGTCATTAAAGCTTTTGGAAAGCTGAGAGATAGTCAATCCCGCCATGGCAGAACTCCGTCAGGCAGATATCTGGCGAACATATTGGTCACCAGCATCAGTAAGAATGTAATCAGCACGACCAGCACAGAAACAGCCGACGCATAGGGTGAATCGCCACCCTGCTCGAAAGAGAAAATCACCACGCCCAGCGTTTCCGACCCTGATGACCATAGTAGCGCAGAAACTGTCAGTTCTGAAAAAGCCGTCATGAAAATCAGCACACCACCGGCCAAAGTTGCCGGTGCCACCAGTGGAAACACAATGGTGCGCAGCCGTGTCATCAGCCCTGCACCGGCGACCTGTGCCGCCTCTTCCAGAGCACGGTCAATCTGATGCAGACCGGTAATGGTCGGGCGCAAGGCCAGCACCAAAAACCGAGCCAGATAGGCGTAGAGAATGATCCAGATCGTATTATAGAGATGCAGTCCGACAACCGGCAAAGGTTTGAGGAACATCAGCAATGCAGCAATCGACAGCACTACACCCGGCAGAGCATAGGGCAGCTCGGCGGCAAGATTGAGCAAGCGTGTCCACCAGCGCGACCGCCATGTGATGAGATAGCCGAGCGGCACTGCTACAAGCACCGCAAAACCGGCTGCGGCAAGTGACAATGTAAATGAATTGACCAGCGCACGGCGTGCGCCAGCATGATCCAGCATCACGAATTTCAGATTATCCAGCGTGGCCGTCTGCCAGCTCAGCGGAATACCGAAAGCAGGCACCAATGCGGTCAGCAACAGGCCGAACATAGGCAGCACCAGCACCACGGCAATCAGCAACCAGCAGGCAATCTCGACAATCAGCCGCCATGAGCCAAGTTCAAAAGGCGCAGCAGGCAGCGAGGTTGATGCGATACGGTAGTCGCGGCGGCGCGCCATATAGTCCTGACAAAGAATACCCGCCATAGCGATCACACCGATCAGCAGCGAAAGCACGGCGACTTCCGACAGTACCGATGGTCCTCCACCGGCAAGCTTCTGATAAATCAAGGTCGGCAGTACCAGCACATTGGCCGGAATGCCCAAGAATGCAGGAATACCGAAATTGCCGACACAGGAAACAAAAGCCAGTGCAGAGGCACCGATTACCGATGGTGTCATCAGCGGCACAATGATTGTCCGCGTTACCCGCCACTTGCTGGCACCGCTGCTCAACGCTGCTTCAACCAGTTCACGTGGCAATTTGCGCAAACCGGCGCGTACAATCAGAAATACCAGCGGCGCATATTGAATGCCGAGCAGAACAATAATGCCGGTGGTGGAATAAAGCGGGTTACGGCTGCCCAGCTCCGGCGCCATGCCGATCATTTTAAGAAAAGGGCTCGCAGGGCCAAAGAGTTGCAGCCATGCCAGCGCTGTCACCTGCGGCGCAATCAGCAATGGCACCACAAACATCAGCACGAAAACGCCGCGCCCGCGAATATTCGTAAGACTCACCAGCAGCGCCACAGCACTGCCCAAAATGACAGCCGCAAAGGTGCCGCCAAAGCCGGTGATTAAAGAATTACGGGTGGCAACCCATGTCGAGGTCGAAGAAAGTGCAGAACGTAAAGCACTGTCTGAGAACTGGCCATTCGGCGCGATAATCTCGCTCGCCAGTCGCAGCATCGGCCACAAAGACAGCGTGAACACTACTGCCGCCACAAGGAAGATCAGAGCCGTATCCCGGCTCTGACCAAATATTTTATCTGACATCAAAGAATGCCTTAACCGCCGAACAGCTCAGAAAAACGCTTCTTATCGGCTTCTGTTACACCCAGAACTTTGAGCGTATCAATCGGCATGATGTTGATTTTGGTGCCTTCCGGCAGCCAGCTCGGGCGACCAACAGATTCTTTGGCAGGCAGATAGCCCTGCTCCAGCGCCAGTTTCTGTCCATCATCCGAGAGGATGAAATCAACGAATTTCTCTGCGCCGGCAACATTCTTGGCTGTGGCCATAATTGCAACAGGCTCGGTCACCGCTGGCACGCCTTCTTTCGGGAACACGAATTCAACCGGCGAGCCTTTCGCCTTGGCATTCAGCGCCATGAAATCCACGAGGATACCGTAAGGCTTTTCGCCGCTGGCAACGGATTTCAGCACAGCACCATTGCCACGCACGCTGATCAGCTCATTGGCTTTCAGCTTTTCGAAATAGTCCCAGCCAAGTTCTGAATTCAGCGCAAAGCCGGAGAGCATATAGGCAGCCGCACCGGAATAGAGCGGGCTCGGCATCACGATCTGGCCTTTGTATTCTTCTTTGCCAAGATCAGCCCAGCTTTCAGGCTTGCTCTTCGCCTGTGTATTATAGGCAATACCGGTGGTGATCAGCTTCGAACCAAAATAGGTTTTGTCTTTATCGAAAGAACCTTCTGTCAGACCTTCAGTCTTCGCGCCTTCATAGGCTTTCAGACGATTGTCTTTTTTCAAAAGCTCCATCGAAACAGCATCAGCAATCAGCAGCACATCCGGCTGCGGTGCACCGGCAGCAAATTCAGCAGCCAGCTTGCTGAGGATATCGCTGGTGCCCGAACGGAACACCTGCACATCAATATCAGGATTGGCTTTGCGGAAGGCTTCAACAGTCTTGGTCGCATCAGCTTCCGGCTGCGACGTATAAAGATTGAGCGTTTCTGCATTGACCGCCGTTGCGCCCATAAAGACCGCCAGAGCAGTAGCCAGAACTGTTTTACGTGACGTGCGTTTCTGCAACATGATTCTTATCCCTGAAATCATTCATCCGATACCGGAGCGAGCCGGTTACTCGCCGCTCATTTATTAAATGAACACTACAAGTATATGACAAAGAATAAACTCACCACAGAAATCAAAAAGAAACAGGGCACTGAACCAGCAATGCCCTGTTAAAATTCAAATTATATCGCTTTATCTATCTTAGAACCGTGCGCAATTTAAATTGCAGCGCTCAAAAACGAGCGTGCTCTTTGATTTAGGCGCTCAGAAGCGAGCGCCGGTAAAATGTGCAATCTGTGCGCCGGTTTCATAATAGGCCTCGCGGATACCGAGGAAGGACTGTGTTTCCGGTTCAGTTACCGGCAATGGCAGCTCAGCTTCACTGATTTCACCGCTGATATGGCGTGCCAGTACATTGCCGAACACAGTGCCGGTGGCAATGCCGCGACCGTTATAACCGCTGAAGCCAATCACATTCTTATCAAAGCGATGGAACTTCGGCAGGCTGTCATTGGTCATACCGATCAGGCCGTACCATTCATAATCAAACTCGACTTTGCCAAGCTGCGGGAACAGACGCTTCATTTCACGCTTTGCCCATGCCGTATGAATACCTGTACCGGTATTGCGCAACGCACCCACACTACCAAATACCAAACGACCGGCCTGATCATAGCGATAGGACGACAAAACTGTTTTAGTATCCCATACGCCCTGACGTTCCGGCAGAATCTGCGCCTGCTGTTCTGCTGTTAGCGGCTTGGTCGCAAGGTTGAAGTAAGGCAGATGCATAATTTCTGCACGCACCTGCGGCCACGGTGCCTGCGTATAGGCATTGGTAGCCACAACGATCCACTGCGCGCGCACCGAGCCTTGCGCGGTGCGAACAACCCAGTCATTTCCCACGCGTTCAGTAGATGTCACCGGAGAACCGGTGAAAATCTGTGCACCGGCAGCAAGTGCTGCATGGGCAAGACCGCGCACATAGGCCAGCGGTTGAATTGTACCGGCACGCATATCCAGCAGCGAACCACTATAGGCCTTGGTACCAACCTTCTTTGCGGTTTCTTCAGCACTCAGCAGCGTGACCGGCGCACCACGACGCTGCCACTGTTCCGCACGATCCTGCAATTCGCGCAAACCTTTCTGGCCGACGGCGCAATGCAAGGTGCCGGTGCGGGTCGCTTCACAGGCAATATTATGTTTTTCAATGCGCTCGAAAACCATTTTCGGGCCGTTGCCGAGTTCTTCCAGCAAACGGTCGCCATATTTCTGGCCGAGAACGCCTGGAAGATCATCCGGCATAACCCACATACCGGCATTGACCAGACCGACATTGCGGCCGGAACCACCAAAACCGATTTCAACGCCTTCCAGCACGGCAACCTTGCTGCCGCGCTCGCTCAAATTCAGTGCGGTTGAAAGTCCCGTAAAACCACCGCCGACAACAACCACATCAACGGTCAGCTCGCCTTTAAGCGCTGATGTAACCGGAGCGGCAGGAGCGGATTTTTCCCAGAGACCGTGAGAACGGGGATTATTCAGCATGTCAGTTCATTTCTCAAAAACAACGTTGCCAATATCGCGTGCCTGAAAACCGGCACATCACGCAATAGCGCTGAAACAAAAGGTCAACGATCAAAATGGATAAAGAGCGCCGTATATATAATGCGGATACACACACAACACTCTGAGTGTTTGAAATTTGAAGCACAACACGGAAATTCGTCCGGTTTGTTATTTGTCAGTGATCTTAAAGTCTTTTTTTCTGACGTTAGATTCAGCCATACACCTTTCGGTTTTGGCAACAGTAGCAATTTATGCGCAACAGATCATTCATTCACGGAATGACCTGTTCCACTTTAGTTGTAGTATATACTTTATTCTGCGTTCAGATGCACCAGCGCCATATAGTCATGTTGACCGACCTGCCCGCGAATCCAACCGGAAAAGGTCTGTATCAGCGGGTTCTCATGTTTGCCTTCCGGCACCACCAGATAATAGTCATTCTCGGTACGCATAGGCTTATCAAACAGAATACGCAGACGACCTTCCTGCAACTCCTGCTCAATCAGATAAACCGGCAGCAGGCCGATTCCAAGCCCGGCAGCCGCTGCCTCGATCACCATAGAAAACTGATCAAAACGATGGCCGCTATAAGTGGTGCGGGCATCAACCTCGCATTGCTCAAACCATTGAGTCCACATTTTCGGACGCGTCGTCAGATGCAGCAGAGGCTCTTTTTGCAAATCTTCCGGCTCAACAATACGATGACTTTCAATCAAAGCGCTGCTTGCGACCGGCACAACCATCTCACTGCACAGATAGTTACAGGTGGCATGTGCCCAAACCGGCTGACCATAATGAATAGCCATATCAAACGGATATTCTTCAAAGTCGAACACACCTGTACGTGAACCGACATTAAACGCCACGCCCGGATTTTCTTCGATGAAATTCGGAATACGCGGCATCAGCCAGCGTGCGCCAAATGTCGGTAGTGTCGCCACGCTGAAAGCCGAAGACGACTGTGCCGAGGCCATTGCCCGCAACATCGTGTCTTCAGTCTGGTTCAACAGACGGCGCACTTCCGGTAAAAACTTGCGTCCCGCATCGGAAAGCAGGATGCGCTGACGGATTCGCTCAAACAGCAAAACGCCGAGCTGGCCTTCAAGATCCTTGATCTGACGACTCACAGCGCTCTGCGTCAGGTTCAGCTCATGCGCTGCCTGTGTAAAACTTCCATGACGTGCAGCGCATTCAAAAGCCTGCAAAATGGCGATATCCGGTATCAGTCGTCGGCTGAGCTTCATTCCTGCCTCGCATAAACATAGTCGGTTTCGTCGCAATCATGCGGCCACACCAGCTGATATGATCAATTTTAGTCATGATATCAACATCTGATACGTGTTTCAGCGATTTTCAGACTGCCGAAAATCGATTTAAAAAGAAATTACGCATCAAATTAAAAGCATATCCCGAAAACTGACTGACATTTTTCGGATCAGATAGGCCTTTATAACAGCATCAGGATGGTTTTGTGCTGCTCCCAAAGAGCACAAATCAACCAAGCAAAGCAGTTTCAGGAAAAACGGCATCCGCTTTTCTTGACGGAACTGCACCAAGAGCAAAACAGACAGGGCTTTATCTTCTCCCAAGACAGATAACAGCTCTCAAGACGGAAAGCCCCCAAGGAGGCAAACCATGAACTTCGTATCAGCCGACAATATTCGCGCTGCATTCTCGGCCTCTATGTCCGCAATGTACCGTACAGAAGTGCCTGCTTACGGCACTTTGATGGAACTGGTTGCAGATGTGAATGCTGCGACACTGAAAGCCCAGCCTGAAATGCTCGCGCGTCTCGAAGATACCGATTCTCTGGATCGTATTTCTGAAGAACGTCACGGCGCGATCCGTCTCGGCACCGCCGCTGAACTTTCCATGATGCGCCGCGCTTTTGCTGTTATGGGCATGTTCCCTGTCGGGTACTACGACCTGTCCGCTGCCGGTGTGCCTGTGCATTCCACAGCTTTCCGTCCTGTTGCAGACGCTTCGCTGAAGATCAATCCGTTCCGCGTTTTCACCTCGCTGCTGCGTCTCGACCTGATCGCGGACGAAAAGCTGCGCAAAGAAGCGGAAGAAACCCTTGCCAAGCGCAATATCTTCACTGCCGGTGCGGTTGAGCTGATCGAGATTGCTGAAAAACAGGGTGGTCTTACACAAGAACAGGCTGATAAGTTTGTGGCTGAAGTTCTGGAGACTTTCCGCTGGCACGATAAGGCCAATGTGAGTGCAGAACTTTATCACCGCCTGCATGATGCCCATCGTCTGATTGCTGACGTTGTGTCCTTCAAAGGCCCGCACATCAACCATCTGACACCACGCACGCTCGATATTGATGCTGTGCAGACACAGATGCCAGCGCGCAATATTTCGCCTAAAGCTGTTGTTGAAGGCCCTCCAACCCGCAAATGTGCAGTTCTGCTGCGTCAGACCTCGTTTAAAGCGCTCGAAGAAGCTGTTTCTTTCACCGATGCTGCGGGCGAATGGAAAGCCGGTACGCATACCGCCCGTTTTGGTGAAATTGAACAGCGCGGCGTTGCACTGACCCCAAAAGGCCGCGGCCTTTACGACGCGCTGCTTGACAAAACCCGTGCACGTATCCGCCCTGCACCGGATGGCTCGAACGCTGCTGAATATGTGCGTATTCTTAGTGAAGTTTTTGAAGAATTCCCGGACACATGGGCAGAAATCCGTGAACAGGGTCTCGGCTATTTCGCTTACAGCGTAAGCGATCGTTACAAAGCCAAGAGCGAACTGACTGCCGCCAATCTCGACAGCCTGATTGCTGAAGGTGCGGTCCAGTTTGACCCGATTGTCTATGAAGACTTCCTGCCGGTCAGCGCCGCAGGTATCTTCCAGTCCAATCTCGGCGACGACGATACGCAGGAATTTACTGAAAGCCCGAACCAGAAGCGTTTCGAAACGGATCTCGGCGCAACTGTGCTCAATGAATTTGAACACTATGCCCGCATCGAGCGCGAATCTGTTGAGGGCGCGTTGAAGGCTCTCGCCTTTAAAGTCGCTGCAGAATAACTACATAACATGTGAAAACGGCAATCTGCCCTCAAAGCAGATTGCCGTTCAGTTGTTTATACCGGCGCAGTCTTAGAGACAGGAACTGCTCCATTGCATCAGATAGAGTATTGAGTTTGTTCCCTTACCCGAACAAACGCCTGATATTCTGAACGATAAACGATAGGGAATGCGATTTATGAGCACCGAAAATAAAAAAGTGAACGTCAAACAAGAAGCTGCTGACATTCTCGCCAAGCTTGGCGTTGACAGCGCTGCCTATACAGGCGGTGATCTTGCCTCGTTCAGCCCGGTTACCGGCGAACAGATCGGCGCCCTCAAGACTCATTCGGCTGCAGACACTGCCCGCATGATCGAAGAAGCAGATAGCGCATTCCGCACATGGCGCGATGTTCCGGCACCTCGCCGCGGTGAACTGATCCGCCTGCTCGGTGAAGAACTGCGCGCAACCAAAACTGATCTCGGCCGTCTCGTTTCGATCGAAGCTGGTAAGATCATTTCTGAGGGTCTCGGCGAAGTTCAGGAAATGATCGACATCTGCGATTTCGCAGTTGGTCTGTCCCGTCAGCTTTATGGTTTGACCATTGCGACTGAACGTCCGGGTCACCGCATGATGGAAACATGGCATCCGCTTGGCGTTGTCGGCGTTATCTCTGCCTTCAACTTCCCGGTTGCTGTTTGGGCATGGAACGCAACATTGGCACTGGTTGCCGGTGATGCGGTTGTCTGGAAGCCATCCGAAAAGACCCCGCTCACAGCGCTTGCTTGTGAAGCGATCTTCAACCGTGCCGTTGCCCGTTTTGGTGCAGATGCACCTAAAGGTCTGTCCGCAGTTATCATCGGCGACCGTGCAATCGGTGAAGTTCTGGTTGACCATCCGAAGGTTCCGCTGGTTTCCGCAACCGGCTCAACCCGCATGGGTCGCGATGTAGGCCCGCGTCTGGCCAAGCGTTTTGCACGCGCCATTCTCGAACTCGGCGGCAACAATGCCGGTATCGTCTGCCCGTCAGCCGATCTCGACATGGCTCTGCGCGCGATTGCTTTTGGTGCCATGGGCACTGCTGGTCAGCGTTGCACAACCATGCGTCGCCTGTTCGTGCATGAAAGCGTTTACGACACACTCGTACCACGCCTGACCAAAGCCTATCAGACTGTTTCCATTGGCAACCCGCTGGAAACCCCTGCACTGATCGGCCCGCTGATCGACAAAGCTTCTTTCGATGGTATGCAGAAAGCGCTTAGCGATGCCAAAGCACACGGCGGTAAAGTTGTTGGTGGTGACCGCGTATCCGTTGGTCCGGACACAGGTTACTACGTACAGCCAGCAATCGTTGAAATGCCAGAACAGGCAGGTCCGGTTCTCGAAGAAACCTTCGCACCGATCCTCTATGTGATGAAATACAGCGACTTCGACAATGTACTCGAACTGCACAACGCAGTTGGTGCCGGTCTGTCGTCCTCGATCTTCACACTGAACCTGCAGGAAGCTGAGCGTTTCCTTTCCGCATCCGGTTCGGATTGCGGTATCGCCAACGTCAATATCGGTACATCCGGTGCTGAAATCGGCGGCGCATTCGGCGGTGAAAAGGAAACCGGTGGCGGTCGTGAATCCGGTTCGGATGCATGGAAAGCTTACATGCGCCGTGCAACCAACACCGTAAACTACTCCAAGGCACTGCCGCTCGCACAGGGCGTATCCTTCGATATCGACTAATCATCATTCTTGATGACAAAGAAAAGCCCCGCATAGCGGGGCTTTTTTATTGACTAAAATCACACAAGGGGTCTCTATTACATACAGTATTCACGCATATCTCATCAGAACTCTCCACCACGGAGGCTCGCATGCGTTTAACTTTAGCAGTGCTAATAGCTATCATTTATATGGTGCATAGCCCGATTGTTCATGCAAGCGAGAACAATACTACGTTTTGCACAAAGCTCGGTGAACTTGCGGGGCGCTCTATGGCGGCACGCTTAGAGGGAAAACCTCTGACGGATCTTCTCAAGGTCAAATTTGATCCGGCGGTCAGGGAAGTTTTTCAAACCATCATCAGAGAGGCTTATGCAAGACCTCTGGTTGATGGTGATAATGCATGGGTCAGGAATATGTCTGATTTTCGCAATGATGTTGAAGAAAAATGCCAATCATCTTTGACCAAATAAAAAGAAACTAAAGCGTGCGCCATGAATGCAATTAAACGCAATACGCGCTTCGCCATGTCTCAATCTATATGCTGAATCACCATAGTATGAAGTGACTTTAGCCAGTGATGCTGCCTCGCCTCCCAAGCTGAAATTGAAGGTGCTGCAAAAGCAGGATCAGCAAAGGCTCCAACGGCAACAGCAACATGATCTGGGAGTGCTTCTGCCTCCCAATAAACGGTTGACCCACATGATGGGCAAAACTGAAATGATACTGAACGACCGGCATCAGACTGTCGGGTGAATTGTGTTGATTGACCCAAAATTGTCACTTGCTGTTGTTTGAACCACGCCTGATTACCAAAAACGGCTCCGGTTCGACGCTGACATTCAAGACAGTGACACATCGACACCCGCAGCGGTTCCCCCTCACAAATGATTTTCAGCTTTCCGCAACTACAGGCTGCGTAATATTTTTTCATAAGCAAACTCCTTATTCAACATGTGTAAGCACGCATGCTAACGCTGAGGAAATTATCGGAGCATTTCACAGGTAAATTGAATCAACTTGAAGGCTAAGTCATTTTTTTGCACATGGCATGACGTACCGAACGATTGAGATTTTCGCAATGACGAGGCGAAAATGGGGGCTGCCGAGAACCGGAGCGGAATGTACTTTAAGGTACATGAGTACCGGAAGCGCAGGCAGTCCCCATTTGCAGACCGTAAGTGCGTAAATATCGACGGTCGGTTAGCCCATACGTTCAGAAGCGTACGACCCCGGGCTCGCCGGAAATACGACTGTCCGATTACCATTGAGGAACACGCGGTGATGGATATGCGCGTGAATGGCGCGTGCCAAAACCTGCGCTTCAACATCACGCCCGATGGAAACATAATCGGCAGCCGACTGCGCATGGGTAATACGGGCAACGTCTTGCTCGATGATCGGGCCTTCATCGAGATCGGCGGTCACATAATGCGCTGTGGCACCAATCAGCTTCACGCCGCGCTCATAGGCCTGCTTATAAGGATTCGCGCCTTTGAATGATGGCAGAAAAGAGTGGTGAATATTGATGATCTTGCCGGACATTTTCTTGCTCAACTCATCAGACAGCACCTGCATATAGCGTGCCAGAACCACAAGCTCGGTGCCGGTTTCATTGACGATATTCATCATCTTGGCTTCGGCTTCAGCCTTATTTTCCTTCGTCACCGCAATGTGATGGAAAGGAATATCGTGGTTCACAACGACCTTCTGATAATCAAAATGATTGGAAACAACACCGACAATATCAATCGGCAGACCGCCGATTTTCCAACGATAGAGCAGATCATTCAGGCAATGACCAAAGCGCGAAACCATCAGCAGGGTTTTCACCGGTTTGCGGGTGTCGTGAAAATCATAGACCATGCCGAATTTATCAGCAGTCTCCTGAAAACCACCGGCGATCTCTTCGAAGCTTTTGCCCTGCTCCGTGATAAAGCTGACGCGCATAAAGAATTTGTCGGCACCGAGATCATCGAACTGGGCGCTGTCAACAATGTTACACCCCATGCCAGCAAGATATCCGGAAATAGCGGCAACTATACCGAGGCGTGACTGGCAACTGACGGTCAACACATAATTCTGCATGGGGATATCCCTTAAGCTTCAGCGTTCAAATGAATACAGTCCCGAAAATCCGGTTCCATATGAAGCTCTTACACAGAATTTCAGCGCTTTACAGTCCCGATTACGCTTTTGTTTGACGGAATTCTGCCATTTGCAGACAAATATACATAACCTATAATCTCAGGCTATAGACGTTGTTTTCTGAGATTATAGGTCGCTGCTTGCATCAAAGATGCGGGTTGCGCGCTTTGTATTTTTCGATCAGCCGATCATTGATTTCTGTTGCCCCTGGCATATTGGCACTGCGATAGACCGGCACATCACTGCCTTCTGTCGCCAGTTCGGCAGCAACAGCAGTAAAGATCGCATGGAGAAGGGTTGCACAAACGGCAGTCGAGACAGCTCCGGCCTTCATCTCGCTGTTCGGCAATTGCATTATCGCATCACCTGCCGGAATTTCATTATCCAGCACCAGATCAGCAAGTTCAGACAAGCGCACACGGCCATTGGCCGCGCTGGCAGAATAGGAAACCGATGTCAGTGCAATCACTTTTGCACCGACTTCGCGCCCATATCGGGCAGCATCAACCGGCGCAGCGTTCACACCGGAGTTGGAAACAATCAGCAGAATATCACCCGCACCAATATCATAGCGCTGTAGCAAAGGCTGAACCATGCCGCTGATGCGCTCGAATTTGGTGCTGGAAGATGCGCCCTCATGCAGCATTGTAAAGGCTGAAAGAACAGGCACGGTAATCGCCAGACCACCGGCACGATAATGCACTTCTTCCGCCAGCATGTGCGAATGACCGGTGCCAAAAACAAAGACGCGCTTATCATTGCGCGCAGCTTCGCCAATCATGGCAACAGCCTGCTTCATCGCCTCGGCCTGACTGTCACGCAGTTGCGTGAGATGGGCTGTCAGCTTGTCGAAATAATCATCGATAATGCTCATGCCTGTTGATCCTGTCGCTCACCGGAAATCCACGTAGAGCGGACATGGCACTGGTCATCCAGCCAGACCAGATCGGCACGTTTTTGCGGAGCCAGCACACCACGACCATTGAGTCGCAAAAACGTGGCCGGATAGGAGGTTGCCATGCGTAAAGCCTCCTCGCAGGAGAGATCCAGCATCGCCATACCATAGCGGATACCCGATGCCATATCGAGATCGGAACCTGCCAATGTCACACGGTCTTCCAGCACCAATTTCGGGCAATAGCCACCCTCAACACGATAGACTGTACGACCATTGAGCTGGAATGTATCGCGGCCTGAGCCGACCAGCGACATCGCATCAGTGACAAAGAACAAGCGCCCTTGCCCGCGTTTTGCCCGCAATGCCACACGCAGAGCCGCAGGCTCGACATGATGGCCGTCCGCAATAATCCCGCCCCACACAGACGGATGATCCAGCGCCGCACCCACAAGATTAGGCGCACGATGGCCGAACTGGCTCATCGCATTGAACAAATGCGTCACGCCACGCGCACCGGCATCAAAACGCGCCATTGCCATTTCATAAGTGCTGTCGCTATGGCCGATGCTGACAATCACGCCGCCTTCGGCCAGTTCACGCACCTGCTCCGGCGTCACCTGCTCCGCAGCCATTGTCACCAGCAAGCAGCCGATTTTCTGTGCTGCTGCAATCATCGCCTGAATATCAGCCGATTGCACAGGCCGCATCAATTCAGCCAGATGCGCACCTTTTTTCGCTGGTGCCAGATGCGGACCTTCCAGATGCAGACCGGCAACGCCTTTATCTGCTATCACCGCATCAACCGCTGCAACCATTGCCTGTGCCGTCACATCACCGGTATCGGTGATCAGGGTCGGCAGCAGGCTGGTTGTGCCGTAGGGACGATGCCCTGCCGCGATGGTGAACATGATTTCCGGTGTCGGTCCGTCATTGAGCATTGCGCCGCCGCCGCCATTAACCTGCGCATCAATGAAACCGGGGCTGAGAATGCCGCCCTCCAGTTCAATGATTTGCACATTGTCCGGCAGTGCATCACCATCCTGTACGAGGCGGACAATCCTGCCCTCCCCGATCAGAAGGGCAGTTCGCTCGTGAAAACGATTGCCGTCAAAAATACGCGCACCACGCAGCAGCTGAAAATGCATCAGACAGTCTCCGTTACCTTATTCAGATTGAGCGGCTTATCAGGATTGAAACCACGGCGGCGGGTAACCGCCTCGATAATACGATAATAAGCGCCAAGTGACACCAGCGGATCAAGCAGAGCCGAGCCGGTCGCCGGTGTTTTAATCTGGCTCCACGGCAAATCCAGTGGCGAAATTGTCAGGATATTGCCGCCAATGCTTTCAAGATGTTTCAGCGCCTGCAAATTGTGCTGATAGGCCTGATCCTGAGAAACAAAGGCCACAATCGGGAAGCCTTTTTCCACCAAACGCATCGGCCCATGCATCAGCTCTGCCAGTGAGAAAGCCTCCGCATGAATGGCTGAGGTTTCCTTCGCCTTCAATGCAGCTTCAAGCGCAATCGCCATCGAAGGTCCCCGACCACCGATAAACAGCGACTGTTTTTCAGCCAGCGTATTTTCCAGCGCATTGCCTGCATCAACCTGCACAGCAGCCAGCGCATCAGCCAGATGATCTAGGCCGTTCTGCATCTCATTATTTTTGCTGACGGCAGCAATCACACCAGCCAGAGCCGCAGCAGACGCAATAAAGGATTTAGTCGCAGCAACACTTTTTTCAGGCCCTGCACCGATTCCCAGCACAATATCGGCCTCATTGCCGAGCGGGCTATCGGTGACATTGACCACAGCAACGGTGACTGCACCGCCTTTTTTAGCCGCGCGTTGCATCGCCACAATATCAGGGCTGGCACCGGACTGTGAAACAGTAAAATGCACGGCAGAGCCAAGCTGCAACGGCGCATCATAAACCGATGCTACTGATGGCCCCAAAGCAGCAACCGGCAAGCCCAATTGAATTTCAGCAAGATATTTGAAAAATGTCGCTGCATGATCTGATGAGCCGCGCGCGCAGGTCGAAATCAATGCAGGCTTGCGGGATGCAAAAAGCCCCGCAATTTCTTCAAATACCGGCTTCTGCTCTTTCAGCATCTTAGCGACAACAGACGCAGCCTGTTCGGTTTCCTGAAGCATGAGTGTTGGTGATGCGGTCATCGGACCTCCCCCGTTTTAAGTTCCGCAATAAAATCATAAGCATCGCCGCGATAAAGCGAGCGAGTATATTCCACAATCCGGTCGGTCTGCGTGCGCGATACGCGCTCCATTTGCAGCGCCGCCGCTTTATCGGCCACGCCAAGCAAACGCGCATTCACCGGATCCAGCACCACAGCCGTCAGGCGCTGCAAAGCGCGCACCGGCTTATAGCCTTGATCTTCTAATGCTGCATAAAGTGATAGTGCACCGCTGAGCACCGCCTGCGCCAGCTCAGTTTTCTGCCCTGCACCATCCTGCGTAGGTGTTGCAGTTCCGAGCAAGCGCTGCGGGACCACGGCACGTTCAATCGCCATCGGCATATCATCCGCGAGGCGCAAGCGTTCAACGCGCACCACCAGATCCTGCATGGAGATGCCAAGCTGAAACGCCTCTTCCGGAGACGGATGCCCGATACCACCGGAGAGAATACGCACGCCCGGCACTTTACCACGGGCGATCATATCCTGCGAGAATGAGGTGAGCTGCCAAAGCGGCTGGCTGATCTTTTTCGGGCGTTCACAAATATAGGTGCCGCTGCCATGTCGGCGCTCCACCAAACGATTTTCCAGCAGAGCCTGATAGGCAGAGCGGATGGTGACCCGCGCCAGCCCAAGCGCTTGCGCCAGCTCGCGCTCCGGTGGCAAACTACTGCCAGCGGCAAGGCTGCCATCTTCTATCAAATTGGTCAGAACCACGGCGACCTGCTTATAGAGCGGCCCGCCGGTCGTTTGCGCTGCTAATCCGCGCTGAAGAAGAGGAAGCAATCTGGTATTATCCATAGCGCAGATATAATACCTTTTTAAGACCAGTTACAATTGAAATTATCCGTTCCAAGAAAATAAAAAGGGCAGCTCCAATTCAGAAAGCGGCCCTTTTATTTTAAATTATTGCACCACCACCGGTTCCGCTGGCGGAACATCAGAGCCGCCTTCTGGCTGCTGCGGTTCCGGCTCTTTGACTCGGAACCATGCCACATAAAGCGCAGGCAAAAATAGCAGTGTAATCACTGTACCGACAATAATCCCGCCCATCATTGCATAGGCCATTGGCCCCCAGAAAACCTCACGGGAAATCGGGATCAGCGCCAGACTGGCAGCCGCTGCGGTCAATGCAATCGGCCGCATACGATGTTGGGCAGAGTGATAGACTGAATCCCACGGATGCATACCCTCTTTAATATGATCCTGCACCTGCACGATGAGGATCACCGAGTTACGGATCAGAATACCGATCAGCGCCAGCACACCGAGAATAGCCACGAAACCCAGCGGTTTTCCACTCGGCAGCAAGGCTGCAACTACCCCGATCAGGCCAAGCGGCGCGACTGCAACCACCAGAAACAACCGCTGGAAACTCTGCAACTGGATCATCAGAATGGTCGCCATCACAAACAGCATCAATGGCACAACAGCGGCAATCGGCCCCTGACTTTTGGCACTTTCTTCAACCGTACCGGCAATATGCACGGAGTATCCAAGCGGCAGCTTTTCTGTAAAGGCGTCCACCTGCCCCTTCATTTTCTCAACGACTGTATCCGGCATCGTCTTGTCGAGAATACCGGCCGACACTGTGATTGTCGGCATACGGTCACGCCGCCAGACTACAGGCTGCTCAATCTCGTAGCGGAAATTGGCAATCGAAGCGAGTGGGATGGAATCGCCATTACCAGTGCCGATTTGCAGATTTCGGAGTGTTTCAATCCGGTCACGCTCCTGCGCCTGCGCCCGCACCACAACATTGATGAGATATGTAGCATCGCGCACCTGCGTAATCGCCAGACCGCCGACAACACTGTTCAGCGTCATCGAAATATCTTTAGAGGAAACGCCGAGCTTACGTGCCTTATCCTGCAATACATCAACCCGCACCACTCGTGCCGGTTCGTTCCAGTCATAGGCGACCACACCCAGACGCTCGTCTTTGCCCATTATATCGGCAACCTGATGCGCATAATTACGCACCGTCTGAATATCCGGCCCGCTGACGCGATACTGCACCGGACGACCAACCGGTGGCCCAAGCTCAAGGAATTTCACATAAGCATCAGTGCCGATATAATCCTTGCGCAAAACCGCATCGAATTTCTGCTTCAAACGGTCACGCGCCTCAACATCCTTGGCGACAATAATCATCTGCCCGAAATACGGATTGACCGGCTGCACATCGAAGGTCAGCACGAAACGCACTGCGCCCTGTCCGATATAGCTGCTCCAATGGTCAATATCCTCATTGCCTTTGAGCATGATTTCTTCAAAACGCAGCATCTGCGCCTGTGTTTCGGCGATGGAGCTGTTTTCCGGCAGCTTCCAGTCAATGACCAACTCTGGTCGATCCGATGGTGGAAAGAACTGGCGCTCAATCAGCGTCATACCACCCAGCGACACCAAAAACAGCGCGATCGTTGCAAAAATCGTTGTCCAGCGATAGCGCATACACCACAGCAAGGCTGCAGAAAAAGCAGCCGTCACACGCCGTGGCTTTTCCTCATGCTTCTTCATGGTTTTCGGCAGGATTGTTACGCCGAGTAGCGGCGCGAACAATACTGCCACCACCCACGACACCACCAGCGAAACCCCAATCACCACGAACAAAGTATAAGTATATTCACCGGCCTGACTGGTATTGAGACCGATCGGAATAAAACCGGCAATCGTCACCAATGTACCCGTCAGCATCGGAAAGGCCGTATGCGTATAAACATAGGTCGCCGCTTTATTGATCGGATCGCCCGCCTCAAGCCGTGCAACCATCATTTCAACGGCAATCATAGCATCGTCGACCAGCAGGCCGAGCGCAATAATCAGCGCGCCAAGTGACACACGTTGCAAGGATATATCCATATATTGCATCGTGAGGAAAGTGATCGCCAAAACCAGCGGGATCGACAGCGACACCACTAAACCGGCACGCACACCGAGGCTGATGAAGCTCACCGCAAGAACGATAATCACCGCCTCAAACAGCGCTTTGGTGAAACCGGAAACCGCATCATCCACCACTTCCGGCTGGTCGGCCACTTGATGCACTTTGATGCCAATCGGCAATTCGCCTTCCACATGCGTCATCAGCGCATTGAGCGCATTGCCGAAATCCAGCAGATTTTCATTCGGCTTCATACCAATTGCCAAACCGATTGCCGGTTCACCATTGACGCGAAACAGACTTTCCGGCGGGTTAGTATAACCGCGCTTGATCTCTGCCACATCGCTGAGACGGAAGAAGCGGTTATTAACCCGCAGATTGACCGCTTTCAGGCTTTCTTCGGAAGTGAACTGCCCGCTCACCCGCACCGAGAGCCGTTCCGGGCCAGCATTAATCACACCGGATGGCGTGATCGCATTCTGATCCTGCAAACTCTTTAAAATCGCCTGCTGATCCAGCCCCAAAGCTGCAATCTGTCGGGAGGAAAATTCAAGGAAAATCACCTCGTCCTGCGCACCGATCAAATCGACTTTACCGGCACTTGGCAGTTGCAGAACCTGCGTGCGTACCGTTTCCACGTAATCGCGCAATTGCCGGTGGCTCAGACCATCAGCGGTGAAGGCATAAATATTACCAAAGACATCCCCGAACCGGTCGTTGTAATAGGGTCCGTACACGCCTTCAGGAAAATTACCCTTGATATCATTGATCATATTGCGGGTTTGGAGCCAGATTTTCTCCACATCCCGCGCTTTGGTCGTTGCTTTCAGATTGACAAAAATGACCGCTTTACCGGGTGTTGTCACCGATTTGGTAAAATCGAGACTGTCCAGCTCCTGCAATTTCTTCTCAATCCGGTCAGTCACCTGATTGATCGTCTCATCCACCGATGCACCCGGCCAATTGGCCTGTATCAGCATGGTTTTAATGGTGAATTGCGGATCTTCTTCACGACCGAGATTGATATAAGCAGCACTACCTGCAATCAAAAACACCAGCATGAAGTACCAGACCAGCGAACGGTGATTGAGCGCCCAGTCAGAGAGATTAAATTTCTTCATTATTTCTCTCCCTGCGGCAGTTTAACTTTTTGACCATCCTGCAAACTATTCACGCCCGCACTGACAATAAGCTGACCGTCTTCCAAGCCCTCAACAATAAAGTTCTGCTCAGTGCGGCGCACCACTTCAACCGGCTGACGGCGCACTGTCTGGCTTTGCGCATCGGCAATCCAGACATAGGTCTTCCCGTCCTGTTCCAGCAAAGCGGAAAGAGGCAAGCTGATCTGCTCCTGATGATTACCATTGCTACGCAGTGCTGTGATCGTCGTCCCTAAGCGAAAAGCTTCCGGTGCCTCATCCAGCGTAATTTTCACGCGGCGAAGACGGGTTGCACTATCGGCTTGCGGCGCAATTTCTCGCACATGCCCTTGTGCCTGCACTGTTGGATCAGCTTGCAAGAAGATCATAAATTCATCACCGGTATTGATCTCTTCCGCAATACTATCCGGCACGTCAACAACCGCTTCACGCACATCAGGCCGCGCTACGGTCACCACGCTTTGCCCTGCGGAGACAACCTGCCCGACCTCGGCATTCACCGCAGAAACCACACCGGTGAAATCAGGCTGTAATTGTGCAAACCCACGTTCATCTTCTGCTTTACGCAATGCAGCTTTGGCTTTTTCCAGTCCGGCGGCAGTCGTATCGCGTGCTTGTTTGGCATTGTCATAGATTGCCTGAGAAATACTGCGTGTCGCCAGCAAGCGCGATTGCCGGTCTTCTGTAGCCTGCGCATTCACATATTGCGCTTCCGCACTGGCCATATCCGCTTTGGCAGCCTGCAAATTCAGATCAAGTTGTGCAGGATCAATCATCGCCACCACCTGACCTTTTTCGACGATATCGCCGATATCGACATTGCGCTGGATCAGCCGCCCAAGCACACGAAATGCAAGATCTGTGCTATATTGCGGCTCGACTGAACCGGCAAAGCCAATTTGCTGGGATGGTTCTGCCTGTGCCGTTACGAACAAGACCGGCCGGATTACTTCCGCTGCCTCGTCCTGTTTTTCACCGCAGGCAGCGAGTGTCAGCAATGATGCGACCATGGCCGCGCTGAGAATTTTGCGTTTCACTGTCATGGTTTTCACGCCCGTCTCTGCGCCAATCATTGCGTCACACTCTTTTCATCAGCCATCAGCAAATCAACAACCGAGCCTTCACCGAGCATCTGTCCGCCGCGCGTCACAACCATCTGACCATCCTTTAAACCGTCAGAAATAATAATTTTCTCACGCTCATAATCCAGAATTTGCACCAGCGCGGATGAGACGCTGTTTGTCTTGGGATCAAACACCCAGACGGCAGGTTTTCCGTCCTGTGCAGTCATGGCACTCCACGGCAAAACCACTGCACGAACCGCTGGCAGCGACAGGCTGCCAATCACCGGCGCCGCCAGTGTCATGGCGGCTGGCGGCGTATTAAGCCCGATTTTAACCCGCACCGTACCCGTTGTGGCATTGACCACCGGTGCAATCTCACGGACACGGCCAGTTGCAGTGATTGCGGGATCAGACACCAGTGACAAGCTCACCGGCGGCAAGCCCTGCCCGTCACTTTTACCTTCAATGGTCTCGGCATGGGCAGCCAAAGCCTCCTGCACATCAAACACGGCATCCCGTTCGCCATCCGCAGCAATAATAAACGCTGTCTGCGCAGCCTGCACCAATTGTCCGGTTTCAATATTGCGAGCAGTTACCACGCCGGAACGCGGCGCCCGCAATTCCGTATAGCTCATCATATCCTGTGCATTTTTCATCTGCGTTTGCGCAGAGATCAGCGCGGCTTCTGCCAGCTGCTTGGTTTCTTCCGCAGTGCCAAACTGGCTGCGTGTGGTAAAACCTTGTTTCAGCAATGCCTGCTGGCGTGCGTAATTCGCAGTCGCCTGTACCAATTGTGCCTGCGCCGCATTCAAAGAGGCCTGCGCCGAACGCAAGGCCGCCTGTTGTTCCACAGCATCAATCCGCGCCAGCAAATCACCGGCTTCAACCTTTTGACCGACATCCGCATGCCGCTCTGTCACCTGACCAGAGGCACGAAAAGCGAGATTAATCAGATTTCGCGCAGCAACTGTGCCTGTCAGAACCAGTTGCGGACGATATTCCGTGACTTTTACTGTTTCTGCACTGACCGCCACACGATGTGCGCTATACAAGGAAGCAGCATGTGCCTTATCCGGTTGCGACTGCGCTGATGCTGCAAAAGCCGAGACGGCCAGCAGAACAGCCGGAGAAAGTGCGAGTAAGATATGCCTGCGCGAACCGGTTATCATCAATACAACCTTTAAACACCTGTCGATCTGCAACAAAGATAGCTGAATATTCCTTTTTTAATAGTCTGTCTGATCCTGACATTATATATTTCAGATGCTAATAAATGAATTAAACTAAGAATTTAGAAAGCACGCAACTATGAGTACTGTTCTTGAAATCGCAGATTTGAAAAAACTGGCGCAGCGCCGCGTGCCAAAGATGTTTTTTGATTATGCAGATTCCGGCGCATGGACAGAATCGACCTATCGAGCGAATGAAAGCGACTTCGCCAATATCAAATTACGCCAGCGCGTGCTGGTGGATATGACTGATCGCTCACTGGCAACCACGATGATCGGCCAGAATGTTACAATGCCCGTTGCGCTCTCCCCGACCGGTCTTGCCGGTATGCAACATGCCGATGGCGAAATTCTGGCAGCGCAGGCAGCAGCAGAATTCGGTGTGCCTTTCACGCTTTCCACGATGAGTATTTGTTCGATTGAAGATGTGGCAGCGGCAACTAAAAAGCCCTTCTGGTTCCAGCTTTATGTGATGAAAGACCGTGACTTTGTTCGCAATCTGATTGAGCGCGCCAAAGTCGCCGGTTGTTCGGCACTGGTCTTGACGCTTGATCTGCAAATTCTTGGCCAGCGCCATAAAGACTTGCGCAATGGTCTTTCTGCCCCACCGAAATTTACGCCGAAACATATCTGGCAGATGATGACACGCCCGCAATGGTGCCTCGGCATGATGGGCACGCAACGCCGCACATTCCGCAATATTGACGGACATGCCAAAGGTGTCAGCGATCTCTCGTCCCTGTCCTCATGGACTGCCGAACAGTTTGATCCGAAACTGAACTGGGACGATGTAGAATGGATCAAAAACCTCTGGGGCGGCCCGCTGATCCTCAAAGGCATCCTCGATGAAGAAGATGCGTTGATGGCGGCTAAAACCGGTGCCGATGCGATTATCGTTTCCAACCATGGCGGCCGCCAGCTGGACGGCGCACCATCATCCATCTCCATGTTGCCGCGCATTGTCGATACGGTTGGCGACAAGGTAGAAATTCATCTCGACGGCGGTATCCGCTCCGGTCAGGATGTGCTGAAAGCCATCGCCCTCGGTGCCAAAGGGACTTATATCGGCAGGCCGTTTCTTTATGGTCTTGGCGCAATGGGCAAAACCGGTGTGACCAAAGCACTGGAAATCATTGCGCGTGAAGCGGATATCACGATGGCACTGTGCGGCAAGCGCCGGATCACAGATGTGGACAGCTCAATTCTGCATAAAGACTGAGCATTATTGTTATAGCAGAGCGCCACTTCATTTCACCGGCGCTCTGCTCAACAGCACACTGCGGATTGAGAAGCTGGAGTGAATACGCACCACACCTGGCAGACGTGACAAGATTTCTTTGTGAATGACCTCATAGGCCGCCGTATTTTCTGCCTCCGCGCGCAAGATATAATCCGCATCGCCCGTCATCAGATAACATTCCTGAATTTCCGGATGGCGGCGCACCGCCTCTTCAAAACGGTTGAGATATTCTTCCGTTTGCCGTTCCAGCGTAATGCGTACCAACGCCACCAGCCGGTCATCGGCATCGGGTGCCGCAACAATCGCCGTATAACCGCGGATAACCCCGCTTGTTTCCAGCAGCTGCACCCTGCGCAGGCAGGCCGATTGAGATAGCCCCACCTCTGTGGCAAGCTGACTATTGGTCATGCGGCCGTCACGGCGCAGACAGCGGATAATATTGCGATCAATAGCATCTAAGGTAGACACGCAGAATATTCCAATTCTCAGTATTTTATCGTGCTTATTGACTTATAATTCGCATAATTTGCGAAAAATAGCAAAAACATTCGAAGACTATTCGATTAAACTTCGAAATAGGGAGAGAGATACGGCTTGGCATTTCACGCATGGGATAATGGCGCTGAAGCGATGCTGCCTCTTATACAAAATTGTTTGCCCGTTCTGCGGTATTTGCCTCAGACCCGTCACGAAAAAGCGCAGGCTGTTTCGGTAGGCTGAGGTTTAAGCAAGCCGCATGAAAGGTCAGGCATCGACAATGCGGAAGTGCTTATGTCTGTAATCTTTTCTGATAGCCATGTGCCTGAGGCGGCCAACGCCTCTGATAACCAACAAGAGGCGGCCAACGCCTCCGATAACCAACAAGCGGCGGCCAACGCTTCTGACAACCCGCAAGCGCTGGCTGCAGGCGGCATTCTGACTATAGATCTCGGCGCTCTCCGCGCCAATTATAAGCTTATCGCCGATGCAATCACTCCGACCCGCACCGCCGCGGTGGTCAAAGCCGATGCCTATGGCTTGGGCGCAGATAAAGTCGCCCCGCAATTTTATGCAGCCGGTTGCCGCGACTTTTTCGTTGCGCATTTGAGCGAAGCTCTGAACTTGCAACCGCATATCGGCAAAGATGCCACGATTTATATTCTGAACGGTTTACAGCCGCAGACAGAAAAACTCTGCGCTGACCATAATATTGTGCCGGTACTCAACTCTCTTGAGCAATTGCAGAACTGGGCAGCGCTAGCCAAAGCCCAAAACCGCTCTCTCCCTGCTCTTCTGCAACTCGACACCGGCATGTCCCGTCTCGGCCTTTCCGAACAGGAACTGAAAGAACTGCTTGCAGATCAGTCTTTGCTGGACTGTGTGGATGTGAAATTCATCATCAGCCATCTGGCCTCCGGTGATAATGTGCAAAGCCCGCAGAATAAAGCGCAGTTGGAACGCATGCAGGCAGTACTGAAACTGCTGCCGCAATATGCCGTTGCCTTTTCCAATTCCGGCGGTACTTTTATGGAGCGCAGCTATCATTATGATCTGGCTCGTCCGGGCATTGCTCTTTATGGCGGCGCACCACAAGAAAACGCACCGAACCCGATGCAGCCGGTCGTGTCATTGCAGGCGCGCGTTATTCAGTGCCGTTCTGTTCCGGCTAAAACACTGGTCGGTTATGGCGGCAGCTATGAAACACAGACCGAGACGCGTATTGCAACAATCGCAGTCGGCTATGCGGATGGCTGGCCACGGCATTTGAGCAATAAAGGCTGCGCCTATTATGGTGATGTGCGCCTGCCGATTATTGGCCGCGTTTCCATGGACTCGATTACACTGGATGTCAGCGCATTGCCGGAAGGCACATTGAAGCTCGGCAGTCTGGTTGAGCTGATCGGCTCGCATCAGACGCTGGAACAAGTGGCTCAGGATGCAGGCACAATTACCTATGAGGTGCTGACATCTCTGGGGAACAGATATCATCGCATTTATATCAACGACATTCTTGCTTGAAAATATATCGCGACTGCATAGGCAGCATTTCAAGCCAAGCTCTGACAGAGGCAGACCATGAAAGTTACAATACTCGGCAGCGGTGTTATCGGCGTAACAACCGCCTATTATCTGGCGAAAGCCGGCCATGAAGTGACGGTGATTGACCGCCAGGAAGGCCCGGCGCTCGAAACCAGTTTCGCCAATGCCGGTCAGCTTTCCTATGGTTATTCCACGCCATGGGCTGCTCCGGGCATCCCGCAGAAAGCGGCAATGTGGCTGTTCAAAAAACATTCCCCGCTGATTTTCCGCCCGACCTGCAATCCGGCAATGTATAGCTGGCTGATGTCCATGCTGGCTAATTGCACTGCATCGGCCTATGCGACCAACAAAGCGCGTATGCTGCGCATTTCCAACTATAGCCGCGAATGCCTGACCGAACTGCGCAATGATACCGGCATCAGCTATGATGATGGCTCGAAAGGTACCCTGCAGCTGTTTCGCAGTCAGAAAGATTTTGACGCGGTTATGACCAAGGATATTGAAAGCCTGCGTCAGGACGGCATTAAATTTGAAGTGCTTGATGCGGAAGGTTGCACCCAAGCAGAACCTGCCCTTGCCAATGTAAAGCATATGATCGCCGGCGGCCTGCGTATGCCGGATGACGGCACTGGCGATTGCTTCACCTTCACCAATAAGCTGGCCAAAATGGCCGAAGAGCTTGGCGTAAAATTCCACTACAATGTGGACATCAAAGGCTTCCAGCTCAACAGCGGTAAGATCGTTGCAGTTGAAACCAACAAAGGCACCTTTACTGCTGACCGCTATGTCGCAGCACTCGGTAGCTTCACACCGCATCTGGTAAAAGGCCTAGGCCTTAATGTGCCGATCTATCCGGTGAAGGGTTATTCCATCACTATTCCGATTGTTGATGAATCGCGCGCGCCGGTTTCAACCATTCTGGATGAAACCTACAAGATTGCCATCACCCGCCTCGGTGACCGCATCCGCGTCGGCGGCATGGCTGAAGTCACAGATTATGTGACCCGTTTGCTGCCGGAACGTCGTGAAACACTGGAACTCTCCGTTGGCGGTCTGTTTGGGGGTGCCGGCGATCTGTCCAAGGCTACCTTCTGGTCAGGATTGCGTCCGATGACACCGGATTCAACGCCAATTATTGGCGCTACCAAATATGACAACCTGTATATCAATGCCGGTCACGGTACACTCGGCTGGACAATGTCCGCCGGCTCTGCCCGTGTGATGGCCGATCTGATCTCCGGCAAAAACCCGGATATCGACACATCCGATCTCGGCCTGTCGCGCTATAAATAAAGCGCCCATTCCTCGTAAAAAAGCCGCTGCAAAACTGCAGCGGCTTTTTTATTCAGAGAAGCCCGATCAAATGCGCTTTCATGACCGCATGGACTTTATTGGAAACAATCAGCTTATTCAGCACATTATTCATATGGAAATGCACTGTGCGCGGCGTGATGTTCAAAATGATGGAAATATCCTCTGCGGTTTTACCATCCCCCGTCCAGCGAAGAATTTCCCGCTCACGCAAAGTAATAATCTGATCTTCCGTATTATATGTCTCATCCAGATGATAAAAATCATAGACTTTACTGAATAAAGACAGGCTGATCTGATGCAATTCCGGTTCAAGTTCTTTCAGCTCAGCTTTACTGATCGCTCCGCTCTGACGACTGAAAGACAGAAAACCCGCAATCGACTGAGCCCCCCAGCATGACTGGGTAATCCCAACCGAATGCCCGTCGCGCTTCATCTCTTGCCACAAAATCTTATTTTGCTGATAGAGCTTGTCCGTCCACACCACAGGCTTGGAAGAACGCATAGCCATCTGAATGGCCGCATCAGTCAGGATACACTCATTGCGCGTATAATAATGACGCCAACTCTCAGAGTAATTGTCGAACCCCTTAATTTTAGGACGCGTTAATGACTGGGGGATACGGATTACAAAGCTATAATACTCAAAACCCAGTCGAATTGCGTGACTACTGATAATATCGACAAGTTCAATTTCCTGTAAATCTGCTACATTGACACCATAAAGTATTGGCCGTGATATATTCATCGGGAAAACCTTATATTTTTGCAAAATATCAATAAAAATAAATCAGTATAAAAAATCAGGACAAAAACAGAATAACAAAACAAATAAAAAATGACAATCAATTAGAATAAATTTCAAAAATAACGACTATATTTCAATAAACGTATAATTATTCAAGAATAGCTATGAATAATTATTGAAAAACAATTATCATTTAAACTAAATTTCTAAATAGAAATTAAATAAAATATGTAGTTTTTTCAGGTCGTGACATTTTTACCATGCATTTCGGCAAGATATTTCATCTCTACAGCTGACCTAATTGACATGATTCCACTCATAAAACAGAAAAGCCTGCTCAAAGAGCAGGCTCACTATTTTAGCAATCAAGAAATTACGCTTACTTCTTTTTGCTCAAAATCTTGACGAGCTTATAATTCAAACTAGAGGCATCTGCAGGAGGGTTCTTAACTTTAGTTATATTCACCTTCAGCTTGTATTTATAGCCCGGTTCATAGTCGAAACCGTCAATGCCGCTATAGAATAAAGTCCATTCACCTTTCGGGCTGGTCCGCACCTGCATACATTTTTGCGGGGCGACACCAACACAATCCACCAGCTTATTATTCACATAAAGCGTCTCGGTTTTACCGGCAGCATTTGCCTCCACTACAGGCAACAAAGCTGCGCTAAAAAGAGCAGCGGCAATGGCCGGAATGATAAAGGTCTTTTTCATAAGCATCTCCAAGGTTGCTTCTTACTTGCGTCAGCTTCGAACTTAGCTAAAACAAGCTGAACTGCAGGTGAACCGGATGACATTGACAACCACAACCACAAACAACGCGACCATTGCGATTATCGGCGGCGGCCCATCGGGGCTTGCTGCTGCCGAAATTTTATCCGCAAACGGACATGATGTTACGGTTTATGAAGCCATGCCGACAGTTGCACGCAAATTCCTGTTGGCAGGAAAGTCCGGGCTCAATATCACCCATTCAGAGCCCTATGAACGTTTTCGTACCCGCTATGGTTCCGCCACACTGCAATTAATTCCGGCACTCGATGCCTTCACACCTGCCGATATCTGCGAATGGACTGAAAAGCTGGATATTGAGGTCTTTACCGGCAGTTCGGGACGTGTTTTTCCAAAGCGTATGAAAGCCTCACCGCTCCTGCGCAACTGGGTTACACGTCTGGAAGCACAAGGTGTTACGATTTTAAAACGCCATCGCTGGAAAGGCTTCAGCGATGATGCCCTGTTATTCGATACGCCGGAAGGTGAAATTAAGAAAACCCATCATGCCGTTTTGCTGGCTCTGGGTGGTGCAAGCTATCCGCGCCTTGGTTCTGATGCGGTATGGGTGCCGTGGCTTGTAGAAAAAGGCATAGATATTGCGCCGTTTCGCCCCGCCAATTGCGGATTTGATGTTGAATGGAGTGCGCTTTTCCGCGAGCGCTATGCAGGCGCACCGCTGAAATCCGTTGCTGTCACTTCACCGGCAGGCCGGATCGAAGGCGAATTTGTTATCTCACAGCATGGCATCGAAGGCAGCCTGATCTACGCACATACTGCCGCATTGCGCGATCAGTTAGAGACAAATGGCACAGCCAGCCTCTCGCTTGACCTCACACCCGCCCGCCCGCTGGAACGTCTGATCCGCGACATCACCAAACAGGGCAACAAAAGCAGCTTCTCCAACCGCCTACGCAAAGCCACAGGATTGGAAGGCGTCAAAGCCGCCTTATTGCGCGAGCTGGTACCAGATATTCAGCAACGAACACAGGAAGGCCTCGCCCAGCAGATTAAAAATCTGCAATTGCCATTACTTCGCCCGCGTCCGATCGCGGAAGCGATTTCTTCTGCTGGCGGCATTGTCTGGGATGAGGTCAGTGAAAACTACATGCTGCATAAATTACCGGGCGTTTTCGTTGCCGGTGAAATGCTGGATTGGGAAGCGCCGACTGGCGGCTATCTGCTCACCGCCTGCTTTGCCACAGGCCGCGCGGCCGCTAAAGGCATTATGGGCTGGCTTAAATATTAAACAATCTTCGCTTTGACAAACACATCATAGCGCGTACTTTTTCCTAAAATCTGATGCGATGGCTTGCGAATACCTGCCATCGGCTCGGCACGTAGCGGCCACTTCAGCACAACACGGTTGAGCGCAACGTCCAGCGCCACCTGCATCAACCTTTCCGCATCAGGATCAGTACCGACAATCTCACGGATCTGACGCATTTCTTTTTTGACCAGCGCTGTATTTCCGCGCGGCGGATGCATCGGGTCAACCAACACCACTTGCGGGTTCAACGCTGGCAACAGCTCTGAGGAATCCCCGTGCAACAGTGTCATACGCGCCACGGTCTCCGCTAAGCGCCCGCCTTCGGCTGCTGCCCGTTCCAGCCCTGCCGCCAGCAAAGCATGCATTTTCTCTGAACGCTCAATCAGCGTTACTTTTGCCCCCAAGGCTGCCAGCAAAAATGCATCGCGGCCAAGTCCGGCTGTAGCATCCACAATATCCGGTGTAACACCGCGCACCAGTCCTGCCGCTTTGGCAAGCGCCTGCCCGCGCCCCTCACCGGAGCGGAAACGATGCCCCACGGCACCGCCGACAAAATCAACAATCAGGTCTGTATCATCTGCTTGCTGCATATCTTCTCTCAAAACGGACAGGGAATAGTAAAAGTTACAGTACGACCATCAGGATGCCGGAAGCTCAGACTTTCCGCATGCAGCAATAACCGGTCTGCCGCCTGCAATGCAGCGCCTTCCGCATAGAACTCATCACCGAGCATCACATGACCGATGGCTTTCATATGCACACGCAGCTGATGCGTGCGCCCGGTCAGCGGAAACAAGCGCACACGTGTTGTCTGTTCATTCCGCTCCAGCACCTGCCATCGGCTTTGTGCAGCTTTGCCATGTTCATAATCCACACGGTGACGCGGCTTATTCTCCGGATCAATCGTCAAGGGCAGATCAATCAACCCCTCATCCTCAGCCACATTGCCCCAGACGACAGCGACATAGGATTTTTCCGTGCTGCGCTCTTCAAATTGTCTGGCAATCTGCGCATGGGCTTTGCGGTTCAGCGACATCAGCACAACGCCGGATGTGTCCTTATCCAAACGATGGATCATTAGAGCTTTTGGAAACTGCTTCTGTACCCTTGTTGCCAAACTATCCGACAAGGCAGGATCGCGCCCCGGCACAGATAGCAATCCGCTTGGCTTATCCAGCACCAGAATATCCGTATCCTGATAGATCACCGAAACCGGATCCATCGGCGGATTATAAACAGGGGGAACAGAAGAGTATGCGCTCATAGCCCCCTCTAACATAATTTGTCAGCTGCATAGAAGAGCGAGTTTGAAGGTAAATTAAGAAAAACGGGAACTCAAAGCGCAGTTTGGCGGTTTATAAAAACACACTTATGTAAAACCCACGTGGTTTTGCACCTTCAGAAAAGGATTGTGATGCAGAGTTTTCGGCATTTTCTATCGCTTTTTATGCTCATCTCCATTTTTGCAACCGCTCCGGCAATCGCAAAACCTGTCCCTGTTCCGGCAACGAAACCTGCCATTGAGCAACCTAAACCCGCATCGCCTTTACCAAAACCAGAGCCGAAACAAAGCCCCACGCCTGAGCCACAGAATATGCAAAAACCTGAGCGAATTTATCAGGCGGCCTGTCTGCCCCTGTTGCAAAACGAAATCACCGGCAAAGTCCTTCCCCCTGTGAAAGAAGGCCAATGCGAGATCAGAAGTCCGCTTGAGATCACCGCATTTAACAAACCCATATCAATAGCACTCGATCAACCGGTGACGACAAATTGCACCATGGCTGTTGCGCTCAATGAATGGGTGCAGCAGGCCAATAGCCTCGCAAAAACCCATCTTGGCAGCGATATTAAAACCATTGGCTCCGGTTCGCATTATCAATGCCGCAATGTCAATAATGGTGCGAATGGCCGTGTCTCAGAACATGCTTTTGCCAATGCATTAGATATCATGTCATTTACACTGACCAATGGTGAGACAACTGAACTCGCAAAAGATTGGAACGGCAAGGACAAGCAAAAGCAATTCTGGCGTGCATTACATGCAAAAAGCTGCTCTCTTTTCATGACAGTCTTAGGGCCAGAAGCAGACGACGCCCATAAAACCAATCTGCATCTTGATATGGGTTGTCATGGCAAATCCTGCACCTATCGCATTTGTCAGTAATTCATATTAGATTTTGACTGAACCGTTTGAACTGCCCTAAACAAAAAAATAGACGCCCGATTTCCGGCGGCACAGATCACGAACCATGATAGAGTTTCGTTATGCTATTCACATTACCAGATCCGAAAATCCTCTATCAGGCCCTTCTTGACCGTGACCAGTCCTATGACGGCCATGTTTTTGTCGGCGTCACCAGTACCGGCATTTTCTGCCGCCTGTCCTGTCCGGCACGTAAGCCTAAATTCGAGAACAGCCGTTTCTTCGATCATCCGGCAACCTGTATGGAGGCGGGTTTCCGCCCTTGTCAGCGCTGCCGTCCGCTGGATTTCTTCCGTGGTAAAGAGCCGGTTGTTGCCAAATTGCTGGATTGTCTGGATGCACGCCCTGATCATTTCTGGTGCGAAGATGATATCATTGCCATGGAGCTTGATCCATCAACCGTACGCCGTGCCTTCAAGCGCCATATCGGCATGACGTTTCTGGATATGGCGCGCCTGCGTCGCAAAGCACGCGGACTTGAAAGCATTGCAGCTGGCAATTCGATAATCGATGCACAGCTTGATGCCGGTTATGATTCCGGTAGCGGCTTTCGCGAGGCAATCACCCAGCTGATCGGTGATACACCTGCACAACTCAAAGGCCGTGAGCTGCTCAAAGCCGACTGGCTGGAAACGCCTATCGGTTCCATGCTCGCCGTTGCCGACCAGCATCATCTGCATTTGCTGGAGTTTTTTGAGCGTAAAGGCCTGCCGAATGAGCTGAAAAAACTGCGCCAATATACCAAATCTTCGATCAGCTTTGGTCGCCTACCACCGATTGATCAGATCGAAGCAGAGTTGAAGCTCTATTTTACTGGTGGCTTTACCGGTTTTAAGACACCGCTCGCACTCTATGCTCCGGCCTTTACCCGCTCTGTCTGGGATGCACTACAGGAGATACCGCTGGGGCAGACCTGTTCCTATGCCGAACTGGCAGAGAACACCGGACGCCCCGATGCCATCCGTGCCGTGGCCAATGCCAATGGTGCCAATCAGCTTTCCATCATCATCCCATGCCACCGCACCATCGGCTCTGACGGCGCGCTGACAGGATATGGTGGCGGATTATGGCGCAAACGCTGGCTGCTGGAGCATGAGAAGCGTATGGCTGCACAATCCGCCGCCTGAGCTTGCTTAAAAGCCTGTATGGGTTTTCAGGAATTCAGTTTCTTCCGGCGTGTTTTTACGCCCGAGAACCGCATTGCGATGCGGGAAACGACCAAATTCCTCGACAATATCGCGGTGCTCTTTGGCAAAACCCAAGGCAAAATCATTACCCAGCGCCTTATAGAGCTTCACACATTGCTCCTGATCCTCCACGACTTCACTATGCATCAGCGGCAGATAAAAGAATTGACGCGCCTTTTCATCAACAGCCTGATCATAATCATGCTCCAGCGCATATTTTGACAGCGCACAAGCTAACGGATCACTGGCAAATGCCTTTGGACTGCCACGGAACATATTGCGCGGAAACTGATCGAAAATAAGCGTCAGCGCCAAAGCACTTTTGGCATCCTTCTTCCAATCGGCAAGCTCGCCCGCAACAGCCTGCTCATAAACCGCTCCGAAACGCTGCTGGATTTGCAGATCAAGATCATCAGAACGCACAAACCAATGTGCCTCAGTGGCTTCTGAAAACCAAAAATCCAGAATGTCCTGCGGTGTCACCTGCGCCATTGATTATCTCTCCTGTTACTTATGTACTCTGATATACATAGAGCAAATTCTGCCACTTACCAGTTCCCGATATTTTTATGGACTGACAAACAAAAAAGGAGCCGCAAGCGGCTCCTTTTTCTCTCTGCCTGTCAGATCAGGATGAGAATTCTTTGTCCTTGTGACCAAGAATAGCCAGCAAGGTAATGACCGCTGCAACCAGCAGATACAGACCAACATGCGCAAGGCTGTAGGTCGTTGCCAGCCATGTCGCAATATATGGCGCCAGAGATGCACCAAAAATACTGGCCATATTAAAGGTCATCGACGCGCCTGTATAACGGACAGATGTCGGGAATGGCGAAGCCAGCGCTGCGCCAATCGGACCATAGGTCATACCCATCAGAGCAAAGCCGATGATCGAGCACAAGACTGCGCCAACAAGACCTGCACTCAGCAATGGCGCCATAAACAGACCAAACACACCAATACCAATGGTTGTGAGGATCATAATGAAGCGACGGCCAAAACGATCAGACAGCAGACCAGAAACAGGAATCAACAGACCAAAGAACGCAACGCCAACCATCTGGATAAACAGGAACTGCTCACGCGAATAGCCAAGGCCAGCCTGCTCCACCGGACGCGTTGCCCAGGACAACATGAAGACTGTCATCAGATAGAACAATACGAATGTTGCCAGTGCCGAGAAAGTACCGAGCACCAGTGCGCGTTTGTGGTTTTTGAACACAGCTGCCAGCGGCACCTGTACGCGCTCCTGCTTATCCATAGCTTTCTGGAATTCAGGGGTCTCAGTGATTTTGAGACGAACATACAGACCAACAGCCACCAGCAGGATCGAACCCACGAAAGGAATACGCCAGCCCCAGCTGAGGAACTGTTCATTGGTCAGTGTTGCACCAAGAATGATGAACGTACCGGCAGAAAGAATAAAGCCAATCGGCGCACCAAGCTGCGGGAACATCGCATACCATGTACGCTTACCGGCAGGGGCGTTTTCTGTGGCGAGCAACACGGCACCGCCCCATTCACCGCCAAGACCAAGCCCCTGACCGAAGCGGCAAAGCGCCAGCAACAGCGGTGCAGCGACACCGATCTGCGCATAAGTTGGCAGCAAACCGATAATGACAGTCGACAGCCCCATGGTCATCAAGGCAGCAACCAATGTTGCTTTGCGGCCGATCTTGTCACCAAAATGGCCGAAAACCATAGCGCCAAACGGGCGGGCAAAAAACGCAATCGAGAATGTTGCAAAGGATTGCAACATTGCAGACGTCGGATCACTTGCCGGAAAGAATACGGCAGGAAACACCAGCACGGCGGCAGTGGCGTAAACATAAAAATCGAAGAATTCGATTGTCGTACCTACAAGGCTGGCAAACAGCACACGCGCAGGCGAATTCAATACCGGAGCTACCTTGTCATTTTTACTGGCAGCTTTACCGGAAGCACCGGAAACACTCATCTTTTTATCCTGTTTATACAGGGTTCTGCCTGTAAAATGGTACAGTGCGGAACCTGCTGAGATATCAATGCAGAACAACGTCTCAGACAATATACTTATTCAGAAATATGAAACTTTGCCGGAATCCGGCATGTTCGCATATTATGATCGCAATGATTTATCCGATTAAAAGCAAGAAAACTATCCGAATTATAAATATTTCTTTGAAAAATTGCGCAAAACGCAGCTTTATTTTGCACATTGCACGAAGCTGCGCCTGTTTGCTAAATATTCTGATTACGACAGTTCAATCCGGCCAAGCTGAAACAAACGACCATTGCCGAACTTATCATAATACCGTCGCAGAATGGTCATCGGTATTTCACCAAAATCGAATATAGCACAGGCGATCCAGCTATTCGGAGTTTCCGTTGATGCGCTTGCAACCCAAAAACAAAGCCTACAGAAGCCAGCCACCTGCAAAGCGGGTCAACTGCGGCGGTAGCTGCTCATCTTCCGCCTGGTCACCGCGCTGGCTAACCCACGCATCAGGCAGGACATTGAGAGAGCATTTTTGATACGAAACAAACAGCTGATTTCAGTTCGCAAGAATAAGCTGTGCCCTAAAGCATATCGCAGGGGCATGAACTCATTGAGCTGCCGCGAACATGCGACAGTTAAAAAAATCTAGAGCGAGCACACTGACCACATGCAACGTGCCACGCACTAACACATTAAAATTAGAGCATAATTTTTCCTTAAACTGATCCAGGTTTAAGGATTTATGTTCTAGTGTATTTTTCCCACACTGAATTTTTAAAATCGTTTATCGTGTATTAATAAGCATTTTAGCTTGACCATTTATTCCCTGACATTAATAGGAGTAATTAACTCATATTAATGTCAGGGGTGATTATGACAATGCGATCGACACAAGTTTTGAAGTCAATCCTGCTGGTTAGTACAAGTCTGCTAACCTTCAGCGCTGCGGTTTCAGCACAAGAAACTGCTGAAAATGATGTAAAACCTGCGGGCGGAGCCATTGTTCTTGAACAGATTGTTGTTACAGCATCCTCTGTCGCCACAAATGTAAAAGATGCCCCTGCCAGCATTTCAGTTGTTGGGCAGGAACAGTTACAGCAAAAAGGCGCACCTGATATTACAGAAGCCCTCAGAACAGTTCCGGGCCTGAATGTCGGCTTTGGCAGTGATGGTACGCGCGGCATCAGCATGCGCGGCATGGGCAGCGGTTATACGCTCATCCTTATTGACGGGAAGCGCGTCGGCTCCGGCCTTACAACAATGCGTCATTATAACGGCGATCTCGACTGGGTGCCGGTTGATGCAATTGATCGTATTGAAGTGGTGCGTGGCCCTATGTCCACCCTTTATGGTTCAGATGCACTGGGTGGCGTTGTTAATATCATCACCAAAAAATCTGGTGACAAATGGACTGGTTCGCTGACAACGGAATGGATTCAGCCTGAAAGCAAGGCAACAGGTGTCACCAAAAAGGTTGGCGCTTATGTGAGCGGGCCCATCGTACCTGAAGAACTGACATTCACTGCCTTTGGTAATATCAGCAGAAAAGACGCGTCCGATCCTTCCCGTCACAATGATATTCAAACGCCGGGCGGAAGTGATGATTACGACGTTGCCGGTCGTCTGACATGGACACCAACCGATAACCAGATGTTTGAGCTAGAAGTCGGCACTGGTAAAGAAAAATATAAACCGTCACTCGCCGATGGTGCAATTGACACCAGCAAAACATCTATACGCCGCACGACCGCATCTTTACGCCATGTCGGAGAGTGGGATTTTGGTACATCTACAATCACAGCTTCTCTTGAAGATGCAGATAACCATCATAACACCACAAATCGTGCAGGTGATATCACCGGCGACACGACAATCAACGTACGTAGTTACACGCTCGACGGTAAAGTATCGATGCCGCTCGATTTTTTGTTCGAGCAGAATCTAACTTTAGGCGCTGAATATCGCCACGAAGCAATGAAAGATCCAGAAAATCTCGGCAAACCAAACTCTGTTACCGGAACCACAGGCTCAACCGAAACAAGCATCTGGACAGCTGCTATTTTCGCGGAAGACCAGATCAAACTAACTGATGATTTGAAACTCACCGCGGGGCTGCGCATTGATCGCCATGAGAAATTTGGCACTCATGCAAGCCCGCGCCTGTACTTAAATTATGATGTCAACGATAATCTGACATTGAAAGCCGGCTGGGCTCAAGCCTTTAAAGCGCCGAACATGCGCCAGCTCAATCCAAACTGGGTACAGACATCGCGTGGTCGTGGTTGTGGCGCCGTTGGCGGCCCTTGCGAAATGGTTGGTAACCCTGATCTGAAGCCTGAAACCAGCAATAGTTTTGAGCTGGGCGGTATTTATGTTCAGGATAACTGGGAAGCCGGTCTGACATATTTCTATAATGAAATTGATGACAAGATCACATCAGCCCGTAAAGCATCACTGATCCAGCCTGATGGCACAAAATACGTACAGCAGATCAATATTGACCGTGCACGTACACAAGGCTTTGAAGGTAACCTGTCTGTTAATCCGCATCCGGACTGGACATGGACGAACTCGTTCACTTATCTGATCGAAAGCCGTAACCTTGAAACAGGTATGCCGCTCTCAGCTGATCCGAAATACTCCATCAACACTGAACTGACATGGCAGGTTCGTGAAGATTTCAGTGTGACAGGTGGTTTGGCATTCTATGGCAAACAGGTGGATTACGTTTCCACTCCTGAAACACTCACCGCTCAGAACGTATCGGCTTACAATATCGCCAATGTTTCGTTCAAATATGATCCGACCGAGAACTTCACCTTCCGTGCAGGTGTAAATAACATCTTTGATAAGCAGCCAAAATCTGAATCAAACTTTGTTGAAAACGGACGTAGCTACTTCATCTCTCTGACATCAAAATTCTGATGCCAGTCATTTTCAACGGGAATAAATTTCGCTATTGAAAATGAATTCAGAACAAATAAAAACCGCCGGAATTTCCGGCGGTTTTTTTAATATCAGCCCTTTTTATAGCTCAGTCCGCGGGCAAGCCAGCAGCCAATTGTAAGTCCTGTAATCGCACCTTTTGCATCACGCTCGGCAACCACCGTCCAGTCACCCGGAGCCGGAGCATCCATGCCACGCTGGCAAGGCAGCAACCAAATATCCTCGGCAATCGCATAAAGCGGCTGCATCGGCCCTTTACCGAGAAAGCCATCAAACGCCGCATAAGCTGCGTCACCGGCGATCTCACAGACAAAACTCGCATCCATTTCCGCACAATAGTAAGAACCGGCAATATCCGCCCGCCCCTCGCCGGAAACACGATGCATCTGCGCTGACAGGTTTTCAGCTTCTCTACGCAAAGAAACAGCATCGCCGTTTCGCTGCAAGACCATACCAGTTGACCGCAAACCTCCATCGCTCTGCATTGTCATCATTTCCGGCGACGTAGCAAAACGGGCATGCACCTGTCCGTCCATTGCCGGAGCAAGACTGAGGCTCAGCTTTGTTTGCGGATCGAAATAATTGCCATACCACTCCGCATCTACAGGGAGAGCTTGCGTCTTTGCTTTTTGAAGCCCCAAAGCCGCCCGCATCAATTGTTCTGCGGCACCCGAAGCGCCGCCCTGATGGTTGAACATTGTAATCACCGAAAGGCGATGCTCGGCAGCATGCAAGCGCTGACAACGCCAGCCGCGCAAAGCGCCGCCATGCCCGGTAATTTTCACACCGTTAAAATTCAGATGATTCAGGCCGAAGCTATAACAAGCCGGTTTTCCGTCTTTATAAAATTGCGGACGGGACAGGCGGTTATATATCCCGTTTTCATCATCCCGCGTTGCATCAATAAACTGATCCCACGCAATCATATCATCGAGCGATGCACAAATACCTGCATCGCCGCTCCAATGAATATTATTCACAGCTGGCGTAAAGCCAGACACGATATTGCCTTCGTAACCGACAGCGCCGCCAGGTGTAACCGATGTATCGGGGAACAGACCCGCTGTTTTCATACCAGCTGGCAGAAAAATGCGCTCACGTAACAACTCGTCAAGCGAGCGACCGGTTTTCTCTTCAATCAGGAAAGAGAGCAAACGGAAATTGCCATTATTATAAGAGTAATGCGTGCCACTTTCAAAATGGGTTGTGCGAAGTTTACCCAACAATTTACGCGCATCATCAGGTGTAAATAATCCTTCTGGATCAGCCCCGCAGATCACAGTCAGCGCCCAGTAATCCCGCAAGCCGGACTGGTTATTACACAGATCAACAACCTTAGGACGCGCGCCTTCGAAATCAGGCAGATATGAAGCGAGAGCATCGTCTAAAGCGGCGGTGTCACCAAACGCATCAAGCAGTGCAGCGCAGGTAAATTCCTTACTGACAGAACAGATTGGCATCAGAGTTGCCGCACTCATAGGCACTCTTTTCGCCAGATCAGCATAACCCCAGATGCGTTTTGAAATCACCTCACCATCTTTGATGACAGCAGCAACGCCACCTGGTCCTTTATACTGGTCTGAAAGACTGCGCATAACGGCATCAATGGCTGATTTATCAACGGCTTGCATAAGTATAATTCCCGCATTTTTGCTCTTTGACATCAGGAATAAGCTACACATCTGCACAGCTCAAGAGGGATTTTTAGCTTTCATTGTCGTAACTGTAAAAGAGTTCCCTGAAACATTGAAAATTAGACCTAACAAAGCTGCTTTTTATAAAATCCCATATTTCATTTATTGCTGAATTAATAAAATCTGGCCATTGGCATGACCCGAACTGTTGGCTAGGCTCTGCTTCTCTTGTAGGAGGGAGAATAATGTCAAACAGTCATGCCTTGATTGGTGAGGAAACCGAACAGATCGGGTTAAAAACCCGCGCTGAGAAAACCAAACTGATTGCCGCTGCCGGTGTCGGCAACTTTCTCGAAATCTTTGATTTCACCGTTTATAGTTTCTTTGCTGCAATCATCGGCAGAGTATTTTTTCCATCAGATAATCCGCTTGTTTCGTTACTAATCGCCGTTTCCGTCTTTGGGGTCGGCTTTATCATGCGGCCACTAGGCAGTATTCTGATCGGTGCCTATGCAGACCGTAAGGGGCGTAAATCAGCAATGTTGCTGACCATTATGTTGATGGCTGCTGGTAGTGCATTGATCGGTTTTGCTCCGCCCTATGAAATGATCGGTTGGGCTGCACCTATGTTGATTGTACTTGGGCGCTTGCTACAGGGCTTCTCTGCGGGTGGCGAAATCGGTGCGGCCACAACTTTACTTATGGAATCCGCTGGCAAAAATGAACGCGGCTTTTTTGTTAGCTGGCAGTTTATCGGTCAGGGGTTAAGTTCTATGTGCGGCGCACTTTTTGGTGCCGGTTTAACCTATTTTCTGTCAGATGAAGCACTTCATAGCTGGGGCTGGCGCGTGCCGTTTATCTTCGCTCTACTCATCATTCCGGTCGGCCTCTATATCCGTGCCCACATCAATGAGACCTTCGTTGGCGCGGAACATGATGATGCAACTGGAGCAACTAATCCGGTTAAAGAACTGGTGACGACGCATTTCCGTCAGTTTTTCATCGCCATTTTCATGGTGATGCCAATGACTTTGCTGATGTATATCATGGTCTTCTATATGCCCACCTATCTCAAAGAAATCACCGCCATGGACGCGACTATGTCCTATATGATCAGTGCTGCAACCAGTATTGTGATGATTATCTTTGCTTTACTTGCAGGACTTGCCTGTGACCGGCTGCCAAAACGTAAACCACTGGCACTCACGATCATTGCTATCAGTCTGATCTCTTCATGGATGTCTTTCCAACTGGTTGCACAATTCTGGCCGTTTTTCATCAGTCTGCTAGTGACGATAGCAGCTCTGGGCGCGCTGCTCACTACCGGTCTTCTGATTATTATGGAAGCATTCCCGCGATCCGTGCGGGCTTCAGCAACAGCTATGACCTATGGAATCGGCGTTACCATCTTTGGCGGCACAGCCCAAATCGTTGTTACATGGCTACTGGAGATAACCAATAAAAACCCGATGGCACCATTCTGGTATCTCGGTGTCATGCTGGTTATTGCATTCATTGCCTATGCGCTGTTCAAAGAAGAACGGTATATTTAATCACACGACACACATATCTATGGCGTATACTTGCGCCATAGATACTAATTCCGAGAATGTTCTACTATGCAGAAGACTGAGCCTGAGATTACAGCACAAACATTAGCAGCTTCGTCAGTTTTAAAAAAATCTTACAGGACAAACTACTCGGGATTTATATTCATGGCTCTGCTCTGGGTGGCGCATTAAAACCGCAGAGTGATATTGATCTGCTAACGGTCCTCAAAAGCTCTTTAAATACAGAAGAGCGTACAAAGCTATTAGCTGCCTTGATGCAACTTTCCGGTCGTCATCCCGCACAGGACATTCATGAGCGCTGTCTTGAAGTTATGATCTTCATACAGGCCGAATTAGCAACTGACCTGCCACTGAGAATTTCCTCCAGAATGGATTAGAGTCCGGCCCGATAAAGGACGGACGAATGAAGAAGCAGCGATTTACGGAAGAGCAGATTATTGCGGTGCTGAAGGAGCAGGAGGCAGGCATGAAGGTGGCCGACCTGTGCCGCAAGTATGGGATTTCGGACGCAACATTTTATAACTGGAAAGCCAAATACGGCGGTATGGAGGTGTCCGAGGCGAAGCGCCTGAAGGCACTCGAAGAAGAGAACGCCAAGCTTAAGAAGCTGTTGGCCGAGCAGATGCTCGATGCCGCCGCACTCCGCGAGCTTCTCGCAAAAAAATGGTAGGGCCTGCCGCCAAGCGTGACGCCGTTGCACATCTGAAGGACATAATGGGTCTTTCGGAGCGGCGGGCCTGCCAGATTGTTTCGGCTGATCGCAAGATGATCCGCTATCGGTCCTGCCGACCGCCGGAGGTCGAATTGCGAGCAAAGTTGCGCGATCTCGCCAACGAGCGACGGCGCTTCGGCTACCGACGGCTGTTCGTCCTGCTCAGGCGGGACGGAGAGCCATCCGGCGTCAACCGCATCTATCGGCTGTATCGCGAGGAAGGGCTTTCGGTTCGCAAGCGGAAGGCTCGACGAAGGGCCGTCGGCACGCGTGCGCCGATCCTGGTCGAGGCGAAAGCAAATGCCCGTTGGTCTCTCGATTTCGTGCACGACCAGTTTGCATGCGGGAGACGGTTCCGGATCCTCAATATCGTTGATGATGTGACACGGGAATGCCTGGCAGCAATCCCGGACACCTCAATCTCCGGCCGCCGTGTCGCCCGAGAACTGACGACGCTGATCGAACGACGCGGCAAGCCCGGAATGATTGTCTCCGATAACGGCACGGAACTCACCTCGAATGCCATCCTGGCCTGGTCGAAGGATCACAAGGTTGAGTGGCACTATATCGCGCCAGGAAAGCCTATGCAGAACGGCTATGTTGAATCCTTCAACGGTCGGATGCGCGACGAATTGCTCAACGAAAGCCTGTTCTTTGGCCTCGATCACGCCCGCAGCGCCATCGCCCAATGGGCCGACGATTACAACAATTTCCGGCCACACTCGTCGCTGGGATACCAAACCCCGGCAGACTATGCTGGATCCATCGCCGCAACCGGCTCCAACGCTGCGCAAGATGAAAGCTTGGCGTTTCCGCCGGTTGCTACCAACACGCCAATTGGCGTAGTCAAAACCGCCGAGGCTCTAATCGCCGTTGGATGAAAGTTCAGTGGCAGGTCA
>NZ_JAUCBM010000002.1 GCF_030362795.1 Pseudochrobactrum kiredjianiae | reverse complement strand
TGACCTGCCACTGAGAATTTCCTCCAGAATGGATTAGAGTCCGGCCCGATAAAGGACGGACGAATGAAGAAGCAGCGATTTACGGAAGAGCAGATTATTGCGGTGCTGAAGGAGCAGGAGGCAGGCATGAAGGTGGCCGACCTGTGCCGCAAGTATGGGATTTCGGACGCAACATTTTATAACTGGAAAGCCAAATACGGCGGTATGGAGGTGTCCGAGGCGAAGCGCCTGAAGGCACTCGAAGAAGAGAACGCCAAGCTTAAGAAGCTGTTGGCCGAGCAGATGCTCGATGCCGCCGCACTCCGCGAGCTTCTCGCAAAAAAATGGTAGGGCCTGCCGCCAAGCGTGACGCCGTTGCACATCTGAAGGACATAATGGGTCTTTCGGAGCGGCGGGCCTGCCAGATTGTTTCGGCTGATCGCAAGATGATCCGCTATCGGTCCTGCCGACCGCCGGAGGTCGAATTGCGAGCAAAGTTGCGCGATCTCGCCAACGAGCGACGGCGCTTCGGCTACCGACGGCTGTTCGTCCTGCTCAGGCGGGACGGAGAGCCATCCGGCGTCAACCGCATCTATCGGCTGTATCGCGAGGAAGGGCTTTCGGTTCGCAAGCGGAAGGCTCGACGAAGGGCCGTCGGCACGCGTGCGCCGATCCTGGTCGAGGCGAAAGCAAATGCCCGTTGGTCTCTCGATTTCGTGCACGACCAGTTTGCATGCGGGAGACGGTTCCGGATCCTCAATATCGTTGATGATGTGACACGGGAATGCCTGGCAGCAATCCCGGACACCTCAATCTCCGGCCGCCGTGTCGCCCGAGAACTGACGACGCTGATCGAACGACGCGGCAAGCCCGGAATGATTGTCTCCGATAACGGCACGGAACTCACCTCGAATGCCATCCTGGCCTGGTCGAAGGATCACAAGGTTGAGTGGCACTATATCGCGCCAGGAAAGCCTATGCAGAACGGCTATGTTGAATCCTTCAACGGTCGGATGCGCGACGAATTGCTCAACGAAAGCCTGTTCTTTGGCCTCGATCACGCCCGCAGCGCCATCGCCCAATGGGCCGACGATTACAACAATTTCCGGCCACACTCGTCGCTGGGATACCAAACCCCGGCAGACTATGCTGGATCCATCGCCGCAACCGGCTCCAACGCTGCGCAAGATGAAAGCTTGGCGTTTCCGCCGGTTGCTACCAACACGCCAATTGGCGTAGTCAAAACCGCCGAGGCTCTAATCGCCGTTGGATGAAAGTTCAGTGGCAGGTCAGCCCCGCCAAAAGGTGCCTCTATTTGCACAAAGTTGGTTAATAGCGATGGCTCTTTTGATGGTGTATAATTGGTTCGTGGGTGCATTTGATCACAACCGTTAAAATCACAACCAAAGCCTACGAATGAAGCCCTCGACTTTTGTATCGCTTTGAGTAAAGTCACCTGATTATTGATGGGTGTTTGCATCACCGAAATTTACGACCAACCCGGCACGCAGGCAACCGTGAACTGCTTAACGTGACAACACCCTGACTTGTCTAACGCGGGATCAGCGTCGACCACAACAAGCGACCAGCACACGTGGCGTTAAACCATATGACTGAAATAATGAGCAAATAACCATCCAAAGCCACTACGAAAACGAAGCGTAACAATGTACATATTACGATGGGACTCCTTGGGAAGGTAAAATTGTGCATTTCGACAAATCATCAAAAGTTTCTTGTGTTTATGAGCTATTAAAAACCGATATTTTACATATTAAAATCCCCCCGAGCGCTCCCTTAAAAATAAGCTGGCTGCAAGAGAATTATAATTTTGGAGCAACACCATTACGTGAGGCGTTAACCCGCCTTGAAAGTGATCGTTTAGTCGTGTTGCACCCTAATAAAGGATATTTGGCAGCACCGGTTTCCATTGATGAATTGATGGAATTATACAAAAGCAGAAGATTGCTCAAACAGCATCTTTTAAAAGAGGCAATGCTTTTCGGTGACATAAACTGGGAAGCTGAGATTGTTGCGAGCCATCATCGGCTTTCACGCGAAGTATCACCGTCAGAAGGTAAGTGCTCATATGAGGAGTATATTGCATGGACGCAAGCACATGATGCCTTTGACGATGCTTTAATTGCGGCTCATCGCTCACCTTGGATGAACAGCTTTCATCTGCTGCTTACCGAGCATATACGACGCCAAGGCAGAGTAATGCGGATTTTAATGCCAAGCTTTGAAAACCAGGAGTTTTCAATCGCAACACTAAAATCCCCTGCACTTCGCACCTTATATGCCTTAGAAAGATATACAGACCTAAAAGAAGCCGTCCTCAGTCGCAATTTCGACCAAGTAACATTTCTAATAAACAGACATATCGATCTCGTCATGTCTACATATGACGAATTATATGCGGAGAGTAAGAGCGGATGATGCAAACTATCTTTTAAGTTTGATCCCTGTATATCACTGCGCAAAAGGCCACATGCAAACTGCCAGTCAAAAAGGTCAATTTCATGAAATGTCTACGCATTTACGCCACACCAGACGGTGAATCCCATTTTGATGAAGTCGAGCTGCCAACGAGAAAAATATCAGTTCATCCCGATGCTGCGCCATTCGATGCTACAACCAATTATCCGGCATCTCAGGTTCGCATCACCCACATTCCCGCCGGGATGCGGGAAGTAGCGTGGCACGGGGTCCCTGCACCGGTGCTAACGGTCAGGCTTGATGGTTCCGTTGAGTACGAAACAAGCGATGGCGAAATCCGAAATGTTTCTGCAGGCAGTTTTGTGTTGGTGGAAGACACGCATGGCAAAGGACACCTCTCACGCCACTCACCTGAGGCACAAACTGTTATTTGGATAACATTGCCCAACGGCTTAGAAAACCCATCCACATAGAATATAAAGAATTATTCTTCATAAAACGAAAGCTATCTATAGCCATATTTAGCCATACAGTGCCAAACCCATTTTGCAGTGGGATAGACTAGAGCATAATTCCTTAAACTTGAATCAGTTTAAGGAAAAATTATGCTCTAATTTTAAAGTGTTAGAGCGACCTTTGTGTGCCAAGCCTGGCACACAAAGGTCGCTCTAACACGCGATCACGGCCTTAAACTCCGTCCTGCTCTCACTCATGCCAGCAATGATTATTCGCTCTCGGCAAGTCAGTTTCAGCGCAGTATCATTTATCGTCATAAGTTACAGTCAGTTATTGTGCCGAAGGTAGCCCGTTGGAATAGGCCTCCATTTCACTTGCAAAAACCCATCCCTGCGGACAGCCGGAATACCCCTTCTGGCTGTCAGACTGACAGTTAGCCATTGTCTCTTGATAGTCCTTTGGAAGCGGCTGAGGTTTCTTACACAATTCCTCACCCTTGCATTCCGGACCATGATCCATCGGCAGCGCCATCACATAATATTCCATGTCTGTCGCATTCACTTGTGCCGCCGCTTTAATACAAACCAATTGCTCAGATGCCAGCGCACCCTCTGTTTTACCGTCAGTACCCGTTGTCGCGACTGTTTTTCTCAAAGAAACCGGCTTATCGCTTATCCGACCAAAATAAGCGGCGTTTATGCAATCTCCGTAAATCCGTACGTTATAATAATCACCGCTTTCGACATTACCGGCAATACAAGTCGCATTCTTGTTTGCATCGCAAGTGATACCTGCAGCTTGCTGAAGCTCAGCTTGCTCTTTGGCAGATAAATCTCCGGAATTTGATGAGGCCGCTAACGCCTGCGTAAATGACAAGGACAACACGCTTAGAAAAATCGTTATTCCGCACAATGTTTGTTTCAGGGTGATCATCGGGGAGCTCCAAATTTCTGCTCAGCGTTAGCGATATGCGGATGGCATTCCATCCACGCCCATAATTTTACTCTTCGGCAGAAACCTTCTAAACTGAAAACGTGTTTCATGAAAGAGCCACTCTTTCAGACCGGATTGAGAGGAAGAGTTGCCATAGGCCGTCAAAAGCCGCCCAGCGGGCGGCTTAACGGGTCAGATTAACGAAGCATAGGCTGAAAGAGGCTCTATAATTTTACTGCAGAATTCCCTCCATCCGCAAACAATGCAGAACCGGCAACAAAACTCGACATAGGACTTGCAAGGAAAAGTGCTGCTTTTGCAATTTCTTCCGGCTGCGCAATACGTTTCATAGCATGCAGGCTGGCCGCCCACTCTTTCTGCGCGGCATCTCCCGCCATTCTTGTATCGGTTCCACCCGCCATCAATGCATTTGCGCGGATGCCCTTAGCAGCATAATCGGCAGTAATTCCTTTTACCAATCCCATCAATCCTGCTTTGGCAGCAGCGTAAACGCTCATATCCGGCAACCCCACGCTTGTACCAACAAAACTGGAGGTGAAAATGACTGACCCGCCACCGCGCTTCAGCATTGCTGGAATTTGGCGGCCTGAGCCCAAAAATGCGGATGTCAGGGTTGCAGCAATCGTGTCCTCCCACTCCACATAAGAGACATCAGCCAGCGGCTTAATTGGCCCTATTGTTGCTGCATTGTTGAAGGCAATATCAAGACCTCCGAATGTTCTTTCAGCCTCACGTACAAGCCTTTCATGCGTCGTCATCAATTTGACGTCACCGGATACCGTACGAACCTGACCGCCTGCAACACGGATCGTTTCCGCAACTTCCTGCAAGCCCTTTTCGCCCCTGGCGTTCAATACAACTGCCGCACCTTCCGCACTAAACAACATAGCGGCAGCGCGCCCAATTCCGGATGATGCACCGGTGATAATCGCGACCTTGTTCTGCAACATTCCCATGACTACTCTCCTTTGAATAAAGGAAAGCGATACGGAATCTTCAGGCGATGCCACTATGCATTTCTTGTGATCAAATTATTATCCTTAGGCTTTCACTCATTACCAGTACCGGCCGTCGAAGCAGACGTGTTCTGAGCCAAACCGGACAAAACAGCTAGGATCGCTCCGCATGATTTATTTAGTACGCCATGGTCAAACTCAGTACAATGCAGCCGGCCGATGGCAAGGACAAGTCGACTCTCCCCTAACAGAATTGGGCATAACTCAAGCCACAGCAGTTGCAGAAAAACTTAAAACTCTCACTCAAGGTTCAACAACAGCAATCTTTGCCAGCCCTTTGAGCAGAGCGCATCACACTGCAAAGATCATCGCAAAAAAGGTCTCATCTGAAAATGACATAATACTCGATCCGCGTCTGATGGAAATCGGCATGGGCTCCTGGGACGGCTTGACGGATTACGAAATTGAAAAAGAATGGCCAGATTCCCTTGCCGGATTGGATCGGCATGAGTGGTTTTTCCATTCTCCCGATGGCGAGACATACGAAGATATGTCCGTTCGGGTCGAAGCAGTTCTGAATGCGATCGATAACCACAATGCACAAATCAAAATCATTGTTTCTCATGGCGTAACCGGCAGGTTAATCCGTGGTATTCATTCTAAGCTGTCTAAAGAACACAGCGTGAGACTGGATGTCCCGCAAGATGCAATCTTCAAACTATTCGAGAGTGGCAAAATTGATCGTATTTCAGTGATGTAATCACTCGACATTTCCGACGCTGACAGTAAAGTACCACCATAAAGATCGCCCCTCGAAAACATAAGGTAACCCGCTATGTTTCAAGAAGCCTTTCAAAAAAAACTCATCATAGTCAGTTGCTTGGTGCTGGCTATTGCGGGCTTCGCTGCTGGTACTCAAATGAAGTCTTTTCGGAGTGCAAAATTAAAATCTGCCAGTGCAAACATATATGTACCACCCGCAACAAACTTATAATTTAAAAAACAAACGCCAGCAGACATAAAAAGTGCCCCACTCCCTCAGCATCCCTCTCAAGGCTTCCTTTGGTGGCTGGACATTCCTCCCATGGTTTGCCTGGGGCTCGAATAGTATGAAGCCCAAGCTCATATTACACGCTGACACCATTGAGTTTCGTTTATTCCGCTTACGTCAAAAGCCCTACACAAGCATTGCAAAGGTAGATTACCGATCCGCATGGCGTACTGAAAATATCATCATAGAATTCAGCGACAGTATAAATACTTTTATTGGTAATACCGGCGACCGCGATATAACCCGCAATGCAATCCAACGCTTAAACGAAAAAGGATGTTTATTGTCTGATGCGGCCACCGCACTCATCGCATATGACAGGGCATAGTCTCGCATATTTAGAGTATTTCACAGTCAAGTTGGATCAGGTGGACTGTGAAATGCTCTAGAGAGTGGAGCTCGCCCTTCAGCAGAAGTGCTACTTTCTGTTACGACAACGGCTACAGCGCTATATTAACCTGCCATTGAAAATCCAAACTGATCATTCGGCTACAGCCGATCACTGCCAGCTTGTGTACTGGCAAGCGTCTAGATGCCGGGCAAAGAAACGATGCCATATTCAAAACTCTTTTGACATCAATAAGCGTATTATTGATAGTTACTCGGCAAATGCCAACCGGAAGATCATGCTTTTCTTGTTATTGATAACACAGCACCGCTAGCTGATTTTGAACAATAACTGATACATCCCCTCTTTCATCGCAAACCGGCAGTACAATACATATTGCCGAGCAAAAAATACTGTCGGGACAAGTGCCCATACGCTCTGTTCTCCTGCAAAAATTTCTAAAGACAGTGACCATTCAGGTTGGTGTCAGCAAAACCGTTCACTCGTGCTGTCCGAAGAAGAAGCATTTCAAGGACAATGAGCCATGGCATTGAAAATTCCGGCAGATTTGCGCCGCCCGCATATTGAGAGTGTTACCTTAAGCATTATCGTTGCCGGTTATCTTACCGCCGTGAATAATGCGACTTTCTGGCAGCGTTCGCAGGAATTATTACCGACAGGCGCGCTACTGGCGCTTGTTGCTGGACTTTTCTGTCTGTTAGCAGCGCTTTGCATCACCATTTCGGTGAAATATGCCACTAAACCGCTGTTTATCCTGCTTATTATGATTTCAGCTACAGCATCTTGGTTCGTCGATAAATTCGGCACGATTATTGATGTGGAGATGCTGCAAAGCGCCCTCGACACAACTAATGCCGAAGCCGGACATCTCATCAGTTTCGGCTTTATCCGCCATGTTGCGCTTTACGGTATTTTACCCTCTCTGCTGATTATATGGGTCAAGATCGAGCATCGCTCCATTTGGAACAAATTGAAGCAGAATTCTGCTTATATTTTTCCCGCGTTGATCGTAGCAATAACAATATTCATCCTCAATGCCAGCACGTTCACATCCCTGGGACGCGAGCATCGGGAATGGATTGCAACGCTTAATCCGGTGATGCCGATTGGCAATGCTGTGAAGCTCGGTATTCGTTCAAGCAAAAATCAAAACATTATCGTCCAGCCTCTCGGGTTGGATGCGAAAATCGCATCCATTACCTCCGGCACAAGAAAACCAAAGCTCACCATTGTTATTGCCGGTGAAACTGCCCGCGCAGAGAGCTTTTCGCTCGGGGGTTATAAGAAAAACACCAACCCTGAACTTGCTAGCCAGGACATCACCTATTTCTCAGATACCAGCAGTTGCGGTACAATCACGGCCGTATCCTTGCCATGCATGTTCTCTGTCTATACGCGTGATGACTACAGCCATGAAAAAGGACTGGCGACAGAGAACCTGCTTGATGTGCTCAAACATGCTGGTGTGCGCGTGGAATGGTGGGATAATAATACCGGAGACAAAGGTGTTGCCGAACGTGTGACCAATGAAGCGCTGTCCGGGTCAAACAATCCAAAATACTGCAAAAACGGCGAATGTCTGGACGGCATTTTTCTGGATAAGCTCGACGCATGGATGCCAACTGTCAAGCAAGACACGGTTCTGGTTCTGCACCAGCTTGGCAGCCATGGTCCTGCTTATTATCTCCGCTATCCTGAAGAATATCGTCGCTTCACACCGGATTGCCAAAGCGCGGAATTTTCAAAATGCAGCCGTGAAGAAATTCTGAACGCCTATAATAATACGATCGCCTACACGGATCATATTGTTTCATCGGTGATAAATAAACTCAAAGACAAACAGGATACGCTCGACACATCCTTGATCTATATGTCCGATCACGGTGAATCCGCTGGTGAATTTGGTCTGTATCTTCATGGTGCGCCCTATTTTGTAGCGCCGTCACAACAAACCCATATCCCTTATGTCTTGTGGCTCGGAAAAGATGCCAAAACCACGATCAATCAGGACTGTCTCACTAAAGAAGCACCTCAACCGCAATCGCACGACAAACTGTTTCATACGGTGCTTGGTCTGATGCAGGTTAAAACGCAGGCCTATCTGCCGGAACTGGATACGCTTGCATCCTGCCGTTTGAAGACGACAGATCCTGTAGTTGCACAAAAGCTTGAACCACAGACCGCTAAATAAAGACTTGAAACATGCAATGAGGTGATGGATTGTCCGCGGACAATTCATCATCAAGGCTATTTGCCGGAGAATATTGCGTGAGAGTTCTGCTTGTCGAAGACGATGACACACTTGGTCAGGCCGTGCGTGATCATGCTCTGGCCAGCGGCCATGCTGTGGATTGGATGCAAACGGCAGAAGATGCAGCACTGGCTGCCACAAGCGTCAGCTATGGCCTGATCTTGCTGGACCTGCGCCTGCCGGATGGCAGCGGTCTTGATATTCTAGCAAAGTTGCGCCTCGCCAAGAATCCGGTACCGGTCATTATCCTTACCGCGCACGACCAGATATCGGACCGGATAGAAGGGCTGAATGCAGGGGCTGACGACTATCTGGTCAAGCCTTTCAATTTGGATGAGCTAACCGCACGAATGCTGGCGGTATCGCGTCGTTATGGCGGCAATAGTGCATCCGTGCTGCATGTCGGTGATCTCGAGGTCAAAATCACAGAGCGCAATATCCAGTCGCCGCAGGGGGAAATCACTCTGTCAGGCCGTGAATGGGCGGTGCTGGAATGCCTGCTGCACCGCTCCGGCGCGATTGTTTCCAAAACCCAGATTGAAGAAGCGCTTTATGCTTTCGGTTCAGAAATTGAGAGTAATACAGTCGAAGTCTATATCAGCCGTTTGCGTAAGAAGCTTGGGTCTAACCGTATCAGCACCGTGCGCGGTGTCGGTTACAAAATCGAGGACAAAACATGAAGTCTCCCAGTCTGATCGGACGCCTCATGTTTTCGGTCACCGCTGCAGTGGTGTCTTTCTGGATCGTTGCAGCGGTTGGCGGCATTATGGTGATGAAGGACGAATTTGCCGAAATTTTTGATAGTGCCTTGCAAGAAACAACGGAGCGATTAGCGCCGCTTATCGTTGATGATATCCAGCATGGTGATCATTCTGATGAGGTTTTATCGCTGGAAAACAGTGCGCAAGCCTCCTCCCGCCAATATTTGACCTATCAGGCGCGTGATGCTGCCGGCAAGATACTCATTCACTCCTCTGACATTATCAAAGGCCCCTTCCCCGCGCCTCTGACTGAGGGTTTCTGGGAAGATGATGATGCACGCTATTATACAGTTGCCGCAGCCGATAACACGATCTTCGTTCAGGTTGCGGATCAGATGGCAAATAGACGGGAGGCCATTAACGAAGCTGCCCTTGCGCTATTGCTGCCAATTCTCGTGCTGGTACCGCTCAGCCTCTATATTATTCGCCTTGTGGCACGGCGTTCCGTCAATCCTATCAATGATTTGCGGCAGGCAATTTCTGAAAAAGACAGCGGAGATCTCAACCCGATCAAAGCTGAAGGACTGGCAATTGAACTGCAGCCTATCGTTCATTCCGTGAATATTCTGATGGGGCGTGTACAGTCCGCTCTCGAAGCTGAGCGCGCTTTCACAGCCAATAGCGCCCATGAATTACGCACGCCGATTGCCGGCGCGCTGGCGCACACGCAATTGCTGATGACCGAAGTGAAAACGACGTCAGGGCAGGCACGGGTTGAGCAGATTGAAGCATCACTGCAAAAATTGAAGAGACTGGTTGAGAAACTGATGCAGCTGGCACGCGCCGAAGCCAATATCGCGCTGGCCGATAAACCCGCAAATCTGTTGAGTGTTCTCGACCTTCTGGTTGAAGAGTTCCAGCGCAACATGCATCGTGATGAGCGGATTATCTATGAGCGCAGCGCTGAAGCACGCCTTGTTAAACCCGTGAATGAAGACGCTTTTGCTATCGTCATACGCAATTTAATTGAAAATGCCCTGCTGCATGGCAAACAGGATGAGCCTGTATTGATCCGCGTCGAAAAAGACAGCACCATTCGCATTATCAATGGGGCTAAGAGCTTGTCGTCTGAAGAGCTTGCCAATGCGCAGAAGCGGTTTGGGAGAGGAACAACGACGGCACCAGGCTCCGGTTTAGGTATGCCAATTGCCATCGAAATTACGGGACAGATGCATGCGCAATTGCAATTCCGGTCACCGGCTACGGGACGCACAGATGGCTTTGAGGCCATTTTAAACTTTATAACTCCGGCCTTAGCCGGAGCCTAGAGCATAATTCTGCTTTGAACAGAAAGTCGGTCAGGCGCTTATGCCTGACCGACCTGTTTTTTATTTCCTTGCAACAGGGCGAACCAATGGTGTCACACGCCGGATTGTTACGCGGCGGTTTTCCTGTTCTGCGGTTTGTGTCTTAATTTTCAGGAACCGTTCGCCATAGCCTTGCGTAACAAGATTTTCTGCAGGGATGTCATAAACTTCTGTCAGCAGACTTGCCACGGATTCGGCTCGGCGGTCGGACAGAACCAGATTGGACTTGTCGGAGCCGACAGCATCCGTATGCCCTTCGATGAAGAAGGTTTCGCCCGGATCTTTCGCCAATACTTTCTGCATCGCAACGGCAACTTTACGCAGAGTTTTAGCCTGAGAGAGCGAGACTTCTGCACTGCCGGTGGCAAAATGGATCGTATCGAGGTCAATACGGCGAACTTTGTCGCGCAGACGGGCAGAATGGCGCACTTCATCAATGGAATAGATGCGTTCTACCGGTTCAACCGGCGGCAGGCTGAGGAAGTTATAGAAGTCACGATCAGGATCAGTCGCCACATCAATGATGTAGTCACGCACCGGCATGGTCAGACGCATCGGCGGCAGATCATAACCGACATCAAATATTGCTGCGCGCGGCGTATCATTATAATCGGGTGCATAGATCATCAGATATTCATTGCCGTCGCGATCAATGCGGGAGCGCTGCACAATATCACCGTAACGATCATAGATTGTCACGATCTCATAACCACCGGGACGGACAATGGTTTCGCGGGTACGGCCGTGCGGTAGCTGATCATAATAAGTGCGTTCAGCATCACGGCGCAGACGCGGACGATCATCGCCGCGTACAAAGAAGCGGTCGCCGGTTTCCAGAATGATGCGGTTATCAATCTGCTCAACAACTTTGACATTCGTGACGTTAGTCACATTAGTTACATTCGTAACATTGTTGATGACCGTATTATTAATCACGGTGTTGTTGTTATTGATAATATTTGTCGTATCCGGAACTACGAAAACCGGCGCTTCTTTAATACGCGTGCCTTCTTCTTTGAGGTTGGCCTCAATTTTTTCAGGTAAAGTGACTTTCAGTGCATCAGGGATTTCAACCTGCGCAGCGGCATCAGTAACCGGTGGCGGGGCTTTGTTTTCATCTGCAATGCGCTGTTGTTCACGCTGCTTGCGACGTTCTTCACGCGATTGATTGCCACCGGAATTATCCGCGTCCTTGTCGCTGTCCAGAATAGCGGCACCATTTTCAACCGGCAGCACAATGGTTTCATCAGTGCTGGCAGGGTTTTTGGCAACGTCCTGTTTCTGCTCCACTGTGCGATCGTCGATAATCTCAGCTTTTGGTTCCGGTGCCGGATTATCAACCGGTTGTTTGACTTCCGGTTCAGGTTGCGGCTCTGGTTGTGGCTGGGGCTGGGGCTGGGGCTGGGGCGCTACCTGCTCCGGCTGCTTCACAGGTGCAATTTCATTGTCCTGAGGCTTTACTTCAGGTGAAGGTGTTTGCGGTGCTGGCTGCGCAGGTTGCGTTAGAGGTTGCGGCTGTTTTTCAGGTTCTGGAGCCGGTTTCTGCTCTACAGGTGCAACAGGCACTTCTTCAGAAGTCGCAGGTTCGGGCTGCGGAGCTGGCGTTTCTTTAGGTTTAGCTTGTTCCTCAGCATCCTTCGTCTGCTTCTCAGCGGCGGCATCAATTGCTTTCTGCTGCTCAACTGCTTCGCGCTGCGCTTGTTCAGCCGCTTGTTGTTTCTGTTCTTCAGCCTGTCGGGCTGCTTCTTCCTGAGCGGCTCTTTGCTGCTCTGCGGCTTGTTTGGCCTGAGCTTCCTCTGCGCGTTGTTGTTCCGCAGCACGCTTAGCTTGCTCTTCGGCTTCTTTCTGTTGCTGGGCAGCCTGACGAGCAGCAACTTCAGCCTCTTTACGGCGCGTATCTTCTTCCGCCGCACGCTGTTGTTCTGCGGCGCGCTGCTGCTCTGCGGCCTGACGTTCTGCTTCTTGCTGGGCAGCGCGTTGCTGTTCCTCAGCTGCGCGACGTGCCTCTTCCTGCGCTGCACGTTGTTGCTCTTCAGCAGCCCGTTGTTGTTCCGCCGCTTGTCGGGCTTGTTCTTCCGCCTGTTGCTGGCGCAGCAGCTCATCATTAGATGACTGATCGCTGTTTTCCTGCGCAAGAATAATCACTGTTTCCGATGCACTGACCGAAACAGGTTGCATCATAACGGAGGCTGAAAATGCAGGAAAAACAACTGTTGCAAGCAGTTTGGAACGAAAACTCATAATCCCTCTCCTTCGGAAGGCAGAAACTGCACAGGTTGCATTGCATCAGCCTCTGTTTGAAGACCGTCTGCTGCCACCCTTATGATTTGCTGATTAATAGCAAATTTTGGCAGCATCAGGAAATTGTTAGCTAAAAAATTATGAACCGTAGCTGAATGTAAAAACACGATTATGCTGGCCTGTGTAAACGGTCACGCCTGAAAAAACAGGCCGAATTGACTTAATTTGAAACCGCCGGTTGACTTTGAATTTATCTACCTTATATTTCTCGTATCGATATTTGCTTGTTAGCTTTGCTATTTGCGCAAAATTTGCGCGTCTGACGAACCTTCCTTTCAAAAGATCGCTATCACTCTCGCAGTGTAATCGTGCATCGCGAGTATCTAAATTTTGTTACGAAAGGGTTCGTTATGGCCACTGGTACAGTTAAATGGTTTAATTCCACAAAAGGCTTCGGCTTCATTCAGCCTGATGATGGCGGCGCAGACGTGTTCGTTCACATCTCAGCTGTTGAACGCGCTGGTATGCGTGAACTCGCAGAAAACCAGAAAATCGGTTACGACCTCGAGCGCGACAACCGTTCGGGCAAGATGTCTGCTGGCAACCTGCAGGCTATCTAATTCGGTATCTTCTTTCTCTTTCCGCAGGCAACTGTGGTAAGGTTGAGAGAAATTACCAACAAAGGGTCAGACAATTTGTCTGGCCTTTTTTATTGTTCAATGATGATCCTCATCACAACCAATTTTATAGTTTTGGTGAAATTAATGCATTTTCAGTCAAAATGCGAAACGGCTTTGTGTGAGAATAATGCATGAAAGCAAAGAATCACAGACCTCGAATGATTCCTTTGTAATTTGAATTGCCGCGAGTCTGAGTTTTCTCTTTAAACTACTGGCCTCACGCCGCCTTCTGCAATTTCACCTGCGTTTATTAGCTAAAATCTTGACATGATGAGATAGCATACGTTTGTATCTTACAAACTCAAGCGCCCAGATAAGACAACAAATCAAAGTAGCTGCATGCCAAGTGAAACAGATAACGAGATCAATGCGTCTCTTTCCTCACCCTTTGGAAGAGAGCGTGTTGAAGCCGCTTTAAAAAAAGCTGAACAGCGCCGCAAAATCATTCTATCCGCAAGCATAGTCGTTACATTTTCAATCGCATTTGCGGTATTCCAAATAAGCTTTTTCGATATTGCAATTATAGGCTCTTATGCTGCAGCTCTGATGGCAGCTTCTTTGTGCTGGACGCTCTGCAACAGGATGTGGCGCAGTGTTGCTATTTGCAGTATCGCGCCAGAAATAGGCGCACGATACGGGCAGATCAATATCCAGAATGCATGGGAACTCCTGACTCTGGAGGATTGGCTCAAAGCCACTTTCACCGCCAAAGACATAAGGTCAACCACATGGAAAAGCGATGGAAAGTACCAGGAAATTTCGTATCGCCTGAGCGAAGTGTCCATTACTACTAAAAATATCAACCATGAACGCGCTCCGAACCCACCCTCTTACATGCTGGTTGCAGAAATCTCAGTCCCTGTTTCATTCACAGGCTGTATTGAGATCAGATCGCGCAGCCGCGTTTTAGGACAAATTACCAGCATCATACAGCATATTCTCGGTGATGAGACCCGCTACTATACGGGCGACCAGCATTTCGACGAAATGTTCGAAACATATGTCAAAAATAACAAGAATTATCAGGAGCTGCTCAGTCCGGCCTTTCGGGTAAGTCTGCTGAATATGACCCGCCATGGGCTGAGAACTGAATTCTCCGGCCGGTTTGAATCAGGGTGGTTTTATCTTGAGGTTCCAATTCAAACCAAGACCTTCAAAAACGCCTCTCTACTGAAGCCTATGCCCGCACTGATGAATGAAACGCAGGCATTATGGTGGGATCTGACCGTACCCCAGCGCCTCATTGACGGGCTTACCGGCAAGTATGACGGGCCTCTTCACTAGAGCATTTCACCGTCAGGTTGGATCAACTTGACGCCCATGACAATGCGACCAAATAAGGAACCTAGAGCATAATTCCTTAAACTTGAATCAGTTTAAGGAATTATGCTCTAATTTTAAAGTGTTAGAGCGACCTTTGTGTGCCAAGTATGGCACACGGCGCTCTAGAGCGAACGCTATGATCCAATCTGGACGTAAGCCGCTCTAATTCAGCGCTTCAGAACAAAACTGGCGATGCTTAACATTACTGACGACAGCATGATTTATGTCTTGACTATAAAATGACTAATTTTAGCATCGCGCTGCATTCTTTGCTGTTCTTTAATGCTCAGTATTGTTTTAATATTGAAAGCGGCTTAATCAGAACTTTAGAAAAATCCCCATACATGCGGGCGTTTATTTAAAATCATCCCAAAAGAAGGTGTACAAAATGGTCATCCGACTATCAAAAATTTCAATGGTAATGGCAATTGCCTTATTTGCGTCCTTAGTCGCCTTTGGTAACATTACCGATTACGGCTCTAATTTTGCATTTGTTCATCATGTCTTCCTGATGGATACAATTTTCCCTGATGCCACGATTAAATACCGTGCGATTGAAGCTGAATGGCTGCACCATGTCGGCTATATCGGAATTATCACGCTCGAAACTCTGACCGCAATTATCTGCTGGGTTGCCGGTTTCAAACTATTAGCCGTTCGCAATGAAAGCGCTAAAATCTTTAATAAAAGCAAAAATCTCGCTGTTATCAGCCTGACGCTGGGCTTTTTGACATGGCAAGTTGCCTTCATGTCAGTGGGCGGCGAATGGTTCGGCATGTGGATGTCAAAACAATGGAATGGCGTTCCAGATGCCTTCCGCTTCTTCATCACAATCATTCTGGTGCTGATTTATCTGGTTCAGCCTGAAAAAGATGAAGATAGCTCATCATAATATTGACAGATTATTCCCTGTAACGAAACTTCATCGTTGCGGGGAATAAGCTTCTGACACATTGTGTCCAAACCATATTTCACACCTGTTACACGGCCTGCCATTGGACTAAATTATTTAAATATCCCATATACTTAATTTTAACATCTGCTGTTCAATTTCAAAATCGTAGTTTAGAGTAGTATTACTAAATTTTGCCGCATTCCCGGCTCAGGTATCCTTATCATTGATGCTTACGGAGCAAATTATTATGAAACGATACTTACCCTTTGCCTTACTGATACTATCGGCTGCAAGCGCATTACCAGCGCATGCGGCATCCCGCGAAGCTGTTCATTCGCCAAAACAGGGTGTTATTTGTGACAAATACGCATGCGCAGATGATAAAGGTCTCTCCAAAACGCTGACCGAAAAATATATTGGAAAAAAAGCTGCGACAAAACTCTTCTCCCAGGGCGAGTTTGATACGACTGAATTCACACTTTCCAATGGTATTTTTTGCGATACGAAAGAACGGTTATGCAGAAAAGACCGTTATTTTGGAGCCGGCGGCAAACGCAGCGCTGTTTCGGATAAATATACAAAAATGCTGTTCGGTAAATAGGTCTTCATTGTCCTCTGCCATCAGGAACAGGGGACATAATGCCTCTGACCAATCCTCTTTGGTGAATTGGTGCGCCCTCAAAAATTACAAATAGCCGGACTGTAATACAAATTTTTACACAATGTGAAAGTTGTTCAGGCGCATTTTTTATTTCACCATGACTCCAGCACCGAAATTCGCTGGACTACGCTACAGCCCGATACAGCAGGTTTATCAATGACTTAAGCGAGTTCAACATATGCCGGTGCTTTCCGAAACCTGACCTGACTTCCGACCGCCTGACTCCTATCCGGCCCTTGGAATCCAGGTCTTTCCAAGGAGTCATCATGGCTAAGATCAAACTCACTAAGTCCGCTGTCGATGCGGCGCAACCCCAGGCAGAGGCCGTCGAACTCCGGGACACGCTGGTCCCCGGCTTCCTGTGCAAGATTACCCCGGCGGGTCGCAAGGTGTTCATGCTCCAGTACCGGACGAACGCTGGCGAGCGCCGCAAGCCCTCGCTAGGACTGTACGGGGAGCTGACCGTCGAACAGGCGCGGTCGCTGGCGCAGGAATGGCTGGCCCAAGTCCGCCGAGGCGGAGATCCCGCCGCAGAGAAGGCGGAGGCGCGCCAGGCACCTACGGTCAAGGAGCTATGCACGAAGTTCATGGAGGACTACTCCAAGAAGCGCAACAAGCTCAGCACCCAAGCCGGCTATCAGGCTGTCATCAATCGCAACATTATTCCGCTGCTGGGACGCAAGAAAGTTCAGGACGTGAAGCGTCCTGAAATCGCCGGACTGATGGAAAAGCTTTCGTACAAGCAGACCGAGGCGAACAAGGTATTCAGCGTCTTGCGCAAGATGTTCAACATGGCCGAGGTATGGGGCTATCGGCCCGACGGTACCAACCCTTGCCGTCACGTCCCGATGTTCCCTGCCGGCAAATCGACTCACCTCATCAGCGACGAAGAAATGGGCAACCTGTTCCGACAGCTCGACAAGATCGAGTCGGAGGGGCTGGAGAACTACGTCATCCCTTTGGGAATCCGCCTGCAGTTCGAGTTCGCCGGCCGCCGCTCGGAAATCATCGCGCTGGAATGGAACTGGGTTGACTTGCAGAACCGGCGCGTCGTCTGGCCTGACAGCAAGACAGGCGGCATGTCTAAGCCCATGAGCGAGGAAGCCTATCGGCTACTCTCGACGGCACCCCGGCAGGAGGGTAGCCGCTATGTGCTGCCTTCTCCTAGCCACGCTGGCAAGCATCTAACCACGGGCGAGTATTACGGTGGCTGGAGCCGTGCGCTCAAGGCGGCTGGCGCTACGCACGTGGGCACGCACGGCATCCGCCACCGTTCGGCGACCGACATTGCCAATTCGGGCATCCCGGTCAAGGTCGGCATGGCGCTAACGGCGCACAAGACCGTCGTCATGTTCATGCGCTACGTCCACACCGAGGATAAGCCGGTGCGAGAGGCGGCCGAACTGGTGGCGAATCGGCGTAAGACGATCACCGGGATGCAGGGAGCCAAGGAGGTGGCCGCATGACCCGGCGCAAGGCATCCGTCTCAGCGCCAGCAGCGCCGCCCGCGCTGCTGGGCGACATCCGGGCACTGATCGAAGCGTCGCGCCAGCGCGTCGCCTCGGCGGTCAATGCCGAGCTGACATTGCTGTTCTGGCGCATTGGCCAGCGCATCCATACGGAAGTGCTTGCCGGGCAGCGGGCCGGGTACGGCGACGAAATCCTGCCGACCCTGGCGGCGCAGCTTGTCCGCGACTACGGACGTAGCTTCGCGGACAAGAACCTGCGCCGGATGGTGCAGTTCGCCGCCACCTTCTCGGACGAGCCAATTGTCGTGACGCTGTCACGACAATTGAGCTGGTCGCATTTCGTGGCGCTGCTGCCGCTAAAAGACCCGCTCCAGCGGGACTACTACGTGCAAATGGCCAGCGCCGAACGCTGGAGCGTGCGGACGCTACGCGAGCGCATCGACTCGATGCTATACGAGCGCACGGCGCTGTCCAAGAAGCCGGACGAGACGATCACGCAAGAGCTGGCGGCGATGCGCGATGCGCAGCGCATGTCGCCGGCGCTGGTCATGCGCGACCCGTACATCCTCGACTTCCTGGGCCTGCGCGATACCTGGCAGGAAGGCGACCTGGAAGCCGCGATCATCCGCGAAATGGAGTCTTTTTTGCTGGAGTTGGGCGCGGGCTTCTCTTTCCTAGCCCGGCAGAAACGCATCCAGATCGACGACGAGGATTTCCACCTGGACCTGCTGTTCTATAACCGCAAGCTGCGGCGGCTGGTGGCGGTGGAGTTGAAGATCGGCGAGTTCAAGGCAGCATACAAGGGGCAGATGGAGCTTTATTTGCGTTGGCTCGACAAGCACGAACGCGAACCGGAGGAAGCCTCGCCGCTGGGCATCATTCTTTGTACCGGCAAGAAGTCAGAGCAGATCGAGTTGCTGGAGCTGGACAAGTCGGGCATCCACGTAGCCGAATACCTGACGACCCTGCCGCCGCGTGCGGTGCTGGGGGAGCGGTTGCAGCAGGCGACCGAACGGGCGCGGTTGCAGATCGAGCAGCGGCAGCCTGGCGAGAAGTCCTGACAGCAGCATCTGTCCAACCGTACACCCAAACCACAGCACGAGCATGTGGCAACGGATCTCTTGCTCTATCGAGGCTCCATGCTAGTGTGGAATCGCCATAGGCCGATAAGGAACTGGCCTGCGGCTCAAGGATGCGCTGGGGCTAGTGGGCGCGAGCGCCCAATCACATGATTATCGCGGGCAGCAGCGCCATGTTCTATGCCGATCGCTGTTTTAATTAAATATCTCAAACTATAAAGTCAGTTAATTTTTTCAAAATATTCACGAATCAAGTCATCATTTTTTAAATACGAATCGAGAACCTGAAACAGAAAAAGATCCCCGCTAATATTTATATCAAACGGGATCATTGAGTTATCTATTTTGAATGTCTTTATTTTTCTATGCCCCTTGATGTTGGCATTGCTCAATCTTTCTTGATAGCTATCCAACGTATATACGATAAATTCGTGATCCAAGTGAGTTATAAAAAAATCATCGCCTTTTGAACTGTATTCAAGATGGATGACTTGCGTTACGACGTCGTCGCCTGCCACCTCAAAGTCCTCCATCAATTCTTCAAAAGTCAAACTTAGCTTCTCTGCGTCATGGTGAATCCATAGATTGTTCTCATATTTATCGGTGGAGTAGAACTTTGACAATCTAGGAAGGGAAGATATTTTCAATCGCAACGGAGCGCCAAACTCCATCTCCTCCATTGCAGGGACATAATCGGAGACGTAATCAATCCTGAATGCTATTTCGGACAGCATTCCTTTTTCAATGAGTTCCTCGATAGAGGTAAGCAGCTTCCTCGGAACTTTTATCCAGAAGTGTCGCCCTATGCGTTCATCGCGTATTGTCTGACTATCCTTGTCGTTGAATATCTGAATATTCTCGTTCAGGCTGACAAGACTATATTTAGAGAACTGAGCATCTTCCTTTCTTATGTCAATTCCAATTTTCTCGTACTCACGTTCAACTACCTTGGAATATTTTAGCTCCAGCATCTCAGCCCTCCCCATGATTGATTGGTGCTTGGAATAAAAAATGCAGCCAATGCGATAATTTGCGTAATTTTCTTTTATGTACGAAACACCATCTTCGTCATGGATATGCTTGTAGGAATTGTTGAGAATTTCTAGCGATCCCGGATACTCGTTGAGATAATTATTTAAGTAGTCCATTAAATGCTGGATTGTCTTTATAGCCAATCGCTTGTCCACTAGATCAAGCTGTGGCCCATAAAACTTGGCTGCGTTTGGATGGTCGCGTTTGGCTTCAAATTCTTTCAGAATGGCCGCCTTTTCATTCATGCAGCCCTCCGTATAAGCACGCATTACGTCTGCCTGAAAGCTCTCATTTGCCAGAGAGGTTTGGATGAGGGGAAGCAATTTCTTGACAAAGATCGGGTCTTTATTAAGAAAGACGTAGCAAAATTTCCCAAAGCTGAATAACGCGATTTTTTCCGAAGAAAATTCATTGATTTCTTCAAAGATATTTTTCATATTTTTTACTCAACTCGCCGTAGTCCAAATAGTAAGCGACGGAACCTTGAGCGTCTCCACTTTGTGGATCGCGCTGCTCCACGTTCGCTATTCGCTCATCCCTGACGGGACTGGCATTCGCCAGCCCTCCACGGCCCGACACTGTGATCCGGGCCTGCGCGCTCCGCTTGCATGTTGAGCTGGCGACAGCAGGGCATGCAGAGCGAGCCGCGCGCAGATGATTCAGCCAAACGCTAAACAAAGCTGTAGGGCATCCCATAGAGAGCGCGGTTGCGCTACTCGTGATTTCTATGGAATTTGATCGTATCCAAAACTGCATGAGGCAAGCTTGCGAGTTACTTGATACTCTTCGCCAGAATACTGGCGAACTCGACCTCGTTCCGAAACAAGGTGCAGGTTCTTCCTTGCCCGCGAACCAATGACATACAGCAATTTCATCGCGCTTTCTTGACCGTTCGGATCATTGAAATGCGGCACCATATCTTCTAATAATGCATAAGCGATCACTGCATCGAACTCGGCTCCCTTGACGCCGTGTATCGTCGAGATGGTGATTCCAGTCCTATGCTGAAATACCTTCCTGAATGTCTCAATATCGCCTATAAATTCGCTACCTTCACTCTTCAATCGATTTACCCGGGCTTGCGAACTATCGAAGAAGGCAACGTGATGCTCTTGAAGCAGCGTGAAAAGGCGAAAGTCGATTGCTAAGTTTGCAAACAGACGCTCGAAAAATGCGCTCAAGTAGGTAAGACCATCTGTTTCATCGATCTTAATTGCATTGCACTCCCTCAACAAGGACCTCCGCGTGAGCTTCGACACGCTAGCCCCGGCCGCCTCTAGGTCATTCAGAATCTCCCCGGCCCACCGCAGTCTGCGCACATACATTCCCGGCGATGCCTGAGTAAGTGCAATCTTAGAAAGCCTGTACCAGAAATTCTCTGTGTCCCGTGCAAAGGGAACCATACCGGGGCCATCGAATGAGTACTCCGGCATGCTGGCGACCAAACGACGTGTCATGCTTGCAAGATGCGTCCACTGTGGCGCGAGAATGCACACCTCGTGAGGTGAGATGCCCATAGTCTCAATGTTGAAACGGATGAGCCGGATGAGCTCAGCGTCCAGATCATTTTTGCTCACTGTGTCGTCGAATGAAATAAGGCTTGGGTACGCCTTGTCCTCGGATGCGGCTTCGATGCGTGTGTTGTGAACGTTGTAGTTTCCGAAGTACTCAATGATGCGCTCAGAAGAACGGTAGTTCCGCGACAGTTCGAGTTCGTCCAAATCGATATTGGCCATCGCCTTGAAATCCTCGAAGGCAATCGGATATCCGCCAAGCGATTGATAAATCGCCTGGTTAGGATCTCCGACAATAAAGGCCTTGGTCGCACCTTGACCAGCTTTCAGAATGGCGGTGATGATCGAATACTGAATTCGTTTGGTGTCCTGATACTCGTCGATCAGCACGAAAGAGAACAACTGTGCCAGAAGAGTGCTGATCGCAGGATGACGTGCGATCAGTTGGTACGCATAGTAAAGAATGAGCTCAAAGTCTAGCTGCCGACTTTCGTGCAGAATCTCAAAATACTTGCCCAATATGACGTGAAGACCCGAATGCTTCCAATCTTGTGGGCAGGAGAGCACATATCCAGTTTCGGTGTAATAAAACTCACAATCCCAGAATGTTATTTTTGGCTTCTGGTAAGGCTTGCACAATGCCTCCAGGATTTTCTCGCGCTCATGCTGATCGATCACACGGAAGCCTCGATCCAACGCTTCGTGATAGATGCCGTACGGTTTCAATATCCATTCAAGACAGAACGAATGTATCGTTCCTATCCATAATCGGGATGTATCCACCCCAAGGCTCTCAATGCGCTCGTGGATTTCGTCGGCGGCACGGTGCGTATAAGTGATGGCAACGACAAACTGCTTGTTCGATTTCAGCCTGGACAACTCATAGGCGATTTTGTAGGTGAGCGTGCGCGTTTTCCCGCTGCCCGGGCAAGCGATGAGAAAGACGCTCCCTGGCTTCAGAATGGCTGCTTCCTGCTCGGGATTCAGATCATCTTTGTTCCACATGAACATGATCAGAACACCGCGAGTACATCGTTGATGCGATCATCTGGGAACGTGGCAAGCATCTCGTTTCGGATGCCGACGAAGTCGATGTCTCCATTTCGGAAGGCCAGCAGCTTGGCCCTAAAGTCGTCGAATACGGCAGACGCAGTGAAGATATCTTCTGCATCGATGTAGTTCACGCGGTAGCTCAGCACGTTAAACCAGACTTCCTTAGTGACCACCGGATGCGCAAAAGCGATGGCGTCCAAGATGTACTTCGGAATGGCGGTCTGCGGATCGATCTTCTTTCCCAGCAAGATGGCAAACCATCCCTTGCCGTAGTTGTCCGCCATGGTCAATGCGCGCTGACCGAACAACGCGATGTCCGCTGATTCGAGCTCCGCCTTGGCCGTCGCGATGGTTGGTGCATCCTTGTAGACATCAGGAAGGATGCCGACCACCTTACGCGCATTGCCGGCGGCAATGAAGTCGACCTCGAAGGTATGGGGGGCAAAGAATGGAGAAACCCACCCGTTATCTTTGAAGGTGTCTTCCAATAACGCTTTCCTGGCGACCCCTTTTTCCTGGGATGCCTGATACTTGCCCTTGCGCCGGAGCAGCCCTTCGGAGTCTCCCGCCGCCGGCGTTGTGTCAATGATGGACTTGTCAAGGTCGGTGACGATGCTGCACCGCTTCCGGATTCGGGCATCATCGAAAAGAACCGCGACGTTCTGAAATCCAGTGCTGCGGATATTAATTAAACTGATGCCGAGTTCATCAAGGCTGACGCCTAGCACGTTCTTGATCAGGATCGGAACGAGAATTTCTTCTGCATCGCCCTCCACTAAGAGGACGCTCTTGGCAAACAACAAGTTGCTACGGACAGCATCCAGGTAGCGTTGAATGTTGCCGATCTCTTCTGGGTTTAGGCCAATTGCAGGCTGGTATGCCTCGCAACGATCACCTTCTCTGCCGAGGATGTTCACGTTCTGAACATTGCTGACCTCAGAGATGTGCGTCGAATGGGTCGAATAAATGATCTGTGTGTCGTCGTATTTGAGCTTGTCGAACAGTGTTTTCTGGATATGTGTGTGAATGTGAGCTTCCGGCTCTTCGATAAGCAGAAAGTTGGCGATCGACTGTTTAGCCTTTTGATACTTGAATTCAAGCAGTTTCAACGTGAGGAATATCAGGTTTGCTCCACCAAGGCTCAGCTCGTGGATCGGTCCTTCGTGGCTCTCCCCCGATTCGCCAACGAACAGCTTGAGCGACTGGAACAACTTGTCAGCTTCGTCTGGCAGATCCGACTTGATAGAAAGAGAAGACGGCGAATACGCCTCACCCGCCGCATCCTTGATGGTGTCTCTGATATCCGTCCGGACGACCTGCACGTCTGGCAACGCTTCGATGGAGTCATTCAATGCCTTTACCCCGTCGGTGATAGCCTGGAACGCCACGGGGTCGATATCGCCGCTCTTGCCCTTCAGAAGCGAAAAGAGCGGATTTGTCCGGTTGTTGTGAAATTCGGAGACGACGTCCCGTAGCGCCTGGACGAAAGTGAACGAAATTTCTTTGGAGACGGACAGCACGTTCGGAATCTTCGCGCCGATAACACGAAATTCAACCTCTTCATTGAATCGAACATTCGCGAAGTCGCCGACCACATCCTTATAGAAGGCCTCGTCGTTGAAGTCGGCTTCACTCCGACCTGTGAAAATCGTTTCATAGTCGTCGATGGTGACCGGGTTCAGGATAGCGTCGAGGCCTGCCTGATCACCATCGTTCAATTGAGAAAGTCGCAGCCTGATTTCCTTCTTCGGACGAAAGATCAGGTTGTAAGTGGCCTTGCCGTTCGCCTCTTCCTCAATTACGCCCGTCCCATGTCGGAAGAGCGCCTGCACTGATTCATCCGCAGAGATTTCCTCAAACTCAAGACTGATGATGATCCAATGTCCCTGCCAGCGCCCTAGGCCGCGATGAAAGTCGGTATGCTCCAGCCGGTAGGCAGAGCGAATCATGTTGTCATCAAGCAGCAATCTGATTGCGCGAAAGAGATTGGTTTTGCCAGATCCATTTTCGCCGATGACAGTGTTGATACCCTTCTGGAACAGCAGCTTCGTGTTGGGAAAGTTCCGGTAGTTGACCAGGCTGAGCTTGGATATATGCATTTGATTCAATCTTGTTGTTGAAATCCACATGCCGATCGGCCGATGGATTGGTTGAACACTGCAGCCATTGATCCCAACTACGGAATGGCCAACTGTCAGTTGGTTTTAGAACGGCACCGTGTCTAAGGTAGGAATCGGTTGGAGCGCATTTTTAATCTCGGTTAGCCTTGCAAGTAGTTCATCGAAAGTCACGATCACGATCTCTGCGAACGCATTTCGAACGAGCTCGAATGACTTTCTTTGCTGATGCTCTTGTGGCGTCATGCCAGCGACAACTATGCAGCGAACCGCATAGCTGTGGAGGTCGTATCGGTTCATGTTATTTTTTATGACGGGTAGTTCACTCTGCAATTTGAAACGCTGATCTAGAATTTGAGCAATCGCTCCACCCAATTCTGTCGATGGGCCAAAAACATCATCTCCACGATAGGGAGATTTTCCTAGCAGTTCGGTTTGCGGCTTTTTTATCTCAATGAGGCCAAGATTGCCCGTGGAAGCGGATGCGTATAGAAAATCTGAAAATTTTCCGCCGGACCCGTTAAGTCGCTTGCCACCTGCATAAGCTTGCCCCTGAACCAGCATGGCTGGAACGGCAAATGCAAGACTAAGTATGAAAGGATTTTCCAGAAAGAAGCTTTGCCACTTGCTTTCCGTCAGTCCTTTTCCAAGCATTTCCTGGTATCGCTCAATCAGTTGATTCAGTGTGATGAGCTCAATATCATTCTTTAATGCCAGCAGCGAGCGCGGCTCAGATTCCGCCAGTGCTTCTATATTGTCTTGAACCATGCGAACAGCGGCGCGCCGATCACGCTTGGAAAGCGTCACATGCTGCCGCCCACCATCGGTCATTTCCGTTAGTGCATCAGGTCTTACGCTCTTCTTTAGAGCGGGAAATTGTGCTGAATCGGCAGCATGTAATAAGGTCTGGTAGACATGAAATTGCTTGTCCTTGCGCGCGTCTCTCTGGTGGCGAGAGGCTATGCGATTTAATTCTTTTCTTAATTCATGAAATCTTCTTATTCCGAGAATAAAGAATGGCGAATCAATTTTCGCGTCATTTCCTTTGTGGACAATGAGTATGCTTACGTTTTCTAAGCTGGCGGCTGTTTCGCAAATTTGCCGATATTCCCACAGAAGCCCCAAACCGAATCGAAAATCTTTGGCAAACCCATCCGGCAACTGCTCAAGAAGCCCAACGACATCGTCAGTAGTCTCTGGCAGTATGTAGGGCTCGATAACAGGCCGAGCGACGACGATGCGTTCAAGGGTGCCGTATTTAGGTTGCAGGTAATCGTCGCGATCTTCTCGAATATTAAGAGGCCAAATGGTCAATCTGTCTGGACACACATTGAGCAGTCTCGCTATTGGCGAATCCGGCTTGCGCTCCGCTGCGGGAATATCAGTGAAGAAAACGTTAATGCCTTCCTCTTCCGGTTCGGCTGCTTCAATGACAAGGAAGGGGCCGCCGTCCAAACGCTCACGTTGATTGAATGCTGAAGGTCTGATAGATGCCATGAACTATTCTTGATCCCTACTGTTCAGAGAAACGATTTGCGGGCCTTGCCTCAGCGCAACCTTATGGTGCCTTCCGATCAGAATCGGACGACACACGATTGATGTCAAAGGGGAGTGCCTTATCTGCCGCGATTCGGGTCAGCAGCATCCGAATCGCATCCGAAATTGATAACCCCATTTCAGCCAGAACAACAGTTGCGGCTTCTTTAATCTGCCCGTCAATCCGGGCACGAACGACGTCGTTACTTGCCATTGTTGCGCTCACAATAGATGTAGCTACATTGTGGCTCATAAGTACTATTGCGTCACTTACATTTTGTTGTGAACAGTAGAGCATCCCGGCGTGCCGCCGTCGGGCTCGCGGGCGTTGCCCCGCGCCTCGTGCCGAGTCGCGGCCATGCGGCTTTGATCCCTGATGCCTCCGGCCGTCTCTTCGCTCCTGGCCTGCGCGCGGCGCTTGCCCTCCAGGGGATCGGCTGGACAGCCCATCCCCGCCGCGCCTTGCTTGGCGCCCCTCGCATGCACCGAACAGGTTGCACCTGATCGACCAACAGCCATCCAGCTAGGCGTGCCGCTGGCACGCAGGGGCGCTCGCCGCGCGGCGTTGGTTTCAGCGCACCCCCTGGCCCATTGGCCGCTGTTCGTCTTTCCCCAAGTTCATCGCTTTTTCCCGCGACCGTAGCCCGCGGTGCCTGGCCGTCAAGGCGCGCAGGGCCGAGTCCTCGCTGCGCTGCGGGCCGCACCAACCCTGCGCTTCTCCCTTGACGGCCAGTCCCTCGCTGGCCCGGTTTTTCGCGGGCGATGAACTCAGGAAAGACGGCGGCAAACAGGACCGGCCCAGGTCTCTGCGCCGAACCAACCGAAGCCACAACGGGCTCCGAATCTTGGAATCCGGTCAGCTTTGAAACCACAGCAACTCATTGGAGAAAACCATGCAACTCGCATCTCGATTCGCTTCCCATTCCCCGACGCTGCGCAGTGACTACCCGCTGTCCGACGACCAAATCCGCCGCGTAGCCCCGTCCATCTTCGCGGAGGCCCCGCACGATAGCCGCTCCGAACGGTACGCCTACATTCCCACCGCCGCCGTGCTGGCGGAACTGCGCAAGGAAGGGTTTGAACCCTTCATGGCAGCGCAAACCCGCGTGCGGCACGACGACCGCCGCGACTACACCAAACACATGATTCGCCTGCGCCATGCCAGTCAGATCAACGGCGCGGAAGCCAATGAAATCGTGCTGCTGAACTCGCACGACGGCACCAGCAGCTATCAGATGCTGGCCGGAATGTTCCGGTTCGTTTGCAGCAATGGCCTTGTGTGCGGCGATACCGTGGCCGATGTGCGCGTGCCGCACAAGGGCGACGTGGCCGGTTCTGTCATCGAAGGCGCTTTCGAGGTGTTGAGCGGCTTCGAACGCGTGAAGGAATCCCGCGACCTGATGCGCGCTATCACGCTGGACGAAGGCGAAGCCGAAGTGTTCGCCCGTTCCGCGCTGGCCCTCAAGTACGACCCCACCGATAACAAGCCCGCGCCCATCACGGAAAGCCAAATCCTGATGCCGCGCCGGTTCGACGACCGCCGCCCGGACTTGTGGAGCGTGTTCAACCGCACCCAAGAAAACCTGACCAAAGGCGGATTGCATGGCCGCAGCGCCAACGGACGCCGCCAGCAGACCCGCCCCGTGCAGGGCATTGATTCCGATGTGCGCCTCAATCGCGCCCTCTGGATGTTGGCCGATGGCCTGCGCCAGTTGAAGGCCTGATTCCCCACGCGGCAGGGGCAGGCAGCAGCCCTTGCCGCTTTCTTCGCTGCTGCATCCCTGAACCGATAGGAGTTATCACCATGAACGCCATTACCCAAACCGAAGCCCGCGCCCTCAACACCGCCGCCGCTATCCCGCTGGAAGCCGCCGACCCGACCAAGAACCTGATTTTGGTTCCGCTGTCGCGGCTGGTGTCGCGTCCTGCTGGCCGCAACGTGCGCAAGACCCCGCGCATGTCCATTCCCGAACTCGCCGCGAGCATTCAGCGTGTCGGCCTGCTGCAAAACCTCATCGTCATTGCCGCCGCCGATGGCGAGCATTACGAAGTCGTGGCCGGTGGCCGCAGGCTGGCCGCGTTGAAGCTGCTGGCGAAGAAGCGCCGCATCAGCAAGGAATGGGAAGTGCCTTGCCTGTTGGTGGCCGATGGCACCGCCCGCACGGCCAGCCTCACCGAGAACGTGCAGCGCGAAGCCATGCACCCCGCCGACCAGTTCGAGGCATTCGCCGCGCTGGTGGCCGAAGGCCGACCCATCGAGGACATAGCCGCCGATTTCAGCGTCACGCCGCTGGTGGTGCAGCGCCGCTTGAAGCTGGCGAACGTCTCGCCCCGGCTGCTGGCCGACTACCGCGCCGAAGCCGTGACGCTCGATCAGTTGATGGCCCTTGCCATCACCGACGACCACGCCGCGCAGGAAACCGCGTTCTACGACGCGCCGACGTGGCAGCGCAACCCTTCCCAATTGCGCGACCGCCTCACCGAGCGCGAGATTGACGCATACCGGCATCCGCTGGTGCGTTTCGTGGGGCTGGATACCTACGGAGCCGCAGGCGGTGGTGTGCGCCGTGACCTGTTCGCGGAAGGTGACGCGGGCGTGTATCTGACCGATGCCGCGCTGCTGGAACGGCTGGCGCAAGACAAGCTGGCAGGTATCGCCGCCGAGGTGAAGGACGAAGGCTGGGCGTGGGTGGATGCCACCCCCGCCGTGACCCATGCCGACCTGCACGCCTTCCAGCGTGCGCCGAGGGAGCGCCGCGAACCGAACAAGCGCGAAGCGCAGCGCATCGAGAAGCTGCAAACCAAGATGCACGAACTGGCCGCCGCCGTGGATGACGCGCTTGATACCGAAGACGAGGAAAAGGCCGATGCCTTGCAGGAAGAAGGCGAAGCCGTGGGCGAGCAGTTGCAGGCGCTGGAAGATGGCTTGCAGGACTACGGCACGACCGTGAAGGCCGCAGCCGGTGCCATCGTCACCATCGACCGCAACGGGCAGGCAGTGATTCATCGCGGGTTGATGCGCGAGGCCGAGGCCAAGGCGCTGCGCACACTGGAACGCCTGCGCCAAGGTTTCGGCAGCGAAAGCGAAGCCGGGAACGACGACGAAGGCGAGGACGACGAGCAGCCCAAGACCGCCGCCATGTCCGACAAGCTGGCGCAGCGGTTGAGCGCCCACCGCACCGCCGCGCTGCAAATCGAAGTCGCCCGGCATCCGCAAGTGGCGCTGGCCGCGCTGGTGCATGGCATGGTGCAGACCGTCTTGCAGGGCAGCCACTACGGCCACGACTTGCCGCTGGGCGTGAGCCTGAAAGCGCAAGACCGGCTGGAAGGCATCGCCCCGGATATACCGGATTCGCCCGCCGCCGTGGCGCTGCGCGAGTTGCAGCAGGTAGCAGGCGAAGGCTTGCCGGAGGACAGCGCCGAACTGTTCGCCGTGCTGCTAGCGAAGTCGCAAGATGAACTGGTGCGGCTGCTGGCGATATCCGTGGCCGTCACGGTGGACGTGGTGACACCCCGCGCCACGCCGCAGCAACCGGGCGCGGAACTGGCGCAGGCTGTCGGCTTGGACATGGCCGCATGGTGGAAGCCCACCAATGAGGGTTATTTCCGGCATGTGCCGAAGGCCGCGATTCTGGAAGCCGTGGAGCAGTACGCCCCGGCGCACGTCACCCGGCTGGCGAAGTTGAAGAAGGCCGACATTGCCAGCGAAGCCGAGCGGCTGGCCGATGGCACCGGCTGGATGCCTGCCATCTTCAAGGCCGAAGGCACCGACGACACCACGGCGCAGGATGCGCCGCAGGCGGTGACGAACGACGAGCCGGAAGCCATCGACAACGACGACGAGCAGCAGGCCCACGCACTCGCCGCCTGACCTTCACCACCACCGAGCGCCCCGGTTTCGGCCGGGGCGCTTCGCTGTTCCATCAGCATCGGCCCCAGGCCGTTCCGCCCTGGTGCCGATGGTCAAAAATCCGGGCGCGGCGGTGGCCGCGCCCGGTTTCCAAGCCCAAAGCCAGAACGCCCCTTCGCCGCCTTCGGGCGGACGGCGAAGGGGCGGCGCACAAGTGACCTTGTGCGCGGGAAACCCTCGAAGCCCATAAGTGCGTCGGCGCACAGCGCCGACGACATTCCGAACGCGCCCCACCGCAATGGACGGGCGTGTGGGGCTACGCCCCGGCTTGCTGCCGCAGGTTGCACGAAAGCGTGCCGTCCTCGACGCTGGCGGTTCGTCGCCTGTACGTCACGAAGGACGGTTCACCGACACGCCGCCCGGCCTTGCAATGGAGCTTCCACGCCACGCCTCACGCAAAGGGCCGCAAGCAGCAGTAGGGACGCTTTCACCTTGTCGCTGGGCATTGTCCTTGCCCGTGTCAGGGCGCAGGCCGGTGAAGCCGTCGCGCGGGGATGCCGAGTCGGCCATGCCTCCATTCGGGAGCGGGCGGCCAGTACGTCCTTGTGTTGTTGTGAATCCTGGCGGTGGCTGGGCTTCATGGCCGCAACCTTCCAGCGAAAACAATTCCCCCTGCGCTGCGCGCATTCCTCGCGGGACAAATTCTTTTCGCTTCCAGGTTCTCCACGGTGTTGCGACCGCTGCGCGGTGCGGCCAGCCCATCCCCCGCCGGACGGATCACAACAAGGACGCACTGGCGCGACCTTGTTCAACCCGAAAGGAGAAATCATCATGGCTAACATCGGCACCTTCACCGCAGAGAAAGACGGCTTCACCGGCCAGCTCCGCACCCTGACCCTCAACTTCAAGGTCAAGCTGGTTCCCAACGACAAGGGCGAGAACGAAAGCGCCCCGGACTTCCGCCTGCAAGCGGCCGGCCACGACTTCGGCGCGGCGTGGAAGAAAACCAGCGAGGCCGGGCGGGATTACCTGTCGGTGGCCATCGACGATCCTTCATTCCCGGCGACGGTCTATGCCCGCCTGATCGAAGGCGAGAATGACACGCACGACCTCATCTGGTCGCGCAGCAAGCCCAAGGCGGCCTGACGGCCGCCCACCGCGCCCCGCCCATTGCGGCGGGGCGCGGTGCTGCTGATCGCAGCATCGCACGCACAGGGTTTCGGCAGTTGCCCCATGTCCCGCATGTCCAAGGCCAGCATTGCATTGGTGATGGTCGAATGGCTCGAAGCCCGTGGCAGTAGGAACAGCATGGCGTGTCGGCGCATTGCGCCGCCGGGCTTTCGGGCTGCGCCCCATGCCGCCAATGGCGTCATGTCCATTCGGCTTCAATCCCTCACGCCTTCGCGCCTGGCGGCGCTGCGCGCTCCGCTTGCGGGCATTCAGACGCGCTAGGGCGCGTCGCGCTCTTTCAGCACGGCCTCGAACTCCTGGCGCACCCGCGCCAGCAGTTCGTCGGCCTTGTGCGTGTCGTCGCCGGCGTAGGCCAGCGTCAACAGCGTCAGCGGATGCACTTCCATGACCTCGCACAGCTCGGTCAGCTTGTGCAGGGTCGGACTTTTCAAGTCGCGCTCCAGCGTACTCATATAGGTGCGGCTGGACACGTCGGAGAACGCTTCCTGGCTCAAGCCTCGCGCCTTCCTGACTGTCCGTATTGCCGTTGCCAATGAGTGTTTCGCTGTCACTAACTTGGTTTCCCCATAAAAACCAAGATGACAGCCCATTGCGCCCTATAGGGCTACAATCTATAGTGTTCATTCATGGCTGAAAGGCCCGCTTTCGTGCTTTTACGGAAATCCGCAGATGCGGATTCCGACAGAACCGGGGAATCGCATCCGTGTCTTTCCGGCTTCCGACAATTCCGCTTCGGCGCTTCTGTTCTTCTACGGATGCGATGGCTTGCACATCGGTGCTTCCACACGAATGCACGGATGCGTTTCGGCAGTTCTGCGCTTCGGCACCAAAGCGCATTCGCGCATCGTCGGTTTCGTGGAGAAGCTGCCCATGACCCTGCCGCTTGTCACCGCTGATGAACGCGCCCGGCTGCTGGCCCACGGCGCGGCGCTCGCCGCTGGTCAGCGGCTCGACCCGCTGCCCGTGGTGCGCTTGTTCACCCCGGACGCGCATGTGACCTGGCTGCTGGTGTCGCTCGACCCGGCGGATGGCGACACGGCCTACGGCCTGATCGACCTCGGTATCGGTATGCCTGAGCTCGGGATGGTCAAGCTGTCCGACCTGGCGGGCATCGTCGGGCCGCGCAAGCTGCCGGTGCGGCGGGATCGGTATTTCCAGGCGGTGCGCCCGTTATCGGAGTACGTCCGGCTGGCGCAGGAGAACGGCGCGATCACGGACTGATGAAAACCAGCGCGGCCTAGCCAGCCGGGGCGCATCGTGACTATTTCAATCTTGATCAAGACCGTGCAGGTCTGAATCCGCATTCTTGCACCGAAGTGGTGCGATCCTGTTGAAAACAGTCCTGATCTTGGGCGCGGGCTGCGGCACGGTGTTCGGTGCTGCGCGTCATTTTCCTGAAGGCGTAGCCGTCGCATTCAGACGATTTCCGCAACACGCAGAGCCAAATGGTCTTGACACCGACAGTTACAGCCTAACCAATTTTGATGACGACCTGATGGCATTTCGATAGTTCCCGCATCGCGGAAATCGTGGCGACGCATCCCAAACAGAGGGAGGTTTCGCCATGACTGATCGCAGCGCCGAACACTGGTATCCGACAGCGGCCTATCTCTACGTTCTGCACCTTGACGGCCCTGCGCTGGCGTGGGAATACCTGCGCCGAAATCCCGACTACCGCCGCGACTGGCTGCGCCGCCGCCGCCGGCCGGACACGGCGCAGGCGTGGGGCCTGCGCCTGCTGGAAGACCCAGCCCTGGATGCGCGCGACGCGCATCCGGCCTGGTTTCCCGATCACGATGCCGTCGTGCAGGTTTACCCGGACGATGACCCGCCACCCGAAGCCCATGCCTTCGAGTTCTGGCGCGTCCCTGGCCGCAAGCAACTGATCCACGACGGCAAGCGCCTGGTGCTGGTGTCGCATTGGCCCGGCTGCTGCCTGCGGCTCGCGCTCGCGCCGGGCCTGGAAGACGGCATGGCCTACCTCTACGCCACCCGCGCCTGCGCCACGCCCTGCGCGCGCTATCGCACGCTCGCGTCCGAGCTGGACGCATTGGCCGTGGCCACGGTTGCCACGCCTGCGGCGGCGGCCCGTTCCAGGCCCACGACGGCCGCGGTGCTGGAACTGCACACCTTGCAGACGCTCGACGCGACCCTGGCGGGCGCGTCATTGCGCGAAGTGGCCGAAGGGCTGTTCGGCGCCGATGCCGTCGCCGCCGACTGGCACAAGGACAGCGCCTTACGTGCCCGCGTGCGGCGGCTGGTACGTCGTGGCGATGCGCTGATGCGTGGCGGCTATCGCCGCCTGGCACAGCTTCCGCCGCCGTTGCAGTAGGGGGGGACGTTTCGCGTCCCCCGTAGATCGTCCCTTAGCAAGCAGCCTCGCTTTCTTGAAAGTGCCTCTAACCGGCCGCGTGGTGTGGCCGGGCTTGATGGAGGTACATCCCATGCGACCCGCTCCCTTGCGGCCTGCCGCCGCTGCTGTCGCTGCGCCTGCGCAGCCCCAACGCTACCTGACCAACGACGAAGCCGCCGAGTACCTGCGCCTGTCGCCACGCACGCTGGAGAAACAGCGCGTGATCGGCGGCGGCCCGAAGTTCCGCAAGTTCGGCCGCCGCGTCATGTACGCGGTGTCCGACCTCGATGCCTGGGCCGACCAGCGCAGCTACGAGGCGACTTCCGACCCGGAATATGCCGAACGCCACGCGGGCGATTACCGTGATGGCCGCTGATCGCTGGCGCGTGGGTGGCCGTCGCCATGTCCAGCCCGCCAGGGCAAGCCTTGCAGCGCGAACAGCTCGACCTGTTCCGCGCGCTGCCGGGCGACATGGCACCCCGCGACAGCCAGGACTTGATGGCCTTTCCGTTCTTCTCGCTGGCGAAGTCGCGGCGTACCGCGCCGATCGACTTCCGCGCCGGCGGCATCACCATCCGCGTGGAGGGTACGCAGGAGCACGGCATCGCAACGATATGGGATGCCGACCTGCTGATTTGGGCCGCCTCGCAGATCGTGGAGGCGCGCGACGCGGGCTTGCGCCCGTCGCGCTGGATACGCGCCACTCCCTACGAGATCCTGCGCTTCATCGGGCGCGGCACGTCTCTCAACGACTACCTGCGCCTGAAAGCCGCGCTCGACCGGCTGCAATCGACCACGGTGGCCACGTCCATCCGCGAAACCACGGGAAGGCGATTGCATCGCTTCTCGTGGATCAACGAGTGGAAGGAACTGGCCGATGCCAGCGGCGTGCCGCTGGGCATCGAACTGATCCTGCCGGACTGGTTCTATGCGGGCGTGCTCGATGCCGCCTTGGTGCTGACCATCGACCCAGCCTATTTCCGCTTGAAGGGCGGGATCGAGCGCTGGCTGTACCGCCTGGTGCGCAAGCACGGCGGCAAGCAGCCGGGCGGCTGGCAATTCGACTTCCGGCACCTGCACCGCAAGTCGGGCAGCGCTGCGCGCTTCTCCGACTTCGCTTACGACCTGCGCGTCCTGGTGGCGCGGCAGTCGCTGCCCGGCTACGTCCTGGGCATCGAGCGAATGCCGGACGACGGACAAGAACTGCTGACCTTCCGGCCCGTGCTGCACACGGCACGGGGATAACTCGTGGAAAAGGTGTGGACGGCCTCGTGCTATCAGGAGTACCGGGTATCGTGCTATCGGGAGTACGCCTATCGTGCTATCAGGAGTACGAAAACGCCGGAAAGCCAATAACGGCGCGGGTTTGCGGCCCCTCTAACTTCCCTAACAAGAAATACATAACTTTTAGTAGAAGCGCGCCGTTTCGGTGGACAACCGAGAAACGGCACGGCGAACAGCGTTTTGCACGGCAGGTAAAGCCCGGCTTTCCAGCAGGGAGGGCCGCGCCATGATCCTCGCTCTGCTCAACCAGAAAGGCGGTGTCGGCAAGACCACGCTCGCCACGCACATCGCGGGCGAACTGGCGATGCGCGGCCAGCATGTCGTCCTGCTCGATGCCGACCCGCAGGGTTCATCCCTGGACTGGACGCAGCGCAGAAGCCAGCAAGGCTTGCCACGGCTGTTCAGCGCCGTGGGCCTCGCACGCGAAACGCTGCATCAGGAAGCGCCAGAACTCGCCAGGCGGGCCGATCACGTCATCATCGACGGGCCGCCGCGCATCGCCGCCTTGGCGCGCTCCGCGCTGCTGGCGGCCGAGCGCGTGCTGATCCCGGTGCAGCCCAGCCCCTACGACCTCTGGGCCAGCTCGGAAATGGTTTCGCTGATCCGCGAGGCGCAGGTGTTCCGGCCGCTGCTCCGCGCGGCCTTCGTCATCAACCGGCGCGTCAGCACCACCATCATCGGGCGCGAGGCGCGGCAATCGCTCGCCGAACAGCCGCTGCCCGCGCTGCGCTCGGAGGTGCATCAGCGCATCGTCTTCGCCGACAGCGTGGCCGCTGGCCGGCTCGCACGCGAGACAGCGCCCGACAGTGCCGCCGCCCGCGAAATCACCGCCCTGGTGGACGAACTGCTGCGGTGGCCGACATGACAGCGCAGCAGCCACCCAACAGCAAACGCACGGGCAAGCGCGTCGGCATCGGCGCACGTCCGCCCGCGAATCCGCACGCCGAGGCGTGGATTCGTCAGGGCGATGCCGACGCGCTGGGCAAAGGCGACCTCTACACGGCCCGCCTCACGCTCGACATCACGCCCGCCATGCGGGCGCGCATCAAGGTGTCGGCCTTCACGCAAGGCGTGACCGTGGCCGACCTGCTGCGCGGCCTGCTGGAGCGGGAGTTTCCGCCGGAGAACACACCATGAACGCATTCGCTTGGCCTGCCGCGAACGCGGCACCGGCTGCGCCGCTGCCTGCGCTTTCGGCACTCGCCGGACAGGCCGGCAATGTGCCGCTGACGCGCGTTTCGCTGGCCTACCTCGAACATCGCTTCAAGCTCTACCTGCGCTTCGGCGAACCGGCGCGCACGCTTCAGCTCGACCGCTGGCGGCGCTGCGCGGTGTTCCTGCCGGGCGCGATGCTCTGCCGCATCCGCTGGCAGGCCAACGACTACGGCACGATCCGCTGGCAACTCATGGTGATGCAGGCTTGCACACCGCTGGACGCGGCGCAGCGCATCCCCGGTGTTCAGCCGGGCGCGCGCTTGCTCCTACACACCGAAGGCGATGCCAACGTGCGCGCCGTGCTGGAGCGCATCGACGGCATCGAGGCGCTGGGCATCGCTGCCATCGACGTGTCGCCGGCGTACTGGCGCACGCTGGGCAACCGTCTTGCGGCTCGCCTTGCGCTGCCCGAATACACCACCGAGCGGCATACCGCCTGGCTGGCCGGGAAGGTGCTGCCATGACCGCCCCGACCACCACACCCAACGCGCCCGACGTGGCGCCGCGTCCTCGCTCACGCCTGCGCGCTCGCATCGTGCTGGCGACACTGGCCGCCATCGGCTTCGCTGCGCTGGCCTGGGCGGCTTTCGTGTCGCCGCTGCCGCGTCTGACCTACAACCCGTCCGACAGCGTGGCGGTCGGCTGGTATCGCATTGACCCGTTCGACCCGCGCACCGCCTCGCTGCCACGTCCGTTGTCCGTGGACAGCATCGTGCTGGTGCCGCTTCCGGCCACGGCTGCCGCGCTCGCTGCGCAGCGCGGCTACCTGCCGACGCGCGTTCCGCTGCTCAAACGTGTGGGCGCGGTCGCGCCGCAACACGTCTGCATCGTCGCCGGTCAGGTACGCATCGACGGCGTGCCTTCGGCCGCCGTACTGCCCGCCGACCGGCTGGGCCGGGCGCTGCCGTCCTTGCAGCTTTGCCGCCGCCTTGAACCGGGCGAACTGCTCCTGTTGAGCGTGACGAATCCAGCATCGTTCGACAGCCGCTATTTCGGCCCGGTCAGCGCATCCGCCGTGATCGGCGTTGCGCATCCGGTGTGGCCGGAGATACGCCCATGATGGCCGCCGATTCGCTGCGCTCTGACGTGCCATCGGGCATGTCGTTCTGCTGGCTGCTTCAGTGTCGCTGCGCCTGTCGTGCCGGTGCATTCGCACCGCACGTCGCGCAGCATCCGGCGCAGCCGTCCAACGTTCAGGCGTCTTGCCTCGAACGCGCCCGGCCTGCGGCCATTGGCGCTTTCGCCGGCGCGCTGTCTGTTCACGCAGCAGCGCCGCCGGGCCGCCGTTGCCTGGAGCGACAGCGAAGGGCAAAGGCGGAAGGCAAGACAAAAGGACGCGGCACCTGGCCGCGTCGAAAGCCAGTCAGCACATGGGGGGAACGCGGCACGGAGCGGCTTCGCCACCGTGCCGCGTTTGGCGCGAGGGTCGCGCCAATGCTGGCATGTCCGCGTGCTTCGCACGACAGGACACGCCCAAGCTTGCGGGGAGCGCAGCCATGACCGACAGCCGCGACGACGACTTTCGCGTGCGCCCCAGCGCCCCGAAGAACCGGGGCAAGGGCCAGGGGCAGAGCTTCGTTTCCAAGGTGCTCAAGCAGGCCGGCAAAGCCAGCAGCGGCAAGTCGGCAGTACGCCGTCCTGGCGCGGCTGGCACCGGCCAGCGGCCCGGCTCTCGGCTCGGACGTGGCCACACGGCGGCGCGCTTCGCCGGGGCGAAGCTAATGCCCATGTCGCGGCGCGTGACCATCAAGACCTTGCTGGTCAATCACCAGCGGGCCAGCCCGCAATCGCTCGCCAAGCACCTGCGCTACATCGAGCGCGACGGCGCGGGTCGCGATGGCGAACCGGGCCGGGGCTACGGGCCACAGGCCGACGAAGCCGATCTGGACGCCTTCAAGGAACGCTGCGCCGACGACCGGCACCATTTCCGCTTCATCGTCTCGCCCGAGGACGGGGCCGAGCTGGACGACCTGCGCACCTACACCCGGCATCTGGTGAGCCGCATGGAAGCCGACCTGGGCACGCGGCTGGATTGGGTGGCGGTGGATCACTGGAACACCGACAACCCGCACACCCACCTGATCGTGCGCGGGCGCGACGACACCGGCAAAGACCTCATCATCGCGGGTGACTACATCGCCCACGGCTTCCGCCATCGCGCCGCCGAGCTGGCGACCGAGTGGCTGGGGCCGCGCACCGAACTGGAGATTCAGCAGACCTTGAGGCGCGAGGTGGAACAGGAGCGGTGGACGAGCCTGGATCGCACCTTGCAGCGCGAGACCGGCGAGGATGGCCGGGTGCATGTCGAACGGCTCAACGAGCCGAGGTTGCAACGCCAGCGCCTGCTGCTGATCGGCCGCCTGCAACGCTTGCAGCGCCTGGGCCTAGCCGACGAGGTGCAGCCCGGCACCTGGGCCATTCATGCCGATGCCGAGAAGACCTTGCGTGCCCTGGGTGAGCGTGGCGACATCATCCGAACGATGCAGCGGGCCATGAGCGGCCAGCCGCGTGAGCTGGCGGTGTTCGAGCCGGGCGACGATGGTCGCAGCCTCATCGGCCGCGTGGCCGCGAAGGGGCTTGCCGATGAGTTGCACGACCGAGGCTATCTGATCATCGACGGCACGGACGGTAAGGCCCACTACGTTGCACTGAACGCCCGCGACGAACTGGCGAACTATCCCACGGGCGCTGTGGTAGAGGTGAAGGGTTCGACTGAGGTGCGCACGGCCGACAAGAACATCGCCTCGCTGGCGAGCGATGGCCTGTACCGCACCGATCATCACCTGGTAATCGAGCAGGGCCGGGCTACGCCCGGACGCGACCCGCAGGAAGTCGTCGCCGCTCATGTCCGGCGGCTGGAAGCCCTGCGCCGGGCTTGCATCGTGGAGCGCGTGGCCGAAGGGCTATGGAAGGTACCGGACGACCTGGCCGAGCGTGGCCGCCAATACGACGCGCAACGGCTGGGCGATGTAGCCGTAGAGCTGAAATCACACCTTCCTATTGAACGGCAGGCCCGCGTCATCGGCGCGACTTGGCTTGACCAGCAACTGATCGGCGGTGGCCGTGGGCTGGGCAACTTGGGCTTTGGCGGTGATACCAAGCAGGCCATACAGCAGCGAGCCGATTTCCTCGAAGAACAGGGGCTGGCACAGCGCCGCGGGCAGCGCGTCATCCTCGCGCGCAACCTGCTGGGCACGCTACGCAATCGGGAACTAGTGCAGGCCGCGAAAGACATTGCGGCGGAAACCGGCCTAGAGCATCGCCCGGTGGCCGACGGGCAGCGCGTAGCCGGTATCTACCGGCGTTCCATTATGCTCGCCAGCGGGCGCTACGCGATGCTCGATGACGGCATGGGGTTCAGCCTTGTGCCGTGGCGGCCGGTAATTGAGCCGCGACTGGGACAACAGCTTGCCGCAAAGGTTATCGGCGGAAGTGCCTCTTGGGAACTTGGACGAAAGCCCAGTATCGGTATCAGTTAGATATCAAGGGAAGCTGAGTACCAGGCGCAGTCTGCTTGGCTGCTGTGATTCTTCTTAGAGATTCAATCAATGCCATAAACTCCTTGGATTGCCTCAGTGCTTCGCCTCCCGCAGTTTGCAGGTCCAAGACATCCGTAGCCTCGATCGTGAAGGCTGTGGGCACGCGCAGCAGCGAATGCCGGATCTTGTCGTCCGGCACGTCGTTCAGACTTACGCTTACTACGTAGATTTCTGCGTCGGCCGCAAAGGGGCTGTCCGCTTGGCCACGGGTGCGGACAATCTCGGAACGCCAGTGTTGCAGGTCGTCGTTAAGCATGGCCAGCGTCACCTGGGTCTCGCGAGCGCCGGCACCGAAGATCAGCGACTCAAGTACTTGCGTCGTGCTGGGAACTCGGTCGCTACTGTCCACTCTCTCGCTCAGTCCTCGTTCGGAGTTCACCGTCACCAACACGAGTCGGCGCAAGCTTCCGGGCTTGACCTCCGAGAAATTGGCGCTCATTGAGCCCGAAGCTACTAGCCGGTCTAGCATCAGACGTACGCCGAGGTTGTCGGAGACACCACCGTCCACGAGGTGGATATAGGGCCGATCGTGCGCATTGAGGTAGCTGTCTATGCCGCTTTGCAGGATGCGTGATCTGTAATTTTGCCCTCTGACAGGCAAAGATCGGAGAGGCGGCGGACAGGTATTGGCGTTGTTTCGCACCGTTACGGGCGACAGCACCAGCGGTACTGCCGACGAGGCCGCCACCGCGAAAGACAGCGGCGTTGCATCGAGGTCGGAACAGATTAGCCGGAATTGCTCGGTGGTGAAATCGAAAGGGGCACCGGTCGTGAGGTCGGTTGCCGTGATCATCAGTTCGGGCGCGCCCGGTCGTCGGCGCACGTCACCAAAGGTGCGGCCTTCAAAAAGTTCGTCCAAGCGTTGAGCCAGGATCTGGCTGCGCCCAAACCAAGGTGAAGTTAGTCTATAAAGACGCTCAGGCCACAGAGCTTCACGTATGAGTCGCCCCTCAAAAGGCACAAGCAGAAAATCCGGCTCGAAACGAGTCAGCGTGGCATCGCCGAAGGCCGCGAAGTGCGCGGCAAGGATGCTGCCCCCCGACACTCCGCTGACCAGGAACACCTGATCCAACAGAGTGGTCTCCTGGCCCTCTAGCGCGAAGCGTGTGGCCTTGAGTTCGCGCAGCACGCCCAGGCCGAAGGCCGCCGCCCGAGCGCCCCCGCCTGACAGTGTCACCGCTACAACCACCGGTTGGTTGACCTCCGACGGCCTGATGCGTTGGTCGTTCTCGGCGAGAGACATTAAGGCGGCGTCGGAAAGTGTCGGGTTGATCCAAGGACGGTAAGTGGAACACCCTGTCAGAACTACCGTTGCCAGCACACCGGCCAAACTCCATCGTGTGAATTTACACACCTCCAGGCGCTTTACCTCTGCAAGCAGCACCACGCAGCGTTTCGAATAGACAAGAACGAGAAACGCCGGCAATTTTGCGACGAAGCAGAGCCACTCCAGAATGCTGCAGACGTTACAAGAACGGCACCCTACGAATCCCCTTGATGAGGCTCCTCGCGATCCGCGCGAAGTTATGGAATAGCAGCTATTCACGAGCCAGCACTTCTCCAAGCGCTATTGATCCGTTCAAGGCAGGTGGTGATTGCAGACTTTGCATGCCCGAGCAGTGTGTAGGAGCCTTTGAAATCCGCGAGAGCGTTGCCGTGCTCGAAGCAGCTAGCAGCAGCCACCCGACGATCTGTTTGTTCATCTACTGCCTCAAACTCCAAACTAGCTCCCCCAGTTGTCACTGGTCCAACAAGCAACGTCGTTAGGGTGTTGACTGCTCTATTGGGCGTCTCAATGGTCGTAATTGCCACACGCACACGTATGCGGCCTGACGATGCGGGAGCTTCGGACTTAGTTTGGAGATGTCGCAGTTCACTGTTGACGTGATCGAGAAGCTCTCGCACTTGCTCAGCTTCAAGCCCACCTATGCGTCCAGTTGCCGTCACTACCTGAGCATCCTCGACTAATATTTCCCGGTAACGACTGGGTTCAAAGCCTGGCGCCTTGAAGAGCAGAACATTTTCGTACTTCGTTTTTCCCAATACATCGTAATCACCAAGAAACCCTGATCGAGTCATTCCGTTTGAAGCACAGCCAGATAAGGTTGCCGTGAGGCCTGCCAGCAGCACAAAATGGATTAATGAAATAGGGCGTTTCATATATATTTTCATTTATCCCATTTTCAGACAGACGATGCCAGCAACAACCAGCGCAATTCCAACCCAACGTATCAAGGAGGCGGTATCGCCGAACACATACACGCCCACGAAAAACGCGCCCAGCGAACCGATGCCGGTCCAGACCGCATAAGCTGTTCCTATGGGGATCTGTTTAAGAGATAACCATAGGAAAAAGCCGCTGGCTGCCATACAGGCAACTGCAATCGCCGGCCCCACGTAGCGCATCGCTGCATTGGCCGCACCCATCTTGAGGCCTAGTGGCCAACCGATTTCGAACAGGCCGGCAATCAGTAGAACCAACCATGGATTCCATGACAACGGGTTCATATATTTCTCCAAATCTATTCAGTGAAAATTGATTATCAAAGCATCAAAGCATCAAAGAATAGGCAGTAGGCGGTCAATTCGCTCTGCTTCTGATTTCTTCTTAAACTCTCTGATGGCGAGAATCTGTCTCCCCGATCTCTCCGGCCACGAGAGAGATCGGGGGAAGCGTGTGGACAGTTACGCTGAGGGATCAGACCGGTTGCACTGGTTGTTGTACCGCCTCGTGACTCCGTTTGCTGCCCGGCCACTTCATTCCGAACAGCACCTCGTAGAGCAACGGAATCAGGCCAAGCGTCACGAGCGTGCCAAGTGCGAGACCACCGATCATGCCGATGGCCATGCCCTTCCACAGCGGCCCCGCAAACAACATCAGGGGCACGAGACCCGCGATACAGGTCACCTTGGTCATCACGATTGGACGCAGCCGCTGCATCGCAGCTCCCACCAGGGCTTCATGTCGGGCGAGACCTTCCGAGAGGCCGTGTTCAATTTGTTCGAGCAGAAGAACGGCGTTGTTGACGATGATTCCGAACAGCGCAAGCACCCCGAATGTCGCCATGAAGCTGAAAGGAGTGCCTGTTGCCTTCAGTGCAATCACGACCCCAATCAACGTGAAGGGAATCGTTGCGAGAATCACGATCAGCTTGCGGAAGGAGTTGAACTGCCAGATGAATAGCAGCAACATCGCCAGAAGAGCGAACGGCATGTAGTGCGTGAGCGATGCATTCGATTCAGCCGATTCCTCAATTTCTCCACCAAGCTCTATGGCATAGCCTGCAGGTAGTTCAATTGCGGCGATCCGAGGTGCGAGGTGATCCACGATCTCTTGCGCGGTGTATGCGGTGTTCTGCCCCTGAACTGTGACTGTACGAATGAGATTGCGGCGCTGGATCACAGACGGCTCGCTAGCGAGCGTGACATCGGCCACTTGCGCCAGGGAAACCGGCTGGCCACCCGACGCTGGATAGATGGTCGTCGAACCAACGTCCGCAGTGCTGCGCCGATCATTGGACGTCCCGCGCATCACGATTGGCACGCTGGTATCGCCATCTCGGATCACAGAGATCGACTGGCCGATGTAGCGGGTGCCAAGCCAGGCAGCTATGTCGTCGGTGGTGACGCCAGCACGTCGCGCACGATCTTGATCGACCCGAACATCGAGACGGCCGACACGGGTATCCCAGTTGTTCTTGATGTTGGCCGTACCTGGCAGCTCCCGTAGCGCGGACTCAATTTTCGCCGCCGCATTCATCAGCACCTCATGATCCGGCCCACTGACCCGGTAGACGGCTGTGCCGGCTTCGGTAGTGCCTAGCGAGAACCGCTGAGGCTCTGCGCGTACATCTCCATGATGCTGCGCGAAGTAAGCCCGAGTTCGGGCAATCACGACGTCAATGTTGGTGCCTGCCTTGACCGTCACGACAAAGTACGCGATGTTCGATGCTGGCAATGGGGGATTGAGCCCAAGGATGAAGCGCGGCCCACCGTCAGCGACGTAGCCAATGTGATCCGTGATTTCGGGGTTGATTTCTTGATCACCGAGCCAGCCGCTCACTTCCTTCACTTTGGCAAGAGTGAGCCGTGAATCCGTTCCAGGGGCGAGCTGCACCGGTATTTGGAATTGAACTCGGTCGGACTTCGGCAAGAAGTCGTATGGCAGTGTCGTGAATCCGTACAGAGCTACGGCCAATGCACCCGTCATCACACCAACGTAGATCGCCTTGTGGTCAAGCACCCACTCAAGCAACTTGCGATAGCCGCGATAGAAGCGTGTGTTGTAGGTTTGCGCGTCATTCGCCGGTTGATGATGCACTTTGGTGAAGTGGTAGCACAGCAGTGGAGTGACGGTCAGACACAACAGCCAAGATCCGAGTAACGTGAGCGCGAGGACAATGACGAGAGAGCGCAGATACTCACTCGTCGCACTCTGGCCGAAGAAGAACGGGGAGAAGGCGATGACGATAACCAATGAGGACGTCAGCAGCGGCAGTGCGAGGGTACGACCCGCTTCGAGACAAGCCTGTTTGCGGTCTTCACCGGCTGCCAAGCGCCGTTCAATGTCTTCGGCAATCACGATGCCGTTGTCTACCAAGAGCCCCAAAGCGATGATGATGGCTGCCATCGAAACACTTTGCAGCTCGATGTTCAGCGCGCGCATCACGATCAGTGCCCCCAGAATGGTAAGCGGCACGATCATCCCGACGATGAATCCTGTGCGCCATCCCAGGAAAAGGACGACGACGCCGAGCACGATGACAATCGTTTCGATCATCACCTGGTTCATCTTGCCCATTTCACGTTTGACGACGTCTGCCTGGAATGTCACATAGGAGAGCTCGAAACCTGCGGGCAGAAGTTTCTCAAGCTCGGCCACACGGGATTTGAGGGCTACGCCGAATTGCTCCACGTTCTGGCCCGAGGTCATGGACACTGCCATCACTACGGCAGGCTGGCCCTTATAGACTGCAGCAGACTCGGGAGGATCTGCAGGTTGTACCTGCACGCGCGCAAGCTCTCCCAGTGAGATTGAAGGAGCAGGCGAAGCACCGCGCGCACCCTGAGCTTGCGCCATCATGATCGGCAACGCGCGCAGCGAAGCGGCGTCGCGAACCTCTCCACTAACAGCCAGCGAAGCGTTGATGCCACCGATGGCGATTTGCCCGCCTGAAAGCACGACGTTTTGTTTAACGAGTTGATCGATCACCCCTTGTGGGGTCAATCCAAGCTGGGCTAGTTTTGGTCGATCAAATTCGAGATAGACGCGCTCTTCCTGCAAGCCGTAGAAGCTGATGCGATCAACGCCGGGAAGCGCGTATAGGCGATCGCGCATCTCTTTCAACGACACACGCATTTCGCCCATGGAGTAGCCCGGCGCGGTCACCGCAATGGAGGCCACGGCAACACGGCCGAAGTCGTCGTTGACAAATGGCCCCAACGTACCCTGTGGAAGCAGAGGCTGAGCATCGGCAACCTTCGCGCGAACGCGCTGCCATATGGGGGCTAGGTCGGTGTACCGCTCCCAGATCGTGACCTGTATGACGGCCCCGCCCGCGCGAACGGTTGTGGTTACACGCTTGACCTCGGCCAGCTCCCGCAAACGCTCCTCGATCGGACGCGCGATCAACTGCTCAACACGTTCGGCTGGCATGCCAGGGTTCAGAACGGCAACAACCGCATCTCGAATCGTGACCGATGGCTCTTCCTGCGAAGGGAAATTGAGAAACGTGGCAATGCCGGCAACAAGAATGATGACCGCGGCAAGGTAGGTGAGTCTGCTGGCGCGCAGCGCCATTTCTGTGATCTTCATAGCGAAGTCTTCCTGTAGCGGGTCAGCGTCCGGCCAATTGGGTCGTGGCCTTGAGTGGGGTGACTTGTTGCTCGTTCGTCAGCCAACTCGCGCCAGCCGCGACTACCATCTCGCCGCGCTTCAGGCCGCCCACAACGCGAACGTTGTCGCCGCCTGGCTCGCTCTGGAATTGCACTTCCCGGCGGTGCACCTTCTTTCCGGTCACGTCATATACAAACACTGCGGCTTGTCCTGCTTTCTCACTGAGCACCAGTGCCGAATAGGGAAGCATCAGACGATCTGGTGAGGCATCCTTCGCTTCCGGTGCCTTCAGCAATACTTGAACGGCAGACCCGGGTCGAAGACTGCGCGCAAGAGTAGCATCTTGAGGAACGAGCACGACAGGTAAAAGTGAGCCATTTTCAGCACGCAAGCCGATGCGTTGTACCGAAGCACGAACGGGACTTGCTGACTCGCTCAGGCGCAGTTCGGCGACCTGCCCAATTTTGATATTTGCCGCCTGGGTCGTCGATGCAGTCGCAAGGACTTCTACGCCGCTGCGTAGTCCATCCACTTGAAGCACCGGCGCTCCGGCTGCAATATCTGTGAACGGCAGAGCGAGTTTCTCCGCGACGACGCCGTCGAATGGCGCATGAATGGCGGCCCCCCTTCGCGCACGCTCGGCAAGGCCGAATGCGGCCTTTGCATTGCGCACCTGGCCTTCAGCTGCAACCAACTGTGCTTTCACACTCTCGAATGCAGCCGGGGAGATTACGTTGCCCTCAAGCAGCCCCCTTTGCTGCGTTGTCTGCACGATTCTGTCTGCCAATGCGGCTTCCGCAGCAGCGAGTGTCGCCCGAGCCTGTTCTAGGCGGAGTTGCTCGGGCTGAACATCCAACTCAGCCAGAAGCTGTCCGCGAGAGAAGCGATCTCCCACGTCCACATGAAGCTTGCTGATACGCCCGCCAGTCTCGAACCCCAAGGTACTCCGCTCACTGGAGCGAGCTAGACCACTCAATTCAATGCGATTGGCCACAGAACCTACATCCCCCACCGTGAGCAGCTTGACCGCTCGCGGTGGATCGGAAGCAGGCTCCTTCTGACTACCACAGCCGGCAAGCGATGCGAGCAGAACAAACGCGAGGCCGACTTTCTGCATTTGCCAGGACTGGGATTTAAAGGGAGTGCAAGACACGGGAAGGCCTTTCATCAGCGTTTATCAATAGGGGTGAGTTCCAGTTCGCCGCGGGCGAGCGCCTGGAGGGTGTGCATGAGTCGAGAAAGGTCTTCGGCAGCAAACGTCGGAAAACCCATCATTTCGGCGAGGAAGACTCCGTCCAAGGCAAATAGAACGATTCCGGCGATATCGGTGCCGCGTGGAGATTTGCTCGCGTTCTCGTACTGCCTGCGGTACCAGCCGCGCACAGGCTCAAGCAGCGTGGGGTCTTCAGCCACGGCCGCCAGCAATGCAGCGCTCATCTTTTGCATCCCGCCGTCAGGCATAGCCGAGACCTGGCTGGATAGCCAAGGGTCTGGATCGCCGACGAATGGCAGCTCTCGCTCTTCCTGCCCGCCATCAAACGCCGAGACCTGGTCATCAATCATCGTGAGGAGCAGATCGCGCTTGGTCTTGAAGTGGTACAGGAACGCACCTTTGCTCATTCCTGCCCGTGCAGCGACCGCGTCAAGCGTTAGGTGCCCGGCACCTCCCTCCATGACTACGTCACGCGCAGCTTGAAGGATGCGCTCCCGTGTTTGTTGCGCTTTCTTAGAGATGGAGGGGGCTTCAGCGCCGTTGTCCGCCGAATGCGACTCCTCTGGGCTTGATTTCATACGAGTTGCCATGGTGAAACTCCAAAGATGCTTGATTTTTGAACCGTCTGGACGGTATAGTACACGCCATGAACTATGCCCGTCAAGACGGCCTCCTCAATTCACAACCTAGTGGCTCAACATGTCCGATCCCTACGCCCGCCGCGGCCTTACTGCTGTTGCATTCCTATCGATCACGCTTCTCGCCGCGTGCAGCCACTCGCCTCACAGGGTGGAGACATCACGCGTTGAGGTTCCGGCCAAATTCATGAACGAAGCGGGTCTGGCTGTGCAGCAGGTGCCAGCACAAGCACTCCCGGCCGAGTGGTGGACGGCGTACGGTGATCCGCTGATTGACGCGCTGGTGCGCAACGCGCTGGAGCACAACACCGATCTCGCTATTGCAAGAGCGCGGATTGATGAAGCTGTGGCGATCACCCGACGTACACGCGCTTCAATGTTCCCTAGCTTGGCGCTCACGCCCCAAGCAACGCGCGCGCGACTTTTCTTTGGCACCGACCATCAGCAGCGATGCCAGGCTTCCGCTGTCGGCTTCATGGGAAGTTGATCTAGCGGGCCGCCTCTCGCATGCCGCTGATGGCGCACGGATGGACGCAGTTGCTGTCGAACAGAACTGGTTCGCGACACGTTGGCAGATCGCCTTTGAGACAGTGTCCGCTGCACTGCAGCAGCGGCAGGCGGCAGAGCTGGAAGATCTGGCAAAAGAGCGACTTCAAGTCGCCGAGCGCCTTGAGCGTCTGACAGAGCAGAAGTTCAAGGCAGGTCAAGCTACGGGCTTTGACATTGAACGCACGCGTTCCGAGGTCATCGCCCTCCGGGTGGAGCAAGAGCAGTTGCGACGCGTACGCGGCGAAGCAACGCATGCCTTGGATGTGCTCGTTGGCCGGATTCCGGGGGCGCTTGGCAGCGGTCCTGCGCTTGCCTCTCTCACCATGCCCGATTGGACTCCCAGAAGCGTGCCAGGCGAATTGCTGCAGCAGCGCCCCGACGTCAGAGCCGCGCAGGCGCGTCTTGCAGCGGCGACGGCGCGATGGAACGCAGCAGAAGGCGAGCGGCTCCCCAAACTTGTGCTCGATTTGAGTGGTGGGCGCCAACGCTTCGAGAACAACGGAACACGTGTGGCAGGGAACATTTTCTCTCTGGGCTTGGGTGTGACGCTTCCGATCTTTGACGGTGGAGCAATACAAGCGGGAATCGACGAGGGCTCAGCACGCAGTCGCGGCGCACAGGCTGACCTGGAACGCACGGTTTTGCTTGCGCTTCAGGATGTGGAGAACGCTTATCTGGGCTGGCAGACCCAGCGGACTTCTCTGCAGCATCAGGTCGATGGTCTTGTCGTCGCTGATCGACTCCTTGACCGCAGTCGACGCCTCTTTGAGGCGGGACAGGTGGATGCGACCGTTGTTGCAGAAGCGGAGCGTGGCACCTTGTCCCAGCGAGCGGCTCTGGTCCGTGCTCGCGCCGACGCAGCCGTGCAATGGGGTGTTCTCGCTAAAGCGCTTTCTGGTTCGCCAGAGCATGTGAATCTGCAATCTTCACCCTGAGTCCTTGAGTTGGAAGAACGCAGCATGGCAGCGAGTTTTAAATACTGAATAGATCGACGATTAGTAGGGGACGCATGGAAATTCGACATCTACGTTGTTTTATGGCGCTCGCCGAGGAACTTCACTTCGCTCGCGCCGCTGCGAAACTGCATATTGAGCAGTCCCCACTGTCTCGCACGATCAAAGAACTCGAAGAGGAGTTAGGAGCACAGCTCTTTATTCGGAACACGAGAAGCACGCGTTTGACACGAGCTGGGTTGATGCTCATGGAGCACGCACCTCGGGTGTTCGCATCCTTGCAACAGGCGCGGGACTGCGTGAAGGCAGCAAAAAATGGCTTTCATGGACAACTCCGCGTCGCCTTGTCAGACGGCGCAACACTACTGTGCTTACCAGCCCTATTGGCGTTGTGTCGCGAGGAGGAGCCCGAGGTTGAGATTCGCTTTTTTGAGGTGCCACTATCCCAACAAATCAAAGGATTGCACGACGACCTGTATGACGTCGGCTTTGCACAGTCCGACGACGTAGGTGATGGAATCGTCGCACTTCCCGCGTGGACTGACACGCTTATGGTGGCGCTGCCAGCTCGGCATCCGTTGCTGGCTCTTAAGCGAATTCCATTGGATGAACTGCTGCGCTACCCGCTAGTGCTATCTGATCCTCAAGTGTGCGAGGGCCACGCCAAGCACATTGAGCGAGTACTTAGCCGGGCTGAAATGCAGCCTCTAGTTGCCGAGCGGGTTACCACTTTCGACCTGATGATGGCGTTGGTATCTGCCGGTTTTGCACTCGGACTTACAGGGGCTGCACACATTGCAGCCTCCCGAGAGCCAGGAGTCGTGGCGAGGCCGCTTTCGACACGCGTACCACCTTTGACGACCTATCTACTCAGACTTGAAGGCGATCCGTTTGACGAGCTTGCGCGCTTCATTCAGCGAGTACAGGCCATCGAATTGCCAGAGTTTCTCAGGTCAACAAAAAGCCGAAATCCCGATCTTCCGGAGGAATTGATGCCATGAGACTCGCCATCACGCTCGTCGCTGCAATGCTAGTCGCATGCGGTCAATCTGATAAACCGCACAAAGCCACTAGTGCAGAAAAGAAAACCCCGACAGTAGAAGAGCTGGTGGCAGACCCGGAACAGCTCAAGAAGTTGCGCCAGCAATGCAAGACGGATCGGCCTACTTTGGGCGAACTGCTTTGCAACCGGGTAGCGGAGGCAACACGTAAGCGGTTCTACGGTGACGGAAAAACGCCATACACACCGCCCAAAGAATCCCCCAAATTCTGAAATTCAGCAATTCAGCAATTCAGCAATTCAGCAATTCAGCAATTCAGCAATTCGCTAGTCTGCCTGAATCTTCTGTTCGGCACGCTGATATTCGCCGGCGCTTACGGAGTCACTCCCTGGCTAGACACAGCGCGAATTCATTCTTTCTTATCGACCTTTCTGCCCCAAACGGTCTTTGACCGGCACTAAGCCAGCACCGATCCTGACGCCTGCGGCACATTTCTAAGCCGCGTTTCCCAAGGGAATCAGCGTAGGAGAGATTGGAGGCGGGGCTATGCAAGGTACGAATGTGCTGTTCGGTCAGATAGCCGTGGTATTCGGCATCGTGATCGCGGGTGTGTGGGGCGCCACACAATGGACGGCAGCAGCCCTTGGCTATCAGGTACGCCTTGGCTCCCCCTGGTTTGATTTCCTCGGCACACCGATCTACCTCCCGTGGAAGCTGTTTGAGTGGTGGTTCTTCTTCGATGCCTACGCGCCACGCGTTTTCGACACGGGCGGTGCCATAGCGGGTGGCAGTGGCTTGCTGGCGGTGGTGGTCGCAGTCTGCATGTCGATCTGGCGCTCTCGTCAATCACGCCTAGTCACGACCTATGGCTCGGCACGCTGGGCAAGTACGGAGGACATTCGCAAAGCCGGCCTTACGCAGCCGATCGGCGTGTTCCTCGGTCAGCACGATGGCAAGTACCTTCGGCATGAAGGCCCGGAACACATCCTCACTTTCGCGCCCACGCGCTCAGGCAAAGGCGTCGGCCTTGTGGTGCCGACGCTGCTTTCTTGGCCTGCATCCGCCGTAGTCCACGACATCAAGGGCGAGAATTGGCAGATCACCGCAGGTTGGCGCTCACGCTACTCACACTGCCTGCTGTTCAATCCGACCGATGCGAAGTCGGCGGCCTACAACCCGCTGCTAGAAGTTCGGCGCGGCGCACATGAAGTGCGTGACGTACAGAACATAGCCGACATTCTGGTCGATCCAGAAGGCGCGCTTGAGAAGCGCAACCATTGGGAGAAGACTTCGCACGCGCTGCTGGTCGGGGCCATCCTGCATGTGCTCTACGCGGGCGAGGACAAGACGCTGCGCGGCGTCGCCAATTTCCTCTCCGATCCGGCCAGCCCCTTCGAGCTGACCTTGCACCGGATGATGACCACACAGCACCTCGTGAACGTGGAAGGTGGTGGCCCGCATCCAGTCGTCGCTTCGGCGGCGCGCGAAGTGCTCAACAAGTCGGACAACGAGCGTTCCGGCGTGTTGAGCACCGCCATGTCGTTCCTGGGCCTCTACCGCGACCCCACGGTGGCCGAAGTCACCTCGCGCTGCGACTGGCGTATCGCCGACCTGATCGCGTCCGAGCATCCGGTGTCGCTTTATCTGGTAGTGCCACCTTCGGATATTTCGCGGACGAAACCGCTCATTCGCCTGATCCTCAACCAGATCGGCCGACGGCTCACCGAATCGCTCGACGGCAGCGACGGCATCGAACGCCGCCACAAGCTGCTGCTGATGCTCGATGAGTTCCCGGCGCTGGGCCGCCTGGACTTCTTCGAGACGGCGCTTGCCTTCATGGCGGGCTACGGAATCCGCAGTTTTCTTATCGCCCAATCGCTCAACCAGATCGACAAAGCCTACGGCCAGAACCATTCGATTCTGGATAACTGCCATGTCCGCGTGACGTTCGCCACCAACGATGAACGCACTGCGAAACGGATCTCCGAAACGCTTGGCACCGCTACCGAACTGCGCGCGCAGCGCAACTATGCCGGGCACAGATTGGCACCGTGGCTGGGGCACCTCATGGTGTCGCGGCAGGAGACGGCCCGCCCGCTACTGACGCCCGGTGAAGTGATGCAGCTTCCGACTGAGGAAGCTGTGGTGATGGTGTCCAGCGTGGCACCGATCAAGGCCAAGAAGCTGCGCTACTACGCCGACGCGAATTTCAAGAACCGCGTTTTACCGCCGCCTGTGCTCGCGGCCGGGCAATACGCGGACGCGCCACCGGCCCGGCCCGACGACTGGAGCGGCCTATCGATCCCAGCCGTGTCAACGGTCCGGGCTGCGGGCCTGTCCGGCGATGGCACAGGCACCGCCGATGACGGCGGCCCACGCCGACAGCCGGAGCTATCCGAAGTCAGCGAATACAGCCCCGAACCGCTGCTCGCCGGCCATGACCTGACTCTGCTCGATGACGACGACGACCTGCCGCTGCCGCTTCCCGGCCAGCTCGACCCGGCCATGCAGCGCACGGCCCGGCTGGCTTCCCTCGACCCCAACGACGGAATCGACTTATGAGCCAATACCGCCTCAATCTGTTCATTCAGCCCGAGCACGCCAAGCGTCTCGAAGAACTGGCCGCCAAGAAAGGCGTGTCCAAGTCGTCCATTGTCGCGGCGGCGCTCGCGTCGTGGCTATCGCCCGATGCTGGCGACCAGCGCGAGGCGGCCATCGCCAAGCGGCTCGATCGCCTGTCGCGGCAGGCCGAGCGCATGGAGCGCGACCAGAACATCCAGATCGAAACACTGGCGCTGTTCATCCGCTACTTCCTGACCGTCAGCACCCCGATTCCCGAAGCCCATCAGGACGCAGCTCGCGCCCAAGGCAAAGCGCGTTTCGAGCAATTCGTGGAGCGGCTCGGCCGCCACCTGCTGCGTGGCCGCAGCCTGGTGCGCGACGTTGTGGAAGAACTGCACCCAGACCCGGCGCGAATGGATGACGCGGAGGCACTGGCTGAAGCGCAGGAGCGTGCCTCATGAGCGCCATTCCGCAAACCCCGCCCGAACTCTCATCCGCCGCAACCTCTCTGGATCGCCGTATCCAGATGCTGCGCACGGCAATGGGGCCAGTCATCGCCGCTGCGCTGGCCGACCCCGACGTGGTGGAAATCATGCTCAACCCCGACCGCACCCTATGGGTGGATCGGTTGTCATCGGGCCGCATGCCGCTGGGCGTGGAGCTGTCCCAAGACGATGGCGAACGCATCATCCGGCTGGTGGCTGCGCACGTCGGCGCAGAGGTGCATCGCGGGCGGCCGCTGCTGACCGCCGAGCTGCCCGAAACCGGCGAGCGGTTCGAGGGCATCTTGCCGCCCGCAGCGCCCGGCCCAGCCTTCGCGCTGCGCAAGCGCGCCGTGAGCATCATCGGGCTGGATCGCTATGTGGCCGACGGCATCTTGACCACAGGCCAGGCCGAGTTCCTGCGCCGCGCCGTGCGTGAGCGCCAGAACATCCTGATCGCCGGGGCGACGAGCAGCGGCAAAACCACACTCGCCAATGCCTTGCTTGCGGAGATCGCCGCCACGGGCGACCGCGTGCTTGTGCTCGAAGACACCATCGAGCTGCAATGCGCAGCCCGCGACCATGTGCCGCTGCGCACCCGCGCTGGCGTCGTGTCTATGACCGAGCTGGTGCGGGCCACGATGCGCCTGCGCCCCGACCGCGTGATCGTCGGCGAGGTACGCGGCGGCGAAGCCCTGGACTTGGTTAAGGTGTGGGGCACCGGCCACCCCGGCGGCATCGCCACCATCCACGCCGGTTCCGCGCTGGGCGCGCTGCTGCGCCTCGAACAGTTGATTCTTGAAGTGGCGGTGAACCCACCGCGTGCGCTGATCGCCGAGGCGGTCAACGTCGTGATCCACATCGCCGGGCGTGGCCGCAAGCGCCGCGTCGAAAGCATCGCCCGTGTCGTCGGTTTCGACGGCACCGGCTATCGCCTGGCGGACGCGCTGGAAACACCGTTTCCCGAGCTGATGCCGGTTCCTCTCGCAGCCGATGCCGCTGCGCCTTCCTCGTCCCTTGACCTACCTGGAGAACTGCCATGACGCAGATGCACGTTCACGCTTTCCGTAATTCCGTAAATCCGGTTTCAACCATCGCACGCCTGCGGCGGCTGGCCGGCCCCGCGCACCACGGCCTGCTGCTGGCCGCAGTCATGCTGATGACGGCGGGCACGGCGAAGGCATCCGGCTCCTCGATGCCGTGGGAAGGCCCGCTGCAATCCATTCTGGAGTCGATTCAGGGGCCGGTGGCACGCATCGTCGCGGTCATCATCATCATCGCCACGGGCCTCGCGCTCGCCTTCGGCGACACGTCGGGCGGCTTTCGCAAGCTGATCCAGATCGTGTTCGGTTTGAGCATCGCGTTCGCCGCGTCCTCGTTCTTCCTGTCGTTCTTCAGCTTCTCCGGCGGGGCTGTCGTATGAGTGGCCCGGATAGCTTCGCGGCCGGCTTCGAGGTGCCGCTACATCGCTCGCTGACCGAGCCGCTCTTGATGGGCGGCGCACCGCGCACGGTGGCGATTGCCAACGGCACGCTAGCCGCTGCCGTCGGGCTGGGCCTGCAACTCTGGATTCCTGGCGTAGTGCTCTGGATCGTCGGTCACTCGCTGGCCGTGTGGGGCGCGAGGGTCGATCCGCAGTTCATGCAGGTCTTCGCCCGGCACATCAAGCACAAGCCGCTGCTGGACGTGTAGGAGACGCCGCCATGCTTAACCTTGCCGAATACCGCCAGCGGCCCGCCTTGCTGGCCGACTGGCTTCCCTGGGCTGGGCTGATCGCGCCGGGCGTGGTGCTGAACAAGGATGGCTCGTTTCAGCGCACGGCGCGCTTTCGCGGGCCTGATCTGGACAGCGCCACGCAGGGCGAATTGATCGCCACGACGGCACGGCTAAACAACGCGTTGCGCCGGCTGGGTTCGGGCTGGGCGCTGTTCGTGGAAGCCGAGCGCCAGTCGGCCGCGGACTATCCGCATTCCGACTTTCCCGAACCGCTGTCCTGGCTGGTGGACGAAGAACGCCGCGCTGCCTTTGAGGAATCGGGGAACCACTACGAAAGCAGCTATCACCTGACGCTAGCCTATCTGCCGCCGGAGGAATCCCGCGCTCGTGCAGCCAAGCTGCTCTACGAGCACGCGCCGGGCGATGGTGTGGACTGGCGCGGTCGGCTTGACGCCTTCCTGGCAGAAACGGATCGGGTTTTCGACCTGCTCGATGGCGTGATGCCAGAAATCGTCTGGTTGGACGATGCCGCGACGCTGACTTATCTTCACGCCACGGTGTCCACGCGGCGCTACCGGCTGGCCGTGCCCGAGGTGCCTTTCCACCTCGACGCACTGCTGGCCGATTCCGCCCTAGTCGGCGGCCTTGCGCCCATGCTGGGTGACCAGCATCTGCGCGTGGTGTCGGTGCGGGGCTTTCCGACCTCGACCTGGCCGGGCCTGCTGGACGACCTCAATCGCCTGGGCTTTGCCTATCGCTGGAGTACCCGGTTTCTCTGCCTCGATAAAGCCGAGGCGGAAAAGGAGCTGGGCCGCCTGCGTCGCCAGTGGTTTGCGAAACGGAAGAATGTCATTGCGCTACTGCGCGAAACCATCTTCCAGCAGGAATCGCCGCTGGTGGACACGGATGCCAGCAACAAGGCGGCCGACGCGGATGCCGCCTTGCAAGAGCTTGGCAGCGATCAAGTCGCCTTCGGCTACCTCACCGCCACGGTGACGGTGTTCGATGACGACCCTGCCGTAGCCGACGAAAAGCTGCGCATGGTGGAACGTGTCATCCAAGGACGTGGCTTCGTCACCATCCCCGAAACCTTAAATGCAGTCGATGCGTGGCTGTCGTCCATACCAGGCAATGCCTATGCCAACGTGCGCCAGCCCATCGTCTCGACGCTGAATCTGGCGCACATGATGCCGGTGTCCGCCGTGTGGGCTGGGCCGGAGAAAAACGCCCATCTCGACGGCCCGCCGCTGATCGTCACGCGCACGGATGGCGCGACGCCGTTCCGGCTGGTGACGCACATCGGCGACGTGGGGCATACGCTGGTCGCGGGGCCGACGGGCATGGGAAAATCTGTCCTGCTGGCGATGCTCGCCTTGCAGTTCCGCCGCTATGGCGGCTCGCGCATCTTCGCCTTCGACATGGGGCGATCCATGCGGGCGACGGTGCTGGGCCTGGGCGGCGAACACTACGACCTCGGCGCGGACGGCGCCATTGCCTTTCAGCCCTTGGCCCGTATCGACAGCGAAGGCTATCGCACCTGGGCCGCCGAGTGGATCGAAGGCCGCCTGCTGCATGAAGGCGTGACCGTCGGCCCCGACGAGAAAGCCGCCATTTGGTCGGCGCTCGGCAGCCTCGCTGGTGCGCCGGTGGAGCAGCGCACGATGACCGGGCTTTCGGTGCTGCTGCAATCGAACGCGCTGCGGCAGGCATTGTCGCCGTATGTGCTGGGCGGCGCGCACGGCAAGCTACTGGATGCCGACCGCGACCGGCTCGGCAGCGGCGACGTGCAGGGCTTTGAGATGGAAGAGCTAATGCACAGCCCCGCCGCCGTGCAAGCGGTGCTGCGCTACTTGTTCGCCCGCTTCGATGCACGTTTCGACGGTGCTCCCACGCTGCTGATTCTCGATGAAGCCTGGCTATTCCTTGATGAACCGTCCTTCGCGGCACGCATCCGGCAATGGTTGAAAACTCTGCGCAAGAAAAACGTGTCGGTGATCTTCGCCACGCAGTCGCTTGCCGACATCAAGGATTCGACCATCGCGCCCGCGATCATCGAAAGCTGCGCGAGCCGGATTTTCTTGCCCAACCCGCAGGCGACCGAGCCGCAGATTCGCACGGTCTACGAGGGCTTTGGCCTCAACAGTCGGCAAATCGAAATCGTCGCCACCGCGCAGCCCAAGCGCGACTACTACTACCAATCGCGCCTGGGCAATCGTCTGTTCGACCTCGACCTGGGGCCAGCCGCGCTCGCCTTCTCGGGCGCATCCACACCGCAAGACCAACGCGACATTGACCGAGTGCTGACGCAGGCCGGCGCTCCCGGCTTCGCCGGTGCGTGGCTACGCCATCGCGGCCTCGATTGGGCCGCCGACCTGCTGCCGTCCTCGCCGTCGGCGGCTTCTTTCCTCGCTACTCAACCCCTGGAGATTTCGCCATGAAGACCCGTGTACTTTCCGTTTCGCTCGCCGCCGCGCTGGCCGGCTCGCTGATGCTCGCTCAGCCAGCGGCGGCGCTCACTTTCGTTGATCCCGTCAACTTGGTGCAGAACACGCTGACTGCCATCCGCACGCTGGAGCAGATCAACAACCAGATCAACCAGCTCCAGAACGAAGCGCAGATGTTGATGAACCAGGCGCGCAACCTGGCGAATCTCGACTTCAACATCGTCAACCGGCTGCGCTCGACGCTCGCCACGACTGAACGCCTGATTGCCGAGGCGCAAGGGCTGGCCTACGACGTGCAGAGCATGGATGCCACGTTCTCGCGCCTGTACCCGGAGCAGTACGCCGCCACCATCAGCGGCGACCGCATGGCACAGGACGCACGCGAACGCTGGAAGAACACGCTCGACGGCCTGCACACCGCGATGCGGATGCAGGCGCAGGTGTCGCAGAACCTGACGCAAGACGAAAGCGCGCTGGCCGACCTCGTGAGCCAAAGCCAATCGGCCACGGGTGCGCTGCAAGCGATGCAGGCAACGAACCAGCTTCTCGCCTTGCAGGCCAAGCAGTCCATCCAGGCCCAGCAGCTCCAGATCACACAAGACAGGGCGGCCTCGCTGGAGCTGGCGCGGCAGGCAGCGGCCACCGAGCGCGCCCGCGAAGTGCGGCGGCGCTTCCTGGGCACCGGCACGCCGTACACACCGCAGTCCGTCAACTTCTACAACAACTGACGGGAGGCGGCCATGCGATGCGTTCCTGTCCTGCTGGCCGTGCTGCTGACCGCATGCGGCCAGCAGCCGGCTGAAGACCTGACCGCCACCTTGGCCGCCGATCCCGTGCGGCTCAAGGCGCTGCGCGCCCAATGCGCAGCCGACCGGCAAACCGCAGGCGAAGACACCTGTCGCGCCGCTGCCGAAGCCTTCCGGCGGCGCTTCTTCACCGGCCAGACTGGGCCGGACGAATACCGGACGCTGGCAGAACTGCCGCCGATTCCGGCGAGTTTCGACACGCCAACCGACGACGCGCCGGAAGGTGATGCGTCGCTCGCCGCTGCGGAGGACACGCCATGAACGACGTAACGATCATCGACAGATTCCTCGATACCTTCTCGCGCTACATCGACTCCGGTTTCGGTCTGCTGCAAGGCGAAGTCGCGTTCCTGACGGCCACTCTCATTGTCATCGACATGACCATTGCCGGTCTGTATTGGGCCATGAGCCATGCGACCGGCCAGGGCGAGGACGTGATCGCCAAGCTGCTGCGCAAGGTGCTTTACGTCGGTGCCTTCGCCTACATCATCGGTAACTTCAATTGGCTGTCGAGCATCGTGTTCCGCTCGTTCGCCGGGCTAGGCATCACCGCCACTGGCTCGGCCATAACGATGGAGAACTTCTTGCAGCCGGGTCGGCTTGCCAAGACCGGCATCGACGCCGCTGCGCCGATCCTCGACCAGATCGGTGACATGGCCGGCTTCCCCGAAGTGTTCGTGAACCTCGACCCCATCGTGGTGCTGTTCATCGCTTGGCTGGTGGTGATCCTCTGTTTCTTCGTGCTCGCGGTTCAGCTTTTCATCACGTTGATCGAGTTCAAGCTGACCACGCTTGCCGGCTTCGTCTTGATCCCGTTTGCGCTCTGGAACAAAACCTCGTTCCTCGCGGAAAAGGTGCTCGGCAATGTGGTTTCGTCAGGCATCAAGGTCTTGGTGCTGGCGGTAATCGTCGGCATCGGCTCGGGCCTGTTCGCGGAGTTCCAGGTTCATCCCGACGAGCCTTCCATCGACCATGCGCTTGTCGTGATGCTGGCTTCGCTTGCCTTGCTGGCGCTGGGCATCTTCGGCCCCGGCATCGCCACGGGCCTTGTGTCCGGTGCGCCGCAGCTCGGCGCGGGTGCGATGGCGGGCGCTGCCGTCGGCGCGGTAGGCACGGGTGTTGCCATCGGTGCCGCCGCGACCGGCGTGGGCGGTGCCGTCATGGCGGGCGCACGCATGGCCCCGGCCGCCGCAAAGCTGGCCGGGAGCGGCGCACGCGCCGCCACGTCGGCGGCCAGCAGCGCCAAGTCCGCATTCCAGGCCGGTTCCGCCGCTGCGGGCGGCGGGGCTAAAGGCGCGGCTGCGGGCCTCGGCAATGTCGCCAAGACCGGCGCGCAAGCGGCAGGCCGCCGAGCTGCATCGGGCGCTTCCGCTGCCGGTCAGAAGGTGGCCGACTCCTTCCGGGCAGGATGGAACGGTGCGGATGTCGGCGCTGCCGGTTCCGGCCAGGCCGCCGCAGGCGAAGGCGCAGCCAGCGCGCCGAAGCAAGAGCAACCCGCCTGGGCAAAGCGGATGCACCGCCGCCAGCAGATCACCCATGCCGCAACCACCGCAGCCCACACGCTGCGCAGTGGCGACGGCGGCGGCTCAGGGCAAGGCCCAAGCCTGCGCCCCGATGCGTGACCCGATACCTGACCACCAAGGAGAACCCTATGCGATTCAAACGCCCGCAGGTGCGCTATGCCGACACGCCGCAGCCTGCCACCCCGTACCAATCCGCCGCGCAGGTGTGGGACGAGCGCATCGGCTCGGCCCGCGTCCAGGCCAAGAACTGGCGTTTTATGGCCTTCGGCTGCCTCACGCTTGCGCTGCTGATGGCCGGTGGCCTGGTGTGGCGCTCGGCGCAGTCCATCGTCACCCCTTACGTCATCGAGGTCGATCAGTCGGGGCAGGTGCGCGCCGTCGGCGAAGCCGCCACGCCGTACCGGCCCGCCGATGCGCAGATCGCGCACCACCTGGCGCGCTTCGTGACGCTGGTGCGCTCGCTGTCTATCGATCCCATCGTGGTGCGGCAAAACTGGCTGGACGCCTACGACTACACCACCGACAAAGGCGCGGCGGTGCTCAACGACTACGCCAGCAAGAACGATCCTTTCGCCCGTGTTGGCCGCGAGTCGGTGACGGTGCAGATCACCAGCGTGGTACGCGCCAGCGATGCCTCGTTCAACGTCCGTTGGACGGAGCAACGGTTCATCAACGGTGCCCCCGCCGGGACCGAGCGATGGAACGCGGTGCTTTCCACCGTCCTGCAAACCCCGCGCACCGAACAGCGCCTGCGCAAGAACCCGCTGGGTATCTACGTCAACGGCCTGTCGTGGAGCCGCGAACTGGATTCTTCTGAAGGAGCCAAGCCATGAACCTGTCTTTCCGCTTATACGCTTTCGCGCTGACCGTGGTGGCCCTGTCGGGCTGCGCTTCGCAGGGCAAGCCGCCTCCGTCCATTTCGCTCGATGAGCCGGTGCAGGCACAGCCGCTGCCGGAGCCGCCTGCTCCAGTGGAAGTCGTCGCCATGCCCGAGCCGCTGGCGCTGCCAGCGCAGTTGAAGCCGCTGCACGAGTTGGACGCGGCCCCGGCTAAGCCGGAGCCGGCCGATGAGAAGGTGCGCGTTTCCCGTGCCAATGCCGAGGCGCGCATCGCGCCCACGCGCGAGGGCTACGTCAATGCGATTCAGGTGTGGCCCTTCACCGATGGTGCGCTCTACCAAGTCTATGCCGCGCCGGGACGCGTGACCGTGGTTTCCTTGCAGCCGGGCGAGGAACTAGTGACGGTCGCAGCCGGCGATACCGTGCGCTGGATCGTCGGTGACACGTCCAGCGGCAGCGGCGACGCGATGCGCATCAATGTGCTGGTCAAGCCCATCCGCTCAGGCCTCAAGACGAATTTGGTCATCACCACCAGTCGCAGAACATACCTGCTGGAACTGACCTCGACGGAAAAGGCATGGATGGCGTCGGTGTCCTGGGACTACCCAAAAGACCGGATGTTGGCCTTGCAGCGCCAGTCGCAGGCGGCTAGCGCCGCCGCACCGGTCGATACCGGACTGTCGCTGGAGAAGATCCGCTTCCGATATTCCGTCTCAGGCAGCAATCCGCCGTGGAAGCCGCTGCGCGCCTTCGACGATGGCGAGAAGGTCTATATCCAGTTCCCGCCGGGAATCGCCCAAGGCGAGCTGCCACCGCTGTTCGTCATCGGCGCGCAGGGCGACGGACAACTGGTGAATTACCGTTTTCGCTCGCCTTACTACATCGTGGATCGGCTGTTCGGCGCGGCCGAACTGCGCCTGGGCGGCGACAAGGGTGACGTGGTGCGTATCGAACGCACGGATGGCTTGGCGCGGAGGAACTGACCATGAGCCAGGACGACACTCCCGACCTCGCCACGCCGCATGCGGGCAAGGTGGCACCCGAGGCAGTTGCGCTGCGCGCCCAACCGCGCCCGGTCACGCGCCTGAACCGGCGCACGCTGGCCATCCTCGTCGGCGGTCTCTCGGTCGCTGTGCTCGGCGCGCTGATGTGGTCGCTGCAACCGCAGCGGCGCGGTGCAGGCGAGCAGACCGAGCTTTACAACGTCGATCGCGTCTCGAAGTCCGAAGGGTTGGACGCGCTGCCGGCGGACTACTCGAAGCTGCCGCCCCCCTTGGCGGCATCCGTGCCGGAGTTGGGGCCGCCGCTGCCAGGCGATCTTGGCCCGGCCATTGTGAAGTCGCAGCAGCCGGTGACGGCCGCCTACGCGGCCCCCGGCAACGACCCCAACGACGCGTTGCGCAAGGAAGCCGAAGCAGCAGCGGCATCGGCGGTGTTCTTCCGCTCTGGTTCGCAGAAGGCCGCGCCGGTGGCGCAGACACAGGTAGCCGCTGCGCCGGGCTTCACCGCCAATGCGGCCTTCGACCCGCTGGCGGCCGGGCCTGCGTCGACGGCGGCCCAGCCCGCCGACCCGACCGCCGTGCAGAACCGGCAAGACCAGAAAGAGGCATTCCAGAAAGCCGGAACCACGGAAGCCCGTGATTCCGGCAACCTGACGCTGCCGGCGTCGCCGTATCAGGTCATGGCCGGAACGGTGGTCGCCGGGGCGCTGGTGACGGGCATCAAGTCGGACTTGCCGGGCGATGTGATCGCCACAGTGACGGAGCCGGTCTATGACACGGCTACCGGCAAGTTCCTGCTGATCCCGCAGGGGTCACGCATCCTGGGCAAATACAACAGCCAGGTCAGCTACGGGCAGAGCCGCGTGCAAGTGGTGTGGAACCGGATCATCCTGCCCGACACGTCTTCGCTCAAGCTCGACAACTTGGCCGGCACCGATCCGGCCGGCTACGCCGGCTTGGAAGATGATGTGGATTGGCATTGGGATCGCGTCTTTGCCGGTGCGGCACTGACGACGCTACTGGGCATCGGTGCCGAACTGGCTGCGCCGGAGAACCGGCAGGACGGTGATCGCGTCATCATCGCCGGCCGCGATAGCGCCCAGGACAGCATCAATCAGGTCGGTCAGGAGATGACCCGGCGCAACCTCAACATCCAGCCCACCTTGACGGAGCGCCCCGGCTTGCCGGTTCGCATCATCGTCAACCGCGATCTGGTGCTGCGGCCGTACCAGCCACTTTTCTTCAACAGGGGGACTTCGCGATGACGACGCGCAAGCTACGGCTCGGGCCGCTGCCGAAAACGGAATCCACGAAGCTGACTTTTGCTTGCCCGGCCAGCCTGAAAGCCGACCTCGACCGCTACGCTACGCTGCACGCGCAGACCTACGGCGAGGCGGTCGATGCCACGGTGCTAATTCCGCACATGCTAGAAGCCTTCATGGTCGGAGATCGGGGATTCAGGAAGGGAGGCCCGGGCAAGGCCGCGCCGCCGAAGCCAAGCTGATGATGCCGGTTTCCGCTGGCGGCCATCCCTCAAACGCGCAGCCCAAGGCTGCGCGTTCTTCATTCTGGAGGACGGCGACCGATTGGGCTATGAAGACCAAACGCGGCTACCGCCTGCAGGCAACCGCCCCCGATGCAGCACGCTCGGGCTTTCTACCGCGAAGCTCCTATGTGGCTCCCAGCCCACAACGCCACAGCCCCGCAAGGCGGCCCGAAGTAGAGCCAAACCCGCACCCCATATAGACTTCCGGCCATCAGGCTGATTTCAACAATCGCTTGACTGCGGACATTTTTTATTGCGCTTGGCAAGCGAACCCTGTTTATTCAATTCGTAGCTAATAAAATTACTGCCAAAACCAATTAATATTGGAGCTGAAGTTAATGAAATATCGTAATATTGCGCTCGTTTGCAGCCTCTCCATGTTTGCTGCAATCCCTGCATTGGCAGCATCAGAAAAATCTCTGTTCAATGTAGACTATGTGAACCGTGATATTGCACCTGCCGGCACGCCTGCTGCTTTTGAGGTCGCTTTTCCAAATGCTCAGCGCAGCGAGGCACAACGCACAATCGGAGAAGATACGTTCAGCTTTGTTCCTTTAGCCTTCATTCCCCTCAGCGACACACGTGTTGCGCTGATCAGCACCGGCGCGAATGAATGTACCAGTCAGGCCTGTTCCGGTCTTAACACTGTTCACTATCTGGAACATTCTGCGGGAGCGCCACAATATCCTTATACGCTGAAGGGTGAGTGGATGGATGTTGGCATGACCGGCGTTGTAGGCAATCCAGCCATCCGCTGGGGCTGGAGTGCCAATATTGCTGATGCACCCGTTCTCTATACGGAAGCAGGTGGGACATGGCAGGGACGTTCCTGCACGTATGCCATTCTGACAGAACTTACCGAGAGCAAGCCTGTCGAAATTGCTCGTATTCCCCTGCACATGTCAGATGCTAGCAGCGAAGAAAAAGCCATTAAATATGACGGTGAAATTACGGATGCAGAAAAAGGCCGCAGCCTGACAGTTTCATATAGCGGAACAGAAAGTTTTCAGGAAATTTATAAACGCGGAGCCGACGGCAAGTTTCAGCTTGAAGGCAAGTCACGTGTTCCTGAATGTTAAACACCGTGCCAGCATTTCATTTCTCATGTGACGTTATTTCAGTTGAATCCGAAACCTTATTGGCGTTTCGGATTTGCAATCATTGTACCTGCTAAAATACAGCCAAATATTGCTATAAGGGCAAAATAAATGCTTGAAAACTCAACACGAATTCTTCGTTCTGCTCTCTTGGCAGCGGGCGTTATGGCTGCCGGTTCGGCTGTAGCAGAAACACCGGCATCTGCGGATTGGGCTGTAAAAACAATCAGTACTCTGTCGGATGCCGATCTTGTTGTCACCTCTGCTGCTGGCAAAGCATTTTTGGAAAAGCTGAGCCCTAAAGGGATCGCAGCTTGCGATGCTCCAACTGAAAATCGTCCCGATTTCGACAAGCTGTGTTCCTGGGCGCTGAACAATGAAGAGTCAGACTTTGATATTCTGCTCGGCATTAAGAATGATAAAATCGTTAGCTTTGTTGCGTCTTTCACTCCTGAGAAAGACGACATCTGGGTATGCGAAGCCACCAAAAAAGACATACCGGAAAGCGATCTGCAGACCTGTAATGTCCGTTCAGCAGATGAAAAAAGCCGCCAACACTGGTCAGAAAGCTGGGAAAGCTTTTTGAATTCCATTAACTAGTTCTGCGATTACAAGTCGGATCAATGGCAGTGAGTGAATTCAGTTTTCGCTCGCTGCCGGATTAAAATATTTTCATCTGATCTGCGGCATTTCCGGCTCAACCGACCCCATATCGCCTCCTCAATGCGACCAACTATGGAAATGTGAGCGAGTACAATAGAGTCATAGCATCATTTGTAATTGTACATCATGCTAACGCTTTCGCGAATACTTACACTTATTTCATATTCCCTGATGACAGGCTTAAGTTCTTATCTCATAATTCCCATCGGAACAGCATGAGCATCGTTCGTTCGCTAATTTATATTTCTTATCCGCCTACATAATAGAATAAAGTATTATTTTATCACTAAGCAAACTTACGAAAACAAATACAACCAAGCCTGAACAATACTTCTATTACTTAAAAACAGCCTATCATTATTAACATAATACAAACTTGCTTGAGAATTCTGTCAATAAATTTTCCTACTCGGATCAGGGAGTTTTGAATGACTGCTGAAGCCAGATCAGTGCGTATCATACGAACGGTTCTTGAAACGCTGCGCCCCGCAATTAATGTAGAACTATGGGACGGTACATGCATAGGGAACTATGACGGCCCCTCACTTGTCATCAATGATCCGACGATTGTTCGGCAAATGATCCTGAAGCCAAATTATGATACTCTGATTGATATTTGGGTATCGGGACGTATTGATATTAAAAATGGTACGATTTTTGATGTCGCCAATACGAAAATTGACGGCAAGCTCAAGCAAAAACTTAAAGACTTACCAAAATGGAAACTATTGAAAGATCTTCCGGCACTGGTATTTGCTGGTAAACCGGCTGTACCGCAAGCAATTGATGGCAAAGCCCCTTTTGTAAGCGGCTCCAATAAAGATGCAATTTCGCATCATTACGATGTGTCCAATGCGTTTTATAAATTATTTCTTGATGAGCGCATGGTTTATACCTGCGGTTATTTTACAAACTGGGATAATGATATTCATCGGGCGCAGAAAGATAAACTTGAACTAATTTGTCGTAAACTGCGCCTCAAGTCGGGCGACCGTCTTTTGGATATCGGCTGCGGCTGGGGAGCACTGCTTATTTATGCAGTGCAGAATTTTGGCGTTACGGGGACAGGCGTCTCTTTGTCAGAAGCGCAAACAAAGCTCGCGCGCGAGCGGATCAAAGCACTCGGCCTTGAGAATAAAATTACTATTCATATCAAATCCTATACGGAACTTGATGATAAGTTTGATAAAATATCGTCCATTGGCATGTTTGAGCATGTTGGCATTGAAAACTACGATCAGTATTTTTCAACGGTAAACCGGCTTTTGCGTCCGGGTGGTCTATATATGCATCATGCAATCACCCGCCGGATGAAAAAGAACCAAAAGGCTTTTAAGCGAAAGAGTGCCGAACACCTCGCATTAGTCAAATATATTTTCCCAGGTGGTGAATTAGATCATTTAGGTATGACCGTTGAAAATCTCGAAGGACATGGTTTCGAAGTTCACGATGTTGAGAACCTGCGTGAACACTACGGGCGAACTTGTCAGCTCTGGCATGAAAAACTTTATGCCAATTTTGACAAGGCCGCAGCGGAAATTGGTTATGCGAAAGCACGCTTATGGATCCTTTATCTGGCAGGCTGTTCTCTGGCGTTTAAGCGGGGAACCGTTCAGATCAATCAAACTTTAGCTTCTAAACGCAGTCGGTCCCTTGTGGCAGTGCCGCAAACCCGTGCTGATATTTATGCTGATTTTTAATCAGTGTTGAAAAGACCACTAGCAACACAATGCAGTCAAAGGATCTGCAAATTTGATGGTTAAAACAGCATTTGTGCTGCTCGGGGTCAAATGTCAAATTCAATCCACTAAAGAATAATTCCTTAAACTTGAAGCAGTTAAAAGTAAAATTATGCTGTAAATATAGTGTGTCAGAGCGGTCTTTGTGCGCCCAAGAGAGTACCGGCCCTCTAGAGCAGTTCACTTTCAAGTTGGCCGTAGACCGCTCAATCTTTTATCAGTCATCGCGCCCGCACCTCAGCTTTCTGCGCCGAAGTCTGCGGCAGGATGATGCTCGCTGCAATCGCGAGTTCGGCGAGCGCCGCGACGAGCAATATGCCAAGGAAGGCCTCCCGTCCAAAATAGACAAGTACCCACCCGCCGACGAGCGGAAAACCGAAAATACCAATAAAATATGATAGCACAAACCATGTGAGTGCAGCGTGGCGATATTCCTGCTCTGTATTATTCACCGCCCATGTCTGAATGACGGAATAGACGAGACCGTAGCCAATTCCGGTCAGCACCGCCGAAAGAATCTGAAAGGCCGGATGGATGGTGACGCCGAACATCGCAACAACACCGAGCGCCATGGAAATCAGCAGCCCCACCGCCAGTTGCACCTGCGGCAACGCGGCGAGAAATCGGGCAAGCAACAAGCGGGCAGCAACGACAGCTACACCATAAACAGCAAAATATGAGGCGACATTGGCCGTCGTACCTTTTACCAGCGACGACTGAAATGTCATTAAGCCGGAGAAAACGCAGGCGCCGAGCGCCACCATTAGAATTGGCCGGATCGACGGACTACAGGCAATGACCTTGATCTGACGAACCCAAGGGCGAAGGGCTGATGTGCGTTCTAATCCCGGTGTTAGTGAACCAAAAATCCATAGCAGCACTGATGCTGCCAGACAGCCGATACTCACGAGCAGAAATGTACTTTCTACCGAGAGGCCGATTTCCTGCATCGCAAGGTTGAGAATAACAGGACCACCACCGATACCCGCCATCTGGAAAGCGCCAAAGCGGGTGAACCAAAAAGCCCGGTCCGCATCCGTCACCCGCTCGGAAAGCGCCATTGGCGCGCCGATGTAGAACATCCCCCACCCAAGCCCGATTGTAAAGCCGGAGATCAACGGCAGACTGAGACCGCCAACGTCAAAAGCGAGCAAGACGAAACCGGCAGCCACAGCAGCCATGGCCATTGCACTCATCCGCGCCGCATCAATGCGGCCTGAGAACCAGCCGATCAGCGGCACGCCGGTAAAAGTGCCAACCATGGCCGCACCAAGCGTCAGTCCGGCATCAACATCGCTGCCGCCATGAGCGCGATAATAAGCTGGAAAAAGAAAAGTGGCACCATAACCCGCAGCGGCGAGCATCGCACCAGCGAAAAGGAAGGGAGCTGCAGACTTGCGCATGAGACTATAAAACCATTGTTGAAAGTGGCTTTATAAAAATCCATAATGAATTAAAATTCCAGAGCCACTATGAGCAACCTATGCAAACCACTTCGACCAATAACCAGCCTGCAAAGGCCTTGCGGCGGGAGAGTGCCGCGGCCGGCTTTCTGCCCGTGATAGACGCGTCCTCGTCTGTTCCTGCTGTTCGCCAGCTCTATTTGCAGCTTCGTGACGGTATTGTTTCAGGTTTGCTCCAGCCAGATCACCGACTGCCCTCAACACGGTTGGCATCATTGGAATGGTCCCTTTCAAGGGGCCTTGTCACCGAGGTTTATGAAATGCTGATCGCAGAAGGCTATGCTGTCGGCAGGCACGGCTCAGGCACCTATATCGCAAGTGGATTACCTGCGATGCTCATCGGCAGCGACAAGGCACGCGGTATAACCCGCACGACCAAGCGGCGCGGCATTTCTGTGGCGGCGATGCGCGCGATGCAAACAGATCTGGCTCCACCGCCTCAGGTCGCCTTCTCCACCGGCCGTGTGGTTCATGATGCGCGTACTGCAGGTCTCCTGAAACGCCTCACCTATCGCCATATTGATTATGCCACTGACACTTATCGCGACCCGCAAGGCGAGGTATCGCTACGTCAGGCGATTGCGGCGCATCTTGCTGCCTCACGCGGTGTGCGCTGTGAACCGGATCAGATTTTCATCACCTCAGGAACCCAGCAAGCGCTCGATTTCATTATCCGTGTATTGGTATCACCTGACGAAACCGTGATGGTGGAAGATCCATGCTACCCACCAGCGCGGCTCGCCTTCGTGCTCAACGGCGCTCAAGTCACCGGACTCCCCGTCGATGATGAAGGCCTGATTACAGGTAATCTTGCCGCCTATGACGGGAAAGCACCGGCGGCAATCTACGTCACGCCCTCGCATCAATACCCTTCAGGCTCTGCGCTACCGCTTGCCCGCAGACTGGAGCTGCTCGCCTTCGCAGAAGAACGCGGCAGCTGGATCATTGAGGACGATTACGACAGTGAATTTCGTTATGACGGCCATCCGATCGCTTCGCTGCAAGGTCTCGATACGACGCGGCGTGTCATCTATGCCGGCACTTTCAGTAAGGCGCTGCTGCCAAGCATTCGCGTCGGCTACCTGATTGTCCCGAGTGATCTCGTTCCCGTTTGCCGTGCTATACGCCCGATCATGGATCGCTTTCCGGCTCCGCTACACCAGCACGTCGTCGCCGATTTCCTCAACGAGGGCTATTTCGCCTCTCATCTGCGCCGCCTGCGTGAAAGCTATCGCGCCTCACGTAATAATCTTGCCATGTTATTGAAGGAACGGCTTTCCGACCACCTGATTGCTCCGCTTCCCGAACAGGGCATTCATTTCACCGTGAAAAGCACAGGCACATGGCACGACGACTGCGCGCTGGCTGACGCCGCAATGAAAGGCGGGGTTGTCGTTATTCCAGTTTCACCGATGCATATCTTCACCGCAGCGGAACCTCGATTATTACTGGGTTTTTCAGGTCTGAAACCGAAAGAAGCGGAAATCGCAACAGCACGTCTGGCGCGCGTTTTTGACAGCGTAACAAAGCACAAAGCGAGGTAACACCCTCCGCAAATGAGCTTTGAGTTATGACACTAAAAATACATGAGTAATATTTTCATATTATATGCTGATAAATGTCAGACTTAGTGCTAAGTGGCTAACTTCTATTAAGCGGCTCCCAGATGAGCTGACGGCATTGGCGAAAATTGTCATGAATTGGGATCTTCAAGATCTTTTTAGAAGGCACGCAAGGGAAATTACGCGCTTTCTCAGGCGACGCGGATATGATCCAGAAACTGCGAAAGATATAACGCAGGATACATTTTTGCGCGCTCATAGCGCCCGGACCAGTTCGGATATCAATAACAGCCGGTCATATTTGTTTCGTATTGCGGATAACCTCGCCAAGGATCATTTTCGGGCAGGAAAGGTGCACGGCCAGTACATCGAACCCGCCATTATATTCGATATTGCTGATGAAACGCCAGATCCCGAACATATAACTGACTACCGGCAACGACTTGAGTTACTGGAAAAGGTAATCTCAACACTACCTGCACGGCAAAAAGAAGTCTTTTTAATGCATAAGTTTGATGGCTTGAGCCATGGAGAAATTGCCCAGAAACTGGGGATTACCAAAAGTGCTGTTGAAAAGCTGATTATGAAAGCGCTGGCGCATTGCAGAGATCGCCTTGGTGATCTCATTGATTGATTCATGGGCATGTCCTGCACAAGAAAGGTGAGGTAATGCGAAGCTAGAGCGCCGTGTGCCATACTTGGCACACAAAGGTCGCTCTAACACTTTAAAATGAGAGCATAATTTCACCTTAAACTGATCCAAGTTTAAGGTGAAATTATGCTCTAATAGATTGGATTTGACGGTTGAACCCCAGCCGTCATAAATGCAGTTGCAAACATAAAACGCATAAAATCCACCAAATTCAGACTGTTTTTGTAAAAAACGCATTTCGGCGACTAGAGCATTTGACAATGCGATAATTGAAAGAAAGCAGAGCGAGTACGGCGATCCAATCCGGACGTAACCGTTCTGGTGTTCTCAAACATGCATAAGAAAGTAACCGGCAATCACAATGGTTGATACAAAGGACAACAGCGCCAGAAAATCCCGCGATCAGGCGATAGCTTGGTTCGTCCGTATTAACTCAGGTCATGTGACTGACGCCGAAAAAGCTGAGCATGCCGAGTGGATGGCCGAAAACCCAAAAAACCAGATTGAATATCGGGCACTTAGTGAAATTTGGTGCGATCTGGATTGTATTGCTGACCCTCGAAAAAAAATTGCGCAACATATTCCGCATCAACGCCCTATATACACGCGGCGCGCTTTCCTTGCCGGTAGTGCTGCTATTGCAGCTTGTGCAGGTCTTATCGTCGTGTCGCCGCCTGATTTTCTGTCCAGTGATTATGCCACCGGAACAGGCGAGTTACGCAGCGTAACACTTTCTGATGGCTCAACAGTTGATCTGGATGCAGACACAGCGATAGCAATCGACTTCACCAACCAAACCCGCACAATAAAATTGTTACGCGGGCGCGCCTTCTTCGATGTCGCCGGCGATAATTCACGCCCGTTTACCGTGACAGCCGCAGGGGGCAGCGTGACGGCCTTAGGCACACGTTTTGTCGTCCATGCATGGGATGAAGACGTCACTGTTTGGGTTGAGGAAAGCTCCGTCTCTGTCATCGCTCCCAATAATACGCAGCGGATCATCAATGCCGCACAACTCACCACGTTTAATGCCGCGGGATTTGGATTAGTCAGTCCCGCTGACGCTCAGGCCGAGGGCGCATGGAAGCGAGGCAAACTGATTTTTGAAGACCGGCCGCTCAGGCAGGTTCTCGCCGATGTTAACCGGTATCGCAGCGGAACCATCCGCGTCGCTGACAGCAATCTTTTAAACATGCGGGTCAGCGGAATCTTTGACATAAAAAATCCTGATGGTGTGCTTGATGCCATCCGCAATACATTGCCTGTCCGTACAATCGAACTCACCCGCTATCTTGTGATTTTAAGCCCGCTCTGACGCTCTCTGACGCTCTCTGACGCTGACAATGCAATTTTCAATCACCATCAACGGACTCTCCAAAACAGATATTTAAATATGATAATTATTTTCAACTTTGATGGTGAGGTGCCCGCTGTCGAGACTCGTCTTTGTATGTGAGGGGCATTCTTATGCCTGCAAGCGATGTAGTGACAGGAGAATGATCAGAGCCATGCGGATGGAAATAGCGGATAGAGCGTCTCGTCAGAGTAGAACCAATGTCGGAAAATTATGGCTCATTTTATTAACAACAACTGCAATTCAAATGGGCAATCCGGTTGTTTCAACCGCCTATGCTCAACAAAATAATGTAAGCTACTCTATACCATCCGGATCATTGGGCGCTGTAATTTCCAGCTTTGGCGACCGTTCTGATCTTCAGGTTCTTTATCCTGCAGATCTCGTGCGCGGTAAAGTCTCGCGCGGTCTGTCCGGAACCATGAGCCGCGAGGAGGCATTATCAAAGTTGCTTCAGGGCACGGGTTTGTCTTTTAGTTTTACAAATGCAAATACTGTGACAATCACCAGCGCTGCTGCATCTGCCCCAAATGCACAAGCAGGTCCTGACGGCGCCCTTCTGCTAGAGACAATCACGATCAGTGGCGGGAGCATCAGCAATTCAGACCGCCCTTATGAAACTGCCGGATCCACATCATATATCAGCGCAGAACAAATCCAGATTGTGCCACCTTCAAGCACCGGCGATATATTGCGTAGTGCGCCCGGTGTATTCTCAGCAGGCAATCGTACAGGGCAGGCTCTGGATGTAAATATCCGCGGATTACAAGGCATGAACCGTGTCGCCACACTGGTGGACGGTGCCCAGCAAAACTCCTCCACCTATCGCGGCTATAAAGGCATGACGAGCCGTACTTTTGTTGATCCGGAATTTATCGGCGGCATTGAGATACAAAAAGGTCCTCCTTCCGGCGCTTTAGGCAGTGGCTCTATGGGCGGCGTTGTTAATATGCGCACGATCAATGCTGATGATATCATCATTAACGGCAAAGCATATGGCATAAAAATTAAGGGAGGCATTGCCGGAAACAGCATCAATCCAGGGTCTTATATTGTTCCGCCGAACACTCTGTCTCCGCGTTTTGGTGGTAATGACTGGCTGAATAGTGGCAGCCATATCGGCAGCATTGCTGTTGCGACCAAAACCGAAGACTATGAACTGGTTGGTGCCTTTGCTTATCGGCGTAACGGCAATTACTTTGCAGGCAAAAACGGAGAAAAACTTGTAAAGCGCTTCACCTTCGGCGGAAGATCCTCCTGGGGGCCAATGTCCGCTTACAAGCCGGGCAGCGAAATATTCAACACTTCACAGGATACGAAATCTGTCTTGTTGAAGGGTAAGTTTAATTTCGAAAACGACCAGTCTCTTGAACTCGGATACGTCCGGTATGACAGTACCTATGGTGAAGAATACGGGGATATGAATAACCCCGCTTCTATCCTTAGCTCTCCTCCGTATCAGGCTAATCTTAGCCGGGCCAAATCGGATATGTACACAGCCAAATACGTCTGGAACCCCGAGGATAATGATCTCGTCAATTTACAGGCGAATATCTGGCATACGCGCTTGTCAGACAACTGGGCTGCAATCGAAGTTCTGAATGGCGCTCCCAGTGACACCAAAACTGACACGACCGGCGTGGAAATTTCCAATGCCTCTGACATCGATACAAGTTTAGGTATCTTCGATATTAAATACGGCGCTTCCTACTCCTATGAAAAGGTCTCGCAAAATCCGGGAACGGATTTGGGGATGGAAGGTACGCGCGCGGTGGGTGCAGTTTTCACCAATATAGATTATAAACCTGCCGACTGGCTAACCCTCAACGCGGGTCTGCGCTATCAGGGATATAAAACATCAGATGACAGTAAAGAAAACCCTGTTGCAGGTCTTGATGGGACACGCCTTACCCCAAGACTTGGCGTGACTGTCGAGCCGTTGGATGGATTCCAGCTTTTTGCAAATTATGCTCAGGGCTGGCGTCCCCCAAGTGTGCGTGAAACGGTCTTCACCATGCCCGGCCTTATCGAACCTAACCCGTTCCTAAAACCGGAGCGCTCAGAAAACTATGAGATAGGCCTCAATTATCTTGGCGATAATCTGTTACTTGACGATGACAAGCTCCGTTTTAAGCTAGCCTATTTCAATAATAGCTATGACGACTACATCATCAGATCCTATGGCAATCGCACGGGGCTGCCTCTTAATTACAGAGTTTACGCCAATATTGACGGAGCGAAGTTCAAAGGTGTTGAACTCTCGATGTCCTATGACACCGGCATGTTCTTTGCCGATGCGAATTTAAATCACTACACAGATGTCCAATATTGCTTTGCAGCGCGTGCAGGTGCGACTGCAACTTGCGTTGAAAACACCCCGCCTGACGACTATCAGGGCACCTATGTTCCTCCGCTTTACAGTGGATTGCTGACCGTTGGGGCACGCTTTCTGGATGAGAGCCTGACAATTGGCGGCCGCGTTAATTTCTCTGGTGAGCGTGCAGTCAAGCGCAGCGGCGTGGGCACTGTGCAAAGTGAATGGCGCTCTTATCAGGTTTATGATGCATTCATGTCCTATGAAGTTAATAAAAACCTCTCCTTCAATGCCAGCATTGAGAATATTTTCGATCTTTACTATCTCGATGCAATCAGCGAAGCGCTCACCCCCTCACCGGGTCGTACTCTACGCTTAAGCGCAACAGCCCGTTTCTGATTGCATTGCCAGTGACAAAACCGGAGTGTTGTCTTTTTATTATGCATGCACCTTATTTCATTGAGGGCGTCATTGTTCCGAATATCACGTAACACTGCATTACCTATCTCAATGTAAAATTTTACGATGATAAAAGGCCAAAGCATTTCACATTCAAGTTAGGCACTTGAATGACATGACAATGCGTCAAACCAAAGAATCTAGAGCGTGTTTAATCTTACGCATGATACTCGCTCTAGATTCTTTTACGTCCTGCATATTCGCGAAGGCTCAATGAACTCATTTGAGCCGGGCATAGTTTGTTAATTCAAACTCTATTCTGTTGCTGATGTCGGACGCAGTGATCTGTTCGTCACGCCCGAAACAGGAAGCCAGACGATTAAAATTAAATGATTTTGCCGTTGGAAGCTCGCACAGGCGCTCATGTGAACGCATCAGATCTGAAGTATACATGCAAAAACCCTGAAAGAAACATCAGGTCACGTATCAGGGCTGCCGGCATAGCTCTGCGCTATTTTATTGAAAATACGCGTCTTATGAAAATTTGAGAGGGATTGTGGCCGCTTCAGGGCTGCATACAGAGCTTTTTCGGCAAGTTTTCTACTTAAAACGATGATTATGACAATTTGATGCCTGATGGCACCTTTTACCAGCATGAATAAGCAACGCAGCTATGCAAATTTGTCTCTGCTCATTTCGGATCAACAGGGCTATATACAACTCAACAAACAACGACATAAAATTTTCTAGGTGAGAAACATGAACCTGATCCGCTCTTACAACAACTGGCGCCGTTACCGCAGCACAGTAAACGAACTGAACCGCCTCTCAACACGCGAACTGAATGATCTCGGCATCCTGCCTGCAGAAATTCCGTTTGTGGCTCGCAAGGCAGCTCAGCGCTAATAGAATTCCCGAGATATCGGACCTGAGCCTCCCTCCTCCTCCCAACTCAGGTTCGATTGAAGACCGGTCTCCCTCCTCCCAACCGGTCATTCATTGTAACGCCCGATGCTCCTCCCAGCGTCGGGCGTTTACTTTTTCAAGCCTGCTATTATTGCTTTAATGGCTAAGCAGCCCTGTTCATCAAAGATGAATATAGGCAAAGCCCTGCATTTGCAGATGGCCAAGCTCTGCAACACCACTTGGCACCACATCCTGATCTGTCGCGCCGTAAATACCTGCGAGTTTCATATTACGTCCACGCAATGTATTGGCACAGACCAGAAAGCGAACGCCCTGTTCGCATAAGCTATCAAACCGCTGTTTCAAAACAGCGTCTTCTTGCACAATGGCAAACAAATCCAGCCCTGCACCATGACAGACGACATGAATCGTAAAAGCCGGTTTTTCAGCAAGCCCAGCGCATAAAGCATTCACATGATTGGTGAGGGAAGTGAGCAAAGCCGTCATGTAGGCTTTTGTCTCGACCGGAGAGGCATGAACCGAAGCCCCGTTATTATGATAAACGACCCGCTGTTCAATTGTCTGATAGCGATTATGTATCAGCGGGTCATTCATTTTCATATTCCTGTTATGTACTCTTATTTAGCCGCTTTTTCTCGCGCGCGCGCATCAGCCACGGCCATTTTGAAACCGGCATAATCCAGTGCCATTGCACGGAAAGGGCCAATCAGATGGGTTGGTGTGCCTTCAACGCCAATGGACTCGGCCTGCGACATCACCCGCTGTAATTGCGAAGTGATTTTGCCATTGTTCTTATTCAGATCAGCCTGAAGACGCTGCATATCAATGCCCGAAGCTTTCACCGCATCAAGCATGGCCTTTCTTGAGACTTTGCCGCCCGGAATAGCCATCAACGCCTTATGCACGAGATCATATTTTCCCTGAAATTGCGCTGCCAATGCCAATTGCGAGCCATAAACCGAAGATTCAGTCAGGATCGGCCACTCTTTATAGACCAGACGGATATTACCGTCCTCTTTGACAACTTTTGCCAGATCAACGCCGGACTTTTTGCAATAAATGCAATTATAATCAGTAAAAACGACAATCGTCAGATCGCCTTTCGGATTACCGCCCACAGGTGCTTCAGGATCGTAAAGAATACCATTCAGATCCACGTCCTGCGCCAAAACTGCCTGCTGCCCGGCGAGCAAAAAAGAAGCACTCAGAGCGATACCGGATGAGAGTTGAAGAAACTGGCGGCGTTGCATGAGGTTCTCCTGTAATGCAATCTGTCGATCCAGACCATTTCCGGTTTAAACTCAACCATGCGAAATGCTCTGCCTGTTTGTTATGATAGCCCGCGAAGACCATTCTCAGTCTTCGCGGGCGTTTTCGATATAAATACTCAGAGGCCGAGAGCCTGCAACCGGCTGTTCAGCTTATCCGGCGTCAGCTCTCCGATAATACGATTTTGTTTCTGCTCGGTTGCGGTATGTGCTTCCAGAAACATCAGCGTTGGCGGCCCGACAACATTAAAGCGCTGCATCAGATCACGGTTTGCATCGGAATATTCGGTAATATCCGCCTTGATCAACGTCAGGTGCCCAAGTCTTGCCGCATATTCCGGCTGTTTCATCACTTTTTCATTGCTTTTACAGGTCACACACCAATCCGCTGTGAAATCCACCATGACCGGCTTGCCACTTGCGACTGCTTCACTCAATGCCTGATCATATTCAGCTGTGGTTCTGACAATTTTGGCCGGCTGCGCCACGACACTTTGTGCAACCTGTGTTCCATTACCCTGCAAAAATGCCAGGGGCTGCCACGGATCAGTCGAACCGCCCGCAAAACCAACCATCAGCAATGTGCCGTAAATCAAAGCGGCAATACCGGTGGTTTTTTCCAACCGCATCATCACCGTGCTTTTGGCACTCAAGCGGTCAAACACGCCAAGGAACACACCGCAAGCCAGCGCCGTCAGTGCCAGCAGCAGCATCGCATTTTCATCAGACAGCAAGCGCAGGATCATATAGAGCGCCAGCCCCAGAAATACGACGCCAAAAATCTGCTTGATTGTATTGAGCCAAGGGCCGGATTTCGGCAGGAATTTAGCCCCAAAAGTACCAAAAATAATCAGCGGTACGCCCATCCCCAGACCGAGCGCGAACAAAGCCGAAGCGCCGCGCACGGCATCGCCGGTTTGCGCAACATAGAGCAGCGCGGCAGCAAGAGGCGGTGTTACACAAGGGCCGACAATCAGCGCGGAGCCAAAACCGAGCACCAGCGCACCGCTGATTGCCCCGCCTTTGCCTGCTGTTTTGCGGCTGAAAAAATTTGTCCAGCCTTGCGGTAATTGCAGCTCATAATAACCGAACATAGAAAAAGCGAGCGCAACAAAAACCAGCGCCATAAAGCCCAACGCATAAGGTGTTTGCAATGCGGCCTGCAAATTATAGCCGGACCACGAGGCCGCAAAACCGAGCAAAGCATAGGCCGCTGCCATTGCCACCACATAGGCCGTAGACAGCACAAAACCACGACTGGACGATAGTTTTTCACCGGATTTTGCCAGCATTCCTGAGAGGATCGGAATCATCGGGAAAACACAAGGTGTGAGCGCTAAAAGCAGGCCAAAACCAAAGAATCCGGCCAGCATCAGCGTGAAATTCGAACCAAGCCATGCATTCACATCCTCTGCACTGGCATCTGTAAGACTGGCCCAGAAACCTGTTTCAGCCGGTTCAGCACTGGTTGGAGCAGCGGGAATATCTGTTGCAGTGTCTTCCGTCCCCGACAAATCTATTGTCGGCAATTGTGCGAGCGATTGACCTGCTGTCCCGTTGCTCTGCGACAAACCGCCAAAACCCAGCGCGACTTTTGTCACTTCAAGCGTTTGCAGATCAAGCGATTTGGTGACCGGCGGATAGCATATGCTGTCTTCTTCACAGCCCTGCCAGCGGATCAGCAATTTCCCGTCTTGCGGCAAATCCTTTTCAGGCACCTGCGCAAAAGCATGATTATACAAAACTTCGGTGTTTCCGAAGTTCAAATCTTCTTTAACGACCCCTTCATTCACATCGAGAGGCACCAGCGTGCCATCCGGCTTTTCGATCTGAATCTTATCACGATACATATAAATTTTAGGCGCAATATTCCATTGCAGTTGCAGGGCGTTCTTCTCATCGCGCGTGACGGTCAGTTGCATAACTTCGTCAACGCTGCGCACCGATTGCGCCTGAGCAGGGAATAGTGGCGTGAAAACAGCAGATATAATAAGGCCTAAAAAAAGCAGGCTGAAAAGCTGTCTGGAAAAATGTCGGATCATATTATCCCGCGGGTCTGGTAATTTTCATGCGATTACAGCGGTTCCAGCTAAAACTGAATCGTTGGAATCGCTGTAACTGTTTGTTTTTACGCATTATCCGACGCAAAATCGCTTCGCACTTTTGCTGGAAATGCTATAAATAAAGAAAGATCATGCCTGTCCAATTAGATAGGCAGTGATCTGTGACAATGTCCATACTATCCTATGACCTTAAGTCAGCCTTAAGGCAGAAAAGCCAAATCTGGCAATGCAACAGTAACAAGATTGCTGTGATATCGCAGTCATGGTTAAAACCAGCTCCCTGTTGAGGCAACCGCAACTATGGTCGATGGTTCAGGAGAATATTATGCGCGTTCTGGTAGTTGAAGATGATCCGGTTCTGTCCAACGGTCTTAAAGTCGGCTTGGGTCTTGCCGGTGCGACGGTCGATCAGGTCTCAACTTGTGCGGACGCGCTGGCGGCACTGGCTTCCTCCACTTTCGACGCGATTGTGCTTGATCTGATGTTACCGGATGGTTCCGGCCTGGATGTTCTCAGGAAAATGCGCTCTGACAAAGATCCGACACCGGTCTTGCTGCTGACAGCACTGGATGAAACCTCTGACCGCATTGCCGGTCTCGACAGCGGTGCCGATGATTATATGGGCAAACCTTTTGATCTCGATGAGCTGGCTGCAAGGGTCAGGGCAATCGCGCGGCGTGGTGCAGGACGTGCGCGCGCCATTATGGTTGCCGGTGATGTCGAACTTGATCCGTCAAGCCTCAATGCCAAGGTCAAAGGTGAGCGCGTACCCTTATCACGCAGGGAATTTGCTGTGCTTTCTGCTTTGATGGAGCGACCGGGCATTATCCGCTCCAAAAGCGATATTGAGGAAAGACTCTATGGCTGGCAGGAAGAGGTTGAGAGCAATACCGTTGAAGTGCATATTCATAACCTGCGCAATAAAGTTGGCCGCGAAGCCATTGAGACCGTGCGCGGCCTCGGCTACCGGATGCGGGTAACATAATGACTTCACTACATAAAAGACTGTTCATTATTCTGGTTACTGCGACCGGCATTATCTGGGCAAGCGCTGTTGCCTGGACTTATTTCAACAGCCGCAACCAGCTTGAGCATGTGCTGGATACGCGTTTGCAGGAAGCCGCACGCATGGTGCATTCCCTGCTCGGCAATGCCTCCACAGGCATGAATACGACAAACGCTATCAGCCTCGCGCATGAGCATGGCAATTATGAGCGCTATTTGTCTTGCCAGATCTGGTCACTTGACGGAGAGCTGGTCGGTAGTTCAACCGGCGCGCCTGATATTAAAATCACCGGTAATAGCACCGGCTTCTCCGATGAGATCGTTCAGGGTGAGTTATGGCGCGTTTATACCATCGTTGATCCGGCCAAAGGCGTGCGGATTCTTGTCGCTGACCGTCTGGCCTTGCGTGACCGCCTCGTCGGCGATCTGGTGAAAGGTCTGGTTGCACCAATTATTTTAATTCTGCCTTTGCTCGGCCTGCTGATCTGGATCAGCCTTGGTCGCGGGTTGCGGCCGCTGCATGAGCTGGCCGATAACGTCCGCCAAAAAGATGCCGATGATATGCGTCCGCTGCCTGCAGGCAATATTCCTTCCGAGGTCAAACCGCTGGCTGATGCTTTGAATGGGCTGTTTATTAAGGTCGAAGCCGCCCGTCGTCATGAGCGCGAAGTGACTGCTTTTGCTGCCCACGAATTGCGCACACCGCTCGCAGGTCTCAAAACGCAGGCACAAATTGCACTGGCTGCGGCTGATCCGGCCATTAAAGAAGGTGCCTTGCAGCAAATTTTGCTCTCGGTTGACCGTACCACCCGCTTGGTACGCCAACTACTGGCGCTTGCGAAGCTGGATTCTGATGCCTCACCGGTCACACCGGAAAAGGTCAATCTCGGGCAACTGGTTGAGGAAATTATCGCGCAGAACACTGTCGCCGGTCGCAAAATCAATAATCATATTGATCCCGCTCTTTTTGAAAGCACCCTGCAAACCGATCGTCACAGTCTGACCCTGATCCTGCGTAACATCTATGAAAATGCTACGCATTATTCGCCAGCGGAAGAAGCCATCCGTTGGGAAAGCCTGAACAATGGTAGCGGTATTGTTGTGCGCGATTGCGGCAATGGTGTTGCAGAAGAGGAAATTCCGCTTCTGACCACCCGTTTCTATCGTGGCAGCAATAAAAGCCAGACCGGCACCGGTCTTGGCCTGACAATTGTAGAAACAGCGGCCAAAAGGCTTGGCATCAGCTTCGCCTTACGCAACCGCACAGACAGACGAGGCATGGAAGCAGAATTACGCTGGGCATAAACGCCCTTTGTGCACCCAAGAGGACGCAAACGACCATGCTCCTAATTGAACTTTGTGTGCATAATCCTACCCTCTGAAAGGAAAATCAGTGAACCGGACAGGCAGATCTATCCTGTTTATTCTGATTTTTCTTCTGTTTTGGGTCACAGTGACGCCATTCATAGATTTGCGCGATCCGACGATCCTGCTGGCAGCCGAACAAGGCAATATTCTTCAACAGCTCATTTCGCTGTCCTTATTTGCCGCTTCAGGGCTGTATTTACTGAGCCACCGGCAAATCGCTCTCAAAATGCTGTCCCCGCTGCTGATAGTCTTACTCTGCTGGCAGTTTATCACGGTATTTACGTCTGATTATTCTGATATTGCATTTCGTCGCTATATTTTCAGCATGACAGTGCTGGTGACAGCAATGGCCTGGGTCATCCTGCCTGAAAACACGCAGCATTTTCAGAAAATGATCAAATATCTCAGCTTATTTATCTTGCTGCTGTCCTATTTCGGCGTTATTTTCATGCCGGAAGTATCCATTCACAATATGTCGGAAGTTTTAGAGCTGGCGAATGCCGGCTCATGGCGCGGGCATTTTGCGCATAAAAATATCGCGGGGCCCGCGATGATTGTGCTGATCATCTATAATCTCTATTTGCTGCGCAAAGATGATTTCCTGATACCCGCGATTAACATCATCTTAGCAACGATTTTTCTGATCTATTCCAATAATAAAACCTCAATCGGGCTAATCGTAGTGGCATTGCTTGTAGCCGAAGCTATTCGCTTTGCACGATTACTGCCGCTGCAATTTCTGGCCTTTATTGTTCCTGTTGGTCTAATGGCTCTGCTGACAGTCGGAACTGTTTTAAATCCGTCCCTGCTCGATTTCGTCAGCAGCACAATGTCAGATCCGAGTTTTACCGGTCGTGACGCCGTGTGGAAATTTGCTTTTGAACAGATTCGTGAACATCCCTGGATCGGGTTCGGCTATGATACATTCTGGAATATGTCGCATCTGGTGAATGGCGGCTATGAAATTGAGACATGGGCTGCCAGAGCTGGTCACGCCCATAATGGCTATATCAACCTGCTGCTCACGACAGGCATTGTCGGTGTGACGTTATTTGCGGTCTGGATGTTGTTCTGCCCGCTGCTGGATTATAATCGCTCTCAGAAAAACGGCAATGATCCGGCGCTTGCAACAATGTATCTGCGCATCTGGGTGTTCATGATGCTCTATGCCAATCTGGAATCACCGTTTTTTGCTCCCCGTGGTCAGGTCTGGTTCTCGCTGCTGGCTGCGGTCATGGCACTGCGTCTGCATGCACGTGTCAAAACCCGCTAAACGGCCGATATGCACTGCTTTATCCGGTTCATGATGATTTAGCAGCACAATGTGATCAGTATTCATCACAAATCATTCCGCTGCTTGTTGACTAAGCTCAATTTTCAAACTGTATTTCTGTGATCTTATATCCGTTGGGAGACGGGTTAAGACAGCAGTTAACTGCAAGTAGGGTGATCCGGGAGGGGCCGGGGCGACATCTGTGCGGTTACAGTCACTGCAGGCGAACATTATTGAGGAAATGTCGGCTATGAATCATAAAAACAATCACCGGACGGGCGGAGAGATCCTGATTGATGCGTTGCGCATCAATGGCGTGGACAGAGCATTCTGTGTGCCAGGTGAAAGCTATTTGGCAGCGCTCGATGCATTGCATGATGCAAAAGAAGATATTGAGCTGATTGTCTGCCGTCAGGAGGGCGGCGCAACATACATGGCTGAGGCCTATGGCAAGCTCACCGGCAAACCGGGCATCGCCTTTGTAACCCGCGGACCGGGTGCTACCAATGCCTCTGTGGGTGTGCATACGGCATTTCAGGATTCCACCCCGATGATCCTGTTCATCGGACAGGTTGCCAGCGATCAGGTTGAGCGCGAAGCCTTTCAGGAAGTCGATTACCGCCGGATGTTTGGCCAGATGGCCAAATGGGTTGTGCAAATTGATGATGTTGCCCGTATACCGGAGCTGGTTTCACAGGCGTTCCACCGTGCGGTGAATGGCCGTCCGGGCCCAGTTGTTGTCGCTCTGCCGGAAGACATGCTGACAGATCATGCCAGTGTCGCTGATGTACCAGCGCATAAAAAGATCGAAATTTCTGCCGGAACCGAACAGTTACAGGATTTAACTGAGCTTTTGCAACAGGCGGAGCGCCCTGTGGTTATGCTCGGCGGCAGCGGTTGGGATAAACAGGCCGTCGCTGATATTGAAGCCTTTTGTACATCCAATAATCTGCCTGTCGCCACTTCTTTCCGCTGTCAGGATCTCTTTAACAACGCACTGAGCAATTATGCCGGTGAGCTGGGAACTTCAGCCAGCCCGAAACTGATTCAGAGCATTAAAGACAGCGATTTATTGCTGGTAATCGGTGCGCGTATCGGTGAAATGACCAGTGCGGGCTATACGATGGTCAATATTCCTGTACCGGATCAGAAGCTGATCCATGTGCATAGCGGCGCGGAAGAACTTGGCCGCGTTTATTATCCGACCCTGCCAATCAACGCGACAATGGTTGCTTTTGCCAAACAGTTACGGGCACTTGGTAAGATCGGCACCGATAAATGGGCCTCATGGACGGCTGAGCTGAACAAGAATTATAATGATAATCTGCAACATGCACCAATTCCGGGCAATGTACAGATGGGTGCAATCATGCAGTGGATGCGGGCAAATCTGCCTGAGGACACAATCATGACCACCGGTGCCGGCAATTATACGGCGTGGCCGCATCGTTTCTATCAGTATAAAACATTCCGCACGCAGCTCGGCGCAACCAACGGCTCTATGGGCTATGGTGTACCGGCGGCAATTGCCGCCAAACTGACAGAACGTGATCGCACCGTGATTGCTTTTGCCGGTGACGGCTGTTTCCTGATGAATGGTCAGGAACTGGCAACCGCCATGCAATATGATGCCCGCGTTGTCTTCATTGTCGTGAATAACGGCATGTACGGCACCATCCGTATGCATCAGGAACGCACCTATCCGGGTCGTGTTTCCGGTACTGCGCTCGCAAATCCTGATTTTGCAGCTTTGGCGCAAGCCTATGGCCTGCATGGCGAAGTGGTTGCAAATACGGATGAATTTGCACCAGCCTTTGAGCGCTCTGTCGCTTCCGGCAAACCAGCGCTAATTGAAATTCGCATTGATCAAGAAGCAATCACACCGAAAATGAGCCTCAGCGCGATGCGTGAACAGGCTTTGGCTGCACAAAAGAGCTGACACTTTAGAGATTAGAGCGGTTCCTATTGAAACATTGGAACCACTCTATCTCACTATTTTGGCTCGGATCTTTCTCCGAAGATTGTTTCACATTTTTCGGGGTATGCTCAGTTACTACCCTCTGCCCTCCTCTGAGAAGGGCAGAGGTTTTTTTATAAGACGGGCGGACTGCACAAGAGAATGCATGTCTGCGCATCAAATAATGACCAGTTTGTTCTGACGCAAAGACGCTTTCTGCCGCTTCATTAAAGTCCGTTGCATACATCGCCCGATGGCATTGCCACTGCGCGTAATGATTTGCAGCGAGCCCTTGATATGAACCGCTTTCATGACCGTCCGGCACTTTCCTTCAGAAAACTGTTTCAGCTGTTCTGTCTTCTGGTTAGCGTTTTTTTCAGTCTGCAATCCTCAGCTTCTGCGGCTCTGCTTGATAAATATCTGCCAGCGCTCAAAATTCAGGAAATCTTTCAGGATGTCGACCGTATCGGCACGCCGCAAGGTGAGCCACCGATTGCACCGGTCTATAAAAATCAGGACTTGCTCGGTTATATTTATCTGAACTCGGATTTTACCAGTGCGGTCGGCTATTCAGGCAAGCCAATCCATATTCTTGTCGGCATTGATCCTAAAGGCATTATCCGCGGCATCAAACTGGTGGATCATAAAGAGCCGATTGTTCTGATCGGTATTCCTGAAGCCAAAGTCGTTGCCGCGCTCAACTCCCTTATCAACAGCGATTTCAGTGCGGTTTCCTCCGGCACTGCCAAGCCGCCACAGGTTGAGATTGTCAGTGGTGCCACCGTCACCATTTTGGTGATGGGCGATAGTGTGGTGCGCTCAGCTGTAGGCTTGATCCGCAGCGGGCGCCTCGGCAATCAGCCTTCCACCGCTTTATCCGCCGCCCCTCAAGAAATACGCACTATTGACCTGTCTAAACAGGATATACGCGATTGGCAGGAACTGACCGGCGATGGCTCTGTGCGTAGCCTGAAACTCAGCGTCGGTGAAGTGACGCAAGCCTTTCTTGATGCCAAACAGCCGCAAGCTGCGGGCAATCCTGAAACATCTGACCCTGAAGACCAGTTCATCGAGCTTTATGTTGCGCCTGTATCAGTACCCTCCATCGGTCTCAGCCTGCTTGGTAAAGCCGGTTATGACCAGATGCAAAAACATCTCAAACCCGGTCAGCAAGCAATACTGGTCGCGGGTGATGGTGCTTATTCCTTCAAAGGATCAGGCTATGTACGCGGCGGGATTTTTGATCGTATAGAGTTGTTACAAGATGGTCAGGGCATCCGTTTCCGCGATAAAAACCACACACGTATCGGTGACATTGCTGCTGACGGCGCACCTAAATTACGCGAAATCGCTCTGTTCACTGTACCCGAAGGTTTTACCTTTGACGTGACGAAACCTTGGGAACTGCAATTGCTGGTACAACGTGGCTTTGGTGCCCGTGACAAAGCCAGTATCTTCTACGACCTCGGTTATAATCTTCCCGACCAATATGTGACGATCAGTGCGCCTGCCAAAGTGGCCACTGTCCCGGCGCAGCCTGCGCAAGATGCCCCGACAGCCAACAGCCCGCATGTGAGTGCGCCGGTCGGTGAAGAAACATTACCGGACTTTTTCGGTGAGGATAATCCGCTCTGGATTCAGATGTGGCAGATGAACACAATCAATATTGTGATTACTGCCTTTGCTATTCTGGTGCTGGTCGCAATCTTCTTCTTCCAGAACCATCTCGTCAGACGTCCGCGCTTCTTCGCATGGGTCAGACGCGGCTATCTCCTCTTCGTTCTCGTATGGCTTGGTTTCTATACCAACACACAATTGTCGGTCGTCAATGTTCTGACTTTCACCAATTCGCTGATTACCGGCTTTAACTGGGAGTTCTTCCTCACTTCGCCCCTCACCTTCCTGCTATGGGGCGCAGTTGCTGCCGGTCTGTTGTTTTGGGGGCGCGGTCCTTTCTGCGGCTGGCTCTGCCCTTTCGGCGCGATGCAGGAACTGAGCAACAATCTGGCGCAATGGATGAAAGTGCCACAGATCAAACTGCCTTGGGGTCTGCATGAACGTCTGTGGCCGATCAAATATATTATCTTCCTCGGCCTGTTTGGTCTGTCGCTCTATTCTGTAGCGCTGGCCGAGGTCTTCGCTGAAGTTGAACCGTTCAAAACCGCAATCATTCTGAAATTCGCTCGTGAATGGCCGTTCGTCATCTATGCCCTGACTTTGCTGACTGCTGGTCTGTTCATTGAGCGTTTCTTCTGCCGCTATCTGTGCCCGCTTGGCGCAGCACTCGCCATTCCCGGCCGTATCCGCATGTTTGAGTGGCTGAAACGCTGGCCGGAATGCGGCTCGCCATGTCAGCGCTGTGCGGTTGAATGTCCGGTGCAATCCATCCATCCGGAAGGCCAGATCAATGTCAATGAATGTATCTACTGCATGCATTGTCAGGAACTCTATCACGACGACCAACGCTGCCCGCACATGATTCAGGTGCGCGTCAAACGTGAGAAATTCGCTGCCCGCAACGCGCCTTACATTCCACCGGCAGAAGGCGGCAGCAGCCAGACCAAAACCATTATTACCCATAACGGAAAGCCTGTTACCGGTGCGCCTGCACCCGGCGCAGCATCCTGAAATTCGCAACTGGAGGCACAGCAATGTCTGAGCAAGAAAATAAAACCCGCATGAGCAGACGGCAATTACTTGGCACCTCGGCCTTTGTGGCTGCGGCTGGTGCCAGTGGCATGGGCGGCGCGCTCGTAATGGCTGGCGCACCAAAGCAGGCTATGGCTGCAAGTGCCGCATCCGGCGCAAGCGCTGAAGTTAAACCGGGTGAACTGGACGAATATTACACATTCTTCTCCAGCGGGCAGACTGGTGAAGTCCGCATTGTCGGCCTGCCTTCTATGCGCGAGCTGATGCGTATTCCGGTTTTCAACCGTGACAGCGCTACCGGCTGGGGACAGACCAATGAAAGCCGAAAAATCCTGACTGAAGGCATGCTGCCTGAAGACCGCGAGTTCATGAAAGACCGTGGCGGCATTTTCGACAATGGCGACCTGCACCATCCGCATTTGTCCTTTACCGATGGCACCTATGACGGCCGCTATCTCTATGCCAATGACAAAGCCAATACCCGTGTCTGCCGTATTCGTCTTGATGTGATGAAGTGCGACAAGATCATTCAGCTTCCGAACCAGCACACGGTTCACGGCTTGCGCGTGCAGAAATATCCGAAAACCGGTTATGTCTTCTGTAACGGTGAAGACCGCGTGCCAATCCCGAATGACGGCACCAATCTGACCGACACTAAAAACTATCATGCGATTTTCACCGCCGTTGACGGTGAAAGCATGAAGGTCGCATGGCAGGTGATGGTCAGCGGTAATCTGGACAATGTCGACTGCGATTATCAGGGCAAATATGCTTTCGCCACCTGCTACAATTCCGAAGAAGGGACAACGCTGGCCGAAATGATGGGCAGTGAGCAGGACTGGATCGTTGTCTTCAATCTGAAACGGATTGAGGAAGCCGTTGCCAAAGGCGAATTCAAGGAAATGGGCGGCGTGCCGGTGATTGACGGCCGTAAAGGCTCTAAATTCACCCGCTATATTCCGGTTCCAAACAGCCCGCATGGGATGAACACCGCACCGGACGGCATTCACATTGTTGCCAATGGTAAATTGTCGCCAACTGTGACTGTTTTCGACGTCCGTAAATTCGACGATCTGTTTGATGACAAAATCAGCCCGCGTGATGCTGTGGTAGCCGAACCGGAACTGGGTCTCGGGCCTTTACACACCGCCTATGACGGTAAGGGTAATGCCTATACAACCCTGTTTATCGACAGCCAGATTTGCAAATGGAATATTGAGGATGCCAAACGCGCATTCAAGGGCGAAAAGGTTGACCCGATCCGCCAGAAACTGGATGTGCAATATCAGCCCGGCCACAACCACACCTCAATGGGACAAACCAAAGAGGCAGACGGCAAGTGGCTGATCTCCCTTAATAAATTCTCCAAAGACCGCTATCTCAATGTGGGCCCTCTCAAACCGGAAAATGACCAGCTCATTGATATTTCCGGCGATAAAATGGTGGTTGTCCATGACGGACCAAGTTTTGCCGAACCGCATGACGCAACAATCGTACATCGCTCCAAGATCAATCCGGTCAATTTCTGGAGCCGTGAAGATCCGTTCTTTGCCGATGCCGTTGCACAGGCAAAGGCCGATGGCGTCGATCTGATGGAAGCTGCGGAAGTCATCCGTGACGGCAATAAAGTCCGCGTCTATATGACCTCCGCCGCACCGGCTTTCAGCCTTGAGGAATTCACCGTCAAACAGGGCGATGAAGTCACTGTCTATGTGACCAATATTGATGAAATTGAAGACCTGACACACGGTTTCGCGATCATCAATTACGGGATCAATATGGAAGTGGCACCGCAGGCCACCGCATCGGTGACCTTCATCGCCAACAAACCGGGCGTGTGGTGGTACTACTGCTCGTGGTTCTGTCATGCCATGCATATGGAAATGAAAGGCCGTATGCTTGTTGAGCCGAAAGGCGCTTAAACATCATGAAGCATCAGCGCCATAAGGAAAAACACAATCCCGCAGCTTTACCGGAGCACACAACGCCCGCACTGAAGCACTATGCTTTTGCCACGGCTTTATGTTTTTCCGGCCTGTTGCCCGCTATGATTTCTCCGGCACTGGCCGGAGAGATCACCGTATCTGCCGGACAAAATCTGCAGACCGTCCTTGATCAGGCACCGGCGGGGGAAACGATCCGCCTGCTCAAAGGGCGGCATGACGGGTCAGTCGTCATCGACAAGACAGTCATGCTTGAGGGGGAAGCCGGAGCCGTGCTTTACGGCTCCGGCACCGGCAATACAATCACCGTCAATGCTCCGGAAACCATCATTCGCGGTCTGGAAATCCGTGGCTCCGGAGATAATCTCTATGATCTCAATTCCGGTATTTTCATCGCCAAAACCGCTACCGGCGCACGGGCTGAAAATAACAGGCTGATCGATAATCTTTATGGCATCTATCTGCATGGCGCCAAGGATTCTGTGGCCGAAGGTAATGAGATTATTGGCAAGCGCGGTGTGCGTATGGCGCAGACCGGCAGCGGTGTTTCCATCTGGAATGCACCCGGTGCAAAAGTGCTGAATAATATCATCCGTTATGGCCGCGACGGTATTTATACCAATGCCAGTCGCAAGAATATCTTCCGTGGCAATCTCATGGAGAATGTGCGCTTTGCTGTGCATTATATGTACACCAATGACAGTGAAGTCACCGATAATATCTCGCGCAATAATTCTGTCGGCTTTGCCATTATGTATACCAGCCGGCTTAAAATCACCGGCAATCTTTCAGACGGCGACCGCGATCATGGTCTTTTGCTGAATTACGCGAATAGTTCTGTCATCACCGGCAATCAGGTGATTGGCAGAATGCAGTCTTCCGATCGCTGGATGGATGCCGGTGTGCAGAGCGCCGAACATGGCATGCCTGCATCGGAAACAGACCTCTCTGCCGATGCTGGCAGCATGCGGCTGGGGCCTGAAAAATGCGTTTTCATCTACAATGCCAATAAGAATAAATTCACCGGCAATCATTTTGAAAATTGCAGTATCGGCATTCATTTCACCGCCGGTTCTGAAGGCAATGTGATGAGCGGCAATGCCTTCATCAACAACCGCAATCAGGTCAAATATGTCGGCACGCGCAATCTCGACTGGTCTGCCAAAGGACGCGGTAATTTCTGGAGTGACAATCCGGCTTTTGACCTCAATGGCGATGGCATTGCTGACAGCCCATACCGGCCGAATGACCTGATCGACAAGGTATTGTGGACAGCTCCACAGGCCAAAATCCTCATCAACAGTCCGGCGATCCAGACCATTCGCTGGGCGCAGACGCAATTTCCCGCATTGATGCCGGGTGGTGTTATTGACAGCTATCCGCTGATGAAACCGCCTGCACGACAGACAAAAACCGGAGGCGAAAATAAATCATGACTGAAACCGTAAAGCTTGCCGGTGTCACCAAAACCTATGGCACATTCAATGCCATCAGCGATGCATCCTATGTGTTGAATGCTGGTGAAAATATCGCTTTGGTCGGCCATAACGGCGCTGGCAAAACCACCATGATAAAACTGATGCTGGGACTGATCCGTCCCACGGAAGGCAAAGTGCTGGTGCTGGGTGAAGACCCCGCTGCCGGCCAATTTGCAGCGCGCCGCAGGCTCGGCTATCTGCCGGAGCATGTCTCTTTCAATATGGCGCTGACCGGACGGGAAACCCTGTCTTTTTACGCCAGACTCAAGTCTGTTCCGTTGAAAGAAACAGCTGATCTGCTGGATCATGTCGGCCTGTCGCACGCCGCAGACCGCCGTGTCGGCACCTATTCCAAAGGCATGCGTCAAAGGCTTGGTCTGGCACAGGCACTGCTCGGCAAACCAGCTGTGTTGTTGCTGGATGAGCCGACAACCGGCCTTGATCCTGCCTTGCGCAAAAACTTCTATGATCTGCTGGAAGTCATGCGTGCGGAAGGCACCACCATTTTGATGTCCTCACATGCGCTGACCGAACTGGAAAACCGTGTCGGGCGGGTGATTATCGCCAATCGCGGTAAGGTCATCGCAGATGGCTCACTGGATGATCTGCGCCATATTGCCCGCTTGCCTGTACGCATTCGCGTCAGCCTAGCAGGAGAAGGCGCACCGCTGAGTGCTGCCCAACCGTTGCAAATCCACTGGCAGAAAACGGGTTTTTCCACTTTTGAAACAGATGTGCTGGCAGAAGATAAAATGCAAGTTTTGCATTCCGTCATCGCCCAAAATCACAACATCACGGATATCGATGTCATGGCGCCGACGCTGGACGAGCTTTATGCCCATTTCCTTACAGCGAAAGAGGCCGCAGAATGAAAAACCTCATCCATATTGCCTGTAAAGAAATACAAGAGGGGTTGCGTAACCGCTGGGTGCTGGCAACCACGCTGCTGCTGGCAGCATTGGCGCTAAGCATGAATTTTCTCGGCAATGCACCAACCGGCAGCACCATCGGTTCCAATCGTTTGGATGTGGTGATTGTCAGCCTCTCCAGCCTCACCATTTTTCTGATCCCGCTGATTGCATTGCTGATCTCCCATGATGCCGTTGTCGGCGAGATGGAGCGCGGCACTATGCTGCTGCTGCTGAGTTATCCGATCGGACGTAAACAGGTGATTTTAGGCAAATATCTGGGGCAACTCATCATTCTCGCCTTTGCCACCCTGTTTGGTTATGGCAGCACGGCCGTGGTTCTCGCACTAACAGGCGGCGGCATCGACAGCGCCAGCTGGCTGGCCTTAATGTCACTGATCGGAAGTTCGGTATTGCTCGGCGCGGTTTTCATCGCCATCGGCTTTTTTGCCAGCACAATCGTTCGTGAGCGCAGCACCGCTGCAGGCATTGCCATCGGCATCTGGCTGCTCTTCGTGCTGATTTACGACATGGCATTGCTCGGATTGCTGGTCTTCGATCAGGGCCAGATGATCGGCACCGCTTTGCTCAACATTCTCCTGCTGCTCAATCCGACAGATGCCTATCGTCTGCTCAATTTCGGCACAGGCAGTGCCGGTGCCCTCACAGGTATGGGCGGCGTTGCAGGCAATACAACATTAGGCACAGGCATGCTCACACTGGCACTTTGCTCATGGGCGGCGATCCCGCTCGGCTTGTCCGTCCTCGTCTTTTCAAGGAAAGAATTATGAGACTGATCTCCCTCCTCATCCCTGTTGCTGCTGCATTTGTTCTCTCCGCCTGTTCACCTGAAAAACAAGCTGAAGCGCCTGCACCTTTCGCTCTGACTGAGGCTGCGATGGGGCGGTATTGCGGCATGAATGTTCTGGAACATAGCGGCCCTAAAGGGCAGGTTATTCTGCATCCGGCAAGCGAAGCCATCTGGTTCTCCTCTGCCCGTGATACCTTAGCTTTTACCATGTTGCCGGAAGAACCGAAAAATATCGCGGCAATTTATGTCTCCGACATGGCCAAAGCGCCAAGCTGGGAACAGCCGGGCAGTGAAAACTGGGTTGATGCGAAAAAGGCTTTCTTCGTCATCAACAGCAATGCCACCGGCGGCATGGGTGCCAAAGAAGCGGTGCCATTCTCCACCCGTGAAGCGGCAGAGCAATTTGCCAAGGATAAAGGCGGCGAAATCGTTACCTTTGCCGATATCCCGCAGGATTACGTGCTGGGTACCTCAGACATAGCGTCTGAGGCTGAAGCACCGATGAGCACCCATCATTAACATCAAGACTATAGCTGGGAGGCTGTCATGACACGCCCACTTAATCGCAGACGTTTTATCGGTATCAGCTGTGCTGCCGCCGGTCTCAGCCTCCTGCCTTTTCATGCTGGTGCAACAGTGCAGAAAGATGCCCTGATCTGGCAGGGCTATGCTCTAGGTGCACCGGTAAAAATCATTCTGCATCATCCCGACAGGCAGGCCGCAGAAGCCCTCCTCCGGCAAGTTCGTGCGGAAATCGCACGTCTGGAAGGTATTTTCAGCCTTTACCGGCCAGATTCAGAACTTGCCACGCTCAACCGTTCCGGCGCACTGGTTTCACCATCGCCGGAACTGGTTGAGTTGCTGGAAAAATGCCGCGGCTTTTGGGAAAAAAGCGGTGGTCTGTTTGACCCGACCGTGCAGCCGCTCTGGGCATATCTGGCACAGCACTTTTCTGCCGAGCATCCCCAAGCCTCCTCACTCTCCTCGCCGGCACTACAAAAGGCACAAGCTTTAATCGGCTTTGACGGCGTGCGCTTCAATGAAGACCGGATTATTTTTACCCGCCCGCATATGGCAATGACACTCAATGGCGTGGCACAAGGCTATATCACCGATCTGATAACGCAGTTGCTAGCAGATCACGGCGTGACCAATACACTCATCAATCTGGGCGAATATCGCACATTGGAGAACCGTCCGGACGGGCATCCGTGGCAGATCGGCATTGCTGATCTTGAAACAGATCCGCAACCGGATGAGATGCTGGAACTTTCCGGCAATGCGCTGGCAACATCTGGCAGTGTCGGCTTCCGCTTTGATCCCGCAGGACGTTTCAACCATCTGCTCAATCCGAAAGCGACAAGCGAAAATAATCTCTCTGCATCGCTCTATCAGCGCCTGACGGTCATCGCTCCCGATGCCACTGCTGCCGATGCATGGGCTACCGCTTTCTCATTGATGGATGAAAACAGCATTGCAGCAATTTTGAAAGATTTGCCTGCCACCACGGTTCATCTCAAGACCGCCAGCGGCGCCCTGCGAAAGGTCAGCGCCTGAAAATTATCATGACACAGTGAATTGCACCGCGACGCATGAAGCATTACTACTCATTCTGAAAAATTCGGCCTGTTCAGAGACATTGTTCAGAAACAGGCAGATATTTAAGGGATGCGTATGATCGACCGGACTCTTGTCAGCACATTGCCAATCTTTGCAGGCATGGAAGAAAGCGCATTGGATAAGCTGCTTTCCGATGCCGTGCAGCGCACTGTGCCGAAAGGAGCAAAGGTCTTTGAACAGGGCGAGAAAGCCAAACTGTTCTATCTGCTGCTGCAAGGCCGGTTAAAAGTCATGCAGGTGACGGCAGATGGTCAGCAGCTGATTGTGCGCGTGGTGCATCCCGGTGATTTATTCGGCTTTGCTCTGGCCATTGGCCGCACGGAGTATCCGGGCACACCGCTTGCCGTGATGGATAGTGTGGTGCTGGCATGGCCGATGCATATGATGAATGGCTTTCTGTCACGCAATCCCACACTGGCAATTAATGCGATGCAGATGATCGGCCAGAGACTGGATCAGGCGCATAACCGTATCCGTGAAATGTCCACGCAGGAAGTCGAGCGCCGCATTGCCCATACGGTTATTCGTCTGGCGCAGGATGCCGGTATTCATGAAGGCGCTGATATCCGGATTGATTTTCCGATTTCCCGTCAGGACATTGCCGAAATGACCGGAACGACATTGCATACAGTTTCGCGAATATTGAGCAGCTGGGAAAGCAAAGGACTGGTTAAAGGCGGACGGCAATTGCTGCTGGTTTCCAACCTGTCCGGCTTGATGCGGCTGGCAGAGCATGAAGATGACTGAGCGCAAAAAGCATAAAAGCTGTGTGTAAATTTCAACTTTGTTTGCGCCCCGACAAAGAGCAAGGCCGCAATCTGTCTTAAATATCTGGAAGCCGCTGAAGCGGTTATATTATTCCGGAGAGTGACATGAAACTTACCGCAACAAAACTGGCTCTGACCGCAGGCGTTTTCGCCCTCTTTACCCTGCCTGCACTGGCTGCCGATATTGAAGTGCATATGCTCAATAAAGGCGCCGAAGGTGCGATGGTCTTTGAACCCGCCTATATCAAAGCAAATCCCGGTGACAACATCATCTTCATCCCGACAGACAAGGGTCATAATGTCGAGTCGGTCAAAGATATGCTTCCTGAAGGCGTTGAAAAATTCAAAAGCAAGATCAATGAAACTTACACGCTGACTGTCCAGAAGGACGGCGCATATCTTGTTAAATGCACACCGCATTATTCCATGGGCATGACAGCGCTCATCGTTGTCGGTGATAATCCGGCGAACCTCGACGCGATTGTTGCGGCCAAGAAGCCGAAGCCTGTGCAGCAGCGTCTCGAAAAAGCAATTGCCAGCGCTCAATAATTATCCGGCATTATGCAGGCTTGCATAATAAAATGAGGAAACCGCTGTGACCGCCCCTGACACCAAAGACCAGCAGCAGAATACAGTAGCAAAAACCAGAAAACCGGTGCCGCGTGGTCTGAAAATGACCGGTCCTGTGCTGTTCAGCTATGGGTTCAGGCCGTTTTTCCTCGGTGCCGGTATTTGGGCTGTGCTTGCCATGCTGTTGTGGATTTTATCACTCACACTTGGCATGCCTTTGGGCGGTTCCTATGATGCATTAAACTGGCATGCTCATGAAATGTTGTTTGGTTTCGGCTCTGCGGTGTTGGCAGGCTTTCTGCTCACCGCCGTGCCGAACTGGACTGGCAGTCTGCCGGTTTCCGGCACACCGCTGATTATCCTTGCCGGTTTTTGGCTGGCGGGACGGCTGGTTTTTCTCTATCCCGATCTTATCCATTTCTATGCGGCAATCGCGCTGGAAAGCCTGTTTTTGCCATTGCTCCTTCTGATCTGTGCCAGAGAAATCATTGCCGGAAAACAGTGGAAAAACCTGAAAGTGCTGATTGGCGTGACCATTCTCACAATCGCCAATCTGATCTTCCATTACAGCGTAATCACCGAAGGCGATATTGCGCTCGCCAGCCGCATTGCGGTTAGCGCCTATGTGCTGCTGATCATGATTATTGGTGGGCGTATTGTGCCGAGTTTCACCCGTAACTGGCTGAACCGCAATCAGAAAACACGCTTTCCAGTACCGTTTAACCGCTATGATGCGGTCTGTATTATCATCGGTGCATTTGCACTGTTAAGCTGGATTATTTCACCCGAAACCACTGTCACTCTACTGCTCGCTTGTCTGGCAGCGCTCTTGCATATTGCGAGACTGGCGCGTTGGCGCGGTTGGGAAACCTTATCTGAAAAACTGCTCGTCATCCTGCATATTGCCTATGCTTTTATACCAGCGGGTTTTATCGCTATTGCTCTTTCAGCAGTTGACTATCTGAACGCCTATTCGACACTGCATATTCTGACTGTCGGTGCGGTTGCATTGATGATGCTGGCCGTGATGGGACGTGCAACCCGCGGGCATACCGGTCATGCGTTAACCGCATCGCCTCTTACGATCCTGTCCTATATTTGTTTGATCGCCTCCGCAGTTCTCAGGCCATTTGCGGAAATTATTCTGAACTATTTCCACACAATACTGGCTGTATCCGCGCTGTTATGGATCGCAGCATTTGCTTTATTCGTCATCGAATATGCACCAATGCTGCTACAGGATCGCCGTCAGCGCAGTGAATAAAAACAAATTAATGCGCACCGGAGCGGATCATCATCCGGTAAGCTTCACCACCGGCATCAAAATTTCCAACCCACTGATGTCCTGCTTTTTCTAGCTCCGGCAATAAAAAGTCAGGCTCTGCTGAAAACAACGCGAAGATCACTGCACCATCTTCAATTCTGTTTAACAGTCGCAGAATTTCTTCCGTAACCGTGCCCTGATCCGGCAAAGAGTAATCCAGATAATGCATCGGGTCCGGCCAGATTTCCGGTACAACCGTTTCAGCGGACCGGCTGACAGGCTTGCTCTCCGTCATCTTATTTTCAGCTTCAACCGGCGTGAAAATTACTTCCCAGTCACCATTACCGATTTCACGATCCTTAAAGGAAAAGCCTTTTTTCTGCATCACCTGCAACAAAGGGACAGGCCGGAAATTAGCGATCAGCCTGAGAGATTGACCTGCCTTTAAGCTGGCAACGGTCTGCATAATCAGTGGAAACGGCTCGCCGCCGTCTCGCAGCACCGCACGTACGTCAAGTTCAACCAGCTGCATCAATACTCAATCTCCGCTCACATTATAAACCACTCAATACATGCGATAACCTGCATATACATGAAAGTATAGGCACAGAACTGGATTAATATTTTTGTCCTAACGCAAATTCATCACCACCAACAGCGAAAAGAAAAGGTCTCCTGTAGACTCCAGAGTGAACACTGTGTCCTATTTGCAAGCTTTGTACCTGCCCTGCATCCACACTATATCCAGACCAACAATTATTGAAACCGCGTTGGCGGCAGGAGACAATCCATGAGAGCCTTTGGTTTTTTGAGTTTTGGTCATTATGTGAATGCGCAGGGTTCGCAGGCTCGTACAGCCAGCGACATGCTGAAACAGGCTGTCGATATCGGTGTCGGCGCAGACGAACTTGGTGTGAACGGCGCTTATTTCCGCGTGCATCACTTTGCGCGTCAACAGGCGTCGCCAATGCCGCTGCTGGCAACAATCGCCGCGAAGACCAAACACATCGAAGTCGGTACCGGCGTTATCGATATGCGCTATGAAAATCCGCTCTATCTGGCGGAAGAAGCTGCCGCGCTCGACATCCTCGCAGACGGCCGTATTGCCCTTGGTATCAGCCGTGGCTCGCCGGAAACAGTGGTGCGTGGTTACGAAACCTTTGGCTATACCGGTTCAAACGATCCGCGCGGTGCTGATATCGCACGCCCGAAATTTGATCTGTTCATGCGTGCAATTAACGGTGAACCTCTGGCAAAGGGTGAGCGCAGTATGACAGGCGGTCAGATGATGCCGATTGAACCGCGCTCAAGCACATTGCGCGATCATATCTGGTGGGGCTCTGCCACAAGGGAGAGTGCGGAATGGACAGGTCAGCAAGGTCTGAACATGATGTCCTCCACCCTGCTAACGGAAGATGCGGGAATGCCTTTTGATGAACTTCAGGCGGAACAGATTATCCGTTTCCGGGAAGCTTATCGCGAGGCGGGTCACAAAGGCGCGCCGCGTGTCTCGGTCAGCCGAAGCATCTTCCCGATCGTGAACACGCAGGATGCGGCTTATTTTGGTAATGCGGGCGACAAGAATGACGGCGTTGGGATGATTGACGGCTTCCGCTCCACATTCGGCCGTACCTATGCTGCAGAACCGGACAAGCTGATTGAGGAGCTGAAGAAAGATCGCGCCATTGCTCTGGCCGATACGCTGATGCTGACCATTCCGAACCAGCTCGGGCCGGAATATAATCTGCATATTCTGGAATCGTTTGCCAAGCATGTGGCTCCCGCCCTTGGCTGGAAGCCGAACTGGGAAGGCCCCGTCACCGGCGACGAAATCAAATAATAAAAATGCCCCAAACCATCACTGGTTTGGGGCATTTTTTGTATTTTAGTCGCTGCTGACCGTTTGCTCAGCTAATAGCAGCGTCCGCGTCATCTTCTTCATATTCACGAACAGCTTCGTCTTTTGAGAATAAAACGCAAGGGCCGTAAGAGCCACGCGGGTCATAGGCATAGCCTTTCGCAGCCAAAGCCTGCGTCATGTCACGAATACCGGCTAATCCGTAAAGGTGGTCGTGAAGTTCGAGAAAAATGCGTTCAACACCTTTCAGATCGGCCTTTTGCAGCAGATCACGTTCTGCACCCTCGATATCCATCACCAGAACATTGATATTATGCTCCGCAATAAAGTCGTCAATATTGGCGGAGGCCAGCGAGATTTCACGCTCATATGGCCCCTGCTCTTTATCCATCGAGGACATCCAGAGATCTTTGCGCACATAAAAGCGATGGTCAGCCGGTACACCGGCCGTCAGAATACCTTGCGACAGAGACACATTGCCGGTGGTGTTGAGATCAATCACACGGCGTGCAAGGTCTGCGGTTGAGGGATTGGCTTCAAAAGCCCAGATTTGCACATCCGCAATTGTCGCCATCAAGGATGTGATCACGCCAATGCCGGAACCAAGTTCCAGAACCCTATCACCGCTTTTGACCGCTTTAAACACCCATTTAGCTTCTTTTGCTTCATAGCGTCCGCTGACAATCGCCTGCCAAATCACAGGAGAAACCTCATCCGGCGACAATGGGATTTTAATTCCGTGCAACGTGACTGTGTCCACGGTGCTTCTCCTTTGACATTTGAAATCTCAGAGATGTCAGGAGCAAACATAAGTCTCCGGATACCCCCTCTGCATGATGAAGCGGGGCATAACATATATATGATATATAGTATATTTTTAACGTGAAATTTTAATTATTGCAGATGCTTAAGCTCGGATGCGGGCACCGGATAGCCAAATAAATAGCCTTGCACCTGATCGCAGCCAACCTGTTTGAGGCATTCCAGTTCTTCTTCGGTTTCAATACCTTCTGCAATTGTAATCATGCCAAGGCTTTGACCAATGCCCGTCACCAGCTCAACAATCGCCCGCGCGTCCGGATTGGTTGTCAGATCATGGATAAAAGTGCGGTCAATTTTGATCTTGTCAAAAGGAAAGCTGCTAAGACTACCGAGTGATGAATATCCGGTACCAAAATCATCCATCGCAATCTGGATTCCCATAGCTTTGAAGCCGCGCAGCGCCTGCAAAGTCAGCTCATTTTTATTGAGCAGGGCAGATTCCGTAATTTCCAGTTCAAGACGTTGCGGGGCAAGTCCGGTCTCCCGCAAAATTGCTTCAACACGCTGCGTCAAATCCGGAGCAATAAATTCAAAAGGCGACAAGTTAACCGCTATTTTGAGCGGATCGCGCCAGTTTACTGCTTCCTGACAAGCGACTTTAAGTACCCAATCTCCAAGTTCGTGGATCAAGCCGATCTTCTCAGCAACCGGAATAAACTCAGCCGGAGAAACAGAGCCGCGTTGCGGATGTTTCCACCGCAACAATGCCTCATATCCGCAAATTTCCCGCGTATAGGTATTCACCTGAGGCTGATAAAAAACCGCCATCTCATTATTTTTCAAAGCATTCAGCAGATCAGCTTCAAAGGCTTTTTTCTCCAGGAGACGTGTTTGCATATAAGGCTGGAAAATAGAAATATGCCCCGTACCCATGGCTTTCGCTTCATAAAGCGCAAGATCTGCATGCTTAAACAGCTCCTCCATTTCCGGCTCATCGGAAAAGATTGCAACGCCGCTGCACGTTCCGATTTTAATTTCATGATCATTAACCTGATAAGGCAGGCTGATGACATCCATCAGATGTTGCGCATAAGCATAGGCAGAAACCGGACATAAATCCGCAGAGATCACCGCAAATTCATCGCCTCCCAGACGACAGATGAGATCACCTTTTTCACTGAAAGTCGTAAACCGGCTTGCCACCACTTGCAGCAGCAGATCACCGACATCGTGCCCCAGCGTATCATTAACATCTTTGAAGCCATCAAGATCAAAAAGCAGCACCACGGCAACCGGTCCGCCGGCACGCGAAAACTGCATGCGGGCTTCAAGATTTTGACGAAACAAAACACGGTTAGGCAAGCCTGTCAGCGCATCATGATGGGCTGAATGTTCCAGCAGGTCATTTTGTGTCTTCAATTCGCCGGAGGCTTCCTGCAAATTTTCTGTCAGGCGTTGCATACGGCCATGCGCACGGTTCAGCAACACGTTTTGACGCATCAGCAAAACAACCAGCGCAATCCCGAAGACAATCAATCCTCCGGCAACCGCCGTATAAATCAGATGTAATTGCCGTACTTCCTGTTGTGCAGTATTAATCACACTGACATCATAGGCGACAGAAGATGAAGCAAGTGCTGTCAGTGGCTTGTCAAAGCGGTTCATTTCCGGAAGCAAAGCTTTAATTTTTTCTGCATCCAGCTCAGCAAACTGAGTGTCAATTCTTGTCAGTAAATTACGCAGGTCTGACATCAGTTGGGAATGTTCAGGATTTCTTTCAATAAAATCCTGTAAAGTGCCCTCTTCCATGGCTTCTAGCCGGCTGAAGATAATATCCAGTCGTAACTGAACCTCATCGCGGTCAGAACCTTCAGCGCCCAGCGCGAAGGCTGCCAATCGCTCTTCAAGGCGCAGATATTCAGATAGCATCTGACTAATCGCCCAGGAGTCATTATAACGTAAAAATTTTTGCAGGGACGTTTGCCGCTCAGCAATGACATAGGCGATATAGCCTGTTGCCAGCATAAAACAACAAATTATGACCCCGAGTATGCGCCTCACATATAGCCCCTATTCGACGATGATTTCAGACACCTGCCACGCTGAGCGCGTGTAATAGGTCTGGCTTTGCAGTTGCGGATCACTGTCATAAGGGTAGATGACAAATAACGGACCCTTTTCGCGCACAGTTATAAAATTACCGTCGCGTTTCATCGCCAATATGACTTTGAATTTCTTAAAATCATCCAAAGGTATGGTGGTCACATAGTCATTGAGAGCCACAAACTGATTGTTGTGCCTTTGGCACCAACCAGTTTCATCAACTGATCAAGATGCACACCTTCAAACCGTGTTTTACCATCATACCAGGGATTGGTGGTTTCAACGGTCTGCAAGCCGAGCGCGATAAGCATTTCGCGATCAAACTCTGCCGTTTTCTCGTTGTTTTTATTGGTAATGGAGCCGGAAATCACCAAAATCGGCTTATTCGCCGGCTTGGAAAGCGTTTGCGCTGCAGCACCGGATGCCACCATACAAATCAGAATCAGATTGATAGCGATGCGCTTGAATAACACTATATTTCTCCTCGGTAATTTAGAACAATATAACGATATCTGCTAATCCGTATATAGGAATTTATGCACATCCCGCTTTATATGTTTTATGGTGAAAATCTACGGCTTTTAATGGAAGCCCTTGCGAATCGCATAAGTATTGACTTATGTATTGGTTATGAGCGAAAATGATATCTTCAAGGCTTTAGCCGATCCGACACGACGCACTGTTTTCGAAAAGCTGGCTTCAGGCAGTATGAATGCCAGTACTTTGCGAGAAGGTATGGATATCAGCCAACCGGCGATGTCCCAGCATCTCGCCGTTTTACGAACCGCCGGACTGGTCAGAGAACAGCGCCACGGCCGCTATGTGAATTATGAAGTCGATCCGAACGGGCTTGCTTTGATTGCACAATGGCTCACAAAATACCGCGCCTACTGGCCTGCGCGTATGGATGCTCTCAACACCTTGCTGAAGGATATGGATCAATGACAGAAAAAGACAATACGGAAGCAGCTGTCAGACTGGTCTTTGAATATGAGTTTGACGCCAGCCCGCAAAAAGTCTGGCGCGCTATCAGCATTCCTGAGCTGCGTGCCAACTGGTTACCGGAGCAGGATTTATCCCATTCAGAACCGATTGCTGTTGTGCCGGAACAATCCGCCTCTTACCGGATGCGGGAGGCAGAACCGCCTTTTCTTGAAAGTCTGGTGACATTCCAGATTGCAGCAAATGATAATGGCGGCACCAGCCTCACCATTATTCATGAGCTTGATGATACGCGCCTGCACCTGAAATCGCAGGCGGCCAATACCAATATGCAGTCCGCCATGCGTGCCGCGTAAAAGAACATAATTTTAAATCAGTAAAGAACGGAGCTTGCCGATGCGCGAGATGATGCAACTCGTCCCTATGGTCGTTGAACAATCGGCACTGGGAGAACGCTCTTTCGATATTTACTCCCGCCTGCTGCGCGAACGGATCATTTTCCTCAATGGTGAGGTTAATGACACAATATCGGCGCTGGTCTGCGCACAGTTGCTGTTTTTGGAAGCTGAAAACCCGAAGAAACCGATCAGTCTTTATATCAACTCCCCCGGCGGCTCTATAACCAGCGGCTTGGCCATTTATGATACCATGCATTATATTCACGCTCCGGTGCATACTTTATGCATGGGAACAGCACGCTCTATGGGGTCGTTTTTGCTAATGGCCGGAGAGCCGGGGCAGCGTGCGGCATTGCCCAATGCCAGCTTGCATGTACATCAGCCGCTTGGCGGTTTTCAGGGGCAGGCATCAGATATTTTCATTCAGGCGGAAGAGATGCGCAAAACCAAACACCGCGTTATTGAGTTTTACGCCAAACATTGCGGCCGCAGCTATGAAGAGGTTGAGCAAACCCTCGACCGTGACCGGTTTATGGATGCACAGGAAGCGCTGGAATGGGGACTGATTGATAAAATCCTCAATAACCGTTCGCTCTGACCGCCAAAACAATCAGCACAGGGTACAACCGTATGGCTTTGCCCTGCACAAACCAGCTCGGGACTATTGGGCTGGGGTGCAAGAGACAACCGGCTTACCATTTGCAAGTTGCTGTTTGAGCCAGAAACCGGCCTGCGCAAAGACATCAGCCATATGGCTGGTGCCCTGTGCATCCTGCATCCCATGGCTATAACCGGCAAATTCCCAATAGGTTAAATTGCAGCGTTTGGCTTTATCAAACATATCCAGTGTCATACGTGCATTGCTCACCGGTGTTGACGTGTCAGCACTACCCTGAATAAGCAGTAAGGCAGCATCGGACTGCAACATTGCATCAACCGGCCGGTGATCAATGGCGTCCGCCCAGAAACGATAGCTGGAACCTGCCCATGTCTCGCTGCTTTGCGGATTGGCTCTGGCATGAGCAAATTCTTTATCAACCTGCGGCCAATGTTCCTTTGGCACCTTGTTGAGCAGCATTTCACCATGTATCGACTGTTTGACCATCTCGCCAAAACTCATACCACCACCGGTCGATAACAAGATCACCGCATCGGCCTTGGTTTTCGCGGCCAGCCAAGCTGCAACATCCCCGCCTTCAGAGCCGCCGAATAATACCAGCTGGCCATTCCACCACGGCGCTTGTTTGAGGCTCTCCAGCACTTGCAGATAATCCTCCACACGCTGCGTCATCGTATGGTGCGCACTGAAAGCCGCCGAGCATTTTTCGTCAAAAGGGTTCGCTGGATTGTCACCGGTTTCAACGCCGTATTTATCCACTGTCAGCGCGGCCAGATCCGGGAAGGCGGAGCGTGCCAGCTTGATATTCTTGTTTGCAGTGACAGACTGACAGCCGGAGCCTTGTGCCAGAATAACCAAACCTGTTTTCTCTGTCGTCTGCGGCTTTTCGAGATACCAGTTGATCACACTGCCATCTGCCCGCTTAAGCACTTTTTGCTCCTCTGCGTATGCAGAAAATGACACAACAGAAAGCAAAAGTCCTATTACGCCTGCAGTGGAATACCGGAACATTCATTTATCCTTTATTGGCGGGCGTGTTTATTGCAAACCCGCCAAATCATTACATCATTATCAGCGTCACGTTTGGGGGTCATCTATGGCTTATCTGTGAGCGGCAAAGACAAATGCCCGCGCAATGTATCCGTCTGATAGTCTGAACGGAAAACTCCGCGCTTTTGCAAAACCGGCACTACTTGTTCGACGAAATCCTCAATAGAAGACGGCAAGGACGGCGGCATCAAATTGAAACCGTCTGCCCCCTCGTTATGCCACCACAATTCCATCTGATCCGCAATTGCCTCAGCTGTGCCCACAATTGTGCAATGTCCGCCGCCTGCTGCCAAACGTCCGAGCAGCTGTCGTAATGTCGGCTGTTCCGTTTCAATAATCCGAAGAATGGTCGCATAGCGCCCCTTCGGCCCCGTAAAATCTTCGATCGGCGGCAAAGCTGGCACCGGCGCATCCAACTCCCAGCCGGAGCAATCCTGCACGATAAACATGCCAAGCTGACGAAGGGAATCCGCTGTCGGGAGCAATTCGTCGAGTTCCCGCTGCTTAGCTTTCGCCTCTGCCTGTGTGGAAGCCACATAGGTGACCAGACCCGGCATCACCGGTATACCCGCATCCCGCCCTGCCAGTTTTGCACGGCGCTGAATATCGCGGTAATAATCCTGCGCGGCGGGCAGATCATAAGCCACCGCATAGATCGCCTCGGCTTTTTCTGCGGCCAAGGCTCTGCCCTGATCCGATGCTCCTGCCTGAAATAATACCGGTTGCCCCTGCGGCGGGCGCGGGATCGTCAATGGTCCCTGCGTGGTAAAATGCTCGCCTTTGTGGTGGATCGCTCGTAAGCCATCTTTACGGGCATAGTCACCGGAGCGGTCACAGGTAATCGTATCCGCATCCCATGAATCCCATAACTTCTGTACCGCTTCAATAAACTCTGCCGCACGGCCATAGCGCCATTCATGCGGTGGCATATTCTCATAACCATGATTGCGTGCCTCACTGTCAAACATCGAGGTCACGACATTCCAACCGATGCGCCCTTTCGATAAATGATCCAGCGAAGCCAGTGTACGCGCCGCATGAAATGGTGTTGTGAATGTGCTGGACACCGTGCTGATCAGTCCGATTTTCTCGGTTACACCTGCCAATGCTGCCAGCAAAGTCAGCGGATCGAAATAGCTGCGTGGTCCGTCCGCAATATTATCAATCGCATGCCAGTCGGCGAAGAAAATCGCATCAAACTTGCCGCGCTCGGCAATCTGCGCCAGATTGGTATAATAGCTGATATCACTGAGCTGCTCGACGGCAGATTGCGGATGCCGCCATGCCGCGCGGTGATGCCCGCAACCGAAGATAAACAGGTTAAGGTGCATTTCCCGCATCAATTTTTCACCAATCCGCCGTCAACAACCAGATTTTGACCGGTCACAGAACGCGCCCATGGTGAAGCAAAGAACAGTGCGGTATCAGCGAATTCTGCAGGCGTCGTGACACGGCGCAACGGTGTGGCAGAGGCGATATAATCAAACACCGCTTCCGGCGTTGCCGCAGACGCATCGGTGGTACGCAGCAAACCGCCGGACAGCATATTCACAGTGATGTTCTTTTCGCCAAGATCCTGCGCCAGAGTACGGGTCAGTGACAGCAGCGCCGCTTTAGCCGCTGTATAGTCATGATACGGCACAACCGGATTTTGAAACAGGTTAGTGCCGATATTGATGATACGCCCAAAACCGGCCTGCTCCATACCGGCAAGTGCGGCCTGCGTGGTGTTGAGCGCACCGCGCACAATACCTTCCATCTGCTGATTGATCTGCTCCCAGCTGATCACATCCGCATGGGCGCGGGCATCGCCGTTAAAGCTGAATGCCGGCAAAGCATTATTGATCACAGTTGTAACCGGCATACCAAAATGCTGCTGCGACTTGGCAAACAGTGCCTGTACAGCCTGCGCATCCGTCACATCGGCCTGCACTGCCAGTGCCTTTTCCGGTGCCAGTGCCGCCAGTTCTGCGGCAGCATCTGCACTCTTATGATAATTGATCACAACGCGTGCACCTTCACCCAAAAAGGCTTTGACGAGATCGCGTCCAAGGCCACGCGCACCACCGGTGACGAGGACAAGCTGCTGGTAGAGCGGAAGAAGGACTGGTTCAGACATGATAATTCCCTTGCCTTAAGAAATGGCTGACCAAGGGAATAAGGGCTTGCACCGCATAAATTACGGCTGGGCACACAGACATCCCTTCGCCAGTATGAGCTGGATCAGGTTCAACGGGTTTAAAATCTCAGCCCTGTAAAACAGGACACCCCGTGTCATTCCTCCAAGCTCTAGCAAGTTTATTTGCAAGGGACAAGCCTTGGCGGTTGTCCTGCCCGCCCAAGCTGGTCTAAGAAACCCTATGTCTGAAAATCATAAAGAACCTTCATCCGACCGTTTCTGGCTGAGTATCTTCGTAACAACGCTCTATGCGGTGGTGCTATACATTCTCATCTGGTTGATACGAGAGGGTAGCGGGATGGCCTTTATCACCGGCCTGATCCTGATGCCGATGGCAATCACCAGCCTGCTGATTATTCAGATAGACCCGCGTGGCACTGGCAGCATCCGTAAACATATGAAAACCGCCATGCTTTGCATGCTCGGTTTCATCCTCATCTCAATGGTTATCTTTGGTGAGGCTGGTATTTGTGTGGCCATGGCTGCCCCGTTTCTCTTTGCAGGCACGGCGCTTGGTGTTTATACCACCATGCGGTTTTTACGTCAGTATCATTCCAAACGCAGTGTCACTTTCGTGATTGCACTGCCTTTCCTCGCTCTGCCGCTGGAAAACCAAATCGAATATCAGGATCACTTTAATTCCGTCACCACAGTGATTGAAATTAACGCGCCTGCCCATGTGATCTGGAACAATACACTGGCAATTCCTGATATTCGTCCTGACGAATTAGGGATGACTTTCAGCCATAGTATTGTCGGCGTGCCGAAACCCGAAGATGCCCGTATCACCGGTTCCGGTATTGGTGCCGTACGCCATCTGAAATGGGGCAAAGGCGTCAATTTTGAAGAGGTCATCACCGGTTGGCAGGAAAACCGCTATCTGCGCTGGGATTTCCGTTTCAGCGACACATCAATTCCCAAAGCAGTGGAGGCGCATATCAGCGTTAACAGCGACTATCTGGGACTGGATTATGGTGAATATTCGCTGGAACCAATTGACGAAAACCGCACGCGCCTGACCCTCAAAACGCAATATCGCATCGCAACGCCGATTAATATTTATTGCGACTGGTGGGGTCAAATTTTCCTCAATGATTTCCATTCTATTGTGCTGAATGTCATTAAAGAGCGCTCTGAAAAAGCAGTACAGGCATGAGGGTTGAGGCGGATTATAAACCCGCCGCAACCATTAATTTTAGATCATCGCTTCAATCAGAAACGGGCCTTTGCGCTTGCTTGCTGCTGCAAACAGGTCAGCAAACTGTTCTGCTGTCGTCGCACGAGCACCTTCAACGCCGACCCCTTTGGCAAGGCTCACCCAGTCAATCGTCGGCTCGACCAGATCAAACATGCGCTGTGCGTTGCGTCCCGGTGCACCGGCACCAACATTTTGCAATTCACCATGCAGGATCGCATAGCGCTGATTGGCGAAGATGACAGTAATAATATTCAGGTGCTCGCGGGCATGTGTCCACAGCGCCTGCATTGTATACATACCGCTGCCGTCAGCCTGCAAAGCCACCACCTGACGATCAGGACAGGCCACAGCCGCACCGGTTGCCAGCGGCAGACCAATACCAATTGCACCGCCTGTCAGCTGCAGAAAATCATGCGGTGCTGACTGATGTGTCAGACCAAACATTTCACGACCCGATGTAATGGATTCATCGACAATAATCGCATTTTCCGGCAACAGCGAAGCAATAATGGCGCTGATTTTGTCATCATCCAGCGTGCCGGTCGGCATGACCTTCTCACCGCGCTGATTAAGCAGTGGTGTGACGGATGCCGGAATATTCATTTCATCGGCCAGTGCCTGCAATGCATAGAGCTGATCATCCGCTTCTCCGGCATAATTAACAACAGAGCAACCTTCCGGCAGGAAGGTGCTCGGCTTGCCCGGATAGGCGAAGAAAGCAACCGGAATTTTCGCTCCGAGCAGCACAACCTGTTCAATATCAGCCAGATCAGCCAGTGCGTCATCCACACGATAAAGCACACGATTAACAGCAACACGACCTGCACCGCGCTCAATGCGGCCATTGGATTGCTGCGCCAGCAAACGCGCACCAGATGCTTGCGCAATACGGCTGGCGATTTCCAGCGCATTGGCACGCAGGGCAAGATTGCCGAGCAGAAGCAGAGTGCGCTTACCGTTGCGCAATGCTTTCGCTGCTTCACGCACGGCATCAGCATCAACCTTACGACGTTCCGGGCGGCTCAGAGGCTGCACAATCTGCTGCGGTGCTTCGGTCCATGCGGTATTGGCAGGCAGGATCAGCGTTGCCACCTGCCCCGGTGCATTGCACGCGGCAGTAAAGGCTTCAGCCGTATCTGCAGAAATATCTTCCGCGGATTTAGACGTCTTCACCCAGCCGGAAACCGGACGTGCCAGCGTTTCAATATCACTGGTCAGCGGTGCATCATATTTCAGATGATAAGTGGCATGATCGCCGACAATATTAACGATCGGTGTTTTGGCACGTTTGGCATTGTGTAAATTCGCAACGCCATTGCCAAGGCCGGAGCCCAGATGCAGCAAAGTCGCTGCCGGCTTGTCCGCCATACGACCATAACCGTCGGCTGCACCTGTTACCACGCCTTCAAACAGACCCAATACGCAGCGCATTTGCGGCTTGCGATCCAGCGCTGCCACAAAATGCATTTCTGATGTACCCGGATTGGCAAAACAGACATCGATCCCGTGCGCCAGCAGGGTGTCGCAAAGGCTATCAGCACCGTTCATTTCTCACTCCCATTAAAGCATTTCCAGCAAAAGTGCGTAGCGGTTTTGCGAAGGATAATGCGTAGAAATAAAAAGACAGAGCGGTTCAACAATCGTTTTAACGGAACCGTTCTATGCTTCGTCCAAAATGTCAGAACAGCGCATTTCCTCCGCGCACCGTTCATGTGAACATGTAACAGCTATATCCGGCTTTAAGGTGGCACCGCAAGCTTTGCGAAAAACTATTCCCGCAACTCAGCAAGTTTTGAGTATAGTTTTATTCACAAACAGAACGCCAAAGCATACCGAATGAAATCAATTGATTAGCAATGAATATGACAGATTTCAAAAAATCAAAAAACAGTCATTCGATTTTTTAGTTGCACAGACAGCCAAGTTCATAAAAGATCATACCTGACTTGTGATCTGCATTTTCATATAATGAAATGAATCTAATACTTTAGAATCATTACATTTCTTCACGAAGACGAGCAATCTTCGCAATGACTATTGATAACTGCTTTGAGATTATCAGTGCAGAAACAGAACCGGTGCAGATAGCTTAACCAGCTGATTTTGCGGGAGAACCGGCCTGAAATGACTATGGAGGATTTTATGGGATATTTGGGTAAGAAGACACTTTTGTCGGCGTTTGCAGCCGTCACTATGACATTTGCTGCGGCAGAAGCCAAAGCACAGGATTTTATCAATATTCTGACCGGCGGCACGAGCGGTGTTTATTACCCGATGGGTGTGGCGCTTGAGAAAATTTATTCCGGCATTCCAAATGCCCGTCCGTCTGTGCAGGCTACCAAAGCCTCGATTGAAAATATCAATTTGATCAATAGCGGACGCGGTGAACTCGGCTTTACACTCGGCGACTCCCTGCGTGACGCATGGGAAGGCAATGAAGAAGCCGGTTTCAAAAAGAAACTAGAAAATATCAGCACACTCGCTGCAATCTATCCGAATTATGTGCAGATCGTTGCCTCCAAGGAGTCCGGCATCAAAACGCTGGCTGACCTGAAGGGCAAACGTCTCTCGGTTGGCGCGCCAAAGTCCGGCACCGAACTGAATGCGAAAACCATTCTTCATGCAGCCGGTCTATCCTATGACGATCTGGGCAAAGTGGAATATCTGCCATTCGCAGAATCTGTTGAACTGATGAAAAACCGCCAGCTGGATGCAACTTTGCAGTCCTCTGGTCTCGGCGTCGCATCATTGCGCGATCTGGCCAATGCAGTTGAAATCAATGTCGTGGAAGTCCCTGCTGATATTATCGAGAAGATCGGCGCGCCCTATCTGGTCAACACAATTCCGGCCAATACCTATAGCGGCCAGGACAAAGATGTGACCACCGCATCGGTAATTAATTATCTGATCGTGCGCCCAGACATGGATGAAGAACTGGTCTACCAGATGACCAAGGGTCTGTTTGAAAATCTCGACCAGCTGGCAGCAGCGCACTCTGCTGCGAAAATGATCAAGCTTGATAAAAACACCATTATTTCCCCGACCCCGATCCATCCGGGCGCAATGCGCTACTACAAAGAAAAAGGCATCGAATAATCACGATTGAAGCAAATATTAAGGCTGCCTTTTCTGCCCTTTGCGGAACAGGCAGCTTTTCTGACCGCTTATTCCTGTCATTTTTGTGGTTTTAAATTTATGTCTTCATCAGAAACCAATACGGCTGAATCAGCCGAGCATATTCCGGGCTGGGGCGTCAGCTCCGGTGCCCGCGTGCTGTTTGCTATTGCCGTCGCTTTTTCCGTTTTCCAGCTCTGGACAGCTGCCTACTCGCCACTGCCAAGTCAGGTCGTGCGCTCAATCCATGTCGGATTTTTACTGCTGTTATTATTCGGCCTCTATGCCAATGCGGCACCGCGCGGCTCTTTCACAAAAATTCTGATGTGGTCAACAGCCATATTGGCCTTTGCTGTCAGCTTCTATCACTGGGTTTTCTATAATGATCTGATTATCCGCGCCGGTGAACCGGAAATGCAGGATATCATTATCGGTATACTGGCTGTTGGTCTGGTCTTCTGGGCAGGACAGCGGATGATGGGCTGGACACTGCCGTTTATCTGCCTGATCTTTCTGGCCTATGGCCTGTTCGGCCAATATCTGCCATCACCCTTAAACCATCGCGGTTATGATTTCGAACAGGTTGTCGAAGTGCTGTTTCTGGGAACAGAAGGTATCTACGGCACACCGATTTATGTCTCATCCAGCTATATTTTCCTGTTTATCCTGTTCGGTGCGTTTCTTGAACGCGCTGGCATGATCCAGCTGTTCAATGATGTGGCCATGGGTACAGTCGGCTCATCGCGCGGCGGCCCTGCCAAAGTCTCGGTGATCTCCTCCGCTCTGATGGGTACCATCAACGGTTCCGGCGTAGCCAATGTGGTCACCACCGGTGCCTTCACCATTCCGCTGATGAAACGCTCCGGCTTCAAACCGGCTTTTGCCGGTGGTGTGGAAGCCGTTGCTTCAATGGGTGGACAGATTATGCCGCCTGTGATGGGTGCTGTTGCCTTCATCATGGCAGAAACGCTGGGCTTGCCTTATCTGGAAATCGTGAAAGCAGCGATTGTTCCGGCAATCCTCTACTTCGTCACCGTATTTATCATGGTGCATCTGGAAGCCGGTCGTCTTGGTCTGAAAGGCCTGTCAAAGGCTGAATTGCCAAGTGCGCTCGGAGCCTTGCGCAAACACTGGTATCTGATCCTGCCCCTTGTAGCACTGGTCTGGCTACTGTTCTCCGGCTATACGCCGCTGTTCGCTGGAACCGTGGGCATGGGGCTGACTGCGCTGATTATTCTCGGTGTTCCGGTCTCTGCCAATATGCCGATGGCCGTACGCGTGCTGTTTTGGGTCGCGCTCGGTCTGATGTCCGCTGCAGCTTTCGGCACCAGCTTCAATGTTTTAGGCTTTGAAATCCGCGGTATTACGCTGATCCTGCTGCTGATCACAGTACTGGTTCTGGTCAATTTCGCGCTGCGCGGTGGTCGTGAGACACTGCGCCTCTGCCTTGAAAGCCTTGCGGAAGGCGCCAAGAACGCCCTGCCGGTTGGCGTAGCCTGTGCGCTTGTCGGCGTCATCATCGGCGTGCTGGCGCTCACCGGCGCCGGATCAAGTTTCGCGCGTGTCATTGTGAGTGTGGGTGAAAACTCCCTCTTCCTCTCTCTCGTACTGACCATGATCACCTGTCTGATCCTCGGCATGGGTATTCCGACAATCCCGAACTATATTATCACCTCGTCGATCGCAGGTCCTGCATTGCTGATGCTGGATGTGCCGTTGCTAGTGTCGCATATGTTCGTGTTCTATTTCGGGATTATGGCCGACCTGACACCACCTGTGGCACTGGCTGCTTTTGCTGCCGCCCCGATTGCCAAAGAGTCCGGTATGAAAATCGGGATGCAGGCTGTGCGTATTGCCGTTGCCGGTTTTGCGGTGCCGTTCATGGCGGTTTATGCACCTGTCATCATGTTACAGGATGGCGGTCCGTTGGCGGAAAGCATGGGTTTCTGGCCTGCGGTTGCTTATATGATAGGTAAAGCCCTGCTCAGTATTGTGATGTGGGGTGCCGCGGCCATCGGCTTCTTACGCGGACATCTCAAAATCTGGGAGCGTATCTGGGCATTTGCAGCAGCCGCAATGATGCTGGCAACTTATCCGCTCAGCGATGAGATCGGTTTTGCTGCCTGTATGGCGTTCCTGCTGTGGCACTGGTGGAATACCAGAGAGCCGCAACTGAAAGCCGCCTGATGGCATTGTGTGCACTATCCGCAGCCGGTGTGCTGCGGATAGCAACCACCTCTTTCATGCTGCAATGGACGCATAGCGTCGAGAAAATCCCGTGGCAGGAAGACTGGCAAATTACACCGGCAGGTTTTGTACTGAACGAAGCCCGCATACAGGGTTCCGGTGCCGGCATGGAACCGCCGGAGGACGCGATTTTGCGGGACGGCTGGTATCATTATGTGCCGAAAATTCCGCCCCGCAGAGAGATTGTGCTGGCGGCATCCGGTGAAACTGTCAGCGGCTGGAAACTCTGCGCCAATGGGCAATGTCATGAATTAGGCATAACCGCAGAACAGCCGATTACGATCAGTCAGTGCAAATAAAAAACGCCCGATCCCATTTCTGGGATCGGGCGTTTTCTTGAAATTATGCGCAGATTAATTCAGGCCGAGTTTACCACGCAGCGTGGAAAGGTCTTCCGCCAGTGTATTCACAGCAATGGACAGCACTTTGCGGTCAGCTTCTGTCAGCTTGTCGTAGCTCTGATAACCATCGCCTTCCTTGTATTTATCAAGGGTCTGCGAAACAGTGTTGAAGTTCTCATCCACTTTCTTGGTGAATTCCGCTTCTTTGGCTTCGATCAGCGGTCGTACCAGATCGAAAATCTTGCGGGAACCATCAAAATTACCTTTGAAGTCCCAAAGATCAGTATGGCTGTAGCGATCTTCTTCACCGGAGATTTTGGTCGCTGCCACTTCTTCCATCAGAACGGCTGCACCACCAACAACTTTTTCCGGCGGGAAAGTCAAGCCAGCAATACGCTTGTTCAGCTCGCTCACATCAGCCATCAGCTTGTCTGCAACCGGTGTCAGCTCTTCTGTCGAGTTTTTTTCCCACAGACCGTATTCAATACGGTGAAAACCGGTGAAGCCCGGATCCTGCTCGGCCTTTTCCCAGTCGTCAGCGCGGCTGTCGATTGCCACATCCAGATCGCTGAACAATTCGGCAATCGGCTCAATGGCTTCATAGCTCAGACGGGTTGAAGCAAACAGCGATTTCGCTTTTTCAACATCACCGGCTTTCACCGCGTCGGTAAACGCCTTGGTGTCTTCTTCCAGCTTCTGCACTTTTTCACTGACATAGATTTTATATTCTGCCAGCGGCTCAACGAGGTCATAGGTAGTATCTTGCGCGAAAGCCTGAAAAGACAGGCAAGAGGCAAGTACCGAGGCGGCAAGTAAAGATCCAAACTTCATTACAGACGTCCTTCTGATACGCTTCATGTTTTTAGTATTGCAGCCGTTTTAAAACGGCTGTGGGTTAAACTTTGTTATCCGGATGATTGCGGATGGCCTCCACCAGAGTGCTACCGAGATAATCTTTTTCGCTCACAGCACCCGGCAAAATATAGAAATATCCGCCACCGACCGGTTTGATATATTCTTCCAGCGGCTCGCCATCGAGCCTGCTTTGCACGGTGATGAAGCCCTGCTCCAGATCGGCCTGATAACAGATGAAAAGCAGTCCCTGATCGAGCTGACCGGACTTGGTAACACCGTTGGAATAATTGAACGGACGGCGCAGCAGCAGATTTTTTTGTGCTGCGTGACTGCGGTCATTGGCCAGGCGGATATGCGCATCCATCGGTGTGACCTTGCCCTCAGGATCTTTCGTATAATCAGGAACCTGACTTTCTTTGGTGCCGTCGAGCGGCGCGCCGGAATGTTTTTTCCGGCCGAAAATCATCTCCTGCTCCTGCAAAGGCGTGCGATCCCAGCGCTCTACAAAATTGCGGATGATACGCACTGCCTGATAAGAACCATTCATCGCCCATTGTGGTTCCTGATGGGCTTCCCCCACCCAGACGAGCTGGTTCATCAGGCTCTTGTCACCGGCATCAGGATTAGCAGAACCATCACGGAATCCTAAGAAATTGCGCGCGCTTTCCACTTCACCGTTCGGTGACGGCGGAATGACCGGCACATTGCCTTCCTGTTTCCAGCGCAGGAACATCATGTCCGACATGGTTTTGAGAATGTCGCGCAAAGCGTGAATATTAGTGTCCGGCGTATTGGCACAAAACTGTAGCGACAAATCACCGTGGCACAAATCATTGACCAGCGCATCATTCGGAAACTTGGTCATGCGCTGCAACAGCTTCGGCTTATGCGGCTGCAACCACGGATGATGTTCAAAAAGGCTGTCGCCAAGCCCTACGGTCATCGTCAGATTATCCGGCCGGATTTCAGGGCCGATAATACCGGAATCCGCAGGCGGCAGTTTCGGGTCAAGTTCCGGTGGTGTGCCGCCCTGCGTGAGAAAAGCAATACGCTGCGTGAGTGTGCGGAACAGGCGTTCCAGATCGTCCGGTGTTTTAACCAGTACATCAAAAGATGCGACAAGCCCATGTGCCGGGCGCGCATTGGTAATGCCCGACTGATGAATGCCATAAAAAGGCTGCCGCTGATGGAAACCATTGCTGCCTACCGGCGCATCGGTCACGTGATGCTCAACTGTCTGTGGTGCCGGTTGTGACTTAGCAAAAGCACCAGTAACGTTGCCTGCAACGCTGCCGCCCAGAGCCAGTCCCAAACCTTTCAGCACATTACGACGATTTGCGGAGGGTTGTTTATCCGTTTCCTTGGTCATCATTCACTCCAGTCCGATGGCAGCGGCAAGTTTGCTGATGGCAGCACTCAAGGCTTTAGCCTTCTCTGCCAGCGCTTTACGGGCACCGTCATCAATATCTGTATAAGAACGTGTGACTTCACCTGCTGACAGGCCAGCGAGGGTGCTGCGCAGGTCTTGCAAAGCTGCCATAACAGTCTTTGTCTCGTTAGCGGCAGGTTTTTCGCTCAGCGGTTGCAGCAGGGTCAGCGTCTTTTCCACGCCATCGAGCTTGGCGCTGATATCTGTCAGATCGAGATGGGAATAGGCGTTATCACCGCTTAAAATCTGCCCCTCTGCCTGCTGATTAACAAAAGAACTGGTGTTGCGCAGCAGCATATCCGGCGTCAGTTTTGCAGCTTTCAGGCGGTCTTTCAGCGTGCTCAGATCAGCGGTGAGTTGGCTTGCAAAAAGCGCCAACCCGTCCGTGCTGTTAGCCCCCCAGAGGCCGGATTCAATACGGTGGAAACCGGTAAATGCCGGATCATCTTCGCGTTTTTCAAGATAGGTAGCAACAGGATCAATCTTTGCCGACAGATCCGCAAAGCGCCCGCCAGTAACTTCAATACGCTTGTAAGGTGCACGTGCCTGCAAATAAGCTACGCGCGCGGCTTCCAGATCACCGGCCTCAATTGCGGCTTGCAGGGCTTCCGCCCCTTTCAGCATGGCATTGCTCTGCATGGCCAGAAAGACTTTATATTCCGACAACATGCCGATGAAAGCGCGGGTATCAGGCTTTGCTGCCGCAGAGGCTTCTGAATGTTCAGATGGCGTTACAATCAGCTTACCGCGCGGATTCGAGAGCAAGCCGCAAGTAATCTCATACTCACCCGGCATCAATTGCGCACGGAGAATGGATTTCAGTCCCGGAATGATATTTTCCCGCTCTTCCACGACCATCACGCCGTCAAGAATTTCCCACTCCACAGGGCGGTCAGAGCGGTTATGAATTTCAAAACTGTGAAAGCCGGAAGGCAGTGTCAGATTCATCGGATCGCAAGCTTTGGCACCAACCTCAATCGGGATCAGTTTTTCATCACCGGCAGATTTCTTGGTAATGGTTGCATAATAAAACACCCCCCCGGCTGCAATAGCCAGAACAGCAGAACCGGCAACGGCGAGTTTCATCAGGCCAGAGGACTGTGAGGATTGATTTTTACTCATAATAACCTCTTACGCACGTGCTGTTTTTTGAGCGGGCAATGGCCGCAAATAGATCGCCAAAGCTGCAAACAAGAAGATGAAATAGATCGCAACTTCACCGATTGCCGGTGTGTCGTGATAGCCCAGCAGACCGGACATCACTGTACCAAGCGGCGAGGACAGCGGCAGTACATGGCTCATATCCCATGCCGGTGCCTGCAGATAATTCCAGATGCCTGCCTCATGCAAACTACGCAATGCGCCAGACAGCAGTCCTGCCGCGACAAAAATAATCAAGATACCTGTGCAGCGGAAAAATAATCGCAGATTGAGCTTCAAGCCCCCCTGATAAATCAGGAAGCCAAGGACAACGGACACAGCAACACCTAAAAAGGCTCCCAGCGGTGCTGCATAGCCTTCGCTCTGCTGGAAAATCGCCAGCAGGAAGAATACAGATTCCAGCCCTTCACGTGCCACGGCAAAGAACACCATGCCGATCAGCGCCCATGTCGCCGATTTGGCAGCCAGTGCATGTTCAACAGAATGTTGCAATTCATCTTTGAGAGATCGGGCGGCTTTCTTCATCCATAAAACCATGGACATCAGCACAATCACCGCGACAAAGCCGACAACGGCTTCAAATAATTCCTGCATCTTCTGCGGAAATTCAGCGCTGATAATCTGCAATGCCGCTCCGGCCAGAAAGGACAAAGCGATTGCCAGAAAAATACCGACCCATACGGCAGGCATATAGGAAGATCGTCCGGTCTTATTCAGATAAGAAGCAATAATACTTGTGAGAAGAGCAGCTTCCAGCCCCTCACGCAACATAATCAAAAACGGTGCCAACATCGGCTTGCTCTCAGTGTCGTGTAAACGCGTCCAGACGCGGGCGCCTGTGCAACAATAAAGATGCCTGGGCCGGAACAATCACCAATTCAGCAAAAGCAGAGGTCTAAGCAAAGCATAGGAAATATGTGAATTACAGTCACCTTTTACACGAAACAGGTATTTCCGACAATGCAAAAACGAAGTACGCAACTGCATTTTCTATGCTTTTAAAGAACAGAACAAAATTCTTGTCTTTTTATAAAAAACATCCGGTTGAACGCAACGAAACGACTTTTGCAATCCTGTGAGCAGTCCTAATAACAAAAAACCTGCACCGAAGGTTCCGGCGCAGGTTTTAAAACACTATTTTATGCAGGATCAGAAGTCGAACAATTCACCCAGCAGTGATTTCTTCTTACGATATGGCTTACCGTGTCCGTAATCATCATGATCCCGACGGTCGCGATCATGATCGCGGGAGCGTTCATCTGAGCGATGCTCATCCCTGCTGGCAGTGCGCACAGGCTCAGCAGGCACGGAACGCTCAATAATCTTGTCCAGTTCACCACGATCCAGCCAGACACCCCGGCATTTCGGGCAATAGTCGATTTCAATTCCCTGCCGGTCGGACATGACAAGCTCGGTATTATCGATAGGGCAAAGCATTATTGAGGGCCTCCTGTTTGATCAGGATTTGCACTTGGGTTGCAGATTGCGGCTTTTCAAGATGCGTCATCATTATTTCATGAGAGAAAGAACAACAAAACGCATGATATTCTGTGCGGTTGCGGATTAGAGCGCATCCCGAAAAGTGTGAAACGGTTTTCGGAAAAGATACGCGTTAAAACAAATGATGAGAGCGGCGATCTGATCCAATCAGATCGAAACGCGCTCTAATTGTCCGCATCATTCTCCGGAGTGCCGTAATAATTTTTACCCAGTTCAATCGGCTCACGGCCGCGCTCACGACGGGACATATTGGTATCACGCAGGGAGTAAACGCAGCCGCAATATTCCTGCTGATAAAACTCTTCCCGTTTGCTGATTTCAATCATACGGGCAGAGCCACCGGCTTTGCGCCAGTTATATTCCCAGAACGTGATGCCCTCATAACGATTAGCAGCGCGCACACCACAGCCGTTGATCTGCTGTAAATCTTTCCAGCGGGAAATGCTCAGGGATGACGTAATCACCGGAAAACCGTTTTCATAGGCATAAAGCGCTGTACGCTCAAAACGCATATCAAAACACATGGTGCAACGAATGCCACGCTCCGGTTCCCACTCCATGCCGCGCGCACGGGCGTACCAGTTTTCCTTGTCATAATCGACGTCGATAAACGGCACATTATGCTTTTCTGCAAAGCGGATATTTTCATCTTTGCGCAGCAGATATTCCCGCTCAGGATGAATGTTCGGATTATAGAAGAAGATCGTATAATCGACACCGGAAGCAGTCATGGCTTCCATGACTTCACCGGAGCAAGGCGCACAGCAGGAGTGCAGCAGGACTTTTTTGTGACCGTCGGGCGGCGTGAGTTCTGGGCGAATATAATCAGTCATTGGCAAGCTATAGCCAAAGTGTTGGCATCTTCCAACCGGATAATATTCAGCTGCAGGATAAATATAAGCCCGAAGCCTTGCAGCTTCGGGCTTAAAAATCATACTGGAGGGTCTTTTCTTCTTTTGCTTACGTTAGAGCGACCTTGTGTAGCGCCCAAAAGGGGCATGGCGCTCTAGTCAAGTGTTGGCACAATGGTTTTAATGATCGAGCGGTCTAGCTCCTCATATTGATGCAGGCCAATGGCATCATAAAGCTCGGCACGGGTTTGCATTTCATCGACCATTGCCTTGGTTGAGGCATCCCGCTTGAGCGTAGCATAAAGCTTTTCCTGCGCTTTATTGGCAACGCGTAGTGATGATACCGGCCAGATCACCATTTTATAGCCCATTTCTTCGAATTCCTGCGCAGTGAAGAAAGGGGTGCGGCCAAACTCGGTCATATTGGCCAAAAGCGGCACACCCGGCATATGTTTGGCAAATTCACGGAACATTTCTGCCGTGTTCAATGCTTCAGGGAAAATCGCATCAGCACCGGCATCCATATACATCTTGGCGCGTGCAACCGCACCATCCATGCCTTCGCTGGCAGCGGCATCGGTACGGGCAATCAGATAAAGATGACGGCGTGCTTTGGCAGCTGCTGCCACTTTAGCGGCCATATCATCGGCGGTTGCCAGCTTTTTATCATTCAGATGGCCGCATTTTTTCGGTAGCAACTGATCTTCAATATGCACAGCACCTGCGCCTGCATCTTCAAATGTGCGCACCATATGCATGACGTTGAGTGCCTCGCCATAGCCGGTATCACCGTCAACAACGAGCGGCAAACCACTGGAACGGGCGATCTGGCGAATGAAAAAAGCCACTTCATCGACAGTTATAATGCCGAGATCGGGCAAGCCCATCGAAGCTGTCATCGCCGCACCAGACAGGTAAAGCCCTTCAAAACCGGCATTGCGTGCCTGAATAGCCGCCATACCATTATGCGCACCCGGCAGTTGCACAATGCCGGGCTTGTTCATCAATTCACGGAACCGCTCACCAGCGGATTTGGTTGGCAAATCGGAAGCAGATAAATAAGGCATGATACTCACTCAGACTGTCTCAGTTAAATAGACTTGGGAGTTGCTGCGGATCGCTCAAAAATCGGGACAAAGATCAGATTGTCAGGGCCGATATAATTGGCGGACGGACGGATAATCTTGTTATCGATACGCTGTTCGATGATATGTGCTGCCCAGCCGGAAGTGCGGGCAATCACAAACAGCGGTGTGAACATCGCCGTCGGCACACCGAGAATGTGGTACGAAACAGCGCTGAACCAGTCGAGGTTCGCGAACATTTTCTTAGTATCCATCATCACCATTTCAATACGCTCGGCAATGTCGAACATCTTGGTTGTGCCGGCTTCTTCCGACAGTTCCAGTGCGACTTTTTTGATGATCTCATTACGCGGATCAGCAATCGTATAGACCGGATGGCCGAAACCGATCACCACCTGTTTCTGCTCAAGCTGGCGCAGAATATCGGCCTCTGCTTCATCAGGGTCGGCATAACGCTGCTGAATTTCCAGCGCCACTTCATTGGCACCACCGTGTTTCGGGCCACGCAGCGCACCAATGGCACCGGCAATGCAGGAATAAACGTCTGAGCCTGTGCCTGCGATCGTACGGGCTGTAAAAGTAGACGCGTTAAACTCGTGTTCTGCATAGAGGATCAGCGAAATATTCATCGCCCGCACCGCAGCCGGTGTCGGTTCTTTGCCATGAAGAACACGCAGGAAGTGGCCGCCAATTGTATCATCATCGGTTTCAAGCTCCACCCTGCGGCCATGATGGGCGAAGTGATACCAATAGAGAAGCATGGAGCCGAGGGAAGCCATCAACCGATCCGCAATATCCTTGGCACCAGCCTGCGGATGACCGCTGACTTCGGGCAATACACAGCCAAGAACGGAAACGCCGGTGCGCATCACATCCATCGGATGGCTCGCCGCAGGCAGTAATTCGAGCGCCGCCTTCACATTGGTCGGCAGTCCGCGCATGGCCTTGAGCTTTTGCTGATAGGCAATCAATTCGCGTTTGTTCGGCAATGTGCCATGCACCAGCAAGTGCGCGACTTCTTCAAAATCGCATTGCAATGCGAGATCATGAATATCAAAACCGCGATAATGCAAATCATTACCACTGCGTCCGACAGTACAAAGGGCAGTATTACCGGCAACCACGCCGGACAGTGCCACGGATTTCTTTTTTGGCGGCGTTACCGTTGTTTCACTTTCTGCAATGCTCATCATTCTCTCCCTTGGCCGCGTTATGAGTTATCCGGTTCCTCCACCGATAATTCTGCAGCACAGATTGTGCGTTGCGAGATGCAGGCAGGATCATTTCACCCCGCCTGCACAATGTCACTAGAGCGGTTTACGTTCATGTTAGATCGCAGTGCTCGCTCTAGAGTCTTTAGTTTGTCGCATTATCCCGACGTCCAGTTGATCCAACTTGACTGTGAAATGCTCTAGCCCTGCCAGTCGAAAATACCGTGCGCCTTGCCCGGTTCGCATTTGCCTGGCAGCGCAGTAATATTAAGGCCAGCCAATTCATCAGCAGTCAGCTCAGTCAGGCGTTCTACCGTTTTGATGAAACGATCCTGTTCTTGCTGCCCGATAATGCCTTCAGCTAAAGTGCGGAATTTACGGACATAATCTGCGCGTTTGAACGGGCGGGCACCTAACGGATGTGCATCGGCCAGCGCCAATTCATCTTCGATCACCGAGCCGTCCTGCATGGTAATAACCACACGCGCGCCAAAGGCTTTTTCATTCGGATCATGGCTGTGATAGCGCTTAGTCCATGCCGGATCTTCCACCGTGCTGACCTTGTGCCAGAGCGCAATTGTCTCCGGACGTTTGGCACGTTCCGGTGCATAGGAATGCTCATGGTGCCATGTACCGTCTTCCAGTGCGACCGCGAAAATATACATGATCGAATGGTCAAGCGTTTCACGGCTGGCATTCGGATCCATTTTCTGCGGATCATTGGCACCGGTACCAATCACATAATGGGTATGATGGCTGGTATGCAGCACAATGCTGGCAATCTTGGAGAAATCCTTGACACTTGAACGCATACGCCGTGCCAGATCAATCAGTGCTTGGCTCTGATACTCAGCCGAATGTTCTTTGGTATAAGTGTCCATGATCGCGCGTTTGCGCTCACCGATTTCCGGCACCGGCACAAAATATTCAGCTTTCGGACCACCGAGCAACCATGCGATGAAACCGTCTTCACCTTCCCATGCAGGGGAGGGTGCGCCCTCGCCGCGCATAATGCGGTCAAGAGCTTCAACTGCCATTTTACCGGCAAAGGCTGGCGCATAGGCTTTCCAGCTGGAAATCTCGCCCTTACGGGACTGACGCGTGGTGGTAGTGGTATGCAGACCCTGCTGAATAGCCTGATAAATTTGCTCGGTGCTTAAACCCAGCATGGTGCCGATACCGGCTGCAGCCGAAGGCCCGAGATGCGCAATGTGGTCAATTTTAAACTCATGCAAACAAATGCCTTTCACAAGATTGACCTGAATTTCATAGCCGGTGGCAATACCACGTGCCAGCGCGGAACCATTGAGACCACAATGCTGCGCCACGGCCAGCATTGATGGAATATTATCTGCCGGATGGGAGTAATCGGCGGCGAGGAATGTATCGTGAAAATCCAGTTCGCGTACTGCAACACCATTCGCCCATGCCGCCCATTCCGGTGACACACGCTGATCCGCAGGCAAACCAAAAACAGTGGCACCGCGCTTATAAGGATGGGCAAGCGCCTGCATACGGGCACTGACAACCGGACGGCGCATTAGTGAAGCAGCAGCAACGGATGCGTTGTCAATAATGCGGTTGCCGATCATCTCAACCACATCATCATCCAGCGGCACATCATCGGCGGCCATGGCGGCAAACTTCCATGCCAGCTGATCCTCACGTGCCAGATGTTCAGCCGATTTATAGGTACGCACTTTATGGAGTTTCACAGAGATTTCCTTTTCTATCATAGCAAAAACTATGACGGTCCATTTCTGTCATAGCCAAGACTATGACGGCCCACTTCTGTCACAGCAAAGCGCCATGACGACCCATTGTGTAATTTGCGAAGCCAAATGCCCTCTGAAACCAACTATACCGCGACAAAATTTTGCGCCTATGGCTGAAAAAGCGAAGTGACGGCGGTGATTTTTTGTGAAATTGTGAAGTTTGCGAAGTCGATACCGCCTGATGAACAACAGGCATGCATAAGGAACAACATATCTCAGCGTTAATCTGAAAGGTCGGGAGGGCCTGAAGAATGCGTAAAACTTTTGTCGGTATTAAGCTTAAAAAACTGCGGGAAGAGCGTCAGCTTACTCAGATGTCACTGGCCAAAAGCCTTGGCATTTCTTTGAGTTACCTCAATCAGATTGAGAATAATCAGCGGCCGCTGACAGTGCAGGTTCTGCTGCGCCTCAATGAGGCTTTCGGCATTGATGTCCAGCTTTTCTCTGAGGCCGAGGAGGCACGACTGTTCGGTGATCTGCGTGAAGTCTTTGCCGATCCGCGCCTCACTGAGCAGCTTGGCAAAACAGAAATTCGCGAACTCGCCGCCAATATGCCCGCTGTCGGGCGGCTGCTTGTGGAAATGCATAAACAACTGGGCGAAGCGCAGGAGCAATCTGCATATCTTGCGAACCAGCTCGGCAATGACCGCTCTGCCGATTTACCGGTGATGCTCTCCACGCCCTATGAAGAAGTGCGGGAATATTTCTACGCACACCGCAATTATATACCGGAACTCGACCATGAGGGCGAAGCACTAAGCCGCAAGCTCGGCCTGCCCGTCGGCAAAATGAAGCATGCTTTGGCAGAGCGCCTGCTGCAAATGCACGGTGTGCGGCTGGTTGAGCAAGCAGGCTCCGACAATACCGATACTGTTCGTCATTTTGACAAAAGCACCCGCCTTCTCGCCCTGTCTCCGCGTCTGGATGAAGGTCAGCAGGCCTTTCAGCTCGCCACACAAATCGCTTTTCTTGAACAAAAGCAATTACTCGATCAGCTACTGGAAAAGACGACTTTCACCAGCCCCGAAGCATTGGTTTTGGCACGTATCGGCCTTGCCAATTATTTTGCCGGTGCCGTGCTAATGCCCTATATGCATTTTCTGCAAAGCGCAGAGCAATTGCGCTATGATATTGAATTGCTTGAACAACGCTATGCGGTGAGCTTCGAGACCATCTGCCATCGCCTCAGCACACTGCAACGGCCTGAAGCACGTGGCGTGCCGTTCTTCTTTATCCGTGTGGATCGTGCCGGCAATATTTCCAAACGCCAATCAGCCACTGATTTTCACTTTTCGCGTTTTGGCGGCACCTGCCCGCTATGGAATATTTATGCAGCCTTTTCCTCACCGGATCGCATTCTAACGCAACAAGCCGAAATGCCGGACGGACGGACGTATTTCTGGATTGCCAAAATGATCCGCCATCGGCAGGGCGGCTATAAAGCACCATCGAAAAACTTTGCAATTGCGCTGGGCTGCGACCTGCACCACGCCGACCGGCTGGTCTATTCCAAAGGCATGATCCTTGATGATCCTGCCGCCCGCACACCGATTGGGGCAGGTTGCAAGATTTGCGAAAGACAGAAATGTCCGCAACGCGCCTTTCCTGCCCTCTATTCAACAATTCAGGTCGATGAGGCACAGACTAATTTCGCCCCTTATATGACTGCATAAGGCACCCGCACCATGCATAAAGGGCGCTCAAAGCGCCCTTTATTTATAGCTTATCTGCATTATCGCGCAAATCGGTCAACCGGTTCCAGAATTTTTCAATGACGCCACGCTGATTATTTCTGGATCGGTACAAACGGATTTCCAGCGGAATATTCCACGACAGATCAGCACCTTGCACCAGTTGTCCGCTCGCCAGTTCTTCTGCAATCAGACTGCGCGGTACCCATGCCACGCCCCAACCGGCCATTGCCATGCCTTTGAGACCAATCGACATGCTGCCCTCATGCACCAGCCGGTGCTCCGGCATTTTCAATACAAATAATTCACTCAGCAAATGCCCGAAGAATGATGATTTTTCATAGCCGATATAATCGAATGGCTGCTCATCACGGCCAACCATATGCAGCGGATGACCTTCAGTATCCGGCACGCTGATCGGAATAATTTGCTCATAGCCGACAACTTTGTAATCGAACTCAGCAGCATCCAGAAGCAAAGGCACGGATGGATGCACATAGGTCAAAAGAAAATCACAGTCGCCGTCAACAAGGGCGTTCACATTGCCTTCAACACTACCGCTATCTGGGCGCAGGCGGGTGAATAGCGGCGTAGAAACATCGCTGATTTCTTTCAGCCAAGGTGGGAAGAAGGTGAAAGAGAGCGTGTGCAGCGCAATAAAGGAAATTGTCTGCGCTTCAAGCGTCTGATTAGCTTGGAAACCATGGCGCACCTGATAGAGTGACTTCAGCGTTTCCTGCGCAACCGGAATAAATTTCTCTCCGGCCTCGGTCAGACGTGACGGATAAGTTGCACGATCAATCAGTGTCGTACCAAGCCATGTTTCAAGCTGTTTGATACGGCGGCTGAAGGCAGATTGAGTTACGTGCCGCTCATCTGCCGCTTTGGAGAAATTCAAAGTATGAGCAAGCGCCAGAAAGTCTTCAACCCACTTAATTTCCACAATACTGATCCTTCGTCACGATTGCCTGCTTTACATACAGTTATGCAAATTCAGAATAGGCCTTATACGATATGCAGGCATATTTGAACAAGGGCTTACATATACTAGAGCGGTTTACGTTCATGTTGGACCGCAGTGCTCGCTCTAGATTCCTTAGTTTGTCGCATTATCCCGACGCCAAGTTCATCCAACTTGACTGTGAAATGCTCCAGATGTGAGAATGCCCGCTTTGTTAAAGTGCTGATACTTCTACAAAGCGGGCAGGTATGAATAGGCGCGATTTAGCGGGTATATTCCAGCATACGGCTACGGTTCAGCACCAGTTCCACGCGGTTATCGCTCAGGCGATTGATGCAAACACGTTTAACCCACGGGCCGTCATGCAGTGTGAACAAATAGCGGCCATTGCCCAGATCGGTAATCGCCATTGTCTGCTGAACAGGACCTACACCCATAATTACAGTGCCATTGACGATTTCAAAAGCAGCGCCGTAAACCGATTTCCAACTACCGTCGAGTTCATTACCGGCAGGCTTTGGTGCCACCGGATAAAGAACACGTGGCGCATGTCCCAATTCACCTTCCAGCACTTCACCTGTCCAGCGCAGCAGAATTGGCGAGGTAGCAGAACGCGATGAGAACCAGCCATCGCCTTCATCATAAAGGGCATCTTCATTGTCGATATAAGTGACGTTGCCGCCCTTCATCTCAACCCAGTGATGGCCGGCTTCTGTCAGGTAGAAACCATCAGGGATCGTGCTGCCAGCCTGCGGCAAATTACGGCCTGTAAGAGCTGCCATTGCAGCCTGAGCCATTTTGGCTCCGTTGGCATCATCACGGTTGGCGACAACAACAAAACCACACTGATGTTCAGGGCAGATCAGCACAGTGCTCTTATAGCCCGGATGCGAGCCGCCATGGCCAACCAGTTTCAGACCATCAAGCTCAGAAGCGACAAAACCGAGACCATAGGCAGACAGACGACCATCAGCCATTTTGCGTGGTTCGCTGATCTTTTCAATCACACCGGAAAGCTGGCCTTTGCCGCACATCAATGCATGTGCCCATGTTGCCAGCGCCGTACCGCTACCGGTCAGGCTACCGGCCGCAGAAATATAAAGACCGGCTGAACTGAGCTGCCATTTTTTACCATCATGCCAATAACCCGGCACCAGACCATCCACCGGATCATTCCAGACATCCGGTGCTTTCAGCTGTACATCGAGCATTGATACGATTTCACTTTGCAGGTAGTCATCAAAGCGCAGGCCAAGACGTTCCAGCGCAACTTCCACCAGACGATAGCCGGTATTGGAATAAGAGACCTGCGTACCGGCATCAAAATTAAGACGTTCCATCGTTGCATGGAAATCCATCAGCCGGTCATTATGCGTTTCCGTATAGATCGACAGTCCGAGCAAAGTCAGACATTCGCGGGTATCCGGCAGGCCGCCGCTCATATCCAGCGCCCGACCAACGGTCACTTCGCTCAAAGGCTTTTTCAATTCCGGCAGATGTTTGCCCAACGGGTCATCAAGGCTGATTTTATCTGCATGTTTCAAAACCATGGAAACGAAAACATGCTTGGTCACAGAAGCATAACGCACAACGCTGTCAGCGGAAAACGGCTTATGGGTTGCCAGACTTTCCACACCGCTTGCAGTTTGCAAACGGATACCATCCGCATCAAAACCGATAATCACACCGCCCGGCTCATTCGCAGGCCATTGTGCAGTCAGTTTTTGTGCGGTTGATAAGGCGGCGTCCCAGTTCATAGCCATGATCGCTTCTTCCCATGCCCTGTTCGTACAGGTTTTTTAATTCAATTCTGCATAAAGAACAGGCCGGAAAATCCGGCCTGTTGCACTCTCATTACTTCGGTTCTTCAACCGTCACGCTCAATTCGCGCAATTCAGTGGTATGCGGATGGGTGGTGCGGCCTGCGCGCAAATCTTCTGCACTCAGCTGCTCAACCATAATACCATTCTGCATCACACCCACTTCAGGGCAAAGATGGGCAATAACCGCGAGGTTATGGCTTACCAGCACATAGGTCAGGTTGCGTTCATCACGCAAATCCGACAGCAGATTGAGAATTTCCGCCTGAACGGAAACGTCAAGTGCCGAGGTCGGCTCATCGAGCAGCAGAACCTGTGGCTCTGCAATCAGAGCACGGGCAATTGCCACGCGCTGACGCTGACCACCGGACAACTGGTGCGGATAGCGGAAACGTGCCGTCTGCGGCAGAGCCACATCGGAAAGAGCCTGCTTGATACGCCCTTCAACATTGTCGATCTTATGAACCAGCAACAGCTCGCTCAGAATACGGTCAATGGTCTGGCGCGGATGCAGCGAGCCGAACGGATCCTGAAACACCATCTGAACCGAACGGAAAAATTCCGGTGTCCGCTTCAGCGGAGCGTCTTTGCCGTCAAAGGCAATACGTCCGCTCCAGCTTTCATTCAGACCGGCCATCGCACGCAGGATTGTCGACTTACCCGAGCCGCTCTCACCCACGATACCAAAGCTGCCGCCTTTTTCGACGTTAAAAGAAACGCCCTTAACGACCTGCTTGTCACCGAACTGAATTTTCAGATTATCAACTTCAATCATTATTTCAGCCACTCCGGATCACGAGTCATTACCGGCAGACGATCACGCGGATGCGTCAACGACGGAATACAGTTCAGGAGACCCTTGGTATAAGGATGCTGAGCATTATTGAGTTCTGATGCTTTCAGCTCTTCCATCACCTGTCCCATATACATAACCATAACGCGGTCACAGAAATGGGAAACAAGCGGAAGATCATGGCTGATGAGGATCAGACCCATGCCGCGGCTGTCGACGAGATCATCGATCAGACGCAGAATTTCTGCCTGCACAGTCGCATCAAGCGCCGAGGTCGGCTCGTCAGCAATCAGCAGTTCCGGATCCGGTGCCAGCATCATAGCAATCATGACGCGCTGTCCCATACCGCCCGATACTTCGTGCGGATAGGAATAGGCCACTTCACGCGGATTGCGGATTTTCACCTGATCGAGCAGGTCAATTGCCGCTTCCATAGCTTGTTTTTTGCTGCCGCCTTTGTGTGTGCGCCAGGCTTCCGCCACCTGCACACCAATGGTTTTTACCGGATTCAGCGAGTATTTCGGATCCTGCAGAATGAAACCAACGCGTTTACCGCGGATCTGGCGCATCTGCTTTTCAGAAGCTGTGAGCAGATCCTGTCCGTCAAAGCTGAGCTTGTCAGCTTTGACTTCCGCAATATTCGGCAGGAGTTTCATCAGGGCGCGGGCAGTCAGAGACTTGCCCGAGCCGCTTTCACCCACAATACCCAGCTTTTCACGACCGAGTTGCAGAGAGAGCCCCCGTACCGCTTCAAAGCGTGTGGTGCGGGTTTCAAATGCGATCCGTAAGTTTTGAATATCTACCAGCATTTTTACCCTCAATTCTGCTTCGGATCGAGGACGTCACGCAGACCGTCGCCGAGGAAGTTGAACGCGAGTGAAACGAGGAAAATCGCAATACCCGGAATTGTAGCAACCCACCACTGTTCAAAGATGAAGCGTTTGGCTGTTGCAATCATCGCACCCCATTCCGGTGACGGCGGCTGCGCACCCATACCGAGGAAGCCAAGGCTTGCGGCGGTCAGGATGATCGAGCTCATATCCAGCGTAATACGCACAATCAGGCTCGGTACGCACAGAGGTGCAATATGACGCGTGATAATACGGGCAGCGCTGGCACCGGTCAGACGGTAAGCTGCAATATAGTCTGTGTTACGGATGGTCATGGTTTCCGCACGGGCCAGACGCGCATAAGGCGGCCAGGCTGTGAGTGCAATCGCCAGAATCGCGCTTTCAACGCCCGGTTTCAGCGCGGCCACGAAAGCCAGAGCCAAAATAAGACGCGGGAAAGCGAGGAACACGTCGGTTACGCGCATCAGGACTGTATCGACGACACCGCCGAAATAACCTGCCACACAACCGATGATCAGACCAAGCGGTGCCACCAGAATAACAACGGCAATAACCATGCCGAGTGTTACGCGGCCACCATAAAGGATACGCGAGAAAATATCGCGACCCAGCTCGTCCGTACCAAACCAATGCTCGGCAGAAGGTGCCGCAAGACGATTAGCGAGATTTTGAATGCTCGGATCTTGCGGTGCCAGCCACGGTGCAAAAATGGCAATGAAAACAAAGACCGCAATGATGAACAAGCCGATCATCGCCAGCGGATTTGACTTCAGGTTAAGCCAGATACGGTAGCGCCGGCCCCAGAGAGCCTGCGACGGCGAGGACGGAGTTTCGTCCAGCGCCCAGTTATGAAAGTTTGAAAAAATCATCTGACGCGTGGATCCAGTACCTTGTAGAGAATGTCAGCGAGCAGGTTAAGCCCGACATAGATGACACCAATCAGAAGAGTGGCGCCGACGACAGGGTTCATGTCTGCATTCATCAGCGAAACAGTCAGATACTGACCAAGACCAGGCCATGAGAACACGGTTTCGGTCACGACAGCACCTTCAAGCAGACCTGCATAGGTCAGAGCAAGAACGGTCACCAGCTGCACGGCCACAGTCGGGAAAGCATGTTTCCAGATAACGGAAGTGGCGGACAGGCCTTTAGCACGGGCTGTAATGACAAACTCACCTTTAAGCGCATCCAGCATGAATGCACGGGTCATACGGGTGATATAGGCCATGCTGAAATAAGCAAGAATGATAACAGGCTGGGCCATATGCGCGAGCGCATCCCAGAAAGCATCCAGATCGCCGTCGAGCAATGTATCAATCGTCAGAATACCAGTCACATGTGGGATCATGTCCTGAAAAATAATATCCTGACGGCCAGGTCCCGGTGCAATACCGAGCGCGGCATAGAAAACCAGTAGCGAAATCAGCGCCAGCACAAATGTCGGCACGGAATGACCGGCCAGACAGATAACGCGGATCGTCTGATCCGTCAGTGTGCCCTGACGCACCGCAGCCCAGACACCCAGAGGAATACCGATCAAGGCAGCGAGGAGGAGCGCTGCTGTTGCCAGTTCTAGGGTTGCCGGGAAATAGCGGGCAATATCCGTGGTAACAGGATTACGGGTCAGAATGGAATTGCCGAGATCACCCTGCAAAACCTGACCGATATAGTGGAAGAACTGTACGACGAGTGGCTGATCCAGCCCCATCTCCGCACGCACACGCTGAATAACAGCCTCCGGCGCATTATCGCCGACGGCTGCAATCACAGGATCAACCGGCATAACGCGGCCGATCATGAAAGTGACAATGGCAAGTCCGAACAGCGTGATTAACACGCTGCCCAGAGTACCAGTCAGAGTTTTCAGTCTCTTATTCAAGCTTTCGCAATCCCTGCGTAAGAGTGGGTGTCAGACAGAACGCCAAGACGCATGCCAGTCACATCTTTGCGGCAGGCAGCAGTCATGACAGTCTGCAGCATGACAACAAACGGGCTGTTGTTCATGAATTCGCGCTGCAGGTCTTCGTAAAGTTTAATACGTGTTGCAGGATCTTTTTCATCGCGTGCAGCCAGAGATTTCTTAGCGAAATCTGCATTCTGGTAGTTTGAACGCCATGCAAAAGGCTTGCTCTTCGCATCATCCGACAGGTCGGTTACATTGCAGAACACATCCGCATTGGTGTTTGGATCAAAATAGTCCGAACCCCATGAAGTCAGTGCAATTTCATGCTCGCGGGCACGCATTTTGGTGAGAACCTGACGGTTTTCAGCTGCACGCAGTTCCACCTTAATACCAATGTCAGCAAGGTTTGCCTGAATTGCCTGAGCAATATCCGGCCAAGGCTGTGCAGAATAGTGGTCCATGCTGATGGAGAAACCATCGGCCAGACCTGCTTCAACCATCAGCTCTTTCGCCTTAGCGGTATCTTTCTGGAACGGCAGATCGTTTACTGCGCCCGGGAAGCCTTCAGGAATAATAGTCTGGTGCTGCTGATGGGTCAGCGGCACGATGTTTTCCTGAATCCCCTTATAGTCGATCGCCCATTTGATAGCCTGCCAAAGCTTAGGATTGGTCAGCTTTTCAACCTTCTGGTTGAGCGACATCAGGCCGATACCGGCGATACCCTTACGAACCAGCGTAAAGTTTTCGTCTTTTTCAATCACGCGCAGCTGCTCGGAAGTCAGGTTACGGGCAATATCCACGTCACCTTTCTGGAGCATCAGCAGCTGAGAAGAAGGATCAGCAACGTGACGCAGAACGATACGCTTTACATTGCCTTTATAGGCGCCGTGCGCGTTGAGGTTCAGCATAACGCTTTCGCTTGGCTTCCACGCAGCCAGTGTCCACTCAGCGGAACCGGCGCTGTTTTTGCGCAGCCATTCGTTGCCGAGATCGTCGCCGGCAGCATTTTCCATAACCAGTTTCTTCTCAACAACGCTACCAACGCTGGAGGACAGGCAATAGAGCAGGAACGACAGGGAAGTCGGGGTTTCGAGAGAAATCGTCAGTGTGCCAGCTTCAACATTAGCAACAACAGACTGCTCAACATTCTCAGGTGTCAGACCGAACTGACCGATGATGAAAGCAGGACCTTTGTTCATCTTGATCGCGCGGTGCAGCGAGAACGCAGCATCTTCAGCGGTGATCGGATTACCAGTCGCAAATTTTGCATCAGGGTTGATTTTGAAAGTATAGACTTTACCTTCAGCATCGGCTTCCCATGAAGTGGCTACGCCGCCTTCAATTTTTTCAGGGTTTTCATAGCTCGGATGCACAAGACGCTGATACATGTTGTTGCAGATTTCGCTGCCAACCGCTTCAAAGCTCTCATGCGGGTCGAGCGAAGTCATGTTGTCCAGCTGCATTGCCACAACCAGAATATCCTGACGACCGGCAGCGATCGCAGGCAGAAGACCGGCATATGACAGGAACGGAACAGCTGCTGCGCCCGCCAAAAAATTACGTCTTGAAATCACGGTGATTTCCTCTTCCCTATCCGTAAACGCAAGAAACCGGCCGGGTCGCCCCTGCCAGTGGTTAAGTTTTCTAACAGTTTTGCAAATGAGTTATCTTCGCGGGAGATGGTCCACCGGACTGGTTTTATCCCGCTCCGATCCACCCTAAACTGCATCAAAACAAAGTGTATAAGAAAACCGACTAATGTCGTGTTCAATTATCATGAAGCCCAATAACGCGGCCAATGCAGATTTTGCCAGTGCTTATGCACGGTTTGCATGTAAATTTTTGTTTACAACTTCATAATTTTATAAAAAAGTCGTCATGCGCATACTGACTATGGCCTGTACGAAAAGGCATTTGCATTTTTGCGGCAAAATAGTCAGTCTGGCAAATCACGTAATCGCTCGGATTTTAATGGCACAGCGCCGTGAGAATCGCTGCCATTCTCATGAAATGACAGAAAAGCGCTGTTACGACACAGATATATAACAGGATTTATTCCGCTAAATCTTTCTGTTTGCGACATAATTTATGTCAGCACTCAGAAAAAGTAAGGTTCCTCCGCTATGTCCAGCTCCTCATCGGCAGATAATTTCACTCCGGTCTTTGACGGCCACAATGACGTGCTTCTGCGTCTGTGGGCATCAACCGAAGCCAATCCGGTTGACCGCTTTATTGATGGTGAACAGGTCGGTCACATCGACCTGCCGCGCGCTAAAAAGGGCGGTCTCGCCGGTGGTCTCTGCGCAATCTATGTTCCGTCACCTTCGATGGAAAAAGATGCCAATGGCGATTATCCAACCCCGGAACATGGTGAAGCGCTGAGAATCACTCTCGGCATGGCAGCCCTTCTGGCGAAGATTGAAGCCAAATCTGCAGGCGGCCTGAAAATCTGCCGCGACGCCGATGATATCCGCACAGCAATGGCCAATGGCGCATTTGCGTCAGTGCTGCATATTGAAGGTGCCGAAGCGATCAGTGCTGATCTCGATGAGCTTTATGTGCTGCATCAGGCAGGTCTGCGCACTTTGGGTCCGGTCTGGAGCCGCCCGAATATTTTTGCTTACGGCGTTCCGTTCCGCTTCCCGAGCACACCGGATATCGGCCCGGGTCTCACCGATGCCGGCAAAGCTTTGATCCGTGCCTGTAACGAGCTGAAGATCATGGTTGACCTGTCGCACATGAACGACAAAGGCTTCTGGGATATTGCAGCGATTTCCGATGCGCCGCTCGTCGCCAGCCATTCCAATGTGCATACGCTTTGCACACACAGCCGTAATGTGACTGAAAAACAGATGGACGCCATCAAAGAAACCGATGGCCTGATGGGTATCAATTTCGGCGTTTCCTTCCTGCGTGAAGACGGTCAAAAAATCACCGCCACTCCGCTTAGCGAAATGGTGCGCCATATTGATTACATCATTAACCGCATTGGCGTTGATCATGTCGCTCTCGGTTCCGACTTTGACGGCACCACCATTCCGGATGCTCTGGGCAGCGCCGCTGATCTCCAGCTGCTGATCGCAGAATTGCGCAAAGCCGGTTACGATCAGGAAACCATCGACAAGATCGCCTATAAGAACTGGATTCGCGTTCTCGAGAAGACCTGGGCCTGATTATCTCACCCTTGAATTTAATGTTGAAAAGCCTCCGGTCCATTGCCGGAGGCTTTTTTAATTGTACTTATATCCTGAATACGACACACCGAAATTAATATGATTTTTTGCGCATCACGCATTGTTCTGCGGGTTGTAATACCAAGGTTTAGGTCTAAACTGCGCACAAAAATCACTGCAAAACCCGCATTAAAATAGCATGACAGGATGGGAACTATGGATCACGCACTCAAATTTTACATCAACGGCGAATGGGTTGATCCGGTACAAAGCCCTGTAACGACACTGGATGTCATTAATCCTGCAACAGAACAGCCATTCACTAAAATCGCGATGGGCACGGCTGCCGATGTAGACAAGGCCGTTGCTGCGGCTAAAGCAGCTTTTGCCAGCTTTTCAGAAACCAGCAAAGAAGAGCGCTTAGAACTGCTCAAGCGCATTCTCGAAATTTTCATTCGCCGTTCAGATGAAATGGGCGCCGCAATTTCTCTGGAAATGGGTGCGCCACTGGCTATGGCCAAGGCAGCACAGGCAGGCTCCGGCACTGCGCATCTGATGGAAGCGATCAAAGCCGCTGAAATTTTTGAATATGCCACCATGCAGGGCACAACCCGTGTCGAACACGAGCCGATCGGCGTTGTTGCCATGATTACGCCTTGGAACTGGCCGATCAACCAGATCGCCGCCAAAGTGGCACCAGCCATCGCAACCGGCTGTACAATGGTATTGAAACCATCTGAAATCGCACCGGTCAGCGCCATTCTGTTCGCTGAAATTATGCATGAGGCTGGCGTGCCGAAAGGCGTCTTCAACCTTGTTCATGGTGATGGCCCGAGCGTTGGTGTCGCCCTTTCAGGCCATAAAGATGTGGATATGGTGTCCTTTACCGGCTCTACCCGTGCCGGTGTCAATGTCGCACAGACCGCAGCACCGACTGTGAAACGTGTGCATCAGGAACTTGGCGGTAAATCCCCGAACATCATTCTGCGTAGCGCCGATCTCGACAAGGCTGTCCGTACTGGCGTTGCCCGCTGCTTTGGCAATAGCGGCCAGTCCTGCAATGCACCGACCCGTCTGTTCGTGCCGCAGGAAGCAATGGATAATGCGATCACCATTGCCCGCGATGCGGCTGAGAAATTCCGCACCGGCGATCCGGCTTCTGCCGACACCGATCTCGGCCCCGTTGTCAGCCAGCTGCAATTCGACAAGATTCAGGATCTAATTCAAGCTGGCATTGATGAGGGTGCTGAATTGGTCACAGGCGGTACAGGTCGCCCGGCAGAGCTCAATGCCGGTTATTATGTGCGCCCGACCATCTTTGCCCGTGTTGGCCATGATATGCGTATTTCCCGTGAAGAAATTTTTGGCCCTGTGCTGTCGATTCTTACCTATGACACGCTCGATGAAGTCGTTGAAATGGCCAATGATACGGTCTACGGCCTCGCCTCTTATATTCAGGGCGACCTGAAAGAAGCACAGGCTCTGTCGAAACGTCTACGCACAGGCAATGTCTATATCAATGACGCGCCATGGGATGGTGCCGCACCATTTGGCGGCTACAAACAATCCGGCAATGGTCGCGAATATGGCGTTTTCGGCCTTCGTGAATTTGTCGAGATCAAAGGGATCGTCGGCTACGAAGAATAAATCCGAACAGCTTCACAGCAAAGAAAAGCGCGCCTGTCAAAAGACGCGCTTTTTTATCCATCTGTTTTGATATATATCACAGATCAGAAACATCTGCATCCGGCGAAATCCGCGTCTGAAGAACATCGCCCGTCGCAGGCAGCAGATCAATTTTTCTAAACTGCTTGTTACTAATACCCGCAGCTAAATGACTGCGTTTCTCATATATAAGGCTGCTTTAGCAGGCGGCAGGTACAAAATGAACAAAACAATCCAAGAAACCTCCTCCGTCAATACATCCGGCCTGCTGCAAAATACGCCTGAAACCCAGCGCAAAGCCATTATTGCGCTTTTACTTGGCGGCTTGCTGATTAGTTGCTCCCCTATTTTGGTGCGTTTTGCAGAAACCGGTCCGATTGTAACGGCCTTCTGGCGTTTGGCATTAGCGATTATCCCGATGCTGATCCTGAACAACCGTATGAAACACGGTGCGGATCAGGTGAAACCGGCCTCCATTGCAGATGTCGCTATTCTTGCTGTGCCGGGCATATTGATCGGGCTGGAACTGGTTGTCTGGCATATTTCCCTGACCATGACATCCGTTGCCAATTCTACCCTGATTGTGAACCTGTCACCGATTTTTGTCGCCTTGGGTGGGTGGCTGTTTCTCAAACAAAAGATCAGCAAAATTTTCGTCAGCGGCTTGGCGCTGGCGATTGTCGGCGTGCTGATCCTGAAAGGCGGCCCTGATCTTTCCGGCCATAGCAGCCTCAAAGGTGATGCTGTCGCGCTTGGCGCGGCGGTTCTCTATGCCGCCTATATTCTGATGCTCGGCTTTACACGCCGCCGTTTTTCCACATCCACAATTATGCTCTACACAACAATCAGCGCGACCCTGACGATCTTGCCGCTGGCGCTGGTTTTTGAAACGCAATATTTCCCGCTCACACTGTTTGGCTGGTTCATTGTCTGTGCGCTGGCATGGATGACACAGGCTGCGGGACAAAGCCTGATTACATTCGCGATCGCATGGCTGCCTGTTGCGTTCTCTTCACTCACCTTACTGATCCAGCCGGTTGTCGCAGCCATATTGGCATGGATTTTGCTGTCCGAACCACTCAGCATCTGGCAGATTTGCGGTGGTCTCGTGGTTATTGCAGGTATTATGCAGGCAAGGCGCGGCTAAACATTTGCGGTTATCAGCAAGGTTTATCCTAAATTATTTTACGCTTTGGTCAAAAAAACACGCTTGGCATCTTGAACTTCTTTGAACCTTGCTCCATATGAAGCTCACTTGCTGGCGCGCTTCCTCCCATTTCGCGCTGCAAGTGTTCCCCTCGAAGGCATATTAATGCCTTCTTAAATTCAGCCGGGCTTTATAGTCCGGCTTTTTTTCTGCCTGAATTATGAGTTTTAGGGCGGGAAATGGCAAAGAATCACTCTGCCCGCTGTGTTTTTCTGAAATCGAAGTTTTGCGGCACGTAATTTTATTATCGCTTGTTTTGTGACAGACTCTTCGCCAAAATGTGTCTGTGCATAGAATTATGCGTGAATAGCTTTCGCAATTGTGCTTTTCTCTTTCGTATTAAATGATATATGCGCTAAAACGAAAGAGCCTTTGACAACCACAGAACCGCCGTACTGAACAGACGTTACAATGCAGCTGTTTTTTCCGGTGTTTCGTTTCATTGAACTTCAGGGAGAAGTCATGTCCAAACGTCTGATGACTGTTTCAGTAGCGGCATTAACAATGTCCGTTGCGTTTGCATCCAACGCATTTGCAGTAACAGAGCTGCAATGGTGGCACGGTATGGCCGGTTCCAACAACGAAGTTGTTGAGCAGCTCTCCAAGGAATTCAATGAAAGCCAGAGCGAGTTCAAAATCGTTCCGGTCTATAAAGGCACCTATCCTGAAACTCTGAATGCGGGCATTGCAGCATTCCGCGCCAAGCAGTCACCTGCCATTTTGCAGGTTTTTGATGCAGGCAGCGGTGTGATGATGGGTGCTGAAGGCGCCGTTCTGCCGGTCGCTGAAGTGCTGGAAAAAGGCGGCTTCAAATTCGATAAGGCGAAATACCTTTCCGGTATCACTGCTTATTATTCGAAGCCGGACGGCACCATGCTATCCTTCCCGTATAATTCTTCATCACCGATCCTTTACTACAACAAGGATGCTTTCAAAAAAGCCGGTCTTGATCCAGAAGTTGCACCGAAAACATGGCCAGACGTTTTTGAAGCCGCCCGTAAAATTAAAACCAGTGGCGCTGCCAATTGTGGCTTCACGTCCACATGGCTGACATGGATTCAGACAGAAAACTTCGCTGCATGGAACAACGTACCATACGGCACCAATGAAAACGGCCTTGGCGGTCTTGATGTGAAACTGGAAATCAATGCACCTCTGTTTGAGCAGCATTTTCAGGGTCTCGCAGATCTCGCTAAAGACGGTGCATTCCGTTACGGCGGCCGCACTTCCGAAGCCAAACAGCTCTTCACGTCCGGTGAATGCGCGATGCTGACTGAATCGTCCGGCGGTCTTGGCGATGTGGTTAAATCCGGCATGAACTACGGTATCGGCCAGCTGCCTTATTATGAAGGTGAAGGTCGTCCGCAGAATACTATTCCCGGCGGTGCCAGCCTTTGGGTCTTCGCAGGCAAAAGCGATGAAGAATATAAGGGAATTGCCCAGTTCTTCAACTTCCTGTCCCAGACAGACATTCAGGCACGTCTGCATCAGGTTTCCGGCTATCTGCCAGTAACACTGGAAGCTTATGAAGAAACCAAAAAATCCGGCTTCTACGACAAAAACCCGGGCCGCGAAACACCGATCCTGCAGATGATGGGCAAAGAACCAACCGCCAATTCCAAAGGCGTTCGTCTGGTAAACCTGCCGCAGGTTCGTGATATTCTTAACGAAGAATATGAAGCAATGCTGGCTGGTAAACAAGATGCGAAAACTGCACTGAAAAACGCTGTAGAGCGTGGCAATGCAGCGATTGCTGAAGCAGCAAACCGCTAATGATACAGGCCGCGTGTCCCATACGGGATGCGCGGCTTTCTTCATGCTGCATATAAACCCATCTTCAGGATGCTTTTTGAGGATTGGCTTATATGTCAGAATACATCGCGAAAACGGCTCCGTCATTTTCGCAATATAATGCGGATAATCCAAGAGACTGAGGGCTTTCGCCGTTGAACTTCAACTGAAAGCACTCTGACTGACCAGCACAGTCTCTGCCTGTCCATTGCAACAGGAACTGTGCAGCATTTCAAAAGCTTGCTGTGCCTTTTATGCGCCTTTTCGGTGTGGGCACTGCGATTTGAAGGAGATCTTTGTGCAGCGTGTTGTTTTTCCCAACAAGGTGCTACCCTATTTATTAGTTGCACCGCAGCTCGTACTGACTTTTGTTTTCTTTTTCTGGCCAGCCAGTCAGGCGATTTATCAGTCGATGATGCGCGAAGATCCATTTGGTCTGCGCAGCACATTTGTCGGCTTGAAGAATTTCTCCGCTTTGTTTGCTGATCCGAATTATTTGCATTCATTCCAGATTACGATTTTCTTCAGTATTGCCACCGCCGTGCTGTCGATGGCTGTTGCGCTGTTTCTGGCGACTGCCGCAGAGAAAGTCGTGCGCAGTAAAAATCTCTACCGCACCTTGCTGATCTGGCCTTATGCCGTGGCACCGGCGATTGCCGGTATTTTGTGGCTGTTCATGTTCTCGCCCGCGATGGGAACGCTTGCTTACCTGCTGCGTAATGCCGGTTTTGACTGGGACCCGCTGTTGAAGGGCGATCAGGCGATGGCACTGGTGGTCTTTGCCGCATCATGGAAGCAGATCAGCTATAATTTTCTGTTCTTTGTTGCCGGACTGCAAGCCATTCCAAAATCCCTGCTGGAAGCAGCCGCGATTGACGGCGCGCGTGGTGTGAAACGGTTCTGGTCGATCACTTTCCCGCTGCTCGCACCAACCACATTCTTCTTGCTGGTGGTGAACACGGTTTATGCGTTCTTCGACACTTTCGGCATTATCCATGCTGTTACCGGCGGCGGCCCTGCCAAGTCGACGGAAACACTGGTCTACAAAGTGTATAATGACGGCTTCGTCAATCTTAACCTCGGCTCATCAGCAGCACAGTCCGTGATCCTGATGGTGATCGTTATTGCCCTTACGGCGTTCCAGTTCCGCTTTGTTGAAAAGCGCGTGCATTATTCCTGAGGTCAGACAATGATTGAACGTAATCCCGTTACTATCGCAATCAGCCATCTGGCGCTGATTATCGGCATCATCATTGTTGCCTTTCCGATTTATTATACATTTATTGCTTCAACCATGACGTCGGCGGAAATTCTCCGCCCTCCTATCTCTTTGCTGCCAGGTGATCACTTTATTGAAAACTACCGCGATGCTTTGAGCGGCGGTGTGGAACGTACTGTTGGTGTGAGCCTTGAACGCTTATTGTTCAACTCCACAGTCGTGGCGCTGGCAATTGCCATCGGCAAGATCATCATTTCTTTCACCTCTGCTTTTGCGATTGTGTTCTTCAACTTCCGCTTCCGCATGGTGTTTTTCTGGATGATTTTCATCACTCTGATGCTGCCGGTGGAAGTGCGTATTCTGCCGACCTATAAGGTGATCGTCGATCTTGGCATGATTGATACCTATGCTGGTCTGACCCTGCCTTTGATGGCTTCGGCAACGGCGACTTTCCTGTTCCGCCAGTTCTTCCTGACGATCCCGGGTGAACTTGTGGAGGCCGCGCGCATTGATAATGCAGGGCCGTGGCGCTTTATGAAAGACATTCTGCTGCCATTGTCCAAAACCAATATTGCAGCACTTTTCGTCATCCTGTTCATTTTCGGATGGACACAATATCTCTGGCCTCTGCTGGTCACCAATGATGCAAAGATGAACACGATTATCATCGCTTTGCGTAAAATGGTGGATTTCGCCGATGCCGCAACACCATGGCATTTTGTGATGGTGACAACGATCCTTGCGATCATCCCTCCGATCATCGTCGTGGTTCTGATGCAGCGATGGTTCGTCAAAGGTCTTGTTGAAACGGAAAAATAATGGCTCGTATTTCTCTTGATAATGTAAAAAAAGTCTATGGCGGCAATGTCGAGACCATTAAAGGCATCTCGCTGGAAATCGCTGATGGCGAACTGGTTGTGCTGGTTGGTCCTTCCGGCTGTGGTAAATCCACTTTGCTGCGCATGATTGCCGGTCTCGAAAGCATTACCTCCGGCACCGTCTCGATCGCTGACCGTGTGGTCAACGAGCTGGAACCGGCAGAACGCGACATTGCAATGGTGTTCCAGAATTATGCGCTGTATCCGCATATGACTGTGCGCCAGAATCTGGCCTATGGTCTGAAGAACCGCAATACGCCGAAAGCCGAGATTGAACAGCGCATCACCAAAGCTGCGAAAGCGCTGGAGATCGAACAATTTCTGGAACGTAAACCACGTCAGCTTTCCGGTGGTCAGCGCCAGCGTGTTGCCATGGGTCGCGCTATTGTGCGTGAACCGGCAGCCTTCCTGTTCGACGAACCTCTTTCCAATCTGGATGCCAAACTGCGCGTGCATATGCGTGTGGAAATCAAGCGTTTGCAGCGCTCCCTTGGTGTGACCAGTGTTTATGTGACCCATGACCAGATGGAAGCCATGACACTGGCAGATCGTCTGGTTGTGCTGAATGCCGGTCATATTGAACAAGTCGGCACACCAATTGAGCTTTATGAAAAGCCTGCGACAACCTTTGTTGCGACATTTATCGGCTCGCCGTCGATGAACCTGCTGCCTCTCAAAGATGCATCAGGCAAGTCTGCCTCATGGATGCAGCAGCTCAGCGCGATCATTCCAGCTGAGACCACGACAATCGGCGTGCGTCCTGAGGGTTTCACCCTTGGTGAACAGGCCGGTGGCTTCACAACTGATGTGACTGTTGATGCTGTTGAGCTGGTTGGTGCGGAAAGCTATGTCCATGCGCGTCTTGCCGATGATACTGCAATCATCTTCAGCGTTGCTGGTCGCAGCCAGATTGCGAGTGGCGAAGTTTTGAAGATCAGTGCAAGTCAATCTGCCATCCATTGCTTCGACAAAGACGGCAAACGGATTGAGAAGACAGCATAATGTATGTGTGAAAGATAATCCTGAAAGATATTTCAGGATTATCGTCGCCGATTGTCTGCGCTATACAGACAATCGGCAACGCCATGATAATCATGCCCCCGTATGAACTTTCATGGCTACCCGTATGGATACTGAAGAGCCAAACTAAATTTTCTTGCTCTTGTGAGATAAACTTAGCTGCAAAATTTTATTTAGATAAATTTATAATTTTGATCGCCTGCATCACAAATATTCATAATGTGGCTATTCCTAAATTATCATATATTTATAAAGGGGATACCGGAGATTAGCGCTCTGATATAGCGCTTTTTTTGGAAATATCCGTTTAAAGATACACGCGGAAATGATTGTGGATTGCTCAAAACAGCCGGCTTCAACATTCCGGGCTGGGTAGTAACGGCGATTGAAAAACCAGAATCACCTGCTTGAGAAAACGTGTTTTTACTCACCGCGGTCTTCCATCCGTAAGGATAGGCAAAAGACAATGGCGCACATGCAAGATTAGTTTTCAGCCACGCAGCCGATAATTCTATTTCTTGTTTGATACGCTGTTTATCAAAACGGCTAAGATTAATATGGCTCACTGTATGGGCGCCAAAATGCACAAGCCCTTTATCGCGCTCTTGGAGTGCCCGCAACTCTGCAACATTCATGATCAGATCGCGGGTCAGCCGCAACGGATCAAGTCCATGGCTCAACGCCAGTTCTGCAATGCGATGGACCGCTTCATCTTCCTGCTGCGTATCAACAAACTGCGCGAAACGCGCAAAAGCCGCCATCTTCTGTAAGTTGGTTTTTAAGGGCAGAACCTCCTCCCCCGCACCAAAGTCAAAATTCAGGCGCTCTTGCTGGCGCAAAAGCTGCTCGACAACTTCCCACCACAGAATATGGCTGCGCTCGGCAAAACCGGACGTAATATAAATCGTGTAGGGAATATGATAGCGACGGAAAATAGGCGCCGCATAATCAGCATTATTGCGATAACCGTCATCCAGCGTAAAACAAACATAGCGTTTATTTCCGGGATTATTGCGCAGTAATTCCGGCAGCTCATGTACATGGACAGGGATCATCCCTGCTTGCAGCACCTGTTTAATCGCCTCTTCCAGAAATTCCGGTGTGATTGAGAGAATAGCATTGGGTGCAAATTTCTGCTGGCTCCCAGCAGGGCGCACATGATGCAGTGTAAATATCAATCCATTATGCGCAGCAGAAGGCAAAAGCTTGTCGAGGCGTAACAGTGCAATCGCTTCCAACCCGGCGCGGATGACTGAATATTTCAGCAGGCGTTTACCTTCATAGAGGCCATTCATCTGTTCATCCGCCACAGGTTCGAAATTTTTACGCTGCGACAGTGAAAGCCTGCCGCAGCCCAAAATTCTCTATAGTCCGAAAGCGGTAAGGACAGTGTTAACGGCAAGCGCCGTTTCGCATGTTGTTGAAGCCGGCATTGCGCGCAACACAGGCATTCGGGAATGTCTGGCTGCGACCACGGCTGGTCGCACATACCGGAGCATATTCACGGGTACAGGCTGTTTGTGGGCGGTTTTGCCCCCAATTGCCCGATGGCCGCTCCGGACGATGCCCCCACTGCGGCGGCCGCGGCTGCGAAGCACGGCACTCACCGCTGTTTACGATACGGTAGCCTTCAGCACGTGCCTGACAACTATTGCCAAAAGTCCGGCTGTTTCCGTTCCGCACACCACAAACAGGCATATATTCCATCGTACACATTTGGGGTCTGTCCGGTCGCACGGGCGGGCGATGCGGCCTGCCCTCATCAACCGTTACACTACAGGCGGAAAGTACCATCAACGCCGCAAATGGTGCGCTCAGGCGCTTCAATTGTGCAAGACCGGAAAATTTCATGACCACGCTTTCTCAGATATCGGACAGATATCGTGCGATAGTAAACTATCTGTGTTCTCGCACAATAAAAAAGCTCAGGGACATGAGCCCCTGAGCTTGATCTAAACCGAAAGCAGCACTTATCAGAAAATCTGACGTTCGCCCTGCTCGTCACGGATCCATGTGGTCAGGCCGAGCTTGCTCATTGTTGTGAGGAACGGACGCGGGTCAAGCTCTTCAACATTGACCATTGTCTTGGAATCCCACTCACCTGTGGCAACCAGCATTGCGGCTGCCACCGGCGGAACACCGGCAGTATAGGAAATGCCCTGTGAACCCACTTCATTATAGGCATCCTTGTGGTCTGCCACATTATAAATGAAGATTTCACGGTCTTTTCCGTCTTTGCTACCCTTAACCAAATCACCGATACAGGTTTTACCGGTATAATCCGGTGCCAGCGATGACGGATCAGGCAACACAGCTTTGACCACTTTCAGCGGAATAACTTCCAGACCTTCAGCGGTTTTAACCGGCTGTTCAGACAACAGGCCGAGATTATTCAGCACATTGAAAACGTTGATGTAATGATCGCCAAAGCCCATCCAGAAGCGCACATCTGCACCCTCGATGTTGCGCGCCAGTGAATGCACTTCATCATGGCCGGTCATATAGGCTTTTTGTTTGCCGACAACAGGAAGATCATATTCCATGCCGACTTCAAACATCTTGTTGACCTGCCATTCACCCTTCTGCCACGAATAAACGCGACCGGTGAACTCGCGGAAATTAATTTCCGGATCGAAGTTGGTGGAGAACCAACGGCCATGAGAACCGGCATTAATATCAATGATATCAATATCGGTAATCTTGTCGAAATACTCGTCCTGTACCAGACGGGCATAGGCGTTCACAACACCCGGATCAAAACCGATGCCGAGAATAGCGGTAATGCCTTTTTCAGCGCAGATTTCACGGCGCTTCCATTCATAGTTTGCGTACCACGGCGGGGTTTCACAAATCTTGTTCGGTTCTTCATGGATAGCGGTATCCATGTAAGCCACACCGGTATCAATACAGGCCTGCAATACAGACATATTGATGAAAGGCGATCCGACATTAATCACGATCTGTGAATTTGTCTTGGAAATCAGTGCCTTCGTGGCTTCAATATCCAAAGCATCCAGTGCATGGGCTTCTAAAACGCCCTCAACCTTCATACTTTTCTTTTCACGAACGCTGGCGATCATATCATCGCACTTAGATTTCGTTCGCGAAGCAATGTGAATATCACCCAGAACATCGTTGTTCTGCGCACATTTATGCGCCACAACCTGCGCCACGCCTCCGGCACCAATAATCAGGACATTTTTTTTCATTTCACGCGGTACGCTCCATAGTAGCCTTTTCGGCATAATCTCAGGACTTTTCAAATGAGGATTATGCACTAATCAATGAGACGCCCTGTCCAGATTGCTCCGCACAAAGCACATCGGTTGCAGTTAGATCGTTTTTAACAAAACGATCTATTTTTTTAAACGCAGTTTCGGACGGAAAACCGGTTTCCACTTTTCCTGAAACTGCTTATATCTGCCTCAGGAAAGAGCGGCAGCAAAATCGTCAAAGGTAAACTCTTTGACAAGCTCTTCTGTTCCGTCGAGCTGACGGACAACGATGGATGGCATTTTAACGCCGTTGAACCAGTTTTTCTTGACCATTGTGTAACCGGCCACATCCTGAATGGAGAGGCGATCACCAATCTGCAATGGTTTTTCAAAACGGAATTCACCGAAAATATCACCGGCAAGGCAGGATTTGCCGCAGATCATAATTTCATTGTCGCCAGTATTCGGCTCCAGCTTCGCAGTCTGACGATAGATCAGCAGATCAAGCATATGAGCTTCAATCGAGCTATCGACGATTGCCAGATTTTTGCCGTTGAACAGCGTATCAAGCACGGTCACTTCCAGCGTCGCGGATTTGGTGATCGCGGCTTCACCCGGCTCCAGATAAAGCTGTACGCCATATTTCTCAGAGAAAGCTTTAAGACGCGCGCAGAACTTATCCAGCGGATAATTGTCACCGGTAAAGTGGATACCGCCGCCAAGGCTGACCCATTTCACGCGCGCAATCAAATGACCAAAGCGCTCTTCAATAATACCGAGCATCTCATCGAAACGCTCAAATTTGTCGTTCTCACAATTGTTGTGGAACATGAAGCCGGAGACTTTATCCATCACGGCTTCGATCTTTGCGGCATCCCATTCACCAAGACGGCTGAACGGGCGCGCAGGATCGGCCAGTGTAAAGTCCGATGTGGAAACCTGCGGGTTTACACGCAGACCACGGATATGGTTTTTCGATGCTTCATCAAAGCGGGTCAGCTGACCAATGGAGTTAAAGATGATTTTGTCGCTGTTTTTCAGCACATCTTCAATTTCATCATCCGCATAGGCCACGCTGTAAGCATGGGTTTCACCCGGAAACTTTTCTTTGCCCAGACGAACTTCATAAAGCGAAGACGACGTTGTGCCATCCATATATTCGCTCATCAGATCAAACACAGACCATGTGGCAAAACACTTCAGTGCCAGCAGCGATTTCGCGCCGGACTGCTCACGCACATATTTGATCTTTTCCAGATTAGGCAGGAGTTTGCTTTTATCGATGAGGTAATACGGGGTGTTAATCGTCAATTCGTTTTGTCCGGTCCGTTACAGTTACGCATTGTGGCGGGAAAAATGTCATCCTGCGGGCAGGAAACCGCGTGGCATATGGCGCCTGACTGCGGTGACCCTTCTTTACTGCATAATCTTAAAAATCGAAACTGATTTTATAAATTTACACAGATGCTATGCAAAACTTGCTTTCTCATCACGCCATTTATCCTATCTGCCTATATATAGGGGCTTAATATGACGATTTAAATACGAGCGCGTTGCAGCTGTGATATCACACCGGTCAAGTGGTGAACTGTTCCGGCCAGTCGCGATTAATAAACTGCTCCTACTCGTCGCGGCCGATAAATTGCTCCGTCCAGTCGCGGTGGGTAAACACCTGCCCCTGCTCCCGCAAGCGACGAACCTGCGCCAGATCAATGCTGCAATGCATCCAGCGGCTAACCGCTGTTGTATCCGTTTCGCTCTCAGCAAAAACACCGCTTGGCGGCATTCCATAATCCGACGGCACATAGAGCGCTGCGCGACCGCTGTTTTCATCCAGCGCCGGTGACCACAGAGCTTCGCCAGCCGTCGGAGATACCAACACAGCAAACTGATTTTCCAGCGCCCGCGCTTGCGCGCCGATACGCACGCGATAATAACCCGCCAGCGTATCTGTGCAGCTCGGCGCCAAAATCAGTTCTGCGCCCTGATCGCTCAGTCGACGTGACAGCATCGGAAACTCATTATCATAGCAGATCAGAATCCCGATCCGGCCAAATGCAGTTTCAAAACAACGCACATCCTCAACACCGCCGCTGATGCTCCATTGCTCGCGCTCAAAACGGGTCATAATGATTTTATCCTGATGCCCGATGAGACCCTCCGGCCCGAACAGCCATGCGCGATTGCGATATTTGCCATCCGCATCAAGCACTGGTGCACTGCCGGGCTGCAAGACAATCCTATGCTCACGGGCAATTGCCTCACAAAGCTCCAGCCAGCGTGGAATAAGCGGCTGAATGCCAGAGATCGAACCATGCAGATCACTGCGAACCTCTGGCTCTAACTGACCGGATAGCACAAGCCCCGCATATTCCGGCAATAGCAGAACCTGCGCGCCTTGAGCCACCGCATCCGCGCAGAGCGCACGCAAATGCTGCTCATAGGCATCCCATGTTTCAATCAACTCAATCACATATTGGCAAGAAGCAAGGTGCAGCATCAGCTCAGTTCCTTCACCCAGAATGACATTGGCTTATCAGTTTCATGAACATCTCCCACATCACGCCAGCTATACTGTGTGCGTAATTCCGGACGGTGAAAGAAGCCGCGTTTATTCCAGAAGCTGTCCAGCGGCTGATATTCTGCCGGTCGCAGCGGATGATCCTGAGGGCGCTCCACCGCGCAAAAACAACAAGTCGTAAACGCCCCGCTCTGGCGCGCATAGTTTTCGCGCGCTTCAAAAAAGCGCACGCCAAGGCCGGTGCCGCGATAGGTGGGTAACAATACAGATTCCCCGAAATAAAAGATTTTAGTCGGATCATAACCAAGGCCGATAAAGGGAGCTTTGAACGCCGGTGTTTCATCACGCATCGGAATACCGGTAGATGCGCCGATGACATCAGCGCCATCAATCGCCAGCACAAAGAGACTGTCAGGAGATTGCGCATAAGTCGCAATGTAACTGGCTTCGTAATCCATTTCCCCGTCATAAAGATAAGGAAAATCGCGGAATACCTTCATGCGCAACCGTGCCAGATCGTCAATATAAGGCGCGATAGCGCGGCCTGAATAGGTCTCAATTCTGACAGTCATGCACTATCCTCCAGCTCCCTTTCTCTATAAGCGATCACGCCTAAAAGAACAGGACTGGTTACGGCAAAGAATTACGCAAAAGTGCCATTTCCCTGCGCATTTACGCCTTTGCTTTTGCCGCACAAGGCTTAAGAAGGGTCAGCAAATATTCGGGAGACATTGCCATGACCGCCTCAATGACTGCAACACAGATTATCCGCGCCTATTATGATGCTTTTAATGCGCAGGATATGGAGACTTTTCTCAACCTGCTGCATGATGAAGTCGTGCATGACATTAATCAGGGCGAGCGCCATCAAGGCAAAGAGCATTTCCGCTCTTTCATGGCGCATATGAACAGTTCCTATAAGGAAAATCTCACCGAAATGGTAATCATGGCCAATGCGGAAGGCACACGTGGCGCAGCGGAATTTATCGTGAATGGTGAATATCTGGCCACAGACGAAGGCTTGCCGGAAGCCAAAGGCCAGAAATATGTGCTGCCTGCCGGTGCGTTTTTTGAGCTACGTGACGGCAAAGTTGCCCGCATCAGCAATTACTACAATCTCAATGACTGGATTGCACAGGTCAGCAAGTAAAAGGAAGTGCGCTGTTTCTGAATCGATAAGAAGCAGCGCAGCTTTTACATGAAATAGGTGGCTATCCGCTTGCCTTCGACATCCTGCACTTTGAACACCGTACCATAGATGGTCTCCAGCACCACAGGGCAGACAATCTCTTCCGGTGTGCCCTGACAGAACAACTTACCATTCTGCATTGCAACAATATGGTCGGAATAGCAGGACGCGAAATTAATATCATGCAGCACGACGACAACGGTCTTGCCCAGATCATCCGCCGCTTTACGCAATAGCTTCATCATCTCGACCGAATGTTTCATATCGAGATTATTCAGCGGCTCGTCAAACAGCGTGTAATCCGTATCCTGACACAGTACCATCGCCACATAGGCACGCTGGCGCTGACCGCCCGACAATTCATCCAGAAATCGATCGGCAAGATCACTCAAATTCAAATACTGAATAGACCGCGCCACGAATTGGGCGTCTTCTGCCGTTGGTCTGCCTTTGCTATACGGATACCGACCGAAGGTCACCAGATCACGCACGGTCAGACGTGCAGTCATATGGTTTTCCTGTCGCAGGATCGACAGGCGTTTTGCCAGCACATCTCCGGCAGTGCGTGCCACATCCATATTATCGACCAGTACCTGACCCTGATCCGTCGGAATAAGACGGCTGATCATCGACAGCAATGTGGATTTACCGGCACCATTGGGGCCGATAATCGATGTGATGCCGCCTGATGGCAATGTCACAGAAACATTATTGACCACCAGAGTTTCGCCATAGGTTTTACTGACGGCTTTGACCTCAATCATCGGGCAACTCCTCGTACCAGCATCAGAATAAAGAACAGACCGCCGACAAATTCAATCACAATGCCCAAGGCAGTATTGAAAGCAAACACACGCTCAAGAATAAGCTGCCCGCCAACCAAAGCGATCACAGCCAGCAGTACAGCAGCAGGAATGGTATAACGGTGCCGCGTCACCGGCATAATCATATAGGCCAGATTAGCCACCAGCAGACCAAAAAATGTGACGGGCCCAACCAGAGCGGTGGATACAGAAACCAGCACTGCAACCATCATCAAAATAATCATCGTGGTGCGTTTGTAATTTACACCAAGCCCGATAGCCGTTTCACGCCCCAGCGACAGAATATCGAACCGGTGGCCAATACGCCAAGCTACAACTGAAATCAGCCCGACAATCATGGCTGACAAGCCCAGCAACTGACTATCAATCGTGTTGAAAGACGCGAATAATCTGTCCTGTAACACCACAAAATCATTGGGATCGATAATGCGCTGTAAAAAACCGGAGCCGGAACGGAAAAACACGCCAAAGATAATCCCCACCAGCATCAAGAGATGCAGCGAGCGCCCCTCACCAGCAAACAGCCAGCGATAGAGCAGACCGGAAAAGCCCATCATCAGCGCAATTTCAACCAAAAACATCAGTTTCGGATTGGCCATGGAAACGGCATGAGCACCAAGCGTGAAAACCAGTACCGTTTGCAACAGCGCATAGAGCGCATCAAAACCCATGATCGAGGGCGTCAAAATCCGGTTATTGGTGATGGTCTGAAACAGGATCGTCGATAAAGCGATAGAATAAGCAACCAAAATCATCGCGGCCAGCTTGGTACCACGAAACGGCAGTACAAAGCTCCAGCTGCCCTTAGCGCCAATGGTCATAAAGCCTGCGATTGCAATCAGCGCAAGCAGCGCGAGCAATGCCAGTCTTTTCAAAGCGCTGCGGCGATTGGCCGGATTTTCCGCAGCCAGTGCATTATGCGGCTGTGAGCGATCCTGGACGGCGAAGACAGTTTCATGCACCACGGGCCGACTTCCTTAAAACGAGATACAGGAAGAAGGCACTGCCCAGTACACCGAGAATTGTACCGACCGGAATTTCATAAGGCGCATTAATTGTGCGTCCGATCATATCGCAGATCAGTACCAGACCGGCACCCAGCAAGGCAATCCACGGCAATGAGCGGCGCATACTGTCGCCCATCACCATGCTCACCACATTCGGCACAATCAGCCCGAGAAACGGCACAATGCCCACCGTTGTCACCACGCATGCCGTGACCATGGAGACGATCGTCAAACCCAAAGTCATAACACGGCGATAATTCAAACCGAGATTGGTCGTAAAAGCCTCGCCCATACCGGCGACGGTAAACCGGTCAGCGGCAATATAGGCCGCAATGGTCAGGCCGAAAGACAGCCACAATAATTCATAGCGGCCACGCAACACGGCCGAAAAATCACCGGTTGTCCATGCGCCCATCGACTGTAACAGGTCGAAACGATAGGCAAAGAATGTGGTGATCGCCGAGATTACCCCGCCGAGCATAATCCCGACAAGTGGCACAATCACCGGCGAGCGCAGCGGAATTTGACGCAAAATCAGCATAAACAGCGCAGTACCGGCCAGTGCAAAACTTGTCGCCACCAGCATCTTGCCGAAAACCGGCAATCCCGGCGCCAATATCATGACTGTCAGAATACCAAGGGAAGCGGAATCCACCGTACCTGCAGTTGAAGGTTCGACAAAACGGTTACGCGCCAAAATCTGCATGATTGTGCCGGAAACGGCCATCCCTGCACCGGCAAGGATCAGCGCAAGGGTGCGCGGAATACGGGTTTCCACCAGAACGAATTGCGCGCGCCGTGCGGTTTCATCACCAAACAGGCTTTGTACAGACACGTCACTCACACCGATAAACAAGCTTATCAGCGCAAGAACGATCAGCAGGCATGTGGCAGCAATCAACTTCACAAGGACGGCAACCGTTTTAAGCGTTTCGCTTCACAGACATAGCTGCACAAGCGATCAGCGGTGGAAACAACACAAGCATAATAAAAAGGCAGCAGTGACAATGCATTGCTGCCTTTTAAAAAGCTTTGCAGACAATCTGGATGCTTTAGCCTGAAAGAACCGGCGGGGTAAAGTCAAAACACGACATATTTACTCCGCTTATCCATAAAGATCGCTTGTCACAGCCGGATATTCGCCTTTGCAGGATTACTTCTTGAGACCGGCGATCAACTGATCAACGATTTTACCCATTGAGGTCAGACCGCTGGCATTGAGATACCATGCCGAACCATCCAGATAGATCACCTGCTTATTTTTCCATGCATTGGTTTGGGCAACCACTGCATTGTCGAGGAATTTTTCAGCGGCAACGCCTTCGCGGCCAATTGCTGCATCGCGGTCGATGACATAGAGCCAATCCGGATTTTTCTCGAGAATATATTCAAAGGAAACCGGCTGACCATGACCGCCCGGCTTGATATCGTCTGCGGCAGGCTTCACACCAAATTCGTCATAAAGCACGCCAAAACGCGAACCCGGACCATAGGCGCTGATCTTGCCGCCGGTGGTGAGAACCAGAAGGCCGGTGCCGGATTTGGCAGTCAGTGCTTTCAGCTCATCCTTCTTGGCATTTACCTTAGTCAGAGCCTCTTCCGCTTCTTTGTCTTTGCCAAAAATATTGGCAAGCGTGCGGATATTGTCTTCCGAGCTTTTCACAAAATTGGCAGCATCTGCTGTCAGATCAATCGTTGGGGCAATCTTGGCCAGCTCTGCATATTTAGCAGCGGAACGACCACCAACGATAATCAGATCAGGCTGGGCAGCATTCACAGCTTCATAATCCGGCTCAAACAATGTGCCTACCTTGATATAGTCATCGGCAGCATATTTGCTTAAGTAATCCTGTAATTTGATGGTCGGAACACCGGAAACCTTAACGCCCAGAGCATCCAGCGTATCGAGTGATGAAAGATCAAAGGTAATCACTTTCTGCGGAACATCCGGCAGTTTTGTTTCACCTTGGGCATGTTTAATGGTGACTTCACCGGCAAGAGCTGCACCTGCAAACAATAGGGCACCGGCAGCGATGCTTGCGAAAAGTCCTGTCATGCGTTTCATCTTATTTCCTCTTCACCTGAACATTTCAATTTGAATTGTCTCGATTATCAGTCTTCAACGTGATCATGGCCGCCGATACGACCCGGACGCCAATATCCTTCTGAAGCGATCTGCTCACGGGTCAAACCACGCGATAGCAAATTCTGGCGCTGCTTACGCACATTGCTGGTCTCACCGATCAAAATGGCATGACCACGGCCATGCGGCAGATGATAACCGGCAACGGCCTGCGCCATAAAATCACTCGGGCCAGCTTTAATGTCTCCGCGATGTAGCCATGTAATCTGCGTTGCGGTCAGTCCTTCACGGATATCATTCAGAGCGATTTCGGAATCGGTATTATCAACCTCAATCAGCACATGCATCTGCGCTTTAGCAGGCATGGTTTCGAGAATATGGAAAATAGCTGGCAGGCAGCACTCGTCACCGGTGATCAGATGCCAGTCTGCATCTTCCCGGAAAGAAGCACCGCCGCGCGGGCCGCGCACATTGATCTTGTCACCAATCTTCGCATCTCGGGCAAAAGCAGGCCCCGGTGTCAGATTATTAGCATCGCCATGCATGAAAAAATCGACGTCCAGCAGACCTTTTTCTGTATCAAGGCTGCGAATTGTATAGTCACGACGGCCAAATTCACCGTCAGCAGTTGGCAGCATCATCACGATGGCCTGCCCCGGACGATAGGTAAATTCTGCAATATCAGGCGCAGTAAAGGTCACACGACGCATATTAACCGGCGCATCAGCCACTGCCGTTACTGTCAGTTCCCACTGGCGCAGTTGCGGGCGTCCCATTGGCGGCGTCGGAACCTGAGGGGTTTGATCCTGTGTCATCTATGCTCACTCCCTGATAGCATCTGGCCCTGATAGCATCTGGGCCTAATAGCATGTCGCTGTTCAGACATTTTCGTTGTGAACAGCAGGCGTGCCACTTCTGAACACACCATAGCCCTTTATGCTATAAGTAAGTGGATAAAATAAATCAACTTTGTATTATCTTATACAATAGTTTTGCCTGATATAACTGGCTGTACCAGACGCGCGAGTGCGGCCAGCAGATCCGTCTGCGAAATCAAGCCAACCACATGATTGTCCACATCCGTTATAATAACGGCATGAGAGCGCCCGTTGGTCAGCACCGGCAAAAGGCTCATCGCTGCATCCTGCGGCTGGGCTACCGGCGGCACAATCATCAGCGCGCTAACCGCACCCTGACCCTTCAGCAATTCGCGCAAACCAACGGTACCCAGCAGCTTGTTCGCCTCATCCACCACCGGCAGCGAGCGTATATTATGTTTCAGCAACAAAGATCGGGCATAATCATCCGTGTCATCTGCTTTCACAGACACGACATGACGCGACATGATAGAGGCGCAATCGGGCCCCGTTTTACCCGATGCATTATTGCGCATCACCGTCTGCATTTCGATCTGGCGTAACAGGACTTCCAAATCATCGCGGGTGATGTCGAAACTTTCCTGCATCTCGGACAAAGCCGCATCAATATCAGCGGAAGTCGGTCCGCCCCGCATTTGCGTTGGCGTATCCTGTGTCTGATGCTGGTTCACCACCGGTATTGTGTGCGGATAAGGGCGGCGCAAAACCTTATGAAACACAATGCCAAACAGCACGACCAGCGCGGAATCCAAGGCTACAGGCACAAAAGGAAACAGAAAACCGGCCTCGGTAATTGCCTGTCCGCCAATAACAGCCGTGAGTGCAATCGCACCACCCGGAGGATGCATAGCGCGCGCAACCGACATCGCCAAAACGGACAAAGCCACGGCCAGCCCTGCTGCCAGCAGTGGTTCCTTCACCAAGTGAAAGACTGCAACACCAACCAGCGCTGAAATTGTGTTGCCGCCGATAATTGCCCAAGGCTGCGCCATCGGGCTGGATGGCACGACGAACAACAGAATGGCCGATGCACCGACCGGCGCGATCAGAAAGACATAATGCGATGTATGATCATAAAGCCACGCACTCACCACGCCGGTAAAAGCAACACAGAGCATAATACCGACAGAAGCAATCAGACGGGAACGAAAGGTTGCGCCAGCCAGCAAGGGCGCAAAAAGACGGTCTGCCGTGCGTCTCAGACGGCTACCGTTTTTGTCAGGCGAGGTCATTGAATTAAACCGTTATCACATTCCGGATATGTCGTGATTAACAGTTGCCTGACCAGATGAACAGGCCGGAGAGGGAATTAATAATCTAAAACACCCGATAAAACGCGATCAACCAGCGGGACGCATGACTGAACCAGTAAATGCTTTCATTAAAATGGTTAAGGACATTCCCCAGAAAAAACCATCAGCTAAACCTGACGTCACACTGTAAATTGCCGTAAAATTCAATTCTCTCAAACTATCAGGGTGATATCCGGCATAAACATTCAGGCTATAAAGACAGCCGAAATTCAGCAAAATAACAATGATGGGCACCACAGAACCGGGACGCTGCACCATACCGGTTGTGCTGTCGAAAATGGCAGGCGGTTGCATTGCCATAACAGTTTTTCCAAGTAGCAAACCAACAATCAATGCAATTGCAAAGATAAAAAGCGCCGACCAAGGCATATAAAGCTTGTTAAACATGCCATAGATGCCCCAAATCAGAAAAATAGACGGCATCAGTAACATTCGTTTAGGGGAGATATTTGTCATGGATAGAAGGCATATCCCACGATAGACAAGATATACCAGCAAAACCCACACCCACCAAGGTGTATGCGTCACAATCTCTGTCAGCTGCATGTGTCACCTATTTTTAAACTCTCTGAACCATAGATGATTTTAAAAAAGTGACCAGTCCGCTCTGTTGCCCGCTAATTTTAATATTAAACGCTGAAAACCTGCCGGAACTGCGAAATTTGTGCAAAAGCTGCGGAACGCACTCTGCCGAGTTTGCTGCTGTCAACCACCAGATAAGACTCGACCGCACGTGAAATTGCCATCTGTTTGAGCGGCACTTCATGAAAATGCGAGCAGGTCACGCCATGCGTATCATGCACACCACCGGCTGAAATAAATGCCTTATTAATGGTGAGTTTCTTCAATGTTTCGATCCCCTCCTCACCGGAGAAAGAAGCCGCAGAGGGATGGAATACACCACCAAGCACGATGAGGCGCACATCCTCACGGGCTGAAAGAATTTCTGCAATATTGAGCGAATAGCAGACAACCGTCACCGATTTATTCTCGGGCACCAAACGGGCGAGATGTGGCATTGTTGTACCGCAATCGATGAAAATTGTATCATATTCTTCAATCAAAACGGCAGCCTCAGCACAGGCTTGTGCTTTGGCCACTGCATGGCAGTCACTTTCCTGCTCAAGGCTATAATCGCTGCCGCCGGCACCATCCTGTGCAGAAATAATATAACCGCCAAGGCAATGAAAGCCGTAAACAGCGCCGTTGGTGCCATTCTGCTGCGCCATATCCCGCCGGATTGTGATCTCCGATACGCCAAGCTGTGCTGCAGCATCACGCAGGCGCATAACACCATGATTTGCCATTAATCCGGCAAGCTCTGAAAGACGCTCATCCCTGCGACTGGTTCTGCTCAATGATTTTCCTCTGACTGATCCACCGAAGACAAATGCTCTGTCTATTGCTTTACACATTTCCAGACACAAAACCGGCTTACGCTTTGTCTGGAAATGTTCATTACCCGTTACAATGAATTTTACACTCTTGACACATTAAACATTTTAGTGAAACGATCAAAACATAATGATCGGATAATAACAAAATAAAAAAGCGATCATGTTTCGGGGGGACGTCCAAAGCTCAAAGCTGAGGAATTTACCCGATCATTCGAGTTTAACAGGCACGGTTTTTCAGGGAGGATCACGTGAAAAAACTTCTGGCTTCTGTCGCAATTGCAATGTCGATTGCTATGCCCTCCGCTTTCGCGGAAGGTGTAATCGATACATCTAAGGTCAATAAAGACCTCATCACCACCGCCAATGATAAGAAATATACCATTGCGACCGTTGTTAAGGTCGATGGTATTGCCTGGTTTGACCGTATGCGTGACGGTGTTGCGCAGTTTAAAGACGAAACCGGCCATGATGTATGGATGGTTGGTCCAAGTCAGGCCGATGCGGCCGCTCAGGTGCAGATTGTTGAAAATCTGATCGCACAGGGCGTTGACGCAATCACCATCGTGCCGTTCTCCGTGGAAGCGGTTGAACCGGTTCTGAAAAAAGCACGCGAACGCGGTATCGTGGTTATCTCCCACGAAGCTTCAAACATCAAAAACGTCGATTATGATATCGAAGCTTTTGACAACAAGGCTTACGGCGCCAATCTGATGAAGCAGCTTGGTGAATATATGGGCGGCAAAGGCAAATATGTTGCCACCGTCGGCAGTCTGACTTCCAAGTCCCAGATGGACTGGGTTGATGGCGCAATTGAATATCAGAAAGCCAATTTCCCGGAAATGGCGCAGGCTACCGAGCGTCTGGAAACCTATGACGACGCCAATACCGACTATACCAAGCTGAAGGAAGCGATGACCACCTATCCGGATATTACCGGTATTCTGGGTGCGCCGATGCCGACGTCTGCCGGTGCCGGTCGTCTGATCGCTGAAGGTGGCCTGAAAGGTAAAGTCTTCTTCGCAGGTACAGGTCTGCCATCGGTTGCCGGTGAATATCTCAAGAACGACGATATCCAGTATATCCAGTTCTGGGATCCTGCCGTTGCCGGTTATGCCATGAATATGCTGGCCGTTGCCGCTCTGGAAAAGAAAAACGACCAGATTAAAGCTGGTCTTGACCTCGGCCTTGCCGGTTACAATGCGCTGCTCGCACCGGATGCAGCACAGCCAAACCTGCTCTATGGCGCAGGCTGGGTTGGTGTAACCAAAGACAACATGGCTGAATACGACTTCTAATCAAGTCACGCGCCGGAGGCGGTCGCAACCTTGTTGCCGCCTCTGTTTTTACCAGCTCTGCGGGAACATATCCGTTCTGTCACAGGCAGGAATAATATGACTGAAAATCTGATAGAACTGCGCAATATTGGCATGCGCTTCGGGGGCGTCAAAGCCCTTGACGATGTGTCGCTGACCATCCGCCGCGGTGAAATCCATTGCCTTGCCGGTGAAAACGGTTCTGGAAAATCAACGATCATCAAAGTCATGTCCGGTGTTTATAATCCACAGGACGGTGAAATTCTGATCGACGGCAAGCCTGCCGGCAAACTCAATCCTGTCAAATCTGTACATCACGGTGTGCAGGTGATTTATCAGGACTTTTCTCTGTTCGGAAACCTGACGGTAGCCGAAAATCTCGCGCTCAATACGTTTCTGATTGAGGGGCGCAAAACCGTTAACTGGAAACAGGTGCGAGACCTGGCACAAAAGGCGCTTGATCGTCTTGGTGTGAGCATTAATCTTGACGCCACAGTTGATACTTTGCCAACTTCCGGCAAACAAATTGTTGCCATTGCCCGCGCAGTCATGGCCGATGCGCGCCTCATTATCATGGATGAGCCGACAACAGCGCTGACCCGCCATGAGGTGGATGCGCTGTTCAAAATCGTGCGCGATATTCAGGCACAGGGCATTGCTGTGCTGTTTGTCAGCCACAAAATGCGCGAAATGCTTGAAATCAGCGAACGCCTCACCGTTTTCCGTAACGGCAAAAAAGTGGCCGAAGGTCCGATTGTCGATTTTGACGAACCAGCCATTACCCGCGCGATGACCGGCCTTGATCTGAAACCGGACAGCTATGTGTGGCAGGCAAAAGACCAGAGCGCACAGCCGGTGCTTAAAGTCGAGAATCTGAAAGCTAAAGATCGTGCGACCGGCAATGTGCTGCTCGACGGGGTAAACCTGTCACTTCAGGCCGGTGAGATTGTCGGCATTTCCGGCCTGATTGGTTCCGGCCGTACAGAGCTTGCGTTGTCGCTATTTGGTATGCTGCCGCAATGCACAGGAACAATGCAGCTCAATGGTAAAACCATCCACCCAAAATCGGTGCGTGAAGCCATTGATCTCGGTATTGCCTATGTGCCGGAAGACCGCCTCACGGAAGGTCTGTTCCTCACTCAGTCGATTGAGCGCAATATCATTGTGACCTCGCTGGACAAGATGGTGAGCGGCTTGTTCATCAACCGAAAAAAGGTCGATCAGGTCACGCAACAAATGTTCGGTGCCATGCAGATTGCAGCACCGGGTCCGCATACGCCGGTCAATCATTTATCCGGTGGCAATGCACAGCGTGTGGTGCTTGCCCGCTGGCTGCTGACTGGCGCGAAAGTGCTGATCCTCAACGGCCCGACGGTCGGTGTGGATGTCGGCTCCAAGGCGCAAATTCATGCGATTATCCGCAAACTTGCGACTGATAACGGTCTTGCTGTGCTGATGATCTCCGATGATGTGCCGGAACTGGTGCAGAATTGCAATCGTGTTGTCGTGATGCATCGCGGCAAGCTGGTGGATGAATTGTCCGGCAGCATCATGACTGAAGATGCCGTCAATGACCGGCTGAAAACACTGAATTGAGGAACCGGTCATGAAATTCTATCAAACAACAGAATTTATCATCGCCTGCGTTCTGCTGCTGGCTATGATTACGATCGGCTTTATCAATCCGGCCTTCTGGTCGCTGGATAATATGTTCGGCCTGCTGCGCTCCAATGTCGTGATCGGTATTATGGCGCTCGGCGTGCTACTGGTGATGATCTCCGGTGGCATTGACGTGTCTTTCACCGCCTTTGCAATTGCCGCAATGTATCTGACGGTTAAAGCCATGGTAGCCATCGGTTATGATGGTGTGGTCATCCCGTTCATTGCGGCAACATTAATCGGCTTGATCCTCGGCGCTTTCAATGCGGCCATCATTTATAAATTTCGCATGATCCCGCTGATCGTGACACTCGGCACCGGCTCCATCGTGCGCGGCTTGGTGCTGGGTCTCGTCGGCACCAGTATTGTCAATATCAACAAGATGCCGAAAGAGCTGATCGAATTCGGCAAGACTGATATTGTCTCGATGACATCAGCAACCGGAACCAATTTCGGCCTCACAGCGATGGTGCTGGTTTATCTGGGCATTGCGCTGCTCATCCACCTGATGCTGAAATATACCATGACCGGCCGCTCAATTTATGCCTATGGCGGCTCGCCGGAAGCTGCAAAACGCGTTGGTTTCAGTACGGCCAAAACTATTTTCGTTGTCTATTGTGTGGCTGGTGCATTGGCCGGATTTGCAGGTCTGCTGCATTCCTCAATGATCTGGCTCGCCAATCCGCGTGACTTTACCGGCCTTGAGCTGGAAGTCATTGCGGCAGTTGTGCTGGGCGGCGCGTCGATCTTCGGCGGACGCGGCTCGGTGCTTGGTACATTGTTCGGCGTTTTCATGCTGGTGATGGTCAAGAACTCGCTGATTATCATGAAAGTCGACACCACATGGCAAAAAGTTGTCGTTGGTCTCATCATTATCATCGCCACGGCAATTACCGCATGGCGTGACCGGAAAAATCTGGTGTGAGCGGCGGGGATAAAGATATGAAAAAAAATATTGATACGCGCCGCTTCCTCAGCCCAGCCAATATGGATCGCAATATCCTGCAGCTGGTGATTATCACCGTGCTGGTTTTTGCGGCGATGAGCTGGCTCAATCCAGATAAATTTCTGCGCTATTACAATTTTGAATCCATCAGCTACATCATGCCGGAACTCGGCATTCTGTCGATTGCCATGATGATTGCCATGCTGACCGGCGGTATTGATCTGTCGGTTGTCGGCATTGCCAATCTTTCCGGTATTCTCGCCGGTGTCTACTTCCACTCTACCATGGTGCAGGCTGCCCAATCCTCCGACAGCAATATGCTGCTTTATACGGTGATCGGTGTGGTACTCGCTTTGCTGGTGGGGCTGGTGGCAGGGTTGGTCAACGGAATATTGATCGCTAAATTGCGCATCACGCCCATTCTTGCTACGCTCGGCACCGGTCAGGTGTTTATGGGCTTGGCACTGGTGCTCACCGGCGGCCCTGCAATTGTTGGCTTTCCTGATGCATGGAACATGATCGGTAACGGCAAAATCTTTGGTGTTGCCACCCCTTTCATCATTTTTGTCGGGGTGTCCGGCCTTGTTGCGCTGCTGCTCAGCCGTACCACGCTCGGCCTCAATCTGATGCTGATCGGCACTAATCCCAAGGCGGCCGTTTTCGCAGGTCTGAAAAAGGATCGCATGATCCTCTATTCCTACATGCTCACAGGTATGCTCGCCTCGCTGGCCGGTATCATCCTGTCCGGCCGTACCAATGCTGCAAAATCTGATTACGGTGCATCCTATCTGCTGCAGGCCGTGCTGATTGCTGTGCTCGGCGGCACCAATCCGGCAGGCGGCAAAGGACGCGTACTCGGTGTGGGCATTGCACTTGTGGCACTAATGCTGCTGTCATCCGGCTTCCAGATGCTGCGTTTCTCCAATCATCTGATTGATTTCATCTGGGGGGCATTCCTCATTCTGGTGATTGCAATCAATGCCTTCCGCAATTCAGACAGGTAGTGCCATGCAAGATATTTCCATTCAGCTGCGCCGTCAGGATTTCACAGACAAACCGCATGAAATTGCATCCTCCGACGGTCTGACCGTCACTGCATTCCGCTATGCCACCGGCGTTGAAGCACTGATAATTGAAAATCAGCGCGGCCATCTGATCGTGCTACCCTATATGGGGCAGATGATCTGGGGTGCGGAATTTGACGGCGTTGATCTGACGATGGGCAACAGCTTTGCTATGCCGCGCCCTGCCAAAACGATTGCCGAGACCTATGGCTGTTTTGCTTTCCATTCCGGCCTGCTGCGCAATGGTGTGCCTTCTGCACAGGATACTCATGCGGCGCATGGTGAAATGCCTTGTGCCAATATGGACAGTGCCGGTCTGATTTTCGGTGAAGACGAACAAGGTGCTTATGTCGAAGTGACTGGCGAATATGAATATGTGATGGGTTTCGGCGCGCATTATCTGGCACGGCCGAGCGTGCGCCTTTATGCGGATGACACATTATTCGACATCGAAATGGACGTTGAGAACCTCTCCTATGCCCCGATGGAGCTGATGTATATGTGCCATGTCAATTTCGCATATAATGAAGATGCACGTATTGTTCAGCCAACTTCCTTCTCGCCGGAAGATACCAAAGTGCGCACTGCCGTGCCCGCGCATGTAACACCAAATCCTGACTATCTGGCACTGATTGATGAGCTGGCTAAAAATCCAGCTGCCATGGAAGTGCTAGATGATCCAGATCGTTATGATCCTGAGCAAGTCTTCTATTTGCGCAATCTGAAGCAGGACGACAATGGCATCATTCACCAGATGATGAAACTGGAACAGGGCGAGGCTTTTGCCATTTCCTATCCGGCAGCAGATTTCCCGAAATGTGTGCGTTGGGTTCTGGTCAATGGCGATGCACAGGTTGCAGCTTTTGCGCTGCCATCGACCTGCGAACCGGAGGGCTATCTGGCAGAGAAGGCCAAAGGCAATGTGCGCCTGCTGGCTCCGGGGGAACGTGCAAGCTTCCCTGTCCGCCTCGGCTATCTGGCACCTGCAGAAGCCGACGAATTTGAACAGATGATTACCGCACTTTAAGGCTCTTCCCCGAACGGTTTGCGCCAATCGGAGCAAGATAAAGAAAAGCAGAGAGATAGAGTATTTTCGATGTCGAAAAAAATCGCTGTTGTCGGTTCTAACATGGTCGATCTGGTTACCTATATGGATCGTATGCCTTTCTTGGGCGAAACGCTGGAAGCCCCTTTGTTTGAAATGGGCTGCGGTGGCAAGGGTGCCAATCAGGCATTTGCCGCAGCACGCCTTGGTGCCGATGTGATGATGGTGACCAAAGTCGGCGATGATATTTTCGGTGACAATACTATTTTCAATCTGCAAAAAGCGGGTATCGACACCAAACATGTCGGTGTCATCAAAGGCAAATCCAGCGGTGTCGCACCAATTTTTGTCGATAAGAGCGGTGAAAATTCCATCCTCATCGTGAAAGGTGCCAATGCCGATCTGTTGCCACAGGATGTGGATGACGCTGCCGAAGATCTGAAACAATGCGGCCTGATCCTGATGCAGATGGAAGTGCCGGTCGAGACGGTCTACCACACCATCGCTTTTGCAGCGGCAAACGGCATTGAAACCATTCTCAATCCGGCACCTGCTGCGGCTGATCTTGATCCAGAGCGCATCCGTCAGGTATCGTTCCTTGTACCGAATGAGACGGAACTGGCTCTGCTTTCCGGCATGCCCGTTTCAACCGATGATGAGACCACTGCTGCTGCCCGCTCACTGATTGCCAAAGGCATCCGCACGGTCATCGTGACGCTCGGTGGTCGTGGTGCGCGTTTGATAACCGCTGATAATGTGGTCAGTATCGCACCCGTCACAGTCACGCCGAAAGATACAACAGGCGCGGGTGATGCCTTTATCGGCTCTTTCGCTCGGTTCTATGCCGAACACGGCAACGTGGCGGAGGCTCTTAAAAGCGCCAGCCTCTATGCTGCCGACAGCATCACCAAAACAGGTACGCAGAAATCCTATGCGTCTCTCGAGGAATTTGCAGAATTCTGTAAAAACCATAGCTGAACCTCAATCTGCTGCACCCACAGATATGGTGGTGCATTAATTTAACCGGTGCAATCATCGGATCAGACAGGTTCCCGGCTTCCCCCGTAGGCGGGAACCTGTCAGAAAACGGTTTTATGATTAAAACCGCCGATTGCACCCAAACTATACGGATATACGATGAGCCCTTCTCATACACGTAACGCCGGAACACCGCTCAAAACAGAGTGGTTTGACGATATCAACGTCAACCGTTCAGCACTTGAGCGCCGTGCCGCGACACTTCCCGCCCGCCGCTCGGTGAAAAAGGAATATCAGGCCGCGTGGTTGGTACGTGCCGTTCAGTGTATCGACCTGACAACGCTGGCCGGTGACGACACGGCAGGTCGTGTGCGCCGCCTTTGCGCAAAAGCGAAAAACCCGATCCGTGCGGATATTCTGGAAGCACTGGGGCTGAGTGATGCCAATATCACCACCGGTGCAGTCTGCGTTTATCCGACCATGGTACCGCACGCGGTTAAGGCACTGGAAGGCAGCAATATTCCGGTTGCTTCCGTTGCGACTGGTTTTCCGGCGGGCCTTATCCCGCTGCCGCTGCGTCTGGCAGAAATCCGCTATGCGGTTGAAGAAGGCGCAAAGGAAATTGATATTGTCATCACCCGCGAGCATGTTCTGACCCAAAACTGGCAGGCGCTCTATGATGAAATGGCTGCCATGCGCGAGGCCTGCGGTGAAGCGCATATGAAAGCCATTCTCGCCACCGGCGATCTGCAAACCCTGACCAATGTCTACAAGGCATCTATGGTTGCAATGCAGGCTGGTTCCGATTTCATCAAAACCTCAACCGGCAAAGAAGACGTCAATGCAACCTTGCCGGTCAGCCTGACAATGGTGCGCGCACTGCGCGATTATGGTGAGCGCACAGACCAGATCATTGGCTTCAAGCCTGCCGGTGGCTTGCGTACTGCCAAGGAAGCCCTCGTCTGGCTGTCGATGATGAAGGAAGAACTGGGGCATGACTGGTTGCAGCCGGATTTATTTCGCATCGGCGCATCCTCATTGCTCGGTGATATTGAGCGCCAGCTCGAACATTATATGACCGGCCGTTATGCCGACCTCTCCCGTCACGCTGCGGCATAAGGAATTTACGACTATGGCACAGATCAAGGATATTCTGAATACAATGGAATATGGCCCGTCTCCCGAAGCCAATGGCGATGTAGTTGCATGGCTGAAAAATCATTCCGCTCCGTTCGGTCATTTCATCAATGGCCGCTTTACCGATGCAGGCAGCGAGCAAATTATTGACGTAATCAACCCGGCAACCGAACAGCGCTTAGCGGGTATTGCCAAAGGTACCGCGGAAGATGTTGATATGGCTGTCAAAGCCGCCCGCGCCGCGTTCGGCAAATGGTCGAAACTCTCCGGCCATGAACGCGCCAAATATCTCTATGCGATTGCCCGTCATTTGCAGAAACGCGAGCGTTTCTTCTCCGTGCTGGAGAGCATGGATAACGGCAAACCGATCCGCGAAAGCCGTGATATTGACGTGCCGCTGGCTGTCCGCCATTTCTATCATCATGCCGGTTGGGCTGAGATGGTGGAGGATGAGTTCCGTGGCTTCTCACCTCTCGGTGTCTGCGGTCAGGTCATCCCGTGGAACTTCCCGCTCTTGATGCTGGCATGGAAAATCGCGCCTGCGCTCGCTGCCGGTAATACGGTTGTGCTGAAGCCTGCCGATCTCACGCCACTGACTGCTATTGCCTTTGCGGAAATCTGCCATGAAGTCGGCCTGCCTGCCGGTGTGGTCAATATTGTGCAAGGCGACGGTGAAACCGGTGCATTGATTTGTGGGCATGAGGATGTGAACAAGGTCGCCTTTACCGGCTCAACCAATGTCGGCCGCATTATCCGCGAGCAGATTGCCGGTTCCGGCAAGAAACTGTCACTGGAGCTCGGCGGCAAGTCGCCATTCATCGTTTTCGAAGATGCCGACCTCGACAGCGCTGTTGAAGGCGTTGTCGATGCGATCTGGTTCAATCAGGGTGAAGTGTGCTGTGCAGGCTCGCGCCTTCTGGTGCAGGAAGGCATTGCGGAACGCTTCTATGCCAAGCTGCGCAAGCGCCTTGAAACCATTCGCGTTGGTGATCCGCTGGACAAATCCACCGATGTCGGTGCCATCGTTTCACCAACGCAGGTCAAACGTATTTCCGCGCTGATCGCCAAAGGCGTAGAAGAAGGCGGCGCGCTGTGGCAAACGCCAAATGCCCTGCCCACAAAAGGCAATTTCATCGCGCCGGGCTTCTTCACCGAAGTTGATCAGGCTTCAACCGTTTGTCAGGTCGAGATTTTCGGCCCGATTGCAGCCGTAACAACTTTCCGCACACCTGCTGAAGCAATTGCACTGGCTAATAACACTGCATACGGGCTGGCTGCTTCCATCTGGTCGGAGAATATCAACACGGCTCTGGATATTGCAGCTTCCGTTAAAGCCGGTGTTGTCTGGATCAACTGCACCAATATGCTTGATGCCGGTGCCAGTTTCGGCGGTTATCGTGAAAGTGGTTTCGGTCGTGAAGGTGCGCGCGAAGGGCTTTATGAATATCTGGTCAGCGACTGGGAAAAAGCTCTGCCGCTCGCTGAAGAAACCGAAAGCGTTTCTTTCTCCGCTCTGCCTGTGGCCGGTGAAAAAGTGGCTGCCGGTTCCATCGACCGCACGATGAAAAACTATGTCAGCGGCAAGCAGGCACGCCCTGATGGCGGTGCAAGTTATGCTGTCTACGGCAAAGGCAATATCGTTATCGGTGAGGCACCACTCAGCAACCGCAAAGATATCCGCAATGCCGTAGAGGCAGCAGCAAAAGCAGGTTCATGGGGTGGCGCGACCGCGCATAACCGTGCGCAGGTGCTGTATTATTTGGGCGAAAATCTCGAGCAGCGCCGTGCTGAGTTCATTAAACTGCTGGTGAAAAGCACCGGCGTTACGGACAAGAAAGCAGAAGAAGAGTTCGACGCTTCAATCCGTCGTATTTTCTACTATGCTGCACAGGCCGATAAGTTTGACGGCGCCGTTCATTCGACCAAGTCGCGTCATGTCACACTGGCAATGAACGAACCATGGGGTGTCACCGGTATTGTCTGCCCAGATGAACTGCCGTTGCTCTCGATGATCTCGCTGATCTTACCCGCAATCGCTATGGGCAATCGTGCTATGGTTGTGCCGTCCAGCCGTCACCCATTGATTGCCGGTGCCTTCTATCAGGTGTTGGATACATCAGATGTACCGGCAGGTGTTGTCAATCTCATCACTGGCGAGCGTGATGTGCTGGCCAAAACACTGGCAGAACACGATGCTGTGTCCGCGCTCTGGTATGTCGGGTCCCAGGCAGGCAGTGCCATGGTTGAGAAGGCCTCTGCCGGCAACCTCAAAGCCACATGGGTCAATAATGGCCGTCAGCGTAACTGGCTGGATACAGCACAAGGTCAGGGACGTGATTATCTGCGCCGTGCTGTGCAAGTTAAAAACATCTGGGTACCTTATGGTGCATAATCCGAATACGCACTGAATAAAAAAGCCGCCATTTGGCTCCAAATGGCGGCTTTTCCAATGACGTTCTATACTAACTAAGTTTAGCCACCCTGCTTCTGCTGTTCATAAGTGAAACTGCCATCCGGCATTTTCTTCCACTCATACATCACATAACCCGGCAATTTGGCATCGCCTTTTTCGTCAAAAGCCAGATCACCCAAAGCGGTTTTGAACGGACCTTTTTCCTTCATCGCCTTGGCGACTTCCTGCGGATCATTAGAACCGGCAGCTTTGGCAGCTGCTGCCAAAGACTGTGCTGCCGCATAGGAATAAAGTGTATAGGCTTCCGGTTCGAAACCGCTGTCGCGGAACTTCTTCACCAGTTCGGCATTGGCCGGATCAACACGCGGATCTGGTCCAAATGTGTTGAGCGTACCGACAACCGCATCACGGGCAATAGAAGCCAGCTCGTTGTTAACAATCGCATCACCGGAAATGAACGTGACCTTCAGCCCCTGATCTGCAAGCTGACGGATAATCAAGCCGCCCTCAGTATGCACGCCGCCCCAATAGAGAACATCAATACCGGCCGCTTTGGCCTTGGTAATCAGTGCCGAGAAATCCTTCTCGCCGGTGTTCACACCTTCATACATGACCTCTTTCACGCCGAGTTCATTAAAGGTCTTTTTGGTGGCATCGGCTAGTCCCTGACCATAAGGGGTCTTATCGTGAATGACCGCGATTTTTTTATCTTTGAAATGATCGTTGATGTAATTACCAGCAACAATGCCCTGCTGGTCATCACGTCCGCAGGTACGGAACGTATTCCAAAGACCTTTTTCCGTATAAGCTGGATTAGTAGCACCCGGGCTAATCATCAGGATGCCATTTTCGGCATAGACATCTGATGCCGGAATAGTCACGCCGGAATTATAGTGGCCGATGACGAATTTTACGCCATCCGCAGCGAATTTATTGGCAACAGAAATCCCCTGTTTCGGGTCAGAAACGTCGTCCCCAATGACGATTTTCACCTGTTCACCGTTAATACCGCCATTGGCGTTAATTTCAGCAATTGCAGCTTCTGCTCCCTTCAGAATCTGCTGCCCGTAAGTGGCATTCGGGCCGGTCATCGGTGCTCCCACACCCATAAGTAGCTCTGCCTGCGCGGTTGCTGTCCAGGCTAAAACGGCTGCAACTGCAACACCGGACAAGAATTTCAAGCGCATAAAATATTCCTCCCACTTAAACTCAATATATTCTAAATCATGTTATTCCCGTATGCTGTATGCTCAGATATTTACGTTTCATAAATATCTGTATTCATTGTCATTTTTAATAAAATAGTACAGATATGAATATCAAATACTACAAGGATAAGAGTATATTTAAATTTTCACAATATAACTCTTATTACGGCATCTTCGCCATGATACAGGTCGCTGTCAACTTACTTTCCAAACACTGACACTTTGCCTCACTGATCCCAGAAAGTGGGAAACTGAGACCAGCAAACCAAGGCAGCATTACAGGACTTTATTCGCGTCATGCTTCATCTCAGGATTTTTTACCAACCCGAACCCGTTTACGCCGCAGCTCTCCCGGCGTTATCATCCGACATTTTTTCAGAGCCGTTGTCATATGGCTCTGACTGGAAAAGCCTGCCCTGTCAGCAATTTCAGCCAATGAAATATCCGTATTCGTCAACATATCCTCAGCCGCACTTAAACGAAGCGCCAGCAAAAACTGATGTGGTGTCTGCCCAAAGCTCTCGCGAAATGATGTCAGAAAATGTCCGCCAGAAACACCCAATATATTGGCCATTTTGGAGATAGACAGTTTGCGCATATAGTTTTCACGCAAATATGCTTCTATTCGGCGCGATGCCTGATAGGAGAGCCCACCGTTTTCCTGCTTAGCCCCGGATGTTCTGAGAAATGAATGGTTTTGCACCAATTGAACGATCAAAACGGCAAGCAGCGCCTGAAGATAACCGGCACTCACCGGCGCATTTTTTAACAATTCGGCACGCAACAAGTTGGCAATCAGCAAGGCTTTGGGATTAGGCAACCTTGAGGGGTGCGGAAACAGTTCCGAGAGTGACAAACCACCACTGATATCCCTCAAATCACGTAGCAAATTATTATCAAGGGCAATCTGGAGATAATCGGTTTCTATCGGCCATTGCAGGGTATATTCAGTGCAAGCCGGTATAATCAGCACGGTACCCGCAGGCGCATCAAAACTCTCACCGAATTTGCCTTGCAGCGACCAGTGCAGATCCTTGATTGCTGCGAGAACGATGATTGCGGTGCAATGATCGTGGCGATAACTGAATTTACCGCGATGACTAACAATATAAGCGATTTTATTTTGATGATGAACTAAGTTTTTGAATGTATCTGAAATACCTTCATTCAAATTTTCTACAGTTTCGTGAAATAAAAACCCTTGTTGATGCGCAACGGAATTAGCATCTGTATTTAAGTTTAAATTATTCATTTCTCACCCCAAATGATTAGTTCTTATTTATTTTTAAAATCAAAAATGGCTGCCGCCACAACGTCCTGCTCTGTCACCCCGAGAGCACTCAACAACACAACCTTACACCTGCTATCATGCAAAATAACTACCATAGGTTGTATTTTTATTGCAACCAAAATTTACTGGAAATGATATTTTTTAACTTCGAGATGTTGTTTTTATTAATCCATTGATTAAACTACAAATTTATAGCCAAAATAAATTCATCTCAACGCCAAAAACAGATATTTTTAACTTATAAGCAAAGCTGACTATAAAGATCGAAGCAATCATAGGTTGCAATTTAATCGCTTTCCTAACTGAGAGCGCACAGGATTAAACTGTGAAATCCCACCTCCCACCTCATTCACGGACTTACAGCCGTTAGAGCGCTTCCAGTTAATCAGTCAGCCTTGAGCCGCTCTCTCCATTTGTTTTACGAAAATCTTGTTCCGAAAAGTCTTTTACGCCGTTCGGGATGCACTCTAATTTCAAATTTTGCTATCTCAGCACAGCTGGTCTATGAAATGTCCTGCTCAAATTCATCTCCCACAAAACCGGTATTCTGTTCAAATAAGAACTCCTAATGATTAAAAGGGTAGCAGGCCTATGGTTGCACAGACTGTCATCACCGACTTGCTGAACGGACAAGAATTGCGGGCTGCCGGTTTCATCGTCACGGTCTACGGCGATATTGTTCTGCCCCGAGGCGGTATTCTCTGGACAGGCTCGCTGATTGAAATTTGTAACCGCGCAGGTTTGAGTGAATCCGTGGTCAGAACCGCTGTTTCTCGCCTAGTCACCGCCCAGCGCCTGAAAGGCGAACGCAACGGTCGGCGCAGCTATTACAATCTTGATGCTTCTGCGCAGCAGGAATTCGATCAGGCAGCAAAACTGCTTTATCAACCCGATACGGTCATCAATGGCTGGCAAATCATTTTTGCCCCTGACTTGCCTGATGCAGCAGCCTTGCGCCTGCGCATGGGACGCATGGGGTCTTCCGTCTTTATCCGGCCGGATCGCGGACAGGCTTTGCCGGAAGGCGCACAGCTTTTGCGGGCTGTTGATCCCGATGATATGAACTGGCTTGCGCAGTTCTGGGATCTCTCCATCCTGCATCAACGCTATTGTGATCTGCTGACACGGTTTGAACCGCTGTATAGCAAAATCCCGCAGCTCTCCGCAGAAGACGCGGTGATGGCGCGACTTTTGCTGGTACATGCCTATCGCAGCGTCTTATTACGCGACCCGCGTCTGCCAGCCGAGGCTCTGCCTGATGACTGGCAGGGGCACAATGCTCGTGATCTGTTTCGCAGTCTGTATCAGGCACTATCGCCTAAATCTGAGGTGTGGATTGCCTCACAATGCGAAGGTGTGGATGGCCTCTTGCCCGCAAAAACCCAGCAAACGGCCGCCCGTCAACACGGACTTTCCTTGTCAGAACAAGGGTAAAATTTGTTTTACCTCAAAACATTACAATAATTCTAAAAAATCACTTGCGCTGTAATGTTTAATGGCCGTATAATCCTGACCAAGCGGTCGATGAATGAGGAGTTCACTCGGCTTTCTCAGGGTAGGAAAGGACAAGGCAATGCAAGATGCCTTTATCTGCGATGCAGTACGTACACCAATTGGCCGGTATGGCGGGGCATTAGCTTCGGTACGTGCAGATGACCTTGCAGCATTGCCTCTCAAAGCCCTCATTGAAAGAAATCCGGGTGTAGACTGGTCTGCCGTTGATGATCTCATCTATGGTTGCGCCAATCAGGCCGGTGAAGACAACCGCAATGTCGGCCGTATGGCTGTGTTGCTGGCAGGTCTGCCGATCAGCGTTCCCGGCACCACCGTCAACCGGCTTTGCGGTTCCGGTATGGATGCCATTGGCATGGCCGCACGCGCTATCCGCTCCGGCGATTGCGACTTCGTTATCGCGGGCGGCGTTGAGAGCATGACACGCGCGCCCTTTGTGATGCCGAAAGCTGACAGCGCCTTCTCTCGCAATAATGCGGTTTATGACACCACCATCGGCTGGCGCTTTATCAATCCGGCGATGAAGGCAAAATTCGGCGTCGATACAATGCCGGAAACCGCTGACAATGTGGCCGCTGACTTTCATATCTCCCGTGAAGATCAGGATGCATTTGCAGCACGCAGTCAGGCGCGCTGGGCAAAAGCACAGGCTTCAGGCCTTTTTAAAGATGAGATCGCTCCGGTTACAATTACACCCCGCCGTGGCGACCCGATAATCTTTGCCGAAGACGAACATCCCCGCCCAAGCACGACCGCAGATGCACTCTCCAAACTGAAAGCCATTAACGGCGTTGATCTGACCGTGACCGCAGGCAATGCCTCCGGCGTCAATGACGGTGCGGCAGCGCTGACTATTCTTTCAGGACAAGCCGCAAAAGCGCAAGGACTGACACCAAAAGCGCGAATTGTGGCCATGGTCGCAGCTGGTGTTGAGCCGCGCATTATGGGTATCGGCCCATCGCCCGCAGCCAAAAAAGTTCTGGCGCGCGCCGGCCTGACCATCGATCAGATGGATGTGATTGAACTGAATGAGGCTTTTGCCAGTCAGGCATTAGCCACACTGCGTGATCTGGGTCTGCCGGATGATGCTGAGCATGTAAACCCGAATGGCGGAGCCATCGCCATCGGTCATCCTTTGGGCATGTCCGGTGCGCGTTTGGTCTCAACAGCGATGTATCAGCTGCATCGCACCGGCGGCCGCTATGCCTTGTGCACAATGTGCATCGGTGTTGGTCAGGGTATCGCCATGATTATCGAACGCGTCTGACCGGAAAGGACAGCCAGCTATGTATGCACAGCTTGTAACGTCTGAAGGTGCAAAAAACCGCGCCGAGATGAGCCCGCAGGAAATCGCTTTTCAGGAGCGTATCGACCGCGGTGAAAAGATCGAGCCGAAAGAATGGATGCCGGACGGCTATCGTAAGACGCTGATCCGCCAGATCGGCCAGCATGCCCATAGTGAAATTGTCGGACAGCTGCCTGAGGGCAACTGGATCACCCGCGCGCCGACACTGGAACGCAAAGCGATCCTGCTTGCCAAGGTTCAGGATGAAGCCGGTCACGGCCTCTACCTCTATTCTGCCGCTGAAACTCTGGGCGTCTCACGCGATGATCTGCTTGAACGCCTGCACGAAGGCCGGATGAAATATTCCTCAATTTTCAACTATCCGACACTGACATGGGCCGATATGGGCGCGGTTGGCTGGCTGGTTGACGGCGCGGCGATTATGAATCAGGTGCCGTTGCAGCGTACATCCTACGGCCCTTACAGCCGTGCGATGATCCGCATCTGTAAAGAGGAATCCTTCCACCAGCGTCAGGGCTATGCCGTGATGATGAAAATGGCTTCCGGCACACCTGCACAAAAACGTATGGCTCAGGATGCGCTGAACCGCATGTGGTATCCGTCATTGATGATGTTCGGCCCGTCCGACAAGGATTCCGTGCACTCTGTCCAGTCTATGGCCTGGAAGATCAAGATGAATACCAATGACGAACTGCGTCAGAAATTTGTCGATCAGACAGTTCCGCAGGCTGAATATCTTGGTCTGACAGTTCCCGATCCTGATCTGAAATGGAATGAAGAAAAAGGCGGTTACGACTTTACCGAGCCGGACTGGACTGAATTCTTCGATGTCATCAGTGGTAACGGCCCTTGCAATACGGATCGCCTCGGCGCCCGTGTCAAAGCATGGGACGATGGCGCCTGGTTCCGCGAAGCACTGGTTGCGCATGCCGACAAGGCTGCCAGTCGTTCTGCCCGCGTTGCAGCCGAATAACAGCCCTCAAGATAAGGAAGAATAGCATGTCCAAAGAATGGCCGCTCTGGGAGATCTTTATCCGTGGTCAGCACGGGCTGAACCATCGTCATGTCGGCAGCCTGCATGCACCCGATGCTGCAATGGCGATCAATAATGCGCGTGATGTCTATACCCGCCGTAATGAAGGCGTTTCCATCTGGGCGGTACGCTCGGATGATATCGTCGCCTCCAGCCCGTCGGAAAAAGGCCCGCTTTTCGAACCTTCCAACAGCAAAGTGTATCGTCATCCGACATTCTTCGACATTCCAGAAGAAGTAGGGAGCATGTGATGAGCGCTGCCCACGGTAAAACAGCGCCGGTACTGGATCGCGCTAGACAGGAAGAAATCGTACGCAATGTGCGTCCTCCTGCGGAAGACAAGAGCACACGTAATGTGGCTTTTGAAACCCTGCTCCGTATTGGTGATAATACTCTGATCCTCGGTCATCGCGTGTCCGAATGGTGCGGGCATTCCCCTGCATTGGAAGAAGATATCGCGCTGGCCAATGTGTCCCTCGACCTGATCGGTCAGACCCAGCTCTGGCTCGGTCTTGCCGGTGAAGTGGAAGACAAAGGCCGCTCGGCGGATGATCTGGCTTTCCTGCGTGACGCCTGGGATTTCAAAAATCTCCTCATCACCGAACGCCCGAATGATGATTTCGGCTATACGCTGATGCGTCAGTTCCTGTTTGACGCCTTTCATCTGGAACTCATGAAAGCGCTGAAAAAATCGTCTGATCAGCGCATTGCAGATATTGCAGAGAAATCTGCTAAGGAAGTTGCTTATCATCTGGAGCGCTCCTCCGATCTGGTCATTCGTCTGGGTGACGGTACTGACGAAAGTCATCGCCGTATGCAGAAGGCTCTGGATGCCTTGTGGCCATATACCGGCGAAATGTTCCTGTCTGACGAGATCGACAAGGCTGCAGCGGAACAGGGTATTGCACCCGATCCGGCAGAGTTACGCCCGATCTGGGAAAGCACAATCCGTGCGGTTCTTCATGAGGCGACGCTGCATATTCCGGACAGCACCTTTGCCCATAAAGGCGGCCGTCAGGGCATGCATACCGAACATCTGGGGCATATGCTGACACAGTTGCAGTGGTTGCAGCGCGCCTATCCCGGTGCGAGCTGGTAATCGCCATGGAGAACACTGCCCGTCCCTCTCTCGATCAAATCTGGGGCTGGCTTGCCGAGGTTCCCGATCCGGAAATCCCGGTTATCAGCCTGACTGATCTCGGCATCATCCGTGATGTTGCATGGCAGGAAGATGAGCTCGTTGTCACGGTTACACCGACCTATAGCGGTTGTCCGGCCACCAGCATCATCAATCTCGATATTGAAACGGCACTGCGCTCCAAAGGGATTGAACAACTCCGTCTGGAACGCAGGCTCTCTCCTGCATGGACGACTGACTGGCTGAGTGCAGAAGGCCGCGAAAAGCTGCGCGTCTATGGCATTACGCCGCCTGTTGACGGTACTGCCGCAAATGGTGTGCTGCTTGACCGTGCCCGCAGCCTTTCAGGTGGCAATATAACCATCACCTGTCCGCGCTGCTCCTCCGCCAATACGGAAAAGATCAGCCAGTTCGGATCGACGCCCTGTAAGGCCAGCTATCGCTGCAAAGATTGTCTGGAGCCTTTTGACTATTTCAAATGCATCTGAGGATGCGCCAGTTCTAGAGCGGTTTACGTTCATGTTGAATCGCAGTGCTCGCTCTAGATTCTTTTGTTTGTCGCATTATCCCAGACTGTCCAAGTTGATCCAACTTGACTGTGAAATGCTCTAGGCCGGTTTTAAGAAAGATACCCAATGGCACGCTTTCATACCCTTAAAGTCACCGATATTCAGCGCGATACCCGCGATGCTGTCGTTCTGACATTGACCCCGCGGGATGAAGACCGCGAACAGTTCAACTTCACACAAGGTCAGTATCTGACCTTCCGCCGTGCATTCGACGGTGAAGAACTGCGCCGCAGCTATTCCATCTGCGCGGGGCTGGATGACGGCTTGTTGCAGGTCGGGATCAAACGCGTTGACGGTGGTGCATTCAGCACATGGGCGAATGAAAATCTGTGCCTTGGCGATGAAATTGAAGCCATGTCGCCAATGGGGCGCTTCTTTACGCCGATCACAGCGGATGGTGAAAAACAATATCTGGGCTTTGCGGGCGGTTCCGGCATTACCCCGTTGCTATCGATCATCAAAACCACATTGGCACGCGAGCCGAAATCCCGCTTCACATTGATTTATGCTAATCGCCAGATCAGCTCAATCATATTCCGCGAAGTGCTGGAAGACCTGAAAAACACCTATCTTGGCCGTTTTTCTGTCATTCACGTGCTGCAGCAGGAAGGTCAGGAAATTGATCTTTTTACAGGCCGTATTGATGAAGCCAAGCTGAAGGATATGTTCCGTATCTGGATTGATCCGACATCCATTGACACTGCTTTCATCTGCGGCCCCGAGCCGATGATGCTGAGCATCGCCGCCAGCCTGCGTGAACACGGTTTGAAAGACGAGCAGATCAAATTCGAACTCTTCGCCTCCGGTCAGCCAGGACGTGCCAAGCAGCGTCCTGTTTCCAAACAGGCCGCAACAGCCGGTGCCGGTGTGCAGGCCATGATGACACTGGATGGCACGACCCGCAGCTTTACAATGGAACGCAACGGCCAGACAATTCTGGAAGCTGCCCTCGCAAACAATCTTGATGCACCTTACTCCTGTAAAGCCGGTGTCTGCTCGACCTGCCGCTGTAAAGTGCTCGAGGGCGAAGTCGAAATGGCCGTCAACCACGCGCTGGAAGATTACGAAGTCCGCGCCGGTTACGTCCTGTCCTGTCAGGCATCTGTGCTGAGCGACCGCGTTGTCGTCAGCTATGATGAATAAGGGGAAATGCCATGTCTGATATGATGAATATTGAAGAATATCTGGCAAAAGGCGGCGTTCTCTCCGCTCCGAATAATGTACCTGCACGCTATCGCGGCGAGCTGATGCGGATGATGTCGAGCTTTGTCGACAGTGAACTGGCGGCCTCTGCGGGTTTTGCATCCTCAATTAATTTCGCGCCCGCTATTAAAGAGCGTATTGCGGCCAGCCGTATCACGCTGGAAAAAGCCGATCATGCCGAGCGTGTTCTCAATATTATGGGTGATTTCGGCACCGATAAACGCCGTTACCAGTCCCAATATGATTGGGCAGCACGTGCACCGCGCGACAGCGACCTCGGCACCACCCGTAAAGAAGGTGATATGCGGGTTTCGGTGTTTCACTACCCGATTATCAGCTGGACAGATGCCGTGGTGATGAATGTCCTGCAAGGTCTTGCCACCGGCATTTTGATGACCGAGTTTACGCGCATTTCCTACGCCCCGCTGGCCGAGGTCTTCCGTGAAATTGCACCGCGTGAAACCCGCCATATGCAGCTTGGTCTGGAAGGACTAACAAGCATTGTCCGCACAGATGCCGGTCGGAAAGAAGCCGCAGCCAGTATCGATTATTGGCGCCCGCGTGTTGCTGCCGGTTTTGGCGATCCGCAATCCGGTCGTTTTGAAATTCTGGCGCGTTTTGGTCTGCGCCATAGCCCCAACAGCGCCTTACTCAGCCGCTGGCAGAGTGAATGTAGCACGATTTTGAGCCCGCTTGGTCTTTGATATTGACCATCCCATAGCGCCCTGCCCCCGATGAAGAATTTGGAAGGAAATGCAATGAGCCATATGGCTGTTCAACCACGCCGCCTTGAAAGCTATGTCTATGGAAGCTGGGTCGCCGGCACCAAACAAGGACAGACGCTTTTGGATGCAGCCACCGGTGAACCGGTAGCGCTTATTGATTCAACAGGCGTGAATTTCGCTGATACGCTGGATTATGGCCGCAAAATTGCAGGCCCAAAACTGCGGAATATGACCTTTCATGAGCGTGCCCAACTTTTAAAAGAGCTGGGTCTGGCGCTGATGGCACAGAAAGAGGAATTCTATACGGAAAGCCTGCGTACCGGTGCCACCCGCAGTGACGGCTGGGTCGATATTGAAGGCGGCATCGGCACTATGCTCGCTTATTCGTCCAAAGGACGGCGCGAATTGCCGAATGCCCGTGTTCTGGCTGAAGGTGATATTGAGCAACTTTCCCGTGACGGCAGCTTTATCGGTCAGCATATCCTCACCCCTATGGAAGGCGTTGCAGTGCATATCAACGCCTACAACTTTCCGATCTGGGGTATGCTGGAAAAAATCGCACCGACACTGATTGCCGGTGTGCCTTGTGTTGTCAAACCGGCCAGCCAGACCGCTTATCTGACTGAACTGATGGTACGTCGTATCATTGAAACCGGCATTCTGCCGGAAGGTGCATTGCAGCTGATCTGCGGCTCGGTCGGCGATCTGCTCGACCATGTGACAGAGCAGGACGTGGTAACATTCACCGGCTCGGCCAGCACCGGCCGTATGCTGAAAAACCATTCAGCTATTGTTGCTAATTCCGTTCGCTTCACCATGGAGGCAGACAGTCTCAATGCGGCAATTCTTGCTCCTGATGCCAAAGCAGGCACAGAAGAGTTTGACCTGTTTGTCAAAGAAGCCTGCCGCGAAATGACCTCTAAGGCCGGTCAGAAATGTACAGCGATCCGCCGTGTGATTGCGCCTCGCTCTGAGGTTGATGCTCTGATCGCTGCCCTGCGCGAACGTCTTGGTAAAACAGCGGTCGGCCTGCCTCAGGATGAGGGTATCCGTATGGGTGCATTGGCGAGCCTTGATCAGCGCGTGGAAGTCCGTGACCGTATTCGCACGTTGCAGAAAGGTGCTGAAATCGTTGCCGGTGATCCGGATGTGATCAATATTGCCTCCGGCGATGCGGAAAAAGGTGCATTCCTCAATCCGGTTTTGCTTTATGCAGACAAACCGTTTGAGGCCGAAGCCATTCATGATGTGGAAGCTTTCGGCCCTGTCTCAACTGTTATGGCCTATGATGATCTGGATGAAGCCATTGCGCTTGCCCGTAAAGGTAAAGGCTCGCTGGTCTCTTCGGTCTTTACCAATGATCCGGCAACCGCAGAAAAAACCGTGCTTGGCGTTGCGCCATGGCATGGCCGTGTGCTGATCGGCAACCGTGAAACCGCAAAGACCTCAACCGGTCATGGCTCCCCTCTGGCCGGTCTGATCCATGGTGGTCCGGGTCGCGCAGGTGGCGGCGAAGAAATGGGCGGTATTCGCGGCGTCAAACATTTCATGCAGCGTACAGCCGTTCAGGGTTCACCGACACTGCTTTCCGCTGTTACTGGCCGCTGGATTGAAGGTGCACCGGCAAAACAGGACGAGCATCCGTTCCGTAAATCGCTCGCAGAGCTTAAAATCGGCGATCAGCTGATTACAGATAAGCGTACCATCACTCTGGAAGATGTTGAGCATTTTGCTCATTTCACCGGTGATACCTTCTACGCTCATATGGACAGTGAAGCAGCGAAAGCCAATCCGTTCTTTGAGGACCGTGTGGCGCATGGCTATCTGATTGCAAGTTTTGCGGCAGGTCTTTTTGTTCATCCGGATGCAGGGCCGGTTCTGGCCAATTACGGCGTGGATAATCTGCGCTTCCTCGTGCCGGTTTATTTCGGCGATACATTGCAGGTACGCCTCACCTGTAAAGAGATCAATCCGCGCCTCAATGCACAGCATGGCGAAGTGCGTTGGGATTGCTGTGTCACCAACCAGCGCGGTGACGTTGTTGCACAATATGATGTGCTGACCATGGTTGCAAAATCATGGCCTCTGCCTGAAGTGGCAGAATGAGCCGTGTTTACACCTGAGACGGGATTATTCCCGTGATTGATCCTGCTGCCTTCACTCAACCGAAGGCAGTGGTGACCGGTTATCCATATCGGCCCGACAGCCTATGTCGGGCCCGAATGTATACCGCGCGGGGATTTCGGTATTTATTTTAAATTATATGCCGCTTCTGCCGGAACGCAGAAACTTTAACGAACAGCCTTGATGCCTTCGAGGATCAGCGTTGTGGCAACGTCAGCATAATCTTCGCGGGTAATTTTACCGCCATCTTTGAACCACATATAGACCCAGTTGATCATGCCAAACAGGGACATGGTTACAGGGGTCAGCAGCGGCCGCTCGGCATTATCCAGCTCCGGATTAATCTCGCGCAGCACACGCGAGAACCGCTTAACAATCCGTCGCTCAATAGCATAAATCTGCTGACGCTGTTCATCCGGCAGAGCCCATGCGGCATTCAGCTGAACTTTGTGTTCATTATCCGCGCCTTTATAGCATTCAAGCACAGTGCCAACCAACTGGCGCAGGCGTATGCGCGGATCAAGCGTTTCATCATCAGCCGCTTCAATCGCCGCAACCAGATCTTCCAGATGCGTGGTGATAATCGCGAAAATCAACTCATCTTTGCTCGGATAATAATGATAAAGCAGTGATTTCGACACTTTGGCATGATTGGCAATCAATGACATTGATGCTTTTTCCATACCCAAATCGGCAAAAACTTCTGCAGCGCTGATCAGCAAACCGCGTTGTTTCTCTTCAAAATCAGTGGCTCTGGTTCGAGACATCGTGCCCTCTTATTACCGTATAAATCATGCCTCACCGGCAAAAGATCAGGGGGCAATAAGGCCCCCTGATATGAAAATTACTTTTTAAATCGCGTCGTAGTGTAAACAACACTTACTCAACAGGGCGGTCATCGACAACCCTCTTGGCTTTGCCTTCAGACCGCACCATTGAATTCGGATCTTTGATAACAATCTGAGCCGAAACGCCGACAATGCTCTTGATATGATGTGACAACTCGCGTGAAGATTTAGCGCGTGCCGCATCATCTGTCATCTCCGGTGTACATTCAACATGCACGGTCATACAATCCATACGGCCTGTACGGGTCAGCTGAATCTGGAAATGCGGTGCGAGACCAGCGCATTTCAGAACCTGTTCTTCAATCTGTGTCGGGAAAACATTAACCCCGCGCAAGATGATCATATCATCACTACGGCCGGTAATTTTCTCGATACGACGCATGGAACGCGCTGTGCCCGGAAGGATACGTGTCAGATCGCGTGTGCGATAACGTACCATCGGCAGCGCTTCTTTGGTCAGGGTTGTGAAGACCAGCTCTCCCATCTGACCATCCGGCAGAACCTCACAGGTCACAGGATCAATAATTTCCGGATAGAAATGATCTTCCCAGACATGCAGACCATCTTTGGTCTCAACACATTCCATCGCCACGCCCGGCCCCATCACTTCAGACAGGCCGTAAATATCGACAGCATGCATATCAAAGGCATTTTCGATTTCTTCACGCATGGCATTGGTCCATGGCTCCGCACCGAAAATACCGATCTCCAGCGAGCTCTGGCGCGGATCAAGACCCTGCCTGCGGAACTCATCAAGAATCGACAACATATAGCTCGGTGTTACCGTGATAATGCGCGGGCGGAAATCATTAATCAGTGTAACCTGACGCTCCGTTTGCCCGCCGGACATCGGAATAACCGTACAGCCCAGACGCTCAGCACCATAATGCGCACCGATACCGCCGGTAAATAACCCGTAGCCATAGGCGTTGTGCAACATATCGCCGGAGCGGCCACCCGCAGCGCGGATTGAACGCGCGATCAGATTGGCCCAATTATCAATATCGGACTGGGAATAGCCGACAACGGTCGGCTTGCCGGTCGTGCCGGAAGATCCGTGGATCCGCACAACCTTGTTCTGCGGAACGGCGAACATGCCGAACGGATAGGTATCGCGCAAATCCTGCTTGTAGGTGAAAGGGAACTTGGCAATATCCGCCAGTGTTTTCAGCTCTTCAGGATGAACATCCGCTTCAATAAAGCGTTTGCGATAAAAAGATGAATTTTCGTAGCAATGCTTTAACGAACGCTTCATGCGATGGAACTGCAACGCTTCGATTTCATCGCGCGAAGCAGTTTCAATCGGATCGAGGATCTTTGGATCCGGTGGCAGCGCTTTCATAGGAACCTCCCTGGTCTTATATACGGCAAATCAGTCCGGCACATGCGTTCCCTTGACGCTGCGCGACAGGCCGCGAAATTCTGCAATATGGTCATTGTCCTGATTGACGACACGAATATCGTAAATACCGGAGCGCCCGCGACGGGACACCTCACGGGCATGTGCCGTCAAACGGTCACCGATCTTGCCCGCATTGATGTAACTCACCGAGCATTGCTGGGCGACAGTCAACTGATTGTAACTGTTACAGGCAAAAGCAAAGGCACTATCCGCCAGTGTAAAAATATACCCGCCATGGCAATTGCCGTGCCCATTGGCCATAAAATCCGCAATCGTCATCGACAATGTGGCTTCGCCGGGAGCGACATGCTCCAGCTTCATGCCAAGCTTCTGGCTGGCATGATCTCCGTCCCACATAGCCTTGGCAGAAGCTTCTGCCAGCTCCTGCGGCGTCATTTCTGAAGCACTTTTCATCGGCCTTTAAACTCCGCCTGACGCTTTTCAAGAAAAGCGGTCACGCCTTCCGCATAATCAGCGCTTTTGCCTGCTTTTTGTTGTGCGTCTTTTTCTGCATCAAGCTGCTGGTCAAGTGTGTTGGTTGCCGCTTCCTGAATTAGGCGCTTGGTCAGCCCAAGTCCGAATGTTGCACCTGATGCCAGTTTACGTGCTGCTACCATTGCCTCAGCCTGCAAGGTCTCATCATCAACAGCCTTCCAGATCAGTCCCCAATCCATTGCATCCTGCGCAGATAATGGTTCTGCCAGCATGGTCAGTGCCTTGGCTCGCGGCTCACCCAGAATACGGCTCAGGTTAAATGTACCACCTGCATCGGGAATCAGTCCGATTTTTGAGAAGGCCTGAATAAAGCGGGCAGATTTTGCAGCAAAAACAATATCACATGCGATAGCAATATTCGCACCCGCACCGGCTGCAACACCATTGACCGCGCAAATAACCGGCTTATCTAATGAGCGGATCAGACGCAGCGTCGGATTATAAAACGTCTCAAGGGTTTTGCCCAGATCAGGTGCCGCGCCACCCTTGCGCGGATCGCGATCGCCGAGATCCTGACCAGCGCAAAAACCACGGCCGCTCCCCGTTAAAAACACCGCCCGTACCGCATTATCATCATGTGCGCGCTGAATAGCTGCGCGCAAAGCAATATGCATTTCCTCGTTAAATGAATTCAGCTTTTCAGGGCGGTTCAAAGTCAAAGACAGAACGCCGTCAGCCAGATCCACCAGAACAGTATCCGACATAATTTCACTCCCTGCTCCGGCATATTTTCGGAGCTCTCTCTTTTTTTGTTGCATAAACCGACCGGACGGTCAATAATAATATCAACAATAACGAGGGATGATATCACGATGTTTTGGGACCGCCATTTTCCAGTGCTTGAGTCTGCTTTGGCAGCACTGCATAAGCGTGAATTCTGGACACCCTATCCTGAAATCCCTTCAGGCAAGATCTATGGCGAAACCGCAAAACAAGACGGGCTCAACGCCTATGAAAGCCTGCTGAACAAACCTTTTATTCTTGCAGATCATCCTGAAAACACCCGCTTTGGTGCTGAGACCTCTCCTTATGGCACAGCCTTGGGAATCACTTATCCTGCAGCAACTGTTGAACAACTGATGGATGCAGCCAATGCTGCCGCCGATGAATTTGCCCAAACAGATACTAAAGCCCGCATTGGTGCTTTGCTTGAAGTTTTAGCACGCCTCAACCGCGAAAGTTTCCTGATGGGCAATGCTGTCATGCATACCACAGGTCAGGCTTTTGCCATGGCTTTTCAGGCCGGTGGCCCGCATGCGCAGGACCGCGCCTTGGAAGCGGTGGCAATGGCATGGGAAGAGATGAACCGCTTTGCCGATCATGCCACTTGGGAAAAACCACAGGGCAAAAATCCGCCATTGCGGATTGAAAAACACTGGTCATTGGTGCCTGAAGGTATTGCATTGGCCATCGGCTGCAACACCTTCCCGACATGGAATTCATTTCCTGGGATTTTTGCCAGTCTTGCCACCGGCAATCCGACAATTGTTAAACCGCATCCGTCAGCAGTGCTGCCTTTGGCGATTGCGATCAAGGTCATCCGTGAAGTTTTTGCGGAAACCGGTCTGCCGGTTGATGCGATTTTGCTCGCCATTGACAGTGCAGAGGCACCAATTGCCGATAAACTCGCAGTTCATAGCGATATTCGCCTCATCGATTATACCGGTTCCAGCGCTTTTGGCGGCTGGTTGCGCGATCATGCCCGTCAGGCACAGCTTTTTACCGAAGAAGCGGGTGTGAATACGGTTACCATTGCCGCCACCGATAATTTCAAAGCCATGACCGATAATCTGGCCTTTTCCTTTGCGCTCTATTCCGGTCAGATGTGCACCTCACCGCAGAATGTTTACATTCCGGCAGACGGCATCGAAACTGATGAAGGTCATAAGAGCTTTGAACAAGTTGCACAGGGACTGAGCGATGCGATTGATCGCCTGCTCAATGATCCTGACCGCGCTGCAGGTATTTGCGGCGCGATTGCCAATCCGGCAACGCTCGAGCGTGTGCAGACTGCCCGCAAACTTGGCCGCATCATCCGCGACTCCGCATCTTTGCCTGTAGCGCGCAGCGCCACACCTTTGATCCTTGCCATGCAGGAGAACGACAAGGTGACCGAGGATGAGTGGTTCGGTCCGATCATTTTCGTCATTCCGGCAAAGGATGCCACCAGCGCAATTCAAACCGCATCCGCTCTGGCTCGTCGTAAAGGTGCGATCACCGCAGCACTCTATGACACGGATGAAACCCGCATTCAGCAAGCTGCCATCGCCTTTGCGCGGGGCGGTGTGAATCTGTCGGTCAATCTGACAGGAAATATTTTCGTCAACCAATCTGCCGCTTTCAGTGATTTCCACGTTACCGGTGCAAATCCTGCGGGCAATGCTTGTCTGACTGATACCGCTTTTGTGGCCAGCCGTTTCCGCCGCGCAATGTGGCGCAGACCAGCCACAAATTAATAACACTCTGGGAGGAGACTAACGTGATTAAATTTTTAAAAACAACGGTTCCTGCAACCATTCTGGCGCTCGGTCTTGCAGGTGGCTGGTCCGCTGCTCAGGCAGAAATCCGCCTTGGCGCTTCTATTTCAGCAACCGGCCCTGCTGCGTTTTTGGGCGATCCGGAAGCCAAAACGCTGGAAATGCTGATTGCTGAGCTGAATGAAAAAGGCGGCATCAATGGCGAGCAGATTAAGCTGGTCATGTATGATGACGGCGGCGATGCCAATAAAGCACGCACTTTCGCAACCCGTCTGATTGAAGATGATGAGGTTGTGGCAATTATCGGCGGCACCACCACCGGTACTGCGATGTCGATCCTGTCGGTGGCCGAAGATGCTGAAATTCCATTCATCGCCCTTGCCGGTGCGATTGAAATTATCAAGCCGGTGCGCGCTTATACATTCAAAACCCCGCATACTGACCGCATGGCCTGCCAGAAAATCTATGAAGATATGGGCAAGCGCGGCATCAGCAAAATCGGTCTGATTTCCGGCACCGACGGCTTTGGCGCGTCAATGGAAGCGCAGTGTAAAGACGTTGCCAAAGACTATAAAATCGAGATCATTGTCGATGAGACCTATGATCCGAAAGATGCGGATATGACAGCGCAGCTGACAAAAATCCGCAATACCGGCGGCATTCAGGCTGTGCTCAATCCGGGTTTTGGTCAGGGACCGTCGATTGTAACCCGCAACTATCATCAGCTTGGCATTGAACTGCCGCTGTATCAGTCGCATGGCGTTGCCTCTTCCGGCTTTATTGAGCTGGCTGGTAAGCAGGCCGCAGATGGCGTGCGCCTGCCAGGCACTGCATTGCTGGTTGCAGATCTTCTCAGCAAGGACGATCCGCAGCAGCCACTGGTTACCGCTTATAAAACCAAATTTGAAGACCGTTTTAAAATGCCGGTCGGCACATTTGGCGGCTATGCGCATGATGCGCTGCTCATCATCACCGATGCTGTAACCCGTGCCGGTTCCGCCGAGCCACAAGCCATTCGTGATGCCATTGAAAAGACTAGCGGTCTTGCCGGTGCCACAGGTATCTACACCTTCTCGCCGGAAGATCATCTGGGTCTCGACCTGTCCGCGTTCCGTATGCTGGAAATTAAGGACGGCGGCTGGACACTGGCTGAATAAGCTCTGCCCCCGCTCCCGCCTGTCAACCACAGGCGGGAAAGAATCTAGAGCGGTTCTGATGAACACGGAATCGGAGAACCGCTCTCAGTCTTTGTTTTGTCGCATTATCCGACGCAAAACCGTTTCACACTTTTGCCGGAAATGCTCTGATATCCACCATCCCAGACAGACGCCGGAGAGCTTATGTCCGAATTTATGCAATTCCTTTCTTCAGGGGTAACAGTCGGCGCAGTTTATGCGCTGGTCGCCCTTGGTTTCACGATCATCTATAATGCTTCAGACGTGGTGAATTTCGCACAAGGCGAATTTGTCATGCTGGGCGGTATGATCACATGGGCAGCCTATGCCGCCGGTTTACCTTTGCCGCTGGCTGCGCTGATTGCCATTATTCTGACAGCAGCTCTGGGTGTTGCGATCAATAAATTCGCCATTGAACCGGCACGCGGTGCGCCGGTTGTGTCCCTGATTATCATCACCATCGGTGCATCGGTATTTATTCAGGGTGGTGCGCAAATCATTTTTGACAAGCAAATCCATAGTTTTCCGGCCTTTTCCGGTGACACACCGCTGAATATTCTCGGCGCGACTATTCAGACACAGAGCCTGTGGGTCATTGGCGGCGCTTTGGTGGTCTTTATCGGTCTGTGGCTGTTTTTCACCCGCACCCTGCTTGGCCGTGCGGTGCTTGCCACATCCAATAATCGTCAGGCGGCACAGCTGGTCGGGATCAATACGACCTTTATCATGACGCTGTCTTTCGCACTTTCAGCCGGTATCGGCGCATTGGCCGGTGTGCTGGCAACGCCGATCACTCTGGTCGCCTATAATGTCGGCATTGGTTTTGCGCTGAAAGGCTTTGCCGGTGCAATGCTCGGCGGCATGGGTAACCCGAAAGGTGCGCTTGCAGGCGGCTTCCTGATTGGTCTGATCGAAGCCATGACCGCAGGCTATCTGTCTTCAACCTATAAAGAAGCAGCCGCTTTTATCGTTATTCTTCTGGTGCTGTTTTTCATGCCGCAAGGTCTGTTTGGCAACAAAACCACGGAGCGTGTCTGATGCCCCGTATTTCTGCTAAACTACTGACCCTGCTGGTTTTGGCTGCGATCATCGCTTTATCGCCGTTGTTCTTCCCGTCAGGCTTTTATTTCCGCATCGGCGCTCTGGTTTTCGTCAACGGGCTGGCTGTTCTGGGTCTTGTCATTCTCACAGGCTATGCCGGACAAATCAGCCTTGGTCATGCAGGCTTTGCCGGTATCGGCGGCTATGCCTGTGCGCTTGCACCTGTGCATCTGGGTATCCATCCGGGGCTGGCTGTGGTTTTGGGAGCAATTGTTTCCGCTATACTGGCCTATCTGGTCGGTCGCCCTATCCTGCGCCTGAAAGGCTATTATCTCGGCGTGGCAACGCTGGGCTTTGGTATTCTTGTCTCTATGGTACTGAGCAATGAACGCGATCTCACCGGCGGGCCGGATGGTATGTCTGTGCCGGAACTGGGTTTGCGCGGCTGGCTGAAAACCATTGGTCTGAACTTGAGCAATGGCGAATTCTGGTACTATTTCTGCGGTATCGTGCTGCTGATCGGTGCATGGGTTGTGCTAAACCTGCACAACAGCCCGATGGGGCGTGCTTTGCGCGCACTCCACGGATCAGAAATTGCAGCCCGAACTGTCGGTATTGATATTGCCCGCTATAAACTGATGGCTTTCGTCATCTCCGCAGTCTTTGCCTCAGTAGCAGGCTCGCTGATTGCTTTGCAAAACAAATTCATTACCCCTGACATTGCCGGTTTCATGCACTCGATTGAAATGGTGACAATGGCCGTTCTCGGCGGTGCAGCCTCTGTTCTCGGTGCAATTCTGGGTGCTGCCATTCTGACAATTCTGCCGCAGGTGCTGACGGTTTTTGCCGAATATGAGCAGCTTATCCTTGGTCTTGTCATGATGCTGGTGATGATCTTCTTACGTGAAGGCCTGCTGCCTTCCATACTGCGCAAATTCAGGGGGACCGGCGAATGACCCTGCTCTCTATTGAAAATTTAGGCATCAGCTTTGGTGGCCTGAAAGCCGTTGATAATGTCAGCTTTCAGGTTAAACAGGGTGAAATTACATCCGTCATCGGCCCCAATGGTGCCGGTAAAACCACCTTATTCAATATGATTTCCGGTATTTATCAGCCTTCACATGGACGCGTGCTCTTAAAAGGTGAAGATATTACCGGTATGCGCCCCGATCTGCTGGCGCGCCGTGGTATGTCACGCACATTCCAAAACCTGCAGATCTTCCAGAATATGTCGGTGATTGAAAACGCCATTGCAGGATTTCACTTAAGCGAGCGCGGCTCGGTTATCAGCGATTTGCTGTCTCTGCCAGATTCACGACGCAGAGCAGCCAAAGCCCGTGACAATGCCATGCAGCTTCTGGAAAAAGTCGGTCTTGAACGCGCGGCCGAGCGTGAAGCAAGCAGCTTGTCTTATGGCTCGCTGAAACGGCTGGAAATTGCCCGCGCTCTGGCTTTGCAACCTTCAGTGCTGTTGCTAGATGAGCCTGCGGCCGGTTGCAATGCCGTGGAAACTGATGAAATTGACCGGCTGATTGCCGAGGTTGCCGCCTCCGGCGTAGCGATTTTGCTGGTTGAGCATGACATGAAAATGGTGATGCGCATCTCCAATCATATAGTGGTTCTCGATCACGGACAAAAACTGACGGAAGGCCTGCCAGCCGAGGTCAGTCAAAATCCGGCAGTGATTGCGGCTTATCTGGGTGCAGATTACAGCGAGGAGAACGCGCATGCTGACAGTTGAGGGACTGCGCTCGCGTTACGGGCGTATTGAAGTGTTGCACGGGATTGATCTGACGGTCGATTCCGGTGAAATCGTTACGGTTGTCGGCGCCAATGGCGCCGGAAAAACCACCCTGCTGCGTTGTCTTTCCGGCTTGCAGCCGGTTTCAGGCGGCAGCATTAATTTTCGTGGTGAGGTGATCACCACGCTTTCAGCCTATCGCCGTCCGTCGCGCGGATTAACCCAGTCGCCGGAAGGGCGTCAGATTTTCACGAACCTGACAGTCGAGGAAAACTTACGTCTTGGCGCGTTTTTATTTCGCGACAGCCGCGTTGAGAAGGATATGGAAGATGCTTTTTCCATGTTCCCGATCCTGAAAGAAAAACGCAATCTGCCTGCCGGTGGCCTTTCGGGCGGCCAGCAACAAATGCTGGCAATGGCACGCGCTCTGATGGGGCGGCCAGCCTGCTTACTACTGGATGAGCCATCGATGGGGCTGGCGCCGATTATTGTTCAGCAGATTTTTGATGTAGTCAGCAGTCTGAAGTCCTTAGGCGTTACTATTCTTCTCGTCGAGCAGAATGCCTATGGCGCTCTGAAAGTTGCCGACAGAGGTTATGTGATGGAAACCGGTAACATCACAATGCAAGGTTCCGCTGAGGAACTGATTGCAGATCCTAAAATCCGTGAAGCCTATCTGGGAATTTGATATGTCAGTTACCATCACCCGTGAAGGTGAAATCGCTCTCGTTACAGTTGATAATCCGCCTGTGAATGCCCTTGGTCAGGCACTGCGTCAGGGATTGTGGGATGCTGTCTCCACCCTTGATGCCGACGATCAGGTCAAAGCTGTCGTACTGATTTGCGCAGGGCGTACCTTTATTGCGGGCGCAGATGTACGCGAATTCGGCCAGACACCTCAGCCGCCGCATTTACCTGATCTGGTAACAAAAATCGAAGCTGCAAAGAAACCGTGGGTGGCTGCAATTCATGGCTCTGCGCTTGGCGGCGGGCTTGAAGTGGCGCTGGGTTGCCGTTTCCGTGTCGCCGTTGAAAGCGCATCGCTCGGGCTGCCGGAAGTCACATTAGGTGTTATTCCGGGTGCATCCGGAACTGTGCGGACACCACGCCTGATCGGCCTCGAAAAAGCGATTGCCATGATCACATCCGGCAAGCCGGTTCGTGCAAAACAGGCACTCGCATACGGGATGGTTGATGCTCTGATCGAAGGTGACCTGAAAGACGACGCACTGGCATTTGCCCGCAATGCCATGCTACAATCGCTGCCACAGCCAATCTCCTTACGTCCTGCTCATCAAGCCGATGAAGCATTCTGGCAGACGCAGCAGGAAAATGTCCGCAAAGCTGCACGTGGTGCCAGCGCTCCGCTCATGGCTTTGGAATCTGTTCGTCAGAGTTCACTCCTGCCATTTGATGAAGCTATGGCCTTTGAACGCCACACATTTCTTGAACGCCGCGACTCCCGCGAAGCCGCAGCCCTGCGCCGGATTTTCTTTGCAGAGCGTGGTGCGACCAGACCTGTCGCATTGCAGGATATCACTCCGGTAACCCTCAAAACCATTGGCGTTATCGGCGGCGGTACCATGGGCGCGGGCATTGCTGCTGCTTTGCGCGAGGCGGGTTATCCGGTTATCCTCACCGAGCAGGATGAAGCCGCAGTGGAGCGAGGTCTTGCCAATATCCGCAAAATTTTCGACGACAGTGTCAAACGTGGCCGCCTGAGTAAAGCCCAGGCTCAGGAGCGCTTTGCTGGGGTCACAGGTACCTGTAATTATGCGGATCTCGCTGATGCAGATCTGGTGATTGAAGCGGTTTTTGAAGAGATCAGCGTTAAACGCGCTGTGTTCGAAAAGCTCGGACAGGTCTGCCGTTCAGATGCAATTTTGGCAACCAACACATCCTATATTGACCCGCGTGCCATCGCTGAAGGAGTGCCACATCCTGAGCGTTTTATTGGCCTGCATTTCTTCAGCCCCGCACACATTATGAAGCTGCTGGAAATTGTTCCGGTTCCACAAACATCAGACACAGTTTTGGCCACCGGTTTCAGCCTCGCTGCCAAATTGAAAAAAATGCCTGTACGTGCCGGTATTTGTGAAGGTTTCATCGGCAACCGCATTCTGAAGCGCTACCGCGCTGCGGCAGAAAATTTGCTGCGCAAAGGCAATAATATTGCCGATATTGATGCCTCTATGCGTGGCTACGGATTGGCCATGGGGCCGTTTGAAGCACAGGATCTGGGCGGGCTGGATATCGCTTATCTGCAGCGTGAAGGTGCTCGCGCCGCAGGGCAGACTATCCCGCAAACATTGGGTGACATTCTGGTTGAAGCAGGGCGCAAAGGACAGAAAACCGGCGGCGGTTGGTATGATTATACTGACGGCAGCCGCAAAGGACAGCCTTCCGCTGAGGTCACAGCGCTTTTAAAAGCACATGTCACGAGCAGTACTCCTCTGTCATCCCAAAAGATTGCCGAAACGCTTGTGGGCGAGATGGCAGCAGAAGGGCAGGTCATTCTTGATGAAGGCATTGCCACGGATGCTGTAGATATTGATCTGGTAAAAATTCACGGCTACGGCTTTCCGCGCTGGCGTGGCGGGCCAATGTTTGCCAGTGATAGAGCCTGAGTAGCTTTAGACTAGCCACGCATACAACTCGGCTTGAGCCCTACCGCCTCATCGCGGTCAACCGCAATCACATTTTACGATGTTATATAGTTGATTATCATAAGCCCGCTTTATGCGGGTTTTCATATCTGAGTTTAATCTCAGATGCACAGCAAAATTGTGACTTTTATGACTGATGTAAATCAAGTCAAAATTCTCTAAAGGTAAATGATGCGTATTTTAATGATTTAGAGTGGTGCCCGGAGACGGATTTGAACCGCCGACACGCGGATTTTCAATCCGCTGCTCTACCAACTGAGCTATCCGGGCATCCCTGCAAGCCTGCTTGGCTAGCGTGACGGTGTTGGTGTCCGTCTGATGTGAGCGCTTTATAGCATTAAATTTTCAGCTGTCCAGCACCCAAAATAGAAATTATGGCGCGAGCAGCCAATTATTTTCAAAAACCCCCGTTTTCCTTGATTTTTAAGGGATAATTTCTTTCAGCCCAGCGCTTTTTGCATGTGGAAATGTGCAAAACCTCCACACCCAAGCAGCATTTTTTTACAAAACACCCGAATCCGCTGCATACAGTTTCCCTATCGGCATCAGTTCCGTCAGAAAAATCTCAGGCGTCTTATATTTTGCATTCTGTGTCGCCGCTGAAACCGTCTTTTTAAAAGACGCGACATTCAATCGCTACCAAACTGTGCTCCCTTAAAATAATTCCAGATGACTTCACCTCCATGCTGCGATAAAAGGCAGGCATGTCGAGGAGAGGACAATGTCCTGATTCCTGTTTGTCTGCGGGAGAGAGCCGGAAACGGCCACCGAAGGGGAAATCGCCCGAAATCTCTCAGGTACCAAGAACCGCAGATCAGCAAGGCAACTCTGGAAAGTCGGGGGAAACTCCGCGCCGAAGGTGTAAGTAAGTCTCTACGGGCTTGCGAGTCTCTCAGGCTTCCGACAGAGGGGTACATCATGGCTTTCCGCTTTTGCGGAAGGCGTACGTGTGTCTCTGGAGTGAAAAATGGGCGATACAACTTCTTTAAAAACGCTTCCGCTGGAAGAATTACATACCGCATCCGGCGCACGCTTCGGCGGTTTTGCCGGTTGGAACATGCCGCTGACTTATCCGCTCGGCGTGATGAAAGAGCATGTTCATACACGTGAACAGGCTGGTCTGTTTGACATCTCGCATATGAAACTCATTGAAGTTTCCGGCAGCGATGCCGCAGCGCTGTTTGCAAAGCTGTGCCCGATTGATGTCACCAAACTCAATGAAGGCCAGTCGAAATATACATTCCTGATGAATGATGATGCAGGTATCATTGATGACCTGATCGTAACCCGTCTGGGTGACGAGCGCTTCATGATTGTCGCCAATGCCGGTAATGCAGATGTTGATATTGCGCATTTCCAGAAAGCAGCAAGCGCACTGAACTGCACTGTTTCGCCGCTTGACCGCGTTTTGCTGGCCATTCAGGGCCCTCAGGCTGCGGATGTGATGAAGAGCCTCGCTGCTGATCTCGGTTTCAGCGTTGATGAGCTGAAATTCATGCACGGTTTTGAGCCAAAACAAGGCTGGTTCGTTACCCGCTCCGGCTATACCGGTGAAGACGGCTTTGAAATTGCTGCCCCGCTTGGCGATGCACAGTTTCTGGCAAAAGCGCTGCTGGGCGATGCCCGCGTTGCATGGATTGGCTTGGCTGCGCGCGATAGCTTGCGTCTTGAAGCCGGTCTCTGCCTGCATGGTCAGGACATTACTGAGAGCATTGATCCGGTTTCCGCCGGTTTGACATGGGCAATCACCAAAGCCGTGCGTGAAACAGCCGCTTTCCCTGCCGCTGCTAAAGTGTTGGAACTGATTGCCAATGGCCCTGAAAAGCGCCGCGTCGGCATCAAGCCGGAAGGCCGTCAGCCGGTTCGCGCCGGTACAAAGCTGTTTGATGAAGCCGGCAGCGAAATCGGTGAAATCACTTCCGGCGGCTTCGGCCCTTCAGCCGGTTTCCCTGTTGCCATGGGTTATGTCAGAGCCGATCTGAAAGAACCGGGCGCGCGTCTTTTTGCGGAAGTCCGCGGCAATAAAGTGCCTGTAGACGTCCATACACTTCCATTTACTCAACCTCGCTATCACAAAGGATAATCGCATGCCTAAAATCTTTTTTACCGAAGATCATGAATGGCTCAGCGTTGAAGGTGGCATTGCAACTGTCGGCATCACCAACCACGCTCAGGAACAGCTCGGCGATCTCGTATTCGTAGAATTGCCTGAAGTTGAACGCGTTGTTGAAAAAGGCGAAGCCATTGTTGTGGTTGAGTCCGTTAAAGCTGCATCCGATGTATATGCGCCGCTCAACGGTGAAGTCATTGAAATCAACGAAGAGCTCAATGGCAATCCTGCACTCGTTAACAGCGCGGCAGAAGGTGAAGGCTGGTTGTGGAAGATGAAAGTCTCCGATGAAAGCCAGCTGGAAGGCCTGCTTGACGCTGCCGGTTATCAGGCACTGGTTGGCTAAATCATGGCATCATCATCACTTCCTTTTGTAGAGCGCCATATCGGCCCTCGCGCCAGTGAACAGCAGGAAATGCTGTCGGCGCTTGGTCTGCCGTCACTGGATACGCTCATCAGTCAGGCTGTGCCGCAGTCAATTCGTCTTGACCGCGCGCTCAACCTGCCTGCTCCGCTCGATGAAGCCGCAGCTCTCAATGAACTGTCCGGCATCATGGGTCGCAACGTGGTCGCCAAAAGCTTCTACGGTGCGGGCTATCACGGCACCCATGTGCCGCCGGTCATTCAGCGCAACCTGTTTGAAAATCCGGCATGGTACACAGCCTATACACCGTATCAGGCTGAAATCAGTCAGGGTCGCCTTGAGCTGCTGTTCAACTTCCAGACACTGGTAACAGAGCTGACCGGCCTGCCGGTTGCCTGTGCATCGCTGCTGGATGAAGCAACTGCTGTTGCTGAAGCTGTTGGCATTGCCTATCGCCACCACCGCGAAAAGCGTCCGAAAATGGTGATTGCCGGTGAATTGCACCCGCAGACACTGGACGTTTTGAACACCCGTGCAGAACCGCATGGCATGATCATTGAAGTTGGCGGCGAAGTGGATACCACAACCGCTGCTGTGATCATTCCTTGGCCGGATACACGCGGCGTTTACGGTGATTTCACCCGTATTATCGCCAGCGCCAAACAGACCGGCGCTCTGGTTGTGGCCGTTGCCGATCCTCTGGCACTGACCATCACCCAGTCTCCGGGCTCATGGGGTGCCGATATTGCTGTCGGTTCGATGCAGCGCTACGGCGTGCCAATGGGCAATGGTGGTCCTCACGCTGCTTATCTCGGCGTGAAAGAAAACCTCACCCGTATCATTCCGGGTCGTATCGTTGGTCAGTCGCTCGATGCACATGGTCGTCCAGCCTATCGTCTGGCGCTGCAGACCCGCGAACAGCATATTCGTCGTGACAAAGCGACATCGAATATCTGTACCGCTCAGGCACTGCTGGCCAACATGGCTGCATCTTATGCAATCTGGCACGGTCCTAAAGGCCTGCAGGCTATTGCTGATGCCGTTCATGCGATCACTGCCCGCTTTGCAGCCTCGCTGAAAGCTGCCGGTTATGAACTGGCCGGTGAGCAGCTGTTTGATACAGTGACTGTAACTGTTAAAGGCAAAGCACAGGATTATGCTGACAAGGCTCTGGCAGGCGACCGCCTGATCCGCGTCATTGATGCTGATACTGTGTCTGTCACTTTTGATGAAACCTCGCTGGAAGATGATTATCTGGCTCTGGTTGCATTGTTTGGTGCGAAGCCTGTTGAAAAAGCTGCCCGTCTGTTGCCGGATGCGCCACGTGACGAGCATTTCCTGACACAGGCTGCATTCCACAGCTATCGTTCAGAAACCGAAATGATGCGTTTCCTGCGCAAGCTGGCAGACAAGGATCTGGCGCTTGACCGTGCGATGATCCCGCTCGGTTCCTGCACCATGAAGCTGAATGCTGCCGCTGAAATGATGCCGGTCTCATGGCCGACAGTTGGTGGTCTGCATCCTTTTGCACCTCAGGCGCATCTGGAAGGCTACAAGGTTCTGACCGACAATCTCGAAGCATGGCTTTGTGAAGTGACCGGTTTTGACGCTGTATCCCTGCAGCCGAATGCCGGTAGTCAGGGCGAATATGCCGGTCTTCTGGCAATCCGCCGCTATCACCGCGCCAATGGCGATGAGAACCGCAATATCTGCCTTATCCCGTCTTCCGCACACGGTACCAATCCGGCCAGTGCGCAGATGGCAGGCATGAAAGTGGTTGTCGTCAACTGTCTCGAAGACGGTGACATTGATGTGGCTGATCTGAAAGCCAAGGCAGAACAGTATCGCGATACGCTGTCAGCTCTGATGATCACCTACCCGTCCACCCACGGTGTGTTTGAAGAAACCATCCGTGAAATCTGCACAATCATTCACGCGAATGGCGGTCAGGTTTACTTCGACGGTGCGAACCTCAATGCGCTGGTTGGTCTGGCACGTCCGGCCGATATCGGTGCTGACGTTTGCCACATGAACCTGCATAAAACGTTCTGCATTCCGCATGGCGGCGGCGGCCCGGGCATTGGTCCAATCGGTGTCGGTGCACATCTGGCACCATTCCTGCCGGGTCATGTGAATGCAGGCAGCGACAATGCGGTTTCCGCAGCACCATTCGGCAGTGCGTCTATCCTCGTTATCACATGGATGTATATCCGTATGATGGGTGGCGCCGGTCTGAAAAATGCAACGGAAGTGGCCATTCTCAATGCCAACTACATTGCTGAGCGCCTGAAGGATCATTATCCGATCCTTTATACCGGTGCGAACAGTCGCGTTGCGCATGAATGCATCGTTGATACCCGCGTGTTGAAAGACAAAGCTGGCGTCACCGTTGAAGATGTTGCCAAGCGTTTGATCGACTATGGTTTCCACGCACCGACCATGTCATGGCCGGTTGCTGGTACACTGATGGTTGAACCGACTGAATCCGAATCCAAGGCTGAAATCGACCGTCTGTGCGACGCGATGATTTCAATTGCCAAGGAAGCGGCTAAGGTTGAAGCCGGTGAGTGGCCGCAGGATGATAATCCGCTGGCAAATGCACCGCACACCGTTGCAGACACCATGCTCGATGACTGGAAACATCCGTATACCCGTAAGGAAGCGGCCTTCCCTGCGAAGACGATGGATCCGGCTTCCAAATATTGGGCTCCGGTATCGCGCATCGACAATGTGGGCGGCGATCGCAATCTGGTCTGCTCCTGCCCGCCAATGGATGCTTATACAGACTAAATAATAACTAAGGCCCTGATTTTCATCAGGGCCTTAACCATTGAAGGCCGGAGCATCATAGCAGATGTTCCGGCCTTTTTGTCATTGTTGTCACAAAATGCAATGGCAGGTGTAAAGCGATTGAGCCCATCGGAGCCTGAACGTTCGTTCGTTAAAAAGCATTATTCTTTGCATCATCAGAGACTAAGTCGCACAGTTTTCAGTTGTGTAAGAACGACCTTAATTCTGGACGTGGCCATTTCAAGCAAAGGTGCTTGACGCTTAACACCGTTGCTTTTGCATAACTCAGAGATCTTTGACGAGCCGCAGAGCATCATAAATCGCCGCATGAGTATTACGTGCCGCAACGGCATCACCGATGCGGAACAATTGATATTTACCCTGCCCGTTTACATTAACCTGCTGCACACGCCCTTCAATCAGATCATCATAATTGACAGCGCCGAGATTTTTAGACTGCGGCTTCAGCTCAAAATAGAGATCATCCAGCGGCCTTGTGCCATGATTAATGACAATCTGATCGTGATCCTGTTGTTTATCCACCCCGCCATAATCACTGCCGATATATGCGGTGAGTTTATTGCCATTTTGTCTAACCTTATCAAGTAGATAGGTTACTGTGAACGTCACACCTTCTTTTTGTAAGCTCCGCATGTAAGGCACAAGATTCATTGCCATGATTTCCGGTGAAAAACTGCGATCCGGCGTCATAATTTCGACCTTGGCACCGGCTTTGAGAAGCATTTCTGCCGCCTGCAAGGCAGAATGATCGCCCGCATCATCATAAATCAGCACATTTTGTCCGGCCTTAACGTCACCTGACAGAATATCCCATGCGGAAACAACCAGATCATTGCCCTCAGTCAGAACTTCCGTATGCGGAAAACCGCCGGTCGCAATAATCACCACATCAGGGTTTTCTGCATCAATATCAGCCTGCTCTGCCCATGTGTTGAAGCGGAATTCAACACCCAGCCTCTCACATTGTGCCATGCGCCAATCAATAATGCTGATCATTTCACGACGGCGTGGCGATTGTGCCGTCAGACGGATTTGCCCCCCTGCCCGATCAGCCGCTTCAAAAACGACAACCTGATGGCCGCGCTCGCCTGCAACACGCGCTGCTTCCATTCCAGCAGGGCCTGCGCCAACGATAACAATTTTCTTCTTATCCTGAGCCTTACTGATTGTGTGCGGCATGGTCAGCTCACGCCCTGTTACGGGATTATGAATACAATAGGCTGCGCCGCCCTGATAAATCCGGTCGAGACAATAATTTGCTCCGACACACGGCCGGATATCCTCTTCCCTGCCCTCAATGATTTTGCGCACAATATGCGGGTCAGTCATATGCGCACGGGTCATACCCACCATGTCCAGTTTACCCGAAGCAATGGCGTGACGTGCAGTCGCCACATCAGGGATTTTAGCTGCATGAAATGTCGGGAAATTCGTCGCTGCACGAATTTCTCCTGCAAAATCAAGGTGCGGAGATCCCGCCATCCCTTGTATAGGAATGAGATCAGTCATCGCCGGATCAGTATCAATATGACCACGCACGACATTGAGAAAATCAATCATTCCACAGTCTTTGAGGCGACGGGAAATTTCAATCCCCTCCTCAACCCCGTGACCATCTGTCAGCATTTCATCGCCGGTATAGCGTATGCCAACGATAAATTCTGACCCCACGCGTTTGCGAATTTCGCTGAGCACATCAAAAGTAAAGCGCAACCGGTTATCAAGCGATCCGCCATAGGCATTGGTCAGGTCATTGGTTGTCGGTGACCAGAATTGCTGCAGCAAATGGCCATAAGCCTGCAACTCAATACCATCAAGACCAGCAGCTTGCATACGCTCTGCCGCATCACCAAAGTCTTTGATAATTCGCTCAATATCCCAGTCTTCCAGCCGCTTCGGAAATGCCCGATGCGCTCTTTCCCGTTCATGAGACGAGGTGACAGCTGTCAACCAATCGCCTTTATCCCAACGGGTACGCCGGCCAAGATGGGTCAGCTGGATCATGACCGCAGCGCCATGATCGTGACATTCATCAGCCAGCGCCTTCATCCACGGCACAACCTCATCCTTATAGGCCAGCACATTATTGAAGACCGGCGGACTGTCACGGGACACCGTTGCCGAGCCTGCTGTCATTGTCAGGGCCACACCGGCCTTGGCTCGCTCCACATGATAAGCGCGATAAGCATCTTTCGGCATACCATCTTCCGGATAAGCAGGCTCATGCGATGTGGTGATAATTCGATTTCGTAATGTGAGATGTTTCAGATGATAGGGCTGTAAAAGTGGATCATTTTGCATGGTCGTTCCCCTTATTTTGGAGAAAGCCTATGCAAAATGTACACAGCTGTCAATTTTATATACAGCAGTGTACATTTTACCGCAGTTGTACTAATCTTATCAGGCGTGCGCAGTATAAGTTATTGATAAATATATGTATAATTGAGAGTTAGGTGGATGACTGTAGTCACTGAAGAACAGGAAAGCGGTTGGCGCGGTTCAAAAGAGCTATGGCTTGAAGCCGCTTATCAGCTACTCGTTGAAGGTGGAATCGACAATGTTCGTATCCTGTCTCTGGCCAAAATGCTGAAACTTTCCCGCACCAGTTTCTATTGGTTTTTTAAAGATCGTAAGGCTCTGCTCGACGCCCTGCTCCTGCTCTGGCAGGAAAAGAATACCAGCGCCTTGCTCGGCCAATCTCAACTCCATGCCGCTAGCCTTGCAGAAGCAACGCTCAATCTTTTTGACTGCTGGCTGAACAACAATCTCTTCGACAGCCAGTTGGAGCACGCTATCCGCAGCTGGGGCGTACAATCCCCCACTGTCGCTCAGGCACTCACTGAAGCCGACACAATGCGGATGGAAGCGATTAAACACATGTTTATTCGCCATGGCAGTGAGCCGCTGGTTGCTGATGTTCGCTCCCGTGCGCTCTATCTGACCCAGATCGGTTATATCAGCATGAACACGCAAGAGGATACCGCAACGCGGCTTTTACGTGTTCCCTCCTATGTGGCTATTTTTTCCGGTGCCCTGCCCTCTCAGCAAGAATTAGAAAGTTTTCAGCACCGTCATAATCATTGACAATGGCTCCATCTGATTTTGCTCTCTCCGCTTTATCTGCTATCAGGGCGCATAAACATCTTATGTCCCCATAGTCATAATCCGCAGAAATTGAGTTGCCATGTTTAACTTGAGCCAGAGAGAGGTTTTTGAGCAGGAAATTAAAAGGAGCCGCTTTTTGGCCATTGCTTTCCCCGTTGCGGATGAAGAAGCGGCCAAAGATTTCATCGCTCGCGAATCTTACAGTGATGCCAATCACAATTGCTGGGCATGGCGCATCGGACAGAACTATCGTTTCAATGATGATGGTGAACCAAGCGGAACTGCCGGCAAGCCAATCCTGCAAGCAATTGATGGACTGGAACTCGACAACGTTGTCGTCGTTGTGACGCGCTGGTTCGGTGGTACGCTACTTGGTAGCGGCGGGTTAATCCGTGCCTATGGCGGCACCGCTGCTTTATGTTTGCGGGCAGCAGAACTTATTGAACTCATCCCGACAGAAACAATTTATATTCGTACGCATTTCTCAGAATTGGCTTTAATCAAAGCCCGACTAGCAGCAACCGAGCACCTCACCATTAGTTCCGAAACATTTCACAATACCGGCGCTGACCTTCGTCTGGAAATTCCTGTGATTCACAAAGACAATGTCCTACGCATGTTGACGGATGTAACTGCCGGTCGCGTTCAGATTTCGGACAAAGCCGAAGATTTGAGTTTTTAAAAACGACCTGCTGTTGACAGCTGTCAACATTACAACATGACAACCGCATCATGCGGGCTCACACATCTTTCACTCAGCCTAAATAGCAACGTTGTATTTGCACTCATCTGGCTCAGCGCTATTATCAGATAGCATCAGCGCGCCAACAGCATGTCTGGCTCAAATGGGTGCATTTGAGCTAATGCGAACATGCGACAATTAAAAGAATCTAGAGCGAGTGCTGTGTGTCTGGTTAAGTGCTATACACTCTAGTGATCGAATACCATAAATCGTTTCGCAACTGAAACGCCGGTTAGACTTAACGCGACCTTGGGCATAGCTTTCATATAAAGACGAATGAACCCTGCACTGATGTTGCATAAAGGTTAATATTCATTAACCATAAATAATTTGACTTTCAACGCAGGATTCTCAATCCTGTAACGAATAAATGCGCATATTCTTCGCTTTACCGTTACTCGGCCACACTGCTGTTATTTGCGTTTTCCAGTGTTGTTTTAGACACTTGCGTTAACAGATTAGTAATTTTCTCCGAATCGTAGCATGTTAGGCACAGAATAAGCGACGGAATGCGTATTACCGTAACCGGTGCATATAAGGGCCAGAGAAATTGACAACAAATTGGGCAGATATTGTTGCTGATGCACAGCAGCATATGGCAGTGACAAATACGGGCAATGAAGCGCCTTTGGCTGCTGATCGGGCGATCGCAGCGGACGCTGAACTTTTGTCTGCCCAGTTGCAGGCAATGCGCGAACGCTTGTTTGCGCCAACCTCCAATAAAACCTTGCGTAAATTCAGCAGTAGTGAAGCAGCAAAGCTGATCGGCGTATCCGATAGTTATCTTCGCCAGCTATCAATCGCAGGGGAAGGCCCGCAACCGGAAACCGGCTCAGGCGGCCGTCGCCTCTATACGCTTGAGGACATTAATGCCCTTCGCCATTTACTGACCGAACAGAATGCCAATAAGAACCGCAATTATCTGCCATGGCGCGATGAAGAACGCGGTGAGCATTTACAGGTAATTGCAGTCACCAATTTTAAAGGCGGCTCCGGCAAAACAACAACGACAACGCATCTCGCACAGCATCTCGCTTTGTCAGGTCTGCGCGTTCTCGCTGTTGATCTCGATCCGCAGGCATCAATGTCTGCATTGTTTGGCTATCAGCCGGAACTCGATCTCAGCGGCAATGATACGCTCTATGGTGCAATCCGCTATGATGAAGCGCAGCGTCCGTTACGCGATATTATCCGCAAAACTTATTTCGATGGTTTGGATCTTATACCGGGCAATCTGGAATTGCAGGAATTTGAGCATACGACACCGCGCGTTCTTGCTGAGCGCCGTGGTCCGGCGACTGACATGTTCTTCACCCGCGTACAGGCGGCATTGCAGTCTGTAGCCGATGATTATGATGTTGTAGTTATCGACTGCCCGCCACAGCTCGGCTTTTTGACGTTGTCGGCACTATGTGCCGCAACCTCAGTCATTGTCACCGTACACCCGCAAATGCTCGATGTTGCGTCTATGAGCCAGTTTTTGTTCATGACATCGGATTTGCTTTCTGTTGTACGCGAAGCCGGTGGCTCGTTGAACTTTGACTTCCTACGCTATCTGATTACCCGCTACGAGCCAAATGATGGCCCGCAGGCGCAGATTGCTGGCTTCCTGCGCGCCCAGTTCGGCGATCGGGTTCTGACAGCCCCTATGGTCAAGTCGACAGCCGTGTCTGATGCCGGCCTCACCAAACAAACACTTTATGAAGTCGGTCGGGAAAATTTCAGTCGCGTCACTTATGATCGTGCGATGGAATCGTTGACAGCTGTCAACGCTGAAATTGAAGCTTTGATCCATTCAGCCTGGAACCGCCAGGCGAGAGGAGGGAAGGCATGAACAGCTCAAGCCGTAAAAACCAACTGAAAGCCTTGTTCGGCGCTCCTTTGCCTGTTGCTGCTGAAGTCAGTGACGTTGCTACGCCCGCTCAGCCAACTGAAGCATTACCAGTTCACGACAAGGCCCCAGACAATCTCGTACGCTCCTCAGCAAGCCGTTCCGGCGCTGTGAAGGCTATGGGCCTGTCACTTGCGGATATGTCGCGTGAATTGGAAAGCGCAAAACAGCTCTCTGAAAGCCTTGCCAAAGGTGATCAGGTGGTTGAGCTTGATGCATCTCTGATTGACGGTTCTTTTATAGAAGATCGGCTAACCCGTCAGGAAACCGACGATCCCGAATTTTTGTCGCTCATCCAGAGCCTCCATCAGCATGGCCAGCAAGTTCCTATTCTGGTGCGTCCGCATCCAGATAAAGCAGGCCGCTTTCAAGCCGCTTATGGTCATCGCCGCATGCGAGCCGCAGCTCGTCTTGGTATGCCGGTCAAAGCCCTGATTAAACCACTTTCCGATGCCGAGTTGGTTCTTGCACAAGGTAAAGAAAATAGCGAACGTCGCGATCTTTCCTTCATCGAACGTGCTTTGTTTGCTCAAGCCTTGATTGAACGCGGCTTTGAGCGCTCAACAGTTCAGGATGCATTGTCCTTACACAAAGCAGAAATGACACGCTTCTTACAGGTGGCAACAGCCATTCCTGAGCAGATTATTCGTGCAATTGGTCCTGCACCCAAAGTCGGACGTCCGCGTTGGATGCAGCTAGCCGATACACTGAGAGATACAGGCCTTCTGAAACAAGCTCAGCGTATTATCACTGAGCATGAGTTTATCGATGCAGAAACAGACCTGCGTTTTCAGCATCTATTACAAAAACTGACACGGGTTGAAAAAGCGGAAACATCCAAACCTGCGGAACAGAAACTGAAAACTGTAAATGGTGAAAGCCTTGGGCTGTTACGTTTGCAACAGGGCAGGGCGCAATTTGATCTGCAGCGCCATGATGCAGAGGGCTTTGCTGAATATCTCGCAAGAGAGATGTCAGAGCTCTATGAAAAATATCGGCAAGAGAAAAACGGATAAATCTATCCCCGTCTTTTGCCCATGCGTTTAGTATGTGTATCAAGCGTTTTCAGTCTCAAAGGCTGAAGCACAATGAGATTAATGAGGAATAGTCACAGCTATAAAGTAAGAAAGATACTGACTATGTCAGACACTGCGAACTTCATAGCCAATTTGAACAGATAGGAAAAAACGGCAAAAAAAAGGCCCCCTGAACGTTACCGAACCGGAAGCCCTCTTTCAATGTAGCAATTAGAGAGAATCACTTTCGAGATCAAAAGTCAAGAGTCGGCAGTGTTCCGGCAGTCTTTTTGCTTGCCTCTATGAGGTAATAAATGACTGAGCATTTTGCGACGTCCCCATTTGGCGGACGAATGATGAATGCTGCGCATTTTTTGAGTTACGAAAAACTTCGTCAACAAAAACAAAATTTGCGTCAGAACTCTCTTCTAACTGAAGATAATTCAGAACAACGAATTGTGCCTGTTGATCGCTGGAAGCTGTTACGTGCTTTAACCGAAGCGCGTGAAGCCTATCAACTATCTCCGCGTACCATTGCCGTTCTTGAAGTTTTATTGAGCTTTTATCCTGATAAAATGCTCGATGGCAGTGCTCCGTTGATTGTATTTCCATCCAATCAAGAATTGTCGATGCGTTTGCGTGGCATGTCTGCGCCAACCATTCGTCGTCATCTTGCTACGCTGGTCGATGCCGGATTTATCCTCCGGCGTGATAGTCCCAACGGAAAGCGCTTTGTTCGCCGTGACAGCAATGGTGAAATTGCCATGGCTTTTGGCTTTGATCTTGCTCCTCTCACATTCAGAGCAGATGAGATTGAAACGCAGGCCGAGAAAATTCGTGACCAAAATCGGATCCGCCAGCAATTGCGTTTCAGCATTACCATTCATCTGCGTGATATTTCCAAAACCATTCTTGCTGCCCTCAACGAGAGCAGAGAAGGCGACTGGGAAGCGCTCTATGCTCAGTTACAGGCTCTTTCAGGCCGTGTGGAACGCAATGGCACAGTGTCCAATCTCAGTATCCGTGAACGTGCTTTGAGTATTTTACGCTCTCAGGTGGAAAATCTTTATCTTTCAAATGTTTCAGAGCCAAAAATGAGCGGCAATGAGCGTGAAAATGAGCACCACATTCAGAATTCAAATATAGAATCTTTTGATAATACAAATGCTGCAAAAACGGAAAATCCTGAAACGAAAACAAAACGCCAAACATCAGCACCAGATATTCAAAACAAGACACCACATCTCAGTGAGATTTTGAAGACTTGTCCGCAAATCAAGCACTATGCAATGAGCGGTATCCAAAACTGGAAAGATCTGATCATAACTGCTGGGCATATACGCCCCATGCTCGGGATTACCCCATCAGCATGGCGGGAAGCGTGTGAAATTATGGGAGAGATCAATGCTGCCGTGACAATTGCAACAATGCTTGAGCGATCAGATAAAATTCACTCAGCCGGTGGATATTTACGAAAGCTCACGCAACGCGCCGAAAATGGCCAATATTGCGTGCAACCTGTCTTAAGAGCGCTTTCACACACAAAGCATTAAAGCTTCTAATGTCGCAAAGTCTGAACTATTGAAAACTTTGAACGAACATATTCAAAACACTGTGTGACAACCGATTTCTGTTGGTTTGAACAGAGTTCCAGCATAACTAAGCCATATCAAACAAATGGCACTTAAGGATAAATTATGACTGATAATCAGACATCATCGGTGAAAACCAGGCGCGGCAAAATTATGCTGGTCGCTGTCATCGCTGGTCTGCTCGTCAGTGGTTTGACAGCCCTTGGAAGCTGGCAAATTCAGCGCCTTGGCTGGAAACATGATCTGATTGCACGGGTAGAGCAAAATATTCATGCAACCCCAATCGCAGCGCCGGATCTGAGCAACTGGCAACAGGCAGACAAAAAAGCATTGGAATATCGCGCTGTCAGTGTCACAGGGCATTATCTCAATGATAAAGAAACCGCCGTTGCAGCTCTGACAGAAAGAGGTTCAGGTTACTGGATTGTAACGCCGTTTCAGCGTGATAGCGGGGAGGTTATCTATATCAATCGTGGCTATGTACCATCAGCAAAGCGAGCTCCAGAGAACCGCGCTGGCGGGCAGATTGATGGTGAAACATCCGTAACCGGTCTTTTGAGACTGACTGAGCCTAAAGGGTTCTTTTTGCGTCAGAATGATCCGGAAAAGAACATCTGGCACGCGCGTGACATTGAGGTTTTTGCTGAACGGGCAAAACTAAAAAATGTGCCTGACTACTTTATTGATGCCAATGCTGAACAAAATACTGCTGATCGCCCTGAAGGCGGACTGACTGTGGTTAAATTTGCAGATAACCATCTGGTTTATGCGCTGACCTGGTTTGTACTAGCGCTTATGGTTTTAGCAATGGCAGTGTTTTTTATTCGCCATGAAATGAAAAACAAAAATAATATAATAATATCAATAAGTTAAAATTTTAATTTCGAACAAACAGAATTACAGATGTTGGCATAAAGATTAAGAAGGAACTTAAAAACCCTTACACAGACCGCCCGTATTCTCTCCGCTATAACTTAACAATCATACTATTTGTGTTGCTCTCCTGATTTTTGTCTGGTGTTCAACATAAAAGGTATCGATTTATGAGGTTTCTGCATTGCCTCGCATTTGCCGTTTCGTTTTTATTTCTGCCAGAACAGGTCTCTGCGGAAGCTCTGGTGCCTGCCCGCACTGTTTCAACTATAATTGCTCAGAAGAAAACGGTTGAGTGGAAACTGACCTTTAACGGGCTGTTTGCCCCGCGAGAAGAAGTGGCTGTTGGTACAAGTTTACAGGATCAGCGCATTGCAGCTGTCGAGGTTGAGGTTGGGGATCATGTTCGCGCAGGGCAGGTGCTGTTGCGGCTTGATACAATAAAGCTGGATATTAAACTCAAAGAGCATGAAGGGCGTGTAGCCCGTGCCAGTGCAGCCTTGGCGCAGCAACAAGCCACACAGGCGCAGGCACAGTCTAATCTGGATCGCACAAAGCGCTTGCGTGGTAATGGGGCTGTCAGTGAGCAGTCTTATGATGATAAACTATCGGCATTCCGTATTGCCGAGCAGGGAACTGCGGTCACGGCTGCCGAGCTGGCACAAGCTGAAGCGCAACTGGCGGAAGCAAAAAGCGAGCGCGAACGGGCCGTGCTCTACGCGCCTGTCAGCGGAATTGTATCGGAGCGCAATGCCCGTACCGGAGCGCTTGCCGGAAATAATGCGCTCGTGAATCTGATCCGTGATGGTGAAATTGAATTTGCTGCAGAAGTGCCGGAAAGTGAATTGCGCTTTCTGAAAACAGGCCAAAGCGCACAATTGAGTTTGCCGGACGGAACACTTGCAAAAGGACATATCCGTTTAATTTCCCCCAAAATTGACCGGCAAACACGGTTAGGCAGTATTTATATTACTGTGAGTGGAGAAAACGCGTCTCTTTTTTCCGGCAGTTTCGGCAAAGCCGAGGTGGTTATCGCTCAAAACCAGGCCATTCTGGTTAAGGATTCAGCCATTTTACATGGTTCTGCCGTTTCAGACGCCGCAGTCTTTATCATCAGCCATGGCAAAGCAGTAAAGCGTAAAGTAGCGCTCGGCTTGTACAAAAATGGCGAGGTTGAAATCCGCTCCGGCCTGCAGACCGGTGATCAGATTATTGAAAAAGCAGGGCCTTTGCTACGTGACGGTGAAACTGTAACAGCGGCACCAGACCGGATATTGTGAGAGATTTCCAATGACCAGTAATATTTCTGCCTGGGCAATCCGCAAGCTGGTGCCGGTTCTTGTGTTGTTTATTGTGCTGACATTGACTGGCTGGATGGCGTTTAATAAGTTGCCGATCAACGCCAATCCGAATGTGTCCTTTCCGGTGGTCAATGTCACGGTGACACAGGCGAGTGCCGCGCCATCCGAGATGGAAACACAGGTGACACGACGTATTGAAGGCGCTGTTTCCGGCATTGCAGGTGTGAAACATATCCGCTCGACTATCGCTGACGGTGTGTCGAACACCGTGATTGATTTCCGCCTTGGCATCGACCCTGATCGCGCGACCAATGATGTGCGTGAAGCTGTTGCGCAGATCAGGACGGATTTACCCCAGACCATTCAGGATCCTGTTGTTACCCGCATCGATGTCGAAGGCGGTGCGTTCCTTTATTATATGATTTCTGCTCCGCAAAAATCTGACGTGGATATGTCGTGGTTTGTGGATGATACGATTACCCGTGAATTGCTGACGGTTACCGGTGTGCAGAAAGTGCAGCGGCTGGGCGGTGTGAATCGTGAAATCCGGATTGTTCTGAAGCCGGAGCGGCTGCAGGCGCTGGGCGTTTCTGCGGATCAGGTCAATAGCGCGTTACGCGAACTCAATGTCAATGTTCCGAGCGGCCGTGGTAATATTGGCGACAGAGAGCAAACTGTACGTACCCTTGCGAGTGCGAGAAATGTTGAGGAATTATCGCGTTTGACGATTGCTCTTCCGGGCAACCGCTGGATACCGCTGCGTGAAATTGCAACACTGGAAGATGGTGCTTCTGAAGCGCGCAGTTTCTCACATCTTGATGGTAAGCCGGTGGTTGGCTTCTCCGTGTCACGCGCCAAAGGCTATAGTGATACAGTTGTTGCTGAGCGGGTTAAAGAGCATCTGAAACAGATCCGTCAGCAATATCCGGAAACGGAGATTAAAGAGCTGAGCTCAAGCGTTGAATATACGTTGCAAAGCTATAATAATGCGATCACCGCACTGATTGAAGGCGCATTGCTGACCATTGTTGTGGTCTTTCTGTTTTTGCGGAACTGGCGCGCAACGCTGATCGCGGCCGTCGCGATGCCTTTATCCATTCTGCCGACTTTTGCCGCTATGTATTGGCTGGATTTCACGCTCAACAGCATCAGTTTACTGGCACTGACGCTGGTCATCGGCATTCTTGTTGATGATGCGATTGTCGAGATCGAGAATATCGAGCGTCACGTGCATATGGGAAGACGGCCTTATATTGCAGCTCTTGAGGCATCGGATGCAATCGGATTAGCGGTCGTTGCTACCACGCTGACTATTGTTGCCATTTTCGCGCCGGTGAGCTTTATCGGCGGTGCCGTCGGGCAATATTTCAAGCAATTCGGGCTGACTGTGGCCATTGCCGTGCTGGTTTCACTGGCGGTTGCCCGCCTGTTAACCCCGCTAATGGCGGCCTATTTGCTACAACCGCATAAAGCTGTGCTTGAACCGGCCGAACCGTCATGGCTGAGCCGTTTTTATTTGCAGCTACTGGGCTGGACACTCAAGCAACGCAAAACGACTTTTGCTCTTGTTGCGATGATTTTTGCCGGTTCTGTCTATCTGCTTTCCCTGCTGCCAACGGGTTTTATGCCGCAAAGCGATACCAATGCCTCACAGGTCAAGATTACGCTGGCACCGGGCTCCAGACTGGAAGAGACAGCCCGGGTTGCGGATATGATGACCGCGCAGTTGCTGAAACGGCCTGAGGTTAAGGACGTTCTGGCCACCGCATCGGATAGTGTCAGCGATTTTTCGCTGCTGATTAATCTGAAGCCGCGTGAAGAGCGTGGAATAAGTCAGAAAGAGTTTGAAGCAGCAGTGCGTCCGCTCATTGCTGCAGTGCCGGATATTCAGTTCACTTTCACTAATGACAGCGGCAAAGAAGTCTCGGTCGCCCTTGTTGGCAATGATGGTGAAGCGCTGACCCGCGCTGCACGGGCGCTGGAGGCACAAATGCGGACATTGCCGCAGCTTGCCAGTGTTGTCTCGTCTGAGCCGCTGCCGGCACCGGAATTGCACGTTATACCGCGTCTTGATGAGGCTGCACGTCTGGGGGTGTCTCCGGCGGCAATCGGGCTTGTGTCCCGTATTGCGACTTTGGGTGAAACAGATTCCAATTCGGCGCAGTTCAATCTCGGCGACCGGCAGATACCGATCCGCGTCTTGCTGGAAGGGTCTGCCCGTCGTGATCTGGATATGTTGCGCAGTTTGAAAGTGGCAACGGCAAGCGGAACGCCGGTTCCTTTAAGCTCTGTTGCAGATATTACATTCGGTTCTGCCGAGAGCCGTGTGGAGCGGCTTGATCGTAAGCGTTTGATTGAAGTAGAGGCTAATCTCAATAATGGTGCGACATTGGGCACGGCTCTGGATGCGATTGCACAGCTGAGCGCCTATAAAGAACTACCTGAAGGTGTGAGCCAGATTGAATATGGCAATGCTGAATATATGACGGAGATGTTCAGTAATTTCGGGCTGGCTTTGCTGACCGGTATTTTGATGGTTACAGCCGTTCTGGTCCTGTTGTTTAAGGATTTTCTGCAGCCTTTAACAATCCTGATTGCATTGCCGCTATCCATCGGCGGTGCAGCGCTCGGCTTGCTGCTCTATGGCGCGGCGCTTGATCTGCCATCAGTTATCGGCATTTTGATGCTGATGGGCATTGTCTGCAAAAACTCGATTTTGCTGGTGGATTTTGCAATTGAATGCCGCAAGGAAGGACTGGATCGCCATGCCGCATTGCTGAAAGCAGGTATGACGCGTGCGCGGCCGATTATCATGACCACCATTGCGATGGTGGCGGGTATGGTTCCGGCTGCGATTGGGATTGGCGGAGATGCAGGTTTCCGTGCGCCGATGGCGATTGCGGTGATCGGTGGGCTAATTACTTCCACTGCACTCAGCCTGATTTTTGTGCCGGTGATGTTTACCGCCATGGATGATCTGAAGCTCTGGCTGAGCAGAAGGTTAGGCAGCCTGACATCTGTAACGGACGATGATCGTTTGCAAGGCGACGTAATGTTAAGTACTCAGGATAATACGGTGCTAAACAGCAAGACGATATGAAGACAGAAGAGTGAAACGCATGAAGAGTGACAAGTTGTATCATGATCCGGAACTGGCACAGTTCTACGATCTTGAAAATGAATGGAGCCCAGCTTGTGCGTTTTTACTGAAGCTTGCGGCGGATGCCCGTTCTGTTCTGGATATTGGCTGCGGCACCGGACTGCTGGCTGCCACCATTGCTGCTGACGGTACAAAACGCGTAACCGGTGCAGATCCGGCACAGCCGATGCTTGATATTGCAAGACAACGGCAGGGCGGTGATCAGGTCACATGGGTGCAGAGTGATGCGGCAAGTCTGAATCTGAATGAGAAGTTTGATCTCATCCTGTTGAGCGGCCATGCTTTTCAGGTGTTTTTGACTGCACAAGACCAGCTGGCATTGCTCAAAACAATTGAGCGGCATCTGGCGGAAGGCGGCAAATTCATTTTCGACAGCCGCAACCCGAAGATTAAAGAATGGCAGGAGTGGAACCCGCAAGAATCCGGCCGCACCATTGAGCATCCGGATTTTGGTGCTGTAAATGCTTGGAATGACTATAGTTTTTATCCGCAGCAGATGATTGTCGAATACGGCACTTATTATGAGGTCATAGCGGATGGACGGATCTGTTCATCGAAATCGCGGATTGCTTTTCCCACACAAGAACAGATTGCAGCGCTGGTCGCGCAGGCGAAGCTTCACGTGAATCATTGGTTTGGTGATTGGCAGGGCAATCCTTATCATGGGGATGCCGTTGAAATTATCCCCTTAGGGTCTTGGAAAGCAGGCCTATGACAGATCATCTTCAAAACTGCCGGTTCCACAGCTGTATCGGAGCTCGCGGCAAAGCCGGTGATTGAACTTCAAAAAGAATTCATTTGTATAGGCAGGGAAGCTGATTTTATGTCTCGTCGTTGAGTGCTCTGATTTGGGGCGAGATAGAGATTGTGCGGGGAGGGGAGAAAAATGGAAGTTTTACGGATCGCGGCTTTTTCCGAGGGCAATGATGGCGGCAACCCTGCCGGTGTAGTGATTGCTGAAACATTGCCGGAAGCGCAAATCATGCAGCAGGTGGCGGCAGAGGTCGGCTTTTCTGAAACTGTTTTTGCGGCACGCACAGAAGATGGCTGGCGTACGCGCTATTTTGCACCGGCTTTTGAAGTCCCGTTTTGCGGGCATGCCACGATTGCTTTAGGGGCTGCACTTGCAATGCGCGAGGGAGACGGCATTTTTCCGCTTATTCTCAATCAAAGCCGGATTACGGTTGAAGGGAGCAGTCAAGGCGATGTCCTGAAAGCCGCCCTGCAATCGCCGCCAACTTTCAGCAAACCGGCTTCACCGAAGCAGATTGCAGAGGCGTTGGATTTGCTTGGGCTGACGGAACGTGATCTCAATCCTGATTTGCCGCCCGCTTTGATCCATGGTGGTGCGGACCATGTTTCCCTGACGCTCAATGCACGTGAAACTTTGAGTGCAATGCATTACGATTTTGATAGTGGTCGCGCATTGATGCTGAAAAACGGCTGGGTCACAATTGTGCTGAGCTATGCCGAGACACCACAATTGTTTCATACACGCAATATTTTTGCAGCGGGCGGCGTTTATGAAGACCCTGCGACAGGTGCAGCCACCGCCGCGCTTGCAGGCTATTTACGTGATGTGAACTGGCCGCATCATGGTGCGATTGACATTATTCAGGGTGAGGATATGGGCATGCGTTCAAGACTGCACGCGGATATCCTCACACCAAAGGGTGGTTCTATCCGTGTCTCCGGCATGGCAAGGCTGATGCCCTGAGCATTGTGTGACAATGAAATTTGATGCCGGTTCAGAGGGACAACCGGATAATGGGAGAGTTCAGTGTAATGCGTTTAAAAACAGATGAGCTGACAATCAGGCGCGCAAGTGCAGCCGATGCACCTGCGGTTTTACGTATTTTCGATGAGGTGATTGCATGGTTTGTCAGTATCGGCAATGAAGGTCAGTGGGGTAGTGAACCATGGTCAATTTCTCCGGAGCGGGTGCAGCGCATAACGGATGCCTGCTCTCTGCCCGGTGCATGGGTTGCTGAAGATGCGGAACTGGGCATTTGCGGGTCTGTTGTGCTGGGCGATGCCATGCCCTATGTGGCGGCGGCAACACGACCTGAAAATTATGTATTATTGCTGATCGCTTCCCGCGATCCGCAGGTGCGTGGTATCGGACGGCGTTTAATGGCTTTTGCCGAAGAGCAGACACGCGCAGCAGGGTTGAACTATATACGGGTGGATTGCTATGGCGGCGGTGACGGCTCTTTAGTGCGCTTTTACGAAAGCTGCGGCTATACACGGCTTTCAACCTTTGATGTTGAGGGCTGGCCGGGACAATTGTTGGAACGCCATCTGTAATTGCAATTGATTGGCGGATGAGTAAAGGTCTTTTCTCTCCGCATCAGAAAGCCTTCTCACCTGGGGAGTTTCCTCAGGTGAGAAGGTCGCAGTTTTACAACCCACGAAATGATTGCTCCGGTCGGTTTTATTTGCGGGCGACTTGTTTTGTGGTTGCAGTGATGGGTTTAGTCATCGTCACTTTTAGCAGCGGATAGGCAAATTCATGCTTCTTTTCGTCTGTTGCGGCATGAATCATGGCAACAAGTACAACACCAGCCAGACCGCCGCCGCTGGCACTGCTCATGCGTTGCTCTCCGGTTTTATTATAGGCTTTGATGCTTTCAAATCCGGTTTTATAACCGGGGGCATTGCATCGGGCGGAAATCAGCCTTGATGCATAGCCGTAATTCGGCACGCGCACTTCTGCCGGTGTTTTAACGCTGGCCTTATAGCCGTCGCTTTCAATCTCGCAGGTAACGCCCTCTATTTCCGTGAGGGTGGCGAACTGAACGTCAGGTTTTTTAATACTCTCATAAGTGCGGATGGTGACCATTTCCTGCCCGCGCAGCTGCGGAATATCCTGACCGGATGCACGTTGCGGGGCAAGCATATCACCGTTTTTAATACCGGAAGCTGTCGGAGTGGCATTAACAGACATCGCAATCGGTTTTGTTGTCTGACAAGCGGTGAGCAGCAAAGCCAGCACAGGTATACATAGAATAAAGTATGGCGAACGCATACTTCCCCCCTCGAAATATCTCATTTGATTATATCTATTGAATGTTGATTTATGCTTTCGTATTTCTTGAGAGAAACACAATTAAATTTATCTTATTCGAATAAAAATTAGAATTTTGATGATAAATTTAAAAACGAGAACAAATATAGTTTAATATTCGATTTTCAATCACTATTTTATGTCAATAATACAAAGTGATGATCTGGATATTTTGAGAGAATTTTTTTGCTATTCATTTAGAATTCAAATGCTTGGCTTGTGGATAATTGTTTTCAATATTATAATAATAAAATCAGCTTAATTTAAATAAAAATCATTTTGCAAGGGCAACTCTCTTGCAAAATGATTCCCGTGAAACACTGGCCTGAATTTTTCTTCAGGCCAGTGCGTTGGATGTCGGTTTTATAGTGTCAGCGCGTACTAATAACGCTTGCTGTGATGACCAGTGCAATGCCTGTAACCTGCACAAGGGACAGAGCCTGATGCAGCATAAGGAAGCCGACCGTTGCACCGATTGCAGGTTCAAGGCTGACGAGAATGCCAAAGGCTGATGGTTTCAAATTACGTAATGCGATAAATTCAAACGCATAGGGAATAAGCGGCGTCAACAGCGCCAGTAAACCGGCCATAATAAAGGCTTCGGTGCTGAAATTTGTATAGAGCTGTCCGGTGCCGACCGGTAATGCCACAAGAGCGGCAAACATCATGGAGACTGCAAGCCCCTCCAATCCCTGAAACTTCTCGCCCGCACGTTTTGTCAGGATAATATAGGCACCCCAGCCGATTGCGGCACAGAAGGCAAAGAGCATGCCGGTCATATCATTGCCCCACAGGCTGCTGCCGGATGTGAGACAGATAATTCCTGCTGCGGCGATCATCGGGCAGATGAGGCGAAATCTGCCGCTGCCATAGAGTGTAGCGACCAGCAAAGGTCCCATGAACTCAATAGCGACGGCGAGGCCAAGCGGAATAGTTTCGATGGCTGCAAAAAAGCACATGGTCATAAAAGCCATGGATGCGCCGAGTGAGAAAGCGGAGAGCCATTGCGAGCGATTGTAACTATGGAAGGACGGACGTATCCAGATCAGGAGAATGATTGCGGCAAAAGACAGACGGACAAAGGTGGTGCCGAAGGTGCCTAATTGCTGCATAATTGGTTTGGAGATAGCGGCACCCAGCTGAATGCTGATCATTGCTGCCAGTGTCAGCCCGATCGCTGTGAATGTTTGTTTGCTTTCGCTGCTCCGTTCAATGTGAACCGCGTCCATACTATGCCTGCACTTTCATAAACGTCCCGCGAGCGCGCGCTCAGAGACGGGAAACGCTGTCCTTACGTCTGTCTTTGATAAATTTCAACTCGTTGTTGAGATCAGAAGATTGTGGATTGTAGTTGTAATTTTTATATCCGCTTCAGCAGCTCTTATGAGAGCTTGATGATTGTTTTATCACCATTATTGTTTCTCGCCGGAGTTTCTTGACGAAGCACTATGACTGCTTTAGCGCGAGATTGTTGACGCACGTGAAAAAGTGCATGCATGGGCTGAGACGGAGGGCAAGCGGGGGCTATACCAATGCAAATCTCCATCATATATAAATAAGATATTACAAATTATATATTATGTTGGGGGGGCGTTTTATGAAGGGGAATGTTTTGCAAAACGATAAATTATCAAAAGTTGATTGCGCTTATGAATTATTAAAAAAAGATATTTTAAATTTAACAATTCCCCCTGATACTCCTCTGAAAATGACCTGGGTACAAAAGCAATATAATGTTGGCTCAACGCCGCTGCGTGAAGCGTTGAAACGCCTGGAAGCTGATAGATTAGTAATATTACATCCGAATAAAGGTTATGTTGTCTCGCCGGTTTCCATTGAAGAAATGATGGAATTGTATCGGGCAAGGCGATTAATCAAACAGCAACTTTTGAAAGAGGCAATGCTTTTCGGAGATAAAAGCTGGGAAGCAAACATCGTTGCAATGCATTATTGTTTTGTGCGGGAACCATCCCCTGCTGATGATGCATGCAGAATTGAAGGCTTCATTGCCTGGGCGCAGGCACATGATGCATTTGATAGCGCACTCCTTGCGGCGCATCGTGCACCGTGGTTGAAACGTTTTTATACCCTGACAACTGAACATATCCGGAGGCATGGTCGCGGGTTAAGAATATTAATGCCAACCGTAGAGTGGCAGGAGTTTGCCGATGCGGTGCACAAGTCGCAAGCACTTCGTACTCTGTACGCAATAGAAACATATACAGAATTAAAAGAGGCTGTGCTCAATCGTGACTTTGATTTGGTAGCGCAATTCGTCGATAAGCATGTGGATCTCGTTATAACTGCAAATAATGAAATTCATGAATTAAACGAGGGAAATAATAAAGGCGGTGCCAATTAAATTGGCACCGTACTTAGAAAAACTCATCTAATCCAAGATGAAAACGTAATCTCTTCTGATCGGGTGTTGTAATACCATAGGTTTGAAACAGCCTCTCCTGAAGGGCGGGGCTGAATTCACCAAGGCAATCCCATAAAATAGCAAGGTCCTGATATTGGTCGGCAAGGCCAGCGCGGCCGGTATCAATACAGCCGATGACTTTGTCGCCATCCATCAGGATATTATCAAGTGAGAAATCACCGTGGGTGACAACAGCCTCTGTTTGTAACGGTAACAGAGCTGTTATGTCATCCCAGACCTGCTGGGCTGTCTGCCCTTCATAAAGCGCACCAAAATCATCTGTATCGACGCTTCCGGCCTTTAAGCGCTGATATGCGTGAGCAAGACGCAAATGATGATCGCTGTTAAATGGACAGGATCGAGCGGGAATAGCGTGAATTTGACGTAAGAAATCCGCAAGCGCAGCGACAATCTGCGGACGCGCTTCCGGCTCTTCGCTCAAGCGTTGATAGGCGGTACGGCCGGATAAAGCTGACATTAATAGCCATGCCTGCCCCTCTTGTATTGTGAAAGCAACCACGTGCGGCACGGTTATATATTGTCCCAGCCAGTTCAGGCGTGCCATTTCATCGGCAATATCAGCTGCAACTGATCCACTGCCATATTTGAGATAGAGATCTGGCTCACCAGCTACGCCATAGAGCCTGTAGACTGTACCACCGGACATTCCAACGACATTGCGCTTGGCAAGGCGACCCTGCACAAGCTTAAAAATATGGTCCGGCAGTTCCGGAAATTCAGCACTGATTTCGCGTAGATCATTCATAAAAAAATATCTGTTTTGTTTGTAGGGAGAATAATATCCCATGTGCCGAACTGGATCAGTCCGGCAGATATTGCCAGAGAAACCGAAGCCTGATTATCCAACTGGCAGCGATATTGCGGTTCATATCCCAGAGATGCAGCATGTCTGCTGATCGCATGGACTGTATCGCGTGCATAACCTTTGCCTCTATAGGCTGACAGCGTCAGCACCCCCATATCGGCCAGCTTGGATTCTTGCCAGGGATACATACTGGCAGCACAAACAAGGCGATCTCCTTCAAAAGCACCGAAAACCAGCCAGTGATCGAGTTCCACATAAGCGGCATCCAGATCGTCTTCAGAAGATACGGCGCAAAATTCTGCAAAGGTGGTTTTATCGGCTGTAGTCAACTGGCGCACTGTGCGGGATTGCGGGGCAAGCGCTGCTGCTGCGCCGGCTGGGAAGTAAAAGAGATAGTCAGCACCATGCAGGCCAATATTATGCTCTGTGAGTTTCTGTCTGAAACTCTGATCAGATATTGGCGCAGAGTTTAGATCCAAGCGCTTGGCAAGTTGCGGATGGAGGCTGACAGCGATCTTATTCTTTGTTGCAAGGATGGTGCCGCTCTCATCCTCATCCAGCTCATGATCGGCATAAATTGAAATATCAGCGTCCTTATAAAGCAGATCACCTTTTGAAAAGGACTGTTGCCAAAGCTCGGTAATGATGGGTGAAAACATGGGGGTCTCTCATGATGCATGCAGGACAGAATAAAAGCCGCGCTGGTATCCCTTATTCATTAATAGCGTTTTTGTGCGGGCAATGTGTAGTGATTGTGTAGGTTGTGTGCAGAAACGACGCCGCAGATTGACGGCTGGCATGGAATGCCTGATTTTATTATTCAGGAAAGGCACCCATTGGCTATGACGAATGCGCTTATACTCATCATTGAAGATGAGCCGGAAATTGCAGATATTCTTCGCCGCTATTTTGAGCGCGAGGGATTTCGCACGGTAAGTGCCGGTGACGGCGAGACGGGTTTATCGCATCATTTGCGGTTGAAGCCTGATCTGGTGGTGCTGGATGTCAAGCTGCCGCGTCAGGATGGTTTTGAGGTCTTGTCTGTCTTGCGCCAGCGTGGTGACACGCCGGTTATTATGGTGACAGCACTTGCGCAAGATATTGATAAGCTTCAGGCTTTGCGCAGTGGTGCCGATGATTATGTTGTGAAACCGTTTAATCCGCTGGAAGTTGTGGCACGGGCAAAAGTCGTGTTGCGGCGTGCGGGCCATAATCGCAAAAGCGTTATGAGGGTCGGCGCATTGTTGATCGATATGGATGCCCATACAGCCATTGCCGAGGTCAACCATCAAAGACACAATCTTGATCTGACCCGCACAGAATTCCGCCTGCTTGCCCATATGGCGCAATGGCCGAACCGTGTGTTCGAGCGTGGTGAACTGGTTGATGCCTGTCTGCCGGAGGGCGATGCCGTCGATCGCACTGTCGACAGTCATATCAGTAAATTACGCCGTAAGCTTCATGAGGCGGGTATTGATAATCAGCTGACTGGTGTGCGCGGTGTCGGATACCGGTTGGAGGATCGCTTTGTTTAAGAATGGTCTGATCTGGAAGATCGTTCTGGCCATGACGATCGTCAATATTGTTGCCCTTGCAGCCATGTTTTTTGGCTGGATGATCTTTCTCGCCGTTTATGACTGGTTGTTTCCCAAAACGCCCTATCCTGATGACTGGACGGCTTTCGATCTTGTTGTGTTTGGCAGCATTATCCTGATCGGGCAGCTGACTGCTGCTGTCGTTGGCTGGCGTCTGGCCAGAAAAATTACCGCTCCGCTCGCTGCTGTCGGCATGGCGGCACGCTCGGTGGCAGAAGGTGATTTCAGCGCCCGTGCAATGGAAAATGGAAAAAGCTTCGGAGAAGCCGAACAGCTGCTGACAGATTTTAATGCGATGGCTGCACGTCTTGAAGCGGCAGAAGCAGAGCTGCGTTATTCGAATACGGCGATAGCCCATGAATTGCGCACGCCACTGACAATTTTGCGCGGCCGTTTACAGGGCTTGAATGACGGGGTGTTTACACCGGGTCCTGAGTTATTTGACTCTCTGGTCGCGCATGTCGACGGACTGTCACGACTGGTGGAAGATTTGCGCGTATTGGGCTTGTTTTCGGCCAGCAAACTGGAGCTGACAACGCAATCCGTGGATCTTGCCGCGGAAGCGACGGCTGTGCTGCGCTCCATGGCACCGGATCTGGCGATTGCTGATATCACGCTCGAAACCGCATTCAAACCTGTGTGGATTAAGGCCGATGCAGCGCGGGTGAGACAAGCCTTATTAGCTTTGCTGGAAAATGCCTGCCGCTATGCAGCAGGGTCTGATGTGCGGGTAGAAACACTGATCATTGATCACTACGCTGTATTGCGGGTGAGTGACACCGGTGCCGGTTTGCTGCCGGATGAGTATGACCATGCTTTCGAGCGCTTCTGGCGGGCGGATACATCCCGCACCCGCGCCCGTGGCGGCTCAGGGCTCGGACTTTCAGTGGTACGCGCGATAGCTGAAAGCCATGGCGGCAAGGCTGAGATCAGGCCGAATGCGGGCTGCGGCATCATTGTTGAGGTGTTTTTGCCGCTGCCCAAGCGTGATCACGGCACAACGCACTAAATTCCAAAATACAAATTGGGCACTTCTGCAAGTGCCGTACAGATTTTACGAACAGGCCTTGCTGGCCGGGAAATACCTATGTCTGAAACTGACTTTTCAAGAGATGATGCCTATCACGATCTGGCTGCAAACCATGTGTCGGCTGGCAGAATTTTAGCTCTGTTTAAGCCCTATAAGCGGCAGGTTTTGCGCGTGGTTATTTTGCTGCTGTTTGGCTCTGCTGTCGGTATGGCATCGCCGTTTTTGCTGCGCGCTATTATCGATGAAGCCTTGCCTAAAGCGGATATACAATTGCTGATTTATCTTGCCGGTGGTCTGGTTGGCATTGCTGCCCTTTCTGCAGGGTTGAATACATTGCAGATCGTGATGTCCACCAAGATCGGTCAATCGATTATGCATGATCTGCGTGTGCGGCTTTATTCGCATTTGCAATCACTGTCCTTGTCGTTTTTTGCGGCAACGCGGTCCGGTGAGATTCAGTCGCGCATTGCCAGTGATATTGGTGGCTTGCAAACGCTGGTCACTAATACAGCCAACGAACTGGCACGTAATACCAGTGTTGTGGTGATGACCGCAGTCGCGATGTTTTTTCTGGATTGGCGTCTGGCGCTGTTTTCTATGATTGCGGTGCCGGTATCGATCCTGCTGAGTGATCGTGTCGGTAGATTGCGTGAAACAATCACGCATGAGCAGCAGGTGCGTCTTGGTGATATGTCTGCAGCCGTGCAGGAATCTTTGTCCATTTCCGGTATTATTCTGGCACGTACGATGGGGCGGGGGGAACATCTGACACGACGTTTTACCCGCACATCCGAGGATGTGGCGCGCCTTGAAGTACGTTCGCATACGGCCGGTGAATGGCAATGGCAGATGATCTATCTCATCTTGTCCATTCTTCCTGCGCTGACTTTGCTGCTTGGCGGTTTTCTGATGAATAGCAGTGTTCCGGTTACGATCGGGACGCTGGTTGCCATGATTGCTTTGCAAGAGCAATTGCTCTGGCCGCTGGAAGAATTGCTGTCGATCGGGCGTGAGGTACGTAAGACCCGCGCCTTATTCACCCGAGTGTTTGAATATCTTGATAAGCCGGTTGAGATTAAAGAAACAGCGGATGCCGTTACCTTTGATAAATCTCAGATGCGGGGCGCCGTGCGTGTTGAAAATGTGAGTTTCTCTTATCCTGAGAGTGAAAAGCCGACTTTGTCTGAGATCAGCATTGATGTGCCTGCGGGCTCAAGTGTTGCGATTGTCGGTTCAACGGGCTCGGGCAAGACCACGCTGGGTTATCTGCTGGCGCGGCTCTATGATGTTGGGAGCGGTTCTATCCGCTATGATGGTATTGATGTTCGTGACCTGAGCTTTGATACATTGGCGGATATGCTGGGTGTGGTAACACAGGAGCCCTATCTGCTTTATGCCTCGGTTGCAGAAAATCTACGTTTTGCAAAGCCGGAAGCAACGGATGAAGAACTGATCAATGCGGCAAAGATCGCACAGATTCACGATAGTCTCGCTGCACTGCCTGAGGGCTATGATACGATTGTCGGTGACCGCGGCTATCGCTTCTCCGGTGGTGAAAAGCAGCGCCTTGCTCTGGCACGCACAATCTTGCGTAATCCGCCGGTGCTGCTGCTGGATGAGGCAACAAGTGCGCTGGATACGAAGACAGAACGGACGATGGAAGCTGCTTTGGCCAACCTGTCCAAAGATCGCACAACCATTACCATTGCGCATCGTTTATCGACTATTCGACGGGCGGATCAGATTGTTGTTCTGCAACAGGGAAGAATTGTTGAAAGAGGCACACATGAAGAACTGGAGCGCCTAAACGGTGTCTATGCAGCACTGATTAAATCCGGCTCCTGATGCGTTTGGTGCTTCGAAGGGACGTTTTAGACTTTGTGTCATGTGGCTGACATTGTGTTTGATTATGAGCTGACATGGTCTGGAGAACCAGAAATAGTCTGCAGAAAGCAAAACGGGAATTTGTGAACAGGATATGGTGCAGTCAGATGATGTCAGCAGTTCTGAAACAGCTGCCAACAGAGGCTCTTGTTCGGAGGTGTTTCGTGTTTTTCTTAAACTTGGCCTGACATCTTTTGGCGGGCCGGTTGCTCATCTGGGCTATTTCAGAGATGAGCTTGTTGTGCGCCGCAAATGGATTGATGAAGCAGGTTATGCCGATCTGGTGGCGTTATGTCAGTTCTTGCCAGGGCCAGCATCCAGTCAGGTGGCTTTTGCGCTGGGTGTGTTGCGTGGCAATGGTCTTCCCGGCGGGCTGGCTGCATCGCTGGCATTTACGCTGCCCTCGGCCCTCGTTCTGGTGGTGCTGGCTTTAGGTGCAACATCTCTGGCAGGCTCTTCTGCTGATGGCCTGCTGCATGGTTTGAAACTGGTGGCCGTTGCCATTGTTGCACAGGCAGTTTGGGGTATGGCTCGCAGCCTGACACCCGATAAACCACGTGCAGCCATAGCTTTAATAGCGGTTGCTGTGCTGGTTTTTGTCGGGGGAGCAGTGTCACAATTCGCTGCGATCATCAGCGGGGCATTGCTGGGGCTGTGGTTGTGCCGTGATTATGGCACCGTTCCGGCAGGTTCGTTTAAATTCCCCGTTAAGCGCAATACTGCCATATCTGCCTTAATTCTGTTTACTGTCTTGTTCGCGCTACTGCCACTTCTGGCTGTCATCACCGGTCAGCAAGGTTTTATGCTTTTTGATGCGTTTTATCGTGCCGGTGCGCTGGTTTTTGGTGGCGGGCATGTGGTTTTACCATTGTTACAAGCCGAGGTGGTTGCGCCGCAGTGGGTGAGTAATGAAGTGTTTCTGGCCGGTTACGGGCTGGCACAGTCCGTTCCGGGGCCGTTGTTCACATTTGCCGCTTATCTTGGTGCTGTGATGCAACCGCAACCCAACGGGATTGTGGGCGCTCTGATTGCGCTGGTCGCGATATTCCTGCCAGGATTGCTGTTGGTTTATGGCATATTGCCGTTCTGGGACAGGCTGCGGCGGCGCCAGACAGCACAGGCTGCGATGCGTGGTGCCAATGCGGCCGTTGTCGGTATCCTAGGCGCTGCATTGTATAATCCGCTATGGACAAGCGCGATTTTGACTGCGCAGGATTTTGCGCTGGCACTCACCGGCTTTTTGTTACTGACAGTCTGGAAGATACAGCCGTGGATTATTGTTGTTCTGTTGGCCGGTGCGGGCATGATAACGGCCATCTGAAGGGAGTTAAAAGAGTGTAAAACCGCATTGACTTTTGTCGCGGGAAAGCTCATTGCGCAGCAAGATACGGTTGTATTGTCTGAAGGGAATGAGAATACAACCGGCGACGGGAGAGGCTTTGAAAATAGCAGGTTTCCCCGATGTTTTTGACTATACACTCGAAACGGGGGACAACATGCGCCGCTACTATCTTTCTGCAGCTGTTACTTTTTCATTGTTCACTGCCATGACCGGCAGTGCTGTGCAGGCACAGGACAGTATCGATCCTTCCTATCTCGAAAAGCGTAATGATCTTGGCATTATCGCCTTTTGTAGTGACAAAGGCCTGCTGGATAAGGATTCCGAAGAGTTTTTCCAGGTCGGTATTGATGAGATTTACGGCGAAGTGCCGGATTCAGACGAGGCTGATCTGCATGAGCAAAAGGGGCGTGATGGTATTTCTTATTTGCAGGGGGATGAACAGCCTCTTGAAGAGCTCGCAGAAGCCAATAATGTTGATGTGGAAGCAGTCTGTAAGCAGTATAAATCTCAGGTGACTTTGGGACGCATGATTGCTAAGCAGAAAAGTGGCCAGTAAGACCAGTTCTTAATACGTATGATCATTCCATTATTCTTCCTATAAACAGGATTTTCTCATGAATATGAAATTTTTATCTGTTGTTGCAGTGGCACTGATCCAGTTGCCGGTTTTGTCTGCTGTTTCTTTTGCGGATGCGCAAAGCGATCAGGTTTATAATTCTGCCCGCAATCAGCTTGGTCTGATTAAATATTGTGTAGAAAATGGTCATGCTCCCGCTGAAACCGTTGCTGCCTATGAGAAAATCATCACAATGCTTCCCGCGGCCTCAGATGCGGCGACAAGTGAGAAATACGAAGCGGAAGGTGTCAAAGGCAATAGCTATGACGGTTCGCAGACTGTTTCTCTGACAGACATTGCGACAGCAATGGGATCAACTGTTGCTGCCCATTGCAGCCAGTATGAAATGCTGACCAAGCAGTAATTACGTGTCCTACTGTGTTTTGCAGATCATTGAATAATCAGAAAATGTGAAAGGCAGCAGATGATAATCTGTTGCCTTTTTATTTGCCTTTCAGACCCGCGTAGCAGGTTTTTAGCTCCTGCATTGCAGTTTTAGACTGAGCGGATGTAAAGTGATAATTACCAATTTGGAGTGTTTTTGCTTCGGATATGGCGGCAATCCAGTCTGTTGCGCCGTCGAGTTCAACAGTCAAAGTGCCGGCCAAAGGGGTGGCCGTTGCGGATATGTTGCGGCCATTAAGAACAACGGGCAGCTCACCTGTAGTTTCAGGAAAAGCCTGTGCAACCGACAGCATCGCGGATAAACGCGGCTGTTTCTGGTCGGCAGATGCTTTGACCATAACAATTGAAAATTCACTCTGATCTGAGCCGGCAAGAGCAATGAAGCAGGAGCATTTTGCATAGAGCAATGTCCAGGCTTCAATTGATTTTTGTGATAGCGCAATATCGCCATCCTCAACCAGGCACATATCCGGTGGTGTTGAGGGAGGAGCGGGCAGTGAGAAATACCACAAACTGATTGCGTAAAGCAGAGTGAGCATCATGCACCGTTAAGATGATTAGCTGGTATTTCAATCATCAGGCTGTGAGCAGAAGCGTGATCATCGCGATTGCTGCAAAGGGAATGACTGCCCAATAATATTCTCTGCGCAGCATCTTGAGGCTTACAAGAAGCGCAATAATCATAGCAATGACGAGTGGTATAACGATAAAAAAGATATCGATCAGGGACATTGAGCACTCTTTGCAAGTTTGAGCTGTAAAATCCTTGCTTCCTTCAATGCAAAAGAAGTTTTAGAATTTGAGAGTGCTATTAGACGAAGAGCTATTTTAAAAGCAAGATTACTGACTGGAATTTTGAATTATTTTTTGGATTCATATTTTGGATTTTTACTCTGTTTTTATTCAAAAAAATCTCCGGAATATTCGTCCTGAATAATATTCCAGAGATGTTATAATGAAATTTCGACTTTCACAGTTCCTGAGGCATGCATTTCTTGCGACTATAAATTGAAACTGTGAAATTATATGCTGAGATTAGAATTTATAAGCGATACCCAGACGCACATTATTGGTTGTTAATTTAACTTTATCATCATCGCCGTCACCAAATGACTTTTTACCGTAGTCGGCATAGCGATATTCAGCACGCAATAATAAGTTGTTCGTCAGGGAATAATCAACACCCGCACCGATGGTAAAGCCAACACGTGTATCGGACTGCTCAACAGAATTACGACTGGTAGCGTTTGTTACTGCAACAAAGTCTTTTACCCGCGCAAAGCTGACACCACCGGCGATATATGGCAGCCAGCGATCATAATTGACGCCAAAGCGCGCACGGACAGCGCCTTCAAACTCAACGCGCGGTGTATATTCTACATTAACGGCTGATATGATTGTATTCGTCGTTTTGCTCAGATCAGCATAGTTAACGTCACCTTCGATACCGAAGAGGTAAGCGTTGGAAAATTCCCAGTTATAACCGGCATAAACACCGCCGATGAAACCGGACGGACTTGCTTTCAAGTCGTCATTAAGGAACCCGGTGCTTAACTTAGACGTTGCCCAGTTGTAACCAATCTGGCCACCAATATAGGCGCCGCCCCAGATTGTAGCTTCGTCATATGCTGGGGCTTCCGGAGTTTGATATACAACGTCAGCGGCATGAGTAATATTCACACCGGAGATAAATATAGCTACTGTTAAATATAAAAATTTATTTTTCATAAACAATACTCCTTTTAAGTATATTTAGAAGTATATTTATTTTTGAAATTAATGATGTAACAGAAATGCAACATGTAATTTTCAATAATTGTATTTACTGTTTTATATTAATTAGAAAATAAATTTTATTTTTTACTATTGCGAATATTTGAATGTAATTCACTTAAAATTTATATCTATACTGTGATTTTTTCTTTGAAAAATATTTTATGGATAACTGTAAGGTTTTTCAGGGGGAATGGCCGAAAACTCCCTGAAAATTGATTTTATCTTTGCCTTTAATCGCGTGCCAGCGCTGCTACCGGATCGAGTTTGGAGGCATTGCGTGCCGGCAGGAAGCCGAAGCAAATACCGATCAGGCTTGAACAGATGAAGGCTGCGATAATCGAGAACGGCGAATAGATCAGCTCGAACGGTGTGTTGAACATTTTGAAGATCCAGCCGAAGCTCATCGCCAGTGCGATGCCCAGCATACCGCCGATCAGACAGACGAGTACCGCCTCAATCAGAAATTGCTGCAAAATATCGCTGCGTCTTGCGCCAACGGCCATCCGCACACCGATTTCGTTAATCCGTTCTGATACCGAAACCAACATAATATTCATCACGCCGATGCCGCCAACCAGCAGGGAAATTAACGCAATGGCAGATACAAGCAGTGTCAGCGCCTGTGTGGTGCTGGTAATGGTTTTGCGGATGTCATCAGTATTCAGAATGGTGAAATCCTGCTCGCCATGACGCTGGATCAGAAACGCGGTGACGGCTTTTTCTGCAAGTTCCGGCGATGTATCGTCATTAATGCGCAGTGTCAGGCTTCGCAGAACCCGCGAACCGGTCATACGTGTTTGCACGGTCGTGTAGGGCAGATAGATCGACAGGTTCTCGCTGGAACCAAAGCCGCCTTGTTCCGGCTGGATAATACCGACAATCCGCACCGGCACATTTTTCAGAATAATGATCTGCCCGACCGGACTGCCTTCAAAATTGGCAAACAGGGTTTTACGGGTATTGGCATCAATCACCGCATCAAGTGCAATATCATGTGTGCTCTGCTCGTCGAAGAAGCGGCCTTCCGCCAGTTTGCTGCCACGGGTGACAAAATACTGATCGCTCACACCATTGACGAGCGCATTGGCTTCAATGCCCTGAAAGCGTGCTGTGGTTGATGTGGAAACCGTCGGCGTTGCGGCCATAATATATGGCTGTTTGGCAAGCTGGTTAGCATCATCAATCGTCAAGGTTGTGATGCGGGCAGACATCCTGTCACCGAAACCACGGCCGGGAAAGACTTCCAGCGTATTGGTGCCGAGACTACTGATCTGGTCAAGAACCTGTTTTTGTGAGCCTTTTCCGAGCGCAACCACGCAAACCACCGAAGCAATACCAATAATAATGCCGAGCATGGTCAGAAATGTGCGTAACCGATGCGCATTCATAGAGCGCAGCGCCATCAGAAAAGCTTCGCTAAAGCGGTCGGCTAAGGTGCCGATCGATGACTGATTGCCATTGGTTTTCAGTCCGCCGGTGGCAATATCGCTGACAGGCTTTTCGGGTGCTGGTTCTGCGGGTTCCCGCGTTGTGTCTGCAATAATCTCACCATCACTGATCTCGATAATGCGTTCAGCACGGGCTGCCACATTGCGATCATGGGTGACGATGATGATGGTTTTGCCTTCGCGATGCAGTTCTTCAAGAATTTTCAGAACTTCTTCACCGCTGTGAGTGTCCAGCGCGCCGGTTGGTTCGTCAGCCAGAATAATATCGGCATTGTTGATCAAAGCACGGGCGATTGAAACGCGCTGCTGTTGCCCGCCGGAAAGCTGCCCCGGGCGGTGATGGGTGCGATCCCCCATGCCCAGCCGGTCGAGAATATGGACGGCTTGTTCCTGACGGCTTTCGCGGCTGTGGCCTGCGTAAATTGCCGGAATTTCCACATTGCCGACGGCAGACAGCTCGTTGAGCAGATGATAGCGCTGAAAAATAAAGCCGAAATGCTCGCGGCGCAATTGAGCAAGCTCATCGGCATCAAGGTCTGATGTCTCACGACCGGAAATGAAATATTTGCCTTCGCTCGGACGGTCGAGACAGCCCAGAATATTCATCAGTGTGGATTTGCCGGAGCCTGACGCACCGACAATCGCCACCATTTCTCCATGGCCGATTGTCAGGTTAACGTCTTTCAATACGGTCGTAAAACCATCACCCGAAGGATAGTGCCGGTACAGGTGTTCAAGGGTAATCAGTGGCTTACCCATTATCAAAACCTTATGGAGCGGCCGCGATTGCTGCGCGGAACAGCAGGCCCGCCGGCATTATCACCGGTAACAACTTTTTCACCCTCGGTCAGGCCGGAGCGGATTTCCACCATAACCTTATCATTGAGGCCGGTTTCAACCGGTTTTTGGGTGATTATGCCGTTTTTACCCATCACACTGACGGTGATCTGGCCTTTTTTGTCCGGCTCGGACAAAGCGGTGGAGGGGATTAGCAACACATCTTTTGCGCTGCCGAGAATAATGTGAATTTCAGCTGTCATATAGGTCTTCAGCACGCCGTCCGGATTGGCAATGTCGAAAATACCCTTGTAATAAATCGCCGAAGCGCTCGCGGTGCTGCTGCTGGCAGCGCTGCTCGTGCCAAAGCTTTTATCGCTGACAATGGATTGCGGTGCAGGCTCCAGTGTCTGTAATTGCGCGGTATAGCGCTTGTCGCTCTGACCCGGAATTGTGAAATACAGATCCTGACCTTCTTTAACATTGATCACATCGGCTTCGGAAATATCAGCCTCAACCGTCATCGTGTCGAGCTGACCGATAATGGCAATGGTCGGTGCCGATTGCACCGCATTGACCGTCTGGCCTTCTTGCACAACGGTTGCCAGAATGGTGCCGTCAATCGGGGCACGGATTTGGGTATAGCCGAGATTGGCTTCTGCCGTTTCAACTGCAATTTTCGAGGACACAATCAGTGCATCAGCCGAAGCAATCTGTGCTTCCGCGGATTTGACTGTGCTGACCGCCTTGTCAAAATCTGCGCGGGAGATCGCGTTGCGCGAAATCATCTGCTGCTGGCGGGTCATATCCTGTTTGGCCAATTCCAGCTTGGCAATTTTGTCTTCACGGTCGGCCTGATTGCGAACTTCGTCCGCTTTGGCTTTACGCAGTTCATTTTGCTGGGTGGTGGCATCAATCTGGGCGATCAGGTCGTCTTTTTTAACCTGCTGACCGGCTTTAACGCTCAGGCTCAGAACACGACCGGAGGCCTGTGCACCGACGGCCACCAGTCGCGCCGGTTTCAGGATGCCTGTGGCCAGCACTGTGGTTTCAATATCACCTTTATGCACCGTTGCCGTCATGATTTTCGGGGCTTCGGTTTTGAAATAACCGGCGGTGAAGTAATAGAGAACAGCAGCAAGCCCTGCGATTACAAGCAGCCAGAAGAGCCATTTTTTAGCAAAACCGCGTTTCTTATTGGGACGACCGTTCATCTATACCTCGTGAGCCTGCACTTGTGGTGTCAGGGTGTTGTCTTTTGTAGAGCGGTTCAGTTCAAACTGAATGATCAGAACCGCTCTATTTCTTTATTGCCGCATTATCCAACACAAAACCGCTTCACACTTTTGCTGGAAATGCTTTAATCAAATGCGGGCCGGTGTAACCGTCCTGAATTTCAGGCTTGTCCGCATTGATGGTTCCGTTCCAGCCGCCGCCAAGGGCTTTGTGCAGATTGATATAATCCTGCATCAGGCTGACTTTGAGCTGGATCAGATTACCTTCATTCGAATAAAGCGAGCGCTCAGCTGTCAGCCAATCAAGAAAGCTGCTGGAGCCGTTTGTGTAGAGATCGCGTGACAGATCGGTGGCGCGACGGAAGGATTTTACGGCTTTTTGCGTCTTGGCATATTGAATACGCCGCTGATTGAGCGAAACGCTGGCGTTTTCGACTTCTTCCAAAGCGGTCAAAATTGTCTTGCGATAATTGATAAAGGCCTGATCACGGCTGGCTTTTGCCATATCTACCGCTGCATTGAGCTGACCGCCTTTAAAAATTGGCACACTCAGGCTCGGGCCGATACCCCAGCCAATTGATGAGCTTTTGCCCAGATCACCGATTTGCGCACCGGCGGTGCTGATACTACCGGTGAGGCTGATACCCGGATAAAGCGCTGCCTGTCTTTGCCCGATCGTCGCTGTTGTACGGGCATAGCCGCGTTCAGCCACACGCAAATCGGGACGATTGAGCAATAAATCTGCCGGAATACCCGCAGTCACAATCGCAGGTACATTGGGTACAGCTTTTGGCTTGGTCAGCAGTGATGTCAGTGCCGTCGGTGCTTGTCCGGTGAGAACCGACAGGCGATGCAGGCTCTTGGCATAGGCGGTTTTTAGTTCTGGAATTTGGGCTTCCGTACTGCTGGTCTCACCTTCTGCTTTGGCGAGATCGACTTCAGAAATATCACCGGCATTAAACCGTGTACGGGTCAGCTCGGCGGTTTTGCGCTGCGAGGCAACCGTGCGCTCTGTCAGCGCAATTCGTGCCTGCAAACCACGCAAATCGGCATAATTGCTGGCGATATCACCGATCATCGTGACCAGTATCGCATGCATATTTTCCTGCTCGGCATCGAGACCATAACGGGCTGCCTCGACTGCACGATAATTGGCGCCAAACAGATCAATTTCCCAGCTGGTATTTAAACCTGCACTGAGACTGGTGCCTTCACCGCCACCGCTGGCTTTGGAGCGCTGAGCACTGCCATTACCGTCCAATGTCGGATAAAGCGCACCGCCGGCCTGTTGTACAGAAGCACGGGCTTCGCGGATTTTGGCTTTAGCATTCACGACATCATTATTATTTGCGACCGCCTGTTCGATCAGATTATCGAGCACCGGATCATTAAACCGCTTCCACCATTGTGCGAGCTGCGCCGGTTTGGCGGGAGCAGCTTTCTGCCCGCTCCAGGACGAAGGCAAAACGGTTGACGGCGTTTGATAATCGGGGCCGACGGCCACGCAAGCGGCAAGAGCCGGTAGCATCGCTGATAATGTTGCCAGGCGCAGAAACAGCACAGTCATGAAATGGCAAAATCCCTGAAAAATAAAAAACAGCAATGCAAACACCGCTGTCATGCCGTGTTTGCAGTCTTGTCACAGCTTGGCGCTGAAAAAAAGCACGAAAGGCGTTTTTTTACCAAGCTTAACGATTTGTAATCTTAAAACGCCTGAATGTGCATAAAAAGCGGATGAATTGTCAGGATTTTGCTGGTTTCCATCTGTTATGCACTGAGCGCGTAGGAGTGAATGCGGCTGATAATCAAATCGCTGGCTGTGAGAATGTCATGGGCAATGGCCGCTTCGGCAGCATCGGCATCACGTCTCTCAATTGCCTCTACAATTTTATAATGATCATCAATCATTGCCCGCCCGCCATGTTTATAGGCATCGGCAATCAGCGGTCCCATTTGCAGCCATAGGCGGTTGATAATGGAATTCAGCACCGGCATAGCAGCTACTTCCACCAGAGCGGAGTGGAAAATATGGTTCATTGCCAAGGCATCGCCCCAGAGCTGTTTCTCCATGGCTTTGTCATTGTCTTTGACCAGCTTCCAGAGTTTTGCAATGTCTTTTTTATCGGCAAGAATTGTGGCCTGTCTGGCTGCCAGACCTTCAAGACGCACGCGGATGGAGCGGATTTCTTCATATTTTTGCTGATCCAGCACCGGCACACGAATGTCGCGCGGGGTCTTCTGGGTCAGCGCTTCATCCTGAATGAGCCTTAATAAAGCATCGCGCACAGGCGTAACACTGGTGCCGAGTGACGCGGCAAGTTCACGGATGGTCAGTCTGGTATCGGGTGCAAACTGCCCGCGCATCAACGCCTGCGATAATTTGCGATAGACGATTTCGCCGAGATTGTGATGCTCAAGCGCCTGAAGTTCTGAAATGCCATTCATGCAAGATGTTTCCCCCGCAGTGAGTGAACTGTTTTGTTTTTATAGTCTCACTTTATAACCGGCTCTTTTACGACCGGATTATCCTGAATAATATGCAGTATCATAACCATGAATAGTCTCACGGCAATGGTATTGATTACGCTGATTGCATAGGACTTCGCAACGGTAAATTGTCCCGATGAGTCTGCTTGACAAACTATTATATAAAAAACATGATGCATCAAATGGGAGGCGGGGTTTTATTTCAGATCATCGCTTCAGCGGAGAAATTTCAGAGTAGCTTTGAGCCGGAAACAGCAATGTTTTTGCGTAAAAAGCTACGCCGAGCAAAGCGATGAACGGTATCCTGTTCGGGAGATCAGGCCGTTCTGGAGTAAAATCAGGTAGGGAACTATGGATAAGCAGCCGAATTCACCTGAAGCGCGTGATATTCAGTATCACCTTCATTCTTACACGAATGCGCGTCGTCATCAGGAAATCGGACCGATGATCCTTGAAAAAGGTGACGGGATCTATGTCGAGGACAATAACGGCAAGCGCTATATTGAAGGTCTGGCCGGTCTGTGGAGCGTAGGTGTCGGCTTCTCGGAACAGCGTCTTGTTGATGCTGCCACCAAACAGATGCAGAAACTGCCTTATTACCACAATTTCGGCCATAAATCGCATGGTCCGGTGATCGATCTGGCAGAAAAACTGGTGACGATGGCGCCGGTGCCGATGAGCAAAGCCTTCTTCACCAATTCCGGTTCCGAGGCCAATGATACCGCAATTAAAATGCTGTGGTACCGTTCCAATGCGCTCGGTCAGCCGCAGCGCAAAAAGATCATCAGCCGTAAGCGCGGTTATCACGGTGTGACCATTGCTGCTGCAAGCCTCACCGGCCTGCCGGCAAACCAGATGTCCTTCGATCTGCCGATTGCCAATATTCTGCACACATCCTGTCCGCACTACTGGCGCGAAGCGCTGCCGGGTGAAACGGAAGAGCAGTTCACTGACCGTATGGCCGCTGATCTCGAAGCGATGATCCTTGCGGAAGGCCCTGATACTATTGCTGCATTTATCGGTGAGCCGATCATGGGTGCCGGTGGTGTTGTGGTGCCGCCGGACAGCTATTGGGCAAAAATTCAGGCTGTTCTCAAGAAATACGACATTCTGCTGATTGCGGATGAAGTGATCTGCGGTTTCGGCCGTACCGGCAATATGTTCGGGACTGAAACCTTCAAAATGCAGCCGGATATTATGGTGTTCTCCAAGCAGCTGTCTTCTTCCTACCTGCCGATTTCGGCACTGTTGGTGAATGACAAGGTGTTTGAACCATTGGCAGATGAGAGCAACCGTATTGGCACATTCGGTCATGGCTATACCGGTGGTGCGCATCCGGTGGCTGCTGCTGTTGCCAATGAAAATATCAAGATTATTGAAGAGAATAATCTGGTCGATAATGCCCGTAACGTTGGCGCGCATATGCAAAAACGTCTGCGCGAATTGGCAGATCATCCGCTGGTGGGTGAAGTGCGCGGTAAAGGCCTGATCGCAGCGGTTGAACTGGTTGCTGACAAGCAGACCAAAGAGCCTCTGGAAAAAGCCGGTAATCTCGGCCTGATGGCAAATAATGCGCTGCTCAACAACGGCGTCATCTGCCGCAACATGCTGGATACGGTTGCATTCTGCCCGCCGCTGATCATCAATGAAAAACAGGTTGATGAAATGGTTGGCGCTTTCGCTAAGGCATTGGACCAAGTGGCTGCTGAAGTGAAGAAATAATCTGTTCGGACAGATCTCATGAAACGGCGCATGTGAGCAATCACATGCGCCGTTTTTATTTATTGCTCTTTCAAAGTGCTGCAATATGTGTTTAATCTCGCGCATCCACAGGGGGGCTCCGTAGTGCCGGGGCTGAGATGTCAGTGACAAACTGGCGGACTCTAAAGCTGATCTGGGTAATTCTAGCGGAGCGAGGCGGACCATGTTTTCTGGCGCACAAATTTCCACTTCTTTTGTCACGGTATTTTCGGCGGCGTGTTTCCGGCTGACCTGATTCATTTCACAGCAAATTTGATTTTATTCTTATCTGTGGAACTGAAACATGTCTGTTTATCAAGCGACTGAGGCAGATTGCACGCAATCTGTACGCAAGTCATCGGATCATCTGTCCAGAATCCTTCCTGCAATCTTGTCTGTTGGCGCAATCTTTCTGTTCTGGGAAAGCTATGTTGTTCTGTCCGGCATTGCACCATCCGTATTGCCGGCACCAAGCCGGATTTTGCAGCAGATTGTGCTGCATCGCCAAGCTTTATGGGACAATACCCTGCCGACAATCCGTGCCACGCTGATTGGTTTCAGCTGTTCGGTGGTCACGGCCTGTTTGCTCTCCGTCCTGATTGATCGCTATATCTGGCTGCGGCGGGCGCTGTTTCCGGTTTTCATTATCAGTCAGACCCTGCCGCTGATCGCCATTGCACCGCTGATTGTGCTGTGGTTCGGCTTTGGCCTGCTCCCGAAAATTCTGCTGGTCTCTCTCGTCACCTTTTTCCCGATGCTCGTGGCGCTGGTGCAGGGCTATGCCGCAACAGATAAAGAGATTGAGCATTTGCTGTCTTCTATGGGCGCTGGTCGCTGGACGATTTTCCGGTTGGCGCGTATTCCCTCGGCGTTGCCATATTTTTTCGCAGGCTTACGCATTTCGATTACCTATGCAGTTGTCGGTGCGATATTTGCTGAATATGCCGGTGCCTTCAAAGGCTTAGGTATTTATATCCTCAATGCCAAAAACAACTTCCGGCCTGATCTGGTGCTGGCAGCAGTGTTTATCAGCGCGACGCTGACATTAAGCCTGTTTGGCCTGACATTGCTGATACAAAAATGGGTTGCCCCGTGGCTGAAAACAGAGCGGGGTGCAGAATAATGACACGTCTGCAATTGCAATCTGTCGCCAAATCTTTCGGCTCGCTGGAAGTGTTAGGGGATATTTCGCTGCATGTGGCGGAGGGTGAGTTTGTCTCGGTTCTGGGGCCGTCAGGTGCCGGAAAAACCACGATTTTCAATCTGCTGACCGGTGCCGAACAGCCGCAAAAGGGTTCAATCCTGTTTGATGGTGCGCCCTTAGTGAAGGCAAGCAATGCCTTTGCTTTCATGCCGCAGCGCGATGCTTTGATGCCGTGGCGGTGCATGATTGATAATACCACGCTGGGGCTGGAAGTGCAGGGCATGAGCCGCAAAGATGCCCGCAAATTAGCTGAGCCGCTGTTTGAGAAATTCGGCCTTGCCGGTTTTGAACAGGCTTATCCGGCGGAATTATCAGGGGGCATGCGCCAGCGTGCGGCTTTGCTGCGCACAGTCGTTCAGCAACGTAAAATGCTGCTGCTGGATGAACCATTTGGTGCGCTTGATGCCCTAACCCGCGCTGCAATGCAGCACTGGCTGGAAAGCATGTGGCAGAGCCATCGCTGGACGGCTTTGCTGATTACCCATGATGTGCGCGAGGCGGTTTATCTCTCCGACCGGATTTATGTGTTGTCTTCTCGTCCGAGCAGGGTCGTGCATGAGGTGACCGTCGATTTGCCGCGCCCGAGACGAAGCAGCATGCACAAAACCGCATTGGAAAAAGCCGCAGCGCTTGAAGCCGGAATACTAGATCTCCTCTTGAATTCATAAGGAAGCAATCATGGCAATTTTGAATCGTCGTCGCCTGTTATCCGCATTGGCTCTGTCCGGCGCGATGAGCGTTTTACCAATCTCTGCTTACGCCAAAGATATGGCGAAAGTGACTGTCGCGCTCGACTGGACGGTGAATACCAATCATATCGGTATGTTCATTGCCCGGGATCAGGGTTTTTACAAAGAAGCAGGACTGGATGTAACAATCCTGCCTTATTCCGACACATCAGCCGGATTGCTGGTCGCCAATGGTGCGGCGGATTTCGGCATTGTCAGTTCCACCGGTCTGTTTGCGCAACGCGCTGCCGGTGCTGATCTTGTCGGCACCTATGCCGTGGTACAGCACGAAACCGGCCGTCTGGTGTTTATGGATGACCGGCAGGATATTCAGTCGCCGAAAGATCTCGACGGTAAAACCTATGCTGGTTTTGGCTCCAATTGGGAGCGTAAGCTGATTGAAACCCTGATCCGTGCCGATGGCGGCAGAGGTGAGTTTGAAATTGTGACACTCGGCACCTCCGCTTATGAGGCGCTGGCCAATGGTGCGGTGGATTTCACGCTGGAAATCGCCACATGGGAAGGTGTGAAAAACAAGCTGGAAGGTGTGAAACAGCGGTCGTTCCGCTACTCGGATTACGGTATACCGGATCAGCATACCACGCTGCTGGTTTCCTCAGGCAAATATCTCAAAGATAATCCGGAAACGGCAAAGGCATTTTTGAGTGCCACGCAGCGCGGATTTGCTTTTGCAGCGGATCATGCCGATGAAGCGGCCGATATTCTCATTCGCGGCAATCAGGATGTGCTGACGGATGACAAGCTGATCCGCGCTTCACTGAAGGCATTGAATGACGGGCATTTCCTGCGCGATAGTAACGGTACAATTGGTAAAATGCGGCCGGAAACCATGCTGGCTTTGGGTGAGTTCTTGTTTAAGGCAGGCATTCTCTATGATAAAGAAGGTGCGGTGTTGCAGGAAAAACCGGACTTTTCGAGCTATTTTACCAATGATTTCCTGCCTTAATATAAAAACTTAAGCAGAGAGGCGGAACCGGTGCGGATTATAGTGATGGGCGTTTCCGGTTCCGGCAAATCAACACTGGCTTCAGCTTTGGCGCAGGCTCTGACATTGCCCTTTATTGAGGGGGATGATCTGCATCCGCAAAGTAATATTGTGAAAATGCAGGCCGGTCAGCCGCTGGATGATGCTGATCGTCTGCCTTGGCTGAAAGCCATTGCAGCGGCTCTTTCAAGCGGGACAGAGGGCGCTATTGCGAGTTGTTCAGCGCTCAAAAAATCCTATCGGGATTTGTTGCGTGAACAGACTGTCGAACCGTTATATTTCATGTGCCTGACTTGCGATCCTGACATTATCGCTGCGAGAATGCAGGCAAGACACGGGCACTTTATGCCCGCATCTTTACTCACTTCGCAACTGGCAAGTTTCGAAATCCCGCAGGGTGAACCGGCGACATTGCTATTGTCCTGCGATCAACCCGTGAACACCATGCTTGCAACCTGCAAAACATGGCTTGAAGATCAGGCCGGATTGAGCACAATCACAAAGACTGTGCCATTACCGGAAAGCTGAAGCTCTGTATGGTTACAGTGCTCAAACCGCAGACAATCATTGACTTCAAGCTGTGTATCTCCGGCTTGCACCGTACCTTTGCCGCAGAATATCAGCACAGTTGCTCCGTTCAGAGATCGGGTGACTGGCTCTGTCACCACATGACGGCTGACCTGATGCGTAAAACGCCCGCGCCGTGTCATCACATTCAGATCTGTGATTGCGGAGCCGAGCAGTTTCGCACTGGTCGGGCTGTCTGCCGGAAATGAAAAGGGCGGTGTTTCACCTTTCAGTTGCTGGTCTGCCAGACCTTCAACGGACAGGGTAATCCCGTCACCTTCCAGTACGGATAAAGTACGGTCAATGCCGGTAAAAACCGAAAACGGCCCGTCACTGGCCACAGTGGCGGTGCTGAGACGCCAGTCGAAATTATCGACTGACGCATTTGCCGGAAAAACAGCGATTTCAACGGTAACACCGCCGCCGTTTTTCCACGGCATCCGGCGGTGCTGATGATGTTTGAGAAGTTGCATTTATTGTAACCAGCCGTTGGAAACCGCCCAGAGAGCCACCGGTGCTGTCAACAAAATGCTGAGCGCTGTGCGGATATACCAGATCACAATCAGATCACGGAATTTGAGCGGGATTGAAGTTGCAAGCACACAAGGAATGGATGCCGAGAGAAACAGTACCTGCGAGACGGAAACCACAGCGGCCACAAATTTGAGCGCCACATCGGCATCTTTCAGCAGGATGGCAGGCAGGAACATTTCAGCAAGACCGGCTGCCATGGATTTCGCGGCCAGCATTGGCTCCGACAATTGTGCCAGCCATGTGAAAGGATACAGCGCCAGCCCCAGCACATCGAAAAGCGGGGTGTATTTCGAGGCCAGCAGACCGAGCAGACCAACAGCCATAATGCTTGGCAGGATCATTGAAGCCATGCGCAGGCCGTCGATGAAGGTTGCACGCAGCATTGGCAGAATGTGCGGCGCTTTTTCAGCTTGCTCCAGGCCAACATCAATTGCGGTTGCTAAGCGGGACTTGCCAGCCTGTAGCGGTGTATCGCGGGTTTCCGGATGATCCATTTGTGCCAGCGGCCAGAGACGGGCAGCAATCGCGGAGACGATGAAGGTCACAAAGAAGGTTGTCCAGAAATACAGGTTCCAGAAATCCATCAGATTAAGCGTTTTGGCGACGATAATCATGAAAGTTGCTGAAACAGTGGAGAAACCGGTGGCAATGATCGCGGCTTCACGCGCGGTGTATTTGCCTTCGCGATATACGCGGTCGGTAATCAGCAGTGCCAGAGAATAGCTGCCGACAAAAGAAGCCACCGCATCAATGGCTGACCAGCCCGGTGTACGCCAGATCGGACGCATCACCGGCTGTACGATGACGCCGGTAAATTCCAGCAGGCCATAGCCGATCAGGAACGCCAGCGCCAAAGCGCCGATCGGCACGATCAGGCCGACGGAAAGAACGAGCTTATCAAAGAGAAACGGCAGCATATCCGGTGTGAACAGCAGCTCCGGCCCGACACCGGCGAGATACATGCCGGTGAGTACCAGACCCAGCACACGCAGAACGGAGAAAATGCTTTCCGTCAGATTTTTATTCCATGTACCACGAATAAACGGGCTGAGTGCGCCATAGGCAATCAGCAGACAGACAAAGGTGAGCGCTACAGGGCGCAATTGCACAGCAATGGCTGTCGCTGCATGGTCGAGCAGGATGGTGGATTTGCCACCAATAGTGACCGGAACAAAGAAGAAAAAGATACCGAGAAAACTGAAAAAAATCAGTTTGAATGCGGCTGAGCCGCGGGAGCCGCCGCTGCTGCCAACTGTTGTATCTGTCATGATTTACCCCTGATTATTGTTATTCATGCAGAAGGAGATACCGTAATCTCAGATGCTGTTTTGCCTTTGTCTGTTACGGCCTCTCCCAAAGCCGGAAATGTGAAAGATAAAGGCAGCCTCCTCACAGGCTGCCTTTGTATTCAGATCATTAGTTGCCGAGAATGCCCGGCAGACGCAGACCCTGTTCCTTGGCGCAATTGACGGCAATGTCATAACCGGCATCGGCATGACGCATCACACCGGTGGCAGGGTCATTCCACAACACGCGCTCTAGGCGGCGGGCGGCATCATCGGTACCGTCAGCGCAGATCACCATGCCTGCATGCTGGCTGAAGCCCATGCCAACGCCGCCGCCGTGATGCAGGGACACCCATGTGGCACCGGATGCGGTGTTGAGCAGGGCATTGAGCAGCGGCCAGTCGGATACGGCATCGGAACCGTCCTGCATCGCTTCTGTTTCGCGGTTTGGCGAAGCTACAGAACCGGAATCCAGATGGTCGCGGCCAATCACAACGGGTGCTTTCAGCTCGCCGTTTTTGACCATTTCGTTGAAGGCGAGGCCGAGACGATGGCGGTCACCAAGGCCAACCCAGCAAATACGCGCTGGCAGTCCCTGAAACTCGATGCGCTCACGCGCCATATCCAGCCAGTTATGCAGGTGCTTATTATCCGGTAGCAGTTCCTTGACCTTGGCATCGGTCTTGTAAATATCTTCCGGATCGCCGGAGAGTGCTGCCCAACGGAACGGGCCGATACCACGGCAGAACAGCGGACGGATATAGGCAGGCACAAAGCCCGGGAAGGCAAATGCGTCTTCCAGACCTTCTTCCAGCGCCATCTGACGGATATTATTGCCGTAATCGAGGGTTGGAATGCCCATGTTCCAGAAATCAACCATGGCTGCGACCTGAATTTTCATCGAAGCGCGCGCTGCCTTTGCAACGCCTTTCGGGTCGCTTTCCTGTTTTGCACGCCATTCGGCAACGCTCCAGCCGATTGGCAGATAACCATGCACCGGATCATGCGCGGAGGTCTGGTCGGTCACGATATCCGGCTTGACACCGCGCTTCACCAGTTCAGGGAAAATGTCTGCCGCATTGCCGATCAGCGCAATCGACTTGGCTTCACCGGCTTTTGTCCATGCATCAATACGTGCCAGCGCTTCATCAAGGCTGTGGGTTTTTTCATCGACATAGCGGGTACGCAGGCGGAAATCCGCGCGGGTTTCGTCGCACTCAACCGCGAGACAGCAGGCACCGGCCATCACAGCCGCCAGCGACTGTGCCCCGCCCATACCGCCTAAGCCCCCGGTGAGAATCCATTTGCCTTTGAGATTGCCGCCGAAATGCTGACGACCGGCTTCAACAAAGGTTTCATAGGTGCCCTGCACAATGCCCTGTGCACCGATATAAATCCATGAACCGGCGGTCATCTGGCCATACATAGCCAGTCCCTTTTTATCCAGTTCGTTGAAATGATCCCAGTTTGCCCAATGCGGTACCAGATTGGAATTGGCGATCAGCACGCGCGGCGCATCTTTATGCGTGCGGAAAATACCGACCGGCTTGCCGGATTGTACCAGCAATGTTTCATCACCTTCCAGATCTTTCAGGCTGGCAACAATCTTGTCAAAATCTGCCCAGGTGCGCGCAGCACGGCCGATACCGCCATAGACCACCAGCTCATGCGGGCGCTCGGCAACATCGGGATGCAGATTGTTCATCAGCATGCGCATCGGCGCTTCGGTGAGCCAGCTTTTGGCGGTGATTTCCGTGCCGGTTGCAGGACGGATTTCACGTTCATTGTGACGCGGATTAGTCATCGAATGTTCCCTTATTTAGATTTGAGACCGGCAGCGGCGGTTTCAAGCTGCTGCAAAATGTTTTTGAGATGGTTGCGCAATCTGGTTGCCTTGGCCTTGTCATAGGCAAATGGCACAGCTTCTGTTGCTAAATGCGTTGATTGCGCAAGTTCCATCTGAATGGCATGCACACCGGTTTCCGGCTGGCCGTAATGGCGCGTTGTCCAGCCGCCTTTAAAACGGCCGTTGAGGATGGACGTGTAACCTTCAGCCTGTTTCGCCACACCGAAGACTGCTGCTTCAATGACCGGCGCACAGGTTTTGCCATTGTCTGTTCCGATATTGAAATCCGGCAGAGTGCCTTCAAACAGAAACGGAATATGGGATCGGATCGAGTGGCAATCATAAAGAATGGCTATGCCGTGAATGGCTTTCACACGCTCAATTTCTGCTGCCAGTGCTTCATGATAGGGCTTGTGAAAACGATTTCTGCGATCAGCAATATCGGCCTCAGCCGGTTGCTCACCATCTTTCCAGATCGCCAGACCATCAAAATCCGTTTCCGGTATCAGCGTTGTTGTGTTCTGCCCCGGATAGAGGCTCACACCCGCCGGATCACGATTGGCATCAATGCAATAACGGTGGAATGTGGCGCGCACTGTCGTCACATGATCCAGCAGCCCGTCATAGAGTTTGTGAATATGCCAGTCTGTATCGGCAAGAATCCGGCCATTGTCATTGAGGCGCGCCCAAATATCTTCCGGCACTTCCGTGCCGGTATGGGGCAGGCCGAGAATGACCGGCGAGGTTCCCTGATGAACGTCAACGACCATTTATGCCTCCAGACTCGAGCATTTCCCGCAAAAGTGGGAACCGGTTTTGCGTAAGGACAATGCGGCTAAAAAAACTGAAGTATTTCTAATACTAGTCATCATGACGGGAAGACTTCAGGGAGAATACCGCTTGTGATAGCTGCATTCAGCGAGCCGTTTGCCACGATTTCCGCAGCCGCAGCCAGATCATCAGCCATATAGCGGTCAACTTCGAGCGTCGGCACTTTAGTGCGTAGCACGGCGATTGCCGCTTTCAGTTCAGGGCTGGTTTCCAGAGGGCCGCGCAGTTCCACGCCGAGGGCACCGGTCAGGGCTTCAATGCCGATAATCGCATTGAGATTATCAGTCATTTGCAGCAGACGGCGGGCGCCGTGGCAGGCCATTGACACATGGTCTTCTTGATTGGCAGAAGTCGGGGTTGAATCGACCGAGGCCGGATGGGACATCTGCTTGTTTTCCGACATCAGAGCTGCGGAAGTGACTTCTGCAATCATCAGGCCGGAATTGAGTCCCGGTTTTTTCGCCAGAAACGCAGGCAGGCCGAACGAGAGGGCAGGGTCAACCAGCAGTGCAATACGACGCTGGGCAATGGCACCGATTTCACAAATCGCCAGCGCAATCTGGTCGGCGGCAAAAGCCACCGGTTCGGCATGAAAGTTACCACCGGAGACCACTGTATCATCGGAAAGCACCAGCGGATTATCGGTGACCGCATTGGCTTCAATTTCAAGTGTAACCGCGACCTGACGCAGTAGGTCAAGACAAGCGCCATCGACCTGTGGCTGGCAGCGGATGCAATACGGATCCTGTACGCGCTGATCGCCTTCCAGATGGCTGTCGCGGATAATCGAGCCTTCAAGCAATTTGCGCAGAGCCGCGCCGGTATCGATCTGGCCTTTATGACCGCGCAAGCTATGAATATCTGCGTGGAATGGAGCGGTGGAGCCCATGGCAGCATCGGTAGACAGAGCGCCGGTAATCAGAGCTGCCTGCAAGGCCGTATGAGCACGGAACAAGCCGGCCAGTGCCAGTGCGGTGGAGGTCTGCGTGCCGTTGATCAGTGCCAGACCTTCTTTGGCGGCCAGAACAACCGGTGTCAGACCGGCTTTGCTCAATGCGGAAGCAGCGGAAACACGTGCACCCTGATAGAAAACCTCACCTTCGCCGATCATGGCCGCAGCCATATGTGCCAGCGGTGCCAGATCGCCGGACGCGCCGACGGAACCTTTTTCCGGAATGACCGGAATGACACCTTTTTCAAGCATGGCTTCGAGGAGCGCAATGATCTCAGGACGTACGCCGGATGCACCACGACCAAGTGAAATCAGCTTGAGCGACATGACGAGGCGTACAATATTTTCAGCCAGAGGCGCACCGACGCCGCAGCAATGCGACAGGATCAGATTGCGCTGGAGTGTGGCTACATCTTCCGGCGCAATACGGATGGAAGCCAGTTTGCCGAAGCCGGTATTGATGCCATAGACCGGCGCATCACCGGCGGCGATTTCCGCAATGCGGACAGCGGATTTGGCAATGCCCGCATGAAACGACGGATCAAGACGGGCAATAGTGCCGTTGCGGTAAATATCTTCGAGCGTGGCAAGCGGGACGGAACCTGGTTTAAGAATAATGCTCATGGAGGATACTTTCTTCAGGTGTATGTGAATGACGTGTGAGTGTTCGGATAAATTTTCAGTTGCCGCGGAAAACCCGCTTCCAGAGCGGGTTAAAGCCAATGCGATAGACAAGCTCTGCAGGGCGGTGCACATCCCAGATGGCCAGATCAGCATATTTGCCGACCTCGATTGTGCCGGTTTCAGCCAGAATGCCGAGCGCACGGGCAGCTTCACGGGTCACACCGGCAATGCATTCATCGACAGTGAGACGGAATAGGGTTGCGCCCATATTCATGGTCAGAAGCAGGGAGGTCAGCGGGGATGTACCGGGATTATTATCGGTAGCCAATGCCATTTTTGTGCCCGCTTGGCGGAAGGCTTCAACCGGCGGTTTTTGGGTTTCGCGGATGAAATAATAGGCGCCGGGCAGCAACACTGCGACTGTGCCGGCCTTGGCCATCGCCTGCGCGCCTTGCGCGTCAGTATATTCCACATGATCGGCAGAAAGCGCATGATAAGAGGCGGCTAATTTGGCACCATGCAGATTGGACAGCTGATCTGCATGGAGTTTGACCGGCAGATTATGCGCTTTTGCGGCATCAAAAACACGGGCGATTTCATCCGGCAGGAAGGCGATCCCTTCACAAAAACCATCGACTGCATCGGCGAGTTTTTCAGCGGCGATGGCAGGCAGCATCTCATTGATAATCAAATCAATATAGGCTGAATTGTCGCCGTTCATTTCCGGCGGCAGGGCATGAGCACCGAGGAAAGTGGTGCGGATTGCAACATCACGTTCCTGTGCCAGACGTCTGGCCGCTTTCAGCGATTTGATTTCATTTTCCGTATCGAGACCGTAACCGGATTTAACCTCAACAGTTGTTACGCCTTCGGCAATCAAAGCATCGAGGCGCGGCAGGCTCTCGCGTACCAGATCATCTTCACTGGCAGCCCGCAGCGCTTTGACGGAAGAAACAATACCGCCGCCAGCTTTGGCGACTTCCTCATAGGACGCGCCTTCGAGGCGCAGTTCAAATTCATGAGCGCGGTTACCCGCGTGTATCAGATGCGTGTGGCAATCAATCAGCCCGGGGGTAATCAGACGATTTTCGCAATTGGTTGCCGGATAGTCCGCGTAGAGCGCAGGCATTTCAGCCTGCGGGCCGACATAAGCGATTCTGCCCTGCTCAACCACGATTGCCGCATCATCAATCAGGCCGAGTCCATCCGCATTTTCACGCAGCGTAGCAACGCGCGCATGGGTGAAAATATGGCCGCTCTGGTGGCGTGTATCTTTTGTCATGAGTGTTTTCCCGCTTCCCCTCTCTGGCTATAATGTATATACATATTAAAAAATGGCAAAGGAAATTTTTAGCCGGATATTTTCAGGAGGAGAGAACCGTGCTTCAGCAAAAACATGTTATCCATGCGCAACAGGCCCTATTGAATACAGAGCTGGAAAGCGGCTGGGCTGAGAATGTCCGCCTGACGGTTGAAGCCGGAAAATTCACAACCATTGAAAGCGGCGTGCAGGCGCAATCGGGTGATGAGTGCCATGCGGTGATCATCGCGGGGATGCCAAACCTGCACAGCCATGCGTTCCAATATGGCATGGCCGGACTGGCAGAAAAGCGCGGGCCTTCGGCCGATAGTTTCTGGAGCTGGCGCGATGTGATGTATCGCTTTGCCCTGACCATGTCGCCGGAACAGGCGGAAGCCGTAGCTCTGCGGCTCTATGTGGATATGCTGGAAAATGGCTTCACCCGCGTAGGTGAGTTCCATTATTTGCATCACGACCGTAACGGTACGCCTTATGCGGATGTGGCCGAGATGGGCAAACGTATTGCGTCTGCTGCCAATAAAAGCGGTATCGGCCTCACACTGTTGCCGGTGTTCTATGCTCATTCAACTTTTGGAGGTGCTGTTCCTAATGAAGGCCAGCGCCGGTTTATCAATAGCATAGATCAATATGCGCGCCTGCTGGATGGTTGTAGCTCTGCGCTCAAAGACATGGACGGCGCGGTGCTGGGTGTTGCTCCGCACAGCCTGCGGGCGGTGACACCGGATGAGTTGAAAATCGTTACGCAAATGCTGCCGGAAACACCGGTGCATATTCATGTCGCCGAGCAGGTTAAAGAAGTTGAAGATTGCATTGCATGGTCCGGTAAGCGACCTGTTGAATGGCTGTTGGACAATGCCAATCTGAGCGATCGCTGGTGTCTGATCCACGCCACCCACATGACCGATGACGAGACAGTACGGATGGCAAAAGCCGGTGCAATCGCCGGTCTTTGCCCTGTGACTGAGGCTAATCTCGGTGATGGCACGTTTAATGCCGGTGTGTTCACACAGGCAGGTGGCAAATTCGGTATTGGTTCAGATTCCAATGTGCTGATCGGCTTGGGTGATGAATTGCGCCAGCTCGAATATTCGCAGCGCCTAAAACATCGCGCCCGGAATGTGATGGCGGTTGCGGAAGGTTCAACCGGCCGCGCTTTGTTTGACGGTGCACTTACCGGTGGTCATATTGCTATGGGCGTGCGCGGGCAGGGGCTTAAAACCGGTGCGTCTGCTGACTTTGTGGCACTGGATGTCAGCCGTCTTCCTCATGCCAAAGGGGATATGGTGCTGGACGGTTTGATTTTTGCCAACCGCGCCAAACCGGCGCATGTCTGGGTGCGAGGTGTAAAACAGGTTGAAAATGGCCGTCATCACCTGCATGAACAGGCAGAAGCAGGATTCCGTGCGGTTTTAGGCGCACTTTTGGAAGACTGACGAGTTGGATTAAAGAACGGGCTTAAGCGCATAATGCAGACATTATCATCCGGAGACAGCGAACAGGCGTCATCTCTGCATCAGCGGATTCTGGATGATATTGAGAGCCGGATTCTCTCCGGTGAGTGGCAGCCCGGTTATCGTATTCCGTTTGAGCACGAGTTGACGGAGCAGTATTCCTGCTCGCGCATGACGGTCAATAAAGCGCTGACACAATTGGCAAAAGCCGGAATGATCGAGCGTAAGCGTCGTTCTGGCAGTTTTGTTTCCAAGCCGCAGTCACAGGCAGCGGTGCTGGAAATTCACGATATTCGCGATGAAGTCGAGCAGCTTGGACTGCCTTATCGCTATGAATTGCAAAAGTCCGTGAGCCGAAAAAGTACAGCGACAGACGGTAAAAAACTCGAGATTGAACGCAATACACCACTGATTGAGCTGACCTGCCGTCATTATGCCGGAAAACGGGTTTTTGCGCTGGAAGAGCGTATCATCAATCTGCTGGCCGTGCCGGATGCGGCGCAAACAGATTTTTCCAAACAATCACCAAGCCCGTGGCTGGTGGCCTGCGTGCCGTGGAGCAATGCGCAACACGCAATCCGCGCGGTGGCTGCTGACGAAAATGTGGCGGCAATTCTGGGGATTCCGGCGGGGGCTGCCTGTCTGGTGATTGAGCGCCAGACATGGAATGCCGGACAGCCGGTGACCTATGTGCGGCTAACCTATAGCGGTGACAGCCATGCGCTGGTCGCCCGTTTTGCGCCAAATCAAGGGTAAAAAAACGGCGGGCTCACACCCGCCGTCTGCCTAGACAATGACGGGAGATCAGCATGTCATGATAATAACGCAGTCCTTCTACGTTATTAAAGGCAGATCATTGAAGCATCAGTATCAATGATCTGCAACTCGCTGAAACAGACCAGCTATTAGTTGTTTATCAGAAGCTACGCTGGAAGCGGATCATACCCTGAACAGCATCTTTGCCGTTCTGGATGGATTTTGTATCGTTCCACTTGGTGTAAGACACTTCCGGTGTGATGGAGAAGCCCGGCACCAGCTCATAAGCAATATTGGCTGTTGCTGCAAAAGTCTTGGAAGCATCATAGGCCAGCTGAGCGTTCAGCACTGTCTGAGGGTTGAGTTTATAGGCTGCGCCACCCCAAACGGCCCAGTCACCACCCCATGTACCGTAGAAGCTGCTGACAGCACGAACCTGACCGATAACCTGATCATTGTCACCTAACACATCGGCGTAATTGTCTTTGTTAGATTTGTAACCACCCATTGCCCAGACAGAGAAGCTGTCTGTTACATTCAGGTCACCACGGATTTTACCGGCCCATTCCTTGTTATAGGCATCATAGGCAGCAACGGCAGTCAGCGAACCCCAGCCTTGTGCATAGCGCAGACCACCAACGACATGCGGTGTGTAGTCTTTAATGGTTGCGCCCCATTTCTTACCGGTCCAGTTTGCAGGTACATCATCAATATCGCTATTGCCGCCCTGTTCCAGCGACACGATGGCGGACAAACCATTGTCTCCGGTAAAGGTGTAGCTGATCAGGCCGGTACGGTAGCCACCGGCAAGGATCACGTCATCATTGATGACATTGCCGAGATAGCCGGGGAAGGTGACGAATGCGGATTCATCCAGACCAATCCGCAAACCACCAAGTTGCATATAACCGAAGCGCAAAGTGCCTGAGGATTTATCGTCGACACCATCTTTCCATTGAAAACGAAGATCTGTGTAGGTTTTCAGTGTACCAAGTTCGGTTTCAGATGCGGTGCTGAATTTCAGGCTGAAACGGGCGAGGCCTTCATAGGTATCGCGCTTATTGTTTTTCGCGTAGAAATTGCCATTACGGGTTTCAAAGCCATGACCGGAGATATCGTCACCACCTGTGATATCATAACGGACATAACCACCGATTTTCAGACAGGTTTCTGTACCCGGAATGTAGAAATAGCCTGCACCATAGGCATCGCAAACGCGCACATATTCTACGGCTTCAGGTTCAGGTGCAACGACTGCATCTGCTGCATAGGCGCCGGAACTGATGATAAGAGTTGCAGAGGAACTGATTAAAATAGTTTTGATTGACATTGTTATCTCCAGAATTTCACCTGAAGACAGTTAGCGATGCGGCCAGCAATAAAAACGCAAAAATAGGGAGTTTAATTCATAAAAATCAATATGTTGTATAATTGTATCATAGCAATAAATTGCCGGATATTTTGAATTTTTTACTTATGGGTCGTGAGATTGGCGATAAAATTTTATCCTTAAAACTGTATTATTTTTGATTATGCCGGAAACGGCTCCAGCGCCTGCAAATATCCCGTGGCATAAGTGATGAATTCTACACCTAGCTCCGGCAGTCTTGGCTTGTCCGGATAAACAAATGCAAAGTGATGCGGCACATCGGGCAGGAACAGGCGGACTTCCGTATCCAGATCCATACAATCCTGCACAAGCAGGGAATTGACGATAGAGACGCCGATCCCTTCTGCGGAGAACCCGCAGGCTGAGCTGACCGAATGAGCTTCAAGCCGGATTTTTGGCCGGACACCATGGGAAGAAAAGACCAGATCAAGATCGTGGCGCGGCGAGCGTCTGCGCCCAAGCAGGACCAGTGGTTCATCACGGAGATTTTCAGGACGGACGATCTTATGTTTGGTCAGGGGATGATCTTTCGCCATCACACAAACGGAACGGGCGACGATCACATCCGAATACATGAAATTACTGTCGCGGAACGGCAGGCGAAGAAAGCCGATTTCTGCCTGTTTTTCATCCAGCATCCGGCTGATAATATCATAGGTGCCGTGCAGAATTTCAAAACGGGTTTGCGGATATTTATCGAGAAACCCTGCAATAATTTTCGGCATGATCTTGCGGCAGATGCCCGGCGGCACGGCAATGCGCAGCAACGCATTTTCATAACGGCCTGAGCGGATTTTATTCGCGGCATCGTCAAGAATATGGACGCGCTCCAGAACATCCGCCACATGGGTTTCCAGCAGTTCATTGAGGCGTGAGGGGACGATTCTCGCGCCTTCACGGATGAAAAGCTGGATACCCAATTCTTCCTCAAGCTGGCTGATCCGGCGACTAACCGCCGATTGTGAGATGCCTAAAAGTTCGGCCGCCCCTTGTGTGGAGCCGGTGCTCATGACGGCGCGATAGGCTTCTAAGTCTATGATTTTAATCATGCTGTCTCACACTATTTACAGATAAAGGTGCTTTCCGGCAAAGAAAATTATCTATGCATTAAACGCATAGACTTGGCATTATATCTCATAATATTGCAAGTATTTTTCTGCTATGGCAAGTTTGGAATGTTTCCAAATAGACATATGCGCGGGGAAGCGTAATGGAGGAGTTCTAAATCATGTATGTTCGGGTCCATAAGAGATGACAGCGTTTATTATTCGCCGGTTGTTTCAGGCGCTGCTTGTCCTGTTTGTAACCTCCGTTATTGTTTTTGCCGGCGTTTATGCGATCGGTGATCCGCTGGAAATCCTGCTGCCTGCCGATGCTACGATGGCAGAACGTTTGCAGGTGACACAGGCACTTGGTCTGGATAAGCCGCTGATCGTGCAATACTGGCATTTTCTCGCCAATGCATTGCAGGGCGATCTGGGTACGTCTTTTGTCTATAACCAGCCATCCATCAGCGTTATTTTGCAGCGTCTGCCAGCCACACTCGAACTGGCTTTCTGTGCGCTGGTTCTTGCTATTGTCATTGGTATTCCGCTCGGCTTGCTCTCCGGCCTCAAAGCTGGCAGCGCCACGGATGAAACCATTATGACCGGCTCTATTCTCGGGTTCAGCTTGCCGAATTTCTGGCAGGGCATGATGCTGATTATGATTTTCTCGGTCTATCTTGGCTGGCTGCCTTCAACAGGGCGCGGTCAGACCGGCACTATCCTCGGTATTGAAACCAGTCTGGCGACCTGGAACGGTATTCAGCATCTGATCCTGCCTGCGATTAATCTGTCGCTGGCGAAAATTTCGCTGGTGATCCGCCTGACCCGTACCGGTGTTCAGGAAACCATGCCGCTGGATTTCGTGAAATTCGCGCGCGCCAGAGGATTGGCACCATCGCGCGTTATTTTCGTGCATGTTTTGAAGAATATTCTCATCCCGATCATCACAGTGATCGGCATTGAATTCGGCTCACTGATCGCTTTTGCCGTGGTGACCGAAACGATCTTTGCCTGGCCGGGTGTTGGTAAGCTGATTATCGACAGCATCAATATTCTCGATCGCCCGATTGTCGTAGCCTATATTCTCGTGGTCGTCTCGATGTTTATCGTCATCAATCTCGTGGTTGATGTCCTCTATTCGCTTCTTGATCCACGTATCCGGAGCAAACGCTGATGACCACTCTCACACAACGTCTCTTTGGTGAAGGCATGGTCTCAACGGCTGTGTCCGGAATTCTACACAGCCCGAAAGCGACAATCGGCCTGATTTTCTGTGTCTTGCTGGTGCTGGCTGCAATTTTCGCACCATTGCTTGCGCCGCAAAATCCCTATGATCTGATGCAGATCGATATGTTCGATGCCAAGCTGCCGCCTTTGTCGGAAAGCATGAACGGCATGACCTATTGGCTGGGCACTGATGCGCAAGGCCGCGATATGCTCTCGGCGATGCTTTATGGTTTGCGTACCAGTCTCGGTGTCGGCCTGACGGCCGGTTTTCTCGCTATGTTTATCGGTTCTGCACTTGGGTTGCTCGCTGCCTATAGCGGCGGCCGTCTTGATGCATTTTTAATGCGTATGGTTGATCTGATGCTGGGCTTTCCGACCATTCTGGTGGCGCTGCTCATTCTGGCGGTGCTGGGGCAGGGCACATGGAAGGTGATTATGGCGCTGGTCTTCGTGCAATGGGCTTATTTTGCCCGTGCCGCCCGCGCAGCCGCGCTGGTCGAAGTTAATAAAGACTATGTGGAAGCGGCGCGTTGTCTTGGTCTGAGCCGTATCCGTATTTTGTTCGGGCATTTGCTGCCGAATTGTTTGCCACCGCTGATCGTGATCGGCACCATCCAGATCGCCAGCGCAATCGCGGCAGAAGCGACACTGAGCTTTCTGGGGATCGGTCTGCCGATTACCGAGCCGTCGCTGGGGCTGCTGATTTCCAACGGTTATCAGGTACTGCTCGCGGGTCTGTACTGGATCAGCGTGTTTCCGGGATTGCTGCTGCTGACACTGGTTTTCTCGATCAATATTGTCGGCGACCGCCTGCGTGAAGTCCTGAATCCGAGGTTGGCCAAATGAGTTCACAACAGAAAACTGAAACCAATAAGCCTGAAACCGTGCTGGATGTGCGTGATCTGCAAACGCATTTCTTCACACCGGCAGGCACGATCAAGTCGGTTGACGGCGTAAGCCTGACGGTAAAACGCGGTGAGATTTTAGGTCTGGTCGGCGAGTCCGGCTCGGGCAAATCCATTACTGGTTTTTCGATTATTGGTCTGGTGGACAAACCGGGGCGCAATGTCGGCGGGTCGATCACTTTCAAAGGTGAAGAGCTGCTCAATGCATCGGAAAAGCGTTTGCGCAGTCTGCGCGGCAATCGCATCGCGATGATCTTTCAGGATCCGATGATGACGCTCAATCCGGTTCTGTCGGTCAAAACCCATATGGTTGAGACCGTGCGCGCCCATGAAAATGTCAGCGAAGCGGAAGCCTTGCGCCGCTCGATTGATGCGCTGAGCATGGTGGGTATCTCACAGCCGGAGCTGCGCATTCAGAGCTATCCGCATGAATTTTCAGGCGGTATGCGTCAGCGTGTGGCAATTGCCATTGCACTGCTGCACAAGCCCGATCTGATTATTGCCGATGAACCGACAACCGCACTGGATGTGACCATTCAGAGCCAGATTCTTGCGGAAGTGCAGACCCTGTGCCGTGAACTGGGCATGGGGCTGATCTGGATCAGCCATGATTTGGGCGTTGTGGCTGGTCTCGCGGATAATGTTGCAGTGATGTATGCCGGACGCATTGTCGAGCAGGGCAAAGTCGATGATGTGTTGGATCGCCCGCAACATCCTTATACCGCAGGGCTGATCGGCTCCGCACCGGCAGCTAATGCGCGTGGCGCACGCCTGACCCAAATTCGCGGGGCGGCACCGCATCCGTTGAAGCGGCCGGAAGGGTGCGCCTTCCGCAATCGCTGTGATTTTGCCACGGATCGATGCCTCGAAGAACCGGCAGAAACGCTGAGTGACAGTGGTCACCGCTGGCGGTGTTTCAACCCGCTTGCAGGTTCTGCCGCATCCGCAATCAGCGTGGAGGGACATTGATGTCTGAATATATTGCTGAAGCACGGAATGTTTCCAAACGCTTTTCGACCGAGCCGGATTTTGCTGAAAAACTCGCCTCAATGCTGGGTGCAAAATCTGTCAGGCGTGTTGTCCATGCGCTTGACGGCGTTGATCTGAAAATTCGCAGAGGCGAAGTTGTTGGTCTGGTCGGTGAATCCGGCTGCGGAAAATCCACACTCGGCCGTGTGATTGCCGGTATGCTGCCTGCAACAGAAGGCGAGGTGCTGATTGAAGATCAGCCGCGCAATCAGTTGCGTGGCAAAGCCGCCAAACAGGCACGTCTCAACACGCAGATCATTTTTCAGGACCCGATGTCCTCCCTCAATCCGCGCAAGCGCGTGGTGGATATTATCGGCGAAGCGCCGGTTGCTCATGGCCTGATTAAACGCAGCGAAAAGCAGGCTCTGGTTGAAAAACTGCTTGAAACCGTTGGTCTTGATCCGTCGATGGCCAATCGCTATCCGCACCAGTTTTCCGGTGGTCAGCGTCAGCGTATCGGCATTGCACGGGCATTGGCGGTTAAGCCGGAATTTCTGATTTGTGACGAGAGTATCGCGGCGCTGGATATCTCAATTCAGGCGCAGGTTATCAACCTGTTCATGGATTTGCGTAAAACACTTGATCTGACCTATCTGTTTATCAGCCATGATCTGAGTGTGGTCAGACATATCGCCGACCGTGTTGTGGTGATGTATCTGGGGCGTATTGTTGAAAGCGGCTCGGCTTCAGAGATTTTTGACAAGCCTAATCATCCTTATACCGCCGCATTGCTATCAGAGGTGCCGCGTATTGATCGCCGTCACCGCGCTTATAATCCGATCAAAGGTGAAATTCCTTCACCAATGAACCCGCCGTCGGGCTGTCATTTCCATCCGCGCTGTCCGCATGCCTTTGAGCGCTGCAAACTTGAACGCCCGCAACTGCGTATTGTGGACGGGCTGCATGAAAGCGCCTGCCACCTCAACGATCTCGAAAACCGTCCTGATTTTTCAAATATTGATGACATAGGGGAGAAATTGTCATGAAAATCGTTAGAAATTTAAGCAAAGCCATTATCGTTACCGCACTTCTGGCCAGCTCAGCGCTGACTGCCTTCGCTGAAAATATCATCATTGGCCGTGCCAATGAGCCATCGGCCATTGATCCGCAATTTTCGCGTACCGGCAATAACCAGATGACTGCGGATAATATGTTCGACACGCTATTGTCGACCGATGCCAATCTGCAGATGCGTCCGAGTCTAGCGACAGAGTGGAATAATATTGACCCGCTGACATGGGAAATTTCACTGCGTGAGGGCGTTACATTCCATAATGGCACGCCGTTTACCGCGGATGATGTGATTTTCTCACTCAATCGCACGGATAAAGTGCCGAACAGCCCTGCACCTTTCACCGATGTGGTGAGTTCTGTTGCTAAGGTTGAGAAGATTGACGACCATAAAATCCGCGTCACCACCAAAGCGCCAAACCCTGCACTGATGGAGCAGATCGGTCGTGTTTTCATCATCTCGAAAGCGGCTGCTGAAAATGCCACGCTGGAAGATTTCAATTCCGGTAAAGCGGCGATCGGCACCGGTGCTTATCAGTTTGTTGAATGGAAACCGGCAGAATCTCTGAAGCTGAAAGCCTATGAAGGCTATTGGGGCGAAAAGCCGGATTACGACATGGTGGAATATCGCTTCATCGCCAATGATGCAGCGCGTACCGCTGCCTTGCTGTCAGGCTCGGTTGATCTGATCGATGCGGTATCGCCGTCGGATATCGTGCGTCTTGAAGGCCAGAAAGGCTTCAAGGTTTTCCCGATTGATTCAGGCCGTCTGGTCTATCTGGCTCTGAGCATGCGCGATGATACAGCACCGGGCGTGGATGATTTGTCGGGCAAGCCGTTGAATCCGAACCCTTTCCGCGATGCACGCGTGCGTCAGGCGGTTTCGATGATGGTTGACCGTAAACTCATGGTTGATCGTATTCTCAACGGTTCCGGCGTGCCGTCTGCACAGGTTGTGCCGTCGGTACTGGGCGGTTATGCGGAAGATTTGCAGCCGCAGCCTGCCGATGGTGCCGGTGCCAAGAAGCTACTTGCCGATGCCGGTTTCCCTGAAGGTTTTGGCATTACGCTCTATTCCTCGAACAACCGTTTCCCTGGTGACGGCGATATAGCGCAGGCAATGGGGCAGATGCTGGCGCGTGGCGGCCTGAAAGTAAACGGCGTTAAAACCCAACCTTATAACGTCTATGCGGCAGCTGCGACCAAGGGTGAGTTCGGCGCGTTTATTTTCTCGCTGGGTGCATCCACACCAAATTCGGAAGCCAATCTGCGCTCGCTGTTGCAAAGCTATAATAAAGATGCGGGCACCGGCGGTTTTAACCGCATGCGTTATGCCAATCCGGAATTTGACGCAGCCCTTAAATCAGCGATGGAAGAGTTCGATCAGGCCGAGCGCATGAAAAAACTGCAGGAAGCCACCCGCATTGCGATGAAAGATCAGGCGATTGTGCCGCTCTATTTCCAGAAAATTTACTGGGCTTCGCGTGACGGCATTGATTTTACGCCAAACCTTGCAGAACGCACCATCGGTCAGGATGTCCGGAAAGCAAAATGAATTTTATTGCCAATAAATTGACACCGGCGGCAGAGGTAGCCGGTGATGTGATTGTTCATCGTAATGTGATGATTGCAATGCGCGACGGTATCCATCTGGCGACAGATATTTATCGTCCGGCAGTCGATGGTGCTCCGGTTGAAACGGCATTGCCGGTTATTCTGGAGCGCACGCCCTACGATAAAGCAGGGACACCACGCACAGAATTGTCGCTGAAAAAACCTGTTTCCATGTCGCGTCCTGAACTCGCGATTCATCTGGCGCGCAAGGGCTATATTGTGATCTGGCAGGATTGCCGCGGTCGCTATGACAGTGAAGGTCATTTTACCAAATACCTCTCCGAAGGTGAGGATGGTTATGACACGATGGTGTGGGTTGAAGCGCAGCCGTGGAATAACAGCCGCATCGGGACGATGGGGCTGTCTTATGATGCCCATACCCAGATGGCGCTGGCTTGTCTCAATCCTCCGGGCTTGAGCGCGATGGCCGTGGATTCCGGTGGTTTCTCCAATGCTTTTACCTGCGGTATCCGGCAGGGTGGTGCATTTGAGCTGAAACAGGCAACATGGGCTTATCACCGTGCGCAGGAAGGCACGGATGAACGCACAGCGGCTGCCGTTGCCGATGAGGATTTGGCCTATTGGTTCGCGCAAATGCCGTGGACGAAAGGGCGCTCGCCGGTACGCTGGAATGCGGAATATGAAGACTATCTGCTTGAACAATGGCAAAGCGGCACCTTCAATGATTTCTGGAAAAAGGTCGGCATTTACGCCGCCGGATATTATGACACTTTCCCGAAAGTGCCGACGATTTTCATGTCGAGCTGGTATGATGCCTATGTCACGACCACACTTGAGAATTTCACAGCGCTGAAAGGCGATGCTGAACGTCCGTTGAGCCTGATTATGGGGCCGTGGACGCATGGTAACCGCTCCCGCACGATCTTTGGCGATGTGGATTTCGGTGCTGCTGCGGTCTTTGACGGGCAGGTTGATGAAGACTGGCTGACCTATCGTGAGAAATGGTTTGCGCGTTATCTTAAAGATGAGCTTACGCATCAGCAGGCCGGTCGTGTGCATATTTTCCTGATGGGTACGGGACAGGGCAATAAAACCGAGGCCGGACATCTCAATCACGGCGGTCGCTGGATTGAAGGCACAGACTGGCCGCTACCGGATGCTGAACCGCTCAATCTATATCTGCAAAAAGATATGTCATTGAGCGATAAACAGCCGGAACTGGCTGTGGCCAGTATCAGCTATGATTTTGATCCGGCTAATCCGGTGCCAACGATTGGCGGTTCTCTTACATCGGGCGAACCGATTTTCACCGGCGGCGGGTTCAATCAGGTCGAGGCTGAACAGTTTTACGGCTGTACACGTCCGGGTCTGCCGCTGACGGCGCGTCATGATGTATTGAGTTTTGAGACGGCACTTCTGGAACAGGATACCGCGATTGCAGGGCCGGTTGAAATCGAGCTTTGGGTCAGCACGGATGCGCCGGATACGGATTTCACCGCCAAACTGGTTGATGTCTATCCGCCTTCTGCGGATTATCCGCGCGGTTATGCGCTGAATATTACCGACGGCATTTTCCGCGTGCGTTATCGCAAGGGCTTTGACAAGCCGGAGCCGGTTGCGAATGGCGAGGTCTTTAAGATTACGATCTCACCTTTTGCGACGGCAAATATGTTCAAGAAAGGTCACCGGATCCGCTTGGATATTTCATCGTCCAATTTCCCGAAATATGATGTGAACCCGAATACCGGCGAGCCTGAAGGCACCAGCCATCGTAAGCAGATTGCGATGAATACGGTGTTTGTTGAGCATGACCGGCCATCAGTACTGAAACTGAGCAAAATTCCGGTTTGATTGTGATCGAAATGGATTGTCCCGCAGTTTCTGCGGGACAATTTTTTACAGGTTGTTAGCCGATCCGATGAGACATTATTGTTCTTTTGTGATGGGCGGAAAAGCGCAGTAAGACAAAGACTGCAATCATAATCCACGGTATCAGTAATATATTCAGCGTCTGCCAGCCGAAATATTGCAGCAGACCACCGGCGCTGAACGAACAAGCAAGGCCAACTATGAAAATGGACAGGTCATTTGTTGCCTGTGCGCGCCCTTTTTCGGCTGAAGTATAGGTGGTTGTCAGCAGGGTTGTGCCGCCGATATACAGAAAATTCCAGCCGATACCGAGCATAATTAGGGCACTGGCGAAAGAGACAAAGCCGGTGCCTGTCAGTGCCAGCGCCACATGCGCGCCGAACAATGCGAGTCCTGTCAGCATAATGCGCATAACGCCAAAACGGGCGATGAGTGAACCGGTGAAAAATGACGGCAGAAACATACCCAGCACATGCAGCTGGATAACCATTGTCGACGAGGATAGTTCATGCTGGTGATGCCCCATGGCAATGGGTGTAGCTGTCATCGCTAAAATCATAATGCCATAACCGGTTGCCGCAGCGAATAAGGCGACCAGATAGGCTGGCTGCGTTACGATCTCACGCCATGTTCGCCCCGTTTCAACATCGGTTGCCGGTGCAGATGGTGCAGGGCTGTGTAAGCGGCTGAGGATACCGGCTGCGATCAGCGACACCAGAGCAAGCAAGAGGAACGAGGCCATATAAGGCGGCACCATCAATGTTCCGCCCGCACGAGCAAGCATGGGGCCTGCGAGCGCGGCGACAACACCGCCGCCAAGCACCAGAGAAATTGCTTTGGAGCGATAGGCATCGTCAGCAATTTCGCCCGCTGCAAAGCGGTAGAATTGCGCAAAGGCCTGATAGGAACCGACCAGAAATGTACCGAGCGATAGCAGCAGGAGTGAGGATTGCCACAGTCCGAATGCTGCGAGTAAGCCGCCGCTAGTGCCTAGCAATGCACCGGCGATGAAGCCGGCTTTCCGGCCAATGCGTGCCATCCATAGTGATGCGGGAAGCATAGTCGCGGCGGTACCCAGAAACATCGCAGCGACGGGTATTGTGGCCAGTTCCGGCTTTGAGGCAATCTGTGCGCCTGCAAGGCCACCAATCGTCATGACCATAACGGAAGCTGTCTGAAACAGTGCCTGTGCCGTCGCCAGCAGAAAAACCTGCCCTTTTACCGTTGCAGCCGTCATGATCTCCCCCTCATGATGTTATTATTTCAAACATTCAAAAACTTGTTTGATCGTTTAAGGCATGATAGAAAAGCGGTCAATGATCAATACGAAAACATATTTACTGGAACAACTGGCTGAATTGGCGCGGGTGCTCGGGCATGCGCACCGGCTGGATTTGCTTGAGCATATTTCGCAGGGCGAGCGCTCGGTCGAAAGGCTGGCAGAAATCACCGGCTTGTCCGTTGCCAATACATCTGCCCATTTGCAGCAATTGCGCCGTGGCGGCTTTGTGAATACACGCCGCGACGGTAAGAGGATCTTATATCGACTGGGCGACGGACCGGTTTTGGAACTGTTGTCGGCTTTGCGCTATTTTGCCGAGCGAAATAAGGCCGAAGTCCGTGAAGTTGTTTCCGATTATTTTGATAATCTGGACAGCTTGGAGCCGGTATCCCGTCAGGAGCTAATGAGCGCGATGCGCGATGGCGGTGTTACTTTGCTTGATGTGCGACCGGATGAGGAATTTGCACTGGGGCATTTGCCGGGTGCTGTCAATATTCCGCTGGAAGAGCTGGAAAAGCGCCTGAGCGAATTGCCGAAAGACACGGAAATCATCGCCTATTGCCGTGGCGCTTATTGTGTCTTGTCTTTTGAGGCCGTGGCAGCATTGCGCAGTAAAGGCTTTCGCATCCGCCGTCTTCAAGACGGATTTCCTGAGTGGAAAGCCGCAGGCCTGGCGGTCGAGGTTGTGGCTTGATAGGGGACAAGAATAAACTGTTTAAGGATGCAAATATTTTTTAGAAATTATCTCCACAAGATGAGAATATCTCTGCGTAATTGAAATTTGTCTGAATATAAAAAACAATATTCATTATGTTAATATTATAATATGCTTATTAATTGACATGTAATAATTTACTGAACTCTAATCATATCTCGTATCACATTATGAGAATGGTAGGGTTCCTATGTCTTTGTTTCCGGAAGATTTACAGTCTGAACATTCATTGATTAGCAGATCACTGGCAACGCCAGCTTTGCGTTCTGATCAATGGCTGTCTGTGTTGTCGATGGCGCGCGATTGGGTTGCCGGTAATACGATTATTCTTGCCGAGCTTGAGGCGGCGTTACAGCGTTTGAATTCTATCGAGCGTTTCTTTGCATATCCGGGCGCCGCGTTGCTGGATCGTTTGCATGCGCGCTTAACCGACCGCGATGAAAAGGGATTTCTGCGGGTTGCCCAGAATATCTCAACAACCATTATCTCTCAGAAATATATGGCAGATATCAATGCTTGGGATGCCGTGGATGCGGATGAGAGCGCCCCTGCCGACCGCTTGCCGCAAGCGATTAATCACGTAGCAAACAAGCCTTATTTTGAAGTGCTGAGCATCGTACCGCATATGACGTCACGCTGGCAGCATATTGTGCAGCAGACCCGTGCAATCCGCCGCGTTGAAGATGAATTCGTCTATGAAACTGTGATCGTCGGCAATACTGAAGATGCGTTGACGGCTTTGTTGTTGAACCCGTCAATCGCTGCCGTTGTCATGTATGAAGGTTTCTCTGCGAAATCTGCCACTGACAATCCTTTGCTCGATGCCATCGGTGAAGTGGCCAATTTCAGCAAGATTAAAGATGAAGGCGCATTGGCGCTCACGACTGCGCAGGCAATCAAAAAGGTGCGTCCGGAACTGGATTTATATCTTTTGAGCGACCGTGAAGTGGAAGAGCTGGCCGGTGACATGGAAGCCAGTGTCTTCAACCGTCTGTTCTATCAGGTAGAAGAGCCGCTGGAACTGCATTTGAGCATACTTGAAGGTGTGCAGAAGCGTTATAAGACACCGTTTTTTGATAATTTGAAACGCTATGCCGCCCGTCCTGTCGCTACATTTCATGCTTTGCCGATTGCGCGCGGTAAAGCGGTCTTCAAGTCGCATTGGATTCGCGATATGGGCGAATTTTACGGAGCCAATCTGTTTTTGGCGGAAAGTTCCGCTACCACCGGCGGTCTCGACAGCTTGCTGGAGCCTACAGGCAATATTAAAGAAGCGCAGGCCATGGCTGCACGCGCCTATGGTGCAGACCATGTGTTCTTTGTCACCAACGGCACCTCCACCAGTAATAAGATGGTATTGCAGGCACTGCTGGCGCCGGGTGATATTGCGATTATTGACCGTAATTGCCACAAGTCACACCATTATGGCTGCGTACTGGCAGGGGCTCTTCCTTATTATGTCGAATCCTTTCCGCTGACAGAATATTCCATGTATGGTTCGGTGCCGCTCAGCACGATCAAACAGGCTTTGCTGACCTTGCGGGCGAATGGCCAGCTTGACCGTGTGAAAATGGTTGATCTGACCAACTGTACCTTTGACGGTCATATCTATAATACCCGCCGCGTGATGGAAGAATGTCTGGCGATCAAGCCTGATCTGATCTTTCTTTGGGATGAGGCATGGTTTGGTTTTGCCCATTGGTCGCCATTCCTGCGCCAGCGCACGGCAATGGGTGCCGCGCAGGTAATCGAAGAATATCTCGGCACAACGGAAGCCAAAAAGGCATGGGAAAAACAACAGCAGGAACTCGGCGATAATCCGAGTGACGAACAACTGCTGAAAACGCGCCTTGTGCCAAATCCCGATGCGGTGCGCCTGCGTGTCTATCAGACAAACTCCGTGCATAAATCCATGTCTGCGCTGCGTCAGGGCTCGGTGGTTTTGGTGCGTGACGTTGATTATGCCGATGTGGAAGCCCAGTTCCATGAAGCGGTCTTCACCCATGCTTCAACCAGCCCGAATTTGCAGATCATTGCCACCCTTGATGTGGCACGCCGCCAGATGGAGCTGGAAGGTTATGGTCTGGTCGCAAATGCCTTGCAGATTGCTTTCGAAATTCGCCGGCGAATTAATTCTCATCCGGTTATTTCGAAATATTTCAAAGTACTAACCAATGCGGAAATGATACCTGCAGAATACCGACCGTCTGGTCTGAGCGATGTCAATGATCCGAATGTCAGCTGGACTGATGCGGTCAATGCGATCCGTGATGATGAATTTCTGCTTGATCCGACACGGATGACACTGACCTGTGGTGCTGCCGGATTTGACGGTACGGCCTTCAAAGTGATGCTGGCCGATCAGTTCAATATTCAAGTCAATAAAACATCGCGTAACAGTATTTTGCTGCAATCCAATATCAACAATTCCCGCAGTGATATTGCTCTGTTGATCCGCGTGCTGCTCAAAATTTCCATGGAAATTGAAACAGCGCTTAAAGAAGGTAATGAGGTGCGGAAAGCCGCGTTTAATGAGCGTGTGCGCTCACTGATCGAGGATGTGCCGGACCTGCCGAATTTCAGTCGTTTTGATGAGCGTTATCGTAGCGATCCGAGCCACAACACGCTGCACGGTGATATTCGCAAGGCATTTTATGATGCCTATAAAATGGATGAGTGTGAACACATCCATCTTGAGAGCGATGTCATTGATGAGCGCCTGAAGTCGGGGCCTGAGCTTGTTTCCGCGAATTTTGTGATCCCGTATCCGCCGGGCTTCCCGATTATGGTGCCGGGACAGGTCATTACCGCAGAGATTATCGAGTTCATGCGTAAACTGGATGTCAAGGAAATCCACGGTTACGACAAATCTTTGGGGCTCAAGCTTCTGAAACGCAACTGATCGCTTTGTTTGAACATGCATAGATGCAGAACTGTGCTTCCGGCAGACAGATTTCCGGAAGCACAGTTCATTTCTGGAAACAGCATTTATGCGCATTGCGTGACATGACATTACAACGAAACGTCGGCTTGTGTTTCAGATAATGCATACGGCGTTTGATTGAGAGAGATCGAAACATGGCCTTGTGGGATTGGTTTGCTGATGCCTTGCGCGCGGCACCGGAACTGGCGATATTTCTGGCACTCGCCATCGGCTTCTGGGTAGGAGCCATCAAATTCGGAAAGATTAATCTGGGTGCAGTAACCGGCACACTGCTTGCCGGTGTCGTCATCGGGCAGATCGGCATTGAAATTTCGCCGCAGATTAAATCTATTTTCTTCATTATGTTCTTGTTTGCTGTGGGTTTTGGTGTGGGGCCGCAGTTTTTTCGTGGCATTGCCAGCGATGGTCTGCCGCAGGCCATTTTTGCGGTGGTGATTTCGCTGCTCTGTCTGTTGTCCGTTTATATTGCCAGCGTTGTCGCCGGTTTCGAGCCGGGTTCTGCTATCGGGCTGCTTGCCGGTTCGCAGACGATCTCGGCTTCTATCGGCCTTGCTACAGATGCGTTTAATCGTAGTGGTCTGGAGCCTGCGGAGATTAAAAGACAGCTTGATGCAATTCCGGTTGCTTATGCGGTGACCTATCTCTTCGGCACCATCGGCACCGGTATGATCGTTGCATTTCTGGGGCCTAAATTGCTGCGGATTAATCTGCAGGAAGAGTGCCAGCGTTATGAGCGTGAAATGTCGGTCGGTGCGCCGGCCACAGGGATTGAAACCGCATGGCATCAGTTTCTTGTCCGCTCCTTTATCCTGGAGCGGCCGGATATGGTGGCGGGCAAAACGGTGGCTGAAGCCGAGGAAATGTCAGGAAGCCGGATTTATCTGGAGCGCTTGCGGCGCGATGGTAAGATTATCGACTTTACGCCGGAGACGATTTTGCAAGTCGGCGATGTTATTGCCGTTTCCGGGCCGCATGAATCTATCGTGCGCTGGACGAATTATGCGGATGAAGTGGCGGACCATGAGCTGCTCGATATTCCGATTGAGCATGTTGATGTGGTGGTGACGAATAAAGGTCTGGCCGGTCGTTCGTTGATTGATCTATCTGAAGAACCATACGCACGCGGTGTGTTTTTGAAGAGGATCCGTCGCGGTTCGATGAGTGTGGATGTGCCGGTTAAAGCGCAGAGCAAAGTCTATCGCGGTGATATTGTCAGCATTACGGGCAGCAAAACCCATACGGATGCTGTTGTTAATGCAATCGGCTATGCTGATCGTCCGACCAGCGTAACCGATATGGTGCTGGTGGGCGCAGGTATCGTTCTCGGTGGTCTGATCGGTTCTATTGTCATTCCGGTCGGCGGTGTGCCGATTACATTGTCGACTTCAGGCGGCGCACTGATTGCTGGTCTGATTTTCGGCTGGCTGCGTAGTTTTACGCCGAAGATCGGGAATGTACCAAGCGCGACCGTTTGGTTTATGAACACGGCGGGTTTGAATATTTTTATCGCCGTTGTTGGTATCACCGCAGGGCCGACCTTTATCGCAGGGCTTAAAGAAGTCGGTTTTGAAATGTTCCTGTGGGGGATTTTTGCAACCGCGACTCCGATGCTTCTGGCACCTTATATCGGCAAATATATTTTCCGTTTTGATCCGGCGATCAATTTGGGCTGCTGTGGTGGTGCGCGCACCAGTACCGCATCGGTGGCAATGGTGGCAGAGGCCGCCAAGAGTAATGTCCCGATGCTTGGCTATACAGTTCCCTATGCAATCAGCAATACATTGCTGACAATGTGGGGCATGGTGATGGTTTTGTTGCTGCTCTAGCCCTTAAAGACAGTGTCAGTTGCAGCGCTTGTTTCAGGCTGCAACTGACAACCTCGCCTATATTCTCGCGTTTGAGAGGGGGGCAGGGAGGTCGCCGGAATAAATGCCAGCGCTATCCACAAGGCAACTTGCTATTCATTTTAAATATGAGTAAATAAGTCTAGTTATTTTGCATTGCGACTACGCTATTTATTTACAGGTTTTTTATGCCCCCCATGAACGCTGTCTTTGAACGGATTTATGTCAGGGAGCGTTTGCGTCTGAAACGGCTGGCAGCCCGTATTCTCGGCAATGCACAGGATGCCGAAGATATTCTGCACGATACATATGTTAAATTATCCAAACGTTCTTTAACCGAGAATGATAGCGGGCTGGTGGTTCGCACCGTTACCACGCTGGCTCTGGATCAGCTTCGCAGCCGCAAAATACATCCTGACACTGCCGGATATGAACCGCGTTATAGCGAGGTATCAGACCTTATCCAACCGGAGCGGATTATAGAGGCGCGTCATGAGCTTTTCGCTTTGCTGGATGTTATCAATGCCTTGCCGGAACGCCGTGCGCAGATCTTTCTGCTGGCCAGAGTGGACGGTATGACCTATCAGCAAATCGCGCATTATTTACAGCTTTCACTGAGTACGGTTGAAAAAGAAATGGCAGCGGCAATTGCTTACTGTCATAAATGGCAGCAAATGCGTGGTCAAAAATGATTGTTTTTGTCTGTCGTCAATTTGCAGGCAACTGCGTGCTCTATGGAAAATGCTTCACCTCATGCTGAAAACCAACAGTTCTGAACTTTTGACAGATGCTGCGATTGAAGATGCGGCACAATGGTTTGTAAGAATGAGCACTCAGCCGGTCAGTGCAGATGTGCAGCAGTCTTTTCAGGCATGGCTTGAGCAAAGCCCGATGCATGAGCTGGCCTATCAACAAACTGCGCAACTCTGGACGGATCTGAAAGCGCCTGCCCGTGAAGCTGCCAAGAGCGGCTGGCATCGTAAAAGACAGCAGCGGCCATTTGTGCGCAAACAATTTGCTAAGTGGAGCAGTATTGCAGCAGCAGCTGTGGTCGTCCTCACGTCAACTGCACTGTGGCGCGATGCAGGGCTGATACAGCGTGCTTTTGCTGAATATGCTGTAGCGCCCGGCACCTATAGCGAATTAACCCTGAGTGACGGATCACGCGTCTATCTGGATGGCGACAGTGCTATTAATACGAATTTCAGTGATGCGGAACGCAATGTCGAGCTGATCCGTGGTCGCGCATGGTTTGATGTGACACGGAATGAAAACCGGCCGTTTAATGTCAACGGCGGTACAACATCTGTGCATGTACTCGGCACAGCCTTTGCTGTTGAGCTGGAGCCTGACGTGACCAAAGTGACTGTTGAGCGCGGGCTGGTTGCGGTTCATTCCAAAGACAGGACGGACACCGTCCGGCTGGAAGCCGGAGACAGTGCTACGGTGACCAAAGACAGGATTGAGCAAATCCGCGATGGCAATGCGGAAGCCCGTCTCGCATGGCGGCGCGGCTTGATCATGATGAATCAGACACCGCTTAAAGCGGTGCTGCAAGAGCTTGGTAAATATACTGCGGGGCGTATTATTCTCAGCGATAAAGAGCTGGAAACTCTGCCGGTATCCGGCGTGTTTCAGGCACAAGATCCTGATGCGGTTTTTGATGCTCTGCGCAGCACGCTCAATCTGACCGTGGTGCGCGTGCCGGGTTTGATGACAATTATCTACCGGTAAAATTATTTTTACGGGTTTTATTCGGGCAAACCGTTCTTTCATTAAGGGCCTGACGTCCTTGAATTTGAACAGGAAACGTCCAGAATGAAGACCATCAGAACTGCGTTCACCGCCAGCGGTGTTTCGCTCATTGCGCTTATGTCCGCTTATCCGGCTGGTGCTTTGGCGCAATCCGCCACGACGGCACAGGATCGCGCCAGCTATAATTTTAATATTCCTGCGAAACCGCTGCTCACAGCATTGGCTGATTTTACGGCAACCACCGGCATACAGGTTGTGCGCCAGAATGGCGGGGCAATTTCCGGACAATCCGCAGCTGTGATCGGACGTCAGTCACCGGAAGCAGCACTCAAACGCGTTCTTGGTCATTCTAAACTACATTATCGTTTTGTCGACAGCCGCACAGTCAGCCTCTATGCGCCTGATGAAGCGCCCGCAACTGTCACTGGTGCGAATGCTGATGGCGCTACCCAGCTGAATATGATTACGATTACCACGCCTGCCGGAGCTATAGATGGCGCATCAGCCGTTTATTCCGCACCTAAATCCACGGTTTATCTCTCGGAAGAACAGATTAACCGCTATGGTTCGGTATCATCGGCCGATATGTTGAAAGGCTTGCCGGGTGTGCAGGTTGCAGATAGCCGTAACGGCGGCGGTCTTGATGTGAATATTCGCGGTGTACAGGGGCAAAGCCGTGTGGCTGTGACCGTGGATGGTTCCCAGCAATCACTTAATGTTTATCGTGGCTATGCCGGTACGCAGCAGCGTAGCTATATTGATCCCGATCTGATCAGCGATGTGGTGATCAGCAAGGGGCCTGACCTGGCACCAGCCGCAGCCGGTGCGATCGGTGGTGCGGTCAGAATGACGACCTTGCGCGTTCAGGATATTCTTAAACCCGGTCAGACTTTCGGTGTGCGTCTGAAAGGCGAATTATGGGACAACGGTGTGAAGCAGCCGTACCGTCCGGATCAGGTCAGTTCTGTATCCGAGCTTAACGCAGATGTACGGAGCGGTCGTCCTGATATTTTTGGCTCGGCAGCGAAATCCGGTAGTATTGCTGCCGCTTATACCAGTGATTTTGTGGATGTGGTTGCCGCCTATGCACGGCGCAATCAGGGCAATTACTTTGCCGGTAAACATGGTCGCGATAAATATCGCCAATTCTCCAAATCCGGCTATGAAGAGAACACGGTTGCCAAATCCTATAAGGCCGGAGAAGAGGTTTTGAACTCATCTTCACAAACGGAATCCGTGCTGCTGAAGGCGACAATCAAACCAACCGATGAACAACAGCTTGAGCTGAGTTACCGTTATTATGACGGACGTTTTGGTGAGGTCATGCCGTCGGATATTTTCCGTTTTGGTACCGCCGGGCTTTATCAGTATCCGACCGGCAGTATTGTTATCAATTCAGGCTCGGCACGCTATCAGTATAAACCAACCGATAATGATCTGGTTGATTTTAAAGCTAATTTCTGGATCACCAGCGCTAAAAGCGATCAGATCAACGCCACGAACGGACCGAAATCCCAGCAGGTCTATAAGAGCCCGGATCGCACATGGGTGCGTATGGATGATGTGCGTGTAGGTGGTGATCTCTCCAACCGGTCTGAATTTACCACGGAAGCCGGTGCCTTTGCGCTCGATCTTGGCGGTTCGTTCCAGTATGAAAATATCCGTCCGCAGAAAGATGTTGTGATCAGTGAGCATGACATCAACCAGAACCGCAATTTGCGTGACGGTTATCGTTCGGAAATCAGTCTGACCGGTAAACTTGAATATGAGCCGCGGGAGAATTTGCAGTTCTGGGCGGGCGGGCGTTATGGCCGCTACAGTTCGCATGACCGCAATGCACCATCCGTTGCACGCCGCGAAAAGGTGTTAGGCAAATGGATTTCTCTGTCCAGAGGCCCAGGCACATGGGACAGCATGTATTGGCGTGCGGATGAAAACGGACAGTTTACCGATGCCACCGATCCGCGTCTGAACAATGGTATTGCTTCTGCCGATACCAATAATCCTTTTGACGGTACGCCGTTTAATGAATATGGCACGCCGACTTATATGGCGGTGGGCAAAGCAGGGTATAATGAAATCGTAACAGGTTTTGACCGCGGTGAGAAAATGTCGAACAAAGGCAGTGGTTTTACACCGGCCTTTGGTGTGAATTACGAGATTATTCCGCAGACTTTCCTCTATGCCAGCTACACACAAGGTTACCGCCTACCGTCGCTGTTTGAAACCACGCTCGGCACCTTGCAGGTTGACCCTGCGACAGGTCTGAAACCTGAGCGTTCCCGCGCTATTGAGATTGGTGCCAGCACGACACAGGATGATCTGTTCATGCAGGGCGATACGGCGTCTTTCAAGCTCGCTTATTTCGACAATAACATCAAAAATTACATCAGCCGTTATTATGACCCGACATCCAACGGTCTGATGACGTTCAGCAATGCCGACAGCTATAAAGCGAACGGGCTTGAGTTCCAGTCGAGCTATGATAATGGCCGGATTTTTGCTGATCTTTCCGCGACGTATTATTTCAAAACGGAAACTTGTGATGCAAATTTCGCAGCGCGTTTGCGGGCAAGTGCCAATAAATATCAGCCGACCGAAAATACACCGGATTGCACCCCCGGCAGCTATATGGGGTCTTTCACTAATACACAGAACCCGCCGAAATATGCAGCAAATTTGACACTTGGCAGCCGTTTCTTTGAAGAAAAACTGACTATTGGTGGCCGTATGACCTATACATCAGGGCCGACCGAGACAATCGACAAGCCGTGGCAGACAGGTGCAACCACGCCGCAGATTATCTATAAGCCGGTTACGCTGTTTGATGCTTTTGTCAGCTATAAATTGCGTGAAGATGCCGTGTTCAATGCATCGGTGCAGAATATCGGGAACCGCTACTATCTGGATCCGCTGGCACAAAGTTTTATGCCTGCACCGGGACGCACGTATCGCGCTGGTTTCTCAGTTAAGTTCTGAGGCGAAATTCAGGTTCCGGTCACTCATATGGCCGGAACTTGTTGTATTTTACATATGATGCACCGGCTCTTGCCGTGTTTTACAACGCATTTTTCCGGCGTAATATGCTTCTTATCAGCGCTCAATGCGTGTGGAGAGTATGATTGACGACATTGTGCGCTCAACCCCTTCCAAGGCGCCGATCTGATCCAGCACACTGTCGAGTTCACCGATTGACGGTGCTTCAACAATCACAATCATATCAAAATTACCGCTGATTGAATGAACCGAGCGCACGGCCATCATGGTTTTGAGGCCGATTTCAACTTTTGGCGAGAATTTTGGCAGTGCAGTCACCAGTACATGGGCGCGTACCAGATGGCTCTCATGCTCTGACGATAATTTAACTGTGTAGCCGGTAATAATGCCGCGCTTTTCCAACCGGTCGATGCGGCTCTGTACTGTTGTGCGGGAGACTCCAAGCCGTCTGGCCAGCGTTGCTGTTGATGCCCGGGCATTCTCGCGTAAAAGAGCAATCAGGGCCATGTCGGCTTTTGTCGTCATTTTGAACCTCGTCAACGTCACTTCGACCAAATATATAGCGTCATTCCGTCGTTTTAGATACTTCTTTTTGACGAAATTTCTGCGACTCTATGCCATCATCTTTTGGTCGTGAATCATCATGTCCGAAAAATAATGCAGTATTATTAATGTGTTACATTTATTCGGGCAGGCAGTCATATCTGACGGGCGATAAATGGAACAGCAAGAGCAGTCAGTAAAGGTTCAGTCATGAAAGACGTCGTCGTCGTTGGTGCCGGTAAGATCGGTGTAACAATTGCACAGCTTCTGGGTAACACCGGTGATTATAATGTAACGGTAACAGACCGTTCGGAAGATCAGCTGAAAGCCCTCGCAGGCAAAAAGAACATCACAACGAAAGTTGTTGATATTGCTGATGCATCCGCTCTTGAAGCTGTTCTGGCTGGCAAATTTGCTGTTCTCAGCGCTGCTCCTTACCAGATGACAATCCGTATTGCTGATGCCGCTGCAAAAGCCGGCGTTCACTACCTCGACCTGACTGAAGACGTTGCAAGCACACGCCACGTTAAAGAACTGGCGAAAACCGCTAAATCCGCGTTCATTCCACAGTGTGGTCTGGCTCCGGGCTTCATCTCGATCGTTGCTTACGATCTGGCCAAGAAATTTGACAAGCTGGAATCCATTGGCATGCGCGTTGGCGCTCTGCCGCAGTTCCCGACCAACTCCATCACCTACAACCTGACATGGAGCACAGACGGCGTTATCAACGAATATATCGAGCCATGTGAAGCCATCGTAAACGGCAAACTGACACTGGTTCCTGCGATGGAAGAGCGCGAAGAATTCTCGCTCGAAGGCGTTCAGTACGAAGCTTTCAACACTTCCGGCGGTCTCGGCACTCTGGCAGAAACCCTCGAAGGTAAAGTTCGCACCCTGAACTACCGCACCATCCGTTACCCAGGTCATTGCGATATCTTCAAAACTTTGCTCAACGACCTCGGCCTGCGTCACCGCCGCGATGTATTCAAGGACATCCTTGAAACTGCAGTGCCTGGCACCCAGCAGGACGTTATCGTAATCTTCGTAACTGTAACCGGTTACAAGGATGGTCGTCTGACTCAGGAAACCTATGCAAACAAGGTTTACAACCAGACACAGGGCGATCTGGAAATGACCGGTATTCAGGTCACGACAGCTTCCGCTATCTGCGCTGTTGTTGATATGCTTGCTGACGGCAGCATTCCTGCACAGGGCTTCATGAAGCAGGAAGATATTGCGCTGGATAAATTCCTCGCAAACCGTTTCGGTAAAGTTTACGCCTAATTTAGTAAATTATTCCGGTTTTTGCATCTATTGATGCGAAACTGGAATAGCATGATGCAATGAGAAACGGGGCAAGGGCTTTCCTTTGTCCCGTTTTTCTGTTTAGCTGCGGGTTGAAATATCAGGTTTATTTTACGGGAGGTATTATGCGTAAATCTGTTTTGTTTGCAGGACTTTTGATTGCGTCATTTGCAGCTTCTGCCGGAGCGCAGGAAATCAAGGAAATCCGCATTGCTACAGAAGGCGCCTATCCGCCATTCAACTTTGTTGATGCCGATGGTTCGCTGAAAGGTTTTGACGTTGATATTGCCAACGCACTTTGCGAAGAAATGAAAGCAAAATGCACGATCGTTGCCAATGACTGGGATGGCATGATCCCGGGTCTGCAGTCCAATAAATTTGATGCGGTTATTGCATCGATGAGTATTACGGAAGATCGCCTGAAACAGGTTGATTTCAGTAATAAATATTATTCCACGCCGCTGGCGATCGTTGTCCCTAAAGACAGCCCGATTAAAGATACCAAGACAGAGAACTTTAAAGGTAAAACCATCGGCGCGCAGGGCGGCACAACACAGTCGATTTATGCTGAAGATGTGCTTGCCAAAGCGGGTGCGGATATCAAACTCTATCCGACCAATGATGAAGCTGTGGCTGATCTCGCCACCGGTCGTCTGGATGCTGTAATTTCTGACAAGTTCCCGATTGCAGACTGGGCGAAAACAACCGGTAAAGATTGCTGTATCATGCTGGAAGACGTGCCGGGAACACAGACAGAAACCGGTATTGCGCTCAAAAAAGGCAATGATGCTCTGAAGGCGCAGTTCAATACAGCTATTGATGGTATCCGTAAGAACGGCACCTATGCCAAGATCATGCAGAAGTATTTCGACTTCGATATTTATTGATCTGAAGGGTATTTGATACTTGCTTGATGAGCGCGCAGTTTTGCGCGCTCATTTCTCTTACTTCTGTTTTTCAGTCATTCCGTGGCACAACTTCCGGCCGGTATGCTCCGGTTTGCAGTTTATGACCCGCATTTTCCGGCCATCTCATGCGTAAATTCGATACAATCATTCTGGGTGCAGGCATTATCGGTGTCAGCACGGCACTTCATTTGCAGGCACGCGGTCATGCCGTTTGTCTGATCGACAGACAAGACCCGGGTGAAGGCACCAGCTATGGCAATGCCGGTCTGATTGAACGCTCAAGCGTTATTCCCTATTCCTTTCCGCGTGGCTTCGCTAATCTGGTAAAATATGCGCTGAATAACCGTTCAGATGTGCGTTATGATCTGGCCTATATGCCGAAAATGGCACCGTGGCTGTTTCAGTTCTGGCGCAATTCCTCACCGGAGCGACTGGCTAAAGCGACTGAAGCCATGCTGCCACTGGTGGAATCCTGCGTGACAGAACATGATTTCCTGATTGAACAGGCCGGTTGTGACAACCTGGTGCAGAGTAAAGGCTGGCTGGAGGCATTTTGCAGTGAAGAAGCGCTGAATAGTTTCATTAAAACTCTGCCGTCGCTGGATCGTTTTGGCCTGAATTATAAAGTGCTGGATCGTGCCGGCTTTGCTGCAACCGAACCTTCGATGCGCAATATTGCCGGTGCAGTGCATTGGCTTGATCCGAAAACGGTGCGTGATCCGTCCGCATTGGTCAAAGCCTATGCGGCTTTGTTTACACAGCGTGGCGGCATATTCCTGCATGGTGATGCCACAACTTTGCAACAGCAAAGCGATGGCTGGTCTGTGCGTGCATCTGAGCAGGTCACAGCACGCAATGTTGTTGTGGCTTTGGGGCCGCAATCGCATCTGATTTATCAGCAGGCTGGCATCAAGCTGCCAATGGCGGTTAAACGCGGCACGCATTTGCACTTTTCCATGGAAGATGATGCCGTACTTAATCACTCAGTTGTTGAGGTTGAAGGTGGTTATGTCATGGCGCCGATGCGTCAGGGGATGCGTTTGACCACCGGTATTGAATTTGGCTCACCGGATGCACCGGCTAATCGTATTTTGCTGGATCGTGCCGAGAAACGCGCGCGCAAAGTTCTGCCTTCCTTGGGTAAGCCGGTTGAAGCACAGCCATGGCTGGGACTACGTCCTTGTATGCCGGATATGTGCCCTGTTATCGGCGCTGTGCCGAATAAGGCGGGTCTATGGATGAATTTCGGTCATGCGCATCACGGGCTGACATTAGGGCCTGCGTCCGGTCGTTTGCTGGCGGAAATGATGACCGGTGAAAAGACTTTCATTCCGGCAGAGCCGTATTCTGTCAGTCGTTTTCTCTAGAGTATTTCCAGTTATGTTGTAGCATGCAACCTTGTCAACTTTGACAATATAAGCAAACTTGACAACCTGCCTGTGCAGTATCATCTTAAAGACAGGAGATGATTATGGCACAGACAACGCAAAGCACACCTGAGCATAAGAAAATGCAGCAGTCCTCTGCCGCTAATACCAAGGCACGCGCTACGACAAGTCGCGTAAAGCGCCAGCCTGCACTGCAAACTGCGGGCAAGGCTGTGGCGAAAGAGGCCTACCAGCCGGATGCCCGTGCGCTGGCTTTGCTGCGTGGTGTGGAAATTGCTCAGCAGGATTTACGCGAAGCTGGCGGTGCTTATACGCTGGAGCAGGTACGCTTGTTATTGCAGGGTATTTCCCGTCAGGCGGTGGATAAACGTGTTCAGGAGGGGACTTTGCTGGCTGTGCCTGGTCCAGCGAACCGTCGTGCCTATCCGACAATTCAGTTTCTCAATGACGGCAGTATTGTTGCCGGATTGAAAGCTGTGCGTCAGGCACTTGGTAGTGCTAACCCATGGTTTATACTGAATTTCCTGAGCAGGCCGGATGCGCGTCTCAACGGTAAAAAGCCAATTGAACTGTTGCGTCGCGGTGAAACGGAACCGGTGCTGGAAGCTGCACGGCTTAATGGTTTGCAAGGCGCGTGAGCGGGCCTCAACCGCCCTTAAATCTGGCTTCCCGACAGCCTGAACTGATTACTCTGGCTGCGGGGAGCAAGCTTTATCGCTTCTACACCGCTGCCTTTGAGCCGGTTTATTTTGACCGTTCAAATATGGGCAGGCTCAATGCACCGGATGCATCCTATGGCGTGCTTTATACTGCCGCTGCAACGGAAGGCGCATTTGCCGAAACATTCTTACGTGAACCAGGCCGCAGCCTGATTGATCTGGGTCTGTTACACAAAAAAGCGCATGTGGTTTTGGAGAATACTGCACCGCTGAAACTGGCAAAACTTGCCGGACGCGGTCTCGCTATCTTGGGAGCAACGGCAGAGGTTTTGCACAGTGGCTTGCCCTATGATGCGTCGCAAAACTGGTCAAAGGCGCTGCATAATCATCCGGAAAAAATCGATGGTATTGCCTATTATGCCCGCCATGATGACGAGCAGCTTTGCTATGCTTTGTTCGATCATTGTGCAGAACTTATAACGATCCAAACGAGACAGGAAGATCTCGATAAAGACTGGTTCTGGCAGATTGCCAATCACTATAATCTGGGTATCGCACCCTACTAATGAAAATACAAGGGAACTGAATTATGTCGGACAAAACTGCCAAAATCCTGATTACGGATCATCTGGAGTTGCGTCTTGATGCACAGGGCAGGCATCAATGGAATGAAATCCACCGCTATATTGAAGATAAAGGCGGGGTCTTTCACGATTATGGTTTGCAGGCAGGCGAGCAACTTACAGCCGGAAAATTACATTTTTTCTATTGCCCTGAGCTGAGCACTGAAGAGGAACTGATCACAGCTGCGGGACAGGGGCAATATGATGCGGTGATTGCTGCCGCCACCCGCATTCCGCCGCAATGCCTGTTTGCTGAGGGTGGTGTGCGCATTGGCGCAGGCACCGGCAATATGCAGTCGCAATCATGGGTCTCCGGGGCAGCGCCATTGATGAATACACCGGGCATCAACAGCCGTATTACCGCGCAGATGGTGCTGAAAGCACTTCTGCAATTTCGTCCTGATCTGGACACCGCCACACTTTATGCACAGGTGCTGAAAGGCAGCTTTGATACCGGTCGCGATCTGGCGCGTTTCCCGAGTTCCGGACTTGAAGGGTGCAAGATTGCCATTCTCGGCAGCGGCAATATCGGTATGGAAGTGGCAAAACTGGCGAAAGCCTTTGCTATGCATGTCACGATTTATGCACGGGAACATCATCGTCAGTGGATCGAAAGTCAGGGCTATGCCTATGCAGCCACACCCGAAGCTGCTGCGCAAAATTCTGATGTGCTGAGTGTGCATTTGGGGCTTGGTGTGCTGAATAAGGAGACGGGGCGCTACAGCAATCAGGATCTGGTCAACCATAGTGTACTGTCTGCAATGGCTGAAGGTGCTATGGTCATCAATTATGACCGTGGTGAGCTGGTGGATATCGCGGCATTGGACAGTCTGATGCAGAGCGGACATATCCGTAATGCTGCGGTTGATGCTGACCTGTTCGAAAAAGATGGTTTGTTGTCAGGACCGCTGGTTCCATATCTGCCACTGGCAAAAAAATATCCGGAAGCCATGTTGTTGTTGCCGCATGCGGCGGCAGATACTGACCACTCGTCACGACTTGCAGGCGCTAAACAAGCGGTTGATCAGATATTTGCGGCGATTACCGAACAGCGCATTATCAACGCAGTGGGTGCAGTGCCTGCCGGTTACAGCAATAGTGGTAGTCAGCTGCCACAAGGCATCGGACGGTCACAGCTTAAATTGAAACAGGGGAAGGAACGGGAATTTCTTAAATCCCTGTTTGAAACAGCTGTTCAGGCGGCTGATCCGCTGCATTGTCTCAAACCCTATTTGCCACAGGCACCAAAGGGCAGAACGATTGTAATCGGCGCCGGTAAGGGCGCTGCACAAATGGCGCAAGCCTTTGAGACCCTATGGGTTGAGGCCGGAAATCCTGCGCCGCAGGGCGTGGTTGTCACGCGCTATGGCTATGGCGCTGAGTGCCGTTTCATTAAAGTGCTGGAAGCTGCGCATCCGGTGCCGGATGAAGCGGGACTGGAAGCAGCAAAACAGTTGAAAGCTGTTTTACAAGACCTCCATAAAGATGATCTGGTCATCGCATTGATCTGCGGCGGCGGGTCTGCTCTGTTGCCTGCACCACCAGAGGGGCTGACATTGGCGGATGAGCAGGCGGTCAATGCCGCTTTGCTTGCCAGTGGTGCGCCGATCAGCGTGATGAATGCTATCCGTAAGCATGTCTCTACGATCAAAGGTGGCAGGCTTGCTGCCCTCGCAGGATCTGCCCGCATGGTCAGTCTGATTGTCTCGGATATTCCGGGGGATGATCCGGCACTGATTGCCTCGGGGCCGACGATTGCTGATCGTGCGACCCGCCATGATGCACTGAAATATATTGAACATTATAAGATGCAATTACCGGAAAAGGTAATGGCACATTTGCAAAGCGCTGCAGCCGATGCACCGCTGCCGGATGATACGGTATTTGCCCGTCACAGCCACCATATTATCGCCAGTGCAGCACAGTCACTGGCGGCGGCAGCAAAGTTGGCGGAAGAGCAGGGTGTTGAAACGCACATTCTCTCCGATGCTATTGAAGGTGAGGCGAAAGATATCGCGCTGATGCATGCGGCAATGGCACAATATCAGGCGCGTAATCGTCAGGCAGAACAACCTTTGTTGTTGTTGTCCGGCGGTGAAACAACAGTAACGCTCGGTTCCGGTTCTAAAGCCGGTAAGGGTGGTCGCAACAGTGAATTCATGCTGGCATTGGCGCTGAATATTGCAGGGAGTGCAAATATTCACGCTCTCGCTGCGGATACGGATGGCATTGACGGTTCGGAAAATAATGCCGGTGCTTTCGCGGATGGCAGCACAATTCAGCGCATGACAGCGCTGGGGTTGGATGCGAAGCAATATCTCGCAGGGCACGACAGCTGGAGCGCGTTTGATGCAAGCGGCGATCTGTTCGTGACAGGGCCGACCGGTACAAATGTCAATGATTTCCGTGCCATATTAATCAGCTAATCTTGCAGGTGGTGGACAGTCATCACCTGCTCTGCCATAATAGCGATCAAAGACAGGGGCGCCCGGATCATACCGGCTGAGAAGTACCCTTTGAACCTGAACCGGATAATGCCGGCGGAGGGAGTCAGATCAAAGGGCGTTATCGCAAGGCGAAAAATGGCACCCTTTATCAGACCCTCACCGTGGCGGAGGGCTGATATGAAAGATCTACCGGATTTCGGCATTGTGCTTGAAACCATGCGACGCCAGAAACCTCTCATACAATGCATCACAAATTTCGTAGCGATGAATACGGCTGCCAATGTGGTTCTGGCGGCCGGTGCTTCGCCTGCTATGCTGCATGCGCAGGAAGAAGCCGGAGAATTTGCCAAACTCTGCGGCGCAGTAACGATTAATATCGGCACGCTCTCGCCGCTTTGGGTGCAGGGGATGATCGCGGCGGTCACATCCGCCAATGCACATAATATTCCCTGGGTTTTTGATCCTGTTGCCCATTTTGCATCTACTTTCCGCAGAGAAGCTGCGCAGACTTTATTGGCGCTGAAACCGACAGTTATTCGCGGTAATGCGTCCGAAATTCTGACTCTTGCAGGCTTTTCCGCACTGGGCAAAGGGGCAGACAGCGGCGATGATGCCGGTAGCGCGCACCATGCGGCACAACAACTGGCACAGCAGTATCAATGCACGGTTGCAGTGACCGGTGCTTATGATCTGGTGACTGACGGGCACAGAACTTTGCGTATAGACGGCGGTTCACCGCTGATGCCGCAAGTGACAGCACTTGGCTGTGCGCTGACCTGTCTGACCGGTGCATTCGTTGCCTCTCATAGAGCTTCCGCTGTGGAAGCGACTGCAGCGGCTCTGGCCATGTATGCGGTGGCCGGAGAACAGGCGGCATTACAGGCGCAGGGGCCTGCCAGTTTTCAAATTCACTTCATCGATGCGCTTTATGCGCTTGACCCTACACAATTCCAGTCTCAGGCAAAGGTACAATTCTATGAAACAGTTTGATCTGTCGCTCTATCTCGTTCTCGACCGTGAGCTTTGCGGCAGTTTTGGCATGGTAGAAACCGCAATTGTAGCCGTGCGCGGCGGCGTCACAATGGTGCAGTTGCGTGACAAAGATGCCAGTCAGCAGGAGATGCTTGAAACAGCTAAAGCGCTGAAAACAGCGCTTGAAGGTACCAATGCCAAGCTGATCATCAATGATAATCTAGAGGTTGCGATTGCTATCGGCGCGGATGGTTTGCATATCGGCCAGCATGATGGTTCGCCGGAACAGGTACGGGAAAAGATCGGACCGGATATGATCCTTGGTCTTTCCGTGCAGACCGCTGAACTGGCTGCGAAAGCCGATAGTGCTGTTGTGGATTATCTGGGTATCGGCCCTGTCTTTCCGACCGCAACCAAGAAGAATTGCGCGCCCTCTATCGGTTTTGACGGGTTGAAGCGGGTTTACTCCCATAATGGTCTGCCTGCGGTAGCCATTGGTGGCATTAAACTCCCGCATGTGGATGATGTGCTGGAAACCGGTATGAATGGTCTGGCTGTTGTTTCCGCAATTTGCGGTCAGGCTCATCCTGAACAGCAAGCCCGTGCATTCAGCGCGGCTATCGCCGGTTTCCGTGCTGCAAAGGGATAAGCAATGAAAAATGTTCTTTCCCTTGCCGGTTCTGACCCGTCGGGCGGAGCCGGAATTCAGGCCGATCTGAAAACTTTCGCTGCCCGTGGCACTTATGGCATGGCGGCACTGACAGCGCTGACAGCACAGAATACGCAAGGCGTTTCCGGTGTTTTTGCTGTGCCTGCAGATTTCGTGGCACAGCAGCTCACAATGATTTTCAGTGATGTGCGGGTTGATGCAGTTAAAATCGGCATGATTGTGAATGCGGAAATTTCCGACCGCGTGGCGCAGCTCTTACAAGAGCAGCTGATTAAGCAGCGGGATTTGCAGATTGTGCTCGATCCGGTGATGATTGCCAAAGGCGGGGCGGCTTTGCTTGATCCACTGGCGGTAGAAAGCCTCACCCAAAAATTGTTGCCGCTGGCAACCTTACTGACGCCAAACTTGCCGGAAGCCGCTGCCATTCTTGGCATGCCGGTGGCTGAGAACCGTGAGGACATGGAGCGTCAAGGTCAGGCTCTGCTGGCTAAAGGTTGTAAGGCTGTGCTGATGAAAGGCGGGCATATGGCGGGTGAGCAATGCCCTGATCTGCTTTTGAGTGCGGAATATCATCTGTGGTTTGAAGCGCCGCGTGTTGAAACGCCGGATACGCATGGCACAGGATGCACGCTTTCCAGTGCTTTGGCTGCCGAACTGGCGAAAGGCAATGCATTGCCGGATGCGGTGCGTGAGGCAAAAGCTTATTTGCTGCGGGCAATCAGTGCCGCACACCGGCTTGAAGTGGGTATGAAAGATGAGGCTGGCCACTCACTCGGCCATGGCCCCGTGTTTCATTCGATTGACCAAATCAGAGCGCCGTGAGCCATATTGGGCTCACAAAGGTCGCTCTGACACTTTAAAATAGCTGACGAATAAAGGCTTCCTGAAAAATCAGGAAGCCTTTACTTTGCGGGCAATCAGCATGCCGGCAATCATCGCCGGAACAAAGATGAGTGTGCCGGTTGCAGCCAGACCCACAGTGGTAATCGCTGGCCCAGGGCAAATGCCGCCAAGTCCCCAGCCGATACCGAACAGAATAGCACCAATAACCAGTGATCTGTCGGGTTTACGATTGGCAGGCACATCAAAATTCATGGCGCAGACCGGTTTTTTGCGGGCAAAAATAACGCGAAAACCAATGAACGTGGTGACGACTGCTGCGCCCATGACGAGAGCTAATGACGGGTCCCAATTGCCGGCAATATCCAGAAAATTCAGCACTTTCTCAGGATTGGCAAGACCTGAGATCGCCAGTCCAAGCCCGAAGATCAGGCCGATAGCAAGATTAATCAAAAATGACATCGGTTATCTCCTTTATCCGATCAGATGGCGCATGATGTAGACGGTGATGAAACCGGCAGCCATGAATAAAGTGGTTGCGAGCAGGGAGCGCGGCGACAGCCGTGAAATACCGCATACGCCATGACCGGATGTGCAGCCGCTGCCCAAAACCGCGCCAAAGCCAACCAGCAAACCGGCAATAATCATCAGCACCGGATCGGAAGAAACTCTGATGACCGGTATATGGCCGCTAAAGAGCAGGTAAAGGAAAGGAGCAATCAGCAGTCCAAGCAAAAAGCCTGCGCGGGATAAAAAGCGATTGTCGCTATAGGGTGGGAAAAGCCTGCTGACAATGCCGCTGATACCAGCAATGCGCCCTTCAAAGAGCATCAGTAAAACTGCCGACAGGCCGATCAGAAGCCCGCCCGAAAGTGCAGACCACGGGGTAAAATTTTCCATGATAAAAACCTTTATCAACGCTCAGACGGCGCACAAAACAGTTGGTGCATCGTACGGATGAAGATTTTCACCCGTTCATCTGCGAGAGAATAAAACACGGCTTTGCCTTCCTTACGGGAGCTGACAAAACCGGCTGTGCGCAGCTCTGCCAGCTGCTGAGAGAGGCCGGGTTGCCGAATGCCTAGCATATCCTCCAGTTCCCGCACGGATTTTTCACCTTCAACCAAGGCGCAAGCCACCTGCAAGCGGTCGGGATTGGACAGTTTTTTCAGGAAGGCCGAGGCTTCGTTGACCCGTTCACGCAGCTCAGCGGCATCTGGTGCTGTGGCCATAGTCAGGTCGGTGTCTTCGATAAGAGTGCTCATGGCTTATTCCCAAGGTGCGCCGTCAAAACGGCCGAGAGGAATTTTGATATAACGCTGCCCGTTGCTTTCCGGCTCGGGCAGACGTCCGCCGCGAATATTGATCTGCAAGGCGTGGAGCATCAGTTTCGGGATTGGCAAAGTTGAATCCCGCGCCTGACGCGCCGCGACAAAACTGCTCTCATCACGATAGCGGCTGAGATGGATATTATCCTGTAATTGCTCACCTATGCGGGATTCCCAGCGCACTTCACGGCCATTCGGTCGGTAGTCGTGACCGGTGAACAGGCGGGTATCTACCGGCAAGTGCAGAATGATCTGGATACTGTTCCACAGTGCGGTTGCATCACCACCCGGAAAGTCGGCGCGCGCAGTGCCGCCGTCCGGCATGAATAATGTGTCGTGGATGAAGGCCGCATCACCGATGACATAGGTGATCGAAGCGAGCGTATGTCCCGGCGAGTGAATGACCCGTGCATTGAGATTGCCGATTTTGAATGTCTCACCATCTTCAAACAGATGATCCCATTGCGAGCCGTCGCAAGCGAGATCCGGCCAGTTATAGAGTTCAGACCAGATTTTCTGTACTTTTTTCACTTCCGCGCCAATAGCGGTCGGCGCTCCGGTGCGGGTTTTCAGATAATGCGCGGCAGACAGATGATCCGCATGCGGATGGGTGTCGAGAATTCGCACCAGACGGTAATTGCGACGTGCGATATAATCCAGCATTTCATCGGCATGATTGGTGGCAGTCTGGCCTGATTTTTCATCATATTCCAGCACCGGATCAATAATCACACAATCCAGTGTTTCAGGGTCGGCGACAACATATTGTACGGAGCCGGTACGCTGATCGTAAAATGCGGTAATGTCTGGTTTTTGCATCTCATACCTGCTTTCTATAGTTTTAATTAAATATAATTGATTGCAAAAAAATGCAATCATAAAAATCTATTTGTAGTATTGTTTTTCAAACCCGTAACGATTTATCGAAACCATAAGTTCCGTATGAAAAAAGCCGCCCTGAAAGTCAGGGCGGCTTGATTATGCAAAATATACTGTAAAGTCAGTTGCTTATGCAGCCTGAATTGCCGAGAGTTTCCAATCTTCGATACGGCCATTGGCAGGACGCACAAATGTCCAGACTTCAACGCTTTCCGAAACATCAGTGCTTTCGCCTTCGGCCAATTCACCTGTTTCGCGGTCAGCCATATAGTCAACGCTTTCATAGCGCATAGCAACGGTTGCGTAGTCTTTGCCTTCTTCGCTCCAGCCTTCTGATACGTCACCCTGTAGCAATTTCACATCGCTGACATGGTTACGCAGGCCGTTAGTGGCGTTTTCACCGAGTTCTTCGGCGAGGTAGGACATGGCTTCCGGTGTCGCGAGCTGGCGCAAAGTTGCGTAATTTTCCTGACCATAGGCCGTCTGAACTTCGGTCAACATTTTCTCGAAATGCTCAAGATCTTCCTGACCGACTGTCAGCGGCTTTTCTTCTACCGCAGGCTGCATCATGCTTGCGGCAGAAGCTGCGCCTGCATCTGCGCCAAAACCGGCTGACGGTACAGAGGTGGACGAACGGGCATTGGTGTTCTGTGTCTGCGCATCACGTTTGCCAAACTGAGTGCCGAAATTCTGGCCAAAGTTTTGTGCTGTTCTTGCAGAACCGGCACCGGCAGCAGCCGTCGCTGTTTTATTGCGGTTCGCAAAGAAGCGCATGGCCAGCATCGCCAGACCAGCGAAGAGAGCAACCTGCAGGATCAGGCCAAGGAAACCGGCCATACCGCCAAGACCATTGCCAAGCAGCATACCGATCAGACCACCAACCAGCAGACCGCCGAGCATGGATCGACCGAAATTATTGAAGAAGCCAGGCTTTGCCGCATTTGCCGCTGCCGCACCCTGTGCCGGACGTGTCTGCGCACCGGTATTCGGTGTCATCGAACGCTCAATAGGCGCCGCAGTATTCGGAGCTGTACGGGTTGGCGCTGGTGCCTGAAAGGTCTTGCTGCCGCGGCTGCCGAAGCCACCACCGCCCGCCCGTCTGGCATCGGCAATATCCATCGCCGAAAGCGATACAACGAGCGCCAGTCCGAGTGCGACTGTGAACTGGCCTAAACGTGAGGTGGCACGGAACATATGTGTCTCCTGAAAAAAGTTATTTGGAGGCATATAGGAAGACAAATTTTCAATTGTAAGTGCCTGTAATAAAAAAACGCTGTATTTCAGGTAATTTAACGGATGTTAAGAAGGCTATGCAGAGTTTTGAACTGATATCTATGGTTTCAAACCTGCGTCGCATTGATTTTTGCTGCGGCGCTGTCGCATAGTCTGAACAAAGATTTTGATCCGGAATTTCAGGAGCTGATTTGACCTATCGCTTCATTCACGCGGCAGATATTCATCTGGATTCTCCGCTGCGTTCCCTCGCTTTACGCAATCATGAGCTTGCAACGCTGGTTGGTAATGCGACACGCCGTGCTTTTGAGCATATCATTGATTTGGCATTAAGCGAGCGCGTCAATGCGCTGCTAATTGCCGGCGATCTGTATGACGGCGATCAAACCTCGATGAAAACAGCGCGTTTTCTGGCAGAACAGCTGCGCCGTCTGGATCAGGCGGGGATTGATGTGTTTATCATTCGCGGTAATCATGATGCGCTGTCCAAAATTACCAAGGAGCTCATTCTGCCGGAGCGCGTACAGATTTTTGACCGCAAAGCGCGCGCGATCACAGTCACTGCGCCTGACCATGACCAGCCTGTGGTTTTTCACGGGCTTAGCTTTGCCAAGCCGCATGCACCGGATAGTCTGCTGCCGCAATATAGCCTTCCGGTGAGCGGTGCCGTGAATATCGGCCTGATGCATACTAGCCTGAATGGTGCGGAAGGGCATGATCTTTATGCGCCGGTCAGTGTGAGCGATTTGCAGTCGCATGGTTTCCATTATTGGGCGCTCGGCCATATTCATAAACGTGCGGTCTATGCGCCGACAAGTCAGTATAACAGTACTGTGGTCATGGCCGGGAATCCGCAGGGGCGCGATATCAATGAGGCCGGTGCAAAATCCGTAACGCTTGTGACGATTGACGATAGCGGCACAGTCCATACGGAAGAGCGTCTGACATCCATTGCGCAGTTCGAGCGTGTGAGCGTGGATGTCTCTGCTTGCGAGGATTGGCGAGCTGTTATTCAGGTAGTCAATGAGGCACTGGAGGCAAAGCGTGAAGTCACAGCGAGTGAACATCTGGTAGTGCGCTTGCATCTCACCGGCTCCACCGCTTTGGCATGGCAAATGCGCCGTGACCATGATCTTCTATTGACCGAGGCAGAAGACCGGGCAGCGCAAATTGGCGATTGCTGGATTGAGAAGTTGGAAATCGACTGTACACCGCCACGAAAAAACCAGCCAAGCGATTTGATGCTTACGGCTGATCCTTTGCATGAACTGGGCAGGTTGATTACGGATGAACTGGCTGCTTCTCCGGTGTTTCAGAGTGGTCTTGCAGACCAGATGGATGCCTTGGTGAAGAAGCTGCCTGCCGAAATTCGAAGTCATTTTGGGAATGATGAAGCACAGGCACAGGTGCTGATTACGGAATTGTTGCAACTTGGCAGTGAGGATGTGCTGGCAGAGTTGAGTGCAGCTGCCCGAGCAGCTACTCAGACAGAGGAACAGGCATAATGCGGATTAATCGTCTGGATCTCACCCGCTATGGCCGGTTTACCGATCATGTGCTGGATTTTGGCACAACCGGTGGCACGCCTGATCTGCACATTATCTACGGGCCGAATGAGGCTGGTAAATCCACTACGTTTGCAGCGCTGCTTGATTTGCTTTTCGGGATTGAGCATAAAAGCCGTTATAATTTCCTGCATCCCTATCCCGCGATGAAAATCGGCGCTTCACTGCAATTGCAGGGGGCAGCGCAGGAGCTGGTACGCACCAAAGCCCGTGTCAACAGCCTGCAGGATGATACAGGCCGCGCTTTGCCGGATACGTTGATTTCTGCGGAACTCGGCGATATCGACCGTGATGCCTATCGCATGATGTTTTCACTTGATGATGATACGCTGGAGCAGGGCGGCGATGCGATCCTCGCCAGTAAGGGTAATCTGGGTGAGTTGCTGTTTTCTGCCAGTGCCGGTCTTGCGGGGCTGAGCCAGAATTTAGGCATTTTGCGCAGTCGTGCCGATCAATTTTACCGTTCCGGTGCCCGCAGCGGCGAATTGACTGATCTCAAAGCGAAACTACAAGAGATTGAGGCTGCCAAAGCGGAACTGGATGCAAAAAGCTCGGCGCAAATTTATGGCAAGCTGAGCGACAGCTATCGTCAGGCTGAAGCAGAGTATCAGCAGGCGCTGAGCGCGCATGGACAAACGAGACACCGGATTGCTGAGATTGAGGCACTGCTCAATGCCTTGCCGCACTATCACCGCTTGCATCACCTGCGGGATGAACTGGATGTTTTTGCAGATATTCCTGCGGCGCCTGCCGGTTTTGCCGATGAACTGCCACGTCTGATGATTGATGATGCGGAACTGCGTGTCCGGCTTGAAAACCAATCCTCCGCAGTGGCTCTGCTGGAACAGGACATAGCCGCCATTCATCCGGATGAAAATGCTTTGCAACTTGCCGGTTCTGCGGGGCAATTGCAGATTCTGCGCGCACGGTTTCTAACGGCTGCAAAAGACCTGCCGGAGCGTGAAACGGTGTTACGTGCCGAGCAGCATAAGATTGAAGGGCTGCTGATCCGTCTCGGGCAGGATATCAAAACCGATCCACGTCAATTGCTGATTAATATCCAGACTGAAACAGCATTGCGCAGCCTGATTGAACGTCGCTCAGGGATTGCCGCAACGCTGCAATTGACGGGCAAAGAACTGGTTGCGGCTGACGACAGGCTGAAACTGGCGCAGGAGAAAATCGAGCAAAGCGGTATAGTGCAAGGCGCGACTGATCCTGTACAGATACGTGGCCTGAACGATCTGCTGATCCGGTTGCGGGGTGAAGATCTGAATAATGGTTTGCGGCAGGCAGATCAAAATGCACGGGAAGAAGAAGCGCAGCTACGGGAATTGTGGCACTCGCTTGCCTATCGGCAGAGTGATTTTGATGCGGATTTGACAGTGCTTGCCGCGCTGGTGGTGCCTGAAGTATCTGAGGTTGAGGGTGCAGGGCAGGGAATGCAGGCACTGCAAAACCGCTTGCAACAAGCGCAGGATAATCAGGCTAAAAACACCGATGAAATGGTGGTTTTACAGGCGCAGTTGCAGGCTTTGCAGCAGCATAGTCTGGTGATGACGCAGGATCAGGCGACAGAATTGCGCAATAAGCGTAATGCCGCATGGCAACAGCATCGCAAGAGCCTCAATAATGAAACCGCAGACGCGTTTGAAAGCTATCTGACGCAGGACGATCACGCAGTACATAGCCGACTGACACAGGCAGCGGAATTTGCGCGTGCCATGCAGTTACGGGAGCGGCTTGCGGTATTGGATGCCCAGAACGCACATTTGCAAAATTCTGTTTCCGGCATGGATGCAGAGTTACAAGCGGAGAAAGCGCGTCTGGCTGAGTGGCAGCAGCAATTGGTGCCTGCCTGCTTAGGGGAGTTGTCCGCCGATAGTCTTGTGCGCTGGATGGAAAAACGGAGCGCTGTCTTGCAAAAACGCCAGCTTTGGTTGCGTGCTTGCCGGATGCGTGATGAAAAACGCACACAGATCAGGCAGGCTGAGGCCGATTTGACCAGCGCGTTAGAAAAAGCGGGTCTGGGCGTTTCCGACACTGAGTTGAGCAGTTTGCAAGCACAGGCCGCAGCCTTGAATGATGGTTTTCAGCATCAGGCAGCGTTGCAGGCAGAATTGTCGGAGCGGCAACAAGAGCTGCATCGCCGTCGTAAAGAGGCTGATGATATTCAGGCGCAGGATGTGCAGTGGCAACAAGAGTGGCGTGTTGCTTGCGGCAAGACATGGTTTGCGCTGGGGCTTGGGCTGGGGTTTGACCAAGAGCTTGGGCAAGGTCAGGGGGATATTGTACCGGCGCTCGATCAGGTGCGGGAAATCCTCAACTTAACGGCAGAACTGGCGCCTGCTTTGGAACGCAGCAATGATCTGGCACAGCGCATTGGTGCTATGCGTGACGATCAGGCGGCTTATCGCACTGAAGCAGAACTCTTGGCGCAACGCCTCGGCCTGTCCTTGCATAATGCCGCAGGTGATAGTGTGCCTGTTACTGAACTGGCACAGCATAGCGAACTGCATATCCGTAAAGCAGAGGAAGAGCAGCAAAAACTGCATGAGCTGCAAGGCAGGCTGGCAGAGGCTGAGCAGCAGATGCAACATCTGAACCAGCAATCTGAAGTTTTGAATGCCAGAAAACAAGCCATGCTTACGCAATTGCAGGCTGATACGCTGGAAGATGCCGGTTTTAAAATCCAGGCGGCAGCAAAGAAAAAGCAGCTTGAACAATCACTTGCAGATGAAGAGCAGACAATCACACACCTGCTGAAACTGGCTCACGCAACAGAGGCTGAGGAACTGCTCGCGCAGGCAGATAGTGCTGAGCTTAAAACACAATTACTGGCTCTACGTGATGAGGATGATGCGCAGGATCAGCATAAGCAGGAACAATACCGGCTAAAAATGCAGGCCGAGCAATTTTTGCGCGAGGCTCAGGCCGGTGATGATGGTGCTGCAAAACTCGATGAGCAGCGCCGCACGCTTTTGCTGGAGATTGAGGAAAAGTCGAAGCAGTATTTGCGTCTGCGCTTTGGTATCAGTGCAGCCGAGCAGGCCTTGCATTTATACCGCGATCAGCATCGCTCATCCATGATGGCGCAGGCGTCAGAAGCCTTTAAGACCATCAGTCAGGGCAGTTACCGGCAGCTGACGACACAGACCGACAAGGACAGCGAAATCCTGATCGCTGTGGCTGCTGATGGCAGTTCAAAAACGGCGGATGAATTGTCTAAAGGCACGCGGTTCCAGCTATATCTGGCTCTGCGTATTGCCGGATATTACGAATTTGTTGCGCAGCGTCCGATGCCATTTATTGCCGATGATATTATGGAAACATTTGACGATGATCGTGCGCGGGAAACCTTCCGGATTTTCACACAAATGGCTGACAAGGGACAGGTTATCTATCTGACCCATCATCAGCATTTATGTGACATAGCACAGGACGTCTATCCGGGTGTGCATCTGCATCAGCTGTGATGTGATAGAGCATTTCGCATTTACATTAGATCATTAAAAAACGCTCTATCTTACTGTTTTTACGCATGTCTCCCAAAACCGGTGTCCGTTTTTGGGAGACATGCTATAACAAATATAAAGAAAAAGCCTGCATCGTGAGATGCAGGCTTTCTTATTTTATTGATTGGCTTCGACTTTAACACCAAGCACTGACCAGAGTTTTTTCGGCTCGGCCATGCCGACTGCGGTCAGGATACCGAAGGTCACCGGATTTTCCGGCTGGATTTTCAGGCTGAGCGATTTCGGCTTGTCGAGGAAATCGCCGACCGCCTTCACAGCTTCCACAACACGCGGCTCATTTTCAAAATAGACAACGCCGATTTGCAGCTGATCTTTCATTTCCTGCACAAGTGCTTCACGGGTCATATCGCGCTTCTTCGCTTCATGCTCCAGCAATTTACCAACGAAATCAGCATCGTCATAACGCATTTCCATATTGCTGATCGACAGGTTCTGCATCATACCCACAGCCGCAATCTGCATGGAAGTATTATCGCCGCCATCTTCTAGAATGCTGGCAAACAGATCCTGCACCGCTTTGATAAATTTCAGATTATAGCCGCCCATAGCGAGCTTGTAGTTATAAGTGCCGATATTGACACCATTGATCGTCATCTGATCGACGGTGTAATCACCGCTATAAGGCGACCAGCTGCCTTTGGCATCCATAGTCAGCTGAATTTTTTCCAGACCAAGCGCACGGATTGTTTCCATATCCATATCACCGGTGTCTGCAACAACGGTTTCTTCTTCGGCGCTATTGTCTTCAGCTGTTTCGTCTGTGCCGTCGGTTGCAATATCCGCATTGGTATCCGCTTCGACGCCCGCATCTGCCTTGTCATTGGTTGCGGCATCCGCATTATTCGCGTCGGTTTCCGCAGCCTCTGCAGCTTCTTCAGCTGCTTGGGTGGCTTCATCTATCGCAGCCTGCATTTCAGCCGCTTCTTTTTTCTTCTTTTCCAGATCAATCCGGTTCGCTTCTTCCAGATCAACTTTCAGGGCTTTGATGCCCCAGCTGTAATTGCTGGCTTTCTCTTTGCTGAAAGGTTCCTGCGCCAGATTTAAGCCGGTCAATTCAAAGACCTGCTTGCCTTCAACAGTGAGGGTCAGTGCACCGACATGGAAACTTTCTGCATATTGCATACGACCAAGCAGATCGTTCTTTGGCTCTTTTGTCAGTCGCACTTTGTCAAAACGAATATCAGACGTGGTGAAAACGCTGTTGTCTTCAACAATCTTCACATCGTTAAAAGTCGCTTTTTCGATGAGGTACACATCGTCCGCAGCATCTGAAACGCCGCTGAGCGTAATGGTGCCGAGATTAACCGGTGCATTATCCTTGTCGTCTTTTTCTGTTGTTTCGTCAGATGACGTGTTTGGCATAGCGATCTGCGCTTTTGCATCATGCAAAATAACATTATTGCCATCGGTTTCTGCTTTGGAAAAAGTCAGCTCGACCATCTGCTCTTTGAGCAGCGCTTGCAGGCGTTTGGCAACATCGTCACCAGTCCAAGCCAGTGCAGTGCCGGCCCATAAAGGTGCAATAACAGCGGTCAGTGCGAAAGTTTTAACCAGAGCTGAGCAGGAGATATTCAATGGCATGAGAACCTCAATAAAAAGACGGACAATATTGATTTTGACCGCAGAATGATTGCTGCCGAACTTATTAAAAAACAGAACGACCTGATGCGTAATAATTTTAATGAATCCCTATAACAAATCAGCTCCAATTCCAATAAAGATAATCTCACACATCAAGGGGAATAAAATGCAAGATGCTTCTATGCGGCTCGTTGTGCTGGAAAAACTGTCCGCTCTTCTCGGAAAAGACATTCAAACTGGCGCAAATATTGACACTTCACAGTTGCATGACTGGAGTGATGAGCAGGGCGGCACACCGCTGGCTTTGGTTTTGCCGCGTGATACGCAGACCGTTTCTGAAATTTTGAAGCTGTGTAACGAGCATCATATCGCGGTTGTTCCGCAGGGTGGTTTGACTGGTCTGGCCGGTGGTGCAGTGCCGGTGCAGGATTGCGTATTGCTGTCATTGCGCAATATGAACCGTATTGAGACGATCAATGTGCAGGCTGGCACGATGATTGTTGAAGCCGGTGCAATCCTGCAAAATATTCAGGAAGCGGCACGCAATGCCGGTATGAATTTTGCTTTGGATTTAGGCGCGCGCGGCTCCTGCCAGATCGGTGGCAATATCTCCACCAATGCGGGCGGCAATCGTGTGATCCGCTATGGTATGACCCGCGATCTGGTGCTGGGGCTGGAGGCGGTACTGGCAGACGGCACAATTCTCAGCATGATGAATGAAATGCCGAAGAATAATGCGGCGCTGGACATGAAGCACTTATTCATCGGTGCTGAAGGCACGATGGGCGTTGTCACCCGTGCGGTATTGCGTTTGCGTCCGGGTGTCGGCGGTGCCAATGCCGCTGTCGTTGCACTTGAGAATTTCGATAATGCGCTCAACTTGTTGAATTATGCGCAGAAGCGCCTTTCCGGTCGTGTCACTGCTTTTGAAGCCATGTGGGGCGATTATTATAAAACGGCAGCTAAATATGCCCGTGCCCCACTGGAGCAGGGCTATCCGCTTTATGTGCTGATGGATATGCAGGGAGCAGAGCCTGATACCGAGGCTGAACTCTTCCAGTCTGTTCTGGAACACGCTTTGGAAGAAGGCTGGATTGTTGATGCTGCCATTGCACAATCCCATCGCGAAGCAGAAGAGTTCTGGACAATGCGCGATGCTATTGCGGAAATTATGACCCATGAAGGCCCGTGCATCGGCTTTGATGTATCCGTGCCACAAACGCAGATTGGCGCAGCCGTTGATGCCATTCAGGCAGCTTTAGAAGAGCGTTACCCCGGCATTCAGAGCCTGTTCTTCGGGCATGTCGGTGACTGCAATTTCCATATTGATGTCACGAAATATACGGATTTTGAACCGAAAGAGCGGATCATTGAGGATATTGTCTATGACATTATCCGCTCATTTAAAGGTTCGGTCTCGGCAGAGCATGGGATTGGTCTTCATAAAAAGCCGTGGCTGCATTACAGCCGCAGCGAAGCCGAATTGCGAACATTGAAGGTACTGAAAGCGGCGCTTGATCCGCATAATATTCTCAATCCGGGCAAAGTGCTGGATTAAAATGCAAAAGGCCGGAACTGAAGCTCCGGCCTTTTATTTTTTTATGCTCCGAAGCGTTTTTCGCTCATCGAGGCCTGCATCAACGCTTTGGTATAATCCTCGCGCGGGGCATCAAAAATCTGCTCGGTCTGGCCTTCTTCAACTACTTTTCCGGTTTTCATCACCAGAATATAGTCGGAGAGGGCACGAACAACTGCTAGATCATGGCTGATAAACAGATAGGACAGGCCGTATTTTTCCTGCAAATCACGCAGCAATGTCACCACTTGTTTTTGCACCGAGCGATCAAGCGCACTGGTCGGTTCGTCCAGCACAATGATTTTCGGCTTCAGGATCATGGTGCGGGCAATCGCGATACGCTGACGCTGGCCGCCGGAAAATTCGTGCGGATAGCGGTTGCGCATCGAAGGCTCAAGGCCAACCTCTTTCAGCGCTTCACCGGCACGAATGTCACGCTCTTTGGCTGACAGTTCCGGCTCATGGATCAACAGACCTTCAGTGATGATCCGTCCGACAGTCATACGCGGGCTGAGCGAGCCGAACGGATCCTGAAACACCAATTGCAATTCGCGCCGCTTTGGACGCATTTCCTGCGGGTCAGTCGGGAGCTCCTTGCCGAGATAAGCAATACGCCCCTCAGATTTCAGAAGGCGCAGAATAGCACGGCCGAGCGTGGATTTACCGGAGCCGGATTCACCCACAATTCCGATGGTCTGCCCCTGTTTGAGGTTGAGCGATATACCATCCACTGCCCGCAAATAAGTTTGCGGTTTTAACCAGCCTTTTGCCAGATTAAATGTAACGGAGACATCATCTGCCTCGATCAGCACTGGTGCTGTTTCCGGTGGAGCGGCTTTGATACCTTCCGGCTCGGCATCGAGCAGCATTTTGGTATAAGCGTGTTCGGGAGCAGAGAAAATTTTCTCTGTCGTGCCACTTTCTACCACTTCACCGGAGCGCATAACGCAGACCTGATCGGCAAAACGCTTCACAATGCCTAAATCATGGGTGATGAACACGATGGCCATGCCCAGACGCTTCTGCAAATCGGCCAGCAGCTCCAGAATTTGTGCCTGAATGGTCACGTCCAGAGCGGTTGTCGGCTCATCCGCAATCAGAATATCCGGATCATTTGCCAGCGCCATAGCAATCATCACACGCTGACGCTGACCGCCGGATAATTCATACGGATAGCTGTCAATACGCCGTTCCGGCTCAGGAATCCCGACGAGTTTAAGCAGTTCCAGAATACGCGGCCGTGCCTGAGCCTTGCTCATACCACGATGAAAACGCAAAGGTTCTGCCAGCTGATCGCCGATTTTATACAGCGGATCAAGCGAGGTCATGGGCTCCTGAAAAATCATGGTGATTTTCGCACCACGGATTTTATTCAGTTCCTTGTCGGACATGCCGACCAGATCTTTTCCACGGTACAGCGCTTGACCGGTGGCTTTGCCGTTCTGGGATAGCAAACCCATGATCGCCATAGTGGTCTGGCTTTTGCCGGAGCCGGACTCACCAACAATGGCGACTGTTTCACCGGATTTAACATCAAGGCTGATGCCACGCACGGCATGAACCGGCCCGTCATTGGTTTCAAATGTCACGCGCAGATCGCGTACAGAGAGGACTGTTTCTGCTGTCATCTTAACGGTCCTTCGGATCAAGGCTGTCACGCAGGCCGTCGCCCAGGAAGTTCAGCGCAAAAAGAATGAGTGTCAGGGTGACTGCAGGGAAAACAAGCTGCCATGAAGCGCCACGCATATTTTGCGCGCCTTCCGAGATCAGCAGGCCGAGCGATGTCATCGGATCCTGAACACCAAGACCTAAGAATGACAACAGGCTTTCAAGCAGGATGGCTTTCGGTACCAGAAGCGTAACGAATACGATTACAGGCCCCAAGGCATTGGGAATAATATGACGGGTGATAATGCCGCGCCGTGTTGCACCGAGTGCCTCTGCCGCCTGCACAAATTCCTGCCGTTTGAGGCTGAGGGTCTGACCGCGCACAATACGTGCCATATCCAGCCATTCCGTTGCGCCGATGGCAATGAAGATGATGATAATCGACCGCCCGAAAAACACCAGCATCAGAATGACGAAGAAGATAAAGGGCAGAGAATAGAGAATATCGACAATACGCATCATGATATTGTCGGCACGGCCGCCGAGATAGCCGGAAATCGCGCCATAGCCGACGCCGAGCACCAGTGCCATCACAGAAGCCAGCAGACCAATCGCGAGAGAAATACGCACCCCGATAAAGGTACGGGTCATCATATCGCGACCGAGATTATCGGTGCCGAAGAAGAAGTAATTGCGCGATACATCCAATGAGAGCTTGCCGCTTAACTTATCGTCTGCCAGCTCAATTTTCGGATTGCTGAACAGGTCTGAGCGTTCAAAATAACGCAGCAGACGTTCATCCAACTCACGCCCTGCGCTTGATGTCACATCAACCGTTAGTTTTGAACCGGCAAGTTCCGGCTCCCCGCCTTGTATACGGGCGCGTGCCATTTCCCGCTCTAAACCGGGCAAAATAGTATCTGCACGCGGATAGGCTTCAATGCTTGGTGCCACACGTACAAATTGCGGATAGATTTTTTCATAAGGATGCGGGCTGATCATTGGCCCGAAAACTCCGACGAGGGACAGGAAAATCAATACAATGGCACTGGCCACCGCAGCGCGGTTACGGCGCAGTCTGATCCATGCATCCTGCCAGAGAGAGCGCCCGGCAACAGTGGTGTTGCTTTCCGGTGCGCCGTGAGACGGCAAATTGGTTGAAATATCAGTCATAGCGCACCCGCGGATCAAGATAAGCATAGATCAGGTCAACAATTAAGTTGAACAGCACGACAAAGACCGAGATGACCACAACGGTACCCATCACCAGTGTATAATCGCGCCCCAATGCGCCTTGCACGAAATAACGCCCGATACCCGGAATACCGAAAATGGTTTCCACAACAACGGAACCGGTGAGCAGAGCTGCTGCTGTCGGGCCGAGATAGGATACGGCAGGCAGAAGAGCGGCACGCAAAGCGTGAACACCCACCACGATACGGGCAGGCAGACCATAGGCGCGCGCTGTGCGCACATGATTGGCGCGTAAAGCTTCAATGGTTGAACCGCGCACAAGACGGGCAATCACCGCGACCTGCGGCAGCGCCAGTGTGGTGATCGGCAAAATCCAATAAAGCACATTGGCTGATGACCAGCCACCGGCAGGCACCCAGCCGAGAATAACACCGAAGAACAGGCTGAGCAGCGGAGCCACTACAAAGTTCGGCGTGGTAATGCCGAATGTTGCCACAGCAACAATCGTATAATCGAGCCATGAATTCTGACGCAGTGCTGCAAGCGCACCGAGCAATGTGCCGAGCACGGCAGCAAGTGTGAGTGCAAGACTGCCGAGCAGAATGGAAACCGGTAAACCTGATGCAAACAGATCATTGACCGTAAAGTCACGGCGGGCAAAACTTGGCCCCAGATCGCCTTTGAGCAGATTGCCTAAATAGATCAGATATTGCTGCCATAAAGGCGCATCCATATTATAGGCTTTTTTCAGATTTTCGAGGATCAGCGGATCAATCGGGCGCTCAAGATCAAACGGGCCGCCCGGCACAAGCCGGATCATGAAGAAGGTCAGCGTGATGATAATAAATATCGTCGGGATCGCGCTGGCCAGCCGCCGTAGCGTATAGCTCAACATAATATATTCCTGACTGTAGCCTTTATAAAATATCGGCTACGGCAAAGTTAAAATGAATTGGTATGCAACAGGCTGCATAGGTGAATATGCAGCCTGCCAGTAAAAAACTTACTGTTTCAGTGACAGCCAGCGGGTTGCGTGTGCATCCATCAGGTTGTCATACCAGCCTTCGATATTCTCGGAGACCAATGCGCGTGATGAATAATACAACACCGGAATAACGGCTGTTTCTTTGAGCAACAGACGTTCCGCGTCAGCAAGAATTTCTGCACGGGCTTTTAGGTCTGTTGTAACTTCTGCCTTTGCCATCAGCGCATCGTAATCAGCATTCTTCCACTTTGAGTAGTTGAAGCTGACACCGCTTTGGCTGAGGAACAGGAAGTTCTGCGGATCGTTATAATCGCCGATCCAGCCTGCACGGGCGATGTCAAACGGCCCGTCTTCACGCAGGAAGTTGAAATATGTGGCACCTTCGGTTTCGTTCAATGTTGCTTTAATACCGATATTGCTCAGCATATCGGCAACAGCAGCCATTGTATTCTTATGGTTTTCAGAAGTGTTATAAAGCAGTTCAATCGACAGTGTATTTGGTTCGACACCAGCTTCTTTCAACAGGGCTTTAGCCTTGTCTTCGCGCTCCAGCATATCTTCGCCGGCATATTCAGCTTTCACACCGCCTTCAACATAATTGGCAATACCCGGAGGTACGACAGAATAGGCCGGAAGCATTGTGCCCTGCCAGACCTGCTCGGCCATGAATTCACGGTCAATCGCCATAGAAATGGCTTCACGAACGCGCGGGTCTTTCAGCTTGCTGTCAGCAGTTTTGCCTTTAACCGGCAGATAGTAGGAGCCGAGATAAGGAGCAATATGGAATTCTTTAGCCAGTTTGTTCTTCACATAATCCATCTGTTCTGATGGTACATCAGAACAAATCTGAACTTCTTTTGCTTCAAAGCGGCGCATACAGCTGGCGCGGTCTTCAAACGGAATCCAGTTAACGACATCGATCTTGACCTGATCTGCATCATAGAAGTTCGGATTTTTCTTCATGACGATTTTGTCGTTCGGCGTAAAACTTACCAGCTGATAGGCACCATTGGTGACCATTTTGCCTGGAGTGGTGAATTTGTCGCCGTTTTCTTCAATGCTCTTCGGATGCATTGGCAGACCGGTTTGATGGGTCAGCAATTCAAGGAAATATGGTGTTGGGCTTTTAAGCGTAATTTTGAGGGTCAGATCATCGACCGCTTCCACGCCGAGTTCTTCAAGCGGTTTTTTACCGGCTACAGCTTCTTCGGCATTTTTGATCGGGAACAGCATACTGGCATAACCGGCTGCAGTCTTTGGATCCATAATGCGGTGGAACGTAAACAGGAAGTCACCGGCAGTTACTTTATCGCCATTCGACCATTTGGCATCATCGCGCAGGTGGAATGTATAAACCAAACCGTCTTCGGAAATGTCCCAGGATTTAGCTGTTGCAGCGACCGCTTCGCCTTTGGCGCTCTGACGGACAAGCCCATCATAGAGATCGGCCATAATACGACCTTCAGAAACGGTGGATGTGCGGTGATGATCCAGAGTTGCCGGATCGGTGTCATTGCCGCGGTTCAAAACAACTTCGGCAGAAGCGACGCTTGCAAGTGCGCCAGTCAGTGTCAACGCGCAGACACCTGCGAGCAAAATTTTACGATACATATAACCCTCCCTGTTAAAGTACAGTCTGGATTCTAGTATGATTTTTTACGTTAAAGTCAAATATCTTATTTTTCACTTCGAGCAGCTTGAGTGAAAATGAGAATGCAAAAAAACAGAGCTTTTATAATTTGCAACAATATATCAGTTTTTCTAGAATAATGTTGCGCGGAACAAAAATAAAACAAACAATGAAAATTATTACTATTCAATGGGATAGGTAGATTCTTCCTCTTTGAGTATTTAAGCTGGTCGTGATGGAGTTGTCCTGCAAAAAAATCTCAAAAATGCGTCTGACAATTCCGTTATTTTGACGGTAGGTATCAGGATTAAACAGTGAAAATTGCCGGATTGCGAGTCAGTTTTACGGGGCAATAAAAAAGGCCGCTAAAAGCGGCCTTCTGAATGCGGCATTGGAGAGGCTTATTTAGCGTTTAATTCCGCCAAAATTTCCTCTGTATGCTCACCTAAACGCGGGGAGCGCAGACCTGTTTTAAGCTCTGTATCGGAGAATTTCAGCGGTGTGCGCAATCCCGGAATACCTTGATTATCCACACGCATTTGACGGGCAATAAATTGCGGATCACTGAACACATCGGCAATCGTATTAATGGGGCCTGCTGGTACGGCGATTTTTTCCAATGTCGCTAACAGATCATCCCGCAGCCAGAGACTGGTCTTTGCTTCAAGCAATGCGGTTAGCGCATTGCGGTTGCGAACGCGCGCGGCATTGGTGCGGAATTTCTCATCCTCTGCAAGTTCTGGCAGGCCGAGAGTACCGGCGAGTTTGGCAAACTGCCCGTCATTACCGCAGGCGATAATGAAGTAACCGTCTTTAACCGGCAATGTCTGATAGGGCGCGATATTCGGATGGGCATTGCCGAGGCGTTTTGGTGCAACGCCGGACGCCAAAAAATTCATTGCCTGATTGGCGAGAACGCCGGTCATGCAATCAAACAGCGACATATCAATATGCTGGCCAAGCCCCGTTGTCTGTCGGTGCAGCAGTGCAGACTGAATACCGATGATGCCGTAAAGACCGGTGATAATATCAACCAGTGCCACGCCGATTTTCTGCGGCTCACCTTTTGGATCGCCGGTAATATCCATAATGCCGCTCATGCCCTGAATCATGAAATCATAACCGGCGCGTGCTGCATAAGGCCCGTCATGGCCGAAGCCGGTAACCGAGCAATAGATCAGACGCGGGTTGATGGCTTTCAGCGTCTCATAATCAAGGCCGTATTTCTTCAAACCGCCGAGTTTGAAATTCTCGATAACAATATCGGCGTCTTTGATGAGTTTGATAACGGTTTCACGCCCTGCATCTTCACGAAAATCACACGTGATCGAGCGTTTGCCGCGATTGCAGGCATGATAATAGGCAGCGGATTGTTCTGCGCCGTCGTCAATATAAGGCGGTCCCCATTGGCGGGTATCATCACCCTCAGGGCTTTCTACCTTGATGACATCGGCACCGAGGTCGGCCAATGTCTGGCCGATCCACGGCCCTGCAAGAATACGTGCCAGTTCAACAACTTTAATGCCTTCCAGCGGCGCTTGCATCAGATTTGCTCCGGATATGAAAAACCCGCTTCCCTCATAGGTCGCCGAAAGTCAGCAATGCACAAAGGAAAGCGGGCGATTACGTATTATTAAAAGAATGCCTGAAGACCTGTCTGCGCACGGCCGAGGATCAGCGCGTGAACGTCATGGGTACCTTCATAGGTATTCACTGTTTCCAGGTTCTGCGAATGACGCATCACGTGATACTCAATCGAAATACCGTTGCCGCCGTGCATGTCGCGTGCCTGACGGGCGATGTCGAGCGCTTTGCCGCAATTGTTGCGCTTCATCATCGAGATCATTTCAGGCGCAAATTTATGCTCGTCCATCAAACGGCCAACGCGCAGCGAACCCTGAAGGCCGAGCGTGATTTCTGTCTGCATATCAGCCAGCTTCTTCTGGAAAAGCTGTGTCTGTGCCAGCGGACGGTTGAACTGTTTGCGATCCAGACCATATTGCAGCGCACGGTGCCAGCAATCTTCTGCCGCACCGAGTACACCCCATGAAATACCGTAACGGGCGCGGTTAAGGCAGCCGAACGGACCTTTGAGGCCGGAAACATGTGGCAGCAGCGCATCTTCGCCGACTTCCACGCCGTCCATAACGACTTCACCGGTGACGGAAGCACGCAGAGAAAGCTTGCCGCCGATCTTCGGTGCGCTCAGACCTTTCATGCCTTTTTCAAGCACAAAACCACGGATTTGATTGTCATGAGCAACGGATTTTGCCCAGACCACGAACACATCGGCGATCGGGGAGTTGGAAATCCACATTTTCGAGCCGGTTAGCTTGTAGCCGGTTGCGGTTTTTTCCGCGCGGGTTTTCATGCCTGCAGGATCAGAACCGGCATCCGGTTCGGTCAGGCCAAAGCAACCGATTAGCTCGCCGGAAACGAGACCCGGCAGATATTTGTCTTTTTGCTCTTCCGACCCATAGGCAAAAATCGGGTAGATCACGAGGGAAGACTGCACGCTCATCATCGAGCGATAGCCGGAGTCAATGCGCTCTACTTCGCGGGCAACCAGACCGTAGGAAACATAATTGGCTTCAGCCGCACCGTATTTTTCCGGCAAGGTCACGCCGAGAAGACCGGCTTGTCCCATCATGCGGAACAATTCAGTCTGAACAGCTTCTTCGAGATAGGCTTCTTCAATGCGTGGCAGCAATTCGCTCTTGGCAAAAGCCGCAGCAGAGTCGCGGATCATACGTTCATCGTCAGACAGCTGATCATCGAGCAGGAACGGATCGCTCCATGAAAATTTTGTCATATCACTCATTTAGTATCTCCCGATAAAGTTGGCATATACTCAGCCGATTGACCAAAGACTGCAAACCATTATTTGCACTTTAGTCATGAATTTTATGCATCAACTTGGTTGCCAGCGCTTTGATCAGTGGACTATTTTAAGCGATATATGCTGAGAATGAGCCTGAATTTCCTGACAATAATCCTTGGTTCTTAGCCTTAGTGCTGAAAACGCGCTGCGAGTTCAAGCCATGCGCGTGCGGCATGAGGCAGATAAGCGCCGCGTCGCCAGACCCACGCCATGTCCCATGAAAGATCGGGTTCTGTCAGCGTAATATGCCTGACACCGGGGCGCACCCGTTGTTCGGCAATGAGGCGCGGGAGGAAGCCGATGCCAAGCCCCGCATGAACCAACTCAACGATAAAATTGATCTGGCTGGAGCGGGCGGTAATCGACGGGCTGAAACCCTGACTATGGCAGGCATTGAGAATAATCGGATTGAGCGCGAAAGCACTGTCAAACAGGATGAACGGCATCTCTTGGAGTTGCTTCAAGGCAATCTGAGACTGACCGGCAAGCTCATGGGAGGCAGGTATCAGCACATCAATCGGTTCTTTACGCACATTCTGCCAGTCGAACTCATCCGGTGCAGGGAGCAGTGAGGCGCCGAGGTCAACCTCGCCGTTACGCACCATATCCTCCAGCTTTTTACTACCGTGTTCAACAAGATGAATATCAATACCGGGATAAAGGCCGCGATAGATCGCAAACATAGGTGCAAATAATGCATCGCTGCCGATTGGGGGCAGGCCCAGGCGTAATACGCCTTTGGTGAGACCCTGTAGCTCCGCGAGTTCGTTTTTGAGATCATCCTGCTCGGCCAGTATCCGCAAAGCACGCTGATAGACCACTTGGCCTGCATCGGTCATCACGGATTTATGGCCGTTGCGATCCAGCAATGTCAGGCCGAGTTCATCCTCAAGCTGACGCACAGCCTTACTCACGGCAGATTGGGTCAGAAAGACCGTTTTCGCTGCCTGCGTAAAACCGCCCTGACGGACAACCTCGGTGAAGATCCGTAATGTACGCAGCTCCATCATCATTCCTTTTAGGACTTAATTCTATTCAATCAATTCATTTTTATCATGAATGAACGCAGCGTATAAGAGAGGAAAGTAATTTTGCATGAAAAGAGTGCCGTAAAATGTCTCCAGCTCAAATGTCGGGAGGAGTCCGCCATTGGGTTCAAAATAGCCGGATCGGCCAGATCGCATTGATCGCCGGTTTCTGGGCTTTGGGTGAGGGTATTGTCAGAGTAACGCATATGCCGGTGCCCGGCAGTGTGGTTGGTCTGTTCTTGTTATTTGTCTTGCTGATGACCGGCGGCATGAACCTGTTGACTGTGCGCCGCGGTGCGCAATGGTATCTGGCAGAAATGCTGCTGTTCTTTATTCCCGCAGTTCTCGCGGTGCTGGATCACCATGAGTTTTTTGGCTTGTTGGGATTGAAAATTCTGGCGGTTATTCTGCTTGGTACGGTTATCGTTATGATTTCTACCGCATTGGCCGTGGAAGCAGGCTTACGTCTAAGCCGTCATTTGCAGAAAATGAGGCATTCATCATGAGTGCATTAGAGAATTATTTAACGCCTGAGCTGTGGATGCCCGAAATTTGGATGCCCGGAGTTTGGATGATGGTGCTTTGGTCTGCAGTAACAATCCTGTTTTATCTGCTGGCGAAAAAGCTTTACCGTCGCTGGCCGCATGTCTGGTTTTCGCCGCTCATTGCTGCTCCGGTTCTGCTGATCGCTGCTGTCTTGCTGTTCCGCACGTCCTATGCCGAATATAACAGTGCCACCCATTGGCTGGTGATGTTGCTGGGGCCGGCAACGGTTGCTTTTGCGGTGCCGATTTATGAACAAAGAGCAACAATCCGGCAATATTGGCCGGTGCTGATGTTTGGTGTTTTGGTTGGTAGTTCCGTGGCAATTTTCTCAGCATGGGGCTTGGCAAGTCTGCTCAGTCTTGACGGCAGTTTGCGTCTTAGCCTGCTGCCACGCTCGGTGACGTCACCTTTTGCGATGGCCTTGTCTGAAGATATTGGCGGTATTCCCAACCTGACAGCTTTGTTTGTCGTGGTGACTGGTGTGATCGGCGCAGCACTCGGCGATACATTACTGCGCTTCCTGCCGTTGAAGTCCGGCCTTGCCCGTGGCGCTTTGTTTGGCATGGGCGCGCATGGCGCAGGCGTGGCTAAGGCGCAGCAGATTGGTCAGGAAGAGGGCACGATTGCCGGTCTGGTGATGGTGCTGGTCGGTTTGGTCAATGTTTTTGCCGCGCCGCTGATCCGCTGGATTTTGCTGTAATAACAAGGCCACTCTGATGAGTGGCCTTGTTATGTTGTTTAGGCTTTTTTCTTCTTCGCGATGAAGAAGTAGATCACAGCCAGCAGGACGAACCAGACCGGTGTAATCAGCAATGCCTGTGCCGTATCAGCCTGCTGAGCCAGTGCCCAGAGGATGAAAGCAAAGAATGCAAATACCATTGCCACAGCGACATAGCCGCCTGGCATTTTGAAGTTTGATTTTGCATGGAGATCAGGGCGCTTACGGCGATACTGCACGTAAGATGCCAGAATGATCGACCAGACAAAGATAAACAGCAATGCCGAAATCGTGGTTACAATGGTGAAAGCTTCAATAATGCTCTGTCCTGCATATAGCAGAACAACGCCTGCAAGCAGGAAGATGCAGGAGAAGAACAGCGCATTGACCGGCACTTTACGATGGTTCAGTTTGCCGAGAGCTTTTGGTGCCAGCGCATAGCTTGCCAGACCGAAAATCATACGCGATGTGGAGTAGATTCCGGAATTCGCGCTGGAAGCCGCTGAGGTCAGCACGACGAAATTTACCACATGCGCGGCAATGCCGAGGCCTGCCAGCGAGAACATGGCGACAAACGGGCTGCTTGACGGGTCAACCTGGTTCCAAGGCATTACAGTCATAATGACGAAGAGCGAACCGAGATAGAACAGCACAATACGCACTGGGATCGAGTTGATCGCCTTTGGCAGATTGCGTTCCGGATTTTCGGTTTCAGCTGCCGCTGTACCAACCAGCTCAATACCCACAAAGGCAAAAACCGCAATCTGGAAACCGGCGACAAAGCCGAAGAAACCATTCGGGAAGAAACCGCCCTGATCCCATAAATGGGTGACAGAGGCCGCTGTGCCGTTTGGTGATGTATAGCCGGATGTCAGCATGATAACGCCGGTAATAATCAGCGCAACAATAGCCACGATCTTGATAAGCGCGAACCAAAATTCGATCTCACCGAAATTGCGCACATTTGGCAGGTTCAGTGCCACCAACACGACGATTAGGCCGAGAGCAGGCACCCATAGCGCCAGTTCAGGGAACCAGAACGACATATAACCCGCAACAGCCACTACGTCGGCAATACCGGTTACAATCCAGCATAGCCAATAGGTCCAGCCGGTAAAAAACTGTGCCCATGAACCGAGATAGTCACCGGCAAAATCCGCAAATGAGCGGTAGTTCAGATTGGACAAGAGTAGTTCGCCCAATGCGCGCATGACGAAAAACAGCATTAAGCCGATAATCGCGTAAACTAGCAGGATCGACGGACCTGCGAGTGAAATTGTTTTTCCCGAGCCCATAAAAAGACCGGTACCAATAGCGCCGCCGATGGCGATCAGCTGCAAATGGCGGTTTTTTAGATTACGGGCGAGATGGGGCTCTTCCTCTTGGGAATGCGTGCGCCCGGATGCAGTATCCATTCAGTATGCCTCACAATTCATCTGCCAGAATATTTCCCCTCCTAAATCCAAGAAAATATTCTGTTTTTGTTTTCTGCATGTGTGCCGGTGCGCAATGATTCCTTCGCACAGACAAACACCCTGAGCGATTACTCCTGTGTGCTTGCGAGTGAAAGCAAAATTTGCATAAGGTTAGACTAATGTCGCATAAGCTGTGAGCTGAATTTGCTTCCCATGGCCGGACGGGCAACAAAAAAGCACCGGACAGTAATTTCCGGTGCTCTCTATAGGGACAGTAAATGTTGAGCTGTTGAAGCCGCTCGGGCTATTGGAAATGCATATTATCCCGAAAACCCACTTTATAATTTTCGGGATGCGCGCTCGTCAGACGAAAAAATGTAAATATCAGGATGCTTTTTTCGGAGACTGTCCTGGTTTGCGACCAAGTCCGATGGTTTTTGCCAAAGCGGAGCGTTTTTCCGCATATGCAGGGGCAACCATAGGATAAGACGCAGGCAGTTCCCAACGCGCGCGATATTCTTCTGGTGTCAGATTATGGTTGCTCTTGAGGTGCCTTTTCAGAGATTTGAACTGGCTGCCACATTCAAGGCAAGTCATAACTTCACTGTCATATGATTTTTTGACGGCGACAGCGGGTACTGGCTTTTCAATAATTGTTTCAACCGGTAATATTGGGTTGCTTAGTGCCAAAAATTGATCACTTACCTGCAAAATCAGGGTTGAGAGGTCATCTTTAGAAACAGAGTTATTTGCAACAAAAGCTGAAACAACATCTGCTGTAAGAACTAAACTATTGATTTTAGATGATGTTTCGTTGGACATCTGCAAATTGCGCTTTCAAATATATACTACTAAAGGTGTATTTAGAGCGTTGAGCTATAATTGCAAGTGCTGATAAACCACTTTAAATTCACTCTTATCACGCGTGAGCAATCAATTTCGCTGTTTCTTTTCTGTAATTGTAATAATACGACGACGCTTTTGGTCGATTTGCATAGTAATGCCGGCATGAAAACGCAGCTCAGGCAATTGCGCGTTCATCCTCGCCGCCAATGCCTGTAACTTATGTGCGATCTCATTGCAGGCCGGATCAAAATCAGTCGCCTCCAGCCATATCTCTAACAATGACTGACCATGCTGCACCGTTCTGTAATCATTTATAGAAGTCTGCACCGTCGCCATAGCCTGCCGGATAAGATCAGACGGTATCATAAGTTGTGCGCCATTTTCTCCGCGCCAATAAAGAATATCATCGCAACGACCTTCTATCCGCTTCAGTCGGAGACTGGCACAGCCACAGGGGCAGGGTTCATTGTCAGGGATCAGAATATCATCAAGCCGGTAATTTAGCACCGGTTGGGTCTCGCGTGTCAGATCAGTAACAATAGGGGCAAAAGCACCGCTGGTTTTATCAATCACGTCGCGTTCTATATGCATATAGGCTTCATTGAGATGCAGGTTACCCGCACGGCAAGTCATGCCTAACACGCCTTCGGTGCATTGATAAACCTGATCCACAGTTACGCCAAACACTGCTTCAATCTTGTGCTGATCTTCAGGAGACAGCACTTCGGCAACAGAGATAATACAGCGCGGTGCAATATTGATGATCCGGTCTTGCTGTGCTTGCGCCAAAAGACCAAGGATTTGCGCGGGCGCGATCAGAACAGTCGGCTGCTGTTCGGCCAATCTTGGTAGATGCTCACGGAAAGAGTGTAATAAATCATAAAACGCAAAACTGATCAGCGCATTGCCCAGCCGCTCATACAGCATATTATTGGCACGCAGGAACAAAGACACCCGCTGTTGCTGCAAAAATGACGGTGAGAAACGTCCCAGCATTAAAGCCGCCCAAAGCGCCCGCTCGCGTTTGTTCGAGGCAAAAAGCCCGCGCTGTCCTGACGTTCCGGTGGAAAGACCAACCGCAATCTGTCCGATCATTGGCGCAAAATTACGCTCTTGTTCGGAAGTCAAAGCAATATGCAGTGCCTCTTCTTTGGTAATGCCTACCGTATTAATCGCGGTGAAATGCTCCATCATCAGCGCTTTATTCATTAAAGGCCAGTCAGAGAGTGGCTTATCCGCATAAGCTGCATAGAAAGGCGAACGGGGCATGATGTGCTGGCGTAAGTGCTTGAACGCCTTGTGCTGATGGCGCTCAATCGCCTCACGCGAAGTAAAGCCTTTGTTGTAGCGGGCGCGAAGAAAGACAGAAAGCGGGTTCATTCTCATACCTCGCCGTCATTCATAGGATAGGCTTCGGTGCAATGAGACGCCATAATCCGCACCTGCGGATGTGCGAGATGAAATGCGCGCAGCCTGGCAAATGTATCAACAAAAGCATCGCGGTCACCAAGGCGGCGCAAAGTCATATCCGGTGGCAGCCGGCTGGCTTTGAGAGCTTCAAGGCTCCAGATTGCATCGGCAACCAGAAAGATCGCGCCTTGTGTCGTGGCGGGGAGAAACAAGCCTGTCTGGCCAAAGCCATGGCCAGGCAGTGCTACAACCAACGCAGACTGATCGCCTAGCAGATCATAACCATCGCCAAAGGCGCTAAGCCCGTAAGGCGCAAGGCTGATACGCGGCAAGGTTTCCACCGCTTGTAAGTTTAGTGATTGCAGTTTGTCCCGGATCATTGCCGGACACCCTGCTTTTAAGGTCGCAAGCCGACCGGCTTGCAATTTCTCAATTGCGGCAAGCGATGAGATGACTGGTGGAATGGTGGCCAGATCGAACAGGCCCGCCACATGATCCGCATGAAGATGCGACAGAAACACTAAGTCGGGAGAAGCAAGGCCGTATTTTTCCAGCTGTTTGGGCAGGCTATCATCGGGGTTAAATGTAACCGGTGTCAGCCAGCGATAAATCCGCTCCGGAAAGGGCTTCGTCGCCTGTTCAAATAATGCGCCGTAACCTGTATCGAATAAAATTGTACCACGCTGAGGATGGCGTAGCACCGCAATACCGGCCGGAAAGCGCGCAATGCGCCATGGCGTGCCACGTTGCGTCATTGCCAGCGGGCCGCGGCAATACCCGACATGAAAAGAGGTAAAGTCCAGAACGATTTCAGAGACTGGCTGCATAATCTTGAATACCATCTTCAATTGTCACAGCTGGCACGTAACCCAGTTTTTCTCGCGCTTTGCTGATATCCAGAGTCAGACTGCGCCCAAGTGAGGCGACCGCCTGACAGGTCAGAACCGGTTCCCGATCAGGTGCAAAAATACGATGCAGAAACTCCAGTCCCTTGGCCAGCTTCATAGCTCTGCCATAGGAAATATGGATTTCCTTCGGTGCAGAATGGTTTAAGGCGCAGACAGCGGCCAGCAATTCTGAAAACTGGTAGGCTTTGCCGGAGGTGATATTGAATATCTCGCCACTTGCATTGTTATTGAACCCCGCCAGTGCCATGGCACGGGCAGCATCCGATACATGCGTGATGTCGATTAAAGTTTGCCCGCCGCCGATCATTGGTACACGGCCGCGCTTAATCGCCTGCAACAGACGCGGCATCAGGGAGCGGTCTCCGGTGCCATAAATCGCTCTTGGGCGTAAAGCTGTTGTTCGCATTGCGCCTGCCTGATCTGCGGTAAGCACCAGACATTCAGCCTCATATTTAGTGCGGGCATAATGGCTGGGGAAATGTGCAGGCAGTTCTGCATCTTCAGTCAGATTGAAGCGGTCTTGCCCGTTGGCGTAAATACTCGGCGAGGAAGCAAAGACAAATCGCGTTACACCGGCTTTGCGGGATGCATCCAACAGGCGCTGCGTTGCGGTGACATTAACAGCCTGAAACGCTTCTGCCTTGCCCCATGCGGTTGAAAGTGCCGCGCAATGGAAAACAAATTCGACCTGTTGAAAGGCATGTGCCGGATAATCGCCTTGCAGATCAAACGGAATGAACTCAATGCCTTGTGCTTGCAGCAACTGACCTGCCTGCAAATCCCGTCCTTGCGCAAGCACCTGATGGCCTTGAGCCGATAATTGTTGGGCAAGACGGTTTCCGAGGCATCCTGTGGCGCCTGTGACAAGCACTTTAGCCATTAATATCGCAGCACCACGCCGCCGATGGAGATGCCTGCGGAGGTGCCAGCCAGTAACACCAGATCATTACGTTGCAACCGTTCCTCAGTAATCGCCGTATGCAGCGCCATTGGAATAGAAGTGGCAATCTGATTGCCGAAGCGTGAGAAGGTCTGGATAACTTTTTCAGGATCAAGCCCGACGCGTGCCAGCCCATGGGTAAGGGAAAGGCCGCTCGCCTGATGCGGGATGATGCAGTCAATATCCGCCATATTTAGCTCAGCTTGCGTAAAAAGTCGTTTTAAAAAGCGTGGCAGATAGCGGGCAGTTACGCGGAAGGCGGATTGTCCGTTCATGCGGAAATAGGAGGCTTCTGCCGCCGCGACCGGATCAACCGCCGCTGATATGCGGGTGCCGCCACCAGCGAGAACACAGGCATCTCGTCCCTCTGAGTAAGTTTCAAAGCGGCTGGCAATTAAACCTGCACCATCTGCGGTGAGGACTACGGCTGCGGCGCCGTCGCCAAAAATGGCTGCCACATCGGGTTCTTTCCAGTCCAGTCCGACAGAGGCGATATCAGCAGAAAAGATCAGTACATGACGGGCGTGACCCAGCTGAATTTTCATTGCAGCAAGATCAAGCGCCTGAATGAAGCTGAGGCAAGTTGCATTGACATCATAGGCAGGAATGCCGGATTTTCCCAAACCCAGCCGGTGCTGAACCAATGTGGCGGTAGAAGGAATAACCTGTTCCATCACGCCGCAGGCACCGAGGATCAGATCAAGATCCTGCGGTGCAATACCGGCAGCATCGAGTGCCTGCAAAGCTGCCTGCTCAGCCATGAAAGAACTGGTTTCATCGCCTTCAGCCACATAACGGGCGGTGAGCCCAAAGCGGTTTTCAATAGTCCCTGAAGGCCAGCCCAGCATCGCATCAATGTCTGAGGAAAAGACGCATTTCTTGGGCAGATAAGCGCCGGTTCCGGCAATTCGCAATCCGGGTTTCCCCGCACCATTTTTAAGGATGGTCATCAATACTCGCACTTAATTTGTGGCGTTATCTTACGGGGTCGCATGATCGCCGGCCCTCGTCAAGAGACGTTTTGTTACCGAATTTAGTGACAATTGCGACAAAGTCAGGCTACTTAGCGGCGTGAGTTTCAGCGAAAACTTATATTTCGCTACAGTATAATTTCTAAAATCTGAGCCGGTTTTCGGTAAAATTATGCTGTAAGTATAAAGTGTTAGAGTGCTGTGAGCGCCCGTAGAGCATACGCATTCTGGTGGGAGATTGTATGAATTCGCTGTATTTACGCCTCTGGATGATGCTGACTGGCTGGGGCGCTGTCGGGCTGGTTTATAGTCTGACGAGCAGTCAGGATCAGGCATCTGCCATTATGCTGCAACCTTCAGCAATTGATCTGTGGTTCGATTTTGATCCGAATGCGATCTGGCTCTACTTGTCGTTTTTCCCGCTTGTTGCATTGGGCTATTTGCTCTGTCCGGCGCAGCGTTTGCTTTGGCTGGCACGCTCCATGCAGCTTTCCGCATTAGGCGCAGGTGTGGTGTTTATATTCTGGCCAACGACAATGATCTTTCCACCGGTGACACAGGATACAATCAGCGCATCCGCTTTGAACTTGCTTATCGGGTTTGATTCAATGCAAAATTGTCTGCCGTCCTTGCATGTCACACTGACAATTCTGGCCGTTTGTGCACTCTGGCAAAAACATATGCCATTACGCAGCCTGTTTTTTGCGGTGTGGGGGCTGGCCATTACAGTTTCTATTCTGCAATTGCACCGTCATCAGTTTGTTGATCTGCTGGGCGGCGCGGTGCTTGCAATTGTTGCGGGATTGCTTGCGCAACTGATACTGAGCCGGAAAGCGGATAAAGTTGCGGGACAGACGTTATGATGGCGATCGCATTTCCGATTTTTCTGCTGATTATCCTTGTGCTCAGTGAAATGCTGATCCTGAGCAGAACCGGTAAGGAGAAAGTCGACTGGCATGATGTGGTGTTCAACCTGAACTCCGGCCATCTGATGCTCTGGTTGTTTCGCGGGCTGGAGCTGGCGTGTTATGGCTTTATCGTTGCAAATTTCAGCCTGAATATCGTGTCGGACTGGCCGCCGGTCTGGTTATGGCTGTTTGCGATTTTGATGTGGGATTTTTGTTTTTACTGGCTGCATCGTCTGCATCATAAATTCGCGCTGCTTTGGGCGGTGCATGTGGTGCATCATCAGGGCGAGCATTTCAATCTGTCGCTGGCAGTGCGCAATTCCTGGTATTCTTCGCTGGCTTCTATTCCGTTTTTCATTCCTATGGCACTGCTCGGCGTGCCACTGCCAATATTCATCACGGTTTCGGTGCTTCATTATTCAATCCAGTTGATGAACCATAGTGCGCTGACGCCGCGTCTCGGTTTTCTTGAATATATTCTGGTGACACCTGCACATCACCGTATTCATCATGTGAATGACCGCTCCTATTCAGATTCCAATTATGCGGGAAGCTTTGCCTTTTTTGACCGGTTGTTCGGCACTTACCGGCCGGATTTGCCTGAAACAGATTTCGCCTATGGAGTGAAAGGTAATAAGTCTTCGCAAAATCCTTTTGTGGCCAGCAATGAGCCGTTCCGCAATTATTTGCAGGCACGCAGAGCGAAAAAGCAGCATAAAAAACCGGATTTTATCAGTTCCGGTTTTGTCGTGCTTAGCGGTGCTGTTATTCTGTTTGCGCTGGTGACCGGCTATATCTGGCTCTATGGCTACCAGATCAGCCAGTCTGTTACCGAGCAAGTGTTATTGTTCTTGCTTCTCGCGGCGGGGTCTGTTGCTCTCGGTGGCATTAGTGAAGGCAGGCAATGGGCCGTTGTGAGCTGGTTTGTAAATACGTGGCTGATGTTGCTCAGTTTTGCCATATATTTTCAATGGCATCATCCGTTCTGGATGATCTGTATGGGGCTGTTAGCCTTGCATAGTACAGCTGTCATGCTCGGCTGGGGTCGTTGTGCTTTTGTGCGAAACGAGGATATCAGTCTGTAAAAGCAGGGGGTTTTTCGGTGGTTGTCAATTCGGCAACGCTGGAGCGTACGACCAGACTGGCGCCGACAAGAATTTTTACCGGCGGCTGAGGGTCTGAGGTGTTGATCAGATCATCAAGAATGGTCACTGCCAGATTGCCGATTTTACGCTTGGAAACCTCAACCGTTGTCAGGCCCGGCTCCATCGTTGCGCTTTGCGGCAGGTTGTCAAAACCGATAACCGAGACATCTTCCGGTATGCGGATGCCTTTTTCTTTCAATGCTTTGATAAAGCCATAGGCAATAATATCATTGGTGCAGAAATAGCATTCAGCAAGATCCAGTCCGGCATTGAGCATGGCACAGGTGTCGCGATAAGCGCCTTCATAAGTGGATTCCACCGAGAGGATATCACGCTCCTGGGCTTTGAGTTCCAGACGCTGCATGTTTTTGAAAAATGCATCGCGGCGCAGGCGGAAATTGGTGGTTTCCGTGTGGCTGGCAACAAAGCCGATGCGGTTGAAGCCAACCTGTTTGAAGCGCGACAGCACTTTAAACACCGCGTCTTCATTGTTCATATCGACAAAATTGGCTTCAACGACCTCATAAAACGTGTCGATAAAAACAGTCGGGAAGCCCAGTCCCTGAATCATATGAATGTCTGAAGAGGACAGTTCCGTGCCCAACGCAATCACACCGCGAATAGGTGCGCCTGCCAAAGTCTCAGCCACAGCACTGATTGGCTGCCCCTCGAAACTCACCACTTCCAGCGCATAATTGCGGCTCGTGGCTTCCAGTGACATGCCGTCAATATAATCGGAAACGAACACACTATGATCGCGATTAACGGTGCCGCCATGCTTGGCGATCTTCAAAAAGCGAATCGTTCCCGCACCGCCCGAGCCCGTTTTGGCGATACGCGGCACATAATTGAGACGGGATACGGATTCGAGAACACGAGCCCGTGTTTCGCCGGAAATCTCGCCTTTACCATTGAGAACAAGTGAAACGGTTGCGGGAGAAACCCCCGCATTTTCAGCAATATCTCTGATCGTAAAGGACTTTTTCTTTTTCATTTGTTCCGGACGGCTATTCGGCATTATCGGGGTTCATTCGCGTTTACTAAACAAAATCGCTCTGATTTAAAACGATTAGGGTAATTTCATGTGTAAGGCAACCACAATTCCCTGATAGCACGCTTGACATCCCCTAGGCATCCGGTAATTTATTTAGTGAATAATAGTTTTGTTTAGTAAACACGGTAGGAAGCGACAATGCAGAAGACAAGCAATCAACTTGCTATGCTCGTTGTCATCAATCTCGGATTGCTTGCGCTCGGCGCGTATATTTCGGGCGGCTCATTCCTGTCGCTGTTCAATTTGCAGTCGATGGCAGGGCAGATTCCTGAACTCGGGCTGCTGGCAATCGGCGTGATGCTGGCAATGTGTGCCGGTAATGGCGGGATTGATCTTTCCGGTATTGCGCTGGCTAATCTGGCTGGTGTTTTGTCCGCCGTGCTCGTTTCATCTTTTGTGTCGAGTGCAGAAAGCCCGATGGCGTTCAGCCTTGCCTTTATCGGACTGGCACTTGTGATCGGTCTGGCGGGCGGTATCGTAAATGGTGTGCTGATTGCTCGTTTTAAAATCACGCCTATCCTTTGTACACTTGGCACGCAGATGGCCTTCACGGGTCTGGCCGTTGTTGTCTCCGGTGGTCGCGCCGTGATGGTTGGCAGTCCTGATCTGTTGTCGCGCATCGGCAATGATATGTTCCTGAGCGTGCCGATCAGCTTCATCATCTTTATCGCTATCGCCTCTGTAATCGGTGCTGTGGTGCGTTTCACGCCTTATGGCCGCTGGCTGATGCTGATGGGCAGCAATCCGAAAGCTGCTGAATTTGCCGGTTTTCCGCGTAATGGCGTGCTGGTTGCAACCTACGCCACCAGTGGTTTTCTGGCTGGTATTGCCGGTGTGATTATTGCTGCGCGTAACGTGAACGTAAAATTCGACTATGGCAGCTCCTATCTTCTGGTTGCCATTCTCATCGCCGTTATGGCTGGTGTGAAGCCGGAAGGTGGCTATGGCCGCGTTATCTGCGTGGTGCTCAGTGCGATTGCCCTGCAGCTGATGTCCAGCCTGCTTAACTTTGGCGGTCTTTCCAATTTTGTCCGCGATTTTGCTTGGGGCCTGCTATTGCTCGCTTTCCTTGCAGTCGGAAAATACGACATTGCGGGTTTCTTTACCTTTGGCAATCGCCAACAGGGAACGATCGGTGCTCAACCCTCAGGCACCCGAACATAGACACTGAGGGTCAGTCCGTCTGGAGGAAATAATGAAATTAATTACGAAAAAACTGCTCGCCGGTAGCATTCTTGGCGCAACAATGGTTGCAGGCAGCGCAGGCATTCTTGTCGCGCAGGAAAAGCCTGTTATCTCGACCGTGGTTAAAATCAGCGGTATTCCTTGGTTCGACCGTATGAATACCGGCGTTGAAGCCTATCAGAAAGCCAATCCTGATGTGGTTGCGACCCAGAGCGGTCCGGCAACATCTGATGCGGCTCAGCAGCTGCAGATCGTTCAGGATCTGGTTGCTAAAGGCGTAACCGCGCTGGCAGTTGTTCCTATGGATCCGGCTGTACTGGAAGGCACATTCAAGCGCGCTATGGAGCGTGGCATTGTTGTTGTGACCCATGAAGCTGACAACCAGATCAACACAATGGCTGACGTTGAAGCCTTTGATAATGCTGATTACGGTATTGCGCTCAATGAGCGTCTGGCACAGTGCATGAACAATAGTGGCAAGTGGACAACTTTTGTTGGCTCACTCGGCAGCCGCACTCACATGCAGTGGGTTGCTTCTGCTGAAGAAAATGCCAAGAAATATCCGGAAATGCAGATCGTTGATCCGAACAATGAATCGTTCGACGATGCCAACGGCACTTATGAAAAAGCCAAGGAAATTCTGCGCAAGCATCCTGATCTGAAGGGCTTCCAGACTTCTGCCGGTAATGACGTTCTCGGTATCGGCCGTGCGATTGATGAAGCTGGTCTGAGCGGCAAGGTTTGCCTCGTCGGCACCGGCTTGCCAAACCCTTCAGCTGATCTGCTGGAATCCGGTGCGATCACTGCAATCGGTTTCTGGGACCCACAGAAAGCCGGTATGGCGATGAATGCGCTTGCTCGCATGTTCATCGAGAAGAAGGAAGTTAAAGACGGTACCGATCTCGGCGTTGAAGGCTATAACAGCGTTCGCGTGAAGAAGGGTGCAGGCGAAGGTCTGCTGGTTATCGGTAACGGCATGGTTATCGCTGACAAGGCGACCTACAAAGAACACCTGTTCTAAGAAAACCTGAACAGATCTGATCCTGTTGCCGGAATGTCGTTCCATCCCGTGCGACGGGGTCATAGATCCGGATGCGCCCTCCCGAAGCGCGCATCCGGATATCTGTATCCGGCTGAAGAGTAAATGAAACCAACGGCTTGAAGTGCCTGTCACATTCCGAATGACAGACGTTAAAGTGTAAAATCAGCCGGTTTCTAAGCGGTTCCAATCGCAAATGAGCGAGACGGTGCAGCGGCAAAGGAATTAAACGTGTCAACTACGACAAGCATTGCAGCGAGCATTGAACGACCTGCGGATCGTTTTCTCGAATTGCGCAATATCTATAAGCGCTTTGGTGGTGTTCACGCGCTGCGCGGCGTTGACCTGACAATCGACCTCGGCGAAGCCTATCATCTGCTGGGTGAGAATGGTTGCGGCAAGAGTACGGTTATCAAGATCATGTCCGGCGCTCACGGCCCAAGCGAAGGTGAGATCATTCTTGATGGCAAAACCTACACATCTTTAAATCCGATCCAGTCTTTGGCCGCCGGTATCGAGACGGTCTATCAGGACTTGTCCCTTATTCCGAACTTGACTGTTGCTGAAAACGTAGCGCTGAATGAGCAGCTTGTTGAAGGCAATGGCAGACTGTTCCGTCGTCTTAACCTGAAGAAACTGCATGAGACCGCTGCACGCGCACTGCACGCAGTTGGCTTGCCAAATGACAAAGCTTTTCTGAATACGGTTGTATCCGAACTGCCGTTGGCTATGCGCCAGTTGGTGGCGATCTCGCGTGCGATTGCGACACGCGCTAAGCTCGTGATTATGGATGAGCCAACCACCTCGCTGACACGCCGTGAAGTCGATAATCTGATTGAAGTGGTTGCGCGTCTGCGTGCCGAGCGTGTTGCCGTTCTCTTCGTCACCCATAAGCTTGATGAATGCTATCGCATCGGCGGGAATGCGGTTGTGTTCCGCGACGGTCAGTGTGTGGCGCAGGGACCGATTGAAAATTACACCAAGAAGCAGCTTTCCGAACTGATGATCGGTCGTGAAATTGATGCCGAGCGTTACCGCACAGGTAAACCGGCGGCAGAGGAACTGCTGAAACTTGATAATCTCACGGCTTCAGGCTTTAAAAATATCGGTCTTAACCTGCGTAAGGGTGAAATTCTCGGTATTACCGGTCTTGCAGATTCCGGTCGTAACGAGCTGGCTATGGCGATCACCGGTGTTGTGCCGGCAGAGTCCGGCAAGATCAGCCTTGAAGGCAAGGCAACACAGGTGAAAAGCCCGGCTGCTGCGATTGAACATGGTATCGGTTACGTGCCGGAAGATCGTCTTGCTGAAGGTCTGTTCCTCGATAAGTCAATTTTTGAAAATGAAATTGCCCTGATCTTCCGCAAGCTCTGCAACAGCCTTGGCATAGTTGATCAGAAAAAAGGCCGCACCATCGCTGCATCTTTGATGCAGGATATGCGCCTGAACACCACAAACCTCGACCTGCCGGTCGGTGCGCTTTCCGGTGGGAACCAGCAGCGCGTTCTGATCGGCCGTTGGCTAAGCATCGGCCCGAAACTGCTGGTGCTGCATGGTCCGACTGTTGGCGTTGATGTTGGTTCCAAAGACACAATTTATCGCGTTATTCAGGGGCTGGCAGAAGCCGGTATGGGGCTCATCATCGTTAGCGATGATCTACCGGAACTGTTGCAAAATGCCGACCGTATTCTCGTCATGAATTCAGGCAGCATCACTGCAGAGTTCGATGCGGCACAAGCCACCGAAGACCAGCTTTATCAAGCCATGATGTCATCGCAGAAGGAAACTGCCTAATGAGCGCGCAATATCAGCAAGATACGGCTCGCACCGGATCTTTCAAGCTGGGTGAATTCATTCGCAAACGCCCTGAATCGATCACGTTCTTTCTGCTCGTGGCAATTTGTACTGTTGTGTCGATTGTTAATCCGGCATTTTTGCAGGCATCAACGCTGATTGATATCGGCCGCGCCAGTGTGGTGATGGGGCTGTTTGCTCTTGGTGTGTTTATTATTCTTGCCGCAGGCGGCATTGACGTTTCGTTTACGGCAATTGCTGCTTGTACCGTCTATTCGCTGACGCTGCTGGTGCAGAACTATATGCCGGAACTGCCGATTATTTTCATCATTATGATGGCAATTACAGGCGGTGTATTTCTCGGTGTTCTCAATGGCTTATTGGTGCATTATCTCAATGTGCCGTCATTAATCGTCACTATCGGTACGCAATATCTGTTCCGTGGCTTCCTGCTGGCCTTTGTTGGTACGGTCTGGATCATGACATTGCCGCCAACGATGAGTGCTTTTGGCCGTATGCCGCTGTTTCAGTTTGAATCTGCTAATGGCGCAACCATTACAATGCCACTGTACTTCTTAGTGCTTCCTGCCGCTGCTATTCTCACATGGTGGATTCTCAACCGTACCATGATGGGTCGTGCGATTTTCGCAATGGGCGGTAACAGCCAGATCGCCAGCCGTCTGGGCTATAATCTGCGCACCATCCATATCTTCCTGTTCGGCTATGCCGGTGGTCTGGCTGGTCTGGCCGGTATCATCCACGTCTCAGCCAACCGCCAGTCCAGCCCGTTTGATTTCGTTGGCACCGAAATCGGTGTGATTGCTGCCGTTGTTCTCGGCGGCGCACGGATTACCGGCGGTACAGGTTCCGTTTTCGGCACGCTTCTCGGTGTGCTTCTTATTGTCGTCCTTAACAGTGTTCTGGTGCTGGTTGGCATCCCAAGCACATGGCAGCGTCTTGTCGTCGGCTGCTTCATTCTTCTTGCTGCGGCCTTCTTCGTCACCCGTCAACGCAAAAAATAACCCGATACTCTCAAGAGGAAATCATGAAGAAATTCCTGAACGATCCCGTCAATTTCGTGGATGAGATGCTTGAAGGCATCTATCGGGCACATCCCGAGCTGAGCTATGTCGATAATGACAAGCGCTGCATGGTTAAAACCAATAAAAAACCAGGTAAAGTTGGTATTGCTACCGGTGGCGGTTCCGGCCATTTGCCACTGTTCCTCGGCTATATCGGTGAAGGTATGCTTGACGGCGCAGCCGTTGGCGGCGTCTTCCAGTCACCGAGTTCTGAGCAGATGTATCAGGTTACCAAGGCGATCGATCAGGGCGCCGGCGTTCTTTACATCTACGGTAACTACAGCGGCGATATCATCAATTTTGACATGGCTGCAGAACTGGCTGACCTCGACGGTATTGCTGTTAAGCAGGTTGTCGGTAATGATGATGTGGCTTCTTCCGTTGTTGGTGAAGAACACAAGCGTCGCGGTGTTGCAGGCATTTACTTCGTCTATAAAGTTGCCGGTGCGGCTGCTGAAAAGCTGCTGTCGCTGGATGAAGTAACCCGTCTTGCTGATAAAGCGCGTCTGCGTACCCGTACCATGGGCGTTGCATTGTCGAGCTGTGTTGTGCCGGAAATTGGTCATGCAACCTTCTCCATCGGTGAAGATGAAATGGAAATCGGCATGGGTATCCATGGCGAACCAGGTATCAGCCGTAAGAAGCTTGCCAATGCTGATGCCGTTATTGACGAACTGATGGGTCGCATTTTTGCAGAGCAGGACTACGCGCAGGGCGATGAAGTTGCTGTTCTGGTGAACGGTCTTGGCGGCACACCGCTGGAAGAACTGTACATCATGTTCCGTCGCGTTTCACAGCTGTTTGACGAGCGTGGTGTAAAGGTTAAACACGTCTGGCTCGGTGAATTTGCAACATCGATGGAAATGGCCGGTGCCTCGATCTCCGTTCTGCATCTGGATGATGAGCTGGAGCCTCTGGTTGCTGCTTCTGCCAACACACCATTCTTCAAACATATTGCCGGTTGAGGTCTGATCATGAATGTTATTACCGCATCCGATCTGATCAATCTCTTTGACAGCTGGAAAGAACTGTTTGCTGAACAGCGCGATTTTCTGATCGCACTGGATGGTAAAGTGGGTGACAGCGATCTTGGCATTACCATGAGCAAAGCCTTTGCAGCAGCAGCTGAAGCTGTACATGCTGAGGACGCAGACGCAGGTATTGCCAAACTGCTGCGTGTAGCGGGTGCCATTATGGCGCGCGTTGCACCTTCAACAATGGGCACACTGACTGCAACCGGTTTTCTGCGTGCAAGTAAAGCTTGCGAAGGCGTGAGCGAAATCGGCACAAATGAAGTGGCCGCTTTCTGGCGTGCTTATCGTGATAGTATTGCCGAGCGTGGCAAAGCCAAAGTTGGCGATAAAACACTGCTCGACGTGCTTGATCCGATTGCAGTGACACTGGAAGCACAGGCTGCTTCCGGCGCTTCCCTGAAAGATGCACTTGCAGCAGCCGCTAAAGCCGCTGAAGATGCGCTGGAAGCGACCAAAACTATGGTTGCACAGCATGGTAAAGCCGCAGCGTTTCAGGAAAAGACCATTGGTCTTCAGGACGCCGGTGCAACAGTTGGTATGCTGCTGATTACCAGCATGTCTGCTTTTGTTTCAGCGCAAAACTAATCCTGTAATATTATGAAAAAAGCCCCGGTCTCCTGAGTGAGACCGGGGCTTTTTTACTTGCTGCTATTTTATTGAATGATTTTTATTAGCCGATTAAATAACGGCACAGTCCTGCCGAAACAATGCCGATGACAACGGTTGGCAACATTGAAAATCGTGTGGCAGCCAGAATTGTTATCGCTAATGCAAGCAGATCTGCAGGTCTGTCAGAGACAAAATCCGGGGCGATAACAGAAATCAGCACACAGCCCGGCGCAGCTTCCATCACTGCCATTGCCCGTTTGCCTAATGTGCGGTTACGGAGCAAAACATAGCCACCGATGCGGGTGAGATAGGTGACAGAGGCCATCAAAACGATGGTGAGAGCGACAATAGGATCGATCATTCATCACCTGCCAGCAGATAGGCGGCAATCAGACCGGAGAGTGCACCGGCAGCCACATACCATGCACCGGGGAGCATCAGATATGTCGTGGCAGCAATGACAAGACTAATCAACCACGGACGAGCGGCGGAAAATCCCTTCCACATGCCTGCGAGCAGCACCAGAAATACAGCTGGAAAGGCCATGTCAAAGCCGTAAACCCGCAAATCCCCCATCATCGGGCCGAAGGCTGCGCCAAGCGCAGTGAATGCTACCCATGCGCCGTAAAAGGGCACAGCCACACCAAAATAAAACGGCATGCTGAGGCCGTTGATATGCCCGGTTGTTTTGCGGCGGCGGGCATCATCTAATCCGAGAGCCCAGCTTTCATCACACATTAAAAAGAGTGCCGCCAGTGCTTTGCGCTTGGACAAATGACGGATGAACGGTGCAAGTGCTGCGCCCATTAACAGATGACGGCTGTTGACCAAAAAGGTAATCGCAACAATCAGTAAAATATGCGGCGGCGATGTCCACAGTTGAATAGCTGCAAATTCAGAGCCGCCTGCAAAATTAAGGCCGGTCATCAGCGGAACTTCCAGAACCGTCAGACCTTTTTGTGCTGCCTGTGCTCCGAGCACCAGAGCATAGGGAATAATGCCGAGCAGCACCGGAAAACCGGCCTGCGCACCGCGCCAAAACTCTGAGCGCTGTTCCGTTGTGTTATTCGTCGGCGCATAAACTTGTGAAATGTCCATGATTTTCTGGCTATAAAATTGATCAGGATTGGCAAAATAGATCATTTTCATCGCAATTTTCTTGCTATTATTGGGCAATTTTGGTGTAGTTTGGCATTGTGTATTAATTTTTTTGAATAATGTGGAATTTATAGCCAATGAAACTGGATGAGGTTGATAAGAAGATTCTGCGTGTGCTTCAAAATGACGGGCGCATTGCCAATAATGATCTTGCACGGGAAGTGGGGCTGTCACCGTCTCCTTGTTTGCGGCGGGTGAAACTGCTTGAGGAGGCGGGGGTGATTGACCGCTATGTTGCGGTGCTTAATCCGGCAAAAATCAATAAAAGTCTGACGTTTTTTACAAGAATCCGGCTGGATAAGCAGGATGAAGAAACGCTGCAAAAATTTGCGGATGAAATCTTGAAGCTGCCTCAGGTTCTGGAATGTTATTTTATGTTGGGCGATTACGATGCAATGATCCGTGTTGTTGCAGCTGATATTGAGGATTATCGCCGCTTCCAGTCTGAATATCTCAGCCGTATCAAAGGGGTGCAAAATCTGAAAACGGATGTGCCGAGCCAGACTGTCAAGCAGACGTCTGTTATGCCGCTTTAGTGGTGGAGAGTCACACAAAAAGCTTCTGACAATTTATCATAAATAATATTAAAAAAGACCATCAATGAATAAAATTCATTGATGAATGAATAACAACCATTTTTCATTCATGGGCGTGTTGGCTAAGGGCTATCTATCCAGTTTATTTGACAAAAGTCAGGTTATGCCCATGCCAGTTCCTCCGTTTCGCGCCGATCATGTCGGAAGTCTTTTACGTCCCCGCGCTGTTGCAGATGCCCGTGCAGCCAAAGTTCCTGCTGTTGAACTGCGCGCCATTGAGGATGCCGAAATTCCTGCAATGATCAAAATGCAGGAAGATGTTGGTCTTAAAGTTGTTACCGATGGAGAAGTGCGCCGTGCATTCTGGCATTTCGACTTCATGGGTATGCTTGACGGTATGGACATGGCTGTGCGTGACGAAGGTGTACAGTTTCATGGCACAAAAATTCCGCCTGTTCGCCCTGTGATCAATGGCAAGCTCGGTTTTCCTCAAGACCATCCGATGCTTGAGCATTTTTCTTTCGTCAAAGACAATACGACAGTCTGCCCTAAAATTTCTATTCCGGGCCCGTCCTGCGTGCATTTCCGCACGGATCCTGCTGACATCCAGCCAGAGGAATATCGTGACCCTGATGTGCTGTTTGCGGATATTGCGCAGACCTATAAAGACGCGGTCGCAGCTTATTATGCTCTGGGTTGCCGCTATCTGCAGCTTGATGATATTTTCTTCGCTTATCTTGGTGATCCGAAACAGCGTGAGCAGCGGAACGCGATGGGACAGGATCCGGATTGGCTGATTGACCGCTATGCATGGATGCTGAATGAAGCGATTAAAGACCGCCCAAGTGATATGCTGATCGGTATGCATATGTGCCGTGGTAATTTCCGTTCCACTTTTGCCGCATCCGGTGGTTATGACGCTGCGGCTGATGCGATCTTCAACAAGACCGATGTTGATATTTACTTTATGGAATATGACACCGAGCGTGCAGGCGGTCTGGAGCCGTTGAAACTGCTGCCAAAGGGCAATAAACGCATTATGGCCGGTTTTATCACCACCAAAACCCCTGAACTGGAAACTATGGACAGCCTGCGTCGTCAGTTTGATGAGGCGGCAAAATATGTCGACATGGATCAGCTTGGTATCGCACCACAATGTGGCTTTGCATCAACCGAGCATGGCAATGCTGTGACAGAGGATGATCAGCGCCGCAAGCTGGAGCTGGTGGTCAAGGTCGCGCACGATCTTTGGGGCGAAGCGTAAAGCACAGCGGGGAAAATAATCATGAAACGCAGACAATTTCTCATCGGCGGCGTATCGCTGGCGGCTCTGGTCGCCATGCCTGCACGGGCGGATGTAAAACCGCTCAAAGTTGGTCTTATCGTGCCGATGACCGGCCCGTTTGCCTCTGTCGGCCGTCAGGTACAGGCCGGTGTTAATGCATGGCTGGCCTTACACGGTGATGTGGTTGAAGGCCGCAAGATTGAAATTGTGTTGCGTGATGACGGGGCGGTTGCCGATCAGACCCGCCGTATCGCTCAGGAACTCATCGTCAATGAAGGTGTTGAGGTTTTGACTGGTTTTGGTCTGACGCCGCTTGCGCTGTCAGTTGCGCCGGTTATCTCCCGTGCTAAAGTTCCGGCGATTATTATGGCTGCCGGAACAGCCACAATTACCGAAGCCTCACCTTATTTTACCCGTACCTCCTGCACTGCGCCGCAAACCGCATGGCCAACGGGCAAGTGGGCTGCTCAGAATAAGATTAAGCGCATTGTCACTCTGGTGTCCGATTATGGCCCGGGAGTAGATGCGGAGACCTGGTTCACCAAATCCTTTGTTGAGGGTGGCGGTGAAGTGGTTGAATCTGTGCGTGTGCCATTGCAAAATCCTGACTTTGCGCCTTTCCTGCAGCGTGTACTGGATAGTAAGCCGGACGCATTATTTGTGTTCCTGCCTTCAGGCGCGGGTGGTTTGTTCATGAAGCAATATGCCGATCGCAATCTGGCGGGCGCGGGCATCAGACTGATTGGCACCGGCGACTTGACCGATGATGACCTGCTGCCTGCAATGGGCTCTGCCGCGCTTGGCACCGTTACCGGACATTTCTACTCGGCTGCTCATGAGAGCGCAACCAATAAAGCCTATGTGGCAGAAGTCGGTAAGAGCGCCAATGGTATGCGCCCGAATTTCATGTCTGTCGGTGGCTATGACGGCATTGCATTGATTGCGGCTGCTCTGAAAGAAACCGGTGGTGTATCAACCGGACCGGAGTTGATTGCAGCGATGAAAGGTCAGGCATGGGAAAGCCCGCGTGGCCCTGTTTCCATTGATGCGGAAACCCGTGACATCATCCAGAATGTCTATATGCGCGAAGTGCGTGAGGTTGATGGTGGTTTGTGGAATGTCGAATTTGACACTTTCGAAGCCGTAAAAGATCCGGCCAAAGCAAAGCTGTAAAGCGAACGGGGCAAATCACAGACCAATGCTGACAATTCTCTTCGACGGCATTGCCTATGGCATGCTCCTGTTTGTCCTTGCCTGCGGGCTCTCTGTCACACTCGGATTAATGAACTTCGTCAATCTGGCTCATGGCGCGTTTGCCATGGCCGGTGGCTATATTACCGTGGTGCTCATCAACAAGATGGGCGTGTCTTTCTGGCTCTGCCTGCCGGTTGCTTTTGTTGTGACCGCTCTGGTCGGCGCCGTGCTGGAGCGGCTGCTCTATCGCAGGCTCTATGGCAAATCGCATCTCGATCAGGTGCTGTTTTCGATCGGCATCGTGTTTATGGCTATTGCCGCGGCGGATTGGAGCATGGGCGGACAGCAGCAAATGACAAGCTTACCGGCATCATTAACCGGTCGCTGGGAGATTGGCACTATTAGCATCGGCCGTTACCGGCTGTTCATTATTGTTCTGTGTGCCGTACTGGCTGCGGGTCTGCAATATATTCTGAGCTATACCCGCCTTGGCAGCCGGTTGCGTGCAGCCGTCGATGACACACGGACTGCGCGGGGATTGGGTATTGGTGTAGACCGTATTTTCACACTGACCTTTGCTGCCGGTTCAGGACTTGCAGGACTGGGCGGTGCTTTGGGCATCGAACTCATGGCACTGGATCCGCAATTCCCGCTGACAACAATGATTTATTTTCTGATCGTGGTGACGGTCGGCGGCACATCTTCAATTACCGGACCATTCATTGCCGCTTTGCTGCTCGGTGTCGCGGATGTAGCCGGTAAATATTACTTCCCTGATTTCGGTGCTTTTGTGATTTATGCCGTGATGATTGTGGTTTTGCTGGTTCGTCCGCAGGGGTTGTTTGCGCGGGGGCAGAAATGAAACGCATTATTCTGCTGCTTTGTCTGCTTGTGGTTGCGATTGCAGCACCCTTTATTATACCGGGCAAAACCCTGTTGCTGACAGAGATTATTATCACGGCACTGTTTGCATTGTCGCTTGATCTCATTCTTGGACTTGCCGGAATTGTATCGCTGGGTCATGCAGCTTTTTTCGGAATTGGTGCCTATGCAGCCGGATTGTTCGCGCTGCACTTCAACGCTGATCCGGTGTTGGGTTTGATTTTCGCCATGCTCATCTCTGCCTGTGCCGGATTATTGTCCAGTTTTCTGATCTTGCGCGGTAATGATCTGACACGGTTGATGACAACAATCGGCGTTGCCATGATGCTCTATGAAGCGGGAATTCGTGCCTCGTGGCTGACCGGCGGTGCGGATGGTTTGAGCGGGTTCTTTTCCGATCCTGTTTTAGGCTTGTTTGAATTCGATTTTGCCGGTCAGGTCGGCTATTTCTATGCGCTGGCGGTCTTGTTCCTCGCTATGCTGGTTGTGCGACAGATCATGGGTTCACCTTTCGGTGTATCACAGATGGCAATCAGCCAAAATCCGGTCAGAGCCGGTATGCTTGGCATTGCAGCAGGGCGGCGTATTATTGCGATCTATACATTAGCAGCAGCACTGGCGGGAGCGGCAGGCGCATTACTTGCCCAGACGACCAGTTTTGTTTCCCCCGATGTGCTGGCCTTTCATCGCTCCGCTGATGTGCTGCTGATGCTGGTGATTGGTGGTACGGGTTGGCTCTATGGCGGGCTCGTGGGGGCTGTCTTATTCATCTTGTTGCGTGATTGGTTATCCGTTCTGACACCGCAATACTGGATGTTCTGGATAGGTTTGCTGCTGGTTATTCTGGTGCTGACAGGGCGTGAGCGCCTGTCGATGCTGTTGCCGAGGGTTTTGCGATGACCATTGCACTGGAAACCCGTAATCTCAGCAAGCATTTTGGTGGTTTCACTGCCACCAATCAGGTTTCGCTTACTATCGGCCAAGGTGCGCGACATGCTTTGATCGGTCCAAATGGAGCCGGTAAAACCACACTGATCAATCTGCTAACCGGTGCATTCCCGGCCAGTTCAGGTGAAATCTATCTGCTGGGCGAAAATGTCACCACACGACCGGCATGGCAACGTGTGCAAAAGGGGCTTGCCCGTACATTCCAGATCAACCGGTTGTTTGCCGGTTTTACGCCCCGTCGCTCATTGATGCTGGCTGTTGCGGAACGCTATAAACATGGCTGGCGTTTTTGGCGAGCTTTGGAATCTGATAAACTTGTTGTTCAGGAAACAGAGCAATTATTGCAACAGATCGGCCTGACAGATGTTGCGGATGAACTTGTTTCCCGTCTGCCTTATGGCAAGCAGCGTCTGCTGGAAATTGGTTTGGCACTGGCTCTCAAACCACGTGTGTTACTGCTGGATGAACCGGCTGCTGGTGTGCCTGAAGAAGAGCGCCATGAAGTGCTTACGCTTGTGAAAACATTGCCGGAAGATGTGACAATTGTATTGATCGAGCATGATATGGAACTGGTTTTTTCTTTCGCCGACCGTATTTCGGTGCTGGTGCAGGGCGAATTGTTTCTCGAGGGAACACCGCAGGAAATCACTGCTTCTGCGCAAGTGCGTGCTATCTATCTCGGAGAAGACGGATGAGTGAATTGCTCACTATTCAAGCTCTGGCTGCCGGTTATGGCGGGGCACAGGTGCTGAGTGATATCAGTCTGAACCTTGAAGCCGGAAAATCGCTTGCGGTTCTTGGCCGCAACGGGGCGGGTAAAACCACCTTGCTGGACAGCATCATTGGTGTAACCACCTATATGAGCGGTTCAATCCACGTGTCAGGACGCGATATTACCAGTCTTTCGCCGGAAAACCGTGCTGCATCCGGTATCGGCTGGGTGCCGCAGGAACGCAATATTTTTCGTTCACTGAGTGTCGAGGAAAATCTCACCGTAACGGCACGGCGCGGTGAATGGACATTGCAGCGGGTTTATGCGTTTTTCCCCCGTCTTGAGGAACGCCGCCGTAATATGGGCGATGCCCTTTCCGGCGGTGAGCAGCAAATGCTGGCGATTGGCCGCGCCTTGATGCTCAATCCGCGTCTGCTATTGCTCGATGAACCGCTGGAAGGACTAGCGCCGGTAATTGCGGATGAGGTAATGGCCGGTCTTGGTCGACTTGTCAGTGGCGGTCTGTCTATGATTGTTGTCGAGCAGAAAGCACGTAAGATTTTGCCGCTCACCGATTATGCCTGCGTGATTGATCGCGGACGCATGGCATGGTCAGGAGACAGCGCGTCACTGTTGCAGGAGGACGGTCTGCTGGATCGGTTAATGGCGCTTTCCTGAATTGTTTTTCAGCGAACTTTCAGGACTTTTGTTTCTTTGGAGGTCTTGAGAAAGCCTGCAATATAATCAGTGCTGTCCTCACCGGTTCGGATACCTAAATGAATGTTTTTATGGATGCCGCTCTGACCGATACGGACTGTTCTGATATTCAGTTCTTCCGAGTTTCCTCGCAGCAGCCAGTCCGGTATCGCACTGATCCCACGTCCGGCGGCCACCAGTTGCAGCATCATTTCCGTGGTTTCAACTGTGCGGTGGCGGTAGGGATAACAATGGTGCGGCAGCAGGAACTGGGTAAATATATCCAGTCTTTCCGGCTCGATTGGATAGGTAATCAGAGTCTCGGACAATAAATCCTGCGGGCGGGCAAAATCAGTTTTCGCTAGCGGGTGATGTTCCGGCACTGCCAGCACAAGTTCATAGGCGAACACCGGCGTAAAATGAATATGGCGTGTTTCATAGGGGTCGGGTGTTATCAGAATATCAATATCATGGGATAAAAGATCAGCCACTCCACCCGTATGAAAAGCGGTTTTGAGGTCAATATCCACATCCGGCCATGCCGCTAAATAAGGCTGCATCACCCGCATCAGCCATTGATGACACGGATGGCACTCCATGCCGATCACCAATGCGCCGCGTTGTCCGGCACGGATATCGGCCAGAACCTGTTCGGCGCGTTCCATTTGCGGCAAAATTCGTTTGGAGAGTTTGAGCAGATATTCACCGGCCTGCGTGAGACGCAATTGGCGCCCGTCTTTTTCCCACAAGGCTGCACCGCAGCGCTCTTCCAACTTGCGGATAGCATGGCTCAGTGCCGATTGTGTCAGGTTGAGCTGACGCGCGGCGGCCGTGACACTTCCTAACCTGTCAACTTCAAACAGGATTGCAAGATGTTGGCGCTCAAGCATTGGCTGTGGCTTTCGTGATTTGCCAGAATGCAGGCGTTATATCTTGTTGGAGAACCGGCATAATTTCAAACTCATCATAAACATCTGCGGCTTTATTAACGGGAATAAGCCGGTGATACAAGGTAAGGCCGGTCAGGCAGTCGGGGACTGAAAAAACGACTGGTTGTGAATGTACCAACCCTTTGAAGAAAATGGCTGAAATCTATAGTGCTCCCCTGCTTATGAAGGGGCAGGGGAGCCAAGTAGCGTGACGCTTATTTGATCAGGCGGGCTTCACCAACATCAGCAGCACTTTCCGGCAGGCCGAATTCTTTCAGAATTTCAACCATACGGCCTGATTTATGCAGTTCTTTTACAACATCATCGGCGGCAACCAGCAGGTCCGGATTGTTTTTGGACAGTGGCAGTCCAGCCTGTGCAGGATAGACGGAGCTTTGTACGCGCTCATCTTTGCCCGCAACCTTGATCTGGATACCTTTCAATGCGCCGCCCTGCTGTGCCGCAGTGCCAACAGCAACACCGTCAACAGCGATTTCAATGCGTCCGGCTTCCAGATCCTGATAGAGCGCAACATAGTTATTATAGAGGCTGAGTTTATCGCCGAGAATGGCTTTGAGTTCATTGACCCAGAGATAGCCCTGCACGGTGCCGACATTGCGGCCTTCGAGCTGGGTCACTGTGGTTACGCCATCTTTGGAGTAAAGTCCCATTTCATCTAAGTATAGCGGTGCGGAGAGGTTTACGGCTTTCTGGCGTTCATCGGTGCGATAATAATTGCCAATGGCAATATCCGCACGGCCAGAGACCACAAACGGAATCGCTGTCGCATATTCTACGGCTGCTACCTTGATTTTCAGGCATTCTTTGGCGGCGATTTCTTTAACGATTTCACCATCAACACCGGTCAGATCATGCTCTCCTTTTGGAATGGAGAAAGGCGGGAAGGTTGGTGCAGCAATTGTCAGAAAACCAGCTTCAACAGTCGTGATTTTATGCTGCGGTGTGCAATCTTGTGCAAATGCTGCCGAGGCCAGCATCGTAGTGCCCAGAGCCGCTGCAATGGTCAGAGTGATATGTTTTTTCATGCTTTTTCCCCTTTAGTGTTTTGATTAATGTTGTGCACGCGCTTCGATAAAACCGACGATCATTGTCGCCGGAATACAAATGAGCAGATAAAGCAGACCGGCCAGTACAAGAGCCGGCAGATATTGGAATGTGTTGGTGCCGATTTCATAGGCGCGGGCTGTCAGCTCCGGCAGCGCAATGGCAAAGCAGAGCGATGTGGTCTGAAAAATCAAAATTGCAAAACCGAGTAAGGCCGGAATGGCGATACGCAATCCTTGCGGCACAACGATAAAGCGCATCATATCGAGTTTTGTCAGGCCAATAGCTTCAGCAGCTTCCCGCTGACCTGCAGGCACAGATTGCAAACCGGCACGGATGATTTCACTGGTATAAGCGCCTGTTGTCCAACTCAGTGCCAAAATACTGGCAGACCATGAGGTCAGCGTCAGACCGGCTGTAGGCAGGCCGAAATAAGCAAATTGCAGCAATACCAAAGATGGTGCGCCACGCCCGACCTCAACAAGTGTAAGTGCTGCCCAGCGAGTTGGCTTCACCTTTGACATCACACCGAGCGAGAGAAAAAAACCCAGCGGAATACCAATCAGCAGGCTCATGCCGGTGACGATTAGGCTGATACGTAAGCCGCCAAGCATTTGCGGGAGCCAGTTATGAAATTGCTCAGCTAAAACAGAGATCATCGTGACACCTTCTTTCGCATATTTGCATCAATGCTGCGGGACATCCATGCAACCGGCAGGCTGAGAGCGATATAGAGCAGGGCAACGAAGCTGAAGACCTCAAGGCCACGATAGGTCGCCATCGAAGATTGATTGGCATAGAAGGTTAGCTCGGCAACGCCGATTGTGGAGGCAATGGCAGAATCTTTCAGCAATCCTATGGCATAGGTTGCCATTGCGGGCAGAGCGACACGGATAAGCTGGGGCATAATCACATCAATCCACATGCGGAAAGGATGCATGCCGAGCGCTGCAGCACCCTCCCACTGTCCGCGATGAATGGACAAAAGCGCACCCCGATAAATTTCAGCCATATAGGCCGCCGCAATCAACCCAAGACCGACAACCGCCGCAGGGAACGGTGCAACACGAAGATAACCACTGCCGAGCCCGAAAAAGATAACAAACAGCCAGACAATCGGCGGAATGCTGCGCACAAAAGTAATCAGCGCCATTGCTGTCAGACGCAGCCAGAAATGTTTGGATATCCGTGCCAGCATCAGCGGCACACCCAATACTAGACCGATAGACAGGGCTGCAATCGTCAAACTAATGGTTGATGGCAATCCCCTGATGATATTGAGAATTATGTCCTGCATCAGCGATCTCTCACCGCATGCAGAAACCGGCGTGCGCGTTCCGTCTGCGGATCGCGCATAACGTCTTTACTGATGCCGGATTCAATGATGTTACCATCGGCCATAATCATTACATGGTCGGAAACGCTCTCAGCAAAATGCATTTCATGGGTGACAACAATCATCGTCATGCCATCTTGCGCCAGCTCACGCATGACGGCGAGTACCTCTAAGCCAAGTTCGGGGTCAAGTGCCGAGGTAGGCTCGTCAAACAGCATGATTTTCGGGTTCAGCGCCAGCGCACGGGCAATGGCGATGCGCTGCTGCTGGCCTCCGGAGCAACGGTGCGGATATTCTGCCGCCTTGGAATCCAAACCCACACGTTTGAGCAGTTCAATGGAACGTTCATCAGCCTCTTGCTGTGAGCGACCAAGAACACGTTTTTGCGCGAGCGAAACATTCTGCAATACGCTCATATGCGGGAACAAATTGAAGGACTGAAACACCATTCCGGCTGAGCGGCGTAAATCGAGAATTTGCTTTTGTGACGGATGTTTTTCAGCGATCAGTTCCATATCACCCAGTGTGATACGGCCTTTATCGGGTATTTCCAGATAATTGAGGCAACGAAGCAATGTGCTTTTACCGGAGCCGCTGGGGCCGATAATCGCCAATACGCCGCCTGGTTGCACGCTCAGGCTTACGCTCTTGAGAACCGAGAGTGAGCCGAAGTTTTTCTCAAGCGCTTCCACGTGCACCAGTGGTTTGATGTGATTTTGTGTCTGCTGCATTGCCTTTTCCGTCACCGCCGCCGGATGAAACCTGAACGGCACTGAAATGTGTTACCCCTCGGAGCGGCGGTGGCTGGTAAAGCTGTTGTTATTTTTGCAATTGTTTACGCCGTTCCGTACTGAGGCCAGTGTGCCGTGCAGGACGCGCGTACCAAATCAAGAAAAGTGGCTAAACGACAAGATTTTCTTGATAATAGGGTGAAACGGAAATTTTGCAGAAGCAGGCCTGTTCGTGCTTATGCCTTGCAAAGTCAGTTTTGCATGAAAGAGTGTTGTCAGAGGCTGGTCTGTAGCAGATCAGTCGATAATTTGTGCTTTTGCGAATTGAAATTTTGTTTTCACTTTTGCAGCAAGAATGGCATCATGCAGTCTCCCACTCATGAAAATCTTGAATTCAAGTTTTCGTTCGAACCATAAATCCGCGCCTCCAAGGGCTGCTGCTGTTACCGCAATATCACCATCTTCCAGTCTATACGTCGCCCAACGTTCATAGCCGTCATTTTCAACTGTCCGGCGTGAGTACAGTTTCTTGCTTTTGGAAGGAACAAAACTATCTTTGATCGCACCAAAATTCAGCAAATAAAAAGGGCCGGGCAGTTGCGTTGTTTTATCCGCCGCATAAATCGGAAACTCGATCAGCCCACCTTCACCGAGATCAAAGTTTTTTAAAACTTCAGCTAATTTGCCTTTTATTGCGTAAAAAGTGCCCGCAGTGAACAAATCACCACAGCGCTTCCAATTCCCCTCAGCAAAGATATACATCGCTTCCGGAAAATCAGTACGTTCAAGTTTTTCCCCTTTCCGATGACGTAAGTGAGCTTCGAAAATACGCTTAGGGGAAAGCCCAAGATTGAACGTTGGTGGTGCCCAATCCAAACCAAAATGTTTTTCCCGTATACCCTGCCTGTCACCGATTGAAGAGTCACTCATTACGCTGCTAACCCAGACAGAATTTGGCATAGTACAATCACTTTTACAGGCGCGGTTGTTCGATTACCTCACTGTGCAGATATAGGGTAATTGGTCAATGGATTGCGGGCATTTATATCGTGTAAGGAATGTCGTCAGTAACCATTTCACGGCGCAGCATTGCTGACCAGTCTTCGCCTTTGATCCAGTCGCAAAAAGCCGCAATGGTTTTCACACGCCGGTAGCCGCGCGGCACAACCAGATAAAAACCCGGAATATCTTCTTCTTTCATGGTGCTTAAAGCATCAATGCCAAGCGGAGCAATCAGCCGTCCCTGACGCAAATCGTCAATCGCATCAATGGCTGAAACCAACCCCATCCCCATACCTGCCAGAGTGGCGCGGCGCATAGTGGCGGCATCCTGAAACTGCACATCACCTTTGGCTTCAATATCCTGCAGATCAAGGTGACGCAGAACTTTTTGCCATAGATTGGTGGCCAGAACAGGATGCAGCAAAGTCATGCTCAGCAGATCCTCCGGTTTGCGCACCCGATGTGCGAGCGCCGGTGCACAGCAGATAATTTTGGGGTCGCGTACCAGCAATGTCTGGTCAAATTCCGCCCATTCGCCAAAGCCCCATTGAACTGAGACATCAATATCATCGCGGCCAAAATCGGGGATTTCCACCATAGTGGTCAGCTGCAATACCACACCGGGCATTGTGGTGCGGAATTGCTCAAGGCGGTCCATCAGATAGCGGGTGGCGAAATAGGGGCTGGCATTGACATTGATACGATTGCGGTGGCCGGTCTTGGTAACACGACGCACACCTTCGGCGAACTCGTCAAAACCGGCTTGCACAAAATGCGCGAGCAGAATGGCCTGTTCTGTCGGATCAACCATGCGGCCTTTGCGGTCAAACAGCATAATCCCCAGCGTGTCTTCCAGCAGTTTGATCTGCTGGCTGACCGCTTGCGGACTGACAAATAATTCGTCAGCCGCTTTGCGAAAACTGCGATAGCGCATCACCGCGTGAAAGACGCGCAAAGCATTGAGCGGGGGAAGACGCGGCACCCTGTCATTCATGGTCTGTAACCAATCTTGATTGTGACCTGACTGATATGCATTGCCTGCCTCCGCTCTCCCTTATGCTCGTTATGGTTTATATCAAATCACAGCCTTTTCAAGGAAAGGCTTATTGGCAATCACGCGCTCATAACCGACCTCTGAGAGATCAAGCGTGCGGAACGCATTATAGGTGATCAGCTCGGACACAGCGCGTCCTGTTGCCGGACCTTGCTGCAAGCCGTGGCCGGAAAAACCATTGGCATAGATGAAGTTTTCCACCTCAGGATGACGGCCGACGATTAGGTTATGATCCAGCACGTTGAAATCATAATGCCCCGCCCATTGGTTGACGACTTTGATTGCCTCAAAAGCCGGTGAGCGTTCTGCGAGCGCTGGCCAGATGATATCTTCAAACTCTTCATAGCGCGGCGTGAAATCATCCCAATCGACTGCTGGGTCTTCTACCGGTGGGCAACCAGTCAAGAAGAAACGGCCTTCTGGACGGCAGAAAACGCCGCTCGGATCAATCATCAACGGCAGGCGGCCGCCATTGACTGTGGCACTGCCTTCCGGTGTTTGGGCGCAGTCATAGACAAACAATGTGCGTTTGCGTGGCTCAATCGGCACGTCCAGCCCTGCCATACGTGCGGTCAAAGCCGCACTGACACCAGATGCATTGACGATTATACCCGCCGAAATCGTCTGGCCGGACTTCAGTTCCACACCGGTGACACGATTATTGTCACGGTGAATGGCCACCACTTCATCGGTGATATAATCGGCACCGAGTTCACGGGCTTTATTCTTGAATCCATACATCAGGCCGGTATTGTTGAACCAGCCTTCACCGGAGCGGCCATAGGAGGCCAGCAGAATATCGTCAGTATTGAGGTGCGGGAAAGCACGGCTCAGTTCCTCACGATCCCACAGCACAACATCAGCGCCGCAGGCGATTTGCACTTCGTGATTTTCACGCAAAGTCTGCACCTGATCCGACGTATTGGCGAGGAACAGATAACCGCCTTCATGGAATTGCAGATCCGGCTTGTCACCGGCAACTTGCATCACCTCCGCAAAATTGCGGATAAATTCTGTGCCGAAACGACTGATTTCCACATTAATCGGATTGGAAAACTGGTTGCGGATCGAAGAGGACGACAGCGAGGTGGCCGCGCGCACATAGGTCGGATCGCGTTCCACAACGAGGATTGAACCGTTAAAATCAGGGTTCTGTGACAGAAAATAAGCGACCGAAGAACCGATGACCGCGCCGCCGATAATCACGACATCATAATGTTGTTTCATGATTTCACCTCATCATCAGGATGGCCGATATCGACGAACCAGCCGCCGAGATAGCGGGTTGCTGGTGCATATGGATCGGAGCGCTTGGTGCGGCTTTCGACAGCGGCACGATAGCTTTCCGTATTATCCTGCGGCTGATAACCGAGATGGCTTGCCTTGCTGTTATCGACCGGCGACACGCAATTATCCGACATGCCGAAACTGACGGTAAAGCCGACACGCGGTGCAGTGAGCGCGGCGGAAACGAGACGCACGCAATCATCAAATGACAGCCATGACCATAACATGCGGCGGTCTGCCGGTTCAGGGAAGGAAGAGAAAATGCGCAGTGCGACTGTCTCAATGCCGAATTTATCCCAATAAAGCCGTCCGAGGTCTTCGACAAAACATTTGGACAGACCATAGAAACTGTCAGGACGATGCGGGGCATCCGCATCAATATGGCTTTCCAGTTCATGATAGCCGATGGCATGGACGGAGGAGGCATAGATCACGCGTTTCACACCATTTTTACGGGCGGCTTCATAAATATTATAGCTACCCTGAATATTGGAGCGCAGAATACGTTCCCAAGACACTTCCAGCGGTTCACCGCCGAAATGCAGGATTACATCCACACCTTCCGCCAGTTTCATGATCGCATCAGCGTCATCAAGATCGCAGATCACGGCTTCTTCATTCGGCTGAAGATCATTGAGTGCAACACGATCCGTGAGACGCAATTTACGTGCCAGCGGTGCCAAGCCGCGGCGCAGTTCGGTGCCGAGCCTTCCGGCAGCGCCGGTGATAAGAATTGTATCAAAATCCATGATTTATGCCTTTGATGCCGGTTTCAGACGTGCAACAGCACCGGCAATGCGCCTGATCGCTTCACTCAGCACCTCATCAGATGTTGCTGTCGAGATGCGGAAATAAGGTGACATGCCGTAAGCAGTACCCGGCACTGCGGCGACATGGCCTTCATTGAGCAGGTAGTTTGCAACCGCCGTATCATCACTCAGCACAGAGCCGTCCGGACATTGCTTGCCGATCAGACCGGCGCAATTAATAAAGGCATAGAACGCACCTTCCGGCACACGCAGGCTCAAACCTTCAATCGCATTGATGCCTTTAACCACCAGATCGCGGCGATTTTGAAATGCATCGCGGAAAGTGCGGATATGATCCTGCGACCCTTCAAGCGCCGCTGTACCGGCGGCCTGTGCAATCGAGCAGACAGATGTAATCGACTGGCTCTGCACCGTGGCCATAGCTTTGATGAGAGGCAAGGGGCCAGCGGCAAAGCCGACACGCCAACCGGTCATCGCATAGGCTTTGGACATGCCGTTGACGATCAGGCTGCGGTCTTTAAGCTGCGGACAGGCTTTGGCAAAAGAGATAAATTTCAACCCGTCAAAGATGATGTGCTCATAAATCTCGTCGGACAGAACCAGCACATGCGGGTGGCGTTCCAGCACCGCACCGAGCGCCTTGAGGCTGGCTTCATCATAGACTGCGCCGGATGGATTGCCGGGGGAGTTGAGAAACAGCCATTTGGTTTTCGGTGTAATTGCCTGTTCCAGAATTTCCGGTGTCAGGCGAAACCCGTCTTCTTCACGGCACTGGGCAATCACCGGTTTGCCGCCAAGCAATTTCGCCATTTCCGGATAGGACACGAAATACGGTGTCGGCAGAATAACTTCGTCACTATCTTCCAGTGTTGCCATCAGCGCATTGAAAATGATCTGTTTGGCACCGTTGGAAACGATGATCTCATCAGTGGCATAATCCAGCCCGTTCTCGCGGGAAAATTTGGCCACGATCGCCTTGCGCAGCGCCAATGTGCCAAGCGCTGCCGTATAGAGCGTATCACCGGCTTTGGCTGCCTGATAGGCAGCCTCAGTAATATGCGCCGGTGTCGGGAAATCCGGCTCGCCAAGTCCCAGATCAATCACATCAATGCCTTTGGCACTGAGTGCTTTGGCAGCTTGCGAAACGGCCATGGAGGCAGACGGCTTAACCGCTGCCAGCCGTGAAGAAATATAGGTCATTGTCTCTCCTCCGTGACATAACCCTGAATTTTATCCTGCTCGTGTGCCTTTGCGCAGCGCTGCGCCGGATCGCCATATCCGCCGCCGCCCGGCAGGTTAAGCACCAGTCTTTTACCTGCAGGCACATGCTGCCAGCCTTTAGAGCGCATTGCGGTGCCGTCATCGAGTTTCACAGAACCTGCAGTTCCGTTTTTCCCGCCATTACGGCCACGCGGCGCTTGTGTAACACGGTCAAACATCGCGGAAAAATCAAATTCATGATTGTCCGCCGCACCGATTTCAATGACCTGTCCGAGACCGCCGCGGAACTCACCGCCACCACCGGAATCCGGTCGCAATTCTTTACGCCAGATAATCACGGGGCCGGTATGTTCAGTTGCTTCAATCGGCATCGTGTGAACACCCGACGGGAAGGCGGTTGCTGACAAGCCGTCAAGGGCAGGGCGCGCACCCATGCCGCCGGAATTGAACATCAGCACTTCGGCATTCTGTCCGCTTTGTCCTGCCACAGGGCGCACGGAAATATGAATATTCCACAATGCACCGGCACCTTCAGCCATGATCTGACCCGGCAAAGCCTTGGCCAGTGCGCCGAACACCAGATCCGGCACCATGTGACCGATCACATGACGCAGGCTAACCGGCGCAGGGCGTTGCGCATTGAGAATATTGGTCTCGGATGACACGGTGAAGAAAGCCAGCGAGGCGGCATTATTCGGAATTTCCGGTGCCAGCACGCATTTCAACGCATAGGATGCATAGGCCTTGGTATAGATGATCGGAACATTGATACCCCAACGGCTCATCGGGTCGCTGCCGGTGAAATCCACATTTACCAGACCGTCTTTCATATCAACTACAGCTGCAAGACGGATCGGTTCATCATAACCGTCTGTCATCAGCTCATTTGACCACGAGCCTTCAGGAAACTGCGCCAGACGCTCGCGCATGGCATTGGTGGTGCGTGAAAAGATAAATTCCGACAGATTATCAAGCGATGTCAGGCCGATCTCGCGCATCATATCGACAAGACGACGATGGCCGACTTCGTTACAGGCGGAGAGGGAGTAGAAATCGCCGATCACCTGATTAGGCTCGCGCACATTGGCACGCAGAATGCGGATCAGGTCTTTATTGACCACACCACGTTCGGCAAATTTCATAATCGGAATCTGAATGCCTTCTTCATAGACGGATTTACCATCTGCACCGAAGCCACGGCCGCCAACATCGACCACATGGGCAGTACAGGCGAAGAAGGCCACCAGCTCGCCATTGAGGAAGGACGGCGAAACCATCGTGATATCATGGAGATGGCCGGTGCCTTTCCATGGATCATTAGTGACATAGGTGTCACCCTCGAACATCTCTTCACGCGGAATTTCATTGATAAATTCCAGCACCGCTTCGGCCATGGTGTTCACATGACCCGGTGTGCCGGTCACTGCCTGTGCCAGCATCTGACCCTGCGGATCAAACACACCGGCAGAAAGATCGCCTGCCTCACGCACAGAGGTGGAAAAAGCCGTGCGCAGTAGGGTCAAGGCCTGTTCTTCGACCACGGAGATCAGACGGTTCCACATGACCTGCATGCGGATTTCATCCAGTTCACTCATGCGGATTTTCCTTTTTTCACCAGCAGAATTGTGCCGTCTTGCTGGATAACCGCATCAAATGGTGCGGTCACAATGGTGGAGGTTTCGCGCTCGGTAATAATCGCAGGCCCTGCTACACGATCGCCGGTCTGTAAGGTGCCACGATCAAAAATACCGGTCGGCAACATAGCGCCATGGCTCGGGTCAAATACATCGCGCTGTAAGGCAGGGGTGATGACACGATCGCCATGGCTGACAGTGCCGCTTTGGGTGAAGTTTTGTTTGACTTCCACTTTCACCGACCATGTGACGATTTCAATTTCCGCACCTTCAATCGGGCGGCCAAAGAAGCGTGCGTAATTCTCAAGGAAACGCTCGCGGATTGTCGCCAGCGCCTCATCGTTAAATGGTGGCTGTGGTGCGGTGACCGGAATTTCCCAACCCTGACCCGCATAGCGCATGAAGGCGGTGACTTCGCGCTCCAGCGGCGCATCAGTGCCGCTGCGCACAAAGCTTTCCGCTGCCGTGCTGAGGTCCGCCAGCGTGGCATTGACCGCATCAAGATTGATACCGGATAATTTGGCGAGATGCGAAACCAGAGCTTCATAACCGAATGGTGCTTTGAGGAAGCCGATAGCGGAACCGACACCTGCGCCCTGCGGGATGAGACATTGCTCAACGCCGAGTTTTTCGCACAGGCGGGCAGCATGCAACGGTGCGGCACCGCCAAAGGCGATCATAATATTATCGGAGATGTTTTTGCCGTTTTCCACTGCATGAACACGGGCGGCATTGGCCATATTTTCATCGACCACTTCGCAAATGCCGAAAGCAGCAGAAAGCGGTTTCAGATTAAGCTTGGAGCCGACATCTTTGTCGATGGCCGTTTCTGCATTTTGTACCGAGAGCTTAATCGCGCCACCGGCGAAATTATCGGCATCGAGTTTGCCGAGCATCAAATCGGCATCGGTAATCGCAGGGCGGGTACCGCCACGCTGATAACAGGCAGGGCCGGGTTCAGAGGCAGCGCTTTCAGGGCCGGTCTGGATGCGTCCCATCGAGTCTACCCATGCAATGGAACCGCCGCCTGCACCGATTTCAATCATCTCGATCACCGGAATGGAGATCGGCATGCCGGAACCCTTGCAGAAGCGATAGGTGCGGGCGACTTCAAAAGTACGCGCGGTTTTCGGAACGAAATTTTCGATCAGGCAGATTTTGGCTGTGGTGCCGCCCATATCGTAGGAAACGACATTTTCAATGCCAAAACGACGGGCAATATCGGCCGCGAAGATCGCACCACCTGCAGGGCCGGATTCCACCAGACGCACTGGAAATTCAGACGCTGTATCAACGGAAATCAGACTGCCGCCGGAATGGATCATGAAGACAGGGCAGGAAGCGCCCATTTCTTTGAGCCGTACTTGCAGACGCGCCAGATAATCCGCCATTTGCGGACGCACATAGGCATTGGCGCAAACAGTGTTGAAACGCTCGAATTCACGCATTTGCGGTGAAACTTCCGCCGAAATGGAAATCGGCACGGAAAGTTTGCGTTGCAAAATCGCACGGGCGCGGCGCTCATGCTCCGGATTCATGTAAGAGTGGATAAAGCCGATCGCCACTGCACCGAAGCCGCCTTCCAGAATGGCATCGGCGATTTCTTCCAGCTTTGCCTCATCCAGCGGCTGCAATTCCTGACCCTGCACATTCATACGGCCTTTGACCGTAAAACGATGTTCACGCGCGACCAGAGGGGCGGGGAGTTTCAGATTAAGATCATATTGCTCGAAACGATTTTCACTGCGCATTTCGATAACATCACGGTAGCCTTCGGTGGTCACAAAAGCTGTCTTGGCACCGCGCCGTTCAATCAGCGCGTTGGTGGCCAGCGTGGTGCCGTGAATAACAATATCGAGCTCGGCAGGGCTGATGCCTGCCTGTTCCGTGACAATGCGGATACCGTCGAGAATAGCCTGTTCCGGTGCGGTGTAATTGGTCAGAACTTTGGTGGAATAGAGCGTTCCGCGCATATCCAGTGCGATATCGGTGAAAGTGCCGCCGATGTCTGCGCCAAGCCGGATGTCGTTTCGGGATGTCATGCCATTTCCTTCGCTGCCAATGCGGCAGCGCGCATCTGGCTTAATGTCTGGCGGGGTGTAAGGGCTTCCGGTGAAATATTGAGTTCCAGCACCGCGCCGGTTTTAGACGCTGCAGCACGCTCGAAAGCAGCGGCAAAATCTGCTGTGGTTTCCACCCGTTCGGCATGAAAACGATAGGATTTTGCCAGTGCCACAAAGTCCGGATTTTCCATTGTGGTGCCGGAGACGCGTGCCGGATAATGCTTTTCCTGATGGGCGCGGATCGTGCCGTAAATCCCGTTATTGAGTATGAGGATGATCGGCTGCGCACCTGCTTGCATGGCAGAGCCGAGTTCCTGACAATTCATCTGGAAATCACCGTCTCCGGCAAAGCAGATCACCATACGCTCAGGCTCAGCCACTTTGGCGGCAATCGCTGCCGGAACCCCATAACCCATGGCACCGGATTGCGGAGCGAGCAGCCGTGCTTTGGTGCCGAATTTTGCAAACTTATTTGGCCAGACCGTGAAATTGCCTGCGCCATTGGTCAGGATCACATCTTCCGGCAGGCGGTCGCGCAAGTAGGTCATGACCGCAACCATATCCACCGGTGATGGCTGGGCAGGGGCATCAAAACTGGCAAGATAGGCATCACGGGCGGTTTTGCGCCAGTCTGTCCATGCACCGCTGACCGGTTGCAGGCTTTGTGCAAAACTGTTCGGGCAGGCGTGAATGCCTAAATCCGGCACATAGATTTTGCCGATTTCCGCATCGGACGGATGAGCATGAATCAGGTTCTGCTGCGGCACCGGTACATCAAGCAATGTGTAGCCGTCGGTGGTCATCTCGCCGAAACGAACATTGATTGCGAGAATGAGATCGGCATCACGGATCAGCGCTTTGACATGGGGCAACATGCCCACACCGGCTTCACCGACAAAGGCTGAAGAGAAATTGTCAAACTGATCCTGATAGCGGAAGGCTGCAACCACAGGAATATCGGACTGTTCAGCGAAGCTTTGCAGTGCGCTGCGACCTGTTTCGGTCCAGTTGGTGCCGCCCATCAGAATGACCGGTTTTTTCGCGGCTTTCAGCATTTGCTGCGCTGTCGTCATTGCTTCCACTTGCGGAGCAGGAAATGCGATTTTAGCCGGTGCGGTCAGAGGTGATTTGTCGGTGAGGCTGGTCAGCATATCTTCCGGTAGTGCTATCACCACAGGTCCCGGACGACCGGTCGTAGCCACTGTCCATGCGCGTGCCAGAATTTCCGGAATACGCTCGACCTGATCGATCTGCACTGCCCATTTAGCGACCGTACCGAACATGGCGCGGTAGTCAATCTCCTGAAAAGCTTCACGGCCGGTCATATCTGTGCCGACCTGACCGATAAACAGCAGCATCGGTGCGCTATCCTGCATGGCTGTATGCACACCTATGGAGGCATTGGTGGCACCGGGACCACGGGTAACAAAGCAAAGGCCGGGGGTATTGGTCAGTTTGCCATAGGCAGCAGCCATAAATGCCGCGCCGCCTTCATTCCGGCACAGGATATAATCTAGCTTGCCTTTGGTGTCATGAAGTGCGTCCAGCACTGCCAGATAGCTTTCTCCCGGAACACCGAAACTCTTTCGCGCTCCAAGCGCGATCAGACTTTCAACAAGGAGCTCTCCCCCGTTACGCATTATGCCTTACCCTCCGACTTATAAACTGCGGAACCTTCTCAGGTTCGTCAAAGCCGGAGATACCCATTTCCGGCCTTGTTTATAAATGCATGCCGGGGAGGGTTCAAAAATCAAGAAAACGCGTTAATCGACAAGATTTACTTGTTCGTAGGCTTGGATCGATTTGTTGAATCGGTTCGGTAAAACTCATGCATTTGGTGCTGAGTATGAGAAAAACTTGCTAAAGTGTTTTTATTTATCTCTGCAATTGAGTTGGTTCCGGTCAGCGTCATGGCCACACGCATTTCGTGATGAATTAAATCCAAAACGTGCTCAACGCCTTTTTGGCCAGCAGTGGCAAGGGCATAAATAAACGGCCTTCCCAGCAAGATGCAATCTGCCCCAAGTGCAATCATGCGCACCACATCAAGGCCGGAGCGCACGCCTGAATCCGCTAAAATTTTTATATTACCTTTAACCGCATCAGCGATTGCAGGCAGTGCTTTTGCGGTGGACAAGACGCCGTCTAATTGCCGTCCGCCATGATTGGACACAACAATACCGTCTGCTCCGAAGCTGACGGCATCTCTGGCATCTTGTTGATTCAAAATGCCTTTAATAATGATTGCTCCGTCCCAGTAATCCCTGATCCACTCTAAATCTTTCCAGCTGATTGACGGGTCAAAATTTTTGCCGAGCCAGCCAATATAATCCTCCAGTTTTGTCGGCTTGCCGCGATAGGCGGATATATTCCCTAGATCATGGGGACGCCCCATCAAGCCGACATCATAAGCCCATTGCGGATGGGTGATGGCCTGCAACATCTGCCGGATTTTCGCATATTGCCCCGACATTCCGGAGTGGGCATCACGATATCTGGTGCCGGGCACCGGCATATCAACCGTAAAAACCAGTGTGTTAATGCCTGCCTGTTGCGCACGCTCAAGAACGTTTTTCATAAAACCGCGATCTTTAAGCACATAAAGCTGAAACCAGATCGGTTCAGAAGACGCAGTTTGCACCTCCTCAATCGGACAGACAGACACTGTTGAGAGTGTAAACGGTATCCCTTTATTGCTTGCGGCTTTCGCAGCCTGAACTTCACCGCGTCTGGCATACATGCCTGTTAGTCCGACAGGTGCGAGTGCCACAGGCATTGCCAGTTTTCGTCCAAAAAGCTCTGTCTCTAATTGAAGCTGGCTCATATTGCGTAAGACATTTTGGTTGAGTGCAATTTCAGCAAGGTCTTCTGTATTTCGCCGCAAGGTTGTTTCCGCATTTGCGCCGCCATCAGCATAATGGAACAAAAAAGGCGGGAGTTTTCGTTTTGCCGCTTCACGGTAATCGGATGCAGATGAAATGATCATAATTCACTCCCGAATGATAAACGCCATGCGCGAACCGCTGCATTGAGCAATGCAGCGGTCGGATTACTGTGTCGCAAGAACTATTCTCAGCCTCGGAAAATATAATCCGCAATCGATTGTGGCTTCATTTCAATCGAGAAACCCGGCAGCGATGGCGGCATATAAGCCGCATTCTTGATGATGCATGGCTCGATGAAATGCTCGTGCAGATGGTCGACATATTCGATCACACGACCATCCATCGTGCCTGAAACGGCAACATAATCGATCATCGAAAGATGTTGCACATATTCACAAAGACCAACACCGCCCGCATGCGGCCAGACCGGCTTATTGTATTTCGCAGCAATCAGCAGCACGGCCAGAACTTCATTCAGGCCACCCATGCGGCAGCTGTCGATCTGAACAATGTCGATGGCACCTTCCGCGATGAACTGCTTGAACATGATGCGGTTCTGGCACATTTCGCCGGTCGCAACTTTCACATCGCCAATGGCTTCGCGGATTTTGCGATGGCCTGCAACATCATCCGGGCTGGTTGGTTCTTCGATGAAGAACGGCTTAGAGAAGGCAAGCTTGTTGACCCACTCGATTGCCTGATCTACTTCCCAGACCTGATTGGCGTCGATCATCAGATAACGATCCGGACCAATCACCTCACGCGCGATGGTGAGACGACGAATATCATCTTCGAGATCGCGGCCAACCTTCATCTTGATGTGGTTGAAACCTTCATCAATCGCTTCCTGACAAAGACGACGCAACTTATCGTCGCCATAGCCAAGCCAGCCAGCCGAGGTCGTATAGCAAGGATAGCCGGTGGCTTCGATTTTGGCGATACGTTCCGCCTTGCCGCTTTCTGCTTTGCGCAGAATTTCGACGGCTTCATGGCGGGTCAGCACATCCGTGATATAGCGGTAATCGACAATATCTGCGATTTCTTCTGCCGACATTTCCGACACCAGACGCCAGACCGGCTTGCCGGACTGCTTGGCCAGCAGATCCCAGAAAGCATTGACCACAGCGCCGGTTGCCAGATGCATCGCACCCTTTTCAGGGCCAATCCAGCGCAACTGGCTGTCGCTTGTCAGATGGCGCCAGAACTTGCCGGGAGCTTCGCGGACAGTGTCGAGATCGGTGCCGACCACCAGATGGCGCATGGCAAGAATGGCCTGACAGCAGATGTCATTGCCGCGACCAATGGTGAAGGTGAGGCCGTGGCCCTTCAGCGCTTCGTCATCCGTATCGAGGATGACATAAGCCGCCGAGTAGTCCGGGTCCGGGTTCATCGCGTCAGAACCGTCCAGACTTTGCGAAGTCGGGAAGCGCAGATCAAAGACGCGCAGATCAGTAATTTTCGTCATGGTTTATTTCGCCTTAAATATCAGCGCGCACGTTCTGCTTCTGGGATCCGAGACCTTCGATGCCGAGTTCTACAGTGTCGCCAGCTTTGAGATAACGCGGTGGCTTCATGCCCATGCCAACGCCCGGAGGCGTACCGGTGGAGATGATATCGCCCGGCTGCAACGACATGAACTGCGACAGGTAAGAAACCAGATGGCGCACGCCATAAACCATGGTCTTGGTGGAACCGTCCTGCATGGTTTCGCCATTGACCTTGAGCCACATGGCAAGGTTTTCAGGATCAGCGATTTCTTCCTTCGTCACCAGCCATGGGCCGGTTGGACCAAACGTGTCGCAAGACTTACCCTTGGTCCACTGCCCCTGACGCTCGATCTGGAAGGCGCGTTCGGAAACGTCGTGGATGGTGCAGTAGCCGGCAACATAATCAAGCGCATCCTCTTCCGAAACGTATTTCGCGGTCTTGCCGATAACGATGCCGAGTTCGACTTCCCAGTCGGTCTTTTCCGAACCGCGCGGGATGAGCAGATCGTCATTCGGGCCAACAATGGCGGAAGTCGCCTTCATGAAGATGATCGGTTCAGGTGGTACGGTCGCGCCCGTTTCAGCTGCATGGTCGGAATAGTTGAGGCCGATGCAGATGAACTTGCCGGTGCCTGCAACACATGGACCAAGACGCGGATTGCCTTCGACCTTTGGCAGGGCGTTGACATCCAGCGAACCGAGCTTGGCAAGCGCTTCAGGGTTGAGAACAGCACCCGACAAATCGCTGACATGGGCGGACAGATCACGGATATTACCGTCAGCATCGAGAAGACCCGGCTTTTCCTGTCCGGTTTCGCCAAAGCGAAGAAATTTCATGAGTTTACTCCTTGTGGGGATTAGCAGCAGGCGAACTTAAATCGTCCAGCCTCCATCAATGTTATACGCCTGACCCGTGGTATAGGTCGCACCCGCGAGATAGACCGCGAGATCGGCAATTTCTTCCGGCTGGCCGATGCGGCCAATTGGCTGACGCGCGACGAAGGCAGCACGCTGCTCTTCATAATCGCCCTGCGCGCGCAGACGATCTTGCAGCGACGGGCTTTCAACCGTACCGGGGCAGATGGCGTTGCAGCGGATGCCCTTGGCAACATAATCGGCAGCAACAGCCTTAGTCAGACCGATGACAGCCGCCTTGGTGACGCCATAGGCAAAGCGGTTCGGCACGCCCTTCACACTTGAAGCGACCGACGCCATGTTGACGATCGCACCGTCCTTGCGTTCCAGCATACCCGGCAGCACGGCCTGAATGGTGCGGATCATCGCCTTGATGTTGAGATTGATCGCGAAATCGAGGTCTTCGTCCTTCATTTCCAAAATCGAACCGCCATGGACGACGCCCGCGCAGTTGAACAGGATATCGACCTGACCGATCTCGGCAACAAGCGCCTTCACTGCCGCCTCGTCAAGCACGTTGAGTTTGCGGGTGATGATACCCGAAACGCCTTCGAGTTCCTTGAGGGCGCTCTCGTTGATATCGGTCGCATAGACCTTGGCACCGGCCTCAGCAAATGCCAGCGCACTCGCACGACCAATGCCTTGGGCTGCGGCTGTGATCAGCGCAGTTTTTCCATCAAATCGTATCGTCATAGTCATGCCTTCCGTTCGACAAGCAGGATGTGGTCGCATGCAAGCACCACTTCGTCCCGCTGATTAAGCACTTCGCACCGCTCGGTAACGCGGCCCAAATTTGTTCTTTTCGGGTCGTCTTCTTTTGTGCTGATCGTCACGCGCGTGCGGATCGTATCGCCGATATGCACCGGACGCACGAACCGAAGACGGTCATAGCCATAGGAAAACGCAACAGGGTTAATCAGCGTTGCCGTGAGGCCGACGCCGATTGCAAAGATCATCGTGCCATGCGCGATACGCTGACCACCAGGCAGGTTTTTTGAAAATTCCGCATCCATGTGGTGCGGAAAGAAATCGCCCGTATGACCAGCATGAACCACGAAATCCGTTTCGGTGATCGTGCGGCCATAGGTTATGCGCTGAGCCTCAAGTTCATAATCTTCAAAATAGATCACCTGTTCAGACATGATCAAAACTCCGGTTTTGCAGCAAGCGGCGTGGCAGGAGCAGCGCTTGACTGATAGGCCGCTTCGACCAGCGCCATCGTGTGCCATGCATCTTCGACCGAGCCGATAAGCTCTGCATCTTCACCAGTGGCGAAACGCTGCAATTGCGCCATGCGGTTTAAGAATGCATCCGGAAACCATGCGCCTTGAAGCGCAACGTGCACCCAGTCGTCTCCGCCCTTTGGCTTGATCCAAAGTTCGTCCGGTTCGCCACGCGGATAGTCGAGATTGACGCCAAGTTTCACATAGGCAACCCCTTCGGTGCCGCAAATGCGGAACTCGCATGCCTGAAACTTGCGGCCGAAATCATGGTCATGATTGATCGACAGCGCGCAACGGACACGGTTGCCATAATCAAGGATCGCAGCCGTACGGGTCTGGGAAACTTCATGGCTCGGATGGCCAATAGTCTTGGCGTGAACGCCTCGCGGATTGCCAAGCAGGCCACGCACGAAATCCAGATAATGGATTGAATGCATGGCGATTTCGATACGCGGCAGACCTTTCAGGAACGGCCACAGACCCCAAGGGGTAGCAAGCGCCAGCCATGCGTCGAAATCGACCACTTCACCAAGCAAGCCCTTATCGACGGCGTCGTAAAGAGCGAGCATCATCGGCGCGAAACGCAGCTGAAAATTCACAGCAGCTTTGAGATTGCGTGCACGGCAGACTTTCAGAATCTCCGTTGCGGCGGCGAGGTCGCTGCCCATCGGCTTCTGGATGAGACACGCAGAACCTTCCGGCAATTGCGCGAGGATCGAAGCATGAGCTGACGGCGGTGTTGCCAGATCGAAGATTGCGTCTTCAACCGCAATTGCGGCTTCAAGACTTGCAAAGGCCTTAATGCCCCACTGGTCGGCAAGCGCGGATGCTTTTTCCAGATTGGGATCGAAAATACCTGCAACCGGAAAGCCGCCCTTCTTATAGGCGGGCAAGTGCGCGTCGCCGACAATGCTGCCCGCACCAAAAATAACAATCGGCTTTGGCTCGGACGGTTTGGCCCACCACTGGCGCAGGGTTTTGGGATCAAAGACCTCAGTCATGATGGAAAACCTCCTCCATCATTGCCCACCACTCACCCTCTTTACGGGTTTCAAGCGGCTTCTGGCACGGCATACAGACGGACCACCATTCCTGATTTTTAGGATTAGCGGCCATCTTTTTCATGTCGGCTTCAAAGTCAGTGCCGACATAGTCCCATGTGCCAAACAGCAGATTTTCCGGCTCTTTGAGAAAGATCGTATAATTGGTGATGTTGCACTCGGAAATAAGTGCGAGAATTTCCGGCCACACGCTCGCGTGCAGCTTCTTATATTCTGCGATCTTTTCAGGCTTAAGTCCGATCACCATTCCCATTCTTTGAATCATTACGACCTCACGATCTCGCGTGTAAATTCAGAAATCGAACGTGCACGCACGGCATCCCAATCCCATGCAATACCAATGCCCGGTTCTGATGGTGCAATGGCGTGGCCATCACGAGTTTCCATACCCTTGGTGGTCAGATCATCAAGCTGCGGAATATATTCGACATAGCGCCCGTTCTGCACGGCACAGGTGAGGCTGACATGCAATTCCATCAGGAAGTGCGGGCAGACAGGAATGTCGAAAGCTTCTGCCGCATGTGCCACTTTCAGCCATGGCGTGATACCGCCGATACGCGCCACATCCACCTGCACGATGGAGCAAGCGCCCTTCTGCATATATTCGCGGAAATGGCGGATCGAATAGATCGATTCACCTACAGCAATGGGTGTCGCGGTCGAGCGATTCAGGCGGATATGACCGTCAAGATCATCCGCCGGAAGCGGCTCTTCAATCCATGCGAGGTCCAACTCTTTCAGACGTTCGGCACGACGGATTGCTTCGTCCACCGTAAAGCCCTGATTGCAATCGGTCATGATCTCAAAGCCGTCGCCTACGGCTGCACGAACAGCCGAAAGACGCTCATAGTCTTCCGAACCATGTGGCTTGCCGATCTTCACTTTGGAGCCAGAGAACCCCTTGGCTTTGGCGGCTAGCGCATCCTCGACCAGCGCTTCTTTCTCGATATGCAGCCAGCCGCCTTCGGTCGTGTACAGCGGACAACGATCCTTGGCGCCGCCAGCAAGCTTCCATAGCGGCAGGTTCTGTTTCTTCGCACGCAAATCCCAAAGTGCCGTGTCAATGGCAGCAAGCGCCAAAGCTGTAATTGCGCCGATGGTTGTGGCGTGGGTCGCAAATTCGAGCTTGCGCCAGATCGCCTCGATGCAATCCGCATCCTCATTGATAATCAGCGGCACCAAATGGTTGTTCAACAAGCGCATGACCGATGAACCGCCGGTGCCGATGGTGTAGCTATAACCTGTCCCCACCGCACCATCACTGTCTGTGATGGTAACGATTGGTGTTTCCTGACTGACAAAACTCTGGATCGCATCAGTGCGCTTGACCTTCGGTGGTAAGTCCACCATGCGCAGTTCAACTTTTTCAATACGTGCCATGATTATACCGCTAAACTTTTGCCGCTTGCCGCATCAAACAGATGCGACTGCGACAAATCAAATTGCATAGGAATGGTTTCGCCCGGTTGCAGATGGCGTGGGTTCAACATACGCGCTACCCATTCCTTGCCTGCGAATTCGGCAAAAACCAGTGTTTCATTGCCGAGTGGCTCGGTGATGGAAACGCGCAAACCACCTTCGTGAATGGCCTCACCCGACGAAAGGCCGTGGCCTTTCGGGAAAAGATCATCCGGACGCAGGCCGAACGTCACCTTGGCACCATCCGTAACCTTGGCCTTGAATTGGGCAGGAACCGGCAAGCGGTCACCATTGGCAAAGACCAGCTCTGACGCTTGCACTGTTGCCTCGGCCATATTCATCGGCGGCGAGCCGATAAAGCCTGCAACAAACTGTGTGTCTGGGCGCTTAAACACTTCATCCGGTGTCCCGATCTGTTCGATATGACCATCGCGCATGATGACGATGCGGTCAGCCAGTGTCATGGCCTCAACCTGATCATGCGTCACGTAGACGACCGTGGATTGCACCTTGGCATGAAGCTTCTTGATCTCCGTGCGCATCTGCGTGCGCAGCTTCGCATCGAGGTTGGAAAGCGGTTCGTCAAACAAAAACACTTCAGGATTGCGTACGATGGCGCGACCCATGGCAACGCGCTGGCGCTGACCGCCCGAAAGTTGCGCCGGACGCCGCTCCATCAGCGTTTCAAGACCAAGAATGGCTGACGCTTCATTCACACGGCGGTCAATTTCCGCCTTTGGTTGCTTGGCGATTTTGAGCGAAAATCCCATATTCTCGCGCACCGACATATGCGGATAAAGCGCATAGGACTGAAACACCATGGAGATATTGCGATCACGCGGCGGAAGATCGTTCACCACCTTGCCGCCGATTTCGAGCACGCCGTCGGAAATGCTTTCGAGACCTGCGATCATGCGCAATGTCGTGGACTTGCCACAGCCGGACGGGCCAACAAGTGCTACAAATTCCTTGTCGGCGATTTCAAGATTAATGCCATGCACCACTTCAATTGCGCCGTAGCGCTTGACGAGATTTTTAATGGAAAGCTGAGCCATTTTAATATCAACCTTTAACCGCGCCGAACGTCAGACCAGCAACAAGATGCTTCTGAACGATGAATGTGAGGGTCAGCGCCGGAATAATCATCACGACCGCCAGCGCGCACATGCCACGCCAGTCGATAGTGAATTCAGCGGTGTAATCGAGAAGACCAACAGGAAGGGTCTTGGAATTAATGGAACGGGTAAGCTGGGAAGCCAGCGCATATTCGTTCCATGAGGTGAGGAAGGCGAAGATGCCGGCGGTTGCAATGCCGGGACCAGCCAGCGGAAATTCCACCTGCCAGAAAGCCTGCCAGCGCGTGCAGCCGTCAATCTGGGCTGCTTCTGCCAAGTCTTTCGGCACTTGACGAAAGAAACCGTCAATTAGCCAGATCGTGAACGGCACATTGAGCGCTACATAGGTGATAATCAGGCCGAAATGCGTATCGATAATGCCAATGCGCGAATAGAGCATGAACAGTGGAAGCGAGAGGGCAATGCCCGGCACCGAACGCGTCAACATGAGGCCTAGGAAGGTCGTCGACTTACCCCAGAAGCGGAAGCGCGCAAAGGCATAGCCGCCCGAAACGCCGACAATCAGCGCAATGATTGTTGATGTTACCGAGATAATCAGTGAATTGCGGAAATAATCCCAGACCGGAATACCGCCAGCACCTGCACCTGAAAACATTGCATAATAAGCGTCGAGCGTGATTTCTTGCGGAATCCACACGGGCGGCTTTGCCATGATTTCAACCGGCGGACGCAGCGAGGATAGCACGATCCACAGTCCCGGCAGACAGATGATCGTCATCGCCAGAAACAGGCCAATCAGATAGGCGGCTTTTTTAACGCGACGCAGCAGGCGATGCTGATCATTAGAGAGGGTTTTGGAAGCCATGATTACCACTCCGCTCCGATTTGCGCACGTGCGGCTGCAAGCTTGCGGAAGAAGATTACGGTGAAAATGATCGAAAGCAGGATCGCGACATAGGCCATAGCGTTAGCAAGCCCCATTTGCGCATCCGAATAGGCCGTGCGCCCGACAAGCGTCCAGATCAGCTCGGTTCGCCGTGCTGGGCCACCATCGGTCATGATCTTCACAATGTCATAAGCACGCGCCACATCGAGCGACCGAATAGTCATCGCGATGAAGGCAAATGGCATCAGATAAGGCCAGATAACATAGCGGAATGTCTGCCATGGCGTGCAACCATCAACGCGCGCGGCTTCTACTGGATCCTGCGGCATGGACAGAAGACCACCCAAAATAAGGATCGCAAACACCGAAGTCGACATCCAGACTTCTGCCATCAGAATGGCAAACAGCGCCAGATTGCCGTCGATCAGCCAAGGTATAGCGGCATCCGTTATGCCGAGTGATTGCAGTGCATTATTCACCAGACCAATATTGTCGTTGAACATAAATTTGAACTGGAAGCCGACGAGTACCGGCGAGAACATCATCGGGAACATCATCATGGTACGCAAAACGCGCTGACCACGTGTGGCTTTATTGACGAGGAGCGCCAAGCCGAGACCAAGCAGCATTTCCAGATTAAGCGCAATTGTCAGAAAAACCACGGTGCGCAAAAAGGCTGCCCAGAATACCCAGTCAGTCAAAATGCGTTCATAATTCCGCAATCCAATCCACTTGAACAAACTGTCAGGGCGCGTCAGCCGGAACGGCGTGAAGCTCGAATAAAGTGACAGGATAAGAGGAAACAGAACAACTGCTGCAAGGATGATGAAGGCAGGCAAAAGCAGAAGTGTCGGTGGAGAAAGACGTTTTAACATTGTTTTCCCAAACGATGGCTTGGCACGCGCATAGTTGAAATGACCCGTCGGGAGATACGCACACGACAGGTCATTTCAGTATCAGGCCGGATTAGAGTTCTCCGGCGTCTTCCAGAATTTGTGTCGCTTTTTGAGCGGCATCATTCAGTGCCTGTTGAGAGGTTTTATCTCCGAGGATCGCTGCCTGAAGTTCCGGATAAACTGCATTGGAGATTTCAATCCATGACGGTGTTTGCGGAACAGGGAATGCATGCGTTGCAGCTTCCTGAAAGACAGTCAAAACTTCAGTTTTATACGGATCTGATGCGGCCTGCTGAATAACGTAATCCCAGACAGCGGTACGTGTTGGCAGTGTGCCAGCAGCAGATTCCTGTTTCTGGGAATCTTCATTGGTCAGGAACCAGACCAAAGAGGCTGCGGCTTCTTTATTATCGCAGGATTCTGTAACAGAAAAACCGTGATGGCCAGACCATCCGGTATGTTTGCCAGATGAGCCTGTTGGCGCAACAATAATGCCGACATTACCAGCGACTTTCGAAGATTTAGGGTCGTTAAAATAAGACGCCCAGCCCGGCCAGTCCAGATTGAGTGCAATGGTGCCGGAAGCAAAGCCAGCGCCCAGCTCATCCCAGAGATAGTTGGTCGTACCGGCAGGAACGGCTTTAGCCTTATAGAGGTTGACGAACCAGTCGAGCGCACGAACACCGGCTTCCGAATTGAAAGCAGGTTTGCCGTCTTTAAGATATTCGCCGCCTTCAGCGACCAGCATTTCATAGAAGCGGCCGTTGATGGCTTCTTCCTTGCCTGCAAACTGCGTGCCATAGAAATTTGGCGGGTCGGCAAAGAATACAGCCTGATCGGAAACTTCTTTCCATGTTTTTGGCGGCGCCAGATCATAGCCGTATTTTTCTTTAAATGCGGCTTTTTTAGCGTCGTCGCTATAGAGGTTTTTTTGGTAATAGAGCGCTGACACATCGAACTGCGCGCGCGGCAGCATGACCAGCTTGTTATTCAGTGTCGAGGCACCAATAACCGCAGGCACAAATTTTGCAATTTCTTCTTGCGGGATCAGCGTGGTTAAATCCGCATAAAGCGTAGGATATTGCGGTGCAAAGGATGAGTGGTTTGATCCCACACACCAATTGACCGAGCCGGAAGCTATGTCGGACTTGATTTCCTTATCCAGCTCAAAGTGATTTTTCTTAGACAGAATATTGACCTTGGCGCCTGTCGCTTTCTCCCAGTCAGCGATACGCGAATAAAGGGCCTCATATTGCTGGCCGCCAATCAACTTGGCATTGATAGTCACATCTTTAAATGTGCCCGGCAAGTCTGCGGCATATGTCTGGCTGGTTAATATGGCAAGCGCAGTTGTGCCTGCCAGCATCCATGATGCTTTCATCATTTTTTCCTCCTAACTTCCGGCAGTATTCTGCCTGTTCCCCATTTGTGAAGTTAATATTTATATGCAAACATAATATTCAGCAGTGGTCAAGCTGGTTTAAGTGTAATACTAACTTTAACAAGTTTTCGCCTTCATATATGAAAGCTGGATTTCATTGAGGAGATTGTTATGGATATTGACGATCGTTACCGCGCTCCTGCCCTTGATAAAGGGCTGGATATTTTAGAGCTGCTCGCCACGGTTGATGGCGGGTTGACGCAGGCTGAAATCTCAAAACATCTGGATCGCAATCCGAATTCTTTTTACCGGATGCTCGATCGTCTGGTGAAACGTGGTTATGTGACCAAACTCGACGGTGACCGCTATAGTTTAACACTCAAGCTTTTTGGTTTGGGGCAGCTGCATGCGCCTGTCCGCCGCCTTGCCTCATTTGCAATGCCGTACATGCGTGATCTGGCTCAGGCCTCAAAACAGGCGAACCAGCTTGCGGTGTTTGATCGTGGTTCTGTTGTGGTGATTGCCCAGCAGGAAGCACCGGATTATTGGGGCATTTCTATTCGGGTTGGCTCACATATTAGTATGTTTGATACCGGCTCCGGCCATATTCTTCTGGCTTTCAGCTCGCCGGAAGAACGCGAAATGATGATTGCTGCGCATATAAGAAACGATGAAAAGGTGCAGCTGGGACAGGGTTTTTATGAGCGGCTCGATCAGATACGTGAGCGTGGCTATGAAATGATGCCGAGTGCGCAAATGGCTGGTGTTTATAATCTTTCTGCGCCCATTCTTGGCTCTGATGGTACCTGTATTGCAGCGCTCACCTGTCCTTACGTAACGCTGGTCAATTCATCATCAGGTCCCGATATAACTCAGACAATAAATTTACTGCAAAAAACGGTTAAGGATCTCTCGAAACTTGTTGGTGCAGATATCGCGGCTACAGAATAAATTCAGAGAAAACTGGTCGGAGGAGGACCTGCCATGTTGATCGACACTCATCTGCATCTTATTGACAAGACTGCATTAAATTACCCTTGGCTTGCCAGTGCGCCTACATTGGACAGAGATTATTTATTCGCAACTTACCGGCAAGAGGCTGAACGCTGCGGTATAAATTCTGCACTGCATATGGAAGCAGACGCTGCCCCCGATTTGATGCATGCGGAGACAGAATATATTCAAAAAACAGCACGGGAATCAGGTGGTTTTATCAAGGGGGCGATTGTTTCTTGTCGCCCGGAAGACGCTGGTTTTTCGGATGATTTGCAACAACAACGCAGCAATGGTTTTGTAAAAGGATTTCGTCGTGTTCTGCATGTTATGCCGGATGATTTTTCCGCGCAGCCTCTTTTCAGAGAAAACATCAGACAGATACAGGGCTCTGGTCTGACATTTGATCTTTGCGTCTTACCACACCAGCTTGATAAAGCGGCAGCACTTGCTGATGTGGCACCTGATATGACCTTTATTCTGGATCATTGCGGCATCCCCGACATTAAATCCGGTGCGCTGGAGAGCTGGAAAGAGGGCATTTCGGAGCTGTCGAAACGCAAGAATGTTATGGCTAAAATTTCCGGCGTCGTCGCCTATTGTAATGCTGATAGTTGGAATGTCGGGACGCTGCGCCCCTATGTTGAGCATGTTATTGATGCATTCGGTTGGGATCGGGTGGTGTGGGGAAGTGACTGGCCGGTCTGCACTTTGGCGAGCCCGGCCGGTGGCGGATTATCTGTGTGGGTTGCCGCAACCCATGCCTTGCTTGAAGGCTGCAGTGAAAGTGAAAAGGCGCAGCTCTTGTCAGAGAATGCGCGCCGGATCTGGAAGCTGTAAATCTCCGGTTGCGGGTTGAAAAGACATGAGACAACAGTGATAGAGCGTTTCTGCTAAATCAGAAACGCTCTGTCGATTTCACTTTAATCTTATTTGAAGCTTTCCGCGAAAAGTCGATTAAGATCAGTTATGACTGTTTCTGACGTTTCGTTCTCCTGCAGAGCTTTGTTGATCCGTTGGGACGCCGCATCCTGAAAGGGCATATATCCATCATGACGCGGTCGCACCCATGCGCCTTCGAGCGTTGCTCTTGTCTGACGATAAAAATCATATGCAGCCCGATTGACACCATCATCCTCCCAAGCGCTCGCATGACCGGACTGTCCGTTAGAGGCAGCATAGAGCCCTTTCTGCACCTCGCCGCTTGCAATCCAATAAGCAAAATCACTGGCTGCCTGAGAATGCTGCGTGAATGCGGAAACAGCAATACCGGTTCCGCCCAGAGCAGAACCCGCCACACCTGCCGTACCAGCTGGAATATCGGCAAAGCGGATCAGACGCTCACGAAACTCTGGCATAGCATAATTTACATAGCCGTAAATCAAGGGTGTGCAGGCAATGCCGGATTGCGGCGCGGCCATCTCTTCGAACACAGCAATTGGATCCATCTGAAAACAGTCCGGCTTCACCAAAGCGGCAAGTGCTCGTAATTTTTCAAAGGCCTCACAACCATCCTCAAGCGCGATAAATACGTCTTTTTCAAAACATGGTTTTCCTGCATTGGCAGCCAATGTATAAAAACTCATCAGCGAATGAGGCGGAAGTAACGGAATTAAAACCTTACCTGCGCAAGCCAATTGCAAAACGTCATCCCATGATGCCGCCGGATTGATCATGAGATCGGGTCGCCATGCCTGCACTTGCGCCGCCGCGTCCAGCGGCAAGGCCCACTGCTGTCCCTGCCAGTTGTAACTTGGAAAAGACTCTCCGACGGAGCCTTCAGCAAGCGCGCGCAGTTCCTCTTCATGACCGGCCATGTCGAGCGGGAGAAGGCAGTTTTCTTTGGTAATCTGCCCGACATGCGGATGATCTATCACGATCAAATCGAAATTGCGTGCAAGTTCCTCGACCGAAAACGTCTCAAAATCTTGCAGGGAACGTTTTTCCCATGAGATTTCAACGCCTTTATCTTTGAACCATTGTGCAGCGCCGGCGACGAGAGGATCAAAACCACGGGGATGGTTCCAGGTCATACCTTTCAGACGGACAGAGCTCATAGTCCGAATTCCTCTCTGATGTTTTGGCTATGCTGGCCAATACGGGGGGCTGCATTGTCGATCTTTGCGCGCTGCCCGTTAATGCGGAGCGGTGATCGTGTGGTTGTAATAGCAACATCATCCTCGCGGGTAACAGTTTGCAACATATCCAGCACCGAGAAACCTTCGCTTGAGAGAAGCTCTTCCCAGTTCAACACACGGGCGCACCAGATATCGGCGGGTTCCAGTACCGCGAGCCAGTCATCGACAGTTTTTTGTGCAATACGGGCGGCAATCAGCCGTTTAATGTCATCCCGCTTTGTGAACCAGCTTGCGCTGTCCTCTGCAAATGGCGCTAGTTCCGGCATCTCCAGATGCGCTGCGAGTTTTGGTATCGGCATCATTGCAATTGCCAGAAAGCCGTCTGAAGCCTGATAAACACCATATGGCGCAGACAAATATGCATGGGCGCTGCGGAAACTTGAGCGTTTTGGCAGGCGGCGGCCGTCATTGAGATAGGTTGTCAGGACTTCGAACTGAAAATCGACGAGCGCTTCCAGCAGGCTGGTTTCGACATGCGAGCCTTTATTGGTAATCCCTCGACGGACGAGCGCTGCAAGAATACCTTGCGCAGCCGCCGCGCCTGCCAGCATATCGGCAACGGCCAGACCAAACGGTACCGGTCCTTGCCCTTCATCGCCATTGAGCCACATCAGACCTGAACGCGCCTGTGCCAGCAAATCCTGCCCCGGCCGTGAGACCCACGGACCTTCTTCGCCATATCCGCTGATGGACGCATAGACGATGCGCGGATTGAGTGCTTTTACAGCTTCGTAATCGAGGTTGAGCCGTTGAATAACGCCGGGGCGAAAGTTCTGAATGACCACATCTGCCTGAGCGATGAGTTTTCTCAACGATGCCAGATCGTCAGGATTTTTCAAATCAAGCGCAATGCTCTCTTTGCCGCGATTAATGGCGTGAAAGATCGTGGAGTCGCCGCCAATTTCCGTATCGCTCAAATAAAGGCCGCGAGATAAATCACCTCCGTCGGGACGCTCAATTTTAATAACACGGGCACCCAAATCCATGAGCCTCAGCGAGCAATAAGGGCCAGATAAAAACTGGCTCATATCTAAAACTACAAGTCCGCTGAGCGGAAGCTCATTCTCTGTCATTTTATTATACCCTCCCGGATAATTCGTATTTGAATGTAATATTCACATGCGAATTACTTTATAGCAAGGTTGAAAACAGCAAATAACAAGCGCGCTAAGCCAGTGCTCAGGATGTGTGTCGCTTTAACAATTGGCGAGTGGGGGCAGTATAAGAGGACGCTGTTACAGATCACCTGAATGCGGTTGACAATGGATGAAACAAATAAGGCGGCTGAATAGCCGCCTTATTTGTTCTTGGATGACAGGTAAGTTGTCGCCTCGTTATTGATTGATCATCCCGAGATCGCGGGCAGCAAGATCAAGCATTTTGTGCGAACTTTTTCGCGCACGTTCTTTATCGCGCAAGCGGATTGCCTCTATCAGCTCCAGATGCTCTGAGATTGCCTCTTCCCGGCTTGGAACAGCATCATTCGACGTATAGAGCGTGTAACGCAGCGCGGCTTCAATAATGCCGCAAAGTTGACGAAATACCTGATTATGGCTGGCACGCAATAAGGCAATGTGGAAATCAACATCGCCCTGTGTGAATGCTTCAATATCGCCACCCGCCTCATTCATACGGTTCCACGCTATTTCCAGAGCAGCAATATCCATAGCAGAGGCGCGCTGGGTTGCGAGTTCTGCGGCCACCGGCTCAATGGCACGTCTGGCTTCCAGAACGCACAGCAGCAAATCAAGATCGACAATACGCGGACCCAGCCAGTCTAAGACTTGCTGATCGAGCAGGTTCCAGTCATCCTGATCGCAGACCATTGTGCCAATGCGTGGTTTTCCGCGCACTAAGCCTTTGGATTCGAGTGTTTTAATCGTTTCCCGAATAACCGTACGGCTGACTTCATATTCTTCACAGAGATCATTTTCCCTTGGCAGCATCGTGCCTTGTGCATAACGGCCATTCAGAATTTCAGTTGCCATCATTGCCGTGACGTTTTTCTGCACGCGCGGACGCTGCGCACGGGAGGGAGTGGTTTGTTGCTGCTCCGATATTTCAGTCACGGTATGTCTCTCAGTTGCTATGGCTGGAATCACAGGCATTTCGTCAGGTAGAGCTTCGATCTGTGGTGCTATATGCCATAAGATAATATTTTTGTCTTCTTATGTATTATGATGAATTTTAAATCATCATACAAGATGTATTGACCAGTATGATGATTTGATTTAGCCTCACATATTGTTGGAGGACAATTGCACTTTTTACTGCGCTATAAGCCCAGTCTGGGTGCTGCATTCTTTGGGAGGAAAGAAATGCATTTTCTAAAAGCGGCCGCTTTGGCCGGTATCATGACCGGAACAGTCTATGCTGCTGTTGCCGGATCATCCGCTGCCTATGCGGCAGATATTAAAATCGGTTTTGTTGTTAAACAGCCGGAAGAACCATGGTTTCAGGATGAGTGGAAATTTGCCGATGTAGCGGCAAAAGAAAAAGGTTTCACGCTGGTCAAAATCGGTGCGGAAGACGGCGAAAAAGTTCAGTCTGCGCTGGATAATCTGGCAGCTCAGGGTGCAACCGGCGTGATTATTTGTACGCCTGATGTCAAGCTCGGACCTGGTATTATTGCCAAGGCTGAGGCCAATGGCCTGAAACTCATGACAGTTGATGACCGTCTTGTCGGCGCTGATGGACAGCCGCTGGAAGACGTGGTGCATATGGGCATTTCCGCTACCAAAATTGGTGAAGAAGTTGGCCGTGCTATTAGTGAAGAAGTCAAAAAGCGCGGATGGGACTGGAAAGATGTCGGTGCTATCCGTGTTTCCTATGACCAGCTGCCAACGGCTGTTGATCGTGTTGAAGGTGCGCTTTCGGTATTGAAAGAAAACGGTTTGCCGGAAGCGAATATTTTCGCCGCTCCGCAAGCGAAAACCGATACTGAAGCAGCGTTGAACGCTTCAACTGTTGTCCTTAACAAGAATGCCGGCATTAAACATTGGGTTGCAGTTGGTCTGAATGATGAATCTGTTCTGGGTGCCGTGCGTGCTACGGAAAGCGTGGGCGTTCCTTCAGAAAATGTTATTGCAGTTGGCATTGGTGGTGCGGATTCCGCGATCAATGAATTCAAAAAACCAAACGCGACCGGTTTCTATGGGACTGTGATTATTTCACCAAAACGCCACGGCTATGAAACTGCCATGAATATGTATGCATGGCTTGCCGATGGCAAAGAGCCGGAAAAACTGACTTTGACATCGGGTCAGCTTGCACTGCGCGATAATTATGCTGCTGTTCGTAAAGAACTTGGCATCGAATAACTGTGCTTTGAATGTTTGAGAGCCGGAAAACATATCGTTCCGGCTCTCATTTTCAGACTTTATTGTTCAAGTGGCATAACCACTGCTGAGAGACAGGTGCAGCATGGATGACTTCCTGACGTTTAAAAATATTTCCAAATTTTATCCCGGCGTCAAAGCGCTGACTGACGTATCTTTCAATGTTGCCAAAGGTGCCGTACACGGGGTGATGGGGGAGAACGGCGCGGGTAAATCCACGCTTATTCGTGTGCTTTCGGGCGATCAGCAGGCAAATAGCGGTGCAATCATCATTAATGGCGAGGTGCAGAAATACGCCACTGTGCGGGATGCATTTGATGCCGGTGTGATTGTTATTCATCAGGAATTGCAGCTGGTGCCGGAGCTGAGTGTTGCTGAGAATTTATTGCTCGGGCGTTATCCTGCCAAAGCCGGACTGATCAGCTTTAAAGCGCTGGCCAAAGAGGTTGGTGAAAAGCTGCGGATGATTGGCATCGATATTGATCCGGCCACCAAGGTTGCGCATCTTTCCATTGGCGAGCGGCAGATGGTGGAAATTGCCAAAGCGGTCATGCTTGATGCCCGTATTATCGCACTGGATGAGCCGACATCTTCTCTGTCATCGCGGGAAAGCGAAATCCTGTTCCGGTTGATCGGACGATTGAAAGCCGAGGGTAAGATTATCCTCTATATTTCTCATCGTCTGGATGAGATTTTTCAGCTTTGCGACAGTCTGACGGTATTGCGTGACGGCAAATTGGCAGCGCATCACGCAAGTCTTGAAAATGTGAGCCGCGATCAGATTATTTCTGAAATGGTTGGTCGTGAAATCAGCAATATCTGGGGCTGGCGCAGCCGTAATATTAGCGATCAAGTGCTGCTGAAGGTCGAAAATCTGAGTGGTAGCAAATTGTCTGTACCTGTTAATTTTGAGGTGCGGGCTGGCGAAATTACAGGCTTCTTCGGGCTGATTGGGGCAGGGCGCTCTGAAATGAGTCGCCTGATTCACGGCGCAGATCAACGCCACACGGGTACGGTCAGCGTTGAGGGGATAAAAGTCGCCGCGAATGATCCGCGCAGTTCGATCCGTGCAGGGATTGTATTGTGTCCCGAGGATCGCAAATTTGACGGAATTATTCAGGGACGCTCCATTGAGGAGAATATCGCTGTTTCTGCCCGCCGTCATTTTTCGCCGTTTGGGCTGATCCGCCCGAAAAGGGAAGCAGAACTGGCCGAGACTTATATCGCAAAACTGCGGGTCCGCACGCCGTCACGTAAGCAGGATATTGTTAATCTGTCGGGCGGCAACCAGCAGAAAGTTATTCTTGGTCGCTGGCTTGCTGAGCAGAATATCAAAGTGCTGATCATTGATGAACCGACACGCGGCATTGATGTCGGTGCCAAGGCTGAAATTTACGAAATTCTCTATCAGCTTGCTGAAAACGGTATGGCGATTGTGGTGATTTCCAGTGAGTTGCCAGAGGTGATGGGCATTTCTGACAGGATTATGGTGATGTGCGAAGGGCAGATTGCGGCCAGCTTTAAGCGCGTCAATTTCAATGACCGCGCAATTCTTAAAGCGGCACTACCGGATAAGACCGTCTCTGAAGCGGCAGCCGGATCATTACAAAAGGTATCCTGAACGATGACTTCAATTAAAAAAATTCTGCTTGGTGAACAAGGTCTTGTGGTTATCTTCCTGCTGGCTTTTGCAGTGGTTGCGCTGACGGTGCCAAACTTCCTGACTGAGCGTAATATGCTCGGGCTTTTACAATCTGTGGTCACTATCGGCATAGTTGCCTGTACCATGATGTTCTGTCTCGCATCGCGTGATTTTGACTTGTCTGTTGGCTCGACCGTTGCTTTTACCGGCATGATCGCGGTGATGGCATCCAATGCTACGGGATCAATTTTTCTCGGTTTGCTGGCGGCATTGGCAGGTGGTTTTATCGTCGGGCTATTCAACGGCGTTGTCATTGCAAAATTTCGCATTAATGCTCTGATCACCACGCTCGCGACGATGCAGATTGTGCGCGGACTGGCGCTTATCTCCAGTGACGGGCGCGCTGTCGGCATCAATGATCCGTCATTCTATCAGCTGGCACTGTCAAAATTCCTCGGTATTCCGACGCCGATCTGGGTGATGCTGTTGCTGTTCGTGGTGTTTGGCTTTGTGTTGAACCGTACGGTTTTTGGTAAAAACACACTGGCTATCGGTGGTAATCCCGAAGCCTCACGCCTTGCCGGCGTCAATGTGGTTTCTATGCGGGTCTGGATTTTTGCTCTGCAAGGACTGGTATGCGGTATTGCCGGTATTTTGCTGGCATCGCGCATTACATCCGGCCAGCCGAATGCGGCAACCGGACTGGAATTATCTGTGATCTCAGCCTGTGTGCTCGGCGGCGTTTCGCTTGCCGGTGGTCGCGCCGCGATGCTGGGTGTGATTGTTGGTGTGCTGATTATGGGCATTGCCGAGAATGTTATGAACCTGCTGAATATTCAGGCCTTTTATCAATATGTTGTTCGTGGGTGCATACTTCTTATCGCCGTGCTGCTTGATAACCTGCGCTCAAATATCGTTGGTTTCAGAGGGTGATCACAATGGCAGAGCCGGTAATGAATTACGCTTTAGCGGACTGGGGAACGAGCAGCTTTCGTCTCTGGATCACAGATGCTCAAGGTTATGTGCTGGGTGAGAGCCGCAGTGATGAAGGGATGATGCATTGTTCTTCATCAGGTGGCGCAGCGGGCTTTGCACCTGTGCTGGAAAAGCATTTGCAAAAGCTGGATGCGCCCGCAAATCTGCCGGTTATGATTTGCGGTATGGCCGGAGCACGGCAAGGATGGGCGGAAGCACCTTATATCAACCTGCCGACGCCACTGGACGGGCTGGCCACGCAAGCCCTCAGAATTGAGCATCAGACACGGGACATCCGTATTCTGCCGGGTTTAGCGCAGCGGGAACAGCACTCCGCAAATGTCATGCGTGGGGAGGAAACACAGCTGGCAGGGATTGCAGCCTTCATGCCCTATGGCCTGATATGCATGCCTGGCACACACAGCAAATGGACAAAAGTGGAAGGCGGTATTGTCACACAATTCACCACCTTCATGACCGGTGAATTATTTGCGGTACTGTCACAAAATTCCATTCTCCGGCATGCCGTAGACGCAGAGTTGAACTTTGATTCAAGCGCGCCTGCATTTGTCCGTGCGGTTGAAACGGCACTCGCAGAACCGGCGCGTATGGCGGAGAGCCTTTTTGGCGTTCGGGCATCCCAATTACTTGGATTTGAAGAACATTCAGATGGGGCAGCGCATCTCTCCGGCCTGCTGATCGGCAGTGAAATCGGCCGTGTAAAGCAACTCTATGGCACCGGCACAATCGGATTGCTGGCCACGGGAGCGCTTGGCAGACTTTATCAGGCTGTTCTGCAACAGGCGGGTTTTGACGTCATCCTTCATAATGGTGAAACAGTTGTCCGGCAGGGATTATTTGCAGCGGCAAGCCGGTTGTGGCCGGTTGCCGATATGTCGGGTTCAAAGGAATAAATCATGGGTTCTGTCATCTGGCCATCATTACAACGCTCACTGGTAGCGATTATTCGCGGTATCCGCAATGATGAGGTTGAACCGGTTCTTGAAGCCCTGATTACGGAAGGTTTTGAGGTTATTGAAATTCCGCTCAACTCGCCGAACCCGTGGGCGTCGATTGAAAAGGCCGTGAAATTATTCGGTGATAAGGTTCTGATTGGTGCAGGAACGGTACTGACAACAGCGGATGCGCAACAGCTTGCGGATATTGGCGGGCGGATTATGGTGAGCCCGAACACGGATGCTGATGTGATTAGCCATGCCTCGTCCTGCGGGCTGATTACAATGCCCGGCTGTTACACGGCAAGTGAAGCTTTGCTGGCAATCCGCAGCGGTGCATCCGCATTGAAGTTTTTTCCCGCCGGATCGCTAGGTGCTTCCGGTATTGCGGCGATTAAAACGATTCTGCCTGAAAATGCAGTCATCGGGGCAGTCGGCGGTGTATCGGATCAGAATTTCAGCGACTATGCCCGTGTCGGTATACGAACATTCGGCATTGGTTCCAGCCTTTATCGACCGGGTGACAGTGCTGAAACTGTGCGGGCAAAAGCGCGCCTGACCATAACAGCCTATGATGAAACCTTCGGTGATGTTCATGGCTGAGATGTTTATGCCTGCTGCGCTCAATGTTCCGCTATGCAAGCTGGGTGAGGGGCCGACCTATGATCCTCATACAGATACAGCATGGTGGTTCGATATTCTGAATGCGAAACTTTGTGAATATCAGTTCGGGAGTGGCGTCAGCAGGCAGCATGAACTGCCTTTGGCGGCCAGTGCGCTGGCGCGCGTGGATGGGCATACGCAACTCGTTTTCACCGAGCGCGGCTTATATCTGCGTGATGTAACAACGGGGGATTTATCCCTGCATCTGGAGCTTGAGGCTGATAATCCGCTAACCCGTTCCAATGATGCGCGGGTGCATCCAAGCGGGGCACTTTGGCTCGGTACCATGGGCTGGCAGGCAGAGCCGGAAGCCGGTGCAATTTACTGGTATTATAAGGGTGCGTTGCGCAAGATTTTCGACAAGATCACTATTAGTAACGCCATTTGTTTCTCGCCTGACGGGGCTGTCGGCTATTTTGCAGACACTGCTTTGCGCAAAGTGATGCGCGTTTTGCTCGATCCCGCTAACGGGCTGCCGGTTGGTGAGGCATCAGTCTTTCTGACTGCGTTTCCTGCGGGCAACCCCGATGGCGCGATTGTGGATGCAGAAGGCAATTTCTGGGTGGCACTATGGGACGGTTCACAGATTGCCGGATATGCACCGGATGGCAGTTTTCTGCGCTCGATTGCTTTGCCTGTTTCACAGCCGAGTTGTCCTGCTTTTGTTGGCAAGGATGCGAACCAAATGCTGGTCACCTCTGCGTGGCTTGGCATGGATGAGGCCGCACGCCAGCAACAACCTGCAGGCGCTACCTTTGTGCTGGATTTGCCATTCAAAGGCAGGTTTGATCCTGATATTAAAATTGCCTGATCGGAAGTGTCCATGAGCATTATCATTTTGAAAACGGCACAATTCGAGGCCCATATTGCCACTGAAGGCGGTACTGTGCATGACCTCTGGTGGATTGAACTGGAAAAGAGGGTTCCGCTGTTACGTGAAGCCAAAAACATGGCCGTTGCACCCGTCGAAACCGGTGGTTTTCCGCTCATTCCGTTCGGCAACCGTATCCCGCAAAACCATTTCAGTTTTGAGGAATATGACTACCAGTTTCAACCCAATACGGATGATGATCCCCTCTATATTCACGGCGAGAGCTGGCAGGGCATCTGGCAGGTTGCGGAAATATCAGATCACCGGTTGGTATTACGTTTTACGTACAATAAAGCTGGAGCTGCTTTTATCTATGAAGCGGAGCAGGTTTTCAGCCTGGATGAGACAGGATTCAGTCTCACCATGCGCGTGACCAATAAAGGTGACAGAGCCATGCCTTTCGGGCTGGGCTGGCATCCGTATTTTCATCTGAGCGAGCAAACACAATTACAGCTCAATGCACACAAGATGTGGACGCAAGGAGCGGGCTTCTTGCCTGAGAGCCGTATTGATCTGCCGGATGATCTGAATTTCAGCACATTGAAACAATTGCCCGATCATTGGGTGAATAACGGATTTGAAGGGTGGGACGGCAAAGCCCGTATTGTCTGGCCGGAACAGAACACAGCGCTGACGATCAGCGCCGACCCGCTATTTGACCGGTTCTTTCTCTATGCGCCGCACGGTGTGCCGGAACCGCAATCCCGCTCGGATTATTTTTGTCTGGAGCCGATGTCCCATATGGCAGGGGATCACTGCCGGAGTGACTATGGCGGGTTGAAGATATTGCAACCGTCTGAAAGCCTGTCTGGAACAATTCGCTTGCAGCCTGAGTACCTTCAAACATCAGGTCTGGAGCATTCCAGTTTTAATTAGAACAGGGAAATGCTCCATTTTTGTTTTTACGCATTTCCTGACGCAAAACCGGTTCCCACTTTTACTGGAATTGCTTGATAAAAGGGTAACAAAATGAAAATCACCAAGCTCACGACCTATATTGTGCCGCCGCGCTGGCTGTTTGTAAAAGTGGAAACCGATGAGGGGATTTCCGGTTGGGGAGAGCCGATTGTTGAAGGTCGTGCATTGACGGTTGAAGCGGCGGTGCATGAACTGGCGGATTATCTGATTGGTAAAGACCCGTTCCTGATCGAAGACCACTGGAATGTCATGTATCGCGGCGGTTTTTATCGCGGTGGTGCGGTGCATATGAGCGCGATTGCCGGTATTGATCAGGCTTTGTGGGATATTAAAGGCAAGGCACTGAATGTGCCGGTGCATCAGTTGCTCGGCGGCCAGTGCCGTGATCGCATCAAAGTCTATTCATGGATCGGCGGTGATCGCCCGTCTGATGTGGCACGCAATGCGCGAGAAATGGTTGAACGCGGTTTCACGGCTTTGAAGCTCAACGGCGCGGAAGAGCTGCAGATTGTTGACAGTTATGCCAAGATTGATGCAATTGTGGAAACGATCGGTACAGTGCGCGATGCGGTGGGGCCGCATGTCGGGATTGGCGCGGATTTTCATGGACGCGTACACCGGCCAATGGCGAAAGTGCTGGCAAAAGCGTTAGACCCGTTCAGGCTGATGTTCATCGAAGAGCCGGTTTTGTCTGAAAATTATGAAGCGCTGAAAGAGATCGCCAACCATACATCCACCCCGATTGCACTCGGAGAGCGCCTATACTCTCGCTGGGATTTCAAAAATATTCTCTCCGGCGGGTATGTGGATATTATCCAACCTGATTTGTCTCATGCGGGCGGGATCACCGAATGCCGCAAGATTGCTTCAATGGCAGAGGCCTATGATATTGCACTGGCGCCGCATTGTCCGCTCGGGCCGATAGCACTGGCGGCCTGCCTGCAAATCGATGCTGTGAGCTATAATGCCTTTATTCAGGAGCAGAGCCTGAATATCCATTACAATCAGGACAATGACATTCTGGATTATATCACCAATCGTGAAGTCTTTGATTATAAAGACGGATTTGTTTCTATTCCGCAAGGGCCCGGTTTGGGTGTCGAGGTGGATGAGGCCTATGTGATTGAACGGGCAAAGACCGGACATCGCTGGCGCAATCCGGTCTGGCGTCACGAAGACGGTAGCTTCGCTGAGTGGTAAATCGGGCGTTCAAAAAGGATAGTTATTATGGTTGATCGTCTGATCGGAAAACGTATTTTTGTTACCGGCGCCGCACAAGGGATCGGGCTTGCTATTGCACAATGTTTTGCCCAAGAGGGAGCGGCTCTGTTCCTGATTGATACAGATGGCGCATTGCTGGAAAAAGAAGCACTGAGCTTACGGGAGAGTGGTGCGAAAGTTGGTTTTGCTCAGGCAGATATTTCTGATGCAGAAGCGATTGAACGTGTTTTCATGCAGGCCGATGCGGAAATCGGACAGATTAATGCACTGGTCAATAATGCCGGTATCAATGTCTTCAGCAAGCCGCTGGAGATGGATGATGAAGCATGGAACCGTTGTTTTGACGTTAACCTCAAAGGTGCGTGGAACTGTTGTAAGGCTGTGTTGCCACGATTGATAGAGCAGGGCGGCGGCGCCATTCTCAATATTGCTTCCACGCATTCCTTCACCATTATTCCGCATACTTTTCCGTATCCGCTGGCAAAACATGCATTGCTTGGTATGACCAAGTCACTGGGGCTGGAATATGCACCACAACAGGTACGGGTGAATGCAATTGCACCGGGTTATGTGCTGACGCAGAAGAACGTGGATTACTGGAATAGTTTTCCTGATCCGGTGGCTGCAGAAGCTGAAACCATGCGCCTGCACCCAGGCGGACGCATTGCGACGACGCAGGAAATTGCGATGGCAGCAGTGTTTATGATTTCGGACGAGTGCCCGTTTATGACGGCAAGCTGTCTGACTATTGACGGCGGTTTGAGTGTTTTGCAGCATGCCGTGTAAGTGAGAAAGCAACCACGCTGTGCCGGATAATTCTGCACAGCGTGGTGTTTTTGACGAGCTTGTTTTAAAAACCCTCAAGCACGATTTTGCCTTTGGCCGTTTCTGTTTCAATCCGGCGATGGGCTTCCCGTAGATTGGTTGCATTAATCGGTGAGAGAATTTCCGAAATCGTGGTACGCAAACGTCCGGCATCGATTTCATCCGCAATAAAAGATAGCAGTTTATGCTGTTCTACCATGTCCGGCGTTTTAAACATGGAACGTGTAAACATCAGCTCCCAATGCAGGCTGGCTGCTTTGGTTTTCATGCGCTCCATCGGCATTGGCAGATTTGTATCGTCGATTGTGACGATGGCGCCTTGCGGACGGATGAGCTCAACAGCATCGTTCCAGTGGCGCATATCATTGAAAATAGCGATATAATCGACATAGTCAAAACCAAGTGCGGCTATCTGTGCAATCAGTGGCTGGCGATGATTGATTACATGGTCTGCACCGAGTTCCCGTACCCATGAAATTGTTTCCGGGCGTGACGCTGTGGTAACAACCGCCAGACCGGCGCGTTTTGCGAGTTGTATACCGATCGAACCAACCCCGCCGGCTCCGCCAATGATTAAAATCGATTTGCCAGCATCACTACCATTGAGATCAATTTTCAAACGATGGAAAAAGGATTCATAGGCGGTAATGGCTGTTAACGGGAGCGCGGCAGCTTCGGCGAAAGACAGGCTTTTGGGCTTGCGCCCGACAATCCGCTCATCAACAAGATGAAATTCCTGATTAGTGCCTGAGCGGGTTATATCACCAGCATAGAAAACTTCATCTCCGGTTTTAAACAGGGTGACATCTGATCCGACAGCAGTGACAATACCGGCGGCATCGTAGCCGATAATGCGAGGGCTCTCTTCAATTTTGTCCTTTGGAGCACGGACTTTTGTGTCAATAGGGTTAACTGCAACGGCGCGCACATGAACCAATATATCATGGCCGGTTGGCACCGGTTTCCGGAGTTCGATGTCGAGAAAAGCTTCCGGATCGCTAACTGGCAAATAGCGGGTAAATCCAACGGCCTTCATAGTAATATCCTTCAAGCAATGTGTGAAATATGAGTTATCGGATTAGTGTGATGGCTGGTGCCATAACCGTCACCGAACCTGTATGGCCCTGTGATTTTCTGTTCTGCCAATGAATTTACACCTTGCGGTTTATTCTGATAATTGATTTAATTTCAAAATTATAATTCGGATTAATCGAATAATGATTTTAAATCATCTTACCCTTTTTCTCCGGATCGTAGAAAAAGGTGGTATGTCAGCCGCAGGCCGTGAACTTGGGCTTTCTCCTGCGACTGTTTCAGAACGGCTGGCTGCGTTAGAAACCTATTACGGCGCAACATTACTGACGCGAACAACGCGGGCGATCAGTTTGACAGATGAGGGGCGTCTGCTTGTTGACGGCGCGCGACGCTTGCTGGCTGAGGCTGAGGAACTACAAAGCCGGATACAACTGGGATCGGAAAAAATTTCAGGGCCGATTAAGCTCAGCGCTCCAAAAGATTTTGGCCGACACCGTATTGTACCGATCATTGATGGTTTTTTGGCAGAACATTCGCAGGTGACGGTCGATCTCAATCTCACGGATGGTTATGTTGATTTGATCGGGCAGGGATTGGATTTTGCAATCCGTCAGGGAGTGTTAGCAGATAGTACGCTGCGGTCAAAGCTGGTTGGTGAAAACAGGCGCGTTGTTTGCGCAGCGCCCGTTTATCTGGAAGCAAACGGCATTCCTCAGTCTCCTGATGATCTTGCACAACATGAATGTATCATTATGCGTTTCGGTCAGAACATAGATCGTGAATGGCCGTTTCTGGTTGACGGGCAAGCACACAAGGTAACGGTGCATGGTCGGCGTATCGTCAATGATGGCGGACTTGTGCGCCAATGGTGCAAAGAAGGGTATGGTATTGCTCTGAAATCCAGTCGTGATGTTGAAGATGATTTGAAGACTGGTGTTCTCGTCGAGATATTGAAGGAATATTCGGCGGGACATACGGCACTACAAATTGTTTATCCAAAGAGTGCTGTGCAACCCCGCCGTGTTCGTATGCTGATTGAGCGCATTGCCGGTGCTTTCAAAGCATCAGAATAATTTTGTATAAAGTCAGTTCATACCCAGCTGTTTGTAAACACGTTGAACATATTGCCCGAATTGCTCGGTGAGCTTGATATCTAAGGTGCGTGGTGAGGGAAGATCAATTTTAAAGTAATCTGCCATTCTCGCAGGCCCAGCACTGAGTACTGCACAATGCGAGCCTAAGAAAATTGCCTCCTGAATTCCGTGTGTCACAAAGACAAAGGTTTTCTTGCTTTCCTGCCATATCCGCAGCATTTCAAGGTTCATTTTCTCACGGGTAATGGCATCCAGCGCGCCAAAAGGTTCATCCATCAACACCAGTTTCGGATCATGGATCAGCGAGCGTGCAATGGCTGCACGTTGCTGCATGCCGCCGGAGAGTTCATAAGGATATTTATCCAGCGCATGACCAAGACCCACCATGTGCAGCAGGTCTTTTGCACGTTCTTTGGCGGCCTTTTTCGGCAGCCCTAAAATTTGTGCAGGCAGAATAACATTCTCTGCGATTGTGCGCCATTTCAACAGCAAAGGCTGCTGAAAAACCATACCGATATCCGTGCCTTCAAAATCATTTTTTGTGCCGTCACCAATGGTCAGAGTACCGCCACTGGCTTTGTGCAGGCCTGCCAGAATTTTAAGCACAGTGGTCTTGCCGCAGCCGGATGGGCCAACGACTGATAAGAGGTCGCCTTCATTAATTTCAAGCGTCACATCCGATACCGCGACGGATTCCTTATTGCCGGTATGATAGGTTTTGCGCACATTTTGCAGGCGAATCAGAGGTGTCGGGGCAACTGTGTTTTGCTGTGTTGATAAGCTGTTCATGCGAGCCACCTTTCGCGATTGGCCTCAACAAATTCATCATCATTCAGATCAGGATGTGCCAGATAAACGCGAGTAATTTCCTCTGCCTGCCCCTTTGAAAGACCTTCATCGGGATCAAGGCACCAGATACCTTCGAGCAGCCCCTGACGGCGCAAGACCTCATGACAACCAGCAATGCAGCCGTGAAAATTATTGGCGACATCAAAAAAGGCTGCGTTACAATCCGTCACTTTGGCATCCATCGCAAGCAGGGATTGCGAGACAGGCTGACCATCCGCAGTCTCGTCATGAATACGCTCCAGCAGTTCCGCGGCGCGTTTTGTCCATACAGACCAGTGTCCGAGTAGGCCGCCTTTAAACCTGAGTGTCACCGCTTCAGAGCCGCGCGCAACGGTAAAAGGCAGCGTGAGATCGGCGACGATGTGATCATCATTGCCGGTGTAAAGTGTGATTTTATTCTCTGCTTTAGCCTTCACAACACCACGCAGAACGTCCAGTGTACGGTAGCGATGGAATGGTGCGACTTTGATCGCGATGGCATTGTCGATTTGTGCAAATTCACACCAAAAATCTTCATCAAGAAGAATGCCGCCGACAGATGTCTGCATGTAGAAGCCGATTATCGGCATTTCCGCGGCAATCGCTTTGCAATGCTTAATCAGTTGATCGCTTGTTTGTCCTTTAAGCGCGCCCATGCTGATGAGAACCGCATGGTAGCCCAAAGATCTCGCGACTATTGCTTCATTAAGAGCCTGTTCTGTTTGACCGGCAACACCTGCAATCATAGCAAGCGGACGGTCAGTCCATGCCTTACTGTCTTCAACCGCTGCTTTAAGTACCGGTTCGTATAAACCATTGTCACGAATGGCAAATTGTGTGGTGTGTACACCTACAGCCAGTCCGCCGACACCTGAATCAACATAATAGCGGGTTAAGGCGCGCTGACGTTTGCGGTCAAAATTCCGCTCTGCATCAAGCGCCAGAGGATGCGCCGGAATAACGGCACCCTGACGAATGATATTGAGAACGTCCTCAGGCAGTTGTGTGTAATGTAATCCCATTTTCTGCACTCCTTGCGCCCCTCTGATGGCCTTACGGCTTAGCGCTTATTCTTGTGTCATCATGCGTCTGTTCGATGAGGTGCTGGTCTTATCCAAATTCCGGCCCTGCAATCGCGATTGTTCTGTATGGCGGTCTTTGAACGTGATCTTTGCCTTTATACATGCGCAGAAAAGACCGCTGTCTGGTAAACCCGAGTTCAGTCAGGCGCTGTGCTGCGTGTATGCAATCGTCGGGTACATCAATGAAAACGGAACCGGACAATTGTCCGGTCATGGCTTCAATACAATCAGTTCCTTCACGCTCACTCATGCTGACAACCGGACCGATCTGCCAGGCTATACGGCCATCACGGGCAAAGCACGCAACGGATGCACAAGTGTGTGTCAGTGTTGCCGGAGCGCGTTCAAGAAAGCTCTCTAGCAGGAAACTTCTGTCTGCGCCGAAGGCCATATTCGCCATTTTAATCGCATTAGCAGTATGGAGGTTTGAAGAGGCCTTAGCTTTTTTACCTGATCCTGTCCCCTGCCATCTGGTGATGCGCAGTGATGGCTGAAAGCCCAGACTACGATAAATCGGTTCACCAGCCGGTGTTGCATCAAGATAAGCCACGCGTTTCTGCTGCTCTGACCATTGCAGGCAATGTTTCAGCAGTGCCGTGCCAAAGCCCTGCCCGCGCCATTCTGTTTTCGTAAGAACCATGCTGATCCATGCAATATCATCGCCATAAGGCATGATTGCTGCACTGGCGGCCAGTTGTTCGGGCATAGCAAAAGTACCAAAAACAACCCCGTGGCTGAAAAACAAATCCCAATCCCGTTCAGTCTGGTTCCAGCCTGCTTCCATGGAAAGGAAGCAGGCTTGTTCCATGTCATTGTGAGACAGCTGAACGATATGACAAGCGTCAATAGGTGCCATCGCGCGCCTCGAAATGCGTCGGCTTATTATGCGACGGCATTTGAGCCATGACCCAATCTGATGTCCATTGCATCATTTGCTTAAGAGAAATCACCGGATAACCGAAGAGATGGTTGGAAAGTGCGGCATTGGACAGCCATGCTTTATCGGCTTCTTCGCCTGTGATGATCGCTTCTTTGTCCATCATGACTGCAAATTGCTTGGCCAGCCAGCGGATGGAAATCGTCTCAGGTCCTGTGACATTGATCGGTGATGTCGGAACGGTTGCCTGAAGCAAACAACGCAAAGCAATGGCATTGGCGTCACCCTGCCAGATCACATTTGCATGTCCCATAGTGACATCAATCGGCACACCATCGCGAACTTTGACAGCCACATCATGCAAAACGCCATAGCGCAGATCAATTGCATAATTCAGACGATAGATCATGCCCGGTGTCTGATGGGTCTGCGAGAAATATTCCAGCAAGCGCTCACGCCCGATGCAGGACTGCGCATATTCTCCCGGAGGGTTTAAGGGAGAGGATTCATCACTGCCCATGCTGTCAGTGGCCACAAATTCATAGACGCAGCCCGTTGAGAAGGCCACGATGCGGGACTGGTGGAAAACCTCCGCAATGAGAGCAGGCATAAGGGTATTAGTTGCCCATGTGGCGGCCTGATCACCGCTGGAGCCGAATTTACGACCGGCCATGAAGATAATGTTTTTGATTTTAGGCAATTGTGCCAAAGCGTTGCGATCCAGCATATCGCAGGCGATGGTCTCAATGCCATGCGCTTCTAACAGTACCCGTGCTGCGGGATCATTATAGCGCGCAACGGCAATAATGCGTTTATCAGGTGCCGCATTTTTGGCAAGACGTGCCAGGGAAGGCCCCATTTTACCAGAGGCACCAAGGATCATGATATCGCCTTCAAGTTTGCGCATATCATCAATCAAAACCTCTGTCGGCAAAGACAGGAATGTTTCGAGTTCTTCAGTGGTAGAAAACCGCGCAGGATGCGAGCCGTGTTTCAGAATTTGTGTATCTGTATGTATTGTAGTCTGTGTCATGATTTTCTCGCATCTTGGGGTACAACCATATGCTCAAGGAACAGCACTGCGAGATAAAGCAGCATGCCAATAAGCGTGATCAGTGTGACGGCCATAAACATTGCCGGTGTATCCAGTGAGGCCTGTACCTGTATCATCAGATAAGCGAGGCCACGGTCTGAGGCGATAAACTCACCGACCACAGCACCTGCGACTGCAAGGATGGTTGCGACCTTCATACCGGAGAAAATGAACGGCATCGCACCCGGCAACTGAATATAGATAAATTGCTGCCACTTGGTGCCGCGAAGCGAGTTCACCAGATCCAGCAGATCAGGCTCAATTTCCCGCAACCCCCGTATTGTGGTCAGCAAAATAGGGAAATAACAGAGCGAAAAGGTGATCAGAATATTGGTGCTGATACCGTAGCTAAACCAGACGATCACCAAAGGGCCGAGGGCAACTTTCGGGATCATGTTGAGGGTAATCAGTAAGGGAAAGGCCAGAGTGCTGAACATCTTGGACCATGAGAACAATAGAGCTGTTACAATGCCTAAGATAATGGCGAGAAGATAGCCGCCTAATATTTCACTGGCGGTGACCAGACTATTGTTAAACCAGTCATATTTAGCAGCAGTGATGGTCTGAATAACTTCGCTGGGAGATGGCAGGATAAATTTTGGCACTTCAAACCAACGAACGCCAAACTCCCATATCAGCAATGCCGCGATATGGACGGCAACCGCTATTGTGCGATTTTTATTCGCCTGCCGGCGTTGCAGCCGGATCAGTTCCTTTTGCTCACTGCCGGAATCAATTGCTTCGGCCATTCGATATTCCCCTTATTATTGCGATCAGTAAAACGCGCAATCAGAGGAATGTCAACCAACTAGTTGGTTGATTAATAATTTTGAGTAATTACGGCTTTAAAGCACTCAATATAAGGTCGATTACATGCTGTCGTCTGGCGTCGATACTTTCTTTGGCGGTCATGTCGCGCTTGAAAATGACAGACAGTGTTTTGTGATTGGAAAAATAGAAGAAAGAAAGTCCGGCGATTGAGAGATAAAGATTGATGGGTTCAAATCTTTCATTGAACAGTCCGGCTTTAATGCCTCTCGCCAGAGTTTCATCGATCATTTTCACCAGAGGGGAATGCATCTCGGCAATATTATCAGAAGCCTTGATGTGACATGCATCCATGCGGTTCTCATCATTGAGTAAAGCTATGAATTCAGGATGATCTGCAAGATAATCAAATGAGAAAGCAACCAGTTTGCTCATCGCCTCGATAGGTGGCAAATCTTCCAGATGGAGTTGCATCTCACTTTCGCGGATCTCACGATACACTTCCTCGAGCGTGAGTTTATACAACTCGGCTTTGCTGCCGAAATAATGATAAACAAGCTGTTTATTGCAGCCAGCCAGCTGAGCAATACGGTCAACGCGCCCGCCTTCAAAACCATATTGGGTAAATTCTGTCATGGCCGCCTGCAACAGAGCCTTTGAGGTGGCGACGGGGTCACGTTTTTGTACGGCTTCTTGTTTTTGGGGTTTAGTCAAAGCATATCCTTTTATCAACCAACCAGTTGTTTGATTATTGCGTTACGCTAACATCTATGTAAATATTTTACCAGATATGAACGCAGCGCGTCATCATAATGAATAAGGGCTCTTCATTGCTGTTAAGTATTTGAATTTTAGCGATGACTTGAAGAAATCTATAGGAACATGTTGGGAGGCATTATCTATGAAGTCGTTCGGTAAGCTTGTTGCGGGGCTGTTGACCGCATGTGTAATTGCGCCTGCCTCAGCCTCCGCTGAGAATGTCAATATTGTCTTGAACTGGGTGCCGACAGCGGATCACATGCCATATTTCTATGCCAAACAGGCAGGTTGGTATGAAAAAGAGGGGCTGACAGTCAATATTGAAAGCGGTCGTGGTTCGGGCGCTGTTGCACAAAAAGTCGGCGCGGGGTTTTCTGAATTCGGCATTGCGGATATGGCAACTGTGTTGCTGGCCAAAGGGCAGGGGGCAGACAGTGTTGCCCTGATGACGGTTTATACAAACTCTCCGCAAGGCTTTTACTGGTTGAAGAGCAAAGGCATTAAAGGGCCGGAAGATTTCCCCAAACATTCGATCGGCAATCCTCCGGCAGATGCTTCGCGCGTGATGTGGCCGATGTTTGCGGAAGCGGTTAAGATTGATCCGGCTTCTGTTAAATTCGTCAATATTTCGCCACAGGCCAAAGTCGCGTCTCTTAAGAGCGGTGCCATTGATATCACCAGCGATTTTTATAACGAACATGATATGAAATTGCGTGAGTTTGGTGAGGATCTTGGTTTTGTTGCATGGCGTGATTTAGGCATTAATCCTTATGGGAACTCTGTGATTGTCAATGCGGATTATCTGAAGAAAAATCCTGAATTGGTGCGAAAATTTACACAGGTAACACAAAAAGCATTCGAAGCCTGTGTGAAGGATAAAAATCCGTGCCTCGACGCATTGCTCAGTCAAGTCTCAGGGCTGGACAGAAGCAATCAGGAGAATCAGTGGAACCGTATTCAGGAGCTGATGCGTGATAAAACCACCACTGAAGTTGGTCTTGGTGCTTTTGATGATGCGCGGATGAAAAGAGACTACGATATGGTTGAGAAATATTTTGATCTGGAAAAGCCGTTTGATTTCAAAACGGCTTACAGCAATGATTATCTGGATTTGTCGATAAAAATGCCAAAGTAAAAATTTCGAGTTTTAAAAGGCACGGTATCGAACCCGTGCCTTTTCAATCTCTGTATTAAATGGCGTATGAGTACGCTACGGCATTATGAACTCGCTGGAGCAATGATGCTTTTCAAAGAGTGAAGCACCGACTCTCATATATTTCGAAATTTACAAATGCGCTGTTCGGCGCAAAAATGTTTATTTTCAAACAATGTTTTATATTTGCAGACTTTCTAAAAACACAAAGTCGTGAGGTCTGTCTCTCGGCTAAATGATACTGAATCTGCTATTATTGTTCGTAATTTTGAATGAACTTTACAGAAAGCGCTACGAAATTGAATATTTCGTACAAAATAGTAATTTTTACTATGCCGATTGAATGATTTCTTTAGCACAATAAATAATTAACATTGACTAAAATCAATGACTCTTGTTCATTATTACAGCATTCCGTGAAGAAATTTTATGAATAGTCAGGCGTAGTCAATGGCAAACACTGAAACCAATCCCTATAAAAAATACACTTTTGTTGTGGTTGCGGCATTAATTGCAGCCGGTGGTTACTATGCGTGGCAAAAGCTGAATAATGACAGTTTGCCCGATGGTATTGCTTCCGGTAATGGCCGGATTGAAGCCGTTGAGATCGACATTTCGACCAAAAGCCCTGGTCGCATCCGTCAAATTCTGGCTGATGAAGGTGACTTTGTGAATGCCGGTGATATTCTGGCGCAAATGGATACGGATCAGGCCGAAAGCCAGCGCCGTCAGGCTGAAGCTCAGTTGCGCCGTGCAGAAATCAGCATTGAAACAGCTCGTAGTCTAGTTGCGCAACGCGAAGCGGAGCAAAAAGCGGCCGCAGCCATCATCGCGCAGCGCGAAGCACAACTGGATGCCGCACAACGCCGGTTGGCACGTTCGCAGCAGCTGAGTGAATCCCGCACTGTCTCCCAGCAAATTCTCGATGATGACCGTGCCAATGCGCGTGGCGTTGAAGCTGCCGTAAGCGCCGCCAAGGCACAGCTGGCTGCGACTGATGCCGGTATCAGCGCCGCCAAAGCACAGGTCGTTGATGCGGAGGCTGCTGTTGACGCTGCTAAGGCTGCGATTGCAACAATTGCCGTTGAGATCAATGACGCCACATTAAAAGCCCCGAAACCCGGCCGTGTACAATATCGTGTTGCCCAGCCGGGTGAAGTGATTTCTGCCGGTGGCCGTGTGCTTAATCTGGTTGATCTGAGCGATGTTTACATGACCTTCTTCCTGCCGACTGCGCAGGCCGGTCAGGTCGCAATCGGTGCTGAGGCTCGTATTGTTCTCGATGCTGCACCGCAATTTGTTATTCCGGCCAAGATCAGCTTTGTTGCCGACGTTGCCCAGTTCACGCCGAAATCCGTTGAAACAGAAGAAGAGCGTCAGAAACTGGTGTTCCGCGTTAAGGCAAAAATTCCGCAGGAATTGCTGCAAAAACATATTCAGCAGGTAAAAACCGGTCTGCCGGGGATCGTCTATGTCAAGCTGAACTCTGAAGCGACTTGGCCACAGAACCTTGCGGAACCTGTACAATGAGCATGGATTTGGCGAGCGGTAACAGCGCGGACGATGAACCTGTCGTCCGCATTCAAAATGTCAGCCTGTCCTATGGCACCAAGCAGGCCTTACGTGATCTGACGCTCGACATTCCGGCAGGGCAAATGATCGGCCTTATCGGCCCTGATGGTGTCGGTAAATCCAGTTTACTGTCACTGATCGCCGGTGCCCGCATTATGCAGCAGGGGCGCATTGATGTGCTGGGCGGGGATATTGCCGATAAGCGCCATCGCCAGTCCGCTTTTCCACGCATTGCCTATATGCCGCAAGGCCTAGGTAAAAATCTTTATCCGACCCTGTCGGTATTTGAGAATATTGATTTCTTTGGCCGTTTATTTGGCCATAATAAACAGGAGCGGAAGCGCCGCATTGCCGATTTGCTGGCGCGCACGGGCATGTCGCCTTTTGCGGATCGTCCTGCCGGTAAACTCTCCGGCGGGATGAAACAGAAAACCAGTCTGTGCTGTTCACTCATTCACGATCCTGATCTGCTGATCCTTGACGAGCCGACAACCGGTGTTGATCCTCTGTCGCGCCGTCAGTTCTGGGAGCTGATTGACGACATCCGCAAGGATCGTCCGGGTATGAGCGTGGTCGTTGCAACGGCCTATATGGAAGAGGCCGAGCGTTTTGACTGGCTTGTTGCCATGAATGACGGGCAGATTCTTGCCAGCGGTACGCCAAAAGAGCTGATGCAACAAACCAGCACGCCAAATGTGGATGATGCCTTTATCGCCCTGCTGCCGGAAGAACTGCGCCAAGATCATCATAAAGTGGTGATCCCTCCACGCGATGAAAACATCACGGATATTGCTATTGAAGCCGAGCACGTCACTGTGCGCTTTGGCAAATTTACGGCCGTTGATAATGTTAGTTTCCGTATTCCGCGCGGCGAGATTTTTGGCTTTCTCGGCTCCAATGGGTGCGGCAAGTCCACCACCATGAAAGTGCTGACCGGTCTGCTGCCTGCAAGTGACGGGATTGCCCGTCTTTTCGGCCGTGAAGTTGACCCGAAAGATATCGATATCCGTCGCCGTGTCGGCTACATGTCACAGGCTTTCTCGCTCTATTCAGAGCTGACTGTACATCAGAATTTGGAACTCCACGCCAAATTATTCGGCATGGAAGAGGCCAGAACCAAACAGCGCATTACAGAGCTGTCGCAGCGTTTTGATCTGACCGAGATGATGGATATTTATCCCGATGATATGCCGCTCGGTATTCGCCAGCGTCTGTCTCTCGCAGTGGCTCTGATCCATCAGCCGGATATTCTTATTCTTGATGAACCGACATCCGGTGTTGATCCGGTTGCACGCGATGCGTTCTGGCAAATTCTCGCTGATCTTTCGCGCAAAGATAATGTGACGATTTTCGTCTCCACCCACTTCATGAATGAAGCAGAGCTTTGCGACCGTATCTCGCTGATGCATGCCGGTAAGGTGCTCATCAGTGATACTCCGGCTGCGATCACGGCCAGCCGGTCTGCCGCAACGCTGGAAGAAGCCTTTATCGGTTATCTTGAAGAGGCAATTGGTGAGACCGCTCCTGCGCCGCAGCCGGCACTTGTGACTAAAGATGAGGCTTCCGTTAAACCGGCTAAACAACTGCCTGCGCCATCTAAGACTTGGATGCCGGATCTGCGCCGTATGCTGGCCTATACCAGACGCGAAACACTGGAACTGAGACGCGATCCTATCCGCGCCACATTGGCAATGCTTGGCAGTGTTATTCTGATGTTTGTGATTGGTTACGGTATCAATCTGGATGTGAACAATTTGAGTTTTGCGGTGATTGACCGCGATGACACTACTATTAGCCGTGATTATGTGCGGCAATTCTCCGGTTCACGCTATTTTATCGAAAAAGATCCGATCCTTGATTATGACGATCTCGACCGGCGGATGCGTAACGGCGAGATCAGTCTGGCGATTGAGATACCGCCGAATTTTGCCCGTGATGTTGAACATGGCCGTCCTGTTGAAGTCGGTGCATGGATTGACGGTGCAATGCCGACACGCGCTGAAACTATTCAGGGTTATGTGCAGGGCACGCATCTGAACTGGTTGTCGCAAAAAGCCCGCGAGCTTTATGGTAATACCTCGGCGCTTACCAGTTTCAATATGGAAATCCGTTATCGTTATAATCCGGATGTACAAAGTCTGGTGGCGATGGTGCCGGCGGTTATTCCGCTGTTGCTTCTGGTTATTCCGGCAATGCTCTCGGTGTTGAGTGTTGTGCGTGAAAAAGAACTTGGCTCTATTATCAATTTCTACGTGACACCGGTCACGAAGTTCGAGTTTCTGATCGGCAAGCAACTGCCCTATATCGGTCTTGCCTTATTCAATTTCCTGATGCTGACAGCCTTCGCGGTGTTCATCTTTCAGGTGCGGTTTACCGGCAGTTTCCTGACTTATTCCACTGCTGCATTGTTGTATGTGATTATCACCACAGGCATGGGACTGGTGCTCTCCACTTTCATGAACAGCCAGATCGCCGCGATTTTTGGCACCGCATTGATGACACTGATCCCTGCAGTGCAATATTCCGGTATTGTTGATCCGGTCTCATCGCTGCGTGGTGCAGGTGCTTTGATCGGGCAGATTTATCCGACAACCCACTTCACCACTATCTCGCGTGGCACCTTCTCCAAGGCGCTCAGTTTTTCTGATCTGAGTATGCCCTTCCTGATGTTGCTGATTACCATTCCGGTGCTGATGGTGCTGGGTATTGTTCTTCTCAAGAAACAGGCGCGCTGAGATGAGGATTTCCAACATATTCCGTCTCGGCATCAAGGAATTACGTGGTCTTTACCGCGATCCGATGCTGATGATCCTGATTGTCTATGCGTTCACGCTGGCAATTTATACGGCTTCAAAAGCTATGCCGGAGAACCTCAATAATGCGGCCATCGCGATCGTTGATGAGGATCAGTCGCCAATCTCCGGCCGGATCACAACTGCATTTTATCCGCCTTATTTTGTGCCGCCGAAACTCATCTCCACCTATGAGATGGACAGGCGCATGGATACGGGGCTGGATACGTTCGCTCTGGATATTCCGCCGAATTTTCAACGTGATCTGCTGGCCGGACGTAGCCCGACCATTCAACTGAATATTGATGCGACACGGATGAGTCAGGCCTTTAGCGGCGGGCGCTATGTGCAGTCTATTGTGACTAATGAAGTGAGCGAGTTTCTCAATCGCTACCGCAGTACCACCAAACTGCCGGTTGAGCAAAACTTGCGCGCCCGCTTCAATCAGGATCTGAATAAAGGCTGGTTTGGTGCGGTCACCAACGTGATTGCCTCGGTGACGATGCTGTCGATTATTCTGACCGGTGCAGCGCTGATCCGTGAGCGTGAACACGGCACAATTGAGCATCTGCTGGTGATGCCGGTGACACCGATTGAGATCATGATTAGTAAAGTCTGGTCAATGGGGCTGGTCGTACTGGTGGCCACCGCACTCTCATTGCTTTTCATCGTCAAAGGGGTGTTGTCGGTGCCAATCAATGGCTCGATCATCCTGTTTCTGCTCGGTGTCGCCCTGCAACTTTTTGCAACGACAAGCCTCGGCATTTATCTGGCAACCATTGCCGGTTCCATGCCGCAGTTCGGGCTGTTGATTGTGTTGATCCTGCTGCCATTGCAAGTCCTCTCGGGTGCGATGACACCGCGTGAGAGCATGCCGGAAATCATTCAGAACATTATGCTGGCAGCACCGAATACGCACTTTGTCATTCTTGCCCAGTCTGTGCTGTTCCGAGGTGCCGGATTAAGCGTGGTCTGGCCGCAGTTTCTCGCCCTCATGGTTATTGGTTCTGTGCTGTTCTTCTTCGCACTCAAGCGCTTCCGCAACTTCCTGAGGTAATCAACATACAAACCAGACTTGCCTGATACGACCGCAAAACAGCCGATTATGTAAGGACTTGGAATGAATGATTTAATTCTCACATTCAATACAGGATCATCGACCGTCAAAATCGGCAGTTTCGAGTATGACGGCGCGTCTTTACATAAATCCGCCAAAGCAGGCATCGACTTTGCCGCGTCTCCATTGCGTTTTCATATGGAGCGCGGCCATGAGCGGCTGGATTTGGAACTGCAATCCGGCGCGTCTGCAGATATTGTCAGCGTTTTGCGTGAGGTTTTCGACAAGCTATCTTCGCATATTGATTTAAGCCGTATCAAAGCCATCGGGCATCGTGTGGTGCATGGCGGTGATGTTTTTGCAGGCGCTGCTATTATCGATGAGCAATCCATTCAAGCCATTGATGCATTGTCGGCCTATGCGCCGCTGCATCAGCCCAAAAGTCTGGCGCTGATTCAAGCAATCCGGCAGCTTTTTCCTGAAATCCCGCAAACAGCGTCTTTTGATACGGCTTTTCATCGTAGCATGTCTGATACTGTCCGCCGTTTTGCTATTCCGCGTGAAATGCATGATCAGGGCATCAAGCGGTATGGTTTTCACGGACTGTCTTACAAATCTATCGCGCATCAATTTACTGGGCTTGAGCCGGTTTTAAGCAAGGGCAAAGTTGTTGTCGCGCATCTTGGCAGCGGTGCCAGTCTTTGTGCGCTGGATAACGGCAAAAGCGTTGATACCAGCATGAGTTTTTCAACACTGGATGGTATTCCGATGGCAACGCGCTGCGGTAATATTGATGCCGGTGTTCTGCTGCATCTCTTATCGCAAAAAGATGTAAGTACAGATGCTCTGACTGACATGCTTTATCACCGTTCAGGTCTGCTTGGTATGTCCGGTATCAGCGGTGATAGTCGGGCGCTGCTGGTCAGCACAGCGCCGCAAGCCCGTGAAGCTATTGACGTGTTTACCTTGCGCATTGCCGGTGAAATCTGTCGTTTGGCCGCAACGCTTGGCGGGCTGGATGCCGTGATTTTTACTGCCGGTATTGGTGAGCATCAGCCAGCCATTCGGGCATCTATCTGCAAAAAACTGCAATGGCTGGGTGTTGAGCTGGATGAGACTGCCAATGAAGCCAATGTTTTTCGCATCTCTGCACAATCAAACCGCATCAGCGCCTTCATGCTCGCAACCGACGAAGAGCGGGTAATTGCCGCTGAAACTCTGCAAATTTTGAATACTCTCTCCCAATAGGTCAAGGAATTCCGCAATGAATACACGGTCTGCCAGTCAGCCTCTTACACCCCAGAAACTTGCTCTTACCGATCGTTATTGGCGTGCGGCCAATTATCTGTCTGTTGGTCAGATTTATCTGATGCAAAATCCCCTGCTGCGTGAACCGCTCAAAGCTGACCATGTCAAGCCGCGCCTGCTGGGCCATTGGGGTACAACGCCGGGTCTGAATTTTATCTATGTGCATCTTAACCGCATCATTAAAGAACGTGATACAGATGTGCTTTATGTCTGCGGCCCCGGTCATGGTGGTCCGGGCATGGTGGCCAATACTTACCTTGAAGGCACCTATTCGGAAATCTATCCGGAAATCAGCGAAGACACGGATGGTATGCGTAAGCTTTTCCGTCAGTTTTCGTTTCCTGGCGGTATTCCAAGCCATGTGGCTCCGGAAACACCGGGCTCGATCCATGAAGGCGGCGAATTGGGTTATGCACTCGTTCATGCTTACGGCGCAGCCTTTGACAATCCTGATCTGGTGGTTGCCTGTGTGGTAGGCGATGGTGAGGCTGAAACGGGGCCGCTCGCTGCCGCATGGCATTCCAACAAATTCCTGAACCCTGAGCGCGATGGTGCGGTGCTGCCTATCCTGCATCTCAATGGCTATAAAATTGCTAATCCGACGGTGCTTGCACGATTGTCGGATGAAGACTTGCATAGTCTTTTCAGTGGTTATGGCTATGAGCCGTTTTTCGTTGAAGGCCATGACCCCGAAAAAATGCACCAGCTGATGGCTGCGACTTTCGACACGGCGTTTGACCGCATTGCAGCGATCAAGAAGCAGGCCGATGTCAAATCGGCGGAGCGTCCGCGCTGGCCAATGATTATCCTGCGGAGCCCGAAAGGCTGGACAGGCCCAAAAATCGTTGATGGTAGAATGGTGGAGAACCATTGGCGTTCCCATCAGGTGCCGGTTGCTAATTGTCGCGGTGATGATGCACATCGTCAAATTCTTGAAGACTGGATGCGCAGCTATAATCCTGAAGATCTGTTTGATGAAACCGGCAAGTTGAAGCCGGAATTGCGTGCGCTGGCACCATCCGGCGAAAAACGTATGAGCGCTATCCCGCATTCCAATGGTGGTTTGCTGCGTAAAGAACTGAAGACACCGGATTTTCGCACTTATGCAGTGCAGGTCACTGAACCAGGTGCAGTAGAAGAACAAACAACCAAAATTCTTGGCGACTACTTACGTGATGTCATGCGCCTGAATGATACGGAAAAGAACTTCCGCGTCTTTGGCCCCGATGAAACGGCGTCCAATCGCCTTGGTAGTGTTTTTGAAGCAACCGATCGCGTCTGGATGGCTGAAACGCTAAACAGCGACGATCATCTGGCCGCTGACGGTCGGGTGATGGAAGTCCTGAGCGAGCATCTGTGTCAGGGCTGGCTGGAAGGTTATCTGCTCACCGGCCGCCATGGCTTCTTTTCCTGTTATGAAGCCTTTATCCATATTGTGGATTCTATGTTTAACCAGCATGCCAAATGGTTGCAGGTCGCGCGTGAATTACCTTGGCGCAAACCGGTTTCCTCTCTCAACTATCTGCTGACTTCCCATGTATGGCGACAGGATCACAATGGTTTCTCCCATCAGGATCCGGGCTTTGTCGATCTGGTCGCCAATAAGAGCGCCGATATTGTGCGCGTTTACTTCCCGCCGGATGCCAATACCTTGCTTTGGGTCGGTGACCACTGCCTCAAAACCTGGAACCGTGTGAATGTGATTGTTGCCGGTAAACAGCCTTCACCACAATGGCTGACCATAGATGAGGCCGAAAAACATTGTGAGGCCGGTCTTGGTAAATGGGATTGGGCAGGTACTGAAGACGGGCTGGAGCCGGATTTGATCATGGCCTGTGCCGGTGATGTACCAACCATGGAAACGCTGGCGGCAACCGCCATGCTGCGGGAGGCTCTGCCGCACTTGCGCATCCGTGTTGTCAATATTGTGGATCTGATGGCGCTGCAATCACCACAGCACCATCCGCATGGAATTGCTGATACGGAATTTGATGCGCTGTTCACGACAAACCGTCCAGTGATTTTTGCCTATCACGGCTATCCGTATCTCATTCACCGGCTGGTTTATAAGCGTCAGAATCATCCTAATTTCCATGTACGTGGCTTTATTGAAAAAGGCACAACAACAACGCCTTTTGATATGGCGGTGATGAACGAGCTTGATCGCTATCATCTGGCGATAGAAGCGCTTAATCGCTTGCCGCTTTCAGCCGAGATTGCAGAACCGATTATCGCGCAATTACAGCAGAAGCTTCAGCAGCATCATGATTATGTGCGTGAATATGGTGAGGATATGCCGGAAATTCGTGACTGGAAGTGGCCTTATACGCGCGCTTAATGTGCCCGATCAGGTTCGCGGAGCGGTTTTTTGCTGCTCCGCCGAAGTTTCCCGTAAAAAGACAATATCCATTTTAATTATAGAAACGGATTGGCAAAATGGCTATCCATCATGCTCAAAAACGCTTGATTATCCCTTTGCCGGGTAATGAAGAGCTTGCAACGGCGATTGCCACAGCCGGCAATTATCGCCTCGGCGCGTTGGAAACCCGTAAGTTTCCGGATGGCGAAAGCTATATCCGTTTTCTCGATGATGTCGAAGATTACGATGTGGATTTTATTTGCACACTTGCGCATCCCGATGGCAATTTTTTGCCATTGATTTTTGCCGCCGATGCAGCACGCGAATTCAAAGCCCGCTCTGTCAATCTGATTACGCCCTATCTGGCTTATATGCGTCAGGACAAACGCTTCAATCCGGGTGAAGCGATCACCTCGCATACATTCGCGCGCCTTGTGTCATCATCCTTTGATAGCCTGCTGACCATTGACCCGCATCTGCATCGCTATCATGCATTGTCGGAAATCTATACCATCCCTGCCACCAATTTAGCATCAGCGCCTGTATTGGCTGCATGGATCAGCAAAAACATTCCGGCACCATTACTCATCGGTCCTGATGAGGAAAGTGAGCAATGGGTCAGCCAGATTGGTGAGCTGTCCGGCGCACCATTTACTGTGCTTCGCAAAACTCGTTACGGCGACCGCAATGTGGAAATTCATATGGGCGACCTCTCGCAATGGCAGGGCAGAACACCGGTACTTGTTGATGATATTGCCTCTTCAGGCCGCACAATGGTGGAAGCTGCAAAACAACTCGCAGACCAAGGTTTACCAAAACCTGTCTGTGTCGTGGTGCACGGCCTCTTTGCTGAGGATGCCTACGAACGGTTGAGCGCCATTGCTGCCAAAGTCGTTTCGACCGACTGCGTACCGCATATCAGCAACGCCATCTCTGTTGCAGAGCTGATTGTGGAAGAACTCAACGCATCTGCCCGCCACAGCGGCAATCCAAAAGAAAAGAACGCCTGATGCTGACATTAACATCTTTAGGGGCAGCCGGAACGGTTACAGGCTCTAAGCATCTCCTGACGCATGGCAATCGTAATGTGCTGATTGATTGCGGTTTGTTTCAGGGGCTGAAAAATTTGCGCGAATTAAACTGGGGCAGCCTTAGTATTCCTGCGCGTGAGATTGATGCTATTATTCTCACCCATGCACATCTTGATCATAGTGGTTATCTGCCACGCCTTGTCAAAGACGGTTTTCGCGGCAAAATCTATGCAACACCGGCAACAAGAGATGTTGCTGAGCTGATCCTGAAAGACAGCGGGCATTTGCAGGAAAAAGATGCCGAGTTCCTCAATCGCCATAAGCTCTCTAAACACTCACCTGCATTGCCGCTATATGGCGTGCGGGATGCGGAACATGCGCTGGAACATTTCTCTACGGTCGATTTTCATCAGTCAATTACCATTCTGGACGGCCTGCGCTTCCGCTTCCGCAGAGCCGGGCATATCCTGGGTGCTGCCAATGTGCAAATCGACTGGGGCGGCAAACGCATTGTCTTTTCCGGTGATATCGGTCGTTACAATCATCCGCTCATGCCCGATCCGGCTTCTATTGAAGAGGCGGACTATGTTGTTGTTGAATCAACCTATGGTAACCGGCTGCATGACCAAGGCGATCCGGTTGAGGCACTGGGTGCCATCACTGAAAAAACTGTGCAGCGCGGCGGCACGTTGGTTATCCCGTCTTTTGCAGTCGGTCGTGCGCAGGAACTGCTTTATTACTTCTGGAAGCTGAAACAAGCCGGACGCCTCAGTTCTGTGCCGATCTTTCTCGACAGCCCGATGGCCATTGATGCAACGACATTGATGAGCAAGCATATGCAAGATCATAAGCTAAGTGAAAATGATGCGCGGGAAGCTTATAAAATTGCGCGCTATACGGAAGATGTCGAGGATTCAAAGGCAATCAATAATAACCCCTATCCTAAAGTTGTCATTTCTGCCTCAGGCATGGCAACAGGCGGGCGTATTTTGCATCACCTGAAAAATTATGGCCCTGACATTAGAAACACCATTCTGCTGGCTGGCTTTCAGGCAGCAGGCACACGCGGGCGTGCTTTACGGGATGGTGCCAAAGAGTTGAAAATTCATGGGATGTGGGTGCCGATCAATGCAGAAGTGGCGCATATTGATACGCTGTCTGCCCATGCGGATGCCAATGAGCTGATCCGTTGGTTATCCGGCTTTAAAAATCCACCGCGCAAAACTTTTATTGTTCATGGTGAACCCGAGGCATCTGAGGGGCTGCGTATGCGCATTGGCCGTGAATTAGGTTGGGACAGCGTTGTGCCGCGTCAGGATCAGGAATTTATACTATGAATACAGTGATAACCGATCACCCGCCGCTCAAAGCCAGACGATTGGGATTATACACCCAGCATCAGGCCATTGTGATTATGCGCACCGATTGTCCGGCTTGTCATTCGGCGGGGATTACATCCCGCTCGCATGTGCAAGTGAGTGCAGGTGATCGTTCTATCTATGCTGAACTCCTGCAAATCGACAGCGACCTGTTGGCGCTCGACACAATCGGCTTATCCCAAACGGCGTGGGAGTTGCTCGGCGTTACAGAGGGCGATCCTGTTGAGATCAGTCATCCGCCTGCTTTGACATCGCTGTCTTATATACGCAGTCGCATTTACGGGAACCGTTTTGATGATAAAGGGCTGTCAGCGATTATCGAAGATGTAGTGGCGCGGCGTTATACGGATGTGCATCTGGCTGCCTTTCTAACCGCCAGTGCCACCCCGCCTCTTGATACACAAGAAACCATCTACCTGACTAAGGCCATGATCGGGGCTGGCGAACGGCTAAATTGGGACAAGGAAATTGTTCTCGATAAACATTGTGTCGGCGGCTTGCCAGGCAATCGTACAACCCCGCTTGTTGTTGCGATTGTCACTGCGCATGGGCTGACCATGCCCAAGACATCATCCCGCGCAATCACCTCACCGGCAGGAACAGCCGATACGATGGAAACGATTACGCCGGTTAATCTGGAGTTGGGCAAGCTCAAACAGGTTGTTAAAGAGCAGGGTGGTTGCATGGCATGGGGCGGTGCAGTGCAGCTTAGCCCTGCTGATGATGTTTTCATCCGTGTCGAGCGTGATTTGGATATTGATACAGAAGGTCAGCTTGTGGCCTCTGTTCTTTCAAAGAAAGTCGCAGCAGGTTCCACGCATGTGGTGATTGATATTCCGGTGGGGCCAACGGCCAAAGTCAGAAGTCTTGAAGCGGCGGACCAATTGGCCAGCTTGCTCACATCTGTCGGTAAAGAATTTGGTCTGACCGTTGCTTGTATCTACACCGATGGCAGTCAGCCGGTTGGTAACGGCATCGGCCCCGCGTTAGAGGCTCTCGATGTGCTGGCAGTCTTACGTAATGAAGAGGGCGCGCCGCAGGATTTACGTGAACGTGCAGCAGTCCTTGCCGGTGCAGCTTTAGAGATCGGCGGTGTAGCGGAAAAAGGTCAGGGCACGGCTCTGGCTTTAGCAACGCTCGCTGATGGTCGCGCATGGGAAAAGTTCCGAGCCATATGCATTGCGCAAGGCGGTTTACAAATCCCTGAAGTCGCACCACACTTTTATACTATGACAGCTCAGCATGATGGTCTGGTGAACAGCATAGATAATCGTGTCCTTGCCCGCGTGGCCAAACTTGCCGGTGCGCCACTTTCCACGGGTGCTGGTATTCGGATGGAAGTGCGGCTTGGGGATTATGTCCACAAAGGACAACCTTTATTCAGGATTTATGCTTCTGCACCGGGGGAGCTCGCTTATGCGGTGCAGTTTGCTAAAGAAGCCGAAATGCTGATTGAAATCCAACCCTTTATATAAGTGTATTGAAAGCTCTGAGAAGAGTGCTTTCTCTGGTGGCTCATTTAGTGGCGGTTGCCGATATCATAATGCAATATACGAATCCGGTTTTACCGAAACCAAGAAGTGGCTAATAATTCCTTAAGATTTAAAGTTTTCCCTGTGGAAAGAAATTTTGAGAATTATGCATTTTTCTTAGTTTGTCGTGTTGACAGTTTTGGTTAGTGGGGTCTATATGAGGCCAACAACGAGGGCGGCGGCGCTGCTAGCGGCAGAGAGCTTCGCCCCTGAGATTGGTTGATTGAGAGATTGGCTAATCGGTAAGG
>NZ_JAUCBM010000001.1 GCF_030362795.1 Pseudochrobactrum kiredjianiae | reverse complement strand
CGCTCTAGAGTATTTCAAACTTTGGTACGCCTGCGCAAACGCATAAATCCGTAGAGCCCTGCCACCATAACGACTACGCCCAGAGTGACAATATTCTCGTCAACCGGCGGCGCACCGCGACGCAAAACCAGATCAGCCCGTGTCAGTGACAAGCCATCTTCAACCGCACGCACACTAAATTCGTAGGTACCTGCCTGTAGAGTTTCCATATCTTTCGCGTCCTGACGGATCACTGCACCGCTTTGCGGAAGATCACGCTGCTCATTACCGCTTTTCGGGCTGTAGCTGAGGCGCTCAGCCAGCACCGGAACACCACCGCGCGATACTGCGAGATTGAGCACGGATGCCCGTTGCCCGCTGATTGCACCCTGCATAGGTATTGCATCGACAAAAATACGTAACGGCGCATCCTCAGGCTTCAGTGAAACTTGTGCTGTCTGATAACCTGTCTCGCGTTGATAGAGCGGCCATGTGCCGATTTGTTCACCGCCAAAATGACGCTGCGCCCACGGCCAGATTACACCGGTTGCCAGACCGCCAAGAAACAGCAAAATACAAAACACACGCATCAGGCTTTTTTCTCCCAGCGGCGATCCGCATTTTGCTGCCAATAAGTAAGTTGGTGGCCAGCGGCTTTCAGGCTCTTCCACTGCTCTCGCGCTTTGGCCAGCTGGGTCGCATCATGGCCATCGAACATCACGACCAGACGATCATAATTTTCCGCACCGGCAATTTCAGCGCCTTCAACAACAAAGCGGACTGTCGCACCGTTCAGATTATCTGTGGTGGTCGTGAGTAGTGCGGGTTGATGCTCGGCATTAGGCTGCACATCGGTGCCATGCGCCAGAAAGGACGTGTTGTTCCACGTCCATAGAAGCCGGTCGAGTTCTTCCCGCCGCTCTTCCGAAGTCATCTGAATAGTCACGCGCCAGCCCCGCTCCAATGAACGGTCAACCAGACCTGGCAAAGCCTCATCCAGAACGGATTCGGTCAGATGATAAAACAGAATTTCAGCCATCTGCGAATGCAGGGAACAGCGCCCCTTACCTCTCACATCTTAAATATACCGGATAAAAGCTTAAACCAGAAACAAAACGGCCTGTCGATCAGACAGGCCGTTTCATACATAAAAACTATGCAAACTGTGAATTATGCAGCTTTTGCACCATGTTTTTGAGCAGGTGCGGCAAGGATACTACGGATACCGAGGCAGAGCAGCATGAAATAGCTCAGGCTTTCCAGCACTTCCTCAAAAAACTCATTGTAAGCAAAACCATCCATCTTTTCGAAAACTTCGCCAAGCAGGATCAGCACAGCAGCCATATAGAACGGCCATGCCTTGCGGCTGAACACAAATTGCAGCACCGGACGCACATAGGCCGAATGGAGAAAAATATAAACGGCAGCAAAGCCAATCACCAAAATCGCTTCATGCCAGCGGAAAGCATGGGATTTGATATAGCCGCTAACAGGTCCAGTCGGCTCAACCTCAAGCTCACGGAAGAAGAAAATCAGCATCAGCATACACATGCCAATGGCAAACATGCGTGCTGGCTCTTCACTGCGTAAACCGCCGATCAGAAATGCAAGCGCTGCAAGACCAAGATAGATCAGCTGCAGATTCTCCAGCAGCCCCTCTTCCCCCATCTCAACTGTGAGATTGTTCAGATCGGTGACTAGATAAAAGAACAAAGCATTGATCAGCAGCAGCCCGATTGTCAGACTGATAAAACTGCGCGAAGAAAAAGATGGGAACACAGGACTATCCGGATAAAGAAGGCTTTACCCGTGTAGAAATGACTGCGGGTGACAAAGCGGCTTAGTGAATTATTTGTGACATCTTAACAAAAACTTGCTGTAAAACATATCAAAAATCCACATAGCGACTTCAATTAATGTTGAGCGCAGATAGACAAACATAAAAAAAGCCGGTGCATTGCACCGGCTTTTTCTCGAAATTGGAGTGTGATTACGCTTCGTAATGATCGCGCACCAGACGATCCAGCAGACGAACACCAAAGCCCGAGCCCCAGGATTCATTGTAATCGCTGGCAGGCGAATCCATTGCGGTACCGGCAATATCCAGATGCGCCCAAGGTGTATCACCTACAAAACGCTTGAGGAACTGCGCCGCAGTGATCGAACCGGCAGGACGACCTGCCGAGTTACGCATATCCGCAAACTTGGAATCAATGATCTTGTCATATTCCTTGGTCAGCGGCAGACGCCACAGTTTTTCACCACTGCTCTGACCGGCATCAAACAACTGACCTGCCAGTTCATCATCATTCGAGAACAGACCTGCATGCTGCGTGCCCAGAGCAATTATAATTGCACCGGTCAGCGTTGCCAGATTGATCATGAAGCGTGGCTTGTGGGTTTTGGCAGTGTAATACAGTGCATCGGCCAGAACCAAACGGCCTTCCGCATCTGTATTGATCACTTCAATGGTCTGACCGGACATGGTGGTGACAATATCGCCCGGACGCTGCGCGTTCCCGTCAGGCATATTCTCTACCAGACCGATCACGCCAACCACATTGACCTTGGCTTTACGGCCAGCCAATGCGCGCATCAGGCCGGTAACAGCAGCCGCGCCGCCCATATCGCCCTTCATGTCTTCCATACCCAGCGCAGGCTTGATGGAGATACCGCCGGTATCAAACACAACGCCCTTACCAACAAAAGCAACCGGCTTGTCTTTAGCCTTACCGCCATTCCATTCCATAACCACCAGACGCGGCGGACGAACAGACCCCTGTGCAACGCCGAGCAGCGAGCCCATGCCGAGCTTTTTCATTTCTTTTTCGGTGAGAATGGTGATTTTCACACCAAGCTTTTCAAGCTTTTCTGCTTCTTCGGCAAATTCAACCGGTCCGAGCACATTGGCAGGCTCATTGACCAGATCACGTGCAAGCAAAACACCTTCACCGATTTCAGCGGCAGCAACATAGGCTTTTTCAGCGCCGGCAGCGTCAGCAACCTGAATGGTCAGCTTAACGTCTTTGCTATCTGCTTTATCTTCATTTTTCTTGGTCTTGTATTTATCAAAGCGATAAGCACGCAGCTGCGCACCAAGCGCAAAATCTGCAGCCGCATCTGCGGAAATTTCCAGACCTTCAACGGCGAGAATCGCATTGGCTTCTGCCGATTTGCCAACTTTTGCAAAAGCAGCACCACCGATTTTCAGCCAGTCGTCATTTTTCAGCTTGGCAGGATCGCCGATACCAACCAGCACCAGACGCTCTGCGCCAGCACCATCTGCAAGATAAGTTTCAAGTGTTGCACCAAGCTTCCCCTTGAAACCGGCTTTCGTAATCAGCCCGGAGACAAAGCCTTCACCGCCAACATGGGCAGCCTGAGCGGCAACCGAACCGTCTTTGCTTACAGGAACAATCACGACATCTTTCAGCTTTTCTGAAAAATTCGAGAACTTGATGACTGGATTTTTGGACATAATAACTCCAACAGGTAAAAACAGAGTCGCATAACTTATTTATTGTGTGGCGCTATCACGCCTAAACCACAAGCCATAAATTATCGTCTCTGACGAATAAGTGTTTTGTTAACCTAATTTCTTCGTCTATTTTTAGCCTAGACGGATTTATGATAGACACTGAGATTATGACAAGAGTTTGCGCGTTAAGATTATTTCACTATAAGGCGACATCAACTCTGCATATCTTGCAATTAATAACAGGTTCAGCCCTAAGGTTCAGGATGTAAATTCAGCGCATGAAACTGATTGAGCGATACATCCTGCGCCGCGTGGGGATAATGTTTCTGGCCGTGTTCTGCGCGGCCATCGGCATTACGTGGACTGTACAGGTATTGCAGCGCATCAACTTCCTGACTTCCAGCGGTCAGTCTCTTGCGACGGCTATTCAGTTTTTCTCGCTGTTTATTCCGTCAGTCATTCCGCTGGTGATGCCTTTTGCGCTGGTAATTGCAATCACGCAAACGCTCTCCACCATGAATCAGGATTCCGAGCTGGTCGTTATCAATGCTTCCGGCAGCCCGCGCACTGCTGTTATCCGTCCGATTCTGATGTTTGCAGCAATGCTTTCTGTCACCTCCTTTTTGGTTGCGAATTTTGTCGATCCCTATGCGCGTTATAATATGCGCTCCATGCTCGCCAATGCGAGCGCGGATCTGCTGAATGTTGTGGTGCAGGAAGGCAACTTCCGCAAACTCTCCGACAATCTCTATGTACAGATCGCAGAGCGTAATACTGACGGCAGCATCGGCGGTATGTTTATTGCCGATTCTCGCGATCCTAATATTGATCTGGTCTATTATGCTCTGAACGGCACCATTGCCAATAATAACGGCAGTGATGTGCTGTTGATGAATAATGGTGAGATTCAGCGCCGTGATGTCAAAACCGGCAGCGTTTCCATTATTAAATTCGATCAGTATGCTTTTGATCTCAGCCAGTTCACCGATGCAAGCGGTGATATGGTGCTGTATGCCAAAGACCGTCACCTGTCTTATCTGATGAATCCAGATAAAAATGATCCGACTTTTCAGACCAAGCCATTGCAATATCGCGCTGAATTGCACAAACGTCTGTCAAACTGGCTCTATCCTTTTGTCTTCGCTATGATTGCACTGGTTCTGGCCGGTGATGCACGTTCTCATCGTGAAGCCCGTGTATCTGCGTCCTTTTCAGCAATTTCGCTGTCACTCGTTGTTTATTGGGCAGGTTATTTCGTGTCAGATCGTGCAGAGAAAAATGCAGCTCTCATACCCGTCATGTATCTGATCCCGCTTGGTGTTACTGCTCTCTGTCTCTATGTCTTGTTCAGCGGGCGCTCACTCAGCCTGCCCGCCTCCTGGTCAGATAAAATTCAGGACATCTCAGAACAAATGGCATCCCGGTTCCGTGGCATTACGGAGCGCCTTGCAGGACGCAATAAGACACCGGGAGGTCAATCATGATCGGTTGGACGCTCGGACGTTACTTCTTCATGCGCTATGTAAAAACCACCCTGTATTTCCTGCTGGGTATATTTGCACTGTCGCTGCTGCTTGATTTCACTGAAAATGCCAGCAAGCTGGCCAACCTGCCCGATTATTCGGTATGGGCTGCGCTGGGGCTTTCAGCCATGCGTATTCCGTTTATCATGCAGCAGATTATTCCGTTTGTTGCGCTATTCTCGGCAATGGCTACCCTCATCTCGCTAAACCGTCGTTATGAGCTGGTTGTTGCGCGTTCTGTCGGTGTCTCCGCATGGCAATTTCTGTTGCCGGCTTGTCTGGGAGCCTTTCTGTTCGGCCTGATCACCATTTTCATCATTAATCCGCTTGCAGCCTATGGCTTTGAAAAGTCACTGGAAATCAGCACGCAATGGCAAAATGGCAATGTTAATCAGGTCACTGCGCTGCGTGATCCATGGCTACGTCAGAAGGCTGACGGTCAGGAAACAATTATCGGCGCCAAAGGCATTCTCGCTCAGGGCACACATCTCACTGATGTCAGCTTCTTTGTTTTCAATGAAGACAAGACAATCAAAGAGCGTTTTGACGCCCGTGATGCACAATTGAAAGAAGGCTACTGGAGCCTGACCAATGTGACGCATATTGTCGAAGGTCAGGAACCTAAAGAGCTTTTATCCACAAAAATTCCGTCGCAATTAAAGCCGGAATTCCTTGAAGAAAAACTTTCTTCACCCGATACGATTCCATTTGTGCAATTGCCCCGTAAAATCGAAGTCGCCCGTTCTTTCGGCTTTTCGGCCACCGCATTTGACATGCAATTCCAGTCCTTACTGGCTTTGCCTGCGCTTTTGATGGCCATGACGCTGATCGCAGCAACAGTATCATTAAAATTTGTTCGTTCCGGCCAGTCCGGAGCAATGATTCTGGGTGGCATCATTGCCGGGTTCGTGCTTTATGTCGTCACAGTCCTTGCCAAAGCTTTTGGCACGGCAGGATTCGTGCCACCTTTTGTGGCAGCATGGGTTCCGGTATTGATTGCAACATTTTTTGGAATCTCCTTTTTGCTCCATAAGGAGGATGGTTAGTGGGATTGAGTAGCTCCCGCACGACAGTTTCTGAGTATCTCTCGCGTCTCGCACGCGGGACCGCTCTGGCGTGCATTTTTTCCACCTCTGCAATAATTTCCCTGTCTTCCGTGGCGTATAGTCAGGAAGGAATGCCTTCTGGTGAGTTCGGCAGTCAGTATCAGACCAATCCTGATGCTAAAATGCTGTTGCAGGCCGACAATCTGATTGTCGATCGCGACCAGAATACAGTGACTGCTGCGGGCAATGTTCAGATTGAATATGATGGCAACCGTCTGGTTGCGCGTCAGGTCGTATACAATCAGAAAACCAAGCGCATGGTTGCTAAAGGCAATGTTGAAATTGTCGAAAAAGATGGCAACCGTATCTATTCCGATGAAATGGATGTGACAGACGATTTCCGCGATGGCTTTGTGAATGGCCTGCGCGTTGAAACCGTTGATGACACACGTTTTGCCGCTGAAAGTGCAGAACGCAGCCTCGGCGAAGTTACGACCTTTAATAATGGCGTGTACACAGCTTGTCGCGCCTGCGCCACAGATCCGGACAAACCGGTTCTCTGGCAGGTTAAAGCCAAGAAAATTATCTGGAACGGCACCAAGAAAACAGTCCGCTTTGAAGGCGGCCGTTTTGAAATGTTCGGCAAATCGCTGTTTGCCCTCCCCGCATTTGAAATCGCCGACCCGTCCACCAAACGTAAGAGCGGTTTTCTGTTCCCGAGCTTTATGTATAAAGACGAGCTTGGCTTTGGTGTACGCGGCGGATATTTCTGGAATCTGGCACCGAATTACGACATCACCACTTATGGCACAGCTTTAAGCAAACAGGGTTTCTTAAGTGAAACCGAGTGGCGCCATCGCCTTGAAAACGGTACTTACAATATTCGTGTTGCGGGTATTTATCAGGCGAATCCGGGTCAGTTCAGCTCTGATAAGGTTGACGCTCAGGAACGCATGCGCGCCATGGCTTCCTCTAAAGGTGATTTCAAAATCAATCCTCGCTGGAGTTTCGGCTGGGATGTGATTGCGCAGACCGACAAAAATTTCAGCCGCACTTACAAGCTCAGCGGCTACGGTTCTGAAACACTGACGTCGAATGTTTATCTGCGTGGTATATCCGGCCGCAATCACCTTGATATTAACCTCTATAAATTCAAGGTTCAGGAAGATGTACTCAATGGCAGTGAGAATGCCGTTGATACAAAACAGCCTTGGGTGCTGCCAAGCGTTGACTATCTCTACACGGTTCCGGGTTCTGTTTATGGCGGCGAGCTGACAATTACCAGCAATCTGCAGGGCATTTATCGTGAGACATCTGATATCATACTTCAGAATAATATTCCCCGTTTTATGCGCGGCATCAAAGGCACAAGCGCCCGCCTGACAACAGAAGCAGAATGGAAGCGGACTTTCATCACAGAACAGGGAATTATTATTACCCCTCTTCTCGCTCTGCGCGGTGATGCCATTGGTATCAGCACCAATGATACATTGCGCACCTCGGATGAAATTCGTTCACAAGCCTTCCGTGGCATGGCGACTGCCGGTCTTGAAGTCCGTTGGCCGATCCTGTTCTCATCCACCAGCATGACGCAGATTTTGGAGCCAACAGCGCAGATTTTTGTTCGTAATGACGAACCTTATGCAGGTCGTCTGCCGAATGAAGATGCCCAGAGCTTTGTCTTTGACGCTACCAGCCTGTTCGCTCGTGATAAATTCTCCGGTTATGACCGTGTTGAAGGCGGCACGCGTGCCAATCTGGGTCTGCGCTATTCCGGCAATATGAACAATGGCTGGTCAATACATGGTCTGGCGGGGCAGTCCTTCCAGCTTGGCGGCCTGAACTCTTTTGCGGAAAGTGACTTTGTTGGTGCCGGTGCAGATTCCGGTCTCGAAGGTAAGCGCTCCGATTATGTGGCTATGCTCGGCATGTCCAATAATACCGGTCTCGCTTTTGCTGCCCGTGGTCGCTTTGACAAGGATAATCTCGATATTCGCCGCGGTGAAGTCGAAGCCAGTCATACCGGACAAATTGTTCAAGCTTCTGTGAAATATGCCTATATTACCAAACAACCTGACTATGGTTTTGAAGAAAACCGTCAGGAAGTCAGCCTGAGCGGCTCAACCCGTTTCAAGGAAAACTGGCGCGTCTTTGGTTCAGGCACCTATGATATTGTCTCAGAAACGCTGGTAAAAGCGCAATCTGGTCTCGCCTATGATGATGAGTGCTTCACTTATTCCATGGCCTATATCCAGACACGCAGCCCTGGTCAGGACAAGATTTCCCACTCGGTCGGATTTAACATCTCCTTCCGTACACTGGGCGAAGTTGGTAATTCATTCTGATTACAAACCACAAAATATACTTTTACGGCTCGCTCTATGCGAGCCGTAATTTTATTCACGCTCTTTCAATCATTCAATCAGCATAGTGACGAGCCACAAACGCAACATAAAATCGTACGATTTACAGTTTAAAGCCATTTCCATGTATAGTGATCATTATACATCATGCAAATTGCAGAGAGACTCTGTTCATATGAGCATGGCTAAAGCATGTCTGGCTCAAATGTATTCATTTGAGCTACCGCGAACATGCGACAATTAAAAGAATCTAGAGCGAGCGCAGTGGGTACGATTAAACACAACACGCTCTAGAGAATACAAAGATTGGATATGTCGTTTCTTCAGCCTAAATGACACAAAACAGGCATAACGGGATTAAAATTTGCAGTTTTCATACGTTCTTCATCATATGAGAGATTGTTTCACTGCACCTGCTCATTTATACAAGAACGAAAATCCTGACAGGATGTGACATAGCAGAGCGTTTTATCTATTATTTTTCCGCATTCGGAGATGAGCGCATCCTGAAAAGCGTAACGGGAAACCAGTATGAAACTTACCACCATGAGCATGAATATGAATAAACGCATTCTGGCTGCATTGATTGCCGGTACAGTTGCATTCACTGCCCTCAGCATCACAGAATTTACCGGCGCAGCCCATGCCGCCGAAATTAAAGTGATCGTTAACAGCAACCCGATTACCAATATTGATATCGCCAATCGCGCCGCGTTCCTCAAGCTGCAACGTCGTACCGGCAATCTGAACAAGATTGCACAAGACGAGTTGGTGGAAGAAATGCTCAAGCGTGTGGAAATGAAATCACGCGGTATTGTCGTCTCCGATCAGGAAGTTGAAACCGCCTATGCCGGCTTTGCATCGCGCAATAAAATGAGCATTGCACAGCTTAATCAGCTGATGAATCAGGCTGGCATTACGCCGAAGCATTTTAAAACCTTCGTTATGGTACAGATGGGCTGGAACCGCGCCATCGGCGCCCGCTTCCGTTCAGAAGGTATGATGACCGAGCAGGATGCGGTACAGCGTATGCTGAAAGACGGTGGCAAGAAGCCTTCGTCCAATGAATACACGCTCCAGCAGGTGATTTTTGTTGTACCTGCCGCAAACCGTTCAGCCGGCACATTGGCCAAACGCCGTCAGGAAGCCAATGCTCTGCGTAACCGTTTCTCCGGCTGTGAGAATACCCGTTCGCTGACAAAAGGCATGATGGATGTGACCGTACGTGACCTCGGCAAACATCTTGAACTGCAATTGCCGCCGGAATGGACAACACAGCTGAAAGCCACCGCTGTTGGCCGTGCGACTGCGGTGCAGGATACCGACAAGGGCGTTGAATTCCTTGCTGTTTGCGCCAAGCGCAGCGTTTCTGATGACCGTGTTGCTCAGCTGACTTTCTCCATGGAAGGCACAAGCAACAACTCCGATCAGGAGAAAAAGGCTGAAGAAATTAGCAAGAAATATCTGAAAGAACTGCGCGAAAAAGCGAAAATCGTTAATCGCTAAACCATATTTCGCGCAAAACACCACTTGCGCGATTATCCGCCTTTAGAGCGGTTCCAGTTAAAATTGAATTGTAGAACCGCTCTATTTCTCTGTTTTTACGCATTACCCAACACAAGACCGGAGCATAAAATGGTTTTTCCGCATCATGGAGAGGCTTCCATAGCTCCGGTTGCTCTGAGCATCGGAGATCCATCTGGTATTGGTCCCGACATTGCGCTTGCTGCATGGTCATTGCGCGAAAAACATGCGCTGCCGCCCTTTTTCATTCTGGCCGATCCGGCGCTGCTGACGGCGAGAGCCAGACAGCTTGACCTTGATATTCCTTTTAGTATCTGCCAGCCTTCAGAAGCCGTTCAGCGTTTTTGCCATTATCTGCCTGTTGTTCCTCTTGCCAATCGCCTGACAGACAAGCCCGGTGTGCCGCAAGCTTCAAATGCTGCCGGTATTATTGAGGCGATTGAGCGGGCGACGACTTATGTTCTCAATGGTCAGGCCAGCGCTGTCACAACCTGTCCGATTGCGAAGAAGCCGCTTTATGAAGCAGGTTTCGGCTTTCCGGGGCATACAGAATTTCTTGCCCATCTGGCTTCACGCCATCTCGGAACTGAAGTCCGCCCCGTGATGATGCTTGCAGGCCCGCAATTGCGTGTCGTGCCGGTGACTATTCACATTCCGCTGCATCAGGTGCCGCAACAACTAACCACCGATGCAATTCTTGAAGCAATCCGTATTACCGAACATGATCTGCGTACACGATTTGGCATTAAAAACCCGCGTATTGCAGTTTCCGGCCTCAACCCGCATGCGGGCGAAGGTGGCGCACTCGGCCATGAGGATGATGCGGTGATCCGTCCTGCAGTTGAGATTCTGAAAGCGGAAGGTATGAATATCCGCGGCCCCTTGCCTGCCGATACGATGTTTCACAAACAGGCGCTAACTACATATGACACAGCCATTTGTATGTATCACGATCAGGCGCTGATTCCGGCCAAGGCGCTGGCGTTTGACGAGACTGTGAATGTGACGCTCGGCCTGCCTTTCATCCGCACTTCTCCCGATCATGGCACCGCTTTTGATATTGCCGGTCGTGGCATTGCCAGACCAGACAGCCTGATCGCCGCACTTAAACTGGCAGCAGAATTGGCTGCGAATAATCAAACATTTTCCAAATAAACAGCAATCCTGTCCTCGGCAGGCTCGCTGATAAAAAATCAACAGAGACACTCTATGAGCATTGATAATCTGCCGCCCCTGCGTGATGTGATCGAACGTCATGAACTGAACGCCAAGAAATCGCTCGGCCAGAATTTTTTGCTCGATCTTAATCTGACTTCTAAAATTGCCCGTCAGGCCGGAGATTTGCAAGATCAGCCGGTGATTGAGGTTGGCCCCGGCCCCGGTGGCCTGACACGCGCTATTCTGGCTCAGGGTGGCATTGTTACGGCTATTGAGCGTGATGAGCGCTGTCTGCCAGCCTTAGAGGAAATTGCGGCCGAATATCCGGAACGCTTACGGGTGATTTCCGGTGATGCTTTGCAGCAGGATTTTACCACCCTGTTTCCTGATCCGATAAAAAAGCCGAAGATCATTGCCAATCTACCTTACAATGTCGGCACACAATTGCTGATTGGCTGGCTGCTCAGTGATCCGTGGCCACCGTTTTACAGCTCGATGACGCTGATGTTCCAGAAAGAAGTGGCCGAGCGTATTGTTGCTCATGCGAGTGACGATGCCTATGGCCGCCTTGGCGTCTTGGCCGGATGGCGCACCCAGTCGAAAATCGCCTTTGATCTGCCGCCACAGGCGTTCACACCACCGCCGAAAGTGACATCTGCCGTGGTACATATGATACCGCGTGAACAGCCGCTGGAATGCCCGCCGCACCTGCTGGAGCGCGTGACACAGGCAGCCTTTGGCCAACGGCGCAAAATGCTGCGTCAGAGCCTCAAACCGCTTGGCGGTGAAGCGCTGCTCAACAAAGCAGGTATTGACCCGACACGCCGCGCGGAAACGCTTAGCGTTGAGGAGTTTGTGCATCTCGCCAATCAATTATGAGCTATAAAAAAAACCGCCTTACGGCGGTTTTACTTTATGTACTCAATGAAAATCAGGAAGGTTGCTCTTCCAGCAATCCGTTGACGAATTCAAACAGGCCCGGACGACGATCACGGCGCAAACGCTCTGCCATAACAATGGATTTGACCGCTGCATAAGACTGGTTCAAATCTTCATTAATGACGATATAGTCGTATTTGCTCCATTTCTGGATTTCAAAACGCGCATTGTTCAGACGGGTCTCAATCACTTCCGCTGTGTCTTCCGCACGGCGGTTGAGACGCATCTGCAGCTCTTTCATGGTCGGCGGCAGAATAAAGATTGAAACCACATCAGCAGGCATTTTAGCCTGAAGCTGCTCAGCACCCTGCCAGTCAATATCAAACAACATGTCACGGCCGTCGGCCAGAGCATTTTCCGCAGTCTCACGCAGAGTACCGTAATAATTGCTATGGACTTCTGCCCATTCGATCAGCGCATCGCTGTCACGCAGACGCTCGAATTCACGCACGCTTTTAAAATGATAATGAATACCCTCAATCTCACTGGCGCGACGCTGACGAGTGGTCACGCTGACAGAGAGAGAAAGATCCATGTCACGATCTTCAAGCAACAGTCGCGCAATCGTTGATTTGCCCGCGCCTGACGGTGAGGAAATGACCAACATAAGACCGCGCCGTGCAACAGCATTTTCCACGAAGGAGATGGCCATAATCTATTCTGCTCCAGATTCTGAACTCGCTAAAAGCATTTCCCGTTTCAGTCTGCTTGTTAGAAATGCTCTTTTAAATACGGATATGCATCTTATCAAAAACGGTTTCCGCTTTTGCGGATGCACTCCGGCACGACTGATATCACCCTGCCGGTTCCATGTCTGCGTTGTTATCTATAATCCCGCTATTGTCTATCTTTTTTAGTTATTAAAGTTTTACCAATTGAGATTTTGCCTCAAATTTTTTGCCCGTAAAATCAGGCTTAAATCGTACATTCAAACCAAAGCAGAATGTTCTCTCATAAAAATTTCGGAACAATATCAACAATGCTGCGTTTTATTTTAGTAACTTGAAATTAAAAAATTGGAGAAGATCATGCGTCGTCTTATTATCGCACTTGTCGCATCCGGCACTCTCATGGGTGCAGCTTACGCCCAGACCGCAGTAACAACGACACCTGAGCTATTCGTTACCGCGCAGCCGACTGATGTGCTGAGCTATAATCTTGTCGGGTTGAATATTACCAATGCTGAAGATGAAAATATCGGTGAGATCAAGGATCTGATTATCTCCGATGGTAAATTATCCGGCTATATCATTTCTGTGGGTGGCTTTCTCGGTATGGGAGAGCGCTATGTGATCGTCGAACCAGCCGCTGTGAAGGTCGACTATATCGAAGCCGATAAAAAATGGATCGCTACAATGACCGCGACCAAGGATCAGCTGAAAACCGCACCTGAATTTAAATATGAAGGCCGCTGGGGTCGCTAACCTCTTGTACCATTCAAATAAAAGCCCTGCTACATGCAGGGCTTTTTTAATTTTATAACCACATCTATTCGAGGTTCTGAACCTGCTCACGGAACTGATCGACAACCGCTTTCAATTCAAGACCAATCGCCGTGATCGATGCTGCGTTGGATTTTGAACAAAGCGTATTGGTTTCGCGATTAAATTCCTGCGACAGAAAATCGAGCTTACGGCCAACAGGCCCTCCATCCGTCAGTAGTTTATGTGCTGCCGCCACATGCATATCCAACCGGTCAAGCTCTTCCTGAATATCGGCCTTGGTTGCCAGAAACGCAGCTTCCATATGCAGGCGCTGCTCATCCAGCACAAGTGCAGAACTGCGATTACTGTTGACGGCCTCAAGCAACAGAGCCACCTGCCCCGCAAGACGTTCACGAATGGCATCTGCACTGCGCGAACCATCCTGACGCGCCAGAACAGCCAGCTCCGCGATGCGATCAACATGACCACCAAGCAGATCAGACAAGCGTTTGCCTTCTTGCAAGCGCATCTGCTTCAGAGCTTCCAGCGCCTCATCAAAGAACGACAATAACGCGGCTTTTAGCGCAGCCTTCGCCGCTTCATCTGCCTCTGTCTGCGGTGGCTCAAGAATACCTTTGAGATTAAGCACGGCATCGACACTGGCAGGAGCAAGACCATATTGGTTCTGCAATTGCAGTGCGGTCTGCATGACCTTGCTCAGCAATGCCTCATTGATAACCAGTTTGACCTGCGCTTCCGGTTCTTCAACAGTCACATTGACCTGAAAAGACCCGCGCGAGAACACACGCCCCAGCGCAGCGCGTAATAATTGCTCGAGATCATCAAAGCCATTGGGCGTACGAAAACGCGCATCAAGCCCTTTGCCGTTGACACAGCGGATTTCCCAACTGATCCGTGTCTCCGCACCATTCTCCGGTGTGAATGTTGCCGTGTGACGGGCAAAGCCGGTCATGCTCTGTACTGTCATGTTCAAGTCCATTTCCAAGCCGCTTATATGCTTATAGCAGCTTTTGCAAAAATGCCGTCCGGAGAACCGGACGGCACCATATTGTAATATTTATTGAAACAGCAAATCCATAACAACTATGTGGTTATGGTGCTGCCGGTGCGCCAGTGGCACCTTCTTTGCGCTGACGTTCAATATCACGCCATTTACGCACATTATCATTATGATCTTTCAGCGTTGCCGCGAAGATGTGCCCGCCAGTACCGTCTGCCACGAAATACAGGTCTTTTGTATCCAGTGGATTGGCAACAGCTTCGAGTGCATCACGACCTGGATTAGCAATCGGTGTCGGCGGCAGACCTTTGATAATATAGGTATTATAGGCCGTTTCTTTTTCGATATCCGATTTATAGATCGGGCGATCCGATGGCTTACCGCGACCGCCGAAAATACCATAAATAATCGTCGGATCGGACTGCAAACGCATGCCCGTATTCAGACGGTTTACAAAAACCGAAGCCACATGCGGACGTTCCGATGCCACACCAGTTTCTTTTTCAACGATCGAAGCCAGTGTCACAAACTCGTTCTTGTCTTTTACCGGAAGACCATCACGGCGCTTTGCCCAAACTTCATCAACCAGTTTGGCCTGTGCTGTTTTCAGACGCGTAACCACTTCTTCGCGTGTCGTACCGCGTGTGAAGCTCAGCGTGTCCGCAATCAGACTGCCCTCAGCCGGCAGTTCTTTCGGAAGATTGCCGGAGAGCAGCTCGCTATTGGAAATACGATCAAAAATCTGCTGAACGGTCAGCCCCTCAGGAATAGTCACCTGATGCATCAGCGACTTACCTTCAGCAAAGATATTCATAATGTCTCGCATCGAGGCATGAGCCGGAATAGCGTATTCACCCGCTTTCATGCTCTTTTCCATGCCATAAGCACGCGCACCATAGCGGAAAATACGAGCATCAGTAATCAGGTCAGCGCGCTCCAGCTGATCGGAAATCTCAACAATCCCGCTGCCGCGCTTCACAAAGAATGTCGAATCCTGTTCCAGCGGCCCTTCGGATGTGAACTGTACTTTACCGAAATAGAACAATGCACCCATGCCGATAACCAGAAACACCAGCAGAGACAGCATGAAATTTGCGAAAACCACAATCTGGCTGCGGGCATGACGCGAGCGTTTACGCTTTTTCGGCAGTGGCGGAGGTGTGCCGGGCTCCGGACGCAGAGCTTCACTGGCTGATTTCAGAACAATCGGACCGCTTGCAGCTTCCGGTGCAGGTGCTGCCGCGACTTCCGATTCAGGCTGCGGTGCCGGTGCCGCAACAGGTGCTGCAACTGGCTCCATGGCAGCCGCAGGTGCTGCCGGTGCTTCAGCGATTTCCGGTGAAACCGGCGCTACAACAACCGCTTCATCAGATGTAACAGGCTTGGATGCATTTTCAGAAACTGCATTTTCTGCCGAAGATGGTGACGCATTATTCTGATCAGCACCATCAGATACAACAGGCTGGCCAGCAGATTTTTTTTCAGATGATTGGTCTGACGTCACACTTTCACTCCGGTTTAACCGGAACATTGACGCTATTTTGTAATACAGCGCTGCTCCGGATTGGTATTTTATTGCATTGGTGCAGTTTTCAAAGAAAACCCGCCACCAAATTGCTGAACTGTTTCAGATTTGAGCCATTATCTGCAAACAAGCAGCAAACAGTCTTCATGTTTATTGGGCACAATAATTGCGGCAAAAGCACGGATATCGCAACCCATGAACACAGGTTTCGACAGAAAGAACTCATATTTCAGAGCTATTTCCGTCTGAATGAAACAGAATAAGGACTTTTCAACAAAAGGCCGCCTTCTCAGAAAGCGGCCTTCTATTAAATCAACGATTTCGCTCTATCAGGCCTGATAGCGGCGCAGAACCAGCGATGCGTTGGTGCCGCCAAAACCGAACGAGTTCGACACAGCAACATCAATCTGACGGGCGCGCGGCTTATGCGGCACCAGATCAATCTTGGTACTGACCGACGGATTGTCGAGATTGAGCGTGGCAGGCGCGATATTATCGCGGATTGCCAATGTCGAGAAAATCGCTTCCGCCGCACCGGCTGCACCGAGCAGGTGACCGATCGAAGATTTCGTCGAGGACATCGAAACCTTAGAGGCCGAGTCACCCACAACGCGCTCAACAGCACCCAGTTCCAGTGTGTCTGCCATGGTCGAAGTACCGTGCGCATTGATGTAATCAATCGCATCCGGTGTGATTTTGGCGCTGCGAAGCGCTGCTTCCATGCAGCGCTGTGCGCCCTCACCGTTCTCACTTGGCGCAGTGATGTGATAAGCATCGCCGGACATGCCGTAGCCGATCACTTCCGCATAGATTTTCGCACCACGTGCCAGCGCATGTTCCAGCTCTTCCAGAACCACAACGCCTGCACCTTCACCCATTACGAAACCGTCGCGGTCATCGTCATAAGGACGGGATGCTGCTGTCGGATCATCATTGCGTTTGGTGGACAGCGCCTTACAGGCGGCAAAACCAGCCAGCGAAATACGGCTGATTGGTGATTCTGTACCACCGGCAACCATCACATCCGCATCGCCGAAAGCGATCATACGGGCCGCGTCGCCAATAGCGTGCGTACCGGTTGCACAAGCTGTTACCACAGAGTGGTTAGGACCGCGCAATTTGTGTTTGATGGATACATGGCCGGAAGCCAGATTGATCAGACGACCCGGAATGAAGAAAGGCGAAACACGGCGCGGACCTTTGTCGCGCAGCGTGTAACCGGCTTCAACAATACCTTCGATACCGCCGATACCCGAACCGATCAGCACGCCGGTGCGGATCTGGTCTTCATCGCTTTGCGGATGCCAGTTGGCATCATCCAGTGCCTGATCGGCAGCGCCGACCGCATAGACGATGAAAGGATCAACCTTACGCTGTTCCTTTGGCTCCATATAAAGATCGGCGTTGAATGTACCATCTGTGCCATCGCCGACAGGAATACGGCAGGCAATCTGACAAGCAAGGTCGTCAACTTCGAATTCGGTTACCCGACGCGCTGCGCTTTGACCAGCGAGCAAACGCTTCCAGGTTTCTTCAACACCATTAGCCAAAGGTGACACCAGGCCAAGACCGGTAACGACGACTCTTCTCATATGTATCCTTCCCCGCGGCTGATCCTGTCTCTCACTGATTTAATATCAGTTGCAGGCAGCGCAGATTAATCAACTGCGTAATATCCCGACCGGAATCGATCAAGCGTTAGAATTACGCAGAATTAATAGATTGTTACAGTGCTTTTGTGGAGTATTTAATTACAGCCCCGCAAATAGAACTGCATGACCGGCTCACAGACTGTTTAAATCTATAGCTTAGTTCAAACGATAAGGGCCGGAAGATATGATCTTCCGGCCCGATATCTGCATGCCGATTATAACAATAATCAGGCAGCTGCTTTATCGATGAACTTAACAGCATCGCCAACGGTCAGGATGGTTTCAGCTGCATCATCAGGAATTTCTACACCGAATTCTTCTTCGAAAGCCATTACCAGCTCAACGGTGTCCAGGCTGTCTGCGCCCAGATCATCAATGAAGCTTGCGCCTTCAGTTACTTTTTCGGCATCTACGCCCAGATGTTCAACAACGATTTTCTTGACGCGTTCTGCGGTGTCGCTCATGTCGGACCTCGACCTGTTAATACCATAGCCTTGGTAGCGGCATGGCTGATTGTAATCAAGTTTTAAGATAGCCTGACATTATGACGATTGTCACAATGAAACTATCCCGTGGATATTCCTACTGCATAATGCCTCAAACAGAAATGCGTTTCAGACAGACTATACAATATATTTCAGTTGCAGCGATTTACCTGCTGCGCCGATGAAGCGCAATGCTATTTATCACTACCGCCGCCGCGATGCACAAAATATGCAGCACAACAATATGCGGGGCATTATCACGGTTCTGCAATTTGGCAAAGTCCAATTCGACAATCCGCCACACTGAAACAGTGCCAATCCTTACAAAACAGCAGAAAAAGGGCAATATGACTGCATTATCAGCTTTTTATGCCCTTTTAATTTAGACATCATCAGCCGGATTATACACAAATCCAGCTGGTTTTACATCAGATCATCGCCATGCCGCCGTTTACATGCAGGGTCTGGCCTGTCACGTAAGCAGCTTCATTGCTGGCGAGATAAACAACTGCCGAAGCAATTTCCGAGCCCTGCCCCATGCGCTTCATCGGGATAGCAGACATGATTGTCTCTTTCTGCTTCTCATTGAGTTTATCGGTCATTGCCGACTCAATAAAGCCCGGAGCCACGCAGTTTACAGTCACATTGCGCGAAGCAATTTCCTGCCCCAGCGACTTGGAGAAGCCGATAATACCGGCCTTGGAAGCGCAATAGTTTGCCTGTCCCGGATTGCCGGTTACACCGACAATCGATGTAATATTGATAATGCGGCCAAAGCGACGGCGCATCATCGGATGGGTCAGCTCGCGGGTCAGGCCGAACACGGACGTCAGGTTAACCTCAATAACGGCATCCCAGTCTGCATCGCTCATACGCACGAACAGGCCGTCACGGGTGATACCGGCATTGTTCACGAGAATATCAACGCCTTCGAGCTGCTTTTCCACAGCCTGACCCAGCGCCTTCACTTCTTCACGGTCGGAGAGGTTGGCAGGAAAGATATGAACGCGGTCGCCAAGCTCATTGGCCAGCGCTTCCAGCTTTTCAACGCGGGTACCGTGCAGAGCAACGATTGCACCCTGAGCATGCAGAGCGCGCGCAACTTCTTCACCAATTCCGCCGGTTGCACCGGTTACGAGAGCCTTACGGCCAGTCAGATCAAACATGAAATCCTCTTGAATCTGATATGCGGACAATTTTAATCCGCCTTTTATACCATTATTTTCAACACATCAAAATCTGTGCGATTAACCAAGCAGCGTCTGCTTTTTAAACTCACGCAAGCAAAGCTTGTAGATTTTACTTACGCAAGCAAAGCTTGCAGGCACGCATCAATCTCTTCAGCCGTACCGACAGTCACACCGCTCACATCTTTGGAGATGCGGCGCGCCAAACCGGTCAGCACCTTGCCGGAGCCGATTTCGTACAATGTGGTCACTTCATGAGCGGCAAACCACTCAATAGTTTCACGCCAGCGCACCTGACCTGTCACCTGCTCAACCAGCAGATCGGCAATTTCAATAGGGTCTTTAACCGGCGCAACGCGCACATTGGCAATGACCGGCACAACCGGAGCCTGCTTATTAACGCTTGCCAGCGCTTCACGCATGGCATTGGCAGCAGGTGCCATCAGGCTGGAATGGAACGGTGCCGATACCGGCAGCATAATTGCACGCTTTGCGCCTGCTTCTGATGCCAGCTTCGCAGCAAGTTCAACAGCAGCCTTGGAACCGGAAATCACCAGCTGCCCGCCGCCATTATCATTGGCGATCTGGCAGGAACCCTCAGCAGCGGCTTTTTCGCAAATCGCAAAAACATCAGCATGTTCAAGGCCAATAATCGCAGCCATAGCGCCCTGACCAACAGGAACAGCAGCCTGCATTGCATTACCGCGAATACGCAGCAAACGCGCTGTGTCGGAGATCGTAAATGTACCGGCTGCACACAGTGCCGAATATTCGCCGAGCGAATGACCGGCCACATAGGCAACTTTATCCTGAAGTTTCAGACCCTGTGATTCCAGCACGCGCATCACTGCCATGGAGACCGCCATCAAGGCAGGCTGGGCATTGGCGGTCAGGGTCAGTTGGTCTTCCGGCCCTTCAAACATCAGAGTTGAGAGTTTCTCACCGAGCGCATCATCAACTTCTTCAAAAACAGCGCGTGCCTCCGGATAGGTCTCAGCCAAGGCCTTGCCCATACCGACAGCCTGACTGCCCTGTCCCGGAAATGTAAATGCTACAGTCATGAAAGCCTCTCTCTCAAATATCCGTCGAATGTCATAACTTGCGCCTATATATAATAATGCCACACGCGTTACGACAGAAAACTATCTATAATTGCGAAGGCATGTGCCTTTCAGCGCGTTTCAAGTCAAGCTTTCACTGGGGAAACCGGTATTTTAGCGCAGGAATATGCTATCGCGCTGCAATGAAAAGTAAATCGCAGGTATTTCTATTGCCATATTCACAGGCCGTTTAAAATGACTTTAACGGTTGCAACTTTTCCCAAAAGACACTAATAGGCACAACATCATTGTCCGGCATCAGCTGGGGGCTGAACGGAGGCCGGATTTAAACATCCGGAGAAATAGTATTATTTCAACCTCCCGTGTCTCCGCTCTCGATCGTCTCGACTCGCGTCCTTTCTTCTCCGTTTTACATGGAATAGACAAGTCGCAGAGGCTTAGCCGTTGATACGGACAGTGGATTTTGGAAGAAAGGCAAGACAATGGCTCTTTATGAACATGTGATCCTTGCCCGACAGGATATCTCGCAGCAGCAGGTAGACGCACTTGTAGAACAGTACAAAGGCGTTCTCGAAGCTAATGGTGGTAAAGTCGGGAAAATCGAAAGCTGGGGACTGCGTCCTCTGACTTATCGTATCAAGAAGAACCGTAAAGCTTATTACACACTGGTAAACATCGATGCTCCTGCTGCTGCAGTTGCTGAAATGGAACGTCAGATGCGTATTAACGAAGACGTTCTTCGTTTCATGACCATTCGCGTTGAAGAACACGAAGAAGGCCAGTCGGCTATGCTGACCCGTCGTGATGACCGTCGTGAACGTGAAGACCGTTTTGGTCGCGACGATGATCGTCCGCGTCGTCCACGTCGTCCACGCGACAATGAAACTTCTGGCGAAGGAGAAGAATAATGGTTGATATCAATCAGATCCCGACCCGTCGTCCGTTCCACCGTCGCCGTAAGACCTGCCCATTCACAGGTCCTAACGCACCAAAGATCGACTACAAGGACATCAAACTCCTGCAGCGTTACATTTCTGAACGCGGCAAGATTGTTCCTTCCCGCATTACAGCTGTAAGCCAGAAGAAACAGCGCGAACTCGCAAAAGCGATCAAGCGTGCACGTTTCCTCGGCCTGCTGCCATATGTAGTGAAATAAGACTTCTGATTCGGGGTGTGTTCTCACATCCCGAATTGTTCTTCGAATAAATGATTAAGTGGCCGTAAGGTCAGGTTGGGAACAGAGCGCTGGAGCGATCGTTCTCTAACTGCAACCGGAAACCTCCGGGCAGGACAGCAGGATTAAGATGAATTACAACAGCAAACATATCGGAACCGGAGTTCTGGCGGGCCTTGCAGCCGCGCTGCTGGCATCTGGTGTGCTGGTTCAATCCGGCCTTGCTATGGTTCTCTATGTCCTCACCCCTCTTCCTATTTTTATCGCCGCACTTGGCTGGGGCACTGCTGCCGGCCTGATTGCCGCTGCCACAGCCAGTATTGCTGTTGCGATTTTCGCCGCCCCGATGGTTGCGGTTCTGATTGCCCTCACCAGTTTTATCCCTGCTGCAACCGGCGCCTATCTTGCCGGTCTTGCGCGTCCTGCTCAGGAACTGGGCGGGCCAAAAGATGCACTGGTCTGGTATCCGCTGCCGGACATTATGTTCCGTCTCGCTCTTCTGATTGCTGTCAGCTTTATCATTGTCGGCGCTATTATCGGCTATGGCGAAGAAATGGTGAGGGAACTGACCGGCGCGATGATTGCAAGTCTGCAGGCTTCTGATCCTGAATTCAGCGCCAGTGACGATTTCCGTGCCATGCTGCAACAGTTCCTGTTGTTTGGTCTGCCAGCTATTCAGGCCGCTACCAGCCTGATGTTCCTGACTGCAAATTTCTATCTGGCACTGCGTATCACTGAACGCTCCGGCGTGTTGCGCCGTCCGCGTGATAACTGGCCTGCGACACTGCGTATGCCGCGCCCTGCTCTGCTGATCTTTGCACTGACTTTTGCCGGTTCCATGTTCCTGTCAGGTCCTGCAAGCATGATTGCCACGACTTTTGCCGGTGCGCTGGCCGCTGGCTTCATCATGGCAGGCTTAGCAATTATTCACTGGCGGACACGCGGTGCCACATGGCGTCCGTTTGCGCTGTGGCTTGCCTATTTTCTACTCATCATCTTCGCATTCTCTGCATTGGTATTTTTGGTCTTCGGGCTGCTCGACACATCGCGCGGCGCTCCGCTCTCCAAAGATCCTTCTCAGAATTCATAACATAACCACACATTCAGAACTTAAACACTTAAGGAATAGACCTATGAAAGTTATCCTGCTTGAACGCATCGCCCGCCTCGGCCAGATGGGTGATACTGTTACTGTTAAAGACGGTTTCGGCCGTAACTTCCTGCTCCCGCAGGGTAAGGCACTTCGTGCCAACGAAGCCAACATGGCTCGTTTTGAATCCCAGCGCGCTCAGCTTGAAGCCCGCGATCTGGAACGCAAGAACGAAGCTCAGGCTGTTGCTGACAAGCTCAACGGCAAAAGCTTCATCGTTGTTCGCTCGGCTGGTGAAACCGGTCAGCTGTACGGTTCGGTTTCCACACGCGATATCGCTGATGTTGTGACCGCAGAAGGCTTCTCGGTAAACCGCAACCAGGTTGACCTGAACCACGCAATCAAAACAATCGGCATTCACACAATCTCGATCGTTCTGCATGCGGAAGTTTCCGTTACAATCACCATCAACATTGCACGTACTGCTGAAGAAGCTCTGCGTCAGGAAAAAGGTGAAGATCTGTCGACTGCTGCTGCAATCTACGGCATCGAAGAACAGCCTCTTGCAGACGAACCAGAAGACGAAGATTTCGACGACGAAGAAAACGCATAATCAGCGTTTTCTTACAGGTCTCGTATCTGAAAGGCTGCACCGGAACTCCGGTGCAGCCTTTTTTATTGCCCAATATTTATTTCGTTTATCACGGGGAAATGATCAGCCCGTTGATAATTATTTATGTTCCCGCTCTTTCCAGAACAGGAAAACCCGCTATTCTTTTAAAGCAGTTCATATTTCAAAAGCGCGTTTTATTATCACGTGCTCAATAGCCGCTCTGATTTTTACATACAGCGGATCAAGTTAAGACTGAAACGTTGGAGCCGATGCAACTGTTTAATTTTACGCAATATCCAACGTAAAACCACTTCGTAGTTTTGCCGGAGATGCACTAACAACATCTGCTGCCAGCATTTAAACGCAATATATTTTAGCGGATACAGGCACCATTTTTCTGCTTCATCCGCATATTCATTATTACTTCGAGAGCGTTTCCGGTTGAAACGGGAACACTTTGGAAATGCTCTATTTGTGAAATTTATGCGTATCTTGTTCCGGTCGAAGCAGGATTAACAATCATTTTAGTGAACTGATTGCCTTACATAGAGCTTCGCAGTTTTCAGGATATGCTCCAAAGCGGAGAAGGAAAAGCAATGAGTGGCATGCTGCATTCCGTTCTGAACAAGCTGATCACAAGCGGCGATCTCAAAGTGCATTATACGGACAATCACATGGAGACCTATGGTAATGGTTCGCCGCCGCATGTTGTTCTGGTTTTCCATACGAAGGCTGCGGAACGCGCCATTGCACTTGATCCGGAACTGAAGCTCGGCGAATGTTTTATGGATGGCGAGATCAGCTTTCCAACGGGCGATATTTACAGCTTTCTGCAACTGGTCTTTGAAAATACCGGCGCGATTGCTGCCAAAGAACCGTGGATGCGCGTGCTGGCCAAATTACGCAAGATTTTTCGCCCGCTGCAACAGATGAATACTCTGTCCCGCTCCTCTAAGAATGTGCAGCGCCATTATGATCTGAGCGGCGATCTCTATGACCTGTTTCTAGATCCCGACAAACAATATTCCTGCGCCTATTTTGAAACGCCAAAATCCAGCCTCGCTGATGCGCAACTGGCAAAGAAACGGCATATTGCCGCCAAACTGCAAATTCACCCTGACGACAAGCTGCTCGATATCGGCTGCGGCTGGGGTGGTCTCGGACTTTATTTCGCGGAAATGCTCGATGCGGATGTGACCGGCGTTACGCTGTCTCAGGAGCAATACCAGATCGCTAATCAGCGGGCGAGAGCGCAAGAGCTGCACCATCAGGCACGCTTTTTACTACAGGACTACCGGCACCTTGATCAGCAATTCGACAAGATCAGCTCTGTAGGCATGTTTGAGCATGTGGGTGTTACCCATTATGCAGAGTTTTTCCGGCAGGTTGCACGGCTGCTGAAACCCGGCGGTTCCATGCTGTTGCATTCTATCGGCCGCAGTGATGAGCCTTCATCAACCAATCCGTTTATCCGTAAATATATCTTCCCCGGCGGCTATATACCCGCATTGTCAGAGGTACTGCCGCATATTGAGCAATCCGGTCTGGTCATTACCGATATCGAGATTTTGCGCCTGCATTATGCAGAAACGCTGAAAGCATGGCGTGAAGCCTTCATCGTCAATCGCGACAAAGCCAAAGCTCTCTATGATGAGCGCTTCTGCCGGATGTGGGAGTTTTATCTTGCCGGTTCAGAATCCGCATTCCGCTGGCAAAATATGATGGTGTTTCAAATTCAGCTCGCGCACCGGCAAGATGCTGTGCCTCTTACCCGCAGTTACATTGAACAAGAGGAGAAACGCCTGAAAAAACTGGAGAGCTGCCGGTTCAAAATTGTAAGGGAGCGTTATGCCAATGAAAATACGGCTGCACAATTGAGGCACTAGAGCATAATTCCTTAAACTTGAATCAGTTTAAGGTAAAATTATGCTCTAACTTTAAAGTGTTAGAGCGACCTTTGTGTGCCAAGCATGGCACATGGCACACGGCACACGGCGCTCTAAGCGGGGAATCTCTTTATTCCATTCCTTTGTTGTAAATTAATTACACCTCATAACTCATGAAGGTTTTATCAAGAGTTTGTGAAGCCTCAATGGTTGTACTGTTATCCTGCATCAGACATTTCTCTCATTAGAAATATCTGAGAGGATAAGAATTTAATGCCCAGCGCGAATGTCAAACTACAACCACGGCTGAACAAAACCACACTGATATCCTTAGCTATCGGTTTATTGATCCTAGTCGTATCTTATCCGCTGGCGCTTATCTTGCCCTCATGGGTCTCGTGGGAGAATGGTCCGGTTGAAAATGCGCAGGCTGCTGTGTTGTTTTTTGGCATGTTACAGGCACTGATTTTTCAAAAATATGGTTCGCCTGACTGGAAATGGTTGTGGCGTGGTGCAGCACTGATCTGGTTTATCTGCGCTATGCGTGAACTCAGCTGGGGCGCAACGCTGCTTGATCCGATTGGCATGTCTGAAGAAGGGCCGTTTTTCTCTTCCCGTCAGCTTTGGTACAAACCGGCTATTATGCCTGCTTTGATCACATCGATTTTGCTAATGGTTGTGCTGATGCTCAAAAACGGCTCCCAGACATTGCTCAACCCTTTGCAGCGCTCCGGCGGTCTGCCATGGATCGAATTTTTACTGGCAACGCTGTGCATGATGATTTCAACCGCTGCAGAAGAGCATCTTGGCCTTACAACCGGCCTGACCGGTGCTGCCGCGCAAAATCTGGAAGAACTGAGTGAGCTTGCCGCCTATATTTTCCTGCTGACCGGCCAGCTGCGTATCCGTTATCATCAGTCAGTCTTGATGTCCGGAAACTGATCCTTATATCAGTTTAGCACACCGTTTTTACAGCATAATTCCTTAAACTTGAATCAATTTAAGGTAACATTATGCTGTAAATATAAAATGTTAGAGCGACCTTTTTTGCGCCCAAGAGGGCGCACGGCGCTCTAAAGGTGCACAGGCTCTCCACAGTGTTGGCCTGTGAATCATTGTGAATCATGGTATAGCCGCTTCAACTGCACCGGCAGATTGTTTACACTCATATTTTAACAGACTCTGATGTCTGGCTTAGTGCCGGACAATTCCCGCTGATTGCGGCAAAGGATTCAGAACTTTATGGCTGACGCGACGGTTCACAAACTTGAAGATACACGGGACACTCAAAATTCGCTTTACCGCGAAGCCCCGAATAATATCGAAGCGGAACAGGCACTTCTTGGTGCGATCCTGATTAATAATGATGCATTTTACCGCGTTTCAGACTTTCTGAAGCCGCCGCATTTTTACGACCCGCTCCATCGCCGTATTTATGAACTGGCGTCAGAACTCATCCGCGTCGGCAAAATGGCCAACCCTGTGACGATGAAAACCTTCCTGCCTGCCGATGATAAAGTCGGCGACATGACGGTGTTTCAATATGTGGTTCGTCTGGCTGCCGAAGCAGTAACGATTATCAATGCCGAAGATTATGGCCGCGCGATTTATGATCTGGCAACACGCCGCTCGCTGATTGGTATCGGCGAAGAAATGGTCAATGTCGCCTTTGACGCGCCGGTTGATATGGCGCCGCGCTCACAGATTGAAGATGCCGAACGCCGCCTGTTCGAACTGGCCGAAACCGGCCGCTATGATGGTGGTTTTCAGCCATTCAATGAAGCGGTTAAGACCGCGATTGATCTGGCAGGCGTTGCTTTCCAGCGTGACGGCCATCTCTCCGGTGTTTCCACCGGCATCCACTCGCTGGATGGCAAAATGGGTGGCTTGCAGTCTTCCGACTTGATCGTCCTGGCCGGTCGCCCGGGTATGGGTAAGACTTCGCTCGCCACCAACATCGCCTTCAATATTGCGGCAGCCTATCAGGGTGAACAACAAGCTGATGGCTCGATGAAGGCCACCAATGGTGGTGTTGTCGGGTTCTTCTCGCTCGAAATGTCGGCTGAACAGCTGGCAACGCGTATTATTTCCGAGCAGACTGAAGTCTCCTCCTCGAAAATCCGTCGTGGTGATATTTCCGAGACCGATTTTGAAAAGCTGATCGCCTGCACGCAGACCATGCAGCGTATTCCGCTCTATATTGACCAGACCGGTGGTATCTCTATTGCGCAGCTATCAGCGCGTGCGCGACGCCTCAAGCGTCAGCGCGGCCTTGATTGTCTGGTGATCGACTATATTCAGCTGATGACCGGCTCTTCCAAAGCGTCCTCGCAAAACCGCGTACAGGAAATCACGGAAATCACCACAGGTCTCAAAGCCTTGGGTAAAGAGTTGAACGTGCCGATCATTGCGCTGTCACAGCTCTCCCGTCAGGTAGAAAGCCGTGAAGACAAGCGTCCGCAGCTCTCCGATCTTCGTGAATCGGGTTCCATCGAGCAGGATGCGGACGTTGTTATCTTCGTGTTCCGTGAGGAATATTACGTTAAAAACCTTGAACCGCGTGATGAATTCGACCCGAAATATGACGAATGGAAAATGCTGTTCGAGAAGGTTAAAGGCACCGCGGATGTGATTATTGCCAAGCAGCGTCACGGTCCTACCGGTACTGTTAAGCTGGCCTTCCAGTCGGAGTTTACCCGCTTTACCGATCTGGCCGAAGGTACCTATCTGCCAGAACAATATGACGATCACTAGAGCGTGTCGCGTTCAATCTCAACCGTGACGCTCGCTCGAGATTCCTTTAATTGTCGCATGCTCACGGACGCTACATGATCCCATTTTGCTGCGACATGCTTTAAGAGATAATAGTTTGGCTAAAAACCGGATTCAGTTCATCTGCCAGAATTGCGGCTCCACGCATTCCCGCTGGGCAGGCAAATGCGACGGCTGCGGCGAGTGGAATACACTTGTCGAAGAAGGTACATCCGGCGGCATCGGCTCAGGTCCGGGTAAAATGGCGATGCGCAAAGGCCGTGCCGTTGCGCTCACCACCCTCTCCGGCGAGATTGAAGAAGCGCCGCGCATTCAATCCGGCATCAGTGAACTCGACCGTGTAACCGGCGGCGGTTTTGTCCGCGGTTCTGCTTTGCTGGTGGGCGGCGATCCGGGCATCGGCAAGTCAACGCTGCTCACGCAGGCTGCTGCGGCTTTAGCAAGACGCGGCAACCGCATCATCTATGTGTCGGGTGAAGAAGCGGTAGCGCAGATTCGCCTGCGCGCGCAGCGATTGCATGCCGCCGATACATCTGTGGAACTGGCTGCGGAAACCAATGTCGAGGATATTCTCGCCACTATTGATACCAAGCCACGTCCTGATCTGGTGATTATTGATTCCATCCAGACCCTGTGGACAGATGCTGCGGACAGCGCACCGGGCTCGGTGACGCAGGTTCGTGCTGGCGCTCAGGCCATGATCCGCTATGCAAAATCAACCGGCGCTGCTGTAGTGCTGGTCGGCCATGTCACCAAGGAAGGCCAGATTGCAGGCCCGCGTGTGGTTGAGCATATGGTTGACGGCGTGTTGTATTTTGAGGGTGAAGGCGGACATCATTACCGCATTTTGCGTACTGTCAAAAACCGTTTTGGCCCGACCGATGAAATCGGCGTGTTTGAAATGTCTGACAAGGGCTTGCGTGAAGTTAACAACCCGTCAGAGCTGTTTCTCGGTGAGCGCAATGAGAAAGCGCCGGGAGCTGCGGTCTTTGCCGGCATGGAAGGCACGCGCCCTGTTCTCGTTGAAATTCAGGCACTTGTTGCCCCGTCAACACTTGGCACACCGCGCCGTGCTGTTGTCGGTTGGGATAACAGCCGCTTGTCCATGACCCTTGCGGTTCTTGAAGCCCATTGTGGTGTGCGTTTCGGCCAGCATGATGTTTATCTCAATGTGGCCGGTGGCTATCGCATTTCCGAACCGGCAGCCGATATGGCTGTGGCGGCTGCACTGGTCTCTTCGCTTGCCGGTATTCCGCTGCCTGCCAACAGCGTGTATTTTGGTGAGGTCAGCCTGTCGGGTGCCGTGCGTGCCGTGGCTCATGCAGCACAGCGCATCAAAGAGGCGGAGAAACTCGGTTTCAAGCAAGCAGTGCTGCCCGTTGGAGGTGGTGAATTATCGAAGCCACGCAATTTCACATTAACCGAAACCGGCTCCCTGCCCGATCTGGTGGCACAGATTGCAGCCTCCGGCCCCGGCAAGAATGCGCAAAATCGAGATTAATCGACCAATACCGTTTGTATAAATCATGTGGCAAAATATCACTGACCGCATTTACCTCACAGATTTTACGGGCTATGGCTGTTTTTAATCAACAGCAGCTCCCGAATTAGTGATTTGTGAAAGATATTCGGGTTACTTTTCCGCGACAGAATTGTCGCAGCCTATCGCGCTCGCGGAAGACGCTGTAAATTGCAGAGCGGCGGGCAGTATGCCCCGCACAAAATTATATGCCCCACAGGCATAAACGACACAGAGGAACAAGGCAGGATGCCGATTACATTGCTAGACGGAATTCTTATCGGGGTAACACTCGTATCGGCAATTCTCGCCATGGTACGCGGTTTCTCGCGCGAAGTCCTTTCGGTCGCATCCTGGGCAGCGGCCGCGCTGGCAGCTTATTTCTTCTATAAGCCTGTCGTGCCTTATCTCCAGCCATATATCAGCAATGAAACCATTCTGAATATTGCAGCTGCCGGTTCGGTTTTTCTGGTCACGCTGATTATCGTTTCGATTATCACCATGAAAATTGCGGATTTCATTATCGACAGCCGTATCGGTGCGCTTGACCGCACGCTCGGCTTCCTCTTCGGTGGAGCACGTGGTGTTCTGCTGGTTGTTGTCGCCATGCTGTTCTTCAACTGGCTGGTGACAACCGATCAGCCAAGCTGGATCACCAATGCAAAATCCAAGCCAATGCTGGATTCCCTTGGTGAGCAACTGGTACAAATGCTGCCGGAAGATCCTGAAAAAACTTTCATCGATCGCATCAAGCCGCATACAGGCACACAGGCAACGCCTGAGAATGAAGCACCGGCACCGGCAAACTAAACCAAGACTTATCTCATTTGAAAAACCCGCCGCAGAGGATTCTGCGGCGGTTTTTTTGTTGTGTTTGATTTAAGCTTTGCGTTTCAAATCAGACCAATGACCAATCGTCAGCGCTCGCAACAACCATTCCAACGGCCCGTAATAATAATGCTTCATCCACCAGCGGCTGAAGACAAGCTGGAATGCGAAAATTGCCAAGCCAATCAGAACATTGATGAAAGCTGAGATCTGATCAATCAGGCCAAGCCCGTAACCATAAAAGACGAAACCACAGATCAGAGATTGCAGCAGGTAATTTGACAAAGCCATGCGTCCTGCCGGTGCCAGTGCATCACGCCAGAACAGGCCGCGCTCTGTGCTGAAAAATTTCAACATAATTGCAATAATACCAAAGGTCAGCAAAGGCGCGGTTGCAAGGCTCAATGCCAGCCCCAACATTTCCCAATGCGTTCCGGCTGCCAGTAAGGCAGTCAGCGCAGTAATAAAGGATGCAGGCAGACCGATGAACAGTCCCGCTGTGATTGCCGGTTTCAGATATGGCCGGTACTGATCGGGTTGTGCCAGAAATTGATGTTTTCCTGCCAGAAAGCCAAGCAGGAACATTGCCAAAGCACAAGGCGCCTGTATCAGCAGCAAAATCAGCCACATAAATTTCAACTCATTGAGATGCTGCATTATCACGCTGCTAAAGCTACCGGTATAGGCAGTGTAAGCCAGCTGTGCTTCGGACAAGAGTTGCGCAGTATCCGGCTGTTCAGGATAATTCCAGAGTAATACGCCGAGTGAAGCCCATAGCACAGCGGTTATGCCGATCAGCCAGATCGCACTCTTGACCAATGCACGATCAGGACTATTGCGCCAGAGCAGTAACACTACTCCGAGCAAAGCATAGGTTGAAAGAATATCACCATGGAACAACAGAACCGCATGAAGCAGGCCAATCACCCATAACCCTGCTTGGCGACGTAAAAAGCGCGGAACAAAAGCGTCTCCGGCACGCACTGCCGATTGCATTTGCAAAGTCACGCTGTAGCCAAACAAAAATGAAAACAGCAGATAGAATTTCATCTCGAAGATCGTGGAGATAAACAGATGAACCAGGTCACTAAACCCGAAACTCTGCTCTGTGCCGCTTGACGGTATGCCATACATGACAGATGAAAATGCCATAATATTGACCTGCAAAATACCCAGCAGGGCAAATCCACGCAGCGCATCAACATCTGCGATGCGCGTTACTTTCTGAGATGCTGAAGTCATGATTTTGCTCCCGCATCCGCTGTATGTCCGAGCACACCCCAAAGCATAGCTCTGAGCGCAGACCGGTGTTCCTGAGGTTTGAAAGCCGGATCAAGTGCAACACGGTTAAAAATACCGTCCACAATTATCATCAGACAATTCACCGCCACGACCGCAGGAAACGCCCCCGCAATCTGACGACGCTCAATGCCAACACTGATAAGATATTCCAACTCTTCACGCATGACTTTATCGTTCAGGCGGTACAGGGCTCCGGTTTCGGCATCACGTCCGGCTTCGGCAGCGATTTCCAGCGCCAATGCGGATAAGATACTATCGCCAGCCACATCCAGCACTACATCGAAAAAAGCATTCAACGCTGCTACCAGATCATCCTGCTCGCGCAACGTGGCAACAAGTTCCTGCGTTTGTTGCCGGTCCTCTTCAAAGAGGGCGGCAATGATTGATTTTTTGCTTGGGAAATAATGAAACAGGCTGCCGGTGCTGATCTGCGCCGCAGTGCAGATTTGTGCCGTACTGGTTTGATGAAACCCCTGCTCTGCAAAGCAAAGTTTTGCAGCATCGAGTATCGTCTGTTTCTTTGCCTGATGTTTTTCAGGATCTGTCACGCGCATAGCGCACCTCTAAATTAGACTGAGCGCTCGGTTTAATATTGTAGTCTACGAAATTTCGCAAGCGATAAAATAACCCGCGAAGCCTGCGACCAAAATGTGCTATTGTTTAAAATCTGAGCCTGACTGTTGTGTCCCGATCTCAATCGCCATATATGAGGCTGAAAATCAGAGACAACAAAAACAAGCAACCACACCATGTGTTCAGACCTGACGTTCGATCCGGTTTTTCATCAGAGATAGCAGTTGCAATATCTGCCTCACACTCTGACTTGTTACTCTTCTGTAGTTCCTGACTTAAAAATCTAAGATTTTTAGGGACTATGCAGCTAAAGCACTCTTATGATAGAGAGCATTTTTAATTGCTCTGCAATCGAAAGGCCCAGCGGCTATGATCAGTCATTCCGGTGAAACCGCCCCTGCTTCGTCAGATCATTCTCAGATGATCTCTGCCTCTCAGCACGGAGAGAAAAGCAGCACAGAAGCGTTTGATAACTCCTCAAAATTTTCCATTGATGAAGACGCCTTGCATGAAGAATGCGGCGTCTTTGGCATTCTTGGCCATGAGGATGCCGCAACGCTGACAGCGCTTGGCCTCCATGCTTTGCAGCATCGCGGTCAGGAAGCTGCTGGTATCGTTTCCTTCCACGAAGGGCGTTTTTACTCTGAACGCCATATGGGACTGGTCGGCGACCATTTTACCAATCCGGCGACTTTGAAGCAGCTTCCGGGCAATCTTTCGATTGGTCACGTGCGCTACTCAACAACGGGTGAAACCGCGCTGCGCAATGTGCAGCCATTGTTTGCTGAACTGGAAGTCGGTGGCATTGCTATCGCCCATAACGGCAATTTCACCAATGGTCTGAGCCTGCGCCGTCATCTGATTGCATCCGGTGCGATCTGCCAGTCCACCTCTGATTCAGAAGTTGTGCTGCATCTCATCGCCCGTTCGCGTCTGGCCTCGTCCAGCGATCGTTTTGTTGATGCTGTTCGCCAGCTTGAAGGCGGCTACTCGATCCTCGCTATGACCCGCACCAAGCTGATTGCAGCGCGTGATCCGGTTGGCATTCGACCACTGGTCATGGGTGAACTCGACGGCAAACCGATTTTCTGTTCCGAGACCTGTGCGCTTGATATTATCGGTGCAAAATATATCCGCGATGTGGAAAACGGCGAAGTCATTGTCTGTGAAACACAACCGGATGGCTCCATCACCACAACATCCATCAAAGCGCCGAACCGCAAGCCTGAGCGCTTGTGCCTGTTTGAATATGTCTATTTTGCCCGTCCTGATTCTGTTGTCGGCGGCCGCAATGTTTACATCGCACGCAAAAATGCGGGTATTAATCTGGCAAAAGAAGCTCCGGTTGAAGCAGATGTTGTTGTGCCTGTGCCGGATGGCGGCACACCGGCAGCAATCGGCTATGCACAAGCCAGCGGTATTCCGTTTGAACTTGGCATTATCCGCAATCACTATGTTGGCCGTACCTTTATTGAGCCGACCCAGCAGATTCGCGCCCTTGGCGTTAAGCTGAAGCACTCAGCCAACCGTGCAATTATTGAGGGCAAACGCGTTGTGCTGGTGGATGATTCCATCGTACGCGGCACCACTTCCATGAAGATCGTGCGTATGATCCGCGATGCAGGTGCAAAAGAAGTGCATATCCGTGTCGCCTCCCCGATGATCCACCATCCTGACTTCTACGGTATTGATACGCCGGATGCTGACAAGCTGCTGGCCAATCAATATCCTGATCTGCAGGCCATGTGCGATTATATCGGTGCGGATTCGCTGGAATTCCTCTCCATCGACGGACTTTACGAAGCTGTCGGCGGCGAAAAACGCAATCCGAAGGCACCGCAGTTCACCGATCATTACTTCACGGGTGACTATCCGACCCGTCTGGTCGATCAGGAAGAATTGTCGAATATTCATAACTTTGCATTGCTCTCCAGCAACGGCTAAGATCAGATAAGGCGACTATGGCAACGTAGTCGCCTTTAAATTATACAGACTAAAACGGGTGGATGTAATGAGTTTTGATCTGAGCGGACGTACTGCACTGGTAACAGGTGCATCCCGCGGCATCGGGTATTTTCTGGCACTGGAACTGGCAAAACGCGGCGCGCATGTGATTGCCGTTGCCCGTACTGTCGGCGGCCTTGAAGAACTGGATGATGAAATTCAGGCGATGGGCAATACAGCGACACTCGTTCCGCTCGACCTTAAAGACATGCCTGCTCTCGATCTGCTCGGCTCCTCGATCAATGACCGCTGGGGTAAATTGGATATTCTGGTTGCCAATGCCGGAGTGCTTGGCACGATTTCTCCGGTTGGCCATGTTGAAGCCAAGGTCTTCGACAATGTGATCAACACCAACGTCACCAGCATCTGGCGCCTGATCCGCTCGGTTGACCCGCTGCTGCGCCGCTCCGATGCGGGACGTGCCATTCTTATGTCTTCCGGCGTTGCCCATACAGCACGCGCTTTCTGGGCTCCTTATGCGGCTTCCAAAGCTGCCTTGGAAGTTATGGGACGCTCATGGGCTGAAGAAACCAAGCAAATGCCGCTGCGTGTGAATTCCGTTAATCCGGGAGCAACACGCACTGCTATGCGTGCCAAGGCAATGCCTGGTGAAGATCCGGAAACCCTGCCGCATCCGGCAGATGTGGCGGCTAAAATCGTGCAGCTTGCTGATCCGGCTCTGACTATTACTGGTCAACTCTATGATGTACGTCAGGATAAATTCCTGCACTATCATATGCCGTCGTAAGCATTAGAGCGCCGTGCGTCCTCTCGGGCGCATAAAGGTCGCTCTAACACTTTATATTTACGCATAATTTTACCTTAGACTGTTTCAAGTTTAAGGAATTATGCTGTAGGTTTTAACACATCCGGCCGAATATATTTTAGCGGCCGGATGTCTATTTTCTTCCAGATTTTTCAAAGCACTTTTGTAATACTCACTTTATCTCGCGGCCTGTTCTTTTTCGCATGCACCTAAGCATAGCTTTTATTTTTCTGCCGCTTTTTCCCCTCGTGACGATCTGAACCTTTTAATTTCTGAACACAGAAGGATCTGTGATGGATCATTTTTATATAGTTACCGGTGGCCCAGGTTCCGGTAAAACCACTCTGCTCAACAGCCTGAAGGCTCATGGCTATCAGCATAGTCAGGAAGCCGGACGACATATCATTCAGGATCAGGTTAAAATCGGCGGCAAAGCGCTGCCCTGGCTTGATCCGGCATTCTTTGCAGAGATGATGCTGTCATGGGAAATGCGTTCGCATTTATTAGCAACAGAGATTGCCTCTGACAGGCCTTACTTCTTTGACCGAGGCATGACCGATATTGCCGGTTATCTCACGCTCTCTGGCGTCTCTGTGCCCGATCACGTACATCAGGCAGTGCAGCAATATGCCTATAACAAGATAGTCTTCATTGCCCCGCATTGGCCGGAGATTTATCAGGGTGATGAAGAGCGCAAACAATCTGCCGATGAAGCTAAACGAACTTTTGATGCCATGGTGCGAACCTATCAGGCCTACGGTTTTACACTTCGTGAATTACCCAAAGCCAACGTGCAAACCCGAGTTGAATTTATTCTCGGTCACATATACGCATAATAAAAGAGCCCCTCATTGAGGGGCTCTTTATTTGATTTACCTGAAATCGATTACGCTTGCGTTTCAGATGATTTTTGCTCTTCTGCCGCGAAGCGGCGCTTCCATGCCATGGCACTGAATGGCAGGAACAACAGATATCCCAATGCGGTCAGTGTCAGCGTCTGCCATGTGAAACTCATCAGAAAACCGGCATAGATCACAACGCCGAGGATCAGTGGTACAACAAAATCACGGCGGATAAAGCTGCCTGCGGTTTTGCCATTATAGACCGGCAAGCGGCTGACCAGCAAAAACGCAATCACAATTGTAAAGCCTGCTGTCCCATAGGCCAGAGCTTTGCTTGGTATCACGCCAAGGAAACCGGCATAGACCGGCAACAGAACCAGCATTGCACCGGCCGGTGCCGGAACACCGACAAAGTAATTACCCTGCCATGCCGGCTGGTTAGGGTCTTCCAGCATGACGTTAAAACGCGCCAAGCGCAGGCAACAGGCAATTGTATAGATCAGCGCTGCAATCCAGCCGAATGAACCAGCCTGATCCAGCATAAACAGATAGAGCACCAATGCCGGCGCCACACCGAAATTGACGATATCAGCCAGCGAATCCATCTGGGCGCCGAATTTGGAAGAACCTTTCAGAAGCCGCGCAATCCGTCCGTCAATGCCATCGAGAAAAGCAGCCAGTAGCACCATGGCTACGGCCTGTTCAAAACGGTGCTCAATGGCAAGACGAATACCGCTTAACCCTGCGCAGATCGCAAGAACGGTAATCAGATTGGGAATAACAATCCGCATCGGGATTTCAGAAAGGCGCGGACCGCGCCCCTCTGTATTGCCATTCGGATCAAGCGGCGGAAAAGGTGCTTCAAGCATCAGGCGATCCGCACGGTTGGCGCAGTGCGCGCATCATTGAATTCGGCCAGAACGGTTTCACCTGCCACAGAAGTCTGGCCGACAGCCACACGGGCAACAGCACCTTTTGGCAGATAGATATCATTACGTGAACCAAAACGGATCAGACCGAAGCGCTCACCTGTTGAAAGATCTTCACCGGCTTTAGACCAGCAAACGATACGACGCGCGACGAGACCGGCGATCTGCACGACTGCAACTGTACCATGTTCACTGTCGATCAGCACGCTGTTGCGCTCGTTCTCAGTGCTTGCTTTATCCAGTTCGGCATTCAGGAACTTGCCCGGACGATGCATGACGGAAGTGATTTTACCACGCACCGGCGCACGGTTGATGTGAACAGAAAACACATTCATGAACACACAAATACGCAGCATTGGTTCGGTGCCGAGGTCGAGTTCTGCAGGTGGCACACACATGCCGACCGCAGAAATCTTACCATCTGCAGAGCTGATGACGAGATTATCATCCAGCGGCGTAATTCGTAGCGGATCACGATAGAAATATATGCACCAGATGGTCAGCACCATCCCTACCCAGAACAAAGGTTCCCACAGCCAGCCCAGCAAGAGCGACACAACAAAAAATGCCGCAATGAAGGGATAACCCTCACGATGGATAGGAACGAAAGTATTGCGAATAGTATCGGACAGGCTCATCGGTTTTCCTCAGATTTTCCGCTTCAATAACGCAAAATAACAGCGTTTAAAATGATTAAGCGCAATCAGCGCACTAAATTTGATAATATTCATACTTTCTGCTGACAAAATGCGGACAGAAGAAGACCGGAAGACCTTATAAGGTCTTTTAAACCCTCAGTCTCTATGGAATCAAAGCGGCTCTGGTGACAATACTTCACCGGAACCGCTCTTCTGTTTGTAACCCTCATTCACAGCAAGCGCGAATATCTGATCCCATCATAGAGGATCAGCAGGGTTCTGTCATTCACCCGCAGGCGCACCGCGAATGACAATGCCCAGTTCGTCATTTTCACGCACCTGACGCAGCCGTGCCTCGGCCTCGTCAGCCTCACGCTGGCGATCCCACATCGATGCATAAAGCCCGCTTTGCAAGAGCAAATCACGATGGGTGCCACGTTCCGCGATCTGACCATCTTTCAGCACGATGATTTCATCAGCGCTGATGACTGTGGACAGGCGGTGTGCAATCACCAGAGTCGTGCGGTCGCGGCTGACCACATCGAGCGATTGCTGAATATCTTGCTCAGTTGCCGTATCCAGCGCCGAGGTTGCCTCATCGAGGATTAGAATCGGCGGTGCTTTCAAAATCGTACGGGCAATGGCGACACGCTGTTTCTCACCACCGGAGAGCTTCAGCCCACGCTCACCCACCATTGCCTGATAACCTTCCGGCAGCAGCTGAATGAAGCGGTCGATCTGTGCCAGTTTGGCAGCTTGCTCAACCTCTTCCTCTGTCGCGCTCGGGCGGCCATAACGAATATTATAAGCGATGGTATCATTGAACAGCACCGTATCCTGAGGCACCATACCGATTGCATGACGCAGACTGACCTGTGTCACATCACGGATATCCTGCCCGTCAATCGTAACCGAGCCTTGCTGCACATCATAAAAACGATAGAGCAAACGCGAGATTGTTGATTTACCCGCGCCGGACGGGCCGACAATAGCAATCGTTTTGCCTGACGGCACTTCGAAACTGATATTGCGCAGGATCGGGCGTGCAGGATCATAGGCAAAGCTGACATTATTGAAGCGGATTGCGCCCTGCGAGACAGTCAGTGGCTGTGCATCCGGCTTATCCTGCACCTCTTCTTCAACCTCAAGCAGATCAAACATCTGCTCGATATCGGTCAGTCCCTGACGAATTTCACGATAAATAAAGCCGATCATATTCAGCGGCAGCGACAACTGCATCAGCAGCGCATTAATGAACACAAAGTCGCCAAGCGTATGCGTGCCTGCCTGCACTTCACGGGCAGACATCACCATCAGGATCATCATACCAACGCCGAAGATCAAAGCCTGCCCAAAGTTGAGCCAGCCAAGCGATGTCCATGTCTGAGTTGCTGCTTTTTCATAACGCGCCATTGAGCGGTCATAACGCTCGGCTTCCATCGCCTCATTACCGAAATATTTGACCGTTTCAAAATTCAGCAATGAGTCAATCGCTTTGGTATTGGCATCCGTATCAGATTCGTTCATCTCACGGCGGATGTTGATGCGCCAGTCACTCGCCTTAACTGTGAACCACATATAGAGCCAGACGGTAGTAGCCACGACGATCAAATAGCTGATGCCATAGGCGAAGCCGAAAATTGCGGCAGTCAGTGCGAATTCCAGAAGCGTCGGAACCGAGCTGAGAATTGTAAAACGCACAATGGTTTCAATGCCTTTGACGCCACGCTCAATAACGCGGGAAAGACCACCGGTGCGACGCTCAAGATGAAAGCGCAGCGACAGCTTGTGCATATGTACAAAGGTGCGATAGGCCAGCTGGCGCACGGCATATTGCCCTACACTGGCAAACAGCGCATCGCGCAACTGGTTGAAACCAGCCTGAATCAAACGCGCCAGATTATAAGCAACGACCAGCATCAAAGCGCCGACAAAAATCTGCGGCACCCAGCTTTCAGGCGTGAAAGAACCATCCAGTGCATTTGTTGCCCATTTAAAGAAATAAGGCACCAGCATCAGCACAAATTTAGCAATAACCAAATAGAAAGTCGCCCATACGACCCGCATTTTGAGATCATGCCGCTCACTTGGCCACATATAGGGCCAGAGTTTCGCCAATGTTTTCAGAGTTTGACCAGATTCTGCTGAGACTGTTTTTTGTTTTTTCATAATTTCTTTTAACGCCATGGACGACCCGCTGTCGTCGTCCTTATTCTTTAAGCATTACTGTTTCCGCAATGCTGTCTGCGGATTTATGCTTGTCCTATCATGTCTGCTGTCATGATACGAACAAAACTCCTGCACAATGTTGTGAAAACGCCTTGGGATGGAATATGCAGCGCATCTCGATTGATGCGCTGCATAAGTTTTAGCTGATCGCCTTATGGCTGCTTCTGCTGCACATCCTGATTATTCAAAGGCTCTTTCGGCATAACAAAGACCTGCCCCGGCCAGATCAGATCCGGATTTTTAATCTGATCCGAATTTGCCAGATAGATAGTTGTATAGCGCATACCGCTGCCATAAGTGCGCTTGGAAATTGTCCAGAGATTATCGCCTTTACGGATAATCACCGAGCCTTCCGCTTTTTCAAGAGGCTGTGCTTCTGTCTCTTGCACTTCAGGCTGCGTGGTAACAGTTGGTGCAACGGCCGCAATATTCTCTCCAGCCTCGCGGCGGAACGGAACACGCGCTGTTGCCAGAACTTTACCGCCTTTATCCATCAGATCGGCGCGAATAATATAATCCCCGACGGCAAGAGGCTGCTGTGTCTGTAACAGGAAACGCCCTTCAGGCGTAATGACTGCGGTGCCAAGCAGAAGTTCATTGGCTGAAATATTGACCGTCTGACCGCCACGTGCATGCCCTGCGATAAAGACGGAAGCGCCTTCAATCTCAACGGCTTCTACAGCAATGCTAATATCACTTTTCTCTTTTCCTGCAGCTGAACCGCCCTGCACACTTTCCGGCGGCAAAACAGAATATGGTGCAGTGTTGCCGTGCTGTGCAACAGGCACATCGGAGCCCTCCGGCTGCTGTGCAACCGGGATTGCCTGCGGCGTGGTAATCATTCGGCTCGCCTGACCCGGTTCTTCAACCAATGCCAGAACCTGCCCTTCCGGTGTGGCCGGAACGGAGAGGATTGCGGTCTGCTGCGACGTGGCAACAGAATTTTCTCCGCTGGTCGCACGCAATACCAACTGATAATCACCGCTCTTCAACGCCTGATCCAGAATAATCGCAAAATCGCCATTTTCACCAGCCTTAGTAGAACCAAGGACACGGGTTTTGGAAAGAAGATCGACCTGAGAATTTGGTGCAGCTTTACCGGCAATTACCAGAGAACCGTTGCTTTCAAGGCGTAACACATCAAAAACTGGTACTGTTACAGCTTGTGTTGCAGCCTGTTTTTCCGGCTCGGCTGGTTTCGTTTCAGCAGGTGTTTCAGTTTTAACTTTAGGCGCAGCTTCAGTCTTACCCTCTGGTGCTGCCTCTGTTTTGGTTTCCGGTTTATCAGCGGGCGCTGGCTGAGCCACAGGCGCTTGTTGCGGCTGTTCCGTTTTTTGCGGTGCCATACTACAATAAGCGACCAGACCGCCGATGATAACAACGGCAGCAAAACCGGCAAGCGCATAACGACTATTCTGCATACGGGGTCGCCCCTTTTAACACCGAGCTTAAAAAAATATTATAACATGTTGTGTCTGCTTATAAATCCAAACGAATTATCAGCACAGAACCAACAACTAGCGTGTTTTTACTGTCTCAGCAAGAATATCACATATCGGCGCTAAAATTCTTGTCACATATTACGCGATATGGTGCAGAAAACTTGACGGCAAACAGCGCGCGCGCGAAAAAGAAACAATGAGCAAGATTCGATCAATATGTGTCTATTGCGGTTCTTCAACCGGCAATAATCCCGTTTACCGGGAAGCAGGACTGGCTCTTGGCCGCTCCATTGCAGAAAACGACCTTCGCCTGATCTATGGCGGCGGTACAAAAGGAATTATGGGTGCTGTTGCTGAAGGCGCTTTTAAAGCCGGCGGCAAAGTCACCGGTATTATCCCGACTTTCCTTCTCAATAAAGAAGCTGACGGCAAGCAGAATGAAATGCTTGATGAGCAGATCATCACGGAAAACATGCACCAGCGTAAACAGCTGATGTTTGAACGCTCGGATGCATTTGTCACACTGCCGGGCGGCATTGGCTCTGTTGAAGAAATCGTGGAAATGATGACTTGGGCCCAGCTCGGCCATCATAAAAAACCGATGGTATTTGCCAATATCAATCATTTCTGGGAGCCGATGATCGCGATGCTCGATCATATGCGTAGCGAAGGCTTTATCCATACCGGCCATCGCGTACAGCCGAAAATGCTTGATACTGTTGAAGAAATTATTCCTTACATCTTTGATGCAGCTGCCAAAGGCGATGCATCCGGTGATGAAGAGATCATTGCCCGCATGTAAGTAGAGTACACAAGCAAAAAGCCCCTCAGTGAGGGGCTTTTTTATGTGTCTGATTAAGATTTAGCGGCAATCGCTTTATCCGCACGCGCCTCTTTGAGTATCGACCACGTATAGAGGATCAAACCTGCCCAAATTAGCGCGAAAGCATAAAGCTGCGTTGTATTAAACGGTTCTTTGAAAGCGAAAACAGCGATCAGGAACAGCATTGTCGGCGTAATATACTGCATCAGCCCCAGCGTGGTGTAGCGCAGCAGTTTCGCACCGGTCGCATACATAATCAGCGGTACGGCGGTGACAACACCGGCCAGCATCAGCAGAACAACGTCGGAAGACGTACCGGCTACAAAGTGATCCTGCCCCTGAGAATAGAGCCAGATTGCATAAGCGCTAGCCGGAATGAACAGAATGATCACTTCCAGCATAAAGCCCTGCGACGGGCCGATCGGCAAAGATTTGCGGAAGAAGCCATAGAAGCCGAAGGACAGTGGCAGAATGATCGACACCCAAGGCAAGCCGCCCTGCTCTACCGTCAACAACACAACAGCGGCAGCGGCAAGGAATACGGCAATCAGCTGCGCTCTGTTCAGGCGTTCTTTGAGGAAAACTGCACCGAGAAGCACATTGACCAGCGGGTTGATATAATAGCCGAGCGCGGCATCCAGTGCGTGATCATTGAAGATCGCCCAGACATAAACGCCCCAGTTCAGTGTGATCAACGAGGCTGTCAGGCAGGCCATAATCAGTGTGCGCGGATTACGCAAAGCCGCGGCGACATCTTTGGTGCGCCCCATAAAGACCAGAATAACGGCTGCGACCGGCAATGACCAGATCACACGGTGCGCCAGCACCTCTACAACCGGAATATGGGCGACGGCCTTCATATAAAACGGGAAAAGCCCCCAAAATACATAGGCCAGCATCGCGAAAATAAACCCGCGCGTTGCTTCCGGCATCGCCTGTTGAGACCGGTCATTCATAACAAGTTGTCCTCAGATTTCCGGTCTCGGGCCTAGTATAGGCAGCGGGAGCCGTTCATTACATTCTTATCTGTAACAATCGGTACTCCCGTTTTACCTCATCCGCAAACGGCAAATTTTATTCTGCTGCTATATGTCCCGCAAGCTCGCGGTTTTTCATCAGCTTATAAACAACCGAATCCATCAGCGCCTGAAAGGATGCGTCGATAATATTATCGGATACACCAACTGTGCGCCAGCGCTGACCGCTTGCATCATGCGACTCGATCAGAACGCGGGTGATCGCCCCTGTACCGCCATTGAGGATACGGACTTTAAAATCCACCAGTTCGAGATCGGCCAGCTCTTCCTGATAACGCCCCAGATCTTTACGAAGTGCAAGATCAAGTGCGTTAACCGGACCATGACCTTCAGCTACTGACAAGTGCTCTTCACCGTCAATGATGATTTTTACAATCGCTTCCGACACAGTTTTCAGGCAGCCATTGCTGTCATAGCGGCGTTCGACCATACAACGGAACGCTTCAACACGGAAAAACTGCGGCACAGCGCCGAGTTGCTGACGTGCCAGCAGTTCAAAGCTCGCATCAGCGCTTTCATAGGCATAGCCTTCGGCTTCACGTTCTTTGACCAGCGCGATCAGTGTATCCAAATGCCGGTCGTCTTTGGCCACCTGAATACCGCGCTTTTTAAGTTCAGCGATAAAATTGGATTTGCCGCCCTGATCGGAGACCATCACACGGCGATGATTGCCAACCATTTCCGGCGGGATATGTTCGTAAGTCTTCGGCTCTTTCAGGAGAGCTGAGGCATGAATACCGGCTTTGGTGGCAAAAGCAGAACTGCCGGTAAAGGCTGCCTGATCGTTGGGCGCACGATTGAGAATATCATCAAAAGTACGGGACAGTTTTGTGATACCTGCCAATGCATCCAAACTGATGCCAACCTCAAACCGGTCTGCCCAATAGGGCTTGAGCATCAATGTCGGGATCAGCGTGACAAGATTGGCATTACCGCAGCGCTCGCCGATACCATTGAGCGTACCTTGCACCTGCCGCACACCGGCATCAATTGCCGCCAAGGATACAGCAACGGCCTGTTCGGTATCATTATGGGCGTGAATGCCGAGACATTCCCCCGGCACAACAGTTTTAACGGCATTGACGATATCGCCGACTTCGCTCGGCTGCGTGCCGCCATTGGTATCGCACAGCACCACCCAACGTGCACCGGCACTATAGGCAGCTTTGGCACAGGCCAATGCATATTGCGGATTGGCTTTAAAACCGTCGAAGAAATGCTCGCAATCAACAATACATTCTTTACCTGCCATACGGGCAGCTGTGACCGAAGACGTTATCGATTCCAGATTTTCTTCGAGCGTACAGCCCAGTGCCAGATGCACATGATAGTCCCAGCTTTTGGCAACATAGGTGATAACATCACTCGAAGCTTGCAGCAGCACAGACATGCCCGGATCATTGGAGGTGGAAACGCCCGGACGCTTGGTCATACCAAAGGCAGCAAATTTTGCCCGTGAGGTATGTTTGCGCTGAAAAAAACTCGTATCTGTCGGGTTTGCACCCGGATAACCACCCTCAACATAATCCATGCCGAAATCATCCAGCATGGCGGCTATGGCTTTCTTATCAGCAACAGAAAAATCAACTCCCGGTGTCTGCTGGCCATCGCGCAAGGTGGTATCATAAATATAGATACGCTCTTTTTTCATTGTTCTTATATCCTCCATATCCGTATTTATGCGCCTTGTTTGTCGCTTACTTCGGCCACGTCTCTGTATCGTGATCAGGGTGCTGGTAAGACACCAATGTGCGTACAAATTCGATGCTTTCCGGATCAGCCTCTGTGGTATGTGCAGGCAAAGTGCTGAGCTGATCCAGATAGGGTAATTCGCCTTCCAGCCCCCATTGCACCACCGGCACAATCTCTTGCGGCTGATCAAAGGCGGCAATCGACAATGCGATACCGTCCGGCGCTTCATAGGTCAGCGGCGTACCGCAATCCGCACAAAAACCGCGCTCGACATGGTTGGATGAGCGGAACAATTTGCGTGTTCCGCGTGTCCATTCCAATGTGCCTTCCTCAACGGAAACCAGCGGCGCGTAATAATTGCCAAAGGCTTTCTGACACATGCGACAATGGCAGATAGATGCACTGCCCAACTGCCCTTTCACGCGAAAGCGTACAGCACCGCATTGGCAGCCGCCGCTTGCGTCGGGTATTTCACTCAGCGTTTCACTTCCCATGTTGTCACCCGTTCTCCGCTAACCGGATCTTTGCCGTCTTTGAGCTGAATATTCTGTGCCAGCAATGAGTCACGAATACGGTCAGCTTCCGCCCAATTTTTCCCGTTAATGAATGCCAGACGCTCAGCGACCTGTCTTTCAACATCCGCTGTGTCGACATCTGCCGCATTGCTGAACAAATATTGTGCAGCTTCAGCCAGCAATTGTGCATCATAAAGGCCAAGCAGATTGAGGCCGGAAACCAGTGCCCGCACATCACCCTGCTTATAGGCTTTGCGCAACTCGGTGAGCGCTGCCCAAGTATTCAGATCATCGCCAACGGCATCAGCAAAGACCGAAGCCTTTGCAGCATCCGGCTCAGCTTGTTGTTCAGTAATAATTTGATACCACTTGGCCAGTTCATCACCGGATTCTTGCAGACGCTGCTGTGTCCAGTTGATCGGCTCACGGTAATGGGTCTGCAACATGGAAAGACGTGCGGCCATACCTGTCCAACGACGACGGAAACTCTCCGGTGCATCAACACCCGCCAATTGCGGCAGTTCCGATTTCAACACATCGTCAATGGTGATGAAATTGCCCAGAGATTTGGACATTTTCTGACCTTCGACCTGCAGAAAACCGTTATGCATCCAGATATTGGCCATACGTTCTGAGCCAAAGGCGCAGCATGACTGGGCAATTTCATTTTCATGATGTGGAAATACCAGATCAATGCCGCCAGCATGAATATCGAAAGTATTCTTCAACGGATCATCGCATTTCAGACCGCCGCCAAACGGCTCCAGCAATTTGGCCATCGACATGGCGGAGCATTCAATATGCCAGCCCGGACGACCATTCACCGCAATACCCGCCGGAGACGGCCAGCCCGGTTCGCCTTGTTTCGATGGTTTCCACAACACGAAATCCATCTCGTCGCGCTTGTAGGAAGCCACGTCCACACGCGCACCGGCAATCATTTCATCCAGCGAACGGCGGGCAAGCGCGCCATAGCGGGGGCCATGTTCACCTGTCATGGATTTAACCGCAAACAGCACATGATCATCCGCCACATAGGCATGGCCGCGCTCAATCAGACGCTCAATCAGCTGACGCATTTCTTCTAGATGTTCCGTTGCACGCGGCTGGCTGGAAGGCTCCAAATTACCAAGTGCTGTCACATCACTCTGGAACTGCGCCGCCGTGCTTTCAGTCACTTTACGGATCGCTTCATTAAGTGGCAAATCAGGATAGTCGCGCACCGCACGCGCATTGATCTTGTCGTCCACATCGGTGAGGTTACGCGCATAGGTCACATGCGCATCACCATAAACATGACGCAGCAGGCGGAACAACACGTCGAATACAATCACAGGACGCGCATTGCCGATATGGGCAAAATCATAAACGGTAGGGCCGCAGACATACATGCGCACATGATCAGGATCGATCGGAACAAAGTCCTCTTTCCTGCGGGTCAGCGTATTATATAAACGCAATTCTGTGGCAGACATCGGGTTTCCCTCATAAGAACGCAAAACAACATTTGCGCAGCCTGCTGGCCGGTGCATTTGTCTGCTTCAAAGTAAAGGAAAGACGAAAACATCCGAGCCAGCAATCTGCTAGCGAATAATGGTCGCAATAATACAAATGGTGTTTGCGAATGGTGTTTTCATGACAGTACTTATCTCTCTGATCCTGCTTCGCGTCAAGAGAGTAACCTCAGATTTTTAGAATCTGTATCAAGGCTGTATCAGGGCCATATCGGGGCTGCAACGCGATCACTGCGCAATATACCGCCGCGACAATACCCCGATTTCCGCATTATGCAGCCATGCTTCAGACCTAATTCTCAAGCTAATATTATGCTGCCAATATAAACTGTTAGAGCGTCTTTTGTGCGCCTGAGAAGGCGCACGGCGCTCTAAAACGGGAAGGAAACATTATGAAAAAGACATTCAGCTCATATAAAAAAGATCTGCTCACCGAGCAGTATCGCGCAATCGGCCCTGCTTCGCTGGTGGCCGCTTTAATGGCTGCCCCGCGCAGCCGCCGTGAAGATACCAAGCGGCTGCATATTTCTTATTTGCCTTCTGACAAAGCCTTACGGCCACAGCAGACGGCTAAGTAGGCTGAACGCGATCATCCACATAATGATGCCGATCAGACAGTCGAGAATACGCCATGCCGATGGCTTGGCGAAAAACGGCTGCAACAGACGAGCACCATAACCGAGCGAGAAGAACCACACGAATGAAGCTGCGACTGCGCCGGCTCCATAAGCGATACGCGCCTCACCTTCAAAGCGGGCAGACAGACTACCAACCAGCACAACCGTATCGAGATAAACGTGCGGGTTGAGGAAAGTGAGCGCCAGACAGGTTCCGATTGCCGCTTTCAGGCTTACTGTGCCGGTATTGGCCGCACGCATGCCATCCGGATGCATGGCACGACGAAACGCGGAAAAACCGTACCAGAGCAGAAAAGCTGCGCCACCAATGGTTACCACCGTGATCAATGTTGGTGATTGCGCAATCAATGTGCCGAGACCGGCCACACCGGCGATAATCAGCACCGCATCTGATAAAGCACAAATCAGACTGAGGATAAAAACATGTTGGCGTAGCAGCCCTTGTCTTAGAATATATGCATTTTGCGCCCCAATGGCGACGATGAGTGATAGTCCGAGCAGAAAGCCCGAAATTGCTGCTGTTCCCACGATTGACCTATTCTTCTTAGATTTAACGCGCATTTTATTCGAAAATCGCTGCCGCTTTTCGGGATGCAACATTATCTCAACGCGCATCTCGTCCGAAAACCGGCCTCCACTTTTCGGGATGCGCTGTATATTTTTGAAAGAGTTAGTCAAAACATACTGAACTGATCATCATTGTCATCTGTTTTCTTCTTCGCAGCATTTTTTTTAGGCTTAACCGGCTTTTGGAGCTTTCCCGCTTGCGAAATCACCGGTTCTTCCACCCGCTCATGGACATCCGTGCCGAAATAGCGGGCATGATTGATCTTATCCGATACGGGAATCGCCTCAAAAAAATCGTCCTGAACCGGTTTCATCAGATGCTGAACATCTTTGGCACGGTTGCGCTTGCAATCCAGCCATTCTTGATAATCCTCAGGATGGATCACCAGCGGCAGACGATCATGAATATGCGACAATGCATTATTGGAAGCCGTTGTCAGGATTGCAGCTGTATCCATCTGCGAACCGTCACCGCTCATCCATGTTTCCATTAGCGTACCAAAGGCGATCATGCCGCCATTACGCGGCTTAATCCAATAGGCCTGCTTTCTGCCATCACCCAGTTTTCGCCATTCATAAAAACCGCTGACTGGCAGCAAGCTACGGCGATGTTCCATAGCTGTGCGAAAAGAGGGCTTTTCATGTGCTGTCTCAGAACGAGCATTGATCATCAGCGGAAAATTCAGCGGGTCTTTTGTCCATGACGGCACAAATCCCCAACGCACCAGCATGGCAATCCGGTCTGGCCTGTTGCTGCCGGGCGCCGGTGTTTCACCATTCATCACAATCATAATCGGTTGTGTCGGTGAAATATTATAACGCGGCGGAAAGGCTTCATCGACAATCACGCCGAAATGCGCCTCCACCTCATCAATTGTCGCCAGTAAAGCAAAACGTCCACACATAGGTTTTGGTGTCGCGAGTTTTACCGCAAAGGTCAAGGTGCCTGATAAACAAAGCTTGCAAATCAGCGGGCAGGTTTTTACCACTCATTTTATGACACAGGACATTTCCCCTCTCCCGATTATCGCGCACGGCGTTTCAATGATTTGCCGGAATGAAGACCGCTTTCTGCTGGTGAAGCGCGGTAAAGAACCGCTCAAAGGCTCGCTCGCTTTTCCCGGCGGCGGTGTGGAAGCAGGTGAAGGTGGCGAAGAAGCAGCCCATCGCGAACTCATGGAAGAAACCGGACTATGTTGCAAAATATTGCGGCTGGTGGATACCATCGACCTTTCCAAAGAAGGGCTCTATGGCAAAACCTATAATCTCAGCATTTACCGCGCGCTTGATCTGAGCGGTCAGGAACAAGCCGGTGATGATGCCGTTTCCCTGCACTGGCTCACTATTGAGGAGATGCTGAGCTATCCTGCCACTGTCAGCACGCTGGCCTTTGCCCGCCGTATTTTACAGGAAGAAGGCTGATACTGCCTTGAAACGGCCTGATTACTGCACAATTTATAGTGAAGGTGCGGAGCGTGTTATGACCAGATATTTCGTTTCCCTGCTATTGCTGGCAGGTCTTACTGTCAGTGGCAGTTCCGCAAATGCGCAGGATATCAGTGGCCCGCCCTATGAACACCAGATGATCCAACTCGCAGAAACACTCGGTTCCCTGCATTATCTGAGCAATCTGTGCAGTGATAAAAACAATCTTTGGCGCGATCAGATGAATGAACTCATCACCGCAGAAAAAGCAGATACCAACAGACGGAAAGTGCTGATTTCCGCGTTTAATAACAGCTACCGTACCTATTCCGATAATTACAGCCAATGTACCGATCAGGCGCTGAAAGCCATTGAACGGTTCAAACAACAAGGCGAAAAACTCACTGAAGCGCTGGTAGCCCATTACGGCAATTAACCAAAACTTCATTCATCGCGATAAAGCAGCAAACAATCATTCACAAACACTCGCAATCTGTTAACAAGAGATTAAATTATTGATGGAGATGCTTCGTCTGATGGTGTAAGAAACGGTCTTCGGATCGTCGTTTCTGCTCTGAATGGCTTTATGACAGCACTTCACTTTAAGTCCTGTCCGTCTTCTGCGATGCAGTGTCCAACGGCATTAAGCCAAGGTGATATTTTAATGAATCATTCTCTGTCAGAACTTGATGAACTCATTGCCCATGAGAAGAAGCAAGCCGCAATTGAATATCAGCATGAAGCATGGGCAGACGGAATCTCTGAAGGTATTGAGCCGGAAATTCTCGCAGAGGCAGCTTTTGCCAATGCACTGACTGAATTGCTGCGCAGCACCGGTGAAGACGCTGCTCTTGGTCTGCTCGACAAATTGCGCGAACAGATTATTGCCGGTGATTTTCTGCCAAACCGCATTCTGCAGTAATTTTCTGCAACTGGCAGCGCTTGCCATAATTTGTACGCCAGAGCAAATTATGCATATATTTTGAAAAATATTTCTCTACCGGAGTTTTCGATGTTGCTTTCATTTCGCCGCCGGCTGAGCAAGCTGAGTTCAGACACAATTCTGAGCAAGTCTTTTCTCACCGGATTGGCTTTTGCTATGATCGCCGCCTCGGCCTCTGTTCCGGCCTCTGCAGGTTCTCTCAATAAGAGCCCTCAGATTCTCGCACTCAGCGAGACACCGGCTGGCGACGAAGAAGAGGTTAATCCGGCACAGGTACCATTACCGGGACCGCTGCGTCAGGTACCGACCGAGACCTACCGCGCCCCCGGAGCTGAACCCCCTGCTGCAAACGGTGCGGCTGAACGCGATATAACGCGTCCGCAGGTTTCCACGAATGGCAAGATTCCGGAAGTTTCCTACGATTATTCCAAACTTCCGCAGGCTGTGCAGGATACCCGCAAAAAAATTCTCGACATTGCCAAAGCCGGTAAAATTGATGCGCTGAAACCATTGCTCGGCGATGGGGGCGAAACCAGCCCGCTGCTTTCACTCGGAGAATATGACGGCACACCGCTGGAATTTCTGAAAAGCCTCTCCGGCGATAGCAATGGTCAGGAACTGCTGGCTATTCTGGTAGATCTGCTTGAGTCCGGCTATGCGCATCTTGATGCAGGCACGCCAAGCGAGGTTTATGTCTGGCCTTATTTCTTTGCCTACCCGCTGGACAAGCTGGATGACCGGCAGATGGTTGAGCTTTATCAGCTTATCACTGCCGGTGATTATGAAGAAATGAAAGGCGTTGGCGCCTATATCTTCTACCGCCTCGGCATTACACCGGATGGCTCATGGAAGTTCTTTGTGGCCGGAGACTGAGCATCTCAAAATCTTTAATAAAAAGCCGCCTTATCAGGCGGCTTTTTTATTTCTTAGTGCAATCTCTCGGCAAAGCCGCTTTTCTTAATGTCTAGGAAGAGCCTCGAGAAATTCCACAGGCTCGCCTAGTGCAGGATTAACGATCTCGCCTTCCCACATTACTTTATGGCCGCGTACAATTGTGCCGACCGGCCAGCCGGTTACTGTCTTGCCGTGATATGGTGTCCAGCCTGCTTTCGAGCCAGCCTGTTCATGCGTAATCATCACGCTGCGTTTCATATCAACAATCGTCAAATCTGCATCATAACCGACTGCAATACGACCTTTACGGGACATGCCGAAAATGCGGTTCGGGCCATGTGACGACAGATCAACAAAGCGTTCCAGCGACAAACGACCGGCATTGACGTGATCGAGCATGATCGGCACCAGCGTCTGCACACCGGTCATACCGGATGGTGATGCCGGATAAGGCTTCTGCTTTTCTTCCAATGTGTGTGGCGCATGGTCGGAACCCAGCACATCAACAACACCCTGCCCGATACCATGCCAGATACCATCGCGGTGACGTGTATCACGTACCGGCGGGTTCATCTGAATGAGATTGCCGAGTGTTTTATAATCTTCTGAAGACAATGTCAGGTGATGTGGGGTCGCCTCACAGGTCGCCACATCTTTGTAGTCTTTCAGAAATTCAATTTCTTCCGCAGTCGAAATATGCAGCACATGGATACGCGCACCGGTTTCGCGGGCAATGCGCACCAGACGCTGGGTGCAGGTCAGCGCTGCAACCTCATCACGCCAGACCGGATGACTGGACGGATCGTTTTCAATGCGCAGACCTTCACGCTCACGCAGACGGAATTCATCTTCCGAATGGAATGCTGCACGACGACGTGTATTGCGGAGAATGGAGGCAACGCCTTCATCATCCTCCACCAGCAGGTCACCAGTTGAAGACCCCATGAAGACTTTAATACCTGCAGCACCCGGCAGGCGCTCCAACTCGGCTACATCTTTGGCATTGTCGCGTGTACCGCCAACCCAGAAAGCGAAATCGCAATGCATACGATGTGTGCCGCGCTTCACCTTATCAGCCAGCGCTTCCGGCGAAGTCGTCAGCGGCTTGGTATTCGGCATTTCGAAAACAGAGGTCACGCCGCCAAGCACGGCTGCGAGCGAGCCGGTTTGCAAATCTTCTTTATGTTCCAGACCTGGTTCGCGGAAATGCACCTGACTATCCACAACGCCCGGCAGAATATGCAGGCCGGTGCAGTTGATAACCTCGCCAGCGGCATTCTCTGACAGGGAGCCAATAGCGGTAATGCGTCCGTTTTTAACGCCGATATCTCGAACGGCGCTGCCGTCATGATTGACGACCGTTGCGCCTTTGAAAATCGTATCGAATGTTGTGGTCATTCGCGGCTCTCCTGACTTGCGATTACTCGTAATGCGGCTTACGTAACAAAGTGATGAATATCAAGATAATTGCATCTGCTCTGCTTTATAAACCGGAAAGTTGATATGACAACGACAGAACCTTTAACTCTGTTTACCGGATCAACCGGAAATTTCGATGACCGAACACAGATTCTTGTGCGCGGTCCTGATGCGGAAACATTTCTGCAATCCATTTTTACGGCTGATCTGACCTCCCTCGAAAACGATGTTTTGCGGGCATCGGCACTGCTGAGTCCGCAGGGTAAAATCCAATTTGATTTTCTGATTTCGCGTATTAAAGACGGCTTCCGCATTGATCTCGCCAAAGATGTGGCTGAGGTTTTTGCCAAGCGCCTCACGCTCTATCGCCTGCGTGCCAAAGCGGAAATTATCGTTTTAAATGAATCAATTATCAGGCTGAGCTGGAAAACTGATTCAAGCAGTTCAGAAAGTGATTCAATTACAGGCGAAGATTATCAGTCTGTGCGTGATGAGCGCTTTCCTGAAGAAGCGAATGTCCTGCGCCATTACGCTGAAAGTGGCAGCGCCTCCCCTGCCACGCAAGCCGAGCGCGATGCATGGGCAGCTTTGCGTATTCACTATGGCATCGCTGAAGGCGGTGCGGATTTCATCATGAATGATGTTTTCCCGCATGATATTAATTTCGAACAATTCAGCGGCGTGTCATTCAAGAAGGGCTGTTTTGTCGGACAGGAAGTTGTATCCCGTATGCAGCATCGCGGCACTGCACGACGCCGGATTTTGCAGGTAACAGCACAGGCCGATCTGCCTGCTTCCGACACGCCGATTACTGCCGGTGGCAAAGAAGTCGGAACCTTGCGTAGTGTCGCTGGCAGCAACGCGCTCGCTCTGGTGCGTATTGACCGCGTGAAAGACGCAATGGATAAAAATATTCCGCTGCTCGCCGGTGAAACGGAGGTCAGCCTGACAATTCCTGCCTATGCCAAGTTCGCATTTCCGGAAGGAGCAGCAGACTAATGGCAGTATCCGGCGGCTCCAAAACAAAACCGGTTCGGGCATGGCAGCGTATGTTGTCCGGCCGCAGGCTGGATTTGCTTGATCCTTCGCCGCTGGATATTGAAATCAGTGATATTGCCCACGGGCTGGCGCGCGTTGCCCGCTGGAACGGCCAGACCCGTGGCACCCATGCTTATTCTGTGGCGCAGCATTCACTGCTGGTGGAGCAGATTTTCCGCGAGCAAAATCCGGATGCTTCCTTGCAACATCAACTGCTGGCTTTGCTGCATGACGCACCGGAATATGTGATCGGCGATATGATTTCACCTTTTAAAGCTGTGATGGGCGGCGCCTATAAACAGATTGAGGCACGGTTAGAGACAGCCATTCATCTGCGTTTTTCCCTGCCTGCGACTGTGCCTGCTACTTTGAAAAAAGCCATTAAGAAAGCCGACATTGTTTCCGCTTATTTTGAGGCAACAGAACTGGCCGGTTTCAGCGCATCTGAGGCTTCAGAGTTTTTTGGCAGACCGCGCGGTTTTCATGCCGGTCACTTTGATTTATCACCACGGCCAACCGCAGAGATAGAACAGGCTTTTATCAATCGTTTCAACACATTGGAGACACAAATTCATGGCTGATGTTTCCGCTGTCGTTGAGGTGGGCTTGAGTGCTGCGGTTGTTACAATCAGCAATAACCGTCCGGTTATTCTCTGCTCGGATGACCATGAAATGCCTGCAGCCCATGAGGTTTCCGGCGCGCTTTCGCTGCCTTACGGGCGGTTTGATCCGCTGAAACACCGCACACTGGAAGCCGGCCTGCGTTTGTGGGTGGAAGCGCAGACAGCTTTGCGCCTTGGTTATGTCGAACAGCTTTATACGTTTGGCGATCGTGGCCGTGCCAAGTCTTCAACGCCCACCGATGATACCCATGTAATCTCTGTCGGCTATCTGGCGCTGACCCGCCAGAGCGGAGAACAGCCGGATAATGACTGGCAATATTGGTATGATTTTCTGCCTTGGGAAGACTGGCGTAATGGCAAACCACCGCTCATCGACCAGCTCATCATCCCCGCCTTGCGTGAATGGGCGCAGAGCGACAAACGCAGCCATCCGGCCTATGATCTGCATCAGTTGCCGCGCCTGACACGTCTGCGCCTTGCCTTCGGTACCGATGGTATTCAATGGGATGAGGAGCGCGCACTTGAGCGCTACGAGCTGCTTTATGAGGCTGGTCTGGTACGTGAAGCAACCATTGACGGTACTGTCAGCCCGAGCGCACAGCTGGACGAATTACAGCGCCATACCGGCAAAGCCATGGTGTTCGACCATCGCCGTATTCTCGCGACCGCAATTGCCCGCCTGCGTGCCAAACTGAAATACCGCCCGGTGATCTTCGAGCTGATGCCCGATTGTTTCACCCTCACAGCCTTGCAAGAAACCGTTGAAGCAATCTCCGGCCGTCATCTGCATAAGCAGAATTTCCGTCGTCTGGTGGAAAATGCCGAACTGGTTGAGCCAACCGGTGCCAGCCTCAGCCAGCAACGCGGACGTCCGGCAGCGCTCTACCGTTTCCGCCGTGCGGTTCTGGAAGAGCGCCCTGCACCGGGCTTAAAGGTAACGCTCTCGCAAAGATAATTTTAGCAGTTTCAGACGGAAAACCGGCGGCCACTTTTTCTGGAAATACTTTAGCGATAGATATGCCTCTCATCAGGAAAGCTGCGGCTTTTCACATCTTCCGCGTAAGTCTTCACTGCTTCGTCAATGGCTGCACCAATGGCACCATATTGACGGACAAATTTCGCAGGCTTGTCGTTCAGGCCGAGCATATCTTCCAGCACCAGAATTTGCCCGTCACATTCCGCAGATGCGCCGATACCAATGGTCGGCACAGCAACCTGTGCGGTGATCTCACGCGCCAACGGCTCGACAATGCCTTCCAGCACAATACCGAATGCACCGGCATCGGCAACGGCCTGTGCATCTTGTTTGATCAAATCCCACAGCGCCTGATCGCGCCCCTGCACTTTATAACCGCCCATCACATGCACGGCTTGCGGGGTGAGACCAATATGCGCCAGCACCGGAATGCCGCGTTTGGTCAAAAAGCTGATCGTCTCTGCCATTTGCACGCCGCCCTCAAGCTTGACCGCACCGCAACCGGTCTCCGCCATGATCCGCACCGCATTACGAAAAGCGATCTGCGGACTTTCCTCATAGGAGCCGAACGGCATATCCACCACAACCAGCGCACGAGATGAGCCGCGCATCACCGCCTGCCCGTGCATAATCATCATTTCCATAGACACGCCGATGGTTGAATCCATGCCATGCATCACCATGCCGACACTATCGCCCACCAGCATAAAATCCGCATAGCGATCGACAATGCCAGCCGTATGGGCATGATAGGCCGTGAGAGATACCAGCGGCACGCCGCCCTTGCGGGCACGGATTTCCGGCACTGTGATACGGCGGATTTGTTTCTGGACACTCATGGCCGTTTCCTTTGATTAGACATTAAAAACGCAGCACATGCTGGTCGATAAGGCGGGTTTTGCCAAAACGCACTGTCAGCAACAGCACCGCCGCTGCGGTGAGCTGCTCCGCTGTTTCAGCTAGTGTTTCTGCATCGCAGATATCCACGGCCTCAATCTCACCACGTGATTCCTGCTGCAATTTATCGACAACAGCTTGGTGCAATGCAGCAATAGAACGCTCGCCCTGATCGACCAAGGTTTGAGCCAGTTGCATCGCTTGCGGCAGGATAACAGCTGCGGCGCGGTCTTGCGCACTCAAAAGACTGTTGCGCGATGAACAGGCCAGCCCATCCGGCTCGCGTACAGTCGGCACGCCGACCACATCCACCGGCTGATTGAGATCAGTCACCATACGCTTGATAACAGCGAGCTGTTGGTAGTCTTTTTCGCCGAAGAAAGCTTTATCCGGCTGCACAATGTTGAACAGCTTGCTCACCACCGTAGCCACTCCACGGAAATGATGCGGACGCAATGCTCCCATCAGAATGGAAGAAAGCTCCCCTGCATCGACATAGGTCGATGTTTTGCCGCTGCCGTCCGGATACATCTCATTCACATCCGGCGCGAAAACATAATCGCAGCCCTGCTCTTCCAGCAATTTCAAATCACGAGGCAGATCACGCGGATATTGCGCCAGATCTTCATTGGGCGCGAATTGCGTGGGATTGACGAAAATCGACACCACAGACACATCGCAATGCTGTTGGCTGTTTTTAACCAAGGTGAGATGGCCGATATGCAGATAGCCCATCGTCGGCACAAAGCCGATGCTCTTGCCACGGCTGCGCTCAGCCTTGAGAGCCGTCCGTAAATCTGAAATCGTGCGTATCAGCTGCATATGCTCATTTCCCGATAGTCGTAACGGCTCTGTCTCATCATTCAACAACAATATCCAGTCCAACATCCAAAGTTGGTGCAGACATTGTGATTTTTGATGTTGAAATATAGTCAACGCCGCTCTCAGCCACAGCTTTCACTATATCGAAATTAATATTGCCTGACGCCTCAAGCTTTGCGCGTCCGGCATTAATTTCCACTGCCTTAACAAGGGTTTCCGGCGGCATATTATCAAGGAGAATCACATCCGCCTGCATAGAGAGCGCTTCTGTCATTTGCTCCAGCGTATCGACTTCAACTTCGATCTTCACCAGATGCCCGACAAAGCTGCGGGCGGCTTCAATCGCCGGTTTAACACCGCCGGCAACGGCAATGTGGTTGTCTTTTATCAGCACCGCATCATCGAGGCCAAAACGGTGATTGGCACCGCCGCCGCAGCGCACCGCATATTTGGCAAATGAACGCATACCGGGCATGGTTTTGCGGGTGTCACAGATTTTCGCCTGTGTATGGGCAATCTTGTCCGCGAAACGTGCCGTGTAAGTCGCAATGCCGGACAGTACCATCAGATAGTTGAGCGCCACACGCTCAGCTGACAGTATGGAACGGGCATTACCGCTGATACGGGCAATTTCCTGTCCGGCTTTGATGCGGGTTGCATCTGTGACAGCGATCGAAACCTCCAAAGACGGATCAATCTGTGCGAAAGCGGCACGCACAAAATCCAGACCGGCAAGCACACCATCCTCACGGCTGGTCAGTATCGCTGTTGCCTGTTTCTCAGGAGAAATCGTGGCATGACTGGTAATATCTCCGGCACGTCCCAGATCTTCGAGCAGCGCATGGCGCACAGCCTCTTCAACCAACGGACGAGGCAGAACAGAAGGATAAGCAGTTTTCATCAGGCAGTTTCCGCTAATTTTTGATAAGTCTCTTGGGCGTCTTGCAAAGTCATCATCGACCGATGCTGCCAGATAACTGAGCTTTCAGGATAGTCGCTGCGATAATGACCGCCACGGCTTTCTTTGCGTGCCAAAGCCGATACGGCCAGCACTTCCGCAGTTGCCAAACAATTGGCGAATAGCGGATCATGATTATCCTGCGCCAGTTGCCGGATTTGTTGCAGTCCCTGCAACATCTGATCCTTCCTGCGGATAACGCCGAAACTGCGGCTCATAACCGCCCGCAATTGCTGCATCACATCAGCACTGGCACACCGATCAGAAAATGGCAAAACTTCAACAATAGGCAACAGTTCCGCTGTTTCCTGTGGCAACTGCCTGATCGCATCAGCAACGCGCGTACCAAACACCACCGCTTCAAGCAAAGAATTGGACGCCAAGCGATTGGCACCATGCGCACCGGTAGAAGCCGCTTCGCCGCAAGCCCACAGACCTTTGACCGTTGTACGTCCATCCATATCGGTGAGAATACCACCCATAAAATAATGGGCGGCAGGCACGACGGGGATGAGATCATGTGCAGGATCGATACCGACCGCCTGACAATAGGCATAAACAGTCGGGAACTCCTGCGCAAAACTCTCACCTATTGCCTGAGTGCAATCGAGATAAGCACCGCGTCCGCTCATCACTTCTTCATAAATGCCGCGTGCGACCACATCGCGCGGTGCCATTTCTGCCGCAGGATCATGACGCTGCATAAAGCGTTCACCAGCCTTATTGACGAGGTGTGCGCCATGACCACGCAGAGCCTCGGTTGCCAGAGGTGCCGGATCTGCTTTCACATCCAGCGCTGTCGGGTGGAATTGTACAAATTCCATATCCGCCAAAAGCGCACCGGCCCGTGCCGCCATGCCGATGCCGGAACCGCTGGCCTCAACCGGATTGGTGGTCACCTGATAGAGATGCCCGATACCGCCGCTGGCGATTACCACCTGACGGGCAGGTAAAATCTGATCCGAGCCATCCGTGCGACGGATAGTCAGGCCGCTGATACCATTCGCATCCGAAATCAGCTGATAGGCCGAAGCATTTTCAATCAATGTGATGGACGGCGTTTCGCGCACTTTGGCAACCAGTGCCTGCATAATTGCACGGCCAGCCATATCGCCACGCACACGCACGATACGGTTATGACTATGCGCGGCCTCGCGCGATACTTGCAAATGACCGGCAAGATCGCGGTCAAACGGCACGCCAAGTTCGAGAAGGTCATGCACGCGATCTGAGGCCGAAGTGGCCATCATGCGGATAACATCTTCATCCACAATACCGTCACCGGCGATAAGCGTATCGGTTACATGACTTTCCACCGTATCATCGGATGACACAGCCGCAGCAATACCGGCCTGCGCCCATGCGGAAGATGCGCCCTGCCCGATGGGAGCAGCCGCGATCACCGTGACCGGCAAAGGACTGAGTTGCAAAGCGCAAAACAGACCTGCCAGCCCGCCACCGACAATTACAATCTGATTGGGTTTCGTGCTCATCGCCACGCCGTCAGTTTTTCAGATTAATCATACGTTCAACAGCCTGCCGCGCTTTGACAGCCATTGTCGCGTCGACAAAAACCTCGCCGCTCATATTCACCAAAGTATCGAGAATTTTCGGCAGGGTAATGCGTTTCATATGCGGACAGAGATTGCACGGCTTGACGAACTCCACATCAGGCACTTCCGCTGCAATATTGGAGGCCATTGAACATTCGGTCACCAGCATCACTTTAGCCGGACGGTTATTGCGCACATAGTCGATCATGCCTTTGGTAGAACCGGCGAAATCAGCTACGGCTACCACTTCCGGCGGGCACTCAGGGTGAGCAACAATCTGAATAGACGGATCAGTGGCACGGTATGCCAGCAGTTCCTCTGCGGTAAAGCGCTCATGCACTTCACAACGGCCTTTCCATGTCAGCACTTTAACGGAAGTCTGAGCCGCCACATTCTGCGCCAGAAATTCATCGGGAATACAAAGCACGCGATCAACACCGAAACTCTCCACCACCTGCACAGCATTGGCAGAGGTGCAGCAAATATCGCTCTCGGCCTTCACATCGGCAGAGGTGTTAACATAGGTGACAATCGGCACACCCGGATAGGTTTCGCGCAGCAAGCGCACATCGGCACCAGTAATGGATTCAGCCAGCGAACAGCCTGCCTTCATATCCGGTATCAGCACGGTCTTTTCAGGGCTGAGCAGTTTTGAAGTTTCCGCCATGAAATGCACGCCGCATTGCACGATAATATCGGCATCCACTCTCTCAGCCTCACGCGCCAGCTGCAAGCTATCGCCGACAATATCTGCCACGCAATGAAAGATTTCCGGCGTTTGGTAGTTATGGGCAAGGATAACGGCATTGCGCTGTTTTTTAATACGATTGATTGCCGCCACATAAGGCGCATAGGCAGGCCACTCAATGCGCGGAATATGATGCGCCACGCGCTGATAGAGATGCTCGGTCTCCGCAGCGATCTCCGGTGTAAATTCCAGAGACGGCATTTCCAAAACGCCAAAACGCTCTGCCGCGCTGCGGATTTCACCTTTATTCAGGTTCTCTTTTGTGGTGGCTGTGGTCATAATCTGCCTCATAAAGCAGCAATAAAGCTGCCCTCTCCGTTTTCCCCTTAACCGCTTCCTTCATATTTATACTCAAATAGAGCATAATAATATCCAAAAGAAAAACGGTCATTTTCTATGACGCAGTTTCGAACGGAAAACCGTAAACACTTTTCCTGAAACTGCTCAATACCGTGGCGCGAATCTTTATGCTTATTACAGTTTCATGACAAGAAATTATTTTGCTCAAAGTGAGTAAAATTAATCATCACCTCATTCACAAGGCTCAAAACCACGCTACCAAAATTTCTGAAAATGCATCAAAATCAATTGGTAAGGCATACAAATGCGGCATTCTCTCTCAAGCCTCTTTCATGCGTAAAAAAAATAATGTAATCGCTATTACAAAATCATTTTACCGATATTTTCGCTGAAGGCACCGAACAGCATGTCCACTCGCTCGCAAAACTATCAAAGTGCATCTATGCCGTGGCTGATCATTATCGCCGGTTGTCTCATCACATTTTTGACCTTTGGCCCGCGCTCGGCCATGGGGTTTTTCCAGCTGCCGATCATCGGTGATAAGGGCTGGGATCGCAGCACCTATGGTCTGGCTATGGCTTTGCAGAACCTGTTCTGGGGTGCCGGTCAGCCGATCTTCGGTATGATTGCCGATAAATACGGCTCATGGCGCGTGCTGCTGATGTCCGGTATTTTCTATGCTTCCGGCTTGTTGCTAATGGCACATGCGGATGCGCCAATTGCTCTGCATATCGGCGGTGGTGTTCTGGTTGGTCTTGGTGTTGCGGCCGGTTCTTACGGGATTATTCTCTCGGCCTTTGCCCGCCATGTCAGCGCTCAGCAGCGCAGTATGGTTTTTGGCCTGGGGACTGCTGCCGGTTCTGCCGGTATGTTCGCATTCGCACCGATTTCGCTGGGGTTGATTGAACGTTTTGGCTGGTCGGATGCGCTGGTCTGGCTTGGTTTTGCCATGCTATTGGTGCCACTGCTTGCTATTCCGCTGCGCGGTAATGCCTCCAATGCGCGTATGCCTGATATGAGCGCCAAGCAAACTGCCGTTGAAGCGCTCAAAGAAGCACTGAGCCACAAAAGCTACCTGTTCCTCACGGCCGGTTTTTTTGTGTGCGGCTTTCAGGTCGCTTTCATCACCACGCATTTTCCGGCCTATATTTCCGATATCGGCGTGGATAAACATTATGCGGTCTGGGGGCTGGCGCTGATCGGCTTTTTCAACATTATCGGGTCGCTTGGTGCCGGTTTTCTCGGTCAGACCCACTCCAAGCCAAAAATACTGGCATTGATCTATCTGCTGCGCTCAATATTAGTTGCCGGCTTTATCCTGCTGCCGCAATCGGGAACCAGTGTGCTGATTTTCTCTGGATTAATGGGTTTGCTCTGGCTTTCAACCGTTCCGCCAACCAATGGTCTTGTCGCCACAATGTTCGGCACCCGCCATCTTGGGCTACTTGGCGGCATGGTGTTCTTCTCGCACCAGATCGGCTCGTTCATCGGCGTCTGGCTGGGTGGTACGCTCTACCAGATTTACAACAGCTATGATGCGGTGTGGTGGCTGAGCATTATTCTCGGATTGTTTGCAGCACTCATTCATCTGCCGATCCGCGAAGTCGCTGTGCAGCGCCCTGCTCTCTCTGCAGCCTGATTAAGCTGCCCGATTTAAAGCAGAAATAAAGCCGGAGCGCGACTCCGGCTGTTGCTGTCCGCGCGGCTCCCACACATGGCGGGTGAAGAAAAAGCCCGTCAGTTTAAACGCCGTACAGATATCGGGCACAGTCTCGGCTCTGACACGGGAATTGCAAACGAATTCCGGCATCGCCAGCAGCCGGTCTGCCCAAGGCGCACCGGCATCACGAGATACGGCTCGTCCGCTTTTCGGAGACACATAAATCAGATCTGTGGTGCCGCCGGTTGCGGCACAGCTTTTCAAATCAAGGCCGAAACCCAGTTCTTCCAGCAACATCAACTCAAAGCGTAGTACCAGCTCACCCGCAGTAACCGGTGTCTCGCAATGCTCCAGCAATAGCTGCAATGTCTCATAAAGATTTTCATGCGGGTCGCGTTCAGGCAACAACCGTAAATGCGCCGCTGCCAACTGAATAGCGAACAGCGCCACCGGCAGATCAATCAGCCGTGCTGCTGAGAAGCTCAACGGCTCGATCTGATAAGAGCCTAAATGTTCATCAAGCCGCGCCCACCAATGCAGGGAAACATGGTTGCCCACCTGCAGCATCGGTTGCATACGTTTGGAGCGGCCGCCGCGCACCACGCCCATATGTCGGCCATGGGCGCGGGTCATCACTTCCACAATCGCACTGCTCTCGCCGTGTCGTCTTGTGCCAAGAATGATGCCCTCGTCGCGCCACTCCATAATCCGTTATGCCTTATGCTTTCGGGAATTCCAGTCCCATTTCGCGATAACGCTCAGGATCATTGCCCCAATTATCGCGCACTTTCACGAACAGGAACAGATGAACCGGCTGCTCGAGAATAGCTGACATTTCCTTACGGGATGCCTGACCAATGGCTTTAATCGTCTCGCCTTTATGACCAAGTACGATCTTCTTCTGGCTGTCGCGTTCAACATAAACGACCTGTTCGATACGTACCGAACCGTCTTTGCGCTCTTCCCACTTCTCGGTTTCTACCGTCGAGGAATAAGGCAGTTCTTCATGAAGGCGCAGATAGAGCTTTTCGCGGGTGACTTCCGCCGCAAGCTGACGCATCGGCATATCGGAAATCTGATCTTCCGGGTAATACCAAGGGCCGTATGGCATTTTGGAAACTAGATAATTCAGCAGATCCTTACAGCCTGAACCGGTCAATGCCGAGATCATGAAAGTATTATCAAACTTCACTTTCTCATTGGCTGCCTCTGCCAGTTTCAGCAATTTTGGCGGATCAACGCGATCGACCTTATTCAGGATCAGAATTTTATTCTGATAGGTCTTTTCAACGCTTTCCAGCAAAGCCTCAGCGGATTCATTCATGCCGCTCTGCGCATCAAGCAGGATCAGCACCTGATCGGCATCGCGGGCACCGCCCCATGCAGTTGTGACCATAGCGCGGTCGAGACGGCGCTTCGGCTTAAAAATACCCGGTGTATCAACGAGCACGATCTGTGTCTGATCTTCGGTTACAATCCCGCGAACCAGCGCACGGGTTGTCTGCACCTTATGGGTCACAATCGAAACTTTGGTACCGACCAAGCGGTTCACCAAAGTGGACTTGCCCGCATTCGGCGCACCAATCAGCGTCACAAAGCCCGAACGGGTTTGTGTTTCCGGTGTGGCTGCACTGTCATCCTGCGGATGGTTGATTTCAGTCATTTTTATCTCTTTTAAGCCAAGCGCTGTATCGGAAATGCTCTGAAGAACCTGCGCAGGTTTAACGAGCCCTAGCTAGATCATTTTCGTTTCATTTTAAATTATTAAAAATGATCTAGCTCTTTATTTTACCGCACATCTTATTCCGAAAACCGGTTCCCACTTTTCGGGATGTGCTTAAGTTTAGCGTAAATACGGAAGTTTTATAAGATCAGTTATTTCTGCCAGACGCCTTGGCGGTGCAGCAGATTTTCAGCAGCGTCCTGTTCAGCAATCCGCTTGGAACGTCCTGTTCCGGTCGCAGGCTGAAAGCCGGAGATTGCCACTTCCACTACAAAGACCGGTTCATGATCCGGCCCTGTACGACTGACAATCCGGTAAACCGGCTGTAATTTGCCTTGCTGCTTACCTTGCTGGTGCGCCCATTCCTGCAATTCGGTCTTGGCATCACGGCGCGCCGCATCGCTTTCACGTGAGCGCGGCTCCCAGTATTTCAACACGAAACCGCGCGCGGCCTCTAAGCCACCGTCAAGATAGATCGTGGCAATCAGTGCCTCGATCACATCGGCGCGCACATTCAGCAGACGTTTGTCATTCAGACTTTTGATGTCAGAGCCTGTTTCAATCAGATCACCTAAGCCAATTTCATCGGCAACAGATGCACAACCCTCAGCACTCACCAGCGCATTAAGGCGCACTGACAATTCACCTTCCGGCGCATCAGGAAAGGCTGAGAACAGCATATCCGCAATGATAAGCCCGAGAACACGGTCACCTAAGAATTCCAGACGCTCATAGTTCGAGCCGGATTGCGGTCGGGCACTGGAATGCGTCAATGCGCGCTCAAGGCGCGCAAGATCGATAAAAGTGTGGCCGGTTTTTTCTTGCAGTATTTTTATACGCTGGCGATCAGAAACCATTTTCAGGCTCCTGACCGACAACATTATCAAGTTTTAATTTAGTCAAAACACACATCAGTTATTTGTCGTTACAACAGATTTAGGATTTTCCGTTGCACCGACCCAGTTCAGCAAGCGGTCAAACCGCAGATTGGTCGGCCAGCGCCACAGTTCCAGCGGGCTGTATTTTCCGGAAATAGAGAAGAAGATCACATTGGCGCGACCAACGAAATTTTCATACGGCACATAGCCAACAGAATAGCGGCTATCCAGTGAATTATCACGATTATCACCCATCATGAAATAGTGACCGGCAGGCACTTCAAAGACCCGCGTATTGTCACCCATTGCATTCGGGCTTACGTCCAGCGTTTCATAAGAAACGCCGTTTGGCAGTGTCTCACGATAGACTTCAATCGGACGATTTTCGTCGGTCACATCCGGATTGGAAATTTCACCGACTTTTTCACGCGGCACCGCGACATCATTGATATAAAGAACGCTTTCACGTACCTGAATTTTATCGCCAGGCAGACCGATCACGCGCTTGATATAATCAATATTAGTGTCGCTCGGCAGTTTGAAAACAGCAACATCACCGCGCTTCGGCTCAGCACCCCAGATGCGGCCTTCGAACAAATCCGGCGAAAACGGCAGAGAATATTTCGAATAGCCATAAGCATATTTGGAGACGAACAGATAATCGCCTTCCAACAGCGTCGGACGCATTGAGCCGGACGGAATGCTAAATGGCTGGAACAGCAAAGTACGGATGACAAGCGCCAGCAGCAAAGCCTGCACAATAATACTGACGAGTTCACCGGCGCCGCCGGATTTTTTCACTTCACTCTTGTTAGACAAGCTCGACCTTCTCCGCTTTTGCGCGTGTTTATTGTGCGACTCTTAACCTCTACAAAGCCATGAAGCAATCAGGAACTCGCAGATCAAAGAACTGCGCTCCGCCTGCGTTGCATAAAACCCGCATTTAGAGCGTGCCGCGTTTAGTTCTATCCGCTGCGCTCGCTCTATCTGTTTGCTTTTACGCATGCCGTTACCGGAAAACCGGTTCCCACTTTTCCGCGGCATGCTTCAGGCCGGTTTTTCAATAAAAAACACCATACCGGCTCTTGCTTTTATGACCCGCGATTCATGACTAAAAGACGAACCGTTCTGATCCTGAAAATTGTTCAAATTATTGCACAGACTAGCATTTTCATTCTGGTTATCGTGAAAATTCCATGATGTATTCTGTGCCACAATATTGAAAATCAGTATTCAACCGGTCTCATCAAAAGAACGTCAGCTACTGAATAAAACGCAGGGGAATATAAAGATCATGACACAACCGGTCGAAATCCGTCTCTTCACCGCACAAGACAAAGCCGCATGGCTGCCATTATGGAAAGCCTATCAGGATTTTTACAAAACCAGTATTGCTGATGATGTTACCGATAAAAGCTGGGAAAGATTACTGGATGCAGCAGAACCGATGAATGGTGCGCTGGCTTTTGTCGATGGTCAGGCCGTTGGTCTTGTTCATTATATCCGCCACCGCTCCACATGGGCGACAGGCGATTACTGCTATTTGCAGGATCTCTACGTTAATCCGGAAATCCGCGGCAAAGGCATTGGCCGCGCATTGATTGAGCATGTCTATAAGGTTGCAGCAGAAGCCGGTTGCTCCCGCGTCTATTGGCTGACCCATGAGACCAATACAGATGCGATGGTGCTCTATGACCGTGTTGCCGATAAATCCGGTTTCATCCAATATCGCAAAATGCTTTAGCGCCCCGTGCGCCCTATTGGGCGGACAAAAGTCGCTCTAACTCTTTATGCTGCAATAAAAGAGCGCCCGTATTATGCGGGCGCTGTCTTCTACCTTCAGGCTGGCACAGCTTCAATAATCACAAAAGCTTGTGCCATCGGATATTCATCCGTAATACTCAGATGCACCACGGCTTTCATGCCTTCAGGCATCAGTGATTGCAAACGCGTCTCAGCGCCATTGGTCAGGCTCATGGTTGGTTTACCGGAAGGCAGGTTGATCACTTCCATATCCCGCCAGAACACGCCGTGCGAGAGACCGGTGCCCAAAGCTTTCGAACAGGCTTCCTTGGCTGCAAAACGCTTGGCATAAGTATCGGCCTGACGTTTACGGCTTTCAGCCTTGGCACGTTCCCGCTCTGTAAACACCCGCTCAGTGAAACGACTGCCATGACGTGCAAGCGTCTTTTCAATGCGACGGATATCAATCAGATCGCTGCCGATACCAATAATCATCGGGACATGCCCTGCTGCGCGGCCAGATTTTTCTTCACGACTATCCGCTGCAAGCGCTTATGGCGATAATTCATTGTAGCCCAGCGTGCGGCAACATAAACAGCCAGCGCACAACCAAGACCCAGCACCAGCGAGCCGAACAACATCGGCTTCAAAATCGGCTGCCAAAGCTCTGCAAAACTCATCTGCTTGAAGATTTCACTCTCCAGAATACGGGTCAGCGGCAATGCCTGCGACTGACCGTTTTCATCAACGATCATACGGCCGACTTCGTATGTTCCACCCCAGATAAACGGGATGGTCAGCGGATTGGCCAAAGCCGTACCGATCGCCGCAGCAGCAATATTACCGGCAATCAAATAAGCGAGGATAATCGCGAGAATAAGATGAAAGCCGAAGAATGGTGTAAAGGCCGCAAAAACACCAACGGCAAGACCGGCAGCAACCGCATGCGGACTGGCCGTAATGCGGGTAATCCGCTTGCCCATATAGCGCAATGAGCGTGAAAAAGAACGGCGCGGCCAGATCATTGTACGAAGGCGCTCCCTGTAGCTCAAGGGTTCTCTGCGTCTGAACAACATTACTCTCTGTTACCATCCTGTTTCATATAGCGGCTGCGTCATGCATTATTATCCGCAGATAATTCTGCTACCGACAGCCATAATCAAGGCTTCATAGGCCGGAAAGCCTCATGAAGCTACTGACATAATACGATATTAAGGCTTTTTTAACAGTCATTTCTTGCAAGCACAGAGCGTGAAAGTGCCGCAACACATGGGAACCCTGTAAACAGTGCAATATTTCAGCCTGTTTTACCCCCAAATACAAAGTAAGCATCGCACTGATCCGCCGCGCCCCCGTGGCTGATCAGGCGATGCCTTTTGCAGGCAATTTCCGCGCTGAAGCTTACCCCTTCAGCTTGCAGTCCCTGCCCCTTTCTCCGCATCTGCCCGCGCCCCCGCGGCTAATGCGAAGCTCTGTTACATGGCCGTTTTAAACGGCCATGCTGAAACTATGCGCGCATTCTCTGCGAAACTCATCAAAGACGGCTGCAACCAACCGCACCAGAGAATGATGCTCGGGTGTCATGGTGATCACCGCGCCCTGAACATTAACAATACCGTCAACGCTTAAAGGCCGTAGCAATGCCAGCTCGTCGGAGAAGTTACCGCCCGGTGCAACCTCGTTCAAATCAACACGGAAATCGCACATCAGTTTTTCAATGATTTTTGCCCGCAAGCGGTCTGAGTCATTGAAGGCATAACCGCGAATGACAGGAGCCCGCTCACCAAGAACAGCCGCTTTATACTGACCGATGTCGGCAATATTCTGCGTATAGCCTTCGCGGAACTGCGAGATTGACGATGCGCCGAAACCGAGCAATGTCGGGCAGTCATCATCCGTATAGCCTTGAAAATTACGGCGCAGCTGACCGGCTTTGGCAGCCACGGCCATTGCATCTTCCGGCAGCGCATAGTGGTCGATGCCCACGGCCTCATAGCCCATGGCCATGAATGTTTCACCGACGATCTGCGCCTGTTCATAACGGGCATCGGCATCAGGCAACAGGCTGGTGTCGATCAGACGCTGATTGGCACGGCGCGCAGGCAAATGCGCGTAACCGTAGCAGGCAATACGGCTCGGACGGAATGCCGCCACCCGTTTGCAAGTCTCGCGCAATGTCGCAACCGTTTGCAGCGGCAGACCATAAATCAGATCGAAGTTCAGACTGGTAATGCCAACCTGCCAGAGCGAATTGACCGCAGCCTCAACCTGCTCAATCGGCTGCACACGGCCGATGGCCTCCTGCACTTCCGCATTAAGATCCTGCACACCAAGGCTCGCACGGCTCACACCAATATCTGCCAGATCACGGCACAGTTTCTTGTCAACTTTGCGTGGATCAAGCTCAATCGCATGCTCCATATCATCAGCAAAGTCGAACTGCTCACGCAAAATCTGCGTGATACGGCCAATGCCTTCACCACCCAGAATACTTGGCGTACCGCCGCCCCAATGCAGATGAACTGCTTTCGGGCGCTCGGTCAGATATTGCCCTGTCTGGCGAATTTCACGGATCAGTATATCGGCATAGGCCTCAATTACCGTATCACGCCGCGCAATCTTGGCATGACAACCGCAATAGTGGCAGAGGTCACGACAATAAGGCACATGAAGATAGAGAGAAACCGGTTCCCCCTGCCTTAATCGCCGTAACCACGCCTCATACTGATCTTTCCCGACTACCGGAGAGAAATCCGCGGCAGTCGGATAAGATGTATAGCGGGGTACGGCAAGAGAAGCATAATGTCTTGCCGCAATCTCCGTCATACTGTTTGTCCTTTACCGGCAGCAGCTGCCTGTTCTTTCTGTTTCATTTCCGGCGTAACCGACACATTTTTCACTTTCGGCGTAACCGGCTTATTTTTCATTTTCGGCGCAAGCGCCGGGGCGCGCACCAGCACGTCGTTGCGCAACTCAAACCACATGGCATTGAAAATTGCGAAGGAAGCGGCAAGTCCCAATCCAAGTATCCAGGAAAAGTACCACATGTCATTGTTCCTTTTTCTTGTCTCTTCAAAGGATTAGTAAGCATTAGGCGTATTATCGACACTGTCTTTCGTAATCGGTCCGCGCATCACGCTATAGACCCAGCTGGTATAGAGAAGAATGAGCGGCAGAAAGATCACTGTCGCGATGAGCATGATAAACAGAGTCAGATGGCTGGAAGATGCATCCCATACAGTCAGGCTTGCATTCGGCATTACCGAGCTTGGCAGCAGGAACGGGAACAGAGACACGCCCGCTGTGCTGATAATCCCGAAGATACCGGCACTGCTGCACAAGAAGGCCAGCGTACCTTTGCGGCAATGCAGAGCAATGAAGCTCAGAGCCATACCGGCAAAGCCGAGTACCGGTGCAATCAGCATCCAGCTATGTTTGGTGTAATTTTCCATCCATACGCCGGAGCCGGTTGTGACTGTTTTGAGCATCGGGTTCGATGGTCCGGCCACATCCTGAACAGATGTCACGACATAACCATTGATACCGAAGGCCAGCCAGACGCCTGCAAGCGCGAACAAGACAACACTGAGCAGAGCTGCGACTTTACCGAAGCTGCGTGCGCGTTCGCCGACAATTCCCGGAACTCGGGCCACGATAACTGTTGCACCATGAGCCACCAGCATAGTCAGACTGACTAGACCGCAGAGCAGTGCAAAAGGTGTCAACAGGCCGAAGAAGTTGCCGTCGTAATAAATGCGCATGGCATTATCGAAACGGAACGGCACACCAAGCAGAACATTACCGACGGCAACACCGAAAATCAGAGCCGGTACGAAACCGCCAATGAACAGTGCCCAGTCCCAAGTGGAACGCCATGTGGTATTTTCCACTTTACTGCGGAATTTAAAGCCAACCGGACGCAGGATCAGCGCCAGCAAAATGGCAATCATCGCCAGATAAAAACCAGAGAAAGACACCGCATAAAGTGCAGGCCATGCCGCAAAAATTGCGCCACCACCAAGGATAAGCCAGACCTGATTGCCTTCCCATGTCGGGCCAATCAGGTTGATCAATAGACGACGCTCTTCATCTGTTCTGGCTGCGAAAGGCAATAGCGTACCAACGCCCAAGTCAAAACCGTCCATGATCGCAAAACCGATCAGCAATACGCCGAGCAACAGCCACCAGATCAGGCGCATTGTTTCGTAGTCTAAAGGAATATTTGTCATGATCTCGTTCCTTATCCCTGATTAACCGTTGTTCTGCATTTTCAGGAGTACGGGATCCTGTGCCATGTCGACATCAGGGCGTACCGGTTCTTTTGGTCCGGCTTTGACGGTACGAACCATCAGCCAGATCATCACAACCAACAAAGCGGTATAGACAGTGAGGAAGAAACCAAGGCTGATCACCAGATCAGTCATTGTGAGATTGGAAGCTGCATAGAATGTCGGCAGCACACCTTCAATTGCCCATGGCTGACGGCCATATTCAGCAACAACCCAGCCTGCTTCAATCGCGATCCAAGGCAGCGGCAAAGAGATCACCGCAATTTTAAGCAGGGTACGATTGGTATATTGGTGGATGCGGTGCATGCTGGCCAGAACAAAGGCCACGGCAAAGAATGCGATGAAGTAGAAGCCCAGTGCCACCATGAGACGGAACGACCAGAACAAGGTGCCGACACTTGGAATTGTGTCTTCAGCAGCTTTGCGGATTTCCTGCGGGCTCGCATTCTGAATATCATCGCGGTAGCGTTTTAGCAACAGACCATAGCCGAGATCCTGCCAATTGGCGTTGAAGGCTTCACGGGCTTCAGCATCATTCGGATTGGCGCGGACACGATCAAGATCAACGGAAGCTTTGATACCGTTTTCAATACGTCTTTCAGCCATATCAACCAGATCATTGATACCCGGCAGCTCTGTGCTCAGACTGCGTGTGGTGATCAGACCCAAAACATATGGAATATGAACTTCGTAGCTGTTCTGGCCATCACCCGGAATTGCAAACAGGTTGAAACCGGCAGGTGCAGGTTCTGTTTCCCACATCGCTTCCATCGCAGCGATTTTCATCTTCTGCTGTTCTGTTGCAACGTAACCGCTTTCGTCACCCAGCACGACCACGGACAAAGCCGCAGCCAGACCGAAAGAAGCCGCAACAGTGATCGAGCGTCTTGCGATTTCCACATGCTTACCGCGCAGCAGATAAAGACTGCTGATCGCAACGATAAACATGGCGCCCGTTACATAACCGGCACTTACAGTGTGAACGAATTTAGCCTGCGCAACCGGATTGAACAGCACAGCCATAAAGTCTGTGACTTCCATACGCATTGTATCAGGATTGAAAACCGCACCGACCGGATTTTGCATCCAGCCATTCGCAATTAAAATCCACAATGCGGAGAAGTTAGCGCCCAGCGCCATCAGCCATGTGACGATCAAATGCGCCACGCGCGACATACGCGTCCAGCCGAAAAAGAACAGGCCGATAAAGGTTGCTTCGAGGAAGAAAGCCATCAGGCCTTCAATTGCCAGCGGTGCACCAAAAATATCGCCTACATAATGGCTATAGTAACTCCAGTTCATACCGAACTGAAATTCCATCACGATCCCTGTGGCGACGCCCATGGCAAAGTTAATGCCAAACAGCACGCCCCAGAACATTGTCATCCGGCGCCAGATATCGCGACCGGTCATAACATAAACGGTTTCCATAATTGCCATAAGCAAAGACAGGCCGAGTGTCAGGGGAACGAAGATAAAATGATACATAGCTGTTGCAGCGAACTGCAATCTTGATAAATCAACGACAGTAAAGTCAATCATAGTTTCAGCCTTTTATCCTAAGGTAGACCGACGGTTTACATGCAGATCTGCCACGTTATTTTGTGACGTCGCTTATTTATGCACCCTTTATTAAAAAAGGCGATACTAAATTAGTAAACAATCTAAGCCTTGCCGAATTCGCCTTTTTCAGACGACTCCGCCTCCCCTTAGAGGCATTTGTAACAGGCCGCGAAATTGCCGCATTGATTTTGATCAATGCCCGTCAAATGAAAACGGGCAGAGAATACCCCGCCCGTTAATCAGCTCCTACCTGACCATTATTTCAGGGACAGCCACTGCGTGGCATGAACATCCATAATATTGTCCTGCCAACCTTCAACCTGATCAGAAACCAGTGCGCGGGATGCATAACTCAACAATGGAATAATCACCTGCTCTTTCAGCAATAAACGCTCTGCATCCGCTAAAATATCAGCACGCGCTTTCAAATCCTTTGTTACCGCCGCCTTTTCAAGCAATGCGTCATAGGTTTTGTTAGACCATTTCGGATAATTGAAACTGTTGCCGGTCTGATAAAGAAACAGGAAACTTTGCGGATCGCTGTAATCTCCGACCCAGCCATCGCGCGCCAGATTAAAATCACCATCCTCGCGCAGGAAGTTAAAATAAGTCGTGCCTTCCAGCTCATTCAGCTTTGCTTTAATACCGATGTTCTTCAGCATATCAGCTACTGCTGCCATGACATTCTTATGGTTTTCCGACGTGCTATAGTAAAGCTCAAGCGTCAGACTGCCCGGCTCGACGCCCGCTTCTTTCAACAGCGCCTTTGCCTTATCCTCCCGATCAAGAGTATCGACATTGGCATAATCCTGTTTCACACCGCCGCTGACATAGTTATCAATACCGGGCGGCACCAAAGAATAAGACGGCAGCATTGTTCCTCGCCAGACTTCACTGGCGATAAAATCACGGTCAATTGCCATAGAAATCGCACGGCGTACGCGCACATCTTTCAACGAACTACCGTCCTTGCCTTTGATATCAAGGAAATAACTTCCCAATAGTGGAGCAACATGCAGCTCTTTACCAAAGGTCTTTTTCACATAATCCATCTGATCTGCCGGAACATCGGAGCATATCTGGATTTCCTTCGCTTCAAACCGGCGCATACAACTGGCACGATCCTCAAAAGGGAACCAGTTTACGACATCGATTTTTACTTGATCCGCATTATAATAATACGGATTTTTCTTCATGGTAATTTTGTCATTCGGTACAAAGCTGACTAACTGATAGGCACCATTCGTCACCAGATTACCGGGCGCAGTAAATTTTTTGCCATTGGCTTCCACACTTTTTTTATTCAAAGGCAGTGCCGTATTATGTGTCATAAGCTGCACAAAATATGGTGTTGGCGCTTGCAAAGTGAATTTTAACGTCTGCGCATCAATAGCTTCAACACCCAGTTTCTCCTTAGGCATTTTGCCCGTGGCAATCGCTTCGCCGTTTTTGATCGGAAAAAGCACATTGGCATAAGGTGCTGCTGTCTGCGGATCCATAATCCTTTGAAAAGTGAAGACAAAATCCGACGCGGTTACCGGATCACCATTCGACCATTTGGCATTATCGCGCAGTTTGAAAGTGTAGGTTAGCCCATCCGGTGAAACCTCCCATGATTTAGCGACACCAGGAATAATTACACCTTTTGCATCCTGCATCACCAGCCCTTGGTAGAGATCACTTAATAATCGCGCTTCGGCAACTGTCACAGTAAGTTGCTGATCCAGTGTCGCCGGATCAATATCATTACCGCGGTTTAAAACGGTTTCCGCATGGGCAAAATTAGAAAAAACAGATAATAATAGTCCTGAAAATAGTAGTGGCCGGAACATGTTCCCTCCGAATTAAAAATTTTTCAAAAAATAGTCCTTCTCCGGCACTGATATTACGCGAGCGCAAAAACAAAAAAATCCCAACAAAATATAGACAGCACTCTACCCACCGCAATGCCGCAGCGCGTTCCGGTTTTAACGATTTTCAGAAATCAACTTTTAAATTCTGCACCGGCAACCGCTGACAATGAGCGGTGCGAAAGAATAGTTACCGTATTGGCGTCGGGCAGATGAATAAGCCCCTGCGTGCGCATTTTCGTAAAACAACGGCTGACAGTTTCAATCGTCAGGCCGAGATAATCTGCAATATCTGTTCGGTTCATCGCCAGATGCACCGGATTTGCAGGTTGCCCTACACGCTCTGCCTGCGCAGACAAAACCAGCAGGAAAGATGCCAGTTTCTCAACCGGTGCCAATCGGCCAAGCACCAACTGGTTATCCCGCGACTGACGCAGCGCCTCACGAGTCATCACATAAAGCCGGTCTTTCAGCGCCGGATGTGCTTCCATCAGCCCATCCATTTCATTGACTGAAAAGCTGCATAAGGCGGAAGGCACAACAGCCTCTGCCGTTTGCGAATAAGTCCCGTCATCAGCAAGGCCGAGATAATCACCCGGATATAAAAATCCGGAAATCTGGCGGCGACCGTCTGGCAACAGCGTGAAAAGGCGTAGCAGACCAGCGGTCAGGCTGAAGACTTTAAGCTTCGGCGCGCCCTCTTCCACCAGCATTTCACCGGTTTCGAGCTTGCGCGAAGTCATGATGGATTCGAGTGCATCCAGTGCATCATCCTGCAATGCAGCACAGATTGCCATTTTACGCACTTCACAATCAGCACAGGCACCGCATGGTTCACGATGACGCTGAGTTTGTTTTGTCTGAGCTGATAATACTGAAACCACGATGATGCCTTGTAAGTGCCCCGACGGGGTTAGCGCAAAAAACAATAAATAGCGACGAGCCATCTGGCTCTTCATGTCATGCAGAATGCGCCCCTCATGCCATGAATGCGCAGTAATTTCTATATCCCGAACAGGCCTGCGTCAAAAAACACGCTCATAAGAAATAAGGAGTGGCTTTGCATTTCCCAATGCAAAGCCACATTTGCAATTACATATTGCGGCTGCCTGGCTTAACAGCTGGCAGTGCTGCCAGTTCCGGCGGCAAATCATCCTTATCATAGGATGGCACTTCATATTCAGCCAAGGCGATCAGCTTGGTGCCGACATCAGCTTTACCGGCAGAGCGGTCAACGATACAAGCTGCCGCAACAACTTCAGCTTTCAGGTCGCGCAGTGTCTCAATGGTTTCACGGATTGACAGGCCAGTTGTGACAATATCTTCCACGATCACAACACGGGAGCCTTCCGGCAGTTCGAAACGGCGCAGCTTGAATACACCATTTTCACGCTCCACCCAGATCGACGGCACGCCGAGATGGCGCGATGTCTCATAAGACGGGATCAGGCCACCGATGGCAGGCCCGACAACATAGTCGATTGGCCCCAAATCAGCGGTTTTTATCTTTTCAGCCAGTGCTTTACACAGTTTTTCCGTCTTGTCGGCATGCATGAACACCCGTGCTTTTTGCAGGAAAACAGGACTGCGGCGACCGGAAGTCAGGATAAAATGCCCTTCAAGAATGGCACCTGCCTCACGAAATACGCCCAGCACATCTTCAGTATTCATAATAGCCTCTTATCCGCTAACGCGCTGCGCATCACTGACACAGGCGCTTTCTTTCAATTGCGTAATAATGCGGTTGAGATGTTTGAGATCCCAAACCTCAAGATCAATAATCATTTCCGTAAAGTCCGGCGCGGTGCGTACCATGGAAAGATTGTGAATATTCGTGTCATTCGCAGAAACCACCTGCGCAATTTCAGCCAATGAGCCCGGTGAGTTGATTGCAGAGACCGATACACGTGCAGGAAAACGCTCATGCATTTCACTGTCGATATCCCAGCGCACATCAATCCAACGCTCCGGTTGATCGTCATAAGCGGTCAATGCAGAAGACTGGATCGGGTAAATGGTAATCCCTACTCCCGGTTGCAAAATACCGACGATACGGTCACCCGGCACGGCACCTTCTGGCGCAAAACGTACCGGCAGATCTGAATTTGCACCACGGATCGGCACTGCATGATTTTGAGCGGCAGCCTGCTTCTGTGCTTCCTCAGCATTGCCGCCTTCCGGTACTTTAAAGATCATACCCGCAGCATTTTGCAGGTTAAACCAACCCTTTTCACCGGTTTTAGCAGGGCTGCCAGCCGTCACACGCGTATCCTGATAATCAGGATATACTGCTTTCAAAACATCGCCGGATGACAATTCACCACGACCAACCGCCGCGAAAACATCCTCAATATCCTTGCGAGCCAGACGCGCCAATGAAGGCTTCAGCAAATCCTTGCTGAAAGTTTTGCCGCTACGTTCAAAAGCCCGCTCAAGAATGCGCATTCCGAGACCCGAATATTGCTTACGCACCGCTGCACGGGTTGCGCGACGAATAGCAGAACGCGCCTTACCGGTAACCACGATGGATTCCCATGCGGTCGGCGGCACCTGCGATTTCGAGCGGATAATGTCGACTTCATCACCGTTTTTCAGCTCAGTCATCAGCGGCATCATGCGGCCGTTGATCTTCACACCAACCGTCGAGTCACCGATATCCGTATGCACTGCATAGGCAAAATCAATCGGCGTTGCGCCGCGCGGCAGCGCAATCAAGCGACCTTTCGGTGTGAAGCAGAATACCTGATCCTGAAACAGCTCCAGCTTGGTGTGTTCCAGAAACTCCTCAGGATTATCGCCTTCTGACAGCGCTTCAATCGTCCGGCGCAGCCATGCATAGGCGTTAGACTCTGTCGAGATCGCAGTCGGCACGGTATTACTGCGACCGTCTTTATAGATCGAATGGGCAGCCACACCATATTCCGCCACATCATCCATAGCGCGGGTGCGGATTTGCAGCTCTACACGCTGACGGGAAGGCCCGATAATTGTGGTATGAATGGAACGGTAATCATTCTGTTTCGGCGTTGAAATATAGTCCTTGAAACGTCCCGGCACCATCGACCATGTACGGTGAATAATACCCAGCGCCTTGTAACAATCATCAACATTATCAACGATGACGCGGAAACCGAAAATATCGGAAAGCTGCTCGAAAGACAGACCTTTGGTTTCCATCTTACGGAAAACCGACCACGGCTTTTTCTGACGACTTGAGACATCTGCCTGCAAGCCTTTTTCCTGAAACAATAGCGCCAAATCAGCTTCAATCTTGCTGAGCAGACCGCGGTTTTTCTCCATCAACTCGGCAAGGCGGTCAGTTACTGCGCGCCATGCTTCCGGATTGATATAGCGGAAAGCCAGTTCTTCCAGCTCTTCACGCATATCCTGCATACCCATGCGGCCAGCCAGCGGCGCATAAATATCCATAGTTTCTTCGGCAATACGCAGACGCTTATCTTCGCGCATCACGCCAAGCGTGCGCATATTGTGTAAACGGTCAGCCAGCTTCACCAGCAACACGCGTACATCATCGGAAATCGCCAGCAACAGCTTGCGCAGATTTTCTGCCTGCACGGCTTTTTTGGAAACCAGATCGAGCTTTTTAAGCTTGGTCAGACCTTCAACCAGCTTGCCGATTTCAGGACCAAAAAGCTGGTCAATCTCGGCGCGGGTCGCATCGGTATCTTCAATTGTGTCGTGCAGCAGAGCGATCGCAATCGTCGCCTCATCAAGACGCATATCCGTGAGAATGGCTGCAACTTCGAGCGGATGAGAGAAATAAGGGTCGCCGGACGCACGCTTCTGGCTGCCATGTTTTTGCATAGCATAAACATAAGCCTTATTCAGCAGCGCCTCATTTACATCAGGCTTATAGTGCTGCACCCGCTCAACCAGCTCATATTGGCGCATCATCAGCCTGCACTCCTCTTATTACAATAAATTCCGGCTCACACATCAATCAAGTCATTTGTCGCAACACAGGAATTTACTGTAAAACGCAACTGGTACAAAGCGGCACCAGTTTAAAACTCTGCATTAATTCAACAAGTTCCGGCATTTTTTGTGCGGCATTTTATCAACTGAATATTAAAACAGCCATTTTCGCACAAAATAAAGCGCCGCAGAGTGATCTGCAGCGCTTTAATAATCCGATCTTTACTGACACCGGCATCATACAAATATAGCCGGAAATCCGTTGAAACAGCTTAAAGCGCTTCAACAAAAATCAGTAATCGTCGCTTTTCTCTGGTGCAACAAGACCTTCAATACCAGCAAGCAGATCTTCTTCGCTCATGCTGTCGAAAGTCATAATGTCTTCAGCGCCAACAATCGCTTCACCGGTCAGTTCATCCATAGAACCGCTGATCTGCAATGGAGCTGGTGCTTCCGGCTCGTCGATTTCCACATGCTTCTGCAGCGAATGGATCAGGTCTTCTTTCAGATCACCCGGCGACAGAGTCTCGTCAGCGATTTCACGCAGCGCAACAACCGGGTTTTTATCGTTGTCGCGATCAATGGTAATCTGACCGCCCTGTGAGATCTGACGTGCACGATGGCTGGCAAGCAGAACCAGCTCAAAGCGGTTGTCTACCTTGTCAACGCAATCCTCAACGGTAACGCGGGCCATAGATCGCCCCTTTCATCTCTCAAATTAATTCAGGAATTCTTGGCTTCCATAGCGTCACTTGACGAAAAAAACAAGTAAAAGCGCACAAAGCCTGCGATCAATCGCCTAAAATACACAAGAGCCGGAAATGACACAACATATTTATAGCGCCGGATCAGCCACAAAACTGACACTGCCCGTTGAAATCGCAATCAGCGTACCATTTGAATATAGCGTAAACGTCGAAACCCACAAAACACCGATCATGTTGCAAGGCAAGAATCGCCTGGCAATTCTTTAAAATCCATGCAAATTTAACGCTCTGTTGAAACCTGCCGGTAGCGGCCTTAAACCGTTTATACTCTTGCTCCCTAATGAATAGTTTTCATTTATTTGATATTTGTGATATGTTAATCACACATTTTCCCTGTCTTTTATCAACTACGCAATAAAAACAACCTATGATTGCTTGCCTTTCTGGATACGCGCCTTAGAACGCACAATAGGAGAGGCTTTTTTCAAAAATAAAATTGAAAAGTGCAGACAATTAATCAGCAAATATTATTTGTTGAAGAATGGATAATTATCAAAATGTTTGATTCACGCGAAAAAATCGCGCTTTTTATCGATGGCGCCAATCTTTACGCTGCGTCTAAGACGCTCGGATTTGATATTGATTACCGTAAATTGCTGAAAGCTTTTCAAAAACGCGGTTACTTGCTGCGTGCATACTACTATACTGCTCTTGTAGAAGATCAGGAATATTCATCTATTTGCCCGTTGATCGACTGGCTTGATTATAATGGCTATAAAGTCATTACCAAAGCGGCCAAAGAATTTACGGATGCAACTGGTCGCCGCAAAGTTAAAGGCAACATGGATATCGAACTTGCTGTCGATGCCATGCAGCTGACTGATACTGTCGATCATTTCGTGATTTTCTCCGGTGATGGCGATTTCCGTTGCCTCGTAGAAGCTCTTCAGCGTCGTGGCCGCAAAGTGAGTGTTGTTTCGACCCTCACCACGCAGCCGCCTATGATTTCGGATGAGTTGCGTCGTCAGGCAGATCATTTCATCGACCTGATGACACTGAAACCGGAAATCAGCCGCGAAATGACTGAGCGTCCTGCGCGTCGTATGGAAGAGGAAGAAGAGCTTTACTAGAGCGGGTTACGCTCATGTTGAACCATAGCGCTCGCTCTAGATTCTTTTAATTGTCGCATGTTCGCATTAGCTCAAATGAAGTCATTTGAGCGCGACATGCTTTAGGCTCTTCTCATCATCGTGTTATATCCGGAACCATCTCCTGATTGTGCATTTTGCCCCCGCCTTCATGACTTTATTCAAGTCTGGCGGGGCAATGAGCCCACGTGGCACAATGCACCGGTTCCGGCTTTTCTGCCGACAGATCCGCAAGTTAGCGCAACATCTGTGCACACGCTCACCCTGCCCGCCTATCCTGAACGGGTACGGCTGCTGATTATCGGCCTTGCACCGGGTTTACGCGGTGCCAATCGTACCGGCCGGCCGTTTACCGGCGACTATGCCGGCGACCTGCTCTATTCCACACTTAAAGAATATGATTTTGCACAAGGCACATTTGAAGCGCGGCCTGATGATACGCTGACGCTCAATGATTGCGCTATCGTCAATGCCGTGCGTTGCGTTCCGCCGGAAAACAAACCAACAGGCGCTGAAATTAATACCTGCCGTCAGTTTTTATCTCCGTTCATTACCGGTCTGCCAAATCTGCAAGCAATTGTTACACTTGGCACAATTGCTCACCAGTCAACAATCCGCGCACTCGGCCAACCGGTTTCGAAACATAAATTCGGCCATAATGTGCAAACAGAAATCGGATCGCTGCGGATTTTTTCCAGCTATCATTGCTCGCGCTATAACACCAATACCGGCGTCCTCACTGAGGCAATGTTCCATGCGGTTTTCAACAATGTGCGCGATTATCTCAACGCCAATCCACAAATATAGCGCTTAAAGAAAAGCCCTGTCACAGACAGGGCTTTGAACTTGGCGCATATTAACCGCGATCACGCAGCAAACGTGATTTCTCACGATTCCAGTCCCGGTTCTTTTCCGTCTCGCGTTTATCATGCAGTTTCTTACCGCGCGCCAATGCGATTTCCAACTTGGCTCTGCCACGCTCATTAAAATAGAGCTTCAGCGGTACAACTGTCATACCCTCGCGCGCGATAGAATTTGCCAGACGCACAATTTCACGTTGATTGAGCAATAGCTTACGCAAACGCCGCGGCTCATGATTAAACCGGTTGCCCTGCGTATATTCAGGTACATAAGAATTAATCAGCCAAAAAGCGTCATTTTCAAAACTGGCATAGCTCTCAGCAATATTAGCCTGATTGGAACGCAGAGATTTTACCTCGGTTCCGGACAAAACCAGACCGGCCTCGATAACTTCGAGGATCTCGAAATTATAGCGTGCCTTGCGGTTTTCAGCGATGGTTTTGCGAGCAGGTGCATTTTTTTTCGTATTCATGACAGCAATATATATCTGATCCGCAACTTTACTAGAGCATTTCACAGTCAAATTGGAGCAACTTGGCTGTCGTGATAATGCGACCCCTATAAAACCAGAGGACAGTGCACTCAAATGACTACAAGTTGAGTGTAAAAAAGCCTGCCGGTTCATAAATCAATGTACCGGCAGGCTTTAAATGATTTGCAGCAAAATAAACAGCTTAAACTGTTCGTTTACTTAGCAAGTACGCGTATCAGGCAGCAAGCAGTCCTGCATGACGCAGTGCTGCGTCAATTTTCTCTGCCGTTTCTGCTTCTACCGGCATGAGCGGCAAACGCAGATGATTGGTAATACGGCCGGTGCGTGCCAATGCATATTTAACACCGGACGGATTTGGCTCTAAAAACAATGCTTTATGCAGAGGCATCAGACGATCCTGAATTGTCAGTGCGGTTGCATAATCCCCTGCCAGACAAGCCTCCTGAAACTGCGCGCACAAACGCGGCGCAATATTGGAGGTCACAGAAATACAACCACGACCGCCATGAGCATTAAAGCCAAGTGCGGTTGCATCTTCACCGGAGAGCTGAATAAAATCAGCACCGCATGTTGCACGCTGTTCTGATACACGTTCAATTTTACCGGTGGCATCTTTCACACCAATAATATTCTTATGGTCGCGCACAAGCGCACCCATCGTTTCAGGCGTCATATCAATGATTGAACGACCCGGAATATTATAAATGACCAAAGGAATAGAAATCGCTTTGGCGACAGCGGAATAATGCGCGTAAAGACCGCGCTGATTTGGCTTATTATAATAAGGCGTCACGACCAGAACCGCATCAGCACCTGCAGTTTCTGCATGCTGGGCAAGTTCAATAGCTTCAATCGTATTATTAGAACCGGCGCCGGCAATAATCTGCGCACGGCCTTTTGCTTCCTCAACGCAAACCTCGATCACCCGTTTATGCTCATCATGGGATAGTGTCGGTGTTTCGCCGGTTGTACCAACTGGTACAAAACCGTGCGTTCCCTCTTCTATCTGCCAGTTTACAAGGCCACGGAACGCTTTTTCGTCAAATGCACCCTGTTCAGTAAAAGGTGTGACGATAGCCGTGATTGAGCCCTTCAGCATCGGGTACTCCCAAAAAATATGTCTGAGTTTAAAATGAATAATATGCCTGCCAAACCCTGTGAGGAGTTCCGGCCGGACATATCGTTTATCAGAGTCTGGTATTACATTCTGGTGTTCTGCTTGCCGTTATTCGGTAAAACAGAATGCCAGATATTCAAATCCGTATAAATGACAAGTTCAAATATACAGCTTATGCGAATTTCATTATATTCGACAAAAGGTCATAGCATTACAATCCATACAGGCCGTTGAGCCGCATACAGAATGATACCCTGACCACCTGTTTGTGAAAAGTGCTGCACCATAGTCCCGCATAACTACCGCAGCAAGTAAATTTATACATATTCATAGCAAAATCAGCACTATGCTAAATTTAAACATCAATATCGTCAGTTAGACGATATTGATTATGCATATAGACGAAACTTGTGAATCGCTCTCACCACCCTAAGGTGAAAAACATATCTATCAACACCAGTGAATACAGGCAAAATTTGGGCACCACGCAATCGAACCGGCATGACAGAACAGTGCATAAACGGCTTCAGTTCCTTACAGCATAATTCCTTAAACTTGAATCAGTTTAAGGTAAAATTATGCGTGTATATAAAGTGTTAGAGCGAGTTTTGTGCGCCCATGAGGGCACCGGCGCTCTAATGAGCATTTAAGGTAAGGCTTCATTAACAATGCTTTCACAGATATGAATTATAGTCCCGTGACAAGAAGAGCGGCAGGATCAGAAAGCCTATTGCGAGCCTCTGATCATAAAGAACACCATTTCTTTAACACTCAGTTTTTACTCGAATATCTGAAAATTCTGCCTTAAATTTGCTTCAACAGAGTTATACGGAACAGTCATGCGTAAATTTGCACTTTTCGGACAGCGAGCAGATCAGAAAATTTTAGCCCTTGCTCTTTTATGTGCAAGCGTGGCGACAAATGGCCTGTCCGCCTACGCTCAGGATGCTGAAAATGTGCCGACCCCGTTGCTGCGTCCTTTCGCACCAACCGCAATGCGAAATATGCCTGCGCCAATGATGAAGCCGGACCCGACAACCACGGCAACCATTCCAAGAGCACAAGCACCGGCAGCGATGAATGGAAGTCTGAAAACCGCATTGGATGCACTTTCAGCCAAAGATCCGCGTCGCGCTCTGGCTATCCGTAATGGCATGTCCGTTAATGATCTCGACCGTCATATCCTGACATGGGCATTGGCGCTATCGGGAGCAGAAGGGCTGACAAGCTCTGATTATCTAGCCGCAGCATCTGAATTGCGTGGCTGGCCTGGTATGACGACTGTTCAGCGCAATACTGAACGGGCACTTTATCGGGAGAATGCCTCTGCAGGCACTGTAATTTCCTATCTCGGCACCCGCAAACCACAGACAACAGAAGGTATGATCCTGCTGGGTCGCGCCTATCTTGCAAGCGGCAACCGCAATCAGGCGCGTCAATTGCTGGCACCGTGGTGGACAACGGCCAAGCTCGATGTAAAAGATGAAACGCAGGTTTTGCGCGAATTTTCCGGCGTATTGACCAAAGACGATCATCAGGCACGTTTTCTGCGTATGCTCTATGATAACCGCTTGCCATCGGCTGCACGCTTAGCTGCGCCTGCCAATGCGGAATCACTTTATGCAGCTTTTGTCGCCGTCAGCAAACGTGCGCCGGACGCTGCACAAAAGCTGAAAGCCGTGCATAGTTCATGGCAGTCCAATCCGGCGTTTCTCTATGCTAATATTCAGCATTTACGCCGCTCTGAGCGCTATACAGAAGCCGCGAACCTGATGTTGAAGGCACCACGTGACGCCAAATCTCTAGTTGATCCGGATGCATGGTGGATTGAGCGCCGCGTTTTATCCCGCGAGTTGCTGGATATCGGAAAGCCGCAAATTGCCTATCGTCTGGCTGCAGCCCATAGCGCGGAATCGGCAACTATGGCTGTTGATGCCGAATTCCATGCCGGTTGGTATGCTCTGCGCGCGCTCAATGATGCTGCAACGGCACAAAAGCATTTTACCCGTATTGCTGAGATTTCTTCACGCCCGATGTCGGCATCCCGCGCCTATTATTGGATGGGACGTGCAGCAGAAGCTGGCGGTGGTGGTAATGCGAAACAGCTTTATCAACGCGCCTCCTATTTTGGCACATCATTCTATGGTCAGCTTGCCGCGGCCAAACTTGGCAACAATGTCTTGCAGCTGCCTTATCCGAAGCCTAGCGCTGAAGACCGTTCGCGTTTTGACAGCCGTGAACCGGTACGTGCAATTCGCCGTCTGGAATCAATTGGTTATGGTAACCGTGCGCAGAGCCTTTATATCAATATGGCACAGGAACTCAGCAGCACCGGCGAACTCGCTTTGCTCGCTGTGATGGCTGAGCGCAACAGTAATCATTACCTGTCTTTGCGTGTCGGCAAGATTGCTGCCGGTCGTGGTCTTGATGTTGGCGCACTGTCGCATCCGACGGGCGCTATTCCTGCCAATGCCAATATTAAAGGCTCCGGTGCAGCGCTTGCCTATGCGATTGCCCGTCAGGAAAGTGAGTTCAATATTTCAGCTGTTTCCAGTGCAGGCGCACGTGGCTTGCTGCAATTATTGCCGGGAACTGCAAAAGGCGTCGCTCAGCGTGCCGGTCTTGCCTATTCCGACAAGCGCCTGACAACCGATGCTGCCTATAATGCTACGCTTGGCGCGCATTATTTGGGAGAACAGATTGAGCGTTTCAACGGCTCTTATATTCTGACCTTCGCGGGATATAACGCAGGCCCAAGACGCGCGAGCGAATGGATTGCTAAATATGGCGATCCGCGCGGGCAGAATCTTGATCAGGTTGTCGATTGGATTGAGCGCATTCCTTACACAGAAACCCGTAATTATGTGCAGCGCGTTATGGAGAACTATGCGGTTTATAAATCGCGTCTCTATGGCAATGCCAATATCCAGCAGGACCTGATTAGCGGTCGCCGCGGATAAAACATTATAATGACCAAAGAAAACCCCCGCAGCATAAAATGTTGCGGGGCTTTTTCATTATAATACGATTGTTAGCCGGATACTTTACCTTGAAAGCACAGATATATAAAACAGCAGATATCAGCGCTGCTTTTTCACAGGTATAAAAGCAGCTAAAGCTGTCATCAGCCAGCCACCGATCATCAGTGTACCGCCAACAGGTGCAGCCATAGCAAACAATTTATTGCCGGTCAGATCGCGCAGAATCAAATCCCCCGCAAATAAAGCAAGGCCAACAAGCACCAGAACAGCTGCCCAATAAATAGCACGACTACGGGCGCTCAGCACTGCAAAGCCAATAAATGCTGCTGCATGCCCTAATAGAATCGGTGCGACAACGCCCAGAAAAGCATGATCGCCATGGGCAGAGGCAGCGTAACTTGCCATTGCTATCGCGCCGGAAACACCGGCAAAAAACAGAAAAAGCCGCTCAAAATCAGCAGTCATATCGTAAATCCTGTAACTTGATAAACCAGTTTTCCATCAATGCAGCTAATTGCAGGCTTTATCAATGGCTTAGAGCAGTTTCAGTTAATACTGAACTACTGAAACCGCTCTATCTATCTGCTTTTACGTATATTTTACCCAGAGACTGTTTCATATTTTGCGGAGCGCACTCTGAACTTCTGACAGCCTCAACAGAGCAAGAACATAACAGAGAGATTTTTCACCCGCTGATATTGGGCGAAATGGGGCATAATGCTGAGGATTTTATCTAATTACACCAAGTGAAGCGCTAGAGCGTATCGCGTTTGATCGTACCCACAGCACTCGCTCTAGATTCCTTTAATTGTCGCATGTTCGCATTAGCTCAAATGAACCCATTTAGCTGCGACATACTCTAATATTTGTGCTTTGTACACGCGACACGCCAATGCACTGCACTGGCTGCTGGCATCTACCAAAGCAAATGGACATGAATTTAAAACTGCACAGACTTTCAAACAGGATGAAACCAGCCCCTTTGACTGATTTCCTGTATAGTCAGCTCATAAATTGATTAAAAGTCAGATATTCTCAGCGAATTTCCAGCACTTTCACGCAACTATCAAGATCATTGGTCGCAAGATGGGCGTAACGCATCGTCATCTGCAACGTCTGATGCCCAAGCCACATCTGAACACGGCGGATATCAATCCCACCGCGTACCAAGCGTGAAGCGCAAGTATGTCGAAGAATATGCGGCACAACCTGCGTATCCGTGCCAAGGCCGACTTCATATTTAGCATCCTTCCACACAGCGCGGAATTCTACCTGCGTCAGCATTGAGAACGGCCCTTTATGGCGTTCAACCGGTATTTTACAGGCTTTTCTCGCTCGTTTTGTCAAAGGAACTGTACGGCTTCGATTCGATTTTGTCAGCCAGAATGTAACGCGTGGATCGTGCAAATCATTCCAGGTCAGGCCGATTGCCTCCCCCAGACGACAACCACTATCAACCAGAAAAACGGCCAAACGATAGCTGTTTTCGCAGCGCTTTTTAATCGCAGCAAAAAGCCGTGCTTCTTCTTCAAGTTCCAGAAAACGAATTCGCCCTGCCCGCTCTTTCTGACGAATGAACTCCGGCAGGCTAAAGATATCCCCCATCTTATACGCCTTTCGCAGTAACTTGCTTAATGCAGCCATTTTTCTATTAATGGTTGCATTGCTGTTATTGCGTTCACGCAGGGAACCGATAATTCTGTCGAGCATTTCCTGACTAAAGCCGCTGAAACGCTCTCCCTTCAGAATTTCATTTATTTCACCGAGAAACAATCTCACATTGTATTTATGGGAGCCATCGTCCCACAAAATATTGAGATAGCGCTCGGACAATTCAGTAACTGTGTACTGATTAACAATACGATGTGTTTTTGTATTTGAAGACGTAAAACTGAGATTATACCCGACTACAGGTGCAAAACCTTCAGAATTATCGATATAAATGTCCCGATTCAGCTCCATCATAGGGCCCCCCAGCCGCTTGAATGGTGGGGAGTCTTAGAGCCAACCAAAAAATAAAACAAGTCCGGGCAGCAATTTTGATAGCGCAGCATAGGATAACCACTTTGGTTGTGTTTCTGATGCCCCCTCTCAAAAAGCTACTATTTCGCCCTTCGCATACAAAAATCTTACATCATTTATAAAAGCGCATCTTGAATAAGATGGTCCCCGCTTGAACGCCTCCTCTGAGACGAAAACACCAGCGACCGAAGCCGCTGGCATTTTTTTATGCTAAACCAATGGCTTAGAAAGAACGCTGGAAGCGGATGAGACCGCCAAATGCATCCTTAGGCGCACCACCAAGAGCACGTACCGGGTGATCACCCTTCCAAGAAGTATAATTGATTTCTGGAGTGATGGTGAAACCTGGAACCAGCTGGTAAGCTACGTTTGCAGCAACAGCGGTTTTGCCCCAATCTTCGTAAGCAGCCTGTACGTTGAATGTCGCTTTGTCGGTAGCTTTGAATTTCGCGCCACCCCAAACAGCCCAATCACCACCCCAGTTACCGTACATACCAACTGGAGCTTCATAAGAAGCATAGCCGCCCTGTACCCATACGGAGAACTTGTCTGTTACGTTTACATCGAGGCGAACCTTACCAGCCCATTCTTCGATCTCAGCGTCATAAGCAGCAATACCAGCGATGGAACCCCAAGCCTGCTCAAACTTCAGACCACCAACAACATGCGGCATGTAATCGTCGATTACAGCATCATAAGCGATTGGCAGTGAGTTACCGTGGCCGAAAGGCTTCGCTTTCTCACCCTGCTCAGCAGAGATAATTGCCGAGAAGCCGTTACCGCCTGTAAAGGTGTAGCTGATCAGGTTTGTATTGTAGAGACCTGCACTTACCACGTCATCATTGATGATGTCGCCGAGATAGCCAGTGAAAGAATGGAATGCTGAGTCGGTTTTACCGAGCATCAGACCACCAAGCTGAATGTATGCATGCTTCAGAGTGTGACTACCCTGCTCACCATCACCGAAGTTAAAACGGTTTTCAGTGTAGGTTTTCAGTGTACCGAGCTCTGTTTCAGAAGCTGTGCTTGTACGCAGTGTGAAACGAGTATTGGTACCCCAAGTATCACTGTCTTTACCTGAATAAGCATCATCACCGGCAGACAGATCAAAACGAACGTAACCGGAGATGCGCAGGCATGTTTCTGTGCCTGGAATGTAGAAGTAGCCAGCGCCGTATGCATCGCAAACGCGTACATATTCAACAGCTTCTGGTTCTGGTGCAACGATGGCGTCGGCAGCCTGAGCGCCGGATACTGCAACGAGAGCTGCAGCGGAGCCGAGAAGAAGGCTCTTAATGTTCATTTCTGACCTCCAGTCAGAAACATTAAGGATGATGAAAAATCATATAAATTCAACATGTTAAAAAATTTTGAAAATTAAAGTTTTCCAAATTCCGAAAAAACCATGCCTGATCAGGACATATAATGGACGGAAAACAACAAAAAAACCGGTCAGAAAATCTGCCGGTTTGTAGGGTATTCTATGAATTCTGGCGGAGAGGATGGGATTCGAACCCACGATACCCTTCCGGGTATACTCCCTTAGCAGGGGAGCGCCTTCGACCACTCGGCCACCTCTCCGGTAAAGGCGCAATAGCCGGTAATAATCAGGAGTTCAAGCACTTTACGCGTAAAGTGCAAAAAAATATGCATCATCAACAGTGTATCGTTAAAAAAGGCATCAAAATCTGATAATTCCAGGCGATTATAAGCCTACTTATAGAGTTAGCACGAATAGCATCAGCGTTTTGGAGAAAGAATCAAAGCCAGTAATGCAAAAAAGCCATCCTCATCAGCCGAGTCGAATCTTTAGAGAAATAATGCGACTGATTTGTTGTCTTTGCTGCGTTGCCACATCTCAAATTCTGATCGTGTAACATATGTGCACAGAGGTGCTTCGAGATGGTTTGTCGGCAGTGATTTGCATAAAAACGCGAAAAAGCCCGCAAAATCAGGTTAATTTCCTTTAATGTTTATAAACAAAACATAAATGAAATCCACAGCCTAGGGTAAGTTTCGTGTCTTTTCTGCAACACGATATACCGATAGCAACAACTCACTCCCTACTTATGCGTTTTCAGTGTTGCAACAAAACTGAGCCTGAGTATCTTGAGGGCAGAAGAAGGAGCGCTTCGGTAGCGACTTTTTCACCCAAGGGGATGGGGGCAGGTTGTCCTTCAGCCAAAATAAAATGCCCAGACCCATTTAAAACTTTGACTGGAGGTCAGAAATGAACATTAAGAGCCTTCTTCTCGGCTCCGCTGCAGCCCTCGTTGCAGTATCCGGCGCTCAGGCTGCCGACGCCATCGTTGCACCAGAACCAGAAGCTGTTGAATATGTACGCGTTTGCGATGCATACGGCGCTGGCTACTTCTACATTCCAGGTACAGAAACATGCCTGCGCATCGGCGGTTATGTTCGCGCTGACATCAAAGGCGGCGACAACGTATACGCTCGTTCGACAAGCCGCGCTGAAGAAGCTGGCCTCACAGGCTTCGCTAAGAAGAACCGCGACACATACAACTTCATGTCACGTTTCAACCTGAACATGACAACTGCTTCCGAAACTGAACTCGGCACACTGAAGACATTCTCCAGCGTTCGTTTCCAGTACGAAAACGGTGAAACTGCAGGTTCTTCCGGTTCCCTGCGTTACGGTTACATCCAGCTCGGCGGTCTGCGCGTTGGTCTTGACGAATCCGCATTCGTAACCTTCCCAGGTTACTACGGCGACGTAATGAACGACGACGTAATTCTCGGTGGTGGTTACCGCACCAACGCCATCAGCTACACATTCACAGGCGGCAACGGCTTCTCGGCTATGATCGCTCTGGAACAGGGTGGCACAGGCGATGCTGATAAAGCTGGCGAATACCGCACATTCAACAACCAGTTCGTTACAACCAAAGATGTTAAAATTGACGACTACACACCACATATCGTTGGTGGTCTGAAATTTGAACAGGCTTGGGGTTCGATCGTTGGTGTTGCTGCTTACGATGCGCAGAACGAAGAATGGGCTGGTAAAGTACGTCTCGATGTAAACGTAACTGAACAGTTCTCCGTATGGGTACAGGGCGGCTACAAGTCGAACAACGACCATTACGCATATGCTTACACAGATGCAAACGGCAATCAGCGCGGCGTTCGTCTGGTTGACAGCTTCTACGGCACATGGGGTGGCGATTGGGCTGTTTGGGGTGGCGCGAAGTTCAAAGCTACCGACAAAGCAACCTTCAACGTACAGCTCGCTTACGAAGATGCAAAAACCTTCGCAGCAACTGCAAACGTAGCTTACCAGCTGGTTCCAGGCTTCACAATTACTCCAGAAGTATCCTACACCAAATGGAGCGACAACAAGTCGGTTCTTAAGGGCGACGATGCTTGGCAGGGTATGATCCGCTTCCAGCGTTCGTTCTAAGCTTTACAGCTTAAAACAGACCGTAAGGTTACAGAGACCCGGCAGTTTATACTGCCGGGTTTTCTGTTTTTACCTTTTGATTTGAACGCAAAACGATCTCTGGCATTTACAACGCAGGCTTTATCCCCACGCTTTATGAGACGCAGCATTTTGCAGCGGCGTACACTCTGCTATATTTCACAGCACACATTGCCTCTGCCCTGTTCTAAAACCAATGAACAATAATCAGATCAGAGCCTGAATATGCCATAATTCATGCGCTATTCAGTTTGTGCAGCGGATAACACTCATAAGGAGATTTATATGGAATTTTTACTCTGGATCGCACTGACCGGTGTAATCGTATTTCTCCTTGGTCTGCTTTACAGCAAGTTTATCAGTTCCAAGGCAAAACAGCCGGCTGCCAATACCATTCCGCCTGCGAAATCTTCTGAAACTGTCGCTACACCGCTAGAAAAAGCGGCGATTGCCAAAACGCCCCCTGCTCCGTCATCCATCAAAATGGTTATGCCGCAGGAAAAATCCGACGCTGTTACAAAGCAGGCCAGCCCGCCAAAACAGACCAAAACCGCGAAGACAATTATTCCGGCGGCTGAGCCGGTAGGCCCTGCTCATAGCAAGCAGGCCGTAGCTACATCTGCTACTGAGGCTATTATAGTGGCATCTGCCACCATAGAAGCGCCAGCCACCACAGATACAGCACCGGTTTCTGCTCCAGAACCGGAAGCTATTGTCACGCCACCGCCTGCGACAGAACCTAATCTTCTCAAAAAACCACGCAATGGCGCAGCAGATGATCTGACTTTGATCAGTGGCATTGGCAAAGCCATTCAGGACAAATTATTTAAGATTGGTATTTTTCATTACGATCAGCTGGCCGACCTCAATGAAGTGCAAACCGGCTGGATTAACCGCAACATTGGTTTTGCTGGACGTATGGAGCGTGAAAACTGGGGTGCTGTTGCGAAGAAGCTGATGGGGAAATCTGCAACAACAACTGCCGCCACACCTAAGCGCGCTGTGAAAAAAGCGGCCAAACCGACAGCTAAGGCCAAGCCAAAAGCTGCGAAGAAAAACGAAGCCGCGCAATAAGGCTTCTAAATATAGAGCAAATCATCCGTTCATATAAAAAAGCCGCCTCAAAACTGAGGCGGCTATTTTTTGTTTCAGCTCTGATAATCAGCTGGAAATATCAGGAATTGCCCTTCAAACGAGCATTGCAGAGGCTGTAATAACCGCCGCCCTTCTGGATCCAGCGCAGACCGTTGAGTGAATTTGCGCTCTTATTGGCATAATACTGGTCGAGGCAGGTTTTCATACGCTGCTTGCCAACAGTCTCGCTGGCATATTTGCCAGATACTGCAGACGGGAATTTAACGCCGCTTGGTGCGGCAACAGTCGGAGCTGCTGGCTCTTTTGTGGAAACAGATGTTACTTTTTCAGGGTCAGCACCCGGACCGCACTCTTCCTTACGGAAAGCATTCCATTTCAAACCGGTCGCAAGGCCAGTTTCCTGAGCTGCTTTATATTTTGCAGAACATTGCTGCATGGTCAGGCCTTTAGCTTCATCAGCTTGAGGCGCAGCAGCCTGTTTGGCAGGCTTTGCCGGAGTTGCAGCAGGCGCTGCCGGTGCTGCGGCAGGAGCAGCAGAAGAATCGGTTCCGCATTGTGCTTTACGGAAATCATTCCATTTTACATTGCCAAGTGTACCGGCATCTTTAGCAGCCTGATATTTCGTGCTGCATTCTGCCATTGTCAGCGCACTTGCTGGTGAAGACAGTACAAAGACGGCCATTCCTGCCAACAATGCTGCGCCGCCTAGGCTGCTGAGAGTTTGAATTTTCATCTCTGTTCTCCTGAGTAAGTTATTAAGACACTGTGCCTAAAGCGTTTTTCCATCAATATCGTATAGGATTCCGAATGCAAAACCTTTTCACGATTTTTGAAAGGATTTGACGTGCTGTGACCCAGCATTGTCACTGCTTATATTTTAGACGCTAAACATAGCATTTTTATAATGATTACGGATGCAATAAATAACACTTCGTGCGCGCTTTACGACAGTAAAGCATCGTTAAAACACGCATTCAACTTGATTTATACCAGATTTCCGCAGCATTTCACCTGACATAGCCGCACAGTCACGCGCAATTATTGGAATATTAAAACATAAAATCCGCGTGTAATCCGCTATTGCCAGAGCCAAAATAACAATTTTCTCACCGCTGATTTCGTTCTTATTTTCCGCTAGAAACACCACTGACAGCGCTCTGTGAAGGTTCTGCTGTTTTTCAGTTTGCGTTTTAACAATTACCTGTCCGACGTTTTAAGTTACGCCGCAGCAGCAAGTTGCAGGGTCTTTTCATGGCTGAAGTCACAACACCAGATGCAATTCCGGCTCTATCCTCAGTACTCCCTACTGAGAGGCACCGTTTCTATGAAGATGTTGTGGCGATGCTTATCGGCACCAGCTTTGTGAGCCTCGGATTGACGCTTTATGCACAGGCTAAGCTTATGACCGGCAGCACCGCCGGTGTTGCCCTTCTCGTGCATTATGCAACAAACTGGCAGTTTGCTCTGGTATTTTTCCTGATCAATCTGCCTTTTTATTATCTGGCCATCAAACGGATGGGCTGGCACTTCACCATTCGCACCTTTATTGCCGTGGCTTTGATGTCTGTCTTTACCCGTCTGTTTCCGATGTGGGTGGATTTTTCCACGCTCGAACCGATTTTTGCGGCTTTTATGGGCGGCACTCTGATGGGAATGGGCGTGCTGGCTCTGTTTCGCCATCGTGCCGGTGTTGGCGGCATCAATATTCTGGCGCTGTATTTGCAGGATAATTACAATATCCGTGCGGGCTGGTCTCAACTTGCACTTGATCTGCTGCTTATGGCTGTATCGCTGTTTTACCTGTCACCGCAACAGGTTGCGATTTCTGTCATCGGCGCAGTGGTGATGAATGTTATTATCGCGATTAATCATAAGCCCGGCCGTTACGCGGCCACAAGCTAAACAAAGTCGTTACGCGGCCACAAGCTAACTTAATACAAATCGTATGGCGCGATTAATGACGCGCCATCCATTCGCGAGCCTCACGCAACGCACGCACCAGTTCCGTCTTGCTCATTAATGATGAGAGCTGCGTGCGCATTGGCAGGGCACGGTCATCACCACGAATTGCTGCAATATTGAACCATTTATAAGCTTCGATACGATCTGCTTCGCAGTCACGTCCTGCATAATACATCATACCGGTCTCAAACAGCATTTCGGCCTGCATGGCATGGACGCTATTTTCTGATTTCGCTTTAAAACCTGCAAACATTGCTCTGATCCTGTCCTGTTAAACTGCGGTCTGCTTAGGGCTGGAAGTGCCGTGCAGATCTCTGCTGTTGTTGTGATCAGAATGCAGGAAAGAGTTAAAACCGCCGTTAAATTGCATCCTTAACAGCCAATCAACAAAATCCAAACAATGGGTAAACATCAGAATTCATTAAGAATAACTCTGCCGGTTTTACGGGCTTTCTGCCAAAATCACGTATTTTCTCATATTGCTAATTTAAACCTGCTGCTAACCAAGACGCACATAAGGGTTTTAAAGCCCCCTCATCATTTCATTATTTCTCCTCTTAAATCCCCTCTTTTCAAGCACGCAAGATTGGATTACGTTTACGTGAGCGTAAATAATAGGCACATCAAAGATTACGTATCTTCGGGAGGAACGAATGAAGAGAATTTTGCTTACCGTTGCAGCTATGACTGTATCCCTCAGCCCTGCTCTCGCAGCAGAGCCGATTGTCGGCACATGGAAGCGCTCAACCGGCACAATCATTGAATATAAAAACTGCGGCGGCGATGATTATTGCGGCACTGTGCTGAACAGCGAATATAAAGGCAAATCCATTGGCAAGATGACCGGCACGGACGGCAGCTACAAAGGCACCGTCAATAAGCTCGATGAAGGCAAAACCTATTCCGGCAAAGCCAGTGTCAGCGGTAACACACTATCTCTGGCAGGTTGTGTTGCCGGCGGCCTGATTTGTAAGACTGAGAAACTGACACGTCAGTAACCTCGCAAAGAATAACAAAGGCGTTGCACAACTTCCGTCATGCAACGCCTAATTACATCTCCCAAAGCACTTAATGGCTATGGAAGAGAGTATCTTTGCTGACCCGGTCAGCGTGCTTTTTGATTAAACAGCACGTTCTGCGCGTCTTTATCCGTGGCCAGATTGCTCTTTTCACGTTCAGTCTTTCCCAGTTCCATACCGCGTTGCACGGCAGAGCGGGCAGACACGGCTTCATACCAGCGTTTCAGGTTCGGGAAATCTTCCAGTTTCTGATCGTAGTTTTTATAGGCACTGATCCAGCCCACGCAGGCCATATCAGCAATAGAATAATCACCGGCAATATAATCACGGCCTTCAAGCTGGCGATTCAATACGCCATAAAGACGGTTGACCTCATTGGTATAGCGGTTGATGCCGTATTCGACTTTCTCCGGTGCATAGACGCGAAAATGGCCTGCCTGACCGGACATTGGTCCAAGACCACCCATTTGCCACATCAGCCATTCGTCCACAGCCACGCGGGCGCGCTCATTTGTCGGATAATATTTGCCGAATTTACGCCCCAGATATTGCAAAATTGCACCGGATTCAAAAACTGAAATCGGCTGACCATCCGGCCCCTCCGGATCAATAATCGCTGGCATACGATTATTCGGCGCGATTTTCAGGAATGACGGTTCGAACTGATCGCCCTTACCGATATTGATATATTTTACCTCGTAAGGAACGCCAAGTTCCTCAAGCATGATGCTGATCTTCCAACCGTTTGGAGTCGGCCAGTAATAAAGTTCAATCGGCTTGGTTTGGGTCTTAGGCTCAGCACTCATCGAGATCAGCTCCTGATTATAGGTTTTGTAAAGCCAGTCAGCCTGACTGGTCAGATGCAGCAATATATAGTCCGCGCTACATATTAAGCAATCCGCAAGGGAAAACTTTGCGCTACCTCGCTGATACTATGCTTAATCCGGCTTCATGAGTTTGAACGCCCGATGAACGCGCCTCTCAGAAAGAGTTCAGCCCCTTCCCTATAAGGTAAGCACAAGATCATTCAGGACAAGAAAAGGGGGCAAGCGATGTTGTATCACCGGTTTACCATTATCAGCCTCTTTGTGCTGGGTACGACTTTTCTCGGCCTGCTGCTGATGAATGAAAATCACTCCAGCCGCCCTGTCCTGCTCTCTATGACAGCCCATCACACGACCACGCAAAAAGACACCTCCCATCCGCCTGTGACAACGACCACTGCAACACAGGAAAAGGAGGTTAGCCCATGAAGAGTGTTTCCGTTCTCAACAATCTGACTGATAGTTTGTTTCTGGCTATGCGGATTATAGTTTTCAGCCTATTCTTTGTGGCTCCTGTTGCGGCTTTTACCGGTATTGCCGCCAATACCGGCGGACAGGTGACTGCAACCGGTCTGGTACTATTTGTCAGCTTACAAAAATAGACACTAGAGCATAATTCCTCAAAGTTGGATCAGTTTAAGGTAAAATTATGCCCTCATTTTAAAGTGTTAGAGCGACCTTTGTGTGCCAAGCAAGGCACACCGCGCTCTAGCCCGCTCAACCACAATCCGAAGCGTAATCTTGCCATATAAACTGTAAGAATTCCGGCTTATAGTAAGCTATGAGCAAAAGAATCGACACTTTTACCGGCACGTCCGTCGCAGATGTCATTTCTGCGGGTATAGCCACACCGGAGCCAGTTGCTCCTCAAGCATTTACAGATGCCCGCGCTGCAGTTGATGCATTGCGTGCTCTCTATGACCGCAACACTGCTTTTTTGCGCGATGCCTTTCATAAGGTCGCCAAAGGGGAAGTTCCGCCGCAGCGTTTCCGTGCTTTTTACCCGGAATTGCGCTTTTCAACGGCCAGCTTTGCCCATGTGGATACGCGTCTCGCCTATGGTCATGTCAGCCTGCCCGGCGATTATGCAACGACACTGACCCGCCCCGATCTTTTCGACAGCTATCTGTTGGAACAAATCCGCCTGCTGATCAAAAATCACGGCGTGCCAGTTACAGTTCAGGAATCCTCAACGCCAATTCCGCTGCATTTCGCGTTCCTTGAAGGCACCTATGTCGAAGCGTCCGTCTCCGATGCTTTCCGGCACCCGCTGCGCGATATGTTTGATGTGCCCGATCTCGGCAATACGGATGACAGCATCGCCAATGGTGATGCAGAATTCCAGACATTGGAAGTGATGCCGCTGGCACCATTTACCGGCCAGCGTGTGGATTATTCCCTGCAACGCCTGTCGCACTATACGGCAACCAGCCCGTCACATTTCCAGAACTATGTGCTTTTTACCAACTATCAGTTCTATATGGACGAGTTTTGCGCCTATGCCCGTAAGCTGATGGCGGAAGGCGGCGGTGGTTTCACCAAATTCGTTGAGCCCGGCAATCTGGTGACCTTTGCCGGTAATAATGCGCCGTCGCAAGGTGCTGAGCCTGCACGTCTGCCGCAAATGCCAGCTTATCATCTGGTCAAGCCGGATGGTTCCGGTATTACCATGGTCAATATTGGCGTCGGCCCATCTAATGCCAAAACCATTACCGACCATATTGCAGTGTTGCGTCCGCACGCATGGCTGATGCTTGGCCACTGTGCGGGTCTGCGCAACAGCCAGCAACTTGGCGATTATGTGCTCGCCCATGCCTATGTGCGTGAGGATCATGTTCTCGATGATGATCTGCCGATCTGGGTGCCGATTCCCGCATTGGCAGAAATTCAGGTGGCACTTGAAGATGCGGTGGAAGAAGTTACCGGCCTTGAAGGCTATGAGCTAAAACGCATCATGCGTACCGGTACCGTTGCCACGATTGACAACCGTAATTGGGAATTGCGCGATCAGCGCGGCCCTGTGCAGCGGCTTTCCCAGTCCCGCGCAGTAGCATTGGATATGGAATCGGCGACCATCGCGGCAAATGGCTTCCGCTTCCGCGTGCCATACGGCACATTGCTTTGCGTGTCCGATAAGCCTTTGCATGGCGAGCTGAAATTGCCGGGCATGGCAACAGAATTCTACAAGAAGCAGGTTGCCCAGCATTTGCAGATTGGTATCCGTGCGATGGAAAAGATTGCTGCGATGCCGCAAGACCGGTTGCATTCGCGTAAACTTCGCAGCTTCTTCGAGACTGCATTCCAGTAAACACTTTAAGCACATGACAAAACAGCGCTGTAATGGCGCTGCTTTTGTTTAGCCTTGATTAAGCTGCTTTTCGCAGCCATCAGTAGCGCATTCTTTATTTCTCTTGCTCTGTGGTCTCTATGTCCGTTGAAAAGCCAGTTCCTGCTGTAAAAAAACCGTCCCGCCTGCTCTTTGCATTGCTGATCATATTAGTATTGCTATCTGTACCACTCGTGCTGGGCTTCTTTGGCCGCGTGCATCCGGCATTAGACAGTTTCGCGCATTTCCGTGCGCATCTGGCAGCGATTATGGCAATTGGCGGCATTTTCCTGCTGTTCACCAGTCTGCGCCGTGAGGCGGCAATGGTTGCATTGCTTGGTATCAGCGCCTTCTCAACAACGGTGAACTGGAACAGCTCTTCGCAAAAGACGACAGATCAGAATGAGACTGTGACCTACCGGCTGATGCAGATCAATTTGCTGCAAAACCACGCTGATCCGAAAGAAGTGCTGCAAGCTGTCGCCCGTAATGCACCGGATATTATCACCTATCAGGAAGGCTCCGAGCAGTGGCAGCCATGGCTTAAAATACTGGAAGGCAGCTATCCGTATCGTCATCAGTGCGGCACGCTGCCGAACCGCTGGGGTGTCGGTATTCTCTCGCGCCGTCCTTTTGCAGAATTCGGCTCACCGGTTTGTACCGGTGACGGTGTACTGGCAACCGCTCTGATCAATCTTGGCGGCACCAATGTGCTCGTCTCTTCCGTGCATCAGTCATGGCCATGGCCATTTCCGCAGGTTCAGCAATTTGAAATGTTGCGCCCTGCACTGGAACCGATGGCCAATGCACATGGTATTCCGGTGATTATTGCCGGTGACTTCAATGCCACGCCGTGGAGCTACAACCTACGCAAATATGAAATGCTCACCGACACAAAACGTGTTGCCGGTTCCGGCCCGACATGGCTGACAAACCGCCTGCCAGAAATACTGCGCCCGTGGATCGGTCTGCCGATTGATCAGGTGCTTATCAACAATACGGTGAAGGCAAGAAACATGCGTACCGGAGAACCTGCCGGTTCGGATCATCTGCCGCTGCTATTTGAATTCTCTGTTCCGGCACCGGCTTCAGAGCCTGCGGAGGATAATCCGCAACCTAATCCGGCGGCTGTCCGCATCTGATATAAAAATGGCGCCTCTTGAGGCGCCGTTTTTATATATTTACATCTAGATCATGGTGGTCGAGACGGTCACGGTTTTATCAAGCGTATCCCGAAAAGTGGTTTCCGGTTTTCGGACAAGATACGCGTTAAAAATACGAACATTTACATGTTTGCGTAAACCGGTCCTTCGCCGACATCTTCGTTGACGGCGGTCGAGACGGACACGGTTTATTATCGCAAACATTTACATGTTTGCGTAAACCGGTCCTTCGCCGCCTTGTGGCGTAACCCAGTTGATATTCTGGTTCGGGTCTTTGATGTCGCACGTTTTGCAGTGCACGCAGTTCTGCGCATTGATGACGTAAGTTTCCTTGCCGTCCTTCTCAACCCATTCGTAAACACCCGCAGGGCAATAGCGTGCTGAAGGCCCGCCAAACACATCATGCTCAGACTTCAGCTGCAGCTCCAGATTTTTCACCTGCAAATGCACCGGTTGATCTTCTTCATGATTGGTGCTCGACAAAAACACCGATGACAAACGGTCAAAAGTAATCACGCCATCCGGCTTCGGATAGGTAATCGGCTTATGTTTGGCTGCCGGTTCCAGCGATGCCGCATCGGTTTTGCCATGCTTCAATGTGCCGAAGAAGGAGAAACCGAACAGCTGGTTTGTCCACATATCCAGACCACCCAGCGTTACGCCAAGGATTGTGCCGAATTTCGACCAGAGCGGTTTCACGTTACGAACGCGCTTCAGATCTTTGCCGATTGCACTGTCGCGCCATTCATTTTCAATGCCAACCACTTCGTCATTCGCACGACCGGCAGCAATAGCTTCTGCCACTTTGTCGGCTGCAAGAATGCCCGACAGCACCGCATTATGCGAGCCTTTGATACGTGGCACGTTAACAAAACCTGCCGCACAGCCAATCAGCGCCCCGCCCGGGAAAGTCAGCTTTGGTACAGACTGCCAGCCGCCTTCGGTGATCGCACGCGCGCCATAGGAAATACGCTTGGCACCCTCAAAAGTCGGGCGGATTGACGGATGGGTTTTATAGCGCTGGAATTCTTCAAACGGCGACAAATACGGATTTTTGTAGTTGAGATGTACCACAAAACCGACGGCAACCAGATTGTCTTCCAGATGATAGAGAAATGAACCGCCACCGGTTTTCATATCGAGCGGCCAGCCGAAGGAATGTTGCACCAGACCCGGCTTGCTCTTTGACGGGTCGACCTGCCACAATTCTTTCAGACCAATACCGAATTTAGCCGGTTCGCGGCCTTCATCCAGCTTGTATTTGGCAATGACTTCTTTGGAGAGTGAACCGCGCGCACCTTCGGCGAACAGCACATATTTACCCAGCAGCTCCATACCGCGTGTATAATTTGGCCCCGGTTCGCCATTGCGCTCAACGCCCATATCACCGGTGGCTACACCGATAACCGCACCGGCCTCATTATAAAGCACTTCGGCAGCAGCAAAGCCCGGATAGATTTCCACGCCGAGATTTTCAGCATGTGTGCCCAACCAGCGCGCGACATTGCCCAAAGATACAATGTAATTGCCGTGATTGTTCATCAGTTTCGGCATAGCGAAATTCGGCAGTCTTACATAGCCTGCAGGCCCGAGCAGCAAAAACTGATCGTCAGTCACAGCAGTTTTAAACGGATGGTCGCTCTCTTCGCGCCAGTCCGGCAGCAGCTTGTCGATCCCGATAGGATCAACCACAGCGCCGGAAAGAATATGGGCGCCAACTTCCCCGCCCTTTTCCAACACGACGACCGAGAGTTCCGGATTATTTTGTTTCAGCCGGATCGCAGCAGCAAGACCGGCAGGGCCTGCGCCAACGATCACAACGTCGAACTCCATACTTTCGCGTTCCGGGAGTTCGTGTTCGTTGCTCATATAAGCCTCCATAGCATCGGGCGTGGTATCTGGTTCCCGTTATTATATTCTATTCACCCTGATACAGGGTTGTAACACAGTTCAAATGCGTCCTATTGTCCAAAATCGCCGCAGATCATGACGTTTGTTCACTAACAGATCACTATAATATTGACGTAAACGTCAATGTAAATGGTTTTTGAACAACCCCGTCCGAAAGCCCTTGCCAAAGCTCTGACAATTTGCGACCTCAGAGCAGTAAACATGCCTAAAACCGGAACAATCGTGTGTCAGACACTGCAATAACTGCCAATTGGGAAGATCTGATTCGCTTTTACGCGGAAGCCGGAGTGGACTCCGCGCTGCATGACGCGCCGGTTGATCGCTTTGCTGAAGCCGCAGCCCTTGCGGCAGCGCAACCAAAACGCGTTGCGCAACCTGACACTACAATGCGCAACAATGCAGCGGCACCAGCCGGCAATGCGCAACAGGCACCGCGACAAAATCCCGCCTTACCGGCAAACCAGCAACAAAGAGCGCAGCAAGCTCCCATTGCGGCACAGGCTTCCATTGCACCGGAAGTCCTGCTGGAAGAAGCCCGCAAACTTGCTAGCAGCGCAGACAATCTTGATATGCTGCAGCAGGCGATGGCAGGCTTTGACGGCTGCCGCCTCAAATTTACGGCGAAAAATATCTGCTTTGCGGACGGTTCCGCGAATGCCGACCTGATGGTGATCGGTGATACACCGGGGCGTGACGATGATCTTGAAGGCGTCCCCTTCTCCGGCCCTGCCGGACATATGCTGGAGCGCATTCTCGCAGCCATTAATCTGAAACGCGAGCAAGCCTATCTGGCCAATACTTTGCCATGGCGCCCGCCGGGCAATCGCCCTGCAACGCCGCTGGAAATTGACCTCTGCCGTCCGTTCCTCAACCGGCAGATTGAACTGGTTGCGCCAAAAGTAATTGTTGCGCTTGGCGACCCTGCCGCAAAGGCGCTGACAGGCTCCCGCGAGCCGATCTATAAATTACGCGGCAACTGGCATAGCCTGACAACTGCCGGTGCGCAGACCGTTGCAATTATGCCAAGCCTGCATCCAGATTACTTATTGCGCACACCGGCGCAAAAACGTTTTGCATGGGAGGACTGGCTGATGGTCAAAATGCGTCTGGAAGGCATTGAAGTCTGATCTGTGGTTTAGAGCATAAAATACGACATAAATATCCGTGAAGAGAGAATTTTTCACGACCTTAAAATGCCAATATCCCTGCATTGATTTCACAATACAGTCCTGCTGAATGTGTTCTCTTTTACGGCTCTCTGCCGTTTAAGGTTTAGAGCGGTCCCAGTTACGATTGAATAGTGGGAACCGCTCTAATTATTTATTTTACGCATTATCCTACGCAAAACCGCTTCGCACTTTTGCTGGAAATGCTTTAAGTCCGGATAAAGCCATGCCTGCACAGTTGTTGCCGATTACAGCGCTTCTTTTCAGTACGCTTCTGATGCTGATGGCCGGAGGCCTTGCGGGACTCCTGCTGCCGATCCGTGCCGGTATGGAAGGCTGGTCAACAATCACTATCGGCTGGATGGGAACTTTTTATTCTCTCGCCTTCACGGCCGGTTGTCTGATTGTACCAATTTTCGTGCGCAATGTCGGCCATGTGCGCGTTTTTACAGTCTTGCTGACTATTCTTGGTATGTCTTTGCTGCTGCACTCGCTGATAATAAATCCGATCGCCTGGATGGGCTTTCGTGCCTTGGCGGGCTTTTCTCTCGCTGGCGGCTATATGGTGGTGGAGAGCTGGCTCAATGAGCGTGTCAACAATGACAGCCGCGGCATGATCTTCTCTGTCTATATGATAACCACCATGATCGGCACTATGTCCGGCCAGTATATTCTGCCTTTTGGTGATCCTTCCACACAAACTCTGTTTATCATCTGTACGCTGATCTACAGCCTTGCGCTCATTCCCACCGCGCTGTCGCGTGCGGAATCCCCGAAACCGCTGACACAGGTGTCGCTGGATATTCGCGGCCTGTATAAGCGTTCTCCGGCGGCTGTCATCGGCTCGCTCATATCCGGTATTATTGCCGGTTCGTGGAATATTCTCGCACCGATCTATGGTCAGAAGAACGGACTGGATAATCTGAGCATCGCAACCATGCTGGTCACAGCTGTGATTGGCGGGGCGATTTTCCAATATCCGCTGGGACGCTTCTCAGATTTTGCCGATCGTCGTTATGTCATGGTCTTCTGCGGCAGTGTCGGTGTTGTACTGGCAATTATGCTGACCTTTGTGTCTCCGGCAGACGGGATCAGCGGTTATGCGGTTATCTTCCTGATGGGAGGCGTTCTGTTTCCGATTTACAGCCTCAATGTCGCGCATGCCAATGACTATGCGGAAGCCAATGAGTTTGTGAAAATCTCTGGCGGCTTGCTGATTGTCTATGGGGTCGGCAATATGATCGGGCCGCAGATCGCAGCCCGTATGATGGAGAGTTTAGGCAAAACCGGTATGCCGGTAACCCTGAGCATCTGCTTTGCCGCCTATGGCCTGCACGCACTCTGGCGCATAACCTTAAGGGAGCGTCCGGCGATCAGTGACCAGAAAACAGAGTTCAAATATCAGGCCACGAAAAACATCAATACGCCGGAAAGCTATCAGATGGATCCGCGCAGCGATGTGCCGGAAGAAGACGAGAATGAGAAGAGCTGAGGATTTTTCTCAGCTCCTCCTAAACTTTCTGCCTGACAATTTATGCTCACGGAAAATGATAAAAATACCGGCGCCGATAACAATAGAACTGCCGATCAGCATCTGAACAGTCGGGACATCGCCAAAAACCACATAGCCGATACCTAAGCCCAGCAGCATTGAGGTATATTCAAACGGCGCAATCGTCGACATTTCTGCGTGGCGATAACATTCGGTCAAAAAGATCTGTGCGATACCCCCGGCAAAACCAGCCCCCACGAGCAATGCCAACTGCCACCATTGCGGCACAACCCAACCAAACGGCCATGTGAACAGCGCAATCACCGTTGAAGTCAGCGAAAAATAGATCACAATCGTCGCTGTGCGTTCATGCTTCACCAGCTTGCGCACCAGCATCATGGCGACAGCTGAAGATAAAGCCCCGATCAAAGCAAAGATAGCACCGATCCCCTCTGCCTGACTCATATTTCCGCTCGAAAACATGCTGAGACGCGGCCAGACAATAATCAGCACACCGGCAAAGCCGACCAGCACCGCAGACCAGCGATAAATTCGCACCTGTTCTTTCAGGAAAATTGCACTCAGCACAACAATCATCAGAGGCGATGCATAATTGATGGCAATGCTTTCCGGCAATGGCAGCAATGTCAGAGCGTAAAACCCGCTCAGCATAGACATCACGCCGACAAGGCCGCGCCACACATGGCCAAAGATATCCGAGGTCACCATCACGCCCTGCAACTGGTGTGTATAGGCTAAATAGATGACAACCGGAAAAATCGCAAAGAATGAACGGAAGAACACCAGCTCTCCCGCAGGTATGCCCTCTGCTGACTTCAGCAATGTTGACATCAATACAAAGACAAAAACGGAGGTAACTTTGCAGGCAATACCAAGCAATGGTCGTGTTTCAGACCCGTTCTCTCCGGCAGCGGCGGGTGTATCTGCCAGCGGCAGATGGCGCTCTGGGGCATTCACAGTGAAAATTCCTTAACTGCCGCTGAATTTTACGCGGCAGACTCCCTCTTTTAATGCTCCTAGCATAGCTGACAAAGGGTGGTTTGCCAGTATTATTTGCAAAAATTGTTAGCAATTTTTGCAATGAACGAAGAGTAAAACTGATCTCCTGTTCAGAAGCCCAAGCCCAAAATTTCAAACAGTTTCGTTGAGTTAAACTCAATTTTTCACAAGGATAGCGGTTTCGCCTGTGAAAAAAATGGCTTAACCTCCCCGCACATTAGTCAAAGTCAATTCAGGAGCAGTTATGCGTACCGATACAGGTCATGTCTTTCGCCTCGAAGATTACCGCCCGTCAGATTATCTGATACGCAAAACCGAGCTGGATTTTCAGCTTGATCCGGAAAAGACAATTGTCACTGCACGCCTGACGATCGAACGTCGTGACGGTGTCTCCCTCACAGCACCACTGATACTGGATGGTGATGAACTGGAACTAGTGAGCCTTCAGATCAACGGTCTGCCTGCCACGGATTATGTGGCTGATCCCGAACTGCTCACGATAAACTCCCTGCCACAACAAAGCCCGTTCACGCTGGAAATTGTCACAAGAATTAATCCGACAACCAACCGGCAACTGATGGGGCTTTATCGCTCCAGCAATATCTATACAACGCAATGTGAGGCGGAAGGCTTTCGCCGCATCACCTATTTCCTTGACCGGCCGGATGTTCTCTCGGTTTATACCGTACGTCTTGAAGCCGACAAACAGGCCGCACCAATTCTGCTTTCCAACGGTAATCTGCAAGAGGCTGGCGAGCTGGTGGATGGCCGACATTATGCGCGGTGGTATGATCCGCATCCCAAGCCGTCCTATCTGTTTGCTTTGGTTGCCGGAGACCTCGGCTCCATCAGCGATCAATTCCCCACCATGTCCGGCAAGCAAGTCGCGCTGAACATCTATGTCGAGCATGGCAATGAAGCCCGTGCGACCTATGCAATGGATGCTTTGAAGCGTTCCATGCGCTGGGATGAAGAGGTTTATGGTCGCGAATATGACCTCGATATTTTCAATATTGTTGCCGTATCCGATTTCAATATGGGTGCGATGGAGAATAAAGGCCTGAATATCTTCAACGACAAATATGTTCTCGCCGATCCGCAGACCGCGACCGACACGGATTATGCCGGTATCGAAGCGGTGATTGCCCATGAATATTTCCACAACTGGGCGGGCAACCGCATTACCTGTCGCGACTGGTTCCAGCTTTGTCTGAAAGAGGGCCTGACCGTTTATCGCGACCATGAATTTTCCAGCGATATGCGTTCCCGCGCTGTGCATCGTATTGATGAGGTGAAAGTTCTCAAGGCACAGCAATTTCCGGAAGATGGCGGACCATTGGCGCATCCGGTACGCCCGAAAGAATATCGCGAGATCAATAATTTCTACACCGCAACCGTTTATGAAAAAGGTAGCGAGCTGATCCGTATGCTGCGCACCATTATCGGTGATGAGAATTTCTACAAAGGACTTGATCTCTATTTCATCCGCCATGACGGTGACGCTGCGACCATTGAAGACTTCATCAAATGTTTTGAAGACGTCAGCGGCCAGTCTCTCACGCATTTTGCCCTCTGGTACGATCAGGCAGGCACGCCTCTCGTCACAGTCACCAGTGATTATGATGCAGCAAGCCAGAGCCTGCGCCTGACGCTCGAGCAAAAAACTGAGCCGACCCCAGGGCAGTGCGAAAAACAGCCAATGCATATTCCGGTCAAATTCGGGCTGATCGGTACCGATGGCAAAGATATTGAGATTTCATCTTCTGAAGGCAGTGGCTTGCAGGGTGATGTCCTGCATCTGCGTGAGGCCTCACAAAGCTGGACATTCCGCAACATTACAGAGAAGCCCGTCTTGTCAGTGCTGCGTGATTTCTCCGCGCCGGTGCATGTCGCACAATCATTAAGCCGCGATGAGCAATTGTTTCTTGCGCGCCATGACAGCGATGCCTTTGGCCGCTGGCAGGTTATTCATTCGCTGATGAGCAATGCGATTATAGCCAATGTCGAAAAACTCCGCCTGCAACAAGCTACAGGGTTTGATCCGGTATTGCCCGAATTATTGGCAGAACTTGCGCAGGATGAAACGCTGGACCATGCCTTCCGTGCGCTCTGCCTGACCTTACCGGAAGAAGCAGACATTGCCCGTGACATTGGAAGCAATATTGATCCCGACCTGATCCGCAACAGCCGTGAAGCCTTGCTGTCGGCAATCGCCACACATGGGGCTGAAATTTTTGCCAAGACCTATGACGGCTTGCAGGATGCTGCACCATTCACACCGGATGCTGACAGCGCAGGCAAGAGAGCACTCAAAGCTGTGCTTCTGCAATATCTGGCGGTTTCGGACAATGATCCGCAGCGGGTTTATGATCAATTCATCTCCGCCGATAATATGACCGACAAACTGGCAGCGCTGGCGCTGCTGGCGCATCGTTTTTATGAACATGATTTTGCAACACGTGCTTTGGCGCAATTTGAGCAGGATTATAGCGCGGTACCATTGGCGATGGATAAATGGTTCAGTGTACAGGCACGCCGCCCTGCCTCTGATGCTCTGGAAGTCGTCCAGAGTCTGATGAAGCATCCGCTGTTCTCTCTCGATAATCCGAACCGCGCCCGTTCCGTACTAGGAGCCTTTGCTGCCAGCAATCCGACCGGCTTCAACCGGCAGGATGGTCAGGCATATACCTTCTTCACGCAGCTCATTCTGACAATCGACCGCGAAAATCCGCAACTGGCTTCGCGCCTTCTTACCACTCTGCGCTCATGGAAAACGCTGGAGCCGGTGCGCCGTGAGCATTTGAAATCAGCTTTGGAAGTGATTGCGCAAGCTGAAAAACTCTCCCCCGACGTACGCGATATCACGGAGCGCATGCTTGCCTGACCAAATGCGGGGACGGGAAAGCACATCTTGCTTTTTCGTCCCCTGCTTTAAAAAGAACATAATGTTTTACAACAAATAAGTACTGCACCGCATATTGCTGAATCAAATCAGAATCATGCGCACCCAATTAAAGTGTCTCTTTCTGAAAACTGATCGAATCACCTTCGAATCGGCAGGGGTTTTTTATTAATTATTAATTAAAAGCACTGGACACAGCGAATCACATTTGATTCATTAGGGTTATTCGGATTTCTCACCCCGAATCACTTCAATAACCAAAATTCAGATGAGGGCCACGGGATGGCAAATACCGACGCGCATCGCGCGCCGAATGGTGTCTGTTACACTTCAGAAAGACGTCAGAAGCGCTTCAGGCTTTCCGGCTATGTCTATCTGTTGTCGGGCCCTGCCTATCGTAAGCTGCTCTCTCTCGAGCCGGTGCTGCGCCGCATCGTGCCAATACTGATCATTGCATTTCTGATTATTCTGGCTGGAGCGCGTATGTTGTCGCTGCTCAGTCAACGTGAAGAAATTGAAAGTGATGCCCGTCACGAAATGGCGCTGACTGCTGCCCATGTGGCTTCACAGCTGCAAAAGCAGATGGAGACGACACCTCCCACAGATAATACCGGCGATTATAGTGCCGTACAGGATTTATTGGTTGAGCTTCGTTCGCAAGGGCTAATCGGTTCCCGTCTTGAGCTTGCCATTCTGGATGAGAATTCAAAAATTATTGCCGCTCTGAGCAGCCGCCAGTTGCTCGGCATTCAGGCTGAAACACTTTTCTCCGAAGCGCATCCGCTACTGATGTTTGGCGGTCGCGCCGGTGTTCTGCCTGTAAAATACCGTAATGAAGCAGCTTTTGCTGCTGCAGAAAAAGTTGAACCGCAAAATATACAGGCTGCAACCGCAGGCATCTTGTCTGTCGTTGCGTTCAATACTGAAAAAGAGATATTCAAAGACTGGCGACAGGTTCTTTCACTGAACATCACCTTATTCGCCGCGACAGCCGGTGTCTTGCTGGCTATTCTTTATGCATATTTCTCACAGGCAGCGCGCGCCCGCGACGCTGATGATTTCTCCCATCAAATCCAGAAGCGGATTGATCTGGCGCTCGCCCGCGGCCGTTGCGGTCTCTGGGACTGGGACATGGCGCGTGGCCGTATGTTCTGGTCGCGCTCGATGTATGAGATGCTCGGCTATGAAGCTGTCGACAGCGTTCTGTCATTTGGTGATGTTGCAGCCATCGTTAATCCGGTTGACGGCGATCTCTATGAAATCGCCACACAGGTAATGTCCGGTGAATTGCGTCAGGTCGACAAAGTTCTGCGTATGCGCCACGCCGAAGGCTATTGGGTATGGATGCGCGTTCGTGCAGAAATCGCCAATGAAGGTGATGTCCATCTGGTTGGCATCGCTTTTGACGTCAGCGAACAGCACCGCTTTGCACAGGCGACTGCCGAAGCTGATCTGCGTATCCGTGAAGCGATTGAAAGCATTTCCGAAGCATTCGTTCTCTGGGATGCCGAGAGCCGCCTGGTGATGTCCAACGGCAAGTATAATGAATATGCAGGCCTGCCTGCCACGGCTTTGAAAGCCGGTGTAACGCGCGAAGATATTCAGCCGCTGCTGCGCCCTGCTGCTTTTGAGCGCCGTATGGCAAATGAGAACGACCGCAGCGGTGCGCAGACATTCGAGCGCCAGCTTGGTGACGGCCGCTGGCTACAGGTCAACGAACGCCGCACGCAGGACGGCGGTCTGGTATCGGTCGGAACCGACATTACCCAGCTGAAACTGCATCAGGAACGTCTGGTGGATAGTGAGCGCCGTCTGATGGCGACCATTCAGGACTTGAGCCTTGCGCGTAAAGCGGAAAAAGACCGCGTACGTGAACTGTCTGAGCTGGCATCCAAATATGCGACGGAGAAGGAACGTGCGGAAAGCGCCAACCGTTCAAAATCTGAATTCCTTGCCAATATGTCCCATGAGCTGCGTACACCACTCAATGCGATCATTGGTTTCTCCGAGATGATCTCGGCAGGCACATTCGGTCCGCTCGGCTCAGAGCGTTATGCGGAATATATTCACGACATTCATACCAGCGGCAATTATCTGCTCAATGTTATCAATGACATTCTTGATATGTCGAAGATTGAAGCCGGTCATTTCTCTCTGGATCGCGAAGATATTGATCTTTACCCGCTAATTGAAGAAACCGTGCGTGTGATCTCACTGCAGGCGGAACAGAAACATATTTCGGTTGAAACCAGCATTGCCGACACGATTACCGCCAGCGCTGACCGTCGTGCGATCAAGCAGGTGCTGATTAACCTGCTGTCCAATGCAGTGAAGTTTACCGGTGACGGCGGTCATATTCTGGTGCGTGCGCGCAAGACCAATGGTGCGCTGATCCTCACCATTAAAGATACCGGCTGTGGTATTCCGCGTGACGCACTGAAGAAACTCGGTCACCCGTTTGAGCAGGTCGAAAACCAGTTCACCAAAACCCATACAGGTTCCGGTCTTGGTCTTGCGATTTCCCGCTCGCTGGCAGAACTGCATAATGGCGCGCTGCGGATTTGCTCCACAGAAGGCGTTGGTACAATCGTCTCTGTCCGAATTCCGGATCGCAAAGCACCTTCGCTGACAGCCTCAATCAGCGATGATGTTGCGGCTTAACTTTAGCCTTTCAGCAGTTGTTTAAACGCTTTGGCCACCAGTTCAGTTGTCTGATCCAGTTGATGCTCGACATGGCCAATATCCGGCAATTCTGCGGCACGGCACAACAATTCCAACAAGCCCGGCAGATAGTCTTCCCGCCCCGTATTATCGTCAACACAGAGACGGATAATCTGCGTTACATTGCTATAAAAATGATGCGCGCCCGCCAGTTCCTCTGCCTGTGCAGGGCTGGCAAATTCCGGCTTCAGATGGCGCAGATTAAGCTCTGTGGATGTATGTCGCGTCTCTGTCGCCACCTGCCCAGTCAGCACTGCGAATTGCGCAATAAATTCCAAATCAATCAAGCCGCCGGACCGTAGCTTCAAATCCCAATTATCACGCGGCGGTTTTTCATTGGCAATCAATGCACGCATCTCAACCATTTCTTTCGCGGTCTTTTTGACCTCGGAAGGAATGGCGAGAATAGCATCGACCTCAGCATCAATCTCATCTCGGAATGAGCGATCACCGGCAATCGTGCGGGCGCGGGTCAGCGCCATATGCTCCCATATCCATGCTTCATTGCGCTGATATTTGCTGAAAGCCTCAATATGCGTTGCCACTGGCCCTTTATTGCCGCTTGGCCGCAGACGCATATCCACTTCATACAGTACGCCTTCAGCCATGGGCGCCGACAGAGCTGCAATCAGACGCTGTGTCAGACGGATATAATATTGCGATGCTGCAAGCTGCTTCTCACCATTGGAATAGTCAGCATCTGCCTCGTGGTCGTAGAGCAAGATAATATCAATATCCGAACCGGCGGTCAGTTCACGACTGCCGAGTTTTCCCATAGCCAGCACTGCAATACGACCACCGGCAATATGGCCATGACGCACGGCAAATTCTTTGGTCACCGCGTTCACTGCGCGGTCAATCATCAGCTCTGCAAGGTCAGAAAAAGCCCTGCCCGCACGAACACCATCGATTGCGCCGGTCAGCAGGCGGATACCAATCAGAAAACGCTGCTCGGCAGCAAAAATACGCAGACGGTCGAGCGTTTGTTCATAGGCCTCGTCCGAATTCAGAAATGTATCCAACCGCTCTTCGAGATAAGAGCGCGTTGGCAGTTCCGAAAAAATACGCGGATCGAGCATACCGTCAAAAACATGAGGCTTACGGGTAATGATTTCCGCCAGACGTGGTGCAGCACTCATCACTAACACCAGCAGATTGAGCAATGCCGGATTGGATTGCAGCAGACTGAAAAGCTGGATGCCTGACGGCAAGCCTTGGAGGAAATCATCAAAGCGCAGCAATGCATCATCAGCACGCTCGGTAGCGGCGAAAGCATTTAGCAAGGCCGGTGTCAGCTCTGTCAGGCGCTCCCGCGCTTCTGCGGTCTGTGTTGCACGATAGCGGCCAAAATGCCATGTACGGATAATCCTGCAAATATCGCTCGGACGCTCAAAACCAAGCTGCGACAGTGTTTGCAATGTATCTGGATCATCCGTCTCGCCGGTAAACACCAGATTACCGCCACTGCTGCCAAGTTCCGGCGCCTGCTCAAACAAAGCCGCATAATGTTTTTCAACGGTGCGCAGAACGGCGAGAAATTCAGCCGTGAAACTGTCATTATCCGGATAGCCCATCATCGCAGCAATGCGGCTGAAGCCTTCATCATCCTCAGGCAGAATATGCGTCTGCTCATCAGCAACCATTTGAATGCGATGTTCAACATTGCGTAGAAACTGATAATTCCGGCTCAGTTGGTCGCGGGTATTCTCACCTACCCAGCCGCGTTCATAGAGCTTGCTCAGCATGGCCAATGTTTGTGACCCACGCAATTCCGGAAAGCGCCCACCCGCGATCAGTTGCTGGGTCTGAACGAAAAACTCGATCTCGCGAATACCACCGCGCCCTAATTTCACATTATGGCCACGCACAGCAATATCGCCATGGCCGCGGTGAGCATGGATTTGTCGCTTGATAGAATGAATATCTGCAATGGCTGCATAATCAAGATATTTGCGCCAGACATAGGGTGCCAGTTCTTTGATAAACTGCTCGCCCGAGATGAAATCACCGGCCACAGGGCGTGCTTTAATCATTGCCGCGCGTTCCCAATTCTGGCCGCGCCCTTCATAATAATGCAGCGCCGCACTCACCGGAATAGCCAGCGGTGTTGCCCCCGGATCAGGACGCAGACGCAAATCAACCCGAAAGACATAACCGTCAGCAGTTCTGTCTTGCAGGATTTTCACCAGCCGCCGTGCCATACGGGAAAACAGATCGACACATTCATAAGGATCAGTAATCGCCGGACGCGCACTGTCGATAAAAACAATCAAATCAATATCTGAGGAATAATTCAGCTCTCCGGCACCGAACTTGCCCATACCCAGTACAATAATCCCGCTGTCTTTTTCAGGATCTGAGCGATCCGGTAAAGCCAGCTTGCCCTTGGCATCACTTTCAAGCAGCAAAAAGCGTACTGCGGCACGTAGGCAGCCCTCTGCCAAATCAGTCAGCCGATTGGTGGTCTGCATGACGTTAACCAGCCCTGCCAGATCATCCAGCGCGATTAGCACATGGGCAGCTTTCTTGATGCGGCGTAGCTCCGTCATCAGGCGGCTCTCTGTCATCTCCGGATCGACGCCTACGACCCGAACTTGCACGGTCAATTGTTCAAGTAAGATACTGATTGGTGCAGTAAAAAGGCTTTCCAGAATTTCAGGATTGGCCTCTGTCACCTCTCGCAAGAACGGTGAACAATCCAATACAGCAGCCAAAAATCCGGTTTCATCTGCGTTTTTCAGATAGGCACTCAGAGCACTACATTCATGCTCTTCCGCTGCTTCTCTCAAATTTTGCAGATAGATTTTTGCTTGTTGTGGTTCGGGAACTGTCAGTGACTTCAAAGAGTGATCAAAAAACAAAACACCGGTCATACTGCAATTCCACCCCAGAGCATTTCCCGTCAAACAGAAACAAAAGAAATGCTCTTTCTCTTTGTTTCATCGCGCATCACATTCCAAGTATCGGCCGAAAAACAGCTGCACACTTTTCGGGATGCGCTCTTTGTTTCATCGCGCATCTTATCCGAAAACCGGCCCCCACTTTTCGGGATGCGCTTTAGATTCCTACCTGATTACTGTTTTGTCTCAGGGAGGGCAGGAAAAGCAAGAACAACTCGCAAGCCCGGTGAATTATCTTCCAGCGTCAAACTCCCGCCATGTAGTTTCATAACTGCTTTAGCCAAACTAAGACCGAGACCGGAGCCAGGTTGTGTGCGACTTTCCTCCAGACGTACAAAGCGTTCTGTCGCCTGTTCTCGCAAAGCCTCTGGAATACCCGTCCCCTGATCGGCAACACTGATTAGTACCTGATCGCCCGCTTGTTTCATCGCAACAGTAATTTTCGTCCGGCTCTCACCGTTTTCTTCAGCAACTGGGGAATATTTAATCGCATTATCAATAAGGTTGGATATTGTCTGACCAACCAGCTCGCGATTAATCCGCAGGTTGATATCATCGTCTGCTTCAACCATCAGCTCAAGTCCGGCATCTTCTGCCACCGGCTCGTACAGCTCGGCCACATCATGCAAGATCGGGTTGACCGGCAGCACTTCCATATTCTCAGATGAATAGCCCGCCTCAAGACGTGAGATCATCAGGATCGCATTGAAGGTACGGATCAGCTGATCGGACTCACCAATAATATCCTCAAGCGCGGCACGATATTCAGCTTTATCCTTTTCGCCAGAGAGCGTCGCTTCAGCCTTATTTCGCAAGCGCGTCAGTGGTGTTTTTAAATCATGGGCGATATTATCCGAGACGTGTTTCAATCCGTCATTCAGTTCTTCAATCCGTCCGAGCATCGCATTCAGATTGATCGACAACCGGTCGAACTCATCGCCGGAACCACTGACAGGCAAGCGCTCACCCAAATCACCAGCCATGATCCGCTGGGATGAACTTGATACCTGCTTGAGCCGCAACAATGCCCTGCGTCCGACAAAATACCAGATCAGAAATGCCCCAACAGCCATAATGCCAAGAGCCAGCACTAAGGCGCGGCGCATGATATCGCGGAATAATTCCGGCTCGCTCAGATCGCGGCCAATCAGAACGCGCATACCATTAGGAATTGCAAAGATAATAGCGATGGCCTTGTGTTTCTCTGCCGTGCCCTGCTCGCCATAGCGCATATAGGTAAACGGCCTGTCCGACATACCGCTGATATCAAGCACACCCGGTTCAAGGCTTTCAACATTACCGGAAAGAATACGTCCCGCCGGATCAGCAATCAGATAGAGAAAAGCACCCGGCTGACGCGATCGCCGGTCGATCGTGCGAACCAGCAACGGAATACCACCGCGCTCATAAGATGCAGTGACATTGGTCACTTCATCCAACAGCGATTTCTGTGTCTGTGCTGTGAGGAAATTGACCGACAAATTGGTCATATAGAAAAACAACGCCATCGCGCTGAGCACAAACAGCAGCAAATAAAGTGCCGACAACCGCACAGCTGTCGTGCGCAGCAATGCGCTCAGACGACTCATCATTGACTGTCTGCCGATTTAGATTTTGCTAATGGCGAACCGGCTTTCAGCATATAGCCCGCTCCGCGCACAGTGTGCAGCAAAGGCTCGTCAAAATCTTTTTCAATTTTAGAGCGCAAGCGCGAAATATGAACGTCAATCACATTGGTCTGCGGGTCGAAATGATAATCCCAAACATTCTCGAGCAGCATGGTGCGGGTCACCACCTGCCCTGCATGACGCATTAAATATTCCAGCAAACGGAACTCACGCGGCTGCAAATTAATATCAGTTCCGGCACGGCGCGCTGTATGCGATAACCGATCAAGCTCCAGATCACCGACACGATAGACTGTATCAGCCTCTTTCGGACTGACACGGCGCTGCAAGACCTCAACACGGGCGAGCAGTTCCGAAAACGCATAGGGTTTGGTAAGATAGTCATCGCCACCGGCTCTCAAACCGGTTACGCGATCATCCACCTGACCGAGTGCGGAAAGAATGAGCGCAGGTGTCATCTGCCCCTGCGCACGCAGACCGGCAATAACCGACAATCCGTCGCGCTTTGGCAGCATGCGGTCGATGATTAATACATCATAATGATTATTTTCGGCCAGTGTATAGCCGGTTTCGCCGTCACCAGCGATATCAGCAACATGTCCCGCCTCAGCAAAAGCTTTTTCAAGGTAACGTGCCGCTTCGCGGTCATCTTCAATAATCAAAATACGCATCACCGACCCTCAATTCCGACAAGCACAATGCACAACAAGATGCGAAATGCATAGAGAGGCGGCGTTACAAAAACACCGCCTCTTTGTTTATTACCACAAGAATAAAAGATCAGCCCAGATCAACCGTCAAGGCAACAAAGCTGTTCTGTCCGTTACGCTGTACCTGCAGCAGAACTGCTTTACGGCCGTTCTTTACTGCATCCTTGATCGCGGTGTTAATTTCAGATGCGGATTTTACATCCTTATTATTAACAGTCACAATCGTATCACCAGCACGCAGACCTTTATCCGCAGCATCGCTGTCCGGATCAACATCGGTCACGACAACACCCTTGCCATTTTCATCAGGCGTGACAGTCAGACCATAATCATCCAATGTCTCGCTGTTGCCGGATGAGCTGTCAGTGCCCTTATCGGCCGATTTCTGATCGTCAGGATAGGCTTTAATGTCGATGCTGACAGTCTCAGCTTTACCCTTACGCCAGATCGTCAGGCTTGCTTTTTCACCCGGATTGATCGCTGCAACCTTCTTTGCAAGATCACGCGGATCTTTAACTGTCTCGTCATTCACAGCCGTAATCACGTCACCGGCAACAATACCGGCTTTTGCAGCAGGGCCATCAGCCTGAGGTTCAGCAACGATTGCGCCTTTATCTTCAGCCAAACCGAGTGAGTCTGCAATTTCCTTGGTTACCGGCTGAATTTGCACGCCGATCCAACCGCGCTCAACCGAGCCTTTCTTAATCAGCTGATCGACAACCTTGCTGGCTGTCGAAGCAGGGATAGCAAAAGCAATACCAACGCTACCGCCCGATGGTGAGAAGATCGCGGTGTTAATCCCAACAACTTTACCGCTCAGATCAAAAGCAGGGCCACCAGAGTTGCCCTTGTTTACCGCAGCGTCGATCTGGATAAAATCGTCATAAGGACCAGCACCAATATCACGGCCACGCGCTGAGACAATACCGGCAGTTACTGTGCCGCCAAGACCAAACGGATTACCGACTGCAACAACCCAGTCGCCAACCTTCACTGTGCCTTCATCATCAAAAGCAACATAGGTAAACTTGCGCTTGTCATCGACTTTCAGCACAGCCAAATCTGTACGGGCATCAGTGCCGATCAGTTTAGCGTCAAGCTCTGTACCGTCATCCATTACCACAGAGAATGAATCACCATCCGTTACAACATGGTTGTTGGTGACGACATAGCCGTCTTCAGAAATGAAGAAACCGGAACCCTGTGCAAGCGGACGGGCATGGCCACGATCACCGCGCTTCTGGCGCTTGTTCGGGCGTGCCTGATCGCCGTCTGGGCCATATGGATTGCCGAACTCTTTAAAGAAACGCTTGAGAGGATGGCCGTCCGGCAGCTGATCAAAACCATTGCCGTTGCCGCCAAAGAACTGGGTGCGCTCATTACGTGCGGCCTGCACATCGCTTTTAACGCGCACACTCACAACAGCAGGGCGAACTTTTTCAACCAGTTCGGAGAAGCCCGGCTGCGCCTGTGCGGTCACACTGACAGGAGCGGCCTGCGCTGAGGTGATGGAAGCCAGAGGTCCGGTAGCCAACATTGTACCGGCCAAAGCGGCGGACAAGAAGATGCGGCTAAGAGAGCGACGGGAAGATGACTTAATATCAGACATACAATATCTCCTGAGAGGGCAGATAACCTGCAACAGGTTATCAACTATTCCTCACAAGAGATAGCTTACTGAACATTACCGGATAATTTCTGAAAGATGAATTTTTCGTAAGGTTACGAAAACCGGTTACTGCCCGTCCAGCAATTTCTCCAGCCGTTTGGTCTCTTCTTCGCTCAGCGGTGCAATCGGTGCCGGCGCACCACCTGCCTTGCGGCGTGAATACCAAATAACCCCGATACCGACGATCAAAATGAGTGCCGGAAAGCTCCACAAAATCACCGTGCGCTGATCGAGACGGGGTTTCAGAAGAACAAACTCACCATAACGATCAACCAGAAAATCAATAACCTGTTCGTCTGTATCGCCTTGTACCAGTCTTTCACGCACAAGCAGGCGGAGATCGCGCGCCAGATCAGCGTCAGAATCATCAATCGACTGGTTCTGACACACCATGCAACGCAACCCTGTCGACAGATTGCGGGCACGTTTCTCCAATACCGGATCAGACAAAACCTCATCCGGATTAACTGCCCAAGCGGAACGAATATTGACGGATGTCAGGCCAGCGGCAGCGATGAAAGCTGCAAGCAAAAGCGTCGCCAATGACCGCCCTGAAAAATATTTCAAAGTGGCCATCACACTGCCCCGCTGACTGCTTTAACCTGCTTTTTTGCACTTGCTTTAGCTGGCGCGCCAACCCGCAGACGTCTGTCCATTAAAGACAAGAAGCCACCAAGGATCATTGCAACAGTGCCAAGCCAGATCAGTGTTACAAATGGCTTCCACCAAAGACGCACGACCATACCACCGCCATCAATCGGATCACCCAGCGCGATATAATACTGGTTGACACCACGGGTGATAATACCGGCCTCTGTTGTCGGCATATTCCGCGCAGGATAGAAACGCTTAGCAGCTATAACACTATTAGCTACACGACCATCCTGATGCAGCAAAGTGAACAGTCCCTGATCCTCCGTATAATTGGAACCGGCAAATGGCTGCTGGCCATCATAACGCAACTGATACCCTGAGAAAGCGACAGCTTCTCCCTGCTTCATAATCACGACCTGCTCTGTACCAAAGCTGGTGACGACCACAATACCCAGCAAAGTAATGCCCAGCCCCATATGGGCAAGCGCTGTACCAAAAACGGAGCGCGGCAGGCCAAATAAGCGTGGAAACGCCCGTGAAAGCTCAACTTTACCAAAACCGGCTTTCGTTACGATGTCCATCAGGCTGCCGAGTATTACCCATACAGCTAAGCCGATACCAAATGCCGCCCAAACACCACGCGGGTCAATCAGGATCAGAACCAAACCGACGCAAGCCAGAGAGAGACCGAAAACCCACATCAGGCGCTGTGCAACTGCGTAAAGATCACCGCGCTTCCATGCCATTAAAGGGCCAAAAGGAACGGCTGCCAAAAGCGGGATCATCAGCGGGCCAAAAGTCATATTGAAGAACGGTGCGCCAACAGAAATTTTGGTTCCGGTCATAGCTTCCAGCAACAGTGGATAAAGCGTACCAATCAGAACGGTTGCCGTTGCAGTACTCAGAAACAGATTATTCAGCACAAGCGCGCCTTCGCGCGACACCGGCTGGAACATTGTACCGGTGGTCAATGTTTGTGCGCGCAACGCAAACAAAGTCAGCGAACCGCCGATAAAGAACACCAGAATAGCCAGAATGAACAGGCCACGCCCCGGATCAGTCGCAAAGCTATGTACTGAAGTCAGCACACCTGAGCGCACAAGAAATGCACCGAGCAGCGACAAGGAGAAGGTCAGCAATGCCAGCAAAATTGTCCAGATTTTCAGCGCACCGCGTTTTTCCATCACAATCGCGGAATGCAGCAATGCGGTACCGATCAACCATGGCATAAACGATGCGTTTTCAACCGGATCCCAGAACCACCAGCCGCCCCAACCCAACTCATAATAAGCCCAGTAAGAGCCCATTGAGATACCACCGGTGAGGAAAATCCATGCGGTCAAAGTCCATGGCCGCACCCATCGCGCCCATGCGGCATCCACACGTCCGTCGATCAGCGCGGCAACAGCAAAAGAAAAGCAGACTGAAAAGCCAACATAACCAAGATAAAGTAATGGGGGATGAATGGCGAGACCAATATCCTGCAGGATCGGATTGAGATCCTGACCTTCAATCGGCGCAGGAATAATGCGTACAAACGGATTTGAGGTAAACAGGATAAAACTTAGGAAGGCAGTCGCAATCCAGCCCTGAACCGCCAGTACATTGGCTCGCAATGTATTCGGAAGATTGCCGCCAAAAACGGCGACCAAAGCGCTGAACAAGGAGAGGATCAGCACCCAGAGCATCATGGAGCCTTCATGATTGCCCCATACACCGGTGATTTTGAACAGTAATGGCTTCAGAGAATGCGAGTTCTCCACCACATTGAGGACAGAGAAATCAGACGTAACATAAGCGCGGACCAGCATAGCAGAAGAGAGTAAAATCAGCGCGAATACAGCCGCGGCGCAAGGCTCGGCAACGCTCATCAACCGGAAATCATTCCGCTTTGCTCCGATCACCGGCAACAAGGACTGCACTAAAGCCAAAGCCAAAGCCAGCACAAGTGCGAAATGTCCGATTTCAACGCTCATTATTATTATCCTGTCCGGTGAAGGCTACGCATCACTTGATGGCCGCAACATTCAGCTTTTTGGTATGGGAGTTTCAAACACAACCTGCTTAGTTGCCTTCCCAGACACCTTTTTCTTTCAGACTATCCGCAACATCTTTCGGCATGTAATTTTCATCATGCTTCGCCAAAACATTATCCGCAATAAACTTGCCATCCGGTGTAAAGCGCCCCTCGGCTACTACACCCTGTCCTTCACGGAACAGATCAGGCAAAATACCTTCATAAGTCACTGTGACCTGTTTCAGCGTATCCGTTACGCCAAAGCTCACATGCTTATCAGCACCACGAACCACCGAGCCGGCCTCAACCAGACCACCAAGACGGAAACGCGCACCGGAGGCAATATCTTCTGCGGTCACATCATCAGGCGTACGAAAATAACGAATATCCTGACTGAAGGCCATCAGTACCAGACCAATCGCCAATGCCAGCACCGCCATAGCACCGGAAATTAAAATCAATCGCTTGCGTTTACGATTACGCATCACCTGCGAAACGCGGGGTGTGCGGCTTTCCGCAGCGGTTGAAGCAGATAGCTGACTATGGCTCATTTCAGAACTCCTGTCGCATCAATGCCCAGCTGAGTTGCAGTATCAGTGAGGCGGCGCATATCATTTTCCGGCAAGGCATTGGCTGCATTACGCAATGCCTCGTTCACTTTGTCCTGCTCCCCCAGAACGACATAAGCACGTAGCAGACGCTCCCAACCTTCTACATCTGTCGGATTTTCCCGTAATCTTTCAGCAAGCCCATCAACCATAGAACGGATCATATCTTTACGACCCTGCTCGTCCAGTGAAGCCGCGGCTTCAACATCTTCCGCTGTTGGTCCGCGTGGCTGCTCTGCCGGACGACTGCTCTGAGCCGGTGGTGCAGTCGGCCCTTTACCAGCCTTCAGATTAGCGATTGTCTGCTCAATATCTGCACGCCACAGCGCATCTTCCGGCGAGGTATTCAGAATGATCTGCAAGACGTCAATCGCATCATCACGTTTGCCTGCCTGCAACAGAGCCCGCGCTTTCATCAAAGGCGGACGTACATCGGCTGGTGCAACTGTGCCGGCTTCTTCAAAGAGAGCAAGCGCTTCCGGCGTGATTTGACCATTAGCTTTGATTGTCAGAGCCTCACCAAGACCGATCAGACGATCAACATCCTTGCCGAGCAGTTCGAGCGCTTTACGATATGCATTAATAGCATCATCTACACGACCCAAACGCATATAAATCGGTGCAAGAATAGCCCAGCCACGACCGTCATCCGGTGCATTCGCCAGATGCGCCTCAGCCTGTGCGATCAGCTCAACTGCGCTCTTGTCCTGAATCGTGTTGCCTTTACGATCAACCAGTGGCTGAGAAGGCAGATCCGGCGTACCGATCGTCGCATATACGCCCCAGCTAACAATCGGAATAAACAACAACACAAGAATTGTCACCCAACGCGCACCTGCGCTGAACAGATACTTCTTTTCTGCATCATTGGAATTTGCATTGTCATTGCTGGCTGCATCTGTCATCCGGCGATCATTTTTCAGAATACGCCGAGAGATCTCAAGCCTCGCCTGCGCAGCCGACTGCTCATCCAGCAGTCCCCGTGCCAGATCGGAATCAATCTCTTTTAATTGCTGAATATAGACCGAGCGATCCTCCTCGCCCTGAGCAGCTGACACGACTTCTTTTCGCGTCAGAGGCAGCATGACGATAAGAATTGCAACGAAAGTTAAAAGTGCAGAAACAAGCCAGAAATCCATGACGGAGACTTAATCTACCTGCACAACAAAACCAACTGTTTGCAGCTAAATTATTGGTGTGTAGGTCATTTGGCCGCAAAGCCTTCCGACTCTTCAGAGCAAAAACAGAAAATGCGTGAACCGTTGAGTTCAATGGCGCAAATCAGGTTAGTGGTGTCCAGCTACCATCATCATTCCGGCAGGCTGTACCGCGCACCATTTGCGGCGCACCATCCACAGTAAAACTATGATTATATTGCCTGCAATTCTGCGAACCAACCTGATATGGCTGGGCCGCAGTCACTTCACCGGAAGTCCGGCCGGAGCGGCCTTTCCATGCCACGGCCTCACCTTTCGGCGCATATTCCAGTGCTTTATATTCCGCCTCAATGGCAGATCTGCGGTCAGTAGCGGCAAGCTGCGTAGCCGCTGCCCCCAGAATACCATTACCCATCGGGGCGAGCACGGCATTGCTGACAAAACCACGCGCAAAAACATTTCCGGTTGTTGCGGCGGTTGTTTTAGTCGCGTTCAAAGAAGAACAGGCTGTAAGAGACAACAGCGGCAAAATGAAAATGATTTTACGCAATGCACTTCCGGAAGACGACTTCATGAGCAACTCAACATCCTGTCAGCAACACTTTACACAGCAATATGACCACCGCCATCTGCCCTGCAATCATTCGATTGACATCTCAAAACAAAACAAAATCAGAAACACACGTTTCTCAAACCACGTATTTACACCTGAAATCGGTTAAAAGCAAAGGTCAGCTCATAACTGCAGGTAAAGTAATCTGTACTGCCAACCCACCGAGAGAAGCCTGTGCCAGTCCAAGATGCCCGCCATATTCCCGAACTGTATCCTGCACGATTGCCAGCCCCAGCCCCGTACCGGGCTTGCTTTCATCAATACGTTTTCCGCGCTTCAATGCTTCCGCCATTTTTTCAAAAGGTAAACCTGCTCCATCATCCTCGATCAGAATTTCAAAAGCACTATTATTGCTTTCTGTAACATCCGGTTTTTGTACTGCACGTAATGTCAGATGAATTTTCGATCGCCCCCATTTAGCGGCATTTTCCATAATATTGCCGATAACCTCTTCGAGATCTTCTTTCTCTCCGGCAAAGATCACATCGGGCAAATGGTTAGAGAATGTAAACTTCAGATGCGGATTAAGCTTGGCAGTAACCCGAATCATCCGCTCCAGTATCGGTGTTACCGGCGCGCGGAACACAACGCTATCCCGTTGCGCAGCTACGCGTGCACGTTGCAAATAATGCTGGATTTGCACCTGCATTGCATCACTCTGCTCGCTGACCAATTGCCCTTGCCGTCCACCAATGTTCCGCCCCTCGTTCATTAAAACGGAAAGCGGCGTTTTCAACGAATGGGCAAGATTACCGACCTGCGTCCGCGAGCGCTCTATAATACGATGATTATTTTCAATCAGCGCATTCATCTCCTGAGCCAGAGGGGCAATTTCAAGAGGCAGATCTGTATCCACGCGATTGCTTCGTCCCTCGCGAATGTCTGCTAAGGTGCGCCGCACATGATCCAGTGGCCGCAAACCAAACAAAATAATCGCCGCATTAATCAGAATACTACCGAGGCCAAACAATCCCAGATAAATATAAAGGGTGTTACGAAATTCACTGATTTCCTCGTTCACCTCATTGAGGTTTCCCATCACCCGAAAGCGCGCAATTTTATCGGAGCTATCAAGCACAACTTCCGTTTCAACCACTGACAGTTCTTCACCATCATTGGTTTCCACGGCATAACTACGCATAAACGACTGATCGAAGGGTTCTTCAGCAACGGATTTTACAGGGATTTGTTTTGCGCCAAGTGAGACCGAGCCTAAGTGCCCCTGCACATTGGATGATACCGGATCAACCGACCAATACCAGCCTGACCCTGCGCTCGCATACCGTATTTCACCGAGCTCAGGCCGTCCGTGTAACGCGCCCTCTGGTGTCAATCCAACAGCACCGACAAGACTATAAAGATGGGCGGATAAGAGACGCTGAAAACTACGCTCTGCGGCATCCCGATAAAGAGACTGAATCAGCGTGGCAACAACAACAAGGGCGATAATCACCCAGAATGTCGACAGCGTGACCACACGCAATGCCAGTGAGCGCATACCGAGAGCAAAGACTTTCCCGGAAAACAACTGCATCTTAATCTTTGCTACCATCATTATTATCGGAGCGGATGCGATAGCCCATACCACGTACGGTCTCGATTATATCAACGCCCATTTTTTTGCGCAGACGACCAACAAAAACTTCAATCGTATTGGAATCACGATCAAAATCCTGATCGTATAAATGCTCAACCAGCTCTGTGCGGGAAATAACCTCATCCATATGATGCATGAGATAAGATAAAAGCCGGAACTCATGGGAGGTCAGCTTTAGCGCCGTACCGTCAATGGTCGCTTTGGAAGCTTTGGTATCCAGAACCAGCTTTCCGCTGCTAATCTCAGAAGAGGCATGTCCCGCAGCACGGCGGATTAGAGCGCGCAAACGTGCCAGCACTTCTTCAATATGAAACGGCTTGGCCACATAATCATCGGCTCCGGCATCAATACCGGCAACCTTGTCGCTCCAGCGATCGCGCGCTGTCAGCATAAGGACCGGCATGATCCGGCCTTCACGGCGCCAGCGCTCTACAACACTGATACCATCCATCTGTGGCAGACCAATATCCAGAATGACCGCATCATAAGGTTCGGTATCACCGAGAAAATGACCTTCTTCACCATCAAAGGCGCAATCAACAACATAATCGGCATCACGGAGAGCTTCAGCAAGCTGACGGTTAAGATCCTTATCATCTTCAACGATCAGAATTCTCATCAGCAAACCTTTTCAGTATTTCGGGATGACAGCACAAAGTGTTGCCAGACTGAGAGGCAACACTTATTTTTATAACACATCGCCAAAAGGAGCAAACGCGCGGATTATTCCAAATTAGAGCGCCGTGCGCCCACTTTGGCGCACAAAGGCCGCTCTAACACTTTATATTTACAGCATAATTTTAACTTAAACTGATTCAAATTTAAAGAATTATGCTGTAAAGGAAAACCGGTTTTATTTTGCCGGTACGGCAACTTCCACACGGCGAGGACGTTCACCATCACGACCAGGAACCAGCACAACCACGATACAAACCGGAGCGCCGTTCTGAACAGCGGCAGTTGCTTTCGTTAATGTACCGCCCTGCTGTGCCGCAACCTGCTGCCCGATAGCAGCACAATCACCGGCTACGCGCAGCACGCGCGGCTGAGACTGAGCGGGTTGCGCCTGTTGCGAAACGGCAGAACTATGCCGTTGCAGACCTGCGGCGCCCGCAGATGGAACAATGCTTGTCAAAACTGCTGCGGTCATACCGGCAAGCAGTGCAGAAGCAGCGAAAAATGTGCGAACTGGTTTCTGTGTCATCATAACGCTCACTTTAACGCTTTTAATCTGAATGTTGAATGAACAATTTTGTGTATCAGTCCAACAATATTTAACTATTTTTCTTTCGTTAACATTAGTTTTTATAAAACGAAAGTCTCTCAGACTGCGGCAAAGCTGCCGAATCCATACAACTTTAGCAATCATACCCTTTTCAGCCAAGCAATCTGAGTGAGCTAACATCGCCTGCGCCACACGCCTGACTGATCTGCGCCACTTCGAACCGCAGATATGCACCATCAGGCACGGATCCAGAATATAAAAAGCATGGTTCCGTTACCACTGTTGAATGCAGAACTGTCTCACCGTTCCACAGCTGCACCTGATATTTTTCAGCAATCTCACCCAGCGGAATATCTTCGCCCATCCAGCTATCCGCATCAAGACGCCCGCGACGAATCCATTGAAAAGCCAGATCACCATTTGTCTGACGTTTACAGCGCAAATGCACCGGACTGAGCGGCCTCAAGGCGCGCATAGCGCCTGCCAGCGATTGGGTGGCATAATATTCATCCGTAAAATCACGGCCAGCAAGACCGGCACGCCAGTTCAGCAGCAACCCGTTTTCCGACTGTTGCAGACCGGCAGGCACAACACGATCATCCAGTAAAATAAATGGAGCACCAGCCTGCTTTATAATCTGCGCTTCCGTTTCAGTGCCTACCTGTCCCCGCAACAAGGTTTTTAACCGCCAGTGGCCTGTTGCAATTTCTTCTGCATGCATGAATTGCAGCATTTCCCAACTGCCGGTTACCGTTTGCACCAAAGCAGTATTGGCCGCATTGAGGATTTGCAGCTGTGATCCGCTATGCAACTCACCATGGTAGAGCCGCACCTCAAAACTCTGTTCATGCATAAAGCGACCACTGTCTGATCCTTGAAGTTCAGAGATCAACTCTCCCATAACGGCTGCGAAGGGAATCACTGTTCGCAACTGATAACCGCTGATCTCCGGTGAAACATAAAGCGAGACCTCACGCCAAGGTTTTGCGTAACAGGCAATGCGGAACTGATTTTGCTCATTTTCGATACCGGGCCACATTGGCAGATCAAGCATGTGAAAGAGCGGCGGCCCCGCTGCACCACCTCCCTCAGACTGAGGAATTGACGGCATTCGCGTACGATCAGGCCGGCGCAATACCGACGCCAATGCCACAGCTTTAGCACGCCGCGCCGCACCATCTTCAAGACTCACGACAACATAATCGCGATTGCCTGCCAGTTCCGGCACCCGAACCCTGTCACCAATGGTTAAACCTGCTTGCGTCCACGGCAAAGAAAAACTGACTGTGCGGCGTTCTGCACGTTTTCTTTCCAGCCAGCTTTCAGCCAAACTTTGTGCCTGTCCGCTTTCCATTGCGGCAGATAAGGACAGGCTTTCATGCCCTGCCCGCTGCCAGCCGGATTTTTGTGCCAATGCGCTGGCGGATTGATAATCCCGCAGCGGATCACTGAAATAAATCTCGGCACTGGCAGGCAGTTCCTCCACATCCTCCAATATGCGAACCGGCCACTGGTCATCACGTTCCAGTGCATAATCTTCCAGCACAAGCGGTTGCTGACGTTGTGACAAGCTACGGAAAACCAGCTTTTTCCGCTCATCGGCCTGCTCAAAAGCCACCACGCCGAATATATCCATCAGCGGCTCCAGCAATGCCCGTCCACTCGCCGGATTATCGGCAATATAACCGGATAAATAGCCCTCAGCACCCCGACAATCGGCCAGCCCTTCCAAGCCAAAATCTTTTAGCAAGGCGAGAAACAAATCATCCAGCGCAACGCCGCTGAGACGTCCGTTGAGCCAATGCCCTGTTGCCCAATTGGCTGCGTCCCCCCAGACATCCGCTTTGAGCGGATATTCCGGAAAAGGCCGTGTATCCCATGCCCAGACATATATCTGCTCGGGATCGAGCATTGTCCCGCCATAGACAGGTGAAACCGGATTATGCTCACCGGTCTTTTGCCAGTGAGAGAAATGCGCCCGTAAGAAACGATCCGTCAGAAAAATAAGGCGAGGCATTTTCCGATGATTTCGGATCAGGAAACACATTTGGCTGGTTCGGCCCTTTATCAACCGCTGCACAGCCAAGCTCGGTAAACCAGAATGGCTTGGACATCGGCTGCCATGCTGTCGGTTGCGCCTGCTCAGCCCCGTTCATGCGGTTGAAATGCCGATTTTGCCACCACGCGTACAAATCCTTATAGCGAAACACCCACGGTTTGCCTGCCAGACCATCCGTAATTTCCGTGCGTTTGCGCTCACGCCTATCCTCATCTGAGGCATAATACCAGTCATACCCCTCACCTCCTGCAATGGCGCTTTGCAAAGCCGCCTCATCGTAAGCAGAGGGTGGAAAAGCAGGATCAATACTGCGCTCATCACCATCGCGCCAATCGCTCAGAGGCATATAATTATCAATCCCGATGGCATTGATCGCTGGATTTGCCCAAAGCGGATCAAGATGGAAATAGACATCGCCGCTGCCATCTTGCGGGTGATACCCAAAATATTCTGACCAATCGGCACCATAGGTGATCTTGCAGTCCCCACCCAGAATTGTGCGTGCAGTTGCAGCCAATTCAGATAAATGATCGACAAAAGGAAACTCATTGCGCTCATTGCGGATTTGCGTAAGGCCACGCAGTTCAGAGCCGATCAAAAATGCATCCACACCACCGGCACTTCGGGCAAGATCAATATAATGGCGGATAAAACGCTTATAGCCCCAGACACCATTGGTAAAACGCCCAAGCTGAGTTCCGGCTTCCGGCGTTTTATCTGCCCCCGCAGCTAACCCTATTCTGCCCCGCCACGGATAAACAGGCTGAAAGCCCTGTCCATCAAGGGCAGGCAATTGATTATCTGCAGGTATATCCATCATGATAAAGGGGTATAAAGTAACTTTAAGTCCGCGTTGTCGCGCATCTTTAATCGCAGCAATCACAGAAAAATCAGCAGGCGTACCGCCATAGGCTTTCTCGGTGCCATTATCAGAAATCAGATGCGCACCTGAGCGGTCAGTATTATTCACCCGCCAGTTATGACTCGGTTTTCTTGCGCCACGTGCTGTCACGCCGGGCAAAATCCTGCATTCTCCGGCGCGTAAATCCGTGCCGAACCAAGGCACAATTAAAGCAACTGTTTTCAGATTAGGGCACAGTGCCTGCAACTCATTCAGCGATGCCGTCCAGTCGCTTTGCGCACGCAGATTATTGCGGTTAAGCGCCCGTGTTTCACCGGGGCGTGGTTCATCGCGCACCGTCTGCGGTGCCAGACCAAATTCCGTTGCTCCGGGGATCAGTGCTACAGCCTGAATATCCTGCGACAACTTGCCGACACTGCGCATCACTTCAAATTGCAGCAAAGGCAGACGGTTTCCATAGGTATCAATCGGCAAGCGTTCAAACACCACATAGGCCGTGCCGCGATAAGCTGGTGCCTTGCCAGAACCCTGCCGCGCTTCAATCAACGGATCGGGTAACTGTGTTTCGCTACCTTTATAAACGCGGATTGTAACCTGCGTCTGGTCAAGTTCGTTTCCATCTGCCCAAATGCGGCGAATACCGGAAATTTCACCCTGCGCCACGGCAAAAGCAGCATTGGCATAATAGCTATAGGTCGTCGTCTTAGGGCCGCCCTTGCCACCCTGTCGGGTGGTGGTTTTCTGCTCTTCAAAACGGGTTGCCCAGATCAAGGTACTGCCAACACGCATCGTGCCATAAATGGCAGGCAAGGCAGCGCCTTCCTCCGCCTGCATCGGACGTGTACTGACAAGACGCGGGCCTTCAATACGCCGCGTTGAGTTAATCAGAGCGGTATCGATCATATAACCGCCCATCGCGCCGATAGCACTGCCAATGGCTGCGCCAACGGGGCCAAACAACCCGCCGATCATACCGCCTGCTGCCTGAAGAACCAGTGTACTCATGAAAAAGATAACCTGTCTTCAAACCGAAGGTTTCTAAAAACTGTCAGGAAAAGAAAACACCGCTGCTATCCGTTGCCGCCATTGCGGAACCAGCGCCGAGAGCGTCACGCTATGCCCCTCATAGGCATGGATGAAACGGTTATTCTGCGCCATGATACCTAAATGCTTGGCGGCCACGCCGTCCCGCCAGCGGAAAATCAACAGATCACCTGCCTGCATATTGGAAAGCGGTTTTAAATACATATGCCGCCGTGCAGCATTGATCAGCGGCTCGTCTTGGGTAAGCTCCGCCCAGTCGCGGGAATAAGTCCCTGCATCCTCTGGCTCTTCATCATAAAGCTCACGCCAGATGCCGCGTATCAGCCCCAGACAATCACATCCCACTTGTAAGCGGCTGGCACCGTGCCGATAGGGCGTACCGAGCCATTTCTGCGCGACGGCCAGCACTCTGTCATTGACCGATACTGTCGTCATGGCACAAGTACTCCGCCATCAAAATTCCCCTCGCCACCGGCAAAGGAATAGGCGGCATCATTACCCGGAATATGCGGAAAGCCGCGAAAATTCTCCTGATTGGCAAAACGGTCACGGCATTGCTGAAAGCTCTTGTCACAGCCCGCCAGCACACGAAAATGATCTCCGGCCTGAACGTCATAGACCGGCAAGTCCTGCAAGATCAGACTAGCCGCTTCCCCCTGTTTGAGATGCGAGACAACACTGTTTCTGCTCCCTTGATTTTTGCCGCCCAACCACAGCACTTCACCCCGCTCAAACCAATGGGGAGCGAAAACACTTAAACCCGAAACGATCATATCCGGCCCGTTCACACGCACCACAACGCCCTCTCCTGCATAGCGCGGGTCAGCCGGATTGATACCGCAGCGCCTGTCTGCAAATTCTGCATCACAGCCCCGCTTGGCACGCCGCCCAAAAACGCGATCCAGTAATGCGGTGCTGCTTTTCAATTCGGCAATAAATTTCATCCCGCTACGGGTAATTTTGCCAATCACACTGCTGCGCAAAAGCACCGCCTGCTGCGGCTGCATCCAGTTTACCAGATAGGTTTCAACGGTTGCGCCGTCATATAGACCGCGCTCAATATCTTCATCATTGAGTGCATCACTCGTCAGCGCCCCTTCAATCTCGGAACTGTCAACAGAAAGGCCAAGCGGGCTTCCGGCTTCAGAGCCATTCATCCCGCTTTGCGGAAAGCAATTTATCCCATGAACAGGCAATGATTTATCGTGATCGCAAAAGCCGAAAACCTCTTCGTCTTTGCGCCGTAAAATCCATGCAAAACAATGTGTTGTCACATCACCTTGCAAATGTGATTCAAATTGCGGATCCAGTGTCAGCATGACTTCACCTCAACAATCGGAATGGACGGAATTTCACCCGCTTTGAAACTGGCAATACTGGCACTCAGGCGATCCGTGTCAAAACGCACCGGCACATCAAACAAGAAACCAGCTGTGATTTTCGCTTGTAACGGCGGCACATGCCCTTCGTGAAATTCAACCATCCCAGTCAGCCAGTTCATGCTGAATGTTTCATCCGCAAGTGCCGCACCATCCACAGCAAGCTGCACGGACTCCGGCACCGGTTTGGTAATAATGCGCTGATAATCGCCGTAATGTTTCGCCAGTTGAAACTGCCGTCTAACGCCATCACCAAACCCCAAAAGCTGATCTGTAGCCTGTGGCGGCGCATCCTGTTCCGATGAGAGATGATCGAACGGATCACGAAACCGGAAAGCATAAAGCGAGCCACGCCGTGCCTCGAAAAAGCGCAGCACATCCCGCAGATCGTTGAGCGAACGTAAACCCGTTCCGGCATCATAAAAGCGGCGCGACATCGACCAGCGCGCATTACGCTTTTCATGGCCGGAGGTCAGCCCAACAATCTCATTGCGCCATTCCGGCCCGCCCGTTGCGCCAAATGAAACACCGAGCGGAAAAGATACATCATGGAATGAAGATAAATCCTGCATGTATCCCTCCTCTACATTCGTCTGGTGCCGTGGCGCACCGCGCGTGCCAGCATGGCACTGACCTGCGCTTCAGAGCGGCTGAAGGAAGCAGCATCCGGTGAAGACATATTAAAATTGATCTGCATCCCGCGACCGCCACCACCACTGCCCATCACCACGCCCAGACTACCGTCACTCCCTCGCGCCAATGGCAAGATCGCCTCGGCACCTGCCTCTCCAGCCACGCCAAAACCACTGCCAAGCCCGCTCATCAGACCGGAAAACATTGAAGAGAAAAGTCCCTGCAAGGGCTTCATCCCCGCATCCAGTGCCATCGAGGCCATATTGGAGGCCAGCCCGCGCAGCACATCATCCAGCCCTTTGCCGGATGTAACCGCGCTCTTGAAAGCCGAGGTCAGGCTCTGCCCGAAGGAACCGGAGCGTTTTTGCAAATTATCCAATGCGCGGTCAAAGCCGCTGGTATCGGCCTCAACCGAAACCGTGACTGACTGCTGCTGCGTGCCTGTATCATTCATGTGTCACCATCAGGAAAAGCCTGCATCAGGCTGTTGAAAATGTCGCGTGACGGCGCTTGCCTGCTACCACGCATAGTTCCGCTAAGTGCCCTGATTTCGGGCAGACTCAGCCGCCAAAAATCGCGTGACGACAGCCGCAATTGTCCCAACCCGAAATGCATCAGCGCATCCCAGGGGAAAGACATTGATTCAACTGCGGCTTCTGATTTTTTGATTGTGCTGTGTTTTCCAGCTTTTCGGTACTCACACCAAAAGTTACCTCCAGCAATTGTGCTACAAGGCGGGCAAAGCCGACAGCAGCACCATCGATCCGCATATCCGCCACATCATCCTCGGCCACATCATGGCCGCCACCGCGCAAACCTGCGGTGACAATGCGGATCATATCTTCCGCCTTTAAACTACCCGTTGAAAAACGGGCTATCAAAGCGGATAAATCTTCGGCCTCATAAGAAGCCTCAAGCCCCGCCAAAGCACCAAGCGTCAGACACAGAATCCAATCCGTATCATTCAGCACGGCAGCCACTTCACCCCGTCTGGCATTGACCTTCATGGCTGCACTCCAAAACTGACCAGACCTGCAGATTCCAATGCAATTTCAAAAGTCACTTCGCCATCATGCACGCCGCCATATTCCAGCGCCGTAATCTGAAACAGCCCGCTGACAGTGCCAAAATCCGGCACCACAATCTGCCAGTCCAAAATATCGCCGTTGAAGAACGTCGCGCGGATCAGCGCATCGGAAGCCGCATCTTTGAAAATACCGGCACCACTGACAGATGCGCGCTGCACACCACTACCGGCCAGCAATTGCCGCCAGCGCCCTGTCGCATCGGCATCCGTCACATCAACGGTCTCCGCATTGAATGCAATGCGCTTGCTGCGCAAACCGGCACAGGTCTGAAATGTGTCATTGCCCGTTGCGATTTTCAGCAACAGGTCTTTCCCTCTCTGGGCTGCCATTGATTACGCTCCTTCAATTTTCTCGGTTACCGCGCGGTAGCGCAATTGCCCGCTATAACCATCGCGCAATTCGTCATTACGGGTCTGTGAAGATTGCAAAGTCAGGTTGACGAGATAAAAACCGCCGATATCCGGCCTCAAAGTGCTGCTATCCAAGGCCTCAAGCAACGCCTCAACCAGCATCATCAGTTCCAGCACCTGCCTGCGGCCATTGGAACGCGCCCAAATATGCAGCACCAGACTATGTTCTTCGCCGGAGCCGCTATCGGTATCCCATGCATAGACCTGACTTTGGCCAAAGCTGATATATGGAAAACGCGCATCGGGCGGCACATGGTCATAGATGCCCTGCCCGTGCAGCTTTTCCATCAGCAAAGGCGCAGCTTGCAGCCACGCCAATATTGCCTTTTGCAAAATGAGCGCCGCACCCGTCATCCCTTATTGTCCTGTTCAGGGCTTACGGGCGGTGTTTTAGTGTCAGGACTTTTCAAAAACAGCCCGTCGCGTTTATTGGATAATGCCTGCTCGCAAGCCTGCAAACCAACAAGGCGCAAGGTGCGCAACAAGGCCTCAAATATAAAGCGCATAGAAAAATTCATCGGATTTCCTCTCTAACTAAGCAGATAAGATAGCGTTGGCTTTCATCGGGATCGTGAAGCCCCAGCACTGTGAAATGCCTTGTTCCATATGTCAGCCGCGCGGAGACAAGAATGTCACTGCGATAACGGGTCGTGATGCGATGCGTGACATGAGGAATGGCCTGCAAAGCAAAGGACTGACTGCCGGTTTTCTGCGGTTCAATCCTGCCCCAGAGCGTGGCAATTTCTGTCCATTGCTCCTGATAGCTGCCGCTCTCATCAAACAAAGGGCGGTTTTCTTGCAGGCTCAGAGATGTTTTAAACTGTCCAGCATCAATGAATTGCAGGTTCATAACCGCCCCCGCCGCAACCACGGTGATACGAGTTGCGCAACCATATCCGGCAGACTGGTCATCAGTGTTCCGGCCTGTGCAGAATTACGGTTGTCGTAGAGATGCGCCGCCAGCATCACACAGGCATGGCGCAATGTTTCAGGAAGCGCCTCCGGCTCATTCGCCAGACCGGCGGTCAGCTCAATTTCCAGCCCTCGGGCAATGGTGATATATTGCGGACGACGGAGATAAAGCCGCTGCGGGCGGCTCTCCGTATCCAGCCGCCAGTCATCCGAACTAAATTGCACAGCGCTGCCGTCAGCACTAAAACCCCGCACTTTATCAATCGAAATCACCGGAGCTTTGTAGAGTGCAATTCTGCCCGATTGCGGCCAGTTGGTGAGTTGCAAATACCAGCGCTGCGATAGCATCACCAGATTGCAATGATCTTCAATCACCTCACGTGCGGTACGGATCAGGCGTGTCAGCAAGTTTTCTTCCTGATCCGGTGGCAAACGTAAAAATTCGCGCAAAAATGCTGTCGTCACCGGCTCTTCTACCGGCGGCGTTATAAGTTGGAGAACCATGCTATCTCCCGTATTTTACAATAAAAACAATATGATAAAATTATTCTCTGCCAGAATGATTCATGTCACTTTGCAAAGGCTGGCAAAACCGCCAGTTTTCATCAAAGTTACACTGCGAATTTGAGCAGTTTGATCGCATCAAAATCCTGCACACCACCACCAACACGCTTGGTGGTGTAAAACAGCACGTAAGGCTTGGCAGAATACGGATCGCGCAGAATGCGGATACCGATACGATCCACAATCAGATAACCACGGGCAAAATCACCAAATGCAATCGGCGTGCTGTCCGTTGTAATATCCGGCATGTCCTCCGCTTCCACCAGACCAAAGCCCATGAAGGACGCTTTTTGTCCAAGCGATGCCGGTGGCTGCCAGAGATAATTACCGTTGCTGTCTTTGAGCTTACGCAGTGCTGACTGTGTTTTACGGTTCATCATCCAATGTGCATTCTGGCGGTAGCCGGATTTGAGCGCATAGACCAGATCAATCAGCAGATCGGACGGGCTGGAAGCAGGCATTGCACCGGCAACGCCGGTTTTCAGGCAACCAAGTTTACCCCATGCCCATGCGCTTTCAGCAACTGTGTCATAAGCCAAAAATCCATGCGGCTTGTTCACACCATCGCCATTGATAAAGGCAGCGCTTTCCTGTTCTGCAAAAGCAGTTTCAACCTCGGCGGCAATCCACTGCTCTACATCCACCGCCGCATCATCCAGCAGACTGCTCGTGGCCGCAGGCATGGCGTAAATTTCCATTGTCGGGAATTGCAGTTCAGCCAGTTTAGCATTGGCAGTCTGCGGGCGTGCCCCCTCTTCTCCCACCCAACCGGTGCCTGGCCCGCTAATGGAAAACGGTTTTTTCAAAACGGCACCGGAAACCTGACGCACAGTTGCAAGTCCGCGCACCGGCGAAAGTGCAGCCAAACGCGTGCCGATTGCAGTTTCCAACTCAGACGGCACAAGATAACCGCCATCAGGCCCTGAACCATAGGAATGCGCTTTCTGCTCAAGCCCGCGTAAAGCCTGCTCATCACCACGGCGGGCATAATTATCAAAAGCCTGTTTATGCTCCTGCGTAGCGCCATTAAAAGGTGATCGCGTTTCGCCACCCAGCGCAGGACGTGCCTGTTTCAGTACATATTGATCCAGCGCCGCTTTTTGCTCATCCATTGCACGGTTAAGACGCTCCATCTTTTCGACGGTAACAACATCCGCACCAACATGTTTTTCAATCTGGGTCAGGCGCTCATCATTGGCTTGTTTAAAACCTTCAAAAGCCTGCATAAACTCGCCAAAAGCCTGACCGACCTCCTGCTGGCTGTTGAGTGCTTTGATTTCAAGAGCCGGTGCCTTATCCGCTTTTTGAATTTGCTTTATCGTCATTGCCTGTCCTTTTAAGGTTTAAGTGTAATGAACCGATGCAAACCGACCGAAAGAGATTATGTGTTTTTATGAAACCGGAAGGCAGCCTGCCTTATAATCGAGGCTGTACTGCTCTCATCATGCTGTTTCTGCTGAACCGCGATAACACGTGCCTGCGGTAACATCGAAAAAGTCACCAGTGAAATTTCCCAAAGCTCAGCTTCCAGAATATGCCGCCGGCCGGTAGTTGTGACTTTCTTGCTGCGCACAGCGCGAAAGCCAATCGACAACCCATCAAGCGCACCTTCGGAGAGCAGGTGCCATGCTTCATCAGCACGCGCCACGCCTTCAGCCAGTTGCCCTTCCACATAAAGACCGCGCTGATCCTCCGCTATTTTCGTCCAGATACCGATGGGGTTGTCAGCCTGATGCTGCCAGAGCATCCGCACTGTCCCGCCCCGTTTTAAAGAAGCTGCGAAAGCGCCGCGCTCAATAATATCGCCGCTCAAATCTGTCAGTGAAAACAGGCTGGCATAACCGCTGAAACGCAAAGGCTGGCCGGTTTTAATTGTCATCAGCCGCACTCCTTTTGCGTGAGACAATGCCATCCTGATTTTTCAACCTGTCGGTAAAGCGCTTGAAAAACCCGAGCGCCGTCCATGCGGCAAAACTTGCAGCACTCGATCCCATCAGCATCAGTTCGGCTTGCCCGAGACTACTAGCCAACTTCAGTTGTTCTGCAATTTTAACACCAGCCGCCCCGCCAAAAATCATTCCGCAGATTAAGCCGACAGCAAAGCGAATGGCTGCCTCGCGCTTGCCCTTAGGCAGCATATAGGCCAGTGAGACGGCAGAACCGCTGACTGCACCGGTGATTTTAGCAAGCCAGATCCACTGCTCCTGCGTTAATTCTCCCGTCTGGTTGAACAGGTTCATGGTTCACGCCCTTCCGGTTCAAGAGAATAACCACCCGCCTGCCGTTTCTCCGCATCACTCAGAAAATCTGCTGCACCGATGCGCCGCCACAGCGCCTCGCGCTCCTCGGCCAGTCCGTCAATACGGTCATAATCATGCTCCAGCCGCAGATCGGAGCCATAAAACGGGCAAAGCCAATTGCTTAACGCCTGTGCAGTGCGGTTCAGCAGAGGCAAAATAGTCAGGCGATAGAAAGCACGGTTGGCCTCGGCATAATTGGCATAGGTGTTGTCACCGGGGATGCCGAGCAACATCGACGGCACACCAAAAGCCAGCGCAATCTCGCGGCTTGCCACATGCTTGGCCTCAATGAAATCCATGTCTTTGGGCGATAGTCCCATTGCTTTCCAGTCCAGCCCGCCCTCCAACAGCAGTGGCCTGCCCGCACCTCCGGCGCCGGTATAGCCTTCTTCCAGTTCCGTCTTTAACCGGTCAAATTGCTCTTCGCTCAAATTGCCGCCGTCTTTCGGCGCATAGACCAGCGCACCGGATGGCCGGGCGGAGTTATCAAGCAGTGCCTTGTTCCATGCAGCGATGGCGTTATGAATATCCAGCGCCATCAATGCGGCTTCCAAGGGCGGAAAACCATAATGATCGTCGAGCGGATGAAACAGGCGCAGATGCAAGCCCCGCGCTGACAGACAGGCTTCAAAACCGGCATTGAGACTAATACGACGGCTGGCTGTATTGTTGCGATAGAGCAGAGCTTGCGGCCAGCCATTGTTGTCGCTCTCAATCGTCACCCGCTCAGGGCGCAGCAAATGCAGCTCTTTCGCCTGACCGTCATAATCCAACCGCTCTACATAGGCATTGCCGGATAGCAATAAATGCCCGTAAAGCTGCTCGAAAAAACCGGAGCCGCAAGCGCCTTCATGAGGCGCACGCAGCAGCTTCAACAATGGATGATCTTCAAGTTCCGTCTCACCCTGATAGAGCAGCAGCGGCACATTAGCAGCGGCATCACTGATCATTTTTACGCAACGATGCACAATCGGATTGCGCATGAACCCCTGCTGCGACAGCGCCATATAATTACGGGTTGTCCAGCGAGCCTGCGCATCCATATGGAGCGCGACAAAGCCCTGCTGCGTTTTTGCGGAAGGGGGTACAGTTGCTTTTTGCGCCTCCAGCGGCGCGGTTGCTTTTTGCGCCTCCAACGGCGCGGTTGCTTTATGCGCCTGCGTTTGGGCAGCATGATGCCGCCACGGCCAGTTCCAAGCCATGTTAACCTCACTCAGTTCAATCTGGTTTTATCTTAAATGTCGGATACGTGGTTTATGCGTGTCCTGCAGCAACAGCGTGTGCAAGGCCCAGACCAGCGCATCCATCCTGTCCGGAGAGCGCCCTGATGACAGCCCGTTGACGGCAAAATCACACATCTCATCTTCCAGTTGCGGAAAACGGCGTGCATGGCGGATACGCCCCTGCTCATAGAGTGCCGCAACCGGCTCGGCGCGCAAATATTTCCCCCGCTGCGCCCGCACGGGCTTCACCGCAACAGAAGCATCCTGTGCATGGATCACCGCCATCACCATATCACCACCCTGATTGACCTCTGCCACCACCATATCAGCCTGATAGCGATGGTAGAATTGTACAATCTGCGCCGCCCATTGATGGGGCTTCACACCTTGCACGGTGGCATCTTCCAGCACCCAAGCTTGCTCATGCGCATCCAACCCTGCCACAACAATCCCGCAGGCATCAGAGTTCTTGGTTGAACTAGCAGGCGGATCAACCGCAATAATTATGCGCTGCAACTCCGGCACTTGCGGATCATAGAGTGCTTCCAATTGCTCCCGCGACCACAGTGCATCTTCACGGTCTGCGATCAGCACACCGTCCAGTTCCTGCCGCCCCAAGGCTGTGCCTGCATAGCGCTGCTGCATGGCCAGCAGAAAGGCAGGAGCCAGATGAGCGGAATTTTCATCGGTACGCATATGGGTCATGATTGTCGCCGGATCACTCAACAAATCGCGCAACAGAGCCTGCATTTTCGGCGTCGTCGTCACCACCTGTCGCGGGAAATCTCCGAGACGCAGTCCGAATTGCAGCATATCCCATGTCTGTTGCGGGTTTTTCCATTTCGCCAGCTCATCACACCATGCTGCGGAAAACTGCGGCCCGCGCAAACTGTCCGGATCTTCTGATGAATAAAAGGAAGCCACAGCCCCGCTTTCCCAAACCAGTCGACGCCGTGTGCTTTCCAATCGCGGCCTTTGCAAACGTGAGACAGAAAGAATACCAGAAGGCCCCTCCACCATTACCTCACGCACATCGGCAAGCGTTTCCCCCACCAGCGCAATATTACCGCAAGCTTTATCGCTGAATGGCGCAAGTCCCTGCGCCATGCCGCTGATCCACTCAGCTCCGGCACGGGTTTTGCCGGAACCAGGCCCGCCCATAATCACCCAGCTACGCCAGTCATTGCGCGGAAAAATTGGCAATTGCGCCAACCGCCCTTGAAACAGCCATTCTTTACTTGCTGCAACAATTGTCTGCCCCTCAACTCCCGCATCGGAAAGAAATTCAAACAGTTCTGAGTTCAGTAATTCTGGCGCTAATGATGCTGAGGGCTTCACGCACATCCTCCGGCTTCACACCGCCTGCTTCACTTGCTGGCTCCGGTTGATCGCCCACCTGCGCTAACCGCGTTTCCTTGGACAATTCGCTAATACTCTTCACAGCTTTTGCCAGCGCAGCCAAAGCTTCAACCGCACTCTTTTCCGGCAGGCCATCGGCTTTTGAAAAACTCTGCAATTCCGTATTGATTTTAATCAGCAGGTCTTCGATATCCAGCACCGGCAAACCAGTCGCAGTGATATCCAGCCCTGCCTTTTTCAAACGGTTTCGATAAATGTCCGGCTTTAAACCGAGCAGAAAAGCTATGTCCTGCGGCGCAACTTGATAGCGGCGCTGCAAGCGATACGCTGCCTGCAAACGCTCAAGCATCACACTTTTCTGTGGCTCTATTGTCTCTTTGTTTTCCGGCATAGGTTCACCGGCTCCGTTCTTTTCCAAACGCATAACCGGTTACAAATGGCACAAACAAAAAAAGCGCAGCACTGAATGCCACGCCTCATCAAAAACTCTTGAACTCTCTCAGCCACACTTCTCTGACTGTATCTAAAAGATACTGCAACACCGTTACGCCGTCAAGGATAAAATTCCTATTTTCGCGTCTGACCATGCACATTCTTACCTCCTCAATCAGTAAGATATTTAAGATTTTGAAATACCACGCTTCCCCTGATTAAGCATATTTCTAAACCCTTCCTTGGCACTTCTGTTTTATTGGTCATCCATAAGAATGTGGTAGAATGGGTCGCTCTAGCACTTTATGCTGTAAACTCCGATTTAAGTAAAAACGAGCTTTTCCGGTTATGAACAAACAGGCTGACAATAATTTGCCAAAAAAGAAAGCGCGCCGCCTGACCCGCAGCCCGTTTTTGATGGCGATTGACGCCTGGCTGGATAGCAGCCTGTATAGGTTGCGCTCTGGTTTTGCTGCCTTCTGGGAAAGCGCCACTCTCTTTTCCCGAAAATTTCGCGTGCGCGGCTGGAAGCGTCTGTTCATTGAAGTCGCCGATGAAGGTTTTACGCTCGGCGTGTTGGGCAGTGTCGTGATGCTCGCACTGGCCATGCCTGCTTTTGAGGAAACCAAGAAAGACTGGCGTGCACAGGATGATTATGCTGTCACGTTTCTTGACCGCTACGGCAATGAAATCGGCCAGCGCGGTATCTTACATCGCGATGCGGTGCCAATTGCAGAATTACCGGATCATGTGATTAAAGCGGTTCTTGCGACAGAAGACCGTCGGTTCTTTGAACATATCGGCATCGACTTTTGGGGCTTGAGCCGTGCGCTGACCCAGAATATGCGTGCCAATGGTGTAGTTCAGGGCGGCTCCACGCTCTCTCAGCAACTGGCAAAAAACCTGTTTCTTTCGAATGAAAGAACATTGAAGCGTAAGATCAATGAAGCCTTTCTCTCACTCTGGCTTGAAGCCAATTTAAGCAAAACAGAGATCTTGCAGCTTTATCTCGACCGCGCCTATATGGGCGGCGGTACATTCGGCATTGCAGCAGCCTCCGAGTTTTACTTCGGCAAGAGCGTCAAAGATGTTAACCTTGCCGAAGCCGCCATGCTGGCGGGTCTTTTCAAGGCGCCGGCCAAATATGCACCGCATGTCAATCTGCCTGCGGCGCGTGCGCGTGCCAATGTTGTCTTATCCAATCTCGCCGATGCGGGCTTCATGAGTGAAGGCCAATTAGCCTTTGCCCGTCGCAATCCTGCCAGTGTGGTTGACCGTGCTAAAGGTGATAATCCCGATTATTTTCTGGATTGGGCTTTTGACGAGGTGAAGAAGATCACCCGCACAATTCCGCAACATAATCTGATCGTGCGCACCACACTGGATCGTAATATTCAAAAAGCCGCAGAAGACGCGATTGAGTTTCATCTGCGCCAATATGGGACTGAGTATAAAGTGACTGAAGCCGCTACCGTGGTGATTGCGGATGACGGCTCTGTGCGAGCAATTGTCGGCGGTCGCGACTATGGGATGAGCCAGTTCAACCGCGCGACCAAAGCTTTGAGGCAATCCGGCTCTTCGTTCAAACCCTATGTTTATGCGGCTGCGATGGAAAAAGGGCTAACGCCAAGCACCATAATTTCCGATGCGCCGATTGCATGGGGCAACTGGATGCCGCGCAATTACGGACGCTCCTTTGCCGGTCGTGTTGACCTCACGACTGCATTGGTCAAATCCTATAATACGGTGCCGGTACGCCTTGCCAAAGATTATCTGACAACCAAGCCGATTGTGGCACTGACCAAAGCCATGGGCATTGAATCGGAAATTTCCGATCACAAAACGATGGTGCTTGGCACATCCGGCATGACCGTGATGGATCAGGCAACCGGTTTTAGTGTTTTTGCCAATGGTGGTTTTGCAGGTCTGCGCCACGGACTGGTACAAATCTCTGATCCGTCAGGCAAAATTCTCTGGGACTTTAAGCGCGACACTCCGGAGCCAAAGCGTGTATTGTCTGAAAAAGCCACCTCTGAAATGAACTCCATGCTGGTTCAGGTACCGGAGCGCGGCACTGCGCGGCGTGCGGCACTGCCAATGACCCGCGTTGCCGGCAAAACCGGCACAACACAGAATTATCGCGACGCTTGGTTTGTCGGCTATACCGGAAATTATACGGCAGCAGTCTGGTTTGGAAATGACAGCTATGCCCCGATGAATAATCTGACCGGTGGTATTATTCCGGCCATGACATGGCAGATGATGATGATGCAGGCGCATCAAAATATTGATCTGAAACCAATTCCGGGCATCAGCAATCCGTTTCCGAAACAAGCTCCGGCAACTGATCCGAAGCTGGTGGCACAGAGTAACGCAGGCAACGGCGACAAGCCGCAAAACGCAACACCTGACTATCCGCGTGTTTTATCCTCTGAAACGACCCGCTTCATACGTGGGCTGAATGAGAAGTTCCGCACTTACGAAACGCCGCAACCGTTGCGTACAACCATCTCCTCTCTCTGACCTCCATCTTTAATAAGCCTGTTATGCCAGAATGACAGGCAATTTTAACCGAACGTGTTTTATAGAGTCGGTATGAGCAATATCAGAACCATATTTCTGACAATCGTCATCTGCGCCATCGCCCTTGCTGGCGGCACAGCCAGTGCGCTTTATGCTCTCAACAATTTTGAAGGCTTCAACCAGCTGACAATCGGCCAATGGCACGCCTCACCGCTTTATGGCAGTGCAGATGCCGATCCTTATGCGCGTGCGCAACGCAGTCGTGCTGCCTTATTGCCGCTTGGCGCTGCAGAGGGGCAACGCTTTGTACTGCGATATGATATAGACGGCACGAAGCTTGATCCACGCTGCGACTACAGTCTCCAAGGCCAGGTACCTGCCTCGCGCTTTTGGACACTTCATGCCAGTGATTTAAACGAATATCCGCTTTCAAACCAACAAGGGCTGCCGCAGGAACTCCATAGCCAGCTAGTCTGGTATCGCAATGATTCCAGCTTTCTGATTTCTGTCTCCTCATCCGCGCAATCCGGTAACTGGCTGGCGATTAACTCAAGCCGTCCCTATCAGCTGGTTATGACACTTTATGATACCGCAACAGGATCATCACTCGGCTTTGAAAATCCGCGAATGCCGGAACTGAAACGGATTGAGTGCAAAGGAGCTGTCCGATGAGACATTCCCTGTTGCAGCTTCTTTATGCATTGCTGCTCGGCCTGATCGGTGCCGCTATTGTGCATATTGCGATTATCCTGCTTGTTCCGTCCTACGCATCTGAGACTTTGTGGAACCGCGTCGAGGAATTGGGGCCACCCGAGACTTTTCACCGGCTAGAAGGTAAAAACTGGGCTATGCGCAGTGATCCGCTGATGCGTAGCGCAGTCTGTCGTTTTGATCTGTCGAACGGACCGGTTCACATCAGCGCTATTGGCAAAGTCCCGTTCTGGTCGCTGGCACTTTATAATCATCAGGGCGATATTACCTTTAGCCTCAACGATCAGGTCTCTCCCGCCACGGATCTGCTGCTTGTCTCGCCTTTGCAAAAAATTCTGCTCGAACAGAGTATGCCTCAGCAGCTTGAGCAAGCGGTACTGGTTAATCAATCTGTCAGCGAGGGTATTGTGGTTTTGCGTGTCTTTCAACCAGATGTCACATGGCGCGATGAGGTCAGCGAATTTCTGAAGTCGGCAGAATGTATGAGCGTTTCACTGGAAAACTGAACTGCCACAACAGGCTCCGACAAGCCTCTCAATATTTGATTAATTAAAAAGGAAATTACCGTAAAATCTCCGATGGTTAATTGATTGCTAAGTGTTGTCCCGTAGAGTGCAGATTATCTGGCCGTATTGTATACGGGGACCACTGTTTTATTTGTGTTGTGTAAGCGTAAAAGGGGTAAATACGCGTGACCGCTGATCAATTCCGCGCTTTGGAGACATTATCCGGAAGTGGTCATTCCGCACACCACAAGACCGATGATCTGCTGGCCGCAGCTGTCGCAGGTTTCAACTCCCTGACACGCCCGACCCGTCACGAAAGCCAGCAATTTGAAGATCTGGCTCTGCCGCTTTTGGAAACTGCGACCCCGCGTGCCAAACGACAGGTATCCGCTATTCTTGCCCAACATGATGCTGCGCCGCGCAAACTGGTGCTGGCACTTGCCAATGATAATATTGAAGTCGCAGCGCCGTTATTGTTGCGCTCCCCTCTTCTGAAAACCACTGACTTCATGGAGATTATTGGCAAAAGCGGCCTGTCTCATGCGCGTATTATCGCACGCCGTCAGCCGGTTGATCCGCTATTGCTGCCGCTCTTAGAAAATTATGATGACGAGATCATCAAACAGACACTCAATTCCGAACAGCCACTTCCAGCCGCTCCTGCAGTGCAGGAGGCAAATGAGCCGGAACCTGCGAGCATGCATTATGCCTCTGCACCGGTGGCCGCTAAGCCAGTCCCGACTCCGCCCTTTCGCTCCGCCAATAGCCAGCCATCAGCGCCGCAACCATTACCCGCACATGATCTCGGCGCTTTGTCGCTCACCGCATATTTGCGGCCTGCAATCGCTGAACATCTTATTGATATGGCATTGCTGATTGATAATAGCATGTTCCGCACGGCGCTCGCTGATGCGCTGGATGTCAACTATATGCGGGCTGAGACAATCATCGGCACATGGCCAAATTCGCAGTTGCCGCTGGCGCTCAAAGCCATTGGCCTGACCGCTCAGGACACTTATCTGATCCTCACGGCAGTTCTCGGCACTATCCACGGTGAACGTGAGCAATTACGTGAGTTTGTGCATATTTATCGCTCGATCAGTCCTGAACAGGCTTCCGCAGCTGTGCGGCGCTGGAAGTCCGATGATATGAATGAAAAACTGCGCAATCAATTGCGTGATCTGGCGGAAAATACCACAGATAGTTTCACCAACGCTGCCAATAATGACAGCAGCATTCAGCACAAAAAAGCCCAGTAAAACCGGGCTTTTTTTATTTATAATCCATTATTCAGCAAGTCTGCAGCCTGTGTGCAGTCTTCCACCTCGACCAGCCAGAGATCGGGGTCAAAACGCAGCTCTTTCTCAAGCTGCTCATTGAGCAATTGCTCGTTATCACTCTGTTTGTATAGAATAAACCGGCGTTCATCTGCACGCTCCGGATCATATTCACTCTGCGGTGCAGGCATATAGAGATCAAAATTGCCGTCGCGATCACGTATCTTGATAAAGATCGCACCGGCTTCTGTTGCGCCACGCCGCACCAGATAGGTAAAACCATCTGCTTGGCGGACACGACGCATAAATGCAGAAACCCAGAACTCACTTGTCAGACGCATCAGTACAAATACCTGTTCCCCGTCAAATCAGCTTATAAGGCCGATTTCACGCATTTTCCCGATCAGCTCAGAATCAGGCTTACCGCTGACATTGAGACGGAACAGTTTCTGAAATTCACGAATAGCATCTTCAGTGGATTTACCCGGAACACCGTCCACCACAACCATATCATTACCGAAGGCTTTCAAACCGGCCTGAATCCGTACAAGTTCCTCAGCAGACACAGCCTGTCCACCTGCTGCTCTCACAGCAACCGGTTCAACGGAAGCAGTTCTTTCCTGTTGCGATTGATTACGCACCGGTTGAACAACGGCTTTTTCTTCCGTTCTGACCATAATCGGCGCAGGTCTTTTTTCTGCAACCGGCACAGAACGGGCTGAACTGTTTTCCGGTCTTGCTTCCGGCACAGCCACAGAGATTGCTTCAGCAATCGTCATTTTGTTTTCAACCGGCTTCGCTGCAACAGTCTGAATTGGCGCTTGCTCTGGTGAAAGCTTTGCCTGCACACTCTGCCATTGCTCAAACGCAGCGCGGGTTTGAGGGCCAGTCAGACCATCCACATTGCCGCTATAGAAACCAAGCTGCTTTAGATTATATTGCAGGATCGCAACCTGCTTGTCGCCATTCGGCGCCAAGGCCGGCAGATCACCGCCATCAACCGTTGTGTCCGGTAAAACCGCCACAATATGCGGCTTATCATGTGTAGGCGCAGTACCATTGAGTGTGATTTCACGTACAGTTTGTTGTTGGTCAGCATTCCCTGTGATCCTGCGTGCAGCCTCACTCTCATCTTTTGCAACAGCGCGAAAAACCTGATCAGGGCGCGTTTTAAAAAACACACCATCATGTGCCTGCGGCTGATACCAGATCGCATTGCTGGCCACAAAACCAAGCGTCACAAGAAATGCGGTTGCGCCACCGGCAACCACAGGATTACGCGCGACAAGATCACCGGCAGCCAGCGCCATGCGTGACACACCGGTCAGGCAAGCATCAAAAAACCGTCTGCCAAAACTACGCCGTTTTGCGTTTTTGCGCATGGAAGTCCCCTTGCGTTTCGTACCGCTGCGGCTCTGTCTTTCCGTCATAACTACTTTCTGCCTGTGCTGCTGCGGTCTGATGACTTTCAGTCTCACCGGCCTGAAGATTAATAATTGCTGTTTTCACTTGTTCAAGAGCGCTGCGAATATCTGTTGAAACACGCCCCGCCTGTATCATAGGCTCTAATGGCGCCTGATTTGCGGCCTGACCGGCAACCAGTATGGCCTTATCCACAGCCTGCTGCGGCAGGTTGTGTGGCAAAGTGACAGAAACAGTCGTGCCCTGCCCCTTGCGGCTGCGAATATCCATCTCGCCTTGATGAAGGCTGACAAGCCCCTTCACCACATAGAGACCAAGGCCGGAACCTTCCTGCATACGGGTCTGCGTATTGTTGATCTGACTGAAAGGCTGGCAAAGACGTTCAATCTCATGCGCCTCGAGGCCAATACCGGTATCAGAAACCGAGATAATCAGGTTTTGCTGTGCACCTGCATAAGTCTGCTTCACCCTATCCGGCATGACTTCAATCGTCACACAACCACCGCGATCCGTAAATTTAATCGCATTGGAAACCAGATTAATCAGAATTTGCCGGATTGCGCGGCGATCGGCGATCATGTCAGATACATCAGGATGAATACGATCACAGAGAATAACGCCCTTTTTCTCTGCCAGCGGCATCAGCATGGAGCTGCACATAGTTACGCTGTCACGCACAGAGAAACGCTCATGCTGCACCGGATACTGACCGGCTTCTACGCGTGAGGCCTCCAGAATACCGTTTACAACTTCAAGCAAATGATTGCCGGATTTGCGGATCAAGTCGATATATTCGCGCTGTTTTTCGCTCTGTAACGGCCCCGCCACATCATGCAACAACAGATCAGAAAAGCCAATAATCGAATTCAGCGGTGTCCGCAGTTCATGGCTGACTGTTCCCAACAAGCGGCCACGCGACACTTCCAGATTTTCAATCACTGCACTCTGCTGCTGGATTTGCTGCGTTACAGTCTGTTCCTGCATAATATTGCGCGCAACGATCAAGAAGCCCTCCGGCATTTGTCCGGCTGCCGATTTGGTCTGACCTTCCATTTCAAATGTATTGAAATAGATTTTCGGCTGTTCAGTCTTGCTGACAGCGGAAGAATCAACACAGCGCAGACGGATTTCCGTCTTACCGCTGAGTTTCATCAGAGAGTGACCGTGCTTCAACCCATCGATAAAAGCGAGATATTGCACGCGATCAGCCACATGCACGCGATCCAGCAGCAATGTGCCATTGAGCACAGCGCGATCCACGCCAAATTGTTCAACACAACGATCTGACAGTGAACTGATATGGCCGTACTGATCCAGACGAATAACCAGCGCATCCAATGCAGCTTCCAGATCGCTATCCGCATGAGTCGCAGCATTATGATGCTGAGTTTTAACGACACCGTGCAGAGAAATCCGAAGTACACGCAACAACAGTGAGCCAGCATAGATAAACAGGAAGCTCGTCGATACACCGGCCGGGAGTGCAGTTTGTGTGCTGATGCCTTTGACTTGAGAAACGGCAATCAATGCGACTGCGATCAATCCGCCAGCCATTACGGCGGCACGGTGACGGGTTACCAGCCAAAGTTCCAGCGGTAATGCCAACACCATCGCCCAGATCAGTGCATTATCGGCACCGGCAAATAAGGCCGTAAAACCCAGAACCGCGCTATAGAATGAAAGCGCAACAATACCGGTCAGGCTGTTGCGGATACCGGAGGCCTGTGCGGCCAGCATCAGTACCGACACGCCAGTGAAAGACAGTGCAGTCACAAGCAATGCGTTTAAAGAAATTGACGGGAAAATGCTGTAAAAAGCCATTGTGAGAAACAACGGAAACAACAGCAGAGCCGGACGCAGGTCGGAAGCGGAGAAATGTTCAGGCTTGCGGCTTGTGTGAGCGTCCGCACTGCCCTGCGCCAACAGGTTATGATCCGTCACGGCATTGTTCATACCGCCTTTAATCATTTTCATTGTTTTCGCATAAATGCCGTACACGCAGCATACTCACTCTTACACAATCTCACTTCAACTGCCGCACTTCTTACACATGAAGGAACAGTCACCGGACTATGACAGAATGAACGCCGAGACTTTAAGGAATAGATAAAACGCGGCCGTGAGATGACCGTCAAAGCCCTTTTTAGGCGAAAAACGGGTAGCTTCTTTGTCTATGGTAAACGGAATATTTCCAGCCCCAGAGAACGACAAGACAATGTTAAAGACATTTTATCAGAATCTTCAGAAATATGTCCGATGCTGGGCGATGTGCCGGAAAACCGCCAATCTTCACGGCCATAACAGGATTATTCTTTATCAAGATATGAATATTACGCGCTTCATATATTTGCTGAGATCAACCACCTACGAGAGAATGTAAACGGGCAGGAACACAGATCATGAGATTTCTGCTTAAATGTATTTTCTGGCTGGGCGGTGTCTTTCTGCTGATGCCCGGCATTATGGGAAAGTCGACAGATAACCCTGTATCGCAGTCACAAACCAACCGTGCTGCACAAACTAATCCCCAATCACAGCCCGATCAGAATGCGCCTGCGGATTTGGTGGAACAATGGTTGCAAGCGGGAAAAACCCTGCAAGAAATCAGTACCTTTTGCGATCGCAATCCTGCACTCTGCATGGCAGGGAAAGCCACGGCACAACAGGCCGGTGAGCAGGCACTCCTGCGCGCGAAAGATGCAATTGTGAATTTTTCAGGGACAACGCAGGCTACGCAGCAACAAACAAGTCAGCCAGCCCCCGCAGAATCTGTTCTTGCCAGAATTCCGGTTCCGACACCCCGTCCGCGATAGATGCACGACATCTGATAACTTTCCATTTGCTACTAAAATGGTCTATAATACCAAGACGCTAAGATGCTGACGCATCACGTCTTGAAAAAGTTCAATCGCCACTCGGGCTTAACCAAAACCCCATGAGTCATACTCATAGGGTTTTGGTATAAGCCGCCCATGACAGATAATGATGCGGAGAGACCTATGACAAATTCAAAGATCAGCACAATTGCGTCGGACTTTGAGTTTCTGGACGATTGGGAAGATCGCTATCGTTATGTGATTGACCTCGCACGCGACTTACAGCCCTACCCGGAAGAAGCCCGCGATGCGGATCATAAAGTTCCGGGCTGTGTCAGTCAGGTCTGGTTGAAGACCATTCAGGGACAAGGCGCGGATCCGGTGATGGAGTTCCTCGGCGATTCCGATGCCCATATTGTTCGTGGCCTCGTCGCCATTTTGCTGGCGCTCTATTCCGGTGAAACAGCATCTGCAATTTTGAAAATTGACGCTGAAAATGTTCTCAAAAGCCTCGGACTTGATGAGCATCTGACACCGCAACGCTCTAACGGCCTGCGCTCAATGGTGCAGCGCGTGCGCCGCGATGCACAGGCTGCCTTGCAAAGCGCTGACAACAGCATAATTCCTTAAACTTGAAATTTTAAAAGGTAAAATTACGCTGTAAATATAAAGTGTTAGAGCGACCTTTGTGCGCCCAAGAGGGCGCACGACGCTCTAAGCTATGTTTCATCCTGCGTCTTCAATAGAAGGCGCAGGATCAATTATAATGATGGCCGGAAATCCGGCGCTCCCCAATGATACACGGGCACTTCTGTTTTGCCGGAATCACTGTCAGCCGTATAATGACGATGCAAAATGCTTAAACCCGTTTTCAGCATCATTTTTGCTGAGCGTACCGGCCAGCACCGCTCCCGCTCCACCAGCTCCAAGCCTTTCAGAAAACAGCATATATCCAGCAGCACACCGGATAATTCCGGCCCTACATCTCTCAAAGCTTTCTCAACTCTGTCCCGACAGTCCAGCGCATGGTCACTCAGATCAGCCTGCGCTCCGCGCTCACCACGTGCGCGTTTCGTAACGACCGCCTCCCAATTCGCCGTAATGCGCGGCATCATGTTGCCCCGTGTGAAATCAGCGCGCAAACGCTCTCCTGCCTGAAATTCCTCATCACTCAAAAACCGCTGTCCGGTTTGCTTGTTCTTCCGATAAAGCAATCCCAGCGGAGACTCAGCATGATTAACCATGAGGCCAAAGCTACTATTTTTAACATTGGTATGAGTTAAATTCGCGGGTTGTTTAAACTCTTGCAGCAGTTCACGCCCCGCCACTGATAAATTAGCCTTGCCATTTTGTATCTTAATCAGGGCGGCATTGTTCAGCGCATCAAGTAAATGCCTGTCACAAGAGACACTGCCGCTCTCCCCACTCACGAGTAACCAGCGATCACAATCCGTACTTTCTTCCAGCATAGCTGAGGCTTTGTGTAAAAAGCGCAATACTCTCAAAGCGGGTTGTTTATCGGCCATAGTCAGAAGGCAATTACGCTTGATCATTCTGCTACACTCCCGATGCCCGGATAAAGAGACCGAACCAGATATTCAAAGTCGCTGACATTACTGTCGAATTTTTCATTTTCCCGCATATCTTCAATCAAATGACAGGCGTGTTTGACCGTCGTTCTCTCGCGGCAAAAAGCATAAGCCACTTCAGACATAGAAAGCCCGAACATTGTATGGGCGATATACATGCCGAATTGCCGGATGCGGGCAACATGGTTATTGCCCCGCTCTGCACTACGCAATTCCTTTAATGTCACCTGAAAGAAAACCGATAATAAAGACAGCAATGCACCGCATAGGTTCCATGCATGTTGCTGACGCTCATCATTGCTACGCTTTCGCTGAAACTTGTGATTTTTGTGCAAAAGTTCAGCGAGATAAAGCGCATCATCTGTCATGCGTATTTTTCGGCTTGCTTCGTTTATTGGACTGCCGTCCTGCTCTTTTGGACGAAACGGTTTTAGTGCGGCAGTCGGGAAGCTACGTAAAACGATGAGCGTATCGGTGTGGCCAGACAAAAAATCAGGAAAATTGTTCAACATATGCCCTCCGTAGATGACATATGGATAAGGTAAAAATCTTATACGGGGATAAATTTTGACCACTTATTTTAAATATAAACAATACATCAAAAAAACAATTTTAAATTATCATATTCAAAATAAATTTAACTTATTAATTGCGATAAATAAATTTCATAACTCATATTACTACTTATAAAAAAATTATTTAATACAATAATTAAAGTAAACATTACAAAAAGCTGCTTATCCCCGCTCTTATTTCTCAACATATCATCTTCCTCATTCAAAAAGAGGCAGATCATGTCAGAAAATTTGCAACATGACAGACAGGTTTTCATTGAAAATCGTAAAGAGGATGCGCTGCAAGCCGCACAATCATTTGCTTTACAAATGAGCTGCGGCATTGATCTCCGCCAAATCACAACGTCATCCACGGAGAAAAAGGCCAGCGTTGTGGCCAAGCTGAACCGGTTGATTAAAAGAGAAAGATTAAAGGGGCTGAACAAACACTGGAGCTATGACATCAACCGTCATATCGCTCTAAAACAAGTACAAATACGCATCTTAAACATGATTGCGAAAGAGACTGACGCGCATAATGATGTTCACAACCAGAGTTTATAAAATATCTTTGAGAGACTTCAGTTAATTGCACTCTAACAACAGAAAAATCATCACTTAAGCATAAAAAAGCAGCGGTATTATTCCACCGCTGCTTTTGTATAGTCTCTGGAAACTGTCCTGATCAGGCAGCTTTACGCTTACGACCCAGACCCATCTTCTTAGCAAGCTGAGAACGGGCTTCAGCATAGCTTGGAGCAACCATCGGATAGTTAGGATCCAGATCCCACTTTTCACGATACTGTTCCGGTGTCAGGTTATAATGGGTCATCAGGTGACGCTTGAGCGACTTGAATTTTTTGCCGTCTTCAAGGCAAATAATATACTCGTCGTGTACTGATTTCTTTGGGTTGATAGCCGGTTTTGGCTTCTCAACAACTGCGACAACTTCTTCACGAACACCGGAACGCGCAAAAGCGGCATGAACATCAGCGATCAGCGCTGGCAACTCGCCCGCACGGATGGAGTTATTGCTGACATAAGCAGCGACAACATCAGCTGTAAGACTGAGCAGTAGTTCGTCGGCAGAAACTACAGTCTCTGGATGTTCCATTATACTTCCTTCATCTATATATTGCTGATTGGAAAAGCACTTTATATATATAATAATTCAGCCCGCTCAACAATCAACCAGTTTAAAATGTGCATACCATCCCAATGATCTTCTCATATCTATAAAAATTGCAAAATGTCAATTTATTTTACAATAATGTTAAGTTTTGTACGCTTTTTGACTGATTGATAAAATTTCAACCTTCACACCCTTGAGGAATGAACATCCGTGAATTTGCCTAAAACAGAAAATTTTTCTATTTTTCTCCAAAGATTTGAACTTTGAAATCACCATTCGCACATACAAAGTAAATGATGTTCCAGTTTAAATCCCTGAAAACAAATTCACAAAAAATTGTGAACTTCACCTGTTGAAACAACAACCAATAGAACTCAACGAATATAACGATATAAAACACTATCATCGGGATAAGATGCTTTATCAAAAAAATGATTATTTCTATATTAAGTCATTTTTCTGGCAAATTATGAAAAACCATATTTTATACAACAATTCCCCGGAAAAACCTCATGCACACAAGACTATATTACCAAACATAACGGCCGATCTGTAACGATAACAACGACCAGAACACGAAAATTAGACAAAACTAATAAAAACAATCAACCTTTTATTGAAATACACAACGCCATATTCACCTTTTAAAAAGCAGTTAATATCCCCATATATTGTAAAAATTGCACTGCACAGCGCGCTCATATCTGATTGGATCAGATCAACGCACATGTTTTAATTCTTATCCCGAAAGCCAAGCTGTCTGAGGGATGCATTCTGAATGACAGGAGAATGACCTTGTCCGACAAAGATCTTCATAAACGCCCGTTAAAAGTACAAAAGACCGATGCAGAATGGCGCGAGCAACTCACGCCGGAGCAATATAAGATCACGCGTCAGCATGGCACAGAACGCGCATTTTCCAGTCCGGACTTTGACCTCAAACTTCACGGGACTTACCACTGTATCTGCTGTGACCGGCTGCTTTATAAATCAGATGATAAATTCAACTCAGGCACCGGCTGGCCAAGCTTTATTCGTCCGGCAGAACCGGAAGCTGTGAATGCTTTTGAGGATACCTCATATGGCATGAGCCGCACCGAAATCCGTTGTGCGGATTGTGATGCGCATCTTGGCCATGTCTTTCCCGACGGCCCTGCGCCGACAGGCCTGCGTTATTGCATGAACGGCACCGCTCTTTATTTTACTGAAGCATGATCCGCGTCATTTTCTCAGCCATCTTCATGTTAACCACCAATACCGGAAATAGTATGAACCAGCATTCTTTCGTCCAACAGACCGCTCCTGCTCCAGAGAAAAAGCCTTACAGCGACACACGCCATGGTATTACACGCAATGATGAGTATCACTGGCTACGCGCAGAAAACTGGCAGGATGTTCTGCGTGATCCGTCTCTGCTTGATGCGCAAATCCTCAATCATCTGAAAGCGGAAAATACATATCAGTCAACCTTGATGGCCGATACCAAAGACCTGCAACAGAAACTGTTCGCAGAGATGAAAGGCCGCATTAAGGAAGACGACTCCAGCGTTCCGGTTAAAGACGGTGCTTATGCCTATGGCGTTTCCTATGTGACCGGTGGCCAACATCCGCAATATTTCAGAACCCCGCGCGATGGCGGTGATAAAACCGTTCTGATCGACGGCGATAAACAAGCGGCATCCCTCGCCTATTTCAGCCTTGGTGGTCTGGACTATTCGCCGGATCACAGCCTGCTAGCATGGTCTGCAGATACTAAAGGCTCAGAGTTTTACGACATTAAAATCCGCGATCTGACTTCACTCGAAGACCGCAGTGACATCCTGACAGCGACTGCTGGCGGCACTGTCTGGGATGCCCAGAGCAAAGGCATTTTCTATATCGAGATGGACGACAATCATCGACCTGCTAAATTGTTCTATCACCGCGTCGGCACGGAACAAGCACAGGATAGATTGATCTATGAAGAAAAAGACTCCGGTTTCTTCATGAATGTCTCCGGCAGTTCGCTGAACGACTATGCCTTCATCAATATTCAGGATCACGAAACATCAGAAGTCTGGCTGATACCAGCCAATGATCCGCAGACAAAGCCGCAGCTTGTGGCTGCGCGTGAGACCGGCATTGAATATACTCTGACTGAAGGCGGCGATGTCTTCTATATTCTGACCAATATTGACGGTGCCAAAGATTTCAAAATCATGTCTGCACCGGTCAGCGCACCGCAAAAGCAAAACTGGACAGAAGTTGTCGGCGAGAAATCCGGCACCATCATTCTGGATATTGCTGCCTATAAAAATCATCTGGTCTGGCTGGAGCGCAATAATGGCCTGCCGCGCATCGTCATCCGTGAACGTGTGAGTGGTGCGGAACATGCAATTGCTTTTGATGAAGAAGCCTATTCTCTCGGCCTGCAGGGCAGTGCTGAATATGATACGGACGTCATCCGCTTCTCCTATTCATCGATGACCACGCCAAGCCAGCTCTTTGATTATAATATGGCCAGCCGTGAGCGCATTCTGCTCAAAACACAGGAAGTGCCAAGCGGTCATGTGATTGATGATTATGTCACCCGCCGCATTCTGGCGCCTGCTGCGGATGGTGAACTCGTACCGGTCTCCATTCTAGCGCATAAAGATACGCCGCTGGGCGGCACGGCTCCGACTTTGCTCTATGCCTATGGTGCTTATGGCAGCACAATTCCGGCCAGCTTCTCCACGTCTCGCCTGTCACTGGTTGATCGCGGATTTATCTATGCCATTGCGCATATTCGCGGCGGCAAAGACAAAGGTTTCGCCTGGTACGAAAACGGCAAGCGTGAACACAAAGTCAATACTTTCACTGACTTCATTGCCGCAGCCAAATATCTGGTCGCTGAAGGCTTCACCAGCCATGACCGCATTATCGCCCATGGCGGCTCTGCCGGTGGCATGCTGATGGGTGCCATCACCAATATGGCACCGGAAGCCTTTGGCGGCGTTATCGCCGATGTCCCATTTGTCGATGTGCTCAACACCATGCTTGATGACAGCCTGCCGCTGACCCCGCCGGAATGGCCGGAATGGGGCAATCCGATTGCATCGGAGACAGACTACCGTACCATTGCCGCCTATTCGCCTTACGATAATGTGGATGCGAAAAACTATCCGCCGGTACTGGCAACCGCAGGTCTGACCGACCCGCGCGTGACCTATTGGGAAGCAGCAAAATGGGTTGCAAGACTGCGTGAAAAAACCACCAGCGACAATCCTGTATTGCTGAAAATCAATATGGATGCCGGTCATGGCGGTGCGTCCGGCCGCTTCTCCCAGCTGGAAGAAGTCGCCTATATTTACGCCTTCGCGCTTAAAGTTGCAGGAAAGCTGTAACAGGCGCATAAAGAATAAAGATCAAAGCAGACAGCGATGCTGCTTTGATCTTTTGCAACAGGGAAGGATTAAGTCATGTCCTTTATATCTGCGAAACCGCGCTTCACCATGCCTCTGCGGGCTGCTCTCAGCACTTTGAGTATTGCCGCATTGCTTGCAATACCGGCACCGCAAGCAGAAGCAACCGTGCGTAAAAATGTCAGTGAATATGCAGGCCAGCGTTGCAATCCGCCGCCACGCGGCAGTGGTGCCATTGTCGGGATTTTTCAGGGATTTGGCGAAAGCGCTTTTGTCAGCAGTGACTATCCTGAATCCATCAACCGCTACCGCTGTTTCAGCTCTATGGAAGAATGCAAAGGCTGGCTCTACACGATGCAAAGCCTCTATAGCGCCGGTCTGCCCCGCGCTACCAAATGTCTGAAACGCTAAAAACAGTGCATTATACACTGTGTTCAAAATAAAGAAACAAAGCAGGGTTTTCTAAAAACCCGATAAATCCTGCGTTTTACCGACGACTGGTTACCTTGATGTAACTTGCGGGTTTTTACATGCCTTCTTGTCAAAGGCGCTTTGCTCCTTAATTTTCGCTTCACCACTGTTCATTCTCAGGTGAAGGAAACGACCATGACATTTCTCAAAACCGCAACGCAGTTTCTGACCAAGGCGGCTCTTGCCGCAACACTTGTAACCTCTGCCCTCTCTGTATCTGCCGCCCATGCTCAAGATGAAAAAGCATTGAACTGGCAGTTCTTTCAGGCTGATGAAAACGGTTTTCTCCGCACGCCTGTTCTGCTGACCGGTGAGAAAGAAGCCATTCTCCTTGATGGTGGCTTTACACTTTCAGACGGCCAAGCCCTTGCAGAGAAAATCAAAGCGACCGGAAAAAACCTCACCACAATCTATGTGAGCCAGAGTGATCCCGATTATTATTTCAGCCTCGGCCCCATCAAAACCGCCTTTCCCGATGCGAAGGTGATTGCAGCACCTGCTACGGTTGAAGCCATTAAAGGTAATGTGGAAGGCAAGCTAAAAGTCTGGGGACCTCAGCTGAAAGAGAACGGCCCGCAAACATTGGCCGATGTGGTCATCCCTGAAGTCTCAGATGCCACAGAGCTTGATCTTGAAGGTAAAAAGATTGAAATCATTGATGCGGAAAATATGCCGAACCGCCGCTATCTCTGGGTACCTTCCCTGAAAGCTGTCTTCGGCGGCGTCTTAATTACTGCCGGTGAGCATGTCTGGCTTGCCGATACGCCAAAGGCAGAGCAGCGTCAGGCATGGATTAAAACGCTTGATGCACTTGCTGCCCGTAATCCTGAAATTGTCGTACCAGCTCATATGGCAGCCGGCTCCAAAACCGACATCTCTGCGGTGACATTCACCAAGGATTATCTCGTCGCTTTTGAAGAGGAACAGGCAAAAGCCAAAAACAGCGAAGAGCTGATTGCCGCCATGAAAAAACGCTACCCTGATCTTGGCGGTGTTTCGAGCCTTGAGCTTGGCGCAAAAGTCATCAAAGGCGAGATGGAATGGGAATAATCTGACTGTAAAAGACGCCAAATAAAAAAGCACCGGAAATTCCGGTGCTTTTCTTTTATCCTGATAAGGTGTTTGCTTATTTCAGGTCATATTGCGAACGGGCAAAACCTGCCAAGCCTTTTTCCTCAAGCTTTTTCAGAGGCATGCGGAAGGTCACACGGGCAATCCCCGGATGACGGCCAATTTCGATCGCACCGGCCATTGTCGCACGGTTCATGATTTCCGGCACGGTCACTCCGAACAAATCGGCTGCCCGTTTCAAACCATTATCCGTGGCCTCATTCAGTGTTGCACCACTGCCGATCACGGTGATCGGTGCATCCTGTTCGATTTCAGCCAGACCGTTGGCTTTTGCGAGCGCCTCAGCACGCTGTTTTTCAACTGCATTCAGTGGGCGCGCCAGATAAGGCACATCATCCGCCACAGGGAATAACAGAGGCCCGTCAATGGCCAGACCTTTGATAACGCTGACTTCCAATGTCACCACACCGGCAACGTCAGAGGTATGACCGGCGATTTCACCATCGCCTTGCAACGCATGCATGTCACCGAGATAGACACCACCGCCCGGCACTTTAACCGGACAGATCAGCACTGCACCCTGACGCACAGTATTTACATCCAGATGACCGTCGGTTTTATTGCGCAGCAGCTCTTCCGGTGTCAGCGCATATTTATGCGGTGCATTGAGCAGGAAGGAACCAAAATCACCGGCATTATGTGAATCCGGCATTGCTTTGGATGGTGTTGTCCCAAGCTGCCCGAGGAACGGACGCAAACGCGTGGCAACGCCAACCAGATCAGCCGGTGCAAAAGTCATGACCGGATTTTGCACGGATGTATCCGGCAGCGCCATGATCTTGGCGGCATCCGGGGCCATTTCTTCTGCACGGGCTTTGCCGATTGTCACACCAATGCTGCGCGCATCGTCAAAAACAATCGTATAGCCATTTTCAATCTTAAACGGCGTGGCATCCGCGCCGCATTTATCGCAGCGGATTGCGCTCTGGCCAATGCCTTCAATATGGGTTGCAGGCCATTCCGTGCCGCATTCCGCACAAACAGCCGCGCAGAACGGGTCGCCATTGTTGCGGCCGGCGACAACACTATCCGAGCCGGATGCTGTGGCATTTGAGGTCACAACGATCGAACGAATACGAATAGCAATAGCATCACCGATTTCCGCACCTTCAACAGCCACCGGACGAGTAACCTCGTGGCCGCCGCGAATAGCAGGTGTAATCATCGGGCCCCAGCAGCCGGGCGCCGTATTGGCAATAATTGTACCACCATCGGCAACAGGTCCGAGCATCGGGCGCGCCGGATCGAGAATTCCGTCTGTCAGCTCGGTGACATAAACCGTGCGACATGCACCACTTTTCTGCTGGGTTTTATTGTTTTGCATCTTTGCATCCTCCGGTCGGTTGCGTCAGCCGGAACACAGTCCGAACTGACAGACCTTATAACATTGCGGATCATAACAGTATTGTGCTTCCGCAGAAGTATACTATCACACCCGCCATGATACTAAAGGATGGCATCCGATTTAAGCGATGACAAAACTGTGAGGATAAATCCCAGTTAAGTTACTGAGAAGAATAACCATTCTTGTGTTCAGGAATGGCTTTCAGATAGGCGGCAATCGCCTCACGATCAGCAGCCTGCAACTTAGATGTATTGGCAATCACATCGGTCATTGATCCGCCCATGGAATCAAAATCGGGTGTAAAACCGCTCTCCAGCCCATAAGCAATATCACCCGCGCTCCAGTCGGAAATACCGCCTTCGCCACTGGTAATATTCGGCACAATACCGCGTTTACCCTGTGCATCTGTTTCCGCAGAAAGCGCACCGGCAAGCCATTGCTCCGTATCCGTTCCGCCCAAAGCATTGCGCGGTGTATGACATTCGCCGCAATGCCCCATGGCCTCAACCAGATATTGTCCGCGCTTGAGCTGTTCATCCGGATTATTCAATGCAACCGCAGGTGCATCGTTCAGATAGAGCATTTTCCACAGACCAAGTCCGCGACGGATATTGAACGGAAAGCCCAGTTCATGCGGCTTTGACGCCTCATCCGAGGCTGGCAGAGTTTTCATAAAGGCGTAAAGATCCGCCACATCCTGCAACTTCATCCGTGTATAGGATGTATATGGAAAAGACGGGTAGAGATGCTCGCCATTGCGCCCGACACCTTCCAGCATCGCATCGGCAAATTCGCCCAATGTCCAGTCTTTCAGTCCGTTTGCAGACGGGGAAATATTCGGTGCGATAAATGTGCCGAAATCAGTCTTCAGCTCATGCCCGCCCGCAAGCACAAGTTTCGCATCACCCGTTGCGCCAGGTGCCGCATGACAAGACGCACAGCCACCGGCATAGAAAACATGCTCGCCGTTTTTGACATCCCCTGCCGCCAGCTTATCCAGCGCCGTGCGATCAACATGCACAGGCTGTGTCAGAAACCAGAACACACCGGCACCGGTAACAGCACAAAGCAGAGCAGCGGATATCAATTTACGTTTCATATCAAAAACTTGTCCAAATTTATGGGTGCCGGACAGCATTCCGACTGAAATTCAGAAAGCCTGCACATGACAGAGCATGTGCAGGCAAAATTACTTATTTCTTTACGCGAAAAGCCTGATGGCAAGTGCCGCAACTTGCGCCAACTTCTTTCATCGCAACGCGCAGGGCATCAACGTCCTGTGGCTTTGCATCAGCAGCAGCGGCTGTAGCGGTTCGGAAATGGTCGATATCAGCCTGAAAGCCAGCAGCATCTTCCCAGATTTTCGGGGAGGCAGCAGTATCACCGCTTTCCGAGCCTTTAGGGAACATTGTTTCAGCATTCATCTTAATGGCGTCTGCTTTAAGCTGTTCCAGTGCAGCCTGCACGGATTCTGCTTCAAAAGGCTTATCACCCTTCATAACAGGCCCAAGAACGCCCATTGAACGACCAATATCTTTCATCAGCGCCTGACGGTCTGCGACCGGCGAAGCTGAAGCTGCACTTGTCAGCATGAATAAAGCAGAAAATATCGCCAATGATTTTTTCATATACTGCGTCCTTTAATCTGAAATACCTGTTCCGTTACAGCGCCCATGCATAATCATCTCATGACGCCATTTTAGAATTATTATAGTCTGGGTATTTAGAATATCTATAAAAACGTCAGGTCATTCAGATTAATTTTTTGTAACAATAAAAAAGCCTCCCGAAGGAGGCTTTTCTGAACCCGAATAATCAGGCCTTTTCGTAAAGCTCGAGAACATAATCCCAGTTGATCATGCTATCGACAAATGCTTCAAGATATTTAGGACGCGCATTGCGGTAGTCGATGTAGTAGGAATGCTCCCATACGTCGACGCCGAGAATTGGGCTCGCGCCATGTACCAGCGGGTTTTCGCCGTTTGGTGTTTTGGAAATTTCCAGCTTGCCATCTTTAACCGACAGCCATGCCCAGCCCGAACCGAACTGACCGGCACCGGCAGCGATGAAATCTTCACGGAACTTATCGTAGCCGCCAAGATCGGATTTGATTGCAGCTTCAAGCTTAGCAGGCAGTTTGTTGCCGCCGCCGTCTTTTTTCATCCATTTCCAGAAGTGGATATGGTTGTAGTGCTGACCGGCATTGTTAAACAGCGCCTGATTTTTGCCGTAGCTTTCTTTAACGACGTCTTCAAGGCTCTTGCCTTCCAGACCCGAACCTTCAAGCAGCTTGTTGCCGTTGGTTACATAAGCCTGATGATGCTTGTCGTGGTGGAACTCAAGGGTTTCACGGGACATATACGGGGTAAGCGCATCATAGTCGTAAGGCAGAGCAGGCAATTCAAAAGCCATGGTGTTTCTCCTCTTGGTGTGGGCGGCTTCAAGTTTCCGCCACCCAAATTCTTCATGCCTATACTACATAGGCCGACACAGGCACGCGGGCAATGCAGAGAAATTAAGTTCTGTGAAAAATCACGGAAATTTTAGAACTTTATCCAATGGAACTATGAGTATTTCCATTTTCACCGTCACAATCCGCGATATTGTGCAGCAGTCAGCACCTGTCTGCTCAGTGACAATCAGGCAAGAGCACCACGGTGCGAAATGTTGCCATGCTGCAACAGACATATAAGCAATTATCTATTCTTAAAAATTCATAAGTTGTTAGCCATATTATGGCAGTTTTTCATCACTTTTATACAAGCTTTCTGTCTGGACTCACAACAGCGCATCATTCCGGCAGATCCATAATTCCGGCCATCCGGCCACACTACCGTTTTGTCTGTATCTTCCACAGAGGCAGATTGAGCGGCTCTGTCGGGTCGTGCCTGAGCACGCATTATCTGCGGCTTACCCCCGCCGGTATTTGTCTGTCAGGTATTATACTCATCATTTAAAAACGCTCTGAAAAGACTGGTTTAAATATGGAAAATTCTTTCTCCCGCCGCTCTTTCATGTCGGCACTGTCGGTCACGGCAGCCGCCGGTCTGGCAGGCTGTACGCAGATCAGCCGTAATATTCCGGTAATCGACATGACCGGCGGTCCTGCTCCTGTCGCTCCACCTTCCAATAATGGCGCGGCTATGGGGCCTTATGCCAGCATGTATGCAGCTGTCGAAGATGAAGGCTATTCGATTCCTGCGGTACCGTTTCAGAAAATTGATCCGAAATATTACCGTCAGCTGGTTCAGGATCCGACTGGTGAAATGCCGGGCACTGTCGTAGTCGACACCGCTAACCGCTTTCTCTATCTGGTGATGCAGGATGGTCAGGCTCTGCGCTATGGCGTGGGTATTGGCCGTGCAGGCTTCTCATGGTCAGGACGTGCGGTTATCCAGTGGAAGCGTAAATGGCCACGCTGGACACCGCCGGATGAAATGGTCGGTCGTCAGCCTGAACTGGAAAAATACAGCGCCCGCAATGGCGGCATGGCTCCTGGTCTGAACAATCCGCTCGGCGCGCGCGCCTTGTATATTTTCAAAGACGGTGTTGATACGCTCTACCGTATTCACGGTAATCCTGAATGGTGGTCAATTGGTAAAGCCGTCTCGTCCGGCTGCGTACGCATGGTTAATCAGGACGTGATGGATCTGTACGACCGCGTTCCGAATAAAACACCTGTTCTGGTCATGTGATCTGCGCTATCAAAAATTTATAAAAGCCGGATTGTTCAGCAGTCCGGCTTTTTTATTGGCACCATTCGCCCCCTAGAGCGGTTTACGTTCAGATTGAATCATGGCGCTCGCTCTAGTTTCTTTATTTTGTCGCATTATCCCGGACTGTCCAAGTTGATCCAACTTGACTGTGAAATGCTCTAGGCGCACAGATTTACAAGTCCGTGAAAGAGCTTAAAAGTTCGAATAAACAGTCAAAAGGTTGAAGGATTGCATATGACCGCCAAAGATACGGATACTATTGGTTTTTATGCCCGCGAAGCTGAGGCCTATGCGTCGCGCGGACGTGAACCGGCGGTCATTCAGCTTGATCAGTTTCTTGCACATCTGCCTGCCGGCGCCTCCATTCTGGAACTGGGTTGCGGCGGTGGTCAGGACAGCCGCTATATGCTGGATCGCGGTTATGATGTACATCCGACAGACGGCACACCGGAACTCGCCGCAGAAGCAGCAAAACGCCTCAACCATCTGGTCGGCGTGCTATTATTTGAAGATATTGACGCGCAGGGGCAATATCACGGCATTTTCGCCAATGCCTGCCTGCTGCATGTTCCGCGTGCGGCTTTACCTGCCATTATCGGCAAGATTCACACCGCCTTAAAGCCATCCGGCACCTTCTATGCCAGTTATAAAGCGGGTGAAGCGGAAGGCCGTGATCGCTTCGATCGGTTCTACAACTACCCTTCAGAACAATGGCTGCGCGAGCTCTATGCGCAGTTCGGCTGGGGCAAAATTGAAATTACCGAACTGACCGGCAGCGGATATGACAATGAGCCAACCAACTGGCTCCATGTGACTGCCACCAAGTAAGCAGGCATAAAAATGCGCCCTGTCTGACAGACAGGGCGCATTTTTATTGATCTGCAAAAGTTACAATCAGCGTTTAAAGCCGCCCAGAATACCGCGTACGATGGCACGACCAAGCGAGTTACTCACAGTGCGCACAACACTTTTAACAGCTGTCTCTGCAACTGTCTGACGGCCGGCGCGCTTGCCACCGCCGCCAAGTGTTGATGTCAGATAATCTGTCCAACTACCGCCCTGCTCTGCATCTTGCTGCTGCTCAACCGAGGCGACTTTTTCCTCAGCGCGTTTTTGCAAAATCTCAAAAGCAGATTCACGATCAATCACACGATCATACTGACCGGAAACAGGGCTGGTTGCGACCAGCTTTGCACGTTCATCTGCCGTCAACGGGCCGATGCGTGATGCAGGCGGACGCATCAAAGTACGCTGCACCATCGACGGGATACCCTTAGCCTGCAAGGTTGAAACCAGCGTTTCCCCTGTTGACAGCATGGTGATCGCTTTGAATGTATCAAAATCCGGATTAGGCCGGAATGTGCCCGCAGCGGTTTTCACTGCTGTTGTTTCACGCGGTGTATAGGCACGCAAGGCATGCTGCACACGGTTACCAAGCTGCGCCAGAACAGTTTCCGGCACATCCAGCGGGTTCTGTGTGACGAAATAAACGCCAACACCTTTTGAGCGGATCAGGCGGACAACCTGCTGAATACGATCCAGCAGCGCTTTCGGCGCCTCATCAAACAGCAGATGCGCCTCGTCAAAGAAAAACACCAGACGCGGCTTTTCCGGATCACCGATTTCCGGCAATTGTTCAAACAGTTCCGACATCAGCCAGAGCAGAAATGTGGAATAAAGCCGTGGGTTCATCATCAGCTTATCGGCGGCCAGAACACTGACAATCCCGCGCCCGTCAGTGGTGGTACGCATCAAATCAGAAATATTCAGCGCAGGCTCGCCAAAGAAGAAAGAGCCCCCCTGCTGTTCCAATACCAGCAGCGAACGCTGAATAGCACCCACAGATGCCTTACTGACATTGCCATATTGGGCAGAAAGTTCTGAAGACCGCTCGGCAACATGGCTAAGCATAGATTGCAGATCTTTCATGTCGAGAAGCAGCAGCCCCTCTTCATCGGCCACACGGAATGCGATATTCAACACGCCTTCCTGCGCTTCCGTCAGGTTCATCAGCCGCGCCAACAGCAAAGGCCCCATTTCGGAGATTGTTGCGCGGATCGGATGCCCCTGCTGGCCGAAAATATCCCAAAAGATCACCGGCGTCGCGTGCATATCATAAGGTTCAAGATGAATTTCCTGCGCGCGCTTCACCGAGAAATCATTCTTCTCGCCGATTGCGGCAATTCCGGAAAGATCGCCTTTCACATCAGCGCAAAATACCGGCACACCGGCAGCAGAAAAGGCCTCAGCCATCACCTGCAGGCTGACGGTTTTACCCGTACCGGTCGCACCGGTCACCAGCCCGTGCCGGTTGGCATATTTCAGCGCCAGTTCTTCCGGTTGCTGATAGCTGTCATCCGGTTTGCGGCTGGCACCAAGAAAGATGCTTCCATCTGCGGGCATAGAGTCACTCCTCATCCGTTCATCTTCACGCCGAATATACACCAAACGGCACAGCTATTTTAAGTTTATAGCCATCAGACCGCAACGGGACAATATTTTAGCCTCTGCCTTGAGCATAATTTTAAAACGTTAGAGCGAGCACTGAGATCCAACATGAATGTAAACCGCTCTAAGGTAATTTATGTTACAGAAACGGATAAAGCAGGACTTGATTTCATCATTCCATAATGCTTATTACGTAAACGTCAATTTTTGGGAGACTATGATGGAAGAGCTGATTACACGTATTGCCAATAATGTCGGTGTTGATAGCGCAACTGCAGAAAAAGCTGTTGGCCTGATCCTTGCCTTTCTCGCCAAAGAAGGTCCGCAGGATAAAGTCGGCGCATTGATCGCCGGTATTCCGGGTGCGCAGGAGCTGATTGCGTCTGCCGATAAGGGTGGCTTCCTCTCCAATATGATGGGCGGTGTTATGGGTCTCGGCTCCAAGCTGATGGGCGCAGGCCTCGGCATGGGTGAAATTTCCGGCGTTGCCAAAGAAACCATTGCTTTTGCAAAAGAAAAAGCCGGTGCGCAGACCGTTGATGATGTCGTGAACTCGATTCCGGGTCTCGGTCAGTTCATCTGATCCCCTCATCTTTCGCATAAAAAAAGCCCCGCATTTTACGGGGCTTTTTGTTTATTCACTCTTCGCTTTGACATAGATGGCACGGCCTGCACCCCAACCATTCCATGCCGCAACAATACCGATAAACACAAACAAGAATGCGGTCGCATCATAAGAGCCCGTCCAGTCACGGATAATGCCAATCAGCAACGGCACGATGGATGCAATCATATAACCGACAAACTGCACCATGCCGGACAAATGTGCCGCCACACGCGGGTTAGGCGAACGCAGCACAATCTCGGTCATGGCGGCTGCAATCAACCCGCCTAGGCCGATGCCCTGCAGAACCGCCCAATACCAAACCGACCAAAGCGGCATAAACAACATCGCCAGCATGGAAACAGAGGCACAGGCAATCAGCACAGCATTGAGCAGGCTCTGATTACGGGAACGCACTGCGATTGTCGGCACGATCAGACAGGCAAACAGCTGCATCCCGATTGCAACAGAAACCACCACACCGGCGGTATGACCATCCAGCCCGCGCTCGCGCAGGATCGGCGACAGCCAGCCGAAAACCGTATAAGCCAGCGATGATTGCAGCCCCATAAAGAATGTCAGCTGCCATGCGATCTTGTCCCGCCACAGGCCTGTTACTTTACCCTTGGTTGCTGCCGGATGATGTTTGATACGCCATGTCAGCCTGCCCCAGAGCAAAGCGGCAATGAGTGCCGGAAGTGCCCAGAGAGCCAATGCCTGCTGCCATGAGTTATCAAGTGCCTTGTAAAGCGGCACGGTAAAAGCGGCAGCCAATGCCGCGCCACCGCTCAGCGCCATGGTGTAAAATCCGGTCAGCAAAGCGGCTTTATCAGGAAAGTCCCGCTTCACGATCCCCGGCAACAACACATTACACACCGCAATACAGGCACCGGCAAGCATTGTACCGGCAAACATCATACTCACAGGGCCGACACCGCGTAAAAACGTTCCCAAAGCCAGCAACAGAGCCGCGATCAGCAATGTGCGTTCAATGCCAATACGCTCGCCGAATTTCGGTGCTAATGGTGCAAAAAAGCCCAGACAGAAAACCGGCAAAGTCGTCAGCAATCCCGCGGTTAAAGAACTGATGCCGGTTGAGCCAACAATCTCCGGCAGCAAAGCCGCAAAACTGGAGAATATCGGACGCAGGTTCAGCGCAATCAGCACCAGAGAAACGCCTGCCAGAAGGCGATAGGCAGGGCTCATTCCTGACTTTACAGGTGATGTAGCGGCTTGCGCCTCAACATTACTATGCCCCTCTGCCCGCAATGGCTCATTCATTACAGACATAAAATCAAACCTTCTGTTTCTGCGCGGATCATTCAATCCGCAGTGATATATCTATATCCGGCAATCCTGTCTATCGAGCATAATCATGCTCTACAGCGTAAATACACAACCATGATGACCCTGCAAACAATGACATGCGCTGTTTACACTTCTATATTTATAATGACGCCATAGTTATAGTTCCGGCCAGTTGCGCCTAATTATTTTTGTTTTATGCATATCTGCCCTCACACAGAGGAGCAAATGCTTTCATGACAGGGGTTATACCCAAAGATGCTGACTGTATATTACCGTAATGGTGACACTCTTACGCCCTATGACCGCGCTCACACTGATCCGGCTTTAACTGTTCCGGCAGACTTGTCGCAAAATGCTTTATGGATTGATCTTCTAAACCCGACATCGGAAGAGGAAGCTCAGGTCGAACAATGGGCAAGCATCCCGATTCCGACGCGTGAAGATATGGGCGAGATTGAAGAATCCAACCGGTTTTACAGCGAGAACGGCGCGCAATATCTGACTGCACCTTTTCTGCATCTCACCACTGATGACCACCGCATTGTCAGCCCTGTCACCTTTATTATGACAGATAAGCTGCTCATCAGCGTGCGTTATGCCGAGCCTAAGTCTTTTGCCATTTATGCCAGCCGCACGGCCAAAAGCGGCAATGGTCTGATCAATAGCCGCAGTAATAGCCTGTGTATCCTGCTTGGTATTATCGAAGCCAATACCAGCCGGCTGGCTGATTTTATTGAAGGCGTCAGTGAAAAAATCGACACGGCTTTGCACCGGGTTTATCGCCGCCCGAATAATACACGGCCAATGTCGACCCATGATTTTCGTGAGATTCTCAATGAGATCGGTGCGCATGGTACTTTTCTGTCGAGAATGCGTGAAAGCCTTGCAGGCATCCGCCGTCTGCTGGTGTATATCACCGCTAACAGCTCGCCGAAAACACAGGCCAAAGACACCCGTTCATCGCTGAAAACGCTGGAGCGCGATGCGCAATCGCTGGAAAATTACGTCGACTTTCTCAACAACAAAATCAACTTCCTGCTCGACACAATTGTCGGCCTGATTTCGGTTGAGCAAAATGCGATTATCAAAATTTTCTCAGTGGCCGCCGTCGGCTTCATGCCGCCGACACTCATCGCTTCGATTTACGGAATGAATTTCAGTTTCATGCCAGAGCTGACCGAGCAATGGGGCTATCCCGCAGCGCTCGGCCTGATGGTTATCTCTGCACTGATCCCGCTTTATTTCTTCCGCAAAAAAGGCTGGCTCTGAACAGAGCCGGCAATTCACCTAATTCATAGCTTTAAAGCTGATAATTTCCAGCTCGCGGCCATTCACAGCCACCAAATCCCCCTTGCTCTTGCCAAACAGGGCAACAGCAAGCGGTGAGATGTGGGAAATCGTGCCTTTGGACGGCTCCGCCTCATCCTCGCCGACAATCATCCAGCTCTGCTGACGACCGTCTTCATTCTCAACAGTGACTTGCATACCAAAGCGGATTACATCGCCGTCTTTGTCGGCCAGATTGAGTTCTGCGGTCTCACGTCGCGCTGTCCAATAACGCAAATCCCGTGAGACATGAGCAATTGAGGCCTTATCCCCGCTGGCAGTTGCCTGCCCCAGCTCCGTCTGCAGACGTGCCAGTTCAGCCTCAATCAGTCTGAGACCGTTTTGAGTGACAAGATTACGGTGGGGACTGACCGGACGCTCCACCAGACCGGCAGGAACATCGTCCTGTTCTTTTGTAAAAGCTCTACTCATTCACAGAGCCTAGGAAGGAACCGAAATAAAAGCAAGCCATGCGACAAAACAATTAAGCCGCACATCTTTATAATGCGCGGCTTAATTATCAAATACTTATAGTATTTTTATTCTCAGAAAGAAACAGCTTTCAATTCATCAACCAAAGCAGCTGATGGTGCAATATAGCCGAAATCAATACCATTCCAGTTACTCATACGGCGTGTTGCGCGTGCTTCCAGCTTGCCGGACAACTCGGCATCTTTGGCAAAAAGCTGCGCCAGCAAACGTGTCACCATAACTTCTGCCGCACGGGTAGCGCCGTCATCACATTTCATGGCAAAGCCGACGCCAAGTTCCGGCACTGCACCGCAGAACACACCTTCCGCACCGGTTTTAACGAAAATACGACCAGGTGCCAGTTCCATCAGTTCAGTGCAGGCACGACGGCTGCCAGCCACATAAAACGGCGCAGCCATGCAGGCTTCAATCAGGCGCTTGGCAGCTTGCGCTCGAACAGGCGCTAAGCCTGTGCCAGTTGCCATACGGGCAAAACCACGTGCCATAGCATCAAGTCCAATGGCATAGGTCGGGATAGAGCAACCATCAGTGCCATATTCATTAGCATTATGCACCGCGCCGGTCACTTCCTGCATGGTTTCACGCACGATGGTCTGGATCTGTGAGTTTGCCTGCACATAACCTTTTACCTTCAGGCCCATATGCGCACAGGTGCAGAGAAAACCGGCATGTTTACCGGAGCAGTTATTATTGAGCGCTGTCGGCTCCTTGCCGCTACGGGCGACTTCAATCAGCACTTTCTGGTCAGACGGCCAATGGGCACCGCATTCCAGATCCTCGCAGGACAAACCGGCCTTCGCCAGCATCGAAGCGGCGCGCGCCACATGTTCCGGCTCACCGGAATGGGAAGCGCAGGCCATGGCCAGCTCTTCATTGCCGAAACCATAGGCATCAGCCGCCCCGCTTTCCACAAATGGCAGCGCCTGAATAGCCTTGATTGCCGAACGTGGATAGGTCGGGCGCGTCACATCGCCGATGTTCAGAACGGTCTTACCGTCACCATCGAATAGCGCCAGCGCACCGCTGTGGCGGCTTTCCACCACTTTACCGCGCACAACTTCAACCAAAACCGGATTTGCCATTTTAAAACTCCGCATCATTCACTGCCGCTGCTCTAGCAAAATAGTCGTAGGCCGTCAAAACGTACCTGTCTCAGCAGACAGCGGATTTTCTCATTTTAAAATCACGTCATAGTATTGAAATAATAGAATAATAAACTCTTGATTGACTGATCAATCAATAAAAACGATAATCAGCCCAATCCAAACAATTTTGTGAGACAGACATGCCTAAGATAGGAATGGAAGAATTGCGCCGGAAAGACCTGATCTCGGCCGCCATTCAGACAATCGGCGAGCGCGGTTCGCTTGATGTGACTGTTGCGCAGATTGCCCGCAAAGCCGGTGTGTCGGCAGCGCTGGCGCATCACTATTTCGGCGGTAAGGATCAGCTCCTTTTAGCCACTATGCGCCATTTGCTGAGCGAACTCGGCTCTGATCTGCGCCTCGCCTTACAGGCAGCAGACAGCCCGCGTGCAAAGCTTTCTGCAATTATCAGCGTGAATTTTTCTGCCTCACAGTTTGCCCATGAAACGATTGCCGCATGGCTCACCTTTTATGCTCATGCCCAGCAATCATTAGAGATGCGCCGTCTGTTGCGGATTTATGCCCGCCGCCTGCATTCCAACCTGTGCTTTGCACTGGAGCAGCTCACAGACAAACAGACCGCGCAACATATTGCTGAAGGTACCGGCGCTCTGATCGACGGCCTTTATATCCGCCATGCGCTCGGTGCCGATGCACCGGAAGCGCCAAAAGCCATTGCTCTGGTTGAGGATTATATCACCGTCCAACTGGCACATGCGCCAACAATCCCGCCTCGCAACCGGAATTAAGGAACCCAATATGGAAGCAGATTTCGTTATTATCGGTTCCGGTTCTGCCGGTTCTGCCATGGCCTACCGCCTGTCGGAAGACGGCAAGCATTCTGTTATCGTCATCGAATATGGCGGCACCGATATCGGCCCGCTGATCCAGATGCCTGCGGCTCTGTCTTTCCCGATGAATATGTCTACCTATGACTGGGGTTTTAACACCGAACCGGAACCGCATCTCAATGGTCGCCGTCTGGTTACGCCACGCGGCAAGGTTATTGGCGGTTCTTCCTCCGTTAATGGCATGGTCTATGTGCGCGGACACGCCAAGGATTTTGATCATTGGGCTGAGAGCGGTGCCAGCGGCTGGTCTTATGCGGATGTGCTGCCTTACTTCAAGCGCATGGAACATTCTCATGGTGGTGAGGAAAGCTGGCGCGGCACCAATGGCCCGATGCATGTGCAGCGCGGCAAGCGCAGCAACCCGCTGTTCAAAGCTTTCAACGACGCTGGAAAACAGGCCGGTTTTGAAACCACAGATGATTATAACGGCTCGAAACAAGAAGGTTTCGGCCCGATGGAACAGACCATCCATCATGGTCGCCGCTGGTCAACCGCCAATGCCTATCTGCGCCCTGCCCTCAAACGTCGCAATGTGACCTTGGTCAATGCTTTCGCCCGCAAAGTGGTGATTGAAAATGGCCGCGCTATCGGCGTTGAAATTGAAAAATCCGGCACGATCAGCGTTATCAAAGCCAAGCGCGAAGTGATTATCGCCGCTTCCAGCATCAATTCCCCTAAGCTGCTGATGCTTTCCGGCATTGGCCCTGCGGAACATCTGCGTGAGCATGGTATTGAGGTCGTGGCAGACCGTGCCGGTGTCGGCGCGAATTTGCAGGATCATATGGAAGTCTATGTGCAGCAGGAATGCCTGCAGCCGATTACGCTCTATTCCAGCCTCAACCTGTTTTCCAAAGCCCGTATTGGTGCGGAATGGCTGTTCTTCAAATCCGGTCTCGGCGCGACCAACCATTTTGAAGGTGCTGCTTTTGTGCGCTCGGCTGCCGGTATGGAATATCCAGATATTCAGTTCCACTTCCTGCCCGTTGCGATCCGCTATGACGGTAAAGCAGCAGCAGGCGGCCACGGCTTTCAGGCGCATGTGGGACCAATGCGTTCCAAGTCACGCGGTTCCGTCACACTGCGCTCCAATGATCCGAAAGAGAAACCGAAAATCCTGTTCAATTATATGTCGCATCCGGATGACTGGCGCGATTTCCGCCATTGCATCCGTCTGACCCGCGAGATCTTTGACCAGCAGGCTTTTGATGCCTATCGCGGACGGGAAATTCAGCCGGGTGACGATCAGGTCACAGATGAGCAGTTGGACAACTTCATTCGCGACCATGCAGAGAGTGCATTCCATCCATGCGGCACCTGTAAAATGGGTTCAGTCAATGACCCTATGGCCGTGGTTGATCCGGAATGTCGCGTGATTGGTGTTGAAGGCCTGCGCGTGGCTGACAGTTCAATTTTCCCGCGCGTGCCTTACGGCAATCTCAACGGCCCGTCGATCATGACCGGCGAGAAGGCTTCAGATCATATTCTTGGCAAAACACCGCTGCCGCGCTCCAATCAGGAACCTTGGATCAGTCCGCGCTGGCAAGTCTCTGATCGTTAAGTCATAATCAGTTCTAAGAATTTGAAGGAATTTCCCATGCGCGCACAGCCGCAAGCCTCACATTTTATCAATGGTCAGTTTGTTGAAGACACGGCAGGACGTGCTTTTGATGTGATCTATCCTGCCACTGGCGAAGTCATTGCCCGCCTGCATGGTGCGACACAGGCCATTGTCGATCAGGCCGTTGAAGCCGCAGCCAAAGCGCAGGTTGAATGGGCAAAACTCAAGCCTGTTGAGCGTGGCCGCATCCTGCGCCGTGCCGCAGACCTGATGCGCGAGCGCAATCAGGAACTGTCGGAGCTGGAAACACTGGATACCGGTAAGGCTATTCAGGAAACTTTGGTGGCCGATGCGGCCTCCGGTGCCGATGCGATGGAATATTTCGGCAGTGTGATCTCCGGTTTCAATGGCGAGTTTGTCGAACTTGGCGGACCTTTTGCTTATACTCGCCGTGAGGCACTGGGCGTTTGCGTCGGTATCGGCGCATGGAATTACCCGATCCAGATCGCCTCGTGGAAATCTGCCCCTGCTCTGGCCATGGGCAATGCAGTGGTGTTCAAACCATCCGAGAACACGCCGCTGTCAGCTCTGGCACTCGCACAGCTTTACAAGGATGCCGGTCTGCCGGACGGGCTTTTCAACGTGGTTCAGGGCTTTGGCGATGCCGGTAGCGCACTGATCAGCCACCCTAAGGTTGCCAAAGTTTCGCTCACCGGCTCCGTGCCGACCGGCAAGAAAATCATGGCGCAGGCCGGTAGCGAGATGAAACAGGTCACCATGGAACTCGGCGGCAAATCCCCGCTGATCGTGTTTGATGATGCCGATCTGGAAAATGCCATTGGCGGCGCGATGCTCGGCAATTTCTATTCCACCGGTCAGGTCTGCTCCAACGGCACCCGCGTTTTCGTGCATGAGGCCGTTGCTGAGCGTTTTGTGAGCCGTCTGGTCGAGCGCACCCGCGCTATTCAGATCGGCGATCCGCTTGATCCTAACACACAGATGGGGCCAATGGTGAGCCTTGCCCAGCGCGACAAGGTTTTGTCCTATATTGAGAAGGGCAAAGCTGAAGGCGCAACTCTCGCTTGCGGCGGCGGCGTGCCTGCCTTGCAGGGACTGGAAAACGGTTTCTATATCGAGCCGACAATTTTCACCAATGTCAGCGATGATATGACCATTGCACGGGAAGAAATCTTCGGCCCTGTCATGAGCATTCTGACCTTCAGCGATGAAGATGAGGTCATTGCCCGCGCCAATAATACAGAATTCGGCCTTGCTGCAGGTGTGTTCACCGCAGACAGCGCACGCGGCCATCGTGTGATTGCAGCACTCAAGGCCGGTACATGCTGGATCAATGCCTATAATCTGACACCGGTGGAAGTACCTTTCGGCGGCTATAAAAACTCCGGTATCGGTCGCGAAAACGGCCTCGCCGCTCTCTCCCATTACAGCCAGATCAAGACAGTCTATGTAGAAACCGGTAAGGTCGACAGCCCTTACTGAGACTGTTTCAAGCCAAATAAAAAGCGGGCAAAATGCCCGCTTTCTTTTTGTTTAAAGTTTCAATGCTCTCAGCCGCAATGAGTTGGCAATCACCGAGACCGAAGACAGGCTCATTGCCGCCGCTGCAATCATCGGCGACAATAAAGTGCCGGTGAACGGATAGAGCAGTCCCGCTGCCACCGGAATACCAAGCGCATTATAGACAAAGGCAAAGAACAGGTTTTCCTTGATATTGCGGATTGTCGCCTCTGCCAGATGATGCGCACGGGTAATGCCGGTGAGATCACCTTTGAGCAGTGTGATCCCCGCACTTTCCACAGCCACATCAGCACCGGTGCCCATAGCAATACCCACATCAGCAGCAGCCAGTGCCGGTGCATCATTCACACCATCCCCCGCCATCGCGACTTTTTTGCCCTGTTTGTGCAACTCATCAACCAGCGCTTTTTTATCTTCCGGCAGCACATCAGCACGCACATCATCAAGACCGAGTTTTGCCGCCACAGCTCGCGCTGTGCGTTCATTATCACCGGTGGCCATAATGATCTTCAAGCCGCGTGCATGGAGTGTGCGGATGGCTTCTGCCGCTGTCTCCTTAATCGGATCGGCCACAGCGACCAGACCTGCCAGCTTGTTATCTACGGCAACAAACATCGCGGTCTTACCTTCTGCCCGCAATGTATCGGCCTGCGCCTGAATGGCGGCAATATCCAGCCCCATATCCTGCATCATTGCAGGATTACCAAGCGCAACTGCCCGCCCTTTTACAGTACCGGCAACACCTTTACCGGTAATCGCTTCAAAGGCATCAACATTATCGGTCTTCAGCCCTTTTGCTTCGGCACCGGCAACAATGGCATCAGCCAACGGATGTTCCGAGCCTTTCTCAAGGCTCGCAGCCAGTTGTAACAGCGTGTCGTCGTCAATACCGGAAACTGCCACCACATCCGTCAGTTTTGGTCGACCTTCTGTAAGTGTACCCGTTTTATCAACGATCAGCGTATCAACCTTCTCCATAAGCTCCAGCGCCTCGGCATCCTTGATAAGCACACCTGCCTGCGCGCCTCGTCCTGTTGCTGTCATGATCGACATCGGCGTTGCCAGTCCCAGCGCACAGGGACAAGCGATAATCAACACCGAAACCGCAGCCACAATGGCATAGATCATGCTTGGCTCCGGCCCCCACAGCGCCCAGCCGATAAAGGACAAGAGTGCAACGACAATAACCATCGGCACAAAATAGAATGAAATCCGGTCAGCCAGCCCCTGAATGGGCGCACGGGAACGCTGGGCTTTGGCCACCATATCAACAATCTGCGACAGCATGGTTTCTGCGCCGATTTTCTCTGCCTGCATGACCAGAGAACCATTTTTATTCACGGTGCCACCGATGACTTTATCGCCCTCAGTCTTTTCAACCGGCACCGGTTCACCGGTAATCATCGCCTCATCAACGGAGGAGCGGCCTTCCACCACGATACCATCCACCGGCACACTGTCACCGGGGCGGATACGAAGTTTATCGCCTGCCTGTACTTCATCCAGCGGCACATCAGCTTCGCTGCCATCAGCGGCAATACGGCGTGCAGTTTTCGGCGCCAGATCAAGCAGAGCGCGGATAGCCGAGCCGGTACGCTCGCGGGCGCGTAGTTCCAGCACCTGACCGAGAAAGACCAGCGTGACAATAACGGCAGCGGCCTCAAAATAAACCGGAACTGAACCGCCATGCCCACGGAAGGAATGCGGGAACATTTCCGGAAACAGCACAGCAATCACACTGTAAAGATAGGCTGCACCGACACCGATCATAATCAGTGTCCACATATTCGGGCTGCGGTTTTTAAACGAGTCGACCCCGCGTTTGAAAAACGGCAACGCTGCCCAGAGCACCACCGGCGTCGCCAGCAAAAACTCCAGCCATAAAGCCGTTTGCTCGCCAATCCACTCACGCACAGAAAGACCGACCATCGGCCCCATAGTGATAATCAACAAGGGAACGGAACAGATCGCGCTCACCCAGAAGCGACGCGTAAAATCCACTAATTCAGGATTAGGCCCGTCATCAAGCGACGGCATAACCGGCTCCAGCGCCATACCGCAAATCGGGCATGATCCCGGTTCATCTCGGATAACTTCCGGATGCATCGGACAGGTATATTGCGCCCCTTTGATTGCAGGTGCAGCAGCAGATTGTGCAGTGAGATATTTCTCAGGGTCGGCTTTGAATTTGCTATGACAACTATCCGAGCAGAAATGATACTCATGCCCCTTATAGGTCATGTGCGGCTTGCCTGCAGCCGGATCAACCATCATCCCGCAAACAGGGTCTTTAACCCAATTACCGCTTTCATTTCCGCCATGATGATGCTCGTGATGTGCATCATGCGCATGGGCTGTATGCGATGCAGTCTGTGCCATAAAAACCTCTCCTGTTTATCAACTGATAAGCAGGATAAAGGTTCCTATAGTGGCAAGGTCAAGCGGTTAAATCAGACTCAGTTTCATCTTCATCATCAGCAACCGGATTTTCATCCATCAGTTCTGCGTAATCGGCATAATCCATCTGCATACGGCGATAGACCAGATATTTCGCATCGTGATAGCCAGCGATTTCACCACCACGTGGCTCCAGCACTTCGCCCTTGCCGCTCATCGCTGCCATTGCTTCCGGCAGGTTTGCAAAATCACCGCTGGCAACAGCACCAAGCATGGCAGAACCCAGCAGCACCGGCTCGGCCTGTTCCGGCACCAGAACGCGACAACCGGTAGCGTCCGCATGTTCGCGTAAGTATAGCTGATTACGAGCTAAACCACCGGAGACCACCAGCGTGTCAATTTCCATGCCTTCATGGCGCATTTCTTCAAGAATATGCCTTGTGCCATAGGCCAGCGCCTGAATGGTGGCGAGATAATCCAGTGCCAGATCATCCAGTTCGTGATCCAGTGTCAGACCGACAATCGCGCCCTTGCGCCAGCTTTCCGCCAGTGGTGAGCGGTTGCCGTGGAAATCCGGCTGCACATGACGATAACGGGTCAGAGTTGCCGTTTCTTCAGCCATTTTGGCCAGATGTGCATCCAGCAAATCGGCGATACGCTTACCCGGATTTTCTGCTGCAAGTTTCACAGACACCGCATGACGCGCAATCACCGCATCAATCAAAGCACCTGCTGCCGATTGGCCACCTTCATTTGCCCAGAGATCAGGCAGCAGCGCAGAATAATAAGGCCCCCAAACACCGGAAACAAATACCGGCTCTTTGCTCAGAGCAATATGGCAGGTTGAGGTACCAGCGATCAGCGCCAGACGCTGTTCTGTTGCACTCACACCGGCATTGTCCTCAACGGCCAGCGTGCCGAGCGCACCGGAATAAGCATCAATCAGACCGGTGGAAACCGCAATACCAGCTTTAAGACCAAGCTCCGTTGCGGCCTGTTCCGACAATTTTCCGGCCAGTTCACCAGCCGCACCGAAGCGATTACCAATGGCTGCGAAATTATCATCGCCCAGTTCTTCAAGGCCGATATTCTCTAGGAACGCGCTGTCCCAGCCTTCTCCGGCGTTACCCCGATCGCCGAGATAAGTCCATTTACAAACCGGCGAACAAAGCGAGCGCATATCGGCGCCGGTAGCACGATGCACCAGCCAGTCCGGCAAATCCCAGAAAGCCGCGGTCTGCGTCCAGCTTTGCGGCAGTTCACGCTTGAACCAGCGAATTTTCGGCAGTTCCATTTCCGGCGACATACGACCGCCGACATGGTTCAGCACTTTGCCGCCAATTTCGGTGATCTCTTCGGCATCATTAATCGCGCGGTGATCCATCCACAGGATCACATCCTGATCCGGCTCACCCTTCGGGCTGACAGTCACCGGTTTGCCTTCTGCATCCGCAACAACCAGCGAACAGGTCGCATCAAAGCCGATACCGGCAACGCTGTCTGCCGCAATTGCGGCTTCAGTCATAGCGTTTTTAACAGCCGTGCAGATCGATGCCCAGATATGCGCCGAGCTTTGTTGGGCAAAATCCGCCTGCGGGCGAAAAGTTTCAATGGCACAGGCTGCAGTGCCCAGTAGCTGGCCCTTGCTGTCAAAAATCCCTGCTCTGGCGCTGCCGGTTCCGACATCAATTCCAATATAGTGGCGCATCATCAATCCTCATGCACGGAAGAAAATTCTGATTCCGTGCTTACAATAATTTTATGACGTATCAATAGAGCATTTCCTGTAAAAGTGCGCAGCGCCTTCGCGGGGAAATCAGTTCGCCGGACTGATTTCTTTACCCGCTTCGATACGTAAGACAATGCGACAAGCAAAGACATAGAGCGGTTCCAACATTTTTTTAAATTGAACCGCTCTAAGATTGAAAGTGGTGCTATAAACAGATCAATGGTTCTCTCTTCCAAGCCCGTTCTGCGGCAGACCCAATCACTGACCATGACACCGCAAATGCAGCAATCGCTCAAAGTGCTGCAAATGAGCCGTGCTGAGCTGGAAGATTTTGTGCAGCGCGAAGTGGAAGCCAATCCGCTGTTGCAAAGAGCGCCAAGCGGTGCGCTGCCCTCTACCGGCTCTTCGGATTATTCCGTTGAAGATTTCGGCACCGTGCAGCACTCCCTGCAAGATCATGTGGCCGAGCAGATCAATCTCAGCATCAGAGATAAGTCCGAGCGGCATATTGCCGAGCTACTTGCCGAGACATTGGATGAATCCGGTTATCTCCATGCGGACTTAGCGCAAATCGCCAAACGCCTGAATGTAGCACCGGAACAGGTTATGCGTGTTCTGCACCAATGTCAGGCTTTTGAACCGGCCGGGCTTTTCGCCCGCAATCTGGCGGAATGTCTGCGCCTGCAACTCATTGCCGATGATCGCTTGACTGCAGAAATGGCCACACTGCTCAAACATCTTGATCTGGTCGCAAAACGTGATTTCACTGCACTTAAAAAACTCTGCGATGCGGATGATGAAGAACTGAGCGAAATGCTCGGCGAACTTCGCGGCCTGAACCCAAAACCCGGTCTGATTTTTGACAGCGCACCTGCGCTGACCATTATTCCTGATTTGCTGGTTACCAAGATGCCAAGCGGTGAATGGAGTATCACGCTCAATCCACAGGCTCTGCCCCGTGTGCTGATGAATGAAGATTATAGCCGCAAACTCAGTGACAACAGCCTCTCAAAGCAAGAAAAACAATTTCTGCGTGTCTGCAAACAGAAGGCAAATTGGCTGACCCGTATTCTCGACCAGCGTGCGCAAACTGTTCTCAACGTCGGTGAGCAAATTATCACCCACCAACAGGCTTTTCTGGAAAGCGGTGCCGTTGCGCTCAAACCACTGACAATGCAGATAGTGGCCGATGCGATTGAGATGCATGAAAGCACCATCAGTCGTGTTGCAAATCAGAAATATATGATGACCCCGCAAGGTCTGTTTGAGTACCGCTATTTTTTCAATTCGGCGATCAGGGGCAAAACCGGCGATGACATTGCCTCTGAAGCTGTGCGCATCAAAATCCGCACGCTGATTACGCAGGAAATCATCGACAGCGTTTTGTCTGATGAGTCCATTGTGCAAAAGCTTGATGCGGAAGGTATTGTGATCGCCCGCCGGACAGTCGCCAAATATCGCGAAGAATTAGGCATTCCCTCCTCCGCAAAACGACGGCGGGAAATGAAACTACACGCTCAAAAAAGATAAGGCCGCGTGATCAAACACACGGCCTCTTCCTTCTGTTATAGGCTCAGAAGATTATTTTGATGCTTTAACAGTGTTGTAGCTATTAATCAGGTTGCGGTAATCAGGAATGTGGTTTGCGAACAGAGTACCCAGACCTTCCACATCGTTACGCCAGTCGCGGTGCAACTCACAGGCAAGACCGAACCATGTCATCAGCTGTGCACCATTAGCACTCATACGATCCCATGCGGAATGACGGGTGATTTCGTTGAATGTGCCGGACGCATCGGTCACCACGAACACTTCGAAATCTTCAGCCAGAGCCGACAGCGCAGGGAAAGCCACACAAACTTCAGTCACCACACCAGCGATAATCAGCTGCTTCTTGCCGGTTGCCTTAACGGCTTTCACGAAGTCTTCGTTATCCCAGGCGTTGATCTGGCCAGGACGCGCAATATAAGGCGCATCAGGGAAAAGCTCTTTCAGCTCAGGCACCAGCGGGCCGTTCGGACCATCTTCGAAAGATGTAGTAAGAATAGTCGGCAGGTTGAAATACTTTGCCAGATCAGCAAGTGCCAGCACATTGTTTTTGAATTTATCAGGATCAATGTCACGAACCAGCGACAGCAGACCTGTCTGATGGTCTACGAGAAGAACGGCTGCATTGTCTTTATCGAGGCGGTTATAAGGCTTGGACATTTCAAAACTCCATGGTTTCAAGTTGATGAAATGAACCTACCCGTAAGACGAAAACTCCAAAAGATAGTGATTTGGAACCACAACGTCCCAATAAAGAGACAATCAGACTCTTTACAAAACCGGAAGGAAGACAGGCTTCCCTCCGGCATATCGACACGATTTATGCAGCGCTGAAACCATCAACACGGCAAACAATCAGATCATGATCGGAAAGCGGGCGCTGATTATCATCCAGCGATGAGATGATGCGGCTCTCGGTGATGTCCAGCCCACGGCTCAGAAACCAGTCCAGTTTCATAGCGCGATCAGGCCAGCGGGTAATCAGACTAGGACGGGTGGTCATCTGATCCAGCGCACCGCTGTGACGGGTGAAGCCGCGCTCGGCAGCAACACGGAACAGACCTTCCGCCTCAAAATCCCCTTCCGCATGATTGCCGGTATTGAGATCGCCGCCGATCAGCATTGGCATGCAACCAAATTCTGTTTCCAGCGCATCAATCAGCTGTGCCACCTGCTTTTCACGATAGGCGGCAGGAGACGCGCTTTCCAGATGCACAGACACCGCCAGAAACGGCCCATCAATGGTTTCAATCACCGCACCAATCGCATTGCGTTCTCCCAGACGTGGCTGATCGCCGCCATTGAAGAACCACAGGCGCTCACCGGCCAGACGCTGCACAAAAATACGCTGCATCGGCACAGAAGACATCAGCGCATTGCCGTGGAAACCCTTTTCGTTGAAATCATCTTTACAGAATGAATGCTCGATTTCAGAGCCAAGACCAAGCTCGATAAACTCCACGCCATAGGCATATTCCATAGACATATGACGAGCGACTTCCGCTGTCATATTCTTCTGCGCGGTGCGCGCCATGCCATTGTCCATCTCGGTCAGCAGCGCCACGGCAGGTTTTTCTGCCAGCATTTTCGCAGCGCTTTCCTCAGGGAACAGACAACGCTCCAGATTCCATGCAGTGACATTGAACGGGAAAGTCAGTGCAGCAGTTGAAGCAGCCTGACCACCGGATTCCACATGGGTCATACACTCCATCGCAACAAGCTTGGCATCATGGGCAGCCATGGTTTTCTCCAGTTGGGTGATGCTCTGGCGCTCTTCATGGGATGGCACATCCAGCGCAGCAACACGGGCACGGATCATGGTTTCAATAGTCATTACTTCAGTCATATTATTTCTCAGATTTCAGGCAGAAACAGCTTGGGTTGCTTTTACAGCAGTTGCGACAGCTTGCGACGGTTCAATGCGCTTACCGCTCTGTTTATCGAAAAAGTGCAGCTTTTCACTCGCTATCGCCAGTCGCATCTGGTCGCGGATTTCAGCTTTTGGGGGCAGTGCGGCGACCAGTTTCTGATTGCCCGCATAGCCATGCACGATACGTTGTGCGCCCAGTTCTTCCACATATTCGGTGCGGAACTGTATCGCCTGCTCATGAGCATCAGCAATATGCAAATCTTCCGCACGAATACCGATTGTCAGCTCGCCCTGCACAGATGGCAGAGTGTCCAATTTCAGAATATCCTCGCCCAGCATTACTTGTGTCTGATGCACAGTGCCGTCAGCCAAGTTCATCGCCGGAGAACCGATAAAGCTGGCGACAAAGGTCGATGCAGGCTTGTGATAAATCTCCAGCGGTGCGCCGATCTGCTCTATCTCACCGCCATTCAAAACCACCAGACGATCAGCCAGCGTCATCGCTTCCAGCTGATCATGAGTGACATAGATCGAAGTGGTACCAAGACGGCGCTGTAACTGGCGGATTTCCCCGCGCATGGAAACGCGCAATTTGGCATCAAGATTGGACAGCGGCTCGTCGAACAGAAATACGGCAGGCTTACGTACAATTGCACGTCCCATAGCCACGCGCTGGCGCTGACCGCCGGAAAGCGCACGCGGCTTGCGTTGCAGATAGTGTTCCAGCTCCAGCATCCGCGCAGCCTCTGCCACACGCGCCTCAATCTCGGCCTTTGGCGTTTTACGATTACGCAAACCATAGGCCATATTATCATAGACCGACATATGCGGATAAAGCGCATAGTTCTGAAACACCATGGCGATGTCACGATCTGCCGGTTCCACCTCATTCACGGTGCGGTTGCCGATTGCCACCTCACCTTCCGAGATGCTCTCCAGTCCTGCCACCATGCGCAGCAGCGTAGACTTTCCGCAGCCGGAAGGCCCGACCAGAACAATAAATTCACCGTCTTTAATATCGATATTCACCGCGCTGACAGCTTTAGTGCCGCCTGCATAGATTTTCGATACATTTTCAATTTTAACCTGTGCCATGAATGGCTCCTAAAATCTCTTATTTGTCGCTCTCGGTCAGACCTTTGATGAACCAGCGCTGGAACACAACGACGATCAGCACCGGTGGCACCATGGCCAGCACGGCAAGAGCAAAAGCCTCGTTATAATCCGGAATTTGCGCCCCGACCCACACCTGCAAAATCTGCTTGATGCCACGCATCAGCGTGAAGAAACTCTCATCAGTCGTCACCAGCATTGGCCAGAGATATTGGTTCCAGCCATAGACAAACATGATGATAAACATCGCGGCGATCATGGTGCGCGACAGTGGCAGTAATATATCGATGAAAAACTTCACCGGCCCCGCACCGTCAATACGAGACGCTTCCAGTAATTCATCCGGCACAGATTTAAAGAACTGCCGGAAATAGAAAGTCCCTGTGGCCGAAGCCAGCAGCGGCACAATCAGTCCTGAATAGCTGTTGAGCATACCGAAGGACGATACCACCTGATAGGAAGGCACGATACGTACTTCCAGCGGCAGTAGCAGCGTGGTGAAAATCAGCCAGAATGCCAGCGTGGCAAAGCGGAAACGGAAATAGACGATCGCATAGGCCGCCAGCATCGACAGCACGATTTTGCCGATTGCGAAACCGAGACCAAGGATCAGCGAGTTCATCAGCATCCGCGACCCGGTGATCTGACCCGTAAAACCACCTTCACGGGTCAGCACCTTTTCATAGGTTTCCGTGAAATTATCACCCCAGCTTAAAGACAGGCCATTAGAGTGAATATCCGCTGCCGTATGACTGGAGGTGGTGAAAGCCACCACCACCGGCATAATAAGAAACAGCGCTCCGGCAAGCAGTATCAGATGATCAGTAATTTTAACTTTATGCATCTCGTCACCTGCTTAGTTATAGTGGATGCGCCGCTCGACAAAGCGGAACTGCACGATGGTCAGGGTAAACACGACCAGCATCAAAATGACGGATTGTGCCGAAGAGCTGCCGATATCATTGCCACGGAAGCCATCCATGAACACTTTATAGACCAACGTGATCGGGTTATTGGCGGCCTTATCCTTCACCATTACGTCGATCACACCAAAGGTATCGAACAGCGCATAGGTGATATTGATAATCAGCAGGAAGAACACGGTCGGCGCCAGCAAAGGCAAAATGACTGTGCGGAAACGGCGGGCGCCGGAGCGGCAATCCATCACCGCAGCCTCACGCACCGAGGCCGGAACCGCCTGCAAACCAGACAAAATGAAAATGAAATTATAAGGGATCTGCTTCCAGACTGAGACAATAATCATCGCAAAAGCAGTATCGAAATAGTTCAGCCCGACTTTCATATCCCAGCCAAACCATGCAGCCATTTTCACAAACGGCCCGATATGCTGATCGAACATCATCATTCCAATGAGCCCGGCAACCGGCGGCGCAATAGCATAGACTGAGATCAGCACGGTTTTGTAAGTAGCATTGCCGCGGATCACCGCATCGGCTTTCACCGCCAGCAACATGCCGATGCCCAGTGACAAGGCCGTCACGATAATCGTAAAGATCGCCGTAAAACCGGCAATACCGCGATATTCAGGGCTGACCAGCACATCTGTATAATTTTCCAGCCCGACAAAAGTTGAGCCGAAGCCGAACGGGTCTTCGATATAGAAGGATGACTGAATGGCCTGAACGGACGGCCAGTAAAAGAAAATCAAAACAACCGCCAGCTGCGGCGCCAATAGCAGATAAGGCAGCAGGCGTGCGTTAAACTGCACGCGCTTGGCCGGTTCAGCCTGTTTTGCATTACCGAGCAGCGGCAGCTTTGCGACAAACGCAGCGCGTTTTGATGGTTTGGAAGTCTGGATATATGCCACGCGGCAAATCCCCGTCTTTTGAGAAGGATCTATTAAAACGGGGTCAGGCATGGTTTGCTCCGACCCCGTTATCACATTGAGAGACGTCTCTCAGTTGTTAGTTCGCGGTCTTTGCGAAACGGGTCAGCAGGTCGTTGCCTTCTTTTTCGATGGTTTCGAAAGCCTGTTTGACTGTGGTTTCGCCGGAGAAAATACGGTTATATTCGCGTTCCATAATGGTACGGATCTGCGGGTAGAAACCAAGGCGGTAGCCCTTCGACCATTCACCCGATGGCAGCATCAGCTGCTTGATGCCGACTTCGGCAACCGGTGTTTTTTCGTAGTAGCCTTCAGATTTAGCCAGTTCATAGGCAGCTTTGGTAATTGCCACATAGCCAGTTGCCTGATGGTAATATTTCTGCACTTCCGGCGAAGTCAGGAACTGGAAGAAGTCAGCCACGCATTTGTTTTCTGCGTCCGGCTTACCGGCCATAGCGAACAGCGCCGCACCACCGATAAATGTATTGGTGCCTGCTCCGTCAACGGCTTTCCAATAAGGCAGGAAGTCGGCGGAAAATTCCATCTTTGCAGTTTTCTGCAGACCACCGAAAGAACCGGAAGAACCGATCCACAACGCGACTTTACCTTCATCGAAAGGTTTCTGATTGTCTGCCCAACCCGCACCGTAGAAGCCGAAATAGCCATTATCAGCCCAGTTTTTCAGCTTGTCGAACATCATGATGAGGTTCGGATCGGTGACATTCAGCTTCGTGTCCTGAACGCTGTCATAACCATTATTATTGGTTGCAAACTGAATGTTCTGGCGGGAGAAGAAATTCTCGGTAAACTGCCATGTCAGCTGTGAAGCGGTGAGCGGGATATAACCGGCTTCCTTGAGCTTCGGCGCAATCGCTTCAAACTCTTCCCAGGTTTTCGGTGCTTCAACACCGGCCTTTTTCAGCGCTTCCGTATTGATATACATGATCGGCGCGGAAGAGTTGAACGGCATACCAACAAACTTGCCATCCGGTGCTGCATAGAAATAGCGCACACCTTCAATGAAGGCTTCACGGTCGAATTTATAACCGGCATTATTGATCAGGTCTTCGGCAGGCACGGTTGCGCCCTTGGCATTGATGATGGTGGCCGCACCGGCATCAAAAACCTGAAGAATATTCGGCTGTTCACCGGAGCGGAATGCAGCAATACCGGAAGCCAGCGCTTCTTCGTAAGAGCCTTTGGAAACCGGTGTCAGCGCACAGGACTGCTGTGAAGCATTAAAGCGCTTTGAAAGCTCGTTGATGACCTCAGCATTCGCGCCGCCCATACCATGCCACCAGCTGATATTGGTCGCAGCCATAGACGATGTAGCAGAGACAGTCAGTGTCAAAGCAGCAATTGAAATTTTTCTGAACATTGCAGATCCTGTTTGTTGAAAAACTGGTTCCGCAATAGAGGGTGGACATGACAATGACTTAACGCTTGTGAATCAAATTTATGAAACACACAAAAACCAGACTATCCGACGATATCAGCGTGTAGCATCACGCAGTCAGTCTGGCATCAGATATGTCAGAACAAAAAAATCCAGCAGGATTAAAAGGATCAGTAAGCCAATCATATAATATTGAAACCGTTTGCGTTTAATATTCATAGCAACCAGAATAACAATGGTTGATGAAAGCAACAGCCAGAGCTCAAGTTTCATATCGCTGAAATCGCTCTTCAGATAAGCTTCTCTGATCCCCTCTATGCTCTGTACAAAATTAATAAAAATGAAAAGTGAGAACAGCCATTTCTTCCTCGAAAAGAAATAGCTCTCATAGTCTCCGTATTCCTTAACATCATCCGGCGTTAAGGTAACACAGATGAAAAACAGGCCAAAAACGTAGAAAAGCTCTAACACATAAAGATAGATATCGTAGGTTTTGCCACTGCTCTCGAACAGATAATCCCACCAGAACTGGATAATCCATAAAAATACAATGAGCATCCAGCCGGAGTGGATATAGGATATTTTGTTCTTTGACGGATGCTGAATAAATCTGGAAACAAAAATCAACAGCCGCGACAGGCACAGGCTAATGCCCATGCCATTGATGATGCGCATGTGAGAGAACATATCGGTCTGGCTAACAAGACTATCAACGGCCATCACAATCCTCCCTTTATCAGTATGCGCATCTCAATCGCAGAAACGGCTTAGTAAATCATCAGCTCGAAGGAAGACGACATCGACAGCAGCAAAAAGCCGAGAATGGCAAGAACCAGACCGGTTCTGAAATGTTTTGTCGCTTTGACAATATAATTTTTACCTGAGCTCTGTTCGCTATTGCTTTCCAGCGATGTCGAAAACAGCACAATCAGCAAGCCGATCAGCACCGTGACTGAACCCGCGGCACTGAGCAGATCACAGATAAAAAGCGTCAAATTTGTATTGGTCATAAAAGCCTCACGGAACAGATCAAAGAATTATTATGGATGGTTATAAACTCTGTCCGCCAATGACAAGCCTGAACATCTCAACATGCTATAATGTAAGACGTTATTCCTCTCCATTATTTGTAAAATTTTCTGACATTATGCAGAAACAACACTGGTCTTATCTTCGGTTCATGCGATACAACGCATGAATTACTAGAGCGCCGTGTGCCGGACTTGGCACATAAAGGTCGCTCTAACACTTTAAAATTAGAGCATAATTTCACTTAACCAGTCCAAGTTTAAGAAATTATGCTCTACAAGATGCAGCAAGCATGAATAAAAAATACGGAGGAGCGCTCAAGATGCGTTACGCACGAATTACCGAGCGTCTGAGCAGTCAAGGTTCACATAAATGGGCTGTCCATATGCGCGCCCGCGAAATGAAAGCCGCTGGCGAAGAAATTATCGAGCTGACCATCGGCGAGCCGGATATTCCGACCCCGGCAGATATGATTGATGAAGCCGCACGCTCTATGCGCGCCGGCCGCACCCGCTACACCGGCGGTCGCGGTGAGCCTTCAATCCTTGCCGCATTGTCTGACAAGTATTCCAAGCGCACCGGCCGCGCGATCAGCCAGAAGCAGATTCTTTGCTTCCCCGGCACCCAGAGTGCGCTGGCCATTGCCATGTTCGGCTTGGCTGAGGAAGGCGATGAAGTTATCACCACAAATCCTTGCTATGCCACTTATGAAGGCGTGATTAAAGCAACCGGCGCCACACCGGTCTATGTGCCGGTTCATGAGAAAAACGGCTTCCGCCTTCAGGCTGCCGATCTGGAAAAAGCAATTACACCACGCTCGCGTGTGTTGCTCCTCAACAGCCCGCATAATCCGACCGGTGCCATGCTGAGCCGTGAAGAAATCGCGGCCATCGGCGAGGTCTGCATCAAGCATAATCTCTGGATTATTTCCGATGAGGTCTATGAGCTGCTGGTGTTCAACGGCGAGTTCTCCTCCCCGCTCGACTTAAGCGAACTGCGTGACCGTACTGTTGTGGTTGCCTCTATCTCCAAATCCCATTCGGCTCCGGGTTTCCGCAGTGGCTGGTGCATCGGACCGGAAGAATTTACCGAGCGGCTGCTGCCTTTGTCAGAGCATCTGTTGTTTGGTGTGCAGCCATTTATCGCTGATATGACAGCCTATGCGCTGAACCGTCCTGCAACGGCCGCCAAGCAGATGCTTGAGAACTTCTATCGCCGTGCGCAAATGATATCCGAGCGGCTGGATGGTCAGACTGGAATTGCCTGCAAAATCCCGCAAGCAGGTATGTTCATTCTGGTTGATATTCGTGCCACTGGTCTGACCGGTGCAGACTTCGCCATGCGCCTGCTGGAAGAAGAAAAAATCGCCACGATGCCCGGAGATTCCTTTGGCAGCAATCTCGTCGGCTTCCTGCGTCTCAGCCTCAGCGTTGCAGATCATCAGATTGATGATGCCTGCGCCGGTATGGTGCGGCTTGCCCAGCGCATAACTTTAGAAAAAGCGGCCTGATTGGTTGCACTGAATTAAAAAAAGCCCGCCTCATCACTGAGGCGGGCTTTTTACTATCTCTTGCTTTAACGGATCAGCGTCACGTGTTTGGCACCGAATGCCCAGAGAATACCGCGCACGATCACAAGAGCTGCGATCACAATCAGCATAATACACACGGAGAATGCTGCCGCCTGATTAACTGCACCGCGATCAGATAATTGCAGCACCGAGATCGAAGCAACCTGCGTTGACGGCGTGGTGAGAAAGATCACTGCCGACAGCGATACCATAGTGCGCATGAAGAACAACACGCCTACGCCCAGTAATGTCGGCCAGAGCAAAGGCAAGGTCACTTTGCGCAATGTGGTTAGCACACTGCCGCCCAGCATGGTTGATGCCTCATCAAAAGAACCGCTGATCTGTTTCAGACTGGTCGAGGAAATCAAAAACGCATGCGCATGATTATAATAGACACTGAGAATGATAATCAGCGCAAAGCTGCCATAGAGAAAATGCAGCGGATTGGACGGATTATTGAAGGCCAGTACATAGCCAAGCCCCAACACCATGCCCGGCACTGCGGAAGGCAGAATAGCGAGAAATGCCAGAGGGCCGGTCAGCGGATTTTTGAATTTCTGTACCGCAATTGCTGTCATACCAGCAATCGCCACACCCAGCACGGCCGTTGCCAGACTGATCTTCACACTATTCCATAAAGGCGCGGTGCCGTTCTGCACATCAAAATGATAATGCTGTAGCGTAAAGCTCATATTATAAGGCCAGAGCTTAACGAAACTTGCCAGAACCACAACCAGAATAACACTCAGGATCAATGCCATAATAACATAGGCATAGATGCTCAAAAGCAGATCGCGCTTGCGCGATGGCCGCACAACCATCGGCCGCGCCTGCGAAGTGAGCAATGCCTGTTGCTGCTTGGTCAGGCGTTTCTCGACGATCTTGGCAAAGATTGCCGGTAGCAGCAACACGATCCCGATCACCGCACCAAGGCCAAACTGTGCCTGCCCGATAACCTGATTGTAAACCTCAGTCGCCAATACGTTGAAGTCGCCGCCAATGACCATCGGATTACCGAAATCTGTCAGCACCAAATTGAACACCACGAAACAGGCTGCCGCCAGACCATAGCGTGTGGCAGGCAATGTCTGGGTGCGGAAAATACGCCAAGGCCCCGCCCCCAGCACTTCCGCACTCTCATGCAGACGCGCATCACTTACCGCTAGAGCTGCCGAAAGGATCAGAAAGGCATAAGGGAAAGCATAAAGCGCATTGGCAATCACCACACCCCAGAAGCCATAAATATCAATATCCATCCTCATCCAGCGATTGAGGATACCATTGCGCCCGAGCAGCAAAACCAGCCCCTGCGCCTGCACCAGTGACGGCGCGAAAAGCGGTATCAGCGCTGCCATGCGCAGCATGGATTTGAACGGCACATGCGCCCGTTGCAGCGTATAGGCATAGGCATAAGCCATACTGGTCACAAGGATCGTACAGGTCAGTGCCATACCTAAACTGTTCAGCACCAGCGTCCAAAAACGGGCTGCCGTGAATGTGCTGATAAAGTTGCCGAGGCCAAAACCAGCCGGCGTGCTGAAGCCAAGCACCAGAATAGCCCAAAGCGGCATAACCAGAAAGATCAGGATCAGCGCAGTAACACCAAGCGTTACTGCCCATGAAATGAAATTATCGCTGAATAAGCCGCGCTTCAGACCGGCGCCGGTGGTCGTAGAAACGGATAACTCGGCGCTACTCATGACAGCACCCGCAAGGCATCAGCAGGCAGATGCACGGTTACCGCATCGCCAGTCTGCGGCAACACACCAGTTTTATTTGCGGCTCCATGCATTTCCACACTGATTTTAATATCCGGTCTCTTATCCGGCACCACTTCCAGCCGCGATATGTGCCCCAGATAAATCTGACTGCGGATTATCGCCGGAAAATGATTATCATCTGCAACGGCTTGCGCTGCTGGCAACAGATTGATGGATTCCGGCCGTATTCCGACCTTGCTGACCGGCGCTGTATGACCACTATTGCTATGATCCAGTTTCAGGATTTTATCAGCAAAATGCAGATCATTGCCTGTTGCCTTATCCTCCGTTGCTTTATCCAGAGTTAAAATATTCATACGACCGATAAAGTCGGCCACAAAGCTGGTCTGCGGTTGCTGGTACAGCATCTGTGGTGTGCCGGTCTGTTCAATATGACCATCCTTCATCACCACAATCACATCGGCCATTGCCAATGCTTCTTCCTGATCGTGTGTCACCATGATTGTGGTAATGCCGACGCGCTTTTGCAGCGCACGGATTTCATTACGAAGCTCCTCACGCACTTTCGCATCCAGCGCAGAGAGCGGCTCATCCAGCAAAAGGAGTGAAGGATTAGGAGCCAATGCGCGGGCAATCGCAATACGCTGCTGCTGACCACCGGACATTTGGGCGGGTAATTTTTCTGCCTGACTGTCCAGATGTACCAAATCCAGCATTTCACGCACGCGTGTCGCAATCTGCGCTTTTGTCCAGCTCCGGCATTCCAGCCCATAGGCGATATTACGCGCAGCCGTCATATGCGGAAACAGCGAGTAAGACTGAAATACAACGCCGAAATTACGTGAACGCGCAGGCGTATGCGACAGATCAGCATCACCCAGCATAATCTTGCCGGAATCGATATCCTCAAGCCCTGCAACGGCACGCAGCAAGGTTGTTTTTCCGCAGCCGGAAGGCCCTAAAAAACACACCAGAGAACCATGCGGAATATTCAGAGAGACATTATCGAGAGCTTTGACGGAGCCATATTGCTTGATGACGTTCTGAATATTCAAATCCATTGGTATACATCCTTTGGTATTTTGTTTTGATGAGACTAGATTCCCTCCTGCATGACGCAGGCCGGTTACTCTCACTTCTTTGATTTCATGCAGTTTTGTGCAAACCGGACGACAACAAAAGATCGCCTGCGAAACGCTCGCAGAATGGTTATCGTCTTGCCCCGACTGCTGTTTTTGCACGGTGTCAAAACACTGTGCGTTCCCTGTTACAACGGTTCCAGTTCAGATTGAATCGCTGGAACCGCTGTAACTGTTTGTTTTTACGCATTATCCGACGCAAAACCGCTTCGCACTTTTGCTGGAAATGCTATATTATTCATTATTGGCAGTCCGTTCTTCAGACTGCGATAAATTTAAGCACATAAAGCGAGACCGGATCGGCTTCTCAGCAATCCGGTCTCATTCATTTTAACGCTCGTATTTCTTCTGCCATGTGTCGATGATCGTTGAACGCTCATCGGCAGCCGCTTTGAAATCAAGCGGATACATAACCTTGGAAACATCCTCTGGCAGGCCAGCCGCTTTAAACTTCTCCGGCATTTCACCGCCCGGAATTGTTACAATAGCTTTCCACTTGTAATATTCGTCTGCAGCAGGCTTGCTTACAGTCCAATCAAGAAAACGCTTTGCAGCATCTTTGTGCTTGGATGATGAAACCAGCGCATTGGCTTCCAGCTCGTTACCGGCGCCTTCTGACGGGATCACCATAGTGATCGGATAACCTTCAGCGATATTCTTGATGGCACGCAGTTCAAAAGATGCGCCGACAGTGTATTCGCCCATAGAAGCGACGTTACACGGTTTGGAACCGGATTTGATATATTGCGCGACGTTTTTGTCGAGACTATCGAGGAAAGCCCAGCCTTTTTCATTGCCCATCTGCTGGATCAGCGAGTCGATCTGGATATAGCCGGTGCCGGAAGAGGCAGGGTTCGGCATAACCACTTCGCCCTTAAATGCAGGATCAGTCAGATCAGCCCATGACTTAGGCATGGTCAGACCTTTGGCTTTCAGGCGCTCGTTATTCACGCAGAAAGCTGCCATATAGCCGGTGACGGCAAACCAACGGTCTTCCTTGTCACGGAACTGTGCAGGCACAGCGTCAATATTGGCAGGCTTGTAAGCTTCCAGTGTTTTAAGAATATCCGGATTGAACAGGGATGTTACTGCAACGCCCCAAAGCACATCGTGCTGCGGGTTCGCTTGTTCAGCGATAATACGTGCAACAAGATCACCATTGGATAGGCGCAACATATTAATATCGAGATCCGGCAGCGCTTTCTTCGCTTCTGCCAGAAACGCCGCCGCCTCATCTTCCTCATAAACAGTATAAACGGTAATCGTTTCGGCCAAAGCTGAACCGGCCATCAAAGTTGCAGCCAGTGCACCCAGAGTCTTCAGATAAGTTTTGCGCATATGTAAGCCCCCATCCTGTGAATTTTGTTTGAGTTTTTATAAAGTTCCCACACATAATGATGAAATAACAGCAGATATCAATGCGAATTTTTGAAAGCATGTCAGAACCCGCAGCCGCAGAAAGCAATTTCTGCACCGGTATTGCTGTCATAATATCGCGGAATCTGCACAGCTGATTAAAGCAGGCAGAGCGCTCTAATTTCTTTAATTCCCCGCATTATCAGGGTGGCTGAAAGACAAGCCTCCCGAAAATACGCAGATATAAAATGTAAAAACAGAGACGGATCAAAAGCCGCCTTCATCAACATAGTTTGAAAATCTTGCCTGTGGATTTTATCAGGCGCATGTCCGTTTGCGGCAAAAAATAGCGTAATTAGCTAAAATGTAATAAAACTTACATTCATAAAAAAGCATCGGCGGTCATTACCTGAGCATAACCTGCCGATGCATGAAATCATTATATCCGTATATTATTCTATACTTTTATCGGTCCGCAATCCCGCATCAGTATGCAGTTTCTCTGTTTCAAAATTTATCAGCTTATCATTATCCTGCTGCAAAAATTCAGGGCCGATAATGCGCACATTCCGGTCAGCCAGTTCCTCCGTCAAATCTCTTTCCGGAGCAGCATCAGCTAAGCTTTCATCATCAACAGACCCGGCTTGAACAGATGCTGTTTTTGATACTGCAATCCCCTTGGTTTTCTTAGGTTTTTCGCGACTGAATTTTACCTGCTGAATATAAGAATTATACCTGTCCCAATTGCATTTGCTGAAGTTACGATCCGTCTGGTACCGGTAAGCCGCAGGCAGGCTGCCGTAAGTTTCACGCCTATCCACCGACAGCATACCTGACGTTTCTGCCGCCGGATCATTCAGCACATAAAGATTCACATCTGACGTTTCACAGATAAAACTACATTGTGCGAGCGTCTCTTTAATCTGGTCGCTTCTCGCATATTGTGAATGCGGTGCCGGAAAATAATAACCGTCGGAAAGACGCACACAGAACAGCAGCGGCGTGCCTGAATACTTGCCCAAGAACTGACTGGGTGCGCCCGCAACAATCTCTGCTTTCTTCACATTGACTACTGGCGGTGTTTTTGCTGTGCGCTTTGGTGTCACTGTTGTTGAAACAGTATTCGTTCCGCTGCATCTAGCAAGCGCTGCAGAATTTGACTGTAATTTTGACTGGATATCGCCGCGGCGCTGAGCCAGATCCCGACAGGCATTAAAAAAACCGCCTTGCGCGTTTTCTGCAGTGCACTTCCGGCTGCGTTCCAGATTTTTCACCGCAGCTAATTGCCGTTTTAAAGCAGAATCTTGAGAGATCAGTGAACTGTCAGAGCAAAGAGCTGCCAAAGCCGGAGATGTCGCTAAAAATGCGACCACAAAAAGGAATGGCAGAGACAACCATTTAACAGAAACAGGTATCATTTCCCGCAGGTTTCTGCGCAGGAAATAGATTTGTCTGTACTCCACTACCACACCTTTACGCACTTCTTCCTCCACAATTTTACTTAAGCTAATTTAGAGAGAAAAAATTAAAAGCAAAGGAAAATATATAATATCTCACATAATAATCATACTTATACAGCAAATATTTCCACTCTGTTGCGGCCCTTATTTTTAGCCATATACAGACTGACATCAGCTTTCTTTGTAATATCTGACAAGGATGTTACGCCAGCCACAGTCTGGCATACACCCGCACTAATTGTCAGGCGCACTATATTGCCGCCGTGCTCAAAAGCATCATTTTCTACAGCTTTACGGGCACGTTCAGCAAATTCATAAGCTTCCCTGAGAGTCGTATCCGGAAGGATCACAGCGAATTCTTCACCACCAATACGCGCAACCACATCTTTTTTCCGGAAGATCGTCGTCAGAATATTCGCACAACGCCTCAATGCGACATCGCCCGCCTCATGCCCATAATCATCATTCACCCGTTTAAAATGATCAATATCGAGCAGAATTAAAGTCAGCGAGCCTAAATCAGGTCTTTGTCCGGCTAAAGCGAGCTCAAACGCACGACGATTATACAGCTCTGTCAACGGATCGAGCAGTGTCATTTGTTTTAATTCAGAAATTCCGCGCTCATAGGCGAGTGAAATCGCGAATGCCCCACTCGCCACGATATGCACGGAAATTGCCAGCAGCAACACTGTCAGCAAGCCGTCATTGGGCAGCAATGTCATATTTTGCGGACCGATAATTCCCTGCACGACACGCGCAACAAATCCGACACCAACAATACTATAGGCGATAACCAAGCCCCATCGGGAGGGCAAAACCTCTCCGTTCGGCCGGACCAACTCACGTATAATCAGCACAATTTCTGCCAAAAACAGAAGATTAACAAACCCGAAAATAAATTTATTGCTCACATAGGAAGAAACTGAATATGGAACCAATAAAACCAGCAAGATGACAATATTAACTTCAATGTAGTTTTTGCGGTAAAAGAAACTTCTCAGAGCCTGCCAGCGCAGCGCAATACCTATAACCATGAAACCGTTGACAATAATCAATTGCAGCATCTGCGTACGGTCAATAATGACAAATGCGGTAAATCCAAGCGCTAATATAAAATTAGCGGCAACCCAATACAGCCAATAAATTCTGTCCCGCTGCTTCAGCCAGATACAAAAAAACGCGATCGAAAATGCTGCAAGAGAAATTGCATTAACAATAAATAACGAGTTTGGATCAATATTCGTAATGTACTGAATGATCATCGACGATAAAACCCTTTTGTCGACAAACTAAATTCCCTTTTAGGATAGACAATATCCCTGAGTATCTTCTACTGAAAAGAAGAACCTTAATTAGGATCCACCAATCAGTTACATTTCATATAAGCAGATCTTTTAATATCCATCGTAATGCCGCATAGCATTATAAAAGCAGAGATGATGTACCACAGCTTTATATAAAAAGCGACATTTTGAATCTAAGCCAGATAAAAAATATAAACACCAGCTAAGTGCCAATGCGCTTAAATACAGTTTTTCTCTGACTAATAGAAAAATGAAAAATATTACTAAAAGGAGATGGCTGGGGCGCCTGGACTCCCACTCTTTTCTGTATAACCCCATAGAAATCATTGAATTTATTACCTTATCTGGTATGCATGCACTCCAAACGTGTACCACCAACGTGTACTACCAGTGAGCAATATGGCCGATACCCGCTACCTTAAGAAACGCCGTCAGACATGGTATTTCTGCATCAAAGTTCCCTCCAATGCTAAAGCCACAATCGGCAAGTCTGACATTACCCAATCTCTGCAAACACGCGATTTAACGGAAGCTCAGAAACTTCGCTGGCCTCTTGTCGCAGATTGGTCTGCAAGATTTGAGGTTGCCAGTGGGTCAAGGTCGTGGTCAGCAGCAGAAATCGAACAACACGCACAACGTGAATTTCATCAGACGCTCGAAATGATGGAAGAGCATAGTCATGACGACGACACCACAGCACTTTTCGCTGAGCTTGAAGGGGACAAGCTAGCAAACAAGCAGCTACCTGAAAGAGAACGCGCCTTGACCGTAGCCCGCATACAGGCGGCTGTAGGACGGAGGGCGGCACTGAGCGGCAAATCTTTCACTGCCCCTACAGTCTTTGGGCGCAATGCTATTGACCTTGTTACACTGCAACCAGTCACCAAACCTAAGAAGTCAACGGGATTGGCTTTCTCGAACGCTGCTGAACGATACATTGAAGAGACACAGCGCGATACCGCTTCAAAACTTACAGAACAAACACGGGGTCAGTACGAGGCTGTTTACCGGCTCTTTACTCAGTGGGCTAAAGACCCTCAGCTTGCAGACATTGAACGCGAACAAGTTGCTGCTTTTCTGGATAAGGTTGCCACTCTTGACCCTCATTGGGGTCGTAGCCCGCAAACCAAACAACGAGACTTCAACGCCATATACGAGCTATACGGCAACCATGAGACGGGCTTAAGCAACCGCACAATCAATCGCTATGCTACCGCTCTGTCATTGGTCTGGCAGTGGGCGAAACGTCGAAGCGCCCTTAAAGGTGAAAACCCGTTTGATGACCAACACCGTAAAATCGGTGAGAAGAGAAAAACAACAAAATACCCCTACACCACAGAAGAGCTTAAATTATTGGTCAGCTCCCCTGATGCTACACCCAGCAAACAAACCACCAAGAACACCCTAGCGTGGCTTTGCCTGATATCAGCATATAGCGGTTTACGACTGAATGAAATGTGCGACCGCAAGACCACAGACCTCAAGCAAGAGAATGGTGTCTGGTATTTTGACGTGGCTAATGCAAAGTCCGAGGCCGGTGATAGACGTGTGCCAGTTCATTCTATTCTCATTAAAGCTGGCCTACTGGACTTCGTAAACCACCACAAAGATGAATGGCTCTTTCCACATCTCAAAGCAGGTGGCCCCGATAAAAAGCGGTCGTGGTATATTACCCAACGATTTACCGAACACAGAAGAAAGCTAGGCGTTACCAGAATTGACGACAGGACAGGGAAAGAGCGTGTTGATTTTCATTCATTCCGCAGGACTGCAATCAAAGCCCTAGAACGCGCCCGCCTGCCACAGACGGAAGTTGCTCAAGTTGTAGGCCATGAACGTGGCGGGATAACTTACGGCACATACAACCCAGACGGCCTAGACATTAAAGCCCTGCAAGAAGTGGTAGAGGCAATTAGCTACCCAGAGCTTGAAGCCACACTGCAATAAAAAACAAGAGAGTATTAGATGCTCTCTGCCTTGTTAGACTCAATGACTAAAATAGCGATTAACAGCTGGGCGCAGCGGTAAACTAGCCCTCCTTTTAAGGGAAAGGTCGCAGCACCTAAACACCGCGACCTTTAAATTTAGTAATCACAGTCTCGATCACTGTGCCCTTTTCTTCCTCCCCTCAGCGCAGAAGGCAGGGATAGTGTACGATTTATATATTCACAGCGATAAATCAAGCTGGCGATAACGAAACACCCTCACAATCTTCAACTTCAACAGTAATAAAATTCGCGTAGTCACCATTAATGGCCAGCCTTGGTTTGTGGCGAAGGATGTCTGTAAAACGCTGAACATGGTCAGCAGAGCCGGAACTACCCCGTGGCTTGTGGGGCTAGACAGTGACGAGAAGCAACGATTGCGCCGTGATCTACTACCTAAGCTATTCTTAGGCAGTCGCGCAGGTTCACTGAATATCGTTACCGAAAGCGGCCTCTACAAACTCATCATGCGTTCGGACAAACCCGAAGCCCGTGGGTTTCAGAACTGGGTAACTCGTGAAGTCCTCCCAACTATACGCAAAACAGGTTCCTATTCTGTCAGTAAGGAAGGTACGCAACCTCCTGCATCATGTGGTGCAGAGACATTCTTCCACAGTCTCTATACAGATGTGAATAGATCAGCGTGACACAGATTTGCGTCACATCGACGACTAAGTGTTTGAAAAGAAATAAAATCTTCCAGATGTAAAATCTACATTGAAATCAACCTATTCATAAGTGAATAAGTCATTGAATTTATTATATAAAATTTATTGACTGCAGCATTAAATGTGGTGTCAATTGCCCTCATCCAAATCGCTAGAGGAGCAATTAGAATGGTTATTCGTACACAACAAAGCACATTTGAGTTTTATAGCCTTCGCCGTTTTTATTTCAGGTCAAAATGGCTTGGAGAGGCATTTGCTAATGTTGAACCAGCGCTTGAGAAACGTGAATTTAGCGTGTTTTGGGATACCGAAGATTTGACTGTTTTCAAGGTGTATATCGGTCATTGGCGCTTAACTTATGACGTACCTCAGTGGTCTTTTAAAAAACGCCATGCGCTGAAAGCCGAGCAACTACATAATAAAGAGAAACTACTAGGCACTCTATAAGTACGATTACATTACAATCCTCTGCGTTTTAAAAGGAAAAAGGCCACAGTCTGCATAACTGTAGCCCTTTATTGGTTCCTCTAAGCGCAGAGGGTGGAGCGGTCAAAATGGCCGTTCCGCTCTGCTTATATAAATAAGGTGTGCAATTAAAACAACGGTCTCGCCCTAACAATCTTCAACTTCAACAGCAACGAAATTCGCGTAGTCACCATTGACGACCAGCCTTGGTTCGTGGCGAAGGACGTTTGCCGTGTGCTGGATATTAAGCAGACAACATATGCCATGCATGCTCTTAATACTGACCAGTATAAGCAAGTGTTGAAGTCTATGGTGGGTTCGACCCACGTTAGCTTTCCTAATCGCGGTGCTACCTGCATCTCCGAAGGCGGTCTCAATCGTCTTATTATGCGCTCAGACAAACCCGAGGCTCGTCCTTTCCAAGACTGGATTACCGATGTGGTTATTCCAGCTATCCGCAAAGATGGTGCTTACATCATGGGCGAAGAGAAGGTCGTGTCCGGTGAGATGGACGAAGACGAGTTCGTTCTGAAAGCTATGACGATCTTGCAGGGCAAGGTTGAACGTCTCAAGCTGGAGAATGCGAAGCAAGCTCAGGTCATCACTGAAATGAGGTGATGCTTAAAATATTCTCAAGAATGGTCGCAGAGTGCTTTTTTGTATTTTTAGCCACCCTTCTAGCTTGTTTTACAGAACAACCATCAGGCATGCCATCTCGAGCAAATCAATTACCCCCTCCATATGCATTTTTACACACGGGGCTTTCACTGCTCAGTCGAAGAAGGATTATTCAAATGTACGATACAAATACACCAATCGTAAACGATCATTTTGATGCACCAGCCACAACTAATAGTCGCCATGTAGCTGACATGTTCGGAAAGTCACACAAGGCTGTGCTGAGCAAAATCAAAGAGCTCATTTACATCGAAGCCAGTTTTGCAGATGAATTTCTACCCGCATCCTATACGCTTTCCAGTGGTGTGTTCCGTGTGACTTCATTCAATATGACAAAATCTGGTTTCAACAGTCTTATGCGAATTAGTGGTTTATATGGACGTAAATCCCGCGCTATTGCACAAGAATTTCTTGATGCCTTTGAAGAGGTGCGGGATACACCTCATAATTGAGCGGGATGTTCAATCATATAGCGTAACTGACAAATGTTTATTTGCCTTGAGTGAATAGAATATTCTCACAAATAAAAAATCTCGTCAGTTATGCTATATGTTGAAATCAATTACCCCCTCCATATGGAAGGGGAGAAAATTCCCCCCTCCCGTTTACATACACACACATGATTTCTGAGACCATCATATCTAAAGGACATAAAGGGAGTATGAGAATACGATTATCTTTTGATTTTCTTTAGGTGGTAGTGGTGATGATAAATCATAACCTCTTTGTATAGATAACCTAAAGATACCTTCATAATCCTCTTAACAATCCTGTCTGAGTGACTACCACCACGACAGAGCATCAAGACCACAGTCAATCATGACACCCGACAATCAGGGATATGGTCTTTCATCACTCATTATCATCACATTCACGACCAGAACCTTGCTGATCAATCATGACCAGTGGGGTGTTTTGTCGTGTTGTTGTGCAACCAGCAGAATGGACATGAAATATACAGACGAGATTATAGACCGCAAAACAGGAGAGATAATCTCCGTCAGTTCTGGTGATTGGCTGACCTTAGCAGAGCTTGCTGAGTTTCTTTCCTGTGGTCGCAGGAAGATGACCGTCATCCTCAAAGAGTTGAATTTCTTACAGTTAGAGAATGATGGTCGATACAACCGCCACAGGCTGGCTGACTGGGTGACGACCAAAGGCTGGGGCAAACGTCTACATTGCAAGGGTAGTCAGTATCCCTTTGATGTGGTTAGCCCTGATGCTGTTCTTTGGCTCATAGAGCGTTGGGAAGAAGCTGTTCAGGACTATCAGGATAAGACCTACACCGCAGAGATTGATGCAGCCAGAGAGTCATTACAACGGTTTCAATTTGATCGTGATCGTAGTGATATGACTGTGCAAATGATGGTCTGCTGGCTGACTGACACACTGCCTGAGCTAACACAGGAAAAGATTGCCGGTGTTCTTGATGTAACTCAGCAGGTGGTTAGCAAGTTTCTTAAGACGCGTTCTAAGCAGTTGTCTGAACTGAGACAAATGAAAGCCAATATGTTTTTACCCTAGTTGTACGGGGTATATACACAAGAGTACAACCACCCGTAAAACAAACTTGAACACCGTCAATCACTGACAATCACGACCAGCAGTCATTCATGACAACCGACCTCATAGGTAATCTGGTCTGAAACTCCCCCATCACCACGACCAATTCTGATGCCTCGGCACTTTGCACCCTTCCAGTGTCAGAGCGATATTTGCTGTCTTCGTGGTGGTCATCAAAACCAATCAAAAGAAATAACGGAGTAACCTATGGCTAGAACGTCAAAGGAAATCATCACGTCTGCCGCTACCCGCTACGGTATCGACCCTGATCTAGCCACGCGCATAGCGCATATTGAGACAGGCGGGACGTTCGACCCACGCGCCTTTAACAAGGGCAGTAAGGCTTCCGGCCTGTTTCAGTTCATTCCTTCAACATGGTCGCAGTACGGCAATGGGGCTTCTCCATTTGACCCTGAGGCCAATGCTGATGCAGCTATGCGTCTTCTCTTGGCAAACAAGAAAGTCCTGACTAACCGTCTTGGTCGTGAACCGACAGGCGGTGAAATCTATATGGCACATCAGCAGGGCGCTGGCGGTGCTTCTGCAATTCTCCGACGTGGCGATGAGCTGGCCTATAAGCTGGTCGGTAAGAAGGCTGTAGCAAGCAATCTCCCGACCGCTCGTCGTGGTGAAGCTATGACCATGACAGGCAAGCAGTTCGCTGACTTGTGGACGCAGAAGCTCAATGCGGTCGGTGGTACTCCGCTTGTTAAAGGAGGCACCACAACAGGCTCAATTGACGCTACCAGTGACTTTCGTTCTCATGACGGTATCAACCCTAACCGCACACAAGTAGCGATGGGTGACATTGATACGACCCGCCAAGATGACCAGTTCACAGCCCGTCAGAAACAGCTTGAGGAAGACGAACGCCGCAAACAGGAAGCCCCAAGTCTCTGGCAAGGCGCAAAGATTGCTGTCCAGAATGAATGGTCTCTGCTGGCACCCTTCCGCTTCCTCGGTAACATGCCTGATGACCCCGACTATACCTTTGATGAAAAGGAAATGAAGCGGGTCGGTGAAGGTGTTCCAACCGAGTACCTTAAGGAGTTTGAAGGGGCAGTTTCAGCGCAACATGCAGACGCTATTCGTAGTCGCCTGATGAACCAGCTGGAAAACAACCGCCAGCTGTCCATGATGGGCGGTACTGGCATTGCCCTTAATATCGCGGCTGCTGTGACTGACCCAGCTGCATGGGCGGCAACAGCAGCAATCATGGCCGGTACTGGTGGTCTGGGCGCTCCGGCAGCTCTGGGCGCTCGCTTCGGTCGTATCGGTACGGCAGCGTTAAGTGCTGCTGAGGGTGCGGCTGCAAACGCTCTTGTGGACATTCCGCTGATCGCCACGAACCCTACAAAGGAATGGTCAGACCTCAAATACTCCATTGGTACTGGCATTATCATGGGCGGTGTCTTTAACCAGTATCGCCACGCAAGCCGTGTATTGAGCGATGAGAACGCCCTGATTGAAGATATGGCGCGTAATCTCCACAAAGACCCAGCGCCACAGGCTGACACTCTCGGCTCTTCTGCCGGTGCTAAGCAGGTGGGTTATGTGGAACCGACCTTACGTACCGATGCCCGTGAACAGCATCGTGCATGGAAAGAGTTCGACAAGACCTACAAGCTGGCCTTCGGGCAGGCTCGTTTCGACCTTGCGGCTCAGCTGGGCAAGTCCGGTAATCCAATGGTTCGCGGTGTCGGTAAATACTTTGTTGAAGACGCGACCGGTAATGCCATGAAGGGCGAAGTTACGGCTATTGCCGCGACTGAACGTAAGCGCCGGTATCAGCGTGTAGCAGACGCTAGCTGGGCAATGACCTTCAACGAACAGGGGCAGGCGTTCTTAAAGAACAACAAAGTGCCGTGGACAAAGACCGATCAGGAGCTTTCTAAGTTCTCCGATATGGTCACTGATTACGTTCGTGCTGATGATCTGGCTAAGGCTGCTTTTCCTAAGGAAGTGCAGGCGGCAGGTCAGCAGTGGAACAAGATCATGCAGTCGTGGTGGCAGAAGGCAAGTGATGCCGGTATCGTCCGCTCTGAGATTGGCGCACAGAACTACGTCCCTCGTGTCCCTGATCGCAGTGCTTCAATCGACCTGCTGACTAAGTTCGGTTATCAGAAGGGCGTTGATGGGGAATATGGCGGTGTAACAAAGCTGTTCTCTGAGGCTATCCGTAAGAACCAGCCTGAGATTAAACCTGAGCTGGCCGATAAGATGGGCTTCGCTATCGCTGACCGCATGTATAAGCTCAGCAATGGTCAGGAGTACACAGCAGCCCGTGCCTTGTCCGGTGAAGATATGGACGACCTTCGTCACTTCCTCACGGAGACCAAGGCTAATGGTGACTTCCTCTCAGATGCTGAGATTGAGGAAATCATGGGAGCAGTCAGTCGGAAGCGTTCTGAGCCTAACAAGGATGCTGGCGGTAGTTCACGATTGAAGCATCGTATCATGATGGATGAAAACCATGAGATGAAGCTGAGAGACCCGAACGGTCAGGAGTATGCGGTCAAGGTCAGTGACTTCTATATCCGCGACAGCAACCTGCTCATGAAGATGTATAACAACCAAATGTCCGGTCAGCTGGCATTGGCCGACATTAAGATACCTAACCCGCTCTCTGATACCGACGAATTACTGGTTGATGGTTTCCGCAAGTCCGGTGACTTTGACACTTTCATTGAAAAGGTTCGGGCGGTTGCCGACGAGGAACGTAAGGCAGGCAATACCACTCTCAGTACAGAAGCAGATATTGAGAACCTGAGGTTCGCTTACAATGCTGTTGCTGGTATTCCTAACTACTCCGAGACAGGCAACATCCCGCGCTTCTTACGGCTGCTCAGAGACTTCAACTTCGGTCGTCTTATGGGGCAGGTGGGTTTCTCTCAGATACCTGAGGGTTCCCGTGCAGTGGTGCAGATGGGTTTTAAGACCAGCTACCACGCTCTGCCGTCCTTCCGACAGCTGATGAACACTATCAGGACTGGCAAGTTCACAGACGATCTGGGGGCTGAGATTGACGATATGGTTGCCATTGGCCGTGACTTTGAGATTGCCAAGAAGCTGGTTCATACGGACGACTTCGGTGTTCCAATGCACCTCACTGACAGCGGCTCAAAGTATAGTAAGGCGATGGACTGGGCAGAACCTAAGATGCACCGTATTAATCAGGCGGTAGCGTTATGGTCTGGCATGGTGCCAATCAACAACCTGTTGCAGAAACACGCAGCACGGACATTCTCTCAGAAAATGTTTCAGGCTGCTAATGGTGGTAATCCTATCTCAATGGAACGCCTTCGTTTGGCTGGTCTGAATGATGATCAGGTGAATGGCATTTATGATGCTATTCGCAAGCACAGTAAGAGTGAGAACGGTAAACTACTCGCCCTTGGTAAGGATAACTGGCCTACAGCGGTTCGTGGTGCTTATGAGGATGCTCTTTACAGGGGTATTAAAGGTATGATCTTGGAGAATGACGCAGGTCAATTTGCTAAGATAATGACCACCCCAGTTGGAAAAGTCATCTTGCAGTTCCGCTCGTTTGCCGTTGGGGCTTACACTCGTGGTCTCTTGCAGGGTATCAACATGAGGGACTTTCCTGCCGCTATGCAGCTTCTTACGGGGTCTATCGTCGGTAGTCTGGTCTATGCTGCTCAATCTCATTTGCAGCTCATTGGCGACCCTGACAGGGAACGTAAACTGGCACAGAGACTTGAGTTCGGCAACCTCGCTCTGGCTGGTTTTATGCGGAGTTCTGAGTCGTCGTTGCTACCTATGATGATCGACACAGGAACGTATTTCACGACTGGTGAGACAGTTCTTGATTACCGTTCAAGCGGCCTGACAGGTCTCTGGACAAGCAACCCAACAGGCGACCTTATCGGGACTGCTGGAAATGCCACGTCCGGTATTATCACTGCTTTGTTTGGTGATGACTACTCACGTCCAGACGCTAAGGCTGTTTACGACCTTCTACCGATGCAGCGTATCCTGCCTATGCAGTGGATGTTCAACTTCCTGACTGCTGAGCTGCCACGTAGAGAAATGCCGTAAGAATAGGTGTAGGGGGAAATGTTTGGTGGAAAAATCTGAGACCCCAAATCAGATATATAGAAACCACACATCCCCCCGTGCCACCCCAGTCTTCAATATTCAGAAGGTCATGCTATCGTACTTTGCAACGAATGTGTCATGGCTGTGGTTGGGGTAAGCTTTCTTTGGGCTTCTCTGCCAGTTGTTTTAAAAGGCTACGCAAAAGGTCGTTAGTCTCCTCTTGGTTTGCATGCAACTCTGCCGCAATGCCTTTTACGATGGCTTCATCACCATCACGAAACTCGGTAACAAACCGCTCCACCATACCGTTTTGTGTCTGCTGTGATGTAGCAACTTCACGACTCAACGCTTCGACCGCTGCTACGACTGGATTGCTGGAATAAGCATCCACAATTTTAGATAAAATGGGGGTTGCGATGGCAATCACTACAGCAATAATCCCTATCCTGATTGCTGTTCTCGCTGATGTATCAGTCTTCTGTGACGCTACCTCAAACTTATCAATGAATGAAGCTGCATTGGCTTGTATATCATTACCAATGCTTGCTGCTTTCAACATCACTTCAAGCATTTTTTCAAATCGCTGGTCGATTGAAGCGAGCTTGTCATTCGTTTGATGCGCAGGGTGGTTTGTATAAGGTGGAGATGCAGATAAGTGTTGCTCTTTCTTTAGTACCTTGTCATTTAAATATTTTTCAGAATCACTACCATCAGATATACCGTCAATAAGTACTTTTTGCTCTTTTGCTTTACTTATTATAGATTTTGTTTCAGGTGATGTGCCGGTTAACTTATCAAGACTGTTTGTATATGATTTTAAGTTTTTAGGTGTTTTCATAAAATCTGAGCTAAAAGCAGGTTTAAAATTTTCTAATATTTTAATCCCTTTTACTGCTTCACCTAATGCCCCTCCAGCATTTAAATGGAGGGCACTCATTGGCTTATATAGAGCATTATTCTCTTCTACAGCCTTCATAATATCTGTAAAAGGATGTGTGAAATTTAATGCCGACTTCATCCCATGCAAAGAATTTTCGGTAGCTTTTAGAGCTCCTGAAAAATTATTGTTTATAAAATATTTGGATAAGTCATGATTAAATCCATTATCTCTAAAATTCATAGATGATAAAATCTCAGGTTGAGTATTTTTGTCTTTATCGTCTGGTTGTTTTTCATCATTCATGAATGTGCCTCATACACAATTATTAGATTTCCTGAGAGAATATTGATACTGGCACGTCACTTTGCAATTTTAGTTTATGGTGGCAATCTTATCATCCCCAGCATTCTCAAATCTAGACTTTTGGGACAAGGCTATTGACCCGTCTCAAAACAGTCTCTAAATGCAAGTCTACAAATACCCTTAGAGGTTTGGAGACAGAAAATGATTGTTGCCTATGCCCGTGTTAGTTCCCTTGGACAAGACCACAGCGGCCAGATTGAACGCTTACAGGCGGCAGGAGCTGAGAAGATATTTAGTGAGAAGCAATCCGGCTTAGACAAGGACAGGGAGCAACTCGCTGAGGCGCTTAACTTTGTGCGTGAGGGTGATACGCTTATCATCACGAAACTCGACCGACTAGCTCGATCAGCCTCACATCTTCACCAGATACTTGAATTGCTGGACAAGAAAGGCGTGGGTTTCAAGGTGCTGGACGATGCAGCCTTAGACACAACCACCAGAACCGGCAAGCTCATGTTCGGTATTCTGGCATCTATGGCAGAGTTCGAAACGGCTTTACGCAAAGAGCGCCAGCTTGAAGGTATTGCTAAAGCGAAAGAGAGAGGCGACACAGGCGGTCGACCTAAGACTGTAGATGAAGCCGCAATACGGACACTCAAAGCAGAAGGCAAGTCCGTGCCTGAGATTATTAAGGTCACCGGTGTAAGTCGAGCAGCCGTCTATCGGGCATTGAGTGAAAAGCTGCAATGATTGCGCTCATCTTTTTCATGGGGTGATTATGTGTTTTGGTGATCACCCCGCTCGCTGAATAGTATAACATAAGCTATTTATTCCAATAACGCCCATATACTTTATGTGAGCCGGATAATGCCTCAATTATATTTTTTATATTCGCCTGAACCGATTGGAGAGACGCCTCAAAGTCATCTCCCCAATCAAGCTCATACTCTTGATATCTATCCCCAAAAGCCTCATCGCCAGCACCCTGCCTTCTTTCTTCGTGGTAGCGAATGATATATTCGTAGCGTCTATCAACTATTGATATGACACCATCAATATGTTGCACAGCCAGTAGCGTTTTAGACGAAAGTAATTCCTTAACGTCATTTAGTTGTTCAGAGTTTATAAAGTTGATTATTGATTGAATAGCCCTACTGATACCATTGTCGTCCATGAGAATGTGGAGTTTTTCATCTGACCCTTTCAAAGCTGCTAATTGAATATTAAGGGCACTGATTGCTGCTTCACTTTCGATAAGCCTCCCCCAAAAAGGGTCATATACCTTTTGTATTTTGAGTGCGTCTTTTCTGATGTCTATTTCTCGAACAGCGGCGTGACGTTCTGCTTGTTCTTTATCGCTCTGCCTCATTTGATAAATGGTAGCCCACGCTACGAAGATAGCAATGATACCGGTTATCAGGGTTTGAAAATGATAAATACGGTAACCGATAAGCGCACAAACACCTTGCGCTGTGTCATTGTCAGGCAATACGCTACATGGGTCATAAATAAAAGCAGCGACTACTAAGAACAAAACGCAAGTAGCTGCCAGCATCCCTAAAAATCGCCAGAAATATTTTCTCATTTACCCCTCACCCACCCTAAGGCAATCATAGAGATACTTAATCTAGATGATCAGAAATGTTCAGCAATAAATGATTATGTCTTTTTGCAAGGAATCAAAATCTTACGCCACTTCATTTACTTAAAACGAAGCCCCAGTCACCGACTTTATGAACCCTCTACGTGTACTACCAACGTGTACTACCAGAGGCAATAATTTCACCTTAAGTGATTGATTTTATTTGAAAAATTGGAAGTGGCTGGGGCGCCTGGATTCGAACCAGGGATGCCGGTACCAAAAACCGGTGCCTTACCGCTTGGCTACGCCCCAAAACAAATCACGGAGAGATTCCGTGGCGGTGATCGGCTTATAGCTTCAAGAATTTCATTGTGCAATCCACTGAAATCAGATTTTAACATTTTAAATCAAAGCAAAGCGACCCAATCGCGAATTTTCGCCTTGCAGCGTTGATTTTCACGTATCAAAGCGCTTTTTCAGGCAGAATTTTCATACCAGCCTTGCAGTTTCTCTTCACTGCAGGATGTATTATCAACAGTCCTGCAGTGAAAAAGATAAAGCATAACAAAATTATGCTCCGACAGGCTGGCTATCCTGAATCCAGCGCCAGTGCGTTCCGTCACTAAAAGCTGGTTTAACGCTTTGACCTGATTTCACGAAAACAATTGCGCCTGCACCGCTTTGAGCAGCATTAGGTAAAGTAGCAGTCTCATAACTTCCTACGCGCAACGCCCCATCCACATGCAAAGGCGCTGTCGGCCATACTGATCCGATTGCGACATTACCGCTGGCACGATCAATACGCAGTGCTTGTCGCCATTGTCCGGCATCATCTGCGACTTTGATGCTAAAGTTATTCTCACCCGCCAGCCCCATTTCGGCATAGCCTGTCCAGCCACTTTGAAACAGCAAGGAAGCAGTATTGTCGCTGAGATTTTTATTGATCTTTAGCTGATGCCCCGCCCCGCTATGGGTTAGCAAAACTGCATCGGATGACACGGCCAAACGGTTATAACTGTCAGCGTCAGTATTCACGCCAATCATCGGCTGCGAGTTAATCAATGACTGCCACTGCGTGCCGTTAAAAATCAGCAGCACATTTTCATCAGCAACATGCATTGTCCACCCACGCAAAGGCGTGAAGAAAAACCATTCTGCATCCATGAAAGCCGCCAGCTTCCCATCCTGCGCCTGCCACAAATCTGCGGCACCTGTCGGCACCAGATAGCGCTCCCCTTCCTGTGCAGTCACTGGTGGCGAAGTATATTGTCTGCTGGTCACTGAGAGATGCAAAAGCGCATCAAGATAACGCAGCGCCTCATTATGCGTCACGTGTTTCTGCGCCTGACTGGGCAGAATATACGGCATTTTCAGATTGGGTGTCGTTTCCATATCGTGCTTTTCCCGCTGTTTAAAAACAGGAAAAGTCTATGACCGGAGCCAAAGGCGGGGATAGATTCTCCCCGTTTTACAATTTAACTGCCGCGATATGTCGAATAAGCCCACGGGCTGACGAGCAGCGGCACGTGGTAATTAGCACTCTCATCGGCAATCGAAAAACGGATCGGGATCAGATCGAGAAACGGCAGCTTTGCCAAATAAGCGCCTTGTGAGTCGAAATACTCCGCCACATGAAACTGAATTTCATAAATACCGGCCCGCATTTCAGCCTCACCAAGCAGCGGCTCGTCCGTGCGTCCGTCCAGATTGGTGGTTGTGCGCTTCAGCAGTTCCAGTTCACCGCTGCCTGTGACCTTATAAAACTCAAGGCGCATTGCAGCAGCAGGTTTGCCATGAGCGGTGTCCAGAACATGGGTTGAGAGTTTTGCCATAACTATACCTTTTCTGCTGCATAATATTTATATGGTGAGCATATCCCCCAGCCGCAGCTTAGCGATACGCGCAATCTGCCGCACTGCTTCAGAAATTTCCTGCTCCGGCGTATTTTGTAATCGCGTTTCAAAATTGGAGAGGATCGAATATTTATCATGCCCTTTACCCTCAAAACCACGCACTGCGAGAATAAAGGGAAAGTCAAAGTGCTGCTTATAAGCATCATTCAGGCGATGAAACCGCTCATATTCCGCATCATCCAACCGGTCGAGCCCCGCACCTTTTTGTTCACTGGTTGAGGCGTCAGTCAGGTTTCCTGCACGTGCTGCCTTACCGGCCAGATCAGGATGCGCACGGATCAGCGTCAATTGCTTGTTCACACCAGCTTTTTCAACCGCCTCCACCATCGCCTGATGCAAAACAGAAACTGAAGCGAACGGTCTATGCCCCTCTACAGCCTCTGCCACCCAAGGGGAATGCTCGAAAATACCGCCCAGCGCAGCGATAAAATCTGCCTCAGGCAAGCTATTCAATTCCTGTAAATTCATAACAGACTATTCCTGCTTCTGCCGGTGGCGTAATTTCATGATCGATTTCAGCACGGTTTCCGGTGTGGCGGGTGCATCCAGTTCCGGCGAAAACTGATGATCCGCAATCGAAGCAATCGCATCGCGAATTGCTAACCAGACGGAAATTCCGAGCATCAGCGGCGGCTCACCAATGGCTTTGGAACGGAATACCGTTTCCTCGCGGTTCGGTGCATTTTCCAATATCCGTACATTGAAAATTTCCGGCACATCGCGCGAACCCGGAATTTTATAGGTCGAAGGACCTGCCGTGCATAACCGCCCTGCCTTATCCCACCATAGCTCTTCACAGGTGACCCAGCCCATGCCCTGCACAAAAGCACCCTCAATCTGGCCGAGATCAATCGCCGGATTGAGCGGGAAGCCGACATCCTGCAATAAATCCGCCCGCAGGCAGCGTGTTTCGCCGGTCAGCGTATCCACCGCCACTTCAGCAACGGCTGCGCCATAGGTGAAATAGAAGAACGGACGGCCGCGCATCGTCTTGCCGTCCCAATGGATTTTAGGCGTCGCATAATGGGCAGCTTCCGAGAGTTGCACGCGTTTAAACCATGTCAGCTTGGCGAGTTCGCCAAAGGACATGGATTCATTGCCCGCATAGACACGATTACCACGGAAGATGATCTCGCTCTCTTCTGTGCTGTAATGCTCTGCGGCGACCTTCGTCATGCGAGTTTTAATCGCCGTAGCCGCTTTAAATGCTGCCATACCGTTTAGATCAGAACCGGTTGAAGCAGCCGTTGCAGACGTATTCGGTACTTTGCCGGTCGCTGTGGCTGAGATACGCACCATGTCGAGATCAATCTGGAAGACTTCAGCCACAACCTGTGCGACTTTAACAAACAGCCCCTGCCCCATCTCCGTGCCACCATGGTTCAAGAAAACTGAACCATCCTGATAGACATGCACCAGCGCACCGGCCTGATTGAGTGCCGTGAGATTGAATGAGATACCGAACTTCACCGGCATCATCGCCAATCCACGACGGATCAGCGGATTAGTCGCGTTATAAGCATCGATTTCCACACGTCGTTTTTGCCATTCACTGCTGTTGAGCAGTGTTTCTGTCACCTGTACCAGCCGATTGTCTTCAACTTTCTGGCCATAGGGCGTTTCATCACCGGTCTCATCGCCGTAATAATTGATGGCACGTAGCTGATTGGGATCAAGCCTCAACTCACGGGCAATCGTATCGACAATCGCTTCAATCGCGATAATGCCCTGCGGCCCGCCAAAGCCGCGAAATGCCGTATTGGACACGGTGTTGGTTTTGCAGGCATGACCGATGAAATGCGCATGTTCAATAAAATAAGAATTATCCGCGTGGGTCAGCGCACGGGCAATCACCGGACCGGTGAGATCCGGCAAGTTTCCGGCACGGGCAAGAAACTCAATATCCAGCCCTTTGATACGCCCGCGACTGTCCGTTCCTGCCTGCCAATGCACCACAAAATCATGGCGCTTGCCGGTGGCGATCATATCATCGCGGCGCTTGAGACGCATTTTGCAAGGACGTCCGGTCTTGGCGGCAACCAGCGCGGCGGCACAGGCAATAATCGTTGCCTGACTTTCCTTACCGCCGAAACCACCGCCCATACGCCGCACCTGACATTCCACCGCATGCGCGTGGAGTCCCAACACATGCGCCACATGATGCTGCACTTCGCTCGGATGCTGTGTTGAGGAATGCACCAGCATATCGCCGTTTTCATGCGGCCAGTTCTCACCCGGAATGGCATAGGCAATATGGGTTTCGAGGTAGAAATGATCCTGCCCGCCCATTGAAAGGCGACCGGAAAACTGATGTTCCGCATTGGCAATAGCAGTTTTGGCATCGCCCTGTTGCACCACCTGTTGCGGGATCACATAGCTTTTTTGCCGGTGCGCCTCTTCCACATCCAGTACAGGCGGCAATTCTTCAATATCCAGCTTCACCAGTTTGGCAGCCTTATAGGCTGCTTCAAAACTAATCGCGGCAATCACCGCAATTGCCCGCCCCTGATGATCGAGCAGTTCCTCAGCAAAAAGCGGCTCACCGGGTAATCCGGGCGAAACATCATTGATGCCCGAAATATCATGCACACCCCAGATGCCAACGACACCCGCCTGCGCCAAAGCTTCACTGGCATCCATGCCTTTCAGCCTGCCATGAGCAACCGGCGACAAGATAAAAGCCGCATGAAGCGTATCCGGCAATTCCGGCATATCATCAATATAGGTCGCGCTGCCCACCACATGGCGGCTTGCGGAATCATGCGCAACACCATGACCGATAATGCTGCGCTCGACTTTTTCAATATTATCCGGCGTTGGAAAAGGCTGATTAAGTGCGATCATAATGCCATCACCTCCACCACTTCACCGGCCAGATCATGGCTGAATCGCTCAATAAGATTTTGCGCCACTATCAAACGGTATTCGGCACTGCCGCGCCAGTCACTTAAAGGGTTAAGTTCTGTGGCAATGGCCTGTTTACATGCTGCAACTGTTGCTTCATCCAGCGCTTTGCCGATCAAAGTCTGTTCCGTGCTTTTCACCCGCTTCGGGATTGCTGCCATGCCACCAAAGGCGATACGGGCATCTGTTATAATCCCGTTTTCCCGCGTCACACGGAATGCACCGCAAACAGTGGAGATATCCTGATCGTAGCGTTTGGAAATTTTATAAACGCGGTAATTCTGTATCACGGTCAGCTTCGGCAGCGTGACTGAGGCAATCACCTCATCGCTTCGCAATTCTGTTTTGCGGTAATCAAGGAAGAAATCTTCCAGCGGCAATGCGCGACTGCCATTTGAACCAGCCAGCTCAATCTCAGCGCCAAGCCCGATCAAAGCGGGAGCCCCGTCTCCGATCGGGCTGGCAGTACCAATATTGCCGCCGATTGTGCCCTGATTGCGGATTTGCACAGAGCCGAAACGGCGCAGCAAAACAGTGAGTGAAGGATAATGATTACCGATCGCTTTCAGTACTTCCGCCCATGTGACCGCAGCACCAAACCGGAAGGACGTTGCATCCTCACGAATCTCACGCAACTCGCGCACATGCGCCGTTGAGATCACTTCATCCCAGTCGCTGTGATAGTCGGCCAATGCCACACCGAGATCAGTGCCACCGGCAAGCAGCAGGCTCTGCGGATATTGCGCGCGCATCTCCACCAATTCTTTAAGTGTCTGCGGCTGATGATAGGTTGAGCCATTATGGCTGAAATCCGCTTGCGGACGGATATCCTGCAAAGAACCGGAAAGCAATTGTGCGACCGGCGCACCGCCTTCGGCAATCACCTTGCGTGCCGCTTCAACAATCGGGCGATAGCCCGTGCAACGGCAGAGATTACCTGCCAGTGTATCATGGATCAGCTGATCGTCAGCTTTGGTGCCGGTACTGGCACAATCTGCGGCCAGTCCGCTCAACGACATCACAATGCCTGGTGTGCAGAAACCACATTGGGACGAACCGTTTTCGGCCATTGCAGCCTGCACCGGATGAAGCTGTGTGGTTTTCAGCCCCTCAACCGTGACCAAAGCTTTGCCGTCCAGCTGCCCCATTGTGAGGATACAGCTGTTAACTGCGCGGTAGCGAAACGCTCCGTCATCTTTGTTTGATTGTGTTGCACCCGACGCAGTGTCAGCCTGCGCAATCGCATCCATATCTGTGCCGATTAACACGGAGCACGCTCCGCAATCCCCCTCGGCACAGCCCTCCTTCGTTCCCTTGAGCCGCGCCTCCCCGCGCAACCACTCCAGAACCGTTGTATCTGGCCGGATCTGAACATCCTGCCGGTGACCATTCAGAAAGAAACGGATCATCTGTGTCATGAGACCAGATTGTTACGCCTCTGAATGGCCGTCAAGATGTGCTGTGATGAATGCGGCAAATTAGCTTTGAGATGCGTTTTAAAGCGACATTTCCGTACTTTCCATGCCGCTTTTAAACTATATCTGTTTTCTTCATCTTACCGGATGGTCAAATACTCCTGTTGGAAATCGTGAAATTTTGCTGCGGGAAGTAATATTCCTCCAGATTATTGCCCGCACCACCACGATCTACCACCAGAAAATCCGAAGTCTCATCGAGAGCCAGCAACGGATGATGCCAAACATTGCGATGATAATTCACGCCCTGATTGCCCTTTGCCAGAAAAGCGACCGGTGCATGCGGAACACCATTATTATCTTCTGCAACCACCACCAGATAGTCACGCCCGTTGAGCGGCATAAAAGCTTGTGAGCCTAGCGGATGCCGTTCAACCATTTTAATGGTCAGCGGTAACTCCCATGGCTTGCTACGAAAGATATTGATCAAAACCTGAGGCTCTTCGCCAATAACATCGGCTTTTGCCAAAGCATGGTGGCGCTCGGTAATGTCCCAGTTAATGAGTTTAACCTCGCCTAACCCTGTCTCGATAATATCCCCGAAAGGTGCAAAATCTTCCGGCGTCAAAGCCCGTACCGGCAAATTTATCAGTTCCATGATTATTGCCCTGCCGGTTTGTGATGTTCATGCCAATGGCGGGCAATATTAATACGTTTGGCAACCCAGACTTTTTCATGGGACTGCACATAATCCAAAAAACGCTCCAAAGCTGCGGCACGACCCGGACGACCGACAAGGCGGCAGTGCAGACCAACAGACATCATCTTTGGCGCACCTTCCGCGCCTTCGCGGTAGAGCACATCAAAGGTGTCTTTCAGATAATTGAAGAACTGGTCACCCGCATTAAAACCTTGTGGTGTCGCAAAACGCATATCATTGGTATCGAGCGTATAAGGTACGATCAAAAACGGCTCTTTTGGCCCTTCAATCCAATAAGGCAGTTCATCAGCATAGGAATCAGCGGAATAAAGAAAACCGCCTTCTTCCATCACCAGCCGCAGCGTATTGTCGGAAGGTTTGCCCTGATAGATACCGTAAGGACGCTCACCGGTCAGTTCCGTATGCAGACGCACAGCTTCCTGAATATGACGGCGTTCTTCTTCTTCCGTGAAATCCTTATATTCCAGCCAACGCAGACCGTGGCTGGCAATTTCCCAACCCGCTTCTTTCATCGCTGCAACGGCTTCCGGATTGCGCTCCATCGCTTTGGTCACGCCATAGACCGTCACATCCATATTGCGCTTGGTGAACATGCGCCACAACCGCCAGAAACCGGAGCGCGCTCCATACTCGTAGATCGATTCCATATTCTGGTTGCGCTGCTGTACCCAGCTTTGCGCGCCGACAATTTCAGACAACAGGCATTCAGAACCGGCATCCCCGTCGAGAATGCAGCTCTCCCCGCCCTCTTCATAATTGACCACAAATTGCACCGCGATCTGCGCGCCGTTCGGCCAGCGCGGATCCGGCGTATGACGGCCATAACCGATAAATTCCCGATCACCACATTTTTGCATGTTCTGCTCCCCAATTCTCTTTGCGCAAATTGATAAAACTACCGCTCTTTTGTCAATCTAATATTGTCGACAATTTTAACAATAATTGTCAATTATAATATATCGAGTGGATAAACGGGACAAGTCACCGAAAAGCCTTTATAGACACTCTGTTATTATCGTGATGCCTGCCGGAAAGTCTCTTTGATGTCTCTGAAGTTCGATATGCAATTTGATCCGGCCTATGGTGAAGCGGTAGAGATCGCACCGGATATTCTGCGCGTTACCGTGAATAATGCCAATGCTTTTACTGGTTTTGGCACCAACAGCTATATTATCGGCAAAGACCAGCTCGGTATTATTGATCCGGGGCCTGAGGATGAAGCGCATTTTGAAACTTTGCTGCGTACCATTGCCGGCAGGCCAGTCAGTCATATTTTTGTCAGCCACACTCATCGCGATCACTCCCCCCTTGCCGCAAGACTGAAGCGCGAGACCGGCGCGACCATTGTTGCACAGGGCCCGCATCAGTCTGCCCGCCCGTTGTTTGACGGTGAAAGTAACGCACTGGATGCCAGTGTAGACTCAGATTTTACACCGGATATTTGCGCCAAAGATGGCGAGATTTTCAGCAATACTGACTGGTCTGTGGAAGTGATCCACACACCAGGACATATGGCCAATCATGCCTGTTTTGCGTTACCGGAGCGTGGCATCCTGTTCTCTGCCGATCATGTCATGGCATGGGCAACTACGATTGTTGCGCCGCCGGACGGCTCAATGAGTGCCTATATGCAATCACTGGAGAAGCTGCTTAACCGCAAAGATGTGCTGTATTTTCCGGGGCATGGCGCGCCTATTGCCACGCCGCATCGTTTTCTGCGCGGGTTAAAAACACACCGCAAGATGCGTGAACGGGCAGTACTGGAGCGTGTGATGCAAGGTGATGAAACCATCGCACAGATGGTTGCTGCGATTTATCGCGACACCGATCCGCGTCTGCATGGCGCCGCAGGGCTTTCGGTCTTTGCCCATCTGGAGGATCTGGTATCACGTGGATTAGTACTGACCGAAGGTGATCCGATGCCGGATAGTCTCTATCGTCCGGCCTAACCTTTATTCTTCCGGTGCATCCGGCACGGCATTGCGCATTTCCAGATCAAGCGCATTGAAGAAACTCTCAATCAATGCGGCATTGAAACCTAAATCATAACGCCCGTAACGTGACACTGCGCGCATATCAACCGTTGTCTGTTCTGCCTCATCTCGCAGCCGCACGGCCAGATCACTGCGCAAGCCCAGTATCAAAGTCTTCGCCACACCTTCAACGCTGACATCAATGTCCTCACCGGCAACGCCTGCGCTACCGGTGGCCGTGATGCCCTGTTCCTTCATCACCTTCAGCACAGCCTTCAGAACATGATCCTGCGCACTGTCATATTGCCTGCCGCTCACTTCCGGATAGGCCGAAATCTGTTGCAACATATCCGGCACCGCATCGCTCGTCAGGCTGTTTTCTGCGATCAGATCATTCAGCCCCAAATAGGACAGCATTCTGATACGAAAATTCGGTTCATGCCCCTGCAATAAATCCGGTTCATTGGACATCACCGTGTTGAACTGCACAGAATTTTCGAGATCGGTGGAAATATCATGAATACGTGGTGTTACACTGATTTGCACCAACACAAGTGCAGGCGGCACCAATGTCAGGATAGCAAGAAAACTGGCGCGTAAAGCGCGACGGCCACCGGTATCGCCACTGCGCCACAGATTGTAAAATGATTTGACTGAGAGCAGTAAAGCCAGCACTGCAAAAAACACTGACAGCGCCACAAGAAACACCAGATCAGGCTGTTGAATCAGACTGAACCGATGCAATGCAACACCGACAACCAGCAGGCAAAAACCGATAAATGCGCAAGCCGGTGCATAACGGGCTGAGCGCGAATGACGACGGCTTGTTTTGCGCCGGATGTAATAATTATCAAGCATGAAGGGCTGTTCTACCGGTTGCGTTTTAGCCAAAAACCGCACTTGCTTTTTGATTTACGAAAACTATTTAGCAAAGCCTAGAGCGCATTCTGCTCCGTGTGAAGGGCTTTAAGATAGATTATGTATTAATTGAAAAATATAGCGAATTACCCTCAAAGGCAATCACATCCCGTTTCCGGTCTGGAATTATGCGAACACAGCATAGCTGTCAGGTTTATCAGGAGACGAATAGCTAAAGACCTGTGATTAACGATAGATAAAAGGGAAACATTTTTATTTATCATGATATTATCACAAACCACCAAAATGAAATTGCATTGGGCTCTTAAGCTGGCATCATCGGCTTAAGCGTTACGACAATTATACACCGGAGAAGCCCATAGATGAGGCAGACGCCCTCTTCCCCGTCAGATAATATGATAGCCGCATCTGAGGAGAGTGCGTCACTGGAAGCTGTTGAGGTCGAATTTGCGCTGGGAGCGCAGGATGTTCTGACCGACGGTTTTGACTTATCATTAGCGAAAGCTGCCGACATTGTCGGCGGTGAAGTCCTGTTTAATATGCCAGCGCTTGATACAACCAATGCGCAGCGCATCGGAGCTATTCTTGTGCCTTCAGGCAATCAGGAGCAGGTGGTTTTTGTCACACTGCTCAATGATGGCCTGACACTGTCGCACGAACCGCTCTCAGGCAATAATGTGCTGTTTGAGAGTCTCGGCCGCAATTATGCAGCCGTGATGGGCAAGCTCAAAAACGACTTCTGAGTCCCCCGCACAAACAAATTCATCACTCAGCTGGAGCTGTTACAGTTTCAGGCTGAGTTGCTTTTGTGCTTATTTTTGAAGGCGTTTTATTACTTTTCTGCAATATAGATTCATGATGTGGCATTGTTTCGCTCACAACATTCGGTGCAGCACGGGCAGGCATGTCTTTCAGCAATTGAAACTGCACACCCTTTTTCTTCAGCGCGATAATGCCCTCAGCAACACCGGCACCGGAGGCCCGTTTCGGCTGGTTAATGTGAGAGATGATCACATCACCGTCTTTGGCATAGGATATCCGCCTTGCAACCGTTGCCGCTGGCAATGAAGCGCCCCGATCACCATTCAGCGAATAGCCGGCAATCTTATAGCCCATGCCTTCAATCTGACGCACCGCATCGGTGGAATAACGGGCTGTTGCATCGCGATACCATTGCGGCTGCGTTCCGAAAGTTTCAGTGATCTTATCCGCGCCGCCTTTCACTTCAGCCTCAATCGCAGCCGGTGTTCCGGCTGTCGGAATACCATACATGGTCTTGAGCACTGTAATGGCAGGCACGTGTTCTGCCCCGTGATTCTCAATCGCAAACAAATCCGGATGCGCTTTGAGCACTTCAATCGCCGCCTGATTACGGCGCAACCAGCGTGCGGTCACAAATAAGGTTGCCGGAATTTTCTCCTGCACCAGCACATCAAGAATGCGGTGATCAATATCGCCGGAGCAGGCATCAAGCGTCAGCGCCACCTGTATCGGATTTGATTGTCCCGCCAGATTAAGCTGCGGCTCGATAATCAGATGCCGCTGTGAAATTTTGGGCGAGAGCAACGCCTCATCTGCGGCAAAAGCTGCAGTTACACCAATAGTCAGGCTCAGACCCAGAAGCAAAGATTTCAAAACAGGCATTGTACACCGGCTCATAATTGAAGAATAATCTGAACAGCAGAAACCACAAATGCGCCGGATATTGAATCCGGCGCATTTCTCTTGAATTTTAGTATGGCTATTTAGTGGCTGCAATGGCTGCCTGCGCCGCAGCCAGTCGTGCAATCGGCACGCGGAAAGGCGAGCAGGACACATAATCCAGACCGGTCTTTTCATAGAAGCCGATCGATGCCGGATCACCGCCATGCTCACCGCAAACGCCGAGCTTGATATCCGCCCGCTGTTTGCGACCACGCTCAGCTGCCAGCTGCACTAGTTCACCCACACCATCGAAATCCACCGTCACAAACGGATCCTGTTCGATAATGCCCAGCGCCTGATATTGGGTCAGGAAGGATGAAGCATCATCACGCGAGACACCAAAGGTGGTCTGTGTCAGGTCATTGGTGCCGAAGGAGAAGAATTCGGCAGTCTCTGCCAGTTCCCCTGCCCGCAACGCGGCACGCGGCAGCTCAATCATGGTACCAACCATATAATCGACCTGCACACCGCTTTCAGCGATGATCTGTGCCGCAACCTTATCAATCCGCGCCTTCACAAAATCCAACTCGGCTTTGATACCAACCAGCGGTACCATGATTTCCGGAATAACCGCTTCGCCAGTTATCTTAGCTGCTGCAATCGCTGCTTCTATAATCGCGCGGGTCTGCATTTCCGCAATTTCCGGATAGGAAATCGCCAGGCGGCAACCACGATGGCCGAGCATCGGGTTGAACTCATGCAGGCTCTCTGCCCGTTCACGCAGCTTATCCGCATCAACGCCCATCACATTGGCGACTTCGGCGATTTCTGAAGCAGTCTTTGGCAGGAATTCATGCAATGGCGGATCAAGCAGACGAATGGTAACCGGCAGCCCCTGCATGATTTCAAACAATTCGGTAAAATCATCACGCTGCATCGGCAGGAGTTTATCCAGCGCTACACGGCGGCCTTTTTCATCCGATGCCAAAATCATCTCACGCATTGCGAGAATGCGCGGGCCTTCAAAGAACATATGTTCTGTGCGGCACAGACCAATACCTTCCGCGCCGAAAGAACGTGCTGCACGGGCATCAGCCGGTGTTTCCGCATTGGTGCGTACTTTCATGCGGCGGGCTTCATCAGCCCAAACCATCAGCTTGCCAAAATCACCGGAAAGCTCAGGCTGCTGCATAGCAACTGTGCCTTTCAGCACCTGACCGCTACCGCCATCAATGGTGATGATGTCGCCTTTTTTGAAGGTGCCACCAGCTGTCAGCATTGTGCCGTTGCGGTAATCAATACGCAGCGTCCCCGCGCCGGAAACACACGGCTTGCCCATACCACGGGCAACAACCGCCGCATGGCTGGTCATACCACCGCGCGAGGTCAAAATACCTTCCGAGGCATGCATACCGTGAATATCTTCAGGGCTGGTTTCAATACGCACCAGAATAGCCTTGCGGCCTTCGGATTTCAGCTGTTCCGCATCTTCCGAGGTGAAAACGATCTCACCGGTTGCAGCACCCGGAGACGCAGGCAGGCCGATACCAACGACATGACGTTCTGCTCTCGGATCAATGGTCGGATGCAACAGCTGATCCAGCGATGCCGGATCAATACGGTTCACCGCTTCATGTTTGCCGATCAGGCCTTCTTCAACCATTTCCACGGCCATTTTCAGCGCGGCTTTGGCTGTCCGCTTGCCCGAACGGGTTTGCAGCATCCAGAGCTTGCCGCGCTCGATAGTGAATTCCAGATCCTGCATATCGCGGTAATGCTGCTCCAGACGATCAGCAATTTTCAGGAATTCAGCAAAAGCTTCCGGCATGATTTTCTCAAGCGAAGGACGCTCGGAACCGGCCTCAATGCGGGCTTCTTCGGTAATGTTCTGTGGTGTGCGGATACCGGCCACCACATCCTCACCCTGTGCATTGACGAGGAACTCGCCATAGAGCTTGCGCTCACCGGTTGAAGGGTTACGGGTAAAGGCCACACCGGTTGCCGATGTATCACCCATATTACCGAATACCATGGCCTGCACATTGACCGCAGTACCCCAGTTTTCCGGAATATTATGCAAGCGGCGATAGGTAATCGCGCGGGCATTCATCCATGAGGAAAACACGGCAGAAATCGCGCCCCAAAGCTGCGCTTCCGGCTCTTGCGGGAAAGGCTCGCCCAGTTCTTCTTCAACTTTGGCTTTGTATTGGTCGATCACACCGCGCCAGTCATCGGCGGTCAGATCAGTATCAACATCCAGATCAAGGCTGGCTTTGGCATCATCGAGAATTTCTTCAAAGAAGGAATGGTCAACGCCCAGCACCACATCAGAATACATCTGGATGAAACGACGGTAGCTGTCATAGGCAAAACGCTCGTCTTTGGCCTCGGCTGCAATTGCCGCAACGGTCGCATCATTAAGACCGAGATTAAGAACGGTATCCATCATACCCGGCATGGATGCACGGGAACCGGAACGCACAGACACCAGCAGCGGACGCTCCGCATCGCCCAAACGGCGACCGGTGAGCGCTGCAATATTTTCCAGCGCTTGCATAACCTGATTTTTAAGAATTTCAGGATAGGAACGGTCATGGTCGTAATAATAGGTGCAGACATCGGTGGTAATGGTAAAGCCCGGCGGCACCGGCAATCCGAGACTGCTCATTTCAGCAAGGTTCGCACCTTTGCCGCCCAGAAGATTACGATCACTTGCAGCGCCATCAGCTTTGCCGTCACCGAAGTGATATACCCACTTGTCCATTCCGTCCTCCTGATCATGACCGGTCACAGGCAGATGATAGCCGATACCGGATACACGCATCCTGCTTAAGCGATAGCTCGGAAGCGGGCTACTGAAAAATGCAGAAAACCGGTAACAAAGCGCAACGTAACGCCGGTATATTTGTTTAAATCGATTTTGCAGAATTTGATTTCAGTCTATTATCCGGCATAATGAATGTTTCGCAGAAGATAAAAGCGATTTCATCTGCATTTCCGCAACTTAACGGAATCAGTTGATAGTTTGATTCCGCTTGCGCCAATCTGATCTCCCACCGGCTTGACCGGCCAGAATTACCAACCTTACAGCGGTTCCAGTTAAGACTGAATCGTTGGAACCGCTGTAATTATTTGTTCTTACGCATTATCCAACGCAAAACCGCTTCGCACTTTTGCTGGAAATGCTATATATTGAGGCTATCATGCGTAAAACCGGAAAACTCGATTATCTTGAAATGCCTGCCGGTACGAGCGGCTTAAACGAAGTCAAAGCATTTTATAGCAGCGCTTTTGGCTGGAAGTTTATTGATTACGGCCCCGATTATGCTGCCCATTCTGAAGGCTTGGATGGCGGTTTTTATCAGGGTGACGAGGCAAAAAATGCCAAGCCGCTGCCGGTGCTCTACTCTGACAATCTGGAACAGACACTGATTGATGTTGAAAAAGCCGGCGGCACAATCGTCAAACCAATTTTCAGCTTCCCCGGTGGCCGCCGTTTTCATTTCACCGACCCGTCCGGCAATGAACTGGCCGTATGGAGTGAATAGAGCGGTTTCCACTTTTGGCTCGCAAATGCTTTAATTACAATTCCTCCAGACGTTGAAACGCTGACTGGCCTTCAAAATCAACAAGCCTTTGCCGGATCATTTCGGCACAGGCCTGTGCGCTATTGAAGGATGTATCAACTTCCAGATCATAGATGCCGTGACGATGCACGGCCTCTTGCCAAAGCTTTACCGGCAAAGGGATAGCAGCATCCGGCGTACCGGTTACATATTCACCCTCACGCCCTGCCTGTCCGGCATTGCGCCGTTGCATAATCACTTCAAGTGAACAATGCACGCCGACAAACAGCACGGGCAAACCATGTAAACGGCGAGCGCATTGCGGCAAGATATTTTGCGGTACGGAATAGGCATCATGATGGCCGACATCAACAACAACGTTCAAACCCAACCTGCTATGCGCTGCGATCGTCTCATAGAGTGCCGCATAAAATACCGGAATACAGGTTTCAATATCCGGCCTCGCCGCATCGGGTCGTAACCCGATAGCCGGACGCAAATTTTCCGGCACAATATCGCGGACATAGAGATCAACACCCAGATTGACCCATATGCCTGTAAAACTCTGCTGGATGGCTTTCGCAATCGTGGATTTTCCGGCGCGTGGCGCACCGTTTAAAATAATAATCTGTCCCGCCTGATGATGAGATTCCATAAGCCCCTCTTCAATGAAATCAGACAGCCTCACGCATAGCAGAAGCCGTTTGCAGATCAACAGAAACCAACTGGCTCACGCCCTGCTCGCCCATAGTCACGCCAAACAAACGATCCATACGCGCCATGGTAATCGGATTGTGTGTGATGATGACAAAGCGCGTTTTTGTTGACGCAGCCATTTCATCCATCAGATTACAATAGCGCTCCACATTGTGATCGTCGAGCGGTGCATCCACCTCGTCCAGCACACAGATTGGCGCCGGATTGGTGAGGAACACAGCAAAGATCAGCGCCATTGCCGTCAGAGCCTGCTCGCCGCCGGACAGCAATGTCATGGTCTGCGGCTTCTTGCCCGGAGGGCGTGCCAGAATTTCCAGCCCCGCATCAAGCGGGTCTTCGGATTCAATCAATTGCAACTCTGCCGTACCGCCGCCAAAAAGATGCGTAAACAGACGCTGGAACTGCTCATTGACCACATCAAACGCAGCCAGAAGACGCTCACGCCCTTCTTTGTTCAGGCTCTGAATAGCCTGACGCAGTTTTTTGATCGCTTCAATAACATCTTCGCGCTCGTTAATGATCGCATCCTGCCGGTCGGACAATTCACGCTGTTCTTCTTCGGCACGCAAATTCACTGCGCCGAGGCGTTCGCGCTCAATCTTCAAGCGGTCAAGCTGGCGATCGGTCTGATCCATATCCGGTAGCGGATCACCGGTATTGAGTCCCGTGTGACGGAAGGCTTCATGCGGCGCACAATTCAGTACTTCGACAATACGTGCTTCTGTATCTTTGCGGCGCTCTTCTGCTGCGGCCAGACGCTCTTCTGCACGCGCACGCATTTCCCGCGATGAGGCCAGCTCCTGAATAGCCAGTGTCGCACGCTTGTCCAGCTTGGCCTGTTCGGTTTCAGCAATACTCAAGCGGTCGGACGTTTCCTTGCGCTGCGTATCCGCATCTTCTACAGCACTTTGCAACTCACGGCGGCGCTCTTCAATATCTGCCGGTGCTTCTGCCAGATCTTCCGCTTCATCACCGGTTTCATCTCTGCGTTCTGTCAGTGCTGTTATCTGTCTGCGGGCATTTTCCGCCCGCGACTGCCAGCTTTTACGCTCATGGACAATCATTTCCAGCCGACGCAAACGGTTTTCTGCATCGCGGCGCAGATTATCGTGCGCTGCACGGGCTTCTGTCATCGCGGCACGATCAGCCATGACCTGCGTGGTCAAACTGGTGAGTTGCAGGTTCAATGCAGCCAGATCCGGCAGATCATCAAGCCTGATCTGCGCCTCTTCCAACTGAATGGTGTTTTCTTCCAGACTATCGCTGAGGCGGGTCTTCGCCTCATCCAATGCGGCACGCTTGCTGGACAATTGTCCGGCAACACGCTCGGCCTCAGCCAAGGTATCCCGCGCCTGTGCCAGTTCACGCTGTGCGGCACGCCAATGATCGCGCAGGCTGCGCTCACGCTCAACTGCCTCGCGCAAAGCCGCCTCAGCCTGACGCAAAGCCGTTTCTGCCAGCATTACACGATTACGTGCAGTGACAGCGGCGGCTTCAAGTTCTGCCAAACGGTTCTTCTGTGCCAGTCGCTGTGCAGCGGCAGTCGGCGCATCGGAACGCGCCGTAAAACCATCCCAGCGCCAGACGCTGCCTTCACGGCTCACCAAACGCTGACCGCTTTGCAATTGTGTCTGAAGATTTGCGCCTTCACTGTCGTCCACCAGACCAATCTGAGACAAACGTGCCTGCAATGCCGGAGGCGCATCAACCACAGTACTGAGCGGTACCGCCCCTTGCGGCAGCTGACCAAAATCGCGATTATTCTGGCCTTCAATATCCGTCCAGAAAACCGGTGCCTGCGGATTAACCGGTGCTTCGAGATCATCCCCCAAAGCAGCACCAAGCGCAGTCTCATAGCCCTTTTTCACCTGCATCTGCTCAACAACAGCAATATAGGTGGACGACTGGCCACTATTGAGAATGCTAGCCAGAGTGCGGGCTTCGGTTTCAATCCGGTTCAGTTCTTCCCGCGCTTGGATCAATGGCTGGCGGTGGCCGGTTTCAGCTTCCCGCGCTTGCTCTACCATTTCCTCGCAAGCTAGTGCCTGTTCTTCCGCAGCCTGCACCGCCTCTTCAGCCAGCGCTACTCTGGCGGCTTTTTCTTCTGTGCCGGCCAGAAGCTTCAGCTGGTTTTCCAGCGCAGCAATATCCTGTTCAACGGTACGCAACTGCGCGGAGAGCTTCTCACTACGCTCGGCAATATCACGCACCAAGCGTTCACTCTGCGTGCGCTCTGCCGCAGCTTCCGCACGAACCGAGGTAATTTGTGCCAGTTCGGCTTCATGCCCCTGCAGTTGCTCTTGTGCGGCAGACAATAATTCTTCCGCTTCAATCGCACGGTCGCCGGAAGCCTCATTCTGCTCACGCAGATCTTGTTCTTCTTCGTCCAGACGCTCAAGCACAGCAGCATGTTCCTGCAACATCTGCTCTTCACGGGCGATATCAGAACTCAGTTGTTCAAGCCGCTTTAACAGCTCGGAACGGCGCTGGGTCAGACGCGCCGCTTCTTCATCGAGCTGTGAAACGGCAATGGTCAAACGCTGCAAGGCTGCGGCGGCAGATGCCTGCTGATCGCGCAATTCCGGCAAATGTTGCGCAGCAATGGCCTGTTCCTTGGCTGCAATCATCTGTGCCTGCGCCATCGCGCCAACATGGGATGTTGCTGTGGACAACGCAGTTTGAGCCTCTCCCTCATGGGCTTTGGCCTGCGACCAGCGCAGATGCAGCAAAATTGCTTCAGCCGCACGAATATCAGCCGATAGCGAGCGGAAGCGATTGGCCTGACGGGACTGACGCTTCAGACTTTCAATCTGCGTGCCAAGCTCGCCAACAACATCTTCCAGCCGCTCAAGATTGGTTTCAGCAGCACGCAGCCGCAATTCGGCTTCATGACGGCGCGAATGCAAACCGGAAATACCGGCAGCCTCTTCCAGCAGCGCACGCCGTGCCTGTGGTTTGGCCTGAATCAACTCACCAATACGTCCCTGCCCGACCATAGACGGTGAGCGCGCACCGGTAGACTGGTCGGCAAACAGCAGCTGTACATCTTTGGCACGGACTTCTTTGCCATTGATGCGATAAACGGAACCTGATTCACGCTCAATCCTGCGTGAGACCTGCAACTCATCAACATTATTGTAGGATGGCGGCGCAGACCGGTCGCTATTGTCGAGAAACAATGTGACTTCCGCACTGTTACGTGCAGGGCGCGTGCCGGAACCGGAAAAAATAACATCGTCCATGCCGGAAGCGCGCATGTTTTTATAGGAATTTTCTCCCATAACCCAGCGCAATGCTTCAACGAGATTGGACTTGCCGCAACCATTCGGCCCGACGACACCGGTCAATCCGCCTTCAATAACGAATTCCATCGGCTCGACGAAAGATTTAAATCCGAGAAGGCGCAGCTTGGTAAAACGCATTAGCCAGCACTCCGCTCAAAGCTCTGCAAAGCCGAATGCGGTACAAAAAAACGACTAAAGAATAATTTGAGGGTAAACACGAAAAGCGTAGAATATGACAATGCAGCGGACACGTCCAAGCGCCCGCTGCATAAAAATGCATCAGGATCAGAGCATAGAGTCGATAACTGCCGACATCTGTTCAACCGAAAGAGCCCCGGAATATTTCTTGCCATTGATAAAGAAGGTAGGCGTTGCATTCACACCGAACTCAGCGCCACGTTCACGAACAGCATTCACATCATCGAGAAGCTGCTGGTTCGTCAAGCAGGCATTGAATGTCTCCTGTGTAAAACCGGCCAATTTCGAGATTTGCAGCAATGCAGCCTGTGCATCATCGGCCGCAGCCCACTGCATCTGCTGTTTGAACAGCACATCAACCATCGGGAAATAACGGTCATCCGGCGCACAACGTGCCAGCATGAAAGCAGCTGTTGCACGCGGATCAAACGGGAATTCGCGGAAAATCAGACGGACTTTGCCGGTCTTGATGTATTTTTCTTCAATTACTGGCAACGTATTCACAGCGAATGTCGCGCAATGTGAGCAGGTCATTGAAGCATATTCAACGATTGTTACCGGCGCATCGGCCTGACCCAGAACCTTATCTTCAAGCGAGCCTTTTTCAAGCAGCTTCGCCATATCAACGGTGCCGTCTGATTTCGGAACACCGGACTGTGCCATAGCACTTCCAGCCGCAGAGACTGACAATGCCGCAGTTGCAAGTGCTGCACTACCCAGGAGCTGTCTGCGGTTCAGTTGAGATATCATACGAATCACCCGTTTATTCACGTTGCTATAGAGTTTCGATAATAGAGCAAAATGCCCGAATTTTGTCAGGCAGCTTAAGAGTTTTTAATAAACAGTGCGTCTACAGAGACTTAACGTGCAATGATTAGCTCTTGAACACCGTTATTACAGCATAATTCCTTAAACTTGAATCAGTTTAAGTTAAAATTATGCTGAAAATATAAAGTGTTAGAGCGAGTTTTGTGCGCCCAAATGGGCGCACGGCGCTCTAACGTGGCTTTTTATTGGCCTTCTCTGCGAGAATATTGCGGCCAAGCTGCATCAGTGAAGCCCGCAAAGCCTCGTCTTCAATACCATTTGTCGCCTGTGCGAGCTTCTTCTCGGCAGGCGCACCCACCGGCATTAGCGGTTTGACTTTGCGTTGCGCAACAGGCGCTACAGATTTTTGCTCAATACGAATACGGGCAATGGCCGCAAAGCCCAGAAAAGAATTTACACGGTTGATGATCTCGCCGGTGGAATGCTGGATACGCATCGCCGCCATGCCTTCACAACCGATAACCAGCGTTGCAGGTTGGAACGGATCATCCTCATGGGCGCGACGCGGCCAGACGATCCGCAACGGGCGCGATTGCGCACCAATCTGCGGCCCGACAACATCTTCCCACGCCTGTATCAGCGAAAGATTAATACCGGCGCGTTTACGCAAAACAGGATCGAGCACACTACCGGCCGTATCTGCCAGCGGTTTAAAACCCGATTTTTCCTCTCTGCTCATTTTATTCCTTTAAACGCTGAAAACAGCATAATCACATTGCCTGTTATCTATGGCGAAGATTAGCCTTTTTAAAACTATAAAACATCCGGTACAGATAGTCTTTAACGCGGAAAAACAAAGTGCTGATGCGCTTATAAGTCGGAAGCTTGGCTTTTGAATAGCTGTTCGCGCCTTCCGAAATTGTGGAAGCGCTCTCATTGGGATTGCTCACCACAGCCTTGCTGGCAGTGAAGAAATTATAAGAGCCTGTCCAGCCACGCTCCAGTGCCACATCATAAGGCAGATGCATAATCTGCAAGGCTTGCAAGAGTTTCGCAGCGCCTTCTTTCGACACAATATAAGCACCGGCATTACCAAGCGGCCCGTGCGTTGTACGCCCGATAGCCACGCCTACCGTCAATTGCTCAACAGGCCGAAAGCCGACCAGACGATTATGAATGAGTTTGATTACATCCCAGCCCTGCAAGGTCATTGCAGCCTCAACCACGGGCAAGAATTCATCTGAAAAACGAATATCATCTTCAATGACAACGCCGCCGACGGCATCACCATCAGCGATAATTTGCAGCGCCTTCATATGGCTGAGATAGCAACCGATCTCCGCAGCAGAAGCGATTTTTCCGTGATCTCTGCGAAATCCCGCATCATCAAAATTCTTTTTATCTTCAGGCCGAAGTAATTTTCCGTCAACAGCAGGCACACGCTGAACCGCCACACCAGCTTCCTGCGCATGCGCCAACAAACTCTCCCACCGATCCTTGGAACGATCAAGATTAAGAGCATAAACGGGAAAACTTTGTTTGTTCAGCAATATCAAGCCCTGCAATAAAGCATGTCTGGCTCAAATTTATTCATTTGAGCTACCGCGAACATGCGATAATTAAAACAATCCAGAGCCAGCACTATAAGTTTCATTAAATGCGACACGCTCTAGTATTTCACGATACCTATGGAATATTGGAAACCGCGGCAGTTAGCAACAAGATGCCGATTATTTTACCGCGGCTCTTTATGCCTTGCGAAGACGGCTGGTGAATTTCAGTAAATTCCGGTGCATTCCGTCCGTATATCCTTTATGGAAACACTATGACGAAACAGCGCCCCCTCTCCTCAGAAACCAGCCACACCCCTGCAGAAAAACTATTGGCATGGTATGACCGTCATCACCGTGTGCTGCCGTGGCGCGTGACACCGGATGACTACCGGCAGGGTGTTCGACCTGATCCCTATCGTATCTGGTTGTCCGAAGTCATGCTGCAACAAACCACAGTTGAAGCGGTTAAGGCCTATTTCCTTAAATTTACCGGCCTCTGGCCAACTGTGCAGGCACTTGCCGATGCCACGGAAGACGATGTGTTGCGTGGTTGGGCAGGACTTGGCTATTATTCTCGTGCCCGCAATTTAAAAAAATGCGCGGACATGATTGCCATGCAATATGACGGGCAGTTTCCGCAAAGCGTGGACGGTCTCAAACAATTGCCCGGTATTGGCGATTACACTTCTGCCGCCATTGCCGCGATTGCTTTTGATATTCCGGCCGCTGTCGTTGACGGCAATGTCGAGCGCGTGGTCAGCCGCCTGTTTGCGATCAAAACCGTGATGCCACAGGCCAAGGTTGAAATCCGCAAATTTACAGAGCAGCTTACGCCGCAGAACCGCCCCGGTGATTTTGCGCAAGCGATGATGGATCTTGGCGCCACCATCTGCACGCCCAAAAAACCAGCCTGTATTCTCTGCCCGTTGAACGATAATTGCGCGGCGTTGTCTGAGGGGGAACCGGAGCTTTATCCTGTGAAAGCTCCGAAAAAAGCCAGACCCGTCCGCTATGGTGCAGCATTTATTATTGTATCGCCGCAGGGTGAGGTCTATTTGCGCAAGCGCGCCGACAAAGGTCTGCTTGCCGGTATGAGCGAAGTGCCCAACAGCGACTGGATCGCGGCTAATGAGTGCGCAACGCCAGAGCATATTATGCAGCTCACCAGTGCAGAACGCGCACCTTTTGCGGCACAGTGGCTGCCAAGCGGCAGCATCACCCATATTTTCACGCATTTTGAACTGCGTCTCAGTGTTTACAAAGCGGATGTGACATCTATCCCACCAAGTAATAATGGCTGGTGGGTTGCACAACAAAACCTTGGTGAAGAAGCATTGCCAACAGTCATGAAAAAAGCGATCGGCGCAGCACTTCCCGATACCTTTAAATAAGCAAATTGCTCTTTATTAGTTTTATTTCAGCGCATGAAAAAAAGCGCCGGTGTAACACCGGCGCTTTAAGGCTCAGACATCTCTGGAGGTCAGTCCGATAGTTATGCGCGGCTTGTGAGTAACACATCAAATCCGCGCAGAATGCTGTAGAAATTACCAGCATGAAATGACTGGCAATTGTCTCATTTGGTTTATGAACCGGCCTGAGCCATGTTGACACGAATTTCTGCACGCAGCGCATCAATGGACTTCAGAGTGCCTTCTTCTTCATAGTGCCAGAATGTCCAGCCATTGCACGCATCGAAGCCCTGTACTTTGGCACCCATACGGTGAATGGAACCGGCATCGCCATTGACGGCCAGAGTTCCGTCTGCACGCACGATTGCAGCATAACGGCGCTTGGTATCAGTCAGAACTGTACCCGGACGCAGCAAACCAGCCTCAATCACACTGATGAATGCCACACGTGGTTCTGCACGCTTGCCGCTCATCACTTTCAGTTCAGTCTTACCCAGCGGATCAACCGCAGCGATACGGGCAGTCGCCGCATCAATATAAGACTGCTCACGCTCAATACCGACAAAGTGACGGCCGAGACGCTTGGCAACTGCGCCGGTGGTGCCGGAGCCGAAGAAAGGATCAAGGATCACATCACCCGGTTTGGATGACGACATCAGAATACGCGCAAGCAGTGCTTCCGGTTTCTGGGTCGGATGAACCTTGTCACCATTCTCGTCTTTCAGACGTTCATTACCGGTGCAAATCGGAAACAGCCAGTCAGAGCGCATCTGCACATCATCATTAGCGGCTTTCATGGCTTCGTAGTTAAACGTATAGCCTTTACTCTTCTGGTCGCGGGACGCCCAGATCAGCGTTTCATGGGCATTCTGAAAACGACGGCCACGGAAGTTCGGCATCGGATTGGTTTTGCGCCAGATCACATCATTCAGCATCCAGAAGCCCAGATCCTGCAAGGATGCACCAACACGGAAGATATTGTGGTAGGAGCCGATAACCCAGATTGTACCATTTGGTTTCAGCACGCGACGGCATGCCATCAACCACGCACGGGTAAAGGCATCGTAAGCCTGAAAGCTGTCGAACTGATCCCAATGATCGTCCACGGCATTGACCTTGGTCTGATCGGGGCGGTGCAATGCACCCTCAAGCTGAAGATTGTAAGGGGGATCAGCAAAGATCACGTCCACTGAATGATCAGGCAAACGATCAAGTGCAGCTACGCAGTCACCCTTAAGAATTGTATCAAGCCAGACCGAGCGCGGTGCAGCTTCTGGCAGATCTTTCACAAGACGAACAACGGACATCTGATACTCGCTAAACATAGGAACGCTTTACTGTCCTTATGGTTACCGAACAGGGTAAACATGGGGTTAAGAGAATTGTTAAAAACCACTTTGAATGTCAAAAATCGTCATATTTCTTTAAAATAGCCGTAAAATCGAGGTCGCAAGCCACTGTAAATGTTTACATTTTTTAACGATTACCGAATTTTACAGGGTAAAAGCTTAAAATATGATGCCGGCAAATCACCTGCTTCGCGCCAACTGATTTGGCCTTTGGTCAAATATTGAAGCGGGCAATTTCTTTTATCATTTTGACCCTCAATCGTTTTAAGTATAAACAGGGCTTGTCCTCCCTCTCCTTTGTTGCGAGCCTTGTTCCGGCTTTTGCAGCTTCTGAACATTTACGGATTTTTCATGTCTAAACCCCAGCTGATCCTCTTCGACTGTGACGGTGTTCTGGTCGACTCCGAGTATATTGCCGCACAGGTCGAATCCGAACTTCTGACCGATGCCGGTTATCCGATTTCACCGGAGGAAATTGCCGAGCGTTTTGCCGGTCTGACATGGCCGAGCATTCTGATGGAAATTGAACGGGAATCCTCCATTCCGATCTCTGCATCGCTGATTGAAAAATCGCGCAAGATTATGAAAGAGCGGATTACCAAAGAACTGCTGACAGTTGACGGTATCGAAGATGTGGTGAGCCAGCTTCCATATCCGAAAGCAATCTGCTCGAATTCCAACACGGACTCCCTGCAACTGATGCTCAAGCGTTCAACGCTTTACGATGCGTTTGCCCCGCATATTTATGCCGCCCGTGAAGTTGGCAATAAAGAGCCGAAACCGGCTCCGAATGTTTACACCTATGCAGCACAGCAGTTCAACGCCGATCCGAAACATTGTTTTGTGATTGAGGATTCAAGCCATGGCGTGCATGCAGCACGCGCTGCAGGCATGCGTGTGATCGGTTTTACCGGCGGTGCCCATACTTATCCGGGGCACGCAGACAAACTGACTGAAGCCGGTGCGGAAACCGTGATTAACCGCCATCGCGATCTGCCTGCTGTGATCGAAGCAATGGCCGAATGGGACGAAGGTTTCTGATTCAACTGCTGTGAACAGAAAAGCAAAAGGGCGTGCCACAGCACGCCCTTTTGCTTGGTGCAGATGATATTAAACAATATCATCGCCCTTGATTGATGCATTATGGCTTAAGCCAAATGCCTGATATCAGGCCGCTGATTTCTTAGCGTCTTTCACGGGAGCAGTCAGTGCAGCATAGACCTGCTGCGCTTCTGTCTCGGTCAGACCAATCATCGGACGGCCTTCGATCATAACCGGTTCACCGGAATCCATTTCAAAAATGGCCCAGGTGTCGGTTGGTTCCTGAATGAGTTCATATGCTGTCATCATGGCAACAGTCTAATCGTTAGAGATTACAAATAGTTTCATTGTTTCATCGTCTTAATGATGAATATGCGGCATTCCACAGTCAATAGGCCCCAAATCGGGCAAAACTACGCAATTTAATCTTCTAAATAACTGATAATAAATAATATTTTAAACGAAATTCTTTATTTACCTTGAATGAAATCAGTTTAAACAGCTGACAAAATTCACGGCTGGATGAAGCTATAGTTAATATTTTATGCAATAATTTTAGACTATTTGCAAATATGCGTAAGCAAATACGAAAATACCGCGCCTGATTTAAAACAGACGCGGTATTTTTATTAACGCATAGTGCAGTGAATATGCCCTAACCCATTATTTCTTCTGCGGGCCTTCATCAAAGCCGATAAAGATCTGCACCTGACGGGCAGTCGCTTCCGATACAGTCACCAGCGGGGCTGTGAAGACGAACTGTGTTGCAGAGTCAGAGCTGGTCATTGACACGGCCTGCTTATGCAGGTTGCTGGACAGAACCTTATCCCCTTCCATCACCACAACGCGGATTGGCATGCTGATTGTGCCATTGCGGAACTTTGGCCCCGGAACAACGCGACCGGCAGCCGCCGCAGTAATGACCAAATTACCGTTATCTCTGCGACAATCACGCGTCACATCAGCAATAGAAGCCTGATAGATCACACGGGCGCTGTCACCATTGCCGCCTTTTTCATAGGTACTGAAGAAGGATGTTCCTTCACGCAGGCTGATGCGCGGACAAAAGGCCTGCAAATCGGCCTGTGTTACACGCTGCTCACCCGATGTTGAAACCGTTGGCTCCTGATTGCTGGTTGAACAACCGGCCACGATCAGGCCGAGCAAAGCAGCACCACCCAGACGGGCAAACCGCGTTGAAAGAGGATTTAAACGTCCGAAGGTAAAATTCTGCATAAACCGGTCTTCCTGAATATTGAACCTGTTTTCGAGCCGCTCCGGTAAACTACCACCGCAGCCGCTCTGTCCTGTTATTCTGCATATGCGCTGCAATGTTTTTTGCAGTCTCAGCTATGCAGCTTTAACTATTGCTGCACATTTTGTCCAAAAGCTGTTTCACAGTTTCAGCCAAACTGTTTCTCACTTTCAGAATGCGTTTCCATATGGACGCACGGCGCTTAACATGCATTATGAGGTAATATTTTCACGTTTTTTGTGCATAGGGCAAGCTCTATCCCGACAGACTTGCATATGGCACAAGGGATGCGAACAGAAAACACACACAGATCAACCAAAACCGGCGCGTCGCCGGAACAAAATTGCATTGAATAAATGAGGCCTGAAACCCTATGAAATATGTCAGCACCCGTGGCGAAGCGCCGGTTTTAGGCTTTTCTGATGCACTTTTGGCAGGTCTGGCGCGTGATGGCGGTCTTTATCTGCCGGAAAGCTACCCGCAATTTTCCGCTGAAGACATCCGCAATCTGCGTGGCAAATCCTATGTGGAAATCGCCCTCGCTGTCCTCTCTCCTTTTGTGAATGGTGAGATTCCAGCTGCCGAATTTGAAAAAATGGTGCGCGAATCTTATGGCGCATTCCGCCATGATGCCGTTTGCCCGCTGGTTCAAACCGGCGCGAATGAATATGTGCTGGAGCTTTTCCACGGTCCGACGCTGGCGTTTAAAGATGTGGCGATGCAGCTGCTTTCGCGCATGATGGATTATCTGCTGGCACAACGCGGCCAGCGTGCAACCATCGTCGGCGCGACATCCGGTGATACCGGCGGCGCGGCGATTGAGGCTTTTGCCGGTCGTGACAACACCGATATTTTCATCCTGTTCCCGCATGGTCGCGTATCGCCTGTGCAGCAGCGTCAGATGACATCATCCGCAGCCAGCAACGTGCATGCACTCTCCATTGACGGTAATTTTGACGATTGTCAGAACCTCGTCAAAGGCATGTTCAATGATCTGAGCTTCCGTGACACGCTTTCGCTCTCCGGTGTCAATTCGATCAACTGGGCACGGATCATGCCGCAGATCGTCTATTATTTCACATCGGCGCTCAGCCTCGGCGCACCGGATCGCAAAGTGTCTTTCACTGTGCCGACCGGCAATTTCGGCGATATTTTTGCAGGCTTTGTTGCCAAGCAGATGGGTCTGCCGATCGACCGCCTGATCATTGCCACCAATGACAATGACATTCTGTCGCGCACCATTGCGACCGGCTCCTATGCCATGCGCGGTGTTGAGCAAACCTCATCCCCGTCAATGGATATTCAGATTTCCTCGAATTTCGAACGCCTGCTGTTTGAGAGCTATGATCGTGATGCGGCAGCCGTTCGCGGCCTGATGCGCAGCCTTGGCCAGTCCGGTGAGTTCACGATTGCCGATGCACCGCTCAAAACCATCCGCGAGCAATTCACCGCCGGTCGTTCTACCGTTGCGGAAACCGCTGCAACCATTGACTCTGTGCTGAAACAGGATGGCTATCTGCTCGACCCGCATTCAGCAATCGGCGTTAAAGTTGCGCGCGAATATGCAGACACGGCCTCACCAATGGTTGTGCTGGCAACAGCCCATCCGGCCAAATTTCCTGATGCAGTGAAAGATGCCTGTGGCGTTTCTCCAGCTCTGCCTGCATGGCTGAGCGATTTGATGGAACGTAAAGAACACTTTTCGCGCCTTCAAAATGACCTGAAAATTGTAGAAGACCATATACGCAGTCATTCAAGAGCTGCGAAATAATTAAAGCACAGTTGCAGCCATATATTGTAATATGGCTGCAAATTTGCATAGTTTTCACTCTGCCTTTATATGCTGCAAAAAACATAAGAGGCAGACGGAGCAATCTGGAACATTGGCAAACAATCAGACGACTGTTTCAGGTTTCTTTATTTGTTGCATTATCATACCTGTCGGCCTCTTTGAGGCTGATGGTGAAATACTCAGGGGAGTATGCCTAGAATGGGTGTAGAAGTAAGTGTTCTGTCCAACGGACTAACGATTGCCACCGAAACCATGCCGTTGATTGAGAGCGTGGCACTGGGCATCTGGGTCAAGGCAGGCTCCCGCAATGAAGCGCATAACCGCCACGGCATTGCACATTTTCTCGAACATATGGCCTTTAAAGGCACCGAGAACCGCAGCGCATGGCAGATTGCGGCCGACATTGAAAATGTCGGCGGTGAAATCAATGCGGCGACCAGCGTCGAAACCACCTCTTATTATGCCCGCGTATTGCGCAATGATCTGCCGCTGGCGATTGATATTCTGGCCGATATTCTGACCAGTTCCAAATTTGACGAAGATGAGCTTGAGCGCGAGAAAAACGTGATCATGCAGGAAATCGGCGCGGCGCATGATACGCCCGACGATATTGTTTTCGACCGTTTTTCCGAAACAGCTTACTTAAACCAGCAGCTTGGCCGTTCTATTCTCGGCACACCGGATACAGTCCAATCTTTCACACCGGATGATCTGCGTACCTATATCAACGAGCAGTACAGCGCCGACCGTATGGTTGTTGTCGCTGCGGGTGCCGTTGATCATGCATCTTTCGTGCGTGAAGTGGAAAGCCGTCTTGGTGGTTTCCGCGCGACAACCAATGCTGTTGCACCTGTTAAAGCGTCTTATCTTGGCGGCGACTACCGCGAAGAACGCGATCTGATGGATGCACAGGTTCTGATCGGCTTTGAAGGTCGCGCCTATCATGTGCGCGATTTCTACGCTTCGCAGTTGCTGGCAACGGTTCTTGGCGGCGGCATGTCTTCCCGCCTGTTCCAGCAGGTGCGTGAAAAGCGCGGGCTATGCTATTCCGTTTATGCCTTCCATTGGGGCTTTTCCGATACCGGTCTGTTCGGAATTCATGCCGCAACAGGGCGCGAAAACCTCGAAGAACTGGTTCCGGTTGTCCTCAACGAGCTTTATGAGGCATCCACCAATATCAATATTCAGGAAGTTGACCGTGCCCGTGCGCAATATCGCGCCGGTCTTCTGATGTCTCAGGAAAGTGCAGCAAGCCGCGCAGGGCAGATTGCCCGGCAGATGCTGCTCTATGGTCGTCCGGTTCCTAATGAAGAACTGTTGGAGCGCCTGAGCCTGATTACGCCAGAACGCCTGACCGATCTTTCAGGCCGCATGTTCCTCGACAGCAAGCCAACCATTGCCGCTGTCGGCCCTGTCAGTCAGATGATGGGTTATGATGAAATTCATAACACATTGCGTGGTTTCGCAGCGAATAAACGTCCGGCACTGGCTATCTAAAGCATTTCACAGTCAGGTGGTATCACCTGACGTCGTGATAATGCGACCAAACAAAGAATTTAGAGCGGGCGTCGTGGTTCAATCTAAATGCAAACCGCTCTAAAACTATCTATGGCTCTCCAGACAGGCAGGGTATCATGATCAGCTTTCCCTTCAGCAAGACACCATCTGTTTCTCTGAGGGGAGAGCGTTTATTTTTGCGTGAGCCGCAATGGTCTGATTATCGCTCATGGGCGAATTTGCGTGAAAAAAGTCGCGCATTTTTGACACCATGGGAGCCGACATGGCGTGATGACGAGTTGGAGAAATCCAGTTTTCGTATGCGATTACGCCATTATTCCGAAGAAGCACGCAGCGGCAATGCATGGACTTTGTTCCTGTTCCGCAAGTCCGACACTGTTTTGCTGGGGGGAATCACTCTCGGCAATATTCGTCGCGGTGTCACCCAATCGGGGCAAATCGGCTACTGGTGCGGTGCACCACATGCGGGTCAGGGGTATATGTATGACGCAGTGAGACTGGTTATCCCCTTCGCATTCCATGAACTACGGTTGCACAGACTTGAAGCAGCCTGTATTCCATCTAATCTGCGTTCAGTCAGGCTTCTTGAAAAAGCCGGATTTTTACGGGAAGGCACTTTGCGCTCCTATCTCAAAATAAACGGCATCTGGCAGGATCATCTGCTTTACAGCCTGATTGAGGGAGAAGAGCAGCACAGAGGCTTAACAATAAAAGCGGGAAGCGGACGCCCGCTCAACGCACAGCACTACTGATACAAATGACAGGATGTAAAGATAGTGACAGAAAACTTTCAGAGCCGATTGAAAACGTTTTTCTGTGTGTTTGCCTTTCTGGCTGCCTTATTCCAGTTCACAGCTCCTGCATCCGCAGTTGAGCCGATTAAAATATCCAAAGAAGACACCGCCCTTGACCTGACCGGCGCCGTGCAGATCATGCACGATCAGGGCGACAATGTTCAGGTTTCAACTGCCCCGGGTGCGGATGGTATTGTCCGTCGTATTGAAGTGCAGGCAGATAAAAACAAACGCTCCAGCGGCAATTGGGCAGCTTTTGCTATTGCCAACCCGACAGATGAGCAGATTGACCGTCTGATTGTTGCCCCGCATTACCGTCTCGTAAAATCAGGTTTTGTCTGGCCAGATCTCGGCTCGCAACGCATTTCTTCCATCACGCCGAGTGAGGGCTTTGCGCTTGATCGTCAAGTTAGCCCCGATGCGGATGTGTTTCTGATTACCATCAATCCGGGTTCGGTTATTACGCTGGTTGCCGAAATGGCCTCGCCGAACCTGCCGCAGCTTTATCTGTGGGAGCCGGATTCCTATAAAGACACGATCAACGCCTATACGCTTTATCGCGGCATTTTGCTGGGTATTTCCGGCCTGCTGGCATTGTTCCTGACCATTCTTTTTGTCGTGCGCGGAACATCCCTGTTCCCTGCCGCTGCGGCATTGGCATGGGCAGTACTCGCCTATATCTGTGTGGATTTCGGCTTCTGGAACAAGCTGATCGCCATCACCCCAGGAAATGAGCAAATGTGGCGGGCGGGTACGGAAGTGGCACTGGCTGCCAGTTTCCTGATCTTCCTGTTCACTTATCTCAACCTCAACCGCTGGCACGACCACTTCTCCTATGGTGCCGTGGCATGGGTTCTCGGCCTGATGATGCTGAGCGGCGTAGCGATTTTTGATCCGCCGGTTGCCGCCGGTATTGCCCGTATTTCTTTTGCCCTCACCGTTATCTGCGGCATCGTCATTATCGGCATTCTGTCACTGCGCAGTTATGACCGCGCGATTATGCTGATCCCCACGTGGTTGCTGATCGCGATATGGATGACCGGCGCATGGCTCACCGTTTCCGGCCGCCTCGACAATGATATTGTGCAGCCCGCACTTGGCGGCGGTCTGGTTCTGATTGTTTTGCTGATCGGCTTTACAGTCATGCAACATGCTTTTGCGGGTGGTGTTCTGCGCGTTGGTCTGTTCTCCGACATGGAACGTCAGGCTTTGGCCGTTATCGGCTCCGGCGATATTGTTTGGGACTGGGATGTGCCGCGTGACCGCGTTGTGACCACACCGGATATTTCAACCTATCTCGGCACCGCTGCCTCCAGCCTTCTCGGCCCTGTGCGCAACTGGCTGCCGGTGATGCACGGTGATGATCGCGATCGTTTCCGCACAACGCTTGATACTATTCTGGAAAATCGTCGCGGACGTATTCATCAGACTTTCCGCCTGCGTGCCAATGACGGTCATTACCATTGGTATCACTTGCGCGCGCGTCCGGTTATCGGCTCGGATGGTGAGATTGTGCGCTGCGTCGGCACGCTGCATAATGTGACCGAGCAGAAAAAAGCCGAAGAGCGCCTGCTGCATGATGCTGTACATGACAATCTCACCGGATTGCCCAACCGCGAGCTGTTCCTTGACCGCCTCGCCAATGTCATGAGCATGTCCTATAATGAGAGCCGGCTGAAACCGACTGTCTTTGTGATTGATATTGACCGGTTTAAACAGGTCAATGACAGTCTCGGCATGTCGGCTGGCGATACGATCCTGCTCACCATCTCGCGCCGCCTTTTCCGCCTGATGAAGCCGCAGGATACGCTTTCCAGACTGGCTTCCGACCAGTTCGGCCTGATCTTAGCCTCAGAATCCGATCCGGCGAAAGTTGCCGCTTTTGCGGAAGCCCTGCGTCAAGCCATCCGCGCGCCGATCTCCTATGCCAAACGCGAGATTGTGCTGACAGCATCGGTTGGCCTGCTGACATGGACAGCCAATGCCGCCAATGCAGAAGATATGATTAAAGACGCAGAACTGGCGATGTATCAGGCCAAGCGCTTTGGCGGTGATCGTATTGAGCCGTTCCGTCCGTCTTTCCGCGCTATTGGCAGCGATAAGTTACAGCTGGAATCCGATCTGCGCCGCGCCATTGAGCGCAAGGAAATTACAATTGCCTATCAGCCGATTGTGAACCTGCAGGACGGCACCATTGCCGGTTTTGAAGCCCTGATGCGATGGGAACATCCGCGTCGTGGTCCTATATCACCGTCTGAATTTATTCCGATTGCAGAAAATTCCGGCCTGATCGTCCCGCTCGGCCTGTTTGCCATGCAGCAATCCGCCAATGACCTGTTCAACTGGCAGGAAAACCTGTCACGTCCGAACCTGTTTGTTTCCGTCAACCTGTCCAGCACACAGCTGATCCGTCAAGATCTGCTCAGTGATGTGCGCGCGATCCTGTCGCGTACCCATGTCACCAAAGGCTCCCTGAAACTGGAGCTGACTGAATCCGTGCTGATGGAAAATCCTGAACAGTCTGCCCATATGCTGAGCGAGCTGAAATCGATGGGCGTCGGCCTGTCGCTGGATGATTTTGGTACCGGTTACTCTTCCCTCGCCTATCTCACACGCTTCCCGATTGATATGATCAAAATTGACCGATCATTCGTCAAAGGCGACAAGCCGCAGAAAGCCACGCTGCTTCGCTCCATCATCCGTATGGCGCAGGATCTTGAGCTGAAGGTCGTTGCGGAAGGCGTTGAAAGCGAACAGGATGCCATGCAGCTGCGTGAAATGGGCTGTGAATATGTCCAGAGCTTCCTGTTCGGTCAGCCGATGAGTGCAGACAGCGCCGCACAACTGCTGAGCGGCCAGTCGAGCGAATAAAGGCCACACCCCATCAAACATCAAAACACCGCGTTTCATCTTACCGGACGAAACGCGGTGTTTTTTTATTCTGCCATCAAATTCAGTTTCTCATTCAGGCCAAGTGTTAGTTCAAGCATGTCCCGCCTGTACAACAAGACGGGCGGGATCGACACCCATTTGCGCCATCACGCGATCATACTTGCCTAGAAGATCATCGTCGAACAGCAGTTCCGGCGTCGCCTCACAAATCAGCCAGTCATTACTGGTGATTTCCCGCTCAATTTGTCCGGCATCCCAGCCGGCATAGCCCAGCGTCATTAGCGTTTTTTCAGGACCTGTTCCGTCAGAAATAGCATGAAGAATATCCAGCGTTGCGGTCATGCAGATATCATCTGTCACCGGCATACTGGTTTTGACCATAAAATCATCACTATGCAAAACAAACCCGCGACCGGTTTCAACCGGCCCACCGTGGCGTACAACCAGCGAGCGGTTTTTCTCCGGCATCAGAATACTCTGCGCCTGCGTAATAATGCCAAGCCGTACCAGCAAGTCAGAAAAACCAAGCGGTTGGGGCTGATTGATAATAAAGCCCATGGTGCCCTGCTCTGAATGCGCACAGATATAGATAACAGTGCGGGCAAACCGCTCATCTGTCATGCCAGGCATTGCAAGCAGAAATCGTCCGTTTAGGAAACCGTTCTTCACCATGCACCTCTTTCAACACAATTAGACCAATCACACAGACTGATCAGGAACAGATACGCATTTGGCAGTTCATTGCAGAAGAATGTGCTCTTCATTTTTATATAGTCACGGCACTGATTAAAATAAGATAACACAGTGGCAGCATCAGCCAAGCTGCAAATGGTAAGTTTTTGACCTGTCCGCAAAGTGAGGGACAAATTAGACAATAATAACAGCAAATTACGATAAAACTTTATTTAAGAAAAGCCACATATAAAAACATATCAACTGTTACTATAACGAAAACATCCTATACAGCGGCCGCGGTTTCAACAAATAGCGCTTTCGTAAAAGCAGCACTGAGGCTATGTATAATGCGACTATCGATTATTGATAATCTGTATGAAGGAGAACAGACATGGCCATTCAGATCGGAGATAAACTGCCAGCAGCAAGCTTCAAAGTTAAAACTGCTGACGGCGTTAAAGACGTCACCACCGATGACGTTTTTCAGGGTAAAAAAGTTGTTCTCTTCGCTGTTCCGGGTGCCTTTACCCCGACATGCACGCTGAACCATCTGCCAGGCTATCTGGCTAATTACGATGCTCTGATCGCCAAAGGCGTAGACACAGTAGCCGTCGTTTCCGTCAACGATGTGCATGTCATGGGCGCATGGGCAAAGGCAACTGAGGGCGAAGGCAAGATCGTCTATCTCTCCGATGGCATCGGCGCATTCACTAAAGCAGCCGGTCTTGATATCGACCTGTCCGGCGGTGGTCTCGGCGTGCGCTCCAAGCGCTATTCCGCGCTGATTGAAAACGGCGTTGTTAAGAGCCTCGACATTGAAGAAAATCCGGGCGTTGCCACGGTTTCTTCCGCAGAAGCCATGCTGGAAAAGCTCTGATTATATATAGAAAAGCCCGCTTCGTGCGGGCTTTTTTTATACTCTGAATTAGAGTGAAATATATAAAATACCTGCTGCCAGCAGCAGACAAAGCGGCGAATAGAACCGGCTGTCGTTTCTTGCAAACACGGATGCTGACGGGCGTTTGAAAAAACCAATCAGTTTAAAATCTCCGATTGCCCGTAAAAACAACACCAGTGCCAACAGCCAGCCAAGCGGGCGCAGCACAGTGATATTCTGCACCCCGATGCAGAAAACCAGCACCGCAAAGCAGAACAATGCCAAGGCCACAGCCAATGTACCGGTTTTAGATGGCGTGAACGATCTTTGCCCGTCATCCTTGACCGGAATTGCAGCCGTTTTGCCTGCGTCACCACCCAACGCCCAATAAATATGGATGGCAGACAGAATAAGAAAAATCGCGCTCAGCAGCAGTGCAAGAATAATCATTGTTTCTGCTTTCAGCGTTTTTTGTAAGGTGCCATACCTTCACGCGCAAGTTCATCTGCACGCTCGTTCTCCGGATGCCCCGCATGGCCTTTGACCCAGTGCCACGTCACCTTGTGACTTTTGCGGGCTGCATCGAGCGCCTGCCACAGTTCCGTATTTTTCACGGGTTGTTTCGCAGCGGTTTTCCAGCCATTGCGCTTCCAGCCCTCAATCCATTTAGAAATCCCGTCACGCACATAAACAGAATCCGTATAGAGATCGACCTGACATGGCTCCTTCAGCGCCTGTAGCGCAGATATAGCTGCCATCAATTCCATACGATTATTGGTGGTGTCCGCCTCACCGCCATTCAATTCTTTTCGCGTGCCATTATAATCCAGTATAGCCCCCCATCCTCCGGGACCCGGATTTCCTGAACAGGCACCGTCCGTATAGGCTTTAATTGTCTTCAAGCGGATTACTCACATTACTTTATATTTATTTAGTTGCTGAGGCAGAGTTATTGCCCGTATTCACTGGCCGAGCGCACTTCACGATGAAAACGCATACGGCGTAAATATTCCATCGGGTCTTTCTTGGTAACAAAGCTATCAGCCGGCGTATTAATCCAGTCATAGAGCCTTGTCAGCATAAAGCGCATCGCTGAGCCGTGACATAATAACGGTAAAGCCTGCTGTTCAGCAGCTTCAAGCGGGCGAACAGAATTATAACCGCGCAGCAATGCTGTACCTTTGGTCAGGTTATACGAAAAGTCGCGCTCAAAACACCATGCATTCAGGCAGATTGCCAGATCATAGGCCAGCATATCTGTACAGGCGAAATAGAAGTCGATAATCCCTGACAGGTCTTTGCCAATGAAGAATACGTTGTCGGGAAACATATCCGCATGAATAACACCACGCGGCAAATCCGAAGGCCAGTTCTTTTCCAGATAGGCCAAATCTGCTTCTGTCTGTACGCGTAAACCCGCTTCCACTGCATCGGCATCCGCCATGCATTTTTCCCAAAGCGGTCGCCAGTCTTTCATGGTCAGGCTGTTTTCACGCTCCATAGCAAAGCTCTGACCCGCGACATGCATCTGCGCCATAGCCACACCAAGCGCATAGCAATGTTCTGTTGCCGGTTTGCGCAACCACATGCCTTCCAGAAAAGTCACAATTGCAGAAGGACGACCGGCCAGTTCGCCAATCGCTTCACCATTGTTCTGCACAACAGGCTGCGGGCACTCAATGCCATTGGCAGCAAGATGCTGCATCAGCTTGATGAAAAACGGCAAATCATCGCGATCAACACGCTTTTCATAAAGGGTCAAAATGAATGTACCTGCTGTTGTGCGCAGCAGAAAATTGGAATTCTCAACGCCCTCAGCAATGCCCTTGAAAGACAGCAAAGTACCTATGTCGTAATTTTCCAGATAGGCTGCCAGTTCAATTTCGTTAATATCCGTATAGACAGCCATGCTGGCCTCCCCCTGCCGTCATCTGCGAAATCGCGGCAGTTTGTTTATTTTTGTGTTTTAATGATCGCCGTTCACAAAAGCCATATCCTGCGCCGTCAATTCCACATCACGGATCTGACGATTAACGAGGAAGTTCTCTGTTTCAACGGTGGTAATGGCCAGATCAATGGTGACATCAAAGCGCTGTGAGAATGCATCAATGATCTCATCAACAATGATTTCCGGTGCGGATGCACCTGCGGAAATACCAAGCACCGAAAGATCGCCAAGATTATCCCAGTCGATCTCTTCTGCGCGCTGCACGAGCAGTGAATGACGAGACCCCGAGCGTTCCGCGACTTCCACAAGGCGTTTGGAATTGGAAGAATTTGGCGCCCCGACGATCAGGAACAGGTCACAGCCGGGTGCAGCTTCTTTCACCGCTTCCTGACGATTGGTCGTGGCATAACAGATGGATTCAGCAGCAGGAGCCGTCAGTTGCGGAAAACGCTCCTGCAGCTTGGCAATAATACCGGCAGTATCATCAACGGACAGGGTTGTTTGGGTCACAAAACCGAGGTTTTCAGCATCTTCCGGCTGATATTTTTCAGCGTCTTCAACGGTCTCAATGAGTGAGACTGTGCCTTCCGGCAGTTGCCCCATAGTGCCGATAACCTCAGGATGACCGGAATGGCCGATCAAAATGACATGACGGCCGAGACGCTGATGACGCATGGCCTGCTTGTGGACTTTCGATACCAGCGGGCATGTTGCATCCAGATAAAACAGGTTCTTCGCATCTGCATCTTCCGGCACGGATTTCGGCACGCCATGAGCAGAAAAGACCACCGGCTGATCGCGATGCTCCATCGGAATTTCATCAAGTTCTTCTACGAAAATCGCACCACGTGCCTGAAGGCCTTCAACCACATAGCGGTTATGCACGATCTCATGGCGGACATAAACCGGAGCGCCGTATTTCTTCAGTGCCAGCACAACGATCTGAATGGCACGATCAACACCGGCACAAAATCCACGAGGACCGCACAGGCGGATGGTCAACTTAGGTTTATCAGTCATTGAACTACGAATTTTCCTGTCTTCAAAGCGGCATCGCGACCATAAACCGGCAATGCGCTATAAAACAATCCTGCATTAGCAATTGGGCTTCGCGCCATGCAATGTCAACAGCTATTGCACATCACTGCCGCGTCGTTGACGGAAAATATAAATAAAGGTCACCACCAGCAAAACCAGAGCCAAGCCGAACCATGTACCCGCATATTGTAGATGATTATTAGGCTGTTCCAAAATGGTGATGCCACCAACTGGCAAGCCGCCTGCATTCGGTGCAGCATCTGCATCCACAAAAAAACCGACAAAATCATGCTCTTTGGAAAGCGGGCTGTTCTCCATCATCATGCCCCAGTCTTTCCAGTAATAGAGCTTTTTCGCAGGCTCATTATCCGGCAGATAGAAAGAAGGCTTGGTAAGCAGCGGATCACGCGCCAGACCGGTGATGGTAACCTCGCCAGTCACTTGCCCCTCAGTGCGCGTCGCTGGGTTTTGTTTCTCATAGGGCACAAAACCACGATTGACTAAAATAGCCCGACCATCATCAAGCAGCAGCGGCGTATAGACCGCATAGCCGGGCGCACCTTTAAAGGTGGTGAAAAAATACTGCTCCTCATCATGACGGAACATGCCGCTCAGTTTCACCGGCAGATAATCTACACTATTGCCTTGTGCGAATTCGGCTTCAATTTCAGACAAAGCCCATGGTGCAGAATGCGTTCGTGCTTCGATCTGTGCAATCAGCTGCTCTTTCCAGAACAGGCGCTGTGTCTGCCAAATACCTAATGTGACAAGGATGGCAAAGACAATACCACTGCAAAGCAACAACAGCCATGGGAAGCGTTTCACGGATTGCGCCGAAATATTCTGCGCCTTACTCATTCCCGCCCCCGTTTATCAAGCTGCCCTGATGCCGCCTTATGCTTATATTGCAAAGTAATCAAAACGCCTTTCATCCAGCGCGTCAGCACCAGACCAATCAGAATTGCCAGCGGAATCCAGATGATAAAATGCAACCACAGCGGCAGCTGATAGTTCACTTCAGCCCAGAGCGCCAAAGCCGTTACAATAAAACCATCCAGCAGCAGCACGAATACCACCGGCCCGTCGCCGGAATCCGCGAAACCGTAATCCAGTTCGCAGACCTCACAGCGCTTTGCCAGTTTCAGATAACCATTGAACAATGCGCCCTGCCCGCAACGCGGACAACGCGCTTTGATGCCGGCTGCGATCGGCTCCACAGGAGGATACAAACTGTCTTCATTACGCATATTATATCCTTTCTGCTCGATCTGATGCCATACCAGTAGGATAGAAAAAGCGCCGCTGGCTTTCGTTCCCGCGACGCTTTTATTCTTACCTCAACTCGGGAACACCGGCATAGCACGGCTCTCCCGAAGCGTAATCAATGCACGGCAATCGGTGCGCCCCATGAACCCCAAACATAAATGCTGAAGAACAGGAACAACCAAACAACGTCCACAAAATGCCAGTACCATGCGGCGGCTTCCAGACCGAAATGGTTCTTTGGTGTGAAATCTCCGCGAATGGAACGGATCAGACAGACCGCAAGAAAGATTGTGCCAATTATAACATGGAAACCATGAAAACCGGTCGCCATGAAGAATGTTGCACCATAAACGGAATCTTTGAATGCAAATGGTGCATAAACATATTCATAGGCCTGCACGCAGGAAAACAGCACACCGAGAGCAACGGTCAGCGCCAGTCCCCAGACCAGACCTTTGCGATCATTATGCAGCAGAGCATGATGTGCCCATGTCAATGTTGTACCGGAGAGCAGCAAGATTACTGTATTATACAATGGCAGGTGCAGCGGATCGAGAACTTCCATGCCTTTTGGAGGCCACTGACCGCCGGTGAATTCCGCACGCATCACCTGATGCACTTCATTCGGGAACAGGCTGGCATCGAAAAACGCCCAAAACCAGGCCACGAAGAACATCACCTCAGAGGCAATGAACATGATCATGCCATAGCGCAGATGGATGGAAACCACGCGCGTGTGATGGCCTTCTTTGCCTTCACGGATCGTGTCTGACCACCAGCCATACATGCAGTAGAGAATGATCGCGAGGCCGATGAAGAACAGCCATGGCGTTACAAAATTAATCCCAAACAAGTGCAGCTCACCGGCATTGAGGTAACGCATATAAGCAATACCACCAATAGCCAGCACGAATGCACCAACTGAACTCAGAAACGGCCACGGACTGGGCGCTATAATATGGTAGTCGTGGTTCTTCTGATGAGTATCTGCCATGTCATTCCCCCTTAAGGTTTATGCCCCAAGGCTCCTCTGTTTATTTTTGTTCAGGTTGCGACCGGACTTAACTCCGGCAAACACCCCGCCTTGTTTTATTCAGCACATCAAACGCTCTGTTTTTAACTTAACGCGCATTCGTGTGTAGGAAGCATAATTCTTGTAACCATAGTCTTGATGCAGTTCACTTTTCCGCGCACCGCAGCATGTTGTCGCGGGATATTACCCCTGCGGTTTTAAAGGCGATACGAGTTCAGCTTTTTTCTGCACATCAACCGGCTTGATCGCCGCATTGGCAGGCTCTTTATCAAGCGGGAAAAAAGTATAGGACAAAGTGATCGTCTTCAGACCTTTCAGGTCTTTTTCTTTAACAATATCCGGATCGACAAAGAACATCACCGGCATTTCCATGGTTTCACCGGCAGCAAGTGTTGTGTCGGTAAAGCAGAAACACTGAACCTTGTTGAAGTAAGAACCCGTCAGATCAGGCGAGACATTAAAAGTTGCACGTCCTGCGGTCGGACGATCTGAAAGATTTTTCGCTTCATAATTGATAATTGTCGTCTCGCCGATACGCACAGTGACTTCGCGCTGCACCGGCTTGAAATCCCACGGCAAACCACCGGAGACATTCGCATCAAAGCGTACTTTAACCGTCTGATCGAGGATGGTGTCGGACATCTGCTCAACGCGCTGCGTTGTGCCGCCATAACCGGTCACCTGACAGAACATCTGATAGAGCGGCACGGCCGCATAGGCCACACCGATCATTGCAACAAAGAAACTCGCGCAGGATAAAGCGACAATACGATTGGAACGCTGGTCGCGTGCTTTTTCAGCAGCAGAATTTGCAGCTGTATTTTCCTGTATTGTTTCCGTTTTCTCTGGCTTCTCTATCATTGCCTATGCCGCCTCCCCGCAGCTTAAAACGCAGATATCCCTCCGATTACATCGGACGAACCAACACTCCGGGTCCAAGTTTAACCCATGTAGCGATATAAACAATCAGCACGAATGCCGCTAAAGCCAGCGCCAAAGCAACCGAGCGACTGCGCTGTGCTTTCTTCTGCTTTTCCGTCTGCGTAATCAGTTCGATATCGGTATTTGGCATTTTTTCCGCCATCATCATCCCCCTATCACAGGCAGTATTTTGGCAACCAGTGCTTCTGCAAGCAAGATGCAGAACAAGGCAGACAAATAGACCAGCGAAAATTTAAACAATGCACGTGCAGCGCGCATCTGCTCTTCATGCTGCGGTGCCATCCACAATTGCACCGCGCGCCAGATAAAAATCGCGCCAAGCAAAGTCGAAAGTACACCATAGACATGGCCGCCAAAACCGAGAAACCAAGGCAATACGCCAACCGGCGCCACGATCAGCGAATAGACCACAATCTGCAAGCGTGTGGACTTTTCACCCTTCACATTCGGCATCATCGGCACATTCGCCGCTTCATAATCACCGGACATAAACAGTGACAACGCCCAAAAATGCGGCGGTGTCCACAGGAAGATGATCAGAAACAGCACAACGCTTTCAATCGAAACCGAACCGGTTGCCGCAGCCCAGCCGATCATAGGCGGGAAGGCACCGGCAGCACCACCGATCACAATATTCTGCGGTGTCGAGCGTTTCAGCCACATCGTGTAGACAACGCTGTAGAAGAAAATCGTAAAGGCCAGCAGCGCGGCGGAGAGCCAGTTAATCAGCAACCCGAGGGTCATCACCGAGAAAACAGACAGCGTAATACCATAGGCCAGCACTGTTTCTTCACGAACCAGACCCGCAGGGATCGGCCGGTTTTTCGTACGCTTCATGATCCGGTCAATATCCGCATCATACCACATATTCAATGCGCCGGACGCACCGCCGCCGATTGCAATACAAAGAATAGCAATTGCCGCCAAAATCGGATTCATATGGCCAGGCGCTACAATCAACCCGACAAAACCTGTGAACACCACCAGCGACATCACACGCGGTTTCAGCAGCGCGATATAATCAGCCGCGCTGGCTTCCGACAGGTGTATTTGCTGGCCGGACGAACCGGAAATATTATTTTTCTCAACCAGAGACATTATCTGTATCTGCCCTTATTCAATTATTCCGGCTCAAACCGGTACCAGTCTCAAGACCGGTAATTCTTTTAAAACGAATGTCGCACTCTGCTTCAGAAATTGCTGAGACAGGCATTAACGCCCGATATCTCAACAATACGGTCTATTTGCCCGCGCAACTTTTGCAACACTCTTGGTGCGTGAAGCGCTAATGCTGCCTCTATACACCCAAATCCCCTGATGCACATCCGTCATAGTTTAGGAAATTCATAAATAGCTGAAAAGTGAACAGCCCTATCAATTTCATAAGCCATGCTTGGTAGGCTTTGCGGGCGGCGGCACTATTGTCGCCGCCCGCAGAATATTACTTCACGTGCGGAAGCTGTTCCCACTGGTGATAAGGCGGCGGGGATGACAGCTGCCATTCCAGTGTCGTCGCGCCTTCACCCCAAGGATTAGCACTGGCAACGCGCTTTTTCGCAAAAGCCTCGAACACGCCATAGAGGAAAACCAGCACCGCAAAACCGGAAATATAAGAGCCGTAAGACGACACCATGTTCCAGCCTGTATAGGCATCAGGATAATCGATATAGCGACGCGGCATACCGGCAAGGCCAAGGAAATGCTGCGGGAAAAACACCAGATTCACACCGATAAATGTGAGCCAGAAGTGAATTTTACCGATTGTCTCATTGTACATATAGCCGAACATTTTCGGGAACCAGTAATACCAGCCCGCAAAAATAGCGAAGACAGCACCCAGCGACAGCACATAATGGAAGTGTGCAACCACATAATAAGTATCGTGTAATGCGCGGTCGAGACCAGCATTAGCCAGCTGCACACCAGTCATACCACCAATGGTAAACATGAAGATGAAGCCGATTGCCCACATCATTGGTGTGCGGAAATCAATCGATCCACCCCACATTGTCGCGATCCATGAGAAGATCTTAATGCCGGTCGGCACCGCAATCACCATAGTTGCGAATACGAAATAGCGCTGTGTATCGAGCGACAGACCCACCGTATACATATGGTGCGCCCAGACCACGAAACCGACCACGCCGATCGCAACCATAGCATAGGCCATGCCGAGATAACCAAAGATCGGCTTCTTGGAGAAGGTCGAAATAACATGGCTGACAATACCAAAGCCCGGCAGGATCAGAATATACACTTCAGGGTGACCGAAGAACCAGAACAGATGCTGATACAGGATCGGATCACCGCCGCCTTCCGGTGCGAAGAATGCGGTCGCAAAGTTGCGGTCAGTCAGCAGCATGGTGATAGCACCAGCGAGAACCGGCAGCGACAACAGCAGCAGGAATGCAGTAACCAATACCGACCAAGCGAAAAGCGGCATTTTATGCAGAGTCATGCCCGGCGCACGCATATTCAGAATGGTGGTGATGAAGTTGATTGCACCGAGAATTGATGACGCACCGGAAATATGGATCGACAGGATCGCGAAATCAACAGCAGGTCCCGGCTGACCGGATGTGGATAGCGGCGGATAAAGCGTCCAGCCGCCACCTGCGCCCCAGCCACCGGCTGGACCCGGCACGAAGAAGGAAATCAGCAGCAACAATAATGCCGGAGGCAACAGCCAGAACGAAATATTGTTCATACGCGGGAACGCCATATCCGGCGCACCAATCATCAGTGGGATCATCCAGTTGGCAAAGCCGCCGATCAGCGCCGGCATTACCATGAAGAAGATCATAATCAGCGCATGCATAGAGGTAAACACGTTGAACATATGCTTACCGGCATCCAATGCCGCATCGCCTTCAACGCCATAAACCATTGCCGCCAGACCATGAAAAATCTGGATGCCAGGCTCTTGCAGCTCGGCACGCATTGCAATCGACAATGCGCCACCGATAATACCGGAAATAATCGCAAAGATCAGATAGAGCGTACCGATATCTTTGTGATTGGTCGAATATACCCAACGAACCCAGCCATGTGGCTTGTGGTCATCGTGGTCTGCCTCGCTATGAGAGGCGCCCTTTCGGGTATCGTGAGCTGAAGTCCCAGCCATAAGATTGCTCCCGTTCTCAATGAATACCGGATGTTCCTCATCGGGAACCCAAACGGGTATTCTGAAACATTGAATTACCACATGAGCATCATCTTAAATCATATTTGATTTTTAAGAGACCCTGCGGTGCATGACCTGCAAAAACTTAAACGCCTGACGAAGATTTATTGCCTGCGTCAGGCTTATAGTCAGTTTCCGGCAACAGTCACGGTTTTACTGTCATTTTCGATGGCTGCCATCAGCGCTTTATTCGCACCGCTAACATCAGATTTTGCCGCTGCAAACCATGCATCGTAACGCTCCTGAGAAACGACACGCACAGCAATCGGCATGAAAGCATGATCTTTACCGCACAATTCTGAACACTGGCCGTAATACAGCCCTTCACGGGCAGCTTTAAACCATGTCTCGTTATTGCGTCCCGGAATACCATCCATCTTAACACCGAATGCAGGCATAGCCCATGAATGGATAACATCGGCAGCAGTAACAAGCAGACGCACAGTCGTATCTACCGGAACTACAACTTCATTATCGACGGCCAGAAGACGCGGATAAGCCGCTAAATCTTCCTTACCGGCGCTCGCGCGGTCTTCATCCTTCAGCAAAAGTGCATCAAAAGAAAGCGGATCATCTGTCTGATATTCATAGCCCCAATACCACTGATAGCCTGTCGCTTTGACAGTTATCTTCGGATCATCAGGCGAATATTGCGCAGTCAGCAACTGGAAAGACGGGATCGCCAGAAACAGCAGGATAATCACCGGCCCCAGCGTCCAGATGACTTCAATTGTTGTATTATGGCTGGTTTTCGAGGCTACCGGATTGGCACTCTTACGAAAACGGACAATACACCACAACAACAGCACCATCACAAGAACTGTCACCGGAATGATGAACAACAGAGAATATTGTTCAAACCAATGAATCTGATCAGCAATTTTTGTTGCAGGATCCTGCCAGCTCAACTGCCAGTCAACCGGCTTATCAGCCAAAGCGCCTGCTACAGACGCCAAAAGACCGGACATTGCGCCGAATACCACCGCGCTGCCGGTCATAATATGTTTTTTCATCGCAGAATCCTTGCCTGCAACGGCTTTATTTGTGGCAATAACCCTATCCACCAGCATCTTCTCCCGATTATAGTCTTGCCGGTTCATTTCAGACATTGCTCTTCCCTAGCCAATGTCCGGTTCCCCCACCGCACTCACCCCACAGTATAATACCAGACCAAGAAGGCGAAGGTTTTCCCGTGCGGCATTTTTGCGCGTAATTCAACCGGAAATGCCTGCAGCTTTTTACAAGAAGCAAGGCAAAAACTGAGTCCTTCAAAAAGCTAAAACGAGATAATTATTTGAAATCAATGAGTTGAAATTCATACACCTCTATTGATCTTAATTGTCCTTTTTGAAAGTTCAAAAATGATTGAAAATCGCTACTGCTGAGCAAGATTTAAAATATGCAGCTAGTCGCCTGTTTTTACGACGCAAAAGAGAATCAGTTCATAGGCTCATCATATTTGCATTGATCATGATCAAATAAACCAAGCCATGAGTTTGATAGCTGCCCAGCTCTGCCTATGAGACATACCGGCACTTTGAATAAAAAATTCACCTTATGAAAATCGTTCACAGATCAGCGCGGGAAACGCCGCTTCGACCACAGGCAGACAGCGCAGAATGCTGTTTACAATTTGATTTGTACTAAAACTTTACCTTATGCGGTTCAAATTCCGCCATTTTCCATGTACACAGATTGCAAAGCATGGCCTTCTGATTTGCCGCATGCCGGAATTTCAGTGAAGCCTTTCTCTTTATCATTGCTTTCAAAGAATATTTGCGGCTGTATGCCGGAAGTGTTTACCGAGCCGCCAAAGGTACCATAAATATGCGCCACTTCTCCTCTGTCAGCCGTAAAATTGCCGCTGCTCTGCTCGGTGCAGGCCTTATGGCTGTAACCGCTTCTGCTGGTTTTGCTCAATCTGCTCCGCAGCCAGCGGCCGGTGCATCACAGAAAAACGGCACTCTGCGCTCACAGCATGGCGCATGGTCGATCCTATGCGACAAGCCAGCCGGCGCGAAAACTGAACAATGCGCGCTGATCCAGAATGTGATCGCCGCTGATCGCCCAGAGCTTGGCCTTTCGGTTGTGGTTTTGAAAACAGCTGACAATAAAGCCCGTATCCTGCGTGTTCTTGCACCGCTCGGCGTGCTGCTGCCAAACGGTCTCGGCCTCAATGTGGACGGCAAAGATATCGGCCGCGCTTATTTCGTGCGTTGTTTTGAAGATGGTTGCTATGCAGAGGTTATCCTTGATGACGCGCTGATCGAAACACTGCGCAAAGGCAAAGCCGCGACCTTCATCGTGTTCCAGACACCAGAAGAAGGCGTTGGTATTCCTGTGGAATTGCAGGGTTTCAGCGACGGTTTCAACAAGCTGCCATAAGCTGTTTCATCTGATTAAAACGCCGCCGCTCATGTTTTGACGGCGGCGTTTTTATTTTATCCCGCTGCTCGGCTTGTCCCAAAGCCGCAAACTCGCCATATACAAAGAACAATAATCGTCCTGATTAAGGACGCAGCCGCTGTTCCGGAGTAATTTTATGAGTTCCACGACTTCCCGAAGCCTGATTGATGAATTTGATATCAGCCGTGACCAGGTTGAAAAATTGGTAGCTCAGTCGCTCCACGGCAGTGAAGACGGTGAACTTTATCTGGAATATGCGGAATCTGAATCTCTGGTTTTTGATGATGGCCGATTGAAAAACGGTGCCTTCAATCAGGGACAAGGTTTTGGCCTGCGTTGTGTGTCCGGTGAGACGGTCGGCTACGCCCATTCAGGCGAGTTGACCCATAGCGCCTTATTGCGTGCGGCTGATGCGGCCTCTGCGATTTCGCGTAACTCGACAGGCAGCTATAGTGCGGCTCCGCATGGCACAAACCGCCATCTCTATACCGATGTGAACCCGCTTGGCTCACCGACTTTCGATGAAAAAGTCGTGCTGCTCCAGCAGATTGACGGATATTTGCGCGCCAAAGATACCAAAGTGCGTCAGGTCAGTGTCAGTATTGGCGGCTCATGGCAGCAGGTTGAAATTCTGCGTGCAGACGGCCACTTCGTCCGTGATATTCGTCCGATGGTGCGCCTCTCGATTTCCGTGATGGCTGGTCAGGGCGACCGTCAGGAATCCGGATCTTACTCCATGGGCGGCCGCCGTCTGTTTGAAGATTTTATCGCCACCGGTTCATGGCAGCACGCGGCAGATGAAGCCCTGCGTCAGGCTCTGGTTAATCTCGAAGCTATCCCTGCCCCTGCAGGTACATTTGATATTGTGCTATCCAATGGCTGGCCGGGTGTCATGCTGCATGAAGCTGTCGGCCATGGTCTTGAAGGGGACTTCAACCGCAAGAAACTTTCGGCTTTCGCGGGATTGCTGGGGCAACAGGTTGCCGCCAAGGGCGTAACCGTGGTTGATGACGGCACCATTACTGACCGTCGCGGCTCATTGACCATTGATGATGAAGGCACGCCGACCAACAGCACCGTGCTGATCGACGATGGCAAGCTGGTCAATTATATGCAGGATCGCCAGAATGCCCGTCTGATGGGTATGCAGCCGACCGGCAATGGTCGTCGTGAATCTTATGCCCATGCACCAATGCCGCGCATGACCAATACGATGATGCTCTCCGGCGACAAAACACCGGAAGAAATCATCGCTTCTGTTAAAAAAGGCATCTATGCGGTGTCTTTCGGCGGCGGTCAGGTGGACATTACCTCCGGTAAATTCGTGTTTGGTTGCACCGAAGCTTATATGATCGAAGACGGCAAAGTCGGCGCACCGGTTAAAGGTGCGATGCTGATCGGCAATGGTCCTGATGCCATGCATCGCGTGTCGATGATCGGCAATGACAGCAAGCTCGATAATGGCTCGGGCAATTGCGGTAAAGGCGGCCAGTGGGTGCCGGTTGGCGTTGGTCAGCCGCATCTGCGGATGGATCAGATGACTGTTGGCGGCACGGCTGTTTAAACATGAAAAATTTGAATGGGTTAACCGCTGTTATCACCGGTTCCGGCCGTGGTCTTGGCGCTGCAATGGCAATTATACTGGCCGATGCCGGTTCCAAAACTGTGCTCTGCGCCCGCAATCAATCTGCACTCAATGATGTTGCCGGTCAGATTGAAGAGCGCGTTGGCCAGCGCCCTGATCAGGTTGTGGTTGATCTCGCCGATAATGCGAGTATCGGCCGCGCGATCGCACAGATCACTGAAAAATATGACACGATTGATCTGCTGATTAATAATGGCGCAATGTGGCTGGAGGCCAGTGATGAGCCCCATAGCGAGCAGGAAGTGTTCGGCACCATCAATGCCGCTGTCACCGGCAGTTTTCTGTTCACGCAAGGCATGCTGCCACTGCTGAAACGCTCCGCAAGACCGGATATTGTGACCATCGGTTCTATCAGCGCATTGCCAAACGCGCCGCTGCATAGTGTGGCGGTACCGTTTTATGCTGCGAAACATGCACAGGCAGCGATAGCAACAGGCTTGCAGCAAATGCTGCGCGGCACACCTGTGCGCTCACTCTGCGTGCACCCGCCCTATCTCGACGATATTTCACCAGCGGATGCGGAATGGGATGCCATTCCGGAGCGCGCCAAGGGTGAGCGCGCAACCAATCGCGATGTTTGTGAAGCGGTGATGTTTGCGATCACCCGACCGCGCCATATCACTCTGTCTTCAATCACCATTGATACGGATGAAGGCGGGTTGTTCGGCTGAACACCCGCCCTCTCTTGATTATTTCTTCGACAACAGCGCCACGGTTTCCACATGGGATGACCACAGGAACTGATCGACAGGGATGATCTTGTCGATCTTGTAGCCGCCCTTCACCAGAATGGCGAGGTCGCGTGCCAGCGTTACCGGATTACAGGAAACGGCAGCGACTTTAGGCACAGATGATTTCGCAATCTGCATCGCCTGCTCTTCAGCACCCGCACGCGGCGGATCGAAAACCACGCCCTGATAGGCATTGAGATCTTTATAAAGGATCGGACGGCGGAACAGATCGCGTCGCTCATGTGTGACCGGTTTCAGCCCCTGCACATGGCGGATACCACGATCCAGTGCAGCCAATGCCGGTGCGTCGTTTTCTACGGCATGGACAGCCATTGTCTCCGCAATACGCAGAGCAAAAGTACCAACACCGCTAAACAGGTCAGCCGCTTTTTTGACTTTTTTGAAATGCCCGATTACCAGCGCAACCATAGCTTCTTCAGCTTCAATGGTAGCCTGCAAGAAACTCCCGGACGGAATATTCACCGGCACTTTGCCGAACGTAATCAGCGGCTTTTTTGGCTCCAGAATGATTTCACCATCAATGCTAAGACGGGCAAAGCCCAGATCCATCATCAAAGGTGTAAGAATACGACGGGCTGCATCCTCAGGTTTCGGGCAACCGCTCGCGGCCAGATCAAGACCGGATTCCGTATCAGTAACAGTCAGCTTGAACGGCTTTGCACCATCAGCCAGATGAATGGCGACTTTGCGCAGGTCATCCAGACGCGAGATAATCGCCGGGACGGTCACTGCACATTCAGAAATATTAATCAGCTCATGGCTCTGATGACGGTTAAAACCAAGCAGCAAACCGGCTTCGGTTTTGCGGATGGCAAATGTCGCTCGGCGGCGGCTCTGCGGCGCGCAAGGCACCAGGGGAGCCATTTCATATTTCAAGCCGCGACCATCAAGGCTGCTAGCGACCAATGAACGCTTCCACTCCTGATAGGCAGACATTTCCCAATGCTGCAAAGCACAGCCACCGCAATCTTCGAAATGCTTGCATGCAGGTTCCACACGCTGCTCCGATGTTTCCAGCAGCGCCATCAGGCTGGCGCGGTTCTTATCCCGCGCAACATTGGCAACTTCACCCGGAAGGGTAAATGGCACAAAAACCTGACCATCCGGCAACTGGGCAACACCATCACCACCGGCACCCATCGCATTGATTGTGACACGCAAACTCATCAAACATCGTCCTTCACGGCAGAAATTTCGTTTTTCCTGCCTGCTAAAATATATTCCTGATTGCCATCGCCACCGGTAATCGGTGAGGCACAAAATCCTAAAGCCTGCCAGCCGGACTGAGCATTCAGCCAAGCCTGCAAATCCTGCGCAATCTTCTCACCCTGCGACGGGTTTTTGAGAATGCCGCCTTTGCCGATTGCCTCGCGTCCAGCCTCGAATTGCGGCTTCACCAGCAGCAGACACCCGCCACCATCCGCACAAAAGGCAAGCGCATTGGGCAGCGCCAGTTTCAACGAGATAAAGCTGACATCCGAGACAACAATCTCAATCTTGCGTTCCTGCAGATGGCTTACATCCAGCACACGAGCATTCAGCCCCTCGAGATTGGTAACGCGCTTGTCACCACGCAAAGTCTCATGCAACTGGTCATGACCTACATCCACGCAGATCACATGCTCTGCGCCGCGCTCCAGCAATACTTGCGTGAAACCACCGGTAGATGCACCGATATCCAGTGCTGTCTTGCCTGCCACATCAAATCCGAAATGATCGAGCGCAGCCGTCAGTTTCAGCGCCGCACGGGAGACAAAACGGCTCGCCGGATCATCCACCGCCAGTTCAGCCTGTGTCGTCACGATCTGACCGGCTTTCGTGACCACCTGACCATTCACGCGCACAGTACCACGCGCCACCGCATCGCGGGCACGTGAACGCGAGGCAAACAGCCCGCGCTCCACCAGCGCCTGATCTAGGCGTATCTTATCTGTCTTTTCATTCATGCTGCCTCAATGAAGGAGACAGCGCTTGAGCGCAAGATGTAATTAGAGCGCACATATCCATAATGACACGTGCGCTCCGACATTTTAAAGCAATCTATCAGATGATATCAGGCACGCAGGCCGCCACCCGCCTCACCGGTCAGCACATCACGGCCAAGCGCTGCAAAGGCCGCCCGCACAATCCCTGCACTATCCAAACCAGCACCGGCATACATAGCCTCAGGTTTGGCATGATCCAGAAATGCATCCGGCAAAGTCAGCGTGCGAACACGCAGACCATGATCCAGCGCCCCTTCATTGCTGAGATAATGCAGCACCTGAGCACCAAAGCCACCGGTAGCCCCCTCTTCAATTGTGAGAAGTACCTGATGCTCTTTGGCAAGACGACGGATCAGATCATGATCCAGCGGCTTGGCAAAACGTGCATCTGCAACAGTGGTGGAAAGACCGGCTGCGTCCAGCTCATCCGCTGCTGCCAGACATTCCTGCAAACGCGCACCGAAGCTCAAAATCGCGATCTTGCTGCCTTCGCGAACAATCCGGCCTTTGCCGATTTCCAGCACAGTGCCGCGCTCCGGCAGATCCACGCCCACACCGTCACCGCGCGGATAGCGGAACGAGATCGGCCCTTCTTCATATTCCGCGGCGGTGCGCACCATATGCACCAGTTCTGCTTCATCCGATGCGGCCATAACCACAAAGCCCGGCAAATTGCTCAGGAAGGCAGTGTCAAAACTGCCCGCATGGGTAGCACCATCCGCACCCACGACACCGGCACGGTCAATTGCAAAGCGTACCGGCAGATGCTGAATCGCCACATCATGCACTACCTGATCATAAGCGCGTTGCAGAAAGGTGGAATAAATCGCTGCAAACGGCTTCAAACCTTCTGCAGCCAGACCAGCAGCAAAAGTCACCGCATGTTGCTCTGCCATGCCGACATCGAAAGTCCGTTTTGGAAATGCCTGCCCAAAGAGGTTCAGACCGGTTCCGTCCGGCATAGCGGCAGTCACAGCCACAACCTTTTCGTCATGACGCGCTTCTTCAATCAGCGCATTGGCAAAAACTTTTGTATAGCTCGGTGCATTTGCCGGTGGCTTTGACTGCTTGCCGGTAATAACATCGAATTTATTGACGCCGTGATACTTATCTGCCGCGGCTTCCGCAGGGGCATAGCCTTTGCCCTTCTGGGTCACCACATGCACCAGAACAGGCCCGTCGACATTATCGCGGATATTCGTCAGCACAGGCAAAAGATGATCGAGATTATGACCGTCCACAGGGCCGACATAATACATGCCCAGTTCTTCAAACATAGTGCCGCCAGCCCAAAAGCCACGGGCAAACTCTTCCGTCTTACGGGCTTTATCCTGAAAGAATTTTGGCAATTTTTTGCTGACCTGTTTGGCAGCACTTCGCAAATTACGGTATGTCGGCCCCGACACGAGACGCGCCAGATAGGCACTCATTGCACCGGTCGGCGGTGCAATCGACATATCATTATCATTGAGAATAACGATCAGACGGGCATCCAGCGCACCGGCATTATTCATGGCCTCATAGGCCATACCAGCAGACATGGAACCATCACCGATCACCGCAATCACATTGCGCTTCTCGCCTTTGAGTTCACTCGCAACCGACATGCCAAGACCAGCCGAAATCGAAGTCGATGCATGGCCGGTGCCAAAATCATCATATTCACTTTCAGCACGCTTGGTAAAACCGGACAGACCGCCTTCCTGACGGATGGTCGGCATACGCTCACGGCGACCGGTCAGAATTTTATGCGGATAGGTCTGATGGCCGACATCCCAGATCAGTCGATCATTCGGGGTATCAAACAGATAATGCAGTGCCACGGTCAATTCGACCACACCAAGACTTGAACCAAGATGGCCACCGGTGCGGGACACGACATCAATCAGATCGGCGCGCAATTCATCAGCCAGTTGCGGTAATTGTGCAGGCGCAAGCTTTCGCAAATCTTCCGGTAAATGCACCTGATCCAGCAACGGCGTGTGCAGCTTGTTATTAAAACCGGTCATCTGGAAAACCTTATTATTCTATGGACAGTTCAGTGCAGACGGAAACATATATAAAAGGCTTTGTTTCCCATCCGCCTGTGTTTTGCAATCAACTATTTCAAATAGTTATTCAGGGAGCGGGATAAATTCCTCCGCATCCCCCGGAACAATATCAAAGCGGCGGCTACGCCACTCTTCTTTTGCCTGTTCAATACGTTCTTTTGATGATGAAACGAAATTCCACCAGATATAGCGGCGGCTATCCATTGTCTCACCACCGAAAACCATGATCTGTGCGCCCTCACCGGCAAAATTCTGCGGCACAGCTTCAATCACAATATCATCGCCCTGCCGGAAGGCCAGCAACTGATTATCTGTAAACACTTCACCGGCAATACGAACTGCACCGCTTAAGATATAAATCGCGCGTTCTTCCTGCACGGCAGGTAAATAAAACTTCCCGCCAGCCTCGATGAAAACATCCGCATAAAGCGTGTCACTATAAGCCGGCACATTGGACTTCAGCCCGTGCATGTCGCCAATCATCAGGCGCATGCGGAATTCTTTTTCCTGCAGCCACGGCAGTTTCTGCACCGTATGATTGCTGAACTCCGGCGCCATATTTTCATAACGCTCCGGCAATGCAACCCATGTCTGCACACCGGAAATTCCAAGCGGTGACCCACGCATTTCCTCTGGTGTGCGCTCTGAGTGCACAATCCCGCGCCCCGCTGTCATCAGATTGACTTCACCCGGATTAATCACCTGCTCAGTGCCGAGACTATCGCGATGACGAATATTCCCATCCAGCAAATACGTTACTGTTGAAAGACCGATATGCGGATGCGGTGCAACATCCAGCGCCTCGCCTGCTCGTAATAAAGCAGGCCCCATCCGGTCAAAGAAAATGAAAGGCCCGACAAGACGGCGCTTGGACGTCGGCAAAGCACGGCGAACTTGCAAACCGCCCACTTCGCTGGTGCGCGGAATAATCAAAGTCTCAATGGCATCAATTGACTGAAGATCACCGGGAACCGGATCCTGACCAGGAAAAAAACTCACAAAGCTGCCCTTTCAGAAATATCCGACACCAGAGCGCCGTGCGCCCAAGTCTGGCACATAGCGCTCTAATAACGTAAACCAACATATCATAAAAATGGGATGTTCGGAACTTTGCTTCCCAACATCCCATCACAAATCAGTCAGCCGTCACTGAATGCTTATTTCTGGCCGAGCATTTTCAGCAATTGCTGCATATCAGGCACCTGACCATTAGCGGTCAGCTTATCCACAATGCCCGGGAGCGCCGCAGAAAGTTCCGCCAGCAAATCCTGTTCATTGACACCCGTTTGACGGGCAATATCCGAAATTGTGTTTTTGCCGATCGCATTGCCGAGCTGATCCGGTTCAATCGGCGCATTGTTGCCACCGCCTACCCAGCTTTCAACCTTATCGGCATGGCCGGCCTGTGTCAGCTGCTCAAGCAAGCCACCCAAGCCGCCGCCCAAACCACCACTACCGGCATTTGGTGCCGCTTGTCCGGCAGAGCTGCCGCTCAATACGCCGCCCAACAAACCACCCAGTACGCCGCCTAAGCCGCCAAGGCCACCGGCCTGTGCATTATCCTGCTGATGATTTGCAGCCTGTCCGCCGCCAAGCAATCCGCCCAGCAGATCGCCAAGACCGCCACCGGTTGATGCCTGATCCGGTACCTGTGCCTGCTCTTTTTCATCGGATTTGCCGCTAAACATGCGACCGACAAGCAATGCACCCAATGCAATGAGAACCGGTTTGGTCAGGCTGCCGCCCGGTACCGGTTCGTTATTAGAAGAGTCACCACCAAAAAGGCCCATTTTATACTTCCTCCAAACCTGCAAAATGCCGGATAATACTCAGCTTTACGTAAAAAGAGCATCTTGGCAAGATTGCCACTTGCCAAATATGCATTGATATGGGAGCGTTTTGCAGAGTTTCCAGAGCGAAACGTCAGATATTTACCGGCAGTATTTGCTCTGTTCCTTATCATTTATGCATGTTTGCAGTCTTCAAATCTGCACCAGACTGTAAAATGCTTTTGCGACACGGAGAAACAACAATGTCAGTGATCAGCTGGATTATTCTCGGTCTCATTGCCGGTTTTATCGGCAGCAAAATTGTCAATAAAAGCGGTCAGGGCATGTTGATGGATATTGTCCTCGGCATTGTCGGCGCCGTTATCGGCGGCGTTATTTTTAATTTCTTCGGCGCGGCTGGTGTCACCGGCCTCAATATTTACAGCCTGATTGTTTCTGTTATCGGCGCTGTGGTGGTACTGTTTTTGTACCACGCAGTCAGTGGCAAAAAGCAAATACGATAGAACAAAGCGACCAGCAGCATGCATTGGATTGAGCCATATATTGCCACCTATGGCTCAATTGCGCTGTTTATCATTATTTATTTTGAAAGCTTCGGCGCACCGGTGCCCGGAGAGTCTCTTCTGATTGCCGCTTCACTGCTGGCGCAGCAGGGAACCTTATCTTTACCGATGATGCTTATTGCTGTTTTTCTCGCCGCTATTCTCGGCGACAGCACCGGCTATCTGATTGGTCACTTCGGCGGGCGTAAAATCCTGCTCCGCTTTGGCCCTTACATGAAACTCACGCCAGAGCGGTTAGAGCGATTTGAAGCTCTGTTTGAGAAATACGGCAGCGGCATTGTCATCACCGCGCGGTTTTTTGCCATTCTGCGGCAATTAAACGGTATAATGGCCGGTACTTTAAAAATGCACTGGCTCAAATTTGTCACCGCCAATATTATCGGCGCAGCGCTCTGGACACTGGTTTGGGGGGCAGGACCTTATTATTTCAGCGCTTTTTTCCGCTCTCTTTTATAAGTAAACAATCATGATCCGCAGAACCGTGACCGCAGACCACGAAGCCAGCTATCCTGATCCGATCAGCGTTAAACAAGGCGATGTCTTGGAGCTATCTGGGGAAGAATATGATTGGGACGGGCATTTGTGGCTCTGGGCAATCAATACACAAGGCAAAACCGGCTGGATTCCCGAAACATTGGCCAGCCGTACAGCTGAAGGTTGTTTCGCCAAGAAAGATTATTCAGCAATGGAGCTATCCTGTGTGACAGGACAAGTGCTGGAGAGTTTTGACACCACCCATGGCTGGGCATGGTGCCGCTCGCAGGATGGCAATGAAGGCTGGGTCCCTCTTAAAAATCTCTCATAAGACAACAATGCCTCATCGGTGAGGATGAGGCATGAGAAATGAAACCATTTTGAAAAGATTTATTCCGGATCGAGCGGCTCTGTGCCGGTTGGCTGACCATCGCGGTTGAGCTTGATCTTCTCAACCTTATCCTCTGCCGATTGCAGCAATTTCTCGCAATGATTTTTCAGTGCTTCGCCACGCTCATAAATCATGATCGATTTTTCCAGAGGCACATCACCGCGTTCCAGATCATCAACAATTGTTTCCAGCTGTTTGAGTGCCTGCTCAAAGCTCATCACAGCAATATCGTCATTGGAAGCTTGTCCGGTGGTGTTCGGCTCGGTCATAATTTATCCTTTCATCAAACGCGTAATATGCGCTGCGGCGGAAAAGGACAAGCCCTGCAAATCATATCCGCCTTCAAGAAAACTGATCAGCCGGTTATTGCAGAACCGGTCGGCGCGCTCCATCACCTGCCCTGTCGCCCAATCATAGTCGGCTTCGGTCAAATTAAGTTGAGCTAACGGGTCAAGATAATGACCATCAAAGCCCGCTGAAATCAAGATCAGATCGGGACGAAAATTATCCAGCGCCGGTAAAATACGCGTTGAAAATGCTTCACGAAATTCGCGACTGCCGCTATCGGCCAGCAAAGGCGCATTGACAATATTACCAACACCGGTCTCCTTCACCAAACCGGTACCCGGATAAAGTTGCGCCTGATGCGTTGAGCCAAAGAATACGCTCTTATCTGCAGCAAAAATATCCTGTGTGCCGTTACCGTGATGAACATCCCAATCAATAATCGCCACACGCTCCGCACCAAAATGGCTCTGCGCATAGCGGGCAGCAACGGCGGCAGTATTGGCAATGCAAAAGCCCATCGCAGTATCTGCCGTCGCATGATGACCGGGTGGACGAGAAGCGATGAAAATATTATCCGCCTGCCCTTTAAAAACACCCTCTACCGCTGCCAGTGCAGCGCCGGTTGCAGTGAGAACGGCCTGCCAGCTTTGCGGGCTGACATAGGTATCTTGCCCGACATTAACAATTGGCTGTACCACACCTGAGGCCAGTTGTTCTTCATCCAGAGGCTCGGGAATCTGTGCTTTAATCCGGTTGAGATAGGATGCCGGATGCACCAGACTTAAAGCGCCCTCATCAGCAACAGGTGCTTCCACCTGATCCAGCGCATAATAATCATAGCCTTCCAACACGCTGAATAAAGCGCGCAACCGATCCGGACGCTCAGGGTGTCCGGCTGGTGTGAGATGCTCAAGAAAAACCGGATGCGAATAAAGTCTGGTTGCCATAGTGCTCTGTATCTGCCTGCTTATTCAAACAGGATAAAGTTACAAGATTTCAGTTTTAAGAATATTAATACCGAAACCTTCCAGCCCGACATAATGGCGCTCTTTGGAAGCCAGCAGGCGGATGGAACTGATACCCAGATCTTTCAAAATCTGCGCGCCCAGCCCAATCTGGCGCCATTCTTCATCGCGCGCCTGTGCTTCCTTATGCTCTTCCCTGTCGTGGTTTTCGGTATGGCGACGTGACTTGTCACTTTTGCCCACACCCACAGAGCCTTCACGCAGATAAACCAGCACACCACGCTTCTCGGAGGCCATTCGCTTCAGAACCGCATCAAGACCGGAATTCGCGCCGAATGTATCGGCCAGTACATCTTCACGATGCAGACGCACCGGCACATCCTCACCATCGCGAATATCACCGAACACTAGAGCCACATGCTGCATCGGCTCCCATGGCAACTGATAGGTGTAAGCCTGCGCCTGACCGGCCAGTGTTTCCACCTCAGTTTCTCCCATGCGCACAATCAGCGTTTCCTTGCGCTGACGATAGGCAATCAGATCAGCCACAGTAATGCGATGCAGGCCATGTTTCTCGGCAAAATCGGTAACCTGAGGGCCGCGCATGACGGTGCCGTCATCATTCACCAGTTCGCAGATCACGCCAACCGGCGGCAGATTGGCGAGCTTGCACAAATCAACAGCGGCTTCCGTATGGCCGGAGCGCATCAGCACCCCGCCTTCACGGGCAACGAGCGGAAAAATATGACCTGGCCGCACAAAATCGGCAGGCCCTGCATTCGGGTTTGCAAGATTGCGCACAGTCAGCGTGCGGTCATCAGCAGAGATGCCGGTTGTCGTGCCGTGTTTGTAATCAACGGTAATAGTGAAAGCAGTAGAATGCGGCGCATCATTTTCTGCCACCATTGCTGTCAGGTTAAGGCGCTTGGCCTCTTCTTTCGGCATCGGTGTGCAAACAATGCCGGATGTATAGCGCACGATAAACGCCATTTTCTCCGCCGTGCAATGCACCGCCGCCACAATCAGATCGCCTTCATTTTCGCGCCCGTCATCGTCCATAACAACAACGATTTCGCCGCGCTCAAAAGCGCGCAGTGCATCAACAACCTGCTTCTGATTATAGCTCATGCTTCACTCCATAATATTACCGAATGGACATCGCATATAACTGGTCTGGCCGCACCAATATCAGACGCGGCCAGCTTAGATGATAACTCTCAGACGCGGCCAGTCTGACCGTATTATTTTAGACGCGGCCAGTTTGGCCGCGGTGCCTGAGGTAGTGGTCTGCAATCGCGCAGGCCAGCATAGCTTCGCCGATCGGCACAGCGCGAATGCCAACGCAAGGGTCATGACGGCCTTTGGTCATCACATCCACCTCGTTTTTATCCACATCAATCGAACGGCGCGTGGTGAGAATGGACGAGGTCGGCTTCACGGCAAAACGCGCAACAATCGGCGCACCGGTTGCGATACCGCCGAGAATACCACCGGCATTATTCGACAGAAACACCGGATTACCATCCGCATCAATGCGCATTTCATCGGCATTCTGCTCACCGGTCAGCGTTGCAGCCTCAAAACCATTGCCGATTTCCACGCCTTTAACGGCGGGGATCGACATCAGATGTGAAGCAATATCCTGATCCAGCTTGGCATAAAGCGGCGCACCGATACCGGCAGGCACACCTTCGACCACAACCTCAATAACCGCACCGATAGATGAACCGCTTTTGCGGATACCATCCAGATATTCTGCAAACAGTTCGACCGAACCGGCATCCGGCGTGAAGAACGGATTATTATCCACTTCTGCCCAATCCCAGCGGGAACGATCAATCTTGTGAATACCCATCCCCACCAATGCAGCGCGCACGGTCAGACCCGGCACAACTTTGCGGGCAATGGCACCGGCAGCCACACGAGCAGCGGTCTCACGCGCGGAAGAACGACCACCGCCGCGATAATCACGCAGGCCGTATTTCACATCGTAAGCATAATCCGCATGACCCGGACGATATTGGCGGGCAATCTCGCCATAGTCCTTGGAACGCTGATCGACGTTCTCAATCATCATAGAAATCGGCGTACCGGTCGTGGTCATCACACCATCTTCACTGGTGAGCACACCGGACAGCACCCGTACCTGATCCGGTTCGCGACGCTGCGTGGTATATTTCGACTGACCTGGCTTGCGCTTATCAAGATAGGTCTGAATTTCAGCTTCGGTGAATTGAATACCCGGAGGGCAGCCATCAATAATGCAACCGAGTGCCGGACCGTGACTTTCGCCCCAGGTCGTCACACGGAAAAGATGGCCAAAGCTGTTATGCGACATAGAAAACCCCAAGATTGAACCGGTTCTGTGCGGTTCATTTTAATTTCAAATTGGTGATCTGTTTCTATTCGTCTTTTAAGCAGTGGTCAAACAGCAGAGAGACCGGCACACAAAAAACCAACGCAATTAACGCTATTCCGCTTAACTGCGCCGCGAAGTTTGAAATACTGCACAAATCCGTTGATATGTTCTAGAGCACCGCGCGCCCTCTTGAGCGCACAAAGGTTGCTCTAACATTTTATATTTACAGCGTGATTTTACCTTAAACTGTTTCAAGTTTAAGGAATTATGCTGTAGCCTTCATCTAAAGCAGCTTTCGCTATGCAGGCCGTTCAAATGCCATAATTAACCTGCAGCTTTGAGCAACGGATTTTACCACGCACAAGGATCTCTCATGCGTATTTTGGCCATTCTTACATTGTTACTCACACCATTTTTTGCCGGAACCGCTCTGGCAGATGATGCTGAGGGCAAAATCACAAAAATCAATGAAGATGCAGAATCCATTACGCTGGATAACGGCAAGGATTACCGTTTGCCCGGAGAGTTCGACTATAGCGCCATCGAAAAAGGCATGAAGGTTATTATCACCTATGACCTCGTTGATAATGTTCGCTATATCAGCAATATAGACGAAGCAGACGGTGGCTGATCTGCCCCGATTGCAAGCATAAAAAAAGCGCCGGAAACGGCGCTTTTTTTACAGCATAATTCCTTAAACTTGAATCAGTTTAAGGTGAAATTATGCTGTAAATATAAAATTTTAGAGCGACCTTTGTGCGCCCAAGAGGGCGCACGGCGCTCTAATTGAGTTAAACCCACTCAAGGCGATTATTTTCAAGCTTTAAGAGCTTGTCCTGCGGCACAGAGAGATGCGCTGCATCCTGACCGCTCATACCCTCAATCAGATAGAACAGCGTACGGATACAACCGCCATGGGTAACGCAAACCGTCTTGCCCTGAACCGTTTCAAGCCATTGAGCAATACGTTTTGAAAGTCCCATATAGCTTTCAGCATGTTCACCCGGCGGTATAAAATTCCACTTATCACACTCACGCTGCTGCAAGAGCCCTGCATTACCGACACCGGCAGCAGCGAACTCTTCCATCATGTGACCTTGCCAGTCGCCAAAATGCACTTCCATCAATAAAGGGTCGGTGCGGTAGGCCAGCGGATCAAGCCCCATACGGGTGCGGATACGCTCCATCGTCTCACGGGTACGGCGCAGAGGGCTTGCAACAAAGTCAAATCCTTCTGCGGTTCCGATCAGCGATTTCAGCATATCGCCATTGCGGTCAGCCTGTGTGCGGCCATGGGCATTGATATCAATGTCCATCTGCCCCTGCACACGCTGCGAGACATTCCAGTCAGTCTCGCCATGACGCGAGAAGTAAATGATTTCCCGTGCCATATTATTCACCTTAGTCCTTAATGACCGAAATATCCGGCGCATCCACAGCCTTCATACCAATCGTATGATAGCCGCTGTCAACGTGATGCACTTCACCGGTTACAGAGCGGGACAGGTCAGAGAGGAAATACAGGCCGGAATCACCAACCTCATCAATGGTCACAGTGCGACGCAGTGGTGCGTTATACTCATTCCATTTCAGAATATAGCGGAAATCGCCGATGCCTGAAGCTGCCAAAGTCTTGATCGGACCAGCGGAAATCGCGTTAACACGAATATTCTGCGGACCAAGATCAACGGCCAGATATTTAACGCTGGCTTCAAGAGCAGCCTTAGCAACGCCCATGACATTGTAGTTCGGCATAACTTTTTCTGCACCATAATAGGTGAGCGTCAGCATAGAGCCGCCATCTGTCATCAGTTTTTCCGCGCGCTTGGCCAGCGCTGTAAAGGAATAAACCGAGATCAGCATTGTATTGGTGAAATTTTCTGCCGACGTATCGACATAACGGCCGGTCAGTTCATCCTTATCGGAGAAACCAATGGCGTGAACGAGGAAGTCCAGCTTGCCCCATTCTTTTTCGATCAAAGCAAAAACTGCATCCATGGACGCATCATCAGTCACATCGCAATGGCCGCAAAGCAGTGCGTCCAATTCAGCGGCGAGTGGCTCGACGCGTTTTTTCATTGCATCGCCCTGATAGGTCAAAGCAATCTCTGCGCCGGCATCCCGTGCAGACTTGGCAATACCCCAAGCGATTGAGCGGTTGTTGGCCAGACCCAAGATCAGCCCGCGTTTTCCTTGCAACAAACCGGATTTGGTGGTCATGCACCATACCTCATAAAAATATCATCTGAATAGCTGCCTATCGCATAGCACAGCGGCAGCTTCAAGCAAGGACGGTAAATTTTGTCTTCCGTCCCCTTGAAAGCGGCTGTTTCAATGCAGATATAAGCTGATTGTTTCTATTATGTAACGGTTCTGCCCGAGAATAGGAAGCAGTATTTGCGGGCGCGATTCCACCCGCAAATCACCTTATTTTGCTCTTCAATGCAAATCATGCCCTTTATGCGCGCACAAAATCGCAGCCAATCCGCGAATATAGCAGATCACCCAGCGCGGGAACGCAGCAGTGATTCGAGCTGCTCATCCCCTTCTTCCGGCAACATAATCTGGATATGAACAAACAGATCGCCGGCATCTCCGGTTTTATTCGGCAAGCCCTTGCCTTTCAGACGCAGGATTTTATCCGAACTTGACCATGCCGGAATACGCACGGCCACGCGTCCGTTCAAAGTCTCAATTTCCGCACGGGAACCCAGCACGGCATCGCTCAGCTGCACCGGCAGATCAAGATGCAGATCGCGCCCGTCCAAACGGAAACGCGGATGCTTCCTGAAGTTGATCGTCACCAGTGCATCGCCGTCAACGGCGCCGGGAATTGTCTCCCCCTGCCCCTTGAGCCGAATGGTCTGGCCGTCTTCAACATAGGCTGGCAGTTTGATCGACAGTTTCTTACCGTTCGGAAAAACAGCTTCAACTTTTTCAGCACCGGCAGCCTGTTCGAGCGTCACAGCGATTGATGCCTTCAGATCCGGCGCTTTGGATGGTGCGCGACTGCGTGTACGACCGCCGCCTGCAAAACTACCACCAAAAATGCTGCTCAGAATATCTTCTGCACCATCAAAGCCACCCTGCTGGAAACCGCCAGCCTGTCCGCCACCGGAACCACCACGCCGGAAACCAGCGAAAGGATCACCTTGCTGGCCGCCATAGCCCTGCCCGCCAAATCCATGCCCGCCAAATCCATGGCCGCCAAAACCTGCAGGCTTACCTTCCGCATCAATTTCACCACGGTCGAACTGGCCGCGTTTGTCTTTGTCACCGACGATTTCATAGGCCTGATTAATTTCGGCAAATTTCTCCTGCGCCTTCGGATCATCCTGATTTTGGTCAGGGTGATATTTCTTGGCCAGTTTACGAAAAGCAGATTTTATTTCTTCAGGCTTCGCCGTTTTAGCGACGCCCAATACGCTGTAGGGATCGCGCATAGTATTCCTTTATCGTTGTGGTGATTGCAAAACGGGAATCACCAGTCAATTGTACCAAATCATAGCGCATCCGGCGCACTTATCCGAAAGATTAAATAACTGATCTGCTTTATGAAAAGCGACAGCCATCTGGGATAGATACCGGCATGCTGTTCCTATGCAATATGCGTATCAGCACGCAATTTTTCCAGAGACGCGCAGCGAAATAGTACAATAGTTTTATAAATCAGAGGGTTCAGACCAGTTTGGGCACTCAGAGCTGGGCAAAAGAGGTCAGCGCCCACGCGCCACCCTGCGCCATACAGGCTTGTCCGCGATAGAGCGCTGCGCCGTCAAAAGCCTCACGCGAGGTTTGAAATTCGCGACAAAGACCGGCATCAGTCTGCTTCTCAGCAACCGTGGTGATTGTGCCCTGGCTACCAGTATCGGGATTAGCCCAAGGAATAGGCGTCTTGCCCCATTGGGTAAAATTCAATGCCGAGACGACATTGCGGATCGTATTCTGATCCGACACTCTGCTGCTATCCGTGACTTCAGTAACAGCAGGCTGCTTATTCACCGAACCGGTAATGGTATTTTTATCCGGCGCAGCTTTTTGAAGATCAAAGCCGGACATTGCACAACCGGACAATAGCGCAACTGTGCCAACAACCACCAGAAACCGGCATGAAACACCCTGCATCAACTGCAAGAAGTGATTTTTCCGTAATTCTGTTGTCGTCTTCGTGACTGGCAAATGATCGTCCTGACCGGCTGGAAACGGAACTATCGTATAAGATCATCCCGTATTAATGTAAATCAGACATTTGTTATGAACTAATCCGCGTTAACAAGCAGTGTGTGCAAAGGGTAAACAAATCATTACCCATCGTCAAAGGCTCCGGCCAGCAGTTGCACAGCAATTCAGAGCGTTTACGCATATCCTTTGCATCGCAGTATAATTTTTCGCGTTTTTTGCAGATATTTCTGAAGTCGACAACGGATACTCTATGCCAGTTTTTCGCAGAATATTAAATTTGCGGGACTTCACAAGCACGGACAGCCATGTAAGGTGTGCATGTTATAATGATGGCTATCATAGCAGCGCTTTGGCCAAACCGGACGAAGCCTTCTGCTTTTAAAATTCAAGTGAACAGACCGATATGACAACATCCGCTGATGATTTCACCGCTGCGACCGAACCTTTCCGCCTGTTTGCAGAATGGATGCAGGATGCAACCAAATCCGAACCAAACGACCCGAATGCCGTTGCTGTTGCCACAGTCGACGAAAGCGGCCTGCCAAATGTGCGTATGGTTCTGCTGAAAGATTTCGACGAACACGGCTTTGTTTTCTATACCAATTATGAAAGCCAGAAGGGGCAGGAAATTCTGTCTGCCGGAAAAGCGGCCATGTGTTTCCATTGGAAATCCCTGCGCCGTCAAATCCGTGTGCGCGGCCCAGTTGAGCAGGTAAGCGCTGAAGAAGCTGATGTCTATTACCAGTCGCGCCCGCGTGGTAGCCGCATTGGTGCATGGGCATCCAAACAATCCCGTCCGCTGGAAAGCCGCTTCGCACTGGAAAAAGCTGTTGCCGAATATACTGCGCGCTTTGCAATCGGTGAAATTCCCCGTCCTGATCACTGGTCGGGTTTCCGCATCAAGCCAACCTATATTGAGTTCTGGCACGATCGTCCGTTCCGTCTGCATGATCGCCTGATCTTCAAGCGCGATACGCCGGAAGGCGATTGGACAACTCAGAAATTCTATCCATAAATAATAAAAAAGCCGCGTCTGAGACGCGGCTTTTTTATTTGCGAATATGACTTGGATCAAATCACTGGTTTGATTACCACCCACAGGGAGCCAAGCACCAGACCGGCAAAAATCAGCCAGCCGACAATATTGTTAGAGCGGAACAGACGCAGGCACTGTTCAGGATTATCAATATCCAGCACGATGATCTGGCGATACAGATGCACACCGGCGGCCAGCAAACCAGCGAGTGCCGGCATCGGCACTTCAGCTGAAGCAAAGGCCCAAGCAAAACAAATCAACGCGCCGCCATAGAGCAGCATCAGTGCCGGTTTGGTTTTCGAGCCGAATAGCCGCGCCGTTGAGCGCACACCAACCAGCGCATCGTCTTCTTTGTCCTGATGTGCATAGATCGTGTCATAGCCAATCGTCCACATGATCGCGCCAACATAGAGCAGCACCGGCGCCAGCGACAAAGAACCAGCCTGCGCCGACCATGCCACCAATGCACCCCATGAGAAAGCCATGCCCAGCACCAGTTGTGGCCAGTCGGTAATGCGCTTCATAAACGGATAGGCAGCAACAATCACCAGCGATGCAAAGCTCAACGCAACCGTGAACCAGTTGAATTGCAACACTACAGCAAGCCCGACCAGACATTGCAGACCTAAAAACACCCATGCCTGTTTGCGGCTCACCTGACCGGACGGCAGCGGACGGGAACGCGTACGCGCAACCTGATCGTCAATATCCTGATCGGCCAGATCATTGAGCGTGCAGCCTGCACCGCGCATGGCAATGGCACCAATCAGAAATAGCAGCAAATGCCAAAGGGACGGTAAAACCGTCCAGACATCATCGCCTGCTTTCGCACCGGCACTCGCAACCATCGCCGCAGACCACAGACATGGCCAGAGCAGCAATTGCCAGCCAATCGGCCGATCCCAACGCGCAAGCTGTGCATAAGGCCACAGGCTCGGCGGCAGCAAACGATAGACCCAATGGCCGGACGGAGCGTCCATAACTTTGCCTGTTTGGCCGCGTGCCTGAACCTGAACCATTTTATGCAAACCTTTCGCAGTTGCATTCTTATAAATGCTTTCAAATTCTCTAACGATTTCGTAAAGGAGGAGCAAGCCTGAAGCACATCCAAGCCTGAAGTACATCATGGAGAAATGCCTGTGACCACGTCTTCCTCAGAAGCTCTTAAAGTTCTGCTCATCGGCTCCGGTGGCCGCGAACACGCTCTTAGCTGGAAACTGGCAGCTTCCCCGCTGCTCGGCACACTCTACTGCACACCGGGCAATCCGGGCATTGCAGATCATGCCACACTGATTGATCTCGACATTGACGATCATGACGCCGTGATTGCTTTCTGCCACAGCTTTGAAATCGATCTGGTCGTTGTCGGCCCTGAAGCACCACTGGTCGCCGGCATTACCGACCCGTTGCTGAAAGCCGGCATTAAAGTCTTCGGCCCTTCACAGGCCGCCGCACAGCTGGAAGGCTCCAAAGGCTTCACCAAAGATCTTTGCGCCCGCTTTGATATTCCGACCGGCAGCTATGGTCGCTTCAACAATGCCCCAAAGGCCAAGGCTTATATCCGTGAACAGGGTGCGCCGATTGTCGTTAAAGCCGATGGTCTGGCCGCAGGCAAAGGCGTGGTTGTTGCTATGACTTTGGAAGACGCGCTGGATGCCGTGGATGCCTGTTTCGAAGGTCATTTCGGCGATGCCGGTGCCGAAGTTGTGGTTGAAGAGTTTCTCGATGGTGAAGAAGCCAGCTTCTTCTGCATTTGCGATGGCACAACCGCTTTGCCTTTCGGCAGCGCACAGGATCACAAGCGTGTCGGCGACGGCGATACCGGCGCCAATACCGGCGGTATGGGCGCCTATTCCCCTGCCCCGATCATGGATGAAGCCATGACGGCACGCGTGATGAGGGAACTGATTGAGCCAACCATGCGTGGCATGGCTGAAATCGGCGCACCTTTCAGCGGCGTGTTGTTTGCCGGCCTTATGATCGGCAAAGACGGCCCGAAACTCATCGAATATAACACACGTTTCGGCGACCCTGAATGTCAGGTGCTGATGACCCGCCTCAAAGACGACCTGCTGGTGATTATGCTGGCAGCGGCCAATAATATGCTGAACCAGCTTTCAATCCGCTGGAGCGATGAGGCAGCCCTCACTGTTGTTATGGCAGCAGAAGGCTATCCGGCCTCCCCGCGCAAAGGCACAGTCATCAAGGGTGTTGAAGAGGCCGATGCTCTGCCGGATGTGAAGGTGTTTCACGCCGGAACCGAGCATAAAGACGGCGACTTGCTAGCCAATGGCGGTCGCGTTCTCAATGTTACCGCCACCGGTAAAACAGTTTCCGAGGCACAGGCAAAAGCCTATCAGGCTGTTTCCAAAATCGACTGGCCGGAAGGCTTCTGCCGTAAAGATATCGGCTGGCGTGCCATTGAGCGTGAACGGCAATAATTTCATATAACCGTAACTGAATGATAGAACACAACCTAGTTGCATACGCAACTAGGTTGTGTTAGCGTATATATCATGTTTGATAGCTGTATTTATTTCAACACAGCAGCACTGAGTAGACAGCTGGATCGCATTTGGTCAAAGGCATTCAAACCATTTGATCTGACGCCATCTCAAGCCTTTATGCTGCGTGTCACTCTTGCGCGTCCAGCGATATTACAAAGTGAGCTTGCCGCAACTTTGAATATTGCACGGGCAACGGCTACCCGTACAATTGATACGCTGGAAACACGTAAATTTCTGGAACGACGCAGCTCTCCTAAGGACGGGCGCGAATGCGAAATCCATCCAACTGCCGCTGCACAGTTGTTGAAAGACAGACTAAACCAAGCCAGTCAAGACGTCACTGCGGCCTTGAAAGCCAAACTCGGCTCGCAGGAGTTTTCGTCTTTTGTAACTCAAGCCAGAATAATTGCCGATAAACTTGATTAATTTTCAAATTAAATAGTTGCATAGCTAACTAAGGAGAAGAATATGCCCATTCTCAATGTCAAAGTCAGCGCTCCAAGATCTGAAGAACTGACCCGTAAAATCGTTACTTTATTACTCAGTTTGACGAGCAAAATTCTTAAAAAAGACCCCTCATTAACATCTATTGCTATTGATTACGTGCATCCACAAGACTGGTATATCGCTGGCATGTCACTGCATGAAATAAACAAAACAAGCATCTATTTTGACATCAGAATAACTGATGAGACGAACACTAAAGACGAAAAAGCGCTTTATATCCATAAAGCTTTTGAAGGCTTTTCTAAGCTTTTCAGCAACTTGCATGAAGAAAGTTATATTCATATTTTCGACGTACGCGCTGATGCATATGGATATGGTGGCTTCACGCAAGAATGGAGATATCATCATTCTCAGCAGCCAAAGGAAAAACATCAAGAAAGATTGACGTTTACGTAATAAGCCGATAGCTTTTAATCCAAACAACCGGAAGAGCCCTGCTCAGTACTGACAGCACATGGGCAAGCTTTGGGAGATGACCTTTCACGGTCAGAATGTGGAGGAACAATGTATCGCGCACCACTGAATCAGATCAGCCAGACACTCAATCAGGTTGCAGGCCTGCCGGAGCTTTTAAAAACAGAGCTTTTCTCTGAGCTTTCACCGGATATTATCGACGCGATTTTGCAGGAAGCTGCCAGATTCAGTGAGACGCGCATCACGCCGCTACGCACCAAAGGCGACCAGCAAGGCGCCACACTCAAAAATGCAGAAGTTACAACGACAGAGGGCTGGAAGGCGCTCTATAAAGACTGGACAGATGGCGGATGGAACGCGCTGACCGGCGATACCGCCTATGGTGGTCAGGGGTTACCAACCTTACTTTCGGTTGCTGTTGCGGAAATGTGGAATTCCGGCTCACTCGGTTTTGCCATTGCCTCCACCCTGACCATGGGTGCAGTGGAAGCACTGGAGCACCATGCCAGTGATGCGCTGAAAAACACCTATCTTGAGAAACTGATCTCCGGTGAATGGTCCGGCACCATGAACCTCACCGAGCCGCAAGCCGGTTCTGATCTTGGTGCTTTGCGCAGCCGCGCTGAACGGGCAGATGACGGCAGCTACCGGATTTTCGGGCAGAAAATTTTCATCACCTATGGTGAGCATGATCTGACCGACAATATCGTGCATCTGGTACTGGCACGTCTACCCGATGCACCGGCAGGTACTAAGGGAATTTCATTGTTTCTGGTGCCGAAATATCTGGTCAATGAAGATGGTTCACTTGGCGCACGCAATGATGTGTTTTGCGCAGGGCTGGAAGAAAAGCTCGGTCTTCACGCTTCACCAACCTGCACCATGATTTATGGTGACGGCTTTGGTGATACCGGTGAAAAAGGCGCTGTCGGCTATCTGATCGGCGAAGAGCATAAGGGTCTCGCCTGCATGTTCACCATGATGAACAATGCCCGCCTGCTGGTTGGCATTCAGGGTGTGGCTGTAGCAGAAGCAGCCTATCAAAAAGCCCGCGCCTATGCAGCAGAACGCCGACAAGGGCGTTCTTTAAATGCAGCCAAAGGTGCAGGGATGAGCCCGATCATCGAGCATCCGGATGTAGCGCGCATGTTGCTGACCATGAAGGGACTGACACAAGCCTCGCGCTCTATCTGCTATGCGACCGCACAGGCACTCGATATGGCAAAGGCCGATCATGCCAATGGCACATTCTGGGCAAACCGCGCCAGCCTGCTGACCCCGCTCGCCAAAGCTTTCTCTACCGATAGCGGCGTAGATGTCGCCTCACTCGGCATTCAGGTGCATGGCGGCATGGGCTATATTGAAGAAACCGGCGCTGCCCAATTACTGCGCGACGCTCGTATCCTCCCGATTTATGAAGGCACCAACGGCATTCAGGCCATTGATCTGGTGATGCGTAAACTGCCATTGGAAAATGGCGGTCATATTCATGGATTTTTGCAAGAATTACGAGACATTACCGAACAGGCAAAAGCATCCGATACACTCAAGATTATCGCACCGCAGCTTGAACTCGCCTTGAACACAGCAGAAGAAGCCACACGCTTCTTGCAGGACTGCATTGTCAAAGGTGACAATCAGACGGCGCTTTGCGGTGCCACAGCCTATCAACGTCTGCTTTCACTCACTGTCGGCGCACTCTATCTGACCAAAGCAGGATTGCATGACGATAATTCAGCCGCACTGGCTGCCTTCTTTGCGCAAAATACCTTGCAGGAAACAGCAGGGCTGAAACAGGTTGTTCTTGATGGCGCGGCCAACCTCACATATGCAACCAAGCTTCTGCAGGATATTTGACGATGAGCGACTTTATTAAAACAGAACGCCACGATGCCGTGCAGATTATCCGTATGAACCGTCCGGATAAGAAAAACGCCATCACACGTGACATGTATCACGGCATTGCCGAGGCTTTGAAACAGGCTGACAGCGATGACAATATCCGCGTCAACGTAATTTTCGGTCTGCCCGGTGCATTCTCATCCGGTAATGATATGCAGGACTTTATGACTGCGGCTTTGTCTCAGGGTAGTCTCGGCGGCGAAATTGTCGACTTCCTGCACACATTATCCCAATCCCGCAAACCTCTGATTTCAGGCGTTGATGGTCTGGCGATTGGCGTTGGCACGACGCTAAATCTGCATTGCGACCTGACTTTTGCTACGCCGCGCGCTGTTTTCCACACCCCGTTTGTTGATCTCGGACTGGTACCGGAGGCAGGTTCAACACTGCTTGCTCCCGGAATCATGGGTCATCAGCGTGCCTTTGCTCTGCTGGCAATGGGAGAAGCTATGAGCGCTGAACAGGCGCTTGAAGCCGGTCTTGTCTGGCGTATTGTGGCGGAAGATGCGCTGGAATCTGAAGTGTTGAACGCTGCGCAGAAGCTGGCAGCACGCCCGCCAACAGCTCTGCAACTGACCCGTAAATTGCTGAAAAGCCAGCCTGAACCGCTAACCGAGCGTATTGATCGTGAAGCGCAGATTTTTGCAGAACGTCTGAAATCAGCAGAAACCGCGCAGGCCGTCGGCGCATTCCTCTCCCGCAAAAAATGAATAAAAAAAGACCGTATATCTTCGCAGATATACGGTCTTCGCATGTTCTGTGACTGGAGATCACATATTCAATTCGCACTTTCGCGTAATATTCTTAATTTTTATACCTGCAGCACTATTACGGCCATTCACATTCCCGCGAGCAGTGATTTCAATGTCGTTCACCCGCGAACAATTATTCCGCTTTTTCAAACCCGCGCAATAATCTCAGCTTTTTTTCAAACGCGAGCAATAATCTCCGGTTTATTAAACACGTGAGATAATCTCACGGCCGGAAATCTTTAAAGTCACGCCCAGCGAACCGGTTTTACGTCGCGCCAGAAAGCGCGGGCGACGACGGCGCTGCTCCTGTCCCTGACGACGCTCTGTGCTGGCCGAAGCTGCCACACCGCCGATTGTGTCATGCACCGGACGCGCAACACCATCAGCTTCAACCAGCAGCATCGGCAGTTTGTAGGCATTTGCCCATGCATGCCAATCTGCGGCCACATCATCCAGATCATGTGCAACCAGCAGCGGCACAGACATTTGCGGGTCTTCGTGCATCAGTTCCAGTGTCACGGTAATCAAACCGTTCTCATCCTCAACTGCACGCGCTGTTACGCCCAGAAATACATGCGCTGGCAGCGCTACAGACATTGGCAAACCGCTTGATGGCAGAACACGTCGCAATACTGCGCCACGTTCATTGATCGTGAAGGTCACATCGTCCTGCTCGCCCGTTGAAGCATAAGAAATGCTCTGCGGGAACTGCGAAGGATCGAGACGGATCTCTCTGCTCGCCCAAACTGGTTTGTCCTGTTTTTCCAGCATCTGGTTCATCATTTTCTTGCCCTGTACCTTCTGAGAACCGCTGTTATTGTTTTACTGTCGGTTCTTTTTTTCTATCGGACCTTTGTGGTCTCGTTGAATGCAAGAATAGCTGATGCAAGTCACCAATCTGCTTAAATGACAGGGTTAATACTTCGGTCTTTGGCAAAATGGTTTACAGATTCCAACCACAGTTAAGACTTCAGCAAGGCCGGTAAACACAGCTTAACCGTACCAAACCGGTAAATATTTATGATTTTTAACAAGAGCTAAACAAACTGAGGTGCTTGTACCTTTTCAGAGCCTTTTTACTTAGGCAAAGGCTCTCATTTCTGAATATTCTCTGAAATTCGCTGTAGCCCAGCAACCAGTTGTTAAGGCTGCGCCTGTGGACATTAAATCCGCATTAAACACGCTTGTTGCGTATCAATCTTTTGCTAACCGCAATTTTCCGGTTCAAAATGTGGATATTTACCGCTCGTTTATGATGAGCGGTGCGTAACACGGGCTCATCTTAACAATTGAGCCGCCGCTTCTTAACGAAACGACGGCTCAGCGTTTAAAATCTTAAAGATCGAAACAAGGCTCAGCTCAAAGCAGCTTGTCCGGATTCATAATATTCTTCGGGTCAAAAGCCTGTTTAATACGGCGCATCAGTTCTAATGCCAGCGGCTGTTTAAACGCGCGCAATTCTTCACGCTTTAACGCGCCGATGCCATGCTCCGCGGAGATCGAGCCATTATAGCGCATGACAATAGTATGGATACGGTGGTTCAGCTCGTGCCAGCGTCCCAGAAAAGCCTGCTTATCCGCACCAACCGGCTGCGAAACATTATAATGCAAATTGCCATCGCCAATATGGCCGAAACAAACGACACGCGCCGACGGGATCATCTCTTCAACCGCCACTGCGGCTTCTGCAATGAAAGCAGGGATGGAGGCAACAGGTACCGAGATATCATGTTTGATTGAGCCGCCTTCCGGCTTCTGAGCCGGAGACATCTCTTCGCGCATTTTCCAGAACAGATCAGCCTGCGCACCATTTTGTGCAATGGCGGCATCTTGCACCATTCCGCTCTCGAAACCTTCACTCAGGATTGCTTCCAGCATTTCCAGTGCGTCTGCCTCAGAACGAGCAGAAGAAATCTCCGCCAGCACATACCAAGGATAGGTCTTTTCCAGCGGGTCACGTGCTTCCGCAATATGGCGCAGAATAAATTCCATACCAATACGCGGCATCAGTTCAAAACCGGTCAGTGCCTGCCCTGCCTGATCGGTCGCCAAACGGAAAAGCTGCACCACATCTTGCACCGACTGCAATCCAACATAGGCGACCGCCTTGCCTTTCGGCTGCGGATGAATTTTCAGCACCGCCGCAGTGATAACACCAAGCGTGCCTTCTGCTCCGATAAACAGATCACGCAGGTCATAGCCGGTATTGTCTTTTTTCACGCGGCGCAAGTCGTTCAGCACCTGACCGTCAGGCAACACCACTTCGAGACCAAGGCATAATTCGCGCATATTGCCATAGGCAAGCACAGCCGTGCCTCCCGCATTGGATGAGAGATTACCGCCAATCTGGCAGGAACCTTCTGCACCCAAGGACAACGGAAACAACCGTCCTGCATCCTGCACAGCATCTTGCAAATTTTGCAGGATAACACCGGCTTCAACCGTGACGAGATTGCCGGTCGTGTCAATATTGCGGATTTGATTGAGCCGCGACAGCGAGAGAATAACGGCTCGTCCGCTGGTATCCGGCTGCTGCGCACCGACAAGTCCGGTATTGCCGCCCTGCGGCACCACAGGTGTTGCTGTCTCATAGGCCAGCTTCATAATGGCAGAGACTTCCTCCACCGTTGCAGGGCGCAGAACCAAAGCGGCGCGGCCATGAAACAGATCACGCGGCTCGCTCAAATAGGAAATCTGATCGACCGGATCGTGCAGTGCGTTTCTCTCACCGACAATTGCCGTGAAACGCGCAATCAAATCATCTGACATCATCATCTGTTTCCGTCCAAATCTAATTAGTCACGCGGTGCAGCCGCCCAAATTCAACTAATCGCGCGGCGCAGCCGCGCGCGATAGTCGATCATTAATTGCTTCGCCCAAGCCATGATGCGGCACCGGCTCAACGGCGATTGTTTTCGCGCCTGCTGCATCCAGCCGCTTCATATAATCGAACAAATGCACGGCAGCTTCATGCAGATCGCCCGAAGGACTTAAATTCAAAACAGCAACGGCTTTGTCAGCACCGGTTGCTCGCTGCGCTCCAAAGGCAAGTAGCGCTTCGCCTTCATACACTTCCGAAATATTCAACCGCATCGCGGCATCTGGTGCATAATGTGACGCCATCATCCCCGGCGCCTGAATAGCCGCACGCTGATCCAGACGATGCAGCGGCTCACCAATGAAAGCCTCAATCTCTTCTGCCGCCAACCCGCCCGGACGCAGCAGATAGGCCTGACCATTTTCAATTTTAACAATGGTGGATTCCAGCCCGACAACACAAGCACCGCCATCAACAATCAGATCAAGCTTAGCGCCCAGATCATCCTGCACCGCCTGTGCCGAAGTGGCACTGATACGACCAGAGCTATTGGCGCTCGGTGCTGCCAGCGGGCGATCAAGCGCGGCAATGATTTCAGCAATCGGCCCGCGCGGCATACGAATGGCGAGAGTTGTGAGACCCGCGGTTACCAGCGGATGAATTGCAGCGCCTTCACGCAGAGGTAATACCAGTGTCAGCGGCCCCGGCCAGAATTTCTCTGCAAGTTTACGGGAGAGATCATCAAACACCACATAGCGCTCAGCCATATCAAGTGTCGCCATATGGGCAATCAGCGGATTGAAATGCGGCCGTCCCTTGGCAGAAAAAATACCGGCAACCGCACTGCCATTGGTGGCATCCGCCGCCAGCCCGTAGACAGTCTCTGTCGGCAAGGCAGCAAGTTTGCCTGCGCCCAATACCTCAGCAGCCAGTTTTAAAGAAGAAACATCCGTGGAAATAATTTGTGCCATGCCGCACTCTCCTGCAATTTTCTGCAAGCTGGCAGCACTGTCAGGACCTGCATATCCTCTGACTACAGAACCATGAAAGGTGATGCAAGACTGTAATCATTATCAAGTGAATTCGGCGATGTTCCGCCAATGGTGCAACATCTGTTTTCTCACAGTGTCATAGCACCAATAATGGCCTTGCGAAGACTGATCGTAATGACGGGAGATTGGCACACCCGCCAATGCACAATAAAGCAGCGTTCCGGTTGCTCCATGACCGCAAATTACCACTGTTTTATGCTGAGCCTTGGCGCTCTCCGCTATAATTTCATTCATAACAGCACAAATTCTCGCTTGTGCATCTGCCGCACTTTCCCAACCACGTACAGAACAATCCGGTTGCGCAAAAAAACTGATCAGCAACGTTTTCAAATTCAGCAACAGGTAAAAACCCTGTTGCTGAACGGTCATTTTCGCCCAGCCGAATGTCGCTTTGTGCAGTGCAGTTAAAATGCGCAACCAGCAACTCAGCTGTCTCCTGCGCTTTGGTTTCCATGCTACTCCAGATAACATCCGGAGCCGGCCAGATACCGCGCTCAAGAAAGCACTGTAATGTCGCCCTGCCCAGCGGAGATAAACACCAGCGTTCAACCGGCACTGCCGGATCGATAATAACCTGCGGATGACTGAGGAAGATCAACTGCATCTCAACTTACTCATGCATAACAAAAAAACCCTGCCGAAACACTTCCGGCAGGGTTTTGAGACTACATCATTAAGATGACATCAGCGCTTCTTTTTTGCACGACCGGCAAAAGGATTTTCCGAAGTGCGCAGCGACAAGCGAATTGGCACGCCCGGCATTTCGAATGTCTCACGCAGACCATTGATGAGATAACGCACATAAGATTGCGGCATCACATCAGGACGCGAGCAGGACACCATAAAGCCCGGCGGACGTGTCTTAACCTGTGTCATATATTTGACTTTAAGGCGACGACCGGAAACAGCCGGCGGCGGATGATGGGTAATCACACCTTCGAGCCAACGATTCAGGCGTCCTGTGGAAATACGCGAATTCCAGATACGATGTGTCAGCTCAACGCTTTCCATCAGCTTATCAATACCGTGGCCGGTTTCACCGGAAATCGGCACAGCACGGATACCACGAACCTGCGGTAGCAAGCGCTCGGTCTTTTCACGCAGATCCGCCAGCAATGCCTGACGGTCTTCGATCAGATCCCATTTATTGAAAGCAATGATCGGCGCACGGCCTTCACGAATAATCAGATCAATGATCTGCAAATCCTGCTTTTCAAAAGGAATCGTTGCATCAAGAACGATAATCACCACTTCCGCAAAGCGAATAGCACGCAGACCATCAGCAACGGAGAGCTTTTCCAGCTTTTCCTGCACGCGTGCTTTACGGCGCAGACCAGCAGTATCAAACAATTTCACGCTGCGGCCACGCCATTCCCACTCAACGGAAATAGAATCACGCGTGATACCGGCTTCAGGCCCTGTCAGCAGACGATCCTGACCGAGCATAGTATTGATCAGAGTGGATTTACCAGCATTCGGGCGACCCACAATGGCAATCTGCAAAGGCTTGGTGTCGTCGTAAGCCGGAATGACTTCATCATCCTCATCACTTACATCTTCACCAACCAGCGCGCCAATCGTTTCCGGCGTGAAGGCTTCCGAAGCCTCTTCTTCCGCGAAAGCTTTTTCCTTCCCGATCACTTCCACAATCGCATCGCGCAGATCAGGCAGACCCTGACCATGCTCGGCGGAAATCGGGCAAGGCTCGCCAAGACCTAAGCGGTATGCATCATACAAACCGGCATCGGAGCCACGCGCTTCCGATTTATTGGCAACCAATATAATCGGCTTGCTGAATTTGCGCACCAATTGCGCGAATTCAATATCTGTCGGTGTCAGACCGGCTTTGGCATCAATCACGAACAGAACCGCATCGGCCTCGTCAATCGCGGCTTCGGTCTGCGCGCGCATACGGCCTTCCAGCGTACTGGCTTCGGCAATTTCCAGCCCCGCAGTATCAATAACTTTGAAGTGCAGATCATAGAGCTTGCCGTCGTGAATACGGCGGTCACGGGTAACACCCGGCGTATCATCGACCAGCGCCAGTTTGCGCCCGACAATACGGTTAAACAGTGTGGACTTGCCGACATTCGGACGTCCGATAATTGCGAGTGTAAAGCTCATTCAGCTTGTTTTCCGTCTTATAGAGCAGTCTCCGAAGGCGGAAAACGCTCTATCTTTTTGTTTTTATGCGTTTCAGAATGAAACGTCTTAATTCTTTGCGGCAGCCTCAGTGCTGCGCATCAGATCGAGCATTGTATTGGCACGCTGACGAAGATTGGCAGGAATTGCCGCATCGTCTGCATTTTGCTGGAACAGTTTGCGGGCATCATCTGCACGCCCTGCTTTGTAAGCAGCCAGCCCCAGCACTTCACGGGCAGAACCGCGCATCGGATTACCATCGGCGCTCAGTGTTTCTGCGCGTTTGGCAACATCGTCATAGGAACCGGTATCAACCAGAATATAGGCCGCACGCAGCTTTGCAACATCACGCAGCGCAGCAGGTGCTTTGCTATCTTCCGCAACAGCATCAAAAGCGCTGACTGCACCGGCCATGTCTTTCTTCTGCTCAAGCAAGGTGGCAGAGCGCAACTGTGCCAGCAAAGGATAAGCACCGGCACCTTCTGTTTCCAGTGTCTTCAAAGCGCTCAGAGCTTCATCATTTTTATTTTCGCCAGCCAAATCAAGCGCTGCCAGAAACTGGTCGCCCGACACGGCTGCCTTGCTCTCACGCCAGTATTCATAACCGACATAACCGGCCGTACCGATAACAACTGCCACCGCGCCGCCGATCAAAATCGGACCGAAACGCCGCCATACAGCGCGCACCTGTTCGGAGCGGAGCTCTTCGTTGACTTCGCGGATAAAGCTGTCGTCTGTCATGGATACCCTGTGAAACCCTGTAACAAAATTGAATATGCATCAATAGACCTGACAGCACGAGCTGACCAGCCATTAAAAACACCTATCCGGCTTTTAGTCGGAATCGGCGGCAGATGGTAGCCCCGATTGTGATTTCCTGCATAATTCCTTAATCCTGCACCTGAACAGCGGATTTATTACGATAATATGCCTGTCCTTTGCCACATTTCATCCTTACAGCGGTTCCAGTTAAGACTAAATCGTTGGAACCCCTGTAATTGTTTGTTTTACGCATTATCCGGCGTATCGCAGCAGGAAAAGAAATCAGTCCGGCGAACTGATTTCCCTGCGGAGGTGCTTCGCACTTTTACTGGAAATGCTCTAATCACTGTACTTCCACCCCTTCCCACCACCACATGAGCCTGTCTTTATGCAAAAACTTATTGCCGCCGGTTTTGCCGCTTTTCTGTGCTTTGCAACGACTGCACAGGCTATGCCGGATCTGGCAACGTCTCAGCCTCAAAGAACAGAGACAAATGACAGCCGCCCGAAACAGGTGGTGATAATCTCTTTCGACGGGGCACATGATAATAAGCTTTGGCAGCGTAGCCGCGCCTTGGGGCAGGAAACCGGTGCGCGTTTTACCTATTTTCTCTCCTGCGTCTTTTATCTGGAACGCGCAGACCGCACGCAATATCAGCCACCACGGATGAAAGCAGGCCGCTCCAATGTCGGCTTTGCACAGGATAAAGCAGAAATTGCCACACGCCTCGATCAGGTGTGGAAAGCCAATCTGGAAGGTCATGAAATCGCCAGTCACGGCTGCGGCCATTTCGATGGCAAAAGCTGGACGGCAAAAGAATGGGCGCAGGAAATTCAGGCGTTCCGCAATATTGTCGGTAATGCCTGGAAGGCCAATAAAATCGACGGCGAACCGGAAGGCTGGAAAAACCTTGTTTACAACAAGATCACCGGTTTTCGCGCGCCCTATCTCTCTGATGATAAACCGGTGCAAACAGCTTTGCGCGACAGCGGCTTCACCTATCAGGCCAGCGGCGTGACCTCAGGCCCTGAATTGCCGAAAAATTTCGCCGGATTAAAAAGCTTTGGTCTGCCGCTGATACCGGAAGGCCCTTCCGCACGGCCGGTGATTGCGATGGATTACAATCTCTATGTGCGCCATTCAGGCGGCAAAGAGAAACCGGAACAGGCTGCGCTTTTTGAACAACGCAGCTATGATGCCTTTATCAATGCCTTCAACAAGCAATATAACGGCCAGCGTATTCCGCTCCAAATGGGCTTTCATTTTGTGCTGATGAATAATGGCGCTTACTGGAATGCACTGGAGCGCTTTGCCCGTGATGTCTGCAAGCGCAATGACGTGCGCTGCGTCAGCTATCATGATTATCTGGCGGAGCCGGAGCTGAACAAGCGGCCAGCTGCTCTATAAGCTCTGAACTAAAAGCCACATACCGGGCTACAAATGGCAGTTTCTGCGCTTCCGGTACTCACGTACCTATAAGTACATTGCGTTCCGGTTCTCAAAATCACCATTTTCGCCACGGTCTGAGACTTTTCTTTTCAGACCCTTACCTGTGCTCAATAAAATTCATGCAAAAAATTCAGCATAAATCTCCGGTTTAAAACCAGCCAGTAATTTGCCGTCTTTTTCCAAAACCGGGCGTTTGATCATCGACAGATTGCCGAGCATCAGCTCAATGGCCTTGGCTTCTGTCAGATCCTGTTTCTGTGCATCATCAAGTTTGCGGAATGTCTGGCCTGCGCGATTAATCACCGTTTCCCAGCCCAGCTTTTCGCACCAGTTTTCCAGCTTGGCACGATCCAGACCAACCTTCTTATAATCATGAAAATCGAAAGCGATATTCTGTTCGCTCAGCCAGTCCTGCGCTTTACGCATAGTGTCACAATTTTTAATGCCGTAAATGGTTACAGTCACGTCCATTCCTCTCTCATTCAATTCGTTATTTAAGCGTTGTCACCGGATGATCGTGATCGTGGCCGCACTGACCGTGATCTTCCAGAATCTGAATGACCCTGCATTCACATAAGCGCCCGTGATCGCACTCACTCACCATGCGGCGCAATTCATCACGCAAGGCTGACAGCCGCTCAATCCTGTCTTCAATCTCATCAAGGTGACGTCGCGCAATCGAATCTGCCTCGTGACAGGAGGCGTTAGGCGTCTCGGTCATAGCCAGCAATTCACGGATATCATTAATTTCAAAGCCGAGATCGCGTGCATGACGGATAAAGGACAGGCGCTTAATATCTTCCGCGCCATATTCCCGCCGCTGATTCTCCGTGCGTTCCGGCTCGCGTATCAGCCCGATTTGCTCATAAAAACGGATGGTTGGCACTTTAACACCGCTGCGTTCCGCAACCTTGCCAATCGTATAACCTTTTTTATCCATTTAACCGCTTGCTCCTATAGCCACTAGAGCATTTAGGGTGTTTTTTAAAAGATGCAAGTGAAAAGGAAATTGGTGATGTCCGGTCCCGTCCGTCAGGATAAATTCCGCGTTGAAGGCATGGATTGCGCCTCCTGCGCCATGAAAATTGATACAGCCGTGCGCCGCCTTGGCAACCAGATCAGTGACGTCAGTGTCTCTGTGACCAAAGGCACGATGACTGTTACCCATAATGGTATAGAGGCCGATGCCATTACCGGCCAGTTGAAGAAACTCGGTTATAAATCCAGCTATATGGGTGCCAGTCAAGGCGCAGCAGTTGCAGAACCGGAAACCGAGGCTCATGCCTGCTCCGGCGATCATGACCACGATCATAGCCATCACAACCATGACCATGCAGGACATGACCACAGCGCACATGATCATAAAACCCACAGCCACGATCATTCGCACGAGCAGAAGCAAGAGAAAATCAAAGAAACCTCACCGCTGCATATGCATGATCACGGCACCGATGAAGACAACAAGCCATGGTGGCAGCAGGGCAAGGCCAAGCTGACCATTGCGGCAGGTACGGCACTGGTTGCCGCCTATATTATCGGTCATTTCGTACCGCAATATGCGCTCTATATTTTCTCCGCTGCGATGTTGGTGGGGCTGGTGCCGATTGCCCGCCGCGCTTTGGCCGGCGCCCGTTTCGGCACGCCATTCTCTATTGAAACACTGATGACCGTTGCCGCTGTTGGCGCGCTGTTTATCGGTGCGGTGGAAGAAGCCGCGATGGTTGTCTTCCTGTTTCTGATCGGTGAGCTTCTCGAAGGTGTTGCAGCGCGGCGTGCGCGCAACTCCATTCGTGGTCTTGCTGATCTGGTACCAAAAACTGCCCGCGTCGAAAAAGACGGTCAGATTATTGAACAGGATGCGGCAAGTGTTGCCCTTGGTGCGATTATTCTGGTGCGTCCGGGTGACCGGATTGCAGCGGATGGTGAAGTGATCAGCGGCAACAGTGCGGTTGATGAGGCTCCTGTGACCGGTGAAAGTACACCGAAAAACAAAGAACCGGGCGACAAGGTTTTTGCAGGCACCATCAATGCTGATGCGGTGCTACGCGTTAAGGTCACGGCCACGGCGCAGAACAACACCATTGCCCGCATTATCGCGCAGGTTGAAGAAGCACAGGAATCCAAAGCCCCGACTGAGCGTTTTATCGACCGGTTCTCGGTCTGGTACACGCCAGCGGTCATGGTTCTCGCCGCTTTGGTGGCAGTCATCCCGCCGCTTGTTGCCGGTGGTGACTGGAATGAGTGGGTCTATAAAGGTCTTGCTATTCTGCTGATCGGCTGTCCTTGCGCTCTGGTTATTTCGACACCTGCCGCGATTGCTGCCGGTCTTTCTTCCGGTGCGCGCCGCGGCCTGCTGATGAAGGGTGGCGCAGTGCTGGAAAGTGCAGGCCATGTGACCGCGGCTGCTTTTGACAAAACCGGCACGCTGACAGAAGGCAAGCCAGTTGTCACAGACATTATTGCCTTTGGAAGCACGGAAGAAGACGTTCTGCGCTATGCGGCAGCCGTTGAACAGGGCTCAAGCCATCCGCTCGCTGTTGCCATTCTCAAGGCTGCGGAAGATCGCAAAATCGCCCTGCCGCAAATGCATGACGGCGCAGCACTTGGCGGTAAAGGCGTATCCGGCACCGTTGACGGTAAAGCCATTTTGTTGGCCTCGCCGAAAGCAATTGCCGCCAAGACCAGCATATCGGATGCTGACCAGAAGCGCATTGCCGATATGAATGATCAGGGCAAGACTGTCTCCCTGCTGATGATCGGCGAGCAGCTTGCCGGTGGTATCGCCATGCGAGATGAGCCGCGTGAAGATGCACGTCAGGGTATCAAAGCTTTGCAAGCGCAGGGTATCCGCACCATCATGCTGACCGGTGATAACCGCCGCACTGCTGAAGCAATCGGCCGTGATCTCGGCATGGAAGTCCATGCGGAAATGATGCCAGAAGACAAACGCCGTGTGGTTGGTGAACTGAAGGCGAATAAGCAAATCGTTGCCAAGATCGGCGATGGCATCAATGATGCTCCTGCTCTCGCCGCAGCTGATCTTGGCATCGCTATGGGCGGCGGCACTGATGTGGCGCTGGAAACTGCAGATGCTGCGATCATGCATGGCCGCGTAACCGATGTCGCCAATATGATTGACCTGTCGAAAAGCACGATGGCGAATATCAAGCAGAATATTACGCTCGCCATTGGTCTGAAAGTGGTGTTCCTCATCACCACAATTCTTGGCATTACCGGTCTGTGGCCAGCCATTCTGGCAGATACCGGTGCGACAGTTCTGGTAACCGCCAATGCCATGCGCCTGCTGCGATGGAAACCGGCATAACTTTGAGGACGAAAAGGGCATCATATGGTGCCCTTTTTTTATTATGAACCTCTGCAACTTGCATCATGGCAGCGCGGTTTCTGCAACAAAGAATACTCAATGGATAACGCTTATTCAGTATTGGCGTTTGGCAATCATTTGATTTAGGCTATAGCGATCAACGCTTTTAATATTGCCTTTAAAACGGCTGCCTAAATACATTCAAATGGCCTCAGAAGGTTAGATATCTTTTAATGGAAGCAACGCAGTTTATTGAGATCTTCACGCATGTCCGCATTCTGATTGCGATGATCATAAGTCTCTCAATAGCGCGTATCTTATCCGGCGTAGCCAGATTTCTACAGCATCCAAAGCGAAATCGAATTTCAGTACTTCATTTGCTGTGGGTCTTTTCCATGCTGCTGGAACTTATTTTGTTTTGGTGGTGGGGTGTCCGGCTTGGTAAAGACGTTGAATGGACTTTCGTAGCGTTTGCATTCCAAATTAGTTATGCGATTACGCTGTTTCTGATGACTGCACTGTTATTTCCTGACGATATTGCAGAATATAAAGGCTATCAGGACTTTTTCATTCAACGCCGATATTGGTTTTTTACGCTTCTGGCTCTGACCTGGATTATAGATATTTCCAAAGCCATTGTTGCCGGAGGTAATATCAGCTCAACTCTGCTGCTTCACGCATCAGTTACACTGAGTTTATGTGCGCTTGCGGCCTTCTTTAAACATCCTAAGATTCAGATCGCCATCGTGTTGATCTACATCTCCCGCCAATTGCTTTCTATATGATTGCTGCCCAGCCGTTTTCCGGGCAGCATCAGCTATGATCTTTAGCTCCGCAGAGAGCTTAAGTCAGGCTGTAATCGGTTTCTTCCCGCGCCAGTTTCGTATATTCATTTCCAAGGAAATCCAGCAACGAACGCACTGATGGCAACAAGCCGCGACGCGACGGAAAAGCCGCATGAAGAATACCGGTACGCGGCGCCCATTCCGGCAGCACATCCACCAGGCGTCCCTCGCGTAAATCCTCACGGATGACCATTGTCGGCAACTGGCACACACCAACGCCATGCAGTGCGGCCATGCGCAATGCCACCATGTCTTCCGTAATCAGGCGCGGTTTGTGATGCACTCTGGCAGTCGCACCATCTGCTTTTTCAAGACACCATTCATGATCGGCACGCTGCGGATCCCACGCCAAACTTGGCAATTCTGCCAGATCGGCAGGCACCAATGGCCGGTTGATATCAGCAATCACCGAAGGGCTGGCGACAAGCCGCTGCGGACTTTCTGCCAGTTTGCGGATCACCAGATCACTGTCGTCGAGCGGCGGGAAGCGGACACGGATTGCCAGATCAAATCCTTCGCGCAACACATCCACACGACGATTGGTGCTTTCCAGCAGCACATCAACTTTGGGGTTTTCTTTCATGAAGCGGGCTATCAAATCACCGATCTGGAAATAGATCATTGATGACGGGCAGCTCACCCGTACCACGCCCTGTGGTTCAGAGCGCATCCGGTCGATGACTTCCTGCGCGGCCTCCGCCTCCACCAGCATGGCGACACAATGGCGATAATATTCCTGCCCAATATCTGTAACCGCGAAATGGCGGGTGGTGCGCTGAATTAGCCGTACGCCGAGACTTTCTTCCAGCAGGCCGATACGGCGGCTGAGACGGGAGCGCGGCATATTCAGCTTACGCGCGGCAGCAGCAAACCCGCCCTGCTCGACCACAACAACAAAAAATCTCAGATCATTCAGATCCTGCATGGAAACTCCCTGTGTCATCATTCATGAAATGGAATATAATCGTATTATCGTAAAGCGCTACATGATTGTCTCATATTTCAGACATTGTAGTGCATTTTTGCTGACTACCGCATTTTTTGTCTCACTCATATCTTCCTGTCATCAACACGCACACAGCATTTGCTGCAAGCGACAACAGGAGACAGACAATGAGAAAGGTATTAGGTGTTTACAGCAGCCCCCGCCCGCACTGGGTCGGCGACGGCTTTCCTGTGCGCTCGATGTTTTCCCATGCCAGCCACGGCGAGCATGTCAGTCCGTTTCTGCTGCTGGACTATGCAGGCCCTGCGAAATTCCCACCAGCCGAGAAAGGTTCCGATCACCGGCGCGGCGTCGGCATCCATCCACATCGTGGTTTTGAAACCGTCACCATTGTTTATCAGGGTGAAGTAGAACACCGCGATTCAACAGGCAACGGCGGGATTATCGGTGCCGGTGATGTGCAGTGGATGACGGCTGCCAAAGGCATATTGCACGAAGAATTTCACTCCCGTGCCTTCACGCAATCCGGAGGAACCCTGCAAATGGTTCAGCTCTGGGTCAATCTTCCGGCCAAAAACAAGAATGCAGAGCCCGGTTATCAAAGCCTGCTCAAATCGGACATTCCTGTCGTTGATCTGGCAGATAAAGCAGGCTGTTTACGGGTCATCGCCGGTCAGTTTGGCAAGATCAAAGGTCCTGCCCGCACCTTCACGCCTATTAATCTCTGGGATGTGTGGCTCAAACAAAACGGCAATACCACTCTGAATATTCCGGAAGGCCACACAGCTATGCTGGTCGTGCTCAGCGGAACAATCACAATCAACAATGACAAGCAGGCCACCGAGGCTCAGCTCGTCTTGCTGAACCGCGAAGGTGACGATGTACGGATTGAAGCTGCCAATGATGCTTCATTTCTGGTGCTCAGCGGAGAGCCGATTAACGAGCCGGTCGTTATACATGGTCCGTTCGTCATGAATACCACACAGGAAATCAGCGCCGCTCTGCGTGACTTTCAGAGCGGACGCTTCGGAACCATACCAGTTTCATGACCGGATGACCGGCCATGCGCTGCCGGTTTCACATCGCCCCCAGCATTGTGGAACCGGCAGTTGAGTTGAATACCCCCCTCTTAACCTCAAGGAGACATGCAATGAATATTCCAACAACGATTGCGAATTTTGGTGGCCAGCGTCCGGTTATTGATCCGGAAGATGCGGTTATGCTGCTGATTGATCATCAGAGCGGCCTGTTCCAGACAGTTGGCGACATGCCAATGACGGAACTGCGTGCCCGTGCCACAGCACTCGCCAAAATTGCGACACTGGCCAAAATTCCGGTTATCACCACGGCATCCGTGCCGCAGGGCCCGAACGGCCCGCTGATTCCGGAAATTCATGAAAGTGCACCGCATGCTCAATATGTTGCCCGTAAAGGCGAGATCAATGCATGGGACAATCCGGATTTTGTTGCCGCGGTTAAGGGAACAGGCCGCAAAACCCTGATTATCGCCGGTACAATCACCAGCGTTTGCATGGCCTTCCCGTCGATCTCCGCTGTATATGACGGTTATAAAGTTTTTGCCGTTGTTGATGCTTCCGGCACTTATTCCAAAATGGCGCAGGAAATCACGCTGGCTCGTATCACTCAGGCAGGTGTTATCCCTATGGATACCGCAGCCGTTGCCTCGGAAATCCAGCGCACATGGAACCGCGAAGATGCGCTTGAATGGGCGAAAGTCTACACTCTTATTTTCCCGCACTACCAGTTGCTGATGGAAAGCTATGCGAAAGCACAGGACGTTGCGACTAATCACGAAGTTTTGGACTCAATGCGTAAATAATTATTAAAAATGAGAAGACCGCGGAACTGATACGTTCCGCGGCCTTTTTATCAGACATAGATCACATTGCTGAGTTTATCGCGCCGCAGCCAGCGCTGCGTCATCAGCACCGCAACAATCGCCAGACCGCTGGCCAGACCGATCCACACGCCAACGCCCTCAAATTTAAAGGTAAAGGCAAGCAGCGCACCAAGCGGCAGACCAACGCCCCAATAGCCGAGCAGAGCCAAGAACATCGGGATGCGCGTATCGCGTAAACCACGCAACATACCGGCAGCCACGGCCTGCGCCCCGTCAACAATCTGAAACAGCGCGGCAAAAGCGAGGAATGATACGCAAAGCCCGATTACCTCGGCATTGGCCGGATCGTTAATATCCAGAAACGCACTGATAAAGACCTTCGGCATCAGGATCATCATCAAGCCCATAAAGCCCATGAAACCAACACCCAGCGCATAGGCACTCCAACCGGCATAGGCGACTGCCTCACGATTACCCGCGCCATAAGCACGACCAACACGCACCGTCGCTACCTGCCCGAAGCCGAGCGGCACCATGAAACTCAGAGACGCGATCTGCATTGCAACGGCATGAGCCGCGAGCGATGTCGGGCTGATTTTACCCATCATCAGCACAGCCGCGTAGAAAATCGTGGTTTCAAACGCGAAGGTCAGTGCCATTGGCAGACCAATGCGCCACAGCTCGATAAAGCGCGGCCAGTCAGGACGCCAGAAGCGACCGAAAAGGCGATAGCGGCGGAATTTCTTATGGGTACAGACAACCACAACCAGACCGATAAACATCATCCAGCTGGAGGCTGTTGTTGCAATACCCGCACCGCGAATGCCCAGTTCCGGCAAACCAAACTTACCGAAAATCAGGCCATAAGCAGCAATCGCATTGAACACGATGGCGAAAGCCGCAATCAGCAATGTCCAGAGCGGACGCTCCATTGCCGCCAAAAATGAACGCAGACCAATATAGCCGAGATATGGCAGCATTGCCCATTGCAGCGTATGCATCATCTGCACGGAATGCGCGGCAATGTCCGGCCTCTGCCCCATAAACAGGAAAACGGATTCCGCGTTCCAGAGCAATATCCAGAACGGAATACAGATAATGATCGCTGTCCAGAAACCCTGACGCACTGTGCGACGCACATCGCGTACCGAGTGACGGTTGCGGCCAAGCGCCATCGCCATCATCGGCAATGTCGCAGAAACCAGCCCCATACAGAAGATCATCATCGAATGATAAAAACTGGTGGTCAGCACGGCAGCCGCCAGCGTATCGGCGCCAAGACGGCCAATCAGGATCACGTCCGTGGCGGTCAGTGCAGCCTGCGAAAGATTAGTAAAGATCAGCGGCCAGCCAAGCTTGAAAGAAGAGACAATCTCCCTGCCCCAGCGACTACCCGTTTGTGTCTGCGTCATTGCAGTCATAATCAGCCGCCTCCCGACAGCTTTTCACCAGCGAACCGGCGTGTACAAAGTATTTTCCGGCCTGAAACCTCAGGAAAACACTCTTATTTTGATGTGGTATAAGATCAGACGAAAGCCGGACGAATAAAGCCGCTGTCTGTAAGTCAATACCATGCTGTATCATGACCATTGATGAAGATCGAGTGTGATCTCATATGACAATAAAATGAGTTGAGCCGCGAAGCTGTTCTGCTTCGCGGCTCAACCAGATCTTTATTGAACGCTACTTAGTCCTTAGTGAACATAAGCAAAGCGGATGACAAACAGAGCCGCAACAATCCACGTTGCCGGATGAATGACGCGCCATTTACCCGAACCAGCTTTCAGAACAACATAGCTGATAAAGCCGAATGCCAGACCGTTTGCGATCGAATAGGTGAACGGAATGCCGAGTGCAGTCAGCGCAGCCGGTGCAGCTTCGGTTACATCATCCCACTCGATTTCCGACATTTCGCGCATCATCAGACAAGCGACGTAAATCAGAGCCGGTGCAGTAGCATAAGCAGGTACGGAACCAGCCAGCGGTGCAATGAACAGAGCTGCGAGGAACAGGAGTGCAACAACCAGAGCTGTCAAACCTGTACGACCACCGGCCTGTACACCCGAAGCGCTTTCAACATAAGCAGTTGTCGAGCTGGTACCGATGATGGAGCCACCGATAATCGCGGTGCTGTCTGCAAACAAAGCGCGGTTCAGACGGTTTGGCTTGCCTTCAGGAATAAGACCTGCGCGCTTGCTCACACCGATCAGTGTACCGGTCGCATCGAAAACTTCAACCAGCACGAAAACCAGAATAACCTGCAGGAAGCCCACATGCAGAGCGCCCATAACATCGAGCTGCATAAATGTTGGCATCAGGCTTGGCGGTGCGGAGAATACGCCCTGAAACTGGCTTACGCCGAGCATAATCGACAGAACGGTCACAACCAGAATACCGATCAGGATCGAACCGCGAACTTTCAGCGCATCCAGAACAGCCATGATGAAGAAACCGAAAATCGCCAGCAGCGGACCGGTTTTGGTCAGATCGCCGAGGGTGATGAAGGTTGCTTCGCTACCGACAATAATGCCGGAGCTTTTCATGCCGACCAGCGCGAGGAACATGCCGATACCGACGGCAATTGCACTGCGCAGGGATCTCGGAATGCCATCAACCAGCCAGCTGCGGATGCCGGAAACTGTCAGGATGAAGAAGATAACGCCGGAGATGAAAACCGCACCCAGCGCTTGTTGCCATGTAAAGCCCATGGCACCAACAACGGTGAAAGCGAAAAACGCATTCAGGCCCATACCCGGCGCCATACCAATCGGCCAGTTGGCAACAAATGCCATGACGATTGAACCGAGCGCAGCGGCAAGACAGGTTGCGACGAAAATCGCATTCCGGTCCATACCGGTGGAGGACAGAATGTCCGGATTAACAAAAATGATATAGGACATCGTCAGGAACGTTGTCAGACCAGCGAGCACTTCTGTGCGCACATTGGTTTTGTGTTCCTGTAACTTGAAGAATTTTTCCAGCATGGTTGCTCCCTGTCAGTCTTTTTTGAGAAGGCGTCCTGACGTCTGCAGATAAATTGCCCCCTCACAAATTCCGACACCCAAAAGCGGTGACAGGCTGCGGGAGACGACCTGTTATTGATCGCCATTCAGACGATTCATAACAATGCCACATTTTTGCCATTATCAGATTAGCGGGCTGGCGTAAATCCACCAGCCCGGTTTTCCCACATTCCATAGGTTTTATGCACTGAATCTCGCAGGAAAAACTATTTTCGCCGAACAGATCACAACCGATTGCGGGCAAATAAGGCACAAGACAAGTCGGGGCACACGCCGCATAAGAAGATGCGACGCGTGTGTTTTGAGAGGATCAGAACAGATTATAACGCTGTGCAAGCGGCACGACTGAAACCGGCTCTGCCCCGATTTCCGCACCATCAACGCTGACTTTATAAGTCTTCGGATCAACGGTGATTTGCGGCAATGCATCATTGAGCTTCATATCGGCCTTGGTCAGACCACGGCATTTAACCACCGGCTCAATGCGCTTCCTCAGACCGAGATTCAGCACATTGCCATCATTGAGCGATGCCTGACTGACGAACAGGATTGAAGTCTTGCCAATACCGGAAGACAGGGCACCGAACATCGGACGCATAATCACCGGCTGCGGTGTCGGGATAGATGCATTGGCATCGCCGATCTGAGCATAAGCAATGAAACCGCTTTTCATCACCAGCTCAGGACGCTGGCCGAAGAATGCCGGCTTCCACAGCACCAGATCAGCAACTTTTCCGGCCTCAACCGAACCGATGAGATGGCTGATACCATGGGCAATTGCCGGATTGATGGTATATTTGGCGATATAGCGCTTGATACGGAAATTATCATTTCCTGCACCATCCTGCGGCAAGCTTCCGCGCTGCGCTTTCATCTGATCGGCGACCTGCCATGTCCGCATAATCACCTCACCACCACGTCCCATTGCCTGACTGTCAGAGGTCATCATGGAAATCGCACCGATATCATGCAATACGCCTTCCGCAGCAATCGTATTGGCGCGGATACGGCTTGCCGCGAACGCCACATCTTCCGGGATATTCTTATCCAGATGATGGCAAACCATCAGCATATCGAGATGCTCTTCCACCGTATTCACAGTGTAAGGCAGCGTGGGCGTGGTGGAACTGGTCAGCACATTGGCTTCAGCACAGATACGCATCAGATCGGGTGCATGACCGCCGCCCGCACCTTCTGCATGATAGGCATGGATAGAGCGACCGCCAAAAGCTTTGATGGAATCTTCCACCGTGCAGCTTTCATTGACTGAATCCATATGAATGGTGACCTGAATGTCATATTCGTCGGCCATGTCCATACAGGTTGCAATGGCAGCCGGTGTTGTGCCCCAGTCTTCATGGAGCTTCAAGCCTGCCGCACCGGCCAGCACCTGCTCGCGCATACCTTCAGGACGGGAAGAGCTGCCGCGACCGGTGAAGATCACATTGAGTGGTAGATCATCGGTCGCCTGCATCATATTATGCAGATAATTCGGGTTTGGCGTGCAGGTTGTTGCCATTGAGCCGGTTGCAGGTCCGGTACCGCCGCCAAGCACAGTGGTCAGCCCGCTGGCAATCGAGGTAATCGGCTGTGACGGCGTGATATAATGGAAGTGGGTATCAATACCACCAGCGGTGATGATACACCCCTCAGCCGAGATCACCTCTGTATTGACCCCGATCACCAGATCAGGATGCACACCAGCCATAACATCCGGATTACCGGCTTTGCCGATACCGGCGATTTTACCGTCCTTGATACCAATATCGGCTTTAACAATGCCGGTATAATCAATGATCAGCGCATTTGTGATGATGCAATCCAGCGCCTTGTCACTGCTGACACCGGTGGCCTGCCCCATACCATCACGGATGACCTTACCGGAGCCGAAGATGCACTCATCACCATAGACCGTGTAATCATGCTCGACTTCCGCATAGAGATTGGTATCGCCCAGACGAACTTTATCGCCCTTGGTCGGGCCGAAAAACTTGGCGTAATCTGCACGGGTTATTTTATAGACCATGTTTTATCCTTATCGGCAGAGCGCGATGCGAAAAGCATATCCGGCACTCTGCAAGCTTAAATTATTGTTTGAAACCTGTGAGAAACACGCTCACTCAGCGTTGCGGCTGTCGGCAAAAGCCCGCTCATTCACGCGGGAAAGCGTGCGTGCTTTATTGCCTGCATCCACAGCACCATCGACCAGATTATTGCCGCCGCGAATGATCTGATTGCCGGAAATTGCAACCAGTGTAACGTCCTTTGTTTCACCCGGCTCAAAGCGCACAGCCAGTCCCGCCGGAATATCCAGACGCTTGCCATAGGCTGCTTCACGGTCGAATTTCAGGCGCGGATTGGTTTCAACAAAATTGAAGTGACTGCCGATCTGTACCGGACGGCTGTCGGTATTGGTAACGCTGATCGTAACAGTTTCCCGCCCTTCATTGAGCGCAATATCACCCTCTGCACAGACAACCTGACCGGCAATACCGATCTCTTCATCATCCTGCATTTTCTCCGGAACCGGCAGAAAGCTGCCATAGAGTGCAAGTTTCATGTCGCCTTTGTCAGCGCTGATTGGCGTACGTACGGCAACCAGTTTTGTGCCATCTCTAAAGGTGCCTTCAATCTGCACATCTTCAATCATCTCAGCCACGCCGGACATCACTTCGCGTTTGCCGAGAATTGTTCCGCCAAGATGCATCAGCTGCGCAACTGAATGCTGACCATCGCGGATCAGCTCCAACATCACCAGTGAGATCAGAGCCACGGCTTCCGGATAATTCAGACGCAAGCCGCGGGCGAGACGACGCTGCGCCAGCTGACCGGTGGTAACAAGCATCAGCTTGTCAGTTTCATGAGGTGTAAGATGCAATTTTTGCTCCTTGGATTTTGGGAAAACACAGGCGCAGCAAATCGCACGGCATACCGATGCATCGGTAAACCAGTGAGGAATACAGTGAGCCTGTTTGAAAAATAACGATGACTGCGGGCTAAGCCTCTGCTGCAGACGGCACGGGATCAAAACCATTCAGTCCGGCAATCCGTCAGCAAAACGGACAACCGGATAAAATCAGGACGCAATGCGCCTGTGGCCAAAAAACGCTCTGGCGGCATAGCAGAATGATTGAGAATTAAACGTGCAGAAAGGGCATCAGCCCCGCATCGGAAAAACTAGCCGATGTCGAGTCCTGAGAAATGTTCCATCATGTGATTAACGACAAAAAAAGTCAGCAATCTCGGCCCTGTCATATCAACTTTGTAACGAAAAAAGCGCGGCGGAATCTGTTTTTCAGCGTCGCCGCAATACTGATAAAGACAGCACCCTCAGTTGAAGTCAAGAGCCCATATTCAAGGCATTTTAACATGTTGAAAGACTACACAACCTTCCTCAAACGCACTTGCTTCTTGTCATTTTTATAAGTGCTGAAACCTGATCAAAAAATTGCAATTTTTGTTTTTTCATCTGCAAATTATGCGTTTGTCCGGTTTTACTGTCTATATAAGTAAGAATATCAGAATATGTTAATTTTAAAGACCAATTCTTATACTGCATCTACCAGCTTTACATGTAAGGAATAGATAACAACTCCTTTGTGAAAACCTGTCTCGGCAATGTGGCACCATAAATTTAAATTTCGGAAAAAGAAGTATACAGCAGGTCATGTTTTAATTGTCCTACTGGCATTTTTTACCCCCCTGCTGTTAGGCACGCCACTGATATTCTGGCAGGCGGAAAAAACCCTTTATAAAAAATCTGATGCCGCCAGTCGCACGATCATCGACCAGCTCAACACCATCCTTGATGATGCCAAAACATTGACCGATGAAACGGCGACAATGGTCGACAGGCCGTGTTCAGAGATCATCGAAAAATTGCGCCTGCAGACGGCGTCCACCTCTTTTGTGCAATCGCTGGCCGTCTCTGACCGCGATATTGTGCGATGCAGCACGATTTACGGCAACAGTCCGAAACCGCTGGATATACCGAATTTCTATCAGGACAAGCTGGCGCTAGTGCAAGGCAACAGCATTCTTCCTGATCGTCCGGTTCTAATGTATCGCACAGAGAAAAACTCGGCTTCAATTTTGGCCAGCATCAATGGCGAATATATCACGCAGCTGCTCAACAATATTGAGATGACGCCCATTTCAACGGTTGTTATCGGCGATCAGCGTATCGGGCGCAACGGTCTGATCAGAGCCAATGACACAGATGAAAAAGGCAAGGTCTGCACCGTCGATACTTCAACCAAATATCCGTTCAAAGTTGAGACCGGTTTTGAGCCAGGGGATCTGCGCGACTATGTCTTTGCGCGCTATACGCCGATCTTCGGCCTGCTGCTGGTCTTCGGCGGCATCAGTGCTTTCGCAACGCATCGCATGGCCATGAATGCGCGCAATATTTCTGCTGAGAGCAGGCGCGCGATCAAAAATGACGAGTTTGTTCCCTATTATCAACCGATTATCCGTGCTGATACACATCAATGCGTGGGCGCAGAAGTTTTAAGCCGCTGGGAACATCCGTTAGAAGGATTGATTCCGCCTAATAGTTTCATTCCTTTTATGGAGCGTTCCGGCCTCATCATTCCGATGACAACCGCATTGATCCGGCGCGCCGCCAGAGAACTGGTACCATTGCAGGATATTCTGCCGGATAATTTTCACGTCAGCATCAATATTTCGGCAGATTTTCTCGCTGATCCGGAACTCATTGCAACATGCAAACAATTCTTTCAGCAATTCGCAACTGGTAAAATCCGGTTGGTGCTGGAGCTGACCGAACGTGAAGCAATTGTACCGACGGAAGCGCTGCTGGAGCAAATCCGGACGCTGCGTCAGGAAGGTATATTAATCGCACTGGATGATTTCGGCGTCGGACATTCCAATCTCAACTATCTGCAAGAATTTCAGGCAGATATTCTCAAAATCGACCGTGGTTTCATCACCGGTATCGGTAACAATGATTTGTCCTGCCATGTTTTACAGAGCATCATTGACCTCGCCAGACAGCTGAAACTCAAGGTTATTGCCGAGGGGATCGAGACACTTGCGCAAGCCAATTATTTGCAGGAAAAAGGCGTGGAATATCTGCAAGGCTATTGTTTTTCAAAGCCACAACCGATTGATGTGTTTGAAGCCATAATCAATAAACACCCTGAGCAACCGTCTAACGCACAGTAGTCTAATGATTGCAAAAGTTCGGGGATTTTCCTTGGCACGACACCTGCTTGAAATCAGCAAGCCCCTCAAAGTCGCGCTCCGTTAACCATAACCGTTGCCAAAAAGACACCATCACCCTGACAATTCGACACTCTCTGTAAAGATAATTGATCAAACGGCAAACTCTTTGTAGACGCTTAAGAAAACCTTAAGCATCGCGGGTGAGCAAACAGTCTTCATCCGCCAGAAACTGGAGCCGGCTTTGTCTGTCTTACCCCCACTATATGCCCCGCTGCTGAAATCAGCATTATTTGCAGGTTTTGCCCTCGCCCTTTCAGCCTGTACGACTGTTCAAAATTCTGTTCCGGTTATTAATACAACTGTTGCCGAACCAGCCCCTGCCCTCGCCCCCGAGCCGGTCGCCAAAGCAGAGCCAGCTGTAGTAGAAACCGCTTCGATTGATGGCGATGCCACTTATATGTATCGCGCAATGAGCGACCAGAATTTCCAGATCCCTGCAATTGATCTGGCAAAACTCAAGCCGGAACATCGCCGTAAAGTCGTCAACTACAAGACCAGCGAAAAACCGGGTACTATCATTGTCGATCAGCCTGCCCGCTATCTCTATCTGGTACAACCGGAAGGCAAAGCCATCCGCTACGCTGTTGGCGTTGGTCCGGCAGCGCGCGGCTTTAATGGTGGTGACGCAGTGATTGCCCGCAAGGCTTCATGGCCACGCTGGACACCGACGCCAAGCATGATCAAGCGTAATCCTGCACAATATCTGCGCAGCAAAGACGGCGTTGACGGTGGCCCGCGCAATCCGATGGGTGCCCGTGCGCTTTATATGCATAAAGATGGTATTGATACCTATTACCGCGTGCATGGAACGAACAACCCGTCCTCTATCGGCAAGGGTGTTTCTGCCGGTTGCATCCGCCTGATCAATCAGGACATTATCGACCTGCATTCCCGTGTTAAGCCGGGCGCACGCATCGTTGTGAAATAAACCTTCTGTAATTCAGCCCCGAAGACCAAATATCTTCGGGGCTGAATTGAATATTCCAAATAAAAAGACCGCCGCAGTCTTCAAAACTGCGGCGGCCTTTTTTATCTTAACAACCTAGAAAGTACCATGGCCGCTTTACGAAGCTTTGCCAGAACGTACTAACCGACCAGTCTTTCATACACAGTGCTATGTTCCAGCACTTTTCCCGCATCATCCATGACACGCATTGCATCAGCGGAGATTTCATCGATGACAACAATCTCTCCGTCGACAAGGCCGATTTCGATCTTCATATCGATCAGGGTAAGACCCTTCTCAGATAGGTCGGCTTCTACAATGCGGCACACATGGCGGGTAAGTTGCTTTGCCTGCTCAAGGTGAGCCGGAGTTAGCAGACCAAGGGTAACGATGCTATCATCATTGATAAGCGGGTCGCCACGCTCATCGTCTTTAACAGTGATCTCAACGAGATAGTCGAGCTTTTGCTCGGCGTCACGAATGTATTGCTGGTAACGGCGGATGAAACTGCCCCAAGGACGAGTGCGGCAGACAAACTCAAAGCCGCCTGCGCCGTTAATATCCTTGCCCAGCGGCTCGCCGCGACGAACTTCCATCGTGCCCTTTTCAAGATCAAGATTGACCAAGTGGGTAGGAACACCGGCAGAGTGAAGACGCTTGAAGAAGTAATCCGTCATGCCAAGAGATTTGCGACCCTTGCCTTCAACCTGACCGATAACGGTATTTGCACCCGGATCGATAATGCCGTCAGCACCAGTCACGTCGTCCTTGAACACCAAAAGAATGTTGCCATTGGCCAAGGCATAGAGGTCTTTTGTCTTGCCGGAATAAATCTTTTCGCTGCTGTTCATTCGTTTACTCGCTAAAGCTTATGCGCTGATTATATCTCTAGAGCGGCTTACGTTCATCTGGGTCGCAGTGCTCGCTCTGGATTCTTTAGTTTGTCGCATTATCCCGACGTCAAACCATTCCAACTTGACTGTGAAATGCTCCAGAAAAAACAATGCGCCGATTGGCGCATTGATCTTCAACTTATTCCCACTCAATGGTGCCCGGAGGCTTCGAGGTAATATCATAGACCACGCGATTGATGCCGCGCACTTCATTGATAATACGGGTCGCTGCCTTGGCAAGGAAGTCCATATCGTAATGGTAGAAATCAGCGGTCATACCGTCAACAGATGTTACCGCACGCAGCGCACATACAAATTCATATGTACGGCCATCGCCCATAACACCAACGGTCTGTACCGGTAGCAATACTGCGAATGCCTGCCAGATCACATCATAGAGACCGGCTTTACGGATTTCGTCCAGATAGACGGCATCAGCTTCACGCAGGATTTCCAGTTTCTCACGGGTGATACCACCCGGGCAACGAATTGCCAGACCTGGACCCGGGAACGGATGACGGCCGATGAATGAATCCGGCAGACCGAGTTCTTTACCCAGTACGCGCACTTCATCTTTGAAGAGTTCGCGCAATGGTTCCACCAGCTGCATATTCATGCGCTCAGGCAGACCGCCCACATTGTGGTGCGACTTGATTGTCACCGAAGGGCCTCCGGTGAAAGACACACTTTCGATCACGTCAGGATAGAGTGTACCCTGTGCGAGGAAGTCTGCACCACCGAGCTTAGCTGCTTCTTCTTCAAATACTTCAATGAAGAGACGGCCAATGGTCTTACGCTTCTTCTCAGGATCAGTTTCACCTTCAAGAGCGCCGATAAAACGATCCTGTGCATTCACGAGGATCAGCGGCAGATTGTAATGTTCTTTGAACATTGTAACAACCTGAGCTGCTTCATCTTTGCGCATCAGACCGTGATCAACCAGAATACAGGTCAGCTGATCGCCAACGGCTTCATGGATAAGCAATGCTGCAACTGAAGAATCCACACCGCCGGAAAGCGCGCAAATAACTTTGCCTTTGCCGACCTGTTTACGGATCGCTTCAACAGCCTGTTCGCGGTAAGCGGACATTGTCCAGTCCGGTTTGATACCGGCAATATTATGGACGAAATTCTGCAGAAGCTTTGCACCATCCGGCGTGTGAACCACTTCCGGATGAAACTGCACTGCAAAATATTTGCGCTTTTCATCAGCAATCGCTGCGAATGGTGCATTCGGTGATGTACCGACAACTTTGAAGCCTTCAGGCAGCGCGGTTACACGGTCGCCGTGGCTCATCCAGACCTGATGGCGGGTGCCTTTGGCCCAGACGCCGGCAAACAGGGCGCTGTCTTCGTTTACTTCAAGGAATGCACGGCCGAATTCACGGTCATGACCGCTCTCGACCTTGCCGCCCAGCTGCTCGCACATGGTCTGCTGACCGTAGCAAATGCCCATAACCGGAATACCGGCTTCAAACACTGCCTGTGGTGCGCGCGGACTACCGATATCGGTGGTCGAATGCGGGCTGCCGGACAAGATCACTGCTTTAGGATTGATGCGTTTAAACGCTTCATCCGCCAGCTGGAACGGTACGATTTCGGAATAGACGCCGGCCTCACGCACACGCCGCGCTATCAGCTGCGTGACCTGACTGCCAAAGTCAATGATAAGGATAGTATCGGGATGGGTGGTGCTCATGGGCAGCATCTAAAGAATTATGTTGATCGTTGCAAGCCGGAATCGAAACCCGCGACAATATATTAGGGCACAAAATAGTGGAGAGCGATTAGTCGCCAGACTTTACCGTCAGCGGCACTGTACGCTCCAGATCAGCCTTGTAAAGCCCCGGATCAGGATGACCGGTGGTTTTAACCAGATTGCCCTGCAACAAAGCAGCCTCAATCAGGCGTACCGACTGCGCAAGTTTCTCATCAATAATATGCAGATAGCGTGTCCAGTCAGACACTTGCTTAACTGCTTCGTCACCGTCAGAAATACCACGCAGACCAATCAACGGCACTGCAAAGCGCTGGCAGGTACGCAGGATTGCAAAGCTCTCCATATCCACCATATCCGCATCAATAGCATCATAGGCCGAACCGGTAACGATATTGGCACCTGTGGATAAAGAAGCGCTGGCAATGCCCGGCACATGGTAAGGCAGCGGAATAATGATCGGGAAATCTGCTGATGGCGTCTGCCCTTTGGCATAGCCCAGAGCCGATGCATCCATATCACGATAGCCGACATTGACAGCCTGATAAATCTCGGTTTGCACCAGCTTCGCCGAACCGGCAGAGCCAAGCGACACAACCAGATCCGGTAAAGCACCGCGCATCGACAAATCTGCCAGCACAGCGGAGACAACAATCGCCGCCTCAACAGGGCCGATACCGGTGATCAGCGGATTGAACATAGCTTTCAAATGCGGGCCGTATTCCGAAGGCGACGCCATAACAAACAGCACTTTTTTGCCGCCGAAATCATGCACATATTGCAGCATCGACATCGCATCTTCAGAAGCACCCTGTACCGGCGTGGACATAATCTTGGTCATTCTAACACCTGAGGCCACCCATACTAAGTAATGTGGCACACCCTTTTATTCGGACTTGCGCGGAGCCTTGGAATAAATCCGCGCGAGGTTCAAATCAAAAAGCTGCTTACAGAAGACGTTCTATAAACAGCACATTCAGGACAGGTGCTCAGAGAATAACCTAGTCCTGCAAATCTTCGCGATCTTTGACCACCATCAGCGTCGCTGTCATCGTGGCGATCAGTTTCACTTCGGTTTCGCCGACGGCAAATGCCTGTCCGTCGCTCACCATAATCGTGCGTCCCTGCTTGGTCACATTACCGAGGAACAGAAAATGGTCGCCTTTACCGGGCGCAAGCAGATTGACCTTGAACTCAATAGTCAAAACCGCTGCATCCGCTGGCATCATTGTCAGCGCAGAATAGGCACAAACCGAATCCAGCGCCGTTGACACAATACCCGCATGCAAAAAGCCATGCTGCTGCGTCAGGTCTGCGCGAAACGGCAGCTCCACTTCAACCACCCCCGGTTCGCAACGGGTCAATTGCGCGCCAATCAGTTTCATCACAGCCTGACGTGCGAAACTTTGCTCAACCCGTTCTTTGAAGTCCGGTTCTGCTATTCTCGGTACTGCCATAATATCCCTCAGCCTTGTACACTGAATGTCAGTTTTATGGCGCCTGCATAACAGTCTTGCGAACCTATTCCAACCACCGACCTGCATAAAGCATGGACTATACTAAACAGATTGGCAGATATGCGCTCATAGACATATATTTATATCGGATACTGCTTTTCAAGCTTAGCTAATAGCGCAAACAGAAAAAAATACCAGCTTTAAAGCCTCTAAAGCCGGTAAATTTTCAACATTGTTATCGGAATCAGAAAAACAGCGCGCTTAGAGCGATTACCACTTTTGGCTCGCAAATGTTTTAAACCGCCTGATTTTGCAACACAGCAATATAAAACCCGTCTGTATCGGTGGAAAGCGGCGAGAACACGGCGCCAAAATCAGGATAATGCGGTTGCGCCTGATCGGTTATGCCGTTCCACAGCTCTGCCATTGGCAGTGCTGTATAGTCAGGATTCTCTTCCAGAAAACGGGAAATCTGACGGTTATTCTCAGAAGCAAACAGCGAACAGGTCACATAAACCAGACGACCGCCAGGTTTGACATAATGTTTTGCCGCTTCCAGTACGTCCTGCTGATCGGCCACACGACGCTCAAGCTGCACATCCGTCAAGCGCCATTTAGCATCAGGGCGACGGCGCCATGTACCGGAGCCGGTGCAAGGCGCATCGGTCAGCACAATATCCATCAGATCTTTGTAAGGCTCCAGATTTTCCGGTCGGTTATGCACCTGTGTATTACGCACACCGGCGCGGCTCAAACGCTCATGGATCGGGTTGAGGCGCGAACGCTCGGCATCATAGGCATGAATCTGCCCTTTATTCTGCATCGCAGCGGCAAGTGCCAGTGTCTTACCACCCGCACCGGCGCAATAATCCATCACCTGAAGACCAGGCTGTGCGCCGACTAACTTGGCAGCCAGTTGCGAACCTAAATCCTGAACCTCATACCAGCCATCGAGAAAGGCCTGCTCCGTCTGCACATTCGGATGGCGGCCAAGAGCGCGCAAAGGCGGAATACGCACAGCATCCGTCAGATAAGGCGCGGCTTCTGCCCCGGCATTTTTCAGACCTTCGAGCGCGGCTAATACCTTATCGCGATTGGTTTTCAGTGTATTAACGCGCAAATCAACCGGCGGGCGCGTCGCAAGAGCTGCCGCCTGCTCGACCCAGCCCTCGCCGAACAATTCTGAAAACTCCGGCACCCAGCTCTCGGCAATATCAGCGCGGACATAATCCGGCGCATCAGCCAGATCGCGGCTTTCCCATGCCTGCAACTGCTCAGCGCTCATAGGCGCAGGTGCGAATTTATCACCGGCGAGATTGGCTTCCAGCCATTCAGCACCCATATCCGGATCGCTCAAAACCGAGGCGTGAACCAGCGCATGGGCATCTTGCGCATCCATGCGCCAGCCAAGTGATAATTTTCGACGCAGTACATCATAAACAATATTGCCGATCACGGCGCGGTCGCCAGCCCCCGCAAAGCGGTGCGCAGCGCCCCAGTCTTTCAACGCATCGGAAGCAGCACGGCTCTGGCGCTCAATATCTTCCAGCACTTCTATTGCTGCCTGCAACCGTCCGCCAACCCGCATTATCATTCCTTTGCCATAACTGTTCTGCATCGCATAACCCTGTGCGACAGCAAATGGCAACATAAATCACACGCGACACAAAGGCACGACCAGATTTGGCTGCAAAAAACAGCTTATTTCAACAGGGCATAGCCCGTTGTATGGCATTGCCCCAGACCGCACTGCACAGCAACTGAAACGGTATTGATCGCAACGATCAGCACAACATAGAGGCTTAAAACAACAGCTACGGAACGCAACACAGGAAATTTTCTCAGTGATACGCGCCTGTTATGGCGCGTATCGCCCCAAAGCAACATCTGGGCAGCAAAAGCAGTAATCAGCGCCAATGCGATCAGCACCGACCAGACCGGCATATGCAGCCCGAAAACTGTAGAGCCGATATATTCATGTCCCGCTCGGGTATAAATATCGAGTAAAGTCTGGCGCACAGAAACAATCAGCAGAAAAATAGCGAAGAACAAACTGATACCGGAGTTTTGAAAACTAGCCCCATAGCGAAATTGCAGAACCAGACCAAAGCAAACACCGAACATCGCAAGGCGCTGCAACAAACATAGCGGACACGGCAATTCGCCATCGGCATATTGATAGACCATTGCCGTTGTCAAAATAGTGGCAATCATCGCCATCATTGCCAGCAGATATAGAAAATGCAGTTGCATCCACAACAGCCGCTGCGATGGATCTGGTATTATTGTTTGCTGCGTATGACTGACCATGCAAAGTCTCCTAAAAATTCAGCAAAAGCGTATTTTACAGGTCGAGCCACGGCATGCTGTAGCCATATTCAGCGCTGTGAATTTCCCAAAGGAACTCTTTGGCCGCCAATCCCAGACTGAGAGCAACACAGATCAGCGCGAGTGTCCGCCAGCCGAACAATCCCAGAGCTAATGCAAGGAACATAAAAAGAAAGATTACGAACATCATAGGGTTTGACCTCTGCTTTATTGTCCGGCATTTCAGCACACTGGCTGTAAAGGTCAATTCTACGGCAAATAAATCAAATGCCGCCGGACATGACATCCGGCGGCATTTGTTCTTTTATTATAATTATTTACTCGGCAGCAGTCTGTTTTTCCTCGTTGGAAATTGTATTCGCCTCATAGCCATGGGCAGCTTTGAGCGCCGCACGCACACCGGCTTCATAATCCGGATGGATCAGTTTGAAGTGGCCAAGCTGGCGCTCGATGATAAAGCCCGGAACCCCACCCATTGCCGCAGCAATATTCGAGAATAAACGGCTTTTCTCACCAGCATCAAACAGATTAAACAAAGCGCGTGGCTGTGAATAATCATCATTGCCGATACGATGGTCAAAACGCGCTGCATCACCGGAAAGACGCAATGGCGGCTCTTTGGCTGATGGCTGCTCAACCGGACCATTGAAGGAATTCGGCTCGTAATAAGCATCAGAATTACCGGTTGCGATACCGCCAAATGTGTTCATCTGACCATCGCGATGGTAGTGATGCACAGGGCAAGTAGGCTTATTGACCGGAATTTGCTCATAATGCGTACCGAGACGATGGCGATGCGCATCCGCATAAGAGAACACACGTGCCTGCAACATCTTGTCAGGAGAATAGCCGATACCCGGCACGATATTCGACGGCGAGAATGCAGCCTGTTCGATTTCCGCAAAGTAATTATCAGCATTACGGTTCAGTTCCAGAATACCGATATCCATCACCGGATAATCCGCATGCGGCCAGACTTTGGTCAGATCGAACGGGTTATAGGTTGTCTTATCAGCATCAAGTTCAGGCATGATCTGAACCTGCACCTTCCAGCGCGGGAACTCACCTTTTTCAATCGCGCCAAACAGGTCAGCCTGTGTCGATTCACGAGTCTGACCGACAATTTTTTCGGCCTCTGCATTCGTCCAGTGCTTATGACCCTGCAGGGTCTTGAAGTGGAACTTCACCCAGTAACGCTCACCGGCATCATTCCAGAACGAATAAGTATGCGAACCGTAACCATTAATGTGGCGCACATCGGTTGGGAGGCCACGGTCAGACATCAGAATAGTCACCTGATGCAGGCTTTCCGGTGACAGCGACCAGAAATCCCACATTGCTGTGGCGGAACGCATATTGGTTTTCGGGTGGCGTTTCTGGGTATGAATGAAGTCCGGGAACTTCACCGGATCACGCACGAAGAAGACCGGCGTATTATTACCAACCAGATCCCAGTTGCCTTCCTCTGTATAGAATTTGAGCGAGAAGCCGCGCACGTCACGCTCAGCATCTGCCGCACCGGCCTCACCGGCAACAGTGGAAAAACGAGCGATCATCGGGGTCTTGGCACCCGGCTGTAAGGCTTTGGCTTTGGTATATTTGGAAATATCACCGGTGATGGTCAGCGTACCATGAGCGCCCCAGCCTTTGGCATGCACTGCACGCTCCGGAATACGCTCGCGGTTCTGATGCGCCAGCTTTTCAATCAGCTGATAATCGGTCATTAAGACCGGACCGCGCTCACCGGCGGTCAGGGAATTCTGATTATCCGGTATCGGTGAACCGGCACTGGTAGTCATAATCGGACGATCGGCCATTTTAGCACTCCCTTGAATTATAGGCTCTGGTTTGAGCCATTATAAAAAATTCGGCATGACAAAATGATGACGAGTTCAGAATTGCCACGAGGCGCCGGAACCAGTCATAACATGCGTTTATGCTGCAATTTCAAGCCGTTAATTCTGCCTGTAGACATTCAACTGAGCGGCTTTGAAATTGCACATTCATGCCCTGACTTCAGAATAGAACTATTCTAACTATAATTTCCAATTGTATTTCTTGAGATTATTGATAGGTTTTTCTTATCATGTTTACAGTCAAGCAAATGCGCTATTTTGATGCGCTCGCCACTCATCTGCACTTCCGCAAAGCCGCGGAAAGTGTGTTTGTCTCTCAACCTGCTTTGTCCGCACAGATTGCGGAAATGGAAAACCTTGCAGGCAGCCCACTGTTCGAGCGCGCCAATAAAACAGTTCTGCTAACTGAACTCGGGCATATTCTCTGGCCGCGCATCAAGATAATTTTGCAGGAAATCCGAGCGCTGGAAGAACTGACCGAGCAAAAAAGCGGTATTTTACAATCCCGACTGCGACTTGGCATCATCCCAACCATTGCCCCCTATTTGCTGCCCGATCTGATACAGGCGCTCAAAAAGCAATATCCAGTTCTGACGCTGGAACTGCGGGAAGCCCTGACTGACAGACTGCTGGAAGAGTTGCGCAATGGTGAACTGGATGCGGTGATTGCCGCTATGCCGGTGCATGACCCTTATCTGACCGGCCAGCATCTTTTTGATGACCGGTTTTTGATCGCAACATCCGCTAATAATAATGATGTGCTGCCCTCACCACTCACACAAGGCAATGCGGCATTGGAAAAACTATTGCTGCTGGAAGAAGGCCACTGCCTGCGCGATCAGGCGCTGGAAGTCTGCGCTATTCCGCGAGAACGAACATTAGTAAATTTCGGCGCGACCAGCATGGCCACGCTGCTGCAAATGGTCAGCAATGATATGGGGCTGACGCTGATACCGGAAATCGCCATCCGCTCAGAAGTTCCGCACAAGAATATTCGTATCGTGCCGTTTTCGGATGGTTCGCCTAAACGTCAGATCGGCCTGTTCTGGCGCAAGCAGAGCCTGAGACTTGCTGATTTCAAAGCATTGGCCTCTTGTGTGCAGCAGAGTGCAGAAAAAATTATGCTCCAATCCGATGAGCTTGATAAATTGCTCAATAACAATAGAGATTTCAACTGAACTGCCTACTTCGATACCTCCAATTGATATTTAAGCAGCATCAGTGCCGCAGCTCTGCTCAGCCATATATCGCGCTCATCAGAGAGATCAGTTTCAAAACGTACCTTAACCTTTACATAAGCCGCCCACAACACCTGAGCTACATCACCATTCTGAGCAGAATACCGTTTCTCCATGCGCTCAACAGTCGCTTTGATCTGGAGCAGATCAGGAACAATTGCCATCAACTCCTCCTCTATTGCGGGCAATAAAAAAGGCCGGTTAAACCGGCCTTTTTTATTCGTCTTATACGCTGCCCGGATAGTTCGGGCTTTCACGGGTGATGGTCACGCCGTGTGAGTGACTTTCACGCAGACCCGCATTGGTGATACGGACAAAAGTTGCCTTTTCGCGAAATTCCGGCAGCGTCTTGGCACCGACATAACCCATCGAAGCACGCAGACCACCAGCCAGCTGATGCAGAATATTGGCAACAGGGCCCTTATAGGCAACCTGACCTTCAATACCTTCCGGTACCAGTTTCAGCTCATCGCGCACTTCTGCCTGGAAGTAACGGTCAGCGGAACCGCGTGCCATCGCACCGACGGAACCCATGCCGCGATAGGACTTATAAGAACGGCCCTGATGCAGATAAACTTCACCCGGGCTTTCTTCTGTACCGGCCAGCAGCGAACCGGCCATAGCAGCTGATGCACCGGCAGCCAGCGCCTTGGCGAAGTCGCCGGAGAATTTGATACCACCATCAGCGATAACAGGAATACCGGCTTTCTGTGCAACTTCAACAGCGCCCATAATCGCGGAAAGCTGCGGCACACCAACACCGGCAACGATACGGGTGGTGCAGATGGAACCAGGTCCGATCCCGACTTTAACCGCATCGGCACCGGCATCAATCAAAGCCTGCGTTGCGGCACCGGTTGCCACGTTACCGGCAAGAATACGCACATTGGAAGACAGTTTCTTCATGCGGGTAACCGCATCAAGCACGCGCTGCGAATGGCCGTGAGCCGTATCAACAACAAGCAGATCAACACCGGCTTCGATCAGACGTTCCGCACGTTCAAAACCGTCATCACCCACGGAAGTTGCAGCAGCTGCACGCAGACGACCCTGCGCATCTTTAGCGGCGTTCGGGTTAAGCTGCGATTTTTCCATATCTTTAACGGTGATCAGACCAGTACAACGGCCCTGCGCATCAACAACCAGCAGTTTTTCAATGCGATGTTGATGCAGAAGGCGCTTGGCTTCTTCCTGATTAACGCTTTCACGCACAGTGACCAGATTTTCACGGGTCATCAGTTCGTAGATTTTCTGTGTCGGATCAGAGGCAAAACGCACATCACGGTTGGTCAGAATACCAACGAGACGACCCGGACCCTTCGTAGCATTTTCAACAACCGGAATACCGGAAATACCGTGCATACGCATCAGAGCCTGTGCATCAGCAAGCGTTGCATCCGGGCCGATGGTAACAGGGTTTACAACCATGCCGGATTCGAATTTCTTAACGCGCAGAACAGCTTCTGCCTGCAATTCCGGTGTCAGGTTGCGGTGAATAACGCCGATACCACCAGCCTGCGCCATAGCAATTGCCAAGCGGGACTCAGTCACTGTATCCATCGCTGCGGACAGCAGGGGCAGGTTCAGTTCAATACCTTCAGCAATGGTTGTGCGCAGATCGACCTGACCGGGCATAACCTCGGAATGACCGGGTTGCAGCAGGACATCATCAAAAGTCAGCGCATATGCGCCGGTGGATGATTCAACAATTTTCGCCATGGCCAATTCCTTTAAACAGGTAAAACACCCTGTGGGAGCAGAGGGTGCAACGACTCTTATCGTTTCAATTGAATTGGCAGCGGCTGGTAACATGGATATGACTTTTTGAAAAGGCCATTCGTAAAAATCGCGTAAATTTTACCGGATTTTGATTTACAAATGCCCCAAATCTTATCTTGCAAAAGTCACTGACAGCTAAAGTGATGGTTAAACGCCTGCCGTCCAGCCGGTGTAAAGTGCAAGGCACGGCCTTGTTCGCGGCGCAGCCATTGCTGCTCCAGCATCATATCCAATAGTGCCGCACCAAGCGCACCACCGAGATGATGGCGGCGCTCGCTCCAGTCCAGACAATGCAAACACAGCGGACGGCGCTTGTTTTCCAGTGGCTGCGGATCAAGTCCGATTCCATTGAAAAATTCCCGCCCCTCTGAGGTCAGCTGAAGTGCATCCTGCTCTGAAACTTCGAGGTAATTGCGCGTTGTCAGCCCGTTGAACAGCGCAACACCCGCCTCGCCTGCCAGATGATCGTAGCAAATCCGCGCCTCACGCATCGCCACATCTTTAGGCCCCGTGCGAACACGTACTGCACCGGTGCGTTGTGCCAGCCCCATCAGGGCTTCCAGCACCTGCGCTACATCCGCACCAGACAGGCGGAAATAACGATGCCGCCCCTGTTTTTCTGCAATGAGCAATCCGGCTTCACTTAATTTGGTGAGATGTCCGCTGGCGGTCTGCACAGTAACACCGGCCACACCTGCCAGTTCACTGACCGTCAAAGCACGACCATCCATCAGCGCAGTGAGGATATTTGCGCGGGCGGGGTCACCGATCAGCGCGGCGACAGAAGCTATGACAGGGCCATCTTTCATAGTTCGATGATAACCGAAACATTGCCGCATCACAATAGACTATCTCCTGCTCTGAAACAGAATAAGGAGCCTCCCCATGATCGCCGTTATCTTTGAAGTTCTTCCCGCTCGCGGGCAGAAAAACACCTATCTGGACATTGCCGCTGATCTGAAAGCAGAACTGCATAAAATTGACGGCTTTATATCCGTTGAGCGTTTTCAGAGCCTGAGTGATCCGGACAAAATCCTGTCTCTCTCCTTTTTCCGTGATGAAGAGGCTGTGAAAAACTGGCGTACGCTTTTCATGCATCGCTCAGCACAGGCGGCAGGGCGCAGTGGTGTTTTCGCCGATTACCGGTTGCGTGTGGCGAGCGTCATCCGCGATTACGGATTGAATGACCGCATACAGGCACCACAGGATAGTCGCGTGTTTCATCATGAACGCGTGCTGGCTTGACTTCAAATCATCAGCCTGCCCATTCACCACAACAGATGTCGCGTCCAGAACGACATCTCGACAAACTTGGCATATGCTTTGCATAGCATTGCCTTCATCTTCAGCACAGCATTCACATATTTATTCATCTGGTGATTTATCTGGGAGGAAAATCCATGCGCAGTAACCGTGGTGTCGTTTATACGGGTCCGGGACAGGTTGAAGTACAGAATATCGCAGATCCGGTTTTTGCCGACCCGTCAGGGCGCAAGATCGAACATGCGGTCATCCTCAAAGTCATTACCACCAATATTTGCGGCTCCGATCAGCATATGGTGCGCGGCCGCACCAGCGCAGAAGCAGGGCTGGTTCTCGGCCATGAAATCACCGGCGAAGTGATTGAAAAAGGCTCGGATGTTGAGATGCTGGAAGTGGGCGATATCGTCTCCGTTCCGTTCAACGTGGCCTGCGGCCGCTGCCGCACCTGCCGCGCACAGGATACCGGCGTGTGCCTCACCGTTAATCCGTCGCGCGCGGGTGGTGCCTATGGCTATGTGGATATGGGCGGCTGGATCGGTGGTCAGGCCAAATATGTCACCATTCCTTATGCAGATTTTAACCTGCTGAAAATTCCGGATCGTGACCGCGCGCTGGCCAAAATCCGTGATCTGACCATGCTGTCCGACATTCTGCCAACCGGCTTCCACGGCGCAGTTAAAGCCGGTGTCGGCGTTGGCTCGATCGTTTATGTGGCTGGTGCAGGCCCTGTTGGTCTGGCAGCTGCAGCTTCTGCCCGTATTCTCGGTGCAGCCGTGGTGATGATCGGTGACTTTAACAAAGAACGTCTGGCACATGCCAAGAAAGTCGGTTTTGAGCCGGTCGATCTCTCTGCTTCTGACCGTCTTGGTGATCTGATTGCCGATATTACCGGCAGCAATGAAGTCGACAGTGCCATTGATGCCGTGGGCTTTGAAGCACGCGGCCATGCAGGCGGCGAGCAACCGGCAATCGTCCTCAATCAGATGATGGAGATTACCCGCGCAGCGGGAAATATCGGCATTCCGGGGCTTTATGTAACCGAAGATCCGGGTGCCGTGGACAAGGCAGCGAAAGTCGGCAGCCTGTCTTTGCGTTTTGGTCTCGGTTGGGCAAAAGCACAGAGTTTCCACACCGGCCAGACACCTGTACTGAAATATAACCGCCAGCTGATGCAGGCTATTCTCCACGACCGGCTGAACATTGCGGAAATTGTCAATGCTCAGCTGATCTCGCTGGACGATGCTCCAAAAGGCTATGAAAGCTTTGATCAGGGCGCAGCGAAGAAATTCGTCATCGACCCGCATGGCGATCTGCTGAAATCAGCCTGAATGTAATATGAAACAAAAATAGCCCCGCATGAATGCTCATGCGGGGCTTTGTTTACGCCTCTGCGAGCCTTTTTCTGTTTCACGCCTCTGCGAGCCATTATTGTTTCACGCCTCTTCGAGGCTGGCACCAAGAAACAACTGCCCGACACGCGGGTCAGCAAGCAATGCATCTGCCTTGTCGTGCATCCGCGTTTGCCCCTGCTCCAGCACCAGTCCGTCATCAGACATTGCCAATGCTGCCTTAGCATTCTGCTCAATCATCAGAATAGTCACACCTTCATCGCGCAAGTGTATCAGTGTTCGGAACGTCTCACTCACCATTTGCGGGGACAAGCCAATGGACGGTTCATCAATCAGGATCAGCTTCGGATCAAGCAGCAAAGCGCGGGCAATCTCCAGCTGCTTCTGCTGACCACCGGAGAGCGTAATCGCCTGCTGGTTGGCCTTCTCTTTAAGCATCGGGAATTGTTCCATCACCTCATCAATCCGCTTTGCAACCCTGCTCTGATCCGGCGCGGAAATACCACCAATTTCCAGATTGTGCTTCACCGACAGCATCGGAAACAAATTGCGCCCCTGTGGTACATAGCTCACGCCATGTGCCAGCATTTTCGCAGGTGCCTGCCCTGTCACGTCTTTGCCATTGAGCAAAACCTGCCCTGAGCGGATATTCAGCAAGCCGAAAATCGCTTTAAAAACCGTAGACTTACCCGCACCGTTAGGGCCGATCACTGTTGTGATCGTGCCTTTTTCAATACGGAAAGACGTACCGTTGAGAATGGTCATTTTGCCATAGCCGCCAAAGACCTGTTTCAGTTCCAGCATGCTCAGCCTCCCAGATAGGCTTCAATGACGTCCGGATTGTTACGCACAGTCTCCGGATCGCCTTCGGCAATAATACGCCCGTTTGCCAACACAATAATGCGCGTGCAAAGCGACATAACAAATTCCATATTATGCTCAATCACCACAAAAGTGGCGCCACGCTCGCGGTTAAATGCCTTAAGCCGCTCTTTGAGATCGGCCAGCATGGTGAGGTTCACGCCGCCTGCCGGTTCATCCAGCATTACCAGTTTCGGTCCCGCCATAAAGGCCATAGCCGCATCAAGCAGCTTCTGCTGCCCGTAGGACAATGACCCTGCCTTCTCATGCGTCTGGTGTGAAAGGCGGAAAAACTCAATCATCGTCTTCGCCTCGTCCATCAGCCCCGCATCGGAGCGACTAAACAAACGCGAGAGCATCGAGCCTTTATGCTCCTGACCGGCCAGAATAATATTATCCAGCACACTCATATCCGGAAACACCTGCAACATCTGGAAGGTACGGCCAACACCGAGCTTGTTCAGATCGCACGGGCGTTTTCCCGCCACATCCTGACCATCCACCAGCACAGTGCCGCTTGTGGCAGGCAACTGCCCGAGTATGCAGTTAAACAATGTGGATTTGCCGCTGCCATTAGGGCCGATCAGTCCTAAAATCTCCCCTTCATGCACATCGAAGGACACATCATCAACGGCTGTCAGCCCGCCGAAGTTTTTACTGACATTGCGCACGGACAATACGGGGTTCATTGGTTTTTCTCCCCGTTATTGTCGAGTGCAGCTTTTGCTGTCCACGCGGTTGCCTGCGGATTGCGTCGCTGTTTCAGCGCATTTTTTGCGCGATCCGCCAGCCCAAGCAATCCGGCCGGGCAAAACACCATCAGCACAATCACCAGCACCGCATAGAGCATCAGATAATACCCCTCGGTAAAGCGCAGGAATTCCGGTGCCAGCACGATCAGGAAAGCGCCCAATACCGGCCCGAAGAAGAAGCCAGCGCCGCCGACAATCACCATCAGCAGGATTTTAAGCGAGATCGGCAGACCAAAAGAATGCGGCTCGATATATTGCGTGAGTTGTGCAATCAACCCGCCGGCCAAACCGCCATAGGCAGCACCAATTGCAAAGGCCAGCAAGGTCATTTTGCGGATATCAACACCAAGGCTATTGGCGCGGATCGGGTTCTCCCGCAGACCTTTAAATGCCCGCCCCCATGGTGAGCGGATAATGCCATAAAGTACCAGTGCCATCACAACAAACAAAGCCAGTACGAAATAATAGAACGGCGTGGCCATCATGGTTTTAAGACCAAAGACTTCCGGACGCGGAACGCCTGTCAGACCATAGGTACCACCTGTCAGCCATTCTTCATTGCGTAGCACAAGAATAACCAGCGCGTTGAAAGCCAGCGTCACAAAAGCCAGAAAATGATGCTGCACCCGCAAAGCCGGATAACCAAGTAACAGCCCCAGTACAAAGCACAGCAGCATTGCCACAATCAATGCGAATGGCCATGCAATACCCGCCATGGTCATCAGTGCCACCGTATAGGCACCAAGCGCCATAAAACCGGCCTGTGCCAGCGAAATTTGCCCCGCATAACCAAGTGTCAGATTAAGACCCATCGCAGCGATGGAATAGATTAGCCATGACGACAGCACCAGCAGTCCGTAATTGCTCTGCGAAAACGGTAAAGCAATCAGCAGCGCCAGACCGGCGAGCAAAAGAGATATTTTGCGAAGGCTCATATTGTACGTCCCTCCGCCTTACCGAGCAGCCCCTGCGGACGCACCAGAATAATAACAATCAACAGGATCAGCGGTACTGCCGAGCGGTAAGATGCGGAAATATAGGCCGCTGAAAGATTGTCGATAACACCAATCAGCAGCCCACCGGCCAGCGCTCCGCGAATCTGGTTAAAGCCCCCGACAATCGCCGCGATAAAGGCGATCAGCCCCAGCGTTTCACCATTGGAGAACTTCGCCAGATAAACCGGTGAAATCAGAATGGATGCCAGCAGAGCCAGCGCGCCATTAATCAGAAATGTATAAAGGATCATGCGCTTGACCGGCACGCCAAGAATTTCTGCCACTTGCGGATTCTGCGCCGTCGCCTGCATACAGCGTCCGGTTTTGGTGCCGTTAAGAAAGAATTGCAGCAATGCCACAGTGCCAAGCGAAATCACCAGAACTGCGATATCCTGCACCGAAATGGCAGCACCAAAAATATTCAGGATACGATCGGTAAACAGTGCCGGAAACGGCATGGCTTCCGCTGTATAGAATTGCTTGACGCCTTCTTTCAGCAAAATGCCGAGCGCGATTGTCGCAATAACAATCGGCAGCACACCATGCGGCAGCAACGGATCAATAATAATCCGTTTAAAGCCATAGCCCAGAAACAGCAGGGTCAGAACCAGCGCCAGTAGAATAGCGACCGGAAAGCTTAGACCTAAAATTTGCGTACCAGCCAGCACAAAAAATGCTGGCAGCATGACAAATTCGCCCTGCGCAAAGTTTATCGTCTGCGAGGCCTGCCAGAGCAAAGTAAAGCCGATTGCCACAAGGGCATAGATCGAGCCTGTTGCCAGCCCCGACACCAGCAACTGAAAGAAAGTAGCCATCAGGAAAAGTCCGTTTTGCGGGCATAATCCGGCGGTAATCCCCGCCGGAATGCACTATCAGCTTAAAGCTTAGGCAGCGTGGAAACGACAGACTGTTTGCCGTCTTTCACTTCCACAAGAAAGCTCTCGCGGTTGACTTCACCTTTATCATCCCATGTGGTTTCCATCAGAATGCCCGGCTCATCGGCCGGTGTAATGGTCAGTCCGTGGAGCGTATCGGCAAAAGCCTGACGGTCAACTTTGCCGTTTTTGGTGGTCACATATTTCACCACATAAGCGCCCATATAGGCTTTGATCGCATTGTGATCCGGCTTGTAACCGTATTTCGCTTCAAACTTTTTGGCGAAATCCTGTACAGCTTGCACAGGTGCATCGGCGGTCAGACCAACATGGCCACGCACGCCATTCACCGCTTCACCGGCCAGATCAATGACCTTCTGGTTCATCAGCGTGGTTTCACCAAAGATTGCCTGCTTAACGCCCTGTTTCTGCATTTCTTTCAGCAGACGTGCGCTTTCTTCTTCATGCAGATAGGCGAATATCACATCAGCATTGCTGTCTTTCAGCTTGACCACATCAGCAGCAAAATCTGCCTGACCAACCTCACTGGAAACATCACCAACCAGTTTAATGCCATGCTGTTCCAGCTCGGCAACAAAAGCATCGCGTCCGCCTTTGCCAAAATCATTATTGACCCATGCGACAGCCACGGTTTTGGCACTCAGTTCGCTGGTCAGGTATTTGATCAGTTTCGGCATAGATTGCTGCGCACCGAAAGATGTGCGGAATATATAAGGATTCCCAAGACCGGTAATAAATGGCGCTTCGGCACCGGTCAGCTGCGGCACACCATTTTGCATCGCAACCATCATATTAACTTTAACCGAACCGGAATAAATCGGCCCCATGATGACATAGGCATCGTCATCAATTGCCTTCTGCACCATCGCGCGTGAGGTCGTAGCATCGGTCTGCGTGTCATAATCAGTCACTTCAACCTGCTGACCGAGAATACCACCGGCAGCGTTGATTTCCTCAACCGCCAGCTTCAGACCATCACGCCAATTGGTGCCAACGGTCGCGCCTGCGCCTGACAATTCAATCACGTCCGCGATTTTGATGGTTTCAGCAGCAAAACTGATTTTCGGCAATGCAACGGATAAAGCAGCTGCTGCAGTTAATGCCAATAAATGTCTTCTTTTCATAAACCCCTCCCAAGGCTCCCCAACCGGATGGGATTTCATTCTGTCTGCACAGCCATCCCCGCTCCCGCGAAATGCAGGAATAACAAATGTTCTGCAATTCATAAAGGGGATAGGAAATGGCCGGAGTTCAGCCCATCAGAATCTGATTTAGCGGCTTGTTTAACCCGTTGCAAGCATGCACAACTATGCACAAGCATATCCCGCACGATATATTACAGAACACCGGCCGCCATGGAATGAAAACACCGGATGAATTTATATCCTCCAATACAGAACACGATATAATTGTCAGTGTGTTATCACGTAAAACTGACTATTTTGTAGTTCTTGTTCAAACATGTATATCATACAGAAAATGCTTAATTAGGGAGAGCCTTTGAATGCACAAATCAAGACAGCCAATACTCCGTGCTGTTGCCACAATCAGTATGGCGCTCACACTTGGCAGCGCCACTGCTGCATGGTCAGCTGCCGGCCTGCCAGGCGGCGCTTCATCTCTCACAGAAACCTATGGCAACTGGACAGTATCCTGCCTTGCTCAAAAACAGGGAGAAGCCCAAAAAGTTCTCTGCTCCATGTCACAGCAACAGGTGGATGATAAGCGTCAACGTGCATTAGCCATCGAAATTAGCCCGTCAGATAAAAACGCCGCAACAGGGGCATTTGTCCTGCCGTTTGGCCTGAACCTTGCGTCTGGTGCCGCCCTGCAAATTGATGAACTGCCTGCTGATAAACCGATCGGTTTTACAACTTGCCTTCCAGCCGGTTGTATTGTGCCCGTCAATTTTGATTCCGCCAAAGCCGATGCATTAGGCAAAGGTCAAAACCTGTCCGTACTCGCTCAGGCTGTGGATGGAAATCAGATCAAACTCAATGTGCCACTTGACGGCTTTGCGGCAGCGCTGAAACGCACCAGAGAATTGTTAAAATAAATAAATTGATATTTTTATCTGCGAAAAAGCTCCGGTCATTCGGAGCTTTTTTCTTTTGCGTCGCAGAAACAGGAAAATAAAACTGATTCTATATGCGATCAGAGTTTTCAGAAACTTATTCGCGTGCACAGAATCACTCATGCAACATAGATGAAGCATGCAAATCAACATGCTGAGTGCCAGCAAACCGACCAGATGTTCTTTTTGAGATGATTTTATACTGATGAAAGAAAGATTGGCTGGGGAACCTGGATTCGAACCAAGACTAACGGAGTCAGAGTCCGTCGTTCTACCATTAAACTATTCCCCAGCAACGCTGCCCTGAGAGAGCGAAGCGGTGACGCTTGCGGCGTCGTGGTGGTCATATAATTGATATTTTCACAAATGCAAACCCTCTTTGCACTGTTTTCAATATATTTTTTCACAAATCACAATTTTCTACGTTCTCTTCGTAATTTGCGCCCCTTGGTAAATTGACAAAGGACTGTTACATTAAGGGCAACGTGAAATAGTCTGCACCATGCCTGCGTCCCTTCGGGGTTCGCGCGGTGCCAAAAGGACAAAAATTTGATGAACCCTGATCTGCACACCCAAAGGGTGTCAATCAACGGGGCGTCTGGCGGCAAGGAAAGTAAACAAGCTTCTCCTGAACCGCCAAAAACAGGGCAACGGCAAAACCGTTCTTCTGTCGGCTCATTGTCACCAAAGCCCGTGGCAGATGAATCGGGACGCTTCGATAAAAAACAACGCAAACGTGCCCGCCGGCGTAAAGCCGGAAAAAATAGTGGTGCGGAAGGCGTTTTGCCCGGTGCACAAGGGACACCTCCTTCTGCTGAGCGGAATCTTGCTGGCAGCGATACAGCTACAGGCCAAAGGTCTGCGCGCGCAGATCATAATTCCGGTAACGGTACCCCAAAAGGCGAAAATAAAAGCGGTCAGAAGAACGGCCAAAAAAACGGAAAGAAACTCTCTAACCGTCGCAGACGCTCGCGCCGCAAAAAAACACAGGACAATCCAGCCACTGTTCAGGGTGCTGTTACGGCAACAGCTGCACAGCCTGCGATCCAGCCGCAGCCCGCTAAACACGGACATGCGGCTCAGACAACTCACAGACATAACCACCGGTCAGCGCCAGCCAAAGCCGATCACAATCATCATAATGCAGGCGACCACCGCGCTCCGCAGGCTGCACAGCCGCGCGCGTATGAGCCACCACTTTATGCGGCGCTTGATCTCGGCACCAATAATTGTCGCTTGCTGATTGCCACGCCGAGCAGACCCGGCCAGTTCCGTGTCGTTGATTCCTTCTCGCGTATTGTGCGACTTGGCGAAGGGTTCGGCACCAGTGGCCGCCTCAGTGAACCGGCGATGAATCGCGCGATTGAAGCGTTGAAAGTCTGCCGCGATAAGCTGGAAAGCAAGAATATCCGTCGCAGACGTTTGATCGCAACTGAAGCCTGCCGCTCGGCTAGCAATGGCCCTGAGTTTTTGCAGCGCGTGCGCGAAGAAGCAGGTCTGGAGCTTGAAATTGTCGACCGGCAAACCGAAGCCAGTCTGGCAGTTTCCGGTTGCGGCACCCTCGTCAACCGCGAAACCGATGCGCTTGTACTGTTCGATATTGGTGGCGGCTCTTCGGAAATCGCCCTCATTGACGTGACTTGCCGTCGTTCCTCACGCCTTGCAGAACATATTACCGCATGGACCTCCTTGCCGGTGGGTGTTGTGACACTGGCAGAGAAATTCGGCGGCCGTGATGTGACACCGGAAAATTATGCGGAAATGGTTGCGTATGTTGCTGCTATGCTGAATGATTTCAGTGAGCGCCATAAATTAGGTGAGTTGGCACAAAGCACGCATTTCCATTTGCTGGGCACATCCGGCACCGTCACTACGCTGGCGGGTATTCATCTTGGGCTTGAACGCTATGACCGCCGCCGTGTAGACGGTATGTGGATGGGTTCGCAGGATGTGACCGACATGACAACCAAGCTGCTGTCATGGGATTTTAAAACCCGCGTCGCCAATCCGTGCATCGGTGCAGACCGTGCCGATCTGGTTCTGGCGGGTTGTGCTATTCTGGATGCTATTCGCCAGATCTGGCCAAGTGAGAGATTGCTGGTTGCCGATCGCGGTTTGCGCGAAGGCATCCTGACAGAATTGATGTCCCGCGATGGCGCATGGCGCCACCGCCGCCCTCATCAGGCAAAAGAAACTTATATTAAGAACGGTTCCGGCAGGGACACTCAGATAAAAGGCAGACAGTCGATATGAGCGGCTCTGGAAGCAAGTCCGGTAAATCTAAATTCGGAAACACCACCGGCGGCCGTGGCGGCGCAGGCACACGCGCCATGCATGTGCGCGTCAAGAAAAAGGCCGGCACGATTAAAGAAACATCGCGTCGCTGGCTGGAGCGCCACCTCAACGATCCTTATGTGCAGCAATCTAAAGCAGACGGCTATCGTTCGCGCGCGGCCTATAAGCTGATCGAGATCAATGAGCGCTATAATATCCTGAAAAAAGGCCAGAAGATCATCGATCTTGGCGCAGCACCTGGCGGCTGGAGCCAGATTGCAGCGAAAATCGTTGGCTCCAATGATGAGCAGCCGCATGTCGTTGGCATCGACTATCTCGATGTTGATCCGTTGCCGGGCGTTGCCCTGCTGAAAATGGACTTTCTGGATGATGACGCGCCAAATGCGATTATGACAGCGCTTGGTGACGAACCGGATTTGGTGATTTCAGACATGGCAGCACCAACCACCGGCCATCGCCGCACCGACCATCTGCGCACCGCGCATTTGTGTGAAGTCGCTGCGCATTTTGCGGTTTCCGTGCTGAAACCCGGCGGTCATTTTCTCACCAAGACCTTTCAGGGTGGCACCGAGAATGACCTGCTGACCATGCTGAAGAAAAATTTCCGCTCGGTGCATCACGTCAAACCACCCGCATCACGTGCGGAATCCGTAGAACTTTACTTGCTTGCCCGTGATTTCAAAGGCCGCAAGGACGACGACAGCGACGAGTGAGATTACTACAAAGTTCAATAAAAAAGCACGGTTTAGCCGCGCTTTTTTTGTTTCACAATGCATCCGAGACTTCTTGTATTTTCTTCTGCTTTGGCGCGAATTTCTTCTCGTAAAGCTCCTGCCCTGCCTCCGGTTTCAACTTGACGAATGAGAAGAATGCCAGAGTAGAAATACCGCCAACCACGAAGAAGGCGATGTGGAAATCTTCAATCTGCAATGCGGAGCCACGAATGATTGTGCTCAGCTCCAGAATAACACCCGCTAATGCGACGCCCATCGCGATGGAGACCTGCTGGGCAACCGCAGAGATCGGTGTAGCCTGACTGGTTTTATCATCAGGAATTTCGGCAAAACCTAGCGCATTCACACCGGTAAAGAACATTGAGCGCAAAAAGCCGCCAAAGAGCAGCGCAGTCAGGATCAATATCATTGGCGTTTGCGGCGTGAAGAAGCCGTTCAAAATGATAAAACATGCAGAAGCCAGTGATCCGAGCATCAACAGAGTACGGAAGCCGAAACGGGCAAATATCCGCGATGCGCCGAATTTCATCAGCAGCGCGCCGATTGCCGAAACAAAAGTAATCATACCGGATTGAAACGGATCCATTCCGAAACCCAGCTGCAACATCAGCGGCAGCAGAAACGGCATTGCACCGATACCTAAGCGGAACAGACTGCCGCCGGTAACAGATATACGGAATACATCATTCTTAAACAGCGATAGATCCAGCAGCGGATTTTCAACCCGTTTTGCATGACGAATATAAAGTACCGTCGAAATCACACCGACAGACAATGTAATAATACCAATCGCTGGCGGCAGTGCCGGAAGACTGACGACAGAGAGGCCGAACACCACGCCGGACATTGCCAGACCTGACAAGATGAAACCGGTTACATCGAGTTTGCGCGGCATTGGCACATCCAGCACCGGCAGATATTTGGTTGCAAACCAAATCCCGGCCAGACCAATCGGCACATTGATCAGGAAGATCCAGTGCCAGCTAAAATAGGTCGTGATGAAACCTCCAACGGGAGGGCCAACCAAGGGCCCCACCATGCTCGGGATTGCCAGCCATGCCATAGCGTTGACCAGTTGATTACGCGGTGTCGAGCGCAGCAAAACCAGACGACCAACCGGCGTCATCATTGCCCCGCCTGCCCCTTGCAGGAAACGGGCAACTACAAAACTCATCAGAGAGTTGGATGCCGCGCAGGCCACAGACCCGATAACGAAAACGGCGATTGCCGCACGAAACACATTGCGCGCACCATACCGATCCGCCATCCAGCCGCTTACCGGAATAAACACGGCCAGTGAAACAAGATAAGACGTAAGAGCCAATTTCAGAGCAATGGGGCTGGTACCGATATCTCTTGCAATGGCAGCCAGAGATGTCGAAATCACATTCGAATCCATCTGTTCCATAAAAAGCGCGACAGCCAAAACCAGCGGAATAATACGATTCACAATACGAATCCTAAATGCCAGATATCTTATATTTCAAACATTATATAACCCAGCCTGACCGGATTACACGTAGAAATGACCGTGCCTGCAAAGTTTTTTGAGAGGTGCGATTTAACGGTCACAAACTTAACACGGGCAACAAAAGATGTGCACTCATGGTAAATTTCGGCTTAAAAAACAATGGATTGTGATGAGACAATTATAAAAGCACCTCACATGAAAAACCATTTAAAAACCCGCAAAACAAGGGTTGGATGACACTAACGGGCGTCTTTTGAGCGATTAATCAGCGCTTTCGGGTTGCATGCTCGGTTACACGCTGTTACATTTGGTGAGTAAACAGAACCTAAAGCGTGTCGCAATAAATTGTACCCAACAGACTGGCTTTAGATTTTTATATTGTCGCATGTTCGCAGACGCTAAATGAATTTATTTTGCTGCGGCATGCTCCAGCAGAGCATCGATAAGGGGCCGATGCGTAGAGGTGTGAGATGACTGAGATCACCAAAAGCGCAATACTTTATACTATGATGATTATCACGCTGAACACGGCTATCGCCATCAGTGTTGTCGGGCTGGACTTCCTGCCATAATCATCTCTGCAATTGAGCACGTCTGCTGATAAGCAGCGAAGCGATAATGATTTATAGCCTGTTTAAAATGGGATGATTTCCCATATCGCAGATTTTACAAAAGGTCTGCCGGAAGTGTTCCGGCAAACCTTTTTTATTGATTATGCATCACGGCGCATATGAATGACGGCAAAAGGCAGTCCTTCATCGTCCTCAGCAAAACGTGCGATTTCCACAAAACCGTTCCGCAGATAGAAACCATGCGCCTGTGTATTCAGGGCATAGACTTCTAATTCCAGCGACTTTTTTAAATCCAGCGCATGAACCAGCAATTGGCGACCAAGGCCTTTGCCATGAATGTGCGGATCAATAAAAAGCCCGCCAATAAACTGCCCCACCAGACCGATAAAACCAGCTGGTTTCCCGTCATGGATAATGACCCAGTTTTCTGCCTGCTTCAGGTAAATGTCCCGCACCTGCTCCGATTGGAGTTGCAGGCGTTCTTCACCCAGAAAACCATGGGCGAAGCGTGAAGCCTCCAGCCAGATATTGACCAGAGTTTCCGTATCCTCATCACGGATCGGGCGAATTTCATTATGTATCTGTATCATGATAGTTTTTGTCCATTGAGACGTTTAATATGCGCCGCGATGCCACTTACAAAATGGCGCAACTCAACCATCAGCTCTTTTTTAAAAAGGCCGCTGGTAAAATATTCACACTGAGTTGCTGCGCATAAATCTCCTGATTAGACGCTGCTTCTTATCATTTGCCCGATCGTCAGACAAGATTACTATGCAAAACAGAAACGCATTGTCCACTCGACTTCTCATACAACTGATTGTATGAAAGTTGCGTCGCGCAATAGTGCGCGATGTTGTTCTCGGGGCGGGGTGCGATTCCCCACCGGCGGTATGAAGAGGAAACTCTTTGAGCCCGCGAGCGTCTGAATAAGCCTTTTATTCAGAGTCAGCAGATCCGGTGCGATGCCGGAGCCGACGGTATAGTCCGGATGAAAGAGAGCAAAGACACGGTTAAACGGCACACGTATTGCGCGTGTGATCTGTCTATTTGTGAATTTGCGCCCTGATTCTAGTATCAAGAGATGAAACTATGAACCAGAGCTTGACCAACCCATCTTCCCTCAAAGTTGCATTCATTCAGGCGCGCTGGCACGCCGATATCGTGGATGAAGCACGCAAATCCTATATTGAAGAACTGGCTAAACTGACTAATAACGGCATTGCCGTTGAAGTTTTTGACGTGCCGGGTGTGTTTGAAGCACCGCTGCTTGCCCGCACGCTGGCTGGCACAGGCAAATATGCCGCTGTTGTTGCAGCAGGTTTTGTTGTCGATGGCGGCATTTATCGCCATGACTTCGTTTCCGATGCCGTAATCAAAGGCCTGATGCAGTCGCAGATGGATACTGATGTGCCGGTCTTAAGTGTTGTACTGACCCCGCATCATTATCATGACAGCAAAGAGCATCATGATTTCTTCCATGCGCATTTTGTGGTCAAAGGCCGCGAAGCTGCCCATGCAACCGTACAGATTTTGAATACTTACAGCAAAATCGAAGCGTAAAATTAAAGAAAGCGGCTTGCTTACGCAGGCCGCTTTTTACTCCACAATCCTGTGCGGATGCGTATAAACGTCAAACTCCGCACCGCGCACCAGCGCAACCAGCGTAATATTCAGCGCTTCAGCCGTGCGGATCGCCAGAGCAGTCGGCGCAGAAATCGCCAAGATGACCGGTGAGCGGATAGCCGCAGTTTTTTGCACCATTTCCAATGAGACGCGACTGGTGACAACCACAGCACCGCGTGCAGGATTAGCGCCTTCAGCTTTGCCCTCGCCGCGCAGCAAAAAACCTGCGAGCTTGTCCAGCGCATTATGCCGCCCGACATCTTCGCGCACGGCCAGTATTTCGCCATCACGCTGACGCGCCTGATAATAACCGGCCGCATGAACGGCTCCGGTCGCACGATGCAAGACCTGCAAATTCCACATCTGCTCAGCCGCTTGCACAATCTGCTCAGAGCGCAGTGTAAACTCGCTATCCGCAACCGGCGGAAACTCCCGTACTGCCTCGGTGATTGATTCAATGCCGCATAGGCCGCAACCAACTGGCCCCGCCATATGCCTGCGACGGGCAGTCAGTGCATCGCGCTGCTGATCGGATAATTGTATCTGCACATCAATACCGGCAGGAAAACTCTGAATCGCCATCGCTTCAATTTCTGCGGCCTGTGCAATGATGCCCTCACAGAGGCTGAACCCAACAGCAAAATCTTCAATATCCTGCGGGCTGGCCATCATCACCGCATGGGTAGTACCGCCATAGGAAAAAGCCACCGGCACCTCTTCCGCGACCTGCCGGTGCGAGGCTTTCAGCCTGCCCTGACGGCGGATAATATTACTGACCTCAGACGTGGCAGGCGGTATATCCGCGCCGTCTCTCTCAAGGCTACAGGTTTTATCCATGGTTTTCCCTTCCATCCCCATCACAGCATAACTATATGCTTTTACTGAAAGCATATACCAGCGCTTATACGGCACTTAATAATATCGCCGGTCAGAAGATGTTTCCGTTCTTGCATGGTAGTTTCAACAGGCAATAAACGTTTTCGGGGTGGTAAGCGCATCACGATGGTATATTCTGAATAACAAATCCACCAAAGAGGTTCTGACTTATGGACATTCGTCTGATTGATGAAAATTTTGCTGTTACCGGCCAGCTGGCACCGGAAGATATTGCCGGAGTTGTGGCACAGGGCTTCAAAACCCTGATCTGCAACCGTCCGGATCATGAATCCGACGGCCAACCGCTCTATGATGCCGTTGCACAGGCTGCAACAGCTGCGGGTCTGCAAACCTATTTCATTCCTGTAGCGGGCGGTCAGATCACACAGGAAAATCTGGATGAGATGGCCGCAGCTGTGGAAAATGCACCAACTCCAATTCTGGCTTATTGCCGTTCCGGTACCCGTTGCACCAATCTTTACGGCATTGTTCAGCAGCAGAAACAGCGCTGATCAATCTAATATTGTGTGCGGAGACAATCCGCACACAAGCCAACATCATCACCTCACTGGATCATTCATATGTCTATCAGGCTCCTGAGCGAAACCATTATCAACCAGATTGCTGCCGGTGAGGTTATTGAACGCCCTGCCAGCGTGGTGAAAGAACTGGTGGAAAATGCGATTGACGCCGGTGCCACACGCATTGAAATTGTTACTGCTGGTGGTGGCAAGAACCTGATCCGTGTGACTGATAATGGCGGCGGTATTCCGGCTGATGAACTGGCTCTGGCTGTTTCCCGCCATTGCACCTCGAAACTCACCGATGATGTGCATGATATCCGTGCGCTCGGTTTTCGTGGTGAAGCACTGCCGTCTATCGGCTCTGTTGCACGCCTCAGCATCAAATCGCGTACTGCAGATGCAGACTCGGGCTATGAAGTGGTTGTCCGCGGCGGTCATCTGGAAGGCCCGCGCCCGACAGCCATCAATCGCGGGACGATTGTTGAAGTCAGCGATCTGTTCTATGCGACCCCTGCCCGTTTGAAATTTATGAAAACCGACCGTGCGGAATCCACAGCCATTACGGAAGTCGTGAAGCGCATTGCGATTTCCTTCCCGCAAGTTCGTTTTTCTATTGCAGGGACTGATCGCAGCCCACTGGAACTGCCTGCCTCCTGCAATGCCGGAGAAACGGTGAGCGAAGCCGCCATGCTCGAGCGCATTTCGCAGGTGCTTGGCGCTGACTTCTCTGAGAACGCTTTAGCGCTCGACAGCGAGCGTGAAGGTGTGCGCCTGACCGGCTTTACCGCTATTCCGTCCTTCAACCGTGCCAACTCTCTGCATCAGTTTGCCTATATTAACGGTCGTCCGGTGCGTGACAAACAGGTGTTTGGTGCGCTGCGCGGTGCCTATTCCGATGTGATCGCCCGTGACCGCCATCCGGTCGGCGTGTTGTTTCTCCAGCTTGATCCGGCTTATGTCGATGTCAATGTGCATCCGGCCAAGGCCGATGTGCGCTTTCGCGATCCGGGACTGGTGCGTGGTCTGATTGTCGGAACGATCCGTCATGCCTTGGCACAATCCGGCATCCGCCCAGCTACCAGTGGTGCAGAAGCCATGCTGAAAGCCTTTCAGGCGCAAGGTTTTGAAACACCGGATCGCTCACCCTCATCCTACACATCATCTCCTGCCCGTAACTGGCAATCTGCCACCAATTATCGCCCTGAACCACCGCGACAGGAATGGTCACCGCAAACGGCTCATCCGGCTCAACGCCCGCTGCATCTCGATAACCAGCCAGCGCCGCGTTATGAACAGGCCGGTTTTGGCGAAGCGATGCAGGCAACAATTTCACAATTCACAGCGCCCAGTGCTGACAGCCGGGCAGCAGAGATTGAAGCGCCCGCAGAATTATTGCGCGCACCGCTCGGTGCTGCACGGGCACAGATTCACGCCAATTATATTGTCGCCCAGACAGAAGACAGTCTGGTAATTGTGGATCAGCATGCCGCTCATGAGCGACTGGTTTATGAGGCGCTGAAAACTGCACTTGAAGCCAAGCCGATGGCCGCGCAAATGCTGCTGATCCCCGAGATTGTTGACCTGCCGGAAGAAGATGCGGAGCGTGTTGTCGCCCATGCGGAAACGCTGGAGCGCTTTGGCCTGAGTGTTGAGCGTTTTGGCCCCGGCGCTGTGGCGGTGCGTGAAACGCCCTCTATGCTCGGCGAGATGGATGTGCAGCAGCTGATCCGCGATCTTGCGGATGAAATTGCCGAGCATGATACCGCCAACGGGCTTAAAGATATGCTCAATCATGTGGCTGCAACGATGGCTTGCCATGGCTCTGTTCGCTCCGGTCGCCGCATGAAAGGCGAAGAAATGAACGCCCTGCTGCGCCAGATGGAAGCTACCCCCGGTTCCGGCACCTGTAATCACGGGCGCCCGACATATATAGAATTAAAACTCAGTGATATTGAACGTCTGTTCGGACGCAGGTAAAGATTACCAAAAGACACTGAAGACAAGAAAGAGTGATGACTATGTTTTCCAGCAATCGCAGCGGTGAAGCCAAATTGCGTTACCTCGATGGTGACTATCAGGTTCTTGAGCCGGGCTCCTATGTGATTTGCGCCGTGACAGCCGAGAAAATCGAGCTGGATGATCTACGTTACTGGAGCGTTGCCCGTCAGGAAGCCTATGTAAACGGCCTCGTTTCCTATCAGCGTGAGCTCGAAAGCAACCCAGAGCTGCGCCAACGCAGCAAGAATTAATCTGAGTTAAAATGACAAAAACTTACGAAATATCAGTCCTTAAAGCCCGCCCGCAATTTCTGGATGATGCAGCTGATCGTGTCTGGAATGCATGGTGGCGGCAGGATGGTCATGAACTGGGCTTTATCAAAGGTTTGTTCGAGGAAGGTCTCACTGCGGAGACCACGCCGGTTGCTTTTATCGCCCATGACAATGCGGAGTTTCTCGGCACTGTGTCACTGATCGACAGCGACATGGAAGCCCGCCCGCAATATACCCCATGGGTAGCGGCATTGTGGGTTGATGAACAACAGCGCTCCCATGGTATCGGCAGCGCGCTGATTAAAGCGGCGATTGAAAAAGCCCGTGAACAAGGTTTTCCGGAAATTTATCTCTGTGCGGAAGCCGATAAGCATGACTATTATGCGGCACGCGACTGGGTGCTGATTGAAGAGAATATTGACGATCTCAATATTTACCGCATCGCATTTTACAGCGGCTCCAGTTAAGACTGAATCGTTGGAACCGCTGTAACTGTTTGTTTTTACGCATTATCCAACGCAAAACCGCTTCGCACTTTTGCTGGAAATGCTTTAATTAAAGCTCCAGATTGCGTTCGAGAAAGTTTTGCCGTGTTGTTTTAATAATGCGCTGCAAAATTTTCTCGCGGCCAAAATCAAGTCGCACATCAAAAACCGCAATCTGGCGCAGCCAGTCACCCTCGATAGCTGATTGCATTTCACGCAGGCGCACATAATCTTTGGCTGTTGTTGCCAAGATAAGATTGGCCTCACGCGCCTCTGCCAAAAGCTGACGGATATCTTCCGGTCTATAGCTATAATGATCGCCGAAAGAGCGGCTGATCACCACGTCCCCGCCAAGCTCTGTCACACTATCATAAAACTTCTGCGGATTGCCGATACCGGCAAAAGCGAGAAAGCTTTTACCCTCTGCCGGCTGCTCTGCAACCGAGACCAGACGCGCATCAAAAAACGGCTTATTGCTGCGAGCAGCCATGCGGATCACCTCTTCCGATGCATCCGCACCCTTCAAATGGTTCGGCGTGATACGCAGAAGTGCTGATGCCTGCTGCATTTGTGCTGCCAGTGGCGCACGCAACGGCCCCGCTGGAATAATCCGGCCATTGCCGACCCCCCGCGCCGCATCGACAACCAGCAATGCATAATCATAAAACAAACGCGCACTCTGAAAACCATCATCCATGATGATGAAGTTGCAGCCCAGCTGTTGCAGCAGTTGCGCGGCTTCCAGACGGTTAGCGCACACAGCAACCATCGCATGTCTTGCCAATAGCAAAGGTTCATCACCGGTATGCTTTGCTGTATCGCGTGTAGGATCAACCAAATGCACGCCCTTGAAAGAACCGCCATACCCACGGGAAACAATACCAGGTTTCAGGCCTTCCGCTTTCGCAGCTTCCGCAAAAGCAATACAGGTCGGTGTTTTGCCCGCGCCGCCAACGGTGAAATTACCGATACATAAAACCGGCAGGCTCACCTGCGGCGGTTCGGCCTTCATCATACGTTTTTTAGCAACGGAACCATAAATTTTCGCCAGCGGTGACAGTAAACAGGACTGCCATCCGGCTTTTCCCCACCAGAAAGATGAAGCATCCCGCTGTGATTTGCCGATAGCCATTATGGCTGCTCCGGTGTATCAGTCTCCGATGCACCCTCAGAGACAGTCGCATAGAGGCGTGATTTCACCGCCAGCGGCCGGATAAATGGTTCAAGCGCAGTCAGTGTACGTTCCAATGCACCGCGCATATCGCCGACAGTACGCTTACCGGCTTCGGTCATGGCTTCCAGTTTTTCCGGATTATTGAACAGGAAATTCACGGCACCGGCCAGCATATTGTGATCGCTGACCAGTTTCGCACCGCCGTTTTTAATCAGGCGCTGATAGGATTCTCTGAAATTCTGCACATTGCGACCAGACAGAACGGCTGTGCCAAGCATTGCCGGTTCTAACGGGTTTTGGCCACCCTCACCGGTCAGTGATTTGCCGACAAAAGCAATTTGCGACAAACGCAGATATAAGCCCATTTCACCGATAGTATCACCAAGATACACCGCTGTTTGCGGGGTAATGTCTTCATTGCGACTGCGCTGCGCAACCACCAGCCCTTTGGCTTCAATCATTGCACGAATGGCATTTGCGCGATCCGGATGGCGCGGGACAATCATTGTCAGCAGATCAGGGTGGCGCGTGCTGAGCATAGTATGCACATTTGCAGCTATTTCTTCTTCACCATCATGAGTGGAAATCGCAGCCCAGACTTTACGCTTACCAATCTGTTGCTGCAGGCGTGCCAGTTCCTGTGTATCCACCGGCGGCGCATCTGTATCCACTTTGAGATTGCCGGAAATTGTGACCGGACGCGCACCAAGCTGGCGAAAACGCTCGCCATCCGCATCGGACTGGGCAACCACATGGGCAAAATTTTCAAACAAAGCTTCAGCAACCGAGCTGCGCTTTTTCCACTTCGCATAAGAACGGTCGGACATGCGCCCGTTAATCAGAATTTGCGGAATATGGCGTTTTCCGAGTTCCAGAATGGTCATCGGCCAGATTTCAGATTCACACTTAATCGCTACATCCGGCTGCCAGTGATCGAGGAAACGGCGCACAGCAGGCAAAAGATCAAGCGGCACATATTGGTGAATAACGCGGTCACCCAGACGTTCCGCCACCAGTGCCGCCGAGGTGCGGGTGCCGGTGGTGAGCAAAATACGGATATCCTGCCCGAGAAAATGCTCAACCAGCGGCAGAATAGCAATAAATTCACCGACACTTGCGGCATGCATCCAGACCAGTGGTCCTTCAGGACGTGCAATCGGGCTACGGCCATAGCGCTCGGAACGGCGGCTGCGGTCTTCTTTGCCTTTGGAAACACGATAGCTGATATAGGGCCCGATCAGCGGATAGGCCGCACAACCGGCAGCCTTATAAATTTTAAGAACAGTGCGGGCCCATTTTTCACTCATTCTTATCTCCATACCGGATAGCACGATCAGAAAAGCCTATTGTTGCCTTATCTGAATTTGAAATGCCGGAAAAACGCGGAATACCGAAACTGTTGCGCTCGGATGCAAACTGTTGAAATCTTGCACCAAGATGCTCAGCACACCAAGCCTATCTTAAACTTATACACCAATAACTGATAACCCCGTCATTATACAAAAGAATGCCGGACGCTATCACAATTTATTGTCATCGCACTATTGTCAGCGGGCGGGAGGTGTTTGCAATCCCAATTGTTTATAGGCTGCATCTGTTGCTGCATCGAGTTTGCGGGTCAATTCCTGACGCTTTTCTTCAAGCAGAATCTCGTCAGCATCGACAGGCACCCAGACCGGCTCAGTTGTTACCGCAGCCGAACGGCCGAATGGCAACGGGATAGATGTTTTATCCCAGCTTCTCTGCAAAACAACTGAACGGGAAAAAGCGTAAGCAACAGGCAGGATCGGGCGGCCGGACAGCTTGGCCAGCAAAATAATGCCCTGCCCTGCCTCACGCACCGGACTATGTGCCACATCGGCAATCATGCCGGTGCTGATACCCTGATCCAATGCCCGTTTCAGGGTGATCAAAGCACGCGCACCGCCCTTGCCGCTATTGTCACTGCCTGCGCGTCCGCCGGAACCACGCACCGTTTGCAGGCCGAGTTTTTCCGCCACACGCGCATTCAGCTCCGCATCGGCACTACGTGAAAACATGGCCACAACCGGCACAGATTTTTCACGCACAAAGGTGCCCATCAAATGCTGGCCATGCCAGAAAGTGACAATATAAGGGGTATGTTTTTTTTGCGATGCAATGGTTTCATCAAAACCGGGCAGGCGTTTATTGGTGGCATAGACCAGCCGGAGATAGCCTGAAATCAAATTGACCAGTACCGTCTTCAGCATTTCTGAACGCGCCAAAGGCTCGCGAATACGCTGCCAAACGCGTTTCAGAAATCCGTCTTGCTGCACATTATCACCTGCCACGGTCAAAATGCGCTATCAGGCTTTATCAGCAGAATTGACAGCTTCAGCAATCGCGCTTGCAGGGTCCAGCAGGCGGTGCATATGAACGATGAAATAACGCATATGTGCGTTATCAACAGTCGCCTGAGCTTTGGATTTCCAAGCTGTTTTAGCTGTTTCGTAATTCGGATAGATGCCGACGATATCCAGATTTTTCAGATCACGGAACTCCATCGAGTTCAATGTCTTCAATTCACCGCCGAATACCAAATGCAGCAGCTGTTTGTTTTCACCAGATACGGTCATGGGTCTAATCCTGTCACTGAGATTACGTTGCCAAAAAGGCAGCACCAATCGCGGCACAGCCCTTGTTAGCGCCTTCTTTAGAGTGGTTTACGTTCAAGTTCAACCTGAGCGATCACTGCGCACTCTTTAATTTATCGCATTTTTCAGGTGCCAGTTGCAGATGCTTAATCAGGCGTTGCTATGGCCTGATAATAACTGCCGCACAACGCTCAGCATCTCATTGTCGAAACCTGCAACAGCCGCAACCAGCACATCATGGCTGAATGGTTTTTGGCTCATTGCCGGACCATTCACGATACCATAGCTAAGTGCCTGACCTTCAAGGGTCAAAAGCTTGCCGCCAGCCTCTGAAAGCAGCAAATCCGCAGCCGCCAAGTCCCAGTCATGCGCGCCACCGCGCACAAATGTACCCGCCAGCTCACTCCGCCCGACCTTGGCGATACGATAGGCCAGAGACGGCACATAAGATGCAAAAGCGACCTTGCTGCGAAAACCTTCCGGCAGCTCATTAAAATGTGATCGGGACATTGCCACCGGATAGCTGCTGCCATCATCCGGCAATTGCGCACTGATCGCCTTGCCGTTTTGAAAAGCACCCTGCCCGCGAACGGCAGTCAGAACCTCTTTGCGTACCGGCACGTCCAGCACACCACAGCGCGGCTTAGCGTCTTCAATCACAGCAATGCTCACACACCACTGGTTATCGCCGGCGAGAAAAGCACGGGTGCCATCAATCGGGTCAACCACAAAAGCCCGTTTGCGGCCTGTGCGCTGTTCGTCTGTCGCTGTCTCCTCAGAAATCCAGCCATAATCCGGCCGTGCCTGTAACAAAAACTCTTGCAGAAAACGGTCAACCGCCAGATCTGCTTCACTCACCGGAGACTGGCCGTTTTTCAGCCAGACTTCAGGATCTTTGCCGTAATAGCGCAAGGCAATTTTGCCAGCCTCAGCCGCCGCCTCACGGATGAGTTGCAGGTCAGCCGTATCAGTCAGTTTATCGGTTTTACTCTCCGGCAAGCGTCATTCCTTCAATTACCAATGTTGGCGCGGCAGTGCCATAAGAGCGATCCAGATCATTGGCGGCTGTCATATTCATAAACATATCTTTGAGATTGGAAGCGATAGTCACTTCACTTACCGGATAGGTCAGCTCACCGTTTTCAATCCAGAAACCGGATGCACCGCGGCTATATTGTCCGGTGATCATATCCACGCCTTGCCCGAAAACCTCGGTGACATAAAAACCGCTGCCGAGTTCTTTCATCAGCTCTTCCGGTGTCCGATCACCTGCCTCAAGTACCAAGTTGGTTGAAGACGGCACAACAGTTGAGCCGGAACGCACACCACGACCATTGGTCTCCATTCCCAGTTCACGCGCCGTCGAGCCGGACAAGAACCAATGTTTCAATACACCATTTTCAATCATAGTCAGTTTTTCACCGGCAATACCTTCACCATCAAACGGGCGGGAAGAAGAGCCGCGCAAACGCAGCGGATCATCGGTGATGCTGATACCTTTGCTCAGAACCTGCTGCCCCATTTTATCTTTGAGGAAGCTGCTTTTACGCGCAACCGATGCACCATTGATTGCACCGGCGATATGACCGGCCATACCGCGGGCAATACGCGGATCAAACATCACATTCACAGTGCCGGTTTTGAGTTTACGCGCATTGAGACGGCGCACAGCCCGTTCACCGGCCGTGCGGCCAAGGTCTTGCAGTTCAGGCAAATCGGCGAAATGCAGGCGTACGCGCATGTCATAATCGCGCTCCATTGCCGTACCCTCACCAGCAATCGCGCTGACAGAGCGACCAAAACGGCTCAGCGTGTAAAAACCTTCAAAACCACCGGAGGTCACCAGCACCATACCGCCCAGCCCCGCTGAGGCAGTTGCACCGCCGGAATTGGTGACACCGGAAACCGCACGCGCAGCCTCTTCCATGGCCAGAGCATCTGCTGTCATGCGCTTGGCATCAATCTGTGTCGGATCGAACAGATCAAGATCAGCAATCTTTTTTGCCAGCCTTGCCGGATCGGCAAGCCCTTCATAGGCGTCTTCCGGTGAGACTTTTGCCATTGCAACAGCGCGTTCTGCCAATGCAACCGGATCAGCGCCTTTATTGGCGCTCGCCGAGATACTGGCAATACGCTTGCCGACAAAAACGCGTAAGGAGAAGTCATCACTTTCCGATGCTTCTGTCGCTTCTACCTTGCCGAGACGCACGCTGACATTACTGGAACGACTGCGCACGACCACTGCATCTGCATGATCTGCGCCGGCCTTTTTGGCCGCAGCCACGAGAAAACGAGCCTGATCGGCGAGTTTTTGAGCAGAGCTTTGTGCGTCCATCATTTTTCCTGTCATTTATACTTTGCCGGAACATAGCAAACAATTGAAATGCTCCGTGTTTCGTGATCTGCAAATTGTAGAATATCAACCTGTTTTGCCTATATAGGCTTTATATACGGAGGAGAAAAGAACCGGCTTGTCATCACAGAGCCAAAACACTTATCTGACAGGTTGAAATGTCCATATGTCTTCATATTTAACAACGCTGAAGTCATAAACGTGATGATTTTCTTTAAAAAACCGTTATCTGCGCAGTTTATTCCGTATTATGTTCCACATGATTTGCTGCAGCATCATGTCTGACGATGTGCTGCCTATGGCTTGTTTTGTACCCGCCCCCTGCAAACGAGAGTGGTTCCGGTAAAAACGGAAACGTCGAAACTGCTCTAGCTCTTTGTTTTGTCGCATTATTCCATGCAAAACCACTATAGATTTTTGGCTTGGAAATGCTCTAGATATGTGATGTTTCAATTATGGAAAACAATATTTCCATCGGCAGTCTTTATCTGCAAACTCTGATGATCCTCGCCGGAGCGATCATTGCCGCTCCGCTGTTTAAACGACTGGGGCTGGGAACAGTCCTCGGCTATCTGGCTGCCGGTGTGATTATCGGCCCGATTGCCCGTTTTATTACGGATGGCGAAGAACTGCTGCACTTCTCTGAACTGGGCGTTGTGTTTCTGCTATTCATCATCGGCCTTGACCTGAAACCATCCCGTCTCTGGTCGATGCGCCATGCGATTTTTGGCCTTGGTCTGGCACAAGTAACGCTTTGTGCTGTCGCGCTCGCCTTTCTCGGCATTTATGTTGCAGGCCTGCCGGTACCGGCTGCAATTATTGTCGGTTGCGGCTTTGCCCTTTCCTCAACTGCATTTGCCATGCAAATTCTGGAAGACAAAGGCGAGACCAGTCAGAAATACGGCCAAAAAGCTTTTGCCATTCTGCTTTTTCAGGATCTGGCCATCGTCCCTATTCTGGCACTGATACCCGCATTGTCTCCGGGTGAAGGTTCGCAGAGTGCCGCCAATTTCCATGTTGCCGCTGCCCTTGGTGCCATTATCATTCTGATTATTGCAGGTCGCTACCTGCTGAACCCGATGTTCCGCATCATCGGCAATACCGGTGCGCGTGAAGTGATGATCGCCGCCGCGCTGTTTGTGGTTCTAGGCTCGGCAACGCTGATGGAAGCCGCAGGACTTTCCATGGCGATGGGTGCCTTCATTGCCGGTGTTCTGCTGGCAGATTCGTCTTACCGTCACGAACTGGCCGCAGACGTTGAGCCGTTCCGTGGTATTTTCCTCGGCCTGTTCTTTGTTGCGGTCGGTCTGTCGCTCAATCTGGTTGTCATTCTCGACAACTGGCTGATGATCCTGCTCTCGGTACCGGTGATCATCGTCACCAAAATCGCGGTGATATACATTCTATGCCGTATTTTCCGCAGCACGCATAATGATGCGATTAAAGTCGCCTTCCTGCTACCGCAGGGTGGTGAATTTGCATTCGTGCTGTTCTCCGCTGCCAGTGCCGCCGCTGTTATCACCGATGCGCTGGCATCAGAACTGATTGCTGCCATCACCATTTCTATGGCGCTGACACCGCTCTCGGTTTCCATAGGCAACCGCTTGCTATCAGCCTCGAAACAAGAGGACGGCATTGATGAAGATTTTGAGGGTGCCGGTTCCGATGTCCTGATGATCGGCTTTTCCCGTTACGGGCAGATTGCCTCGCAAATTTTGCTCGCCGGTGGTTCAGATGTGACGGTGATTGATAATTCCGCCAATAAAATCCGCGCGGCGGGTCGTTTCGGTTTCCGTATCTATTTCGGTGACGGACAGCGTAAAGACGTGCTGGAAATGGCAGGTATCCGCAAAGCCAAACTGGTCGCGATCTGTACGGAGAAAAAAGAGATCACTGATCGTATCGTCGACCTCATTCAGACTGAGTTTCCGGACGTGAAACTTTATGTCCGCTCTTTTGACCGTGAGCATACGCTGCAACTGCGCGCCAAAGGCGTGGATTACGAGCTGCGTGAAACCTTTGAATCCGGCCTGCTATTTGGACGTAAAACACTGGAAGCACTTGGTATGGGCGAAGATGAAGCCCACGCTATCGCTGATGATGTGCGCCAGCGCGATGAAGACCGCCTCTATGTGCAAGCCTCGGAAGGTATTTTGGCCGGTCGTCACCTGCTGTTCAATAAGCCGGTTACACCAGAGCCACTGATCAAGCCAACCCGCTCTGCGGTTCCGCTCGACAAGGCAACGGAAGAAACCATTGCCCCTGCGGAAACTTATCCGGTTGCGGATTTATCAACCGCACCGGCAACGAACTAAACATTAGGGATAGATCAAAAAAACGGCGCGGTGGATGACCACCGCGCCGTTTTCTTGTGAAGCTATCAACCCTATTAATTCAGGCTGGGTCCAACCATCAAAATAGCCGGATCAGCCTTGAGCAGTTTTGCGGCAACGGCTTTCACGTCATCAACTGTCACAGCATTGATGAGATCACCACGACGATCAATATAGTCGCGCCCGAGATTTTGCTCCTGCAAGCCAACCAAAGTGCGGGCAACAGCTACGGACGAATCCAGATTGTTGATCGCGTAGGCACCGATTGCAAAGCTCTTGGCTGATGCCAGCTCTTCCTCAGTCACGCCGGATTTTGCCATGCGGGCGACTTCCGCACGGATCACATCCAGACTTTGCTGCGCGCGGTCCGGGCGTGTGCCGGTCGAGATATTGAGGCTGTTGGAATAATCTTGTCCGCTAAGACCGGAACCAACCGTATAGGCCAGACCACGTTTTTCACGCACTTCATTATAAAGACGCGATGTGAAGCCAACGCCCAGCACCTGATTCATCAGATAGGCCGCGAAGAAGTCTTTATCGCTGCGCTTAACACCCGGATAAACCAGACTAACCGTTGTCTGTGGCAGATCATAGGTCACAGAGGTTGTAGCACCCAATGCCAGCTTGGCCATTTCGACCGGCTTGAGATCGGCTTTATCCTGCAAGTCACCGAATAATTTATCCAGCAACGGTGCCAGTTCTTTGGCGCTGATGGCACCAACCACGCCGATTTTCAGCTGGTCTTTGCCAAACAGTTTCTTATGGGCATCCAGCAAATCTTCGCGGGTAATTGCTTCCAGCGTCTGCACTGTGCCCTCGTCACGGCGTGCATAAGGATGCTTGCCATAGAGCACTTCCGCAAACTTCTGTGCTGCAATGGTTGACGGGTCATTCTGAGATGCTTTGATACCGGTAACAATCTGCGAACGAATACGGTCAATCGCAACCTGATCAAAACGTGGCTTCTGGATTGCCAGCGCCAGCATGTCGAAAGCCGCAGGACTGTTTTCCTTCAGCATACGCATGCCGCCGGAAATATTGTCCTGACTGGCGCTGAAGCTCATCTCCGCACCAATATTATCCAGCCGCTCCTGATAGGCATCGGATGGCATATCGCCCGCACCTTCATCGAACAGGCCGGTCATCAGATTAGCCAGTCCTTCTTTGCCCACAGGGTCCTGTGCGCTGCCGCCTTTGAAAGAAAAGCGTATGGAAATCAGCGGCACGCTGCCATCTTCCACCAGCCACGCTTTGATACCCTTTGGTGAAGTCACTTCCTGAATATCCAGCGCAAAGGCCGGTAGCGTTGCCAACAGTGCGAAAGCACCGGCAAGAGCCGCTTTAAGGCCGAACACAGTCTTGCCGCGAACAGGGGCAGCTTTGCTGAACCCTGTTTCAGAGTGAAGAGAATAGACCATTATTTTTTCACCTCTGATTTTGCATCTTTCGGCTTACCTTCAGCAGCACCTGCCTCAGCCTTACCGCCCGCAGCCGGTTTTGCCGCTGGCTGGGTTTCGGTTGTTTTCTGCTCAGCCGATGGCAACAAATAGCCGGTCACTTCAATAGAAGGTTTCAGATAGCGTTGTGCCACGTCGCGGATTTGCTCCGGTTTCACGGCGCGGATTTTATCCGGCCAGCCCAGAACATCATCCACGGTCTGACCAGTCGCCAGCGAAGAACCATAAATCCGCGCCATGCCGGTCTGGCTGTCACGGGCAAAAATCATTGCCTTGAGGAAGCGGTTACGCGCCTGATTAAGCTCAGTTTCAGTCACACCTTCTGCGATAAGACGGTCAACTTCCACATTCGCGGCCGTCTGCACGTCTTCCAGTGTGGCATCACCACGCGGTGAGCCATAGATCATGAACGTGCCGTCATCCAACGCATCACCGGCATAATAAGCACCGGCGCTGGCGGCAAGCCCCTGTTCAACCACCAGTTCCTGATAAAGACGGCTGCGAATACCGCCACCAAGAATTTCACCAAGCAGATCAAGCGCTTCGGCATCACCTTCACGGCCCTTAGCCTTGGCATTGATATAAGACGGCACCACCCATGTGGAATTATAGGATGGCTGGTTTACACGCGCATCGCGCAAAATGACAGTCCGTGCTGTATGCTTTTCAGGTTCCTGCGGGCGAATACGCGGCGCTACTTCAAAGCGCTTCGGCAGTTTACCATAGGTGCTCAACGCCAGATCGCGCACCCGCTCCGGTGTCACATCACCGGCGACCACGAGAATGGCGTTATTCGGCGTGTAGTAACGCTCGTAAAAACCAATCGCATCATTAAGGCTTAGTTTTTCCATTTCCTGCTGCCAGCCGATAATCGGGCGACGATAAGGATGATTATAGAAAGTTGTGGCACTGACTTCTTCACGCAGCATCGCTGAAGGATTGCTGTCCACGCGCATGCGGCGTTCTTCAAGGATCACATCCCGTTCCGGTTTGATGACCTCATCCGTCAGCACCAGATTGGCCATGCGATCAGATTCATATTTCATCACCATTTCCAGCGCATCGGGAGCGATCTGCTGGTAATAGCCGGTATAATCTGAAGAGGTGAAAGCGTTTTCCTGTCCGCCTATCGCTGCAACTTTTGCAGAGAACTCACCTGCCGGAACATTCTTGGTGCCTTTGAACATCAGGTGTTCAAGAAAATGGGCAATACCGGAAACACCCTCCTGCTCATCAGCAGCACCCACACGGTACCACACCATCTGCGTGACCACAGGTGCGCGATGATCGGGTATCACCACAACATCCAGACCATTGGCGAGCTGAAAGCTGCTGACACCGGTCTGCGTTTTAATTTCGGGCAAAGCATCCGGCTGGTTATCATTGGCCGGTTTTTCCTGCGTTGTGGTAACAGGCGCAACAGCCGGTTTGGCAGCTTGCGCGTGAGTAGCGCCCACAGCCGCAGAACTGACAAGCAGCGCCAGCATGGAAGTGCTGACCATCTGCCGGCAAAAGGATAGATATGGCACGAAAAGTGTCCCTTCCTGTTTTGCAAAACACCCTTAATTAAACGAGATTGCGGCGAATTCGCAACCTTCCATCAAAAATTATGTCATCATGACAATAATTTAACAATAGACCCCACTGAATTGGGAGTGTCGCCCTATAACGAAAAATGCCCGCTATACAGCGGGCATTTTACATTTTAATCAGATGTTTTTCAGGCCAGTTCATACAATCTTATTGTTGTGATCCCGTAATTCCGCTCATCCCGCAGAATAAACCGGTCATCCAATGTAATGACGGCTTCTGACACTTCTTCCAGCACCAGCAGCGAATCCGGCTTGAGCCAGCCGCCCTCAAGTGCGGAAATAAAGGCCTGCTCGCCCAAACCTTTGCCATAAGGCGGATCGGCAAAAACCAGATCAAAATCGCCCATTGTGCCGGTCGGACCCAATGCCGTGGCATTACGGCGAAACACTTTTGTATGCCCCTGAAGACCGAAGGCTTCAACATTCTGACGCAGAAGCCCGCGACCTTCGACCGATTCCTCGACGAAAACCGTATAGCGGCAACCACGCGACATTGCCTCAAGACCCAAAGCACCAGTGCCGGCAAACAAGTCCAGCACCCGTGTATTGTCCAGCTTCTCACGAAAACCATGAGAGATAATATTGAACAGGCTTTCGCGTGTCCGGTCACTGGTTGGCCGGATTGCAGAGCTTTCCGGCGTTACCAGTGCACGACCGCGGAATTTGCCGCCAACAATGCGCATTAACGCTTATCTCCGCGTGGTCCGTTGCCACGAGGGCCTGCACCGCGGGGGCCATCACCGCGAGGTGTCGAAGGACGGCCACCCGATGGCCTGCCACCTTGCGGGCCTTTGCCAAACGGCTTGCCACCACGACCGCCCTCAGGCTTGCCACGGAATGGTTTGTCGCCGCCTGTACGTTCGCCAAACGGCTTTTTGTCGTAAGAACGTTCGCCGGAGAAACGGCGTTCTTCGCGTGCCGGGCGATCACCGGCATCATTGGAACGACGATTGTCTGAGCGGAAACCTTCACGCTTGAAACCATCACGGCCTTCATCGTCACGACGGAAACCCTGACGCTTATAGCCGGAACGATCTTCACCACGACTATCATTACGGCCATCGCCACGACCGCCGGAGCGCTCCTGATAACCACGGCCACCTTCTGAACGCTGCGGACGGTCTTCACCATCACGACCATGACGGCGATCTTCACCAGGTGTAGGTTTGGATGACGAATTATAGGCTTTTGCGCCCGGTGCCATCCACACATTTACGCCACGCGGACGCTGCGGCTGTGAGCCGAATTTATCTTCGCCCTTATCAGAACGACCACCGCGCGGCTTGTCAAAACCACCGGAGCGTGGTGCTGATGTGCTGAGACGGGCAAGACCGTCTTCGCGCCAGTTTTTACCATCGCGGTCGCGCTGGAAAGGTTTACGTTCACCATCACGAGGCGCACTGCGGAATTCACCGCGACCTTCTTCACGAGGAGCGCCACGCGACTCACTGCGGCCATCTTCACCACCCGAAGCAGCGCGACGCTCGCTACGGAACGCACCGCGATCTTCGCCACGCGGAGCACCGCGGAAACCGCCCTTACCGCCACGGCCTTTTTTGTCACCCTCGCCGCTGCTGGAAATCCAGTCTGATTTATAACGCGGACGTGCTTCTTCAACCGGTTCGCTGCTGCGATCCTCATAGGCATCAAAACGCTGCATACGATGCGGCAACTCGCCCTGTACAGCAACATTGGAGAATTCATTGTAAATCGGCGCATCAAAATCCGCACCGGAATCTTCCACCAGTTTCTCACCCAGCTGATCGCGCAGCGTGCGGCCGCGAATTTCGCGCACTGCACCTTCTTCGAGATCTCCGAGCTGGAAAGGTCCGAAAGAAACGCGGATCAGACGGGATACTGCTAGACCGAGGGCACCGAGAATATTTTTAACTTCGCGGTTTTTACCTTCGCGCAGACCGATATTCAGCCAAACATTGGAGCCCTGCTCACGCTCAAGCGTTGCTTCAATCGAGCCATAGAATACGCCGTCAACGGCAATACCATTCTTCAATTCATCAAGCTGCGCCTGTGTGACGGAACCATGAGCGCGCACGCGGTAACGGCGCAGCCAGCCTGTTGCAGGCAATTCCAGCACGCGGGACAGGCCGCCATCATTGGTCAGCAGCAGCAGGCCTTCTGTATTAATATCAAGACGACCAACCGAGAGAACGCGCGGTAATTCTTCCGGCAGCGCATCAAACACTGTCGGGCGACCTTCCGGATCACGATTGGTAGTCACCAGACCGGCAGGCTTATGATAGAGCCACAAACGTGTACGCTCTGCCTGCTGGAGTACTTTATTATCAACAGTAATTCTGTCTGAACGCTGAACATTGACCGCAGGGCTGGTCAGCACTTTGCCGTTTACGGCAACGCGACCGGCAGCGATCATGCTTTCCGCTTCACGACGCGAAGCAATACCAACGCGTGCCAAACGCTTGGCAATACGTTCACCTTCATCACCTTGGGCAGTCATATCAAAACCACGAGGCTTGTCTGAACGAGAAGCAAAGCCCTGAGGCTTATCGCCTCTGGATTCAAAGTTACGGGGCTTATCGCCTCTGGATTCAAAACCACGGGACTTATCGCCTCTTGGTTCGAAATTACGTGGCTTATCACCACAAGGTTCGAAACTGCGTGGTTTGTCGCCGCGGGATTCAAAGTTGCGCGGCTTGTCACCATCAAAACGGCGCGGGCGGTCAGAACCTCTGTCATCACGCGAACCTTCGCGTTTTACAAAAGGACGTTTGCCACGTTCATTATCGTGATCATCACGGGTCATCAGAATATCAGCCTTTCACCGGCATTTGTGCCCGGCAATCAAATATAGAAAATCAGGTTGCGGAAAGCCCTGCCGCAAAATCAGAGCAATTCCGTTAAAAACGGTATCGCCCGAATTGCTCCATCTCTTTACTCTTATGCATTGCCTCCTGCAAAACCGCTATGCAATTTCACCGGATATGCGCCATGCTAAACCATTCCGGTTTGGCAAAATTTAGGATAAAGCTGACATTATTGCAGCGCAGCTCTTATGCTACACACCTTATTAAAGTTACGCTCTAACAAATCATCTTCAAGCTTGCGAGCAAAATATCTGAAAGGCTGCCGCACAATATGCAAAAAAACGCAACTGGCAGTCATTCTGGTGGTCTGAACCGTCAAAATCCACAATCCCCCATGCAAATTGCCATGGATGAAGCGCGTGCTGCCGGTGCCCGAGGTGAGGTGCCGATTGGCGCTGTCATCACCCACAAAAATCAAATCATCGCCCGCGCCGGTAATCGTACCCGCGAAATGAATGATCCGACCGCACATGCCGAGATTCTTGCCATTCGCATCGCCTGCGAAACATTGGCAAATGAGCGGCTGGGCGACTGTGATCTCTACGTAACGCTGGAACCCTGCACTATGTGTGCGGCAGCGATTTCCTTTGCCCGCATCCGCCGTCTTTATTATGCATCCAGCGATCCAAAAGGCGGCGGTGTGGAATATGGCTCCCGTTTTTACAACCAGCCAACCTGTCATCATGCACCGGATGTGTATTCAGGCATCGGTGAAGCGGAAGCGAGCGCCCTGCTCCGCGATTTTTTCAAAGAGAAGCGCAAATAAAAATGCCGCAGTTTTATCAACTGCGGCATCTTCACAATATTTAGAAAATCAGAGACCCAGCTTATCGCGCCAGCTCTTTGAACCGGTAGCCTCGGCCTTACGGCGACGTTCTTTTTTCGCCTCATCTTCACCCAAGTCACCGGCAGTTGCAGAAGCTTCAGGCTTACGATAGCTGATTGGCGGCTCACTCAGATATTTACGCTGTGTCGCAGAACCGCCGGAGCGATCTTTCTGTGCCTGCTTGGCAGCAGCAACAGCAGCCGGATTTGCAACGGAATCGCGCGCTGCATATTCTTCACGACGGCTCGAACCGCTTGGCAAAATCTGACGGCGCGGTGTGAAATCGCTCGGGCTATCCGGCGCAATCGGCGAAACAAAGTTCGGATTATCGCGGTTCGCTTCAATTTCCGAACGCAGACGCTTGCGGCGCTCTTCCGGTGATTCCGGCCATGAAGGATCACCGGCACTGGCAACACTCTGCTGTGGCTGCGGCAGGTTTTCTTTCTGTCCTGCAACCGGCTTCACCAGATCAGGACGCGGCTTATACTCAATACCGCTTTTCGTTTTCGGGCCGATTGTAGCAATCGACGACATATCATCCAGCAATTGCGAGCTGGCTGACTTGCCTGTTCCATAGGTCGGATCGGACACGCAACCGGCAAGCCCTAAACTGGCCAGCACTGTTGCGAAAGCGAGAATGCGTCCTTCAATCTTCATGAGCACCACTTTTATCCGTATTCGGCCAGATTACCCAACCACAACTACAATAAACTTCACACCATTATGGCGTTATCCGCTCTTTCCGGCAACTCCAAGGCATGACCGCAGATTTTAACTGCCGACAAAATATTTCAATGCAGTGCCTTAGCACGGCAGAAAATATGCGGCAATCACTGATAATTGTTTGTTACCGTATCGGTCCAAAAATCGGAATCGATTTTTGGACCGATACGTAGATTCAATAGTTAAGAGCGACCTTTGTGCGTCTTTAAGGACGCGCACGGCGCTCTAACGGTGATTGCCGCAGATTCATTCTTAATCCAGACGTCCGAGCGCTTTCAGCTCATGCAATGCCGCTGCATCACGCGCAGATACATCCGGATAGGCAGAATCACTACCAACATCCTGCGTATAACGCCATGAACGGGCACATTTTTCACCATTTGCCTTGGCAGGCACAACAGCAACGCCCTTCACATCGCCCAGCACAAAGGCTTCGCCAGCAGCTGGCTGGTCGCTGATTGTGATATCGCTGGTGATGCAGATTTCAGCCAGATCCAGACCTTCAACCGCAGACATCAGCGATGCATCCGTAATATGCACGACAGGTGCGGCTTCCAGCGAAGAACCGATGCGCTTATCTGCACGTTCCAGCTCCAGAGCGCCGGTGACAACGCGACGGACATCACGCACCTTGTCCCACTTGGCAGCGAGAACCGGATTATTCCATTCTGCCGGAATAGTGCGGAACTGTTCCAGATGCACCGAGACCGCATCTTTGTAACGATCAAGCCATGCTTCTTCCGTGGTGAAAGGCAGCATTGGCGCAAGCCACGTTACGATCGTATCAAACAGGTGACGCACTGTCTGAAGCGCTGCTTTACGGCGCAGGCTCGAAGGTGCATCGCAATAGAGCGCGTCTTTGCGGATATCGAAATAGAAAGCCGACAGCTCGATATTGGTGAAGTCGATCAAAGCACGGGTAATGCGTTTGAATTCAAATGCATCGTAACCATTGCGCACCACTTCATCCAGCTCGCTCAGTCGATGCAGCATCAGTTTTTCAAGCTCAGGCAGATCGGCATAAGCCACTTCTTCGCCAGTATCATGGGAAAGCGTTCCAAGCATCCAGCGGATAGTATTACGCAGCTTGCGATAGGCGTCGATATTGGTCTGGATAATGCTCTTGCCCAGACGCTGATCTTCCCAATAATCCGAAGTCATCACCCAGAGACGCAGAATGTCAGCACCGGAATCCTTGATGATTTCCTGTGGTGTCACAGTATTGCCAAGCGATTTCGACATTTTCTTGCCATGCTCATCCATGGTGAAACCATGGGTCAGCACTGCATTATACGGCGCACGGCCACGGGTGCCGCAGCTCTCCAGCAGGGAGGAGTGGAACCAGCCGCGATGCTGATCCGAGCCTTCCATGTAAAGATCGGCAGGCCATTTCATATCAGGGCGATCTTCAAGCGTGAACACATGGGTACAACCTGAGTCGAACCAGACATCAAGAATGTCTGAGACCTGTTCCCACGCTTCATTTGTGCGATTTCCGAGGAAACGCTCACGTGCGCCCTCAGCAAACCATGCATCCGCACCTTCAGCTTCAAATGCAGTGATAATACGTTCATTCACCGCTTCATCGATCAGCACTGTGCCATCTTCGGCAGCGAAGACACAGATCGGTACGCCCCATGCGCGCTGACGTGACAGCACCCAGTCAGGACGGTTTTCGATCATTGCACGCAGACGGTTCTGGCCGCCTGACGGAACAAAACGCGTATCATCAATCGCGTTCAATGCACGCGAGCGCAAAGTGGTGCCGTCACCAAGTTCTTTGTCCATATAGACAAACCACTGTGGCGTATTGCGGAAAATGATCGGCTTCTTTGAGCGCCATGAATGCGGATATGAATGCTTCATGCGGCCACGGGCAAACAGCAAACCACGCGCGATCAGCTCTTTAATCACGGCCTCGTTGGCATCGCCCTTCTTGCCGTTATCATCGATAACACGCGCTGCACCACCGTCACGGTCAGGGCCAAAGCCCGGCGCATCGGATGTATAGAAACCTGCATCATCTACAGGGAAAGGGATCGCCGGATTAATACCACGTGCTTCAAGCTCGCGTGCCGCATCCATCCATGCTTCAAAGTCTTCGCGACCATGGCTTGGCGCAGTATGAACGAAGCCAGTACCGGCATCATCAGTCACATGCTCACCGGAAACCAGCGGCACCACAAATTCATACCCCCCGCCAAAGCCTTTCAGTGGGTGAGCAGCGGTCATGCCATGAAGCTGTTCGGCTGACACATCAGCTAAGCGCTTGAAAGTCAGCTTGGCTTTCTTGAAGCAATCTTCTGCCAGTTTATCAGCGAAGATCAGCTTTTCACCAGCTTGGGGACCAAAGTCATTTTCCGCACCGGTAACTTCATACAGGCCATAAGAAACCTTCGGCGAATAAGCGATCGCGCGGTTGCCCGGAATTGTCCAAGGGGTCGTCGTCCAGATCACCACATGAGCATCAGCCAGTTCCGGCACAGATGTGACAGGGAATTTTACCCAGATCATATCCGATTCAACATCGTGATATTCGACTTCGGCTTCAGCCAGAGCGGTACGCTCAACGACCGACCACATCACCGGCTTGGAGCCGCGATACAACTGACCGCTACGGGCGAATTTCAGCAGTTCACCGGCAATACGGGCTTCCGCACGGAAATTCATTGTGGTGTATGGCTGTTCAAAATCACCGGTGATTGCCAGACGCTTGAACTCTTCAGTCTGTACCTTGATCCAGCCTTCAGCGAAATCGCGGCATTCCTTGCGGAATTCATTGACCGGCACTTCGTCTTTATTCTTGCCCTGCGCGCGGTATTTTTCTTCGATCTTCCACTCAATCGGCAGACCGTGGCAATCCCAGCCCGGAACATAATTGGAGTTGTAACCGCGCATCTGGAATGAACGGGTGATCACGTCCTTGATGGTCTTATTCAGCGCATGGCCGATATGAATATTGCCGTTGGCATAAGGAGGGCCGTCATGCAGCACCCAAAGCGGACGATCTTTGGCATCTTCACGCAGCTTTTTATAGAGATTCATCTCTTCCCAGCGGGCAACCAGCAACGGCTCGCGCTGCGGCAAGCTCGCACGCATCGGAAAATCGGTCTGCGGCAGATTCAGCGTTTTTGAATAGTCGATTTTTTCAGCGGTCATTATCTTAAGCTATCAGTTGGACTGCCGGAGCATATCACGGCATTATGCTGCACTCAGGCAGGCAGTCTCGAAAAATAATCCCTGAGGCGTCAGCCATGCTTCCGGCATCTCAGGATGTCAGCTATTCTTCCCGGACCTTTCCCCCTGAACGTTGATTCAGGCTTCAAGAAAAGGCCGGGCCAATAATTCGGCCAGCATAGTGCGGCATTATAAATATTGAGTATCGTCTCATCATGACAGTGCTTTTATCAATGCACGCGCGCGGAATAAAGGGGCAAGACAGATAAACTTTGCCCTTCCGGCAGATTTTCAAAGCAAACAAGCCAATGCTTTTACAAAACTGCCGGATTTTTGCGTAATACCAAGGCGGCTCAAGATGCTGACGCATCACGCCTTGAAAAAGTTCAATCACCACTCGGGCTTAACCAAACCCCCATGAATCACACTCATGGGGGTTTGCTGTAAGATCAGTCCAGTGTGAAATCAAAACGATAGGTTGCCGAAACACCCACTGTCAGCTGATTGCGCGAGCCACGCTCTTTGACCAGACTGGAACGCGCTGCTTTGCCTTGCAGATTGGAATATTCCGCATAAAGGCTGGTCGTGATTTTATCAGTCGTCATCCATGTAACAGCACCACCCAGCCCGACCGAAGAAATACCACCGCCGTCAGGATCATAGACCGACAGGCCACTGGCGACTGATTCTTGCGCATTAATGCCGTAATAGGTGTCGAAATATTTCTTAGAAGCGAAATTCACCCTTGGCCCGCCGGAAACGCGGATCGCCGGTGTCACATCATAAAACGCATCACCGGCCACTTCGCCGACAATGCCTTTATGCGCACGAATACCATGGCGCAGTTCGGTACGCAGACGGAACCAGTCTGTCGGGTAAAATTCCATAAAGCCGCCGACTTCACCGCCCCACGGCACATCTTTCAGGCCATCGGCCTGACTGCCGCCACGCGCCATCAAAAACTCACCAGTGACCCCGACACGGAAATCTTCCATATCCATCAGCGCGAAGGAAATATTATCATTACGGGAAGAAAAGCGCTCAGCAACACCAGTCTTTCCGAAAGAGATCAAAGGCTGCGCACTGAGAATATATTTGCTTGAGCCGGTAAAACGCGGCTGGCGATAAAAGTCGCCACCAACAGTCAAAGACCAGTCGCCCGACCAGAAATAACGACCGGATGACTTTTCGCCGGTCTCAGCCAAAGCCGGATGAATAAAGGTAAAAGCAGCTGGCAAAAATGCCAGGCCAGCAAAACGCAACCAATTAGAACTCTTCACCAAACGCACTTCCTGCCCCCAATCACAGATGAGCAAATAAACAGACGCTTATTTTTCAAGTAAAGCAGTAAATATATTCTAAAGAAGCGCGTTTATTCAGGTTCCACAGCATAATTTTACCTCAAATTTTGATTAATTTAAGATAAAATTATGCTGTAAATATAAAATGTTAGAGCGACCTTTATGCGCCCTAGAGGGCGCACGGCGCTCTAGAGAAAGTCAGATAAGAATCCAGCAGTGAAAGCGGCTGCACAGCAGACAATATCGCACGGGCTTCGGCCTCATCCTGCCGCATCTGCACCATCAGTGCATCCAGCGAATCAAATTTCTCTTCGCCGCGCAAATAGGCGAAGAAGGAAACCGAGCAGAATTCCCCATAGAGATCGGCAGAGAAATCAAACACGAAAGTTTCCAGCAGCGCGCAACCGTCACTATCAACGGTCGGACGACGACCAAAGCTGGCCACACCATCATATAGCGCACCATCTGCACGCCGAAAGCGGACAGCATAAATACCATGTTTCAGGCTGGTCTGCTCCGGCAGCGCCATATTGGCAGTCGGAAAACCGAGCGTGCGCCCCAGTTGCTTGCCATGAATGACCGTATTGGCCAGCGTGTAGCGATAACCGAGTAATCCTGCAGCACCGGCGACATCACCTTCTGCCAGATAAGAGCGAATGCGTGAAGAAGAAACGACCGCCCCGCCTTCATCGGTGAACGGTTCAATCAGCGTAACGCCGAAACCATACGCTTCACCGGCCTGTTTTAAAAACGCGGGATTACCCTGACGCTTCTTACCAAAGTGAAAGTCGACACCGGTGATAACTTCAGATGCGCCCAGACGCTCAATCAGCACCTGATCGATAAATTCCTGTGCTGACAAACCGGAGAAATCTGCGTCAAAGCCCTGCTCTACAACGACATCAAAACCGAGAAGACCTAAAAGCGCGGCTTTTTCCTGCGCGTCAGTCAAACGGTCAACCGGTTGCTCCGGATTAAAAAAACTGCGCGGATGCGGTTCAAATGTCAGCACCACGGCAGCGCAATTACGCTCTTTTGCCAGCTGCAAGGTTTTTTCAAGCACAGCCTGATGACCACTGTGCACACCATCAAAATTGCCGATCGCCACAACACCGCCACGCAAATGTGCGGGCAAGGTCTCACTGCCGTTTGCACCACAGGTGAGACGGAGAATAGCGGATTGTGCAGCAAAATCTGAAGGCATCGCGGTCATGAATCTGTTTCAGGATACTTGTTTCAGGGTAATTACACGGCGTATGCGTTTTTATACCAAGTAGCGCATAACCGCGGCAGGTGCCTCACCATGACGGCCAAGGAATGTCAGCAGCTTATCGTGATCGATTTCACCTTTAGCCACATATTCCGCCGCGTGAATACCGCCGGAAATATACAGCACATCAAGGCCGTAATTCTGCGCGCCCTTCACGTCTGTCAGCATACCATCACCAATCGCAAGAATACGTGATTTATCGACCTCTTTACTGCCAAGCTTTTCTGCGGCCTGCATGGCAGCGGCGTAAATCGGATTATGCGGCTTGCCGGCAATCAATGTGCGCCCACCAAGCTGGCCGTAGTCACGCGCCAATGCACCGGCACACCAGATCAAACGGGTGCCACGCTCAACGATAAGGTCAGGATTAGCACAGATAAACGGCAGATTGCGCGAGCGGAAACGCTGCAGCATTTCTGCATAATCTTCCGGTTTTTCAACTTCATCATCAACCAAACCGGTGCAAACGACCGCTGAGGCTTCATATTCTTCAACAAGCTCCACATCGAGCCCGTCATAGATTGCCAGCTCGCGTTCAGGCCCCAGGTGAAAGATTTTACGTGGTCCCGCAGCGATCAGATCACGGGTGACATCGCCGGAGGTCACGATCTGATCATAGCTCTCATTGGTAATGCCCATCATTTCCATTTGTGCGGCAACGCCAGGGAACGGGCGCGGTGAATTGGTAATCAGCACCACTTTCACACCGGCCTCGCGGGCACGCTTCAGAGCATCCGCAGCCGGACGATAAGCTTCCACACCATTATGCAATACGCCCCACACATCACTGAAGATCACATCATATTTGTCGAAAAGATCATCAAGCTTTGCCGGATGCAGCATAACACTATCCTTAAATCATTTACCCCACACCATTGGCGAAGTAAGTGTTGCGCTATGCGCAAACAGTCCTGAATTTATGGCACAGATGAAGACTTGCTTCGGGCGCCGGATTTTATAAATGCTCTAAACCAACAAGCAGCATATGTCACCCGTTTTGCGCGAGCAGCACCATCACATCCCTGTTTATATGTATAATAAGCGCCAAGCCCAACCCTTACCCAATGCTTAGATTTTATTAACCCTGCCGGTTACCCAGTTTCTTTACCGTGTTTCGTGACGGCTTATTAGAACCAATCCGTTACCTTCTCAGCCAACAGATAATTGACTTCCGTTTTTCATCTGACTGCATTGCACATTATGTAGAATATTAGAAAAACAGCGAACAATAAGAAGACCTTATTCCGGCAAAGCCGGCAGGAGAGACTATGAGCAGCGTTCAATCTTCCGGACAATCCTCTGGCCGTATTCGGGTGTTTTTGCGCCATTTCCGTCAAAACCAGAATGGTGCGATCGCCCCGATATTTGCGCTCATGCTGCCGCCGATTTTGTTTGCCATGATGCTAGCAATTGATACTGCCAATCTGATGCGCGTGCGCGGGAATGTGCAACAATCGCTGGATGCCGCGGCGTTGGCTGTGGGCAGACGCTACACTGTCGCCTCCACAGAAAATGAAATGCGCGCCTTCGGAAAAAGGATATTTGACGCAAATCTCCGTGCGATTGAGCCCCCTGCGACAAAGTTTGATTTGAACTTTCCGCAAGGTTCCAATGTCGATCAGCAGATCGTTGCCAGCGCCTCATTTCGTTATGTCTCGTTTTTTGGCAAAGCTGTAAAAGCCTTGTCGAAAGGGGAAACAGACTGGGATAAATATACTTACACAATGGCTGCAACCGTGCGCCTGAAAAACACACTGGAAGTGGCTTTGGTGCTGGACAACTCCGGCTCGATGGATGAACGAGGCTCCGGTTCCGGCAGTAAGCGCATTGACTTGTTAAAAGATGCCGCCAGTAAACTTGTTAATAATATGGCCGATCAAGCCAAGCTTATCACGCACCTTGAAAACCCTATACAGTTTTCGCTTGTGCCGTTTGCTGGCTCAGTCAATATCGGCCCCAACAATAAAGATGCTTTGTGGATGGATCAAACCGGCATCTCACCCGTTCACTATGAAAATTTCACCATGCCGACGCAAAGCACACCGCTAACACTTGCAACAAACAAACAGATTACCAACAAGAATAACGTTTACTATAAAACAGGCTCTGCCTGGGGTGCTCAAAACGGCACTATGTTTACACGGTTTAGCCTTTACAACGACATGAAACTAACCAATGGCAAGGCCTACACCTATTGGCAAGGATGCGTTGAAGCGCGTCCTGGAATCTATGGTATCAATGCGGCTCCAGCGACTGTCGCACGTCCGGAAAGCATGTATGTGCCGATGTTCGGACCAAGTGAATATGCGGTTACGAGCGGAACACGAGCGCACAACAGCTGGTGGGTCGATAATAATTCGATATCAGGCACGATGGCAGGACGATCAACAGCCAACTATCTGACCCGCCAGAAAGACATAACACGCTACTACACCAACACCTCCTCAAGCGCAGAAGATATTGCATCAATAAACCCTTCAAAAAGAGGCCCTAATTACAGCTGCACAACTGCCCCTCTTACTGAACTGACTGACATAACCACCACAACTGGCATGAAAAGAGTGCAGGATAACATTAAAGCCATGATACCTTCAGGTGGCACAAATGTGCCTGAAGGGATGGTATGGGGTTGGCGGACACTTGTTGCAAATGCGCCTTTTACAGGCGGCAGAGCCGCAACAGAGCGTGGCAATGATAAAGTCGTTATCGTGCTGACTGACGGCGCTAATACTTACTACCAATATAATAATGTGAGTAATTTGGAAAAGCAAACACCCTCTGACAATGCCGGTGACGTCTCCTATTATTCCACACTCGGCTATGTTGCGGTGAATACTCTAGGCTACCCACTGCCTCGTATTTTCCAGCAAACAACAGGCATAAACACATCATCAAGAAACAATGCCAATTACACTGAGGCGCTGAACTCGCGCTTCAAAAATCTCTGCACCTTGGCCAAAAGCGATAATATCATGATCATGACAGTTGCGCTCGATTTGCGTTCAAATAATGCGGCAGACCGAAAACAAATGGAAATCATGAAAGAATGCGCATCGGATTCTCGCGTGCGCTTTGATCCAGATGCGCCAACCAAACGTGCCAAACTATTCTGGAATACAACGGGTAGTGAGTTGGAGCAAACCTTCCGCGAGATTGCCGACGAATTATCCAACCTGCGCGTTGTCAAATAATCCACCAGCAAACACCGGCCTGAGAAACAGGCCGGTGTTTTTGCAAATTACGTCGGCAAAAAATTTCATATGGGCTTCATATTCGCTCTGCATAATAAGCCTGTCCGGCACTTCATTTCGGCAGATATAAAATTGTTTTTGCTAAACACTTATAATGGCATTGTGTGCACCCTACATGCACCTTTTCCACTAAAGGCTCAAAGCAAACCAGCGAGTTTTTACAGGGCTTATCACCGGCAATATTATCTTTTATGCCAGCCCGAAACCTTGACTCCGAAAACGCTATTTCCTATATCAGAGGCACGTTAGCACTCACCACTTGAGAGTGCTAATAATCAACGGGCAATAATGCCCATCGTTCATTTTGCTGCCTTATTTCAAGGCGTATTTTCAAGGGTTATAACCATGGCAGAGATCAATTTCCGCCCTCTTCATGACCGCGTTGTCGTTCGTCGTGTAGAATCGGAAGCAAAGACAGCCGGTGGCATCATTATTCCTGATTCCGCCAAAGAAAAGCCGTCTGAAGGCGAAGTTGTCGCCGTTGGTTCCGGCAACCGCGACGAAAGCGGCAAGCTGGTTGCTCTGGATGTTAAAGCAGGCGACCGCGTTCTGTTCGGCAAATGGTCCGGCACAGAAGTGAAGATCAGCGGCGAAGACCTGCTGATCATGAAAGAATCCGACATTCTCGGAATCATTGCCTAATTCTTGATTTAGCCTGGGCGGTTTATGCCTCAGGTTATTCATTATTCCTTTTCAACAGTTCAAATCGGGAAGCCTTGAAGGCCAGACCTCAGGCTCCAGGAGAGAAAAATGGCTGCTAAAGAAGTAAAGTTCGGTCGTTCAGCGCGCGAAAAAATGCTGCGCGGCGTCGATATCCTTGCAGATGCTGTTAAAGTAACGCTCGGCCCTAAAGGCCGTAACGTTGTTATCGACAAATCTTTCGGTGCTCCACGCATCACCAAAGACGGTGTATCGGTTGCTAAAGAAGTAGAACTTGAAGACAAGTTCGAAAACATGGGCGCGCAGATGCTGCGCGAAGTAGCCTCCAAGACAAACGACACTGCTGGTGATGGTACAACAACCGCTACTGTTCTCGGTCAGGCTATCGTTCAGGAAGGCGCAAAAGCTGTTGCTGCCGGCATGAACCCGATGGATCTGAAGCGCGGTATCGACCTCGCAGTGACCGAAGTTGTTGCAAATCTCCTCGGCAAAGCCAAGAAGATCAACACTTCTGAAGAAGTTGCTCAGGTTGGCACGATCTCCGCTAACGGCGAAGCTTCCATCGGTCAGATGATTGCTGAAGCCATGCAGAAAGTTGGCAACGAAGGCGTTATCACTGTTGAAGAAGCTAAAACTGCTGAAACAGAACTCGAAGTTGTTGAAGGTATGCAGTTTGACCGCGGCTACCTGTCGCCATATTTCGTAACCAATCCTGAAAAGATGGTTGCTGATCTGGAAGACGCTTATATTCTTCTGCACGAAAAGAAGCTTTCCAACCTGCAGGCTCTTCTGCCGGTTCTCGAAGCTGTTGTTCAGACCTCCAAGCCACTCGTCATCATTGCTGAAGACGTAGAAGGCGAAGCACTGGCAACTCTGGTTGTTAACAAGCTGCGCGGCGGTCTGAAAATTGCTGCTGTTAAGGCTCCGGGCTTTGGCGATCGTCGTAAGGCAATGCTTGAAGATATCGCGATCCTTACCGGTGGTCAGGTTATCTCCGAAGACCTCGGCATCAAGCTGGAATCCGTGACCCTCGACATGCTCGGCCGTGCGAAGAAAGTTGCAATCAGCAAAGAAACCACAACTATCGTTGATGGCGCTGGTCAGAAAGCTGAAATCGAAGCCCGCGTTGGCCAGATCAAGCAGCAGATCGATGAAACTTCTTCCGACTACGACCGCGAAAAGCTGCAGGAACGTCTTGCTAAGCTCGCTGGCGGCGTTGCAGTTATCCGCGTTGGCGGTGCAACTGAAGTTGAAGTGAAAGAACGCAAAGACCGCGTTGACGATGCTCTGAACGCAACCCGTGCTGCGGTTGAAGAAGGTATCGTTGCTGGTGGTGGTACTGCACTCCTGCGCGCTTCTGCCAACATCACTGCAAAAGGCATCAATTCCGATCAGGAAGCCGGCATCAACATCATCCGTCGCGCTCTACAGGCTCCTGCTCGTCAGATCACGACAAACGCTGGTGAAGAAGCTTCTGTTATCGTTGGTAAAATCCTCGAAAACGCGTCAGAAACCTTTGGTTACAACACTGCAACCAACGAATATGGCGATCTGATCAAAGCTGGTGTTGTTGATCCGGTTAAGGTTGTTCGTACTGCTCTGCAGAACGCAGCTTCGATCGCTGGTCTGATGATCACGACTGAAGCCATGATTGCTGAACTGCCGAAAAAAGACGGCGGCATGCCTGCAATGCCAGGTGGCGGCATGGGTGGCATGGGCGGCATGGACTTCTAAGAAGCCTGTAAAGCCTCACTTAAAGAAAACCTCCGGTTCATCACCGGAGGTTTTTTTATGAGCAGCAGCCAAAATCCGGACGAGATATATTCTCGCTACGGAATTAAGCATGTCGGAAAAAAGTGTTTTCAGTCATCAGGAAAAACTTCTCCTGATTTTAAATTATAATATACTCGTGTTTAAATAAGAAAGCATGAACACAAATTTTAATATTAGAAACATTAAATTCATTCAGGGGTAATTAATATTACTGATCTTGTCAGATTTACCAGACATCATTCATTGATATATTAATCATAAAAAATCAATATTTATAGTTGCGACCTATAATGAGGGGTACCATTCCGGTGCAAATTGTATCAAACACATAAACCATAACATCATATAAAAATGCGGCGCCCTTTATTTTACTGTACGGACAAGTAGATAATCTTTATTTTAGAGATTCTCTAATGTAGAGATACAAAACATTCTGCAGCATAATTCCTTAAACTTGAATCAGTTTAAGGAATTATGCGTAAATATAAAATGTTAGAGCGGCCTATATGCGCCCAAGCGTGCGCACGGCGCTCTAGTGATTGCAGCTTGCTTCGGTCAGGCGATCCTATTGCCCCCGCTTTGAAGGTGTTGCGGACCGGAGCGACGGGAAGACGGGCAACCCCCGTCTTCCCACCTTTTACCTCCCCTATCGCGACAATGTGACACATATTTTACATTTCTCTGCTTGAATTTCTGTTGAAGCAGCTTAGGTTTAGTGCAGTTACCTTCATACTGCTCTGACACGATCAACGCTGTCACAGCACGGGAGAGAAGCACTATGCGTAAAGAACATCCAATCTCAACGGCTCCGCAAGACGGGCGCACTGTAACTGTTATCTGGACGGATTTTGACGGTCAGATCAATGAAACTCCGGCGCGTTATCGCCAGCTTGCCCAGCTTCAAAAAGCAGGCGGCGACTGGGATGAGAATGACAGCGGCTGGTGGGTGTTTATTGACAGCACGACGCAGAAAAAAGTCACCCCGACTGCATGGATTGAAAATCCTGATGATGAGGCTGAAGACACCTAAAGCGTCTGCAGACTGAGTAATAGCCTCATCCACAAAATCCCTTTGCCGATATCTTCCCAGAATACAGAATTTCAGGAGCTACCCATGTCCGACCAACGCACCGAAGCCGACAGTTTCGGCCCTATCGCCGTTGATAATGATCGCTATTGGGGTGCACAGACCCAGCGCTCGCTACAGAACTTCAAAATCGGCACGGATCGTCAGCCGCTCCCGCTCATCCATGCGCTCGGCATTGTTAAACAGGCCGCTGCAGAGACCAATATTGCACTTGGTAAACTTGATCCGGTGTTAGGCCGTGCAATTACTGTCGCCGCAGCAGAAGTTGTTGAAGGCAAACTGGATGATCATTTTCCACTGGTGATTTACCAGACCGGCTCCGGTACCCAGTCGAATATGAATGTCAACGAAGTGATCTCCAACCGTGCGATTGAGATGTTGGGAGGTACAATCGGCAGCAAAAAGCCGGTTCACCCGAATGATCATGTGAATATGGGACAGTCATCCAATGACAGCTTCCCGACAGCCATGCATATTGCCACAGCAATTGAAGTGACATCCCGCCTGCTCCCTGCCCTTGACCATCTGACTACTGCGCTCAAAGCGAAGGAAGAGAAATTCGCGCATCTGATCAAGATCGGACGCACCCATACACAGGATGCCACGCCTGTCACGCTGGGTCAGGAATTTTCCGGTTATCGCGCAGCCATTGAATATGGCAAGCACCGTATCGTACAGAGCCTCACCGATGTCTATTTGCTGGCACAAGGCGGCACAGCGGTCGGCACCGGCCTGAATTCCGCTAAAGGTTTTGATACCGGCTTCGCGGAAGCTGTTGCCAATATTACCGGCCTGCCATTTAAAACAGCGCCGAACAAGTTTGAAGCACTCGCCTCCCATGGCGCCCTGCTCAATCTGCATGGCAGTCTGAATGCACTTGCCGCAGACCTGTTTAAAGTTGCCAATGATATTCGCTTCCTCGGCTCAGGCCCACGCTCCGGCCTTGGCGAGTTGCAATTGCCGGAAAACGAACCAGGCTCATCGATCATGCCAGGCAAAGTAAACCCTACTCAGGCAGAAGCTTTGACAATGGTTGCCACACAAGTTTTTGGCAACCACACGACTGTCACTGTTGCTTCCAGTCAGGGGCATTTTGAACTCAACGTCTTCAAACCGGTCATTGCTGTCAATGTGCTGCAGTCTATCCGTTTGCTCGCTGACGGTATGAATTCCTTTGTCGATCATTGTATTGACGGCATTGAAGCCAATGAAGCCCGTATTCATGAGTTGATGGAAAACTCGCTGATGCTGGTGACTGCACTGGCTCCGCAGATCGGCTATGATGCAGCTGCAAAGATTGCCAAGACTGCCCATCACAATGGCACAACGCTTCGCGAAGAAGCACTGAAAAGCGGCCTTGTCACTGAAGCAGAATATGAAGCTCTGGTACGTCCGGAACTGATGCTGCAGCCATCATAAACTGTTCTGACACAGACTAATAAACACAGCCCGAGACAGCCCTCTGTTTCGGGCTGTGTGCGTTTTAGAGGGTAGTTATACATGAATACCAGTCTCGGAGACATTTACGGGTAGCCACGCAATAACAACATTGCCTTTATAATCTACCGCTGAAATTTGCAGTTCACCTTTGATGAACAATATGTCAATATACGTCTATATTTACGTAACAGTCGTTTTTGTTTATCCGTTCTGTCAACAACCATTCATGTTGCGGGACACCAGTCGCACAGCATTTATCCTCGTTTTATTTCAACACATGTTGCCTCGGGAAATCTGCATCAAGCACTTCCGCAACATGCTCACCGGAGCCTCATAATGAGCAATGTTTCTGCCTCCCAGAATTCAATCGTTATCCTGATTGCCCGTGTATTTCTTTCGATTCTTTTCATTCTTGCAGGTTGGGGAAAACTGACAGGCCTTGAAGGCACTGCTCAGTATTTCGGCGCAATCGGCTTGCCAATGCCATCGGTGACTGCAGTTCTCGTTGGTCTGGTTGAGTTTGTCGGCGGTCTTGCCATTCTGATCGGCTTCCAGACCCGTATCGCAGCGGTCATTGTTGCCCTGTTCACCATCGGCGCGACACTGGTTGCCCATATGGACTTTGCAGAAGGCATGAACGCAATGATGGCGCAGAAGAACCTCGCAATTGCAGGTGGTCTGCTGCTCCTCGCAATCACCGGTGCCGGTGCATATTCGGTTGACCGTCGCGGTCGCTAATAACTGAGCATTTTTGACCTATCAAAAAGGCCGCAATTCATAAGAATTGCGGCCTTTTCCTATTCAAGTTTTACAGCATAATTCCTTAAACTTGAATCAGTTTAAGTAAAATTATGCTGTATATATATAGTGTTAGAGCGACCTTTGTGCGCCCAAAAGGGCGCACGGCGCTCTAATATGCAATTTATTTCAGACTATTACAGATACGGCTGATAATTTCCGCCACACGCGGATTATCCAGACTGCGTCGCGCAGAAACCAGACAAGCCTGTGATTTCAGCATAATACCGTCATCAAGAATTTTCAGCCTATTGGCACGCAGTGTTGAACCGGTCGATGTAATATCAACAATAATATCTGCCGAACCTGCTGCCGGCGCGCCCTCAGTCGCACCCAGACTTTCCACAATGCGATAAACCTGAATACCATGCTTCTGAGAGAAGAACTGCTGCGTCAACCGCCAATATTTAGTGGCAATCCGCAACCGGCGGCCATGACGCTGGCGAAAATCCGCAGCAACATCATCCAGATCCGCCATCGTTGCAACATCGTGCCAGACTTCAGGCACAGCCACAATCACATCCGCATGACCAAAGCCAAGTTGCGTTTCAATCTGCACCTTCTCATCGGCTTGCGCCAATGTCTCACGGATCAGATCCTCACCTGTTACGCCAAGATCAACCGAGCCATAACCAAGTTCACGCGCGATTTCAGAAGCCGATAAGAACAGGATATCAACATCATCCACGCCTTCAATGGTCGCGCGGTAATTGCGATCATCTTCCGGCAACACAACATTGAGGCCTGCTTTGGCCATGACTGCAATCGTCTGCTCTTTCAAACGACCTTTGGAAGGCAGTGCCAGAGTAACGATCATAACTGCGCTCCTGTCCGTGTGGCATCGGCACATTTTTGCAAACGATCCAGCCAGACCGAGAAGCCAACGCCGGAAATACGCTCTTTAGCACCCAGCATGGTCAGCAAGCGATCATAACGACCGCCACCGACAATCACACCGCAATCAGCATCGCTGCTGGTAATCTCATAAACAAGACCGGTATAGTAATCGAGCGGACGCCCAAAACCGGCATCATAAGTAATGATACTCAGATCGGCACCCGCAGCACGCATTTCTTCAACCCGCTTACCGAAGCCCAGCAAGGCAGAACCAAGATCAAGCCCGTTCTGCACGGCAAAATCGGTCAATTGTTCGGCTGCCTGATCTAGCGGCACGCGAATGGACAAGAATGTTTTCAGTGATGTCAGCACACGATCTGCCAGTTGCACCGCAGCCAGCAATTGCTTTTCCATCAGACGCCGTGCAATTTCCGCAGGCGTGCGGCCAGCAACAGGTGAAATCCCTGCAACTTGCATTTCTTTTTGAAGAGCAGCAATCAGCTCCTCTTCATTCTGCTCATTGACCAATTGGCGCAAAGGCTCCGGCACGACATTGCCGGTGCGCGGCGATGCCAAATCTTGCAAAGCCAGTTCCAGTTGCGCGGCATTACCAAAGGTGCGTGCCAGTTTTTTCTGCCAGCCCCGTGGCAGTCCAAGAGATGCCAACACAGCTTCAAACACCGACTGATCACCGAGTAGCATCTGAAAAGATGCGTTAGGCGCGGCCTGACGCACTGCATTCAAAGCATCGCTCAGCGATCGCGCATCGGAAGCCGGTTCATTATCACCACCGAGATCTTCAATACCGGCCTGATGAAAGCTGGTGCCGCCCTCACGACGCTGGCGGAAAACCTCGCCAATATAAGAATAGCGCTTTGGCGTTGCCGCGTTCAACGCAATGTGATTACGGCAGACGGGAATAGTAAATTCCGGTCGCAGGCACAGGCTGTCGCCGTTTTCATTCTCTGTCAGGAAAATGCGGCTGCGCAGATCCTCCCCTGCCATATCCAGAAACGGATCGGCAGGCTGCAGGATCGGAATATTGACTGCCTCGCTTGAGGTGGTTGCAAAATAAGCCGCCAGATCAGCGGCTATATCTGCTGTTTGACGCGTACTCATCTTACTTCGCCTGCCTGCTTTTTTCCTGCAACCGATCCTCGGCCTGCTGGTTAAGAATACGCTGCACTTCAGCAACCAGATCAGCCTCTTTCACAGTGACCTGCGCGGGACGGCTGGCACGCCATTCTTCATTGCTTTCGATCTCACCGGACAGACGTTTGCCTTCAATCAGGTCTTTGATCTGAACTTCGCCATTGGCACGCTCGTCGCCACCCTGAATAATCGCCAGCGGCGCATCACGGCGGTCTGCATATTTCAGCTGATTACCGAATTTCTTCCAGTTACCCTGATACATCTCGGCGCGGATACCGGCATCACGCAAATCCTGCGTAAATTTCTGGTAACGACCAAGGCTAACGGCATCACCATCCATGACGGTAATTACAACCGGTGCCAGTGTTTCTTCAGTTCCCAGTTTGCCAAGGTTTTTCAATGCCGTCATCAGACGGGAAACACCAATGGAAAAGCCGGTTGCCGGAACCGGTTGGCCGCGGAACCGCGATACCAGACCGTCATAGCGACCACCACCACCAACAGAACCGAATACGACTTTTTCACCTTTTTCATTGGTGACGTCGAATTGCAATTCGGCTTCATAAACAGGACCAGTGTAATATTCGAGGCCGCGTACAACCGACGGATCGATTTTGACGCGACCGGCATAGCCGCCCGCATCAAACAAGATTTGCATCTGCGCCAGTTCTTCAACGCCTTCCGCACCACGGGCATTGCCTTCAATAACCGCATGCAGATTGGCAATGGTCTGCGAACCATCCTCTGAACCTGCCGCTGTAAAATCAAGCACCTTAGCAATCGCGGTTTCATCAAGACCTGCGCCTTTGGTGAAATCACCGGATTCATCACGACGGCCTGCACCAAGCAGCAGCTTCACGCCCTCCTCGCCAAACTTGTCGAGCTTGTCGATAGCGCGCAACACATTCAGGCGGCGTCCGGTATTTTCATCACCGGCCAGACCAATCGATTCCAGCACACCGTCGAGAACCTTACGATTATTGACCCGGATCATATAATCGCCGCGCTGAATACCGAGACGCTCCAGCGTATCGGCAGCCATCATGCACATTTCCGCATCGGCAGACACACCCGGCGCACCAACTGTATCGGCATCAAACTGCATGAACTGACGGAAACGACCAGGGCCCGGCTTTTCGTTACGGAACACCCAGCCATTACGGTAGCTACGGAACGGCAACTGAATTTCATTGAAATTCTCTGCAACGTGACGCGCCAGCGGTGCAGTCAGATCATAACGCAGTGACAGCCACTGCTCATCATCGTCCTGCAAAGAGAACACACCTTCATTCGGACGATCCTGATCCGGCAGAAACTTGCCCAATGCGTCAGTATATTCAACGAGCGGTGTTTCAATCGGGTCGAACCCATAACGCTCGTAAACCTCGCGAATGGTCGCCAGCATTTTCTCAGCTGCACGCAGATCATGAGGCTCACGGTCCACAAAGCCACGCGGCAGCCGCGCTTTCATCTTTTCCGCTTTATTTGCCATGATCCTGATCCGCTAAACTCGAGTTATCTTAAAGATTAAGTGCCTCAATATTCTTGTAAGGCGCGTATGTTTCCTAACTGATCGGTTTGCGTGCGGCAAGAGCAAGATCAGCCTAGAGCATGTCGCGCTCAAATGAATTCATTTGAGCTACCGCGAACATGCGACAATTAAAACACTCTAGAAACAACGCTTAAAACATTTCTGTTGCCGCAATTGCAGCTTGTACCGATTATTTAGGACGCACAAAATCCTGACGCAGGCGTTCAATCACAGGGCGGCAATAACAGCCTTCCAGATGATCATTCACCAATCCCATTGCTTGCATAAAGGCATAGACAGTTGTCGGCCCGACAAAAGACCAGCCACGCTTTTTCAAATCTTTGCTGATACGGGTGGAAATTTCCGTGAAAGGATTGTCTGTATAAGCAGACAGATCAAACCGTGCAGGCCGGTCTTCAGATTGCGGCTCAAAACTCCAGAAATAAGCGGCCAATGAGCCTTTCTCCGCAATCAGATCAATGGCACGACCCGCATTATGAATGGCTGATTTGATTTTACCGCGATGGCGCACAATGCCCTTATCCTGCATCAGGCGCTCGACGTCTTCATCTGTAAACAAAGTCATTTTATGATAGTCAAATTCCGCAAAGGCACGACGAAAATTTTCACGCTTTCTCAAGATCGTCAGCCATGACAGGCCGGACTGAAATCCTTCCAGACAAATCTTCTCAAAAAGGCGGCGGTCATTCTCAACGGGGAAGCCCCACTCCGTATCATGATAATGCAGATAATCCGGCAAGCCTCCATGCCAGCCGCAGCGCACTTTTCCGTCCTCACCCCAATGCAGCCCTGCTTCCAGAACCGGTATCTCCTGCGTCATTTTTCACCCGTTTGCCATCTGCAGATCCATTGAGTCTTTCTATAGCATATTTTATTTGACATGGAACAAAAAAAGAACATATGTTTTATTGCATACGGAGCAGAACTATAAACAAAGGTGAGAAATATTTACCCGCTGATAACCAAGACGGTAAGTTTTCACTGCATTTCTGACGGATACGAGCAGTGATTCACTTTTTCAAAAGGGTCAGGCATCACAGTCAAAGGCAAAGGAATCTTCATGCCGAGACTGATGAACAATGCATCGCAGCTTAAGGCATAACTACAAAACAGGACGATCTGATGAAACCACGTCATCTGCTGCTGATCGCATCCATTGCTGCTTTTGCCTTATCCGCCATTTCTGCCGGCGGTGCATTTGCCAATGATCGTTATGCCACGCCGCCGCCACTGGTACTCAGTCCTGATCTGAGTGCGCCATGGGTCACGCAGTTGCAACCGCAGCGCTCTGCCGGTGCGCTGGTTCCAACTGCCCCGCGCATTTATCAAAACAGCACCAGATCACAGACGCGCGCAACCACCGCGCAACGCCCTGAAAATGCACAACAAGCGCGCAAAAGGCAAGATAAGGTTCTGCGCCAGAGTGCTGCCAGTCAACAGGGCTCTTTCATCCGTGCCAGCGCGATTGCTCCGCAGAACCCTGCGAAAAGCGCTGGTGGCATGAACCCGATCTTTCTGCCTCAGGAAGTTGATTACACCACCGCTCACAAAACCGGTACGATCATTATTGATACAAAAGGTAAGTTTTTGTATCTCGTCGGTGAGAATGGCAAAGCCCGCCGCTATGGCGTAGGTGTCGGCAAAGAAGGCTTCGGCTGGAAAGGCACCGAAACCGTGAGCCGCAAAGCCGAATGGCCTTCATGGCACCCGCCGAAAGAAATGATTGCCCGCGAGCGTAAGAAAGGCCGCATTCTGCCGGTCAGAATGGAAGGCGGCATTGCCAACCCGCTTGGCGCACGCGCACTCTATCTCGGCAATACACTCTACAGAATTCACGGCACTAACGCCCCTGCAACCATCGGTAAGGCTGTTTCCTCCGGCTGTATCCGAATGCGCAATCAGGACGTGGAAGAGCTTTATGAGCGCATTCCTGTTGGTACAAAAGTCGTCGTACTCTGACAGAAGTCAATCCAAGCAAAAGCCCTGCATCATATTCATGATGCAGGGCTTTTTTATGCCATATGATGTACAGGATCACTGCCTCCCCGAATTATAATCCCTAATATTTTATCGTTTTTGACATAAGCCGGTCTTGCAAAAACGGTAAGAACCGATTCTAGATTACATTCTGTAAAAGTGCTTCGCCGGAAACTCTCAATAAGGGGCACCCAAAAACCGGCGCAAAAACAGAAAAGGAATAAGGACATGACCGTAGCTGCGATCAAACTGAACGACGGCAACTCCATTCCGCAACTGGGTTTCGGTGTATGGCAGATCAGCGATGAAGAGGCCGTCTCAAGCGTATCCACTGCACTTGAAATCGGTTATCGCCATATTGATACAGCCGCAATTTACAAGAATGAAACCGGCGTAGGTCAAGCCATCCGTAATTCAGGCATTGCGCGCAAAGACATCTTCCTCACCACAAAAGTATGGAATGACGATCAGGGCTATGATTCAACCCTCAAAGCTTTTGATGCTTCTGCCGAACGCCTCGGAACAGATTATTTCGACCTGTATCTCATTCATTGGCCGATGCCGAATAAAGACAAGTTTCTCGATACATGGCGTGCACTTATCAAATTGCGTGAAGAAGGCCGCGTGAAATCGATTGGCGTTTCCAACTTCCGTACATCCGATCTGCAGCGCATGCAGCGCGAGACAGATGTTATACCGGCGATCAACCAGATTGAATTGCATCCTTATTTCCAGCAAGACAATCTGCGCCAGTTCCACCAGCAGCATAATATTGCAACTGAGGCATGGAGCCCGCTCGGTCAGGGAAAAATTCTCGACAATCCGGTTTTGAAAGAAATTGCGGAAAACCACGGAAAATCCGTCGCTCAGATTATTCTGCGCTGGCATCTTGATATTGGTAATATCGTCATCCCGAAATCAACCACACCTGCCCGCATCAAAGAGAACTTTGCGGTCACAGATTTCAAGCTGCTGGGCACAGAGCATGACGAAATCGACAAGCTGGATTCCCAGAACGGTCGCATCGGCCCTGATCCAACGACCTTTGGCTAATTGCAGCAATTTTTTCGTCACCCGTCACGACGGATACGCGAAATTGCACTATAAACCAGATAAAAATTACAGGTTTATTGATTACACCCGCATAATGATTATGCGGGTGTTTCATTTTCCCATGCAGATTGCATATAAACAGATAAAAACAAAGCAAATATAAAATAATATATGAAAATACGTAATTTATTACTCAATTAATATTTATAAATCACTGAATATAAAATAATTATCAAATGTCCTTATAAAATGGACAAATAACAATACAAAATCAATTAACTATAAAATCAAGACTATATTGGAATATATCTAAATCCCTTTTTATTACCTGCATTTTATTGCAGTATCCATTTATGGGTTTTTTCATATGATGAGTTATAAATTTCCAATAGAGAAAGGGCGAATTCACCCCTCTTTTTAATTAATTATAACTCATCCAATTACTGAAGTGAAAAATCCATGCAATTTTTAATTTTTCAATAACGCTAAGTATAATTATATTTATTCAATTTTAAGGTGAAAAATGTCCATTATTGTTAATCTTGACGTCGTATTAGCACGTAAAAAAATCCGCTCCCGCCAGCTGGCCGCTGATATTGGCATTACGGAGCCAAATGTTTCCCTGCTGAAATCCGGCAAAGTGCGCGGTATTCGCTTCGAAACTCTGGCAAAAATTTGCCGCGTACTTGATTGCCAACCAGGTGACATACTGGAATTTCGCGACGAGGTACGTGCGCCACATTAAAAACAGCAGAAACAAAAAAGCCGCGCAGTGATCAACTGACGCGGCTTTTATTTCATATCTCTTCCGGTTCACTAACCGGCCTCAATCAAAAACGAATTATTGGTGGAATTCAGAAATTCCATAGCCATCGCTGGCAACAGCGCTGTCACCCGTTTCAACCGACAGCAAACCAAGTCCGGTAAACAGGATTGCAGACAACATAAGGACGGTCAGGAGCGTGGCGCTCTTTGCGGACATGGAATCAACTCTCCTGGAAACGGACTATCTTCGGCCTGATCCGCGACATAGCGATGATGTCAAAGACGGAACCTGCACAGTTAAAGGGTGCTTCCAGATATAAGCAGGCGTCCTTAACAGCAATAAAACATGGCGCAGTTATCAGCTAAAAACACACAGAATATTCACTTTGCTATCCATTGTGGCAGAACAGCAACTAAATCGCCCAGCTACATCAAGAAAATCTGAATTAGATAAACCAAATATTAACCATAGGCCTTTCACGGCTGATATCTGAAGCCAAAAAATGATGAAATTTGCCACGAACACACGAGGTGAGTCTCTCCGGTTTCACACAAAGATAAGGCCGTTTCTTTTAGAGCGCCGTGCGCCCTCTTTGGCGCACAAAGGTCGCTCTAACACTTTATATTTACAGCATAATTTTACCTTAAACTGATTCAAGTTTAAGGAACTATGCTGTAATCCGGCTACCGGCATCCGCGAGATGCTGCTTTTCGCTTGACCTGCCGCCCTCCCCTCTGCCATCCGTTGGCAATGCGCGCAAATTACAGAATGCAAAGATTACTGACCGAGCTTCCCCTGCAACCGGATCACCCCGTTGAGGCGCCAGCTGAAACCGCACATTATCTGCTCAATGTGCTGCGGATGCGTGATGGCGACCAAATTTTGCTATTTAACGGACAGGATGGTGAATGGCTGGCCAGGATTGAGCAAATCGGCAAAAAACGCGCCACGCTTCATCCTGTTGAACAGGTTAGACCACAACCGGTACCATCAAACTTCCATTACTGCTTTGCGCCGCTCAAAACGGGTCGAATGGACTATATCATCCAAAAAGCTGTCGAGATGGGGGCATCCGTTCTGCAACCGGTTATCACCCAGCATTGCCAGATGCCAAAGCTCAACAGCGAGCGTATGCAAGCCAATCTGCGCGAAGCCGCGGAACAATGCGGAATTCTGTCATTGCCGGAATATAGAGAACCGTTGCGTTTTGATAAATTCATGGAACAATGGGATCATTCCCGCACTTTGATCTTTTGTGATGAAGCAGCGGAAAGCAACAACCCGCTTCCTCTTCTAACGCCACTGAAAGGCAAACCCGCCGGTGTCTTTATCGGACCCGAAGGCGGCTTTTCGGAAGATGAACGCAGCACTTTGCGCCAGCAATCTTTTGTCACAGTGATTCCGTTAGGCCCCAGAATTTTGCGGGCCGATACGGCAGCCGTTGCCGCAATGGCTGTGATACAAGCTACAATTGGCGACTGGTGATAATCTGCGCTCTTTGCGTTACACAAAGCTGATTATTGCATTTATAGCGTATTTTTCGCTGTGTTCTTCGCAACAGGACAAGACACACTGCTATATCTTATTATTATAAGAAATAATTCTGCTTGCGTGTTGGATAAAAAAACGCCAATCACATATATGAATAGTGACAACTACAAAATAGGGTAATGCAGAGCATGGCTCGGGATACAACAGACGAAACAGTCATTTCCGGCATTGAGGAACTGGCTGAATATCTCGCAGAAGGCTGTAAGCCACAAGATCAGTGGCGTATCGGCACTGAGCATGAGAAATTCCCCTATTTCACCAAAGATCATAGTCCGGTTCCCTATGAGGGCGCACAGGGCATCCGCGCCATTCTGGAAGCGATGCAACAGCGCCTGAGCTGGGATCCGATTGTTGACGAAGGCAAGCTGATCGGCCTCGTCAGCCCGCAGGGACAGGGTGCGATTTCTCTGGAGCCCGGTGGCCAGTTCGAGCTGTCCGGTGCGCCGCTGCAAACCATCCATCAGACTTTTGCGGAAGCGAGCCAGCATCTTAAAGATGTGCAGGCAATCAGCACGCCAATGGGCATCCGTTTTCTCGGCATGGGCGGCAGTCCGAAATGGACACGCGCTGAGACGCCGGTGATGCCAAAGTCCCGCTATGCCATTATGACCGCCTATATGCCGAAAGTCGGCACTCAGGGATTGGATATGATGTATCGCACATCAACCATTCAGGTTAATCTGGACTTCGGCTCAGAGACCGATATGCGCCATAAAATGCAGGTCAGCATGAAGCTGCAATCCATTGCAACCGCTCTGTTCGCCTCGTCCCCTTTCACTGAAGGTAAGCTGAACGGCCTGCAATCATGGCGCTCCGATATCTGGCGCGATACGGATAATCGTCGCTCTGGCGTGCTGCCATTTGTGTTTTCAGAACGCTTCGGCTTTGCGGATTATGTTGACTGGGCGCTGGATGTGCCGATGTATTTCATCATGCGCGACGGCCACTATATTGATTGCACTCATATTACATTCCGCCAGTTCCTCAATGGCGCGATGAAAGATCACCCAACCGCCGGACAGCCGAATATGGGCGATTGGGCAAATCATATTTCCACACTGTTTCCGGAAGTGCGCCTCAAGCGCTTTCTTGAAATGCGTGGTGCAGATGGTGGCCCGCTGGAGCATATTGCAGCACTTTCTGCTTTCTGGGTCGGCCTGCTCTATGACAAAGATGCACTGAATGCAGCGCTTGATCTGACCAAGGACTGGAGCTTTGAACAAGTCGCGGATATGCGTAATGCGGTTCCGGCTCAGGGCTTCAATACGCCATTCGGCAAGGGCAAAGTTGCTGATATCGCTGCACAGGCTGTAGAGATTGCAGTGCAGGGTCTGAAAAACCGCAAGCAGACCGATGAAAATGGTCGCGATGAAAGCATCTATCTGGAGCCACTGGAAGCCATTGTGAAGTCCGGCAAACCTTTGGCGGAAACCATGCTGGCGCAATTCAACAGTGACTGGAACAAGTCCGTTGAGCCGGTTTTTGAGGCCTATGCTTATAAATAAACTGCACCGGTGATGCCAGCCAGCATCATGAAAGCAGTTGGGACAAATTAGAATAATTGAGCGCTTCACGCCCCTCAGGCTGTGAAGCGTTTTTTCTTCACTGACATGTCTATCTGTCCGCAGAGAAACTTATGCATCAGTATTGACAAATTATTGTTTGCTAATTGCACATTTCACCTAGTAGAAACATATAAATATATACAATATAGTCATTTACCTTCATCGGCATAATTCATATATTTATCAAAGTTCAACCGGAGCATGGCATGCAGACACTTCTTGACCTGGATCAGTTGCGTACTTTTCTGCTGATTGCCGAAACCGGAAGCTTCACCAAAACAGCCGATAGTGTCTTCAGAACCCAGTCTGCTATTTCCATGCAAATCCGGCGTCTTGAAGAGCGTATCGGCAATCCGCTTTTTTCGCGCGATGGCCGCACCCTTCAGCTGACACCGCATGGTGAAAAATTATTAACTTATGCGCGTCGCCTGCTGGAACTGAACCATGAGACGATAACCTCGTTCCGTACAGATAAACTACAGGCCAATATTCGCGTTGGCCTTCCCGATCTGTATCTGGAGCATATGGTGGAAGATGCGCTACATCCGATTTTCCGTGATTATCCGGCGGTTGAGACAATCATCCAGTGCGAGCCGACTGATGCGCTGATTGACCATATCCGGCGTGGTGCGCTTGATCTGGCGCTTATCGTGCAGCCTGCGGGTCAAAAACGTTCCGAAGTGTTGAATTCAAGCCGCTTTGTATGGGTCACCTCAGCCGAAAACTCTCCTCATGAGGAAGCTGTTTTGCCACTGGCGATGAACCGTCCGAATTGTAGCTGGCGTAAAATTCTCACAGATGCTCTAAACACGCTGCAACGTGAATATCGCATTGCTCTCTCAACGACCTCAACCCGCTCGATCGCTATGGCCGTGCGTTCAGGCAGCGCTATCACCATATTACCGGAAAACATGGTTGGGAGCGGTATGCGCATCTTAACGGAAGAGGATGGTTTTCCAAAACTGCCCGCCTGCTCGCTTTCTCTTATTCGAGCGCAGGGCATCCATGCACCAGCGATTGATCTGATTGCGGCGGCGATCAAGGCAAGCTTCCGGAAAACTATACGAATTTCAATTTAACGGTACTGCTTATACCAAGACGCTCAAGATGCTGACGCATCACGTCTTGAAAAGTTCAATCGCCACTCGGGCTTAACCAAACCCCCATGAGTCATACTCATAGGGTTTTGGCATTACCGGCAAGAATCCTTTGCAATTCTGCCGCTTCACCTGATGAGGCGTCAAAGATGCTTGACCGCCAAGCCCATAAAATGGCCAATAGAGCCATGAGTTTTTTTTCAGATTCGCCCGCACATTCGACAGAAAACACCGCATCCAATGTTGCGGAATATTCTGTCTCGGAAATATCCGGCGCGCTGAAACGTACCGTTGAGGATACGTTCAGCCATGTGCGCGTGCGCGGTGAAATCTCCGGCTATCGCGGCCCGCACTCCTCCGGCCATGCCTATTTCGCACTGAAAGACGAGCGTGCGCGCATCGAAGCAGTGATCTGGCGCGGCTCTATGAGCCGGATTAAATTCCGCCCCGAAGAAGGCATGGAAGTCATCGCCACCGGTAAACTCACCACCTATCCTGGCTCATCCAAATATCAGATCGTGATTGAGCAGATGGAGCCTGCCGGTGCCGGCGCTCTGATGGCCTTGCTTGAAGAACGCAAGCAACGACTTGGGCGTGAAGGGCTGTTTGATGCAGATCGCAAACAACTGCTGCCATTCATGCCGCGCACCATCGGTGTTGTGACCTCACCAACCGGCGCTGTTATTCGCGATATTATTCACCGGATTACCGACCGCTTCCCGCTGCATGTGCTGGTCTGGCCGGTGCGGGTACAGGGTGAAACGACCGGCGAGGAAGTCTCCCGTGCAGTTAACGGCTTTAATTCAGACTATTTTGGCCAGCACTTACCGAGGCCTGATGTCATAATTGTTGCCCGAGGTGGCGGCAGTCTGGAAGACCTTTGGGGCTTTAATGATGAAAGCGTCGTCAGAGCGGTGGCTGGTTCCCATATTCCGGTTATCTCCGCAGTCGGCCATGAAACAGACTGGACACTGATTGATCTGGCAGCCGATATTCGCGCCCCAACGCCGACTGGTGCGGCAGAAATGGCTGTGCCGGTACGGGCGGATTTGCAAGCGCAAATCGCTTCGCATGGCGCAAGGTTAAGCGCTGCCATGACACGCCTGATCGACAGACGGCGTGAAGCATACCGTGGATTACAACGCGCGCTACCATCCACAGATCAGCTGCTTGCTTTGCCAAGACGACGTTTTGATGAAGCGTCTTCAAGATTAGGCCGGGCATTGCTCACCAGCACAGTGCAAAAACGCGCACGCTTTGACGGCCTCAAACGCCACCTCTCCCCGCGTCTGCTCAACCAGCAGACCAGAGAGCGCAAATTGCAATTGCAGCAACTCAATCAGCGCCTGCCAAGGGGACTGGCTCTCAAAGCGCGTCACAGCCGTAATCTGCTACAGCAAATGTCAGCGCGGCTGAATGGTGATCTGATTTTACGCCGCTCACACCAATGGACGGTTAATCTTGCGCTCCTGCAACGGCGTGGCGATCAGGCCATGCGCCACAGGCTTGAGAAATACCACAATCGCGCTCAGGAACTGGCTCGCTTGATGGAAACTCTGTCTCATACCAGCGTGCTCAAGCGCGGTTTTGCAATTGTTCTCAACGATCAGGGGTTACCGGTTAAGGCAGCCGCAGCGGTACAATCGGGAGAAAATCTGACGCTGCGTTTCAATGACGGCGATGTTTTTGCGATTGCTACAGGCGAAAATTTACAAGCCCCAGCGGTTAAAAAGAAAAACAAATCATCAAATCCTAAAACAGATAATCAGGGAACGCTATTTTAGACACATCCCGACAGCAAGCCAGAATAGCTGCGTCTGAACCACGCGTATATTCCTGCCCGTAAGAGCATAAAAAGCATATCGTTTTCAGCGGATTAAAACTGAAACCGCACAATATTCAATATTGTTATGAGAATGGAAAGAATGGTACGGTCGAGTGGAGTTGAACCACCGACCTCAGGAGCCACAATCCTGCGCTCTAACCAACTGAGCTACGACCGCGTACCAATCCGGCGATGAATCAATCAAACCGCCGATAGGGGTCAGATACGGAAATTCCCCGCATATTGCAAGCACATATCAAAAAAACTTTGTGAAAATATGATGCTTTAGCGGATTAATGCACGGAATTCGCATCCCACCCTGCGAAATAGCCGGAATTCCATGCAGAGAACCTATCTGCCTGACATGATTATGCCATGGAAACTGTGTATTTACCACTGGTTAACCATAGTGACCACAAACTCTGCTGCATCAAATTCTGAATTTCATCACTATGAGTCCAGATGAACATCCAAGGCTGGGGACATTAACTAAGTGTTAAGAAAGTGTTTGTCAGGACAGCCTCTTTTATGGTGATAATGATTGGATATTTCATATCGGAACAATCAATTTCCGATAACAGACAACAGCTTAAGACAGATCAGACTTTCGTCAGTGATCGGGTACGGACCAAAATATATGCAACAGCATCTGGATTTCATGGAGCTGATCCCTCTTTCCGGCATCCGTGCGGCTCTCGCCAAGGGAGATGCAATGCTGGTGCTATCCGATGATCTGCAAAACATATTATGGGCCAATGATAGCGGCGCGCAGCTTCTCGGTGAAGACAATGCGACCTCAGCAATCGGCAAAAATGCTGATCTGAGCCCGCAAATACGCCGCCAGATTTTAGCTCTCGATTTGCAGCACGAGATTGCGCAACCGGTTATGTTGCGTCTTGGTGGCGGGTTGCGTAGTGCTCTTCAACAATGCACAGTCACACCACTGTTATTAAATAGTGCAGAAAAGCCGGTTCTTCTGATTAATGCGCCGCATCAATCCGCGACCGCCAGCGCAGCACCATTTTTGCCGCATCATCATGCGATGCAGCTTTTAACAGACGGCACAGTGCTCAATAGCAATGCACAATTTGATGCTCTGCAAATCAACAGCAACACTTTAGCTGATCTGATTATTGAAACGCAGGATGAAGCAGATGGCATCGTGCGACGGCGCGTGCGTGCCGGTCAAGTCACGTTGCCTGCCATGATGATCCGTCTCGACGATCCGCAAACGCCTTATCTGTTCATCGTGCAAAAAGCGCAGGATAATAATGCGCCTGTCGAAACAGTGCGTTCGGTTGAAAGCGCTGTCGCTGAAGAAAGCGCCCTGACAGATGATGTTGTAACAACTATTGCAGAGGAAACACCTCCGGCACGGTTTATCTGGAAAGTGGATGCTGACACGGTTTTCACTGAAATCTCACCGGAATTTGCCGAAATTGTTGGCCAAAATGCTGCCGATATTATCGGGCGCAAATTCTCGGATGTCGCACAAGTCTTTGGCTTCGATCATGACGGTGTGATTACCGCCCTGCTCAAACAACAGGAAACATGGTCAGGAAAACGCATTTTCTGGCCTGTGCAGGGTACAGATCAGCGCATTCCGGTTGATCTTGCAGCCCTGCCTGCTTTTGGCCGTGACAAAGCTTTTTCCGGTTTTAGCGGCTTTGGCGTATTGTACCCGTCTCTGGCTGAGAAAGACCCGGAAGCGATCGGCATTGCTTTGGTCTCCGGCCCTGTTGCAAAACATGAAAACCAGCCCGCAACACCAGTAACCGAAGACACACCTGCTGCACCTGTCAGTGAGAAAATCATCCTGATGGAAGCACTGCGTGCCACACAGTCACGCCAACATCCTGCTGCAAGCGAAGCGGAACAAAAGCCAGCCGAACCGGAACTGCCGGCAAGCAATAATATTACAGAAATTCGCCCTGCCCGTTCCGAAAACGGTCTATCGCCGACAGAACGCAGCGCATTCCGAGAAATTGCTGACCGTTTGCGTCGTGAGGTTTTGCAAAAAACGCCGAAGACGCAACCTGCGGCGCAAACACCCGAATCTGCAAATGAACAGGCAGTGACTGCGCCACCGGAAAAAATGGCAGAAATTCCCTATCCGCATGATGTGCAACCAGCGAATTTCAATGAACATGCGGAGAAATCCGCAGCACCGGTTGAGACAAAAGCGCAGGAAGATGAAGATTTGCATGTGCTGAGCGGCCTGCCAGTGCCGGTACTGATCCATAGTGCTGACCGGTTGCATTTTGCCAATCAGGCCTTTTTCGACATGACCGGCTACGGGTCATTGGATGATTTGCGTCATGCCGGTGGCATTGACGCGCTGTTTGCCCAATCCGATGACAGCAATCTCAGTGGCATGATCCTGTGCCTTGCCGATGGCGGCCATAAAATTGTTGAGGCGCATTTGCAATCTGTTCCATGGCAGGGTGCCCGTGCATTAATGCTCAGCCTGTTGCCGGAACTGGTGCTCAAAGCCGACAATGACGACAAGATCGACACACAGCCAAACCGGCCAAAGCTTGTAACCAATACCGATATTGACGCTGCTTCGCAGGACAATCCCGTGCATCAGATGCAATCTGAACTGGCTCTCCAGTCCGCTGAAAAACCAGCACCGAATGAAGCAGCACCAGTTACAGATTATCGTGCTCAGCCTGATTTTCAGGCTATGCAGACCCAGATTGATGAACTGACTTCCATTCTGGATACTGCAACAGACGGCGTGGTTATTATCGGTCAGGACGGAAAAATCCGCTCGCTTAACCAGTCTGCCGCAGCGCTGTTCGGTTATGACGCCAATGAACTGTCGGGCAAGTCTTTTGCAGTGCTGTTTGCGATTGAGAGCCAGCGCGCTGCGATTGATTATATTCAGGGGCTGGCCGGTGACGGCGTTGCCAGCCTGCTCAATGACGGGCGTGAAGTCATCGGTCGCGAGGCGCAGGGGCGTTTTATTCCGCTATTTATGACAATCGGTAAACTACCTGCGTCCAAAGGTTATTGCGCTGTGCTGCGCGATATTACCCAGTGGAAACGTGCGGAGGAAGAACTGACCTCAGCGCGTCAAGAAGCCGAACGCGCCTCAACCCATAAAACCGAATTTCTGGCGCGGATCAGCCACGAAATCCGCACACCGTTGAATGCGATTATCGGCTTTTCCGAACTGATGGCCGAAGAAAAATTCGGCCCTATCGGTAATGAACGCTATCGTGAATATCTGCGCGATATTCACCGCTCCGGCAACCACGTGCTGGCACTCGTGAATGACCTGCTGGATATTTCCAAGATTGAGGCCGGTGCGCTGGATCTGGAGTTTGAGGCCGTCGCTCTTAATGATGCATTGGCGGAGGCTGTGGCGCTGATGCAGCCGCAGGCCAACCGTGAACGCGTGATCATTCGCTCCAGTTTCTCGGCCTTCCTGCCGGATATTGTTGCTGATGCGCGTTCCATTCGTCAGGTTGCGCTCAATCTCCTGTCCAATGCGATCCGCTTTACCGGTCAGGGCGGTCAGGTGATTGTTTCAACCAGTTATGAACCGGATGGCCATGTGGTGATGCGTGTGCGTGATACAGGCATTGGCATGAATCCGAGCGAACTTGAGCAGGCACTCAAACCGTTCCGTCAGGTCAGCAATCACAACAGCCAGACGCAGGTCAAAAATCCTGACACCAAAGACTGGCGCCAGCAGGGAACCGGCCTTGGCCTGCCGCTCACCAAAGCAATGGTAGAAGCCAATCGTGCGCAGTTCACCATTGAATCCATTCCGGAACAGGGCACAACTGTGGAAATCACTTTTCCGCCAACCCGTGTACTGGCTGAATAGGTTGTGAAACGGCAGTATTATCCATGCTGCCGTGCTTTCTTATGTCTCCGCTCTTTGCAACAGGCTGCACCTGGTTTAAATCAAAACAGCCTGATATAATTTGTTACGTGATCGGAACACAATGAAACTGATACGCCCCGTTCTGGCTGTTATCACTCTGTTGGCACTCTTGGTTGTCGGGGCGCTGGCCGCCTTGCCTTACATAGTCTCCTCCGATTCAATTCGCTTGCATCTGGCACAAAATATCAGCGCATGGACCGGCTATAGTGTAGAAATCCGCCAGCCGCCGCGTATGAGTTTCTTTCCGGTTTTCCGTGCGTCTTTGAGCGACGTCACCTTGAGCAAAATGAACGATGCCAATGCACCATTCATGGCGGCTGAGCGTATCGAAGTGGAAATGTCGCCGCTCGACGCCCTGTTTGGACGCGTGGCATTTTCCGAAACTCGTCTGATTAATGCCCACTTCAATTTAAGCGAACCGGTGGAAGACCTGCCGCAATTCGTCAACACACTGGCTTCATCCTCCGGTCGCCTTGGCCTTGCCATCCGTCAGGCGCGTAATCTCGCTGCCAAAAAATCTGAGAATGGCCAGAATGCTGATAGTCAGTTACAGACAATGCCTTTTGGCAGGCTGGTTCTGGAAAATAGCAGCATTGGTTTTACCACCCGCAATACCGAGCAACCAAAAGAAATCACCGAGATCAATGCCACAATCAACTGGCCGCAAACTACCAGCGCGGCAACAGTAAAGGGCAAAGCGGTCTGGCAAAAAGAAACAGCCGAATATAATCTGAGTGTTGCCCAGCCTTTGCTGCTGCTGGCGCGTGGCATGAGCCAGATTACAGCACAAGTTTCCAGCAAGCCGCTGACGCTCAGCTTTGACGGGCGCAGCAATATTTCTGAGAATATCTTTACCGAAGGCGCCTTCAGCCTCGCCAGCCCTTCGCTGAGTGAAAGCCTGCATTGGCTTGGCCTGTCCTCGGATGCCAGCTATTCACTGCGCACCACGGCGGAAGATGCTTTCAGCATTGAGACCAATATCAGCGCCACCCCGCAGCGTATTAAACTCGCTGACATTGCGCTGAACCTGAACAATATGCCTGCCAAAGGTGCTGCAGAAATCGGCCTTGGCAAACAACGGCCAATCGTTACCGGTACGCTGGCTTTCCAGACCCTCAATGCTGTCTCGTTCTTTCATACTGTGACGACACTGGTCACCAAAGTCAGTGAGGATGAACAGAGCAAGCTTTATGACGATTATCGGTATTATGCCCCGCCGCGTATGATTGACACCCGCCTGCTCAACAGTGCCGATCTCGATATCCGCCTCTCTGCACAAAACGCCACGATTGGTGCCGCACAAATGACCGGCCTTGCCGCTGCCTTGCAGATCCGCGATGGTCAGGCGATTTTCGATATTGGTGATGCCAAAGCGTTTAAAGGCTCGATCCAGACCAGCATCAAACTCGCGCAAACGGAAAACGGGCAAGACACGATCGGCATTCGCCTGAATGCCGCGAATATCGACAGTGCCGCTTTCCTGACAGCCCTCGGTTTAAGCGATCCTATTCTGAGCGGTCAGGGTAATCTCTCTGTGACAGCCGAAACCTCACCGCAAAACCTGCAAAGCATGTTGCAGAATGCCCGCGGCCAAATCAGCTTTACGTTGAATAACGGCCGGATGCTGGGTTTTGATCTCAATGATTTTATTGCCAAGATGAAGAGCGAGGGCTTTTTTGCCCTGCAACGGCGCGACAAAGTCAGCCTTGATTTCAAGCGCCTGGATGTTAAAGCCTCACTGGGTGATGGTGTGGCCACACTGGAAACCACCAAAGTTGAAACCATGCAGGGTGCATTATCACTGACCGGTATTATTCCGCTGACCGACCGCAGCCTTGCCCTCTCAGGCACACTCTCGCTGCCGCTACCAGAAAAAGAGCCTGCGGAGAAACCGGCAGAGAATGGTGAAGCGGCCGACCAGACAGGCGAAGCGCAGACACCTGATCCGGCACCCACAGAACCACAAAAGCCCGAAACAGAGAATTTGCATTTCTTCGTCGGCGGCTCTTGGGACAGACCGTTTATCTCACCATCCAAATAAACAAAAGCCGGTGCATTTGATGCACCGGCTTTTTCAGCTGAACCCAGCTTGCAAGCATATCAGCCGAGGCGGAACGCCGCCTGTTCATCGCGCTGGCGCTGTACCACGCGACGCTTATTGACCACAGATGCTATAATCACGCCGGTAGCGACCAGAGCGATCAGCAGCGTACAAACCGCATTGATTTCCGGCGTTACACCCAGACGCACCTGACTATAGATTTTCATCGGCAATGTGGTCGCACCCGGCCCTGATGTGAAGCTCGCAATCACCAGATCATCCAGTGACAGCGTGAAAGCCAGCATCCAGCCAGAAACAACCGCAGGCAGGATAATCGGCAGCGTGATCTTCATAAAAGTTGTCACCGGCGGCGCGCCAAGATCCATCGCCGCTTCTTCCAACGAGCGGTCAAAGCTCACCAGACGCGACTGCACAACAACGGCAACAAAACACATGGCAAAGGTGATATGTGCCAATGTCACTGTCCAGAAGCCACGATCAAAACCGACAGCCACGAATAACAGCAACAGCGACAGACCGGTAATCACTTCCGGCATTACCAGTGGTGCGTAGATCATACCGGAGAACAGAGTGCGCCCGCGAAAACGCGTATAGCGCGTCAATGCAAGCGCACCCAAAGTGCCGAGTACCGTAGCAATTGTGGCTGACAGCACACCAACGCGCAAGGTAACCCACGCGGCATCTTTCAGACCCTGATTTTTGAAAAGCTCGACATACCATTTGACCGAGAAGCCGGACCATACAGTCACCAGACGCGATTCATTGAAAGAATACACCACTAGCAACACAATCGGCAGATAGAGAAAGGCAAAGCCAAGCACGACGGAGACAATATTAAAACGTGACCAGGATGTAGCACTCATTATTTGTCTCCTCCCTCGGCGCGGGTCTGCATTTTCTGGAACAGCACAATGGGAATGACCAGAATAACCAGCAGCACCACCGCCACAGCAGCCGATACCGGCCAGTCACGGTTGGAGAAGAACTCGCTCCACAAGGTTTTGCCGATCATCAGAGTGCTGGAACCACCAAGCAGGTCAGGGATCACGAATTCACCGATTGCCGGAATAAATACCAGCATCGAACCGGCAATTACACCCGGCAAAGCCAGCGGGAATGTAATTTTCCAGAAAGCTTTCAGCGGTGTGCAGCCCAAATCCTGCGCCGCTTCAATCAGCGAGTGATCCATCTTTTCCAATGCGGAATAAATCGGCAGCACCATGAATGGCAGATAAGAATAAACAATCCCGATATAGATTGCTGTATCGGTGTTCAGGATCGTCAGCGGTGTATCAATAATATTCAGCCCCATCAGAAACTGATTGAGCAGGCCTTCCGGCTTGAGAATAGCAATCCACGCATAAACGCGGATAAGGAATGATGTCCAGAATGGCAGGATCACCAGCATCAGCAATGTCGGGCGCAGTGTCAGCGGTGCACGCGCCATGCCATAGGCCAGTGGAAAACCAATCAGCAGCGCCAAAAAGGTCGACACGCCAGCGATCTTAACGCTCGACAAATAAGCCTTATAATAAAGCGAATCCTGCGTCAGCCAGATATAATTCTCGAAAGAGAATTGCTGGAATTTCTGCCACATGACACTTAATTCATCGCTCCAGAAGAAGCGCGGATCATAGGCCGGTATCGCCATCGCTACCTGTGACAGCGAAATCTTAAAGACAATGAAGAACGGGATCAGAAAAAACAGACCGAGCCAGATATAAGGCACGGCGATCACCGCTCTGGAAGCAATAGCTGCAATTATTTTTTGCATGGACTACTCCTTAACTCTTTGATGACGCGCATTTTATCCCAAAACCGTTCACATTTTTCGGAATGCGCTTTGGGTGATCAGGAAACCAGAACCATACCGGCGTCATCTTCAAACGACACCCAGACCTGTTCGTCATAACCCAGCGGATCATCGGTGCGGCGTACAGAGTTCATACTCGATGCTTTGATGGTACGGCCATTGGCAAGGCGAACATGGAACACATTCATATCGCCGAAATAAGCGATATCCCACAACTCACCCTGTAAGGCATTGACGGATGCGTCTTCCGGCTTTTCACGGCTGAGCGTAATTTTTTCAGGACGGATCGCATACCAGACCTTTTGCCCCGTAGTCAGCTGCTTGGCAGTTTTGGTGCGGATCGCCACATTATTCACAGCACTTTCAATATCTGCCACTCCATTGGCAAAATGGCTGACTTCGCCCTCAATAATATTGATATTACCGATGAAGTCGGCAACGAATTTGCTGCTTGGCGCTTCATAGACTTCTGCCGGTGTCGCAACCTGCATGATCTGCCCCTTGTCCAGCACCGCAATACGATCCGCCATAGTCATCGCCTCCTCCTGATCGTGTGTCACGATCAAAAAGGTCAGGCCGAGATTCATCTGCAAATCCATCAGCTCGAACTGAGTTTCTTCACGCAGTTTTTTATCCAGCGCACCCAAAGGCTCATCCAGCAGCAAGACTTTCGGGCGCTTGGCAACCGCGCGCGCCAAAGCCACACGCTGTCGCTGACCACCGGAAAGCTGATGCGGCTTGCGCTTGGAGAATTTTTCCAGCTTCACCAGCTTCAGCATATCATTCACACGATCGGCCATGTCAGACTTGGCCATGCCATCCTGCTTCAAGCCGAAAGCAATATTCTGCTCAACGGTCATATGCGGAAACAAAGCATAGGACTGGAACATCATATTCACAGGACGCTTATAGGGCGGAATACCACGCAAATCCTGCCCGTCCAGCATGATACGGCCGGAAGTCGGCTCTTCAAAACCTGCCAGCATACGCATCAAAGTCGATTTACCGCTACCGGAAGCCCCGAGCAGAGCGAAAAATTCGCGATTAAAAATATTCAGCGACAGATCATCAATCACTGTCACATCATCAAACTTTTTGACGATATTCTCGAAGGAAATATAGGGTTTGGCAGCCGGATCGTTCCATGGTGCGAACTTACGGCGAAAACTACCAAAAGATTTCATGCTGTTCCCTCTTATTGCGGGGCTTAACGGTCTCGAAGCTAATTTTAAACATCAAAAAGAAAGTATCGGAAACGATCTGCCGTTCCGTTTCTCAGACAATAAAACAAACGGGGCAAATGCCCCGTTTGTTCCTCAATTTTAGTGCCCTGTCACAATCTTGGTCCAGGTGCGTGTTGCCATCTGATTGATTTTTGGCGGGTAAGGCATCGGCACGAAAAGTTGTTTCATCACTTCTTCGCTCGGATAAACTGCCGGATCATTCAGCAGTTCTTTATCGATGAATTCCTGAGACGCCTTGTTACCATTGGCATAGAACACATAGTCCGAAGCCTTGGCGATCACTTCAGGGCGCATGATGTAATTGATGAACTCGTGCGCTTCTTCCACATGCTTGGCATCAGCCGGAATGACCATCTGGTCAAACCACATCAGAGCGCCTTCTTTCGGGATCGAATAGCCGATTTCTACACCGTTCTTAGCTTCATCTGCACGGTCACGCGCCTGAAAAATATCACCGGAATAACCGACAGCCATACAGATATCGCCATTGGCCAGCGCATTGATATATTCTGAAGAATGGAATTTACGGATATTCGGACGAATGCTCAGGTAAAGCTCTTCTGCCTTGGCAAAGCTTTCAGCGGTAGGATTATTGGTATCGAAGCCCAGATAATGCAGCGCCGGACGCAGCATTTCACTGCCAGAATCCAGCAGGTAAATGCCGCAATCTTTCAGCTTGGCAGAATTTTCGGGCTTGAACAAAATATCCCAGCTATCGATCTCGTCAACGCCAAGAGCGGCTTTGATCTTCGCTTTGTTGTAGCCGATCCCTGTGGTGCCCCACATATAGTTGATCGAATATTCGTTGCCCGGATCATAAACAGTGGTGCGGCTTGAAATCTCGTCCCACATATTTTTCAGATTTGGCAGTTTGTCTTTATCCAGTTTCTGGAAAACACCCGCCGGAATCTGACGTCCCATAAATTCAGCTGAAGGTACAACGATATCGTAGCCGCTACCGCCGGCCAGCAATTTGGTCTCAAGAATTTCGTTGGAATCATAAACGTCATAGACGATCTTAATGCCGGTTTCCTTGGTGAAGTCTTTCAGGATGGAATCATCAATATAATCCGACCAATTATAGATGTTCAGCACCCGCTCTTGTGCAGCCGCAGGAAGTGCCGGCAGCAGTGCAGCAAGCGCCACGCAACTGGCCGATACATAGGAAAGCAAATGGGCTTTGATCTTCATCAGTCACTCCGTCCAGAAAGCTTCACGGAACAAACAACCCTTCAGGCCGAGAATGTCCCCCGCACATTGCCCTTCAATGTGCATTCTCCGTTACCTTTTGAGATTAATTTGCTTTCGTCAACGGAAAGATGACACTTAAAGCCCAAAGCGGGATATATTTGAATTTAATGAACACAATTTTAAACTTTGTGTGTCCTTCAGGGCGCACAAAGGGGTGATTTTTACCTTCCAGACGGGGGCATACCAATACGGATATAAGCCTTATCTTTCAAAGATATGCCACACAGAAACTATAACTGACAAAATGCCCGAATCTCCCCCGCTTTTAATGTCCTTTACTGAAAGTCATAGGCAGAGAAACCGGAGACCATCTCATCCAGCGCCAGCGGGCGTGTTAGCGGTGGTTCGGCACGCGCAAGACAAGCCTGCCTCTCACACAGGCGGCAGGCGGTTCCAACCGGACTGACAGCACTGCCGGACGACATACCAGCCAGATAAGCCGCATAAACTGTTTCCAGAGCAAAAGATGCCTCACAGCCCAGCATCAGCGCGGTTCGTCGCGGTTGCTCGCCAAAACCGGTCATCGGCCCCTCAACGGTCCGGCTGATTGTCAGATATTGCAATCTATCCGGCATTTCGACCTGCTCAGCCAGATAATGCTGTGGTTGAGAAAAGGCATTGTAAATCTGCAGCTTCGGACAGGCACCACCAAATCGCGCTTGCGGAAAGCCTTGTGCCCCGAAATGACGCAAGCGATTACCCGCCTGATCAATCTCCTGTAAAAAGAACGGAATACCGGAAGCGCCTTGTTTTTGTAGCGTCGTCAACCGGCAAGCCACCTGCTCGAAAGAGACGTTGAAACGCGATCGCAGCACATCAATGTCATATTTTGCGCGCTGAGCCGCCTCGCGAAACGGCGTATAGGGCATCATCAAAGCATGGGCTGCATAGCGCAACAGTTCAAACCGCGCGATGCGCTTTGCCTCCGCTGAACTTAATTTCAGGTCTTCCAGCTCGGCGCCGATCACCACCTGCATGCGAATGGAAACAGCCTCCATCGCAATCTCGCGCAACTGATCGAAAACAGACAGGCGCTCGGAGATAAACAAACGCAATGAGTGCCGGTCATAACGCCGCCGCCAATTCGGCATAGTTGCGGCAGGCAATGTGCGCACAGTAATTGACTGCTCGCGTTTCAGCCATTGCTTCAGCGCGACAGCCAGCCCGTCATCCGACTTCAGCAGGCGGCTGAAACTGTCGGCCTCCGCTTCAATGCGGTCAAAATAATTGGGTCTGCGCGCCAGAACTTCACGCACTTCATCCAGTGGCAAGCGCGTCGGTGCGAGTGTCAGCGCCTTCCCCTCACGCACCATCATATCGGACAAGTCTGTGAGTCGCTTTTGCTGCTCACGATAGGCGCGGAATAATTTCAGCACCCCCGCCGCCGCATTCGGTGCCGCTTCGCAAATATCAATCAGCTCCTGATCGCCCGGTAATTCACCGGCCAAAAGCGGCTCGGAAAACACTTCTTTTAATCCGGCCAGCACCGAGCCGGTTTCTTCCTGCAGCTGATCCAGATCAACTTTATAAACAGAGGCCAGTTTCAGCAGCAGCTGCACTGTTAACGGCCGCTGATTACGCTCAATCAGATTAAGATAAGACGGCGAGATCCCTAAATCCTCAGCCATCGCAACCTGTGTCAGCGCCCGCTCATTGCGAATACGCCGGATGCGCGCACCGGCAAATATTTTACGTTCTGCCACAGGCCTGCCCTCTTCAAGAAACATCCGGATTTATCCGATCTGTAAAGAATGTGACTAATTCTTGCGATTTGTCAAATTTACAAAATTTACAAATTTACAAACCCACCCTGTCAAAACACACACAGCATAACCCGAATAAAATGCTGAAATAATGCATTTTTCTAGCCACAGAACTCAGCATCTGTAAATCTGGTCACAGACAAAACAACCACTCAACACAAAATCTGATGATATAGTTTTACAGGATATCTGATCATGACTGATTTTTACAATCTGGTACCATCCGCACCAAAAGGCCGCTTCGACGGCTTGCAGCGCTCACATACTGCTGAAGATGTAAAGCGCCTGCGCGGTTCGGTTGAAATCCGCTACAGTCTGGCTGAAATGGGTGCCAACCGCCTGTGGAAACTCATTCATGAAGAAAACTTCGTCAATGCACTGGGTGCCCTCTCCGGCAATCAGGCGATGCAGATGGTTCGTGCAGGCTTGCAGGCCATTTACCTCTCCGGATGGCAGGTTGCAGCCGATGCCAATACGGCTTCTGCGATGTATCCGGACCAGTCACTCTATCCGGCCAATGCAGCACCGGAACTGGCCAAGCGCATCAACCGCACTTTGCAGCGCGCCGACCAGATTGAAACTGCAGAAGGCAATGGCCTTTCCGTAGATACATGGTTTGCGCCGATTGTTGCCGATGCGGAAGCAGGTTTCGGCGGCCCGCTGAATGCTTTTGAAATCATGAAGGCTTTCATTGAGGCTGGCGCCGCCGGTGTTCATTTTGAAGACCAGCTGGCTTCGGAAAAGAAATGCGGCCACCTCGGCGGCAAAGTTCTGATCCCGACGGCTGCCCATATCCGCAATCTGAATGCCGCGCGTCTTGCAGCCGACATTATGGGCACGCCGACATTAGTTATCGCCCGTACTGACGCTGAAGCCGCCAAGCTGCTGACTTCGGATATTGATGAGCGCGATCAGCCATTTGTTGATTATGACAAGGGACGCACCGTTGAAGGTTTCTACCATGTGAAAAACGGTCTCGAGCCATGTATTGCCCGCGCTGTGGCCTATGCTCCGCATTGCGATCTGATCTGGTGCGAAACCTCGAAACCCGATCTGGAACAGGCGCGTAAATTTGCCGAAGGCGTACATAAAGCGCATCCGGGTAAACTGCTGGCCTATAATTGCTCACCGTCGTTCAACTGGAAGAAGAATCTCGACGACGCCACCATTGCCAAGTTCCAGCGCGAGCTTGGGGCAATGGGCTACAAGTTCCAGTTCATCACGCTGGCCGGTTTCCACCAGCTCAATTTCGGCATGTTCGAACTGGCTCGCGGCTACAAAGATCGTCAGATGGCGGCCTATTCGGAATTGCAGGAAGCTGAATTTGCAGCTGAAATTAACGGCTACACAGCAACCAAACATCAGCGCGAGGTTGGCACCGGCTATTTCGATGCCGTCTCCATGGCGATCACCGGCGGCCAGTCTTCAACAACGGCCATGAGTGAATCGACCGAACATGACCAGTTCCGTCCTGCTGCCGAATAAGCAAAAGGCGGATCAGCAGAGCCGGACTCCAGTCACACTCTGCATATAGCCATCCGTAACCGGATACTCTCCTTCACCCGGCCATATGGCTCTCTTCCGGTTACGGATTTTATCTCAACCCCAACTTCAGCTCACCATCTCGCTCTAACCCAAGGACAAAGACCATGATGACCAAACCACAGGTTAAAGAACGAGCCGAAGAACAAGCTTCGGCTATGACAGAAGACCAGAAGGCTGCGATCCGTATGCTGGCCAATGATCTTCACCGCCTCAACCATGCTGTTATGAAAGCAGTTGAAGCCGGCGTATCCGTTGAACTGGTGCGCTCTGCCCGTCATCATGGCGGCGAAGGCCAGTGGGGTGATCTGCTGACACCGGTAGTCCTGACACGAAACTAAGTTTCCACTGGCCTGCACCACCATGCTTTTTTTGTTTGCATGCTACGCAATGTACTTTTTGGTTTGCATGCTACGCAATGCGGGAAGGCGAAGGCCAGTGGGGTGATCTGCTGACACCAGTTGTTCTGACACGAAACTAAACTTCACAACTACCGGCGATTGGCTGACATCAATCAGTGTCACCCACAATTAAAACCAAGCATCCTCCCTGCTGTCCTGCCATTTTCTCAAAGCAGGGCAGCACGATTTCCTCAGGTTCGGCTTCCATCCCCACACCCCCCCCTCCCGCATTCTCGGGGCAGTTATTTATTGTGAAGCCGCACAATCGCAGGCTGTCCGGATATCATGACTAACTGTCTTGTATTATCCTCAAATCATACCGGACAGTTTCGGGCAGCCTGCGTCCTCCACCACGCTCATTGGCAAAAAATATTTTAACAGCAGGACTTACGCTTCTGCGCACAAATGCTACTCTGTTTGTCAAAGGTCACTGCAAAAGCTATGGTGGCCAAATCGTAAACAGATATCCGGTGAACAATGCCTGTCACACCTACTGAGAAGAAAAAACCGCGCAAAGCTGTACGTCGCGGTACACCAGCCTATGTCAAGTCGCTGCGCGGCGTCAAAAACTGGAAAGAAGCTTCTGAATGGCTGGCATGGCGCGATATCGAAGATATTGAATGCATCACCCCCGATCAGGCGGGGGTTGCACGCGGCAAGATGATGCCGTCTAAGAAGTTCATTTCCAATTCCACGCTGGCATTGCCGTCCGCTGTCTTCATGGTCACTATTTCCGGTGATTATCCTGATGACGGCCACGGCTTTGTCTATCCGGAAGATGACGGCGATCTGCGTCTTGTTGCTGATCTTTCCACCCTCACTGTTGTGCCGTGGGAAACGGATCCGACCGCGCAGGTTCTCTGCGACCTCGTTTATCAGGATGGTCGCATTGCAGAATTCACCCCGCGCAATGTGTTGAAACGCGTGGTTGATGAATATGCCAAACTCGGCCTCAAACCGGTTGTTGCCCCTGAAATCGAATTTTATCTGGTGCGCAAAAACCCGGATCCGGATTATCCGCTGACACCACCGGTCGGCCGTTCAGGTCGCGCCATTGGCGGCGGTCAGGGCTATTCCATTGCCGGTGTCAACGAATTCGACGAACTGATCGATGATATTTATCATTTCTCCGAAGCGCAGGGACTGGAGATTGATACGCTGATCCACGAAGAAGGTGCAGGTCAGCTGGAAATCAACCTGCGTCACGGCGATCCGATTGAACTTGCCGATCAGGCTTTCATGTTCAAGCGTACCATCCGCGAAGCCGCACTCAAGCATGATATGTATGCGACCTTTATGGCCAAGCCTATTCAGGGGCAGCCGGGTTCAGCCATGCATATTCATCAGTCGATCGTTGATAAAAAGACCGGCAAGAATATCTTCAGCAATGAAGACGGCACCGAGAGCGAGGCTTTCTACCATTTCATCGGCGGTATGCAGAAGCATGTGCCGAATGCACTGGTGATGTTCGCTCCTTATGTGAACTCCTATCGCCGCCTGACACCGGATGCATCAGCACCTGTCAATGTGAAATGGGGTTACGACAACCGCACCACCGCTCTGCGTGTACCGCGTTCTGACCCGCAGGCGCGTCGTGTGGAAAATCGCATTCCGTCATCGGATGCCAATCCCTATCTGGCGCTTGCTGCATCGCTCGCTTGTGGTCTGCTCGGGCTGAAAAATAAAATCATGCCGGACGCACCGGTCACCACATCGGTCAACCGCAATGAGGTTGAATTACCGCGCGGTCTGATTGAAGCTGTGAACCTGTTTGAACAGGATGATGAGCTCAAAGCATTGCTTGGCGAGAGTTTCGCCACCACCTTCGCTGCGATTAAACGTGCAGAGTTTGAAACTTTCATGGAAGTGATCAGCCCGTGGGAGCGGGAATATCTGCTGCTTAACGTATAAATACCTCTCCGGCATATTGTTTTCGATCAATGTGCCGGAGCAATTTTTGCCGGACTATACATTTATCATTTTGCCCTCCGACGCACAGGCATCCCATGCATCAGTCACAGCAATACCAGAGCCCGATTTCTCCCGGACTGTCATGGTATGAGGCAAGTATCAGCGAGCGACAGCAATATCCGCAATTTGACGGCTCGCAACAAACTGATGTCGTGATTATCGGCGGCGGCTATACCGGCCTGTCTGCCGCTTATCATCTGGCGGCTCACGGCGTTGATCTCGTGCTGCTTGATGAAGCCCGTTTTGGTGACGGCGCCTCAGGCCGCAATGGCGGACAGTTGAATACCGGCCAGCGTTGCGGTGCGGAAGATCTGGAAAAGCAATACGGCTTTGACCATGCTAAAGCGCTTTTTGATCTGGCTGAAGAAGCCAAGCACCATCTCTTAAGTTTCGCTGTCCGGCATAATATCGATATGGAATATGTGCAGGGACATATGTCCGTGACGCATAAACAACGCTATGAAAAACAGTATCAGGCTCATAGCGAAATTATGGCGACGCGCTATAACTATCCGCATTTACGCTACATGGAGCGCGATGAAGTTGCGGAAAAGCTTGGCTCCAAGCGTTATTTCGGCGGCACCTATGACAGCGGCACCGGCCATATTCACCCGATGAAACTGCTGATCGGACTGGCTAAAACCGCAGCACAGGCTGGTGCGAAACTCTATGAAAACAGCAAAGCCACCAGCATCACCTCATCCAATGGTCGTGTGATTGTCAAAACTGAGCGCGGTATCATCAATGCGGAAAAAGCGCTGATTGCGGTCAACGCCTATGGCGGTAATCTGGAACCGGTCAGCGCAGCGCATGTCATGCCGATCCGCTCATTCATCGGCGCAACGGTTCCGCTGGATACCTCTTATGGTGTGTTATCCGGTGGTGAATCTGTCGACGACTCCCGTTTTGTTGTGCGCTATTTCCGCCGTTCCAAAGATGGTCGCCTGCTGTTTGGCGGGCGGGAAGCTTATACGGCAGATAATCCGCGCGACATTGCTACGCATATCCGCCGCCAGATTGCAGAAATCTATCCGCAGCTCAAAGATATTGAAATCACGCATAGCTGGGGCGGTTCGGTTGGGATCACCATGCCACGGCAACCCTTTGTGCGCGAAGTGATGCCCAATGTGATCAGCGCCGGTGGCTATTCCGGCCATGGCGTTATGCTCGCCAATTTCATGGGCAAGCTCTATGCTGAGACTGTTACCGGCAATCGCGAGCGCCTGCGCAGGTTTGAAACGCTCAAAGTACCAGCATTTCCGGGTGGCCGCACCTTTCGCGCACCGCTGCTGTTTCTCGCACTCTCATGGTTCGCCATGATGGATCGGATTTGATCCGATCCATCATTTCTGTTTTACAGGCTGTAGCCGCCATCCACATCAACAGATGTTCCGGTGACAAACGAAGCCTCATCACTGCCCAGCCACAGCGCGGCATTGGCAATATCTTCCGGCAAGGAGAAACGACCAAGCGGGATCGAAGCTCTCATTTCCTCGCGGACTTCATCACTATCCATACCGAGGATCATTTTCAAAGTATCCGTCTCGCTTTCTGCAGGACAGATAGCATTGACACGGATTTTATACTCGGCCAGCTCAAGTGCCATTGATTTGGTCGCGCTCAGCACCCAGCCCTTTGAGGCATTGTACCAGGTTAGTCCTTTACGCGGATGTTTCGCACTGATCGACGCGGTGTTGATGATTGAGCCGCCGCCGAATTTACGCATCACAGGCACCACGGCCAGTGTGGAGTGATACAGCGCCTTCATATTTACTGCGGTGATGAGGTCGAAACTGTCTTCCGGCACATCGGTCAGCAGCATATTTTTATAAGCAAAACCGGCATTATTGACCATAATATCCAGTCGGCCAAATTGCTGCAGCGTCACACCGATCAGCCGCTCAACATCATCTTTACGCGACACGTCCACGGCCAGCGGCACAGCATTTTTACCGATCGAGCTTGCAACATCATTGGCGCGTTTCGGATTAATATCGGCAACGGTAACTTTTGCACCTTCCTGCGCAAAGCGGCGGGCAATTGCCTCACCAAAACCTGAACCGGCGCCGGTAACAATTGCAACCTTATCCTTCAAACGTGCCATAATTCTCTCCAAGCCTTCATCAAGCAGCTTCAGACTTAGAACCGGCTTCCAGTTCCCCTGACGCTGCTATGCAAATCAGTTACTCCCATGCATAAAGCATTTCGACGATGAAGGGAATCTTGAGCCTGCTCACAGATATGTTTACGCCTCGCACCACACAGCAGTATTCTACATGATTTTTAAATCGATTTAAAAAACCGCTATTGTCAACTGTGATATTTCGCTAGATTATAATACAAATCACTGCTTCGTTGAAAACCGCGACCCGACCCAATCCCACCACTTTCTCTCCATATCCTGACGGCGCCCTCGTAGGCGTCCAGACACAAGCGAATAAAGAGACAGGTTCATGACCAGCCAGACAATTCCGGTAGAGCCCTTTGACTGCATCGTTTTCGGCGGCTCGGGCGACCTTGCCGAACGCAAACTGATCCCTGCCCTTTACCAGCGTCAGCGTGCCGGACAGTTCAGCGAACCAACCCGCATTATAGGTGCTTCGCGCAGTGAAATGAGCGTTGAGGATTATAAAACCTTTGCCCGCAATGCGATTCATGAACACGTCAAAAAAGACGAGATTGACGAAGAGCAAATCGAAGAGTTTTTACAGCGCATCTCCTATGTGGCCGTCGATGCCAAGTCCGATCAGGGTTGGGCTGAGCTTAAAAAGCTGATTAAAAACAAGCCTGCAGATATTCGTGCCTTCTATCTGGCTGTCAGCCCGAGCCTGTTTGGCGATATTGCGAAACAGCTGAAAAGCAATGATCTGATTACCGACCAGACCCGCATTGTCGTTGAAAAACCGATCGGCCGCGATCTCGCTTCCGCACAAATTCTCAACGACACCATTGGCAGTGTTTTCCGCGAAGATCAGATTTTCCGTATTGATCATTATCTCGGCAAAGAGACCGTGCAGAACCTGATGGCACTGCGCTTTGCCAATGCGCTTTATGAGCCGCTGTGGAACTCCGCCCATATTGATCATGTGCAGATTACGGTTGCGGAATCTGTCGGTCTTGAAGGTCGTGCAGGCTATTACGACACGGCTGGCGCACTGCGCGATATGGTGCAGAACCATATGCTGCAATTGCTCTGCCTTGTGGCTATGGAAGCTCCCGCATCGCTGGAAGCCGATGCTGTCCATGATGAGAAGGTCAAAGTCCTACGTTCGCTCGTGCCGATTACCGCAGAGAATGTACAAGAAAATACCGTGCGCGGCCAATATCGCGCTGGTGCTTCTGCGGGCGGGCCGGTAAAATCCTATGCCGATGATCTCGGAAGCAGCACCAGCAACACAGAGACTTTCGTGGCGCTCAAAGCCGAAATCGGCAATTGGCGCTGGGCGAATGTACCGTTTTATTTACGTACCGGCAAAAGACTGGCTGAGCGCGTTTCAGAAATTGTGGTGACCTTCAAACCCATTCCCCATTCGATTTTTGAGAGCAGCGCCGGTCACATCACAGCCAATCAGCTGGTCATTCGCTTGCAGCCGGATGAAGGTGTGAAGCAATGGATCATGATTAAAGATCCGGGTCCGGGTGGTATGCGTCTGCGCCAAATTCCGCTGGATATGAGCTTTGCCGCCTCATTTGACGAGCGTAATCCTGATGCCTATGAGCGTCTGATTATGGATGTTGTGCGCGGTAACCAGACCCTGTTTATGCGCCGCGACGAAGTGGAAGCCGCATGGCGCTGGGTTGATCCGATCCTTGAGGGCTGGGAAAGCAATGAACAGAAAGTTCAGGGCTATACATCCGGCACATGGGGCCCTTCCGGCTCAATTGCCCTGATCGAGCGTGATGGCCGCACTTGGCACGATAGTCTCTGACGAGACATCGTGTACACTTTGTCTCTTACGAGACGGGGGCACGATAGTCTCTGACGAGACATCGTGTACACTTTGTCTCTTACGAGACGGGGGCACGATAGTCACTAACGAGACATCGTATACACTTTGTCTCTTACGAGACGGGGCACGATAGTCTCTGATGAGACAGAACATCATCGCCCTAAACAAAACAAAGGTGTGCCCTCTCAAAAGGCATAGCAAGAATACCCATCTGATATGGTATTCTGTATAAAGATACAAAATACCTGCGCAGCACGCTCTCAACCGGCGTTCAAGCGCAGGAACATTGATGGAGACTGACATAACCAATATTGAAAGGCATGATTTTGCAGAGCCATCCGCTTTGGTGCTGCAATTAGCCGGAACAATCGCGGATCAACTGAATAAAGCAGTCACGGCCAAAGGACATGCCGTACTTGCTGTATCCGGCGGTACAACGCCGGTACAATTGTTTGAGGCGCTTTCCATGCAGGATGTGACATGGAAACAGGTTACGATCACTCTCGTCGATGAACGTTTTGTAGCGCCGGATAATGAGCGTTCCAACGAAAAGCTGGCACGCGATCATCTGCTGCAAAACAAAGCATCCGGCGCGCAATTTGTGAGTCTGTATGGCCCTGCGCAAACCGCAAGCGTTGCCGCGGTTACGGCCGCCAATCGCATTGATGCCCTGCCAAAGCCTTTTGATGTGGTTGTGCTCGGCATGGGCAATGACGGGCATACGGCATCATTTTTCCGTGGCGGCAGCAGACTGGATCAGGCACTTGACCCGCAAACCCGTGCCGTTGTTGTGCCAATGCAGGCTGAAGGAGCCGGTGAACCGCGCCTGACGCTCACTTTGCCAGTTCTTGCTAATGCTGACCTGCTGATCCTCCATATTGAAGGAGAGAAAAAACTGGCTGTGCTTGAAGAAGCTCTGGCCAGCGATTTCAACGATGAAGACATCAATCTAATGCCGGTTCGCGCCATTTTCGCCCATGCAAAACATCCGGTACAGCTTTACTGGGCACCATAGAGCGGTTCCAGTTAGAGCATAATTCCTTAAACTTGGATCAGTTTAAGGAATTATGCTCTGATTTTAAAATGTTAGAGCGACCTTTGTGTGCCAAGTCTGGCACACGGCGCTCTAATACTGAATCATTGAAACCGCTCTATTTCTTTGTTTTTACGCGCATCTTATTCCGAAAACCGCTTCACACTTTTCGGGATGCGCTACAATTTCAGTACGCATTTTCTGCCTTGGCTCTGTTATAAAACACCAAGGCAGAACAGTATTTTATCCGGCTTCATAAGCTCTGCGTTCTATAGACGCATCAGCTGCACTCCACTCTTTCGTTATACTATTTTTCCGTATATTAAATCGGTTTAAAGGCAAGTGATATGCGCTGCATTTGCAGCCATGGGAGACTGAGATGACCGTGAACCACACCCTGCAGGCCATTACCAACCGGATTATCGAGCGTTCGCGTCCGACCCGCGAAGCCTATCTGGCACGGATCAATGCAGCAGCCAGCCGCAAGCCAATGCGCTCAGCGCTGGGCTGTGCCAATCTTGCTCATGGTTTCGCCGCCTGCGGCCCGTCCGACAAAGCAGGTCTTGCCGGCGACCAATTGCTCAATATCGGCATTATCACTGCCTATAATGATATGTTGTCAGCTCATCAGCCATTTGAAACCTTTCCCCATCTGATCAAGCAGGCAGCGCGTGAGGCAGGTGGCGTTGCACAGGTTGCAGGCGGCGTACCAGCGATGTGTGACGGCGTTACCCAAGGCTTTGCCGGTATGGAGCTGTCGCTATTCTCCCGCGATGTTATTGCCATGGCCACCGCTGTCGGCCTGTCTCATGATATGTTTGATGCCGCAGTCTATCTCGGTGTGTGCGATAAAATTGTGCCGGGTCTGGTAATCGGCGCGCTCACTTTCGGTCATTTGCCTGCGATTTTCATTCCGGCTGGTCCGATGACCTCCGGCCTGCCAAATGATGAGAAAGCCCGCATCCGTCAGCTTTATGCCGAAGGTAAAGTCGGCCGTGACGAACTCTTGGAATCCGAGTCCAAATCCTATCATGGCCCCGGCACCTGCACCTTCTACGGCACCGCCAATTCCAATCAGATGCTGATGGAGATTATGGGGCTGCATATACCGGGTTCATCTTTCATCAACCCGAACACGCCTTTGCGTGATGCCATGACTAAAGAGGCAGCCAAACGCGCTCTGGAAATTACGGCCTGCGGCAATAATTACACGCCGGTCGGCGCGATGCTGGATGAGCGTTCTTTTGTTAACGGTATTGTCGGCCTGAATGCCACCGGCGGCTCGACCAATCACACGATCCACCTTATCGCCATGGCTGCGGCGGCAGGCATCAAACTGACATGGCAGGACATCTCCGATATTTCGGCAACTGTGCCGCTGCTTGCCCGCGTTTATCCGAATGGTCTGGCCGATGTGAACCATTTCCACGCCGCAGGCGGCATGGGCTATCTGATCCGCGAATTGCTGGATGCCGGACTGCTCCATGAAGATGTGCGTACTGTCTGGGGTGAAACCTTACGCGATTATACCATTGAACCGGCGCTCAATGCAGATGGTACAATTGCCCGCACCCCTGCGCCTGCGTTAAGCGCAGATGCCAAAGTTCTGGCAAAAGCTGAAGCACCTTTCCAGCCTGACGGCGGTATCAAAGTGCTGAGCGGCAATATCGGCAGTGCGATCATCAAAGTATCGGCTGTCAAGCCAGATCGCCATGTGATTGAAGCACCGGCAAAAATCTTCCACGATCAGGCAGAAATGCAGGATGCTTTTAAGGCAGGTAAACTCGAAGGCGATTTCATTGCCGTTGTCCGCTATCAGGGGCCGAAAGCCAATGGCATGCCGGAGCTGCACAAGCTGATGACTGTGCTTGGCATTCTGCAGGATCGCGGACAGCGTGTGGCTCTCGTGACCGATGGCCGCCTCTCCGGCGCCTCAGGTAAAGTGCCGTCTGCCATTCATGTCACGCCGGAAGCGCTGGACAATGGCATGATTGCTAGAATTCAGGAAGGTGACATCATCCGCGTAGATGCAACGCAAGGTACATTGTCTGTTTTGATGAGTGACGCAGAGCTACAATCCCGCAGCGTTCAAACTCCTGACCTTACCCATAATCAATTTGGTATGGGGCGCGAATTGTTCTCCGCCTTCCGGCATATTGCCGGTCATGCGGATCAGGGCGCATCCGTATTCTGATTAACAGAAGCGATAACAATGGGTCACAGTTGCATTGTCTGTGACCCGCGCAAAACCAAGCTCCTGATAAAACACATAAGCACTTTCCGGTGCATTCGTGTTCAGACAGGAAAAATACTCTGAGGCGCCATCCAAGATAGAACGGACAAGAGCAGAGCCAACACCGTTCCTGCGGAAACGCTGCGCTACATAGAGATGGCGGACACGTCCCTGCGCCGCATCAACACCATACGGGTCAATATTACGGCCGCACACACCAGCCAGTTCACCATTGATAAATCCGGCAATTAAGATTTCACCATTCTGATCAAACCGGTTCGCGCCGCTTTCCCAGTTATCACGCAGGCGTTGCAACATGCGCTGCCCCTGTGTCACACTCTCATCAAGCAAAGCAGTGTAATCATCATGAAACGGAGTAAAAGGCAGGATTTTCAGCATTCCAGGTACTCCTCATAATTACGGGCGCAACAACATTTTGCTACGCCCGCTATAGTCATATGGCTAATCAGACTTCGGTGCTTTCGCACAAATCAGAATTTCGGTGCTTTCGTACCGGCAGAACGGCAAGCTGCAACCAATGTATTGGCCATCAGCATGGCAATCGTCATCGGGCCAACACCGCCCGGAACCGGCGTAATCGCACCAGCGACTTTTGCAGCCTCTGCATAATCCACATCGCCAACCAGACGGGTTTTTCCCTCGCCTTTTTCCGGCGCATCAATGCGGTTGATACCCACATCAATCACTGTGGCACCCGGCTTGATCCAGTCACCCTTCACCATCTGCGGGCGACCAACTGCGGCCACCAGAATATCGGCGGTTCGTGCCAAGGCTGGCAAATCTTTAGTACGGCTATGGGCAATAGTTACAGTCGCATTGGCAGCAAGCAGCAAATTGGCCATCGGTTTGCCGACAATATTGGAGCGACCGATTACAACAGCGTTCAGACCGGACAGATCGCGGCCAAGCTGGCGCTCAATCATAATCATGCTGCCAGCGGGCGTGCATGGCACAAAAGCACTGTCTACAGCACCGGTGCCGAGTTTACCCACATTAATATAATGAAAGCCGTCCACATCTTTGTCCGGCGCGATAGTCTGAATGACGCGGCCTTCATCAATATGCTTCGGCAGCGGCAACTGCACGAGAATACCATGAATAGCAGGATCATTATTCAGGCTGTCAATCACAGCCAGCAACTCCGCTTCAGATGTATCATCAGTCAATGTGTGCTGAACGGAGTGAAAGCCGCATTCGCGCGCCTTGCGGCCTTTGGAGGCAACATAGACCTGACTGGCCGGATCTTCCCCGACAATAACCACAGCAATTCCCGGCTGCACACCGGTAGCGGACACCAATTCGCCGGTTGCAGTTTTAACCGCAGCCACTACATCTTCCGCCAATAATTTACCGTCGATTACTTTTGCGCCGCTCGCTTCAGTCGTCATCTCACAACTCCGTCAGACCAAAAAATAACGCAAGCACTGAGACCTGAGATTACAAGCCGCGCTTACATCCTGCCTTCGCATAATCTGCCTGAGAGATGATGACAATCAAAAAACGGTTCCGCTATCTGAATAACGGCATCAGAGCGGCGAATTTCCGCTTTGTCTGGCATTAGCCAATTTTTCATGTTCGCGCAGCGCCTGCCGGATTTCTGCCAGAGCATGGGAAAGATCAGGCGCCTGCGGAATAGACTGGTCGTCCGCCGCAGTATTTAAATGACTTTTACGCATTGCAGCATAGGTTTTTGAAACAGCCTGCCGGGCTTCGGCAACCACAACATCTTCAGACACTGATACTGTGTGAGCGGTGACTTCCGCCTGCACTTCGCGGGACACAACAGGCGGAACTTCAGCAACCACGTCGCGCACAGGCAATGATCGTGTAGTTACTTTCTGCTGCACTGAGACCGGTACCGCAGGTTGCTCAACAGTATTTTCGGCCGATTTTGCAGATTTCAGACGGCCGGAAACCCGCTGCCATAATTTTTTAAACAGAGACGATGAAGGCTCCGGATCACTCTGTTCAACGGGCGCAGCTTTTACGGTCATGGCTGGTGCCTGTGCATGGCTGCGTAAAGGCTGCACACCAGTGCGCCCCATTGCAGCACGTGCGCGGTAAGCACGGGAACGTTGCGCGTTCAGGCCGAAATCACGAGGTGCATAGGCCAAAAGCGGTAATGTGCCGGAAAATTTGTTATCACGATCCATAATGCCGCCCCGTTTTAAAATTTATTTACACAGCAATTCATAATGTGGCCGAAAACATGCAAATGCTTCCGAAAATACAGCCTTTGAAATATCTTCTTTCAGACAAAGAGACTCGTCCGAAATTGATCAAACGGCACCATTCCGGATGATCATTGAATTCTTCAAAACTGTTCGCAGAAAAGCGACACGCCAGAAGCAACGCATTTTACGATGTAAATCACGTGTACCCGTTACGCTTTTGCAGCACGGTGAAACCGGTGCAAATCACTCTGCCCTATGGTTAACAAAACCTTAACGTCTCTGGCAACCACTCTGAGGAATAAATTTCATATTTTTATGATTTTTGTCGACGAGAGTCTCTCACGCCACCACCTCAACAGGCAATGACTTATGATTGATATAATCCGCAACCGGCTATTTCCCTCCCCCTGCTGAATGGTCTATCTATCAAACAAATCACAAAAGTATTTGGCCTACGCAAATGCTGCCGGACGGGAGAGGCACTGATGACAAATAATAATACTGTTTTGGTTGGCTGCGGAAATATGGGTTTCGCGATGCTGCAGGGCTGGCTCGCCAGCGGAAAGTTGCAGCCTTCAGACGTAACCGTTGTTGAGCCTGCGGACAGTTTGCGTGAACGTGCTGCAAAACTCGGTGTTAAAGCCGTCAAAAGCAGTGCAGAGATTTCAGATGCACCACGCCTCGTGATCATTGCCGTCAAACCGCAGGTTATTCAGGATATTTTGCCTGAATATAAACCCTATGCCGCCGAAGCGACATTTCTCAGTGTTGCCGCCGGAACCCCTGTTGCATTGTTTGAGCAGATTTTAGGAAGCCAGAGCGCCGTCATCCGCTGCATGCCCAATACACCGGCAGCGATTGGTAAAGGCATGATGGTCAGCTTCGCCAATAGCAATGTGCGACCGGAAATGCTGCACTTTACCGAGGAGCTGCTGGCAACCAGCGGTCAGGTTGCGCAGGTCAGTGATGAAAGCCTGATGGATGCCGTTACCGCAGTTTCCGGTTCCGGGCCTGCTTATATTTTCCACTTTATCGAATGTCTGACGCAAGCAGGCATGACCGCCGGGCTGCCGCAGGATATTGCCGGCATGCTGGCAATGCAAACCGTCTATGGTGCCGGAGCACTGGCGGCAGCGAGTACCGACACCCCGTCGCAATTGCGCATCATTGTGACCAGCCCGAACGGCACCACAGCCGCAGCACTTGATGTTCTGATGGGCGATAACCGGTTGCAAAATCTTATTACAGAGGCTGTTGAAGCAGCACACAAACGCTCTGTCGAACTCGGCAAAAGCTGAAACAAATTACTATAATAACGCAAGGGAGAGGACGAACAACCCTCTCCCTTTTCTGATTTTAAAAGATATTTCTTTTTTACTGGCCTATCCGAAAGTACAATAAAATCGGGATTTACCCGCGCTGCTTTTTAGTTAATCTTATATCATCAGCCGTGTTTTATGGCTGTATCAACGAATTAAATTGCTGCCAAACCCATTGGCAAAATTATCCGGCATTATAGAACTGTCACACATTCAGGCGATACTTGCCTCACAACAGTTCTCATCAATTCCTGCCTCAACGGGCAGGCATACACGGAAATACGAATAACTTTACAAGATTACTGCGAAGCCCCATGCAAGGATTTTTCGCAGTAAGCAGCCCGAAAAAGGAGACAGGAATGTCAAGTTTGCTGCCACCGCTCCATAACGGACATGCTTCAATTTATTTACTGAACGGCTTCCATGAAGCGGTTCACGCCTATGAAGACTGGGACATGACCGATCAGGAACCACAAGTTGCGGTTTATGGAAAATCAGTGCGCATCAGTGTGATTTTTCGCCGGTTAACACAATGTTCCGACAAGCTCCCGCAGCATGTTCTGCAATCTCTGAGAGCCGCAATACCGCATATTATGCAACATCAGCCATTGGATTTTCCGGCAACCTATGCTGATGCTTCAGGCTTATTGCGTCAGGCACTAAGCAATTATGTGCGGCGCCCAATTGCAGGAACAATCTACAATTAAATGCGGATTGCACAATCCATGACCGAAGGCGTACAGATCAGCTGATCTGTACGCCTTCTGCTATTACTATAAGAAAAGTCAGTATTTTGTGATTTTTTGTCAATTTACCACCAAAATATTTAACAATTTTCAACATGACCTTTTTGCTGTTATAGAAATCGCTTATGTCAGGTCACGAGGTTGTGATCGGCCTGCAGATTATCAGTTCCGGTAAAAGGTTATTTATGGAAAACCTGCAAATTAAAGCCTTCATCGTCCACCTTGAACGCGCCACTGAGCGCCGTGCGCAAGTGGCAGAACTGATAGCACAACTACCGATACCGTCTGAGATCATTGTTGCAGTTGATTCAAAGCAGCTGAGTGATCAACAAGTCGCGCAGGTCTATCAGCCACGGCTGCACAAACCTTATTACCCGTTCCGTTTAAGCCGCAATGAAGTTGCTTGTTTCCTGTCGCATCGCAAAACATGGCAGGCTATCATTGATCAAAATCTGGATGCTGCACTCGTACTCGAAGATGATGTGGCTCTGACACCCGACTTCCCCGCAGCTTTTGCGGCGGCTTGCAAAGTGCTTGGCAAACAAAGCTTCATTCGCCTGCCGTTCCGCCCTGAAAAAGAGCATGGGACACTCGTTATGGAATGCGAAGGCGCAAAAGTGATCCGCCCTTGTCCGGTTGGTCTTGGCACTATCGGACAGCTCATCAGCAAAGAAGCCGCACAAATGCTGTTGGATATTACCGTTCAGTTCGACCGTCCGGTTGATACTTTTGAGCAGATGAACTGGATCACGGGCCTCACCCCGCTGGCTGTTATTCCGGGCGGTGTTGATGAAATTTCCGCGAGCCTTGGCGGAAGCACATTGAAACCACCACGCAATTTGCGGCATAAGCTACATCGTGAACTGATGCGCCCATTATACCGGCGCAGCGTTGTTGCTTATTCTCGTAAAAGTGAAACTGGTCGATGAAATCTCCCGCAATACCCATTTTCACCTATCACTCGATTGATGTTGCGCCGCCGCGTGACAAGCCTTTCCGCAGCCTGCATGTTCATCCCGACCGCTTTGCAAAACAGATGCAATGGCTGAAACGACTGGGCTATCAGGGACTATCCATGCGCGATGCCCGTCCTTATCTGGAGGGGAAAAAACAAGGCAAAGTTGCTGTCATTACTTTTGATGACGGTTATCTCAATGTCTACCAACATGCCATGCCAGTACTCGACAGGCTGGGTTTTACCGCCACCAATTATTTTGTTGCCAACCAAATCGGCGGCTGCAATGCTTGGGATCTGCCGAAAGGCTCGGTCGAAATCAAATGCATGAACAAAGAGCAGCTGTTGGACTGGGCTGCCCATGGTCATGAAGTCGGCGCACATACACTCGACCATATCTTCTTACCGGATGCATCCCCTGCAGAAGCAGAGAGACAGATTGCCGGTTCAAAAACTGCACTGGAAGCGATCACCGGCACTGAAGTCAGTAATTTCTGCTATCCTCATGGTGGCGAAGGTGCGGAACTGCGTAAAATCGCCGAGAAAGCCGGTTTTGTTCACGCGACCACCACACAACGCGGTTTTGCCCGTCCGAGTGATGATCCTTTTGGCTTACCGCGCCGGTTTATCCGCAGGACAGATAACAGCCTGCTCTTTGTAAAAAAGCTCTTCGGCTTCTGAATAATTATGGCATAAAGAACTGAATATCTGCGCTCGATAGCGTGGAAGGCCTGATCTATGCCTGCAAACCGGACAAAACCAATGAAATCTTCTGCCATTCCGATCCTGCTTTATCATTCGATTGATGTACCGCCTGCGCGTTACAAACCGTTCCGCAGCCTGCACGTCCATCCGGATCGGTTTCGTTCTCAGATGCGCTGGCTGAAGCGACTGGGTTATCAAGGGCTGTCCATGCGTGATGCCCAGCCTTATCTCGAAGGCAAGAAGCAGGGCAAGGTCGCTGTTATTACCTTCGATGACGGCTTTCTCAACGTCTACCAACATGCCATGCCGGTGTTGAACGAACTCGGCTTTACTGCCACCAATTACTTTGTTGCCAATCAGATCGGCGGCCGCAATGAATGGGATATCCCTAAAGGCGCTATTGAGATTCCGTGCATGAATGCCGAACAGCTGCGCGACTGGGCAGCACAGGGTCATGAAGTCGGCGCCCATACGCTTGACCACATCTATCTGCCAGATGCCGATTCAACAGAGGCAGAGCGCCAGATTGCCGGTTCCAAAAAAATTCTTGAAGACATTCTGGGCAGTGAAGTCACCAATTTTTGCTATCCATATGGTGGCGAAACACAGGCCGTCCGCGATATTACCAAACAAGCCGGTTACGTATATGCAACGACCACAAAACGCGGTCATGCAAGGGCATCGGATGATCCGTTTGGCTTGCCACGGCGCTATATCCGCCGCACCGATGGCGGTTTGCTCTTCCTGAAAAAGCTCTTTGGTCTCTGATAAAACACACCTGCACAACACCCGAAGCAGAGAATTATTTTATCATATTACTGGCAGTCGAAGATTTTATTGCTATACATGTGCGGTCTTGTGCCCAATCACGGCACGCTTATCTGAAGCCGGATATATGTTTTGACTGTATTGCCTTCTGCCAGCACTGACCACTCGCATAACCATGCCCCGCAAAAATCCGTCATCATTATCGGAGGGGGCTTTTCCGGTGCTACACTGGCCTATCATCTGGCCACAACCACCGATCCGGCAAAGCTTAAAATCACCATCATTGAACCCCGCCAGCATCTGGGTGCGGGACTGGCTTATTCCACAGAAGAAGAAGCGTTTCGTCTGAATGTACTCTCCGACCGGATGAGCATTTTTTATGACGATAAACCGCATTTTGCCCGCTGGATAGAAGAAACACATAGTCTGAACAGCGATCCGGAAGCAACAACGGAAAATGGTCAGACCTATGCCCGCCGCAGTCTGTTTGGCAGCTATATGGCCGATCAGCTTGCGCCCCTGCTTGCCAGCGGACAAGTGCAACACCTGATTGCAAGTGCCACCGGCGCCAACCGCAACAGCGATGGCACTTACACGGTCAGCATGAATAACGGCACGACACTGGAGGCTGATTTTCTGGTGATCGCGGCTTCCCATCCCCTGCCAGCACTCCCCGCCCCTTTGCGCGCACTTGTCCCTTCAGGACAAAGCCACATAGCAGGACTGACCGCCAATCCGTATCAAGGTGACGCACTCAAACAACTGATTGAAGAAACCGGAACAGACAGCTCTGTGCTGATTATTGGCGCAGGTCTGACCTCTGCAGATATGGTTGCCGGATTATCCCAGCACGGTCATAGCGGCAAGATTACCGTTCTGTCCCGTCATGGCCTGCGCTCGCGACCTAATCTGCGCCTGAAAACAGGCGAGCTGAAACCACCACGGCTGTTCGGTGATTTTCTCAATCCGCCGGAAACATCCGCAACGCAATTATTGCGTAAAATCCGCAAGACAATCCGTGACGCAGCACTGCAATCCATACCGTGGCAATCGGTGATCGATGCCTTGCGCGATCAGGGCGATGCAATCTGGCATGTCCTGCCGCTAAGCGAGCGCCAGCGTATTGTCCGGCATTTACGCACCTATTGGGATGCTCATCGTTTTCGTCTTGCGACCCAGACAGACGATGTGTTGGAACAGCGTAGCCGTGCCAACACGCTGGATTTTCTCAGCGCCCATGTTACCGGCGCAAGCTATGCGGATAATGGCAAAGGCTTCATGATCACTTATCGTCGGCGTGGTGAGAGTATGACCATCGAGCAGCATTTCGATGCCATTATTATCACTACCGGCCCTGCGCATGGCGATATTATCGGCCAATGCGCGCCATTGGCGATGTTGCATCAGGATGGGCTGATTGAAATGGACCCGACAGGTCTCGGCCTGCATACCAGCCGAAACGAACAGGTGCTTGAGACCATGCGTGCGATCAGCAAGGATGGCTCAATCACCGATAATCTGTTTATTGCGGGGCCTTTGGCACGCGGCACTTTCGGCGAATTGATGGGTGCGCCAGAAGTCGCACGCTATACGCAGAGATTGGCAGAGGTTATCAGGCAGGCAGTACAACAGCCACTTGTCTGAGGTAAGGTTTTATTCTGCTGCCTCATAAATCAACTGACGTTTGGTGAAAACAGCTTCTGCACCTTCCAAAATCAGGTGCAGCTTTCTGTTCCACCATTCCTTCGGCGGATCACTCATCATGCGGCTCATAATCAGGATTGGCCGCGCGGTATCCGGATTACGGGCTGCTTCAGCTTCCCAAGATTTCACAACCTTTTCAATGCTGTAGTCACCAATGCGTGCTGGCTTATAAGCCCTGCGCCAGCCGGTAAAACAATCCATAGTCATATCGAATATACTATCGAGAATAACTACAGCCTCTTCAGCCGAGAAACCATATTCAACAAAGCGGTTGGCAATTTCACCGAAAGCACGGATACCTGATGGCGGCGAAACTTCAAGCTCACGCATGGCATCTGCCAACCCGGGATAGCGATCGAACAGCAGCCATGAAGAATTGGCAACATTCTGCGCGAATTCATACCAATTGGCAGGATTGCCGCGCCAGTCCAGTTCCGCAATCGCCAGATCAGCAGCGGCCAGCAGCAAATCCTTGCGACCTTTAACATAGCGATAGAGCGAAGAATGATCGACGCCCAGCGCCTGCCCGACAGCAATCATCGTCACATCATCAAGACCGATTTTCAGCGCAATGCGGGCAATTTCTTCATGAGAAGTCCGGGCCGGGCGGCCGATACGGGCACCGACTGTAATCGATTTTTTAGCCGTCAGATCTTTTTTCATTACCGTCCCCGCCTGCACTCATTCCGCCTCAAAGAGATGGAATGGAAACAATCTGTTGCAAAGTCATTTAGGCCACGCGAAATTAATTTGCAACATCCTGTAACTAAATAAAAGAAAGCAATATTCTCTTATCAACCGCTTTTCGATCAAACGGGGTTAATTTCATGAGAAAATCAACGGCACAACACTGGTCTGATTGACTGAGATCAATGCCGTCAAACTGGTCTAGGTCTATTTACCGCACATATGCTTATAGACGACACGCGCCTAAAGGATTAGGTAACTGTGAAGAAAAGGAACATGCCTCATGGACTATAGCCAGTTTTTTGAGGCGGCCATTGACCGCCTTCACAATGAAAAACGTTACCGCGTATTTGCTGATCTGGAGCGCATTGTCGGTCGCTTTCCGCAGGCAATCTGGCGCCATGACGGTCAGGCACGTGAAATCACTGTATGGTGTTCCAACGATTATCTCGGCATGGGGCAACACCCCGATGTTCTGAAGGCTATGACTGACGCCGCAATCACGCAGGGGTCAGGTGCTGGCGGCACGCGCAATATCTCCGGCAACAATCATCCGCTGGTTGAACTGGAACATGAGCTTGCCGGTCTGCACGGACAGGAAGCCGGTCTGGTATTCACCTCCGGCTTTGTGTCTAACGATGCCTCTATCTCGACAATTGCCAAATTGCTGCCGGATTGTCTCATCCTGTCCGATGAGCTTAATCATGCATCGATGATTGCCGGTATCCGTCATTCCGGTGCTGACAAGCAGATTTTCCTTCACAATGATGTCCGTCACCTTGAAGAGCTGCTGAAAGCAGCTGGTAAAGACCGCGCCAAGCTGATCGTGTTTGAATCCGTCTATTCCATGGACGGCGATGTGGCTCCGCTTAAAGAGATCGTGGAACTGGCAGAAAAATACAATGCCATGACTTACTTGGATGAAGTCCATGCGGTTGGCATGTATGGCGCACATGGCGGCGGCATTTCTGAGCGCGAAGGTCTGAGCCATCGCATTGATATTATCGAAGGCACGCTGGCCAAATCTTTTGGTACACTCGGCGGCTATATTACCGGCTCGAAACTGGTGGTTGATGCCGTGCGCTCCTATGCGCCGGGCTTTATCTTCACATCCGCTTTACCACCGGCAATTGCCAATGCGACAGTCGCGGCCATCCGCCATCTCAAAACCTCAAATACCGAGCGTGAGCTGCAGCAAAAAAATGCTCAGCTGACCAAAGACATGCTGAAACGGGCTGGCCTGCCGGTTATGCCGACAGAGACACATATTGTGCCGCTGTTTGTCGGTGATGCTGATCTTTGCAAAAAGGCCTGCGACCGCTTGCTGGAAGTGCATAGCATTTATATTCAGCCGATCAACTTCCCGACCGTGCCGCGCGGCACCGAGCGCCTGCGTATTACGCCGACACCGGTTCATGGTGAAGATCTGATTGCCGGTTTGAAAGAAGCGCTGCTTGAAGTCTGGCAGACACTGAATATTCCCTATGCGACTGACTTCAACGGCAAACCGCTGAAACAGACTGCCTGATTACAGCATGTCTCCCAAAAGCGGACACCGGTTTTGGGGCAAAGACATGCGTAGAAACAAATAATCAGAGAATAGTATTTACAGCCGTTCAGGTTCTGCCTGAGCGGCTGTTTGTTTTGCATCCATCCGACGCAGAGATCGCGCAAGAAACGGCACAACCAGCGCGATCAACATAAAACGGACGACATGGTGCGAGGCAACATAGGCCGGATCGACACCTAGCGAGAAAGCAATCACTGTTAGCGCCTCCAATGCGCCCGGAGCAAAAGCCAGCGCGATTTGCGCCGGATGCAACCCCGTCACCAGCCAGACCAAAGCACAAACAAGAGCGGCACTGCCGGTTCCGATGATGAAGGCCATCAAAGCCACTGGCAGCAATTCAATAATAATGCCGCGATGTTGTTTATTCACGCGCGAGCCGATCAGCACACCGAGAATGACCATGCCAAAATCGGCCATTTCCGGCGGCACCCGCACACTCACCACGCCCGTCACATAGACCAGCGCGCTAGCCAGCAATGCGCCGAGCATCATGCCGCCTGGTAAACGGCTGTAATGACCAAGCAAAGCACCGATAGCACCGGCTACGAACAGCCATAACCATTCCTGTGGCTGGGCTGCGGATAGTGCTGTCAAATCAATATGCGGCGCAGACTGCCCCAAGACATTCAACACCGGCGCCAGCAAACCGATCAGCAGCAACAAGCGCACTGTCTGGATCATGCTGATGCGCACCAGATCGGCGCGGGTCTCACTCGCCACTGCCATAACAAAAGAGAGCGCACCCGGTAGTGAAGAGAAAAAAGCTGTCTGCGCATCCCAGCGGAATACATAACGCAGCAACATAAATGTGAAACCGGTGACCGAAACCAGCATAACAAAAAGCAGTAAAAAACTGAGCGGCCATTCACCAATCTGGTTCAGGGTCTCAGGACGCACGCCGGAACCGGCCTGCACACCCAGCATAATAAACACCAGATTGCGCAGCCACACCGGCAAATAAATGTTCACACCGCTCAAAGAAGCAATCATCACACTGCACATGGAGCCAAGCAGGAAAGGAATTGGCAGCCCGATAAACCAAGCAATGCCGGCTCCGCTCCCCGCAATCAAAAATGTCAATAAAAATGCAGAAAGATTATTCAGAAAACGCGGGCGGGGCATGTGATTATTCTTATTCTGAAGGGCGGCATAATGCCGGATATACAAGCAACTGCGGCCGCATTTTAGCCACAAACCAAGCTATGTAAAGCGCCTCACTTTTTCTTTATCGGCAACCGATTTCCAAACTATGCTTATAAAAAAAGCCCGGTAGCATTGCTGCTACCGGGCTTGTTATACACAATCGTATAAATCAGGCTTTTTTAGCCAGAAGATCACGGATTTCAGTCAACAAAGCCTGATCCGCAGGAATTTCTGCTACTGCGGCTGGCGCAGCTTCTTCTTTTTTCTTCATCTGGTTCATGCCCTTAACAACAAGAAACAGAACCCATGCAATAATCATGAAGTTGATCAGCAAGGTCACGAAGTTACCATAAGCAATTGTCGCACCGGCTTCACGCGCAGCAGCAAGCGTACCCTTTGGCTCACCGGCCAGCTGGATGTACATGTTCGAGAAGTCGATACCACCGGTGACAAGACCGATAATTGGCATGATGATGTCATTCACAATGGAATTCACCAGACCACCAAATGCACCACCGATGATAACACCGATAGCCAAATCAACCATGTTGCCCTTCAGGGCGAACTCGCGAAACTCTTTTAACATAGACTGTCCTTTTCAATACGGGGGCTAATTTCTAATATATTATGAATACTCAAAATAAAGAATAATATTACCTTTTAAAGATAATAATTCTGCTATTCCCTTGAATATCGTTAATTCTTGCCTATAGCAGCCAAGAACAAAGCCGCCACGGCTTCAAAAAGGCAAAGATTTGCTGCCCTATACAGTATCTATGTCCGTATTTTTTATGTAACGCTATAATTAATTGCTCAGATTGGGGGGAAAATGCACGGTTGGATCATTATCGGCATAGCATTTCTCTACCTGATTCTGCTGTTTGCTGTTGCAAGTATCGGCGATCGTAAAGCATCACGCCGCGGTGCCAAGCCAAGACCCTATATTTATGCTTTCAGCCTTGCAGTCTATTGTACTTCCTGGACATTTTTCGGCTCTGTCGGGCTGGCGGCAGACCGTGGCCTTGAATTTTTAGGCATCTATATCGGCCCGATACTGGTCTTTACTTTCGGCAACAAATTTTTACGGCAAATCGTCCGTCTGGCGAAAGCAGAACGCATCACCTCGATCGCCGACTTTCTTGCAGCCCGTTACGGAAAAAGCACCAGTGTTGCTACGATTGGCACCTGTATCGCCGTGGTTGGCTCCATGCCTTATATCGCCCTGCAACTAAAAGCCGTTTCCGGCAGCGTGGATATGGTGCTGGCGCAATATCAGGCTTCCTATGACCCGATTGTCTATGTCTTTGGCGATATTTCTTTATTCGTCACCGCATTGCTTGCAATTTTCGCCATTCTCTTCGGCACCAGACATACAGATGCCACAGAGCATCAGGACGGGCTGATCCTCGCGGTAGCACTCGAATCCGCGATCAAGATTACAGCCTTTTTGATTGTGGGTATTGCCACCACATTCTTTCTGTTTGGCTCGCCTTTCGATCTGCCGCAGCAATTGCAGGAACGGAATATCGATTTTTGGGGCATGTTTTCCAAAACCAGCGTTAGCACATGGCTTGTGCATACGATGCTAAGTGCTGCAGCCGTGCTGATGTTGCCGCGCCAGTTTCACGTTACTGTCGTTGAAAATCGCAGCGAGCGGGAATTACGCACCGCCCGCTGGCTGTTTCCGGTCTATCTGATCCTGATCAACCTATTTGTGTTGCCGATTGCGCTGCAAGGACTGGTCAATCTCGATCCGTCAACCAATGCCGATCTCTATGTGCTGGCTTTGCCGCTCGCCGCAGGCTCCCATCTTCTAACCTTGCTGGCCTTTGTCGGCGGGCTGTCTGCCGCAACGGCTATGGTCATTGTGGCCTGTGTTGCCCTGTCAATTATGATCTCCAACCATTTGCTGTTGCCATTGCTGATCCGCTATGTTTACCGGCGTAGCAAATATCAGCAGAAGGATTTGACACGACTTATTCTTTATACCCGCCGCGCAACCATCGTGATTATTCTGGCGGTTACCTTCAGCTATTACCGCGCCAGCTCCAGCACTTTCGGTCTGGCCTCCATCGGCCTGGTGTCTTTTGCTGCAATTGCCCAATTCGCACCACCACTGATCGGTGGTTTGGTCTGGCGTAATGCCAATGCCCGTGGCGCAGTTTTAGGCATGGTCTGCGGCTTTGCGGTCTGGGGCTATACCCTGTTATTGCCAACGCTCGCCAGTTCCGATGCACCCATTCTGCAAAACGGTTTATGGGGGCTGTCTTATCTGCGCCCACAAGCGCTGTTCGGCACCGAGGCGCTACCCCTCACCCATGGCGCGCTGTGGAGCCTTGCGATTAATACGCTGTTCTTCGTGCTTGGCTCACTCTCCCGCCAATCCACACCGCTGGAGCGAATTCAGGCCAGCACATTCATGCCGCGCAACCTGAAAACCGTGCCGGTCTTGCGCCGTTTCCGTACCAGCGTCACCGTCGGAGAGATTAAAAACACCATCGCCCGTTATTTAGGTGAAGACCGCGTTGCCCTCGCTTTCAGTCGCTACGATCACGGTGGCGACCTGCCACTCGATGATAAAGCCATTGCTGACGTAGCGCTGATCCGCTTTGCCGAGCAAATATTGGGCAGCGCCATTGGCTCCTCCTCTGCGCGGCTGGTGCTGTCACTCCTGCTGCAACGCAAAGATAATAAAGCACCAGACACATTGCGGCTGCTGGATGACGCCTCGGAAGCCTTGCAGCACAATCGCGATCTGCTGCAAACCGCGCTGGATCAAATGGAACAAGGCATTACGGTTCTCGACAAGGATTTCCGCCTGACCTGCTGGAACCGGCGTTTCCGTCATTTACTGCAATTGCCGGACGGCTTGGCGCAGGTCGGCAAGCCCATTTCTGAAGTGCTAGACCGCCTGTTGCAAAATGCGGAAATTCACGAGGGCGACGCTACGAAGCTGATGCGCACGTTGGAGCGCACCCATGAGCCGAGCCGTATCTTGCTATATTCAACAGGCAAAATTATTGAGATTGCCGCCAATCCGATGCCTGATGGCGGCATTGTTGCCAGTTATACCGACATCACCGCCTCGGTTGAAGCGGACAATGCCATGAAGCGCCTCAATGAATCGCTGGAGCAGCGTGTGGCTGACCGCACCACAGAATTGCTGGAAGTGAACCAGCAATTGGTTCAGGCGCAGAAGCTGGCCGAGGAAGCTAATTTCGGCAAGACCCGTTTTTTGGCCGCAGCGGGGCACGATATTCTGCAACCACTCAATGCTGCCCGCCTCTACAGCACGGCACTCAGTGAAAGATTGCGGGAATCGGAAGCGCAACTCGCGCGCAATATTGATTCCTCGCTTGAAGCTGTTGAAGGTATTCTCAGCGCTTTGCTGGATATTTCGCGCCTTGATACCGGCTCCCTCAAGCCGGAACTCTCTCTGTTCCGTTTAGATCGCCTGCTGCAACAAGTGGCAACAGACTTTACCCCGCTCGCAGCCGATAAGGGCTTGAAACTGCGGATCGTCCCCTGCTCGCTCAGTGTTTACAGCGACCGCACTCTGCTGCGCCGCCTGCTACAAAATCTGGTTTCCAATTCCATCAAATACAGCCGCTCGGGCAAAATTCTCATTGGGGTGCGCCGTCGTGGCGGCAATCTCGAAATCAAAGTTGCTGATACCGGCATCGGCATTGCACCGGAAAAACAGGAACTGGTCTTCCGTGAGTTCTATCGGCTGGATGAAGGCATGAGCCAGGCAGACGGGCTGGGACTTGGTTTGTCTATCGTCGACCGGATTGTCAGAGTGCTGCATTTGTCGATCCATCTGCGCTCAGAACATGGCAAAGGCACCTGTTTCAGTGTCATCATTCCGCAATCGCAGGAACCTGCGACCGAGACTGCAAATGATTACGTACCAGCCAGACGCCGCAGTCATGCACTGCAAGGTATGCGCGTCCTCTGCATTGATAATGATCCGCTGATCCTTGACGGTATGCACACGCTGCTCGGTGGCTGGGGCTGTGACATGACGCTAATACGCAACGGTGCACAACTGAAAAACTGGTGTCATCAGATTGCCCATAAGCAAGACACTGTGCGGATATTGCCGGATATTATTCTGGCCGATTATCACCTCAACCGCGAAAACGGTCTGGATATGATCGGCTATATTCGCGAGACATTGGGACACAGCATCCCTGCGGTCTTGGTCACTGCAGACCGTTCCAAAGAAGTCAAACTACAGGCAAAAGAAGAGAATGTGCATGTGCTGAACAAGCCGCTGAAACCCGCAGCTTTGCGGGCTCTGCTGGCACATTATCATTTGCGCTAGAGCGTGTTGCGTTTAATCGTACCCACTGCGCTCGCTCTAGATTCTTTTCATTATCGCATGTCGCAGCTAAATGAATACATTTAGCTGCGACATGCTTTAGAGCGGTTTACGTTCATGTTGGATCGCAGCGCTCGCATCTCAATTCCTTAGTTTGTCGCATTATCCCGGGCTGTCCAAGTTGATTCAACTTGACTGTGAAATGCTCTGAAACCGTTTTGAAGCACATTGCGAAAACCGTTTTACAATTTTCGGAATGTGCTCAACGCATCTTAGTCAAGCAGTGTAAAACCGGGTCCGAGTTTGGACAGCAAAATCACCGCCTGTGTGCGGCTGTCCACACCCAGCTTTTGCAACACTGCAGAAACATGCGCTTTAACCGTTGCCTCGGAGATTTTCAGCTCATAGGCCAGTTGTTTATTCAACAATCCCTGCCCGAGCATGGAAAGCACGCGTGTCTGCTGCGGCGTGAGTGCGCGGATTCGGGCAATCAGATCAGCAATTTCGGCATCATTCTCAGCGCCGAGTTCCATATCACCGGAAACCCATTCTCCGCCATCCAGGACTGTGCGTACGGCTTCGCCGATCTCTTCCAGACCCGCCGATTTAGAAACAAAACCAGAAGCGCCAAGCTCCATGGCACGACGGATCGTTGCCACATCATCGGTGGCAGAAACAATCATGACCGGTAATTGCGGATATTGTGCTTTAAGATTAATCAGACCCGACAAACCGCTGACGCCGGGCATAGTCAGATCCAGAAACAACAAATCAACATCCTGTGCGTCTTCTGCGACCTGTTCCAGTTGTTGATAATTTTCAGCCTCAGTTACACTATCCGGTCGGAACCCATCCTGTAAAATCTGTCGCAATGCGCCGCGAAATAACGGATGGTCATCTGCAATGATAAAATTCAAATTCATAAATTTCTTACCCCTTGCCTGCCCCCTCAGCAGAGTCCCCGCAACTATTCTCCCGAATGCACCTTATCTCTTTATATAGCCAAAGATAAAGTTCGAAATTACATGCATTCATCATGCTTTACATGCGAAATGTCTTATCTTTCATTTCCCGCTACTTGCCGCTCTATCAGTTGCTTACGCCTTTTTACAAGCTATATCACGGTTGAAAAGCGAGAAAAGACAAAACCGGACTATATGAAAACCGTCTTTGTCACGGACATTACGTTTCCCTTGTTATAAATTTGCCCCCGAAAGAAAGATTTTACTGCCTGTTTTGTGCTCTTGCCGTGATGGTGCCGTATTGTCAGCTAGGGTGAGGCCTGCTTTATAGGTAAGAGAAAATCCGGACAATCAGCGGACGGATCTGATCGCAGATAAAATAATGAAAAAGGACGACCCATGAAACGCCACAGCCTCTATCCGGACATTAAACCCTATCGGGAAGAAATGTTGCAGGTCTCAGCCCTGCACCGGATTTATTTTGAGGAATGCGGGAATCCGAACGGCAAGCCGGTCATTATGATTCACGGCGGCCCGGGCGGTGGTATTTCACCGACCATGCGCCGTCTGCATGATCCGTCCGTTTATCGTATTATCCTGTTTGATCAGCGTGGTTGCGGCCGTTCCACACCGCATGCGGAATTGCGTGAAAACACCACATGGGATCTGGTTGCGGATATGGAACGTCTGCGCACCCATCTCGGCGTTGAGAAATGGCAGGTCTTCGGCGGCTCATGGGGTTCCACCCTTGGCCTCGCTTATGCCCAGACCCATCCGGAGCGCGTGAGCGAACTGGTTCTGCGCGGCATCTTCATGGCACGCCGTTTCGAAATCGACTGGCTCTACAGCAATGGTGCCAGCATTATTTATCCGGATCGTTTTGAAGCCTATCAGCTGCATATTCCGGAAGCCGAGCGTGGCGACATGGTTGCCGCCTATTACCGCCGCCTGACTGACCCTAACCCGCAGGTGCAGATTGAAGCTGCCCGTCGCTGGGCACGCTGGGAAGGCTCTGCGATTTCTCTGCTACCCGATCCTGAACGTGAAGCCGCTTTCGGGCAGGATCATTTCGCCATCGCATTTGCCCGTATCGAATGCCATTATTTCCAGAACCGCGGCTTCTTCGACACCGACGATCAGCTGCTGCGTCTTGCTGACCGTATTCGTCATATTCCGGGCGTTATCATTCACGGCCGCTACGATATGTGCACACCGTTCATCAACGCATGGCACTTGAAAAAAGTCTGGCCAGAAGCTGATCTGCGCATTGTGGAAGATGCCGGACATGCAGTTTCAGAACCGGGCATTACACATGAACTGGTTGAGGCAACCCGCCGCTTTGCCAATATTCACTAAACTCGGTTTACAGCCATAAAAAAAGCGCCGTCTCCGGCGCTTTTTCTTTAAGTACGATTTGGTGTTGTGGCAGGCTCATCAAGGGTCTTTGCCACTCCCATAAAAGAGCGCATAAAGCGTTCCATATAGCCCAAACCTTTTTCAAACTCTTCCTCACTCGGCAATGTGCTGTTCGCAACGCCTGTTTTTTCAAGCTTGGCAATACGTGCGGTCAAATCAGCGACCTGTTTTTCCAACAAGATTGTGCGCTCATCATTGCTCAGCTGTGCAGGTTTCGCCTCCGCGCATTCAACCTTACCGGCCTGTTCTTTACATAAAGCAAATTCACCGGTCTGGCGATCAAGCCGAATAATACCGGCTTCTATTTTCTCCATCGAATAGCGCTGCATATCCTGCGCCGGAGAAGGACTCATTCCCCAGACCAAAGCCAAACCTGTAAGAGCGGAGATTATCGCACTGCGCATGATGAGTTTTGATTTATTCTCTCTCGCCACAGCAATCGCACGACCGGAACGGTTTTTCATCTGCCATCTCCTTTGGAAATTATAGTCCTAATATGGTGGATTTAACGCCATTTTCCAGACCAAAAGCGCAAAAAACAGACATCCTCCTGCTTGCATTTGAAATTTTGCAAAAGTGATGTTAACTCTTTATTAAAATTTAGTAGTAGCTTGTGACTTAATTTTGTCCTAAAAGCTGCCGGATGCGCCAAACCGGCCAGATATATCCAGACACATAATGATGTCTGAACAACATTTCCGTTCACAACAATAGCGTTTTTCATGTCACACAGTGATCTGTCACATACCACCATCTACAAGATAGCCACGCGCGCTCAATGGGCAGCCGCAGAACAGACCGGATATTTTACCGGCGCTCCTGTCGATCTTCAGGATGGGTATATCCATTTTTCTACCGCTGACACGGTTACTGAAACTGCGGCCAAGCATTTCGCCGGTCAGAGCGATCTGCTGCTGGTCGCGGTTGATGCCTCAGCGCTGGATGATAATCTGCGCTATGAAATTTCCCGCGGCGGCAAAGCCTTCCCGCATCTTTATGCCAATCTCCAGCTCACTGCCGTGCGCTGGGTGAAAGACCTGCCGCTCGACAGCGACGGCAAGCATCAGTTTCCGGAGCTTGAACAATGAGCGGTTTCTTTGAAAATATTGCCCGTCGTGCACTTTTTGCGATGGACGGGGAACAGGCGCATGGTCTTTCAATTGCAGCGCTGAAAACCGGCGTTCTCTCCAGCCCTGCCCCGCTTGATCCTGCATTGCAGCAATGTGTAGCCGGTCTCAAGTTTACCAATCCGCTGGGCATGGCCGCTGGCTTTGACAAGAATGCGGAAGTGCCGGACGCACTTTTGAAACTCGGTTTTGGTTTTGCAGAAGTCGGCACCATTACGCCGCGCGCACAGGCTGGCAATCCGAAGCCTCGTATTTTCCGCCTTGTTGAAGATCGTGCGGTGATCAACCGTCTCGGCTTCAACAATGAAGGTCATGAAGCCGCTTATAAGCGCCTCAGTCAGCGCAACAGCTGCACCACATGCGGCATTGTAGGCGTGAATATCGGCGCGAATAAAGACAGTGAAGACCGCGTGGCCGATTATGTGGCTGGTATTCATCGTTTCTATAGCGTTGCCAAATATTTCACTGCGAATATCTCTTCCCCGAACACACCGGGTCTGCGTGATCTGCAAGCCAAAGACAGCCTGCATATTCTGCTGGAAAAAGTGCTGGAAGCACGCGATCAGGAAGCTGAAAAATGCACCCTGAAACGCCCTGTTTTCCTGAAAATCGCACCTGATCTGACAGAGGAAGGCTTGGATGATATTGCCGAAGTGGCACTTGCTCATCCGCTGGATGGCCTGATCATTGCGAATACAACCTTGTCACGCACCGATCTGGTCAATCAGGTGGAAGCAAAAGAGGCCGGAGGCCTTTCCGGTGCTCCGATTTTTGAACGCTCGACTATTGTGCTTGCCAAAATGCGTCAGCACATTGGTAAAACCATGCCGCTTATCGGCGTGGGCGGTGTAGACAGCGGCGCAACCGCACTCACCAAAATTAAAGCCGGTGCCGATCTGGTACAGCTTTATACCGGTATGATCTATCGTGGCCCGACCGTGCCGAAAGAGATCGTTAAAGAGCTTTCCGCATTGGTGAAGCAGGCGGGTGTCGCCAATATCTCCGAGCTGCGTGATCTGGAAACGGCAGTTTGGGCAGCCAAAGATATTCCGGCCTGATCTTTTTTAAAAAGCTGAATACAAAAAAGCCGGAGTGGCAAGAACCACTCCGGCTTTTTTATTGATTATTTTAATTAGCCGCTGATCTTTGAGAAATCAGCAACCTGACCGGTTACGACACGAATTTTAGCCAGCAATGCCAAGCGATTAGCGCGGATAGCTTCATCCTCATCATTGACCATCACCTTGTCAAAGAAGGCATCAACCGGCGCACGCAGCTCAGCCATTGCTGACATAGCTGCCGAGAAATCTTCTTTAGCAATGGCCGCAGCAGCTTTAGTTTCTGCCGACTGCACCGCAGCGAACAATGCCTTTTCCTCTTCATTGTTGAAGAGTGCGGCATCTACGCTATCAGCAATGACAGTGCCTTTTTTCTCTTCTGCGCCGAGAATATTGGCTGCACGTTTGGTGCCTGCCAGCAGGTTCTTGCCATCTTCTTCATTGATGAAAACAATCAGTGCTTCAAGACGACGGGCAACTAGCAGCAGATTGTCGGCATCAGCTGACAAGACTGCATCAATCGCATCGTGACGCGCACCTTCGTCTTTCAGATAGACTTTGAAACGATCATGGAAGAAGGACAGCAGATCAGCACCAACATCTTTTGATGCCAGGCCTTCAATCGAAGCCATCGGCTTTTCTGCCTGTGCAATCAGCGCTTTCAGTTCCGCACGGATATCATTGTCCAAAATCAGACGAATAACGCCAAGCGCTGCACGACGCAGTGCATAAGGATCTTTAGAACCTGTCGGCTTTTCATCAATCGCCCAGAAACCGACAAGGGTGTCGATCTTATCAGCCAATGCAACGGCAACCGATACCGGATCGCGTGGAACGCGGTCTGACGGGCCCTGCGGCTTGTAATGATCTTCAAGCGCAGTTGCGACAGCAGCATCTTCGCCCTGAAGCAAAGCGTATTTATGCCCCATTGCGCCCTGTAGTTCAGGGAACTCGCCGACAACTTCAGTCTGCAAATCTGCTTTCGCCAGCACTGCTGCGCGGGCAGTCAATGCAACGTCTGCGCCGACCAGCGGTGCAATTGCTTCTGCAAGCGCCTTGATACGCGCCACGCGCGCACCCTGTGTGCCGAGCTTGGCATGGAAGGTCACATTCAGTGCATCCAGACGCGCCATGCGCTGATCTAAAGGCTTGGCCAAATCAAGTGCGAATTTCGCAGCGGAAGCTTTCAGCTTGTCCATATCCGGCATATCTGCCTGATCGGTATGCCAGAAATACAACGCATCGGACAGGCGTGCACGAACGACCTTGCCGTTACCGAAAGCGATCTCCTTGCCGCCGTCACGAGCAGCAATATTGGAGATCAGAATGAACTTGTTGGAAAGTGCATCTGTCTCGCCCTGCTTGCGGGTGACAAAGCATTTCTGATTGGCACGGATGGTCAGGCGGATCACTTCCGGCGGAATGGAGAGGAATTCTTCCTCAAATTCGCCCATCAGCACCACCGGCCATTCAACCAGACCGGAAACTTCTTCCAGCAGACCTTCGTCCTCAACCAGTTCCAGACCGGACGCAAAAGCCAGATTGCGGGCATCGGTGAGAATAATTTCTTTGCGGCGTTCAGCATCAAGCACCACATGCGCTTTTTCCAGCTTTTCGACATAATCGTCAAACCGGCGCACGGTGATCGGCTGACCATCGCTCATAAAACGGTGACCATGAGTGGTGTTACCGGAGCGCACGCCGCCGACTTCAAAATCCACCACAACGGTTTCTTCGGTTTCAGGACCAAACAGGCAAATAATCGACTGCAGCGGACGTACCCAGCGCATTGCACCTGACTGTGCCGAAGCCTTGCCCCAACGCATGGATTTCGGCCACGGGAAGTTCTGCACCACATTCGGCACCAGTTCCGCGATAATTTCTTCCGCAGCACGGCCGGATTTGGTGATATGCGCGACGTAGAAGTCACCCTTCTTCGGATCGGAATGCAAATGTGCCTGCGCAATATCGCTCAAGCCAGCTTTACGCAGAAAGCCCTGAATTGCGGCCTCAGGCGCAGAAATTGACGGGCCTTTGATATCTTCATGCACATCTTTTGAACGCACAGTCAGACCGCGAATATCCAGCGTGAGACGACGCGGTGTCCAGTAAGGCGTTGCTGCCTCATAGGTCAGACCGGCTTCAACCAGACCATCAGTGATCATTTTCTTCAAATCACCGGCAGCTTTACGCTGCATGCGGGCTGGAATCTCTTCAGAGAACAATTCTAACAGTAAATCAGGCATCAGCGTGTCTCGTTCTTGTAGTTGACGCCACCGGCATCGGTCTGAAGGAAGGCTTCACCGCATTGGCGCGCAAGATTGCGCACACGCAGGATATAGCTCTGGCGCTCGGTTACCGAGATAACACCGCGGGCATCCATCAGATTGAAAATATGCGAGGCTTTAATCGCTTGGTCATAAGCAGGGAAAACGCACTTATGTAAGTTCCCTGTCGTGCCTCCGGCACTCCCCGCCTCTTGTATATCTTTAGCACCAGCCGCTAGTACAGCTTTACATTCAGCTTCCGCATCAATGAAATGCTGGTGCAGCATATCGGTATTGGCGATCTCGAAATTGTAGCGCGAATATTCCTGTTCGGTCTGAAGGAACACGTCACCGTAAGTAACTTTGTCCTCGCCTTCGAGACCATTGAAGTTCAGGTCATAAACATTGTCCACGCCCTGCACATACATAGCGAGACGTTCCAGACCATAGGTCAGCTCACCGGCAACCGGTGAACATTCAATACCACAAACCTGCTGGAAATAAGTGAACTGCGAGATTTCCATACCATCGCACCAGCATTCCCAACCCAAGCCCCAAGAGCCGGTAGTCGGGTTTTCCCAGTCGTCCTCAACAAAGCGGATATCATGCAATTCAGTGTCGATGCCGATTGCCTTCAAGGAACCGAGATACAGCTCTTGCAGGTTCGGCGGGCTTGGCTTCAGCAATACCTGATACTGGTAATAATGCTGCATGCGGTTCGGATTTTCACCATAACGGCCATCTTTCGGTCGACGTGACGGCTGCACATAGGCAACATTCCACGGCTTTGGCCCCAGAGCGCGCAAAGTGGTGGACGGATGCAGCGTACCCGCCCCGACTTCCATATCGTAAGGCTGCAAAATTGTGCAGCCATGCTGCGCCCAATAATGCTGGAGCGCCATGATAAAGCCCTGAAAAGAGCGGGTCGGATGCAGGTGTTCAGGCAATGTGCTGGTCACGATACGAGTCACGGGAAGGCCTCATTGGAGCATTCTTGGCGAGATCAGCTGTCAAAACTGATCTTCTTGCAAATCATGCGTGGTGAAAACGGTGAAAGCTGAGCCATGACAGCTCAGCCCCGCCGAAAAACAGATAGTTTGTCCTAATTATTCCGCGTTAAACGGTCAAGACTTAAAGCCTGATCTCAATAATTATGACCTTTTTGAAAGATCCGCTGAGATTACGGTTTAGCAGCAGGGTCTGCAGGTTTGGCATCAACTTTGGGTTCAATCTTGGCATCCGGCACAGCATCAGATTTTACTGGCGTAATATCTTTAACATCTGCCTCTGCTGTCTGTGTCAGACCATGTTTCAGCTTTTTCTCGATCTTGGCAAGTTCAACCGGTTCCGGTTTACCGGCAATGGCGTGGTTCCACTGGAAGGTCGCTTCCAGCCCGCGCCCTGCCTGCCAATAGGCATCCCCCAGATGATCGTTAATCGTCGGGTCTTCAGGACGCAGCTTGACAGCTTTCTCAAGCTCGACAACCGCCTCATTATAGCGACCAAGCTTGTAATAGGCCCAGCCGAGAGAATCGACGATGTAGCCGTCCTGCGGACGCATCTCGACAGCTTTGCGGATCATCAGCATGGCTTCTTCGAGATTTTCACCGCGATCAATCCAGGAATAACCAAGATAATTCATCACCTGCGGCTGGTTTGGAAACAGTTCCAGCGCCTTGCGGAAATTCGGCTCTGCCTTATCCCACTCTTTCAGACGCTCATAGGCAATGCCGCGCTGATAGAATAACGGCCAATCCTGACGACCAGGCTCTTTCAGCTCGGCAACCGCCTGATCATAGGTCTTTGCAGCATTCGCCCAGTCTTCTTTCTGCGCATAAACACCGCCAAGTGCGAGATAAGAACGGTTATCCTTATCATTGCTGCGCAGGTTGTTTTTCAGATGCTCAATCGCTTCATCCGGCTTGCCGGTATCTGCCAGATTGAGCGCCTGCTGCATTTCCGCATCACGCTTGTAAGGTGATTTTTCAGCCACACGCCCATAATATTTAATGGCTTTTTCCGGTTGGCGCAATTTGGCAGCAATGTCACCGAGCTGGAATAATGTAGCATCATTATTAGCGCGCAACTCATTCGACATTTGCAGATAGATCGTCGCAAAAGCCTCGGCACCACCGCGATTGATCGCAGTTCCCAGAGAATAGAGCACCTCGGCAGCACCGTGCTGCGGCGTACGCACCTGAGGATCAAGCTTCTCGCCGTCTTCCAGCTTCTGGCGGACTTCGCGCAGGATCACGCGACCGCTGAGAATCTGCTCGGCATCTTCCACCAGTTTGATGGCCCCGGCTTTATCGCCCTGACGCTGTTTGAAATCCGCATAGGAATAAATGATACGCTCATAGGTATCAGGTGCAGCACTACCGCCTTCTTTGTCGGCAACGGCCTGCGCGTAAAATTTATCCGCTTCCTTTGTCTGACCGGCATTATCGGCAATCAATGCCGAAGTATATGTCTTGAACAGATCATACCAGACCGGCCCGTCAAGTTTGGAAACAGCAGCCAGCGCATCTTTCGGGCGACCTTCACCGACGAATGTCCATGCACTCATCAGGCCGGTTGCCAAGCGATCCATTTCTGACTGCTGGGTCAGTTTCAGATTGGTACGCGCTGTGCGATAATGCTTATCGTTAAACGCTTTGATCGCCAGAACAACACGGGAAAAGCGTTCAACTTCCGGCTCGTTTTTCAATGCGCGGGCAAATGGCAGCGCCTCATCCAGCTGACCATCAGTCAGATAGGAGAGCAACAGATCGCGTTTCATCGGCTGGTTTGACGGATCAAACACCAGCGCCTGACGATAATAGGCAATGGCGACGGGAAGATTATTGTCGATCTCGGCAATGCGGCCAGCCAGATAAGCACCAGGGAAAGAACCGGCACGCGATATAATCAGCGGCTCATTCTGTTCCGGCGCTTTTGCCGGTGTCGCAGCCCGGGCAGCTCCTGACATACCGGAGGCGAAAGCCACGCCTGCCATCAGTGCGAGAACCAGAGCACGAGCTTTAACTGTATTCCGCCGCATCGGCACTTCCCCTTAAATTCTTAATTTCCGGCCTGTTTTAAAACAGAGAGACTATCCGGCGCTGGCATGGTTTTTATGTGACCGGAAAAGAGGGTATTCTCAAAAAACACCATTACCGGAAACATGTTCCGGTAATAGTCAATAATCAGTTTACGCGGCTGATGCAGAAATCAATAACATCAATCAGAGCATCTTTTTGTGTTGTCTGCGGCAATGGCGCTAATGCATCACGGGCAATCTCACCAAAATGACGGGCACGCTGCACAGTGTCAGCAATGGAGCCATGCTTGGTCATCAGGCCGATCGCTTTTTGCAAAGCCTCATCATCATTATTGCCCTGCTCAATGGATAATTTCCAGAAAACACGCTCGCTCTCAGAACCACGACGATAGCTGAGCAGCAATGGCATGGTGATTTTACCTTCGCGGAAATCATCACCGACATTTTTGCCAAGATCAGCGGCCGAACCGCCGTAATCCAGCGCATCATCAATCAGCTGGAAAGCAAGACCGAGATTGAGACCATAGGAACGCAGTGCCAGACGATGCGCACGCGGTGCATCAGCAATGATCGGGCCGACTTCCGCTGCAGCCGAAAACAGCGCAGCAGTCTTGGCTTTGATCACGGCCAGATATTCATCTTCCGTGGTTTCCATATTTTTGGCGGCGGCGAGCTGCATCACTTCACCTTCCGCAATCACGGAAGCCGAGGTTGCCAGCACATCAAGCGCGTCGAGCGAGCCGACATCAACCATCATTTTGAAAGCCTGACCGAGCAGATAATCACCAACCAGAACGCTGGCCTGATTGCCCCAGATCATGCGTGCAGTGCTTTTACCGCGACGCAGATCGCTCTCATCCACCACATCATCATGCAGCAGGGTAGCCGTATGCATGAATTCCACGCTTGTTGCGAGCTGCACGTGACCTTCGCCCTCATAGCCAAACATGGCTGCGGCAGCCAGCGTCATCATCGGACGCAACCGCTTACCACCGGATGAGATCAGATGATTGGCCACTTCCGGTATCATCTCAACATCAGAACCGGCCTTGGACAGGATAAGCGCATTGACACGTCCCATATCCGCTTTCGTCAGATCAACCAGCTTCTGAATGGACGCCTGCTGATTTTTTTTCTCATCGAGATTGAGAACCACACCCAATGCCATATCTCCAGTTCACGCGGCCTGATAATGAGACCCGTTTTTATAGCAGCACATTATTCAACGCTGCCTTTATGCTCAAGAGTCAAATGCACTAAAAGCCCTGCCAAAGGCAAGAGTTGCCTATTGCCACACAGCACAATAAAGCACATTCCGCTGATATAAGATGTCAAATTACTGTCAGCAAACCTATTTGTGTCCCGAACGCCCCATATACAGAATCGGTTAAAGCCGGTTTGATGAGCTCAATATCAGCCAGACAGGAAACCACTGCCTCTATGTCTTCCTCGCTTCATTCCCTGCCTTACGGCGAAACACTGGACGCTTTTCATCGCGGCGCGTTCCATCTGGTGCAGCCCTCCATGAAAGGTCACCGGTCGGGAATTGACGCCATGATTTTGGCAAGTGTCGTGCCTGCCGGTTTCCAAGGCAATGTGGCTGATCTTGGTGCCGGTGCCGGTGCGGCAGGACTGGCCGTTGCCTCGCGCTGTGTAAATGCTCAGGTAACACTGATTGAACGCTCAGCTGAAATGCTGCTCTACGCGGATAAATCCAGCACCTTGCCTGAAAACGCCCATATGCATGGCCGCCTCACTTGTCTGCAGGCGGACGTGACTATGGCAGGCCCTGCCCGTCATGAAGCGGGCTTAAGCGATAACAGTTTTGACTATGTGATTATGAATCCGCCTTTCAACCAGAGCCATGACCGCGCCACGCCTGACGCTTTGAAAGCGCAAGCCCATGTGATGCATGAAGGCATGTTCGAAAGCTGGATACGCACCGCCTCCGGCATATTGCGCCCACGCGGGCAGATTGCGATTATCGCGCGTCCTGCCAATTTGAGTGAAATGCTAAGCGCACTGGAACGCCGTTTTGGCAGTATTTCTATCACGCCAATCCATGCGAGACCTGAGGAAGCGGCCATTCGTGTCGTGATTACGGGCATAAAGGGCAGCCGCGCTCCGGTTTTTCTTGCGCCAGCAATAATTTTGCATAAAAGTTCCGGTCATGAATTCACGCCGCGCGCAGAAAGCCTCATTAACGGTTGCGACAGCCTGTAAAGGCTGGTGCTCAGGAGGCCGGAACGCATTTCCCCGCAAACGAATATTGTCTGCAACGGCCTTACGCGTCATTTAAAACGCGAAGCCCAAGGGACAGATAAGGGGTAAGCGCTGTACAAGCGCTGCCCGCAAAGAAAAAGGCCAATACCGGATGACACAAAGCCAGACCAAGCGCCCCTTCTCAACGCTCCGCCATTGGCTCGACAGTGAATCCGCCAGCGGTATCGCCCTGATGTTCGCGGCAGCACTGGCGCTGCTCGTTGCTAATTCACCGCTATCTGCCGGATATTTTCAGCTACTGGAAACCAAAATCGGCCCGATGAGCGTATTGCACTGGATCAATGATGCGCTGATGGCGATCTTCTTCCTGCTCGTCGGACTGGAGATCAAGCGTGAGTTTCTCGATGGCCAGCTTGCCAGCTGGTCAAACCGCGCTTTACCGGGCATTGCCGCTGCTGGCGGTGTGATTGTACCAGCATTGATTTTTGCCGGTTTCAACTGGTCAAACCCTGAAACCATTCGCGGCTGGGCTATTCCTTCTGCCACCGATATTGCTTTTGCACTCGGTGTATTGTCGTTGCTCGGTCCTCGCGTTCCGACCAGTCTGAAAGTGTTTCTGGCAACACTCGCCATTCTTGATGACCTTGCTGCAGTCGCAATTATTGCAGTGTTTTATACGTCTGATATTGCCACTCTGTATCTTGCCGGTGCAGCCGGTGTGTTTGTGCTGATGTTCATCCTCAACAAGATGGGCGTCATGCGTCTGACCCCTTATCTGATCCTCGCCGTGGTGCTGTGGTTCTTTGTGCTGCGTTCAGGTGTTCATGCAACTGTTGCCGGTGTACTGGCGGCGCTGACCATTCCGATCAAGCCTGCCTTTGGCCGTCCGGACGATATGAGTTCGCCCCTGCACACACTTGAACATGCGCTGGCGAAATGGGTCGGCTTTGTCATCGTGCCGATTTTCGGCTTTGCCAATGCGGGCGTTTCCTTTGCCGGTATGAGCCCGTCGATCCTTGGCGACACTCTCACACTGGGCATTGCGCTTGGTCTGTTCCTCGGCAAACAGCTTGGCGTGTTCGGCGCAGCATGGCTTGCAATCCGTGCAGGTATTGCCACTAAGCCAATGGGGGCAAGCTGGGCTCATCTCTATGGTGTGGCTCTGCTTTGCGGTATCGGCTTCACCATGAGCCTGTTTATCGGCCTGCTGTCCTTCGACAATGATCTGCTGCACAGCGAAACTAAAATTGGCGTCTTGCTCGGCTCCGTTGCCTCGGCAATTTGCGGCTATGTGTTACTGCGTATCACCACACGCAATCGCATTGCGAAATAACAGGTTCTGTTTTCACCCGCTGTCGTTATAACAGCGGGTGAAATATCTCATTCATTTGCTTTTCTGCTCCGGAGACTATCTGTGCCGTCACTTATCAGCCGTATTATTCCGCGCCGTTTTAAATCTTCCAGCGTTGAAATTCCGGTTGTCCGGCTTAGCGGCGCCATCATGACCGGAGGCAGCCCGTTACGGCAAAACCTGTCTCTCGAAGGCATTGCTAACCAGCTGGAAAAAGCCTTCACGACAAAACACAGTCCTGCAGTAGCGCTGAGCATTAATTCTCCCGGCGGCTCACCTGTGCAGTCACGGCTGATCTATAAGCGCATCCGTGATCTCGCCGAAGAAAACAACAAGAAAGTCCATGTTTTCGTTGAGGATGTGGCCGCATCCGGCGGCTATATGATTGCCGTTGCCGGAGATGAAATCATCGCTGATCCGTCTTCGATTGTCGGCTCTATCGGTGTTGTCTCAGCCTCTTTCGGCTTTACCGAGCTAATCAAGAAAATCGGCGTGGAGCGCCGCGTCCATACGGCAGGCAAAAACAAAGCCACCATGGATCCGTTTCAGCCGGAAAAAGCATCCGATATTGACCACATCAAAGCGCTGCAGCTGGAAATTCACCAGACCTTTATTGATATGGTGAAAGCACGTCGCGGTGCCAAATTACAGGATAATGACGATCTGTTTACCGGCCAGTTCTGGACAGCGATCACCGGTCTGCAACTGGGGCTGGTTGACGGCTTAGGCGATATGCGCTCGCATTTACGTACTGTTTATGGCGATAAAACCAAACTCAATCTGATACAGCCATCGCGCGGCTTGCTGGGGCGCAAGAATACCGGCGGCATTTCTCACGGCCATTTGCTTGGCGCGGCGGGTGAAGGTCTGATCAATGTGCTGGAAGAAAAAAGCCTGTGGTCACGCTACGGCCTTTGATAGCTAGAGCGGTTTTAGTTAATGTTTAACCATTAAAACCGCCCTATTTTTTTGTTTTACGCGCATTTTATACCGAAAACCGCTTCACACTTTTCGGAATGCGCTCTAAAGCATGTCGCGCTCAAATGTATTCATTTGAGCTACCGCGAACATGCGATAATTAAAGAACCTAGAGCGAGCGCAGTGGGTACGATTAAACGCAACACGCTCTAGTGCAATCATAATTACATCATGGTGCTGTGTTATCTTGAAACATATAAACATCCTGCTTAAATCAGCAGGACTCTGAACTCACTCCTGAAAGGAGCCGGTATGCCACAGCTGATTTTTCTGATCCTTCTGGTTGCAGCTGCAATCTATGGCTATCGCTCCTTTAAACGGGAAGCCGCCCGTGTCTCCAAGAAAGTCCGCCAAGCCGAGCAGGAAGCCCGTACGGGTGCAAGCGGCACGTTGGTGCGTGACCCGAAAACCGGTGTTTATCGTCCGGCAGATAAAGACTGATTTCAGAGTATGCCCGATACTTCAAATTTGCACAGTGCTTTGACAGCCACGGCTTATGCCAAACTCAATCTTGCGCTGCATGTCACCGGTCAGCGAGCGGACGGTTATCATCTGCTGGATACCTTGGTCGCTTTTGCTGATTACGGCGATGAAATCAGCGTCTCGCACGTACAGGAAGACAGTTTCACACTCTCGGGTCGGTTTGGTGCCTGCCTGCCTGCCAGTAGTGATAACCTTGTCTTAAAAGCCCGTGATCTGCTCCGCGCCCGCTTTCCGCAACATAGCACCCCTGTTGCACTCCATCTGAAAAAGAAACTGCCTGTCGCATCCGGCATCGGCGGCGGTTCCAGCGATGCAGCCACGGTCTTGGCGCTGCTGATCAAATTATGGAATATCCAGCCGGAACAATCATTGCTTGAGCAGATTTGCCTGCAACTCGGTGCCGATGTACCGATGTGCCTGCATGGTCAGCTGCACGGCGGCGCATTAATCGCCAAAGGCATTGGCGAAGAGTTACAAACTCTGCCGAACCTGCCGGTTCTGCCACTGGTTCTGATCAATGACGGCACAGCGATTTCAACGCCGCAGATTTTTAAACATCTTCATAAGCGCGATAATCCTGTCTTGCCGGAAATTAGCGACTCTCACAGTCATACTGAATTGTGCGATTATCTGAAAACCACCCGTAATGACCTGTTTCAGCCTGCCGCAGAAATCGCACCGCAATTATCACAAATCCTGCGCCTGCTGCGGGATAGCGGAGCGCAATATGCGCAAATGTCCGGATCAGGCGCGACTTGTTTTGGAATTTATGCCACGTTATCCGAAGCACAACAGGCCGCTGAACAGCTTCAGCGCCAAAAGCCGCATTGGTTTATCTGCGCCAGCACGACAGTGACTCTAAAAGCTTAGAAGGAGCCAGCTATGTCTGATACTGTTAAACTTGAGCGCCCGTTTATTCCGGTGGGTATTGCCGTTCTCACAGTCTCTGACAGCCGCACGCTGGCAACTGATACATCCGGTGCCTATCTGGCATCCCGCATCACGGAAGCAGGTCATAAGCTGCGCGACCGTCAGATTGTGGTCGATGATGCAGAGCAAATCCGCGAGTTGGTTGTGCAGTGGTCGAAAAATCCGGAGATTGATGTGGTGATCACCACCGGCGGCACAGGCTTTACCGGCCGCGATGTGACGCCCGATGCTCTGGAGCCGGTCTTTGACAAAAAGATGGACGGGTTCTCCGTGATCTTTCACCAGATGTCCTATGCCAAAATCGGCACATCAACGATCCAGTCACGCGCCACTGCCGGTCTGATTAATCAGACCTTTGTGTTTGTACTGCCGGGTTCTGGCGGCGCCTGCCGCGATGCATGGGAGGGCATTCTTGCCCAGCAACTCGATTATCGCCATCGCCCGTGTAATTTCGTTGAAATCATGCCACGCCTTGATGAACACCTGAAGCGAAAAAACTGACTCACAAATAAGTTCTTGCTTTGTTCCTTAATTCGGATTAAATTTTAAAGCACAAACGGCGCAACAGAGTCGCATAAAATTCCTAGAGCGTGTCACGTTTAATCGTGTCCACTGCGCTAGCTCTAGTTTCTTTTCATTGTCGCATGTTCGCGATAGCTCAAATGAATCCATTTGAGCGCGACATGCTTAGATCCCGATTATTTTGCTCCGGTTATGCCCCTGCATTTCCGGCAAGGAGAAAGCTATGGCAATTTTACAGGAGGTTTTCGAACCGGCTGATCAGGCTGTTTTCTCCGGCAAAGCAGTCTTCGGTTCCGAGCGTACAGATCATGCCAATGCCATCATTGACGGTACAGGTTTGCGCATCGACCACAGTCGCCGGCGTGGGCGTGGTGCAGGGATTAACCCATCCGGTCGCTTTGAAAGCCAAAGCCGAAGCGTTGAAGACGACGGCTGGAACTCGCTTGAAGAACTGGAAGCTTTCAAGACCGAAGTACAGATCGAAAAACCGCGCACTATCATTACGCGCAATGACTCACCGGATATTGGTTTTGACCGCTCCGTTAATCCGTATCGCGGTTGCGAACATGGTTGCATCTATTGTTTCGCCCGCCCGTCGCACAGCTATATGGGGCTGTCCGCCGGTCTGGATTTTGAAACCAAGCTGTTTGCCAAACCGGATGCCGCACGTCTCTTGGAAAAAGAACTTTCCAAATCCGGCTATGTACCGAAAACCATTGCCATTGGCAGCAATACAGACCCTTATCAGCCCGTTGAGAAGAAATGGCGCATCATGCGCGATATTCTCGGCGTGCTGGATGCCGCCAATCATCCCGCCGGTATTATCACCAAATCCGCCCTTGTAACCCGTGACATTGATATTCTCAGCTCGATGGCTAAGCGCGGTCTGGTCAAAGTCGCGGTCTCCGTCACCACTCTGGATGCCAAGCTGGCGCGCAATATGGAGCCACGCGCCTCAACACCGACACTGCGTCTGCAAGCTATACGTCAGCTCACCGAAGCAGGGATTCCGGTGTCCGTCCTACTTGGCCCTGTGATCCCCGGTATCAATGATCATGAGATTGAGCGCATCCTCGATTCTGCCTATGCAATGGGTGCGCGTGAAGCCGGTTATGTGCTGCTGCGGCTGCCTTATGAAGTAGCGCCCTTGTTCAAGGACTGGCTGTTGCAGCATTTCCCCGACCGCTACCGCCATGTCATGTCTTTGCTGCGCTCGATGCGCGGCGGTAAGGACTACGATGCCGAATGGGGCAAACGCATGCGCGGCGAAGGCCCTTATGCATGGCAGATTGGCCGCCGTTTTGAAATTGCCTGTAAAAAGCACGGACTGAACGTGCATAAATTCCGCCTGCGTAGCGATCTCTTCACACCCCCACAAACAAATGGTGTTCAGCTCTCGCTTTTCTGATCTGCCCTCAGAGCGACTCCAATCAATATCGATACGTTGGAACCGCTCTTTTTCTTTGTTTTCACGCATTTTCGTATGCGTCGGAAATGCTTCAGCAGATATAGGCTGCCCGTCCTTTTGCCGGCAGCTTTCCACATCGTTCGCCCCCTCTTGCGATGTGGTCTTGCGGAGTTTCAGATTGGATGCAATCTCAGTCTATGAGCAAAGCACCATCTGATTCTCCGCTTTTTTCTAAAAAGCAGCCCAAATCCTCAACCAAATCTGCGTCTGATAAACCTGTAGTCTTCACGCCTGACTACAGTCATGAGCAACAATTGCAAGCGCAAGGCTTTCATCTGATTGCCGGCCTTGATGAAGTCGGGCGCGGCCCGCTCGCAGGCCCTGTTGTCGCTGCCTGCGTTATTCTTGATCCGGACAATCTGCCGGAGGGACTTGATGACTCCAAAAGGCTGACCGCTGCAAAACGCAACCTGCTTTTTGATAATATCATGGATAAAGCAGTGGCTATCAGCCTGTGCAGCCTTAGTGCAGAGACGATTGACCGGAGCAACATTCTGGCGGCATCGCTGCTGGCGATGAAGCGCTGTGTCGATGCACTGACCATCCGGCCTGATTATGCTCTGATCGACGGCAACAAAACGCCAGCCGGTCTCCCCTGCCCAGCGATGACGCTGGTCAAAGGCGATCAGCGCTCTCTGACCATTGCTGCTGCCTCTATTGTTGCCAAAGTGACCCGTGACCGCATGATGGAGCGCACTAGCCTCATTTACCCTGCCTATGGGCTAGAAAAACATGCAGGTTACGGCACAGCAGCACACCGGCAGGCTATAGAAGAGCAAGGACCCGTATCAGGTTTACATCGTTACAGCTTCGCACCGATTAAAGGGCGCTGGGAGTCCGGCCAGTAATCACAAACGCATTTACAGCATGCCCGAGCGGGAGCTCATACTCCTGCTTTTCCCTCAGAATTTTGCACTCAACCACAAATTCCATATCTCAAGACAAATAAAAAACGCCGCATAAAGCGGCGTTTTTCAATTCATCAATTATGATGCTTAGTTCAGGTTGCTTTTAACCTGTTCCAGTGAAGACTTGAACATCTCACCAGCGGTTTTAGCATCCATCTTATTCGCAATCAGAGTACCTGCAGCAGCAACAGCGATTTCCACTGCAGATGCACGAACCTGATTAACAGCATCAGTTTCAGCCTGTGTAATCTTCTGTTCAGCCAGCTTATTGCGACGAACGATATATTCTTCAGACTTTTCTTTAGCTTCGGTCAGCAGAGCGGCTGCTTCGCGCTGAGCGCTCGCGACGATTTCGCCAGCTTCTTTTTCTGCTTCTTTGCGCTTGCGGTGATATTCAGCAAGCAGAGCCTGAGCTTCTTCACGCAGTGTACGTGCTTCGTCCAGTTCCTTGGCAATGTTGGCAGCACGTTCATCAAGCGAACGACCCATCATAGCCGGAACTTTAAGATAAGCCAAAATCGCGAGGAAAATGATCAGACCAATGAGGGCCCAAAACGTTGCATCCATGACGGTCTCCCTTAAGCGCTAACAGCTTTTACAGCAGCAGCAATATCAGCTTTATCGGACTTACCGCCAAGCAGCTTCTCAACGATTTCTGCGGTTGTTTCTTCAGCAATCGAACCAAGATCGCTCATCGCTTTTGCTTTAATCGCAGCGATACGGTCTTCAGCTTCAGCTAATTTCTTTTCAAGTGATGCTTCAATAGCTTTACGCTCGGCATCAATATCATTTTTAGCCTTATCACGGGCTTCCTGACCAATCACAGCCGCGCTCTTGCGGGCTTCAGCCAGTTCCTGCTCGTAAGCAGCAATCGCATTGTCAGCATCAGTTTTCAGACGTGCAGCCTGTTCCAGGTCCTGTGCAATACGGTCACGACGCGTTTCAATCACACCACCGATACGTGGCAGTACAACGCGCGACATGAACAGATAAAACAGCCCGAAGGTAATCGCGAGCCAAAGCAGCTGCGATGCATAATGGGTGGAATCAAATGGTGGAAACACGCCTTTACCGGCATCATGCGCCACACCTGTTTCAGTGTGCACAACAGAGTTGCCACTGTCAGCTCCCGACACTGGTGCCGGCTGAGAGTCAGTTGCGGTTTGGGCAAACGCCGTGGACACGAACATCCATTTTCCCCTTATCACTCAGGCTTAATAAAAGATAACCAGCCGCATATGCTTTTAGCCCTTTAAAGGAGATTTGCATATGCGGCCGATTTAATCCGGCAGCTTAAATATTAAACTGCGAACAGGAGCAGAAGCGCGATGAGCAGCGAGAAGATGCCCAGAGCTTCAGTTACGGCGAAGCCGAATACCAGACGGCCGAACTGGCTGTCAGCGGCAGACGGATTGCGCAGTGCGCCCGAAAGAAAGCTACCGAAAATGTTGCCGAGGCCGAGAGCCGTACCGGCCAGACCGAAACAGGCGAGACCTGCGCCGATGTACTTTGCTGCTTCCGCTTCCATGTTAAGCTCCTTCTGGATTGATATAAATGCGGATTTCAGTTCTGGCGGAAACCCGCCGGCGATATTTCAGAGCGACCTATAGAACATTGATACTCATTACAATGAAATACAGAGCCTGATTTCTGGATAGACAAGGCTACTGTCCGCGAAACGGACAGTAGCAATTTCAGTTAGTGACCGTCCGGATGAACTGCATCATTAATATACATGCAGGTCAGAACGGTGAAGACGTAGGCCTGCAGGAATGCGACCAGGAATTCCAGACCGGTGATAGCAACGGTCATAAACAGAGGCAGAATTGCGCCACCCACACCGATCGGACCCAGAGCAGCCATGGATACCACGAAGCCTGCGAAAATCTTTACGGTGATGTGACCAGCCAACATACTAGCGAAAAGACGCACAGAGAGGCTGATCGGACGGGACAGGAAAGAAATGATTTCGATCGCGGACACAAGTGGGATGATGGCCAGCGGGACACCATTTGGTACGAACAACTTGAGGAAGCGCACACCGTGTTTGAAGAAACCATAGATAATCACGGTACCGATCACCAGCAGCGCCAGCGCAAAAGTAACAATAATCTGACTGGTAACTGTATAGAAATACGGGAAGAGGCCAATGAAGTTTGCTACAAGAATGAATGTGAACAGTGAGAACACAAACGGGAAAAACTTCATTCCCTTAGAACCGGCTGAATCCCGCAATGAGGATGCAACAAATTCATAAGCCATTTCGGAAACCGACTGCAATCTTGTTGGCACAAGACCACGCCCAGCAGATGTCAGAAACAGAAAAGCGGAAGCGGATACGACAGTCAGCACCATAAAGGCGGACACGTTCGTGAACGACAGATCAACACCGCCGACATCGATAGGAATCCATCTGGAAACCTGAAACTGATGGATCGGATCGTTTGCCACCTTAACCTCACCTGTAACCCATGCCCGAAGGCGTTTCATTCATGCCCGAGGGCGTTTTTTCAACCGTGAGCGACCGGCTCACAAAACATTCAACCGTGAGCACTAGCTCACAGCTTTTTCAGTACAATCAAACAAATGTGTTTGAGCCGTACCGTTGCCTTTACAGGCTTATTCACTATTGTGCACATCCGGCATAGCCTTTATGCACATTATTTTTTGTCCTGTTGCTTTCTCTCCACATTAATGCCGCTTTCTGCAACATATCCTGCGGCACGTAAAACATTCAGGGTACCGGCTCCGAATCCCAAAAAGAGAAAGATAATCAATCCCCACGGGTTCGTACCTAACATACGATCAAAAAACCAACCTAAAACCGCACCAACCACGATACCAGCAATAAATTCGCTGGATAATTTCATGGCTTGCGCCATAGATGTTGCGTTTTTCTCAGCCTGTTCGTCTTTTTTAGATTTTTCACCCACACCTTTGGCAGCCAAATGGCTTTCAAGCTTGCGCAGACGGTCATCCAAACTTCCGTCAGTATCGGGCTGAATTCCGGCCTGCGCCGGAGCATCAGCTTTGCTTGCCGCATCATCGGAATGCTGAGGCTTTTCGGGTGTATTCCCGACTGCCATTCATGCCTCCTTTGGCAAGAAAACCGAGGTTTTCACCCCACTGTGAAGTCGGCCGCAACATATTAACAGCCAAGTCATTCGTCAAGGCACTGTCTGCATAGAAGTTGAAGGTTTTTTGTACTATTAAATCATATACTTAACAGGTTTCAGCATGAAGCAGGTTACGAATCCCGCTTCACGCCACGTTTTTGGGCACCGAATCCCTGATAGATCAGCTCCAGCCGCCGCCGTAAGTACGGTAGAAAACATGCAGGCCGATTTTCTTAACTTTTTCCATCGTTGAGGCCCAACGAGGACGCACATAAGTGGCGTGATAATGCGTGGCTGAGCCCACTTCCGGCAACCAGATTTGCCCGTCGGTAACAGCTTTTGCAACCTGCTGCGCCATGCGCCAATGACCGGCCTCTGTCACACGATGCTTTTGCCCGTCACAGGCAAAGGAAAACTGGCAGGCGTTGTGCCAATCTTTATTCTGATAGACAACACCGCAGATTGTTGACGGATAGGCCGGATTGCGCACGCGATTGAGAATAACCTGACCAACCGCCGCCTGCCCTTTGACCGGCTCACCACGCGCCTCAAAATAAATACCTTCAGCCAGACATTTCTGCTCTGATGCACTGAATACGAGTGGCGGCAAAGGTGTTGCCGCCCAATTATGATCTCTCGCACTGATCGGCGGAATAAATCGGCCACTTTCTTTTTCCGGCACCAGAATGCTTTCAAAAGGTGACGTCTTGGCATAATCCGGCTTGGCTGGCGCGTAACCCAGCGCCAGAACATCCGGCGTGTCATTGGTAATCAAGGAAGCCAACGCCGTCGGCACAGCTATGGTCTGCTTGATCTCAGGGCGATGAAAAGCGAGTGCAATGTCAATTTCTTTGCCGCGCAAAGGGCCTTTGACAAAAGTGGATTTAACTTCTTTTTTGCCGGCAACCGGCTGCATCAGCCTGGGACTCACCTGAGAAACCTGAGCAGCCAATGAGCCTGCATTAAACATGCGTGCCGGTGCCTTCGTCTGCACAGACACCAGTCGTGCCTGCTTGTCGGAACGGCTGACACGTTTTTCATCCGGGTTCGGATCTTCAATACCAAGCTTGCCACCGGCTACACGACCGCTCAACACAACGCGACCGATGCCTTCAATATCCGCAGCAGCACTCAGGCTGCCTGGCACGACAGACGAATCAACAAATGGCATTTCGGCCTTGTGAATGGAACCGGCAGGAGCATCGACCATGTAGGTTGCCCAGCGATTGCCGGACTGCTCACTGAGGCTCAGCATACTGGCCATATCCTGATAGGCGATGACATTGCTGGAATAGAAAAACAGCCCTACCCCTGCCAGAAGCTTTGGCAGCGTTGCGGAACGGCGTTTTTGTTTAACGGTTACGGCGACCGGATAATAGCGGCCGTCCTGAGGGCAATAACCTTCTGAAGGATAATACCAGGCTTGTGCTGGCTCATTGCCGGATCGGCCAAACAGGGCCTGCAAAGCTTTACTACGCACCGGAACACTCCACTCACTCAACAAGACGACTATAGTCAGATAATGATCTATTAACCTTGATGCTTCGTTAACGCGGAGCTGTTTAGCTATTGATTTTATTTATTAATTTTTAATTAATGTTTGTCTTGGCACACAACATAAGCGGTTGGTTTTCTTGAAATTATTCTGCCGCAAGTCCATGTAAATCCGAAAATCACACCAACAATGCGCAAAGCGATTTTATAAAAAATATGCTTAAAGCGGTTACAGAAATGAATAGTTGCAACCGCTCTAAGCATTTGTTGTTACGCATTATCCTACGCAAAACCGCTTCGCACTTTTGCTGGAAATGCTTTAAATCCAACAAAAATGAACCGGATGCGCTGCCGCATCCGGTTCTTTGAAAACATATTTGCTTTATAAGCCCGCCGGAAATTCACCACGATAGCGCCGTGGCAGCATCACTGATAAAGTCACCCCGCGAATAAACAGGAACATATTCAGCGCCAACCACAGGCTGTGATTGCCCAGCCATTCACGCGTGCCATACAGCACACCGAAGAAGACAAACAGCGACAGGAACATCATATTGCGCATGTCTTTTGACCAGGAAGCGCCTATGAAAATGCTGTCCATCTGGAAGGCATAAAGGCCGGTTAGTGCTGTGAGCGACACCCAAGGCAGATAATAAACCGCCATCTGGCGTACATCCGGCTCGGTGGTCAGAATATTGACCAGACGATCGCCAAAAGCGAGGAAGATCAGCCCCATAACCACCGCCATCAGCATTCCCCAGAAAAAGGTCAACTGGATGGAGCGGCGGAAAGCCGGACTATAACGCGCACCGACCGCACGTCCTGCCAGCTGCTCGGCAGCTATCGTCACACCTTCCAGAAAGAAACCGACCACCAGATAGAAGTTCATCAACACAGCATTGGCGGCCAGTGTGATGGTGCCCATTTCATTACCGACACGGGCAAAGAACACATAAGTCGACATCAGCAATAATGAACGGATCATAATATCACGGCTGATGACAATCATGCGCCACATACCGGCCTTGTCGAAAAGGCGGTTGATATCCAGCTTGCGCAATGCGCCGCCACGCCAGATCAGAATACTCATACCAGTGATTGCAGCGACAGTTTCACCCGTCACGGTCGCCCATGCCACACCATAGACTTCCCAGCCTAATCCCAAACCAAGCACCAATGCCAAAATGATATTGATGCCATTGAGCAGGAATTGCAGTGCCAGACCAAAAAGGCCTTTGCCTCGCCCGAGTAACAAACCCAAAACCGAGAAATTGACCAGTGCCATCGGTGCCGAGAGCATACGGATCGACACATATTCGTTCAGCGCCTTGGCTGTATCGGATGTAGGCTTAAGAATATCATTGGCCGCATAGAGGGTCAGCGGCAGAATGGCGATCATCAAGAGACCGGCCACCAGCGCAACAATGATCGCACGCCAGAATACCATGATTTCTTCGCTCTGGTCACCACGTCCCATCGCCTGCGCCACCAGTCCGGTGGTGCCGGAACGCAAAAAGCCGAATACCGAAAACAGACAATCGAAGACCAGCGCGCCCATAGCCAGACCACCGAGCATACCGGCATTGCCGAGCTGTCCGATTACACCCGTATCCACCAGCCCCAGCAGAGGCGTGGTCATACCGGCCAGCGTCATAGGAATAGCAATCGTCAGCACCATACGATGCGTGACGTTAAACGGACGAACGAGCGACGTTTCGAGCGCGTCATTATCTGGCTTGAACATAATACCACACGATAGAAAGCAGGCAGAAATAAAAAGACTCTGCTGTCAGCCGTGCTGACTACTCTTAACTCATGAGTAGTCGTGGATATTTTTATCGGTCAGTGCAGAAGTTCCTGCAAAGACATATCCTGTTTTGCAATGATGGTCAGTATAATTCTGCACCATCACAGCAATTTGTCGCGCCTGCTCATGGCATGACTTGCGGCACTTCAATGCCATAGAGCATCGCCCAATAAAGGTAATGCGGCTTGTCTGCCCGTGCCGCATAAGCAAGACCATAACGGGTGAAAATCGGATCAAGCAGGTTTTTCCGATGTCCTGCCGAATTCAGCCATGCATTCAGCGCTGCTGGCACATCTTTCTGGCCGGAGGCAACATTTTCTGCCGCAGGTCCACGAATGCCAGCCTGTTTTAAGCGGCCGGTAAATGTATTGCCCCAGCCGATACTATGGCCGATCTTACCGGCATTAGCCATCAGCTTTGCCTGATGAAGCGCCGCTTTTTCAAGCCTTGCCTCCGGCTGCATCGGCGGCACGCCATATTGGCGACGCACCTTATTGACCATCTCCACAACATCATCCTCTGCAAAAGCATCAGCAACCGGAATGAGTGCAGGGCTTAACAAGAGTGCCCCACCGGCAACCAGCAACCGGCGGCGTGAAATCAGCAATGTATCAATCATCAAAACCACAATTTAAAAATGAGCGCTGTTATTTTCTGTAATTGATAATTCTGAGCAAAATAAAGGCAGGGATTACAACTGCGGCACCCAACAGCAGATAATCAGTAAAGCGCGACAATGCCGAAAAGCCCATATTCCAGATTCTTACAAAGAAATCGCGGATGTTCCAGAGAATATCATAAGGCGTCCAGTTAAAGGCATGCATAACAACGCCGACAACCAGCGACACCAAAATCAATTTAACGATCACACGAGCCGGTGTATCGCCCAGAAAACGGGTAGCACGGTCAGACATAAAAGCACTCCTTTGTTGAGACAGACAAATAAGCGCGAATATCCGGCGTGACAAGCCTTCACGATTTTCGCTTCATCTTTCAGCGATTATTTCTGTAACTGCGCGGTAGGTTCTGGTTCTGACGCATAAAAGAACGATTCATGCTCCGTGTATCGGTGAAACCGCTCGCAACCGCCACCTCAAGCAAGGATGCATTGCTGGTTGTCAGCAACTCTTTAGCGCGCTGTACCCGCAACTCCTCGCGCACCTGAAAAGCAGTTTTGCCAAGCCCGAGCTGAAAGCCCCGCTCCATCTGGCGGGTGGAAATACCAAGACGCCGCGCCACTTCTGCCATTGCCAGCGGGTCTTCCAGCGTTTCTTCAAAAATACGAATAGCTTTGCGGATCATCGGCGACCGCACACCATTGAAGCTCAATGCAGGCTGCTCTGATGAAAGCAATTCATAAGGGAACATCAGAATGGATGCGCTTTTACGCGCCAGTTCCTCGGAAATTTCCGCCTGTATGATAGAGAGCGCCAGTGATGCAGCCCCCAACCCGCCCGCGCAGGTAAAATGCCTGCCGCTACGGTGAAACAGACTGGTTGTATCCGCTGTGAAACCGTCAAAAAGCTGGAGAAAATCTTCTTTATGGAACCAGTTCACACAGCAATTACGATCTTCCAGTAGTCCTGCCTCAGCGACAATAAAGGCAGCGGTACACAGACCGATAACATTCTTTTTCTGCCGGTCTGCACGTTTCAGCACTTCAATTAATGCGCTCTGCCCCGGGCGGTAATGCGGCAGTACACCACCGACAACGGCGATATAATCGCAATCGTCCAGTGCGCCGATTGGTGCAGTAGGCGTCACGGTCATACCGGAACTGGATTCAACCGGCAGGCCGTTCAATGTGCAAATTTTCCAGCCGCAGCGAATTTGACGACTCTTGTCCTTATCATCAGCAGCGAGGCGAAACGGATCGAGAAACAGGCTGAGAGCCGACAGCGTAAAGCCGGGCAAAACAACAATCCCCAGCGTCAGACGCTGTGTCTGTGAACCGTCAGATTTTGCCCCATCCTGTTTTGTCGTCATGTCCAATTACGCTCTCCCCCAGCTTCACCTGAAATTAGAGCGCAGAACTGCCGCAGTCAAACACCATCAGGACAATCCATATAAAAAGGCCGCAATATAAATATTGCGGCCTTAGAGTATTATATATGTGTCATTCAATCAGCGAAAATGTTTAGAAAGCTTCAGACCCTGCGCCTGATAATGCGAGCCGAGATCGCTGCCATAGAGTGCTTTTGGACGTTTGAGCATATGTTCGTAAATCAGACGACCAACGATCTGTCCGTGTTCAAGAATAAACGGCACTTCATGGCTACGCACTTCGAGCACCGCACGGCTGCCCTGCCCGCCCGCAGACACATTGCCAAAGCCCGGATCAAAGAAACCGGCATAATGCACGCGGAACTCACCGACCAGCGGATCAAACGGGGTCATTTCCGCAGCATAAAGCGGCGGCACATGCACGGCTTCCTGCGAAACCAGAATGTAGAACTCATCCGGATCCAGCACCAGTTCACGGTGGCCGCGATCATAAATCGGCTCCCAGAAATCCAGCACATCATGCTGCGCGCGCTTATCCACATCGACAACGGATGTATGATGTTTACCGCGATAGCCGATCAGGCCGTTTTCACCACCGCTCAGATCAATCGACAGCGCAATACCACCATTGGAAACATTCGGCGTTGCGGAAGCTACCAGTGTTTCAGCCGTGTGCAATGCACTGAGTTCAGCTTCATTGAGTTGCGCGCCACCTTTGCGGAAACGGATTTGCGACAGGCGCGAACCGGTACGGGCAACAATCGGGAATGTGCGCGGACTGACTTCCAGATAAAGCGGGCCGTGATAACCGGCAGGCACCTTGTCAAATTCCTGCGCACTATCTGTGATGACACGGGTGAAAATATCCAGACGACCTGTCGAGCTTTTCGGATTAGCGGAAGCCGATAATTCCTGCGGCAGCGCCAAAGCTTCCAGCAGTGGCACGATATAAACACAGCCGGTTTCCAATACCGCACCTTCACTCAGGTCAATTTCATGGAGCTTCAGGCGTTCAAGCTTCTTGGCAACCGGTGTATTTGGCCCCGGCATAAAAGAGGCGCGCACACGATAGGCCTTGCTGCTCAAACGCAAATCCAGACTGGCCGGCTGTATCTGATCATGATCCAAGGCGCGCGCTGACATCAGCGCGCCGGTTTCAAACAGAGCCGCAATATCGCTGTCTGCCAAAATTCCGCTATCTCGGGTCATTATATGTCCAGTCATAAAATTATATTTTGCCGCACCCTAACCATTAACGGTTAAAAGAGGGCTACTGTAATGGGTGCTTTTACAGATAGATTTCACTCCTTCCTGTCAAGTCCCGTGAAATCCCGCCCTTGACAGCGCGATGATAACAGTCCTACAAAAAACACTCGTGGTGATTTGCCGGCCGGCTTGCAGCCACGTTAAAGAAGTTGCTAAATATGGCCGCGGTTCCGAACCGGCCTTTTTGCGTCTTCATGCATAGGCCGGTTTTTTATTGGCCGGTGTGGCCCGAACCCTGCCGACCATCCTTTTATATAGGTTGGACCGATGACAAAGATACATACCCGTACCCTTCGCCCCGCAACACAGTTGGTGCATAGCGGCACAACCCGCACGCCTTATGGAGAAACATCCGAAGCACTGTTTCTGACGCAGGGCTTTGTTTATGACAGTGCGGAAGCCTGCGAAGCACGCTTTACCGGCGAAGATCCGGGTTTCATTTATTCCCGCTATGCCAATCCGACGACGGATATGTTTGAAAAGCGCATGTGCGCGATTGAGGGTGCAGAAGAAGCACGCGCTACCGCCTCCGGCATGGCTGCAGTTGCCGCTGCAATTCTCTGTCAGGTGCATGCCGGTGACCATGTGCTGGCGGCCAAAGCAATGTTTGGCTCCTGTCGATACATTATTGAAACTCTGCTGCCGAAATACGGCGTAGAATTCACCCTGATTGACGGTGTGAATTTTGAAAACTGGGAAAATGCCGTTCGCCCGAATACCAAAGTGATGTTTCTGGAAAGCCCGACCAATCCGACACTCGAAGTGATGGATATTGCCAGAATTGCGGGACTTGCAAACTCTATCGGCGCTAAACTGATCGTCGATAACGTATTCGCCACCCCGCTTTATCAGCGCCCGTTAGAGCTTGGTGCCCATATTGTCGTCTATTCCGCCACCAAACATATTGACGGTCAGGGACGTTGCCTCGGCGGCGTTGTTCTGTCTGATCGCGAGTGGATTACAGACGTTCTGCAGGATTATTTCCGCCATACCGGCCCGGGTCTTAGCCCGTTTAATGCATGGACAATGCTCAAAGGCCTGGAAACGCTGGCCGTGCGTGTGGAAGCGCAAACCCGTTCTGCCGCTAAGATCGCCGATTTTCTGGCCGAGCAGAATGGGATTGCCCGCGTGATTTATCCGGGTCGTAAAGATCACCCGCAGGCCGATATTATCGCCAAGCAGATGACCGGCGGTTCAACCATGATCGCACTGGAACTCAAAGGCGGCAAGAAAGCAGCTTTTGCATTTGAAAATGCGCTGGAAGTCATCAGCATTTCCAACAATCTCGGCGATGCAAAGAGCCTGATTACCCATCCGGCGACCTCAACGCATAAAAACCTCAGCGATGAAGCCAAAGCGGAACTCGGCATTACCGACAGCTTGCTGCGCCTTTCCATCGGTCTGGAAGATGCGGATGATCTTATCGATGATATTGGCTTTGCACTGAAAGCCGCTCAAGGCTAAACTGACATCAGACGGCTGTTGATTTGTCAGCAGCCGTCATGTCCTGCCAGCTCCCATGGCTTTTCAGAGTAGCCTCTATGTATCGTGCAATTACCGAGAATATCGAAGTCACCGTTGAGCCGTTTTATCTGGAAGAGCAATCCGCTCCTGATGAATCCCGCTATGTCTGGGCTTATCGGGTAACGATTATCAATCACTCGGATATTCCGGTGCAATTACGATCGCGGACATGGAAAATCACCGATGCGCATGGACGGACTGAAGAAGTGCGCGGCCCCGGCGTCGTGGGCGAAGAACCATTTTTAAGCCCCGGTGACAGCTATCAGTATTCATCCGGCTGTCCGCTCACAACCTCATCCGGCATGATGTCCGGCAGCTATATGATGCAAAATCATGAGAGTGGCAGCCCTGATGAGGGCAAATTATTTGCCATTACCATACCGGCATTTTCGCTCGACATACCAGGGCACAGACCGGTTCTGAACTAATTATAAAGCTTTAATCATCGCCACGCGGCGCTCAATCGGCAAGCCAATGGACTCTTCCAGCTCGGCAATCGAGCGGAAGCGTGCATTATACTCGGATATCGGCAATACCTGATAATCGCAGCTTTCATAAAACGGCCGGTTCCATGGCACGTCGCCAAATGTTGTCAGGCTGAGGCTTGCGTAGCCCTGCGCTCTGGCAATATCAGCTGCCGCATCCAGCAATTTGCGACCGAGACCACGGCGCTGAAAATCCTGATGGACTGACAGTTCCCAGAAATGCAGGCGGTTTTCATCCGGCATGGCTTCTGCCACCAGAAATCCACCCAGCACATCACCGCACTCCGCCACCAGCACATGACCTTTTTGCATAAAGTCACGATGCTGTTCAGCAGACATCACCGGCATATCCAGAATAAAATGCAAAGACGGATCAGCCACAAAGGTCTGCACTGCCGAGCGTTCAATCTCCGGCAGCAAATCTGCATCAGCGATGCGTGCCTGCCGGATCAGGCAGGCACATTTATCAGCCTTAGCAATCATTGCGCTGCGGCGAGTTCAGACGGATCAAAATCATAATGGCTGGAGCAGAACTCACAGGTCACGGAGATTTTGCCGTTTTCAGTACTGTGTTCCAGTTCCTCAGCCGAGAAACCTTTCAGCACACCAAAAATCTTGTCGCGTGAACAGGCGCAATGATCAACCACTTTGGTGCCTTCATAAACGCGGACGCCGCGCTCATGGAACAGACGATACAGCAGACGCTCAGACGGCACCTGCGGATCAGTCAGTTCGGAATCGTCAATGGTCGAAACCAATGAACGGGCTTCCTGCCATTCATCCTCAACCGGAGCTTGTTCGGCTTCAGCACCATTCGGATTATCACCGCCGTGCAGATCGCGATGGCGGGCACGCAATTCGGACTGCGGCAGAAACTGCACCATCAGACCACCGGCACGCCATTGTTCGGTTGGCTTGCCATCGGCACCGCGCTCAAAAAGACGAGCCACGGCCAGCTGCACTTCTGTTGCAATCTGTTCAGACTGCATGAAGTAGTTACGCGCAATATCTTCCAGCGAAGAACCGTCCAATGCGACAATACCCTGATAGCGCTGGGTGAATTCGCCCTGATCGACGGTCAGCGCCAAAGTGCCCTGCCCAAGCAGTTCTTCCGGTTTGGTCTTACCGCTCGCCACAAATTCAGCCACACGCTCTTCATCAAAACGGGCATAGGCGCGGATTGCATCCGGCGTGCGGAAATCCACGACCAGCATATCTACCGGCCCGTCAGACTTAGTCTGAAAAATGAATTTACCATCGAATTTCAGCGAGGTTCCAAGCAGCACGGTCAACACAGCCGCCTCACCCAGCAGCCGTGATACGGCTTCCGGATAGTTATGGCGTTTCAAAATAGCATCGAGCGCCGCGCCGAGCTGCACTGTACGGCCGCGCACGTCCAGACCTTCAACCTGAAACGGCACAACAACATCATCACCGGACAGAGGAATATGGTCCAGCATCGGGCTATTGGTGATCATCTGGTCGGTACTGGTCTGATTATTCATAACGATCTCTTTTCATTGGCTGCCACGGAGGCTGCATTACTGCGCCACAAATCAGATACGGCCTGCAAGCTGTTGACAAACCTGCAAGCCGTAAATGTATATTTAAGGCAGGATCAGCGGAAAACCAATCCTGAAGTCCGAGAGCTTCCTAAGTGGAAGCTCTCTATTTTTTAGCTTGTCGCATTATCCTACGCAAAACCGCTATACACTTTTGCTGGAAATGCTCTGCTCTATAGATAAGAAGCGATCAGCGTCCTTCAAGGCACCAGGTCAAAATCGCCTTTTGCGCATGCATACGGTTTTCGGCTTCATCAAAGACCACCGATTGCGGGCCGTCGATCACTTCATCGGTCACTTCTTCACCGCGATGTGCCGGCAGACAGTGCATGAACAGCGCATCTTTATTGGCTTTCGCCATCAGATCAGCATTCACCTGATACGGCATAAATACATTATTGCCGCGTGCATTATCTTCCTGCCCCATCGAAACCCAGGTATCGGTCACGATACAGTCAGAACCGGCCACAGCCTTTTCCGCACTGGTGGTCGAGAAAATTTTACCACCGTGTTTGTTTGCCCAGTCGAGAAAACGCGGCAGTGGCTCACTGCCTGAAGGTGTTGCAATATTCAGACGGAAATCGAACTGTGCTGCGGCCTCGATGAAGGAATGCAGCACATTATTGCCGTCACCGCTCCATGTGACCGTGCGGCCTTTGATCGGCCCGCGATGTTCTTCAAATGTCAGAATATCAGCCATGATCTGACATGGATGCGTATCATCAGTCAGCGCATTGATAACCGGCACGGTCGCATGCTCTGCCAGTTCGAGCATGCGTTCATGGGAGGTTGTACGGATCATAATGGCATCGACAAAGCGTGACAGAACTTTAGCCGTGTCCGCAATGGTTTCACTGCGGCCAAGCTGCATTTCCGAACCGGTCAGCATGATGGTTTCACCACCAAGCTGGCGCATGCCCACATCAAAAGAGACGCGGGTTCGCGTGGACGGCTTTTCAAAAATCATTGCCAGAACTTTGCCATCAAGCGGCTTATCGCGCTCACCGGCTTTTAATCGTTCTTTGCGGGCACGCGCTTCATCCATGATGAAGCGCAGATCCTGCGGGCTGACTGCTGAGAGATCGGTAAAATGCCTTAAAGTCTTATCATTTGCCATTATTAGTCACCGTTTATGCAGGAGCTTTTGAAAGCTTCGCTGCAACCTTTTCAATCCGGTTCAGGGCTTCACGCATATCATCTGCCGTTACTGTCAGCGGCGGCAGCAAGCGCACAACATTATCACCCGCACCGACGCTGAGCATTTTCTCAGCGCGCAGACCGGTAATCACATCAGTATTCGGAACAGCGCATTTCAGGCCGATCATCAGGCCCTTGCCGCGCACTTCTGTGAAGACGTCCGGAAAACGGTCAATGATTGACGCCATGCCCTGACGGAACTGCGATGCCATATCATTCACATGATCGAAGAAACCATCGGCCAGCATCACATCCAGCACAGCTTCACCAACGGCCATCGCCAGCGGATTGCCGCCATAAGTAGTGCCGTGTACGCCTGCGACCATGCCTTTGGCTGCTTCTGCAGTTGCAAGACATGCGCCCATCGGGAAGCCGCCGCCGATGCCTTTGGCGGTTGCCATCAGGTCAGGGGTAACGCCTGTCCATTCATAAGCATAGAATTTACCTGTACGACCAACGCCGGTCTGCACTTCATCCAGGATCAGCAGCAGGCCGTTTTCATCACAGATCTGACGAACAAGGCGCATAAATTCGGTTGAGACAGAACGAAGGCCGCCTTCACCCTGAACAGGCTCGAGCAGAACAGCAGCGGTTTCAGGTGTAATGGCAGCGCGTAACGCAGCTTCATCACCAAAAGGCACCTGATCGAAGCCATCAACCTTAGGACCGAAACCTTCGAGATATTTGGCCTGACCGGTCGCGGCAATGGTTGCAAGTGTGCGGCCGTGGAAAGCACCATCAAAAGTGACAACGCGGTAACGCTCAGGCTGGCCATTGACAAAGTGATAGCGGCGCGCGGTTTTAATCGCGCATTCCAGAGCTTCGGCACCCGAGTTTGTAAAGAAAACTTTATCGGCAAATGTATTATCGACAAGGCGCTGACCCAGGCGTTCCTGACCCGGCACTTCATAAACATTGGACAGGTGCCACAATTTGGCAGCCTGATCCTGAAGTGTCTTTACCAGATGAGGGTGGCTGTGGCCGAGTGCGTTCACAGCAATTCCGGCCGCAAAATCAAGATAGCGATCGCCATCTTCTGTAATCAGCCAAACGCCTTCCCCTCGCTCAAAGCGCAACGCTGCACGATTATAGGTGTCGTAAAGCGGGTGCACATTTGCAGTCGTCATGCCAATAAGGCCTCCAAAGCCTTTAAATTGAAGCGGGCAGCATCTCAATCTTCGCCGGTCTCCGTGAGTTCTCTCAAACTCCCCTCCGGTAAAGCGGGTGTTGCGCGCAGATGAAATCAAAAAGCCGCCCTCAGGGCGGCTAGACAATGCACTATTGTTCGCCATGATTTAAATGTCAATCAAAGACCCCTGTGACAAGTCAGGAAAATAACTCCATCAAAATGCGCAAAAATGTCGCTGACAGACAAATTTATTATAGAGGCTGAAATTGCGGAACCACTGTGCTAAAACCATTTTTAAGACTGAATAATCATTTTCAGCCGCTACTGCCATGAAATAAACGCGCATGTGTTGCACGAAAACCTTGTAATTAAAAAAAAGCGGTCTATTAAATGCCCGCTGATCTCCAAGGTTGGGGAAAACCAATGCTGCAAAGGGCGCTGCGCTTGTCATGGCGTCCCTGCATAAGGTAGTTTCATATTAAAGTAAGACTAGATTTAGTGCGACAGCGCCAGCTGTCCGGTACATATGGTGCCTGCTTGAACGGGCCCGCAAAAACGAACGCCGGACGCTATAAGATTATAAAGAACGGAGCCTGAGCCACAATGAACTGGACAGATGAACGCGTCGAGCTTCTCAAGAAGTTGTGGAGTGAAGGTCTGAGTGCAAGTCAGATCGCAGCCCAGCTGGGTGGCGTAAGCCGTAATGCGGTGATCGGCAAAGTGCACCGCCTTAAACTCTCCGGACGCGGCAAAACCACCACTGCCGCGCCACGTAGCAAAAAACCGGCACCCGCACCGGTCGCAACACCACGGTCAGCAACGACCTCCAATGTCAGCAGCATGTCTGCTGCCAGTGTTAGCGCCAGTCCGGCTGCACCACGTGCAACAGTCATGAAATCCTCTGGCAGCGCAGCGCTGCAGGCCGAGATTTTAACAGATGCCGTTGCAGCACCAATCATTCGCTCGAATGAAAATGTTGTGGTGCCTATTTCGCGTCACCTGACCCTGCTGCAGCTGACCGAACGCACATGCAAATGGCCGGTTGGCGATCCGCTTCATGACGACTTCCATTTTTGTGGTCATGAATCCGGTGAATCCAGCCCGTATTGCAGCTATCATTCCAAGCTGGCTTTCCAGCCGACAGCAGAGCGCCGTCGCGCCCGCTAAACGGAACAGATTAAATAAAAAAGGCGCCATTCGGCGCCTTTTTTATTGCCCTCAGATCGAGCGCATCATGAGCATACCGCATTAATTCATCTTGAGATAATGCAAAAGCAAAGCTCGAAATTCACTGCTTTTTGCCTGATCTGACAAGCAAGGCTTAAATCAGACGCTGATAAACCGCCAAAGTCTGATCGGCGATTCCTGACCAGCCATAGGTTGCCGCCACTTCCGCACTCTGTGCTTTTGCCTGCTCAGGGCTGAAAGGCTGATCGAGTTTCACGGCCATCTGCCTTGCTAAGGCCTGCGTATCGCCAAGCGGGAAATAATCCCCCTCCGGCAAACCAACCTCCAGATTAGCAGTAATATTACTTGCCAGTACCGGCAGGCCATAGCCCATCGCTTCCATCATCGCGATCGGCATGCCTTCATGGCTGGATGGCAAAACAAAAAGCGCTGCATTGCGGTAAAGAGCTGCCAGATCATCGCCGCGCTGCATTCCTGTCAGCATAACATTAGGCGTTTTGGCGGCGAGAGCTTTCACCTGATCCACATAGGGCGACTGATGATCCGCTGCACCGACAATCGCCAGCTTTTTATCCGTGTGGAACCCATCAGCCTGCATCGCAGCAAAGGCCGCAATCAAATCGTGCTGGTTTTTCTCCGGCACAATACGGGCGACCATGACCACATATTGCTTCTCGATCAAACCAAACTGCTGCAGGACTTCGCTTGTGCCGGCACTTTCGCGTAAGGTCACACCATTGGGAATAAACTGCGCTGATACATGATAGCGCTCCGCCATTGTCTCAACGATATGACGGGAAACAGCAATCCGCTCACTGGCAAAGCGCATACCTGCCCACTCACCGGTTTTCAGCATTTTGCGGGCAAGCCCGCCCCATTTGTCGCGATTATAATCAAAACCATGATGGGTCACGACTGTTTTTAAGCCCAATAACCGCGCCAAGGGTGTCAGTAAAGCGGGACCAATCGCATGAATATGCAAAATATCCGGCCGCCTTATAGCCGCGACCAAAACACCGAGAAAGGTATGGGCAATCGCTTCAAACTTGGTTGAAAGCGGTGCCCAGAGCGGCGTAACCTGCACACCTTCCCACTGATAGGGCTTTTTCTGTGTCAGATAGGGTTTGCGGCCCAACACTTCGACATCCCAACCTTTTTCAACAAAGACACGGGCTAGCTCTTCCACATGCTTTTCCACGCCACCCTGCACATGCGGCACACCGCGCAAGCCCAGCATCATCACTTTGGGGCGCTTAGTCATGTGCTTACTCCAAGCGTGGCATAGAGTTCCAGCATTCGATTGCGATAAGCTTCAGCCGAGAACTCATTCAAAACCCACGCGCGTCCTGCAAGCCCCATGGCATTACGCTCTGCAACCGGCAAAGCCGCCATATGACTTAGCTGTTTTGCCAAATCTTCTGCATTGCCAGCCTCCGCAATCAAGCCGGTTTCACCTTCTCGGATCATTTCCGGAATACCGCCGATCCGCGCACCGATTACCGGCGTACCCAGCGCATAGGCCTCGAGAATACTCACCGGCGCATTTTCATACCATTCAGATGGCAGCACCAGTGCCCTCGCCTCGCCGATCAGCCGGTGCAGTTTTTCGCCCGTCACATAACCGGCGAAAGTTACCGGCGCATTGAGTTCTGTTGCCAGTTCTTTCAGCTCCGTTTCATCGGGACCGGTACCTGCAATCACCAGCTTAACATCGGATTTTGTCGCTGCATGGATCAGCGTTTTCAGTCCCTTTTCCGGAGCAAGGCGACCCGCAAAAAGAAGATAATCCTGCGCCTCATAGACCGGTTTCAGATGATCTGTTTCCACAAAGTTCGGGATATAGACCAGCTGTTCTGGCGGCCAGCCCCATTCGATCAGCTTTTCACGGTAGAAACGGCTCGGCACCACAAAACGGTCAACCTTATTGCGATAAAGCCCGAGCATACGATGGATTGCGGTTTCCACAAAAACCAACCCGCTCAATGGTAGTGAGCCTTTGATGCACCGATTGGCGACGACATTGTAAATCCGCCCACCCTTGCACTGCTCGCAAACATGCCCGTCAACCAGCATTTTATAAGCGGGACAGGCCAGTTTGAGATCATGAACTGTCATCACAACCGGAATATTATGCTGCTTCAACGTGGCAAAAATCGACGGCGACAAATGGTGATAAACATTATGGGCATGGGCAATATTCGGCTTTGCAGTCTCCAGCAACCGGCTCAGATTTTGCTGTGCCTCGCGGGAATAAATGACTTTTGCCGCCTGTTTCACCTTTGTAAGTGCCGAGCTTTCACGACCATATTCAATCTCAGACACGAAATAGCGCGACCAGTCTGACGGCAAATTCTCCGGATGCTGCATAGCAAACGGAATAGCTTCCCAGCCGATTTCCTCGAACAGGCTCATATGATCCAGAAAGATCGCTTCTGCACCGCCACGCCGGTAAAAATAATTATTAATGGCAAGCAAACGCAGTTGCGTCATATCAGAACTCATCAGGCTTCCTCAAATAGCAGGAAAATATCATACAGCACAAACAATGCTTCTCAGGCTGCTTGCACCGATTGATAACTATTCAGCGCTTCATTAACCGTTAAAATCTCACAGCCACTTTGCACTGCATATTGCACCAGTCTTTCAAAAGCAGCAGGCGTGCAACCATAAGGCGTTGGCGTTTCCGAAATATCATGTGTGAAAAAGATCAGCCAACCGGGCTGGGCTTTCACCGCATCAATCTCCGCTTTTAGTTGCGTGACTTCTTCGTCTGGCCGGCCGATTTCCATGCCAAACAACATTTGCAGGCATGTTGCGCCGCGATTAATCCGGTTTTCTCCGGCACGGCAACTGCGATAATTCTTCGCCATGCGCCGATAGGCAAAATAGGAAACGGCATTATAGGGATAAGCAAAATTCAGTTGCGATCCGGCCTTCCCTTGATGCTTATCTAGCACCCTATTTAAAAATGCCCGGTTCTGATCCGTTTCACTTTGCAACTGCGCGCCGCTCAATGTCGCAATATTCGGATGCGAATAAGTATGGCAGCCGATCTCATGGTCACGCTCTGCAAGCTCGGCTATCCCGTTTTCATTAATAAGCTGTCGTGTCGTTTCCGATGTACCCGCAAGATGACCTGCGATATAAAATGTGCCGCGCAAGCCATATTTTTCCAGAATGGTTGCACCATAATACAGAGTGCTATCCGGCACATCATCAAAAGTAAATGAGATCACCGCTCGCGCCGATGTTACATGCAGTGTTTTAGGTGCAAAGCGACGCATTAAATGCGCCTGTATGCGTCCCATCCAATATTGGATTTTATGCCTCACTGCTTCACTCCTATACTGTCCTTTGAGAGGTCAGTCGGCTCATTTTCAACACTTACCATTGCTGATTTGCCTGATTGCGGAAGAGCAAACGCCTGCAAACGCATGCCAAATATAGCCATCATACAACTAAACCATAACAAGCTGCCAGTCTCAAAGAATGCACTTTCCATCGCGCTTGAAAACACAGCAAAAAGCCAAATACGAACGTATAATCGCACAAGTGGCGAATATAAATTACGTTTTGTTATGCGCCTGATATAAATCAAAGGCAAAAAGATCACCCAGATAACAATCAAGACAAAACCAACAACCCCCAGATTAATAAGGGCATCGACCCAAGCATTATGGCCATTAAATGCTCTTGGCGACCAGTTTTCAACCGTATCATTATTGATCAATCGCTCAGTCTGCCAATAACCGTGCAGACCATGACCAAGAAACGGCTTGTCAGCGATTGCATTGACCGCAAACCGCCAGATATCGGCACGATTGGTAAAACTGGCATCAATTCCTAAGGATTCGAGGAAATCATAAACTGCCGGTATCAACGCTGCACCAACAGTCAAAAAATTGATCAGCAACACGCCGCCCACAACAATTGGCCAACGCAGCCATCGTATTCTCTCAAACACAAAAGCAATCAGCAAAATCAGTGGCAGCATAGCAGTAGAGGTTTTGCCGCCAGTATGCGTCAAGAAAATTGCAGAGAAAAATAAAATCAGCCAGCCTGCCAGGCGGAAACCTTTATCCTTTAGATAAAGCCCATAGCAAGAGGAGATCAACATGGCCGCTGCGGCAACATTTTTATGAGCAAAATGGCCACGCCAATTGCCCTGCTGCTCGTCACCCAATTCCGTACTAAACTGATGAATGGCTTGTAATGGCTTAAACAACACGCCGAAATATGCAAATCCCAGCATAATCAACAGCCCTGCCATAACCATTTTAGCAAACTGCTCTTCTGAGCGTGGTAAGAGCAAAAACACCGAGGCATTTATCAGCAAAATTAAGGAAAGAATGACCTGCTTAAAAGAATCCGTGCGCTCATTGGAAAACCATGCAGCCAGTACCATCCATAAAATCAGCAGCACCATCAGCACTCTTGGCTGTAATATTAACCCCTTTAACGGACTAATTCTTATATAGTAAATCACACCAGTAAAAAGTAATAATACAGAAAATTGATTGATCAGGCTTGAAGTATTTTCTGAGCCATTTGCATTTACCTCAACATAGGGATCTACTGATACCCACAAATATAAAAACTGCAGTATAAACAAAGTTGCAGGAAATATATTTTTTGTTTTGGTCGAATTCGCAATAGTGCCTACACGCATATGCTAAATGTCTTCTTCAGTTATCAGCCAAACACATTCATTTAAAGAACACGCCGTTGCCTGCGCATAGCGCCTACAAAACCGAACAACAACGCCAGTCCGCCACCCATCCCGCCACCGACCATGGCACCGGCAATCGTGAGCAAAGCAGTGCCAGGGGGCCATGAGCGGCTTTTCGGCGGCAAAGCTGTTGAAACAATGCGAATATTAGTCGTATCAATCTGCTGGCGCTGGGCAATCTCCTGTGCACGGGTCAGATAAGTCTGATACAATGTTGTCTTAGCCAAGCGATCCCGCTCCAGATCATTTAGCGTCACCTGCGCATCGGTATCAAGAGATACCGCAGAACGCGCGGTTTCGGTTTGTCTGCGTAATGTCTCAACCACTGAATTTGCCTGTTCAAGATCAAGCTTTGCAGCCCGCAAAATCCGTGATGTTTCCTGCGAAATTTGCGCCTGCAATCCAGACAACTGCGACTGCGCGCTCACCAGCTCAGGATAGCGCGGCCCATAGGTCATCGCCATTGCATCCACACGCTGCTTCAAAGTTGCATATTGAGTACGCAGGGCAGTCAGCGTTGCCGATTGCAATGTGGCGGACGGATCAAGCGCCTGATTTTTTGCACTCGTCAGTTCATCATAACGCGATTTAGCTTCCGCCTGACGGCTCAGAGCGCCGACAAGCTGCGAGTTGGTTTCAGTCAGAGCCTGCTCACTGACCAGACCGCCGGCATTACCGGTTTGCAAACCTTGCGCGTTACGGAATTGTGCAACTTTTATTTCCGCTTCAGTGGCAGCCTGTTTTAATTCATTCAAAGGCTCGATCAGAGCGCGGGCTGCACGGGCTGCGCCATCCTGCTCATTTTGGGCAACTTCTTCCTGAAAAGCTTTCGCAGTTGCATTCGCCAGCAATACGGCTTTTTCCGGTTCCCGCGCCCATGCGGATAGATTAATCAAATAGGAGCGTTCAGGGCGGCGCGCATCAATGCGGGAGGACAGTTCACGCAAGGCAGAAATATTCTTTGCCTTCTCAGGATCAATACTATCGGCATCCTTCTTAGCCCCGCCAAGAAATCCGGAAAGCAGGCCAGTTTCTGTTCCGTTAAACTCCGGGTCATCCTGCAATTTCAGTTCATCAACCACACGTTGCAGCACATTACCGGATGTCAGCACCCGAAGTTTGCTCTCAACATCCATCAGCTGACTTTCAGCCTGCATGCTGGTTGCGAAAACATCGTTTGGCACCAACTGCAAATTGGACGGAGAGACCAATATATCTGTACCGGCTGTAAAGCGTGGTTTAGCGGTTTTACCAAAAGCAATACCGGCAGCCGCACCCAATACCGCCATAAGCAAAATCAAGAGCCAATAACGCAATAACCAATTGATAATATCTGAGAGTCCGATGGACGGAAAAACCCATCCCTGAGCACGGACTACGGGCGGAAGACTATCAAAGGAGACCGCAGAAGTTGCAGGCTGCATCTCTGTCTGCCCATGCAAAACACTCTCGTCCCCGCGCGTTGCAACAGGCGTGGCTTTGGCTTTTTGGGCTAATTCTTGCAGAGTATACATCAGACATCTCTACTATTTTGATCAAAATTCATTTACGGGCATGATCTGCTCAATCTTATATATGCACTAACAGAAACATTAAAAAAAAAGGTTAACGATCTCTGCGAGATAATGCTTAACTATTGAAAGTCATGAAAAACAAAGCATTAAATATTAGTGATTTTAATTAGATACGCTGTGATCTATTGCTGCAAGTGACGCTCTTAGCCATTTCTTTTTGCTCAAAAATGCTTTACAGAAACAGCGTCAAGGGAAACAAAAATATGAGTGAAACGGAGTTGCCAGATAACGGCTTGCCTGCGCGTATCAGGCGCTATCTGCCTTCGCTCCTCTCCTATATGGCCTCAAGCGGCAGTCTGATCATGGCGAGCGTCGCTCAGCTTGTGACATTTGCTATCCTCGCCCGTTTTCTTGGTGCTTCTGAATTTGGTATGTTTATTACCATCATGGCAATCACCAGCATTGCCGTGCATCTTTGTGGTATAGGCGGAGCAGAATCTCTTTTACGCCGCGTAGCGCAGAATAAAACTATATATCCGGAAATGCTCGGCCATAATCTGATACTTGTTAGCATCAGCGGCAGCCTGCTCGTTGCTGCGGGTATGTTTATTTTACCCTATTGGGTCAGTTTTTCGACGGATCCCCTGACTGATCAGATTAGCCTGTTTCTGTTTCTCGTCACGAATATTGTTTTGCTACGGCTCATCCTGCTGGTTGAAGCAATTTATATCGGACACAGCAATTTCAAAGCCGCCAATCTTTCTGTGGTTGGTTTTGCATTTGCCCGCACCCTCGCAGCCATTCTGGCCTGCATCGCCTTTGGTGTTGATACAATCAGCGGCTGGGCATGGTGGCAATTTATATGCCACGTTCTTGTCACAGGTTTTTATTGGTTGTGGTTGAAGCCTCTTGGTATGCCTAAATTCCATATTGTACGGGAAGAGCTTAAACTCGGCATTTTCTTTGCGACGCCGTTTATTTTCCGTGCCATTCGGCAAAATATCGATCTACTTCTGCTTGGCCTTCTTCTTTCGCCTGCAGTGATTGGTAGCTACGGTGTGGCGCGCCGCATTGTTGACAGCAGCTACCTGAATATCGATGCTATGAGCCGCCTGCTCTATCCGCGCTTTGCCAAGATGAGTGCAAACGGTATTGATAAAGCCTGGCCACTGGCGCAAAAATCTGTGGTGATGGCTGTCGGAATAGCTGTCTTCACTGCCGTCGTTATTTACTGCTTAGCACCTTATCTGCCATTGATTTTCGGCAGTGAATATCAGTCTATGATCTACTTCACACAGGTATTGTGCTGGGTCATTATTTTTTATGCATTGTGGTCTGTTGCCGTAGAAGTTATGGGCGCAGCAGGTGAACATGTCTATCGCGCAGCTATTCTCAATACCGGCAATATACTCGGAGCGCCTGTCTTGGCACTTGCCACATGGCTGATGCCTCCAACCGGAACATTTATCTCGATCTATCTGATTGAATTTTCGATCGCTTTATGTGCGTGGCTGTTCCTCTACAAGCTCGTGCGCAAGGCTGCACAAGCCCGAATGAATTGATCCCATTTTACGCGTATTGTACCCCGAGAACCGCTTCACACTTTGCGGAATGCGCTTTAGAGCGCCGTGTGCGATACTTGGCACACAAAGGTCGCTCTAACACACTAAAATTAGAGCATAATTTCACCTTAAACTGACCCAAGTTTAAGGTGAAATTATGCTCTAGTCGGTCTCTAACTTGCTCTGAAGAACTTTACTTTCAATAAAGGTCTCCGGGTCTTTGCGTGATGCGAAGAAACCAAGCGGCAATGCCGCCGCATGAAGAAACCACGCGACAACAGAATACAGCCCCACAGACAAGCTGCGGTTTTTAACGCTCATCAAACCGATTGCTACTGCAATCATGAAGAGGTCAATCAAAACGGCAAGCCCCATATGCGGCAGCACCACAAACATCAGCAGCATCATGATGATCCATCCATAGACCCCCATCCACAGACGCAATTCCGGCAAATCTGCAAAAAGCATCTTGAAATGCGGTTTTCCGGTTGCTGAGCGTAACAGTTCACCAATTCCGCGAATATATTTCGTCTTCCAGCGTCGGATTAAGAGCTTGTAAGCATTCACATTATGACCTGTATGATACACAAAACGCCGGTCAAGCCGGAACAATGTCCAGCCCTGATTGCGTAATCTCACGCCCAAATCATACTCTTCATAACTATGCAGATTACGGTCTGAGAGATAACCGATACTTTCTATAGCTTCACGCCTGTAAAGACCGCCACAGTTAATCCGGTCAATCACACCCACAGCTTTATAAGCTGTCTTGCGCAAACCACGGCGGACATATTCCAGATTGTCGTGATTACGCTCCATGACATGACCCGTTACACCGGCAGTTTTTGCGTTTGCTTCAAGATATGTCTTAGCCTCAATAACAAAGTCCGGTGCAAGCTCGGTATCGCCGTCCATCAGGCAAATATAAGGATAGCGGCTATATTGGTATCCAAGTTGCGGGCCTAAGCCACAGCTTGGTTTTGCCGGTGCTTCAATTTGCACAATAATAACCGGATATTGTTTGGCGATTTCAATCGTACGATCTGTGGAACCACTATCCGCCAGAATAACTTCACCCTGCCCGTCCGGCAGTGCTGCAAGCGCACTCTCAATCGCGGCAGCAATCCGTCGCTCTTCATTCAATGCTTTAATAATGATTGAGACCGTCATCGGACATCCTGCCTGTCTGAGCACTTGCCAGAGCGGTTTCAACATGAACTGAAATCGCTCTACGTCAGGCGCATATAGGCATAAGACATATAAAATGCAATTAACAAGGGCTATCCTCATTACTCGGCAACCATAGTGCAGATCTTATTACATTATTGATTTGCTTATATAAAATTCAAATGAATACAATTATTTACCAAGTTTTTGTGTTTCTCTACGAGACAGACAATAAACCGGACATCTTGATTGACCCTAGGACATTATTTACTCAATTCTGCCAGAGTCCAAAGAACTGCAATCCGCAATTACGCCTGACACCGAAGCAAAACAGGATAAAGTGGCATGACATCATTCAGTTCAATACAGCTTTCCCGTCAGGATGCGGGTTTGGGCTTTATTGAGTCTGTACCAATGTCTGGACCAGCACCTGAAAAGATGTCCGGTCACCAGCTTACAAATCAACACACGGATCTGCGTGCTTCCCTGAAAATCAATTATGACATTCGCTGTGTACAAACTGTTGGGGATGTTTCCTCTGAATGGCCGACTGCAAGCCAAGGCGCTCCGAGCAAGTTAAACAGTGATGCCAGCCCCAATTATCACATTTTTCAGACTACAACATTTCTGAAAATATGGGAGCAAACCTACGCGCCGGCTCTCAAAGCAGAACTGTACCTTATTGAAGTCCGGATGAAAGACGGCCGCCCGGTTGTTTTTCTGCCCCTTTCAATTCTACCCTGCAACCATACGCGTATTCTGTCTTTCACAGATCAGGGTGTTGCTGATTATAATGCACCTGTTTTGTTCGATTGCGGCATAGAGTGGAACCAGTCACAAGCCGAAAACCTGTGGCGCCAAATTCTCGCTATATTACCAGCCTTTGATTATGCTGAATTCAAGAATATGCCCGAGAAACTGGGCGCGCTGATAAACCCGCTTTTTTTGCTGACCAATACAGATAATCTTGCAGACAGCCATGCTAATAATCTGACGCATGATTGGGAGACGATACAACAAAACCTTGTGCGTCCAAAATCGATCCGTCGCAAACTTCGTCATCTACATGAATTAGGCAACTGTACGTTTTCCATCGCTAAAACTGCTCAGGAGCAACAACAGCTTCTGGAATTCATGCTCCATGAAAAGCAACAGCGTTTTATTGAAACCCACGTTCCGGGATTTGATCAATATCCCGAGAAAATCCACTATTTCAAAGAGGCTACGCTTGCATTTCAAGCCACTGGCACCTTGCATATTTCCGCATTGAAACTGGATGGTGAAATCCTCGCTTGCATGTGGGGATTGGTCAGCGGCCCGCATTATTACGGTATTATGATTGCGTCTAATTTAAAAAAATGGGCCAAATATTCCCCTGGTCATGCGCTGCATTATTTACTGCTTCAGCACCTGAAAGACGAAGGTTATGATTGTCTCGACCTCGGTGTCGGCGATGAGGAATGGAAGTTGCAAAATTGCGACCTGACCATTCCGCTGAAATGCATGACATTCACTGCAACAACGCGCGGCAAATTATATGCCATGCAAAAAGCAGTGATGGAGTATCTGCGCGCCACCGCCTTCTGGCAGGCACTGCGCCCGCTGAAGTGGCGTTTTTTCCGTGCATTACAGCGCTGACAACAATTTCAGCGTTTTAGAGTGTTAGAGCGGCCTTATGATCCGGCAAAAACCACGGTAAAGACCGAGCCTTCTCCAAGCTGTGAGCGAACGATCAGTCGTCCGCGGTGGCGTGTCAGAATATGCTTGGCGATTGCCAGACCCAAGCCGGTACCTTTATGGGCACGGCTGCTATCAACATCCACACGATAGAAACGTTCCGTGAGACGTGGCAAATGCTCTGCCGGAATACCGGGACCAAAATCCTCAATACTCACAGAAAAACCGCGCAACGCATCAACCTGACTGCTCTCCGCACTCTGCTCATCAAGCGTAACCACAACACGCTTGCCAGCCTGCCCGTATTTGCAGGCATTCTCGATCAGGTTCTGAAACACCTGAATAAGCTCGTCCCTGTCTCCTGGCAACCAAACCGGATGATCGGGTTTAACCCACTCAATAGTCACGCCAACACCCGATGCCATGGGTGCAAGCGTTTCCACAACATGGCAGAGGATCTGCCCGACATCGACGCGATCTTTCAGCGGTATGGCCGCTTTCATCTCAAGTCGCGAGAGAGACAACAGATCATCAATCAGGCGTGACATACGATCTGCCTGTGTCTGCATAATCCCTAAAAAACGCTCGCGTGCCCCCGCATCATCCCGTGCAGGACCTTGCAAGGTTTCAATAAAACCGCGCAGCGAGGCCAGCGGTGTACGCAATTCATGGCTGGCATTAGCGATAAAGTCTGAGCGCATACGGTCAATGCGACGCAACTCCGTTTGATCGCGAAAGATCAAGATAAAGCAATCTGCCTCACCTTTTGCCGTTTCAAAAGTCATAACGGAAGCACGGTACCAACGCTCCAGCGGCAATCGCTCAAGATAATCCGTTGAGCGCGCCTGTCCGTCAGCAATAATCCCTTGTATCAGAGAGTGCATTTCCGGCGAACGGAAGCAGAGATAAAGCGAGGTATCCCGTGCCAGTGGCGGGAAGGCTTCTCGCGCAGCATAATTGACATAAAGAATTGTGCCGTCCGTATCGAACAACACCAGCGGGTCAGGTAAAAAATCTGCCAGCATTTCACCGGATAAACGGGACAGCGGGCCTTCACGCTTACCAGTTTTGGCGATGACAGCGACAGGCTTCGGCACGGTGAAAGCAAGAAACGCAACAATCAGCATGAAAAGTAACAGGCAAACTGTAAGTGCCCACAGCGCCGAAACACCCCAATAGCGCAACAGCATATAAAAAGGTAGCAAAAGCAACAAAGCAGGCGCAGATTTACGAACGGATTTCCACCATTGTGGCTTATGCGGCGTATCGCTCATCTCCGCTATATCCGCACCCGTTACTGCAGACACGTTATTTTGCTGTTTCTTATCCGCTATCATATATCTGAATGCCGCCTTTATCCCTATTTGTACAAACAGGGCTGAGCATTTGCAGCTCACTCTTTGGAATTACACGTACTTAACCCGAAGCAATTTTGCACTCTGTGCAAGTATTCCGAGCATATTCGATTTCAACAAGTGTTCATGTAATCATTATGAAAGCAACCAGCTACAAATGTAAAATACTTGCTTTTGCGGCACAGCAAATCCTCACTTAAAAGCATCCTGCCTCAGCAAAACCAGAACATCTTGGCTAAAAACAGCTTCCCGCTTTCCGGATACGTCGTGAGCGGACTATTTATGATTTATATTGCGAATTTGTGACAAGCCGTTCCGGCCTCGGTGTATTTTTCTGATTATAAACAGATAATCCATGCACTGGTATCGGCCGCTCACCGTTTTCTAACTGCCCCTCTGCCAGACGACTTGGGAAATGCGGTGTCTTTTCCCAATGATGCGGCGCCGTGAACATTTGATAAAAAGCGCGCCATGCCGCCACTGACAACAATAACCAGTAGAATGGCACGCCCCAGAGATAAAAATACCTACGCCTTTCATCAAAACGCAGCGTTTTCTTGCAGAGTATGTGAAAACTCAGATAGGCCGTCAGCAAGTTCATTCCGTTAAATATAACCGCCGCTATGACAGCCTGATCGTGGAAACCGGACAGGCCTAGTACCACACCCCAAATAAGACCAACCAGCATAAAAGGATGCAATAATGCAGATAGCAATAAGCCGGTTGTGTAGAGCAGATAAAGACTGAAACGCCAAACACCCAACTGACGGCACGTTTGTACAGGGGAACGCATATGAACCAGCCATGTCTGCATCCAGCCCTTAAACCAGCGGGTTCGTTGGGTCTTCCAATCTTTATAGTTTTCCGGCGCGTCCTCGGTCGTTGGCCGGTTAATCACATCCACACGGTAGCCAAAGCGTGCAAGGCGCATGCCCAGATCGGCATCCTCCGTCACATTATAACTGTCCCACCCACCAACCTCCTGCAACATTTTTCGCTTCAGGTGGTTTGAGGTTCCGCCCAGAGGCATCACCGCCCCTCTCCGGCTTAGCCATGGCAACAGGCCGCGAAACAACCCCGCATATTCAAATGAAAAATATCGCGTCAGGTAATTACAACTAAAATTACCGATCACTAATGGCGCTTGCAGACAAGCCAGTGCTTTGTCACCCCGGCGAAATGCCTGCCATGCCTCAAGCAACTGGTCACGATGTGGCCTGTCTTCCGCATCATAGACGACAACCAATTCACCACGCGTAAATTGCAAAGCATAATTCAATGCTTTTGGTTTGGTCCTCGGACCGACCGCGGGCACGCGCAGAACCTCAAAATGTGCAGGCAGGTTTTCCCGTGACAAAGCCGACAGCGTCTCACTGTCATCCGCCTCGCAAATCAGCTTGATGTCCAGTTTTGTTACCGGCCAGTTCAGGCTGCTCAGGGCAGTAACCAGCTGCCGGACAATACTGGCTTCTTTATAAAGCGGCACAAGGATCGTATAAATTGGCAGATCATAGGGTCGGTAGGGTGCCAAAGGCCTGATATGTAACGGGCGGGCATTCCATGCAGCCAGAAGACGTATCGCGACACAGGCAAAAAAGAACAGGGTCAAGCCCCAATAGAGAAATGACAAGTAAGCCCCGTGCTTTGCCAGAAACACCCACATTAATCCGAGCAATAAACCGCTAAAACAAAAACCCTGCCAGCCGTTCAACACAAGACGCGCAGAGAAATGAGACGGTGTCATTGTCTGCGCACGACCCGCAGCCGCCTTTCCATAGCGATGATGCAGCAGCGCCACCAATACGGTTGGCGGGCATAAGCGCAGCCGCTCACGCATATCAGGATATTCCCGCAGATAAAATTTCAGCATCGCCAGCTCTTTCAGATCCGGCGCCATATAGAGCAGGCTCTGCCCTTTGCGTCCTGCGACCAGCACATGACGAATACTGCTCAGACGGGCGGCACCATCAAAAGGGCGCAGCAAAACATCACTGGCAGCCGGTTCATCATCATAAATCAACCCCGTTTCTTCAGCCCAAAGCCGGTAGAGCGCACTTTCCGAAATAGCGCCGCGATGCACAAGTTCATCATTAAATGATGTATTGTGACGTACGGCACCGGCAAAGGCCGCTACAATCTCCGCTTTACCAAGCCCCGCATTAACAAGGCGGACAGAGAAGGCTGCGCACAGGCTTATAAAGCTTTGCGAAAATAATAAATGTAACGTCATTTCACCACCAAGAAACAACAAGGAGAAATTTTACTAACTTAGATAAAACAAATTTGCGATATTTATGAAATTAACGATTTTTTAACAATAATATCCATCGCATAAAAATAAAAACTGTAAAATATACTTTATCCAAAACTTCAAATTTCAATAATAATTTATATTAATCAATATTTTAACATAAATTTATTACAAAAAAATATTCCGCTTTCATGAGAGCGAGAAAATTTTATACTGAGATCAAGCCGCCAAACGGAACCGAAAACATTCATGTGCAAGACACCTAACCACATCACGCTGCCACAGATTTTTAAAATCTGGTCAAAGGCTTGTTTTGTCTTTGTAATTCTGTTGGCTGGCAGTATGTTTTCCGCTCATGCCGCACCACCGCATCTGGAAGGCGACAACCAAAAACCGGCAAAACCGGATATTTCGCAAAGAAGTGAAATCCGCTTTTTAACCGGCACAGATTTTGCACCTTTCAATAGTCTTACCCCGCAAGGGCGCTTGAGTGGTTATAATATCGACCTGATCCGCGCCATTTGTCAGGAACTATCCATCACCAATCGCTGTCAGATCGAAGCGCGACCATGGAATGAGTTGCTCCCCGCACTCCGCAACAATGAAGCCGACGCCTTAGTCGCGGGCCTCGTCCCTGATCGGGAGAAACGCACCAGTTTCAGCTTCACCCGTGCTTATTTCAGCCTGCCAGCCCGTTTTGTCGCCACCAAGAAAGAGCAAATTAACATAGCCTCCTTCTCACCGGATGATAAAAGCGTCGGCGTCCTTGCGGGTACAGCTCATGAAGCTTTACTGAAAACCTATTTTCCGAAAGCCAAAATCACGCCTTATAAGAGTAGCGAGCTACTTTATAAGGATCTGCAAGACGGTAAAATTCAGCTGATTTTCGGAGATGCAATGAGCCTGTCGCTCTGGATGAGCCCTGCTGCTACCTCAGATAATTCCAATGGCGCATGTTGCAACTTTGTTGGCGGCAGTTATCCGGCACCGGAATTCTTGAGCCAAGGTATGGCCATCGCCCTGCGTAAACAGGATACCGATCTGCGCCTCGCATTCAATAATGCACTCAGCGCATTGGAGCGTAAAGGCGTTCTTGATGATTTATATCTGCGTTATTTTCCGGTCGGGTTTTATTAGAGCGGTGCGTGCCAGAACCGGCACGCAAAACTCGCTCTAAAAAGCGCGTCGGTTAACAAACGCGCCCGATAGAATATTACAGCTTGCGGAAACGCACACGGGCGCTGCGTTCAATTGCAGCAACGCTCAGCTCGTCGAGATTCCACAAATCGCGCATCAGCTGCAAAAATGCCAATTCTTCCTGCTCAACATGCAAGTCGGCGGCAGCCACTTCAACAGCCAGCGCATAGGCAGTTTCATAAAGTTTTTCCGGCAATGCCTGATGGGCAATATCCAGAATACGATCCAGACCATCATCATTGGTGAGCAGCTCATAGCAACGCTCTGCGATTTCCGGCACTGCATCCACGTCAAAACCAGTAAAGACCGGCAAACGATGTACCAGATTGCCGATTGACGACAATTCCGCATCTGTCATCCGCGCATCCGCAGCTGAAACCGTTACCATAATATAGATCAGCGCATCCTGCGGCGTGATTTTCATTCCAAGAACTCCTGCATAGTCTGAAATATAAGATTGAGACTATTCTATAGCGCTTAACAAGTGTTCAATTGTGTTTAAGCCCATGGATAATGCACACAACCCCCATCATTTTTGCATTACACCCCCGCGCTTTCAAAGAAAGCGCAACATAACCTCATGCGTTTGCGAAGAAAGCACAGCATATCCCCCAGCGCTTGCAAAGAAAGCGCAGCACCGCATTGACGAAACCCGCGTCTCACCATAGACCTGTCTATCCGTACCCGTAAAAAGTGCGGATATTTCAATCAACACCTCCTATCAGGAAAGATATTATGACAACCGACCTTTCAAACCACATCGACCTTGCGCCCGACCTGATTGCGGCAGCAGCACAGGCGAAAGCGTGGCCCTTTGAAGAGGCACGGAAAATCATAAAACGGTACGAGAAAACCGGCTTTCCCGAAGTCGTGATTTTCGAGACCGGCTACGGCCCCTCCGGTCTGCCGCATATCGGTACTTTCGGTGAAGTTGCGCGTACGTCCATGGTGCGTCATGCATTCCGCGTTTTGACCGAAGACAAAGTTAAAACCAAGATCATCTGCTTCTCAGATGATCTGGACGGTATGCGCAAAATTCCGGATAATGTTCCGGATCGCACAGCACTCGAGCCATACTTGCAGTTACCACTGTCAGCCGTACCAAATCCCTTTGGTGGCGACTATAAGAGCTTTGCCGATCACAACAACACCATGTTTTGCCGGTTCCTCGACACCTTCAGTTTTGACTATGAATTTGCAAGCGCGACCGACTATTACAAATCCGGTCGTTTTGACGAAGTATTGCTCCGTGCCGTTGAGCGTTACGACGACATCATGGCCGTCATGCTGCCAACGCTTGGTGAAGAACGCCGCGCCACTTACAGCCCGTTCCTGCCAATTTCACCAACCTCCGGCCGCGTGCTTTACGTACCGATGAAGAAGGTGGATGCGAAAGCCGGTACCATCACATTTGACGATGAAAACGGTGTTGAAACCACGCTGCCGGTCACTGGCGGTAATGTGAAGCTGCAGTGGAAGCCGGATTTCGGCATGCGCTGGGCAGCACTTGGCGTTGACTTTGAAATGTTTGGTAAAGATCACCAGACCAATCAGTCGATCTATGACAAAATTTGTGAAATTCTCGGTGGTCGTGCGCCGGAACATTTTGTCTATGAACTGTTCCTTGATGATCTCGGTCAGAAAATTTCCAAGTCGAAAGGTAACGGTATCAGCATTGATGAGTGGCTGACTTATGCGCCGACTGAAAGCCTCGGCCTGTACATGTATATGAAGCCGAGAACAGCGAAGAAGCTGTATTTCGATGTGATCCCGAAAGCGGTGGATGAGTATTTCACTTATCTGGCAGCCTATGAAAAACAGGATTGGGCCGCGCGACTGAATAATCCGGTCTGGCATCAGCATTATGGCAACCCGCCGAAAGTTGATCTGCCGGTGCCGTTTGCCATGTTGTTGAATCTTGTCAGCGCCTCCAATGCGGAAAATGCCAGCACCTTGTGGGGCTTTATTTCCCGCTATGCACCGGGCGCATCTCCGGCAACGCATCCTGAGCTCAATGCTCTGGTGGAATATGCCATCCGCTACTTCAATGATTTCGTGAAGCCGAACAAGAAATTCCGCGCACCGGATGAAGTTGAACAGCAGGCTCTGCGTCATCTTGATCAGGCGCTTACCGCTCTGGATAAGGCTGCTGACGGCAGCACAATCCAAAATGCCATTCTGGATGTGGCACGCGTGATTGAACGCTATCAGGATCACAATAAGAAGAGCCCTGACGGCGGCCCAGGCGTATCCGTCTCGTTCTTCCAGATGCTCTATGAAGTACTGATCGGACAGGAACGCGGCCCGCGCTTCGGTTCATTCGTAGCGCTTTATGGCATTGATGAAACACGCGGTCTGATTGCGGAAGCACTCAAGCGCGCCTGACCTTGCAGATAATCATCAAAAAAGCCGCGGTTCTGAGAACCGCGGCTTTTTTTGTATCTATTGTTGTGGTGCCGGGGGAAACGGCAAATCCGGTGCGGCCGGTTGTGCAGGCACCGTTTGTTCAGGTGCAGCATTATCCTGCGGAAACAGTGGTGACGGTGCGATTTCCGGTGCATTGCTAGAAGGCTCAGGCAGTTCGGTTGCAGGTTTGCGACCAAAAACACCGAGCAGCATTTTCTCAGCCTGTGTCTGACTATCCGCATATTGCCCGCCGAAAGTCGCCCTCGCCCAGCCATTCTCTACCAACCAACGGGCGACATCTGTTCCAGCTAATGTGCAGCTGGTTCGGATCAGCTCTTGCTGAGGATCAGTGCCTTGCAAATCACAACTGACAGCACGTCCGCGCAACCATGAGCGGAAGGCTGTACGCGCCTGCATACCGCATTGCCAAACCTCGCCATTGATATCAGCGCAGGAGGCGTCCGGCTCCACAATATTAATACCATTCAGCTCAATCGTGCGGTTGCCAACGGCCAGTCTTCCTGCGGCCATAGCAACCGGTCGATAAAACAAACCACCTTCTTCGGCCTTATCCTCAGGGGCAGGAGAAGGTGCCTCTTTTTCCTGAATAGGCGTTGCTAAACCTAAATCACTCAATGGCGGTCGCGGATCTACACGTTCCAGCGGCTGATCCTGCAAAGCACCGGACGCATCCGGCAGGGGATTATCCGTGCGGGGTTCTTCATTTGCGAGTGTGCCTGAGGACAGTCTTTCCGGCGGCATATCCTCCGGCAGATCAAAATTCTCGACGACAATCGCCGTATCACCGCTCCCTGCGTCACGATCAAGTGCACCGTAAAAAGGCGCTACATAGGCAGCAAATAATGTGGCACCAACGCCAAAAGCGAGGATCGGCGGCAAGATTGTACGAAGAGTCGCCGTTTTACGCATACTCACTCCTGTTCATTGTCATGCTTCTTCTGCTGTGCGTTAAAAATTTTGTCGCCGCCCAGCAGTTGCGCAAATGTCATAACATCTATTGCTGTGACCTCAAGAATTTTCGCCAGAGACTCGGTAGATGGCCAGCGTGGTCTGCCATCTGCGGAAAATCGTTTGGACTTGTTAAATGTTGTAGGATCAAGCCCGGCACGTCGTGCCAGACCGGATGGCGTCAGCTGCGCCCGTTTTGCCACCATATCAATGGCTGACCAGAGTTCTGCATGGGTAAACATAAGCCATCCCAAGGAATAAAATCCTTACAACTATAGCCCATTCCCTATATCAGAACATCAACAAAAACGAAAATGGCGCGGAGAAATCCGCGCCATTTTATGACTGCAGCTAAAAATCAGCGATCATGCTGCCTTATCGGCTGGCTTGTACGGATTGAACTTCTGATAAAAGCTCTCCCCGTTTTCTGCCATATCTGTCAAAAGTTTAGGTGCCTTAAATTGCGCGCCGTAATCCTTCTGCAATTTCTTCGCCAGTTTGACAAAAGCCTTGGCACCTATACCGTCAATGTAAGACAGAGTACCACCGCTATAAGGCGCGAAACCGAAAGCCAGAATAGAGCCGACATCGGCCTCACGCGGATCGGTCACAATGCCCTCTTCCATCACGCGCGCTGCTTCCAAAGCGATCGTGACGAGGAAGCGCTGCTTGAGAGTTTCCACATCTACTTTGTCTGCATCCTGCTGAGGATAGAGTGTGGCAAGCTCCGGCCACAGATGTTTCTTGGCAGGTCGCGCCGGATAATCATAAAAGCCCTTGCCGTTCTTGCGGCCAAGGCGATCATATTTCTCCACCAGCGTATTGACCAGTTCGACATGACGCGGATCAACGGCCTTGTCACCCAGATCAGCCAGCGTGGCTTTGAGAATTTTCTGCGACAGATCAATTGCTGTTTCGTCATTCAGCGCCAACGGGCCAACCGGCATACCGGCCATTTTGGCGGCATTTTCGATCATCGCAGGTGGCACACCTTCCACCAGCATATTATAGGCTTCAGACATATAACGCAGGACACAACGATTGACGTAGAAGCCGCGTGTATCATTGACAACAATCGGCGTTTTCTTGATCGCGCGTACATAATCCAGTGCGGTTGCCAGAGCTTTCTCGCCGGTTTTCTTGCCCATAATCACTTCCACCAGCATCATTTTGTCGACCGGTGAGAAGAAGTGCAGTCCGATGAAGTTCTTCGGACGCTGTGAAACTTTGGCAAGACCGGTAATCGGCAATGTCGATGTGTTGGATGCAAAAATGGCATTCTGCCCCAGCACGGCTTCCGCCTGTTCCGTTGCGGCTTGCTTAACATTGCGATCTTCGAATACGGCTTCAATCACCATATCCGCACCGTCAAGCGCCGCATAATCGGCAGACGGTGTAATCAGCGCCAGCAGCTTGTCTTTGTCCTCAGCCGTCATCCGGCCTTTCTGCATTTCCTTGGTAATCAGATCAACTGAATGCGCTTTGCCTTTTTCAGCTGCTTCGAGATTGCGGTCGATCAAAACCACCGGAATACCGGCTTTTGCGGTAACATAAGCAATGCCTGCGCCCATGAAACCGGCACCGATCACGCCGATTTTCTTGAACTTGGTTGGCTTGATATCAGTTGGGCGACGCGCACCTTTATTCAGCTCCTGCAAGGAGACGAAAAGCGAGCGGATCATCGATTGGGCTTCGGTGGTCTGCAGAATATGCGTGAAATAGCGCTGTTCAATCTTCAGACCGGTATCAAACGGCACCAGCAGACCTTCATAAACGCATTTGAGAATGGTCAGTGCCGCCGGATAATTACCAGAGGTTTCACGACGCAAAATGGCCGTTGCCGCAGGCCAGAGATTGGCACCGGCTGCGGAATAAATCGCACCACCCGGCAGTTTAAAGCCCTTCTCATCCCAAGGCTGCACCGGTTTCAGACCGTTGCGGATCATCTTCTTGGCGGTTTCCACGAGCTTCTTCGCCGGAGCCACTTCATGCACCAGCCCCATGCCTTTAGCACGAGCAGCAGTCAGGCTCGAACCTGTGGTCATCATCTGCAGAGCATCCTGCTGATTGACCAGACGTGGTACACGTTGCGTACCACCGGCACCCGGAAACAGGCCGACTTTGACTTCAGGTAGCGCCAGCTTCACGCCATCCGCATCAGATACCACACGGCCATGACAAGCCAGCGACAGTTCCAGCGCACCACCCATGCAGGTGCCATTGATTGCCGAAACCCACGGTTTGCCGCAAGTTTCAAGCTTGCGAAACAGGCCGGTCATACGGCCGACATTATCAAACAGGTTCTGGACAGCTTTTTCAGCATCCTGCTTCTGCTCTTTTTTGAAAACACTGAGCATTTTCTGCATCATGGTAAGGTCAGCGCCGCCGGAGAATGTATCCTTACCCGATGTGATCACCGCGCCTTTAATCGTGCTGTCTGCCACAACCTGATCAATGATCTTGTCGAGCTCGGTCAGCACGTCTTCATTCAGCACATTCATGCTTTTGTCAGGCATATTCCATGTAACAACAGCAATACCGTCTGCGCCGGTTTCAACTTTGAAATTCGTGTAATTTGTCATTGGTTTAACCTCCCTCACACCCGCTCAATGATGGTCGCCGTGCCCATGCCCGCACCGATACACAGGGTAACCAGTGCTGTATTGAGATCACGCCGCTCCAGTTCATCAAGTACAGTGCCGAGGATCATCGCGCCGGTTGCACCCAGAGGATGCCCCATGGCAATGGCACCGCCGTTTACGTTGATCTTGCTGTGTGGAATATTAAACGCCTGCATGTAACGCAGTACTACCGCTGCAAAAGCCTCGTTCAGCTCGAACAGATCAATATCCGAGAGCTTCATTTTTGCACGTTCAAGCAGCTTTTCCGTCACATCGACAGGACCTGTCAGCATCAATGCCGGATCAGAACCGATATTGGTGAAAGCACGGATGCGGGCACGCGGCTTGATATCCAGCATTTTGCCTGCGCGTTTGGAGCCAACCAGCACACCCGCCGCACCATCGACAATACCTGACGAGTTACCGGCATGATGGACATGATTGATGGTTTCAACTTCCGGATGAGCCTGAATACCGACAGCATTAAAGCCGCCCATTTCCCCCGGCATCACGAAAGACGGGTTGAGACCGGAGAGCGCCGCCAGATCCGTGGTCGGGCGCATATGCTCATCATGGTCGAGAATAGTCAGGCCATTAATATCCTTGATGGGAATGACCGAGTTTTTGAAATAGCCTTTTTTCCAGCTCTCACCTGCACGGCGCTGACTTTCCACCGCATAAGAATCCACATCTTCACGGGAAAATCCGTATTTGGTGGCGATCAGATCGGCAGAAACACCCTGCGGCATAAACCAGCCCGGAAAGCCCACTGACGGGTCCATATACCATGCACCACCGGACATACCCATGCCGACACGGGACATGCTTTCCACACCACCGGCAATCACCAGCTCATCCGTGCCGCCAGCAATTTTAGCGGCAGCGAGATTAACGGCATCAAGACCAGAAGCACAGAAACGCGAAATTTGCAGACCCGGTGCTTTAAAGTCATAACCTGCTTCAAAAGCACTGGAGCGCGGAATAACCGCCCCCGCCTCACCTACCGGATCGACACAACCGAAAATGATGTCATCTACTTTTGCGGTATCAATGCCATTGCGGTCACGCAAGGCGCTCAGCACATGGGCACCAAGGCGCACGGCAGGCACTTCATGCAGACTGCCATCCTTTTTACCGCGTCCGCGCGGTGTACGCACATGATCATAAATAAAAGCGTCTGTCATAGTTCAATTAACTCCCAAACTTTATAAGCTCTTCAAAACACGCTGCTGAGCAGTTCTTAAAAAGCATCTTCCGGCAGTGTCATCAGTGTATCGGCACCGGTCTGAATACGCACGAGGCGCAATTGCGTTTCCGGCAGAATACGTTCCATATAAAAACGAGCGGTGACGAGCTTGGTTTCAAAATAAGCCTTGTCACCATCACCGGCATTCAATTTTGCCTGTGCGGCCTTAACCATTTTCGCCCACATATAGCCGAAAGCCACCAGCCCAAAGAGATGCATATAATCTGTCGAGGCAGCGCCAGCATTGTCCGGCTTCGCCATCGCATTCTGCATCAGCCACATGGAAGCGGTTTGCAGATCATTCAGACCTTTTTTCAGATGTTTGGTGTAGAAGGACAGCGCTTCATCAGCGCGGTTTTCTTCACAAAAATCGCCGATTTCTTTGAAATAGGCCATCAAGGCACGACCGCCATGGGCAGGCAGCTTGCGCCCCACCAGATCCAGCGCCTGAATACCGTTGGCACCTTCATAAATCATGGTAATACGGGCATCGCGCACATATTGGCTCATGCCGTTTTCTTCGATATAGCCGTGACCGCCAAACACCTGCTGCGCCATCACCGCATGGTCAAAGCCCTTATCGGTCAGTACGCCTTTCAGCACCGGTGTCAGCAGGCCAACATGATCATCAGCCAATTCGCGGACAGATTCATCAGTGCTGTAATGCGCAATGTCAGACTGCAAAGCCGTGGATAGCAACAGCGCACGGCCTGCCTCGTTGAAGGCACGAATGGTCAGAAGTGAGCGACGGATATCCGGATGTACGATGATCGGATCGGCCTTCTTGTCCGGATAGGCGGCACCGGTCAGCGCACGACCCTGCAAACGCTCACGTGCATAGTCAGCGGCATTCTGATAGGCTGTTTCGGCAATCGACAAGCCCTGTAGCGCTACACCAAGCCGCGCCTCATTCATCATGGTGAACATAGCGCGCAGGCCTTTATTCTCACCACCAATCAGAAAGCCGGTTGCCTCATCATAATTCATCACGCAGGTGGAATTGCCGTGGATGCCCATCTTTTCTTCAATAGAACCACAGGTCACACCATTGCGTGTGCCCGCTTCGCCATTGGCATCAAGATTGAATTTTGGCACGATAAACAGCGAAATACCTTTATTCCCTTCCGGTGCGCCTTCAATACGTGCCAGCACCAGATGGATGATATTATCGGTCATGTCGTGTTCACCGGCGGAGATGAAAATCTTCGAACCGGAAATCTTGTAGGAACCATCGGCCTGTGGCACAGCCTTGGTGCGCAACAAACCTAAATCCGTACCGCAATGCGGTTCGGTGAGATTCATGGTGCCGGACCAGCGGCCTTCAATCATTTTTGGCAGATAGGTCTGTTTCTGCTCATCTGTACCATGGGTGATGATCGCAGCAATCGCGCCCTGCGTCAGACCCGGATACATCATCAACGCCATATTGGCGGATGACATATATTCACCCACCGCAGCATGCAACAGATAGGGTAGACCCTGACCGCCAAACGCTTCGGGTGCTGCAAGCCCAACCCAGCCACCGGCACAATATTGATCATAGGCCTCTTTAAAACCCTGCGGCACCTTAACGGAGGCATCGGGCAAGCGCTCGCAGCCCTCACGGTCGCCACTATAGTTGACAGGGAACAGGGTCTGTTCAGCGAGCTTTGCGCCTTCCTGTAGAATAGCCTCAACAGTGTCGCTGCTCATTTCCGCATAGGATGGCAGATCATTGCGGCTCTGTACGCCCAAAACATCATTGAGAATAAATTGCGTATCCCGAACCGGCGCGCGATAGACTGGCATGCACTTCCTCCAAGTTTGACGACGGCAGAAAAGCGTTCTGCCGGTATCGGATGAAGGCGTCTGAAACGTCAGGCGCACTTAATCCGTGTTTTGCCTCATTCAAACATTCAGAACACAGGTATACTGCACTCTGTGGTGCCGATATCTTCCCTGTCATATAGACCCGATAGCGCAGCCATCCCCTCTCCGGCTGGCTGCACCAGTCCCTGCTTATCAAAATACAGCCTATTCCATTATGTGGCTATATTATGCGTATCATCGCAAGAACCGGCCTGAATATGACACCTTAGATGAAAATCCGGCACCTTCAAAATTCAGCCTAGTAAATTTTGACGTTTGCGTAAACGTCAAAATCATTTTTCAGCATTTAATTTTGTGTTTCCGGTTCGCTGTACGGGCAATGGCAGAAACAACAAGCCTCAGAAGGGCTGGAGCATTTCACATTCAAGCTGGAACACTTGAATGGCACGACGATGCGAAAAAGCTAAAGAATTGAGACGCGGGTGCCTTGACCCAATCTGGACGTAACCCGCACTGATCTTTTTGGAATGCTCTCGCTTGGATGCACAAAAACACAAATCAGGCCGATTTTAGAAGCCCGATTCTCTTGAAACCAGAGTATTTTTCGGTTCTTGCAAGAAATTTTTACTGCACACACTCAAATTCATCTTCAAAAACGATGTATTTTCGCAACAGTCAGAAAGACAAAAGCCTGCGAAAAATAAATGCAATTCGATTATATATTATTCTCAATCGAAAATCACTCAATTCGCAAATAATTTAACATTTTGATTTTTAACGATGAATCTGACTGAAGAATTTTGAAATTCGCAACATATTGAAAAATATACGTATTTTAGCAATTTGCGTTATAATAGTTAGTAATTTCTAAACCGTCTTTTATAAGTAGCCATTAATTTTTTTGACGCTATAGTCACGTTAAATCTCTAACTCATGGATTTCGAATATGAAAAAAATCGTAGCCCTTCTCGCCATGACTGTTCTGTCCGGTCAGGCTTTCGCCGCAGACGCAATCGTTTCTGCTCCAGAACCAGCAGCAGTTGAATATTCAGCATTCAGCTGGACCGGTGCATATATTGGTGCGCATGCCGGTTACGGCTGGGGCAAGTCCCATGACGTAAACAATCCAGATGCTCGCGAACAGAAAACCAAAGGTGGTTTCGGTGGTCTGCAGGCTGGTTATAACTGGCAGTTCGACAACAATGTTGTTCTCGGTGCAGAAGCTGACGTTTCTTTCGGTTCAGTTAAGAAAAACTGGGGCGGCGCCAACGTAAACGATCCTTATTACGGTTCAGATAAGCTGAGCACAAACGGTACAGTTCGTGCACGTCTTGGTTATGCTGTTGACCGCTTCCTGCCATTCGTAACAGGTGGTTTAGCTTGGGGTCAGTCAAAATACTCTTTAGGTTGTGACAGTGCGCGCGTTGGTGCAACCATCGGCAATTGTTATTCAAAGGCTGCCTTTGAAACATCCGAAAAGAAAAATATTGTTGGCTGGACTGCTGGTGCAGGCGTTGAATATGCAGTGACAGACAACTGGACAATCAAAACCGAGTATCTTCACAAAAACTTTGGCAAGAACGGCGTTTCGCTGATCGACCCTAATATTGTTGGTGGAGCAAAAGATCACATCAATAACCGCAACTTCAAAACCTCGGTTAACGAAGTTCGTATCGGTGTAAACTACAAGTTCTAATCGTCTGATTTGTTAAAGATTACGATTAAAATCAGAAGCCCTGCCTCTCATGAGGCAGGGCTTTTCTTGTATTTAAAGGCATTTCAGAGCTCGCGATACATCAAGGCCGGCATTGTGTTTCATCTTGTTTCAGAGGCTGCACCAGCCCGCACCACAAGGTTTACCGCCGAACTATCAGAAAAAACTAATATTCATCCAATATAAAACTAATAATTAATTCTAAAGTTAACCGCTTATTTACCACGTTTCGACAAAAGTGTGATTACGGCAAAATCTGTGTTTCGTGTGATCTCTTAACGTCACCGCACAAAAGTTTTGCTTCAGCGCCCGCTTAACCGCAGGCGGAAAGCAAAATGAATGATCTGACCGGCGCCAGTAAAATGGCGGCACAGTTTGAAGGTGAAATGGCGATGAATAACCAGCGGTCCCCTCTCGAAAACCTGAATATGCGTCGTGAACGCCGCCCGCTGGCATCGCTTGATGAGCTGAACCGCACCTTGTCCGCGCTGGAAGATCATCTGCGCAAAAAGCAAGAACCTGAAAATCAGAACAATACCCAAACTGCTTTCTCTGAGACTGCCGCTGCGGATGCGCTGGAATTTCTGCGCCATGAAACACCCGCACAGCAGGCGTGTCCTCAGCAACCCGCGCAGCAGGCGCGTCCTCAACAATCAGCACCTGTCGCCGATCATCCGCACAAAGAAGCCCTGTCGGCAATTGCAGAAGAATTGCAGCGTCTGCGCGCGCGCACCGAACTCAGACAAGCCGCGGCGATCAGTGAAAAACTACATATGCCTGACACCCGTCAGAATGCACCGGCGCGCCTTTCCGCGACCGACCGCTTTATTGCAGGCACCAGCAATTTTACATCTGCCGCAAATCACGCCCCGAACACGGATGCAGTGATGCGCCGTGATTTTGAGGAATTAAAGCGCACTGTCGAAACACTGGCACGTGAAGAATCCCTGCGTCGTATGAGCCACCGCTGGGATGCACTCGATGAGCGTTTTGACAATTTTGAACAGCAACAGTCCGAAAAGCTGATCGCCAATCAGCCGGTCAATCTTGATCCGGCTCTGGAAGCCATCAGTGCACGTCTTGATGGCCTGCGACAGGCTGTTGAAAGATTACCGGATAATCAGAGCCACAGCCTGCGCCAGCTGGATGAACGTCTGGACGAAATCAGCCGCGCTATTCTGGCAACCAGCTATAACCGCCAGCAGCCGGAACAGGAACTTGCCGTTTTTGAAGAGCTGGATCGCCGTTTTGCCGATCTGACCAGCCATCTGGATGAGCAATATCGCAGCAGTGCGCACAAAACCGCACTGAATGATGATCGCTTTATTCAGGCGCTTGAAAGCCGTCTCGACCACATTACCCGTCAGGTCACAGAACAGACTGCTGTTTTGCAAGCCGTTCCTGTAGCTGCACCACAGGCCGATCAGCAGCTGATGCAGAATCTTGAAAAACAGCTGAGCTTCATCACCGAGCAGCTGAGCAGACCTGAAGCGCTGATGCCGGAACTGGCAGAAATCAAGCCGCGCCTGGATGTAATTGAACGTGCCATTGATATTAACCGCGACACCGTTTTAAGCGCTGCCCGTGAAGCAGCCGAAGAAGCGATCCGTCAGGTTGTTGATAAGGGCTCTGCTCGTGATACCGGCTTTGCCCGCCAGCTCGCCGATGATGTCAAAGCTCTGGAACAACTGACCCGTGAAACCGATGAGCGCAATAACCGCACTTTTAACCGCGTGCATGACACACTGCTGAAAATTGCTGAACGTCTGGGACAGATGGAGCAGGACAATCTTCAGAAGCCGCCACATGCGGCAGTGTCGCGCCCGGCTGCACAGCTTCGTGAACAGAGCGACACCGGTCGTTACACAAACCAGTTCTCTATTCCGGAATGGGGTGCAGATGCACCTCAGACCGCAGGCAATGCAGCACGCTCTTTTTCCACCGCGCCCTCACCGGCCGATGCAGCAATTGAGGCAGCACGCGCTGCTGTCAAATCAGCGGCCAATCCGGTTGCCGATAAAGCACGTTCAGATGCAGACCTTGAGACTCCGAAAGCGGACGCCCGCAAATCTCTGCTTGGCGGGTTTGCACAAGCTGTACGCCGCCCGAAACCGGATGTTCAGGCACCTGCCGCCACGGATGATTTCAAGATCGAAGCCAGTGACTTACTGGAGCTTGATACGCAGGCGGCAGCAACACAGCCGGATGTGAACAAAGAAGATATCCGCATTGATCAGACGCTTGCAGCAATGCCGGATCTCAATGCAATTATCCGTCGTGTACGCGATGAACAGCGCAATCGTAGTTCCGATCAGCCTGCAAGCACCGGAAAATCCGACCTGATTAGCGCTGCCCGTCGTGCAGTTCAGGCAGCGGCTGATGAAACCGGTCGTCTGCGCGATCAGGAGCAGACCGATGGTGATCTGAATGAAGACATTACCTCGGATGAAAATCGCACGGCGACACCCGACAAACCAAAACGTTCGCTGCGTAAGCCGCTTTTGCTGGCACTCGGCGCTGTCATTATTGCAGCAACCGGCCTGCAGCTCGGTAATACTTATCTAGTTGAAACCAAAGACAGCACTGTTCCGCAGGCTGCTGATGTATCGAAAATTCAGACTGCTCCTGTCAGCGCAAAACCTGCTGTGACTGAAGAAGCAAAGCCTGTTTTACCAACCATCACCACATTGGGCAGTGCCGGTAATAATGCTGGTTATCCGTCGGAGCAGATCACACCTTCCGTGCAGATCACCAGTCTCGACCATGGCGCGGTGCCAGATGGCGAAGAGGCTCAGCCGCTTGGCGCGCGTCAGTTCCCGACACAGCCACTCTCGGCCACATCCATGGCTGGCAGCACGCAGGCCATTATCAAGCCTGTGACCATCAATCAGCCTGCATCAACGGCATCGGCACTCCAGCCAATGCCAGATGCACTTAATGTTGCAGCGCCAGGTGTTAAAGAACAAAATTTCGTTGCGGCTCCGCTTCAGGCAGCACCACAGACCCGCGTTGAAAAGACGGAGATTACCGCATCCGTCAAAGCATCAGCTGTGCCTGCTATCCCGAAAGAGGTCGGCTCAATTGCATTGCGCAATGCCGCCGAAGGTGGTGATGCCCGCGCATTGTACGAAATCGGCATGCGTTATACAGATGGTCGCGGTGTAGCCAGTGACTATGCAGAAGCTGCAAAATGGTATGCCCTTTCCGCTGAACGCGGCTTTGCGCCGGCACAATACCGCCTTGGCAATTTCAACGAAAAAGGCCTCGGCATGCCACGCAATGCAGCCAAGGCAACCAAGCTTTACGAGCAGGCAGCCGTTCAGGGCAATGCCAGCGCGATGCATAATCTCGCAGTGCTGTATGCAATGGGCCCTGAGGGACAAGTTAATAATGACGATGCTGCCAAGTGGTTTTTCAAAGCCGCGGAACTCGGCATTAAAGACAGCCAGTATAATCTCGGCATTCTGACCGCCAAAGGCTTAGGCCGCACACAAAGTCTGGAAGAAAGCTATAAATGGTTCGCGCTGGCCGCTGAAGCCGGTGACGCCGATGCTGCTGAAAAGCGCGATCAGGTTGCGAAATCGCTCAAGCCTGAACAGCTGGAGCGTGCGGTCAATCTGACCAAGCTCTGGAAGCCGAAGGATATGATTGAAGATGCCAATTCTGTGCATATTCCGGATGCGTGGACAGACGAGAAAGCCTTAACCACCGCTTCGGTGGATATGAAAAAGGCCGTTCGCAATATTCAGCTGATCCTGCAGAAGAACGGTTATGATGCAGGCAGCGCCGATGGTGTAATGGGTTCCAAGACCCGTGACGCGATTGCCGCCTTCCAGAAATCCAACGGCATGAAGCCAACCGGTGAAGTCGATCAGCCGCTGGTGGAAGCATTACTGGCACGCAACAGCTGATTGATTGAAAACTGAAAAATCAGAGCGGCATCAGTTAATATTGAACCGTTGAAACTACTTATACTTTCGAAATGCGTTTTAATGCCCTGCTACTCAACCATAGCAGGGCATTTTTGTTTGATATCATGGTGAAAATTGCGACCTTACTGCAACAGTTATGCCCCACAATTTACAGTGCAGATACAGGCTGCTTGTTTCGCATCATATTATGCACAGCCATGGTTTGACATCATGGCGCTAAAGGCGCAGAAAATTAACAGTTTTTTGCAACAATCAATATGTTGTATGCAAAAGCGCCATCAGAGCGGGTATTGTTCAGTTGAGATTACAGCGTTTCTTCGCAGGCTTTTAAACAGACACAGTGTCTGTTGTGCAGACTGCACTCAGCATGAATGCGACACGTTCCGATACAGATATTTTTCAGGTTTGACGTCGCAAATGATGTTCAGACATATAATTCTGTCAGCTCACTGATAATGACTGTCTTCTGCCATCGAAAAGCTGCAAAGTCTGCTGATAGGCACAGATAGCATATTCGGGAGCATTCTGCGGGATCAAAGCTGCAAACCACAGATCAGGTTTACAGATATTTGCGTACCCGCAGCAGCATAGTAGCGGTAACGGGACGTGGGTATTTATCTGCCAATAGCGGAAATTTCGGTCAACATGCTGGTTCTTCTCGGCATGGGGGCAGCTGTTGGTTTTTTATCCGGCCTGTTCGGTGTCGGTGGTGGTTTTCTCATCACGCCTTTGCTGATTTTCTACAATATTCCGCCAGCGATTGCCGTCGCGACCGGCGCTAATCAGGTGATTGCCTCTTCGGTTTCAGGCGCATTATCGCATTTCAAGCGGCGTACCCTCGATATCAAACTGGGGTTGCTACTGGTTGTTGGCGGTCTGGTCGGATCACTGATCGGTATTTATCTGTTTTCCCTGTTGCGTGAGCTTGGTCAGCTCGATCTGATCATCTCGCTGCTTTATGTTGTGTTGCTTGGCTCTGTTGGCGGGTTGATGGCTGTTGAAAGCTGGCGCACTCTGCGGCGCAGCAAAGGCGGCACAGCGCCGGATATACGCCGCTCTGGTCAGCACAACTGGATTCACAAAATGCCGTTTAAAGCGCGTTTCCGCGCTTCGATGATCTATGTCAGCATTATTCCGGTTCTGGTCATCGGCTTTTGTATCGGCTTACTTTCTTCGATTATGGGTGTCGGCGGCGGTTTCATTATGGTTCCGGCACTGATCTATCTGTTGCGCGTGCCAACCAATGTGGTTGTTGGCACCTCGCTGTTCCAGATCACTTTCGTCACCGCCTTTACAACGGTTATGCAGGCGACCAACAACCATACGGTTGATATTGTTCTGGCCTTTTTGCTGATGGTCGGCGGCGTGATCGGCGCACAATACGGCGCTCGTGCCGGACGCAAATTGCGTGGTGAACAATTGCGCATGTTGCTGGCACTGTTGGTGTTGGCCGTTGCTCTGCGACTGGCTTTCGGCCTGTTTATTCAGCCGGATAACCTCTTCTCCATCGGCTTTGCGGATGAGTAAGATGAAGACATCATTCGCCAAGACTTTGTTTGCGACGCTCCTGCTTTCCGCATTGTTGCCACTGCAAAGTGGTGATACTGCACCACGCAAAAAGGACCGCGGGCAGGAAGTGCCTGCAGTCAATGCTTTGCTGGAACCGCAGCAATTACCGGAAACTATTGAGATCGGTCTATCTACCGAGACGATAGCCATTGCTTCGAATTTCAACGGCACCAACCTGACAATTTTCGGTGCGCTGGACAATGCTGATCCGCTGATCCGCAGGCAGGCACGATACGACATTATTGTGGTGCTGGAAGGCCCGCAGCGCAATCTGGTTGTGCGTGAGAAATCGCGTTATCTCGGTGTGTGGGTGAATGCCGATTCCGAGACATTCCAATCGGTACCGCTGTCCTATTCACTGGCATCAACCCGACCATTGCAGGATATAACGGACGAGCGCACCTATCGCCAGCTATCACTCGGCGTCAATTATTTTTCGTTGTCGCCGGAATACGGCACTTTAACCGATCCGAATACTATTCGTTTCGCTCAGGAACTGCGCGAGCTGAAATCCCGACAGGGAATTTATACGCAGAATGTCGGCTCTGTGGAATTTGTCTCGCAGACCCTTTTCCGTGCGACACTGGCGCTGTCAGCCAATGTGCCGGTCGGCCGGCACAAAGCGCGTGCTTTGTTGTTCCGCCACGGCGTTTTTATTGGCGAGGCCACCAGTCATCTTAACATTGTCAAAGCCGGTCTTGAGCAGCAAATTTTTGAAGCTGCGCATCAATATAGTCTGGCTTATGGTTTGTTCGCCGTGTTTCTCGCCGGTCTGACAGGCTGGATCGGACAAGTGCTGTTCCGTAAAGACTGATAGCAGATCAAGCCCAAGGCTATCAGGCAGATTTGTCAGCGTTTTTGTGCAATGAAAACATAACCGTCGAGATATTCACCGCGATCAAGACGCAAAGCGATATGCTGATAATCCAGCATGTCAAAACGGCTGGCCTGTAAAAGATTTTGAATATAGCGGGCAGAATGCGTGAAACGTAAAGAGGGTTGTAAAATCATATCGTCACATGAACCGTCTGAATCCTGCATTTCAGGACGGTCATGTGTTTCCACCGAGAAGGCAAACACCCCTCCTCTCCGAAGACACTCGGCCGCCAGCGCAAACGCACGCTCCAACTGGCCGATATAAATAAACACATCGGCCGCAAGGATCATATCCGGTTGCGGCAGTGCGTCATCTACAAGGGCTGCTCTGCTGCACAGGTTCACATCAGCCTTAATCAGCCGTGTGTAAATCTGTTTCTCATCAGCCTTTTTCAACATTGCTTCTGACAAATCGGCACCGCTGAGCAAGCCGCAATACTGATGGATTTCCTCGCCCATCAGGCCGGTGCCGCAACCCAAATCCAGCACATGCTGATAGCGGCGCTCAGGGAAATGTTTGGCAATCAATCCGGCCAGCTTTTGCGGCCCACAATATTGCAGTTTATCGACCAGCGACTCTTCGAAATCCGGCGCATAGGCATCGAACAAAGCTTCAATATAAGCAGGCGGGGCTGCATCAGGGGTTTCCCCCAGACCACATTGCGCCAGTTTCAGCGCTGCACCAAAACGGTCATCAGGATCAAGCTTGAGAAGCTGGCGCCACAGTATAACGGCCTCTTCAGTTTCGCCTGCATTTTCATACATTTCGCTCAGCATGAACATGCCGGCAGGCCATTGCAGAAACTGAGATTTCAGATAATCAAGTGACTGACGCATCAGGTCAGCTGCTGCGGAATGGTCTCCCGCCTCAGACATCATGACCGCATAATGAGCGCGACGATCCGCTATCAGATCGCCGGAAGAGAAAAATGCCCGCGCCATAGTTACCGCATTTGTTGCAGAGCACGCGATATGCAGTGATGCGCGGTATTTGACAAGATATTTTTTACACGGTCAGCGTTTTGAAACAGATTTTTTCTGTGCCGGTTTATCCGGCTATAGCATAATTTCACCTTAAACTTGGATCAGTTTAAGGTGAAATTATGCTGTAAATATAGAGTGTTAGAGCGCCGCGTATGATCGTGCTTATTGCACGACCTTCACACGGATCGCATAAATATCGACGCTTTTGCCGGAGCCATTAATGTCACTGGCAACAATGATCCGCCCTGCGCTATTCGCAGACGATACTTCCGGAACAGCCAGATCAAACAACAAGCTACTTTGCTGATCTGTCACATCATAACGCTTGCGACCGCAATCGCCTAATGTGCCTAAATCACAGCTCACGGACATCTGCACTGTGCCGCCGTCATCACTGCGCACCATCACTTCAAAAGTCGCTTGTTTACCCTCGATCTGATCCAGCACACCCTGCCCGATATCAAAGCTGGCTGTATCCTGAGCCGTCGGCGATTTAACCCGCACATAGCGGGCATTGCCGGAGCCGGAAATTTCTGCTGTCGCTTTCCCCTGAACAGCCACACGATTTGGCTGTGCGGGTGTAAAGATTGTTATCCAGTCTTTACTGTCAGCTTCATTGCCCTGCATCACCGGCGCGACATTGCCGGGCAGAGAGTGACTATTACCGCTCACAGGTCCAACAGTGACAAAACTATTATAGAGCGACCAACCGATCAAACCCGCCGTCAGCAAAAACGCCAATGGCAACCCCAGAGAAACAAGACGTGATTTTTTACGTTTTTTGTGAGCAACAGGCTGCGCGATATCCGGCTCATAACCAAGGTCAGGCTCTGCCTGTGCTTTACCACGGCGCTTGCGGAAAGCCTCAGGCTGTGCCCGCATTTCCGTACGATCCAGTTCCGGCACGCCAAGTCCGCCATCATAATGCGGCTGCGGTGCAAGCGGCTCTTCAGCAACAGGGCTGACAGGCTGGCGCATTTCCTGCTCAACCTGAGAAATTGCAGTTTTCAGCTTTTCGCGACGTTCCGCGCGCTGCTGATCCGAAAGCTGAGTATTCGCCGCCATAGCGCGTTCATGCGCGCTCCAAACGGACTCATAAATCCGCTGGCGCATAGCCGGATCAGATGAATCCGCTTTGGTTAAAGCGTTGCGAATTGCACTTTCGATGCCCTGCAAAATTGTCCCTTCCTATAACCGTCGCATTCTTCTGCGCCAGTATTTATGCAAAAAATAGCAGATATACGCATTAACTGATTTTTAAGCTTTATAAAATCCTATCTGTCGCCAGAGAGCAAAAAGATTGTATACGATCTTAACATATTGTTCCACAAAGACTATTTGCATAAAATCCCGATTTTACAGGCTTTTGTGGTTCTTTTATGCTGTTTTTTCTCCAAAAGCGTGTCGCAGCGCATCAAATTCACAGTGCCCGCTCCGAATTTTTTCATTATCTCAAATGCGCGAAAGCCCATATGAATCCCTTTGAGCCATACGTGGCTTAACAGCCAAAAGTCCTGTACCCCGCACACTAAACAATAGATATCGCACATTCGTCAAACGGCAAGCTTCCTGTTATTTTAAATCCTCAGCCGGTATTTTGCCTTTGACATCATGGCATCTATACCATCAATATACCGTTTACGTTAACGTCAATTACGGGAATGCGAAATGGCTCTTCCAGATATTCTCAAAAACCACCTGCGTTTACCGGCAATCGGGGCACCGCTGTTTATTATTGCCAATCCGGCTCTGGTTATGGCGCAGTGTAAAAGCGGGATTATCGGCGCATTTCCGGCATTGAACGCCCGCACTCCGGCACAACTGGACGAGTGGCTGGCCGAGATCACCGAAGGGCTTCAGCAACACAACCAACAACATCCGGAGCAACCAGCCGCACCGTTTGCCGTCAATCAAATTGTCCATCGCTCCAATTTGCGATTGCAGCAAGATCTTGAACTTTGCATCAAATATAAAGTGCCGGTTGTAATTTCTTCCCTCGGCGCAGTACCGGAAGTCAATGCAGCGATCCACTCCTATGGGGGCATCGTTCTGCATGATGTGATCAATAACCGCCATGCCAATTCGGCCATACGTAAAGGCGCAGACGGGCTGATCGCCGTAGCAGCCGGTGCCGGCGGCCACGCAGGAACCCTCTCTCCTTTTGCCTTAATGGCCGAAATTCGCGAATGGTTTGACGGGCCGGTAGCATTGTCTGGCGCTATTTCCAGCGGCAGCGCCATTCTGGCAGCGCAGGCAATGGGCGCCGATCTTGCTTATATCGGCTCACCCTTTATCGCCACCAAAGAAGCCAATGCAGTAGACGCCTATAAAGAGATGATTGTACAATCCAGCGCAAAGGATATTGTCTACTCCAACTACTTCACAGGGATTCATGGCAATTATCTGCGCCCGTCAATTGAGGCTTCCGGAATGGATCCGGATCATCTGCCGGAAGCTGATCCAAGCAAGATGGATTTCCAGAAAGCAACCACTGGCGCAAAGGCATGGAAAGATATCTGGGGCTGCGGTCAGGGGATCGGAGCGGTCAAGGAAATTCTGCCAGCGGGACAATTGGTTGAGCGCTGGGCTGAACAATATAAAGCTGCAAAAACAGCGCTTTGCCAGTCATAAATCAATTTTAAGCGAAGATGCTTTCAAGCAGAGTGCAATTTAAATCCCGGAAAGAATACCAAGTTTCTTGTGCATTCTTTCAGGGCAATATAATAATTTTCATCACCGGTCAGAAAGCACTCCTTTTTATTTTTGCGCCTTGCAAAGAGTATGAGACTTCGTTATCACGCGCCCGTATGGGCTGGTTTAATACGTTGCCTGTTTGAGGGAAATATATCCCTGCCGCTTTAGCTCAGTTGGTAGAGCACATCATTCGTAATGATGGGGTCACGTGTTCGAGTCACGTAAGCGGCACCATAATCGTTGAAAGTATCAATTAAAATCAATAACTTACATTGCAAATTTACTTTTCAATCCACCCACCAATCCCCCTTTTATTCAGCGGTAGAATTAATAGCTGCAGAGACTAAATAGCTTGAAGTGCGATACATCCCCTCGCTCACTTAAGACCCAAGACATTACTCTACCCCCTCCTGACAAAACCGACATAACCGACGAAACTGATTTTGAGCAGCTTTTTATAGTGTCGGCAAACTCCGGTTCTCTCGTGTTGTGATATCGGATTAATCGGTGAAGCTTTCCGGCTATGTCTGCCTCCGAAAAGTAAAGCCTGTCACCACTCACCCTGCAATGCAGGAAGTCGCATATTTCGAACGCTGGTTTTTATGGAGTGACAAAACTCACGCTGATACGCCGCTGTTTTCAGCGTGAATATTATACACCAGCCCCGCCCACGATATAGCGCGGCTCCTCTCGCTCATCTTCATAATCAGCGTCGCACTCCTCAAAATCTGCATCGCCGTCAAATTGATCTAAAAGCGCAATCGCATCCTCAATCCACTTTTCGAGCAACCGCCTACGGAAACTATGAATGACAGGGCTATTGATCTGCTTCATCGCGTATCCCTTTAGCTTCCGGCAGCAACCAGATTGAAAACTTTCTGCTCACTCTGAGAATTGCAAGCGCTAACCATAAACGAATAAGCATCATGACAGGCCGCTTTTCCGTACTGTGTCGATAATCTCGCTGGCATCGCTGATGTGCTTTTGTGCGACTATGCATACCTGTTGGATAGCTTCTATCTGCCGTTTGTCGGATAGGTCACATGCGGCCATGAATATAGCTTCAATCAAATGACCGGATATGCTCAGCAGATCATTTGCGCCCAGTAGACTGTGTGAGGTGTTCATTCTGATACCTCCAAGCGGCCTAACCGATCCAGTTTCTCATGAAAGTCTACGAACACATCGAGCGCATGATTAATCACAGTCGAGATACTGCTGGCATAGCGCCTAGTGTGTTCCGCACTCCCGTCTGCATCAAGGTCATTCACCGCTAAAGCGCAAACATCGAGTAAAGCCATAGCCGTAAATGGTAGCTGTGCATCTTTCTTCGTAAACTTTAGCGCTGGTCGCATGGTGGCTGTCTCGCCCATTTTGCCTGCTGGCGCTGGTTGTATGTCTGGCACTGAACCGCTCATGATAGTTTCTCCAGTAGTTGTTTCGTCTGGCTCAGTGCGTCGCGCATCAATTCGCACGCTTCCTCTGGGAACGGGCATTGGTTCTCCGCAATATCCAGAGCCAGAAATATGTTGTCGTGAATTTCACATGCAGTCTTATATGCGGGCATACCTTCGGCGTTTGCCGGAACGGGTGCGTTTGGCATTAGCTACTCCAAATCAACGAAAATCATCAATAAATGACAGTTATCACCCATTAAGGTTAACCGTCAACAGTTTTCGTTATTTCTTGATGAAATTAATTTATTGCGCTATAAAGCAACCATGATGACACCAGCACAATCAAGAGCCGCTAGAGGCTTAATCGAATGGTCACAGGAGCAGCTTGCAGAAGCCGCACACTTAGGACTTTCCACTATTCGCGATTTTGAGAAAGGTCGCCGTGTACCCACGCACAACAACCTCACCGCCATTAAACGAGCGCTAGAGGATGCAGGCGTGCAGTTCCTTGAACATGGGGGAGAGGCTGCGGGCGTTGGTGTGGCAATAATGTCTAAATAAGCTAATTATTGCTTTTTCCGTTTAGGCTTTCCTAACCTCCTATCTTCATGATAGAAACGGTTGAAATTTCTTTCTAATAACAGAGTAGATACATTGCTATCTTTTGAAGTAAATAATTTAGGTAAGGTTGGCCACGCTGAAATTAGCGCAGCGCCACTAACAATATTTATTGGACAGAATAATACAGGGAAAAGTTATATTGCTAGCTTGATGTGGGCTTTAGCAAATATAAATGGAATTTCAAAAGATTCGTGGCCGCGTTGGTATAAGGCATTCATAAGTAAATCTAAAAGTAACCAAGGAAGTTCTTTAGAGATTGATCGTAAAAAAATCGAAGATGTTATCAATGTTGTTCAGGCATATTTTGATGAAAATTGCGAGTCGTTTTTAAGTCGTGTCTTTGCATATGATGGCTTTGAAACAACTCAAATAAAATTCAAAATCAGCGATGATTTTGAAAGCATCACTGCGGCCATCGATGTATCAGAAATACAATATGACAAAGCTACGAATAAAGTTGTATCGGGCAGCGTTAGTAAAGCCAGCGGTAATAGTGTGATCCGTGTTCGTTTCCCACGCAACACCCCACAGGCATACGATAATATTGGCGGTAGATTATTCTATGAAATCATTGGTATGGCTCTTTATGGTAGCACTTGGGGGCAATATCGAAACCCTATTTACATTCCTGCCGCCAGGACAGGATTGCTATTAGCTCTTAAAGCACTCGTCTCAAATTTATTTGAAAGTGAAGATGAGGCCCCTAAATTTCCTATGCCTTTAGCAGAGTTTTTGCAGCGTATTACATGGCCCCCAATTGAGCGGAAAACAGCTCAATCCGAAGTCGCGCGATGGCTCGAAACAAACGTAGCTAAAGGGACAATTAAACCCTCTGATGATTTAACACCAAATTATCTATATTTTTCTGAAGGAAGTGACAAAGCCGTACCTATGCACGCGGCATCCTCAATGATTACGGAATTAGCTCCGTTGCTCATTTTGTTAAAAGGTAGAGGGGTTGGTACTCACATAATTCTGGAAGAGCCTGAGGCGCATCTTCACTTGTCTGCTCAAAGGTATATGGCGCGAGCCATTGCGCGCCTATTAAATGCAGGGATACACATCACGCTAACGACACACAGCGATACATTTATCCAACAACTTAACAACCTGATGGCAATGTATGAGCGAAAGAATAAAGAAACTTTTCTAAACCAGAAAGATTACGAAGATAGCGATTTAATAAATCCAGGCGATGTTCGAGCTTATGAATTTAGACCAACCAAGTCTGGAACCTCCGTTGTAGAACTAAAGCGAGAAAATGACGGTTTTGCAGTCCCAAGTTTAAATGAAATACTTATTAATTTAGCTGACGAAACTATCTCATTAATGGGGTCTTAATCTAAGCATGTTTAGGGATTGCGAAGGGCATCTGCCAATATTTAGCAAGCAGTATGTCTATCAAGTTCAAGACTCACTTGAAATCATAGAAAAAGAAGAGGCCGGAGCGAGCACAGCTAAATTTAGCGTGACCGGTAAAGCTGTTCAAATTTGTTCAAAAGCAGGGGCAGCACTTATTGTCTCATTGAGTGAACAAAAATGTGCAGACGGAGCATTTTTAACCTTTGATGAAAGTGGGGCTCATCTACATATTGTAGAGCTTAAAGGAAGGGTAAACCAAGGAACATGGTTGCATATTCTAAAGCAATATGAGGGAATGTTTCTTTCCGCCCTAGCTTTATCAAGATTGATGAACATTTTTGATATTCAGAAGGTTACATGTTATTTAGCGCATAAAAAACTCGATGTTAATTTTAATGGCGGACAGGCAATACTAAATAAGACCCTTGTTGGCGGAAAGAAAACACTCGACGGAAAGACCGAGTGGAACTCTAAAAGTATTGATCTCCCACATAATAAAAAAGCCAACATAATTCTTCAGCAGAAAGATGCGCAAAACAATACAGACTTCGGACATGTGAGTTAAACATACTTCTATGATGAAAATTTCGTATTAATTCTGTGTGATAGGTCACTATTCCCAATGCGGCGTTGGTTAGCTCAACAGCAAAGCCTTCTCCCTAAAAAAGAAAAACATATTAGACTTTATAACTAGAGCATTTATTAAACGACTCTGAACAATAAGACTTGGGATTGGGCGAATGGGGAGAAGCTCATGAAAAAACCAAGTCTTTGGCTGGTTATTGCTTTTATAGGCATTGGTTATCTTGCAGGCGGTAAAGATGATATCCCCAGCCGGCCGTCACCAGCACCTCAAAACTCAATATCTGAAAACACTACTCAGGCATTTGGTCTTATCCAGCCTCAGCAAACGCAGCGGTCAACAAACACCCCGCCACCGGTCGCGAAACCATCACCGTTCATTGGTGCTAGCCTATACACATCGCAGCGCGCCAATATGAGGGCGGAAGCCTCGACTAAATCCCAAATCATCACAGTGATTGAAAAAGGGCATCTTGTGAAAGTTCTCAATGTCCGCGGTGATTGGTTCAGCATTGAATATCGCAACCGCACAGGCTGGATAAGCAGCAGCCTTCTTACGAGCGAAAAACCCGTTATTAGACCAGCGCCAACCACAACAAGAACTCTACCTACTCAAACAGTCGCACCAGTTAGGCAGAGCCGCGCTGGTCAGCCAACCCGTGAACCATATGTGGGTACTTGTGACTGTCCCTATGATCTAATGCGTAACGGTAGGCGATGTGGTGGACGTAGCGCATATAGTCGCCCAGGCGGCAGAAACCCACAGTGTTATTTTTAATTGCCGCCAGTATGCCTCTCGACATTTTCACCAGCCGTACTATGGTTCATTCATGCAAAACAATCCTCAGCCATTCGCCCTTATTGGTTACATCATAGCGGCAGCCCTATTGCTGCCGCTTGGATGGTGGTTGAAAGAAGAAAGATTGTTTGGCTTTGGTGACTGGGTAGTGAGCCTCTTTTACTGACCGACCATTACAGCACCGCCACGCGCTGGTATTGCTAACATTTCAGACAGCTTCTCCAAGGCTCTCATATAGGTCGGCTTAATTGCTGCTTGTTGTGCTGCGATAATAAGCGCCTGTGGGTGCTCATTTGTCAGCAGGTTTGCCATTTGCTGCAATACTTTGTCATTCGCGCTATTTTTAAGCCAGCGACCACCACGGGTTACACCAGCGGTTAATGCCCCGACCGTTAAAGCGCTACTCCAATCGCCAGTATAAGCACCATAGGCACCAGCGCCAGCACCAATCCCAAGCTCGGCCAATTGGCGGGCTGTAGTGGAATTGCCCATTGCCCCGCGCAACCGGTCGGCCAAATCCTCAACGCGAACATAAGCTTCAATCTGCTTCATCTTCTGGGCGCCAAGCACCATTTCCATGCTTTCTCGTGCCGACTGAGATTTGAATACCTGATTAATCACATTTGAGCGGTCATTTGTCACTTTGATCCTGTCAATCAGTTCAGAAGCATAGCCGGTTGCAAATGCCTGTTTCTCAGTTCCATTGAAGGCATTAAATGCTTGCCGCACTTCCGGCACCCTACGCGGGGAGTTAACAAACTTGCGCCCAGCGTCTAATGCGTCCTCAGCATCAAAGAAACCGGAAGCCCCTTGCCGTGCCTGTTTATATGCTGGGACGGCTGTATCCAGTTCGGAAGTCAGCTTGTTTTTGATAGCACTCAGATCAGCCACCAATGAAGCATCACCGCCACGATGTGCCGTACCAATCTGGCTATCAAGATTCCGCTTAACATGATCCCAAAACTGCAAATTGGGCGCAACGAACGTTCCATCCGCTTTTTGACGTAGCACATAAGCACCTTGGCTATTTATCGTGAATGGATTGCCGATTTCTTTGAAGCCCTGCACCGCGCCTCTGTCTGCGCTGCGTGTTGGCACATCAGCAACAGCCTTACGCAGTGAGGGCGACTGCATAAGTTCCTGCAAACCTTTGGTATAGACCTGCTGAGCATGTGGGGCGCTGTATGCTGTATCATAGGCGGCTTTATTGTGGTATCTGGCCTGCTCCTGCAATGCGTGTCTGTAGCCAATATCATCAGCATTTCCGCCAACAATCTTTTTAATGAACTCGGTCGCTCTTTGGCCTTGCCCTGCAAAGCGGTCACTGGCTGTCCGCTCGATGACTGCGCGCGCTTCCGGTGACTGGTTGGCAACAGAGCGGGCAAGAGCGCGGGTTGTTTCTCCACCAATATCGGCATTTACAAGCGGGATATTGTTCGCCTGTGCAACCTGCCTGTCAGCGGCGCTCATAATAGATTTCGGATCAGCCTGCGCATCTCGCAAAAATGCAGTGCCAACACGCCTTTCTGCCTCCTTGGCAGGATTGAGCATTGCGCCGATGGTCGACATATTGCGATTGCCGAAGGTCTCAAGCCCTTTGGAGATACCAGCACCCAGAGCGGGGATAGCGGCACCAATACCGCCTGAAATCAACGCATTATTTATCATGTCCGCTGCTCCGCCACCACGCGCCGCAATATCCGCTCCTGAAACTATCGCGCTGGATGCAGCAGAGTTGCCGGCACGGGTTAGCCAGTTTGTGCCGGTTACGCCTAAAGCCTCTGCTCCCGCTGCTGTGCGCCCGATAGCAGACATTGGTGCAATGTTGGCTGCAAGCTGCCCCGAGAAGGCTGAGACTGGATAAGCTTCATTTCGCCCTTCGCGGCGCTGGTTCACTTCCTCACGGATTTGCGCAGGGTCTTGACCAGTTGCCAGCCCGTAAAGATTACTGCCGATATAGTCAGAGCCTTTCTGAATGGATGGGCCTACAATCGGAATGCCGTTAATGGCGTTTTCCATCCATGTCATACCCGCGCCGCCCAAAGTCTTTTCCTGTGGCAGTCCAGCACCACCGCGGGCAAATGTCGGACCTTGTGTGCTATCATTGGCAAAGCTGCCCTGATAGGGGCCTGCGGCTGGGACGGCATATTTCTGCCAAGGGCCAGCAGGCGCGGTTTCTTGTGTTTTGTACTTTTCCCAAGGGCCAGTCATTATTGCACCTTTTCCCAATTGTTCGGATCAGAAGGATTGCCCCCCTTGAAGCGATAACCGTCCTCAAGCATTCCAGACTGCGGAGCGCCAGAAGGAGGATATGCCGCATCAGTGTTTTTCATTGCAGTCTCAGCCTGCAAAATAGCCTGCGGCGGCATACCGGCTTTAAGTGCTTCAAGCGCTCGCTGACGAGAAGCTGCTTTCTGTTGAAGGACAGCAGCGCTATCCCCCGGGCGAGGAAGATATACAGCGCCATACTCAGAGGTTTCTTCCTTGGTGATGGCGGCACCAGTGTCTTTACGCAGAATAGCCTGCAAAAACTCTTGCCCTGCCTGTTCCGCTTTCTGGTAGCCCTCAGATTTGAGGTAATTCCCGACCACCGGAACACCGCTAGCCATTTTATCTTGAAAGTCTGCTAAGGCATTGCCGTGCTGGTTGAGGATACCGAGCGAACCTTCCGCACGGGTAGCAAATACCGCGTCTTTTGACTGGCCTTCGGTGAGCGGCTTTAACCCGCTGCCCTGCTGGAATGTGATTTCACCATTCGGCCCCACTGATAGCTGCGTACCGCTTGGTGCTTTGATACCACCAATCCGGTCAAATGTCTGGGTGGCTGCGTTCCATGTGGCTTTGTATGGCTGGCCGACCTCTGCGTCATACAACTCGACAATCTTAGGCGCATCAACGCCGCCCTGCGTTTTATCCCATTCGAACTTTTCACGAGCAAGCTGATCGGATGGTGAAAGCTGCGGGTTTTCCAGACTTTTGATTTCCAGTTCCAGCTTCCGCTGTTGTAACGCGTCTTTCGGATCAACGCCTTTACGCAGAGCAATCAGGAAGGCATTCAATGCAGGGCGGTCGCTGGCTGTTGCCTGAGCTTCAGCCTCGCTCATGCCTTGGCCTTTGAGCCATTCAATCGTCTGGTTCTGTGTTTTTTTGGTCTTCCGGTCTTGGTTTCCGGCGGCAATCATCTGGCTGCCTTTTGACAGACTATCCTGCATGGTGCCGCCCATACCCCAGCCGAGCATCATATCACTGAACCGCTGGCCGAAATCACTTTCGCCAAATTTGGACAGCATGTCTGCAAAACCACCAGATTTAGCCTGTGGCTGCTGCTGTAGCACTGTATGCGGTGTTGCTGCGGTTTGCATCGAATCGACCGCACGCGGCACCTCTGCCACCTTCTGCGGGTCAATGTTGATAGGCGGCAGTAAAGGCTGAACCGACTTCTGAGATGGCTCTAAACCTTGAAGCAACATATTCGCAACGGCAGGCTGCTGCTGTTGAGGTTGTGCATTAAAAAATGCCCCAAGCAGATCAGGGGTAGCTGGTGCCTGCTGTTGCGGTGCTTGCTGTGGCAATCCTGAAAGCACGGCATCCCGTAGAGCTTGCGGGTCGCGCTGCTGAAACTGTTGTGGTTGACCGGTCACGAATGGCGCTAACAGATTGCCGATGGTTTCGCGCTGGTCGAGAAAACTTGTGAGTAGATTACGCATATGTCACGCCTTTCCATTCAAAGTGGAGTGGTCGAGAATGAGAGATTTCTGATTTCGCATTGATAGCCCTTTCATGGCTGGGCATTACTGAATGCCGATTGCTCCGGCATCGAAGAAGGTGAACATTTCCTGCGCATGATACTCAGCCTCTGCTGTCGTGCCGCCGCGCTGTAGAACATCGGTTTCCACTTGCTTACAGAGCAGAAATGCGGCCTTCTGAAACAGTGCCGCCCCTGCTGCCAGATCCGCTTCGCCGGTCGTTGGATTGATACACTGCCAAGAGATTTGAGCGATTAGCCCGCTGATAAATTCAGGGTGGAGCAAATACATGCCATTGCTGGTACGGTACGGTTTAATGACTGGCTCATTTACTTCGCTCATGCGGCAGCCTCGCATTCTTTGGCTGGCAGGGTCTTGGAGCGGATCAGTTCAGAAAGAGAAATACCGCGCTTTTGAGCGGCCTCTTTCAGGTGCTGTTTTTCATCTGGAAAAACGCGAATACGAATATAGTCTGGCATTGCAACGTCTGAGCGCATAACGGCCTCCTTTGTTATAACAAAGAATACCACAACCAGCGCCAGCAAACAAAAATAATGCTGTAATTACAAATAGTTGAATACAATGTCAGGCTAGATCATATCGGATCATAATAGATCATGCTGGATTATAATCGTCTAACAGTGCGACAATTTGGCAACCCAAAAATAACGTGCTTTCCCTCGCGCGTACGCGCGTATTGGTCGCAAAACTCTTTTTTGACCCTTTTTATAGTGTCGGAAAACTCAGGCCTGCTTTGATTTTCTTTCAGTCGATATGGGATTAAACAGTGAAACCCTCGCGTGCGTGCGCGTACTGCTCCCGAAAGTCCTTTCCCGTTATAGGCGCTATATTTCCCCCGCGTACGTATTGCGCAGAAAATCATGACGCTGCATGTCAAAATGAAAAGCCATAATTACCAATATGATAAGTTTTGTCGGAAGGGGGTAGACGTATCTAAAGGCCGTCTCTGCCTTGAATGGTAGATTGCCTCGCGTACGCGTACACACGCGTATTGGTCACTAAATTCGACATGAGGCAGATTTGCACCATCATCGCCCCAGCCATTTAAACCCACATTGTTCCGTGTGCGCTGGTAGCCTGTTGATTGCCCCCTCGTCCACAACAATCAATAATATCGTTTACAATCATCAATCAACGCTGTACATCAATGATAAATGTTATTTGATGATTTTAAAGGGTTATGATAATAAAATGGACGAAAGCATAACGCATAAACTGCAGAAGATGTACCAAGAGGATGACGCCGCAAAACGTATATTCAATTGGTTTGATGACCGCAAAAAAGACTCTTGGGAAATGCCTGTACGTATAGCCGCGTATCGAACGGGCTTATCAGAGTACGATGTCAGGCGGGTCTTTAAGGAGTTAGAAACTCTTGAATGTGGCCGTTACATCAAAGGCAGATACCCATCAGGAGAAAGCCGTATGCAATGGGAGTTAAGTATACGCGGCTTAGCCTCCACAGCCAAAGGTGAAAGCACAACTATCGGCCATGTTCCAGCCATCTCGCGTGAAGAGACCTTGGAAGCAGAGGATCCAATAGTACTTGAGCCATCAAAGATGGTTCTCGATCATACTTTTCAGCTCAGAGCGGACTATAAAGTCGAAATAAAGCTTCCCTCTGATCTATCTGAAGCTGAAGCTAAGCGATTAGCTGCATTCTTGGTCACCCTCCCCATAGAATAACGCTAATCTCTCACGCATAGCATCCATAAATAAATTAAACCCTGAGGGTCAAAATGAACAATGCAATATCCCTTCATGTACTGTGCCGGTATGAAGATGGCAGGCCCAAAGGCCTTGTGACACTTGATCAAAAGGCTGGACTTTTTGATTCAGTCTCATGGCGCATAAAAGACGCTGAGATTGATGGGTTGATTGGTAAAGAGTTCTTCATGCATGAAGCTAAGAACAAGCAGTCATATTTGAATGGCACAATTATTGGTATTCGCAGAGAAGCTATTGCTGATAATGACGGCGAAGTACGTGCTATTGTTCAATTCAAAGCCACAAAAGAAAACCGCATCAAGACAGATTGGCCTCCTACGGACAATCCAAACGAGTACTACCGCATAAATTATGATATGCCATTAGAAAAACTTCGCTAACGGCACTTAGGAAGGCTACTTAAATGTCGCCTTCCGTTAGCCCCCCGTTAAGTAGCTACCTTTCGCCTCCGTCGCAAATTCCCTACCGTCTGCAGGCTAATACCGGTTCGCCGCGATATCTCTATCTGATAGCCCCCGCTGACTGCCCAATACGGATAAGACTACTTTGCGCTAATGTGATAGGTCTCGCGCGCACATTTTGCAACGCAACAAGGGAATGGACAGGTATATTTCCTTTAATTCCAACAGCTCTCCGAAACTATAATATAAATGTAACGACAAGCATTAGAATCTCGCACTTTGGAATCCCATGATAGACAATGTTATTTTAAAACAATACCTCACAATTAATGTCGGTGGCGCTGCGAAAAGGAAACTTAAATATGAAAAAAACCACGATATTTTTAAGTCATATTACAGAAGAAAAAGAGCTTGCAAATATATTTAAACAACAAATTGAGAAAACCTTTTTAGGAATGGTCGAAGTATTCGTATCTTCTGATTCAGACACAATTAAGATTGGACAAAATTGGCTGGACCGAATTACGGAAGGTTTACGTTCTTGCGCAGCAATGATACTTCTCTGCAGCCCTAATAGCATCAGCAGACCATGGATTAATTTTGAAGCTGGTGCAGGATGGGCACGAGACATTCCAATTGCGCCTCTTTGCCATTCAGGACTGCGTCCGGTTGATCTTCCTTTGCCTATTAGTCTCCTACAGGGCATTGAAGCGAATGATCCACTACAGGTAACTCAGATATTTGAACTAATAGCACGCCAACTAGGCTCTCAGGTACCCTCGATTGATGCGAATAGCCTTGTACAATCTGTCTTAACCTTTGAGGCTCCTTATATAATACGTCTGCGTTTAGGTAAAATGGCGCATGAGTTGATAGCCATAGGAGCATTCCTTGTCCAAGAAATAATAATTCATGAGCCAAATCAAGTGATTGCTGTATCTAACGTTTATGAGCGGGACTTTATACCAATCAAGACTGTTTTGGATCAATTGCAAAATGAATCTGCCATCCAATATTCATTTAAAGCAACGCAATTTACTCTTGGAGATTCAGGTGGAGGCACAGCAGGCACAATAACTATTTCGTGCAACAATAACTTACATGAACTATTAAAAAATTTAATATCCCATTAGCGCGAAAAGCGACTAAAGAGCATCCATATTGGCACCCCTGTCAACAGACCCGATAAGTTCGGGTCTGTTGACAGGGGTAGGTAAACCCCACCTCAGTGTGCGGAGTTACTGAATGTCCAATTTGGACGCATTATTTACACTCATTTCGCCACCTCGTTTTGATGGTTCTCATTATCAGATAAAACAGCGCGGCCTTGGCTGTTGAACACAATACGCCCGGCGAGCCGTAAAGCATCCTCTGCCTGACTTGCCCGCGTACCGCCCCAGCCAAGCACCCGCATAGCCACACCGTAAGACATAGCTCCATGCATGCGCAGAGCCTCAGCATAGGTTTCAGGGTCATCCGGCTTTGCATTGGTGTTTGGCTTCCACTCATGGCGAAACATCGTCTGCATTTCGGACGATGATTGTTTTTGCTGGATGGGTTTCTGTGCCGACCGCGGTGAGGCGTTCACCGGCTGAGAGTTTGATATACCCCCTCCCGACGAAACCGACATAACCGACGAAACACCAATTTGAGGTTGCATTTCACCTCCCTTGCACGCCCGACTATACGTTTTGTCGGTTATGTCGGTTTCGTCGGAAGGGGGTAAGGCCTTCTTTGCTACTTCAAGCCACTTTGTCATGATTGCCTCGAAACACTGCCGGATTGACCGTAAATAGCCGTTGCGCTCTACCACCTTGCGAACCACTGGACGTGGAAACAGGCCGAATAATATCTGCCTCCTGCAAGGCATTGAGTGCTGGGTTAAGGTCGTCGGAATTGGACAGCCCTGTACGCTCAGCACGCAAAACCTCACGCGCAGTAAATTGCCGCCATCCCTTTTCCTTTATCAGCTTCACAAGCCGCCTAGCTGCCCGCTCGGCTTTTGGCGCAGATGCATCAGCATAAGCCCGCCGTGCCATTGGCAGCAGGTAGCTTTCGACCATATGAGCAGCGCGCCCGAAATGATGAACAGCAATTTCCTGCGGCTCCTCAGCTTCGCCAGATGCCCACTCCATTAGTCCCAGCACCAGAGACAGCCGGACAGCAAGCCCCGCCAGTTTCCCGATGAATGAAAGCAGTAGCCCCTCAGCACCGTTCTCCCAGCCTCTTGCTGTTTCACGAAAGCTATCCAGCAAGACTCGGCTATCCTCCGAGAATGAGATTATCCAAGGCCGGACAGTGCCGTTTTCATCGGCATGCATATGCAACGACAAAAGCCGATGAATGATATTTTCCATAAAGCTTTCATCATAGGACAAATCAGGGCGTTTAACCGGCGCAGGATTAGGCCATACCGGCAGGAAACGCGCCAATAAGCCATCATCATCAGTTTTCATGAGCAAAGAGCGCAACCGATCCGGCTGAATACCGCCAAGAACACCAACAGAGAGCCGGTCAACATAAACTGGGTCGCGCCCCATGCGTTCCACTGAATAGCTGCGACCGCCATACGCCTCTAACCAGAAAGGCCGGTCGGATCCACCACCGGAATAGCGCGACATACCTTGCAGCCATCCAGCAAGCTCATCACGCGCCAATAACGCCCCACGAGGCTGCACAGAGGCAATCACTGCCAGTTTCTCAACGGTGGTATCAGTGACGGCCAGACGCGGCATAATCGGCTCTTTACCGGCGTTGGCACTGGCTGGGCGTGACGGGACAGCATCCCCGGATTTGATTGCTGCCTTTACCGCTTCCTTCCAAGCACTTTCTGCCAGCTTTGCAACCTCGGCTCTTGCCCTCCATTCGGTGACCTCGCCTTGTACCTGCTCACGCAAAGCCCGCTCCACCTTTTTCAGTGGATTAAGAACAGCGTCCAGTCCAGGGGATTTATTCATTGACGGATTGCCGATAGCCACAGCCCATAAAACAGGAGGCTCTGTCCAGCCCTGCCACGGGGACGGCCAGCGGCTATTACCGATAAGAGCGCCACAAACAGACAAAGCGCCAGCCATGACATAATCCGGTGGTGCCGCTTTCGCCTCAGCCGCGGCGCGTATCCATGACGACCAGCGCGGCGAAAACACATCCTCAAGCGGCAGGTTGGGCGGTTCCGGCAGTTCAGAGCGTAAATAGCGCATATCAGGCGCAGGCCAGTCCGGTTTAAACGGAATAGGTTCGGGCGCGTTCATGCAGCAGCCCCTTTCATCATGAGAATATCGTTCCAGTCGCGGCCATCAGGCGCAGGAAGCATTGAAACCTCCCAGCCAACGGCAGAGGCACGCTCAGCAAGCGCATGACCGGCCTGACGTCCGGCTTCATCGCCATCGGTTGCAATGGTTAGCAATGCAGGCTTGTCCGGCAAGGTCAGAGCTTTCATGCCGCTGGTTGATAAAGCCGCCCAGACCGACACAGAACCGCACACAAGGCCGGAGAGAAGTGATAAGCCGGTTTCTATGCCTTCACACACAATCAGCTTGTCAGCACCATCAGAGAGCCGCACAGCACCACCAGCAACAGAACCGAGCATGGCCTTGGCAGGTTCAACGAAAGCCTTGCCCATGCCGTCAGCGCATAAATATGTCCGGTGGATTGCCAGACGTTCCGCGCCTTCGACCAGCGCCACCATAGCCGGTAGCTGTTGGCCGGTCGGGTGCCAGCACGAGCCATGAAATCTCAAGCACTGCCCAATGGGGGCAGTTATGCCACGGGAACGCAGATAAGTGTCTGCCAGAGTACCATGAATAAGCTTAGCTACATTCCAGCATTCAAGCGCCCTTGCTTCCTGTTTCCTCGCTTTGTCCAGTTCCTTGAGCCTATGAGCTTCCATTTCCTCAAAGGAAGGCGGAGCATAATGGCCGGAGCCTTCAATCAGCCCCAGACCTTTCAGAGCGTCCAATATGGACAGGAAGTCACAACCGGCATGACAGCGCAGCAACAGCCGTCCGTCAAAACCATCTGAAACACTCAGGGCGGGGCTTTTGGTATTGGCGTGTGCAGGACAAAGGCACAAACCATAGCGGCCATGCCAATGCCCGTTCAGTGCCTTTGTAATTGTTCGGGCGCTGGTCTTCATGCAGCGCTCGCTTCTGTCTCTACCCGTGAAACCTTGGAGCGCAGGACATAGCGCGCATGATTGCCCTTGAACTGGCCGCCATGCTGCTCGGTCACAGTTTCAATCTGAATACCAACTTTACGCAGATCAAAGACATAGGCAGACCAGCGCGGGGCAGGATTATCAATCGGTGTGCAGCCTTTTGAACCAGCAGCGATAAGACATTCCAGCGTCCAGCGCTCACGGCCTTTTACGCTCACATTGAACGGCTCAGCCTCATTATGGCTCACGGTATAGCTTGCGGCCTTCCAAGGCTTATTTTTATCAGACATGGGAAATCCTCTTTCAACAGAGGACGGGTGGGGTTATAGTCTATGCGTGAGATAGATTACCCTCGGCCCCGTCCATAATGGCGGGGTCGTTTGTTTATGCTGCAGAGCGTTGAGCTTTTGCGGCTTCAATCACAGCCATGATTTCAGAGCGCGGCCAGCGAGACAGCGCCCCGATTTTCACGGGCTTTGGCACGGTGCCATCAGCCACGCGTCGCCAAAATGTTGGGATGCTCACCTGCAGGACTTGAGCGCCTTCACGTGCAGTCAAAAGAGTGTCAGTGATATTCATCAATCAGCCTCGATATTTGTTGATATGGGCTGAAACATGAGTGAACAAAAAAGAAACAAATAGTCTGCACGAAATTAAAAGCGTATCGATACGGCGTTATGATTTCTCTTTACGCCGTCCAGGTTTAGCAAGTGCGGGGTTTTCCTCTGCGGCTTGCTGCCAATGCATATTAAAGCGGCGCGTAGATGTTTTGGGGAACAGTTTCGCCTTTACTCCCGATTTCGTGAGTGTTGGCTGCGCCTTTAAGAGAGAAAGGATTGCAGATTTTGGAGCCCCAGAGAATAGGTTATCAGCAGGCTCATTTAGCGCCTCCTCCTCGCTGCCATTCAGTTCACCAATCCATTCAATCGGAGCGACAATCGTGCAACCATCGTAGGGGGCGAGCATATTCAATAGATTGGGCGCGTCAGATTCATCGTATGCGTCAATAATTTCTCTGGCATCAAATTGATCCACTTGAATACCAGCTTTTTCAAAAGCAGACGTAGAGATACGCATAGCTTCAATCGCCTCATGCAAAGCTCTTAACCTTTTGAGAGATACGGTGCCGCTACGCCAATCGATTAACGGCATCCCCCTACCATAAGGATAGAGAACATCATCGAGAACCAAAGAACTATCAGTAAATATTCGCTCTGAAATGAAGGGGGCATGCCAATAATCAGAGGTGAGTGATTTTAGACCAAAGATGTACTCTCCATCAAGCACCAAGCCATCAGCCTTCGCCTTATCTTTGGCGTCTAAAAATGCTGAATTTTCGAGCGCAAACCCTTCAGTCACTGTGAGTAAGAATGTTGATAATGTAATGAGTGTGCCATCTTTATTTAATATGCAAGGAAACGTATCACCTTTGTTTATTCTGTCCGAAAGCACATTCCGCACCAGATATTTTGCCGCGACATCTACATTCTCACGGTACGCATCCCATGAAAATACTTCCGGCTGAGGTTCTTCGCTAAAACTATATGGCAGCGGGACGCGGTCTTGTATTGCCTTCTTTGCAGCTAAATAAAACCGATACAATGAGCCATAGCCATCAATAGCAAGCATATTTAACCCTTCACCATTTTTACGACCTGCCCATTTTGGCCTGTGACATGTTGCGACCAGCGAACCATCAGATTACGCCGCTGTTCAATAAAATCTGTTCTGCGATATGCACGCTCTACAGAGCCCCCGACGACATGCCCTAAAACAGTCTCTGCAATATCATGGGGCGTTTCGGTTGCTTCTGCGATCCAGTCCCGCAGACTTGAGCGGAAGCCGTGTGGACGCGCTTCTAATCCTGCCCGTGACATGAACATTGCCATTGTCATGTCTGATATTACGCCCTTGCGAATACTCGGGAATAAATAACCGTCACGGGCATGGTTGCGGGCTTGCTCAATAACGCTCATTGCTTCCGGCGATAATGGAACGCGGAAATCACTTGTGGCATCTTTGCGGCCTTTCATATCATCAGCGGGGATTGTCCAGATATCACCGTCTATTTGTTCCTCTCGTATATGACGGAGTGGCCTCGAGCGAACACCGGTCAGAATAAGTAAGCGCAAAGCAAGGTGTGTAACTGATCCGTCAGATAGCCCTGAATAGAAGGCCGGAACTTCTAGCCAAGGCATTGCAGGAATGTTCTGAGCCTTATGCCGTTGCTTTCCGAGAAGAGCACGGGCTTTCTCTGTAGCCTGCAGATCAACTTCAAGACCGAGTGCTGCGGCGTGTTTTAAGCAAATGCTAAGACGGTTCAGTGCTTTACGTGCAGTTTCAGCCTTATCATGCCAAATAGGAGCTAAAACATCACGTATGTCCTTTTGATCCAATTCAGCCACAGGCATCTTGCCCAGCTTCGGCATGATATGAAGCTCCAGCGGGCTGAACCAACGCCCAGCCTTTCCGTCTCCTTTAAGTTCGGCTTTGCGACTTTCAAAAGCATCAAGAGCGATATCACTTAAGAAATGCAGATTACGGGCTGCCTCTCTTTTTTGGCGCTCTCTATCTTTAATAGGATCAATGTTATCGCGTACTAGCGCCCGATATCGGTCAGCCGCTTCCCTAGCCTCCTTTAAGGAGACAACGGAAACAGAGCCAAGCCCCATTTCTCTGCGCCTACCATGAATAGTGATACGCAGCACCCATTGCGCCCCACCATCATCTCGCTTGTGAAGCCACAGACCGCCCCCGTCAGCATATTTGCCAGCGGGGGCATTTTTCACAGCAAGGGCGCTTAATTTGTTCAACCCACGAGCCATTTTCAATCCACCCCTCAATCCACCTTTTAAGGTGCGATTGTATGAGATTTAATGATAGGCCATGATTCCGAACGAAACAAGAACCATCCGGCAGTATGTGGCAATTGATAACAGGTGATACAAGCTGATTTATCTTGATATTACAATTAGTTGCCCGTAAGCGGCACCATAAAATGCGAAGCCACTTCGACTTGAATTATGGCGTCACAAAACTGGCATAGCCATCGCTAGTCGTTTTGTTGAGCAAACGCGAATATTGCTCATAGGCCTGATCTGTGGGTGTGATACGTCCAAAAACCGGCACTTCAAAAACCTTCATCGGAACAAGCACCAAAGGCACTGATACCGGCGTCAGTTGTGCACCCTGCCCTGCACGTAGGGTCGTCAGAATGCCATACATTTCACCAGCAATACTCGGACGCGAAAGAACCGCCATCCGGTACTGGCCAGACGTATTGGTCACCAGATAGACATGCCCCGAGAGATGCGGGACAGAAACACAACCACGCTGTGAAAAGGATGCATCGGTACGCTCACGTTCTTCGAATTTGAGATGCGTGTTCTCAGAGTCCCAGACAATGTCCGTGCAGTAAGCAAAAATATCACCGTGATTACCGAAAGAAGGGCGAAGCGTTATGAATGTCCCTTCCAGCCACGAAACGGCAGCGCGCGAATAAGAACCAAGCTCTTCCGCCGCATGTCCGCTGGAAGCGGCAGGCTTCGGCTTTTCTGTCTCCGTTTGATCGCGCAGTTCAAACCCCATAGCCTGCTCAAGCCTGATAATGGTAGCGAGTGTAAAAGGCCGATGCCCTGACAGTGCTTTTTCAAGTGTCGAGAGGCTGATACGTGCCTCATCTGCCAGATGCTGGCGGGAAATCCTGCGGCGCGCGATCTCCTCGCGCACACGTTCAGCGACGCGGAAATTCAATTGATCGGACAAAACCGCATCGTGTTGAGACATAAAAACTTCCTGAAACCGTACTTTCCTTCACAATTCCACACATAAGCGGTGCCTGCAAGGTGGCTTGCGGCAAACTACGGACAAAACTTGGCAAAGCTTACGCTGGCAGCAAACCGGCATTCCGGCGAAATTGTCTCCAATTATCCGACAGATACAGGAGCAACATCATGTCGCCCGCCATCAGACACTCCCGTAATAACGCAACGGCCATCAGCCTTTCCCAGTTCTGCAAACTCATCTGGTTTGTGAATATGCTGATCCTGCCAATTCTGGCTGTTACTCTTTCACTGCTCAACATGGCCTCAGCCCGCGCTGAAACACCGGCCTATCTGACACCGAATGCCGTGCAAAGCGGCAGCCTGCTTCTGCAAAGCGGTGAAGCCGGCCAATATGTGGAAGCGCAGCGCCTTGCCACCGATTTCAACATTGATGTCAACGGCCCTACCGCCCGCGCGCGCCTCAGTCAGGTTTTTGAAAACCCGACCAATAACTGGGTCGAAGGGCTCTATGTCTTTCCGTTGCCTGACGATAGTGCCGTCTATTCGCTGAAGATGATTGTCGGCGACCGCGTGATCGTTGCAGACATCAAAGAAAAAAAGGCCGCTCGTGAGATCTATGAGAAAGCCAAGAGCGAAGGCAAAAAGGCGGCTCTCATTGAACAACAACGGCCTAACATTTTTACCAATGCGGTTGCAAATCTTGGTCCGAATGAAAAAATCATCATCCAGATTGAATATCAGCAGGCGGTTCGTCTGAGCGATAATCGCTTTTCTCTGCGTGTGCCGCTCGTTGTTGCGCCGCGCTATAATCCTGAAAACAACGAACCGATTGTTGAAACAACGGATATTCAGAGCGGCTGGGGACAGCAAAAGACAAAACCAACACAAGGTTCAGACAATAATGCCATTGAAACGCCCCTTGTGATGCCGGACGAAGATCGCATCAATCCGGTGACAATTACCGTCAATCTCAAAGCCGGGTTCCCCGCCACCGATATTAAAAGCCTTTATCATCCTGTCCGGATTGATCAGCAGAATGAGCAAACATCAAAGATCACTCTGGCTGGTGAGGCTGCGGCAGATCGTGATTTCGTCCTTGAATGGCAAGCGGCTGAATCCGTAATGCCCACTGTCGGTCTGTTTCGCGAACGCGTTGGCAATGACGATTACCTGCTGGCCTATGTGACCCCGCCACTTGTCAAAAGCTCTGTAAATCTTTCGCGAGAAATCGTGTTTGTCATCGACAATTCCGGCTCGATGGGTGGAACCTCGATCAAGCAAGCCAAAGCCAGTCTCGATTATGCCCTCTCCCGTCTGAAACCTACAGATCGCTTCAATGTCATTCGTTTTGATGACACGCTGACCAAGTTTTTTGATGACTCTGTCCCTGCCACAACGCTCAATATTACCAATGCCCGCGACTATGTCGCCACACTGGAAGCGGTTGGCGGAACAGAAATGCTGCCGGCACTGCACGCAGCTCTTGATGATAGCCACCAAAAAGATGGTTTGCGCCAGATCGTGTTTCTGACCGATGGCGAGATCAGCAATGAACGGCAAATGCTTGATGTCATTGCATCACGTCGTGACCGCTCCCGCCTCTTCATGGTTGGTATCGGCTCGGCCCCTAACACCTATCTGATGAACAAAGCCTCTGAACTTGGCCGCGGCACCTTCACCCATATCGGCGCGGTGGAAGAAGTTAATGAACGCATGCGTGAACTGTTCGAGAAGCTCGAAAGCCCGATCGTCACCAATGTAAAAGCCAGTTTCTCGCAAGAGGGTATCAGTCTGACACCGGGTCTGCTTCCTGATCTTTATCAGGGCGAACCATTGGTGCTCGCCGCACGCACAAAACAGGTAACTGGTACGATGACGATTGAAGGGACAGTCGGACGCCGCCCATGGACTGTGACCCTGCCGCTCGATGCAGCCAGTCCGGCGGAAGGCATTTCCAAAATTTGGGCACGCCGCAAGATCGACGATGCTGAAGTGGACATGAAACTCGGCAAGATTACAGCACTGGCAGCCGATACGCGTATCCTCAACCTCGCACTGGAGCATCATCTGGTAACACGTCTGACGAGCCTTGTTGCCGTTGACCAGACACCAGCTCGTCCGGCGAATGTTCCGCTCACACGTGCAGACATACCTTTGCAGCTGCCAGCCGGTTGGGACTTTGAGACGCTGTTCGGCATTCGTGCAGATCGCAGCGTGCTCGATCATGCCGATGCGGGCAAAGAGCAGATCGTGGTTCGAAGCAAGAACCGCCCCGCCTCGCCTGTCACTCCGGCAGCCACCATGCCGCTGCCACAAACCGCAACTCCGGCAATGCTGAATATGCTTCAGGGATTAAGCGTTATGTTCATTGGATTTCTCATCTTCTGGTTAGCACGCCGCAGGGAGAATGCATGATGGGTATCCTTATTACCCAAAATACAACGGCAAAGGAGCGCACATGGTTGCGCTCCCCTCTCGTCCTGCTTTCTGTTGCTGTCATGGCCTGCGGCCTTGTTCTTTTCGGTCAGGGGCTGTGGATCCATGCCAAAGCCTATGCGGCTCAAATCCTGCTTGAACGCGCTTTCACGCAGAGTATTGCCACAGGCGAAAAGGTGAAGCCGTGGGCATGGGCCGATATCTGGCCGGTAGCGCGGATTGAAGCGCCGCGTCTGGCAGCATCAGCAATCGCGCTGAATGGCGCAAGCGGACAGGCCTTGGCTTTTGGCCCCGGCCATTTGCAGAACACGCCTAAAGCCGGTGAAACGGGAACTGCGGTTTATGCAGCTCACCGCGACACGCATTTTGCTTTTCTCAAAGATATAGAGAAAGGCGACCTTATTCGCATTACCCGCGATGACGGAAAAACATACACCTATCGCGCCACTCAAATGACCATCGCGCATTGGGATGAGGCGCAGATTGATGTTCACGCAGCAGGCTCTCATCTGGTGCTGGCAACCTGCTATCCTTTTGATGCAATTACGCAAGGCCCGCTTCGTTATCTCGTCTATGCGAGTTTGATTCAGTGATTTGAGGCTGCGACATGAGAGATATTCTCATAGCGATGACCGGAGTGTTATATTACGCACAATTATACCAATGGCTCAGAGAATAGACATCGCCTTTATATCTGGATATTCCAGAATACCACTTGAACCTCACTTGCTATTCATCAGCTAACGTAAATACGCAGGGATAGACTGGACATTCTGTACCGGAAAAATAACATATTCATGCATTGAGATGATTGCGATGAAAGTAAGGAACACATGAACGCCAAGAATTTTTATTTAGCTATGGCTATCATCGGAACATTGGTTCCTTGGTTGTTCTTCGGGTCTTTTTTCGCACTGAACGGGCTTGATATTCCGCTCTTTTTGCAATCACTGTTTGCAAACGGTGCAGCCGGTGGCTTCTCTGCTGATGTGTTGATTACCATTGTCGTATTTTGGATATGGTCATGGCGGGATGCGGCCAAGAACAACGTCACACACTGGTGGTTGGTTCTTCCGGCGAGCTGCTTTGTTGGCCTTTCACTGGCACTGCCGCTCTACCTCTACTTGCGCGAACCGCATTCAACCTGACAATTGTTAAGGCGAGATTAGAGATTAGAGATTAGAGATTAGAGCATAATTCCTTAAACTTGGACCAGTTTAAGGTGAAATTATGCTCTAATTTTAAAGTGTTAGAGCGACCTTTGTGTGCCAAGTTTGGCACACGGCGCTCTAGCTTAACCCTCTGCCTGCTTTAGAATGTGTGTTCTGATCTGATCAGAAACAGCATGTTTTATCGAAGATAATCGAGGCCCTGTCATTAACAACAGGGCCCCTTGATAGTTGGATCAGAATTTAACCGCCAATGTGGCTTTAAAACTTTGATCTTTCGCTTTGCTGGCGAGTTGACCGGAATAGAGAAGCCCGAATGTGGCATTCTTTGTCAGAGAGAAATCCAGTCCGGCTTCAACAACGGCTACATCTTTGGCAACAGACATACCGCTGATGTCAAAAGCTCTGCCGGTACGAAAAGCCTGCGATGACAATGTATCCGTATCGCCAAAAGCATGTTTCCAGCCCACAGTACCGCGTGCTTTTGTGCTCACGCTACCAAGATCAAAAACAGTTTCCGCACGCAGACCGAGCGTTGTAAATGTTGTGTCCAGAGATTGTGATCCGACAGACAATGCAGCCTGACCACCGGCTTCTGAAAACGATTTACGGTTGATATGAACATAGCTCAGATTTGCAAAAGGCTCGAACTGATAAGTACCCGCTGAGATGCCATAGCCTAGCTCACCGAATACCTGTGTTGTACCGGCACGATAATCACCCTCCAGACTATCCGAGAAACCGGGGAAATGCACCGAGCGGCTGGTTTCAATATCATTCCATGTATGTGCAAGTCCCGTGCGGAATGCAACAGCATCCCATTGCGTTCCCGCATAGACGCCAAGGTGATAATTATCGGCCTTCGCTGAAGATGGTATATCTTTCAAATCAACGGATGAATGAGAATATCCGGCCAAAACACCGAGTTGCCAATTATTGACGACAGTGTCCGCCCCGATAAACATACCACCGACAGAGCGATCCATTTTAGCATTATTGGACGTGGCATCCCAGACACCCCATGAACCGAAGCCCTGCCCCCAAACAGTCATGCCTGAAGCCGTATCGGTATTTCCGGTTGCAACGGAGGTTGCGTCTCCGCCAACAGTTTTTGCAGCCTGACGCAAACGATCATTCGCTGCTTCACGCAGGAAACGACTGTCTTCGATCAGCACAACAGGTAATGAGGCATGCACATCACCCGACAACTGGTTTAAAGCTGTGCGAGCGATATCCGCATTGCTCGTCATGGCCATAGCCAGCCACAGATCACTGCTATGCGGCAGTGCATCCAAGGCATTTGCAACGGAGATTTGATTAAAATTCCGACCTAAACTCGCAAATTTAATATCATTACGCTGCAACTTCAGCGTTACGTCATTACCATCGCCGCCCGCATAGTTCACAGTTGGATCGAGGAAAACCAGATTGTTCCTGATGCTTGCAAACTGGCCTGTAACCGCGCCGGCACTCTCTTTATTAATCAGCGTGAACGGGCCGTTTACAACCTGCCAATTAGCGGCATTATTCGGGGATAAAACCAGATCAAGGATCGCACCGGATATATTCACATCGCCCGTTACGTTTAAGCGATCTGTATTTGTCGGTATGCCTTCAATCTGTAAGATACCGGAATTGGTATAATTACCGGCAATTATCTGTGTACCGATCGAATTTCCCGGAGCATGTGTCGCACCGGAAGCGATAACAGTGTTGCCAAGTGTGCCGGTTCCGCCAAGCTTGGCCCCATTATAAACCGTTGTAAGAGCAGACTGAGCAACTGACCCGTTGACCGTCAGTAAGCCGTTCATAATATCGGTATTGCCGGTATAGCTATTCACACCGGACAAAGTCACATTGCCACTGCCTGACAGACGAAGATAGCCGCTACCGGAAATATTGCCGGTAAAAGCCACATTATCAGACCGGTTATAAACCAATGTACCACTATTCGTGATGGAGCCTGCGAAACCATTAGTGCCGCCGATCCAACCGGATGTGCCACCATTGCCGATTTGCAAAGTGCTGCCGGTTCCGATTTTGACATTGCCGCGTGTGCTGCTATTGCCAGTCAGTATCAATGTACCGCTGCCAACTTGGGCAAACGAACCATTTGCAGTAACAACACCACCATAAACTACAGTGTCAGAGCGATTAAAAACAACAGCTCCGTAATTTGTTATATTACCGGCAACCGAACCGATGATACCACCGTTGCCGATTTGCAAAGTAGCATTTTCACCGGTTGAAAACGGCGTTGCTGCAGTATTATTACCGGTCAAAATCTGTGTGCCGCCCATAACTAAGACAGCACCGGTGCCGTTAAACCGGCCGGAAAAAATTCCGGAAGCATCATTAATCTGAAAGGAAGCACTACCAAGCGTAACTTGTCCGCTACCGCTGAGAGACTTAACCTGCGTTCCTGTGACACCGGAAACATCAAATATTGAATTAACAACAACACCGCTTGATGAGGCAAGGCTGCCCTGCCCCGAAAGCGCAAGTGTACCATTACTAATCAATGTCTGGCCGGTATAAGTACTGCGCGCCTTAAGCTCCAGCTTGCCGCTGCCTTCCTTGATCAGACCACCCACACCGGAGATAGCATTTCCCAGCGTCAACACGGAATTCCCGGCGGTATTGATTGTGCCGTTACCTGCCAGCGTAATATATTTATTTGTCGAAAATGATGCTGCCGCTGTTAGCTTACCATTATTAAGCGTGACGCCACCTTCGCCGAGATTATTATCTGCGATAACATTAACACTGCCACCGCCGGTAATGGTGGTGCCGCCATGATAAGTATTCGCGCCTCTCAGGCTAAGCTCACCAGTCCCCGTCTGTGTAACCGATCCGGTGCCGGAAATAACACCGCTATAGGTATCGGTTGCAGAGCGATTATAAATCAGAGACCCATTATTAAGGATTGCGCCGCTTGTGGTGTTACCGCGTACTCCAATCCAGCCAGTCGTGCCACCAGCACCCAATTGCAGTGTACTGCCGGTACCAATCGTAATGCTACCGCTTGTGCTGCTGTCCTGCGTCAAAATCAGTTTGCCGCTACCAATTTGCGAGAAGGATCCTGTCGCATCTCCGGTAATTTTACCGCTATAAGTCGTCTCATCCGAGCGATTAAATACAACGGCACCGTAATTGGTTATATTACCGGCCAACGAGCCTGTTGTACCGCCATTGCCGATTTGCAAAGTGGCGCCAGACGTAATACCGACATTTACAGCAGCAGTGTTTTCACCGGTCAGTATCTGCGTGCCACCTTGCAGCTGTATTGTACCCGTACCGTTCAATGTACCGGAAAAGATGCCATTAGCATTCGTAATGGCGAGCGATTTATCGCCGATATTAACCTGCCCTGAGCCTGACAGATTTTTAATGACTGCGTTACCAGCGCCAGACGTATCCAATGTGCCATTAACAATCACTGCACTTGAATTCGCGATGCGGCCTAACCCCGTCAGCTTTAGTGTTCCGGTTTCAACCAGTGTTTGGCCAGTATAACTGTTAGTCTGACGCAAATCCAAAATACCGGCACCTGATTTTATCAAGCCATCAGCACCGGAAATCTCTGAATTAATAGTCTGGGTGTCCCCACCATTTACATTATAAGTCTGATCAGCAGCGCCTGCTGCGGGTATTGCTGAGAGACTCACCAGAGCCGAAACGAGGCCTAACGCACATAGATATGGTAAGGCCGTTGTGTTTCTTAGTTGAAAAAACGGCGGAGATCCGAGCAATCTTCTGACACGTTTTTGACTATCTAAATTATCATTATTGTTAGTTTTTTTACTTGTTTTATATTTTTCTAATACAATAAAGTAATCACTAACTAATATTCGTTTTTTCGCGCAAGCATTCGCGAGCGCATTCCCCGTTAATACCGACATAGTGTCCCCCAGCCATAAATAAAAGGCTGACGTAATTACCATGAATATTAATGTCCATCAATATAAGCTTATAAAAATGCGATACATTACCTTTGAATAGGCTTTAAACTATTCACACTGTTTTTATCGGATTTAAAGTCTTGTGCTGCCCTGCCACCGGAAATGCAAGTGACCGCAGATTGCCTACCTACAATCCACGGCCAGATGCTTCTTCAGATAACAACGCCGGACAAGCCTGTAATTATTACTGAGCGCCACACTGTAACAGATAATGTGCAAGGGCTTCATAAGCAGGCAATGAAGTCGGATCATTTGCTGCGTTTCCTGCCTGTGGATGCGATGCAAAGCGGGCAATAACCATTTCAGCTTTTGGGTCAATATAGAGTGCCTGACCATGGACGCCGCGCGCCATATACGCACCATTTTCATTATGTGAGACCCACCACATACCACGATAACTCCAGCCTTTGAGCAGACTATAGCCAGCTTTGGCAAATGCCTCTTTGCTGCCGCCGCCTCGAATACTGGCAATCGCAGCTTCCGGTATCAGGGGTTGTCCGTTGATAACCCCGCCATTGAGCAGTATTTGTCCAAGACGCGCCATATCACGCAATCCGGCATTAAAACCACCACCGGCAAAGGGAGTGCCAATGGAGTCGATCGTATAATAGGCGTCTTGTTCGGCACCCATTTTTTGCCAGATCTTTTCTGATAGCAGTGTAGCTACGGATTTTCCGGTAACACGGGCAATGATCCAGCCCAGTGCATCTGAATTGATGGTTTTATAGCCAAAAGCAACCCCGTGTTCGCCCTCTTTACGCACTGTTTGCAGATATTCGTAATAGGTTTTAGGCCCTTGATAATCCTGCGGTTTTGGCAACGAGCTGCCTGCAGCAGAATAAATCCAGACATCTGCATTGGGATCGGCATAATCTTCGCTATAGTGCAGCCCCGTCGTCATATCCATGACCTGACGGATCGTTGCATCACCAAAAGCGCTGTCTGCCAGCTCCGGCACAATGACTTTTACTTTTGCTGTTTCATCCAGTGCGCCCTCTGCAACGAGCATTTCACCCAGCAGTCCGGTGATGGACTTAGTAACCGACATAGCACCATGTTGGCCAAGTTGATTGAGGCAACCCGAATAATGTTCATAGATGACAGTGCCTTTATGCAAGACAATAATACCATCAGTATAATTGGCCTCCAGTGACTGCGCCCATGTCATCGTTTGGGAGCCGCCAAGAGGGACAAATGTCAAAGCATCAATAGCGGGGTCAAGCTTTTGCTCCATTATCGCAGGCGCACCAATGCCGCGACTGACATTGACGGTTGGCATGAGGTCGCGAAAATGACAAACCGTCCAGCGTAATTTCGGGAAACTAAAATAATCAGGATCGGTAAGCCGGATTATTTTGTCTGCCGGTGGCGGAGAACCCTCCATCCATCGTAAATGCTGCGGATCAGATTGTTGAGCTGTCATCGTGATTGCTTCTTGCGCAAACGCTTGCTGTAAGCTGAAGGTTAACCCGAAACTTGTGGTCAGCGCGGCAACCAGCACTGCTCCTGAGAAAATTGCGGCTGAAGCCTTATTCTTCATGCAATTCAATTTAAAAATTAACGACAACATTCGCAAATCCTCCGGCCCAGATTGGTGCTTTATTATGTGTTATTGAATCAATACCTGAACCAGGAAATGATGCACTGAGCCCGACTGTAAGATAGGTGTGCGGATTTAAAACACGATTATATTCAAGAATTACATCATCAGAAAGATGATGTTTGGTTACGCCAGCTATCGGGTTGGGCACGCCGTCATTGGTTTCAACCCGTGTACCCTGACCAAACTGAATAGGGCTGCGTAATTCATTGGCGCGAATATGTGCATAGCGCAATGTGAATGTATCGCGTTCCGTCGGCCTGACGCGCAAGCTAACAAGATAAGCACTGACATTGGAGTTGATAAAGACCATCGAAGATTTCGAACCGGTTGACCATGAGCTGGGATTGCCTTCATAAAAAAGAGGATCAAACCGCTCGAGCCGTGAGGTGGAAGGATCGTCACCGGAGAATGTTTGATACGCGACTGCAAATTCTGGCGACCATGCGGTATCTGTAAAATTATAGCCGACATAAACGCGTCCTGCCCAAGCGGAAAGATCAACCCGATCATTCCATTCATAAGCGAATTCACCACCCGCAATCAGGTTCTCAATAATATGAGGCAGTGGTTTTCCTATTGCATAGACATTGATGAAATTCAGACCTTTGCGTGCATCCGGGATGATACTCGGGGCGCCGATACCATCAGGTGCGGCTTGCGGGTAAGGAGCGTTCGATTTGATAACATGGCCGTAGGTAAGACCGGCAAAACTATCTGTTCCCCAGTCATAGCGCAGTTCAGTGCCGAGTAATTGCGTATTACTGCTACTGTCTGGCAATTCATTGGGTTGCAAATAAAAACTCGTGACACTGAAATCTTCATAACTCAGTTTTGCAATTGCTGCAGATTTCCATGCTTTGCGAGGGCCGAATTTCAGTGCGCCCCGTTCAAAGCCACTATTACCGCCGTTTGCGATCAGCATACCGGTGCCAATCTTATATTCCCGCGGCCCGTAAGAAAAATCTAAAACTGTTCCCGCACTGATCTCCGTGCGCAACCCCAAATGGGCTTCTTCCAATGTGATCCTTCCGGTATTGCCCGTATCATAAGCATCTGTTCCAAGCGTTCCTGAAGCCACCACTGAAGCCTTACCATAGAAATGAAACCGCTCATTAAGATCATTATTGAAGCTGATGCCGGGCTTGATGTAACCTTCGAGCCATTGTTTGCGCGGATTGTAGTCTGCGGACGGTGCCAAACTATCCGCAAAGTTCCAGAACAAGTTATTCTCTATAACTCCGTTGAGGCCGGCCTGTAGATGAGCGCGTATTTTAAGACCTTCAGCATCATAGAGCAGCATGCGGTCATTCGCTAAGGCTGGTGCAAAGTGCAAGCAAAGCAAAAGCAATGCAGTTATGGCTACTCTGGCAGTCATGAGGTATGCGGAACATTTCATCATGATATTGCCGCCTGAGTTAAATGAAATAAGGAATGGTATTGACGTTTTATTCCGTTTACCTTTTCCACTTGCGGAACCCTATCGTTCAACAATAACAAATTGCCACAATGATACCAGAGGCGAATATTCACATTGCTCGCAAGGATGCGGAAAAAGCAGAGATAGTACAGTCCCCATTAATGGGCTTGCCATTAACACCAAGTGTATCAACGTGGCTGCCCCCCTTATTACAGTCAGAGTTTCTAACATCGGAGAAAAAATGCTTATTCGACTAGGTGCCATTATTGCTGCGGGAGTTATTTTATCCGGCACTCAAGGGATTGCTGCTGAGCTAAACACACGCGACATCACCGATCAGAAAGAAATATCGGCTCGAACGGATGATTTTGAAAAAGACCTCATTCAATTGGGAATGCCAGCGCAACTCGATTGTAAAACCGTGATCGGTATTCAGGATAATTCTCAAGGCAGTGATGAAAGCTTTGGCGCAATCTGTGACCTGCATATTTCAGGCAAGAAATCTTCTGCCATCATGCTGTGCAACGATACTATGATCGGCAAGCTGACAATAAAGGCTTACGGATTTAGCGTAAATAAAGCTGCGCTTGGAGAGTTTACAAAATCCAACTGCCAGCCAGGTGGCTAAAGATGCAGATGCCAGAGCTATACTCAATCTATACAAGCTGACTGCATCATTTTAAGTCATAAAATCAACATGACGGCTGATAGGATGGGAACATCAAGCCCATTGCATCAGCCGTTGAATAGCGCGCTTATGAAGCGACAAAGACTAATCTGTCCTCAGGATCATCTCCCCGTCATCCGGCAAGCCGTTAAATGACGATTTCGTCTCGTTTGCACTTCGATTTCTTCCCGCGCTTTTCGCTTCATAAAGCAGCTTGTCGGCGCGTTCATAAAGCCTCGCAAAACTCTCATTTCCAGCCAGATTAGCGAAGCCCATACTGGCAGTCACCGGCCATGCGAGTCCTGAGACTGTTTGAGCAACCACCACCGGAATTGCCTGACGCCGCAGTTCAGCCTGTAGCTCAGCATCCGAGCCACACAAAAGAAGTACGAATTCTTCACCGCCAAGGCGATATGCGCGAACAGTCGGACCTGTCTGGAGTGCACTGGCCACAGACTTGAGCACCTCATCTCCGACACCATGGCCGTTGCGATCATTGATCGTCTTGAAATGATCTATGTCTATGACAGCCAGCGCGTCAAAACCTTCAGCTCTAAGTTGATTGAACTGACGTTCAATGGCTCGCCGATTAAATAAGCCCGTTAGCGGGTCTGTTTCAGACAGTCGTTCAAGCAACTCGGCTTCATCACGTGCGCGGTCTCTCTCGCGCTTCATAGTCACAAAACGCTCTGCCACACCCAGTGTCGTGAAAAGGACTTCGCATACGCAACCAATGTAGAACAAAAGCATGGCATCGTTGCTCTGCAAGCCCGGAACGATACCGGTTACCAAGCGGATCAACCCGACCAAAACGATCGGGGTGTAGCCTATAGCCTGAAACCTCGCGGCACGGCTCCCCCGACGTAATGCATCAATCATCGACACAATAAAAATAGCCAGAACCGGTGCGAAAGCCGCCGTATATGCGCTTGTCTGTGCAGAACGCGCAACAAAGGGAAATGCCGCATGGAACATACTCAGAGACATTGCCCATAGCGCGCAATAGGGTAACAAACGCCGTAAAATCGGATGCATCAGACCCGGTTCGATGAAGCTATAGGTAAACATAGCCCCTGCCCCGACTGTCAGCCCGAAGATCAGCGTGGTCATCCAGCTCAATGCCATAGCAGGCGGGTCAAAAAGTATAACCGAAAGGCCGGATGAGACAAGAATAGTCATCAACAGCGACAGTGTGAGCGCTGAATGCCAGAGCACAAAGGGTTCACGCAAAATCCGGTAAAACGCTGCGTTAAAAATTAAGGGCATAACAAGCATGCCCGCAAGCCCTGCCAAAACAATTAAAAAACGCGTATCACCCGTACCATCAACCGCATCTGTCGCGGCAAGATATGCTCTCTCTAGAGTCATAGTATGGCTCGGCATATCAATCGCAACGATAATCTGCCGTGTCTGGCGCGTCACCTCCGGCAGGGAAGCCTTGAAGTAGCCGCCCATTATTGAACTGGCCAGCGCAGAAGCAGGAATTCTATTTTGGCGAACCGAACCGTCCCTGTCGAAGACGAACAGATGCACGGCCTCAAGTGCGCTCCGCCTTGAAAACAAATATCGGGGCAGGACATCATCAGCCGCAACGTCAAAACGGAGCAGCACACGTTCAGCATGAATAGAGAATTCGCGACCACCGCACGACCAGCGTTCTTCTTGCCGTGCCACTGTAATGATGTCTTCCGACAAACTGCCGGATGCCCAACAGGCGCTACGGATATCGAGTGAATCCGCAGCTCCAGCTGATGCAGCGCTAAAGAGCGTCAACATCAGCCACAGTAAAAATGCGGTCAAAAATCTTTTTCGGAGTGCACTCGAAGTCATCACCTCTCGTTACAGCGAAAAGCTTTTGATGCCGTTAATCCCCGTAAAAAGGGTGCCTCCTATAGCCCTCAAAAAGAGAGATCGGTCAAAGCCAGCACCAATTGGTTTGTGAGCTGCTGCTGCGCCTCGAAAAGAGAACGTGATGACATCAACGTATCTGCCTGCGGCTCCACTTGCAGCCATAAGATTTATGCAATCAGGCTGCATTTAGCCGACTTAAAACTTCACACTCAGATTAGCATTTACACTGTTCTGGGTATACCCCGAGCCGAATTGTCCCTGATATGTGAGACCGAGGATCGTGGCCGGATTAAGCTGCATATCAAAACCGGTTTCTATCAGCGCTGTATCACGCGCAAGTGAGGTTCCGAACGAGGTGAAACTATTGGCAGTCCCCACAAAACCGGCTGTTGCTGCTGGGATGACATCACCATAGGTATGACGCCAGCCAAGATCGGCACGCGCAGTGGTCATCAGACCACTAAGATCAAAGCCCGTTGAAACACGCATGCCTAGCGTTGAGGCTGTTGTATCCATTGAGCCGGAGCGGACTGACAATGCTGCGCCATTCGAACCTTTTTCATCAAAACCATCTGTACGAACACGGACATAGGCAAGATTGGCGTAAGGCTCGATGAGTGAACGCTCGTCTATATTGAGCTTATATCCTGCCTCACCAAAAATCTGGAACGTGCCTGCATGATAATCAGCAGATAGTTTGTCGCTGAAATCCGCGAAAGCGACCGAGCGGCTCATCTCCACATTATGCCATGAATAGGCCAGACCTGAGCGTAACCCGACAGTTCCACCTGCAATAGCCCATTCTGTTCCGCTATAAGCACCGAGTGTATAATTATCGCTGGAGCCGGAAGCGCCGCGCTCTCCGGTCTTAAAAGTTGACCGGCTGTATCCAGCCAGTACACCCAGCCGCCAATTATCATAAACCGCCGTATCAATACCGGTTGTGAAACCGCCGAGCGTTGATTTTGTGCGCGCTGCATTGCCATCACCGGACTGGCTTGCCCAGCTGCCATAGACAGAGCCCCAAGCTGTATAACGGCTCAAATCGCCCTTGCTGATTGCCTCAGGTGCAAATGCCTGAATAGCGCTGGCAGCCGCTTTCTGTTGCGCGGCAGGTGCGAAACTCATAACGGAAACAGCAGTCGAAACTGTGCCACCAAAAGCCTGTTGCAGACGGTTATTGACAGCAGAGCGCGTGGCACCACTCGCATTGGCTAATACACCTGCAGCCGAAGCATATGCCTCACCAGACAATAGCGGCAGCGCTGACCGAATATCCGAGCCATCGGCCGCAGAAAAATCCATTGCTGCAATGACATCATGCAAGCTTGCAATGCCCTGCCGCGCAGCAGCGTCAATCGCCGCGCCCACCCCATAACCATTTTTATTATCAGCATATTGGGAATAAGCATCATCTTGTCGGTTTAAGACAATTGTATAGCTCAGCGGATCATTAGTAGTCACCGTCGCACTGAGTGTCGGCGATGCGAGCGTGGTTGAGACGTCCGTAAATCCGCCATTGATCGCATTCGCCTGCAGCCATTGATCAGAAGTGATCGTAAAGCCGTTTTGATAAAAACCCTGCACCGGTGCAAAAGCTATTGTCCCATCAAGATCCGCATGGCCATCTATAATCAGACTACTGATCTGTTTTTCGTTGTTAAAGGCAAATTGTATCCGTCCATCTTGGCTCTGCGTATAATCGCCATTAACGGTAATTGCACCGCCAATCAGAGATGAATAAACCGTACCATGATTGGTAAAATAACGCCCATTAGCGATCGTGTACTCGCCACCCCCTGCCAATGTCGTGCCTTTGTTCACAATGACTTCATAGAGATCATGATCACCGGTCAGGACAGAGTTGCCACCTGAGAACTGCAAGGAGATGTTTTTCCCGACAATATCATCAGCATAGCTGATCCTGAAATTTTCATCGGCCTGAGACGTGACTAGCCCTTGACTGTCGGCCTTCGAACCGAAGCGCAGTTGGGTCAAACGCAGATTATTATCCTCATCAAGCTCTGCGTAATCGGAAATAATATTACCGATTATACTGGCGCCCTGCATAATGTTGATATCCTCAACATAGGCATTCTTGGACATAAAAATTGCAGCTTTTTTACCGGCCACACGTCCAGTCAGGTCAAAGTTTGAAACCAAAGCTCCGTTCAGTTCTGACCAGATGAGTGCGTCTTTCTCAGGCGTGCTCTCGTGTGTAGAGAGAATATAGGAACCCCGATAGCCGGTCGCATCGCCACGTGCATTATGGCCAAAGTCAAAACTGACTGCGATACCGTTTTCACCCAGCGCCTGCACATCACCGCGATGGGTTAAGGTGTGGTCCTTACCATAGGCAAACATAATACCACGGCCATTCGCACCATCAACATAGACCCGCACATCAGGTGCAATAATCAGATTATTGCCTTCACCATCAACACGAATACCACCACCGCCAGCACCGGCGGACAGTAAATCTGCACTCTGGGTAATGGTGTTATGACTACCATAGACATGCAGCCCTAAACCCAAAGTGGCAGTATTATAGGTGTTAGCGATGTAAGCAGTGCCTTCGGCGTTTCGTGCAAAATATGGGTTATTATTGATTATGGTCAGCTCATCACCATAAACGGAATTTCCATAAAAATTGCGCCGGTCAATCGTGTAGCCAATATCCTGCAACGCTGCGAGTTCGGCTTCCATCAAGGTGCTGTAATTGCGATAATATTGATGGCTCATCAAGCCATTTTTCAACTCGATATGGCTGAATAAAGGTGAATCATGGTCGCCATAATCCGTGGCAACACGCATAGGCAGACCCTTCATCGCCCCATTCAGTACTTCACTCACATACGTACCGGTAAAATAGGCCTGATCTTTCCGGACATCAAAGGCATCATCTACTGAATCAACGACACAGTCTTTGCACAATATCTCTTGATTTGGTCTTGCTGCATTGTCGTTATCGTCGCGCAAATGCGCGCTCCAGATATCGAAGCCCCCGTAAAATACTGCAACTCGATCTTTGTCTTCATCTATCCAACTGTAGGCATTTGAAGAAATGCCAAGAGCATGGCCGATTTCATGAATAAGCACGGTGCCGAGTGATGTTTCACCGGTCAGCGTTATATGGGATGGCGTATATGGAGCTTCCGACCAGTCCATCGTGCCGACTTTGTCCGCAACCATAATATAGCCATGGGAACCATAACTCAGGTTCGTATAATATTGATTGGTCAATGCCGCTTGCACTGTCGTCGGGGCACCATCCTGCATAGTGGCATTATGGCTTAAGGCGGCGGCCCCGTAAGGGCCAGTAACTGTACCTACATTAAGTATGGCCGGATTTCCCCCCGGAACCAATTTAATAAGTTCCGACCAATATTGTGTCGCATCGATAATCTGTCTTTTATGTAAATCACTCAAATTCCAGGTTGATTGGGCATTATCACCATAAAAACCATCGCCCACATTAAAAAAACGTAACTGAATAAAGGGATTGCCCTGTGGATCCTTAACAACATAAGGGGTGATCGCGCTAGCTGGGTTAACCATTGCTCCGTAAAGAAGACCGGTAGACAGACAAGTTGACATGGTCAGCATAGCGATTAATCTGGATGTCATTATTTTCCCCATACCAAACCGGCACAAATCAGAGCACCGTGTGCCAGACCTGGCACACAAAGGTCGCTCAAATACCCACAACTAAAACAGTTTCTCTATCCACCTATGAAACGAAGCCGGAAAATGCGCTATCCCTTAAACTGGGTGTTTTCGTAATAAACTTGCCGTCAAACAGATATAAATTCTGTTTAAACGTCATTTTTTGATGGCAGGCTTTGCCTTAACTTCGGCAGGGCGCTCCGCTGGCATCTCATTGCGGCAATCGCTGTCAGAACCGAATTGCTGCATCAGCGAAGCAACGGCTGCTTCCAGTTGCGGGTCGGTATCCATGCTGAACCGGTTTGGATCAAACGGGACAACAATATCCGGTGTAATCACCTCATTCTCATATTTGCGTCCGTCGACATGGCGATAAGGCAAGACAGGAAAGCGATATTGCAAACCAGGCAAAACCTTACTGTTTACTGTTGTTACCGCTGTGCCGGTATTCAGAACGACATCGCCGATAAGCTTGCCAATTTTCTGATCCTGATAGGCCTGCGGAAAGATCGAACCATCAGAATAGCTGAAACTATCGACCAGAACCGCACTCGGCCATAACCAAACATTATCCGGTCCGAAATTACGGGCACGTCCGTCCACACCATAGCTGAAGGCAGGCTTGCCATTGAGCATTGTGACCAGTTCGCGTGTCAGGTTACCGCCGGTATTTGAACGCACATCAATCAGCGCTGCTTTGGCCAATCCCCTTTGCGATGACAAAGTGCCAAGCAACGACAGGTAATTTTCATTATCCATCGCATCCATATATTGGTAGGCAACACATTGGCGGGACAACTGGCTGACCATTGCACGACGCTTATCGCTTAAATACCTGCTGGATAAAATCAACTCATCACGCCAGCCAATTGGCGTAACCTCTACAAAACGCTCCTTGCCAGCCTTGCCATTGGTGATACCGACGACAACCTGTCGTCCGGCATTAACATCAAGCAGACGTGCAATACCGCCCGCCTCGGGAATAGCTTGGCCGTTAATAGAGATAACAATGTCGCCTGTACCAATACCGAAATTCTGCTGATCCATCGGTCCGCCCGGAAGAATTGCAGCAATCTTCCTCCCCGCTCCGGTATAGCTGTCATCCCAGTAAATACCGAGTGCATCATTTTGCGTCCCCATACCCACAAGTGCAGGATTTTGACCAGTCACTGATGTAAATAAATGAGATGCTGACAACTCACCGAACATCGACGCCAACAGTCGTTCAAGATCGCGGCGGCCTGCAATAGAAGGCAAATAAGCGCGGTATTGCGTACCAATTTTCTGCCAGTCGCGGTTTTCATGGACGGCATCATAATACCTGTCATTCACATCCGCCCATGCCTGTTCAAAAGCCGCAACCAATGCTGCATCCTCATTGCGGGTAAATAAAATATTGAGTGGTATTTCAAGTCTTTGTGCCGGATCACTAACGGAAACACGAATAATCTGCTTCGGCATTTTTATATCGACAGTCTGCAAGGCATCATTATAGCTGATGAATTGTATCTGTTCAGGCTCTGCAACAGGGATCTTAGTCACTTCCTGCAACTCGCCTTTATCAAGGCTGATCAAATTGACTGCCAGATGCTGATCTCCAGTCAAAATGGCGAGCAGATTTTTCCCGTCCGGTGCATTCGTCAATATCTCCGGTTTCGGCAAATTGGTCGTCAGACGACCTTCAAGCAGGCTCGTGCGCTGACGATCCGGTACATAGCGGGTAATTTCCCGCTTGGCCGCCTCACCGCCACTATCGGGATCAGCAGGATTACTCAGGGCAGCGATATAATCCTGCCGCGCCTGAGAAGACAGAAAAATCCGGTATAGATCAAGATTAGCGTCTGCGTGAAAATTATCCGCACTGCGCGAAGTATAAAGGGTCGTAGAGCCAATAAGCTGCGTACCGTCAGCACTCCAGAAGCCGTTGTAAAAATTGGGAACCATCGCCGGCAATGGCTGCATAGGAGAACTGCCATCGGCAGGCACAATTGCCACTCTGTTCAGCACCGTGCCATCAATTGTACGCCAAGGCACCAACAAGTCTTTTGATGTCGGCGACCAGCTGAATTCTCCGCCCTTATCAAAATAATCGGAATTATAATCACTCTCACGATATAATGCAGTGATCTTGCCACTGGCTAAATCAAGAACTTTGACCTCGCGGCGATCTGACCAAAATGCCAGTTTGCTGCCATCGGGAGAGAATTTTGGATCAAGTGCATTGCTTTTATCGGCGACAACAAGTGGCACTTCCTGATGGGACAATCCCAGTTTGCCGCTTTGCTGATCTTCCGACAGATCAACCCCATAAATACCCCATTTATGGTTGCGCAGCGCCGCATAAACCAGCCACTTGCCGTCCGGAGAAAACGTAATATCCCGCTCTTCGCCCGCTGTATTGGTCAGTTGGCGGTAGTTCCCTTTGAGATCGATCAGAAATACATCTGTATTGGCAATCAAAGCAAAATGCTTGCCATCCGGTGAGGACTGAAAGTCCTGACTGGATATAGCTTCGTAATTGGGGAGATGGTTCATCCCCTGCTCCAGCGTGTTGATGTCCACCACTTCCGGTTTATCGCTACCAGCTGCCAATACCTGCACCTGCCCTTTAAAGGAGAAGGCAATGGTGCCGTCATCCGCTACAGACAAATCCCGTACCGGCGATCCTTCAAGACGGGTCAGCTGTCTCTCTTGACCGGTCTTCAGATCATACTGCCAGACGTTCAGCCAACCAGACGCCTCTGAGAGATAGTAAAGGAACTTGCCGTCCGCACTCCAATGCGGATCATGCCGGTCAACACCGTCAACCTCAAAGAGACGGTCATATTTATCGCCCGCCGGATTATAGAACCATAATTGACGCGCATTGGCTGCAACACGATGCTGACGTTCAGCCGGATCGGCCGATGGGTCATAGCTGTAAACAAGCTTTGTCTGATCCTTATTCCAGCTTGCCTCACTTGCATAATTCGGCAGCACCAATCGCTCACGACCACTTTTAGTATCGACAGCATAAAGTTGCGGCCGCCAGCTCAATGCCGCCTGTACACTGCGTTTTGCATCCCCCAACCGGACTGCTGTAAACAGCACAGTCTTGCCATCGGGTGAAAAGCTGGTCGGTATCTCCTTTGCTGATGAATAGGTCATGCGTTGCAGTTTTCCTGAGAAATCCGCAAGATAAACATCATCATCGCCATTCACATCAGACGCAAAGGCAAGCCGCTTGGAATCCGGCGCCCAGACAACACTATGACTATAGGCATCCGCAGGCGACACTGGCACCGACAAACCACCATCATTGTCCGTCAGAAAAACCTGCCCGCGATGCGTGAAAGCAATCAGCGTACCATCTGGCGAAAGCGCCGGATTTTGAATCCAGCGCGCCGGTTCACCGGTAAAGTCAGCTATTGCCTGACTGCCCGCGGCACCTGCCAGCGTCAGAAATGCGGCGAAGACGATCAGCCCGCGCTTGCCCATGATTATCCCCCTCAGAATTTCATGTTAAGACGAATGCAGATGCTAATTTCATTAATCCGCCCCTTTGCCTTACAAGATCTATCGCAGAATATAAAAGAGTAGAATATTAGAAAAAGCCATCACTGAAATTTGGTAATTATGATAAAAATACATTTGATCGTGCGCAGATGATTTTATCTATGCAGCACTGATCCTCTCCGGTGAAATGACCAACGTCATTGTCGTTTTGAAGATTAAATTAACGCGACCCGATGGGTCGCAACACGTCTGCCATTTCATTGACCACCCTCAGAAACCGAAAATCAGTGCGCTTTCTGCGAATATCATGTTCAGTTGGCACAGTCGCCATTCATGAAAGAAATGGCGAAGTAAAACTTCTGCTCCATGATGAACCGGCAATCTCAAATATCAAATTTAATTTGAACCATTTCGCTTTTGCATCGTTAGCTAAGTGTACCAACACCATAAAACGAAGGAGAATCCAATGGATTGGAACAGAGTTGAAGGTAATTGGAAACAGTTCAAAGGTAAGGTCAAAGAGCAGTGGGGCAAGCTTACTGATGATGACATTGATGAAGTCAATGGTCGGCGTGAGCAGCTTGAAGGAAAAATTCAGGAACGCTACGGCATCGAAAAAGACCGTGTTAAAAAAGATATTGATAATTGGTACAACCGGCAAGAATGGTAATTTTAAAAAAGCTCCCTATTCGGGAGCTTTTACTTTTTACCAACAAATATCATGTGCCAATTACGGAATATGATGCAACCATTTTTCAGTTGAGAATTTTTCCGCAACGAGTTGCTCAGCAGCGGCAAATTCTTCTGGTGTAATTGTCCCGCTGACACCACCATTAAGCGAAACAAACATTTCCGTCATACGATCAATGACTTCACGGCGCGGCAAGCCCGTCTGGCTGCGAACAGGGTCAACACGCTTCACTGCACTTGCCGTTCCTTTGTCTGAAAGTTTCTCACGGCCGATGCGTAAAACTTTCACCATTTTATCAGCATCCATATCGTATGCCATGGTGACATGATGCAGAACTGTACCGCCTGAATAACGCTTTTGCGCAGCGCCGCCGATCTTGCCTTTTGAACTCGAAATATCGTTGAGTGGTTTATAAAACGCATCCACGCCGAGAGAGTTCAGCGATTTTAATACCCATTCATCAAGGAATGCATAGGAGTCTGCAAAACTCATATCGCGCACCAGATCACCCGGCGCATAAAGAGAATAGGTAATCGTATTTCCCGGCTCAACAAACATGGCACCGCCACCGGTGACACGACGAACGGTCTCCACGCCCATTTCTTTGGCTGCATCCATATCCACTTCATTACGCAGCGACTGAAACGCACCAATGATGATCGACGGACGCTCCCATTCCCAAAAACGCAAGGTCGGCGCACGGCGACCGGAGGCGACCTCACGTGCCAAAACTTCATCCAGTGCCAGATGCATCGCTGGTGACAAAGGTGGAATATCAATAATCTGCCATTCATAATCGCGCCACGTTCTGGCAACGCCAAGCGCACGGCGAACAGCAATAGCAACGGCCTCAGGGCTGAAACCGATCATGAAAGCATCAGGTCGCAGTCCTTTTCTGACAGCGCCGGCAATTTCTTCTGCAGAAGATGTGACAGACAAACCGTTCAATGCATTTCTTATATCATCAAGGGCTTCTGCCGGTTCGAGGAAGAAGTCACCGGCAACCTGAACCTCATGCAGTTTGTTGTCCTGAACTTCCAGATCAATAACGACCAGCTTACCACCGTGGACCTTGTATTCACCATGCATTTTCATAAAACCTTGCTGAAGAGAGAAAATGAACCGCATTTTGTGTATTTAACAAAGAGGGAACTATCCAGTTAAATTTTCACACGATTTGCTTTCAGATAGTCCTACAGAGGATCGCAGTGAAGGTCGATCCTTGAGCAATTGAACAGCATCAACACATTTTAATAATTCATTTGCGACTAAAGAAGATATCACTACAATTGTAAGCGTTGTTCCGCACAAATCCTGATAAGTGGATCAGTTTGAAACAGGACTCTGGTGGAATATGACAAGAGTTTCACAGAGTATCATTGCCTCTCCCGCATGAAAGTCAGCAGCATGAGTTCGAATTCCAGCCAGTTTGATATGTTTGAAACGCAAACTGAACATCCGACTCCTGCCTCTCCGGTCGTTGCCTCTCCAGCGAAGCGTAAGCCTAAGCAAGACAGTGAAGAAGAGACCCTGGCACGCCAATTAGAGCAAACGGGTCGTTTCCGCATTCTGCGCAAACTGGTACCCCGCAACATTATCAACAGAGCTGATAGTCAGTTTGACAAGCTTGCCGTTCTGATCGACACGGAAACGACAGGACTGGATCATGCAACGGATCAGGTTATTGAGGTCGGTGCTGTCGCCTTTACCTATAGTGATGACGGGGCTTTAGGCGATGTTGTTGGTGTATTTAGCGGCTTACAACAACCATCAATCCAGATCCCCGCAGAAATAACCCGCATCACAGGCATTACCAATGAAATGGTACAGGGACAGTCTCTGGATCTTGAAGCGCTGAAAAATATGGTTGAACCAGCAGATTTGATCATCGCGCATAATGCCCGCTTTGACAGACCCTTCTGCGAAAAGCTCTCCCCTGTTTTTGTTACAAAAGCCTGGGCATGTTCAGTAGCCGAAATACAATGGGCCGCCTTCGGCTTTGAGGGCAGCAAGCTAGGATATCTGGTTGGGCAGGCCGGCCTGTTTCATAACGGGCATCGCGCGACAGACGACTGCCATGCTCTGCTCGAAGTGCTTGCACGGCCAGCCGGTGGTGCCAACACAGTTCCGTTTAGTGAACTGCTCAAATCAAGCCGCAAATCCCGCATACGCATTTATGCAGAAAACAGCCCTTTTGATTTAAAAGATCATCTCAAGAAAAGAGGCTACAGGTGGTCAGACGGCAGCGACGCGCGCCCCAAGGCGTGGTGGATTGAGGTTGACGAAAGCGATTATGAGAGTGAGTTACATTATCTGAAAACAGAGATTTATCGCTGGAAAGATGCTGAGCCATTATCCGTCAAACTAACAGCGGTTGAGCGTTATAAAAAATAAAACAAGCCTGCGCTGTATGATTGCGCTATAGCCTTTCAACATAGTTCTTACGATCAAGCTGTGTTGAGCAATGCGTTTAGAACGCTCAAATCAGCTAATCGGTTTTACGTCTTCTTGATGCTCCAATAAGAACAACAGCATCAAGAAGACAGATTTCCGTTATTCGCCAACGCGGAAATAACTACCGGCGGCTGTGCCAAAACCTCCTGATGTAGAGGCATCACAAAAAGGCGTCGGAATATTAAGGGTTGCTCCCTTCAGCTGCAGGATCAGAGGACCGCCCTCACCTTTAAATTTTGCCTCAGTTGCTGATTTTTGTTCAAGCTCACCCTCAAAACTGCACACCCAGCTGCCATTTGCCTGATCCGCAACGTCAACATTCACGGCAAGTTTGCCAGAGGCTTTTTTCTCGACTTTAATAAGACCCCATACGTTTCTCCATGTGCCTTCAAGAGAAACACTATCTGTAACCGCTATCCAGTTGAGAAATTCTGCGCGCGTTTCTGTCCTGTACAGCAAGCTTTCTTGCCTCATAGCCTCATTGGCCAGATGGCTTTCAAAGGCTTCAGCGCGCAGCTTAATAAATTCGGCCTGATCGACCTGAAGCGCTTCCTTTAATACAGGGTCAACGCGTTTAATAAGCTCCTTATAGGCAATGGACATAGCACGATCTGCTTCAGCGACATCGGGCGAAGCACAAATTGCTTTTTCCGTCATTGTCGAAGCTTTAGCGCAATCAAAGCCTGCCTGCGCAAATGCCGGTGCATGAGAAAGTGTGAAAACGCCTAAAGCGGCACATAAGACAACGCGATAATTCATATGAAACATTTTCCCTCTCGGTATTTTGTTCTGCAACGACCATGCATAGGTTTGATCAGTAACAAATTTGTAAAAATGAGATACTTCATTACGCTACGCCAGCGACAGAAAACAATAAATAATTATTTCTCTACAATATTATCGCCCGAAAACCGACCACCCCATACGGCGGCACAGCAGTTCCAAAGCGCGGGTGCCGAGCAGTGAGTTGCCATGCTGGTTTAGTCCGGGCGACCACACGGCAACCGATGAAACACCGGGCACGATTGCGAGAATACCGCCGCCCACTCCGCTTTTGGCAGGCACACCAACACGAAATGCAAAATCGCCTGAACCGTCATAGTGACCGCAGGTCATCATCAGCGCATTAATACGCAGCGCACGTTCAACGCTCACAATACGATGATTGCTGACCGGATTACGACCGGACGCAGAGAGAAACAGCCCCGCACGGGCAAGCTGCTCACAAGACATCGCCAAGGCACATTGGTGATGGTAAACCCCCAAAACATGAGGGGGCAGATTGTCGAGATTTTTATTGGCCTTCAGCAGATTTGCAAGCGCTGCATTATTGAAACCGGTGCGGTCTTCAGCCTTTGCAACCACCTCATCAATATAGATATCATCATCCTCGGCAATCGACTGAACAAAGCGTACAATCTCGCCAATGGTTTCGCGTGGCTGATGAGAACTGAGCAAAATGTCTGAAATAACAATCGCACCGGCATTGATGAACGGATTCCGCGGCAGTCCCTTTTCCAGTTCCAGCAAAATGCTGGAGTTAAAGGGATCGCCCGATGGCTCGCGGCCAACCCGTTGCCAAATGCTATCGCCTCTTTTGCCAAGAGCCAAGGTCAGAGCAAAGACTTTAGAAATACTTTGAATTGAGAATTTTTCTTGTGCGTCACCGGCAGAGATCAATGTGCCGTCATGGAGCATGATCGCAATGCCGAATTTTGCAGGATCAACCTGCGCAAGCGGCGGGATATAGTCGGCGACTTTGCCCCGTATCGTGGTATCTTTGAGTTCAGCCGCGATTTCATCGAGGACGGCGCGCAAACGCTGTTTCAACTATTATTCACCTTTGAGATGCCGCTTTTGCGTAACCAACAGTCATTAAAGCGGCGATGATCCGTTTATACCGCATCACCGCCGCTTTGTGAGACAGAATGGCTAAACAATGCCAGCCATTCTGTCCATTCTCAAATGCATGCTCTATTAACGTTTAACGTCAAAATTACGGGTTTCCGGCATCATAAACATCGCAATAAGCGAGATGATACTGGTTGCAACCACATAATAGGCCGGTGCAACAGCGCCGAAAATGTCAATCAGCCATGTGATAACGAACTGTGTTGTACCACCAAACAATGTCGCGCCGATCGCATAGATCAGTGAAACACCGGTTGCACGCAATGCGATAGGCATCATTTCCGGAATAGCAACAAGGCTTGCAGCACCGGTCATGGAAGTGAGCAATGTAATTGCGGCAGTGACCAGCAGCAGGACTGCCGGATCTTTAGATTCCGCAAGCCAGAAGAAGAGCGGAATAATAATGATCATCAGCACAATACGCGGCCAGATCATTACGCCCTTACGGCCATATTTATCCGCAAGATAACCGGCAACCAGAGCGAAGATGAAGGTCATTGTACCGCCAAGCACGGTTCCGGCTTGCGCAAGAATTGCAGGCAGTTTCAATGTCTGAATGGCATAGGTGGTCATATAGTTACCGACCTGTGTTGACACTGTGGTCGCGATCATCACCAGAATACCTAGCACCAGATAACGGGTGTGGTTGGTGAAAACAGAGGTCACGATCTGTGTGCCGGTTTTATCGCTCGGCTTTTCCAGTGTTTCCGGCAATGCACGGCGGATATAAATCGCAATCGGGATCAGAGCCAGAGACACGAGGAACGGAATACGCCAGCCCCATGACACCAGATCTTCATGCGGAAGATACCACGAAACTAAAACACCCATCAGACCACCGGCAACAACCGCAATACCCTGACTGGCGATCTGCCAGCTGGCATAAAGACCACGCTTTTCACGCGGTGCGGATTCAATCAGCATCGCCGATGCCGGTCCGACTTCACCACCCAGTGCCAAGCCCTGCAACAGGCGGCACATCAACACGATGATTGGTGCCGCAATACCGATGGTTTCATAGCTTGGTGTTGCTGCAAGTCCCAGAGTACCGACGGTAATCAGGGCAACAGTGAGGATCATTGCGGAACGACGGCCTGCTTTATCCGCAAATGCACCAATCAGCACGCCACCCAGCGGGCGCGTGAAAAAGCCCACGCCGAAGACTGCAACGGACGCCAGCAGACTTGCGGTTTCACTGCCAAGCGGGAAGAAGGTCTGCCCGATATAAACGGCAAAGAAAGAGTAGACGATAAAATCGTAAAACTCGAGAGCATTACCGGCAACAGCTGCGGCAATAGCCTTAACCGGTGGTTTTTCGGCATGTTCGGGCACATTGCCCGAAGCCGTATGCGGCGCATGCATGGTAGAAGCGCTCATGATTATCCTCCAACAGATATAGTCAATATTTAGAGCGTATTCCGAAAAATGTGCAGCAGTTTTCGAATAATATACGCGTAGAAACAAATGGATAGAGCATTTCCTGCGGTTCAAAATAAACCGGAAATGCTCTAGTTTTTACGGCCTGTTTTGCCGTTTAAGAATTCTTCCGTCAGAGCAACCCAATAAGCGGCACCCTCAACGATATTCGCGTCATTAAAATCAAAGCCGTCATTATGCAGCGCACGGCTGACTGGTCCCGGCTGATCGCCATTGCCGAGGAAAATGTATGAACCCGGGCACTTCTCAAGCATGAACGCGAAGTCTTCACTCCCGGTCATCGGTGTGGTCTGGGCAACGAAATTACCCTCAGCCGCAAATTGTTCACCAATCGCGCGTGCGAACTCTGTTTCTTCAGTGGAATTCTGCAAGGCGGGATAGCCGCGGCAATAATCAATATCAGCCTTCACACCCAGACTCTGTGCCTGCGTAGCCACCAGATCGCGAATTCTCTGCTCAAGGAGATCGCGCACATCCGGTTTGAAGCAGCGTACTGTCAGTTCAATGCGCGCATTTTCAGGGATCACATTATTCGCAATACCTGCCTGCATCACGCCGACTGTTACCACGGCGGCATCCAGCGGATTAACATTGCGGGCAACGACAGTCTGCAATGCCATCACGATAGCGGCAGTTGCAACAATCGGATCTGCCGTTGTATGCGGTTGCGCACCATGGCCACCACGACCAGTAATTTTGATGGAAACACTGTCGGACGATGCCATCATCGCCCCGTCATAAAATTGCAACTGGCCTTGCGGAGAACCCGGCATATTGTGAATACCAAAGACGGCATCGCACGGGAATTTTTCAAACAAACCGTCAGCAACCATACGCGCTGCGCCACTGTCCGGACGGCCATATTCTTCTGCCGGCTGAAAAATCAAATTTACAGTGCCGTTGAAATTACGGCGCTCGGCCAGTGTCTTCGCAGCAGCGAGCAGCATTGTTGTGTGACCGTCATGTCCGCAAGCATGCATCACACCACTATTAACGCTGGCATAAGGCAAACCGGTCGCTTCCAAAATCGGCAGCGCATCCATATCGGCGCGCAGGCCAATGGCCGCTGAACCCTCACCATGGCGTAACTGTCCGACAATACCGGTTGTGCCGATATTGCGCTCAACCGTATAGCCCCACTTCTCTAAAAGATCAGCGACAATGCCACCGGTTCTGATTTCATGAAAAGCCAGTTCCGGGTGCTGATGAAGATCGCGCCTAAGCGTCGTAAATTCCTCAACATCACGTTCTATCAGTGCTCTGATGTCGTTCATGATTGCACCCTCCTAGATTTCAAAACCATTTCCAATGTTAGCTACGAGTTGCATTTTCATTTGTCCAATGCATAGTAAATTTGATAATCATGCATAGAGCGCATATCAATTTAGGAAAATTTCATGAACCTACAGCAATTACGACATTTTATTGCGCTTGCTGAGAAGGGTTCCTTCACACGGGCAGCCGAACATGCCCATCTGACACAACCGGCTTTATCGCGCAGCATTGCGCAACTGGAATCAGAACTGGGAATGAAGCTCGTCGACCGCATTGGCAAACGCTGTGAAGTGACCGCTTTTGGCAATGTGGTTCTAGATCATGCACGCAGGGTTCTGTTTGAAACAGAAGAGCTCTATCGTGTCGTCAAACAACAACATGAAGGCAGTGCCGGACGGATACGAATTGGCTTAGGCTCGACGCCGAGTGCCCTGCTCACAGCACCATTGCTCAGCCGCTTTTCAACCACCAATCCGTCACTGCACATTCTGCTGATGCGCGGGTCTATTCCGTTGCAGGTTCAGGCGCTGCGGGACAGAACGCTGGACATGCTGGTGGTCGAAATCAGAGGTGTATCGGTAACAGCTGATCTTCAAATTGAGATGTTGCCTGCATTGCGCACAGGTTTCCTTGTCAGCCAAGGCCACCCTTTATTACAACAACAGCAAGTGCAATTTTCTGATCTGCGACCATGGCCGCTGGCAACGACAATTCTGGCACCGGAGCAAATCCGCAATATGATTGCGATCTACGGGCCGGAGGCGCATCCCGATGAAAGCGTCACGTTCCATTCTGATGCGATTGACGGCTTGCTGCAAACCACACTTAGCAGTCAGACCATTTATTACGGCGTGATCGCTCCCGCACATGATCTGATAACATCGGGCCAGCTGGTAGAAGTGCCTGTCCGCCCTGTTTCTGACACCTCGCAATTTGCGATCATCCGGTTGTCGGGGCGCTCTCAACCACCGATGTTTCCGATCCTGCGCCATCTTATCCGCGGGAGAATGGAGGAATGGAGTGCGATTTGACAGCCATACGCGCTTGAGCAACTTCCGTTCTTGACCCTTCCATGATTTTTCTTCAGTAACACAAGCGTCTGATTACAACCGGAGCATCTCTTGAAAATCATCGCTGTCGATTTTGAAACCGCCAATGAACAACGCGCCAGCGCCTGCTCTGTCGGATTGGCATGGATCGAGAATGATCAGGTTGTGCGGGTTGAAGAACGCTTCATCCGGCCAAAAGATATGCGATTTTCTTCATTTAACATCGCTATTCATGGCATTCGCCCTGAGCATGTTGAAGATGCCGGAGAGTTTCCGGACGTTATGGACGAATTTGCCGATGATTTTGCGGGCGCAATGATGATTGCTCATAATGCGGCTTTTGATTTCAGTGTCTGGCGTGCGTCTCTGGATTTGTACCGGCAGAATTACCCTGAGTTCCAATATCTCTGCTCAGTTAAAATGGCGCAGAAAGTTTGGCCGCATTTGCCATCCCACAAACTGAATGTTCTGGCCAATTATCTTGGTTTGAGCTTCCATCATCATAATGCAGCTGAAGATGCCGCGATTTGCGCGCAAGCGACAATCGCCATGACACAATCTCTGCGTGCCCCGACATTATCAGATGTACCAAAAATGATCGGGATGCGCCCTGGCCGCCTATTTTCAAGTGGCTACGAAGCCTGCACCAGTCGCAAAAAATAATATCAAGTCATTAAATCAGCAAATATTTGCAATATAATTATTTGAGCTGACGCCCTATTTTACAATATATTACTTTGAAATAACGATAAAAATTACACATTAAAATATAAACTATCAGAAAATGACAAATAAAAACCAAAACGTCATGTATATTGGCATTTCATTGCTGATATGCTTATAAAATTATTCAATACGCATTTAAATATTTTTTGTCTCAGCTCTCAAACACCTTCCAAATGAGTACATTCACTTAAAAAATAATAGTCAGAAAATTGAAATCACAGTCTTATGCATCATACTGGCGTAATAGCCTTGCAGATAGTGCCTTCAACCAGGGAGGCTTTACCCCAAAAGAGGCCAGGCGGTTCAATGAGCGCCCGCTTTCTGAGCTAAAAGAAGGTATTGTTGAGCATAAATTTGTCTCTGCGCTTTTTAAAGACAGGCCTAAAGATACAAAATTACTTGAAATAACAATCCGGCCGATCATTGCCCATCGCATATCAGAGCACGGTCAGCTCCGAAATGACGGACTGCCTGCTATTGTAACACCAATCATTTTAAAAGGGTCAATGGCACGTGACGGCCGTTTATTTCTTACCGATGCATCCGTTCCCCGCGATTTGCTGGAGCCAGTCGGCCAAGGAAGTCTCGCAATCGGTAAAGTTGAGGATTTAGATCATTTCGCCAGCACAGCATCCGTTCCTGTTATGACGGATGAGGAAGAAGAACACGCAGAGGACTCGCATGATCGCCACGCAGTCCACACCAAAAACTGGAATGCATTTCGCGATTATTATCACACACTTCTGAACCAGATCACCGGTAACTGGCCAAGCGATGATACTAGCTACCAGATTGCAGAGGGATGGTATTTCGAGGAATCAGATAAAGTCGTTTTCGCATCTTTTCACATTTTAAAACTCTACGATCATTTCCGGCAGGCAAAAATCAAGGCGCCCCTGTTTGATCGCTATGCCAGCGAGCAGGTTTTGCAACCGGAACCATGCTTATCGAGTGATGTGAGTTTTGCTGCCCGTCTTGGCCATTCCAGCGATACATTTCCATTAGCAAGAGCACAGCGTGATGTCGTCTCCCATAGCTGCACCTCTGACAATGGTGATATTATTGCCGTTAACGGCCCTCCGGGCACCGGCAAAACCACAATGCTGCTTTCCATAGTCGCCGTGGAATGGGCGCGTGCCGCAATGCGGGGAAAAGAACCGCCTGTCATTGTCGCTGCATCAACCAACAATCAGGCCGTTACAAATATTCTCGATGCTTTTGCAAAGAATTTCTCGCAAAGAACCGGCTCCTTTTCAGGCCGCTGGCTACCTGAACTGAAAAGCTTCGGTACATATTTGCCATCAAAAGCGCGCGAAGAAGACGCGAGCAAGAAATACCAGACAGAATCCTTCTTTGAAAAAATCGAAACTCCGGATTATGTCATCAGAGCAAAAGCCGCCTTTATTGCAGCAGGCGCACGCGCATTTCCTGACTTGGGAACAGTGACCGTTGAAGCAATCGTCAACGAACTGAAATCCGCACTCCATAATGAAGCGGACAAGTTACAGCACTTACAAAACGCGTGGGCATCCCTGTCATCGGCTACAGCCAGCTGTACAGAAGTACTTTCTCATGACCCGCAAGGCGAGCTTGCAGCACGTCAACTTAAAGCAGCAATTATATCCGCACAGAAAACCGGCATTGAAACATTGAACCGGCGCTGGGAAGAATATCAGGCTCAGGAATCCATTTTACTTTCTGCCTTCGGCTGGCTGCCTGTGGTGGCCAAAAAGCGGATGCAAAAAGCACGCCTGTTTTTACGCGACATCTGGCCTGACCCGCGCTCTTTGGAAAGTATCCGGCAATTTGCCGAAATTGAAAATACGATCAAGGCAGATGTCAGACGGCTCGATCAGGAGCTGAGCCTGCAATACCAAGCGGTATCTCAGGCTCAGTCCTTAATTCACAATCAAGAACAGTGTCAAAAACAGTGGGACAACACGCTGACATCTATTGGCTTGCCGTCATCAAATGACTTTTCAGAAATTGACGCTGAGACTGACAAGCTTGTGCGGTTTAAAATATTTCTGCTGACCACCCATTACTGGGAAGGTCGCTGGCTGCTTGAAATGGAAAACAATTTACCGGCCATTGAGCAACAGCGCGGAAAAACTGGCCGTAAGACAATCGAAGCGCGGTGGCGCAGGCGTATGATGCTGACACCTTGTGCCGTTTCCACCCTTGCAATGCTGCCGCAGAAACTTCGGGTACGTCAATGTATAAACGATGTGTACAGTGATGATTATCTTTATAACTACATTGATCTCCTGATTATTGATGAAGCAGGACAAGTCTTGCCGGAAGTTGCCGGTGCCTCTTTTACATTAGCCAAAAAAGCCATCGTGATCGGTGATACGCGCCAGATTGAACCTATATGGGCGATCTCTCAGCGTGTCGATCTGGGTAACTTACTGGGCAGCGGGATCATTGAGGGAGAAATTAGTGAAGACGGCTGGGAGCGTTTAAAAACAACCGGCAAATTAGCTTCCTCCGGCAGCGTAATGCAAGTTGCACAACATGCATGCCGCTATCATTATGATCCGCAAATGGAGCGTGGCTTCTACCTGTATGAGCATCACCGCTGTCTCACTGAAATCATCAATTACTGCAACGAGCTTTCTTATCAGGGCAAACTCCTGCCAAAGCGGATTCCAGATACAAAGCCGCCATTTCCACCTATGGCATATCTTCATATTCACGGGTTCTGCCGCACCAGCGGCACAAGCCGTGTCAACCATCTGGAAGCTGAAACAATAGCACTCTGGTTAGCCGAGAATAAGCAGGTTCTGGAACAACATTACGGCCAGAACATTGAAAATATTGTAGGCGTTGTAACGCCCTTTGCTGCACAAAGCCGTACAATCATCAATGCCTGCCACAAACAGAATATCGCAGCAGGAACCGGTAAAAATGATATAACTGTCGGAACAGTCCATGCACTGCAAGGCGCAGAGCGCGCGATCATTCTTTTCTCGTCAGTCTATTCCAAACATGAAGACGGTAATTTCATTGATCTGTCAAAAAGCATGCTCAATGTTGCTGTATCCAGAGCCAAGGACAGTTTTTTGCTATTTGGCGACATGGATGTTTTTGCATCAGCTTCGCCCGGTACTTCGCGTGGTCTGCTGGCAAGTTATATGTTTGCCAGAAAGGAGAATGCGCTCCCATTTTCCGTTCCCGCTCGCGGCGACCTTCAAGATAGCAATTCTGAACTTATCCACTTACAGAATGCAGAAGAACATGACCAATTTCTCTTACACTCTCTGAAATTAAATGCGCGTGACATCCATATTGTGTCACCCTGGATAAAATTGAAGCCACTACAACAATTTGGCTTTCTCAAAGCCTTTCAGGAAGCTGTGCAACGCGGAACGCGCATAAGCGTTTATATCGATCCTGAGCTGAATGCAGATAACCGAATGAATGGCGCATCATTATCTTACAATTATTTAAATTTTATCAGAAAGGCACTCACAAACATTGGCGTTACGATTGTTTATGTCCGTAAGATGCATAGTAAAATCGTTATTATCGATAAGAAAATACTTTCTGTAGGATCGTTTAACTGGTTAAGCGCAGACCGGAATGGCGAATATACGAGACACGAAACATCACTTGTCTACAAAGGCAATGTATTAAACAACGAGATCAAAACTATTCAGGAAAGCCTAGAGCAAAGAAAGACTTCGGAGCCGGTTTTTCCCGACGAATAAAAATGAACACTACACCCGACAGAAATATTGACGCCAATATACTGATGTGATGCTCTGGTCTAGATCTATAGGCTCAAACTAAACATATAGATTTAAACTGGCGCAGCCCATAAACATCTCATTCTGCGAAGCCGTCATTTATTTCGTCATAAGCAAGCATAGTCAGCTTATTATGTTCCTGTATCAGATTCACCGCCTGCGCAATCTGGCGGTTGATCACAGCATCCATCAAGGCCGTATGCGGCTCTAGCGAAAAAGACATCCGCAATGCCGGTGAAGCTTTCAAAGCAGCAGAAGAGGCTTCAGACTCCATATGCGGCATCGCTGTGCGTAAAGCCCGCCCATGACGGCGCATATGATCTGTCACCTGACGGTAAAACCGGCTCAACCACGGAGATTGGTTGGCAGAAATCAGCGCATTATGGAAAGCATCATGAAGATGAGACCAGCTTGTAAAATGTTCCTGATCACCTTCTTGCTCGAACGGCGGAACCTCCCGCGACAACCGGTAATGCGCTGCAACTATCCTTGCCTCCCATTCCTGATGACCAAATTCCATAGATTCACGCAGCAACTGAAGCTCAATCATGCCTTTCGTTTTAGTCAAATCGGCTAATTCAGCAATTGAAACCGAAGCAACGACATAACCTTTATTCGCGGTAGACTGCACTAAATGCTCAGCTTCAAGACGAGATAATGCCTCACGCAATGGCGTCCACCCAACACCATAAGACTCGCGGATTGCACCGAGCCTGAGCGGAGTATCCGGCGCCAACCGCACTTCTAAAATATCCTGCCGTAAGGTTTGGTAGGCATGCTCTGTTTTTGTCACAGTTTCTTGGCTCAACAACTTGTCCCCTTCTCACCATTACTCTCATAATTGGGTGAAAAGTAAATTATATAATTTGCGTCATTATCAATATGAGCTTCAAATCGCGGGTACCTTCATCCGAAAAGGATATGGCACTCTAATACCAAGACGGCTCAAGATGCTAACGCATCATGTCTTGAAAATGTTCCATTGCCACACAGGCTTAACCAAAGTCCAATGAGTTTCACTCAATGAGCTTTGATATAACACCTTATATCTACAGCATAAAACAGTATTCCGGCGGGATCAGTGCCGTGTAAGACCTGAATAAAGCGGCCATTGCGCTGTGTCGCTACGCTGTCAAAACCAATATTCTGATTATTCCGCCGCAGGCACTGATATGCAATGGCGGCTTACTCAGTTTGGGACGCTATCTCTGTATTTGCCTTAAGGCTGGCTAAGTAAAAGTGATATCCCCTGCCCTACGCCTACACACATGGTTGCCAAAGCATGTTGCGTATCATGATTTTGCAGTTCCATTGCGGCGGTTAAAGCCAGTCTGGCACCAGACATACCAAGCGGATGGCCAAGCGCAATTGCACCACCATTAGGATTAACATGGGCTGCATCATCGGAGAGCCCGAGCTGGCGCATACACGCCAAGGATTGTGCAGCAAAAGCTTCATTCAGCTCAATCACACCAATGTCAGCAAGTTTCAGATTATGGCGATGCAGCAGCTTCTGTGTTGCGAATACAGGGCCGATCCCCATAATTCGGGGGGCAACACCACTCGTCGCCATACCTTCAACACGTGCAAGCACTGTCAGTCCGTAGCGCTCAACAGCTTGCTTTGAGGCAATAATCACAGCTGCCGCACCATCATTGACGCTCGATGCATTACCTGCCGTTACAGTTCCGTTTTGGCGGAACGGCGTTGTGAGTGCGGCTAGTTTTTCCAGCGAGGTTTCGCGCGGTTGCTCATCTTGTGCCACAATGGTTGTAGCACCCTTTCGCCCCGCAATCACATAAGGTGCAATTTCCTGTGCGAGACGACCGCTTTGAATGGCATGGCTTGCACGGGTCTGGCTCATCAGGGCAAAAGCGTCCTGATCCTGTCTGCTGATGTCGTAATTCTGCGCCACATTTTCAGCCGTTTCCGGCATGGATTCAGAACCATATTTGCCGTCAATCAGCGGATTGATAAAGCGCCAGCCAATGGTTGTGTCATAAACCGCATTCTGCCGCTGGAAGGCCGCGTCTGCCTTGGGCATCACGAATGGTGCGCGCGACATGCTCTCAACACCACCGGCAATAATAATATCGGCTTCCCCAAGCTTAATTGCACGGGCGGCATAACCAACCGCATCAAGCCCCGAACCACAAAGACGATTGATGGTTGTTGCCGGAACACTCTCACCAAGGCCAGACAGTAAAACCGCCATACGGGCAATATTGCGATTGTCCTCACCGGCCTGATTGGCACAGCCAAACACCACCTCATCAATCACGGCATTGCCAAGTGACGGAAAACGAGCCAGTGCCTCACGGATAACATGGGCTGCCATATCATCCGGCCGCACCGATGCAAGCGCCCCGCCATAACGGCCAATAGGTGTGCGGACACCGCCGATAATATAGGCTTCGCTCATGCACTTGTTCCCGTCGTTTTTGTTTTGCTTTGTGCTGCGGTAAACATCGGCCCGCCTTTATGGGCGGGAAAGCCATAACCATTGATCAGCACCAGATCGATATCACTTGGGGATGCAGCAATGCCTTCCTGAAGCAATTGCGTGCCTTCATCCGCCATGACCTGCAAGAGCTGAGCGATAATTTGTTTTGACGTAAAACTGCGTGCCTGAATGTTTTTCTCAAGCCGCACGGTTTCAATCAATGTTGTGACATCAGGATCGATCTGACGCTTGCCATCCTGATATTGATACCAGCCTTTGCCATTTTTTTGACCGAACCGACCTGCCTCACAAAGCCGGTCGGCAATCGGGGAGTAAGGCTCATCTGGAGAACGTGTTGCCGCCTGCCGTTTGCGCTTTGCCCAGGCGATTTCCAATCCGGCCATGTCATAGACCGCGAATAATCCCATCGCGAAACCGTAATCTTCCAAGGCTGCATCAATCTCGTGCGGCAGAGCGCCCTGCTCCAGCATAAATTCTGCTTCACGACGATAGGCCGAGAAAATCCGGTTGCCGATAAAGCCTTCACACACGCCGCAAACAATGCCCAGCTTGTTAAGCTTTTTGGCCACAGCAACGGTGGTTGCCAAAACATCCGGCACAGTTTGCGCACAATTCACAATCTCCAGCAGCCGCATAATATGTGCTGGAGAGAAGAAATGCATGCCGACAACCCGCGACGGATGGCTGATCTGTACAGCCAGCTCATCAGGGTTAAGATAGCTGGTATTGGTCGCCACAATCGCATCAGGACGTAACACTTTGTCCAGCTTAGCGAATAGCTCAGACTTAACTGTCAGATCATCAAAGACGGCTTCGATAACCAGATCAGCAGCTGAGAGTGCTGCAATATCCGCGCTGACGCTGAGATTAGCCTTCTGTTGCTGCAATGCCTGTTCGCTCAAGCGCCCCGTCTGGAACTGCTTGTCCAGCAAGGCAGTAATGCGCTGATATCCGGCAAGCGCAGCCTCTTCGCTTTGCTCATAACCAATAACCTGATAGCCACCGGCTAACGCGCATACCGCGATACCTGAACCCATCAGACCGGTACCTGCTATGCCAATGGTTGTCACTTTGCGGGTTGCAACTGTGCTGTCAGCGCTCTGTTTTCCGGCGTCGCGCTCAGCAAAAAACACATAGCGCAACGCACGGGCTTCTTCACTTTCGCGCAAGCGCAGGAAGGTTGCGCGCTCCTCGGCCAAAGCTTGTTGCGCTGGCAATGTTGCAGAGAGCGAAACCAGACGCAATGCTTCTGATGGCGCACCACGACCACGCGCTTTGCTCAGAATTTTTGCTGCGGTTTGCTCGGTATCTTCTGTTTTTACAGATAACTCCAATGTGCGGCGCGGCTGTGTACCAATCAGCTTTTTTGCAACATTTTGCGCCGTCAGCATTAGATTTTCCGGAGCGACAACCTCATCAATCAGACCATTCTTCAATGCTTCCTGCGCTGAAATCGTACATCCTGTACCAATCATATCCAAAGCAGCAGTCAGCCCTGTCAAACGTGGCAGGCGTTGTGTTCCGCCCGCGCCCGGCACAAGCCCCAGCTTCACTTCCGGCAGACCAAACTTTGCCGTTTCTGAAGCGATCCGGTAATGGCAAGCCAGAATAACTTCACAGCCCCCGCCCAGCGTAGGCCCGTTAATCGCTGCAATAACCGGTTTTGCTAATGCCTCTATCCGCGCGGTAACCTGTGGCAGTGTCGGCTCTGACGGTGGCAGATCAAACTCCCGAATATCCGCCCCCGCTGCGAAGAACTTCCCCTCACCGCGAATGATCAGCCCGTGCACAACACTATAGGTCTCAACCATATCCATGGCCTGCATCAGCCCCTCACGAATAGCGGCTGAAATCGCATTGACCGGCGGATTGCTGATCGTGACCTGCAAAAGGCCATGATCAACAAAACCCGAAACGGCATCTGAAAAATGAATGATCTTTGTTTCAGAACTGGCAGGCATGTTCACTCCCGTCAGTCCGGCACGACAGCTGTGACCTGAATTTCAATTTTGGCACGATCTTCAATCAGCCCCGCCACCTGCATCGCCGCCATTGCCGGAAAATGCTTACCGATCACATCGCGATAAGCCTGTCCGAGACCACGCATATTGGATTTATATTCCTGCTTATCGGTGAAGTACCATGTCATCGTAGTGATATGCTCAGGCCCCGCGCCGTCAACGGCCAGAATAGCAACAATATTCTTAAGCGTCTGGCGAACCTGTTCAACGAAATCATCGGTTTCGAACTCGCATTGTTCGTTCCAGCCGATTTGTCCGCCGACAAAAATTGTGCGGCCACGGGCAGAAATACCATTCGAATAGCCAATCGGCGCAACCCAGTTATCCGGTTGTAAAATCTTATGCATTCTGTGTCTCCAGATGATTTGAGAGCGCAGCGCGAATATCGTCAGGCCATGCGCAGGCTTTATGAGTGGTCATAGAAGTGGCGACAATTTTATGTTTTGCCGACCATAATAAATCGCCATTGGCGTGGATTTCATGCTCAAGCGACACTGAACTGCCGCCGACAGCCATAACTTTGAGCGTAAATTCCAGCTGGTCTGCATGAAAGCCGGGCTTCACAAAAGTCAGATCAAGGCGAACGGTCGGCGTTGCAATCTGCCTTTGCTGGTTAAGTGTTTTCCAGTCCGCACCAATCGAGGCAAAGAAGTCCTCCAGCACGCCTATCAGAATATTCAGATAGGAAGGGAAGTAAGCGATGCCCGAAGGGTCACAATCCCCGAAACGCAAAGGTCTTGTCGTGTGAAATGCCATGATCTGCCCTTACATTGATTTCAGCAATTCGCGGGCGATGATGAGCTTTTGTACTTCCGTTGCCCCTTCGTAAATCCGCAGAGCGCGGATTTCACGATACAGCTTTTCGGTAATCTCGCCGGTTTTGACACCACGCCCGCCAAACATCTGCAAAGCGCGATCAATGATCATCTGCGCGGATTCTGTGGCGGTCATTTTCGCCATAGCGGCCTGCATGGTTGTCGGCAGTTTTTGCACATCGCGGCGCCATGCAGCGCGATAAGTCAGCAGCGTTGCGGCATCCAGTTCCGTTGCCATCTCACCAAGAATAGCCTGCGTTAATTGCAGATCACTCAATGCCGAGCCAAACATTTTTCGGTTGCAAGCGTGATGCAAAGCCTCATCCAATGCCCTACGGGCAAAGCCGAGAGCGGCAGCAGCCACCGATGCACGAAAAATATCGAGCGTGCGCATGGCGATTTTGAAGCCCTCGCCACCTGCACCTAAGCGACGGGAAGCCGGAATGCGGCAATTTTCAAAACGGATTGTTGCCAAAGGATGCGGTGCAATCACATCAATGCGCTCGGCAATCGAAAAGCCGGGATCAGTGGCATAGACTACAAAAGCAGAAATACCGCGGGTGCCTGCCGCCTCACCGCTGCGGGCAAACACCGTATAAACATCAGCGATGCCGCCGTTGGAAATCCACGTTTTCTCACCATTGAGGATATAATCATCACCGTCACGGATCGCCGCGCATTGCATAGCGCCGACATCGGAACCGGCATCTTTTTCTGACAGTGCAAAAGCCGCCAGCCATTCGCCGGACGTCACCTTTGGCAGCACCTGCCGCTTCAACTCATCTGATCCGGCAAGACCAATCGCTCCGGTACCAAGCCCTTGCATAGCAAAGGCAAAATCAGCCAGACCATCGTGCCATGCCAGCGTTTCACGCGCCAGACAAACGGAGCGCGAGTCAATCTCTGTCCGGCCATTGTCGCCGGTCACTGCTGTAAGCAATCCGGCTTGCCCGAGCTGCTTCACCACCTGACGGCAAGCAGCATCGGTATCGCTGTGATCAATTGTCTGCAAAACACCGGAGGCTGCAAATGCGTTGAGCTTCTGCACAAATTCATGTTGCTGCGGCTCAAAAAACGGCAGTTCCAGATGCTCCAATACGGGGGCTGAACGGCAAAGGCTGGCTGTCATATCAGTTCCCCTCAAATTCTGGACGGCGTTTGGCTGCAAAAGCTTCAAAAGCACGGCGGAAATCCTGCGTTGCCATGCAAATCGCCTGTGCCTGCGCTTCAGATTCAATCATTTCCTCAATGCCCATCGCCCATTCCTGACGCATCATGGTCTTGGTAATCCCATGAGCAAAATACGGGCCATCAGCGAGCGTTCCGGCAAGTTTCTGCGCCTCACCAAGGAGATTTTCCTGCGCATGCAGATGATTGTAAAAGCCCCAGTCTTTGCCCTCTTCAGCACTCATAAACCGGCCAGTATAGAGCAGTTCTGCGGCACGCCCCTGCCCGATAATTCGTGGCAGAATACCGCAGGCTCCCATATCCGCACCGGCAAGACCGACACGGGTAAACAAGAAAGCGGTTTTGGCTTCCGGTGTTGCAAGGCGCAAATCCGATGCCATCGCCAGAATTGCGCCTGCTCCGGCGCAAATACCGTCAACAGCCGCAATAATCGGCTGCGGACATTTGCGCATGGCTTTAATCACATCACCGGTCATACGCGTAAAAGCCAGCAATTCCGGCATCGGCATTTGGGTCAGCGGTTCAATAATTTCGAATACATCACCGCCGGAAGAGAAGTTACCGCCCGCACCTATCAGCACGACTGTCCGGATATCTGAAGCATAGGTCAGATTTTGAAACAAATCGCGCAGCTCGGCATAGCTTTCAAAAGTCAGCGGATTTTTACGGTCAGGGCGGTTCAGTGTCAGTGTTGCCACCCGTCCGTTTTCGCTCACTTCCCAGAGAAAATGCTGCGCCTGATAGGTTTTGAACGCTTTCAAATGACTGTTCATGCTGATGCTCTGTTCACTCATCCTGCCAATACCTCGCCACCGGCAACCGCAATTGCCTGTCCATTGATGGAGGCGGCATCCGATGATGCCAGCCATAATACTGTATGTGCCACTTCCTCAGGCCGGATCAGCCGCTTCTGCGGGTTGCTCTGCACGAAATGCGCCAGCGCCTCTTCCTCACTGCGTCCGGTTTTCTCCATGATCTGCGCAATGGCATCGCGGATAATCGGCGTATCTGTAAATCCGGGGCAAACGGCATTGACCGTCACGCCCTTGGTCGCCAGTTCCAGTGCCAAAGCGCGGGTCAGCCCGACAACACCATGTTTCGCGGCACAATAGGCAGACACATAGGCATAGCCTGTCAGCCCGGCAGTTGAAGCAATATTGATAATCCGGCCATGACCGCCAGCGGCTTTAACGTCCGATAAAACCGCCTGTGTGACCTGAAAAACACCGGTCAGATCAACGGAGATCACCCGCGCCCACATGTCCTCGGTGGTCTTTTCAAACGGAGCGGAAGGCGCTTCACCGGCATTATTGACCAGAATTGAAACCGCACCGAAATTGGCTTGCGCCGCTTGCAAACCGATGCGAATTGCCTGCGCGTCCGTCACATCAAAACCACCGGCAACATGGCAGGCTTTGCGCCCTGCTGCCTGATCAAGTTCTGCTGCCAAGACCGTCAAAGGCTCATGCCGTCTGCCTGCCAGCGTAACATTACCACCTTTGGCAACAAATTCACGGGCAATAGCCGCTCCGATGCCACTGCCAGCACCGGTAATCAGGATATGTTTGTCCGTAAACTGCATATCATTCATGAATTGTCTCACTTCACTTAGCCTGCGCCGCACGGCTTAAATTCGTCTCATATTGTGTTTTTCCGGAGTAATATTGCTTCGGCCAAGCCACATTGGTCAGGCCGATTTTGGCAGCCTCATGCAATACCCAGGCCGCATCTGCCAGATGCGGGCGGGCGACCGCGCACAAATCCGCACGTCCTGCCGAAATGATCGAATTGGCATGATCGGCTTCCGAAATCGCACCAACAGCAATGGTTGGAATATTCACTTCATTGCGGATTTTGTCCGAGAACGGGGTCTGGAACAGGCGGCCATAAACCGGCTTCTCATGCTTCACAACCTGACCGGAAGAACAGTCGATCAAATCAGCACCGGCATCTTTAAACATTTGCGCAAAAATCGCTGCATCATCCGGCGTATTACCACCTTCAGCCCAGTCATGACAGGAAAGACGAACTGAAATCGGTTTGCCTTCCGGCCAGACAGCACGGATTGCGCGGAACACTTCCAGCGGATAACGGGCACGATTTTCATGGTTGCCACCATATTCATCGGTACGCTGATTGGTCAACGGCGACAGGAAACTGGAGAGCAGATAGCCATGGGCGCAGTGCAATTCCAGCCAGTCTGCACCTGTGGTCACAGCCAGTTCAGCAGAGCGGACAAAATCAGCCAGAACGCGATCCATATCCGCGCGATCAACTGCCTTCGGTGTCTGACTATTCACCAAATATGGCGCGGCAGATGCCGAAACTAACGGCCAGCTCTGATCGTCACTCACCGGCTGGTCAATGCCCTCCCATGCCGGTTTGGTCGCGCCTTTGCGCCCTGCATGGCCAAGCTGAATCGCAACTTTAGCATCAGAATTCTGATGCACAAAATCCACCAACCGCTTCCAGCCTGCTGCCTGTTCATCATTCCACAGACCAAGGCAATTGGGGGTAATACGGCCATCGGGTGAAACGCAGGTCATTTCCGCAAAAATCAATCCAGCACCACCGAGCGCGCGCGCGCCTAAATGCACCATATGGAAATCATTGATTAAACCATCCTGTGCCGAATACATCGCCATAGGTGACATGACGATACGGTTTGGCAGGGTCACATCGCGCAGGCGATAAGGTGTAAACATCGGTGGTGTCTGACGACTACCAGTATTGGTATTAACCGGCAGACCGGATTTTTCCGCAAACCACTTTTCATAACCTTCCAGCCAGGTCTTATCGCGCAGGCGCAGGTTTTCATGGCTGATACGCTGCGAGCGGGTCAGCATGGAATACATAAATTGTTCCGGTTCCAGCGTATCGGCATAACGATGCCCGACTACTTCAAACCATTCCATAGCATTGCGCGCAGCATTCTGAATGCGTGCGACATCCACACGACGAATTTCTTCGTAAGTTTCCAGTGCTGCCGGAATATTGCTCTTATCATGGCCATGCAGCTGGAACTGACGGGTCAATTCAATTGCATCGTCAATCGCCAGTTTGGTACCGGAACCGATTGCAAAATGCGCCGTATGCGCCGCATCGCCCATCAGTACCAGATGGGAATTGCCGTTATAATGGCTCCATTTTCCGCAAATCAGACGGTTGAAGTTCAGCCATGCCGAACCGCGCAGATGCCGTGCATTGGTCATCAGCGGCGCGCCTTCCAGTACTTCCGAGAACAGATCCTGACAGAAATCTATCGACTGCTGCTGGGACATGCCGCCCAGACCGTGTTTCTGGTAAGCCTCTTCCGTCGTTTCAATGATGAATGTCGATGTTTTGTCATCGAATTTATAAATATGCGCCTGAAACCAGCCATGATCCGTCTTGCGAAAATCAAAGGTGAAAGCATCAAATAATTTATCCGTGCCAAGCCAGATATAACGGTTTGGCCGCACCACCATATCCGGCTCAAAAATATCAGCATAATGATTACGGATTTTGGAATTCAGACCATCCGAAGCGATAATCAAATCTGCATCCGGATATTGTGTATCGGCATCGACATCGGTTTCAAAAACCAGTTCAACGCCCAGCTCTTCGCAGCGTTTTTGCAGAATATTCAAAAGCTTTTTGCGGCCGATGCCGACAAAACCATGACCACTGGTACGTTGGCGTGTGCCTTTAAACAGCACCTCGATATCGTCCCAATGATTGAAAGCATCCTGAATTTGTGCGGCGCTTGTTTCATCCCATATCTTCATGGAATCCATGGTTGCGTCTGAGAATACGACGCCCCAACCGAAAGTATCATAAGGCTTGTTGCGTTCCACAACACGGATGTGATGTTCCGGATGGTTCTTTTTCATCAGCAGAGCGAAGTAAAGTCCGGCCGGACCACCACCAATACAAACGATACGCATCTTTAGTATCTCCCTTTGTCTGACCGAACTGTAACGGCATCAATCATGGTCATTTCCTTCAGGCACTCTGCCGCAGCATAAAGCGCTGAATCTTGCCCGTTACCGTTTTCGGCAAATCCTGAATGAAGCGCACCGAGCGCGGATATTTGTAGGGCGCGATAATGCTTTTCACGTGTTCTTGCAGGGCTTTAGCCATCTCTGCCGATGGCTCAACACCATCCCGTAAGATGACATGCGCTTCGACAATCTGGCCGCGTTCTGCGTCCGCCACACCGATAACCGCACATTCACGCACATCGGGGTGGACAAGCAGAGCCGCCTCAACCTCAGGCCCTGCAATATTATAGCCGGATGAAATAATCATATCATCAGCGCGTGCCGCAAAATGGAAATAGCCGTCTTCATCCTGAATGAAACTATCACCGGTCAGGTTCCAGCCATCACGGACATAGACCTTCTGGCGCTCATCAGCCATATAGCGGCAGCCTGTAGGGCCGCGCACTGCCAGCCGCCCGATCTGACCGCGCGGCACTTCCTGCATAGTCTCGTCAACGATTTTAGCTTCATAGCCGGTCACCGGCTTGCCGGTTTGTCCCGGAGCGGAATCCCCAAGACGATTGCTGATAAAAATATGCAGCATCTCTGTCGCACCAATCCCGTCAAGCATCGGCTTTCCGGTCGTCTCCATCCATGCATTATAAACCGGTGCCGGTAAGGTCTCACCGGCAGAAACCGCAATGCGTAATGATGACAAGTCCGCGCCCTCACTCATCGCCTGCAACATCACACGATAGGCGGTCGGCGCGGTAAAGCTGATTGTTGCTTTATATGTTTCAATCAGCTCCACCATTTTCGGTGGCGTTGCCTGTTCCAGCAATGCCGCGGCAGCACCAAAACGCAGAGGAAATATCGCCAGACCGCCAAGGCCGAAAGTAAAGGCCAAAGGTGGCGAGCCGACAAAAATATCGTCCGGCTGCACATTCAATACTTCTTTGGCATAAGTATCGGCAATCAGCAGCAAATCACGGTGAAAATGCATTGTGGCTTTTGGCTCGCCGGTTGTGCCGGAGGTAAAACCAAGCAATGCCACATCATCACGGCCGGTTTTCACACAATCAAAACGCACCGGCTTATTCAATGCCAGCCGGTCAAGTTCCGCATCATGATTGGCGCTGCCATCAAAACCGACCACAGTTTTAAGATAAGCACTCTCTGCCGCACAAAGCTGCATATCTTCCATCAGGCGCGTATCGCAAAGGGCAATGGAAATCTCAGCTTTATTGACGATTTGCCCCAACTCATAGGCCCGCAGCATCGGCATCGAATTGACGACCACAGCACCGGCCTTTGTTGCCGCCAGCCAACAGGCAACCATTGCCGGATTGTTCGCCGAACGGATGAGAACGCGGTTGCCGGGTTGCAAACCATAATCCTCGACCAACACATGAGCGATACGATTGCTCCAATCGGCCAGTTCTTTGTAAGTCCGGCGTCGCCCGTTGCCGATCAGCGCCGTATTATCTCCGAAGCCCTTTTCCACCATGGCATCACAAAGTTCATATCCGGCATTGAGTAGTTGCGGATAGGTAATAGAGCCTAATGGGAGTTCCGGCCAGAGGTCTTCCGGCGGCAAATTATTGCGCGTAAAATGGTCCGTATGTGCTGTTGGTCCAAGCATTTTTTGTTCCCCGGCAAGCTTATGCCCGCATCGTTATTTTTAAAAATGTCAGAAACTTCAAATTGTTATCGTGTCATGCATATCCTGATATTGGCACTGGAGCGGGTGTTCTACCTGTTTTAAGGCAGATGATCATGATCGTTTTGCAGCGCCAGAGCATGCTCAATCGTATCAATCACTGTGACCAGCTCGGTTGATTGTTGCGGCGACAAAACACTGAAAATCTCGCTGATCCAGCGCTCATGCGCTGCGGCCAGATTAGCGAACTCTTCGCGGCCTTTTTTGGTGAGGCAAACCAGCATTGCACGCTTGTCATTTTCCACAGGTACACGCAGCACCAGACCATCACTGACCAAACGCTCGATAATGCCGGTAACATTGCCATTGGAAACACGCAGGGCGGCAGACAATTCTGTCATTTTCAGCCCGCTCTCAAAACGATAAAGCGCAGCCATGACGTCAAAGCGTGGCAGGGTCGTATCAAACTCCGTACGCAGTTTTTCACGGATCACGGCTTCAACATGCTTTGTTGATTTCAGCAATTTAAGCCATGCGCGCAGGCTCTGTTTAGACGGCACAGTCTCCGCTACCGGACTTTGCTCCGCTAACTGCCCTTCTGCTTTTTTCATCATCTGACCTCGTTGCGATCCGCGATCCGGATCGCCTCTTGCATCACGTGTCAGGGAACCAAAACCAACGGGAATCCTGACACCAAAAAAAATCTGATCTCATGGTGTCACTTTCAAAAATAATTTCAAGCATAAAGTTTCATACTTAAAATTATTTTACAAATTTTCGCTTTAATACAATTATTTTCAATAGTTTGAGCATTGCAAAACACAAACGACAAAGGCTTGCAGCCAGATCTGACTGCAAGCCTTTGTGATTAAAGCATCTACAAATATGAACTAAAAATAACTCAAGTAGCGAGTTCTATACCTGTGAGCTCACAAAGCATCAGAAACAGCACATCAACGCCCTTGGCCATCTGATCGTAATCCGTCCATTCTTCCGGTGCATGGGAAATACCATTGCGGCTCGGCACAAAAACGAGACCGGTTCGTGCGAAATCGGCCATCACCATTGCATCATGCCCTGCGCCACTGACCATCGTCCGGCTTTTCAGGCCAAGTGCATTGGCATGAGACTGTAAGCGTTGATGCATTTGCGCACAGAGCGGCACCGGCGAGATGTAGATTTGCTGCTCCACATCAACCGACAAATCATTACCGCCTGCGCGTTCAATAATATCACGCGCCTGATCCAGCAGTGCACGTACCACATTCTCTTTTGGCGCACGGATATCTGCGGTAAAGACCACACGATCAGGTATGACATTCGCACCACCCGGATGAACTTCCATTTTACCCACAGTCAAAACAGCATCCTCACCAATTGTCCGCGCTAAATCCGGCAATTGCGCCAGCGCCGTCACGGCACCGACCAGAGCATCCCGACGCGCATTCATCGGCGTCGTGCCTGCATGTCCCGCCTGCCCGCGAAATATTGCCTTCAGCTGTCCGAGACCAACAATGCGGTCGACAATAGCCACATCATCGCCGCTCGTCTCCAGCACCGGTCCCTGCTCAATATGCAGCTCCAGAAACGCGTGAACCGAACCCGCCTCGCGCACGGCTTCATGCGCTTTGGAAGGGTCAAGACCATAGCTCTGCATCGCCTCGCGAAACAGCACGCCTGCATCATCTGCATAATCCAGCAACTCAGCCATATCCACTTTGCCGGTCATAATACGTGAAGCCAGCAGGCCGCCGCCGAAACGCGTTCCCTCTTCTTCAATCATCGCGATAAACTCAATCGGGCGTTCCGGCGCAAGGCCGCGCTCCTGTAGCTGAAAGGCAATTTCAAGCCCTGCGATCACACCTGCCTGACCGTCAAATTTGCCACCATTTGGCACCGAGTCAAAATGTGAACCGATCAGAACGGGCGCTAAATCAGGGGTACGCCCTTCCAGACGCCCGATAAGATTGCCGACCGTATCTTCACGCACAGTCAGCCCTGCCGCCTCCATCTGCACACGCAGATAATCGCTAGCCTGACGGAACTCCGGACTATAGGTCAGTCGGGTTGTACCTTTATCAGGAGTAGCGTTGAACTGGTTCAGCCCGTCAATCAGAATTTGAAGGCGTTGCGGATCAGAAAACTTGGGCATTACGAAAACCTGCGAATATTGGGACTAGAGCGCCATGCGTACTCTTGGACGCACAAAGGCCGCTCAAGCATTTTATGCTGTAGCCATTTATGATGCTTATGAAAACGCAGCGCAACACTCAAACTATTTTGAACCAATATTAAATTGGTTCGTCGTTATTCTTCTTAAAATTACTAATTTCGCGACATTAACTTTGCTATTTACGCTTAAAATATAATTATTAGGACATAAAATGCACTAAATCATTCACATCTCCGAGAATCATGCTACCAATAAATTAATTGGTTCAACTGATCCGCACTGTTTAATAGAATGAATGATCTCAGCCACAATTCAGATTTCGCTTTAGAAAAATTACGCGCTCTGCTGGCCGATCAGGGTGCAGATCAGGAAAGCCGTCTGCCATCTGAGCGGGATCTGGCTGCAAAGTTCAATGTCAGCCGTCGCGCGTTACGTGCAGCGCTCGATATTCTGGAACACGAAGGCCAGATTTGGCGTCGCCAAGGCCAAGGCACGTTCAGCGGCGAACGTCGTCCGACCGGTAATATGCCTGTCAACCAGATTGCGACTTTTACCAATCCGATTGAAGTGATGGATGTGCGCATCGAAATTGAGCCAGCGCTGGCGCGCATGGCAGCAGCGCGTGCAACACCGGCTCTGATTGAGCAGTTGGAAAAACTGGCGCAAAAAGCGGAGCAGGCCGACGATGTCGCCTCATGGGAGAAGTGGGATTCAGCATTTCACAGCAAGATTGCCGATGCATCCGGCAATCAGCTTTTCATCGCCATTATGAGCATTATTGATGAAATCCGTCGCAATGAAGCATGGCAGCAATTTCGGGCACGCGTCCGTTCCACAGGCCGTAACTCGCTATCAGTGACCCAGCACAATGCCATTCTTGATGCCATCCGGCGGTTTCATCCGCTGGATGCCGAGGAAGCAATGCGCACGCATCTGATCTCGCTGCGCGAGGCCGTTGTTGAAGAAATCGGTGGCTTTGCGCGGACGCAGGCGCGCCAGATCAACAACACAGACTAACAATTCCGATCCGCATTAAGAAATGCGGATCACCAGCAGAACGGTTTTTCGACCGGAGGAGAAAACCCGTTCTGTCCAGACTTTATGAAAACCAACGCATGATGTGACTGTTCAAAAGAACAAGATAAGGGGTGGAGATGAAATCAATCTATAAGATTGCGCTGAAAAGCGCGACATTATCAGCCGCAGCAATCGCTTTAACTTTACCGGCACTGGCTGCCGATTTGCGTATCGGCCTGCAGGATGATCCGGACGTATTGGACCCGCACCGCGCCCGCACCTTTGTCGGTCGTATTGTTCTGTCATCCATGTGCGATAAGCTGTTTGATATCAATGACAAGCTGGAAATCCAGCCGCAGCTCGCTAAAGAGTGGAAATGGTCTGAAGACGGCAAGACGCTGCACATCAAACTGCGCGACGACGGCAAATTCCATGATGGCACAGCGATTACTGCCGCCGATGTCAAAGCCAATCTGGAACGCGCTAAAACTTTGCCGGAATCCCTGCGCAAAAGTGAGGTCGCAGCTATTGATACGATTGAGGTGGTTGATGACACCTCGCTCGACATTCACGTCACAAAACATGATGCGGCATTGCTCACCCAGCTTTCAGACCGTGCCGGTATGATCTTGTCGCCTAAAGCCTTTACGGATGGCGATTTTACAAAAAATCCGATCTGCTCAGGCCCGTATAAATTTACCAGCCGCGTTCAAAATGACCGTATTGTTCTGGAAAAATTTGCCGATTATTGGGATGCCGCCAATTATCACTTTGATAAAGTGACCTATCTGCCAATTCAGGATTCCACAGTCCGCTTTGCCAATCTGCGCTCTGGTGATTTTGACCTGATCGAGCGCCTTGCATCTTCGGATATTGAAGCCGCCAAAGGCGACAGCAACCTGACATATCTGCCGGTCACCAGCATCGGTTATCAGGCGCTGACCTTCAACATGACTAAAGGTGACAAAGACAGTTTCCCGATTGGTCATGACAAACGCATCCGTCAGGCTTTCGAGCTTTCCCTTGACCGCAATGCTATCAATGAAGTTGTCGGACAAGGCGTATTCCAGCCTGCACATCAGCCTTTCCCGCCTTCAAGCTTTGCCTATAATCCAAAATATGACGCGGTGACGCGTGATGTTGAAAAGGCCAAACAGCTGATGAAAGAAGCCGGCCATGAGCGCATCAGTTTTGAACTGGCTTTCGGCAATTCAACAACATCCCAGCAGGTCTATGAGCTTATTCAGGCGATGTCTTCCGAAGCCGGTTTCGACATTTCCCTGCGCCCGACCGAGTTTGCGGCATTGCAGAGCACGTTGAAAGAAAAAAGCTACGAAGTCGGCCAGAGCGGCTGGTCAGGCCGTGCTGATCCGGACGGCAATATCCATCAGTTTGACACCTGCAAAGGCAGCCTCAATGATGCCGGTTTCTGCAATGAAAAAATTGATGCATTGCTGAATGAAGCCCGTGGCCTTCAGGATCAGGCACAACGCAAAGCACTGTACGATCAGGCACAGGAAATCCTGCAGGATGAACTGCCGATTATCTATCTTTATTACCAACCATGGATCTTTGCGACCCGTGCAAACCTCAAAGGTTTCTCGGCTCATCCGGATGGCATGATCCGCCTGAAAGGCGTGACTCTGGAACAATAACAGCGCGTTACCCGACGATTATGCCGGTTGGCATAATCGTCGGGTACCTTGTTGCAACACAGACTGATTAAGCTTTACCGCTTCAGGCCTGATGCCCGCTGTTCTGTTTTCAAGATAATGGAACTCACTCTATGTTCGAATTAATTATCCGGCGCTGCTTAGTGGTGATCCCGACCCTGTTTCTGGTCTCGGTCATCGTTTTCGGCATGCAAAAATTGCTGCCAGGCGACCCTATTCTGGCGCTGGCCGGTGAAGACCGTGATCCGCAAACCATTGCTTATCTTCAGGAAAAATACCGGCTCAACGACCCGATAGTCACGCAATATACCAGCTGGCTTGGCCGTATTCTGACCGGTGATTTCGGTATTTCCATCCGCACAGAAAAACCGGTGCTGGAACTGATCGTACAAAAATTGCCGGTAACCTTGCAGCTTGCAGCTTTTGCCATGATCGTTGCGCTGCTCATCGGTGTGCCTGCGGGGATCATATCTGCCGTGCGCAAAGGCACGCTGACCGATTACTCGATCAATGTGGCGGCACTCTCCGGCCTGTCTATTCCGAATTTCTGGCTTGGCATTCTGCTTATTCTGGTGGTGTCCGTTCAATGGCAATTGCTGCCTTCGTCCGGCTACACATCGCCGCTTGAAGATCTGGGACAGAATATCCGCACCATGATTATGCCGGCCTTTGTGCTGGGCACCGGCCTTGCCGGTGTGTTGATGCGCCATACCCGCTCTGCCATGCTCGGCGTATTACGCTCAGACTATGTGCGTACAGCCCGCGCCAAAGGCTTGAATGAAAAGACGGTTATCCTGCGCCATGCACTGCGTAATGCCCTCGTTCCGATCATCACACTGACCACTTTGCTGTTTGGTGAATTGCTCGCCGGTGCGGTTCTGACCGAACAAATTTTCACCATTCCGGGCTTTGGCAAACTGATCGTCGATGCGGTTTTCACCCGTGACTATGCTGTTGTGCAGGGCGTGGTGTTGTGTACTGCGGTTGGCTTCATCCTGATGAATCTCCTCGCCGACATTCTCTATATTATCGTCAATCCGAGACTGAGGGATGCAACATGAGTGCGCTCGCAATTCCGGTTAAGAAACAACCCAACCGCACCTTACAGAAATTCCTCTCAAACAGAGCCGCTGTTCTGGGCGCTATTCTGGTTGGCTTCTTCGCCCTTCTCGCTATTCTGGCGCCGCTCATTGCCGGTTATGACCCGCTGCAAACCAGCTTCACCGCGATCCGCAAACCACCGTCAGCATTGCACTGGTTAGGCACCGATGAGTTGGGACGTGATCTGTTCTCGCGCATGGCCTATGGCGCACGCACATCGCTGATGGCGGGTGTTGTTTCCGTCTTCATTGCAATGATTGTCGGTGTGCCTTTCGGCATTATCGCCGGTTATTTTGGTGGCTGGGCAGACAGTATTATCTCGCGGCTGATTGATGCGATGCTCGCCATTCCGTTTCTGATTATGGCGATTGCACTGGCGGCTTTTCTCGGTGCCAGCCTCACCAATGCGATGATTGCCATTGGTTTGTCTGCTGCACCAGTCTTTGCCCGCCTGACCCGTGGTCAGGTGCTCTCCATCCGTAATGAGGAATATATTGAGGCCGCTCAGGTTCTGGGTCTGCGTCATCCGCGCATTATCCTGCGCTATATTCTGCCCAATGCTTTGTCACCGATTATCGTGCAGGCAACGCTGACCATTGCAGCGGCAATCATTGCCGAAGCCAGCCTGTCCTTTCTCGGTCTTGGCCAGCAACCACCGAACCCGTCATGGGGTTCCATGCTGAACACAGCGAAAAACTTCATCTCACAAGCGCCATGGATGTCCGTATGGCCGGGAGCCGCAATCTTCCTCGTGGTTCTGGGTTTCAATCTGCTTGGCGACGGCCTGCGCGACGCTATTGATCCGCGCGAATATTAATAATTTTGAGGAAATTCCGATGAGTATGTTTACAACCCGTCCTGAAATTCTCGGCACCTTTGGTGTTGTCACGTCCACCCACTGGCTGGCCTCTTCTGCCGGTATGGCGCTGCTTGAGCGCGGCGGCAATGCATTTGACGCCGCAGTTGCAGCAGGCTTTGTTCTGCAGATTGTCGAGCCGCATCTGGTCGGCCCTGCCGGTGAAGTGCCGATTATTTTTCACTCCGCTAAAACCGGCAAAACCGAAGTGGTTTGCGGTCAGGGCGTAACACCGGGTGCAGCAACAATCGAGCGCTATAAACAGGAAGGGCTTGATCTGGTTCCGGGTTCGGGCCTGCTTGCAACCGTCGTTCCGGGTGCCTTTGATGCATGGATGCTGATGCTGCGCGATCACGGCAGCATGAGCCTGCGCGATGTGATGGAACCGGCGATCTATTATGCCCGCACCGGCCATCCGATGCTGCCGCGCGTTGCCAATACAATCCACGATCAGGCTGAGTTCTTTGAAAAAGAATGGCCGACCTCCTATGCCACATGGGCTCGCAACGGCAATCTCCCGCAGGCTCATGAACTGTTCACCAATGAAGTGCTGGCCAAGACCTATCAGCGTCTGGTGGATGAAGCTGAAGCCAAAGGCGGCAGCCGTGAAGAGATTATCGATCATGCACGCGACGGTTTCTATCGTGGCTTTGTTGCACAGGCGATTGAGGATTTCTGCCGTAGCACAGAGGCCATGGATACCAGCGGCAAACGCCATAAAGGCATTCTGACAGTCGATGATATGGCGCGCTGGAGTGCCACTTATGAAGAACCGCTCACCTATGATTATCACGGCTGGACAGTTTCCAAAACCGGCCCGTGGGGCCAGGGCCCTGCATTCCTGCAAACCCTCGCTCTGCTGAAAAACACCGATATTGCAGCGATGGCACCGGATAGTGCGGAATTTGTCCACACTACTATTGAAGCCATGAAACTGGCCTATGCAGATCGTGAAATCTATTATGGCGATCCGAATTTTGTCGATGTGCCTATGGAGCACCTGCTATCGGAAGAGTACAATGAACAACGCCGTAACATGATCGGCACAAGTGCCTCTCATGAGCTGCGTCCGGGTCTGGTTGCAGGTTATGAAGCCCAGCATGAGCGTGGCGTCGCACAGTTCCGCTATGCCGATGCCAACGCCAATCTCGCACCGGGTGCCGGTGAACCGACCATGGCGCACCTGCGTACTGAAAAACGCGGTGATACCGTGCATGTTGACGTGATTGATCGCTGGGGCAATATGGTTTCTGCCACGCCATCCGGCGGCTGGTTGCAGTCCTCTCCGGTTATTCCGGAACTCGGCTTCCCGCTCAATACCCGTGCGCAGATGTTCTGGCTGGAGCCTGATCTGCCAACCAGCCTTGCGCCACGCAAGCGCCCGCGCACCACACTCACCCCGTCGCTCGCCAGCTATCAGGGCACACCGCGCCTTGTCTTTGGCACACCGGGCGGCGATCAGCAGGACCAATGGCAGCTACTGTTGTTCCTGCGCCGTGTCCATCATGGCCTGAACCTGCAGGAAGGCATTGATCTTCCGCTGTTCCACACCATGCATTTCCCGTCATCTTTCTATCCGCGTGAAGCTATTCCGGGTCGCCTTGTGATTGAAAAATCCATTGGTGAAGCCGTGCTCAATGAGCTGAAGGCACGCGGCCATGATGTCGAGATTGTTGATGAGTGGACAGTCGGCCGTCTGACCGCAGCAGAGCGCGAAAATAACGGATTGCTGCGTGCCGCTGCAACACCACGCCTGATGCAGGCCTATGCGGTTGGTCGCTAACTCGGGAAAGCTTCACAGTGATAATGGGTATTGAAATACAGCAGCTGCTTTGGCTTGCTCTGGCGATGCTGGCAGCCGGTGGGATCACCGGCCTGCTCGCAGGCCTGTTTGGTGTCGGCGGCGGTACCGTCGCGGTTCCGGTGCTCTATGAGTTGTTCCGGATTATGGGCGTTCCCAATGATGTCCTGATGCCACTGAGCATCGGTACATCGCTTGCGATTATTATCCCGACGTCGATCCGCTCTTATAATGCACATCGTGCCCGTGGCATGGTTGATACCAGCCTGCTCAAACTCTGGGCGGTGCCGGTTGTTCTTGGCGTTATTGCCGGTAGTGTTATTGCGCGTTATGCACCGGCGGAAGTGTTTAAGTTCATCTTCATTCTGGTTGCCGGTGTTTCCGCAATCCGTCTGCTGTTTGGTAAAGACAGCTGGAAAATTGCAGACGAGCTGCCGGGCAAGCTGGCAATCCGTATGGTCGGTCTGGTGATCGGTATCCTGTCATCGCTGATGGGTATTGGCGGCGGACAACTCTCCAATCTGTTCATGACCTTCTATAACCGGCCGATCCATCAGGCTGTTGCCACATCGTCGGGCTTAGGCATCCTGATATCGATACCGGGTGCGCTGGGCTATATTTATGCAGGCTGGCCGCGTGCCGCCGAGTTTCCGGAAATTGCGGCGCTTCAGCCACCATTGGCACTCGGCTATGTTTCCCTGCTCGGTTTTCTGTTGGTTATTCCGACCAGTATTTTCGCCGCCCCTATCGGCGTGAAACTGGCACATAGCTTGTCAAAACGTAAGCTCGAAGTCTTTTTCGGCACCTTCCTGCTGCTGATTTGTCTGCGTTTTCTAATCAGCGTCTTTTATTGATAGAAAGGTTTTAGCATGCAAGAAGCTCTTCTGTCCGTCAAAGATCTCAAAGTTTCCTTCCGCACCGGCAGTCAATGGTCGCCGGTTGTTCATGGCATTTCCTTTGACATCAAGGCTGGTGAAACCGTTGCCATTGTCGGGGAATCCGGCTCTGGCAAGAGTGTTACGGCACTCTCGCTGATGCGCTTGCTGCCGCCGCTCAACAGCAAGATTGAAGGCAATGCAGTCTTCAACGGTGCATCGCTCACGCAGATTAATGATGGCGCAATGCGCCAAATCCGCGGCAATGAAATCGCCATGATTTTTCAGGAGCCAATGACCTCGCTCAATCCGAGCCTGACCATTGGTTTCCAGCTTGCGGAAGTGCTGATGACCCATCGCAGCATGTCCCGCGAGAAAGCCGAGGCTGAGGCGGTTCATCTGATGGAGCGTGTGCGGATTCCGTCTGCGGCAACACGTGTCAAAGATTATCCGCACCGGCTCTCGGGCGGGATGCGCCAGCGTGTCATGATTGCCATGGCGCTAGCCTGTAAACCAAAACTGCTGATCGCCGATGAGCCGACCACGGCGCTGGACGTGACTATTCAGGCGCAGATTCTTGATCTGATCAAAGAGCTGCAAAAAGAAGAAGGCATGGCTGTGCTCTTCATCACCCACGACATGGGTGTAGTGGCAGAAATCGCAGACCGTACCATCGTGATGCTGCACGGTAATATTGTTGAAACCGGAGACACAGCCGATATTTTTGCGGCACCGGAGCATCCATATACCCGTGCTTTGTTGTCTGCGGTGCCGAAACTCGGCTCAATGAAAGGGGAAAGCGCACCGCTAAAATTCCCTGAGATTGATCGCAGCACAGGCTTGCCGGTGGAACCCGCGGAGGAAGATCATTCTTCTGCAAAACAGGAAACCAGTACCGCAGAACCGAGAACCGTTCTCGAAGTTCGCAATCTGCGTAAATATTTCGATCTGCCAAAGAGCCTGTTCCGGCAACCGGCAGGACGGGTTCATGCCGTTGAGAATGTCTCCTTCGCGATTAAAGCAGGGGAAACCCTGTCGCTCGTCGGGGAATCCGGTTGCGGCAAATCCACCACCGGCCGCTCGATCATCCGGCTGAATGAGCCGACATCCGGTGAAATTCTTCTCAACGGCGAGAATATTCTTGGTATCAGCCAGTCGCAGTTTCGCGATAAGCGTCGTCAGATGCAGCTGATCTTTCAGGATCCTTTTGCCAGCCTTAACCCGCGTATGAAAATCGGTGAAGCTGTTGCAGAACCGATGATCGTGCATGGTTTGGCCAGTGCCTCACAAGCACGGGAAAGAGCCAAAGAATTGCTGAATCAGGTCGGGCTTAATCCGGCTATGTATGACCGCTACCCGCATGAATTTTCCGGCGGGCAGCGTCAGCGTATCTGTATTGCACGCACACTGGCACTTGATCCGCAGATCATTATTGCTGACGAGGCCGTGTCTGCGCTCGACGTTTCCATCAAAGCACAGGTTGTCAATCTGATGCTGGAATTACAGGACAAGCTTGATCTGGCCTTCCTCTTCATCTCCCATGACATGGCCGTAGTGGAGCGGATCAGTCACCGTGTGGCCGTGATGTATCTGGGAGAAATTGTTGAAATCGGCGCACGGGAAAGCATTTTCAGCAATCCGCAGCATCCTTATACCAAGCGCCTGCTATCAGCGGTGCCGGTGCCTGATCCTGCAACACGCGGCTCCAAGCCGAAGCTCAAAGTTAATGAGTTGAAAAGCCCTGTACGCGCTATGGATTATCAACCGCCTGTTCGCCAGATGCTGGAAGCGGGACCTGACCACTATGTGCAACAATGGGGCGATGAGTGGCATTAATTCACACATCAACAAGCAACCGGCGTTAAAGCCGGTTGCTACTTTTTCGCATGCGCTCTAACTGTCCAATCAAACAGGCATAAAGCGGGAGTTGGCATGGCCTATAATATTATTCTTTCACAGGGTCGCATTGCCGATCGCACCGTAGGCGCAATTCCGGGTGCGGCATTGACAGCAAAACTGGTAGAGAAACTCACCTCTGCTCCTGTAACAACAATCGGCTCTCTTTCACCGGTCGTCACTGATGACTGGTCCGTCAGCCTGCCGCAAGCGCGTGACACATTAAACGGCATCAGCGACGCTCTGGACGCCACACTCAAAAACAATCAGATACCGGTGCTCGTTGCCAATACCTGCTCTGCCAGTCTGGCAAGCCTGCCGGTTGTTGCGCGTGAGCGACCGGACAGTGTTCTGCTCTGGATTGATGCGCACGGTGATTTCAATACGCCAGAGACCACCGGCTCCGGCTATCTCGGCGGCATGGTTGTCGCTGCCGCCAGCGGTTTGTGGGACAGCGGCCATGGTGCAGGTTTGCGCCCTGAACAGGTTATCATCATCGGCGGTCGTGATATTGATGAAGAAGAAGCTGCAATGCTGGCAAAAGCCGGTATCCGGATTATTGCCCCTGCCCAAACCACCCCTGAAACGGTTTTGCAGGCTATCGGTGATGCACCAATCTGGGTGCATGTCGACTGGGATGTGATGGAGCCTGATTTCATTCCGGCTGCATATAAAGTGGCAGATGGTCTGATGCCACAGCAGCTGCGTGATGTGTTCGCCGCCCTGCCGCAGGACAAGATTGCCGGTATTGAACTGGCCGAATTTGAAGCAGGCGATGATGCCGCTGCAAATAATGCAGCACTTGCGGTTCTCGAAGAGATCATCACCCCGCTGTTTAAGTAAAACAAAGGCGCAGTGTTATCCGACACTGCGCCTTTTCTGTTTAATCGACGTTTTAAGCCGTTGCCTGTTTTAAAAATTGTAACACAGCCTGCCATGATGCGGCATTGGCCTCAGCATTCACATCAGGTTCGCCGCCCATTGTCGTGAGATTGCCATTGACCGGATGTGCATGAACAATCTGCGTAGCCGGCACATAAGGGAACAGGATGGAATGTCCTGCTTCCGGATGATTATACCACGCCACCGGAAAAGCATGATTGGCGGCCAGAAGGCTCGACTGCACCAGCAGTGAATAATAATCTGACGGCCATGCACCATCATCACCGCCGGAGATCAGCATCACCGGCCCTGCAATTTTTTCCACCGGAATACGCGCTTTGCGCATAGCTTCAGGATCGGCAAGTGCGGTACGCATTGCAGCGCTGTTGCGGCGTGGCTGCGGCCCGTCATCATACGGCTTCCAGCTCGCAAAGCGGTTATTATCCCAGATATGGGTGAGCGGCTTGCCCTGATAGAGCCAGCAAGGCCCGTCACGACCCAAGGCAGGATCGGCAGCCGCCTGCCCCCCATGCATAAATGCGCTCGGCACATAGCCGATCACCGCAGAGACTTTCTGCGGGTAGGTAGCGCCCAATAACAGCACCAACTCGCCGCCCCGTGACTGACCGCTGACCGCCACGAAATCATCTTTCGGTTTCACAGCTTCGCGCAAACAGTCCAGCCCTTTTTCAAAATACTCCAGCGGTGTGTTGGAAATATATTTTGGCAAACCTTCTGCACCGAAATAACCAAGTGCCAGCGCATGATAGCCACGGGACGCATAAAGCGCCGCACGCGGTTCATTCACACCACCACCGGAACCGTTCATGATCATCACAGCCGGTCGTGCTTCACTGCCAGCAGCGCGATAAAGCGTGCCGACAAGACCGTTCACCCGCACTTCCTCACGGGTCACACCTTCTGCCATCAGAGTTTGCACCAGCAATGCATCACTGCTGTCATCACCGGAGCTTGCTGTGATTGTTGTTTCAAGCGCCTGTGACAAATCCTGATGGAACAGCGGCAACATGCCCTGCCCGCCATGATTTTGCGACCAGATCAGCCCCATAGCTGAGACACCCTGATAGGTGCCGGACACAGGTGCATCGCGGGTCAGGTCAATCACGCCTTGTGCATCGGCTTCAAAAACCGCCTCACTCGTCCAGTCATGACCGGCACGCTTTGTCAGTGTTTTGACCGTGACTTTGCCCTGTGGCTTAGCGCCGGATATCGTAATCCGGCGCTCCACATCAATCAGCGCTACGGCTGGTTCAACAGAGATTTGCAACATCAGCCAGTTCCTCAGTCAGCTTTGATTTTGCTGACCTGCATCGCAACGGTACGGTCACTGTTCCACGGCACAACTTTCAGATCATCGCGCGATGCCCAGATATTTTTATAATGGAAGAGCGGCATAATACCGACATCACCCATCACGGTTTTCACCGCACCGCGGATAACATCTTCACGCTTGGCATTGTCAAATTCTGACGTTGCCTCAGCCAGAGCCTTATCGAGATCGGCACTGCTATAGTGACCCCAGTTGGATGCACCAACGCCTTTTTCCTTATTCGGCGTTGCCAGAATAGAGGTCATGGCATAGGTGCCCTCGCCGGTGCCATTACCCCAACCGATCATGGTCATGGCATATTCGTTTTTGTTGGCGCTGCCGGAATAAACCGAGAAAGGTACGACCTCTACTTGTGTTTCCACGCCGATACGTGTCCAGAACTGAGCCAGAGCCTGTGCGGTTTCAGGGCCTTGCGGGTAACGGTCGCTTGGCGCATGGATTGTCATTTTGAAACCATCCGGATAGCCTGCTTCTGTCAGCAGTTCCTTGGCTTTTTTGGCATCGAACGGAATGTCTTTCGTATCCGTGTCATAACCGAATGTACCTTCCGGCATCCACTGGTTCGCAACCGTTGCGCCACCCTGCATGATACGGCTCACCAGTGCTTCACGGTTGATCGCCAGTGTCAGCGCTTCACGCACTTTCTGATTCAGCAGCGGGTTTTCCTTCAGCGGATTACCGGCTTTGTCGGTCAGATATTTGGACGGCTGCGTGCTAAAGCTTGGCTGCATGATCAACGCACGTAAACCCGGATAGGCATAGACTTTTACGCCTTCCGACTTTTCCAGTTTGGAAATATCGGCAACAGATACTTTGTCGATCACATCCACATCTTTAGCCAGCAAGGCAGCGGTACGCGCTGCCGGATTGGCAATATAACGATAGGTAACCGTATCCCATTCAGGCTTGTCGCCGGTATAGGTTTCATTGCGCTTCATCAGCACACGGTCACCCGGTGTGTAGCCGACATAGCTATAGGCGCCGTTGGTCACCATGGCCTTACCGCTATTGTAATCTTCCGTTGTTGATTTCTCACCGACATGCTTGCTGACAATGTAGAGGCTGGAAAGGCTGACCGGCAGCAGCGGATCAGGCACAGTGGTTTTGACCAGCAGATGATGGTCATCTTTGATCTCGACCTTATCAACTGTACGGATAAAACCTTTGACGCTGGCAACGCTGCCCGGCACATCGCGGGCACGGTCATAGGAGAAAGCCACATCCGCAGCAGTCACCGGCTGACCGTCAGACCAGACCGCATTGTCAAAAAGGGTAAATTCCCATGTCAGCGGGTCAATATTGCGCCATGTCTTGGCAACACCCGGCTGCATATTAATGGCGTCTTTGCCGGTCAGGCCGCTCCAGAAATGCTGGGCGACAGAATGGTCACCGGCATGGTTGTTCAGTTGCGGATCAATGGATGACAACGGATCCGCAAAACCGATACGCAGTTCTTCTGCCATAGCACTGGCAGAAAACAGGCTGGTGGTCATAACAAGGACAGCAAGTAAATTTTTCATGCGGTTAACTCCAATGGGGCGGCTTTATCAATAAATGAAGGGTTATCATTGAGGTGGCAGGCGCTTAAATGCTGCTCACCGACCTGCTTCAATGCAGGGCGCTCAAGGCGGCATTTGTCAAAAGCAAGCGGACAGCGCGGGTGGAAATGACAGCCCTTCGGCGGATTAATCGGGCTTGGAATTTCCCCTTTAATCGCTGAATAGGCTTTGCCGCGCTGCGAGAGATCCGGCACTTCGGACAGCAGCATTTTCGTATAAGGATGGTTCGGGCGGGCAAAGAACTCCTTCGCCGGTGCATCCTCCACCACTCTGCCCAGATACATGATCAGCACGCGGTCGCAGACATGGCGCACCGCCCGCAAATCATGACTGATAAACAGATAGGTCAGATCAAGCTCTTCGCGCAGGTCCATAAACAGGTTGAGGATTTGCGCCTGAATAGAAACGTCCAGTGCGGCAATGGATTCATCACAGACCAGAAAACGCGGATTAAGCGCCAGAGCACGGGCAATACTGATGCGCTGCCGCTGACCGCCCGAAAACTGGTGCGGAAAACGGGTGCGGATTGCCGGATCAAGCCCGACGCGGCGCAGCTGCGCACTGACATACTCATCAATGCCTGCGCGGTTCGTCAGGCCATGGATCAGCGGGGCCTCGCCAACAGCCTTATCAATACGTTTGCGCGGATTGAGACTGGCCTGCGGATCCTGAAAGATCATCTGCACATCAAGATGTGTTTTATTCTCGCGTGATGGTGCTTTATTATAGACCTTAACCTCGCCGCTGCTTGGTGCCATCAAACCGGCTGCAATACGACCGAGCGTGGACTTGCCGGAGCCGGATTCGCCAACCAGACCGACAAATTCACCGGCGCGGATGGTCAGGTTCACACCATCCAGCGCGTGCACAACAGGGCGCGGGCGTGACAACCCCATACGCTCTGTTAAGGCAGAACCACCGCCGCCAAAACGCTTTTCAATATTCTGCATTTGCAGAACAATTGGTTGCTGAGCAGTAATATCATGATTGTTACTGGTCATGGCCGCAGCTCCTGCATATTGCTATTCAGCGTAACCGGATGGAAGCAGCGATAGCGATGATCCTCTGTTCCGGTAAATTCCGGCTGTACATTGCAAGCATCCGTTGCCGAGCCACAACGAGCGGCAAAAGCACAACCTTTCGGCGGATGGAACATATTCGGTGCCAGTCCCGGAATTTGCTGCAAGCGGGTGCCCGGTTCCGCATTGCCGGGCAGGCTGCCGATCAATCCTGCGGTATATGGATGGCGTGGCTGATCAAGCACAGCACCGACATGGCCGGTTTCAACAATACGTCCGGCATACATCACCGATAAAGTGTCGGCGATACCGGCCACCACTGACAGGTCATGGGTAATCCAGATCAGCGCCATATTGGTGGCTTTGACCAATCCCTGCACTTCCGCCAGAATTTGCGACTGGATCGACACATCCAAAGCCGTTGTCGGCTCATCAGCAATAATCAGATCCGGCTTATTGAGCATCGCAATTGCCAATGCCACACGCTGGCGCATACCGCCGGATAATTGATGCGGATAGGCATCCAGACGACTTTCAGGGCTTGGCACACCGGTTGCACCCAGCACATCACGGGCACGCTGACGGGCATCAGTATAGGAGATTTTCTCATGCGCCTGCAGTGCTTCAATCATCTGCTCGGAGATACGCAGCACCGGATTGAGCGTCATCATCGGGTCCTGAAACACCATTGCAATACGGTTGCCCTGCAAATGGCGCAGCTGTTTCTTTGACAGTTTGGTAATATCCTGTCCTTTGAACAGCACTTCACCAGACACGATGCGACCCGGCCGGTCAATCAGCCCCAAAATCGAAAAACCTGTCACCGATTTGCCGGAGCCGGATTCTCCGACCAGCCCCATGGTCTGCCCAGCACGCAGCGTAAAAGACACATCCTCAACCGCATGTAGCACACCGGCATCAGTATAAAATCTCGTGCAGAGATTACGGACATCCAGCAGCAATTCACTCATGATAAAGCCCTCGGATTAAACACATCACGCAGGCGGTCGGCCACGAGGTTGATAGCCACGATCGAAATCAGCAAAGCCAGCCCCGGAAAGAAACTGATCCAGTAATCACCCGACAACATATACTGGAAACCATTGGACACCAGCAGGCCAAGCGAAGGCTCTGTCACCGGTACACCAAGGCCAAGAAAGCTCAGCGTAGCTTCCAGTGTAATCGCGCGGGCGATCTGCAATGTACCGATAACAATCAGCGGCGGCATGCAATTCGGCAGAATATGACCAAGCAGAATTCTGAGCGGCGACAGGCCAAGCCCGCGGGCAGATTCCACATAGTCGCGGCGGCTTTCCACCAGTGCCTGACCACGGGCGGTACGGGCATAATAAGCCCATTCCAGCAGCACCAGTGTGATTACCACATTGCCGACACCACGACCGAAGAAAGCCAGCATCAAGAGTGCCACGAGGATAGACGGCAGCGACATGACCAGATCGACCAGACGCATCAGCAGTGCATCGGTTTTGCCGCCTGCATAGGCCGCAACCAGCCCGAGCACAATGCCGATCACGCCGGCAATAGTGGCAGAACCAATGCCGACAACCAGACTGGTGCGCAGGCCATAGAGAATAGCCGAGAACAGATCTCGCCCCTGCCCGTCAGTTCCGAGCAGATAGGTATAACCATCCGTCATATTGGTTTCACCCGGTGCGAGACGTGCATCCATCACGTCAATCGCCATCATATCATAGGGGTTCTGCGGTGCGATCAGCGGCGCAAAAATAGCGGCGGCGGCAATCAGCACACACAAAGCCAGCCCGAAAACGGCAAGCGGCGAGCGCAGGAACATGCGGATATTTTCTGCGATTGGTGAGCGCGGTGGTTTGGTGAGAGACATGGTCATACGGCCGCCTCCGTTCTGACACGCGGATCAAGCACACGATACAGAATATCCACGATAAGATTGATCGTCACAAACAACGTCACAACCACCATCAGATAGGCAACAACCACAGGGCGGTCGAGCGCGTTGATACTATCGAGGATAAGCTTACCGGCACCCGGCCATGAAAAAATATTCTCGGTTACCACCGCGAAAGCGACAGTCGAACCGAATTCAATACCAAGCACAGTGACCAGCGGGATCATAACATTGCGCAGGATATGGCGGCGCACAACACGCAAAGGCGACAGGCCTTTGGCGCGGGCAAAACGCACATAATCCAGCGATTTCACCTCACGCACACCGGCATTGGTGAGACGGATAACCAGCGAGACTTTAAACATTGCCAGATTGATTGCCGGCAGCAGCATATGGCGCAGACCATCGAGGGTCAGGAATGACCACTCCACGCCGAAAATCCGCACGGTTGTGCCGCGTCCGCTGGCAGGCAACAGCCCGAGCGAGACGCTAAAGGTCATAATCAGCAGCAGGCCAACCCAAAAAGTTGGCAGGGAAAAGCCCAGAATACTGCCGGTTGTGATCAGCTTGGCAAACGGGTTTTCCGGTTTAAGCCCAGCAAAAAGACCGAGCGGAATACCGATAAACACCGCAAAGATCATTGCCAGTACGGCCAGTTCCAGCGTTGCTGGCAGGCGTTGCAGGATCAGCGTCACCGCAGGTGTATTATAGACAAAGCTATTGCCCAGATCGCCCTGCAAAGCGCTTTTCAGAAACAACCAATATTGCTGCCAGACCGGCAGATCGAGGCCGAGGCGTTCAATCAGCTCTGCGCGGTCGACCTGCGTTGCATCGGGTGCCAGCAGAATATCTGCCGGATTGCCGATCATATGCAGGCCGAGAAACACGATGACCGACATAATCAGCAGAACGACCGCCGCCTGAGCTAATCGTTTGATGAGCCAGACAGTGAAATTCATACCAGCGCCTCAAGATCAGTCTGGTCATAATTATCTGCTTCAACCCATTCGTCCCCGAAGACTTCCGGCTCTGAATAGCTTTTGGCATTGGCAAAATGCTGGTCGATGTCCTCATGATACAGCGTGGCGGCAATGCCCGTTGACAGACGGGCTGCGCCCTCACTGATCGACGGAATATCACCGGATACACCGCCATGAGACATCATGGCCGGATAGCAGAAGCAATGGATACGGGACAGACCCTCTGCCTCCACGCCCGCTTTTGGCAGGAATTCAAAAGATGGTCCGAGATCCGGTGCCTCAGTCAATGAGCGATCCTCATTGCCGGTCAGCGGTGCCAGACGCTCTTCCCATGTGCGGGCTTTGCTGGCGATTTCCGACAGGAAGGCTTTCTGGCGCCAGTCAATCTGAAAACCGGTGGAAGCGATCAGGAAGTCGAATTGTCTGCGTCCCTGTGGCGTGGTGATCTCGATCTTGTCACCCTTCACCACGATACTCTCAAGGGAAGCGCCCAGCTGAAAGAATGCATTGTTATGGCGGCTGACGCGCAGCACACTGGCACGCGGCGGCGGCACCTGTTCCGCACCGATATAGCTGTAGATTACCAGTTTGGTGCGGCCATCGAGATTTTGCATGCCATAGACTGAGCCCGGATTACCCATGCCCTTACCACGATTAATCCGCGGAATATCTTTGCGGCGGATCAGCAGATCGACACGCGCCGCACCAGCTTCCAAAGCCGTTGCCGCACTATCCATCGCCGATGCACCGGCACCGATAACGGCAACCGATTTGCCCTTCAACGCACTATAATCATTTTCATCCGACGAATGTGCCCAGAACTGCTTCGGCAGAGTGCGGATAATCTCCGGCACATAAGGCCCCCCGAGACCATCGCGTCCGGTTGCCAGCACCACGTGACGGGCGCGGACAGTCTGGCTGCCTTGCGGGGTTTCCAGCTCCAGCACGGTGTGGTCAGCTTCCGGCTTGATCAGTGTAATGCGATGATCATTGCGCAGTTCAATATTGAGAACATCGCGATACCAGCGCAGATAATCCATCCATTGCAGGCGCGGAATTTTATCGAGGGCATCCCATTCGGCTTCACCGAATTGTGCTGTAAACCATGCACGGAATGTCAGAGACGGAATTCCAATCGCCGGTCCTGTAAGGCTCTTTGGTGAGCGCAGGGTTTCCATGCGCGCTGTTGTTGCCCAAGGGCCTTCAAAACCGTGAGGGCGTGCATCAAAAATAACCGTGCGGATACCAAGATGTTTCAGCGATGCCGCAGCTGACAGGCCTGCCATGCCGCCACCGATAATCGCCACATCCAGCAGTGTTTCGCCACCGATCTGTTTCAGCGGCACCCATTCTTTAGCCGGTAATGTCAGATAATCCAGATCACGGGCAACGAGGCTGTTGAGTTCTTCAAGCGATGAGGGAAATTTTGTCATGGTCAGTCCTCCAGCAATGCAAGCTGGGTAATCAGCGATTGATGTTCATCAGGCGTGTGAAGTTTGAAACCCTGCACCAGGAGATGGGCGGCCTGTTCCAGAGCGGTGATCAGTTCTGCTGCTGTCTCACTTAACTGCGTGGCATTGTGACTGATCACACCAAAACTATAGGGAATATCCAGCTCCAGCGGCAAAGTGACAATACCGTCCAGTGGCGTACCGGCAGAGGTAACCGGCTCAACCACACCGACGGTTCCCGCAGGACCACCCGCACCGGCACGGATCAGCGCCAGTGCATTCATGGTTGAGTTGGTACGGATCAGCCCGCCGGTCTCGATATGATTATTTTTCAAAGTCTGGCGGATACGGGCGGGCAGACCGCGACGGTTGGACATTTCCACCAATGTACGGCTTTTGATAGCCGAGAGCGGAATTGGCCCCTGCTCTTTCGCCAGCGGATCATCAGCCCGCACAGCCAGCACGCAGGGCGCACTGCCGAACCAGTGGGTTGTCTGATCGCGATGCTGTAATGGCAGGCTTGTCGCACCGATATCCGCATCGTTCGAGAGAACTGAACTGCGCACCCGCTCCGGCGTATCCGTCTGAATAGCGATACGTCTTGCACCTTCTGCTCCAACGGAATGGCTGAGGGATGCCCATGCATGCGGCACAAGACCAAAAGCCAGCGCCGAGATACAGGCAATGCGCACCGGCCGTGTTCGTAAATTGGCCACTTCCTGCGCGCGCTCCCAAACCTCGGCAACACCGGCCAATGCCCGCTCCACATCATCACGTAACAACATGCCCTGCTGGGTCAGCGCCAGACGCTGCCCGACACGGACAAAAAGCTTCTGGCCGAGATCGCGTTCCAGATCCTGAATAATCCGGCTGACGGAAGGCTGGGACAATTGCAACCGTTTGGCAGCGGCGGTGACGCTACCTAAAGTTGCAACTTCCAAGTAGGCTTCCAGCGCCTTTAAATTGCGCATAATCTCTCCCTGCCAGCCTGTTCAGGCAGCATTAGTGGTCAGGCTCTACGATGGTGAATTCAGTTATTTGACGGGATCGCCCAGCACATGCATCAGGCGATTTGCCCAGCCGAACATGGCAGTAGACAGCACCAGATCAACGGCCTCTTCCTTGTTCAGCCCCTGCTCCTGCAACCGGCGTGCATCTTCTGCATTTGTCTGCGGCGGAAACTGCGACAGCTTCAGCGCAAAATCGAAAATCGCCTGATTTTTAGGATCAAGTTTCGCCTTCTCGCCATCAAGGAACAGCTTGTCGGTTACGCTCTCATCACGGCTGAGCTGCGCATGACGCTGGGCATGCACGGCTGCACAATAGATACAGCGATTGACAACCGATGCGCCCAATGCGCCAAGCTCACGCTCTGCACGCCCCAGACCGCCTTTGCCATACATCACTGTATTGAACAGCGGTGAGCGCACATTCAGGCTTTCCGGATCATGCGCCAGTACCAGCACATAATCAGATACTTTGGTGTTGGATGGTGTCACTTTCAGTGCATCCAGCTGCTCGGGTGTAGCTTCCGCCAGCACGACCGGCTTCACACGCGGACGCCATTCAGGAACCGTTTTCGTGAATTTGTGAATGATCTCGCTCATCAGTTCTGCTCCCCGTCAGCTTCAGCCAAAGATGCGAGGCCGGACGCCACGCGGATTTGATAGGCAAGAAAAGCATTCAGTTCGCACAGGCGCACAATATCAGCATCGGCAATACCGGCCTGCTGCAAAACAGCGATATCGTCTGCACCGACATCTTTGGTCTTGTTGGCAACTTTATCCATGAAAGCCACGACTTTTTGCTGCACAGCATCGGCAGGCACATAGTTACTCTGCGCGAGATCAGCATAGTCTGAACCGGCAGCAGCCTGAACATAAAGCGCGCCGAGATAAGGATTGTCATTTGCTGCCGCGATACGGGCGGCAAAAGCTGCACGCAATGCATGCGGCCACGCACCGGCATCCGCAGGCTTCAGCACCGCATCCTGCGCCTGACGTGTCATGACAAACACATCCTGACGGGCGACGAGCGCCGCAAAAGGCGGCACATCTTCAACATTACCGGCGAGCCAAAGGCTCACGGCTTCCAAAGCAGATTGTTTCATTACGTTCCCCAGACATTGCTTCAGCAAAAGCATTTCAATCAGGTAACAGACAGATCACACTGTCCGGCGAGATATAGTTACTTTACGGATGAAGTATTGCCGTTTATTCATTTTTCAAATAACCTGTCACCGTCAGTTAAGGCTGTCAACCACCAAAATGGAAAACAGCTCATTTCATAAATTCCTCGAGGCACATATGCGGCTGGGGGAAACTGCACTGCTTTGCGGGTTTTCACTTTGCGCAAGATAAACAGTGCTTTAGTTTTACAGAGTTTACCCCAGCGGGGAGCAGGACGAAGGGTAAAACAATCCAAATCCTGCATCAGGAATAAAAGATTTTTTTAAAATCACATCAGAATATGCAAAAATATACGGCAGTTGATTCAGTTGGTCTGTTTCAGACAGAGGGGAATATATGAGTCAGATTATTCAGTGTGGCCATACCGAAGAATGTCATATGGATTGGCGCCACCGTGCTATTGCAATCATTGAAGCGGATTTCAACCGCTCTGCTGATACGCATCTTATCCGTGTTGACCTACCGAAATTCAACGGCATTGCGCTCTATTTAAAAGATGAATCCAGCCACCCGACCGGCAGCCTGAAACACCGTCTTGCCCGCTCGCTGTTTCTCTTCGCCATTTGTAACGGCAAGGTCGGCCCGCGCACCACAATCGTTGAGGCCTCCAGCGGTTCAACCGCTGTTTCCGAAGCCTATTTCGCCCGTATGCTCAACTTGCCATTTGTGGCAGTGATGCCACGCACCACCTCGCCGGAGAAGATTGCAGCGATTGAATTTTACGGCGGGCGTCCGCATCTCGTTGATGATCCGAAAAGCGTTTATGATGCCGCCCGTCAGGTCGCAGAAGATACCGGCGGCTATTATATGGACCAGTTCACCTATGCGGAACGCGCAACGGACTGGCGTGGCAACAACAACATTGCCGACTCCATTTTCAGCCAGATGCAGCGCGAAGAACATCCGAACCCGCGCTGGATTGTAACCGGCGCTGGCACCGGCGGCACCTCCGCAACACTCGGGCGCTATATCCGCTACCGTGCGCTGGACACCCGCCTTTGTGTAGCCGATCCTTCCGGCTCTATCTTCCATCAGCACTTTATGGATCGTTCTGTTACGGAAATTCCTTGCTGCACTTCGATGATCGAAGGCATTGGCCGCCCGCGCGTTGAGCCGTCTTTCATACCGAAAGTCGTGGATTGCATGGTCGTGGTGCCTGATGCAGCCAGCCTCGCTGCCCAGCGCGTCATCGGTGAAATTCTTGGCCGCACCTGTGGCGGCTCTACCGGCACTAATATCTGGGCCTGTGCGCATCTGATTTCCGATATGATCCGCCGTGGAGAAACCGGTTCAGTTGTAACACTGCTTTGCGACCACGGTGATCGTTATCGCTCCACTTATCTCAATGACAGCTGGATTAAAGACAACGGTTTTGACATTGAACCGCACCTGCAAAAACTGCGCGCCTTCTTCCATCAGGGACAGCTGATGCCAGAATAATTTACTCGAAACAGCCGCAGACTCACAGCACCACATTTCTGTGCGTTTGCTTTTTCTCCGGAGCAGGTGGCGTTTAATCACCCCCGAACACCTGCTCCGCACTTTTTAATCATCCGGTTTCATTGTTTTTTCCGCACGACGTTTTCCCCGTTAAAAGCGCGCCATTCATCGGTTTCACTACTTATCTGCCAGTAAAATTACCAGTCAAAACAAATTGCTGGCGGCATTGCTCATGTAAGCCCCCTCCGGCATCCCGCCAAAATCAGTGGCAAGTCCTGATTGCATAAACTGTGTCTGAATCATGACAAGGTGATTATCCTGATTGACTCTCCGCCCGAGAATCCGTATCGGGAGATGATTAATCGTTTAATCAAGATGGTTTCGATGTCCGACACCTTGCAACCTAAACAGACACCCAATCTGAGCGATGTCGCTAAAGCCCTAGGTGTGTCGGTTGCAACTGTGTCCAATGCCCTGTCCGGAAAAGGACGGGTTTCTGCCAGTCTCATTTCCCGCATTAAAGAAAAAGCTATCCAGATGGGCTATGTCCCGAGCCATACAGGACGGGCTTTGCGTACAGGGCGCAACAGTGTGCTGGGACTGGTTTTGCCTGATATTGCCAATCCTCTGTTTCCGCAAATCGCACAGGCGATTGAAGCAGCGGCAGCGGCAGCCGGATATGGTATTCTGATTGCGGATTCCCGCGGAAATGTCAGTCTTCAGACTGAAGCGATTAATCGTCTGATTGAATATGGTGTCGATGGTCTGGTGATTGTACCGCGCCTTGGCACCCGCATTGCGGATCTGGATATTCCTGTTGCGGTGATCGACAGCCCTTCAACGCCCGGCAATACGGTTGCGGCGGATCACTGGCAGGGCGGCGAGCTGGTTGGCCAGCATCTGGTGTCCGGCGGACACCGCAAAGTGCTGCTGATCGGTAAAAATCCGGCCTCTATCGTGCAGAATGACCGTTTGGGCGGTATTCGTGCAGGATTAGGCAAACAAACAGAAATTGATGTTCTGTGGATCGAACATCACGAGGCTGAATTCGGCAAAGGCGCCCATCTCGGCCTGAATGAGAAAATTACATCCGGCACAACGGCCATTGCTGCCGTGTCTGATGTGCATGCCCTGCGTGCGATGACCGAGCTTTATCACAGTGGTTACCGTGTGCCGGATGATGTCAGTGTTATTGGTTTTGATGACCTGTTCTGGGCGTCAGGCATTACGCCTGCTCTGTCCACCGTGCGTATGGACTTGCCGCGTATCGGTGAAATTGCCATTGCCTCACTGGTGCAAGCTATTGAAGGCAAAAGTGAAAGCCGCAAAGGGCCGGTGCCGACATTCGGCACATCCCGTGTGCCAATGACGCTGATTGCCCGCCAAACATGCCGTTCTATTCTATCCTCATCCACTTCCGCAAAAGGACTTTAAAAGTGCTGAAGAAACTCATCGCCGCATCCACACTGGCGCTTCTGACCACAGCGTCTTACGCCGCTGACAAGACACTGACCATTTCGGTTTACGCTTTTGCGCAGGATGATTTCAAAGAAATCCTCTACAAGCCTTTTGAAGAAAAATGCGGCTGTAAACTGGTTGTTGAAACCGGCAACAGCGTAGAGCGTCTGGCCAAAATGGAAGCCAATAAAGCCAATCCGGTTGTGGATATGGCTGTTGTTTCCATGGCGGATGCGCTGCAGGCATCGCGTGCCGGTCTGATCGAAAAGATCGACACAGCCAAGCTGTCCAACTTCGACAAGCTTTATGACATTGCCAAAGACCCGAACAAAGACGGCATGAGCGTTGGCTACACATTCTACGCGACATCTATCGTCTACCGCACCGACAAGATGAAAATCGAATCCTGGGCAGACCTTCTGAAACCTGAATATGCACCGCATATTGCTTTCCCGAATGTGACCACCAATCAGGGTCCGACAGCACTTTACATGCTGGAAAAATCCCTCGGTCATAATGAAGCGGATTTGAAAAACGCCATTGCTGCTGTTGGTGAAAAGTCCGATGATATCGTGACTTTCTATGTCAAATCCTCGCAGCTCGTGCAGCTGATGCAGCAGGAAGAAATCTGGGCAGCGCCAATCGGCCGTTTCTCCTGGGCTCCTTTCACCAAGCTTGACCTGCCGCTCGGCTGGGCAACACCGAAAGAAGGCCAGACCGGCGGTATGAATGTGATGGTCGTTGCCAAGGATACCAAGAACCGTGATCTGGCTCTGGAATTCATGGATTTCTGGCTCTCTACAGAAATTCAGACCAAAATTGCTGAAAAGCTGGTCGACAGCCCTGCCAATAAGGAAGTTAAGGTCTCTGACGAAGTTGCCAATAACATTACCTATGGCGAAGAAACCGCTAAAAGCCTTCAGCTCATTCCGTCCGATGTCGTTCTCGACAACCGTGACACATGGCTGAAAGAATGGAACGCCAAAATCGGCCAGTAATCCGGCCACAATAACAGCAGCTGCCCGTAACATTTTCAGTTCACGGGCAGCTTTCTTTTTTGATGCATTATCCCGCCTCCGGTTAGAGCGCCGGGCGCCCTCTCGGGCGCACAAAGGTCGCTCTAACACACTATATTTACAGCATAATTCCTTAAATTGTTTCAAATTTAAGGAATTATGCTGTAGGCCACCTGTCTTATAGGAAAGCTTATGTTCAACAACCGCACCGAAGCCATGTGGCTGGCCTTGCCGGCAGCGCTTTTCGCGGCACTTGTCTTCCTCGTCCCAGTTATTCTTCTGCTGTCTGAAGGTTTCAGATCGACAGAAGGATGGACAATTGCCCCATGGATTGATTTCTTCTCCGAGCCGATGAACCGCACAGTGTTCTGGCGTACCCTGCGGCTGGGACTGGAAGTAACCGTTGTCGCCGCGATTATCGGCTATGCCACTGCATGGGCGATTGTCGGCCTGCCTGCCAATTCCAAAGGCCGGATGATCGGTCTGATTATGCTGCCGATGATGATCTCGCCGGTTGCCCGTACCTATGCGTGGATCGTTATTCTCGGCCGCACCGGTATTATCAATCAGGCCTTGCAGGCTGTGGGCTTAAGCGATGCGCCGCTGCGTATTCTGTTCACTGAAACCGCGATCTTCATCGGTCTGCTGCAGTTGTTTCTGCCACTGATGGTGATCTCGCTGATCAGTGCGCTGGAAAACCTGCCGAAAGATGTGGTGCCTGCAGCCCGCGTGCTCGGTGCCAGCTGGTTTACCGTTTTCTGGAAAATCATTCTGCCGCTGACCAAAGAGGGTCTGGTTGTGGGTGGTACACTGGTTTTCACCGGTTCGCTCACCGCCTATATCACACCGGCCATTCTTGGTGGTTCCAAGGTTTTGATGCTGGAAACACTGCTCTATCAGCATGTAACCGTATCCAATAATTTTGCTGCGGCCAGCGTTATCGCACTCATTCTCGTCGTGATGAGTTTTGCCGCTAATATTCTTCTGAAGCGTATTGCGACAGTGAAGGGCAAAAAATGAACACGAATTTGCTTTCACGGCTGATTAATCCGGCCAATCTGGTTCTCTGGCTCGTCATTGTCTTTCTGATCGGCCCGTTTCTCATCATCGTTGCCGCCTCTTTCTCGGCTGGTGACACACTGGCATTCCCGCCACAGGGTTTCTCGCTGAAATGGGTCTATAAGGTCTTTACCATCGAGAGTTTCCAGCAGAGCTTCGTCACCTCCATGGTTCTGGCGATCGGCGGTACTCTGGTGGCTTTAGCACTTGGTGTACCGGCAGCCTATGCGATGGCACGCTATGACATGCCGTTTTCTGAAACTGTGCGCACGATCGTCTCTTCGCCGATCATTGTGCCGGGTATCATCGTCGGTCTGGCACTCTTGCGTTATTTCGTGGTGCCGGTTGGCATGTCGATCACGCTGGCACTGTTTTTGGCACATACGGCACTGGTGCTGCCTTATGCGGTGCGTGTGGTGTCTGCCAGCCTCAACAATCTGCGCTCTGACATGGAAGAAGCGGCTGTGCTGCTCGGCTGCTCGCGCGCCGGTGCATTCTTCCGCGTGGTGATGCCGAATATCAAAGGCGGTATTCTTTCCGCTTTCATTCTCGGCTTTGTCACCAGCTTCAATCAGGTGCCGGTGTCGCTGTTCCTCTCCGGTCCAGGTGTCCGCACCCTGCCAATCGATATGCTGGGCTATATGGAAATCGTTTTTGACCCTTCCATCGCCGCCCTCTCCTCTCTGCTTGCTTTTCTGTCCATGGGCATTGTCCTTCTCGCAGAACGTTTCCTAGGATTCTCCCGCTATGTCTGATCAAGCCTTTCTTACTCTCGACCAGCTGACACTGCGCTACGGCAACACCACAGCCGTGGATAAACTCAATCTCACGATCAACAAAGGTGAGTTGCTGGCGCTGCTCGGCCCTTCGGGTTGCGGCAAAACCACCACCATGCGTGCGATTGCAGGCCTGATGGATGTGGCAGGCGGCACTATCCGTCTTGACGACAAAGACATTACCCGTGTTGCTGCCAATAAGCGCGAAATCGGGCTGGTATTTCAGTCCTATGCGCTGTTCCCGCATCTGAGCGTGTTCGACAATGTTGCCTTCGGTCTCAAACTCAAAGGTATCAAGGGTGATGAACTGCGCCAGAAGGTCGAAAGCGGCCTGAAATCCGTTGGTCTGGCCAAATTCGCTGACCGTAAGCCACCGGAATTGTCCGGTGGTCAGCAGCAGCGTGTTGCCCTTGCCCGTTCGATGGTGATGGAGCCGAAAGTGCTGCTGCTGGATGAGCCGCTGTCCAATCTGGATGCACGTCTGCGTCTCGACATGCGCACCGAATTGCAGCGCGTGCAGCAGGAAACCGGCGTCACCATGATCTTCGTAACCCACGATCAGGCAGAAGCGCTGGCGCTGGCTGACCGTATCGTGGTGATGCGTGCCGGTGCGATTGAACAGATCGGCACACCGGAAGAAATCTATAATCATCCGGCATCGCGTTTTGTCGCGGATTTTGTCGGTTTCGAGAATGTCTATGCGATCCGCGACGGCAAACTCTATTCCGAAAGTGGTGAAGTGCCGCTCAATGCACCACTGCCAAAAGCTGCCGGTCTGGCGTTCCGTCCAAAGATCGTCACGCTTGGTACCGGCCCGCTCAAAGGTATTGTGCGCGGCGCCGCATTTGCCGGTAACACCCGTGAATATGTGCTGGAAACACCATTCGGCTCTGTCAAAGCGGATGTTGATGCCACATTGCCTGCCTATACACTGGGCGATGAGGTTGCCTTTGATCTGCCAGTTGATCAGGCGGCAATTCTGGAACGGGAGTAAATTGCAGCATGGGTGTCTGGATTGATACGGATATGGGCTTTGATGATATCGCCGCCATTCTGGTGGTGAAACATCTGGGTCTTGAAATCGACGGTGTGTCTCTGGTTTTCGGAAATACGGAGCTTGGTCAGGTCTGCCGCAATGCGGCTGGAGCGACACAGGTTTTCGGCTGGGATTTTCCGATCTATCGCGGGCGGCACAAACCGGTTCTGGCGGAGATTGAAACTGCCGCCGGAATTCTCGGTGAAACCGGCATTCCGACACTCGGCCTGAACCTGCCTGTCTGTGAAGATAATACACAGGGCTGTGCCTTCACCGCCCTGTGCCACTGGCTTGAAAATACCTGCGGCACCAAACGCGTTCTTGCACTTGGCCCCCTCACCAATATTGCCGCGCTGGCACTGGCACGCCCTGATCTGGCAGCACGGATTGACGAGCTCGTCTGGATGGGCGGCGGCGTTGGCAAAGGCAACCACACGGCCTCAGCCGAATTTAATGCTCTGGCCGATCCGGAAGCGCTGGCGATCGTGCTTGCTCATGAGTTGCCGCTGAAAATGGTGGAGCTTGATTTCTGCCGTAAGATTCTGGCCACACCGGATGATGTGCATCCGATCCGTGCAGCTGGTGGTGCCAATGCCGCTTTGATTGCCGATATGACCGGCGGCTTTATCAATATTGCGATCTCGCGTGGCCGTACTGCCATGGCGCTCTATGATCCGGCGGCAGCTGTGGCTTTTGCCCGTCCTGATCTCGTGCGTTTTGACAGGGCTTTCATTGGTGCGGAACTTTGCGGCTCGCTGACACGCGGCCGCACTGTGGTAGAAACGCGTTCCAGCCATGCCACATTCAATGCTGCCTATGCAGCTGACGGCGATGCGGAGGCCATTCTCGGCATTATTCTCGATACCCTCAGAACAGAGGCAGCCAAATCATGACACGTGCAGAACCCTTTGATTTGAGTTCCCCTGAACTGCGCCTGCATGCAACAGCTGCGGCACGCGGTGCGGAAGCGTTTGACTGTCTGATCATCAACGGCACTATCATTGATATGGTGACCGGAGAGCATCGCCGTGCCGATATCGGCATCACCGGCGCCCTGATTGCCTCCGTTCATGCACCGGACAGCCGCAAGGACGCAGCCAAAATCATTGATGCCAAAGGCGGTTATATCACGCCGGGTCTGATCGATACGCATATGCATATTGAAAGCTCGATGATCACCCCTGCCACCTATGCACAAGCTGTAGTCCCGCGTGGTGTGACAACCATTGTCTGGGATCCGCATGAATTCGGCAATGTGCATGGCGTAGCCGGTGTTGACTGGGCAATCGCGGCAACCCGTGATCTGCCGCTGCGTACCATTATGCTGGCACCTTCCTGCGTGCCCTCCGCACCAGGGTTGGAACTGGCCGGAGCGGACTTTGACGCTGACGTGCTGAATAACCTGCTGGCGCGGACTGAAATCGGCGGCATTGCCGAGGTCATGACCATGCGCAATGTCATTGACGGTGAACCGCGAATGAGTGCCATTGTCCATGCGGGGCTGGCAGCGGGCAAGCCGGTTTGCGGCCATGCACGCAGCCTCACCGGCTCTGATCTCGCGGCCTTTATGGCTGCGGGTGTAACCTCCGATCATGAACTGGTTTCCGGCCAAGATCTGATGGAAAAACTGCGTGCCGGTCTGACGATTGAGATGCGCGGGTCCCACGACCATCTGTTGCCGGAATTTGTGCAGGAACTGAACCGTCTCGGCCATTTGCCGCAGACGGTGACACTCTGCACGGATGATGTGTTCCCTGATGATCTGCTCAATGCCGGTGGTCTTGATGATGTGGTGCGCCGCTTGGTGCGCTACGGCATGAAACCGGAATGGGCATTGCAGGCGGCAACGCTCAATGCAGCACGCCGCTTTGGCCGCGATGACCTCGGTCTGATTGCAGCAGGCCGCCGTGCGGATATTGTGATCTTCGACAACTTGTCCGACTTCACTGCAAAGACAGTGCTGACCAACGGTACCGTAGCTGCTGAAAATGGCGTTCTCGCACATGCCCTCACCAGCACCAGCGCCGGTGAGTTCCTGCAATCTATGAAGATCGGTGCTTTAAGCGCCGATGATTTCCGTATTCGCAGTGATGCCAAGCGTGTTGTTGTGGCAACCATTGACCGCCCACGCTTTACCCAATGGGGACAAGCGGAAACGGAAGTCGCCAATGGTTTTGTGGTTCCACCACAAGGTGCAACTATGATTGCCGTTGCCCATCGCCATGGCCGCGCAGAAGCGAAGCCGCGCGTTGGTTTCCTGCGTGAATGGGGCAGCTGGCGCGGTGCTTTCGCCACCACAGTTTCCCATGACAGCCATAATCTCACAGTTTTCGGCGGCAATGAAGAAGATATGGCACTCGCAGCCAATGCGGTGATTGCTGCCGGTGGCGGCATGGCTGTTGCATTCGGTGGCAAAGTCACTGCCCTGCTGCCACTGCCGGTCTCCGGTCTGGTATCAGAAGCATCGCTGGCCGATGTCGCCGCACAGTTTGCCGCTTTGCGCACAGCTATGGATGATGTGGTTGACTGGCAGCCGCCTTATCTCATTTTCAAAGCCTGTTTTGGTGCAACTCTGGCCTGCAATGCCGGCCCGCACCAGACCGATCAGGGCATTGCCGATGTTAAAACCGGACAAGTGCTGGCCTCCCCTATTTTGCAAGTGACAGAGTAATACCTATGACTGATCCTATCCTCGACGATATTGCTTTTCTGACCGCGTTGCGCCGTGATCTGCATGCGCATCCTGAACTCGGTTTTGAAGAAACCCGCACCTCGGATATTGTTGCCAAACTTCTGGAAGAGGCAGGCATCACCATTCATCGCGGTCTTGGCGGCACTGGCGTGGTCGGCACTTTACAAATTGGTAACGGCACCCGCACCATTGGCCTGCGCGCCGATATGGATGCACTGGCAATGCCGGAAATGGCGGATCGTCCTTATAAATCAAAATTCGCCGGTAAGATGCATGCCTGCGGCCATGATGGTCACACCACGCTTCTGCTCGGAGCAGCCCGTGCGCTGGCAAAAAGCCGTAATTTCTCAGGTACCGTGCATTTCATCTTCCAGCCTGCAGAAGAAGGTCGCGGTGGCGCCAAGCGCATGGTTGAAGAAGGATTGTTCAACCTGTTTCCGTGCGATGCGGTCTATGGCTTGCATAATATGCCGGGTCTTGATCCTGATGAAATCGCCGTGGTTGAAGGCCCGCAGCTTGCCTCTTCCGACAGCTGGCGTGTGACTTTCCGCGGCACCGGCACCCATGGTGCAAAACCGCATCTCGGTAAAGATCCGGTCACGGCAGCCGCAACTTTCATCGCTTCATTACAGACGATTATCGGCCGCGTGGTTGATCCGTTACAACCGGCAGTCGTCAGCGCCTGCTCTTTACAGGCCGGTGACCCGAAGGCGCTTAATGTTATTCCGGATATTGTGGAAATCGGCGGCACAGCCCGTGCTTATACCCCGCATGTCCGTGACCAGCTTGAGCAGGAAATCGGCCGCCTCGCGCAGGGTACTGCGATGATGTATGGCATTGCTGCTGAGTATGATTTTATCCGTCGTATCCCGCCGGTCGTCAACAATGCCGACGCCACAGCACGCGCATTACGTGCCGCACAGGATGTGTTTGGCAGCAAAGTGCGCACCAGCTTCCCGCCTTCCACTGCGGGTGATGATTTCGCCTTCTTCGCCGGTGAAGCACCGGGTTGCTATGTTTGGCTCGGCAATGGCCCTGCTGTCGACGGTGCCCTGCACCACAATACCGCTTACGACTTCAATGACGATGCCATTGAACACGGCGTACGTTTCTGGACGCGCCTTGTGGAGCAGGAATTGTCGGGAGACCATGATGCAATCGCATGAATTCTGGCAAAAGCTCTATGCACCTGAAACCTTTGATGTGCAGGGCGTGCATGAGACTTTCTTTCCAGCCACGCTGGATGATGGTCGTCAGTTGCAACTGCCGATCCGCCCGCTCTCGGATAAACAACATGCACTGGCATCGTTGATCGTCAATCAGGCTGCCTTTGATGTGGTTGATGCCTTGTCCGATGATCTGGCCGTGAAACTCAAAGCATTTGAACCGGATGTGATTGTCGGCCTGCCGACACTGGGTCTGACCCTTGCCAGTGAAGTGGCGCGTAAACTCGGCCATAGCCGCTATGTGCCTTTGGGTACCTCGCGCAAATTCTGGTATGAGGAAGAACTGTCAGTTCCGCTGTCTTCCATCACCACACCGGATCAGATCAAACGGCTCTATATCGACCCGCGTATGCTGCCGCTGCTTGACGGCCGCCGCATTGCTCTGGTGGATGATGTGATCTCCAGCGGCACGTCGATTGTGGCTGCGCTCAATCTGCTGAATTCCCGTGCATTCAAGCCCGTCGTTATCGGTGCGGCAATGCTGCAAACCCAGCGCTGGCGTGCACCGCTTGAGCAACTTGGCACTGAATTTGCCCAGATGACACGCGGCTGTTTCACCACACCGATGCTGGAACACGGTGAAAACGGCGGCTGGACAATCGCCGGATAATTTATAACGACCGGAGCATCTGAAGGGAAAGCTCATCCCATCAATGGCTCCGGTTTTATAAAAGCGCTGATGGCAATCAGGTCAGCTTCACATTCATCAGCGTCTCAAAAGAGCTGATGCCGAGATCGATCATCTGCTCAACGGTTTTACCGCTTTCATCCAGACAGGCTTCAATCCACAAACCATCAAGCACCGCATTGGCAACAATAGCCATTTTCTCGACCTCTTCAGTCGAGGGATTACGGCCTTCCGCAGCAAAGACTTCAGCAATCAGGGCTTCTGTGGCGCGGCGAAAGCTGAGATATTCCTCACTGCGCAGGGATGCAATAACCGGATTAACGCCGATCTGGCTGATGAATGTCGCCCAGAGAGAAATCATCCGGTATTCCGAAGCCTGCCCGCCCAGAGCCACACGCACAAACCGGTTGAGACGCTGATGCGGCGTCCCCTCTTTCGAAGCCAGAACTTCTAATGCTGCCTCAGTGATCAGTTCCATCGTTCTGCGATAGGCTGCAACAATCAAATTCGCTTTATTCTCAAAGTGATGCCGGATCAGGCCGTTACTTACCCCCGCTTTAGCAGCCACAGCACGAACCGTCGTCGACTGAATGCCCAGCTCAGCAATACATTCCAGCGTTGCCTCAATCAGCTCCTGCCGGCGATCTCCCTCCGGTGCATGCCTGTATAAACCCGACATTATTTCCTGATACTCCTTGCTTGCTGCATCCGCTGCATAGGTGTGACAAAACACGACACTTTACCAGCGATTTTTCACAAACTATGCACTTGCATAGCACTATGCAAATGTATAGCCTCAAAAAACAAGCAAAGATCACCCTCCGCAATAAAAACACAACAGGAAGGTGACAACGGGGAACAATGAGGAACTTCTGACCAACTAATCACTCTGCCGATAATCAGCAATCACACCTCACAAGACCGGCCTTTCGTGCCGTTTTCATACGCTTTGCCTGACAGCAAGCGCGTAAATGCTGATTTTTACCCTATAGAAGACCTCATAAAGATAAGGACGAACGGGAGATGTTCCAGACACAAAGCGCCATATCCATCAGTAATCTGCATAAGAAATACGGCGCGTTGGAAGTGCTGAAAGGTGTGTCGCTGGAAGCACAAACCGGTGATGTGGTTGCCATTATCGGCGGCAGCGGCTCCGGCAAATCCACGCTGCTGCGCTGTATCAATATGCTGGAAATCCCGACCTCAGGCGATATCGCCATTCATGGCGAAACCATCAAAATGCGTCATAGCGCACAGGGACAGGTTCCGGCCAATCGTAAGCAGGTGCAGCGTATTCGCTCCCGTCTTGGCATGGTGTTTCAGAGTTTCAATCTCTGGCAGCACATGACGGTGCTGGAAAATGTGATCGAAGCGCCTGTGCATGTGCTGGGCGTCCCTAAGGATCAGGCGATTGCAGAGGCAGAAACCATTCTGCGCCGTGTCGGTCTTTATGAAAAGCGCCATACATATCCGGGCTTTATGTCCGGTGGTCAGCAGCAACGTGCAGCGATTGCCCGCGCAGTCGCTATTCAGCCGCTCGCGATGCTGTTTGACGAGCCAACCTCGGCTTTGGATCCCGAACTGGTGGGCGAAGTACTGGCCGTGATCACCGATCTGGCGCGTGAAAACCGCACAATGATTCTTGTCACCCACGAGATGAAGTTTGCCCGCAAAGTTGCGTCCAAAGTGGTGTTTGTCCATGGCGGGCTGATTGAAGAACAGGGCACGCCGGAAGAGGTGTTCGGCAACCCGAAATCGGAACGGTTGCAAAAGTTCATCAGTACCGTTGATGCCTGATTACAGAGATAATTGCATAAACAATAAAAGAGGGAACAAATGAAAAGCTTTAGCAAAAAAATCACCACCGCCGTTTTCGCCGGTCTGGCCATCACACTGGCCGCAACTCTGCCTTCGCAGGCGCAGACGCTGAAAGTGGCTGTCGGTGCCGAACCTTATCCGCCAATGTATTATCCGGATGCGTCCGGCCAGTGGCATGGTTTTGAGGTCGATCTGGCAGGTCTGCTCTGCAAAACCGCCAAGCTTGAATGCGAAACCACACCAATCGCATGGGACGGTATTATTCCGGCACTGACCAGCGGCAAGATTGATATGATTATGGGCTCGATGTCGATCACTGCGGAACGCCAGAAGAAGATCGATTTCTCCGACAAATATTACAGTATCCCGCCAATGATCATCGGCACCAAGGATATCAAGTTTGAGCCGAATGCCGAGGGCTTGGCTGACAAAACTGTCGGTGTACAGGTTTCGACCATTCATCAGAGCTATGTTGAAAAGCATTTTGTGCCTAAAGGCGCAACTTTGAAAGAATATCAGACACAGGACGAAGCCAATAATGATCTGGCTGCCGGTCGTCTGGATGCAGTTATGGCCGATGCAGGCGCAATGGCAGACTTCCTCAAAACGGATATTGGTCAGTCCTGCTGCGATGCCAAAGGCAACCCTGCGCCGGATATTGAAATTCTGGGGCCAGGTGTCGGTATCGGTCTGCGCAAAGGTGATGATGCCCTGCGCGAAAAGATGAATACCGCGATCAAGACCATTCGTGAAAACGGCGAATATGAAGCCCTCGCCAAGAAATATTTCACCTACGACGTCTTCGGCGACTGAGATTGAAAACCGGAGTGGTTGCATTGCGAAATAGCCCTGCGCCGCTCCGGCCACAGTCCCAGAGTGAACTATTTCTAAAGGTCTGAAACATGGATATCACCGTCCCTTCGCTGATCAATTGGGATCTGCTTGCCTATTCACCACCCGGCTGGGGCGGTGTGTTGCTGGCAGGGCTTGCCAATACATTGCAGATCGCTGTCGGCGGTTATGCTCTGGGTTTGTTTCTCGGCATTTTCGGTGCGATGGGAAAGCTCTATGGCGGGCCGGTACTCCGTGATCTTCTGGAGGTCTACACAACAGTTATCCGTGGTGTTCCCGAACTGGTTCTGATCCTGATTCTCTATTATGCAGGCACGGAATTTCTCAATACTATGCTGGCGACCATGGGCTATGGCTCCGTTGATATCAGCGGACTTGTGGCAGGTATTATCGTCATCGGACTGGTACAAGGCGCCTATTCAACGGAAGTCATTCGCGGGGCTATCCAGTCTATCGCGCCGGGACAGATTGAAGCCGCGCGCTCTTTTGGTATGCCGCCGTTGAAAATTCTGCGCCGTATCACTTTGCCGGCCATGCTGCCTTTTGCCATTCCCGGCTTGTCCAATCTCTGGCTGATTGCAACCAAAGATACAGCCCTGCTCGCGGTTGTCGGCTTTACGGAACTGACATTGGCTACCAGACAGGCGGCGGGCGCAACCAAAGCCTATATGCTGTTTTTCCTGACTGCCGGCGCGCTCTATCTCGCCATTACCCTGCTCTCGACTATCGTCATTCGCCTGATTGAAAAACGCGCCCGTCGTGGCCTGCCGGAGGCTGTGTGACATGGAAAACAGTTTAACAGCCCCGTCCTTGTCCGGCACCGCAGCGGATAGCTGGTTCAAACCGCACCGCATTATCCTGCTATTGATTTTTGCTGCCATGATCATCGCAGCTTTAGTCTTTGGCGAATGGGACTGGGTGCCGCGCTATCTGCCGCGCCTTGCATCGGGTGTCGGTGTCACGCTGGCTATGTTGTTCAGCAGTGTCATTATCGGTTTCATGCTGGCTCTGCCGCTTGGCATTGTGCAGGTAACAGGTCCGTGGTGGCTGAAAGCCCCTGCCGCAACCTTCTGCACGATCTTCCGCGGCACGCCGCTGCTGCTGCAATTATGGCTGCTCTATTATGGTCTGGGTTCGCTGTTTCCGATGATACCGGGCATCCGCTCATCCTTTCTCTGGCCGTATCTGCGTGAAGCATGGCCTTATGGTGTCTTCGCACTGACCGTCTCTTTTGCGGCCTATGAGGGCGAAGTGATGCGCGGCGCCTTTGCCGGTGTACCGTCCGGTGAACTGCAAGCTGCCCATGCCTTCGGCATGGGGCGCTGGAAAATGTTCCGCCGTATCTGGTTCCCGCGTGCTTTCTACCGCGCTTTGCCAACCCTGACCGGTGAAACTGTGCTGCATCTCAAAGCCACGCCACTGGTTGCGACCATCACGGTGATTGACGTCTACGGCGTGATTACCAAAGTGCGGCAGGAGACGTTGCTGACCTATGAGCCGTTGCTCCTGCTGGCAGCCGTTTATCTGCTTTTGACCTTCATACTGGTTGCCGGACTGCGTTTCCTTGAAAGGCGCATTCCTGTGAAAGGTGTGTGACCCGCCAGCCAGATCATTTTCACCTGACTGCCCCGCTAACTCATGAATTGCACTCCATACCGGCGAAGCTCCCCAAAGCTGCGCACAGCCGGACTATGCCTGAACCATGGATAAATATAATGCGTGATCCCCGTTACGATATTCTCTTCGAGCCGGTAAAAATCGGCCCTGTCACCACCCCGAACCGCTTTTATCAGGTGCCGCATTGCAGCGGCATGGGGCATCGTTATCCCGATGCTGATATCCATATGCGCGCCATGAAAGCAGAAGGCGGCTGGGGTGTGGTCTCAACACAGGAAACGGAAATTCACCCGTCCTCCGATATTTCGCCCTCCAATCAGGGGCGTATCTGGGATGATAAAGACATTCCGCGCTTGCAGGTACTGACCGAGAAAATCCAGTCTCATGGCAGCCTTGCCGCAATTCAGCTGGCGCATAATGGTATTCACACCGCCAACCGCCTGAGCCGCATTGCTCCTTATGCACCGTCGGATGCGATGGTTGATGTGGAAGATCCAGTACAGGCACGCGGCATGGATAAAGCGGATATTGCCGAGTTTCGCAAATGGCACCGTGATGCAGCACTACGCGCCAAACGCGCGGGGTTCAATATTATCTATGTCTATGCCGGTCATGATATGACCCTGCTGCAGCACTTCATGCTGCAACGCTATAATACGCGCACCGATGAATATGGCGGCAGTCTTGAAAACCGCCTGCGGCTGTTCCGTGAGGTACTGGCCGATACGCGCGATGCCGTGGGTGATACCTGTGCGATTGCCATTCGCTTTGCCGTAGAAGAATTTCTCGGCAAAGACGGTTTGCAGCATGACGGCGAAGGTCGTGACGTGGTTGCAGCACTCGCCGATGAGCCGGATCTGTGGGACGTCAATCTCTCCAACTGGTCGAATGACAGCCAGACAGCACGTTTCTCGCAAGAAGGCTTTCAGGAAGATTTCGTTTCCTTCGTTAAACCGCTGACCACCAAACCTGTTGTCGGCGTGGGGCGCTATACCTCGCCGGATGCCATGGTGCGTGTGGTGAAGAAAGGTATCTTCGACCTGATTGGTGCAGCGCGCCCTTCAATTGCCGATCCTTTTCTACCGCAGAAAATCAAAGAAGGCCGTATTGACGATATTCGTGAATGTATCGGCTGCAATATCTGTACCGCGAGCGACAATATCGTTGCGCCGCTGCGCTGCACACAGAACCCGACCACCGGAGAAGAATGGCGTAAAGGTTGGCATCCGGAGAAAATGCCTGCCTTTGACAACGCACCTTCTGTGCTGGTTGTCGGCGGTGGCCCAGCCGGTCTGGAAGCAGCGCGTGGTCTTGCCAAGCGCGGCGCGGATGTGATGCTTGCCGAAGCTGGACAGGAATGGGGCGGTCGCATTGCCCGCGAATGTCGCCTGCCGGGACTGGCCACCTATGGCCGTGTACGTGACTGGCGTGTGGGGCAATTACAGCAAATGCCGAATGCCCAGATGTATCTGGACAGTCCGCTGACTGCCGAAGACATTCTCTCTTACGGTATTCCGCATATTGCACTCGCCACCGGTTCGAAATGGCGTGATGACGGTGTTGGCCGTGTTCACCGCAAGCCGCTGGAATTCCTCACCCAAGGCGCAACTGTTGGCGTGGAAGCTCTGCTCTCCTCGGGTGCGGCAGCGATCACCGCGCAAGGGCCGGTCGTGGTCTTTGATGATGACCGTTACTATATGGGCAGCGTTTTGGCAGAACTGGTCGCCAATGCCGGTCATAAGGTGGTCTTTGTCACCCCGACCCCGATTGTTGCACCATGGACGGAGCATACGCTGGAACAGAGACGTATTCAGAAGCGTCTGATTGATCTCGGTGTGGACATCATTCCTCTGCATCAGCTGGCAGGGCGTACAGCCGATACACTGACCATTGAATGTGTCTATTCCGGCAGCACGCGCGTAATCGATTGTGCAACTCTGGTGCCTGTCACATCCCGCATTGCGACAGATACGCTCTGGCATCAGCTGATTGCAGTCAAAGATCAATGGGCAGATCACGGCATTGAAACGGTGCAACGCATTGGTGACTGCCTAGCACCAGGCATTATTGCTGCGGCCAATCACGCAGGCCACAGCTATGCTCGTGAACTTCTGAGCGCACCGGCAGCGAATATGGATATCTACCGCTAAACTTGCGCCAAATGATTGCTACGTATTACACCCATGCGTAGCAATCAGCTCAGATTGTTCGAGCCAAGATTATGCGACAATGCCCGCGCATAACGGATGACTGCCGCACCCAGTTCCTGCTCTCTCGCTTTATCCATCTGCAAAGCATTGATGCTGAAGGCAATACCGCCAACGGCAAGATTGCCGCTGAAATCATATACCGGCGCGCCGAAACAAAACATGCCCTCACGCACCTGCTGGTTATCCAGTGAATAGCCCCGCTCACGGATATCTTCCAACTCACTTAATAAATTCGGCATGGTCTGAACTGTATGCTCAGTCAGCGCCTCCGGCAGGCCAGTGGCATAAATCTGCTCCACAGCCTCTTGCGGCATGGTGCTGAGAATGGCTTTGCCGGTTGCCGTGAAAGCAGCAGGCAGGCGCATACCGATGCGAAAGGTGATGCCAAGCGGCACCGAGCCATGCTGGGACGCGATGTAAACTACATCCTGTCCGTCGAGAATTGTCAGCGTTGCCGTCTCGTTTTTCAGATCATGCTGCCCCTGCCAGAGCCGGAAAAACTCCGCCACCATATCCGACTTGTTGACGAAAGCATTCGCCCACAACATCACATGGCCGCCCATGACAAAGCCACTATTACGACGGTCGAGAATACCAAGATCGGCCAGCGTGTTGCAGAGACCATGCACCGAGCTTTTGGCCAAACCTAATTCACGGGCAAGGCCGCTGACAGTCAACGGCTCATCGCTCATAGCAATCATATCCAGAAGCAGCGCGGCCCGTTGTACAGCAGGTGCTGCAGGCTTGTTTGCGGGCACATCTTCTTTGGTCATGAGGAAGCAGCCTTTTTCTTGACGTTGATCATTATCGTCAATACTATACAGTATATCGAACATCGTTCAATATATTGAACGAATAATAATGAAAGATGGGAAGACAAGAATGTTGGAAATTATCAAGAAATCCGGCTGGTTGCGGGAAGCCAACCTGATCGGCGGCGAATGGGTGCAGGCTGACAGTGGCAAAACACTGGATGTGACCGATCCGGCCACCGGAAAAACCATCGGCACCATTCCGTTTTCCGGTAAAGCAGAGACTGCCCGTGCGATTGCTGCCGCGTCCTCGGCATTTCCTGACTGGTCCGGCAAAACTGCTGCCGAGCGTTCAACATTACTGCTGGAGCTTGCCCGTATCATCCGTGAAAATGCCGAACCGCTGGCGCAGATGCTCACCCTTGAACAGGGAAAGCCACAGGCTGAAGCCAAGGGCGAAGTCGCGATCAGCGCCTCTTATATTCAGTGGTTTGCGGAAGAAGCACGCCGCGTGAATGGTGAAATCATCCCTTCCCCGTGGAAAGACCGCCGTCTTCTCGTCACCCGTGAGCCGATTGGTGTGGTTGGTGCCATCACCCCGTGGAATTTCCCGCTGTCAATGATTGCCCGTAAACTCGGCGCTGCACTGGCTGCCGGTTGTACCATCGTTGTCAAACCTGCCGAATTTACCCCATATTGCGGCCTTGTATGGGGTCTTCTGGCTGAAAAAGCAGGCATTCCGGCCGGAGTGGTCAATATCCTTACCGGTGATGCGGTTGAGATCGGCGGCGAGCTGACCGCCAGCCCGATGGTCAAAAAAATCACCTTCACCGGTTCCACCCGCGTCGGCAAACTGCTCTATAACCAGTCCTCCGACACGATGAAACGCCTGTCGATGGAACTCGGCGGCAATGCACCTTTCATCGTCTTTGATGATGCAGATCTTGACCGCGCAGTTGAAGGCGCACTGGCTGCCAAATATCGCAATTCCGGCCAGACCTGCGTTTGCACCAACCGTTTCTACATTCAGGACAGTATTTATGAGGCTTTCGCCGAGAAATATGCCGCACGGGTGAAAACACTGAAAGTCGGCAATGGTTTTGATGCCGGTTCTGAACAGGGGCCGCTGATTAATGAAGCGGCTGTTGAGAAGGTTGAACATCATGTCCGCGATGCCCTTGCCAAAGGTGCGCGCACATTGACCGGCGGTCAGCGCCATGCACTTGGGCATACCTTCTATGAGCCGACCGTTCTTGCAGATGCCACTGCGGATATGCTGGTTGCACGGGAAGAAACCTTCGGCCCGCTTTCCGTCCTCTTCCGTTTTAAAGAAGAGCAAGAAGCCATCGCTGCCGCTAATGCCACAGAATTCGGCCTTGCTGCCTATATTTACACCCGCGATCTGGCACGGTCATTCCGTGTTTCTTCAGCACTGGAATATGGCATGGTCGGCATAAATGAAGGCATCATCACCACAGAAGTCGCACCATTCGGCGGCATCAAAGAAAGCGGTATGGGGCGTGAAGGCTCTGTCCACGGTCTCGATGATTACCTAAATATGAAATATCTGAGCCTCGGCGGTCTCTGAGATCAAATAAAAACGGGGCGGAAAAACCGCCCCGTTTTTATTTATCTGCTTTTACAGCGGTTCTAGTTAAGACTGAAACGTTGGAACCGCTGTAACTGTTTGTTTTTACACATTATCCGACGCATCGCAGCAGGAAAAGAAATCAGTCCGGCGAACTGATTTCCCTGCGAAGGCGCTTCGCACTTTTGGCTCGCAAATGCTATAGTTTAGCGATTAACAGGCAAATCCAACATCTGTGCCAGTTCTTCCAGACTGTCTTTAATAATCGACAGGATCAGATCAACTTCATCCGCTGTGATAATCATCGGCGGACAAATCAGGAAATGATCCCCCTCAACACCGCCGCGTGAACGACGGGAATAAATGATCAGTCCGCGTTTATAGGCAATCTCGACAATATGCTGGTAAGCATTGAGAGCGGCAGGCAGTGGTGCCATCGTGTTCTTATCGGCAACAAATTCCGCAGCCAGCAACAGACCTTTACCGCGCACATCACCAATAAACGGAAAGATTTCCGCCAGATCAAGCAGTCCCTGCTTCATCCGCTCGCCCATCACAGTGGCATTGGTCAGAAGATCAAGCCGGTCAATCTCTTCCAGCACCGCCAGACCTGCCGCACAGGCCAGCGGGTTACCGGCATAGGTATAGCCATGGGCAAAACCACCGGCACTCAGCACCGGCTGCACAATACGGTCTGATGCGATCATTGCACCGAGCGGCACATAACCTGCGCCCAGCCCTTTAGACATGGCAATAATATCCGGACGGCAATTCCAGTGATCGCCACCGAGATATTTGCCCGTGCGCCCTGCACCGCTCATCACCTCGTCATGAATGAGCAGAATACCGTATTTGTCGCAAATCTCACGAATGCGCCCGTAATAGCTGTCAGGCGCAACCAGCGCGCCAGTTGAAGCACCACCAATCGGCTCCATGATAAAGGCCAGAACAGAATCCGCACCTTCAGCCAGAATTTTCTCCTCCAGCTGATCTGCATATTTCAGACCGCGGTCTTCATAGGTCAGATTATCGCGGTCGAGATAGGCTGTCGGCGCACCAATCTTCGGCATGTCCGGCACCATCGGTGTGAAAGGTGCTGTCAGTGCATCATAACCGGTTACCGAAAGCGCGCCGAATGTCGCGCCATGATAGGAAGGAAAACGTGAGATCACCTTCCAGCGGCTGGCCTGCTTGGTTGCGACCGCCCATTGCCGTGCAAGCTTGATTGCAGATTCAACCGCTTCCGAACCACCGGAAACAAAGAACACTTTATCCATGCCTTCCGGCATACGGCGTACCAGCTGACGTGCCAGTTCTTCCGCCGGCTCATTCTCAAAATGCAGACGATAGATAAAAGTCGCCTTATCCATCTGCGCTTTCATCGCAGCCAGCACATTCGGATTGGAATGGCCGATATTAACCACCATCGCACCGCTGGAGCCGTCGATCACGCGACGGCCGGATTCATCCCAGATATAAATCCCTTCCGCATGGGTCGCCAAAGGGCGTCTTGTGCGTGACTGGTAGAACAGGTGGGAAGGCTTAACGGCTTCGCTTTTGTCTGGCATCATGATCTGATCTTTCAAATAATTACCGAATAGGCTGACTGTTTCAGGCAGCAAGATGTTTGCGTAAAAACTGACGGGTACGTTCCTGCTCCGGATTACGGAAAAGCTGCGACGGCGGCCCCTGCTCCACAACACGCCCGCCATCCATGAACAGCACAAAATCCGCAACCTCATCGGCAAGGCGCATTTCATGAGTCACAATCAGCATGGTCATATGTTCTGCTGCAAGCTGCTTCATCACCGCATTCACTTCATCCACCAGTTCCGGATCAAGCGCTGATGTGGCTTCGTCAAAAAGCATCACTTTCGGCTTCATCGCCAGCGCACGGGCGATGGCAACACGCTGCTTCTGACCGCCGGAAAGACGTGACGGAAAAACATCGGCTTTATCCGAAAGGCCGACTTTTGCCAGCAGATCCATTGCCAGATCGCGGGCTTCCGCTTTGCTCATACCTTTGAGCTTGATCGGTCCCAGCGTGATATTGCCCAGCACGCTCAAATGAGGAAACAGGTTAAAATGCTGGAACACCATGCCCATCTGCTGACGGATATGATTGATGTGCCGCTCATAGGCCAGCCCCTGAATATCGCGGTTCACCCGTTCATTCTCCAGCCAGACCTCACCCTGATTGAGCGTTTCCAGCTGATTGATCGAGCGCAGCAATGTGCTTTTACCGGAGCCGGACGGTCCGATCAGCGCAAAGATTTTGCCTTTATCAACAGAGAGATCAATGCCTTTGAGAACTTCCAGCGCTCCGTAGGACTTATGCGCATTGACCACACGCACCATCGGCGCTTGACCGGATTGTTGTATCCCCGATTTTATCATCGTGTCGTCTCCACACGCCGCTCGATAAGCGCAATGGCACCTTCAAGCACAAGATTTAGCAGATAATAGAGAACCGCCACGGCAATATAGAATTCAAACGGGCGGAAAGTGGAAGAAATGCCAAGCTGCGCGGCATTAACCAGTTCAGCGATACCGATGATCGAGACCAGCGAAGATTCCTTCAGCAGTGCGATCATATTGCTGGCAATCGGCGGTAGGGTTACACGCACGGCCTGCGGTACCACAATATAGCGTAGGGTCTGAAAACGCCCGAAACCAATGCTGCGCGAACCTTCAGACTGGCCTTTGTCGATACTGGCAATACCGGCACGCAGGATATCGGCATTATAAACCGCATAATGCAGCCCCAGACCGATGATCCCTGCCCAGAGTGCCGGAATATCAATACCGATCTGTACCAGTCCGAAATAGATCAAAAACAGCTGCAACAACAGCGGCGTGCCCATAAACAGCCACATGAAACCGGCAACCGGCACTTTCACAAACCAAGGCGCATAGAGCAGCAGCACTGCGAAAACCACACCGCCGCCAAAACTCAGCAGACCAGCCAGAACGGTGATAACTGCCGTCCACAAAGCCCCTTGCAACAGCAACGGTATATAGGGGACGAGGACTGAGAAATCCAAACCTTCCATCTCTCTCCCCCTTTAAGCGATGACAAAACGCCGGTCGAGCCAACGCAGTACAATGGTGACAGTAATAATGATGACCATGTAGAAGAATGCAGCCACCGTGAAGATTTCAAACGGCTTATAGGTCGCGCTGATATAGCGCTGTGCCGTATAGGTCAGATCGATCACCGAGATAGCCGAGACCAGCGCCGAGCCTTTAATCAGCGCTACAATATTCACACCCAAAGGGCGGATCATCAGACGCGCGGCCTGCGGCAGAATAATCAGCACCATCGTTCGGGCACGGCCAAAGCCGATACTGCGTGCAGCTTCGCTCTGACTGCGGTCAACCGCGATAATGGCACCACGCATGGATTCCGACATATAGGCGGCAATGTTCAATCCCAACCCGATCCAACCGGCGGTAAAAGGCGAGAGATTAATCCCGATCTGCGCGCCGCCGAAATAGAGCAGAAACAGCTGCACAAGGCAGGGTGTACCGCGAAAGAGGCTAATATAAGCAATAGCAGGAAAACGCAGCATGGTGCTTTGTGAAAGCCGCATCATCGTCAACAAGCTGGCCAGTGCAAGCCCCAGCACCAGCGCCAACAAAGAGACAAGAATTGTCACCCATGCAGCTTGTGCAAAATACGGGAAAGTTTTTTGGATCAGTGCGATATCCATCGTCACCTCCGGCATACGGCCTGACCATATTTCAGGTCAGGCAAGCAGGTTTTAGTGGCAGATTTTAACGGCCTATATCAACGAATATCCCGACCGATCCACTTGGTGGAAATCGTCTCATAGGTGCCGTCAGTCATCATGTCATCCAGCGCTTTCTGCATTGCTGCTTTCAACTCCGGATTGTTCTTGCGAATGGCAATACCGATACCAATCTGTGCGCCTTCGATATTGGCGATATCCAGCATACGGATCGGGTCGGCTGTCTGTTTAATCACCGTCAGGAGTGCGATATAGTCGACGACCACAGCATCAACACGACCGGCCTTCAGCTCCATGATCAGCTCCGGCAGACCTTTATAGGTGCGGATTGTCCAGCCACCCTGCTCACGCGCCCATTTTTCATGGGTTTCACCAAGGGTGACCCCGATCACTTTGTCCTTCAGATCATCCAGCCCTTTAGCCTCGGATTTATCGAGAACGAAAATACCGCGACCGTCGTGATAGTAAGGACCGACAAAATCAACAGCTTTCAGGCGGTCTTCTGTGATCGCCATAGAACCGATAATCGCATCATATTTCTTGGTCAGCAGACCCGGAATAATACCGTCCCATGTTGTCGTAACGGCATTGCCGTTCACACCGAGGCGGCGGGCGATCTCGTTGGTGATGTCGACATCAAAGCCGATCACTTCGTTTTTTTCATCCACCATGCTGAAAGGCGGATACTGACCGGACATGGCAGCGCTGAAAGTGCCGTTTTCTTTAATTGTGGCCAGATCATCTGCCAGAACCGGCGATGCAGCACCACAGAAAAGTCCCGCAACAAATGCAGTGCGCAATGCTGCGCGTGAGATAGTATGAAACATGAAAACCCGCTCCCATTTTCCCTGAATTCTTGAGAATTCTTCTTCTTGATATTATGGTCGCGCAGATGGCATCATTATTCAAATAGATAGTTAGAATATTAAATATAAATTTCATCAATGTGAAAAAGCATTCTACGGCGATACAATTTAACCGTTATCACAACCAAAAACGACAAAGGCGATGCATGGACACCAATTCAGGCTCCATGCACCGCCTTGCCTCTTCAACTAATGCTCTACTTTTTGTTTTTATCGCATTATCCAACGCATCTAAGAGGGAATAGAAATCAGTCCAGCGAACTGATTTCCCCTCGAAGGCGCTTCACACTTTTGCTGGAAATGCTCTAACGCCCGAAAATATCGAGCGGGAAATATTTCTTGTTGATCTTGTCATAGGTACCATCAGCACGAATGGCCGTAATCGCTTTATTGAGCGTCTCGCGCAGAGTATCATCACCCTTCCGCACTGCGATCCCCACACCATCACCAATCAGCCTGCGATCGGTCAGATCAGGCCCTGTCAGATCATAATTTTTCCCCTCAGGAGTTTGCAGAAAACCACCGAGCAATGCCAGAGCATCGGTCACAACCAGATCAACGCGGCCGGACATCAGATCGGCATTATGCTCTTCTGTGGAGGGATAGCTACGAACCTCAGCATCGGGATAGGTTTCCGCAAGCCACTTGTCATAAACTGTACCGCTCTGCACGCCGATGACTTTGCCACGCAGACCACCTTTGGCGAAGTCGAATTCAGCACCTTTAGCCGCCATAAAACGTACCGGCGAACGGTAATAGCTGTCGGTGAAATCCACGACCTGACGACGCTCATCAGTAATTGTCATCGATGCGACAATGGCCGAATATTTCTTCGCATTCAGCCCCGGAATAAGCCCGTCCCATTCCTGCGTCACAATATTGCAATCGAGTTTCGCTTGCGTACACAGCGCCTCGGCAATATCGACATCAAAGCCTACCGGCTTGCCCGCATTATCAACATAGCTGAACGGCGGATAAGCCCCCTCGACCGCAATATTAATCTTTTCAGCCAGAGCCTGACCGGCGAACAAAGCGGTTCCCGCCGCCAGCAAAGTGATCAGTTTCAATTTCATGTTCCACCTCTTTTATCCGGTCGTTGCCGGTACCTGCAGACATGATTTTCCTTTGAAAAAGACACAGCAAGATTGCTGCTGCGTAGCTTAGGCTCACAGACATTATTTCCGCATGATGCTCATCGCGGATTTCAAAGAAAATCATTGGCTGTAAGGCGAATATAATTGCCCCGTTCCGGCTCCGGTATCAGTCACAGAGCCGTATTTTTTTATTATCACGTTCCGTTAATCCGGCTCCTCAACCGGATCTTGAGACAGACATTGTCCGGCCTCAGGAACATTTATAGCAAAACATAATGCTGCGTTTTATGGAAATAAATAACGTCAATGGCAGGAATTACCGTCGCCAATGTGTAACGCGCAAACGATTTCTCAGATTTGCGCCTCTTGACAATATCTCAAAATACATAAAATGTGATCACAAAAATTATATTAATGGGATCATAAAATGACAATCACTACCACCGGACATAATAGTTCTCTGGCAACAGCGCTTGACGAGGTACGGGAAAAATACACGCAAAAACGGCCGCGCAGTCAGCAATTACACCAACAGGCTCTGGAGGTTTTGCCCGGCGGAAACACCCGCACAGTGCTGTCCTATGCGCCTTTCCCCACCGCTATGGCCAGCGGTGAAGGTGCCTATTTGCGCGATGTTGACGGCCACGATTATCTCGACCTGTGCGGTGAATATACGGCCGGTCTTTTCGGCCATACAGAACAGCGCATTCATCAGGCACTGCATCAGGCTATGGCACAAGGTATTAGTCTGGCGGCAGTGGGTGAGGCTGAACAGGAACTGGCACAGATTTTATGTGCCCGCTTTCCGTCTGTTGATAAAATCCGTTTCACCAATAGCGGCACCGAGGCCAATCTGATTGCGTTGAGTATTGCCCGCGTTGCCACCGGCCGCACCGATATTATTGCCTTTCGCGGTGGTTATCACGGCAGTCTGCTCTATTTTCCGGTCAGCGGCAGCAGCCCGATTACCGCACCTTTTCCCGTTCATCTGTGTGATTATAATGATACGGAAGGAACGGTTGCCGCAATCCGTGCGGCAGGTGACAAGCTGGCCGCGGTTATTGTGGAACCGATGCTGGGCAGCGGCGGCTGTATTCCGGCGCAAAAAGAGTTCCTCACTGCCATTGCCAAAGCAGCACGGGAAACCGGCGCTTTACTGATTTTCGATGAGGTGATGACCTCACGCATGAGCGGCGGCGGCATGCAGCAGCGGCTGGATATCCGGCCTGACCTGACCACGCTCGGCAAATATATCGGCGGCGGCATGAGCTTCGGTGCCTTTGGCGGGACACGGGAAATCATGGATTTATTTGCCTCCAAGGTCTCTCATGCGGGAACATTCAACAATAATGTCATGACCATGGCAGCAGGCATCACCGCAATGCGGGATATTTTCACAGCACAGGCGGCTGACACTCTGTATGAAAAAGGCGAAAACCTGCGCCAGATGCTCAACCAGATATGCCGGACTGCAAATGTACCATTGCAGTTTGCAGGGCTGGGATCATTGGCAACACCGCATTTCCGTACAGGTGATATAACCGCACCCTATCCATCAGATGCGCGGGAAGAAGCACTGAAAGAATTGTTCTTCTTTGATATGCTTGATGCCGGCATCTATATTGCCCGTCGCGGCATGACAGCGCTGAGCCTGCCGGTGACAGATCAGGACTTGGCTCGCTTTACCAATGCGGTTGAAGAGTTTGTTGCATCCAGAGCGGCTCTGATGCACTAAATACTCAGATTATTGCGGGAGAAATCCCGCAGCCTGAAACGGATGATAATCATGCCTGATAAGAACAAGACACCTCAACCTGCCTCCGGCCTGCTGGAAGAAGAAGCTTATCAGCGCATCAAACAGGCAATAATTGACGGTTCTTTTTCGCCTGCGGATAAACTATCCATTCGCGGGGTCTGTGCAACTTTATCGCTTAGCCCGATGCCGGTGCGGGCAGCACTGCGCCGCCTCGTCAATGAGCGGGCGCTTGATACCACAGCCTCAGGCACCGCACTGGTGCCACGCCTCACCCGTCAGGAATTTCAGGAACTCACGCAGATGCGGTTACAGCTGGAGCCTCTGGCACTCCGGCTGGCAGCCCCGCATCTGACGGCATCTGATTATACAAAGCTCAATGCGCTTGTTGCCTCGCATGAAGCTGCACGCCTTGCCGGTGATCCGGCAGGTGTAAGGCAGGCAGATACGGATTTTATGCTGGCACTTTACCGTGCATCGCGTTCGCAATTGCTTTTGAGCTTTATCGAAAGCCTCTGGTTGCGCCGCAGTCCGTTTTTCTGGGAAGCCCGCTGGGCTTTACTCAGTGCCAGCGCCAGCCGTGCTCCCCATCGTCACGGTGAAATCATTCATGCGCTGCAAGGCGGCGATATTGATGCCGCACAGGCTTTTCTGACAGACGAAATCCAAAGTGCCTGCCAGTTTCTGCTCGACGTCATGTCTTTCAAAGATGGCACCTAATCAAGCATCACAGAAAGCATCAAAAGCCGGACCGATCAGCTTGTAGATATATTCATCATCAGATCGGATAAAACCATGATTGCTGTAGAAACGCGCCCCACCCTCATTGCCCTCATCCACAGTCAGCCGCAGATAGGCATAGCCTTCATCGCGTCCGATGCGGCTGACATGGCGCAGCAATTTCTCGCCGATTTTCGCGTTACGACAACCTTCATGGACATAAATGTCCTGAATATACAGGCCGGGCTTGCCGAGCCATGTCGAAAACATCGGAAAATACAGACACATACCGGCCATTTTGCCGTCTGTCTCTGCCAGCATGACCGTAAATTGCGGCTTATCACCGAAGCCATGCATTTCCAGATCCTGCAATGTGCTTTCACAACGCTCGCTGACACCGATGGACTGTGCCAGCAGCTTCAGAGCAGCCAGAATTGCAGGGCAATCTTCGCGCACAGCAAGGCGGAATGATAAATCACTCTTTTCCGTCACAGCCATATTTCCTCCCGTTTCTACGGCACTTTAGCCAGTGATTTCCAGCAGTGCTGCCGCACCCATACCCCAGCCAACACACATGCTGACCACGGCATAACGGGCACCACGTCTTCTGCCTTCAAGCAGCGCATGGCCTACCATACGGGCACCGCTCATACCATAAGGATGGCCGATGGAAATCGCCCCGCCATTCACATTGAGCTTTTCCGGATCAATCCCCAGACGATCACGGCAATAGACAAGCTGGGAAGCAAAAGCTTCATTAATCTCCCACAGATCAATATCATCCATGGTCAGACCGTGATGTTTCAGCAATTGCGGTATAGCCAGTGCAGGACCGATACCCATTTCTTCCGGCGCACAACCGATTGTCTGCATACCGCGAAAAATTCCCAGCGGCGTCAGTCCCCGCGCGGCAGCGGCTTGCGCCGACATCAGCACACAGGCCGATGCCCCGTCGGATAATTGTGACGAATTACCAGCTGTAATTGTGGAATCCTCACTTAGCACCGGTGCCAAACTTGCCAAGCGGTCAAGACTGGTTTCAGGCCGGTTGCATTCATCCTGCTGCAGAATAACACTGACCTTGCTTTCTTCTCCGCTCACCGCATCTTTCTGTAATTTTTCAGCCCGAACCGGCACAATCTCATCGGCAAAAAGCCCTGATTTTTGCGCTGCGGCTGTGCGCTGCTGGCTGCTCAGTGCATAGGCATCCTGAGCATCGCGCGAAATAGTATAGCGGCGTGCCACCAGATCAGCCGTAGCGATCATCGGCATGTAATAGCCATCACGGATCGCCGCGATGCGATAATGCGAGCTGTTCCATTTGTCGTTCTGCACCAACGAGATACTGTCCATACCCGCCGCCATCGTCACATCATAATCGCCCTGCCGGATTTGCCCTGCCGCAACAGCAATGGCAGACAGGCCGGACGCGCATTGGCGGTCAATCGTCGCCGCAGGCACATGATCCGGCAAGCCTGCCGCAAAAATCACATGCCGCCCCGCATTGACCGCGCTTGTGCCTTGCGTCAGAGCGCAACCAAGGGTGAAATCCTGTATTTCGCCGCCTTCAAGACCGGCACGTTCAATCGCGGCTTTGACCGCATGGGCAGCCAGTACCGGCCCCTGTGTGGCATTAAAACCTCCACGATAGGCCTTGCCGATCGGGGTGCGGGCAGTGGAAACAATTACAGCATCACGCATAGTCAATCAAAGCTCCTCAACACCGCACCAATCGGCAATAAACAGTGCCGTGGACTGCGTTATTCTGCGAACGGATTCCAGATCAACCCGCTCATTAAATCCGTGAATGGCCTCGGCCTTCGGCCCGTAGACCAATGCAGGCGTATCCGCATAAAGCCCAAAGAAACGCGCATCCGTCGTGGCGGTAATCGCCTCTTTTTCCAGTTCCTGGCCGGAGACAAATTTGTGCGCACGGCCAAGGGCGTCCAGTGCCTCACGCGCCACAGGACGTTTGTCCTCATCCAGCGAATAACCTTCCGCCGCAAAGCCGTTATAGACAATCTCCGGCGGGTTCTGCGCCAGAAAGGCATGGCTTTTAGCTGCTTCCGCAATTGCCTGTTCAATGCGCTGTTTCAGTTCGTCAATGCTCTGCCCCGGAAACAACCCCATGCGCACGTCAAACACACACCATGCCGGAACTGAACTTGCCCAGTCACCGCCTTCAATCTTACCGATATTGAGGTTCAGCGCATGGTCGTGGCAGGCAAAATCATAATGACGGCATTGCGGCGCATTCATCTGTTTTTCCAGATCGTGCAGCGCTGCAAAAAGCGGAATTGCCGCTTCAATCGCATTGGCGCCACTGCCTGCATAGGCCACATGGGTCGGCAGACCTTTAAGACGGATTTGGAACCACAAAACGCCGACCTGTGATGAGACAATCTTCTCGGCAAAAGGCTCAGGGATCAAAGCGGCATCAGCGCGGTAGCCACGCTGCAAACAGGCGAGCGCGCCATTGCCTGTGCATTCTTCTTCCACCACCGACTGGAAAAACACATCCGCCGCAGGTTTCAATCCGAGATGTTTCAGTGCCTCAATGGCGAACAGATTAGAAGCCAGACCGGCCTTCATATCACCGGCACCACGGCCATACATCCAGCCATCATCAATATAGGCTTCGAAAGGCGGGCGTTTCCACATATCCAGCGGCCCCACCGGCACAACATCAATATGGCCGTTGAGAATAAGACTGCGGCCGCGTCGGGTGCGGCTGCGCAATGTGCCGACAACATTGACCGCATTATCATAATTGCCGATTACCGGTGAAAAGCCCGGCATACCGGCAATATCATTGACATCAATTTCCCAGCGATCCACCTCATAGCCGCCGGCTGCCAGCTCCCGTGCCATAAAATCCTGTGCCGACTGCTCTTCCCCCCGCACAGACGGGTGCTTTACCAGTTCAGAAAGGAACGCGATTTCACGGTCAAAAACCGCATCAACAGCATGGAGGACGGATGTTTCATTCATGCTCATGGTGTGCCTCAAAATACCGGTAGATCGTGATCAGGAACGGTGAAATCCGCCGCCGTTGCAGCTTTGAGTTCATCGAGGCTGACACCATCTGCAATTTCAACCAGATGCAATGTACCGTCACGCACGTCAAACAATGCCATATCCGTATAAATCCGGTTTACCCGTCCTTTAGCGGTCAGCGGCAAAGTACATTGCGGCAGAATTTTCGGATTACCTTTGCGGTCAGTATGCATCATCACCACGGCAACCTGACGGGCTTTTTGCGCCAGTTCAATAGCGCCGCCCATGCCGGGAGAGAATTTCCCCGGAATGATCCAGTTGGCGAGATCGCCATTCGCAGCTACTTCAAAAGCGCCAAGCATGGTCAAATCCAACCGCCCTGAACGGACAATGGAAAAGCTTACAGCACTGTCAAAAAATGCCGTGCCTGCTACTCTGGAAACATAAGCACCACCGGCGTCAATCAGATTACGGTCGGCTTCGTCATAGGAGCGGCTTGGCCCCACACCGGCAATACCATTCTCCGAGTGCAGACAAACCGGCATATCCGCCGCCACATATTGCAATACTTCTGTCGGCAGGCCGATACCTAAATTGACAGTCATACCTGACAAGATATCTTTGGCTGCACGGCACAGCATCCGTTCTTTAGCGTCTGATGACATCATAGACCTCCGGCAATTCGCCCAGTTCCGCCACATGATCCACAAAGGCACCGGACAAATGCACAGCGTCTGGTGCAATCTGCCCGAACGGCACAACCTGTTCTGCTTCAACAATGGTTTTATCGGCAGCCATAGCCATTAGCGGATTGAAATTGCGCGCTGTTGCAGCAAAGAGCAGATTGCCGAACGGGTCAGATTTTTCGGCATGGAGCAGTGCAAAATCTGCTTTCAGCGCCGTCTCCAGCACACCTGTCTCACCGCCGATCGTGATCTGCGGTTTGCCTTCGGCCAAAGGCGTGCCGATACCGATATCAGTTACAAAACCCATCAGACCGGCACCAGCCACACGGATACGCTCAGCGAGAATACCCTGCGGCACAAATTCAACCTTGATGCGACCTTCATTCATCAGCTGCACGGCAGTGGGGTTCAGCCCGATATGGCTGGCAATGAGCTTTTCCACCTGCCCGTTTTCAAGCAGCCAATCGACCCCCATACCGGCTTCATTGGCATCATTTTTGATGATTGTCAGGCCACGCGCACCCTGCCGCACCAGCTCTTTAATCAGGCAAAACGGCGTTCCGGGCACTCCGAAACCACCCAGCATCACCACAGCGCCATCCCTGATTTCAGAGATCGCGTCCTCCATCAGACCGATTTTGTCGGGTAGTGTCATTCAGACCATCCAGTTATTGCTACAAAGGCGCGTAAACGCCACCTTTGCCCCTCGCTCAAAAGCTTCAAAACGGCTTTCTTGACAAATCTTGACACTGCGGCAACCATAGCGCAAACAGATAAACATAATCATCATCATTGATAGGATTAATGATGCGCACCTATGAAGAACGCTTTTTATGGCGGCTGGACTGGAACCTGTTGCGCACTTTCACCATCGTTGTGGAACAGGGCGGTATCACCCGTGCGGCAGAATTTCTGAACCTGAGCCAACCCACCGTCAGCAGTGCGCTCAAACGCCTTGAAGACACGGTTGAAAAACGGTTGCTTGACCGCAGACCCGGCCATTTTGCCTTGACCACAGCGGGCGAAACGCTCTATCGCGAAAGCCACCTGCTCTTTGGCTCGATTTCACGTATTCCGAGCCTGATGGCCGCTGCAGAAAGCCTGGTCACCGGCCATATTTCCATTGCTATGACCAGCCATGTCACCTGCCCGCATTTTGATGCGATCCTGCAGCAGTTCAGCCGGACTTATCCCGAAGCAACCTATTCGATTGCTGTGACTGAAAGTGCCGATGTTCTGAGCCGTGTCCGGCAAAATCAGGCCACTTTCGGTGTGTGTCTGATGCGTGAGGATGACCCCTCACTAGAGGCAAGCATTCTCTATCGCGAGTTTTTCGGCCTGTTCTGCGGTATCAGTCATGAGCTGTTCGGCCGTACAAATATCAAACCAGAAGACCTCTCCGGCAAACAGTCAGTTTCCTTCCAGACGGAAATTGAAAACGGCCCGCTGTTTCTGGTGCGGCAATTGCGTGAACGGGTTCATCTACACTCCGAACCACGCGGTGTTTCAGCCAATCTGCCGGAAGTCAGCCGGATGATTATTCAGGGGCTGGGGATCGGTGCCCTGCCGGTTCATATTGCCAGCCGTGAAGTGGATGCAGGCCTGCTCTGGACTTTGCCACCACAGGATGATCTGCCCGCGATTGATATTCATTTTGTCTATAATCCGCGCCGCAGTCTCAATCCTGCAGAGGCTGCTTTTATACGGATGATGGCCGAAATGTTGCGCAATACATCACTGGAAGAACGCACTTATCGCTGAGTTTAGACTTCATACCGGCCTAGTAAAATTATACAAACCGGATCATTCATTTGATCCGGTTCAGCCCTATTCAGGAGACGGTTTCAACAAATATCCTCCCGGATTTTGCAACCTTTTTAAGTATCTTCAGATCAGGCCGAATGGCGGAGCGGTTACGCAACGGATTGCAAATCCGTACAGCTTGGTTCAAATCCAAGGTCGGCCTCCATCTCTGACCAATAGCGACGTCTATTGGTCAGAGATGGGTTTACATTGTACTTCAGAGAATTCAGCTCATGACAGTCATTGATACAATACTAACCGGTTCTATCGCCCCGCTGGGGCCGCGTGCCGCGCCCAGCGCGATTAACAAGCTGCCATCCACCGGCAAAAATTGGCTCGGAAGTGAAGGCTTTATCAAAGACGCGCAAGGCGACCGCAAAAATCACGGCGGGCCGGAAAAAGCCGTTCATCATTATGCCTATGACCATTATGACGGCTGGAAACAGGAAATCGGTGAACGCACTATTCTGAACCATGCCGGTGCATTCGGTGAAAATCTCTCCACCACCGGACTGACTGAAGAAACAGTGGCAATCGGCGATATTTTTCAGGCCGGTGATGCTGTTATTCAGGTCAGTCAGGGACGCCAGCCTTGCTGGAAGCTGAATATCCGCTTTGACACCGGTGATATGGCTTTGCGCGTGCAACGCAGCGGCCGCACCGGCTGGTATTATCGTGTATTGCAGGAAGGCAATGTCAAAGCCGGTGACACATTGCAACGGATTGAGCGTCCCTCGCCGGAATGGACAATTCGCAAAGCATGGCATCTGCTCTATGTTGATACGATGAACTTGGCAGAATTATCAGTGATGGCAGAACTCGAACATCTGGCGCAGAACTGGCGGGATTATGCGATCAAACGTCTTGCTTCGCGCAAGGTTGAAGACTGGTCGCGCCGTCTGCAAGGCTGAGTAGCGTCCAAATTCGTATTCCGTCATCATCTGCAAACCGCTATCATGCGGCAGGCAATGTCATTACCTTTATCAGTTCAGGCCCCATACCAGTTTAGGTTTGTGATGAGAAAAAGCACCGCATTTGCCCTTGAAGTTTTTGCCAGAGATCGGGAGCCGATTTTTCTGGCGCTTGCCCGCTCGATTATCGGTGAGATTGAACGTGGCCGCCTGAAACCGGGTTCACCCTTACCCGGCACGCGCTCTTTGGCTCAAACCCTCAAACTCAATCGCAACACAGTTGATGCAGCCTATCATGAACTAACGATGCAAGGCTGGCTGGCAGCGGAACCATCACGCGGCACTTTCGTCGCCCGTGATCTGCCGGATGTTTCAGCACAGGGTAAAAACGCAACCACAACGCAGCAACCTCTACCGGTCAATAATAACATGCCTTACATTGCGCTCAAATTCTCTGACGGCGCACCGGATGCACGATTGCTGCCGACAACCGCCTTTGCCCAAGCTTTTCGCCGTGCGCTGACCAACACTAATTTTATCCTTGGCAGTGCTCAGAGCGATCCGTCCGGCAACAGATCGCTGCGGGAAACGCTCATATCCTATCTCAATGTCGAGCGCGGACTTGTTGCCACTGAAAAAGATATTATGATCACCAGAGGCAGCCAGATGGCCTTGTTTCTGGCGGCAAAAGCGGTGGTCGAGCCCGGCACTAAAATCGCCGTGGAACGTACCGGTTATCCGCTGGCATGGTCAGCCTTTCGTGCAGCAGGCGCCGATATTCTTGGTGTGCCGGTTGATGACGGCGGCATTGATGTGGATGCACTTGAAAAGCTTGCTCAACAGGAACCGTACCTCAGAGCCGTTTACCTGACGCCGCATCATCAATATCCGACAACAGTCACGCTGGGAGCTGCCAGACGGTTGCGGCTGTTTGATATCGCTCAGCGCTATGGTCTGGTGATTATCGAAGATGATTATGATAATGAATACCGCTATGACGGTCGCCCTGTTCTGCCGCTGATCGCGCGCTCCGGCAAAGAACTGCCGATCATTTATCTCGGCTCCCTGTCCAAAGTTTTGGCGCCCGGTATTCGCATTGGCTATGCAGTTGCGCCCGCAGATATTCTCCGTCGCATGATCCGCCATCGTGAGGCGATTGACCGGCAAGGCGACCTGCCGCTGGAACTGGCACTCAGTGATCTGCTGGCGGATGGTACGATTAAACGCCATGCACGCAAAGCCCGCCGGATTTATCATGCAAGGCGCGATTTTCTGGCCGGACAACTGAATAATTTGCTCGGTGATTGCGGACGGTTTTCATTACCCGCCGGTGGTCTGGCCGTCTGGTTCCGGCTCAATCGCGGTCTTGATGCTCAGCAATGGGCTGAAAATGCATCCCGATCTGGCCTCTCTGTTTTAGCAGGTGCGCATTTTGAACTGGATAAAGCCAATGCAACAAATGCGTTTCGTCTGGGTTTTGCCAGTCTGAATGAGGCAGAATTATCCCGTTCTATCCAGATGCTGGTTCGTTCAAAGCCCTGAAACTATAACAAGATTATCATTTCCTTACGAATTCCCCGCCTCAGGCCGCTGCTCCTCTGACCGGAACAGCGGCCTATTTTTATTCTGCTATATAGAAAAGATATTTTGTCACACGATATGAAAAAGATTTTCATATGGAATCATTTTTGATAAGAATTTTTTCGGGAGAGATTTGAGGGGGAAAGAATCGTTGAACCTGCCGGCGCTGATCGAAGCACAGTGGATACGTTTGACTATTAATCAGCAGAAGATTGCTGATTATGTGCTGACCAATCCTTTTCCCGTTGCCACAATGGGTATTGAAGAGCTGGCTTCAGCGACTGAAACCTCAACAGCAACGATTACCCGCTTTGTCAAAGCCCTTGGCCTCAATGGTTATACCGAGTTTCGCACGCATGCGGTTCAGGGCTATCAGGCTCTGCTGAAGCCGGTCGAAAATGTCGATCGCGCCCGTCATAATCCGCCAAAACGCGTGGTGGAAGACTCCTTTGCCAATGCCCTTGAACTGTTAAAAAACGTAGCACAGCAGGCCGACAATCCGGTCTGGGAGAGCGCAGCCATGCGCATTCTCAATGCGCAACGTATTGCCTTTTTAGGCTTTGGCGTCAGCGGCAATCTCCTGCAACTTTTTGCCGACAGGCTGCTGCCTTTCAGCCGCGCTCAAGTCATGCTGACTGGCGACTGCGGCATGGAACGTGTGGCATTAAAAATCGCCGGTCTCGGCCCTGAAGATCTGCTGATTGCGATGGGACTGCCGCGCTACTCGCAGGCTACAGTCGATTTTATGAAAATGGCGCGCGGTCGCGGCACCTATTGTATTGCGATTACTGACGGCACTCATTCACCGCTCGCTGCGCTCAGCCACGAACAGATTTTCATTCCGGCAGAACATCCGGTTCTGCACAGTTCCGGTATTGCGGCAATTGCCGCTTTTGAAACCATTCTCGCCATTCTGGCGGCTCATCATCAAAGCGTGTCCGATGCTGTTGCACGAACACGCTTTCTTATGCCCTATTTTTATGCGGATGATAAAACTCATCCGCAGTCCAAGACGAGGACCACGGATGTCAGTGAAGCCGAGTAACCCGCAAGCAGCACCGGTTATCCGTGTTGAGAATATCAGCGTTGATTTCAAAGGTGATGAAAGCACATTCCGTGCGGTTAAGAATCTGTCTTTCGAGATTAAAGCCGGAGAAACACTGGCCGTGGTCGGTGAATCCGGTTCGGGTAAATCCGTAACCTCGCTGGCTATTATGCGGTTGGTGGAAAGCGGCGGCGGCAAGATCACCGAAGGCGGCATTCATTTTACCGGCAATGACGGCGTGACCACCGATCTCACCAAATACTCGCTGAAGGCGATGGAAAAAATTCGCGGCAATGATATTGCCATGATCTTTCAGGAGCCGATGACCTCGCTCAATCCGGTTTTTACCGTTGGCGAACAGATTGCCGAAGCCGTGCGCCTGCACCAGAATTGCTCAGCCGCAGAAGCTCGCGCTGAAGCCCTGCGCATGTTGGAAAAAGTCCGCATTCCGGACGCCGCCCGCCTGCTCGATCGTCACCCGCATCAGCTATCCGGCGGTATGCGCCAGCGTGTGATGATAGCAATGGCATTGTCCTGCAAGCCGAAACTGTTGATCGCCGACGAGCCGACCACAGCGCTTGACGTGACCATTCAGGCACAGATTTTGCGTCTTATCCGCCTGTTGCAGGAAGAGATGAGCATGGCCGTGCTGTTCATCACCCATGATATGGGTGTGGTGGCAGAAGTGGCTGACCGCGTTCTCGTTATGCGCCATGGTGAAAAAGTGGAAGAAGGCACGGTTGAAGATATCTTCAAAGCACCGCAGCATCCTTATACCCGCGCTTTGCAGGCCGCCGTACCACGCCTTGGTGCGCTCAATGGTGAAGATCTGCCGCGTCGCTTCCCGATGCTTAAAGCCGATCATGCCGACGGCAAACCTGCTGAATTTGAAATATCGCCGCCGCAAGATACGATCAAATCCGCTGAACCAGTGCTGAAAGTGCAAAATCTGGTTACCCGTTTTGATATCCGGCGGGGTTTTTTCTCCAAGCTGACCGGTCGTGTTCATGCTGTAGAGCAGGTCAATTTTGATCTGCGTCAGGGCGAAACACTGGCGCTCGTCGGTGAATCCGGTTGCGGTAAATCCACCACCGGCCGCACGCTAATGATGTTGCAGGAAGCCACTTCCGGCTCTGTACACTATCGCGGCAAAGATATCTTCAAGCTGAGCGGCGCGGAGAAACTTAGCATTCGCCGCAAAATTCAATATGTGTTTCAGGATCCGTTTGCCTCACTCGATCCGCGCCTGACCGTCGGCTTTTCCATTGCCGAGCCGCTGATTACCCACGGCCTCGCCAAGGGCGATGAGATTGAAGCCCGTGTGATGCAATTGCTGCGCGATGTCGGCATGCAGCCGGAACATGCACGCCGCTATCCGCATCAGTTCTCCGGCGGCCAGCGCCAGCGTATCTGCATTGCCCGCGCCCTTGCCGGTGATCCGGATATCCTGATTACGGATGAAGCTGTGGCAGCGCTCGACGTTTCCATTCAGGCGCAGGTCATCAACCTGATGATGGAATTGCAGGAAAAACGCGGGTTGTCCTATATTTTCATCAGCCATGACATGGCAGTTGTTGAGCGCGTCTCGCACCGTGTTGCCGTGATGTATCTTGGTCAGATCGTTGAAATCGGCCCACGCCGTCAGATTTTTGAAAATCCGCAGCATGCCTATACCCGTCGCCTGCTCTCTGCAGTGCCAATTGCCGATCCGTCACGACGTGATCGCAACAGACCGCTGATTGAGGGCGAAATCCCAAGTCCGGTGCGCAAGCCCGACGATATGCCTGTTGTCAAACCATTGGTTGAGGTGGAACCCGGCCATTTTGTAGCCCGCCACCCGATCGGCGATTTTAAGTAATATGTGTAAGGAGAGACATATGAAACTGAAGTCAATTCTGCTGTCAACCGCACTCGCTGCTGCTGTCATGCTGCCAGGCACTGTCTGGGCGAAGTCCCTCACCGTTGCCATTCCGAATAACCTGACCGGTCTGGATCCGACAAATATCAACGATACCTTGTCGCAGACTTCGATCCGCCTGATCTATCAGGGTCTGTTCGGCTTTGATAAAGATATGAAACTTGTTCCGCTTCTGGCCGAAAGCTATGAAGCCAATGACAATGCCACCGAATTCACGATTAAATTGCGTGAAGGTGTAAAGTTCCACGATGGCACTGACTTCAACGCAGCAGCGGTTAAAACCAATATTGACCGCCTTGCTAATCCGGACAACAAACTGTCCCGCCGCAGCCTCGTATCCATGGTCAAGGAAGTACAGGTCGTTGATGCAACGACTGTTAAGCTGATCCTCAAAGAGCCTTTCGGTGCGATGATCCCGTCTCTTGCTCATCCGGGTGCGATGATGATTTCGCCTGCCGCTCTGGAAAAATTCGGCAAGGACATTGACCGTAATCCTGTCGGCACCGGCCCGTTCAAGTTTAAACATTGGGGTGCGGACACATTGGAAGTCGTGAAAAACGACACCTACTGGAAAGAAGGCCTGCCGAAAGTTGACGGCGTGACCATCCGTTCCGTACCGGAATCCGGTGCCCGCTTTGCTATGTTGCAGACCGGCGAAGCTCAGTTCATTCCTTCCTTCCCGCCGGAACTGATGGTCGTTGCGGAAAAGAACCCGAATGTAGAAGTAACCGCAAGCCCGTCGATTGTTGAGTATTATGTTGCACTCAACACTTTGAAAAAACCTTTTGATGATGTGCGCGTTCGTCAGGCATTGAACTATGCTGTCGACAAGAAGACCTATTGTAAAATCGTTTACAATGATCTGTGCGAACCATCAGACTCGATCATTCCGAAAAATCTGGCTTTCCACGTTACAGCCGGCAATTACGACTTTAACGTCGATAAAGCCAAAGAGCTGATGAAAGAAGCTGGCCTCGAAGCCGGTTTTGAAACTGAAATCTGGTCAGGCTCCAATACAGAAGCCATCCGCGCCGTTCAGTTCATCCAGCAGCAGCTGGCGCAGATCAATGTGAAGGTGAATGTAATGCCGCTTGAAGCCGGTGTTGCTGCACAGAAAATCTGGGCTGTTGAAAAGCCAGAAGATGCAAGCGTCCAGATGTATTATGGCGGCTGGTCAGCTTCGACCGGTGATGCTGACTGGGGCATTCGTCCGCTGCTTTACGGCCAGAGCTTCCCGCCTGCAATGTTCAACGTAGCTTATTATAAAGACGCGAAAGTTGACGCTGCAATCGAGGGCGCGATCAGCACGGCAGATCCTGCAAAACGTGCGGAATTCTATGCGGAAGCACAGAAAGTTGCATGGGCAGGTGCACCTTGGATCTTCCTCGGTGAAAACCAGAATATTTCAGCTAAAAGCAAAACCCTCTCAGGCGTTTACATGCTGCCTGACCGCGGCTTCCTGCTTGAAGAAGCTGCATTCTCTGAATAATCGTATCTGAAAGCGAGTGCTGACCGCTTTATGCGGTCAGCACAGTTTTTCAGAAAGGAAATCCATGTTTGCCTATCTGATCAAACGGCTGTTGGCCACTGTCCCCGTCATTTTGATGGTGATGGTCTGCGTTTTTGCCTTTGTGCATATGTTGCCCGGCGATCCTGCCCGTCTTGTTGCAGGTCCTGATGCCAGCCCGCAAGACGTTGCCGCCGTACGCTCCTCACTCGGCCTCGACAAGCCGCTGCCTGAGCAGTTTGTCACTTACTTCAGCCGTGCAGTACAGGGCGACTTCGGCATCTCGCTGAAAACCCGCCGTACTGTTGCCGAAGAAATCGGCTCCCGCCTGATGCCGACCGTATGGCTCACCGTATTCGCCATGCTCTGGTCCACGGCTCTCGGCCTGCTGATCGGGGTTATCTCCGCTGTTAAACGCGGTAAGTGGCCGGATTATGCGGGGATGATTATTGCGGTTTCCGGGATTTCCTTTCCGCCTTTCTGGCTCGGCCTTCTGCTTATCAATCTGTTTTCCGTGCATCTCGGTTGGTTCCCGACCGGCGGCTACGGCACTTGGCAGCATTTCATCATGCCGTCCTTTACGCTTGGCCTTGGTGTTGCGGCAATCATGGCACGTTTCACCCGCTCTTCCTTCATAGAAATTGCCCGTGAAGATTATGTCCGCACTGCGCGCGCCAAAGGTGTACCGGAACGCCGTGTGATCTGGAAACACTCGCTGCGCAATGCGCTGATCCCGATCATCACCATGGTCGGTCTGCAATTCGGCTTCCTGCTCGGCGGTTCGATTGTGGTTGAGAGCGTGTTCTCATGGCCGGGTCTTGGTCGTCTGCTGGTCGATTCAGTTTCCTATCGTGACTATCCGGTCATTCAGGCGCTGATCCTGTTGTTCTCGCTGCAGTTCATTTTCATCAATATGCTGGTTGATGTGCTGTATGCCTTCGCAAATCCGGAGATCCGCTACAAATGAGTGCGACAACTGTTGTGGTGGAACCCACCGAAAAAATGCGCAAGCCTTTGGCTGAATTCTGGCGCCGCTTTAAAAAGCAAAAAGTGGCTGTAATCGCGCTTATCTTCATCATCACTCTCGTTCTGATGGCCGTCTTTGCGCCATTTGTTGCGCCGTATGATCCGACCATTCCGGATTATAATGCCGTGCTGCAAGGCCCGAGTGCCGCCCACTGGGCAGGCACAGACACCTATGGCCGCGATATTTTCAGCCGTATCATCTGGGGTGCACGGATCTCACTATCCGTCGGCTTCCTTTCCGTAACACTCGGTGCGCTTGCCGGTGTTTCGCTCGGCATCATCTCCGGCTATTATGGCCGCTGGATTGACTCTGCCGTGATGCGTCTGTGCGATCTGCTGCTGGCCTTTCCGGGTATCCTGTTGGCGATTGCCGTTATCGCTATTCTCGGACCTGGCATCACTAACGTGATCTATGCAGTTGCGATCTTCTCGATTCCGGTTTTTGCCCGTCTTGCCCGTGGTACAACATTGCAGCTCAAGCGCACTGTTTATGTGGATGCGTCCCGTGCGATCGGCGTGAAAGATCGCGTGATTATGCTGCGCCACATTCTGCCTGGCACATTGCCGAATGTGATCGTCTATTTCTCCATGCGTATCGGGACATCCATTCTGACCGCGGCCTCCCTCTCCTTCATCGGTCTGGGCGCACAACCGCCAAGCCCTGAATGGGGTGCCATGCTGGCTGACGGACGCTCCTATATGGGTGTGGCCGACCATCTGACCCTGTTTCCGGGCATTGCGATTTTCGTGACCGTTCTGGGTTTCAACCTGTTTGGTGACGGTCTGCGCGACGCATTGGATCCGAAACTGCGCTCTGACTGATGAAGTTACGCCGTCTCAACTGAGACGGCGTTCTCATGTCAGCCTTTCAATATCTGAGGAATATTATGTCTGAAACTACCCCTGTAATTGCACTCCATGGCGGTGCAGGCACGATCCTGAAATCCAATATGACACCGGAGCGTGAAGCCGCCTATCATGCAGGTCTTAAAGCCTGCCTCGAAGCTGGTCTGAAAATTCTTAACGAAGGCGGCAGCGCATTGGATGCAGCCACTGCTGCGGTTATGGCGCTCGAAGATAATCCGCTGTTCAATGCCGGTCGCGGTGCGGTTTACACCACCGATGCCACCCATGAGATGGATGCTGCTGTGATGGACGGCGCGACCCGTGCCTGCGGTGCGATCACCGGTATTTGCGGCCCGCGCCATCCGGTGCTGGCAGCACGTGCCGTGATGGAACAGACTGAGCATGTGTTTCTCGCCGGCAACGGTGCCAAGCGTTTTTGTGAAAATGCCGGTCTGGAAATGATGGAACCGGAATGGTTCGGCACCCAGCAACGTCTTGATGCGCTGAAAGCGGAAATGGAACGCCGCCGTCTCGGTCTTGCCGATGATGGTGATCCGGCACGTAAGCACGGCACAGTCGGTGCGGTTGCGCTCGACAAGCACGGCCATATTGCTGCTGCCACCTCCACCGGCGGCATGACCGCTAAAACACCGGGTCGCGTGGGTGACAGCCCTGTGATCGGTGCCGGTACATGGGCAGATGATAAAACTGCGGCGATTTCCGCCACCGGTCACGGCGAATATTTCATCCGCTGGGCAGTCGGCCACGAAATTGATGCACGTATGCGCTGGGCAGGCCAGAGCCTTGCACAGGCTGCAGGCGATGTAGTGCAGGAACTTGGTGAACTTGGCGGTTCCGGCGGCCTTATCGCCGTTGATGCCAAAGGCAATATCGAGCTGCCGTTCAACAGCCCTGGAATGTATCGCGCATGGTGCGGTGCAGATGGCGTCATCCATACCGGCATTTACGGCAAAGAAGACTGATACTTTTTACAATCCGATAATCGTATCTCCCCCGTGTAATGATTACGCGGGGGATTTTTTTGTAACTGCTTTTTTCAACGACCACTCTGGAACAGTACAGAAAATTCTATTACGTTTAAGATGCTCCCAGAGCGATACATCAACAGCTGTAAGAGGTCATTCCGGTGCCAGTTCCTCATGACCCTCAGCAAGACCCTCATCTGCCGGAAATCCCATTTTTAAAACAGGTCGGCATTCTGCGCAGATTGCTGAACTCCTCCGATGAGTTTCTTAAACTTGCTGCACTCTCCGCAGGTTTGCTATTCATCTTGCTGGCAACCGCTTACGGACAGGTCACGCTCAATCAGTGGAATGTGCCGTTTTACAATGCAATTGAGCAGCGCAACGTGCCTGAATTTATCCGGCAGTTGCAGATTTTTGTCTTTATCGCTGCCGGATTGCTGATCCTCAATGTCGCGCAAAACTGGTTCCAGCAAATCCTGTCTGTGATGATGCGCAAAGCCATTGTCAAAAATCTGATTGATTGCTGGTTACATGGCAATAAAGCATCCAAGCTCGATAAAACAGATTTTTATGCGCAAAATCCGGATCAGCGTATCCATCAGGATACCAGACAGCTCGCAGATTCCACGACAGGTCTGACAATCGGCTTTATTCAATCGACGATCCTGTTGCTCAGCTTTGTCGGTATTTTATGGAATGTCTCGGAAGGCTTTGTCTTTCATTATAATGGTTATTCGTTTTCACTCCCGGGCTATATGGTCTGGGCAGCGTTTCTCTATGTTGGCCTCGCTTCAGCGCTGAGCAAGTGGGTCGGGCGCGGACTGGTTCGGCTCAATGCAGCGCGTGAAGCACAGGAAGCCGAATTTCGCTCCGCACTGGTCACGATTGTCAGTGAGAACCACAATTACCCGACAGTGGATGATAGCGAGCGGAAAATCAGTTTTTTGCGCGAGAAATTTCAGAGCCTCTATCTCAGTGTCAAAAAACTCATCCTGACTGAGACCAATCTCACATGGATTTCATCCGGTTTTGGCTGGATGGCTATTGTCGTGCCGATATTGGCGGCTGCACCGATCTATTTTTCCGGTGATCTGAATTTTGGTGGCCTGATGATGTCAGTCGGCGCTTTCAATCAGGTCTATTCAGCTTTGCGGTGGTATGTGAATAATTATCAGGCCATTGCCGAATGGCGCGCCCATTTGCTACGCATTACCGGCTTCCACACACTGCTGGCGGACTAAACAAGCTAGTCTGTTCTTCAATAAAAATGCCCCGTATTTAGCAATACGGGGCATTCCTGTTTCAATATTCTGTCAACAGATCAGAACTTGCCGACCATATTGAGGAAGACGCCGCGGTCATCCATGGTCAGATCGCGCAAATCGTCGGAGAAGCGGCCGAAATTATAGCCGACACCCACTTTGAAATTATTGCCGACATGGCGGTACACCGCAGTCAGAGCACCGAAGTCTGTGGTGTCGGCTTCCGGCATATGCATCACCTTGCCCTCAACCAGCACATCCCATTCCTTCACAATATGCAGATCTGCCCGCACAATGCCGAGGTGAGCAGATGAACGCTGCCAATAAGGCTGGAAAGTGCCTGCATTATCGGCAATCCGGTATTTCACTTCGCCGATACGGAAACCATATTTCGCGCCAACCGACAGCCATGGCACCAGATCATAGGTAAAATCTGCCGAGAGAATATGGCTGCGCTGCGCCGGAGCATAAACATCACGCGTTGAGCCGCTGACAAGCTGGTTATTGCCCGGCATGTCATAGAGCCATGAATATTTGAACAGCGCGTTCAGACGATCATTTTCAACAGGACGATAGGCATAGCCGAGGGACGTTTCCACATAATCCGTATTCTGCACGGAAGTGAGGGACGAATTACTGTCAGAAATAACCGCATCGAAATTCGCCAATGCACGCCAGTCTTCACTGGTTTTCCATGAAACGCCACCGGCCAGCAGATAGGTATTCTGATCGCGCGTGCCGTCTTCAGAATTTTCAATGCGGACTTCACCACGCATACGCGCATCAATGCCGGCTTCTTCATCTTTATAACCAACGGCCAGCGATGGCGCATAACGGTCAAAGTCCGAATTTTCAAGACCACCCGAATTGAGTGTGTTGTCGTGAATACGGCCGGATTCAAAACCGGCATTGACTGTCCAGACCGGATCCGGCGTATAGACAACACCATAGGTCTGAGTGAGTGAACGGCGCAGACCGAACATATCGTAACTGTTTTCGACATAAGCAGAAGCAACATCATCGATACGACGTTTCACACCACCAACAATCGCGCCTTTATCACGACCGCTCAGATCATAGATACGGTTGAGGTCGAACGCACGATCCGGATCAAGACGATAACCGATATAATAATGGTCATCGGCATTAGGATCATAGGTCAGGCCTGCCAGACCGCCGACGCCATGAGTCCCATAGGACAGCTCGCCGGTGAGGCCGACTTTATCGGTCAGTTTGATCTCTGTACCAAGCCCGATACGGTCATTACGGTCAATATCACCCGAACGGCTCATCGTCCCCTGACCGAAACCATAGAACAGGTAATCATCGCTCAGGCGATAATCCGCACGCACACCACCATCAAGGCGCGAGCCATCATAACCGTGTTTGCCGGATTTAATGGCAGTTGGTGACATCAGTTCGGTATAGGAGACACCGAAAGACAGTTTCCAATACTGATCCAGCTCATAGCTGATGCTGGACTTGCCTTCGCGTTTGATCTGACCATCATCATCTTTAAAATCGTCATAGGTCAGTTTCAGCTTGGTGCGCTCACGCAATTCCAGATCGGCATGCAATCCCCAGAGCTGTTTATCGACCTGCACCTGATCGTAAAGCGAAGAGAAACCGGCCTCACGGTTTTCATAATATCCACCAAGAATACCCTTGGCGCCATTGTCTGTCAGGTCTTCCAGATCAACCTGACCACGCATACGCCATGCCGTTGCGGTTCGGTCGCGGCTACCGGCAGGGCCGGTATTGCTCATGGTCAAACCACCATCGGTCGAACGGTTCAGACCAAAGCCCTCCCCTTTCGAGACAGCAATTTCACCTTCCAGAAAGGTGGTTTCGGAATGGCGCAGCTGAATATCAGCACCACCAGCCTGCTGGTCAGCTGTACCGGTCGTTTCATTCATGCCGGTAACACCGACACGTACTTTATCACTCAGCCATTGCTGCGCACGACCACCATAGCTGAAACCATCAACATCAGTGGCAGACGGCTCAAACTCATATTGCGCAAGCAGATAGATTTTATTGCCGCCCAATGCACCGCTACGCACCGGATCACTGGTCGCCGTCGATGTGGACAAAGGCCGTGTAAGAATAACCACGCCCTGCATATAATCAAAACGATAATCCTCACCGGCACGCAGAGTGCGGCGCTCGATCATACGGCCGGTTACCGGATCGCGTACTTCAATGGTGAGCGTTTCCGAGCCTTCGATAATATCCTGACGCTTCATAAAGTAAGCTGAACCGCCGGTCGCAAGAAACTCTTCGCGTTGCGGCAGCGTATCCGGCTGCGCACCATAGAGGGTCACTTCCGTGTTGCGTTCACCGAAAGATGTGCTGGTTTCAGAGCGATAAACTGCCTGCCCGCCATAGAGCGCACGTTCAGCCCGCATAAATTCTGTGCCCTTGATCTGGGTTTTGAAATTACCCCACATCACATGGCTGTCGCCGCGATCCAGACGCACATAGAATTTACCGTTTGTCGGTGCATCTTCAACCATGGTCGAGTCATCGCCATAGACCGGATAATAATCATCCGGATCGAGGCGGCGCAGCAGACGGCGCGGATCTTTGCTGCCGAAATTACGGAACAACTGATCCAGATCATCCTCAGCCGTATCAGCGGCAGCGGTCAGCAGATATTCGCCTTTGATCTTGCCCTTCAGATAGAAAGCAAGGCGACCGCGCGTATAAACGCTGTCATATTCACCCGGACGCACGCTCTCAATATTCTTATCGCCGGTACGTTTGCCAACGGTCAGATCGGCCAGTGCGACATAGAACCATTCATTATCCGGAATATTAATATCACGGTTAAAATGCAGACCACTATCCTTGGAAACGCCGTTCACCGATACATCAACATCGTGATTACCCGGTGGCAGAATGCGCTGCACCACAAAAGCCTGTTCACGGTCAACAGGAATAGCTTCCCCGAAAGCCTCTACCTGATGCTGCTGCGGGACATTACGACCATAAATCGTAACGGAACCACCGCGCACAGGAATATTGCGTAGAGCTGTACGATCTTCGCCCATGCCCGGAGCAACAGCTGTTACTTTATTTTCGGACGAGAAGTCTTTTTCTGTCCGGCTCAATGTCAGCGGCACAGTCTCATCATAACGGCCTTTGGCATCATAGACGCGCAACACATAGGTAAAATCGCGCAGATCGTCACCGGCCGGCATTTTCCAGCCAGCTTTTGCATTGGTGCCGACCGGAACGACAGCCAAAGGCTTCTCAGTCTTCTTGCTGTCATTATCATGGAAAATACGGATTTCAGAACGCTCTACGAAACCCGGATAGTTGGTCGTTGCCAGAAACTCGACCGTCTCACCGGCACGGTAGCTGCGACGCACCGGCATAGTGGAGACATTCAGCAAAGGTGTGCTTTCCAGACCGTCATATTTGATCTGGATATCAACCGCATGCAAATCAACATCGGTTTTGCGCTGACGATCAGCCTGCTTAACCGGTTTGTCGTTTTTCTTCACGTTTGCCGGTGCTGTGCTTTCTTCAACCGTTTCACCATCAACACTGATGGCAAAAGGAATGTTGCCGCTGTCGCTTAAAGATTCACGCTCGGTATTTTCGCCGACTTCCAGACTGCGTACAGTCTGGTCATCCAGCTTTTTACCGCGAATGGAATGAAGCTCCGTCTTGCTGCTATCTGCAGAATTTGCAGCCAAAGCGGGCAAAGTTGCCATGGTCAGAGTGACCATGGCGCTGCCTGCAAGCAAGCCAAGACGACGGATATTACGGTGTTTCATGGATGGAATAATGTCCGTCATAGCTTCATTTCCCCACTTCTGAGCGGGTTTCAATTTCGAGCTGGTAATGCTCACCGTCTTTGCGCCAGCGCTCTGTAATCAGATCACGCAAGTGCTTGATCCGCTGTTTCGCGAGTTGCGGCTTGGTGTTTGCATCGACATAGCTCAGTCGCAGAACCGATGGCTCCTTGCGCAATACGGCGATCAGGCTGCTGATATTGTCAGCCCAACGACGCTTGAGTTCTGTGCTGTTTGCTTCAAACGCATCACCCTTCACATCAAGGCGAACGACACGGCCGATGGCAGCACCAAAGTTGAGCTTGGTCATTTTACCGGCGGTAAGGCGGACAACACGCGGGTTCTCCGTTGTCAGGCGGTAGCCGCTTGGCAGGGTGCGCGGGTCAAGCTTCATGATGAAGTTGGAACCGATACGCTGATCCGGCAGAGCCGCACAGGCAACATGGAAACGGCCATGTTCATCGGTTGTCACCAGCCAGCCTTTGACGGTGGCAATCCGCACACCTGCAAGACCCGGCTCGCCTTCATCCTGATAACCGTTGCGGTTTTTGTCATCGAAGACCTTGCCGACGATATCGCCACAGTCGAACACAGGTTCCGCAACAATCTCGACAACCGCTTTTGCATCTTTGGCAACCGGTGTGCCGGTTCTGTCGGTGACAGAGGCTACGTTGGTGTGTTTACCTGGTCCCGCTGTGCTCAGTGCCAGCAGATCGACGCGGATTTCCAGCGTGGATTTTGGTCCCAGCGGCAGATTGTCAAAGCGGATCTGACGACCATTGACCACAGGCACAAACGGATTGCCGTCCAGCGTTGCGGAATCTTCCACATAGCGGAAACCTGCAGGCATGGTGTCGATGACATTGACCGGACCGGCATTGCTGGTCGAGCTGTTTTCAACGCGGATGATGTAAGGCACACGCTCACCACGTTTGATCTGACGCAGCATTGCCTGCTTGGTAATGGTGACATCATTCGGCTCGGTCGCAGGCAGTGTGACTTTCGCCACGCTTTCCGGCGATTCATATTCCTTGCCGTTGCGTACATTACCTTTAGCGGTCGCAATATTGGTGACAGCGCTGACAATACCGGCGGCTGCATCAATATCGTCCTGCGACAGAACATAAGTTGCAGCGAACTTCTGCGAAGCCCCCGGTTTCAGTTCAACCGGATCAGGTGTGAACGCTGACAGCTTGCCGGTCGCAGGCTTGTTGTTAAAGCTCGGACCGATATCAGCAGGCGTCACATTGAACAGGACTGCATTACCGGTATTGGTGATGTTGAAGGTGAATTCAACTTTCTCACCGACTTCCGGATAACCATTGCCGTTATCATCAAGCCATGTACCGGTTTTGATGATTTTCAGTTCCGGTACCGGAGGCACAACCGGCACGATCAGCGGTTCATCCGTATGAATATCCGGACCCGACAAATCTGTCGTGGTTTTTGGTCCTGAACCGTCATCATAGGTACCGGTCGCCGTTGCCTGATTAACAACCTTCTCATTGTCGATATCTGCAAGCGTGATGGCATAAACGGCTGTGAATGTTTTCGATTCATTCGGTGCCAGATCACCGGCATCGAACGATGACGGATTGATGCCCAGCAGCGGGTCTTCAACCTTCACATCGATCAGTTCCATATTACCGGTATTGGTGACGGTAAATGTATAGGTGATCTCCTGACCTTCTTCCGCAGGTTCTGTCAGGGCAGAGACAGCCGATTTCACCACCGCGATCGCAGGCACTTGATCCAGAGGCACAACAATCTCGTTGGACTCAACCGGCGGCACAGTCTCAGGCACTTTGGTGTTCGGATCGGTATAGATACCGGTTACACTGGCCTTGTTTTTAACTTCACCCTTCTGGATATCAGCCTGCTTGATTGCATAGGTCGCTGTCAGCGTGACTGCATTGGCAGCACCCGGCAGCAATGTCGCAATTGTCGTTTCCGGCATATCCAGATCAGGAAGCGGATCGGTCACAACCACATTTGTCAGTGTGACGTTACCGGTATTGATCACCACAAAACTATAGGTGATCAGGTCGCCCGGCACCGGCGGTGTACTCAGAACATGGGTTTCCGATTTGACAATGCTCAGGCCGGTCACTTTGTCGAACGTCTGTTCTGTCGGCGTGTCATTATCAATATCAGTACCGGAAATGTCCGTCACATCATCCGGCGTACCGCCGACACTGCTACCGATAACCTTGGCGGTATTGGCAAAGTTTCCTTTATCAATATCGTCCTGTGTCAGCGCATAGGTCGCTGTAAAGGCATCAGTATTCTCAGCACCCGCTTCAAGCGGACCAGTCCAGCCGGAGGTGTTGTGAACAACAACGCCTGCCACCTGATCTTCAATGCGAATGTTCTCAATCGTCACATTGCCGGTGTTGCGGACTTCAAAACCAAAGGTGATGATATCGCCTACCTGCGGCGGTGTACTCAGAGCAGCATCCGTAATGGTCTTGATCAGACGGATCTGCGGATCACGGGTCAGGTCTGTGACCGACGGATCGTCATTCTCAAACTCTGTACCGCTGGTGTCTTTGACCTGCTCATCAGGCTTAACAACAGATGTACCGGTTGTTTCAGCAATATTGGTGACCTTACCGGCATCAATATCTGCTGCTTTCAGGGCATAAGTGCCGTGAACAGTAATCTCTGTATCAGCAAAACTGTTTGCTGGTGTTTTTGCCGGAAGCGTAACCGCTTGCAGACGTGCCGCATCCGTAACATCCAGCTCGAAGTCCGGCAGCTCATCCGTCAGCGTGATGTTGTTCAGTGCCACGTTACCGGTGTTGCGGATCACCATTGTATAGGTAATCTTTTCACCGACTTTCGGCGGAGATGACAGGTCGGAAACATCGCCGGTCTTCTTCAGCGCAATCGCAGGTTTCTGCGGCAGCGGTGTCACCACTTCATTGGAATCAACAGGTGGCTGTGGTTTTTCAGGATCGTTGAAGTCGATCTTGGCAATATTACGTGCTTCACCGGCATCAATATCACTCTGTTTCAGCGGTGCAGTCACCGTGAAATCAACTGTGGCATCCGGCGCAAGACTGGCCACTGACGCCGGAGTGATTAACGCATCAGCGAAATCATCACCAAGAACCAGATTGCTCAGTGTAACGTTACCGGTGTTTTTCGCTGTCACAGTCCATGTCAGCATATCGCCGACGCGCGGGTTTTCAGGCGCAGTTCCTTCCAGAACTTTTGTCAGTTCCAGCTTCGGGTTACGGAACAGCGGAACTTTAACTTCAGACGGACCGGTGGTTACCGGTGTCTTGGCAGGACCTGTGGTGCCGTCTGCCGTTGCAATATTATGCACTTCAGCAACATCGATATCCTTCAGAGCAACGGTATAATTTGCATAGACCGTTTTAACTTCAGCCGGATTTAATGTGCCGATTGCGAAAGCAGCAGCAGGGTCCGGCGCGATACCAACCAGCTCATCCGTGATTTTCACATCATTGAGGATCGTATTACCGGTATTCTCAACGGTAAATTTATAGCGGATTGTATCGCCGACAATTGTCGGATTCTGAACGCTGTTGCGTTCAATTTCCTTCAGCAGTGTCAGACCAGGCTTGCTCAGATTTTCAACAAGATCATCGGCAGTCGAACTGACTTTATCCGCATCGCCCTTCGTGCTCCACTCACCGGTCGCCGTGGCTTTATTCGGCACTTTGCCACTGTCGAGATCGGCCTGAGTGAGGAAATAATGTGCTTTGAATGTTGTGCTGTCAGACTGTTTCGGATCAAGACGTTTGATCACAGTGGCAGCATCCAGACCTTCCAGACCAACAAGTTCATCTGTCAGTTTGATGTTCAGCAGAGGCGTGTTGCCGGTATTGGTGACAGTAAAGCTGTAATCAATCCGGTCACCGATTTTGGCAATGCCGTCTTTCGGCGCATAGATATGCGATTTTTTCAGCTCAATCTGCGGCGTGATAACAGGGGTGATCGTCGCTGTTGCGGCTTTCTCGACCAATTTGCCGGAATATTCGCCGTTCCCTTTGACGTCCGCCTTATTCAGATGCGGAACAACCGGCAACACACGCGGGATCACAGGATTGACCACAATCGTAAAGCCGACAGTCGCGCTTGTACCCGACGCACTCCCGTTCAGATTATTCGCAGGCAATTTTCCGTCAGAGACAAGAATATTGTTGCCCGAACCGTTAAAACCGGACTGCAACGTCCCAAAGCTCGCTGAAATAGTCTTAACGCTATACTCGCCTTCAGCAGGCTTACCACTGGCATTATAAGTACCGTAATTCTGGTCAGAACCCGTCAGAACATCAGTAACAGTAATATTGTTCAGCGGCTCAAGGCTCGGGTTTTTAATAGTCAGCGTATAAGGAATTTCATAGCTGCCATTATCCAGATAGGTAATGGTTCCGGCTGCTTTTGTCAGATCAATACGTGGCAGAGGTACGCGCGTGAAATCCTGATTTTTCGACGCAAAACTATTGCTGATGATAATGCCGTTAATGCGGTTCACACCATTGGCAACCGGAGCCGCAATACCTGTGTCGTTCGGTGCAGGCAATGCTTTACCGTCTGTCAGGTTTGGTTCGGAAATCCGGCCATAAGAAACGTCATAGGTACCCGGAGGCAGCTGCGTGAAATCATATTCGCCCTGAGCATTTGTGGTCATAGTGCGGGTGATAGTTTCACTGTCATGGATAGCTTTACCGATGACGGTTACCGAAACACCGCTGATACCGGTATCCTGACCTGCATCAAAAGCATCATTCGTATTGAAGTCACGGTAGATTTTACCGCTGATGCTGCTGCCCTTCACCGTTTTTACAGTGCCGGTAGACTTATCATTGGTCGGATTTTTGTCGAAGGAGTCGGTTTTGACTTGAGCAGTATTCGATGCGGCCTCGGCCTTCATATCGGTGATTTTTGTAAACAGTTTCACCGTTACAACTTCACCAAGCGCCATATCACCAAGTTCACACGTGATCTCACGGCCTTTGGCAGCGCCCTGACAGATACGACCGGCACCGGCAGGAATAATCACCGGCGCTTTTGTCAGTTCCATGCCGCTTGGCAGCATATCCTGCAGTGTCACATTTTCAGCAATATCAAGACCGGCACCGGTCAGATTGGTGACTGTGATATCCCATGAGAACTCTTCACGCAGATCAACGGTCTCTACACTCGGAACCTTCGTAACCGAAATATCAGAGCGCACGCGGACAGTCGTATCCTGAACAGCCTTGTTGTTTTCTTTGATAGTTTCATACAAATCCGTGGCATCGGATTTAACTTCAACCATGTTCAGATGTTTGCCGCGCTCAACGCCGGTCATGGTCATCTGGAAATTAACGGATGTTCCTGCTTTGAGGAAAGGCAGCTCATAGACCAGCGTACCGCCAGGGACAGTTGTACTGGTATTCGTAAGTTTATAAGTTCCGGTCGGGATTGTCTTGGTAACCACAGGATTGGCAAGACCGGTCTCCGGCAATGTATCCGTAATCACCAGATTATAGGCATCAGACGGACCGCGATTGCTGACAGTTACAGTATAAGTTGTATCTGTTCCTATTTCGAGCGGATCAGGACCATCAGATTTTGTCACCAGCAGATCGAATGCCGGCGCCAGAACAAGAACATCAAGCGTCGCAGTGTTATTCTGCTCGTTAACTTCCTCTGTATCGGTTTTCACACTGGCAGCATTTGTGATTCTCTTATCAACTAGCGGTGTTGTCGGAATAACGCGCACAGAAACAGTTTGCTGAGAGCCGTTATTAATGGTGCCGAGATTACAAACGATCTGATTATTGCCTGTGCCGGTCACTTTCGTAACATCCGGCAAAGTCGAGCAGATGCCACCGGAGCTGGCACTTGCGCCAACAAACATCAGGCCATCCGGCAATGTATCAGTGATTGTAACTTTCTCAGCTTTGCTGAGGCCATTATTCGGCACACTTGCGGTCAGAATATACAGCAGTTCCTGCCCGGCTTTGGCACCGGAGCTTGCCGACGGGCTGGATTTTGCAACTATCACATCTGTACGTGGCAGCACTTCATAACGGGCTTCGCTCTGATTGTTAGTCAGATTGTTGTCCGGCGTATTCAGCGAATAGGCATGCACTGAATTCAGCTTTGTGCCTTCCGTACCAGGACGCACTGTTACTTCAACAACAGGGCAATCTGTTGCCAATGTACAGACAGGCAAAGACTGCATCCGGCACGACAAATCACGCGAATAAGCGCCACTAGTCGCAGAACTGCATGCCAGTCCCACCGCTTTATTCGGGATGATATTGATCTTCACATCACTCGGTGAACCACCGGCAGCTTCGGCAACGATTTCACTCAATCTGTCCTGCAGGTAGACATCTTCAGCAACAGCAGGTCCGCTGTTCGTTACTTCCAGACGGAACGTGATTTCATCACCGGCAAGAACCGGACTGCTTAGTACAGTTTTTTTAATACTGATATCTGCCCAGTTTTTATCATCCGCACTGGTGATCGGGCCGGTCGATGTGGTGTTATCAGCAGGATTTGCATCGAGATTCAAATAATCATCGAAAGAGACCGTCATGCGGTTCTCGAATGCACCCTTTTCAGTCACTTCGGCTGTCAAGGTAATCGGTGACGTCCCCGTCCCCGGATTAAGCGGCGAAGTTTTTGTGTACTGATCCGTAGTACAGACAATTTTTGCAGGACCGGTTACCTCCGGCTGCGGCGAACAGCGCCAGTTTGCAGGCGCTGCAATTTTGGTCACTTTCAAACCGGCAGGCAGATCATCCGTAATGGTCAGCTCACCGGAAAATCCGATATTGCCTTTATTGGTCGTATGCAGGTTGAAGTCATAGCTATTGCCGACTGTCACCAGATTGCGGGCAGGACCGGACTTATGTGCAACCAGATCCACTTTCGGATCAGCAATATGAGCAACTGTATCGCGACCGCTATTGTTGCGATCAAGACCCGGATTTTCATCATCCGACGCAATAGTTGCAGTGTTTACAACGCCTTTTTCATCGGTTGACTTGATCGCTTTGGCTTTGATTGTAATCGGCGCTTTATAGTCAGTACCGGCACCGGCAGTATATTCACAACGAATTGTCTGCCCTTGCTCAGGACAGACCCAACCTTTACCGGCATCAAGACCGATGAACTGATAATTTTCCGGCAGCACATCCGTGATGCTCGCCTGCGACGGCACAGTACCGGCATAAGCAGGGTTCAGCGTGAAGGTAACTTCATCCTCTGTGAACAGCAGGCCGGAAGGTGAACGTGTTTTCGCAATGCTTACATCCGTACCGGCAATAACGCTTACGCTTGCAGAAGCTTCGTTATTGTCACTGAGCGGATCCAGTGGCTTGCCAGTCGGGTCAATTTTCGCACCCATAGTGATAGTGGATACGTTTTCAACGATGACCTGAGAGGAGAACACATACGGGATTTCCTTCCCGACAGCGATTTCACCCGGCACCGCACAAATAATATCGGTTCCGGTAATTTTGCAGCCCGCAGGCATGCTGACATTGCGCGACAGACCGACCGGCAAAGGCAGCACGAGCGTAGCGCCACTTGACGGATATGGGCCGTTATTTTTGACCGTTGCTGTAAACTTAGCCTCAAAACCGGCTTGTACTTCAGGTTTATCAAACGAAAGTGCGACAGCCAGATCAGCCCCTTCTTCAACCGTGGTATAACCATGTTGCTCAGGACCCGGCGCAGCCATTTTCGCCTTCAGTTTGAGATAACCTTCGGTCATTGGGCGCAAATTGACAGTAACCGGGCGGATAATTTCCTGCGGTGCCATTGCAGGCACATCACAAGTTATATCTAGAGGCGCGGTCAGTGTTTCTTCGGGTGTGACCGGCGCAGATTTACAACCTGCAAGACCATCTACGCCAAGAAATACAGAGCCTGCCGGCACTGTGAAGGTGATGCTGGTTGCCTGCGTACCCTGATTGGCATTGTTTTCAATCCAAAACTCATAGGGAACAGTTGCGCCAGCGGTCGCTACCGAATTTTTGGCGTTATCAATATTCAGCGTCCAGCCGCCGGTCGCCTGAGCGGATGCATGATCTGCCAAAAACGGCAGAGACAGCGCAACAAAGCCTGCGACCTGTGCGAATCGCGACATGGTTTTCAATGTAAGGAATTTCATTAGCGGGCACTCGCCTCACAAGAAGAGAGCCAGAATGAAGACAATAGATTCACGGTCGCGGGTGAAGACACCCGCGACTGAATGGAAACGCTCATCAGCATTTCGCCCCTTAAATTTTCAATTACAGAAAAGTCATGATCTTTATATTTCGGCGCGACAGTGATGCGCGGCAAAAAAGAAGAGACTCTGATTCGCCATGCTGATAGGCCATTTTCAAAAATTAAAAAACCGTTAAAAACAAAAAATCGTGTCCGTATATAAAATTTATTAAGATTTCGATAATTTTGTCAAAACTGCTTAAATTCTAAATAAGCGATATAAAATATGTAAAATTCGCTGTTTTCATTATAAAATTTGAGATTTTAAGTGCATCAAAATATATAATTTACATCATTTAATTAGAAATTGTTTATCGTATTTTCAGAAAATATAGAACAAACTTAACAAGGCATGATTAAGAAACGATCAAACTTCACTTCGCTCAGCATACTAAAGTTTTTGCAATTTTTAAAAAATCAACTGTTTTTTTGAAATAAAGCAAACATAAACAATACAGGTATAGGCGTGAACAGTAATCGCCTGAAGGCCAGCAAATAACTGTTGACGTAAACTGCCAATTACTTGATGGCAAAAACTTCTGAAATATCTGTTTTTCCAAAAATATATGAAACTTTGAGTTATCATCTGAAGCATTGTCGTAAACAGAACAGGCGCGGTAATGCTCTCCGCGCCTGCCAAAATATCCGTTACGGATAATGTGTGAATGGTATGTGATTACCGTTTATCAACCGCTGCTGCACGTTTGAGAATCTCAATCACCATTTCCGATGCCTTGTTCAATGAAGCCACCGGCAGGAACTCATAGATCGAATGGAAATTATGCGCACCGCAGAACAGGTTCGGGCAAGGCAGACCTTTTTCTGACAGAACAGCACCGTCATAGCCACCACGCATCGGGATGGCATAAGGTTCGACACCGATGGCCTTCATCGCTTCCAGAGCCAGCTCAACCGGATAGAAATTATCACCCTTCAGTCCTTCGGCAGCATTGCGATACATCGGACGATATTCAACCGAGACTGTGCCCTCACCATGCAACCGGTTAAAGCTTGCAGCCAGTGTATCAATGAAATTACGGCGTTTATCATAACCCTCTACCGTAAAATCACGGATATCAACCACGATTTTGGCCGATGCCACGCTGCCCTGAATACCCTTGACCCAGTAATAGCCTTCACGATTTTCCGTATGTTCCGGCCGCTCACCGGCTGGCAACATACCCATATATTGCTGGGCATAGAGAATTGCATTGCGCAACTTGCCCTTAGCTGACATCGGATGGGCAGGCTGACCGCGGAAAGTGATGTGAAACTCACCGGCATTCCAGTTTTCATAGACAATTTCACCCACAGCACAGCAGTCCAGCGTATAGGCGAAATCCGCATTGAGGCTTGGCACATCCAGTGCTTTCGCACCAAGCAGACCAATCTCCTCATCCGGCACAAACACGACTTTAACCTCGCCATGTTCAATCTGCGGATTGTCCTGCAATACCTGCATGGCATGCATCACTTCAGCAATCGCCGATTTATTATCCGCACCCAGCAGGCTGGTGCCGTCAGTGACGATAATACGGTCACCTTCATAATGTTTCAGCTCCGGAAATTCCTCAACACGCATCACGATATCAAGCGCCTTGTTGAGCACGATATCTCCGCCCTGATACTCCACCACATGCGCCTTGGTATCGGTGTCATATTCACCGCTGGTATCCATATGGGCGACCCATGCGATCACCGGTGCCTGACGGCTGGCATCTTTGATATTGGACGGTAATGTACCAACCACGATGGAATGATCTCTCATTTCAACGGACAGTCCCAGATCACGCAGCTCTCCTGCCAACAGATTGGCAAGTTCGGTCTGGCCGCTGCTGGACGGGAGTTTTCCCGCATCGGATACGGCTGTTGTATTGATACGGGTGTAGTTCAGAAAACGTTCAACAATATCCATCGGCTTCTTTCAACTCAGCTTACAGTTTCATTTCATCTTGCAGAAATGGCGCCGGTGACGGCGCCATTGATTTTGAAACAAGTGCTCACCAAAAACGGGTAAGGTCGTGTCGCTTATTCTTCGATATCAACATCTTCAAAGAGATAACCGCCAAAAGGATCAACACGGAAATCTTTGACTTTCTTGCTGACCGGCTGTTCCATCACCTGATGGGCAATCGTCAGCCAAGGCGCCTGTTCTTTAAAGATCACCTGAGCCTGTTCATAAAACTTGGTGCGTTCTGCCTGATCAGTTGTCAGCTTAGCCGCCTGAATAAGCTTTTCGAAATCAGCATTACACCAGTTAGCGCGGTTACTGCTGCCGACTGCTTCACAGCCCAGCAGTGCTGCGAGGAAGTTATCCGGATCAGCCATACCACCGGTCCAGCCAAGCATCACCGCACCGTCATGGTCTTTTTCGAGCGAGCGCTTGAGATATTCGCTCCAGTCATAGGAGACGATCTCAGCTTTCACGCCAACCTTCGCCAGATCAGCCTGCATCAGTTCTGCCGCACGGCGGGCATTCGGCATGTAAGGGCGCTGTACGGGCATTGCCCAGATTTTCATCGAAAGATCTTTAACGCCAGCTTCTTCAAGAAGTTTGCGTGATGCTTCAACATCATAGGCGTCGTCTTTGACGTCTTTATTATAGCCCCAAACGCCCGGAGGCATTGCGTTGACTGCAACCATACCGGTTGAGCCAAAGACGGCTTCAATAATCGCAGGCTTGTTGATCGCCATGTTCAGGGCTTTACGCACACGCACATCATCAAAAGGTGCAACAACAGTATTATAGGCCATGAACGCAATATTCAGGCCTTCTTTACGCTGCACTTCAAGTGAGCTGTCCGCTTTCATCTCATCAATATCCGCAGGGTTCGGATAAGCGATGATATGGCATTCACCCGCTTTCAGCTTCTGATAGCGTACCGATGCGTCTGGCGTGATTGCGAAAATCAGATTGTCGATTTTCTGTTTGCCGCCCCAATAATCAGGGTTGGCCTGAAAACGCACAGCGCTGTTTGCCTGATAGTCTACATATTGATACGGGCCTGTACCAACCGGCAACTGGCTCAGCTGATCGGTTTTACCCTCAGCAACCAGCTGATCCGCATATTCTTTCGACTGGATCACAGCGAAGGTCAGCGACAGCGAAGCAATCATGGTTGCTTCCGGACGGTTGAGCAAGAATTTAACCGTATGATCGTCGATCTTCTGAATTTCTTTAATCAATGACGGGAAAGAATAGGCACCATATTGCGGCCAGGTTCCTTTACCGTAAAACGGATTTTCTTTATTGCCCTGACGATCAAAGCTGAAAATCACGTCATCCGCGTTGAATTCACGGGTCGGTGTGAAATAGCTGGTCGTCTGGAACTTCACGCCTTTACGCAGATGAAACGTATATTCTTTACCGTCAGCCGAAATCTCCCAGCTTGTCGCCAGACCCGGTTCCAGTTCTGTCGATCCGCGCTTGATCTTGATCAGACCGTTGGACACATTACGCGCCGAGGCGTCATAAGTTGCGCCTGATGTGGTGGTTGCCGCATCAAAATTGTCCGGCGCTGCTTCCGAGCAATAGATCAGTGTTTTAGCCGAAGCCTGCGCAGAAGCCAGCCCGCCAAGCACCAATGCAAGCGCAGTGGCTGAAAGGGCCTTCGTATAAATATTCATATGGTATTCCCCAATTCCATCCGGTGCCTGAGCAGATCAGGTGATTCCGTACAGTAATAGTGGAACGATCTCAGTTTGAGTTCCATTGATTATTTTATATAAAACAACAATGATCCCAACAAAAATGGGACGACCTGCCGGCAGGCAAGAGTTTTCATTCAACGAAGAAATGTTTTAGAGATAGTCAGCCGGTTACGGCAACCCTGTGTAATGTTGGTCAAACCGGAAATTATCAATGTCATTGAAAAGCATTTTTTATACCCTGCTCGCAGGCAGCACACTCTGGGCAGGCCACGCTCTGGCTGAAACAATTGAAAAAGTAGAAACCTATGCGATTTCCGGCACCACAGGCCCTGCGCTTTATGCTGCAATTGGCGAAAAAGGCCCACTCATCGGAAAGAATATCCGCACCATTGCCCATACCAATTTCACGCTATTGTGGTCGCGTAAATATAAAACCGACGACGGCAATTGCACATTGGTATCTGCCAAACCAAAACTGACCATCACTTATACATTGCCGAAGCCTGCACAGAAACTGCCACCGCAAAGTGCTGCACTCTGGGCAGAGTTTTATGCAGGCATTGAAAAACATGAACATATTCATGGTGATTACATCAAAGAGATGGTGCAGAAAATTGAAGCTGCGACTGTCGGCATGTCCGTTGCCAAAGACCCGAAATGCGTCAAATTCAAAACAGAGCTGAATAAAGTTCTCTCAGAACTGTTTCAGGAACAACGCCAGCGTGGTCGTGATTTTGACCGTGTAGAAATGGCACAGGGCGGCAACGTCCACCAATTGATCCTTGGTCTGGTCAATAGCCAGTAAACGAGCCATGTTTTGGTATGGATGCAACTGCGACTTACCATGTCGCGTGCAGAACACAACTAAGTAAAGGCAAAATCAGCCAAAACGGCAATAATCAGTGTGCAATTTGCTCGGCAAATATGCCCCTTTGAGCATTATTGTGCCTATACTCTGCCATTTCGTCACTGTAGATATCTGCGCTGCAGAAGGTGGAGGTTATCTGCAAGGGAGGATATTTCCTGACTCGCAAAACGTCTTTGCATAAGCAGGTTCAGCATCAAACTATGTTGAATACAGGCATTTTGTGCAAATCAGCACTTGTATGCAGAGCCAAGGAATTTTATCAGAACGCAATAATAAGTTGTATTACCGGTTAAGGTTCCCAGCCTGACAGGTAATTATGTGCGAAAGTGCTATAATACAAATACCCTGCGGAACAGCAGGGTCGGTCGGAGCAGTAATGAAAAACCATTCTGATATCTGGGATATCATGGAAGAGAAAAGCCCTGCTTATTTCGACCTCATTGATACCACTGATGTTAGCCGTACAACCGGTACAATGCTGCATTCATGGCACCTGATTGCGCGGGATAAATTACCTGCTGCACCTGCTGACCATATAAAGCGCATCACCGGAATAATTTCCATCAATCCGGCACCGGATGATGTTCAGCCAGCCCGGACAAATCAATTTTGTTAAGGGCTGACTTCAGGATATGACTATGACTTTCTCTCTTTTAATTCAAACGCAGTTTCGGACGCAAAACCATCCCACTTTTGCTGCGAAACTGCTCTGACAGGCCAAGGACATTATGAAGCAACTCAGCTTTTTTGAAATCCTCAGCTTCGGGCCTGACGGCTGGGGGCATGTTTTGCTCACCGGCGCATTGATGAGTGTTGCCCTTGCTGTGACCGGCTTTTTGCTCGGCGCTGTCATCGGCGTGTTCGGCGCATGGGCTAAAATCTCCGGCGGACGTGTGACCCGTACCATTGCGGACGGCTATACAACGATCATCCGTGGCATTCCCGATCTGCTGATCATCTATCTGTTTTATTTCGGCGGCAGTGCAGCGATTACCGCAATCGGCAAGCTGTTTGGTGCTGAGGGTTTCCTCGGTTTTCCGGGCTTCCTCGCCGGTATGCTGGCGATCGCTATTTCCTGCGGCGCGCATCATACGGAAGTTTTCCGTGGTGCATTTAAAGCCGTTGCCAAAGGCGAGCTGGAAGCAGCAACAGCCTGCGGTATGGGTCGCTGGATGAAGTTCCGCCGTATTATTGCGCCTCTGTCATTGCGTCACGCTTTGCCGGGTCTTGGTAATGTGTGGCAGGTTTCCTTGAAGGAATCCGCTCTGGTTTCGGTAACCGGCGTTGTGGAATTGCTGCGTCAGGCACAGATCGGTGCTGGTTCAACCGGCCTGCCATTCAACTTCTTCCTGATTGCCGGTGCCCTCTATCTGCTGATTTCGTCTGTTTCAGGCGGCATTTTGCAATCAGCTGAGCGCTATTTCTCGCGCGGTGTGAGGAGAGCCCAATGAGTTTTGAATTTTTCGCTGAATCTTTCGTGGCGATGCTGGCAGGTCTGCCGCTGACCCTCAAGCTGGCTGCCACTGCTATCGCTCTTGGCGCCTGTCTTGCTCTTCTGATTGCGATGATGCGCCTGTCCGGCAATCCCATTCTCGACTGGATTGCACGTATTTATGTGTTTGTATTCCGCGGCACGCCGCTGCTGGTGCAGATCTTCATCATCTATTATGGCCTCAGCCAGTTCCCAGCGGTTCGCTATTCCTTCCTGTGGCCGATCCTGCGTGAGCCTTATTGGTGTGCGGTGATTGCCCTGACGATGAATACCGCAGCCTATGCCGGTGAAATCATCCGTGGCGGTCTGCTTTCCGTGCCGCATGGTCAGGTTGAAGCGGCTAAAGCCTCGGGCATGTCGCGTTTCACCACCTTCCGCCGTATTGTGATGCCACTGGCTATCCGTCAGGCGCTGCCTGCTTACGGCAATGAAATGATCTCCATGGTCAAAGCCACATCGCTGGCCTCGATCATCACGCTGATGGAAGTAACCGGTATTGCAGCCAAGCTGATTGCAGAAAGCTACCGCGCCATTGAAGTCTTCATTGTTGCCGGTGCGATCTATCTTGCCATCAACTTCATTCTGACCCGTCTTCTGCTGCTGGCTGAATATCGTCTGACCCCGTATCTGCGTCAGCCTGTTCCTGTCAGCCTCTCTGCCAGCACTGCAAATTCTGGCGGCCAAGTTCCTACAGAAGGAAAATCCTCGTGAGCAACACAGTATCCGCATCCAAACCGGTCGCGCTGAAAGTTGAAGACCTGCGCAAGAACTTCGGTCAGGTCGAAGTGCTGAAAGGTATTTCGCTCGAAGCCCGTGAAGGTGAAGTGATTTCCATTCTCGGTTCCTCCGGTTCCGGTAAATCCACACTGCTGCGCTGCATCAACCTGCTGGAAATTCCGACCTCCGGCAAGGTCACCATTTCCGGTGAAACCATCAAAATGGCGCAGAACTCCAAGGGTGAAAACTACCCGACAGACAAAAAACAGGTCTCGCGTATTCGCTCCGAGCTTGGCATGGTGTTCCAGAGCTTTAATCTCTGGTCGCATAAAACCATTCTGGAAAATGTGATCGAAGCACCGATCTATGTGCAAGGGCGCAAACGCGCTGAAGCCATCGAAGAGGCAGAAGCATTGCTGGCAAAAGTTGGCATTGCTGACAAGCGCAATTATTACCCGTCACATCTTTCCGGCGGTCAGCAACAGCGTGCAGCCATTGCCCGCGCGTTGGCGATGAAGCCAAAGGTTATGCTGTTTGACGAACCGACGTCCGCGCTCGATCCGGAACTGGTTGGCGAAGTACTGCGCGTGATGCGCGGTCTTGCTGAAGAAGGCCGTACCATGCTCGTCGTGACCCACGAAATGGGCTTTGCCCGCGATGTGTCCAACCGCGTTATCTTTGTACATCAGGGTCAGGTTGAAGAAGACGGTGCACCGTCTGAGGTCTTCACCAATTCCAAATCAGAGCGTTTCCGCAAATTCATCAGCCACGATAGTGCGGCTTAAAAGCATTTCCAGCAAAAATGCGAAGCAGTTTTGTGTAGGATAATGCGTACGACAAAGAGACAGAGCGGTTCAAAAGTTCAATCTTAAAATGAACCGCTCTAAGTGAATAAAAATAATATGAAACAGGGTGCTTCCATGAAAACCAGCCTCATTACCAAATACCTTCTTGCTTCTGCAATGCTGCTCGGCGCCGTATCGGCCAGCGTCACTGCACAGGCTGAGACAAAGAAATGGACGAAAATCACCATCGCAACTGAAGGTGCTTATCGTCCGTACAACTTCACTAAACCAGACGGCACACTCGACGGTTATGAAATCGAGCTGAGCAAGCATCTCTGCGAGCAGATGAAAGTGGAATGCACCATCGTTGCAACACCTTTCGACAGCATGATCCCTGCCCTGAACGCCGGTAAATTCGATGCGATCATGGCTGGTCTGACTGCCACTGCAAAGCGCGAAGAAACCATTGATTTCTCGGTTTCCTACGGCCTGACACCACAGACTTTCGCAACATTGAAAGACAGCCCGTTCGCCAAACTGCCACATACCGGCGAAACTCTGTTTCTTGCCAATGACGACGAAGCCACGAAAAAAGCCATCAGCGAATTTTCGACTTCGATTGAAGGCCGTACCGTTGGCGTTCAGACTGCTTCGCTCGGCCTGACACTTCTTAACACCTATTTCAAAGATTCCGCTGATATCCGCGAATATAAGACAACTGAACAGCATGATCTGGATCTGAAGTCCGGTCGCGTTGATCTGGTTGTTGCCTCGCTGGCCTATCTGGCCGATGCAGCCAAGAAGCCGGGCAATGAAGATATGGTTCTGACCGGCCCTTACTTTAAAGGCGGCGTGTTGGGTCGCGGTGTTGCTGTAGGCCTGCGTAAGAACGAGCCTGAACTGCAGAAAATGTTCAGCGATGCGATTGAAACTGCCAAAGCTGACGGCACAATCAAGAAGCTGTCCGAAAAATGGTTCGGCTTCGACGTAACTCCATAAACTACTGATAAAATTAATAAATTTTATGATGTGGCTGCGTTTTTCGCGGCCACATTTTTTTATGCCTGTTATACGAAAGAAGCCTGCTTGACAGATTGTCGCACGTAGATTATCGCAAAAGAATAAATATGAGTCAATGAGTCATATTAAAACTTCTTTTCAGGCGGGCGGCTTCAGACATGAACAGACATTCTCCGACAGCAACCGGACTAACGCTTATCTTGCTCAGCACGTACGCTCTTGCGCTCACGCAAGCTGCACAGGCTCAGGTGCCGGCGCAGCAGCCAGCAGCAGATAAAAATACGCTGCAGACTGCCCCCCTCACCGAACAGCAGCAGATTCAGTTAAAACAGATCACCATCACCGCTGCCCGTACTTCCGGCACTATTCTTGACCTGCCAATGACCGTGAATGTTATCAGCGGTGCAGATCTGGAACGGCGTGTGGTGCGCGACATTCAGGATATGGTGCGCTATGAGCCGGGCGTCAGCGTTAACCGCCTCACCTCTATGACAAATCCTTTTGGTCAGCTTTCCAGCTTCTCCATCCGCGGTGTTGGCGGCAATCGTGTGCAGATGCTGGTTGACGGCTCGCGTATTCAGGAACAGATCACCGACGGCAGCCGTGACTTTGTCGACCCGTTCAACATGAAGGCTGTCGAAATCATCCGCGGGCCAAACTCTGTACTTTCCGGTGCCGATGCACTGGGCGGCGTTGTTTCCTTCCGCACGATCGATCCAGACGATATTCTCAAGGGCGACAGAGCATGGGGCGGAGAGATCAAGCTCGGCTATGACTCCTATGACAACAGTTTCCGCAAGCAGATTACCGGAGCAGCACAGGCTGGTGATTTCAAAGTGCTCGGGTCTTTCGGCCATGTCGGCTCCTCCGAAATCAAAAACCGTAAGGGCTATGCCGATGGTGGCATCTGGGGTTGTCCGCGCCAGAATATTCTTGCTTGTAACAAAGCATTTCCGGCAGATACCGATGCCTATAACGGCCTGATGAAACTGCAATGGAACCCGAACAGCGATAATCAGTTTATGCTGACCGGCGAATGGTTTGATCGCAAAACTTCCATCGATCAGGTTTATGACTCCTCTTCTGCAATGATGGGCTATAAATCCGACAGCTGGGATCGTGATCTGAAGATGCAGCGCTATCGCATTGCACTGGAACATGAATGGCAGGTCGATGCACCATGGCTCGATGCTGTGAAATGGAAAGTCTCCTATTCACCGCAAAAGCGCGACACGCTTAGTAACCAGTTCCGCACCTATCCTGCGCGTAAAGAACAGCGCATTCAAATCCGCAATTACGGCGAAGAATTTATTGAAGCCGATCTGCAGCTGACCTCCTCCTTCAGCCTTGGTGCAACGGATCATACATTGATCTATGGTTTTGACGGCGATCTGACCAAGACCACCTATGAAGGCACAGATATTACCCGCAACCTGACGACCGGAACCACAACCACCGGCATCAATAAAGGTTTCAACTTCCCGCGTGTTGATACAACACGCGCAGATTTTTACCTGCAGGATGAGATCAAACTGCTCGATGAGCGCCTGACCATTACATCGGGATTGCGTCTTGCGACCTATTCAATCGACCCGACCAAGGATGACAACTATGTGTCGTTACCAGGCTATGAGCCGCATAAAATCGACAAGACCCGCCTGATCAAGCGTCTCAGCGGCACTTACAAGCTTGATGATACTTATTCGCTCTACGCCTCCTATGGTGAAGGCTTTAAAATGCCGACGTCACAGCAGCTTTTCGTCTCTTCGCTCTCTATCGGTTCCACCGGCATGGTTGAGACCATTCCAAACCCGAACCTGAAACCGGAATTTGTGCGCAGTTATGAAGCCGGTTTACGTGGCGAACTGGATCGCGGCCATTTCAGCTTCACCGGTTTCTATGCTGATTATAAAGACTTCATTCGCGGCTTCCAGCGGGTGCCGGGCACTGCCGAGCGCTATACGTCTGACAATGTTGACAGTGTGCAGATCTGGGGTTTTGAACTCGGCGGTGAATATGAGGTCTATGATAACCTCTTTGCCAATGCTGCCCTCTCCTATCAGCGCGGTAATCAGCGTGTGAATGCAGGTTCTGACAAGACTGCCTTTGACGGTGCCGTTCCGCTGACCGTCGTTACCGGTCTGCGTTATCTGATACCGGAATGGAAACTGGAAACCGAATTGGTCGCCACATTTGCCAAAGGTGTAACCCGTCGCGCCGATCCGGATGCCTATAAGCCAGCCGGTTATGCCGTGTTTGATGTCTATGGCAAATGGAAACCGACCGAGATGATTGATGTCAATTTCGGCGTACAGAACATTTTCGACAAGCGTTATTTCCCGAATACGCTGGCCGGCACTTATCTGAACACTCCTGCATCAAGCAGTGTCGCCAATCAGAACCCGCTGGAAATGCAGGTCGCTCCGGGGCGCACCTACAAACTCGGCGCGACAATGCGCTTCTGAGTAGCGGAGACTTCAGATTATGCATGTTCTGCGGCAAATATACCGTCTTGCCCGCCTGTGTATCGCGGGCAAAGGTGCCAAACTTAGCTTGCTTCTGCTGGGTTTGGTTATCGCCCTCGATCTGGCAGGCGTCTGGTTTTCTATACGTATGATTAGCTGGACAGCCGATTTCTACAATGCACTTGAGAAAATCGATACTGAAACCGTCATTACCCAGATCGGCCTGTTTGCACTGATTGTCGGCAGTAATTCGCTGCGCAGCCTGATCGGCAGCTATTATCAAAAAATACTCGAAATTCGCTGGCGTGAAGTGCTGACCGGCAAGGCACTTGATCTGTGGTTCACCAACAAAGCCTATTGGCACCTGACACAGGGTGAATGTAGCCGCGACGTCGACAATCCGGATCAGCGTATTGCTGATGACTGCAAGCTGTTTGTGCGCGGTTTTCTGAGTGAAGGTATTGAACTGATCGGCCGTGTTGTCGGCCTGTTTTCCTATCTCGTTTTGCTATGGAGCCTCTCGACCTTTGCGCTGAGTTTCACCTTACTGGGGTTCGACATCACCATTCCGCGCTATATGGTTTGGGCAGTCTTTATCTATGTCGGTCTGTCGACCATGCTGACCTTCGTGCTCGGTAAACCTTTGAAAAAGCTCTTTGAAGCCCAGCAAAAGCGCGAGGCGGATTTCCGCTACTCACTGGCAAGACTGCGTCAGTCAACGGAAGAAATTGCCCTGTTGCGCGGCGAAAATGCCGAACGCGATCTGCTTGATCGCCGTTTTGAGAATGTCCGTGCCAATTGGCGCAATCTGATTATCCGTGAATTCTGGCTCGGTTGTTTTACCACGCCTTATCAGTTCACCATTTTGCGCATCCCGTTATTTGTTGCACTACCGGCCTATCTGGCAAAAAGCGTAACACTTGGCGGATTGATGCAGGTTGCCGGTGCTTTCAGCAATGTGGCAACAACTCTGTCATGGTTTGTTTTTTATTATAAAAAACTGGCTGATCTCGCCGCCACGGCCGGACGTCTGGATGTTTTCCTCAACGCCGCACAGGACGCAGCACAGCGCCGTATCGCCATTGAACACTCAGCTGATACGGATGAAATGTTGCATATCAAAGATTTGCACCTGACCACACCAAACGGCCAGACATTGCTGCATCTTGATCAGCTTACCGTTAAAAAAGGCGAGACAGTCTGGCTACGCGCACCGTCCGGTTTTGGGAAATCAACTTTCTATCGCGCTGTTGCGGGCTTCTGGCCGCATGGGACAGGCACGATCAGCACCAATTTGCATAATGCGCTGTTTCTGCCGCAGAAACCCTATTTCCCGCAAAACGATCTCTATGCTGCGGTGAGCTACCCGCATCCTGTGACGGATTTTGACAAGGCTGATTTGCAGCAAGCGATTAATGATGTCGGCTTGGGTAACAGTTCCGCAATGTCACTTGAACAAGAGGCACAAGGCCATCCGCTGATGATCTCCGGCCTGTCCGGCGGCGAGTTGCAACGCCTGTCGCTTGCGCGTGCATTGATCCAAAAACCGCAATGGCTGTTTCTTGATGAGGCAACCTCCTCGCTGGATAAACAGGCCGAAGCGCAACTGCTGCAATTGCTGCGCAGCCGTTTGCCGGAGACCGCCATCATCATCATTGCGCATTCCGCGATGGAAACCAGCATCAAACCACGCATCATCGATTTGAATATTCTCTCAGTGCCTGCCAGTGCGGCAGCCTGATGGGCAAAACAGGACCTATACGCCATGCAAAACCGCCGCGAACAACTCAATGTTGACCTTTTCACTCTGCTGCAAAAGCTGCCGGACATTGGCAAACTGATGGTCAATTCCAAAAATCTTGGCGCCACGCATGAGCGCATCGGCACCGTAGAGCGCGTATATTTTGCCAATGGCCGCATTGCCATCACTGGTGCCGAACATCACAGAAGCCTTGATCCGTTTGCCGTTACTCAGATCATTATCGACCGCACCAGTGTCATGCGTGATAAATGTTATCCGCGTATTGATATGCTGGATAAGGATGGTGAAGTCGTCGCCAGTGTTATCGGTTTTGACGGGATTGAACCTTTCGATGCGGCGCTGGCAGAATTTGGTGCAGGAACGGCACTTGAAGAAAAAACCAAAGACGAAACAGCAGCCGAGCGCAAAGAAATCCGTGAAAATGATGGTGGTTTACAGCCTTTTAAACAGGCTGAAACCGACAAAGCCGACATTCGTATTGAACTGGATCTGCCGCATTTTCATCAGCAATGGCAGGGTTCTATGCCTGAAATTCGGTCAACAATGGGTTTTATCAATGTTATGGTCAGCGATTTTCACCTCCACCTCAAAGGCGACAGCGTTGATAGCTGGCAGCAGCAGGAAACGCATGAAGGCACAAGCTATGCTGCCTATAATGCAGCACAAAAACCGCTGGGTCTGGTTGTTACCCTGCTGAAACAAGACGGTGCCGCAGCATGACTAAAAGCACTGACACCGTATTTCACCCGCAAACGACATGGCTTGATCCGGCGCAAAAACAACTGACAGATTACCCGCAACTGATGCAGGAACTGGCGCAACAGCAGGTTGTGATGCTGGGGGAATATCACGACCGCTATGATATTCACCGCTGGCAATTGCAAATCTGCAGCGGTCTGCTGGCGCATCGTCAGGATATTGCTGTTGGCTTTGAGATGTTTCCGCGTCGTTTGCAACCGGTGCTGGATGCATGGATTACCGGTGAGATGGATGAGCCGCTGTTTCTGGAAAAGGCCGAATGGGGCACGGTCTGGGGTTTTGACAGCGCGCTTTACATGCCGATTTTCCGGTTCTGCCGTGAGGCAGGTGTGCCGATGCTCGCACTCAACTGCCACCGTCCGCTTGTTACACGCGTCGGCAAAGAAGGCTGGGACGCTGTGCCTGTTGAAGAACACGACGGGCTGACACCCGCCAAAGATGCGACCATGGCCTATCGGGACTATCTCTTTGCCATTACCAATGGCGGGCCGCCATGGATGAAAGACAAGTCCGCTGCCTCACCGGAGTTTGACCGCTTTGTGCGGGCGCAACAGGTCTGGGACAGAGCGTTTGCCTGTAATATCGCCAATGCTCTGCACGATAATAAAGCCGGACTGATTGTCGGCATTATCGGCCAAGGTCACCTTGAATATGGCCATGGCACACCGTTTCAGTTGCGGGATTTAGGCATCGAGAAACAGGCTGTTTTGCTGACCTGCGACAAGCCGCTTGATGAAGCAAAATTAGTGCAGAATTACGCGAAGTCCGTCTATCGCCTGCCGCAAAATTTCACTCCGGCTCCTTCACAAGCCTGAGCGAGTGCGGGATATTGCAATGCTTTAAGTCTGAACTCCTTGAGACAACGCAATATCCTGCATCCCTTTATGACTTCAGATCAGATCATCGCGCAACCGCATGATCTGATCCGCAATGCTGATGATCCTCTCCCTGTAATATGATTGGACGACAAAGCAATATCGCTGTAAAAGCCTTTATTATTCAGTAGTTATCATCCTGCATATGGATCAGTCACATGCCTGTTTATGAACTCGCCGCACTTGGAGCCGCGACTTGCTGGGCGTTCACAGGTATTATCTCCGCTATTCCCGCAGGCCATGTCGGCGCACTGGCTTTTAATCGCGGCAGGCAGGTTTTCGTCACCGGATTATTGCTGGTCTATGTGCTGATCTCCGGTACATGGCGCGACCTCAGCTGGGACAGTGCTGTGCCGCTGCTGCTCTCCGGCCTTATCGGTATTTTTGTCGGTGACTCTTTGCTGTTCACCGCTCTGAACCGTCTTGGTCCCCGCCGCTCCGGTATTCTGTTTGCGCTCAATGCGCCGATTGCCGCCGTGCTTGGCTGGCTGCTACTGGATGAAACATTATCGCCTATGGGTGTGCTTGGCATTGCCATCACCATTTCCGGCGTTTTGCTTGCCATTCTGTTTGGCAAGCGTCGTGCCCAAATCCATGAATGGGAAAAAATCAAAGGCCCGCTGTGGATTGGTGTCGGGCTGGGATTGGCAGCGGCAACGGGTCAGGCCATTGGCTCGATCATCGCACGCCCTGTAATGGCCAGCGGCATTGATCCGGCACTGGCCTCCCTGCTGCGTGTGGGTATTGCCGCCTGTTGTCTGACTGTGCTGACACAATTGCCGTTTCCGGCACTCAAACCGAAAAAGCCTTTTACGCTGAAGATTGCGTTCCTCACCGCTTTGACCGGCTTTCTCTCGCTGGCACTTGGCATGACTTTGCTGCTCTTTGCACTTTCCGGCGGCAAAGTCGGTATTGTCTCCACCATCTCGGCGACAACACCGGTGATCATTCTGCCGCTGCTATGGCTGCGCACCGGTGAGCGCCCCGCCAATGGCGCATGGCTTGGTGCGCTGCTGGTCGTCGCCGGAATGGCGCTGATTATGCTGCGCTAAGTGCAATACTCACTCAGCCGCCAGCTGCTGGTAGCTATGACCGGAAACGACACGCACGGCTTCGGAAACCGCCTGTGTAATACGGCTCTCAATCAGCGGATTGCTGAGTTGCCCATCGGTGAAATCACGATCTGAAACATAAATCGCTGTCGGCAGGGCAAAAGCTTCGAAAAAGCCAAACAGCGGACGCAACTGATGCTCGACGATCAGTGAATGACGGTCACCGCCGCCGGTTGCCGCCAGAATGACCGGTTTGCCACGCAGTAATTTCGGATCAAGCAGATCGAAGAAATGTTTAAACAATCCCGTATAGCTGCCTTTATAGGTCGGCGTACCGACAACCAGCAGATCAGCCGCTGCGATTTCATCCACAATATCCGAAGCCTGCTTGTCTAGTTGTGAAGGCCAGCGTGCAGCCGGAAAAGATGCCCCCAGATCGGCAACATCATAAACGGATGATACACCACCGAGTGACAAAGCTGCCTGTCCGGCAATATGTTCAACAAAACCGCGGGTTTTAGACGGGCTGGTGAGATTGCCGGAAAATCCGGTTATGCGGGGCGCAGTCATAGTCTTTCCTCAGAATTTTCAGATGTGTCATGTGTCAGCGGGAGAGGCAAAGGGATGTCTCCCGTAAAAAACGGTACGCGGTAACCGCGCTGCACAGCCTCACGCTGCGCGATCTGCAGATACCAGCGCCGCACGGCGGGATAATCATTGAGATTGATTTTATGGCGTTCAAAACGTGACACCCACGGCCAGACCGACATATCGGCAATGGAATAATCCCCTGCCAGATAGTCTTTGTCTGTGAGATGCAGCTCCAGCTTCTCGTAAAGCCGCTTGGTTTCCTGTGCGAAGAGCGTTGATGCTGCCGGTGCCGCATCCGGATGATAGGTCAGAAAATAATGTGCATGCCCAAGTGTGGGCCCTAAGCCCCCTACCTGCCAAAACACCCACTCCAGCCCCGCATAGCGCTCAGCGCCTGTTGCTGGCAAAAACCTGCCGGTCTTCTCTGCGAGATAGGTCAGAATGGCACCGGATTCCAGCAGTGTCAGCCCGTTTGAATGATCGACAATCACCGGAATTTTAGAACCCGCATTAATCTTGCGAAAGCTATCCGAAAACTGCTCATCTTTGGTCAGGTCGATTGCGTGTGCTTGATAGGGCAAGCCAAACTCTTCCAGTGCAATGGAGGTTTTCAAGCCGTTGGGTGTTATCCAGGTGTAAAGATCAATCATATCAGTCAAACATCAGGTCAGGCATTAAATCGGACATCTCACCGGATGATGGACGGTTTATCGTATTGCGTCCGGTCACATCTTCCAGCCCGTCAAAAATCTCCCGCAACCGCAGAACAATCTGCTCAACACGCGGATCAGCCACACTATAGATCATCGTCTTGCCTTCACGCTTGCAGGCAATGGCACCCGCCTCACGCAAAATACTCAATTGTTGCGACAGGCTTGGTTGCGGAATACGCAGCTCGGCCTCCAGCTCACCGACCTGCGCTTCCTGCTCCATCAGATAGCAGACCAGCGCCAGCCGGTTTGCATTGGCAATCAGCTTGAGCAGATCACTCGCTGTAGTGACGGAACGACATAAACGGGCTGCAACCGGCTTGGTCATTAAACCTCTCTTTATAACCAACGCGCAAACATTATATGAAAAAATATATTGATAACCAATATTAATCAATATCTTATAATTTAACGCGTTAAAAATTATGACCTGCACCCGCGCCAAAAACTAGAATAATCCGTTACAAATCCACTCAAAATTAGAACAGCCCGCTTTGGCATTCATTTTACAAAAACGTAAATTGTATCTCAGCATCACAGGCAGAGAATTCCGGTTTCTGCCCGCCATCTGAAAGGGCAGTTTATGAAAATCGGTGTTCATCCCAGCAATCTGCATCTGCGTATCGCACAGGTCTGGCCTGATGCCTTTGCCGCACTGAATGGTGAGTTTGTCGCCTATCGTGAAGGGCGCGACACCGGCCGCCTGATTGCGGAAGGCAAGATTGATTTTGGCGGCACCGGCTCAACGCCACCGATTACTGCCGCACTGGACGGGTTGAAGGTACAATATATTGCTGCCTCCGCTCCGCGCCCTGCCAATGGCGCCATATTGGTACGCGCTGACAGCCCGATCAAATCCATTGCTGATCTGAAGCACCACCGTATCGGGCTGGTGGACGGTTCTTTCCAGACTTATTATCTGGCACGCAATCTTGAAGAGGCCGGTCTCAACCTCGCTGATATTGAACGTGTCGAGCCGGAGGTAAATGATGCGCTGCCAGCTCTGCTCGACGGTCGTGTTGATGCATGGATTGCCATGGCACCGCGGCTGGAAAATGCGCTTGAACGCGATGATATCCGTCTGCTCTCACGCTGCGGTTCAACCATTCCTAACCGCTCCCTGTTCTGGACGCTTGAAGACAGCGAACTTGATGCCGAGACCCGCCTGAAAATTGCACAGGAACTGGCACGTATTGGTCGCGAAATCACAGCAGACCCGCATCAGGTTGCCCGCAGGCTGGTGGAAAGCGGTGCAACGGAAGCCAGCCTGCAAGGTTGGGAAAAGGTAATTGCCTCACGCGATTTCACCGTAATTCCGGCAGACGACACCATTCTCACAGAACAGCAGACGGAAGCAGAGGTTTTGCATCGTCATGGTCACTTTGACCGCCTTGCGCAGATTTATCCGCAGGCCGCCTGATCGCCACAAACTCCTAAATTTAAAAATACGGACAATGATATGAATATTTTCTGGTATATGTGCGCGCCTGACGGTGCTTATCCGTGGAAGCCTGAAGGTTCCCGTAAGGTTGATCTCGGCTATTACAAGCAGCTTGCCATGGCCTATGATCAGCTGGGCTATACCGGCGCACTCTTTGCCACCGGCGCCCATGATGTATGGGGGCTGGCCAATTCACTGCTGCCATATACGGAACGGCTGAAATTTCTCGTTGCTATTCATCCGGGTCTGATTGCGCCAACTTTGCTTGCCAAAATGGCAGCCAGTTTTCAGGAATTTTCCAACGGTCGCCTGCTGGTCAATGTCGTATCGGGTGATGCCAAAATGCTCGGTGCCTATGGCATGAACATTCCCCATGATGAACGCTATGACATGGCAGATGAATATCTGACCATCTGGCACAAGTTGTTTGCCGGTGAGAGCGTGGATTATCAGGGCAAATATTTCTCAACGACGGGTGCCAAGCTGGCACTGCCGGTGGGTGATACGATTGCCCCGCCGCCGCTCTGGTTTGGCGGCTCCTCCGATAAAGCGCTCGATGTTTCCGCCAAGCATACTGACACTTACTTGTCGTGGGGTGAAACGCCGGAGCAGATCGGCGCGAAAATCGCCAAGGTTAAAGAACGCGCCAAACAATTCGGCCGCACTATGCAATATGGTATCCGCCTTTATGTGATTGTGCGCGATACCGACGCCAAAGCATGGGAAGCTGCGAATGATCTCTACGCCCAGATGGATGCCGCGTCCATTGCCGCTAATCAACGCTTTGTTTCCAATACGGATTCCGTTGGTCAGCAGCGGATGAGCGCTTTGCATGGCGGCGTTAAACCTGAAAACTTACGCGATCTGGAAATTGCGCCGAACCTCTGGGCAGGTATTGGACTTGTGCGTCCGGGACCCGGCACAGCCATTGTCGGCTCACCGGATACGGTGATCCGCACACTCGAAGCCTATCGTGAAGCGGGTGTGGAAACATTCATCCTCTCCGGCATGCCACTTCTGGAAGAAGCCTATCGTTTCGGGGAAACTGTGCTGCCACGCCTTGATGTTTCAACCGAAGTGAAGCAAGCAAAGAATTATACATGGTCAACTCTGTTTGACCGCGACCTCTCCAAGCTAAAAACGGCCTGATGATGAGTACAGTGAAGACCTATCCCGCAGTTGCAGCCACGCCGGTTCAGTCGCTCGCCAGAATAGTGCTGGCAGGCGTCGAGACTATGCTGGGTGCAATCTGCGCCATATTACTGGCTGCACTACTGGTCATTGTGTTGACAGCCGTTGTGCTGCGCTACGGGTTCAATACCGGTCTTCTCGGCTCGGAAGAGCTGGCAACATGGCTCTATGTCGCTCTGATTGCCTTCGGCGCTCCGCTGGCCATCAATTCGGCGCTGGCGATGCGACTTGATCTGGTGACCTCGCGCCTGTCCCCTACCGGTCAACGCGTGACGGCTGTTTTTGCTGATGTTTTCACACTGATGAGCGGACTGATCCTCAGTTTCGGCAGTGCGCGGATTGCCAGTTTGCTTGGCGGCATTTCTCCGACACTCGGCCTGCCGGAATGGATCAGGTTCGGTTTTCTCGGGCTGGGCGGGTTCTTTATTCTGATTGTACTGGGACTACAGCGCATCAGTGAGAATAAAATCGCTGACGTCCTGATCGCCGGTATTATAGCAACCGTGATCTATATCGCTGTCAGCCATGTCCATATTGATACGGATTTCAGCCCGAGTATTGTGCTGGGTCTGATCGCGCTCATCGGGCTGCTGGTTGCCGCTCCTCTGCCGCACGCATTTCTCGCGGGTGCCTATATTGCCATTGCCTTTGGCAGTACCTTGCCGGAACCGGCTGTGGTTTCCTCCACTGTCACCGGTGTTTCCAAATTCCTGTTGCTTGCGATCCCGTTCTTTTTGCTGGCCGGAAGCCTGCTCACCGCCGCAGGTATTGCCCAGAAAATCGTGCAATGTGCATCCTCCCTCGTCGGACATCGCCGTGCCGGACTGGCACAAACCACACTGCTGACCAGTGTGTTGTTTTCCGGCGCCTCCGGCTCTTCTGTCGCCAATGCCGCGTTCAGTTCGGCAACCTTTCAGCCGGAACTGGTGAAGCGTGGTTATCCGCCTGCACAGGCCGGTGCGATTATCGCGGCGACTTCCGTGCTGGATAATGTGATCCCGCCATCTATTGCCTTTCTTATTCTCGCAGCAGCCACCAACCTCTCTGTTGGTGCTCTGCTGGTCGGCGGATTTTTTGCTGGTGCTGTCATGGCCGTCTGCCTTGCCGTGGCCATTCATCTGACGGTACGCGAACAGGTTGCACAACCTCGTGCCAGCGGGCGGGAGCGTGTACAGGCAGCCATCGGTGCCATACCGGCTTTCGGCCTTGGTATTATCGTTGTGGTCGGCATCCGCATGGGCGTTGTTACTACCACGGAGGCCGCCGCCATTGCCGCAATCTATACATTGGTCATGGCTCTGATCGGTAAAGTCGGCATCACTTCGCTCTATGATATCTTCAAGCAATCCGGCAAAGAGGCTTCCGCGATCGGCCTGCTAATCGGCACGGCCAGTCCCTTCGCTTTCCTGCTGGCGGTGGATGACATTTCCGGCACGATTTCCGATCTGGTCAGCGGTTTCGGTGCCAATCCGGTTGTTATCCTGATCATCATCAATCTCGTGCTGCTGGTCGTCGGTCTTGTTCTGGATATCGGTGCTGCCATTCTGCTTTTCGGCCCGATCTTTCTGCCGATTGCCGTTGCTGCCGGTATTGATCCGGTCATGTTCGGCGTCATCCTCGTGGTCAATCTGATGATCGGCGGGCTGACACCACCGGTCGGCATGCTGGTCTTTGTGGTCAGCGGCGTAACCCGCCTGCCCGCCACCGCCCTTTTCAGAGCCATGACGCCCTATTTCATCGCTCTTGTGTTTTCTCTCGTCATTCTCGGTGCATGGGCTTTGCTCATCTGACCCGTCCGCATAAAGGATTATCCGCTATGATTACGCTGAACCGCCGCCATTTTCTGCGCACCGCCACGCTCGGCACTGCCACCGCTCTTGCCATGCCAGCCCTGATCCGCACGGCGCAGGCCAAAACCGCCATCACGATTGCCTCGCTGTTTGGTGATGATAAACCGGAAACCAAAATCTGGTTGAAAATCCGCGATCTCGTCGAGGCAAAATTGCCAGGACAATTCCGTTTCAACATCGTCAAAGACAGTGCCTTGGGTGGTGAAAAAGAAGTAGCTGAGGGCATCCGCCTCGGCTCCATTCAGGGCAGCCTTTCCACGGTTTCCGCTTTATCCGGCTGGGTGCCGGAGCTGCAAATTCTCGACCTGCCATTCCTGTTTAAAGATGCTGAGCATGTGCTGAAAACGGTACAGGGCGAGACCGGCAATGATCTGAAAGAAAAGCTGAAGGCGCAAAATTTCATTGCCACCGGCTTTATCAATTACGGCGCACGACATTTGCTGACCAAAGAAGCCGTGACCAAACCGGAACAGCTGAAAGGCAAGCGTATCCGCGTTATTCAAAGCCCGTTGCATACCAAGCTCTGGAGCAATCTCGGCACCACACCGGTGGGTATTCCGATTACAGAAACCTATAATGCGCTGGAAACCGGCGTTGCCGATGCGATGGATCTGACAAAATCAGCCTATGCGAGTTTCAAACTCTATGAGGTGGTGCCGTTTGTCACCGAGAGCAGCCATATCTGGGCGTCGGGCGTAGTCTATTTCTCAGCAAGTTTCTGGAATGGCCTGAATGCCGAACAGCAACAAGTGCTGCAAGAGGCATCCCAAGAGGCCACCGCCTATTTCAATCAACTGATTGTTGAGGATGAAGCCGCAGCGATCACCACCGCCAAAGAACATGGCGCACAGGTTCTGCAGCCGGAAGAGTATGACCAGTGGCAGGCTGGTGCAAAGACCGTCTGGGATGATTTTGCACCGGTTGTTGGCGGCATAGATCGCATTAATACGATTAAAGCCCTCTAAGCTTTAAGCAAAAGAAAAGCCGCTCATTTTTTTGAGCGGCTTCTCAGTTTTTCTAACCGAATGGCTGCGTCATGCTGAATGACGGCTCGGTAAACCACTCCGCACCTTGTTCTGTCATATAAAAATGATCTTCCAACCGGATACCAAATTGTTCCGGCACCACGATCATCGGCTCATTGGAAACGCACATGCCAGCCTGCAGCACAGTCTGGTTACCGCGCACCAGATAAGGTGCCTCATGAATGGTCATCCCGATGCCGTGGCCGGTACGGTGCGGCAGACCCGGCAATTGGTAGTCCGGCCCCAAGCCATGACGCTCCAGCACAGCGCGGGCTGCATCATCCACTGAGCCACAAGTTGAGCCAATTTTAGCGACTGCAAATGCTGCAAGCTGTGCCTCTTTTTCAATATCCCAGATACGCTGCTGCTCAGCAGTCGGTGTGCCGAAAATATAAGTACGTGTCAGGTCGGAATTATAGCCCTGTACCAGACAACCGGTATCGACCAGCACGACATCATTTTCAACCAGCACATCATCCTGCGGCAATCCATGCGGAAAAGCCGTCGAGCGGCCAAATTGCACGGCGCAAAAAGTGCTGCCATTGCTGCCGATTGCCTTATGCGCTTCATGAATGAAATTGCGAACTGTGCTGGCTTTGATACCAACATGCAGAATACGGGCAGCGCGGCGATGCACTTCCAGTGTCATCTGCATGGCCTGTTTCATGATCGCGATTTCTGCCGGTGATTTCACACTGCGGCAGCCGTCAATAATCGCAGTCGCATCTGTCAGTTTCACACTACCGGCGGCTTTACCGATACCGCTTGCCATACCAAAGGGCAGCGCCGGATCGACGGCCAGCACGGAGCAATTTTCATCTTTCAGGATTTGTGCAACGAGATCAGACGGGCTTTCATGCTCTTCCCACAACCGCACACGTGCATCCATAATGCGCACGGCTTCCAGCGATCCGGCTTCAAAAGCCGGACAGATCAGATAAGGCTCCCCTTTAAGCGGCAGCACCATAGCCACCAGCCGCTCAATCATGCCCCAGCCAATACCGGTAAAATAATTCAGGCTCGTGCCCGCGCCAACAATCAGCGCACCAGCCCCGCTTGCTGCCATCAGACTGCGGGCTTTCTCAAGCCGTGCCTGTCGTTCAGCAATTGTTATTGCCGGTGCAACATCTGCCCAAAGGCGGATAGAAGCCAGTTCTGTTGTGTAATCAGAGCCACCAATCATCGGACGATCTTCCCGTTTCTTTTCAGATACACCCTCATATATCAGGTGATTTCAAGAAAACAGAGCAAATTTCATTGCAAACAATGATGAATATTATTGGCAACATATTTGTAGACAATAATATGGATTTTTTCTAGATTAGCACGACTCCATAACAATAACGGGGGAACATGAATGGATTTTGATTTCACGCAAATGGAACCGCTCGACCGTTACCGGCTGCTGACAAATTTTGTCGGCCCGCGACCGATTGCTCTGGTTACAACCCGCGCGGAAAACGGGCAGGACAATGCTGCCCCTATGAGCTTTTTTAACGTCTTCTCCCATGATCCGGCAATTGTCATTCTCGGTATTCAAACAAGGCCGGACGGACAGGAAAAGGATACAGTAGGCAATATCCGCCGGACACAGGAATTTACCATCAACATGGTGGATATGGCGATATCCGATGCCATGTTGGTTTGCGGGATCGGTTTCGAGCCTGATGTTGATGAAGTCGCTATGGCCGGACTGACTTCTGAGGCCGGAACACAGGTTTGTTCCCGCTGGCTGCCTGCATCGCCCTGCTCCATGGAATGTCGGGTGGAGCGGCTGATTGAATATGAACGCCGTGTCATCGTGCTTGGTGAGGTCGTGCATATGCATGTGCGCCGCGACTGTCTGGATGAGGCAGGCCGTTACGTCAATCCTGAGACCTATCAGCCAATCGCTCGTTTGCATGCCGATAACTACATCACTTCCGATAACCAGTTTGTACTGAAATCGCCAGGATTAGCTGCGTTTCAGGATCGTTTGACCAATAAAGGCTAAGCCCTTGCGCATTCTTCTTATCAATCCGAACTCCACCCAATCCATGACTGATCAGGCAGAACGCAGCGCCCGCAGCGCAGCCCTGCCAACCACAGTCATTGAGGCCATTAATCCGACGGATACACCGCGCAGTATTGAAGGCCATGCTGACGAAGCAATGGCTGTTCCGTCAATGCTGAAGCTTATCCGTGAGGGAGAGACAAAAGGCTTTGATGCCTATGTTGTCGCCTGTTTTGACGATCCGGGACTGGATGCTGCCCGTGAAGTTGCCGGTGGTCCGGTTTTCGGTATTTGTCAGGCTGCTGTGCAGGTTGCCATGACCATTTCCAAGCGTTTCTCCATCGTCACCACTCTGCCCCGTTCGGTGCCGATCATTGAAGATCTGGTGCAGGAATATGGTGCTACCCATCATTGCCGCCGTGTGCGTTCCATCGACATGCCGGTGCTGGCACTGGAAGAAAACGCCTGCCATACGGAAGACACGCTGGTGCAGGAAATCGAACGCGCCAAACGCGAAGACCATGCAGAAGCGATTGTCCTCGGTTGTGCCGGTATGTCGGAACTGTGCGAAAGGCTGGAACAGCGTTGCGGTCTGCCGGTGATCGACGGCGTAACCGCTGCGGTCAAACTGGCAGAAGCTTATGTCAGCGCCGGATATCGCACCTCCAAAGCCGGTGCCTATGATTATCCGCGTATGAAATAACCACGCGCACCACAGCTTTTGAAAAGCCTCCGGCCAGCAATGTCCGGAGGCTTTTTTATTGCCTGCATTATAAATTGTTAAAACTGATTTTGTGCAGAAAGCGACCGCATGGCGCTCTAAAAACAAAAGACGACAGAGAGAACTCTGTCGCCTTTTGCCGGATGGGTGCCGGATATCCGAAGACATCCGGCACGGAGGGTTCCTTAGAGCTTTTCCTGTTTATCCTGAATTACAGAAAATTCTCTATCTATTTGTTTTTACGCGTATCTTATCCGAAAACCGCTTCACACTTTTCGGGATACGCTTAAATTTCTCCGATACGATGGCAGGCAACGCGGCTGCCGTCATCATAAGCTTTCATTTCCGGCTTTGTTGCCGAGCAGCGGCTATCCGCAAACGCACAACGCGGATGGAATGTGCAACCAGAAGGCGGTTTCAGCGGGCTTGGCACTTCACCGCCTCCGACCACACGATCACGATGCGGTTCAGCAATATTCGGGATCGTTTCCAAAAGCAGACGCGTATAAGGATGCTTCGGATCAGCAAACAGCGTTTCTGTATCTGCTTCCTCAACAATCCGTCCCAGATACATCACCGCGATGCGATCCGACATATGGCGGACAACACTCATATCATGACTGATGAACAGGAAAGTCAGACCAAGCTCATCCTGCAGCCTGCGCATCAGATTGAGAATCTGTGCCTGCACAGAGACGTCCAGCGCTGAAGTCGGCTCATCGCAGACCAGAAATTCTGGCTCACCCGCAAGGGCGCGGGCAATCGAAATACGCTGGCGCTGACCACCAGAAAACTCATGCGGGAACTTCTTGCCGTCCGATGGTGCAAGACCAACGATTTTCAGCAGTTCTTCCACACGCTCATTAATCTCGGCTTCAGTCTTACGCAATTTCAATTCACGCAGCGGTTCAGCAATAATGCTGTGTACCCGCCAGCGCGGATTAAGGCTCGCATAAGGATCCTGAAAGATCATATGCGCTGACAATGGTGCGCCGCTTTTTGATGGTGCAAAACGAATTTCACCATTGCTCGGACGGTAAAGACCCGTCACCAGACGCGCCACAGTGGACTTGCCGCAACCGGACTCACCAACAAGACTTAAGCACCCGCCCTGCGGCACGCTGAAACTGATATCATTAACCGCATGCAGCAGCTGGCGCGGTTTGCGCTCGATTACACGGTTGAGCCATGGAGCAGAAACATCAAAGCAAATGCTCAGATCTTTGACTTCAAGGGCAGCAGGTGTCTGTTTCATAGCAATATCACTCATCAGGCAGCTCCCGCATTGAGCCAGCAGGCGCTGACACCTGTACCATCCACCGCTGGCATCAGATCAGGACGCTCGCTACGGCAACGGTCAAACGCTTTCACGCAGCGCGGATTGAAGGCACAACCGGTCGGAATGGCATCAAGACGCGGCATCGAGCCGTCAATCTGGTTCAGCCGTTCCACTCGTTTGCCCAGCGCCGGAATGGAACTCATCAAACCGCGGGTATACATATGGCTCGGATTTTTCAGCACGGTTTCAACCGGTCCGTTTTCCACCAATCGACCGGCATACATCACGGCCACACGATCAGCGGTTTCGGCAATCACGCCCATATCATGGGTAACCAGCATTACTGCTGTGCCATGTTCTTTGCAAAGACGACGCAACAGCGAAGTAATCTGCGCCTGAATAGACACATCAAGTGCTGTTGTCGGCTCATCAGCAATAATCAGCTTTGGCTCTGCGGCCAGTGCCAATGCAATCACAACACGCTGGCGCATACCACCGGAAAACTGGTGCGGATAATGATTGATGCGGTCTTCCGGTGCCGGAATGCCCACTTCTTTCAACAGCGAAATCGCGCGTTCATGTGCCTGCGTGCGGCTTAAGGCTAAATGCTGGGTGATGGTTTCAACCAACTGCGACCCGATTGTGAAAAGCGGATTGAGCGATGTCAGCGGGTCCTGAAAAATCGCGCCGATTTCACGGCCACGGATTTTCTGCATTTCTTTATCGCTGAGATTATCAATGCGGCGGCCATTGAGCAAAACTTCACCACCGGCAATATGCCCCGGCGATTCAAGCAAGCCCTGCACAGCCAGACCGGTCATGGATTTACCCGCGCCGGATTCACCAACCACGCCGAGAATTTCTCCCGGCATGATCGACAGGCTGACATCCGACAAAGCGGTCAGTGTGCCGCGACGTCCCGGAAAATCAACCTGCAGATTTTTGACCTCAAGGGTCGGTCTGGTAGAAGAGGTTTCTGCCATATTATGCTTCCTCTCCGTGTTTTCCGGCCAGCGGATAGCTCGGCGGGAAAATCTCTGATACCGGCGGATTATTGTAGGAACGCTCAGGATATTTAGCGATCAGGCCATCATATTGTGCCTGTGCCTGTGCGCGTGCTGCCTGCATATCAATGCCTGCAACTTCACCATGGCGCATCGACAGACGACCATCCACAAACACAGCTTTAGTGACTTTGCCGGAACCGCCGGTGACCAATGTGGTGATCGGATCAATGCTTGGTGCCATGAATGTATCATCAAGACCGAACACAGCGATATCAGCCTTGGCACCTGCCTGCAGGCGGCCAAGATCGTCGCGTCCCAGCGCTTTGGCGCCGCCCAGTGTCGCTGCATCAAACAGATCAGCACAGCGGATGCTTTCCGGTGTACCGTCATTGATACGGCAGGTAATCAACCCGATCAGCAGGTTCATCAACATATCAGGCGGTGTGGTGTCGGTGCCCATAGCAATATTGATGCCGCGCTTTTTCACACTGGAGAACGACTTCAGTGTGCTGCCGCCACGGGATGAAACCAGCGGACAATGAATGATCGACACATTATTTTGCGCGTATAGTGTCAGATCCTCATCTGTTGCATTGGTGGCATGAGGAGCGATAATCCGGTCATTGAGCACGCCAAGATTGTTGAGCCAGACCGGTGCAGTGGTACCATGCAGGCTACGCACTGTTTCCACTTCCATCTGACCCTGCGCCATATGCAAGCGGATTTTACAATCCAGCTCATGCGCCACATCCTGCGTACGCTTCAACAGATCAGCGGTACAGGTTTCCACACGATCCGGCGCCAGCATACCGCGCACCAGATCACCATGACGGCCATTCTGGCGGGTGATGTAATCCGCAGCATCTTTAAGTCCGGCAAAGCCGCGCTCTTCGTTAAAGACCGGTACAATTTTGCCAGGGCTTTCCAGCATCATACCACCGGCGCGATACGCAGGGCTCAAGTAAACGCGCAATCCCAGATCACCGGCAGCATCCGCTGCCGCATCAAATTCCGCTACGGTTTCGCCCCATTCGCGGTAAAACAGCGAGGCAATCGGTGCTGCGGTGGTAATACCGTTTTGCAGCAGCTGGCCGAATGCAAAGCGCTTCTGGAATGCCAGCTCATCTTGGCTGTACATCTCATAAGGGCCGCTATCGATATAGGATTTAGGCCAGACACGGCCTTTCGCCCAACCCGGATGGTGGTCAATACCGAGAATCGTCGTGTCGAGATCGGACAGCGCATCGAGGTCGATCAGACCCGGACTGATCAGTGCATTGCCAAGATCAATACGACGCGCAACCTCACCGGCAAAATCGTGACCGACGAACAGCACGGTGCCATCTTCGATCACCACTTCACCGTTTTTATACAGGCGATGCTGGCCATCAATATGCCCAAGCACCCATTGTGCTGTGAGCAGTGTGCGCCCCTCAGGACGCGCACCCAGTTTCAAGCTTTCAAGTGCAGTGAATTGTGTCTTGTCCGTCATGGCATTTCCACCACAGCAGTACCGTTACGTGCAGTAACACGACCGCCTTTAATCACCAGCGGGCGTGGTGCCACATCAACAACGGCATGAGCCAGTGTCTGGCCGGTGAGCAAAGTCATGTCAGCTTTGCAGCCAACATCCAGACCATAGCCTTCCAGCTGCATCACATCCGCACCGCCCTGCGAGCAGATATGCAGCACATGCTCCAGATCAACGTCACGGCGCAGGCCGTTTTTCATACCGATCACTTTGGCACGGTCGATCATATCCGGCTGTCCCCACGGACCCCATGTGTCGCGGATACCGTCACAACCGGCGCCCATGCGGATACCCGCTTCTTTGAGGCGCAGTACAGACGGCACCGGAACGGAAGGCGCACCGGTGGTGAGAATGGCAACATCAAGCTCGCGAAGCTGCTCCAGCAGGCTCGAGACACGCAGATAATCATTCGCACCGAGTGTGAAAGCATGGCTAATCGCGACCTTACCCTGCATGCCATTGGCGCGGATACGCTCAAAGATCAGTTCCATGGTGAAAGCGCCGAGTTCACCCAGTTCGTGCAGGTGAATATCAATCGGCTTGCCATGTTTCACTGCAAGCGCAAACAGCGCATCCAGCTGGCCTTTCGGATCACGGTCGATACCGCAAGGGTCAATACCGCCCAGCACTTCACAGCCCTGACGCAGCGCTTCATCCAGCAATTCCAGTGTGCCCGGCATCACCATCAGACCGGATTGCGGGAAAGCAACGATTTCGATGTCGATCAGGTCTTTAAGTTTCTCGCGGGTTTCAAACACGCCTTCGAGAATTTTCAGACCATGGGTCGTATCAATATCCACATGGCTGCGGATATGGCTGGAACCATGCGCAATCAGGCCGATCGCATGGCGCATCGACTGGATATGCGGATCGAGACCGATTTCAAGACGCTTTTCACGTTCAAAATCAATACGCTCGCGCAAACTCGCCTGCTTGCCGTTCACATGCCAGTCGAGACCCCAATTGGTTTTATCGAGATGGGTATGGGCATCAATCAGACCAGGGATAACAATATGTCCCTGACCGTCTTCAACAGCAACACCATCCGCACTGAGGTTTGTGCCATATTCAGCGATGCGACCCTGACGGATCAGAATATCTGTGGCTTGACCTGCATGAGGGCGCACATTGCGTAACAAAAGATCAGACATAATTTTTACCTCAGTTTTGGATTGAGAGCATCGCGCAGCCAGTCACCAAGCACGTTCACGGCGACAACCAGCAGGCAGAGCTGCAAGACAGGGAAAACGGTAATCCACCACAGACCGGAGAACAGGAACTGATTACCAAGACGGATCAGCGTGCCAAGGCTCGGCTGGCTCGGCGGCATACCGATACCAAGGAAGGAAAGCGTGGCTTCGGTGAGGATGGCCATACCAAAATTAAGCGTCGCGGCCACAAGGATCGGCGTCAGCGTATTCGGCAGAATATGGTACATCATAATGCGGCGGGATGGCACTTTCAGAAGGCGTGCAGCCTGCACATATTCCTTGGAGCGCTCAACAATCGTCTGTGCACGCACAGTACGCGCATATTGTACCCAGCCCGACAAAGTGATTGCCAGTACCAGAACACCGGCAGCAGCATAATCACGCAAATCCGCAGGCAGCATCTGGCGCACCACGGCGCTGACCAGAATAGCGATCAGAATGGTCGGGATCGAAAGCAGCACGTCACCGATACGCATCAGCAGATTGTCGATAATGCCCTGCATATAACCGGCGATCAGGCCAAAGCTCAGACCAATGACCAGCGACAGGAATACCGAGGCAACACCAATCAGAATGGAAATCCGCGAACCATAGAGAATGGCTGAGAGAATATCGCGACCCTGCGTATCAGTCCCCAGCAGATATGGCCATTGGCCATCCGCATTCCAGATCGGCGGCAGTTCGGAGTTCCACAGGTCCAGCTGCGCCGGATCAAACGGATTTTGCGGAGCAATCAGCGGTGCAGCGAAAGCGGAGACGATCATCACTGTCAGCAAAACAGCAGAAATCATTGCCGGTTTGTTACGGGTGAATGACCACCACAGATCACTGTCTTTCATACGCTGCCAGCGTGATTTTTGGTTAGCAAGCGGGGCATTTATATTATCTGTCATGAGAGCCCCTTTAGCGTGTAGCAGCGCGCAGGCGCGGATCAATCACAGCGTAGGTGATATCAACCAGCGTGTTCAGCGCAACAAAGATGAAAGAAACGATGCAGAGATAGGCCGCCATCACCGGAATATCGATGAATGTTACCGCCTGAATAAACAGCATCCCCATACCCGGCCACTGGAACACAGTCTCGGTGATCAGCGCAAAGGCGATTAGAGAACCGATATTCATCGCCGTCATGGTGACAACCGGCATCAGGCAGTTGCGCAGCGCATGGCGGAAATAAATCCGATAGCGCGGAATACCACGGGCACGGGCAAATTTCACGAAATCAGAGCGCAATGTTTCCAGCATTTCCGCACGCACCAGACGCATAATCAGCGTGATCTGATAGAGCGACAGCGCAATGGATGGCAGGATCAGCGCCAGACGCCCGGAATGGGTGAGAAATCCGGTTGACCACCAGCCAAGTTGCACCACATCACCCCGTCCGAATGCCGGCAACCAGCCAAGTGTGACAGAGAACAGCAGGATAAGCAGAATACCAACGACAAAGCTTGGTAATGACACCCCGATAATTGAGGTGAACTGGAATAATTCAGTATACCATTTGCCGCGATGAATTGCGGTAATAACCCCCATCGGAATACCGATAATCAGGGAAAGCAATGTGGCGACAATGACCAGCTCCATCGTGGCCGGAAAGCTCTCGGCAATCAGCCCCAGCACTTCCTGACCATTACGGTAAGAAATACCGAAATTGCCCTGCACCGCATCGCTGACAAAGCGCGCATATTGCGTGACAAAGCCGTCATTCAGCCCGAGCCGGTCGCGCAAAGCATCGCGGTCGATCTGGCTCATTTGCTCATTGGCCATCAGTTCCACAGGATCGCCCGCAAAACGGAAAATCATGAAAGCCAGCAATGCCACAGCAAGCATAACCATGGCTGCGTTTGCCAGTCGCTTGATAATAAATACAAGCATTCAGTTGTCTCTCCCAAGGGCAATTTGCGCGTTACCGCACCTATTCACCGCTCTTTTACTTCAATAATCATCAGGCCGTGCCGCAACTTCTTCCCTTGCGGCACGGCCAATCTTGTTATTTTTTAAGGACTGTCAGCCAGTGACGCGGCTTGTTATCAGCCTGCTGCACAACGCTTTCCACCTTATCGGTCAGCACCCAGGCAATCGGTTGCTGATGCAACGGCAGCTGGATGATTTCCTTTTTCACGATTTCCAGAGCTTTGGTCTGCAAAGCCAGACGCTTCTCGCGATCCATTTCCGTGGAGGCCTTGGTGACCAGTTCATCCAGCTCCGGATAGGACCAGCCGCCCCAGTTAAACACACCCGCAACACCGGACTTGGTCTGAATGACCTGCATCAGAATGGAATAGCTGTCGAGCATCGGCTCATTCGCCCAACCGAGCACATAGGCATCAGCCTGACCGGCAGTGCGTTTTGGTGCCTGAACAGCTGTCGGCCCGATATCCAGCGACGGCTTGAAACCGGCACGGGTCAGCATGGAGATCATGCCATTGCACAACTCTTCTTCATTCAGGTAGTTTTCATAGGTGCAGACCAGTGTGAACGGGAAGCCCTCGGCACCGTTTTCCTTCAAAAGCGCTTTGGCTTTATCCAGATCATAGCCATAGAGAGTATCCAGCTCTTTTGTGTAACCCGGAATTTCCGGCGCAATAATCGTACCGGCATTGCGGGACTTGTCGCGCATGATACGCTTTTTGATCAGATCCATATCCAGCGCATGAGCAACGGCCTGACGGACACCCAGTTTATTGAAGTGATTTTCCGCACCATTGTGCAGTTTTTCACGACGCTGGAAGCCGACAAAGACAGTACGCAAATCTGTGCGTTCCAGCAGACGCAATCCCGGTGCCGCTGCCAGACGCGCCATATCCTGTGTCGGCGCGGAATCGGTATAATCCACATCACCGCCAAGAAGGGCTGCAACACGGGTTGCCGAGGAAATGATCGGCGTGAATTCAATCTTGTCGATATTATGCTGCGGCTTATCCCACCAGCCGTCAAATTTCAGCAGAACGGTTTTGCTGTCCGGTACGCGGCTTTCCAGCTTAAACGGACCCGTGCCATTGGTGTTATAGGTGGCATAGCCTTCTTTCTGCCCGCCTACATCGGTCGGCAGCAGAGAATCATTATCAACCAGCCATTTCTCATCAAAAATGAAAATATTGGTCAGGTCATTGAGCAGCAGCGGATAAGGGCCGGTCAGCTCGATATCGATGGTATGATCGTCAACAATCTTCGCTGATTTATAGGCTGGCAGGTTACCGCGCAGCGGTGATGTCGGATGGCTCACACGGGTGAGCGAGGCCAGCACGTCATTGGCAGTAAAATCCGCGCCATTATGAAATTTCACATCTTTGCGTAAATTAAAGCGCCATGTGTTTTCGCCCACAACTTCCCAGCTGGTAGCCAGCGCAGGCTCGATCTTCAGATCGGCATTGTAGCGCACAAGGCCTTCGTAAACGTGATTGAGAAACGCAATCGTATAGCTGTCACCATAGGAGTACGGATCAAGCGAATAAACATCGTGCGCAGCTCCCCAACGCAGTGTTTCAGCAGATGCAATATTGGCGGTATGGCTCAATGCGAAAGCCATCAGACCCGCAAGGATCGATTTTCTGAATTTCATGATTAAGTTCCCCAAAACGATAACCGGCTCTTCACTCTTGATGGTGTTTGTCCGTGCAGGGAGTTTGTTGAATTCAGATTTAATTGTCAACTAAATTGTCGACATAATTATCAGCGAAATTTAACGATGCAATTAACGCTACGTTAAAAACACAGAAAAACACAGAAAAACAGCGCTACAGCATAATTCCTTAAACATGAATCAGAATCAGTAAAATTATGCTGTAAATACATAGTGTTAGAGCGATTTACGTTCATGTTGGATCGCAGTGCTCGCTCTAGTTTCTTTAGTTTGTCGCATTATCCCGTCGTCAAGTTGATCCAACTTGACTGTGAAATGCTCTAGAAATAACAATAGCGCCGGTATGTAGCCCATACCGGCGCTGTAAATCAGTCGTTCACTCAATTATTTAGCGATACGTGTCAACCAATGCCGCGGCTTATTGTCCGCACGAATGGTGACATCTTCAACTTTCTTGGTCATACCCCATGCCATCGGCTGCTGATGCAAAGGCACCATAATGACCTCGGACTTCACAATTCCAAGCGCCTCGGATTCGAGTGCCAGACGTTTATCACGATCCATTTCCAAAGCCGCCTTTTCAGTCAGCGCATCCAGCTCCGGATAGGACCAGCCGCCGTAATTCGCAACACCAGCTGCACCCTTACGCGTGGAGAGAACCTGCACCAGAATGGAATAAGCATCCAGTGTCGGCTCATTCGCCCAGCCGATCATAAACATATCGGATTTACCGCTGGAACGTTTCGGTGCCTGCACGGCACGCGGGGCAATATCCAGCTTCGGCTTCAGACCGACCCGGCTCAACATCGTGACGATAACCGAGCAGACATCCTCTTCATTCACGCTCTCGTCATTCATGCAGAGATAAGTGAATTCAGAACCGACGGCACCGGCTTCTTCAAGCAGTTTTTTGGACAGTTCAGGATCATATTTTGTCGGAATATCCAGCTCTTTTGTATAGCCCGGAATTTCCGGCGCAACCACAGTTCCCGCTGTATGAGTCATGCCGCGCATCACGCGCTTCGCCAGCAGATCGCGGTCGATTGCATGATCGATCGCCTGACGCACGCGCAAATCATTGAAGAAGTTGTCGCGTCCGTCGTTGAGCTTTTCCTTACGGTTGAATACCAGATTGATGGTGCGCAGATCAGGGCGCTGTTCAACACGAATATTCGGCGTGCTTTCCAGACGCTTCACATCCTGCAACGGCACGCCATCCACCAGATCAATCTCGCCGGAAAGGAGCGCAGCTACACGCGTTGCAGGCGAAGCAATTGGCGTGAATTCAATACGGTCGAGATTGTGCTTCGCATCATCCCACCAGCCGTCATATTTAACCAGAATGGTCTTGCTGTCCGGCACACGGCTTTCCAGCGTGAACGGGCCCGTACCATTGGTATGGAAAGTCGTATAGCCTTCAACCTGACCGCCAACATCGGTTGGCATTTCAGAGTTATTTTTAACCAGCCAATCCGCATCGAACATGAAAATATTGGTCATATCGTTGAGGAACAACGGGCTCGGTGATGAGACTTCAATATCAACCGTATAATCATCGACAGCAGTCGCGCCGACAAACAACGGAATATTCCCGCGCAACGGTGAAGACGGATGGCTGACGCGCTTCATTGAAGCGACAACATCTGCCGAAGTGAAGTCAGAACCGTCCTGAAATTTAACGCCTTCACGCAGCTTGAAACGCCAGACTTTATTGTCAATCAGCTCCCAGCTGGTTGCCAGTGCAGGCTCCACTACGAATTCAGGCGTATAGCGTACCAGACCTTCATAAATATGGTTCAGGAATGCCAGATTGGATGTGCTGCCATATGAATATGGATCCAGCGAGAAAATATCCCGCGCGCCGCCCCAGCGCAGCGTTTCCGCAAAAGATGCGGTGCTAATGCAAGTAGCAACCGTACAGAATAACAGTTTTTTCAATAGTGAAGTCATAGTCGTCCCTCTCGCCGACACGGTAAACCGCCTTCCTCTTCCTCAAGCCGGAAGGCGCAGAATAGTGTCTGACGATGTTTTATGTCGCCATAATTGTCAACATATTTGTCATCAAATATTTCAGAGGACACAAAAAACTCCGGCAAACCTGAAGGTTTCCGGAGTTGGAATTTCGAAGTTACAAAAAATAAACTCAGAGCAATGCAGCACGTAAATTATAGGACTGATCTTTTTCGTCCTCTAATTCCAGTTCACATTCCACACGGTCCAGATGTTCGAGCACAGCTTTGATGGCAATTTCCGTATCGCCACGCGCAATATGTTCAACAATCGCCTGATGCTCATCCGGCCCGCAATTATGCAAATGACGCGAACGATAAACCGCCGTAATCAGCGATGTGCGTGAGATCAGATCTTTGACGATACCGTAAAGGAAGGAAGACCCTGCAAGCTCTGCCAGCAACAAATGGAACCCGCCGGACAGGCGAATAATATCTGTACGATTGCCCTGACGGTCGGCTGTGCGCTCTTCTTCTACATGGGCATTGAGACGTGCGACATGCTCTTTATTGATACGCTCGCACAGACGTTCAACCACACGATGTTCAATCGCACGGCGGGCATAGAACACGTCCCGCGCTTCTTCCACAGAAGGCTCGGAGACGAACGCGCCGCGATTGGCCTGAATTGTTACCAGTCCTTCGCGTTCCAGCGTAGCCAAAGCCTGCCGGATGCGGGCGCGGCTGACATCAAAAATCTCAGCCAGTTCTTCTTCTTTGAGACGTGTGCCGGGCTTCAAACGCCGCTCGGCGATAGAGAGCCATATCCTGTCAAATATCTGACCTGCCGGCGTTGCCTGCGCATTTTCTGCCTTGGACATGGAAGCTCCGTTAATCTCAATTCTCATTCATACATCAGGACACATTCGCATCCCTGTTTAAATATTTTCCAAGAAATGTCGACATGATTGTTCTGGATTTCAAGTCTGAATGTCTGTGCGTGCGTTGTAAAGATCAATCAGGCAAAATAAAAGCCCGCGATCAAAGATCACGGGCCTCTACGACATTTCTGTCATTCATTGCGACAATGTTAACGCTCTTAACGTTCGATTGTGCGATTCCAGCGGCTGTTCCATGCCTGACGGTTTTTATTAACCGCATCCCAGTCCAGAACATTTGCCGTTTCCATATAACCACGGAAAGCGGTCAGTTTGGCATTGGCGTCTTCATTGCCGGCCTTGGCATTCACGTTAGACGGAATGATATTACCATTATCCAACGCAAGGCTCTGCGCATCAGCAGACAACAGATAATGCGCCAGTTTCTGGCTCAGCTCCGGTTCGCTATTGTTGGCAATCACACACTGGGTAACAGCCAATACAACGGAACCTTCTTTAGGCTGGGCATATTCTACCGGAATACCCTTATCTTTCAGATTGTTCACTGCGGTTGGTGTGAGTGGGAAAATCGCAGCTTCACCGGTCTGTACCATTTCAGAAATCTTGGCAGAGCTTGGGATGAACTCGATTACATTCTTGCCGATCGTATCAGAGAATTTCTCAAAACCCGGCTCGACATTGTTTTCATCACCGCCCTGAATACGGTTGAACATCAGGAAAGCATGCAGACCGAAGCTGGAAGCCGAAGCGGACTGGAACACCACCGCATTAGCGAATTTAGGATCAGCCATATCCATCCATGAAGTTGGTGCTGCCCAGCCTTTTTCATCAAACAGCTTCTTGTTATAAGCAAGACCGGTCATGCCCATATCAACGCCGATTGCCATATCATCTTTCATACGGGCTGCCGGCTGAATTTCTTTCAGCACTGCGTTATCAGAAATCGGTTGGCACAGGCCGCCGCCGATAGCGCGAACCATTACGCCGTCATCCAGCAGCATAACATGCATCTGCGGATTGTCTTTTGAAGCCGTTGCCTTAGCCAAAATATCAGCCGAAGTGCCCGGAACAATAACCACTTTAACATTATTGGCTTTTTCAAAAGGCGGCAGAACATGCTCGGTATAGGCGCGTTCAAAGTTACCGCCATTCATGCCAATATACAGCGTTTTGGTTTCTGCCTGCGCAGCACCGGATGCAACAGCCACAGCACCAAGTGCCAGAGCGGAAACCATAGTCAGTCGAAAATTCATTTTCATGCTACTCCCATTATGAAGACAAAGAACTGAATTTCAGGCAAATCAAGGCGCCTGAAAATCATGGAAACGGTCGATGCTAAAAGCCTCAACCGGAATTGAACTGCGGCCTTGAGTGACCAGATCGCACAGCACTGAGCCCACCGCCGGTGCTGTCTGGAAACCAGCGCCGCAAAAACCGAAAGCGTGGAACAACCCGTTCACTTTAGAACTGGCACTGATGACAGGATTACCATCGGGCATCTCCGCCTCTGTGCCGGACCAGAAGCGGATAACATGCGCGTGCTGCAAATGCGGAAAAAGTGCAATCGCCCGCTGCATCACTGATGAAGCTGCGGTCACAGAAGGCCGTGAATAATCCGGATTATTCAGCACGACACCGCGCCCGCCGCCCATAACATAATTTCCACGTGCCACCTGACGGCCGTAAAAACTGCCGCCCTCTTCGCCCATACTCATCGGCAGAAGATATGGCAGCGGCTCAGTCACCACCATTGACGGATAGATTTTCTTGAGCGGAACGCTCTCGCCAAATTGCGCGGCAAACTGATCTGACCAGGCGCCCGCCGCATTGACCAATTGGCGGCAACGGATTTCCGTATCTTCACCGGCAAACAGGGCAAAGCCATTACCGGTCGTGAGAGCCTCATGCACCGGCATATGTTCCAGCACGGTTGCTCCCGCCGCTTTGGCTGCATGGGCAAAAGCCGGAGATACCAGACGCGGATTGGCATGGCCATCATCATGACAGAGCGATGCCCCTGCCACATCCCCCGTCAGCCACGGAAAACGCGTTTTGACAGCCTTGCCGCTGATCAGCTCAAGCTCAAGCCCTTGCGGACGAACACGGGCGGCATAGGCTTCGAGTTTGGCGAAATCTTCTTCGGTGCGCGCCAGTTTCAGATGACCACTGCGCTGATATTCACCATCAATGCCGATCAGTTCGGGCAAACGCCCCCAGATTTCATGGGACAGTTCAGCCAGTGGCAGTTGCTCAACGCCGCGCCCCTGACGGCGTACACCGCCATAATTGACACCGCTGGCCTGCGCACCGCAAAACCCTTTATCCAGCAGAATAACCGACAGACCGGCCTTGCGTATCGCCAAGGCCGCAGAACTGCCAACCAGACCGCCGCCAATAATCGCAACATCTGCATCCAAATGCCTGGTCATGACACCACCTTGCCCGCTGGCTCATCAGCCTGCTGCATCGCGCCAAAGCCAAGGGGCACCGGCTTCACCGGCGCCTGCGCACGTAACCGTCCGAGCTCAAGCGCATCGATCTGCAACTGTGATGACAGAAGTTCTGTTGCGGCAGCAGTACACATCCGCCCCTGACAACGCCCCATACCAACACGGCTCAGCGCTTTCAGACGATTGATTTCGCGGATGCTGCCGCCACTGATCGCATTGAGTGCCTCGCCAACAGTGACTTCCTCGCAGCGGCACAACGTGACATCAGGGCTGACAGTCTCAAACCAGTCACGCGGAAACGGAAAGGCTTTTTCCAGCAGATCGCGCTCGGTGACGATCTTCTGATGGGCTTTTTGCAGTGCTGTGATCCGGTTGCTATCTGTTGCCAGACCACGCTTTTGCAGCAAAGCCAGTGCGGCCAGTTCACCGGAGATTTCCGCCGCATCGGCACCGGCAATGCCACTGCCGTCACCGGCAAGATAGACGCCCTGTTCGCTACTCTGCCCCTGTGTATCACGCACCGGCAGCCATGCTCTGTCACGGCTGTTAAATTCAAAGTCGCAACCGGCGAGATCCGCCAATTGTGTTTCCGGACGCAATGCAAATCCATAGGCCAATGCATCGCAGGTCAGCGTTTTGACACCGGATTTGCCCTGAATATGGTAGCGGATGCCCTCAACGTGGTCTTTCCCGACAATGCTGTCAGGCCGTGCATTATAGATGGTTTTCACACCGGCAAGACGCAATTGCATGGCATAGAACATACCCAATGCCACAATGCGCGGTGCATGTAATGCCAGCTGCGCCAGATGCCATTTGGCTTTGAAGGGTGCCGTATCCAGCACCGCCACAACCTTGGCACCAGCTTTCATATATTGCCATGCCACCAGATAAAGCAGCGGCCCTGAACCCATGAAAACCAGCTTGTTACCAATTGTAACGCCTTGTGCTTTCAAGGCTGTCTGTGATGCACCGAGCGTATAGACACCGGGTGTTGTCCAGCATGCAAAGGGCAAAACGCGATCGGTTGCACCGCTTGCAACAATCAGCTCAGAACATTCAATCCGGCGATAATGGCCATTGGACATCACATCGAGAAAACGTGTGTCACCGCTTGGTGATATATTCCACACCAGACTTTCCGGATGATAATCAATTGCCGGTCGCAGCGCTTCAAAGGTCTCATGCAGCGCTTTGGCTTTTGACGCTTCCGAACCGTAGCGCTTGGCATAGGAGCGGCCGTCATCAATCAGCGGCTGGCGATAAATCTGCCCGCCTGCCCGCAAACCTTCATCCAGCACTATAGGGCGCAAACCAGCCTTCACCAGCACTTGCGCTGCACGGATACCCGCAGGCCCCGCACCGATAATCACCGGCTGTAAATCGGCTTTGGCCATCATCACACTCCGGCGCCCATAGGCATAGTGGTTACAAAGCGCATGCCTTCCTGCAACGGCGTTGTGCAGGCACGGATACGCTGCCCTTCTTCTGTCATGACATAACAATCCTGACAGGCACCGATCAGGCAGAAACCGGCGCGGTTCTCACCGGTAAATTCCGTATGACGCACATGAGAACTCACCGCCATAATAGCAGTCAGCACCGTATCGCCATGACGGCCGGTCTGAGCAACGCCGTTCAGTGAAAAGCCGACCGGCTTTTCATCCTGACGGTAGCGGCGGTAAAACTGACCGCCACCAGATTGATTTGAAGTTTGTGCGCTCACTCCGGTCAGCCTTTTCCGACCAGAATACGATCCAGACCAAACAGGCGATCAAGAATGATCATCGCAATCGTTGCCACAAGGATCATCAGCGCAGAGACCGCAGCCATCATCGGGTCAATCGATTCACTGGCATACATATACATGCGTACCGGCAGCGTGACTGTTGAAGGCGATGTCACGAAGATCGACATGGTCAGTTCATCAAAGCTATTGATGAAAGCCAGCAACCAGCCACCGCTCACACCCGGCAACAACAATGGCAGGGTGATGCGCTTGAACACAGTCCACTCACCGGCACCCAACGTGCGCGCAGCATTTTCCGCGTTTTGATCCATGCTGCTTAATGAGGCCAGCACCAGACGCAGCGCATAAGGCGTGATGATAATCGCGTGGGTTGCTACCAGCCAGAGGAACGAGCCGCTCATGCCCATCAGCGAGAATAGACGCAGGAAAGCAACGCCGAGCACCAGATGCGGGATAATGAGCGGTGACAGAAACAGCGCGTTCAGTGCATCGCGTCCGGCAAAATTATAACGTGTAATTGCCAGTGCGGACGGTACAGCCAGCAGGGTGGAAATTGTTGCCGCTATAAAAGCCAGTTTCAGACTATTCCCGAAGGAGGTCATGAAATCATTATGTTGGAACACGGCCACAAACCAGCGCAGAGACAGACCGTTCCACGGCATTGTCAGTGTGTTTTCGGGTGTGAAAGCAACGAGACAGACCACCACCATCGGCGCCAGCATGAAGATGACAACGAGGCTATGAAAAATCAGAGCACCAGGACCATTTTTCTGCATGATATTAACCCAGCTTCCGTTTGGCCTGTCCCTCAATCATGCGATTATAGGCAATCATGATGACAAGGTTAGCGACCAGAACAATGATGGCGATGGCAGCACCGAGCGGCCAGTTCAGCTCAATCATGAACTCGTCATAGACAACGGTTGCAGCCATTTTCAAACGACGGCCACCAAGCAGACCCGGGATCGCAAAAGAACTGGCCGACAAGGCAAAAACAATCAGGCTGCCGGAGAGAATGCCAAGCATCGCCTGCGGAAACACGATACGTCGCAACGCCGTAAAGCGGGACGCACCAAGGGTCAGTGCAGCAGCTTCCACAGTCGGATCAAGCTTCTGCAGCACTGTCCAGACCGGAATAACCATGAATGGCAGCATAATATGCACCAGACCAACGACAATTGCAGTTTCGGTGTAAAGCAGCTGCACCGGCTCCAGCCCGACCATACCCAGCGCGCCGTTGACGAAACCGTTGCGGCCAAGGATCATGCTCCAGCCGAAGGTACGCACAACAACGGAAACCAGCAGCGGGCCGATAATCACCAGCAGGAAGATCGAGCGCCACGGCGCACGCATATTCGAGAGAATATAGGCTTCAGGCACGCCGATCACCACAGCGATCACTGTGGTGAGTAATGCGAGACGCAAAGTGCGCCAGAAAATCGACAGGTAATAATCATCCTGAAGAACCTGCATATAATTATGCAGTGTGAAGGTGTTTTCGATACCTGTGTCGTAATTATAGCTGTTGAATGACAGGATAACTGTCAGTGCCAATGGCAGTAGTACCAGCCCGATGAAAAGCAGTGTCGCAGGCCCCGCCAGAAACAGCGGTGCGCGGCTGCGCTTTTCCTTGATTTTTGTGTCAGCAGTGGTTGCGCTCATGGTCAGGCCGCTCCGCCTGCAAGCATCCGGCAATCTTCATGCTGCCAGATCAGACCAACGGTTTCACCCTCTGCTGGTGGCGGTGTACCAACATTCGGTAGCGACACGGACAATTGTCCGGCAGGCGTTGTGACTGTCACAAACCACTGGCTGCCCATGAAATAACGAGTGGTCACAGTGCCATCAACATGACCGGCACCGGCATTGGTGAGGTTCAGTTTTTCCGGACGGATGAACAGCGAGACTTTCTTGCCGCTCACAGGCTGTTCCGGTGTAAAGCGAACTGATGTGTTTTCGATCGCCAGTACATTTCCGGCTTCAACCTCTGCAGTCAGGAAATTGGATTTGCCGACAAAGTTGGAAATGAAGTCATTCCGCGGATGTTCATAGAGCTTATAAGGGGCATCAACCTGTGTGATATTGCCCTTTTCCATCACCACAATACGGTCACTGATCGACAGCGCCTCTGCCTGATCATGCGTGACCATAATTGTGGTAATGCCAACCGCGCGCTGAATACGGCGCAGTTCAAACTGCATTTCTTCACGCAGCTGCGCATCGAGATTGGACAGCGGCTCATCAAGCAACAGCACCGGCGGATTGATCACCAGCGCACGGGCAATCGCCACACGCTGACGCTGACCACCGGACATTTCACGCGGGTAGCGGTCTGCCAATGCGGAGAGATGCACGAGACCCAGCGTTTCTTTCACGCGCTCGTCACGCTCTGCTTTCGGCACTTTACGCATTTCCAGACCAAAACTGACATTCTGCGCAACCGTCATATGCGGAAACAATGCATAGCTCTGGAAGACGACACCAAGCTGGCGCTGTGCAGGCGCTGTATAGGTAATATCGCGGCCATCCAGCGTCACAGAACCGGCGCTTGGCGTTACCAGACCGGCAATCATCTGCAATGTGGTGGTCTTACCGCAACCGGAAGGGCCGAGCAGAGAGATAAACTCACCTTTTTCCACGGCCAGATCGAAATCTTTCACGGCTGAGAATTTTCCATAAATTTTGGAAACCTGTTTCAGGCTTAAAAAGCTCATGCATATCTCCCTGAGCAGCCCCCGCATTTATAAATATTGCGGGTTATCTGGTGGTTCGCCGCTCTTTTCGCCGGCCTGTTTCATGGCAGCCCTGTAACAAGGACATGCAGACAGATTTCACTTAAAGCGGAATTTATCCATTTATTGACAGAAATTTTGTGAATTAGACAAATTCTATTTTCTATTACGAAATAATTTATATAGTTTAATCCAAAATACGGAATTATAGCATTCAAGAGTCGGGCAATGAGTGAAAATACGAAATCCCCTGTGAATACTAGCCTCACCAAAGCGATCCAGATATTGAAAGGTCTGGCAGAAAATTCACGGGACGGAATGCGGCTGATTGATCTGGCTCGTGAGCTGGAGCTCAGCCAGCCTTCTGCCCACCGTCTACTCAAAAGCCTGATCAGCGAAGGATTGGTAGAGCAGATCAGCGATACGAAATCCTATCGCCTGTCGCTTGATTTTTTCTGCATGGCCGCGCAAACTCGTCAGCGCGACGGCATATTGGATTTCGCGCGTCCGGCACTGCTGCGCCTGTCTGCCACATTTAATGACACGGTGTTTTTGCTGGTGCGGAACGGCTTTGATGTCGTGTGTCTTGATCGCGTTGAAGGCCCGTTTCCGATCCGCTCTTTTACCGGCGATATTGGCGGTAAGGTTCCGCTCGGCATTGGTCAGGGCAGCATCGCCATACTCGCCTTTCTGCCGGAAGAAGAGCGCGAGGCGATTATCCGTTTCAACATGCCACGTATTCTCGACCGCGCAGCCATTGATGAGGTGGATTTGCGTATCATGATCGACACTATTCGCCAGACTGGTGCCGCCCATATGAATTTCGAGTTGATTGAAGGCATGGCAGGACTGGGCGTACCGGTGCTGGATCAAAACGGCGTGGCAGTTGCGGCGCTGAGTATCGGCACACTGGCCTCGCGTCTGACAGAACAACGCCAGCGCACTATTGCCGATCTTTTGAAAAAGGAAGCCGCGCTGATTTCCAGCAAACTCAATCCGTTTGATGCGACATTGCGTTATCCAAGTCAGGCACTGTCACGCTAAATCACAAGCTAGAGCGACCTTTGTGTGCCAAGTCTGGCACACGGCGCTCTAATCAAGACAATAGTAGCGCGGCAATATAAAGCCCGACACCAAACCCCGTATGCGCCAGCAAGCTGCGCATAAGGGCTTTATTCGGATGCGGAGTTTTACTGGCTGCTATTCCCGCGCCCATTCCGGGTTGCAGAATAAAAAACGGCGCCACAAGCGTGACCAGTCCGGTGATTAAAGCCGTCGGAAAATCGGGTTGCAGCAACCACTCTCTACCGCATATCAGCAGCAAACCGCCTGCGAAAACAATCCCGATCAGATAATGGGCAATCCATCCAGCAGACCTTTCATAGCGCAGCGGTTCTGCACGTATAATGGATGGATGGATCCATGTGCCATGACGTAAATGCCCGATCCAACGACCGACAAGCGCATAATCCAGTGACGGCACGCCAAACACGTGCCACAGCACCAGCGCCCAGATATCCATAAAAACTGTTGCACCAATGCCGAGAATAATTGCATCTCTTATGAGCGCAACGCCATCATTGAGCAACATATCTTCACCCTTTTACCACGATCGCTAAACGGCTTCATTCTCGCCTTATACAATATGCAATTATCATATCGTATAAAACATTCAATATATTATTTGAATGTTTAGTAAAATTTAAAAGCATTGTCTGTCGGGCGATCCCTCAGACAAATGGTTGCTCAGCTGAAAAGCTCCGCTACATCCTGTTGTTTACGCCGCAAAGCAATCTCTCTGATTAGCCAATCGAGAAAATCTTTCGTCACAGGTTTGGCGCGAAACAGCTCTTCCTGACAGACAAACTGATAGGTTTCCTGCGGCTCGAAACTATGTTCCGACACCAGAAACATCTGGCCATTTCGCAATTCCTGCTCGACCAGCGCCTGATCGATCAGTGCCACGCCCTGCCCCTCTTTCACGGCCTCCAGAATGATATGCTGATCGTCAAAAATCAGATCCTGCTGGCTGTGGCCAAGCATCAGGCCGGATGTGGTAATCCAGCTTTGCCATTCAGACACAGAACGATAATGCAGCCGGTTACTGCATAACAACTCAGTCGCACTGTTGTATTGATTGCGGATTGATGCCCCGCAAACGGGCACCAGCCTTTCACGCAACAATTGACGGGAGAATTTACCTGTAACTGCCCCCAGACGATAATCAATCACAATATCCGGCTGGCCGGACGCCGGAACATTGGTATCGAGATGGGACAGATGCAGTTGCAAACCCGGATGCTGCGCCAGAAATTCTGAAATACGCGGCGCGATAATCTTCATCGAGAAGAATGGTCCGACTTTGACGCGTAACACCTTCTGCACTGTGCGCGGGCTAATATGCCGGATGGTACCGGCAAGATCATCAAATGCCCGCTGGCATGAATTGAAAAGCAAAGTGCCTTCCTGCGTCAGCTCCACACCATGCTGTCTGCGGATAAAAACCCGTAAGCCCAGATAATCTTCCAGCAACCGGATTTGATGACTGATCGCACCTTGCCCGACGCATAATTCATCTGCCGCAGCGGTCAGGCTGCCACAGCGCGCCGCCGCCTCAAATGCCCGCAATGATTTCAGCCCCGGCAAATCACGCATATCTTCCCCATTTCATATTCAGCTATGAATTATTTCGATATCTTACGTCAATTCTTTCACATTGCATACAGGGTAAAAATCCATCATGCTCCTCGGGAAAGCCAATCGTAAAATTAAAATAATCAATAAATATCAATAGATTGATTATTTATATGCGGGATATTTCTGCGTGGGGAAGCGCAGGAATTACCACTTCACAACCGCATCAGATATTAAAAGAATAAAGAATATAATCGGGGAAATTCGCATGAAAGTATTATCAATGACTGCAGCAGGCTGTCTGCTGCTCGGTCTGCTCACCTCACAAACAATGGCAACTGAAAAACTGCGCATCGGCACCGAAGGGGACTATAAGCCTTTCAATTATGTGACCGGCAGCGGCGAGATCAAAGGCTTCGATTATGATATCGGACAAGCTGTCTGCGCGGAGTTGAAAGCCGAATGCGAATGGAGCACCCATGAATGGTCAGGGATCATTCCGGCGCTGCAATCCGGAAAATTTGACATTATGATCGCTTCCATGGCGATCAATGATGAACGCAAAAAGCAAGTCAGCTTTACTAATCCCTATTATTTCAATGCCATGCATTTCATCGCCCGCAAAGACCTTGGCATTAAGGACGTTTCCAAAGCAGCCTTAGAGGGCAAAATTATCGGCACCCAATCCGGTTCTGTCGCTGTGGAAACGCTCAAAGAATATTTCCCCGACAATGAAGTGAAGCTCTACCCTTCACTGAGCGAGGCTTTTCTCGATATGGACAGCGGTCGCCTCGATATGGTGCTTGAAAGCCAGATGGCTCTGAGCGACTGGCTGGCACAGGACAGCGGTGCTTGTTGCGAATTTGCCGGTAAGCCTTTCATTCTTGATACAGCGCAGGGCAACGCCATGGCACTTCGCACAGATAGCACTGATCTGACAAAGCGCCTCAATACCGCCCTTGAAACGATTATGAAAAACGGCACTTATGACAAGATCCGTCAGCAATATTTTGACTTCGATATCATGGTGCGTCCGGTCAATGCCAGCGCTTATTTAAAATAATCCCCGCCTCCCCCGCAGCCTGAAACAACGTTCCGTTACAGGCTCTATCCCTCTGTCCTGCCGGTGTTTTCGGCAGGACAGATTACCTGTTCGCTTGCCAAACTCATTGCCGTAGAAATGAAAGATGCTCCGATGCGCTTCAAAGTTGCTGTTCTTGAACTCAATCAGGAAACCAATACTTTTTCCAAGCTGAAAACCACTTTGAAGGACTTTCACCTCTGCCATTATTTTAAAGGTCAGGAGATCGAAACCCATTGCCGTGGCACCAATTCGGAGATCGGTGGTTTTATCGACTGTTGTGAGACCTATGGCTGGGAGCCAGTTTATACGGTTGCCGCCCGTGCCGAGCCCGGTGGTCTGGTTGAGAAATCCATGATTGAGCAATTCATGCGCGATGTCACCGAAACCCTTGAGGGGCAGAAGCCGGACGGCGTGTTTATTGTTTTTCATGGTGCCATGTGCTCGGAAAGCGCGGATGATGCCCAGATCGAATTGCTGCAATTCATCCGCAGCATCGTTGGCCATGATATACCCATTGCCGGTACATTTGATCTGCACGCCAACAGCGCGCCGCAAATGAGTGAACTGCTGGATATTGCTGTTTCTTTCCGCACCTATCCGCATGTGGATATGGCAGAATGTGGCCGCAAGGCGGGGCAATTACTGGAAGCCGCCATGCGCGGCGATATTAATCCGGCCATTGCTATTCGCCAGCCGCCAATGCTCAACGGCTGTAATGACGGCCGCACCACGCATGCCTGCGCGATGACAGAAATTCTGGAAATCGCTGATCAGATTGCAACACAAGACGGCATTCTTGCCCCCTCCATCAATGCAGGCTTCTATGATGCCGATGTGTTTAATACAGGACCTTCTGCTGTAATTTGCTATGACCGCAATAAGGTGAATGAAGCTCAGGCTGTCAGTCACGCCGAACAACTGTGTCAGGAAATCTGGCAGCGCCGTGAAGACGAAGACAGCCGCTTACAGGCACCGGATATGCCCGAGGCAATTCGTGCACATTTTGCCAGTAACACCAAACAAGGCTCGCTAGTGATTGCCGACTTTTCCGACAATCCCGGCTGCGGTGCCTATAGCGATGCAACAACCGTGCTGAGCGGATTGCTCAAAACCAATGTCGGGCGTGCGGCCTTCGGTGCTTTCTGCGATCCGCAAGCGGTTGAGGAACTGGTAACAGCAGGCATCGGTGCGCAATGCACTGTCAGCCTTGGCGGAAAAGTTGACCCGAAAATTGGTGGCGGCGCGATTACTCTGACCGGTGAAGTCATTGCACTTTCAGACGGTAATATCACATTCGAAGGCCCGATGTTTCAGGGGCTGCCTGCTTCTCTTGGGCTGAGCGTGTGTTTTCGTGTCGGCAATACTGACATGCTGATTTCATCCGAGCGCCAGCAAATGCTGGATAAGAACCTGTTCCGCAGTGTCGGGATTGAACCTGCTGAGTACGATATTGTGGTGGTAAAATCGCAGCAGCATTTCCGCGCGGCGTTCGGCCCGATTGCCTCGGCGATTATCGAAGTGGATGCCGATGGCCTAAGCACGGCCAATCTCAGCGCCCGCGATTATAAAAAACTGCGCCGCCCGATCTATCCGTTGAATACGGAAACAACATTCCCCACCTGACCAGCAAACATATATCCGCACAAAACCGGCTTTGCCTTGCAGAGCCGGTTTTGTTTTGTCTTTTTCACTTCCGTTTTAAAGCTGGCCATTTGTACCAAGGAAAAGCTATAGAAAACTGTCCTGTAAAAACATAAAGCTGCACAGACCATGGAACTTCGCTCCCTCGCCTATTTTGTTCTGGCCTGCCAGTATTATAATCATGCCGAAGCAGCCAAAGCCGAGCAGATTTCGCCCTCCACACTCAGCACCGCAATTTCTGCGCTTGAGACGGAATTGGGGCTGGAACTTTTTGTGCGTGGCCCCAAAGGTCTGGTGCCGAGTGAAGCCGGACGTTGGCTATTTCAGCAGGCGACCGCCATCTTGCAGGCAGTAGAAACCGCTTTCTCCGGTAAAGCCATTTCAACCGCGCTGAAAGTCAGCTCGCCGCTGCATTTCATGTTCGGCAAATTGTCCCGCGCGGCAACCGCTGCCGTGCGCCCTTTCCGGCTTTCCCATCCTGAATATTATGCGCAGGTGCATTTCCGCTCACCATTGATCAGCGCCTTCGACACCAGCAATGCAGAGAATACAGATATTCTGATGGGCTATGCCTCGCAGAACGGCAGCGCGCAGGAACAATTTCTGTTTGACGATGAATGGATTGCCGTTGCAGGCGGCCTTGTGCCCGATGAAGATCAGGCTCCGCTCAGCCCGGAGGATTTGCGCAATTACAGCCTGTGGCTGCCACCGCTCTTACCTGCCGAAGAAGCACGCATCCGCGCCTATTGCCGCCAGCATGACCTGCCTGCGCCGGAGATGACATCGGAAGATGTAGGGATTTTCACCCGCCTGAAACAGGCCAAACAGCCGGTGCTTCTGCTGGCACCACATAGCTTGCTTGCCAGCGGCATCAGCCGTAATGATCTTGCCGTACTACAACTACAGATACCGCTGCATAGCCCTGTCACAGCGCAGATCACCACGAAAGATGAAAGGCTAACTGTCGCTGCTCAGGATTTCATCAGGCTGGTGCGCGAAGAACTGAACCGGCAAACCGTAACGCTCTATAATCCGCCGGTCTCCCTGCGCGATATTCAGAGCATTCTGACTCTCTATCAGTGCCGCAATATGAGCGAAGCCGCCCGCAGGCTCAATCAGACCCAGCCTGCTTTGTCCGCACAATTGCGCAAGACAGAGCAACTGATGGGCACGGCACTGTTTGCCCGCCACTATAAAGGCCTGCACCCGCTGCCGACTGCGGTGCATAAAGCGCCTTTGCTGCAAAGCGTGCTCAATCTGGCTGATGCAATTCGTCAGGGTGCACAGCAAATTGCGGTGATGGACGAGCCGGTGATTTATTTGGGCCTCAGCCCGATGGCTATGCTGAGCCCGGTGAGTGCCACAGCGATCAGCCGTGCCATTAGCGAATGGCAGCAGCTTTGCCCGCATGTTGTGCTCAAGGTTGGTGAAGCGCCTGCACAATTTCTGGACGAACATTTACGGCAGGGAGAATATTCCATTGCCATTCATGAGAGTGTTGCGCTCCCTGCAAGCGCCACATTGCTGATGGATATGGGACCGCTGCAATATATCTCGGATATTGATGCGGCGAATGCACCGCTTGCCCTGCCTGCCCCTGCTGACAGTGTTCGCAATGCTATTATGCAATTGCCGGAAGCGGCGCATTATCAGCCGGTGCTGGAAACCCAATCGCTGAAACTCTGCCTGATGCTGGCTGGTAACGGCTATAGCACAATTATGCCCGCTGCTTTGGCCGATATTATCAGCTCAGCTAAACCTTTGTTACAGCACAATTTACCGGATGCACCGCATTTCTATCTGACTGCGGGCACCAGCGGCACCCGCAATCTCAATGAGCCTGAGCATATTCTGCTCGCTTGTTTGCGTAAGGCGTTTCAGGCAGCCAACTGACGATAGGCTGCCATATAGGCCTCCGCCTGACCGAAACTATGCTCATTCACCAGCAGGCGCTTGACCAGCGGAGAAATCGCACATTCCTCTGTCATGCCGATACCGCCGTGAAGCTGGACTGCCTCCTGTGCAATATGACGCGCTGACCACAATGTCTGCACCCATGCGGCGATGGTCAAAGCGCGGACATCTTCCGCAACATTATCCTGCGCTTCCGCTGCGGCTTCGACCAAGGCTTTTGCCTCATCCAGCGCCACAGACATATCCACAAGACGAAACTGAATGGTCTGGAAAGAGCCAAGCGCTTTGCCGAATTGCTTGCGCATCCGCATATAATCCAGCGTTTGGCGATAAAGATTATCCATCGCGCCAAGACTGTCTGCGGCAACGGCAATCAGAATATCGGCGGCGCAAGCCTCAATGCGCTGTTGTGCATCACCGCCGGATAGCAGCACCTGAATATTCGTTGGTGCAATATCTACCGTGATTTCACTCATCATCCGGCCGTCAATCATTGATAATTGACGAAACTGCGCCGTTTCCGGAGAGATCAGACACAGAGCAACGTCACCGCCTTGTTGCACGAGACATAACAGCTTTTCCGGTTCCCGTGCACCAAAGACCTGAAGCTTTGTGAGTGCCAGACCAGTGCCGATCAGTTCCGGCAGGTTCACAGGTTTAATCCCCTGTGCAGCTATTACCAACTGACCGGCAATGCCTATGCGCATCTCACCTGCGAGAAAACTTTCCAGCAATGGCGCAACATCCGGATTGCTCTTCTGCGCTTCACATAACAGACTTGCGGTCAGTGCCGCGCCGCAGGCAAAATCCACAGGCAAGGCAACGCTTCCCAGAGCTTGTGCCACCGCTGCCAGACCTTCTGCGCCCAGCTCCGCACCGCCTGATGTTTCCGGCAGTGCAAGACCAATCAGCCCCATTTCCGCAATCTGAGGCCACAGATCGAGATCAGTCTGCGGCAAACCGTTTTCCGGCGTGTGATCGGCAGCAAAGCGGGTCACAAAATCCGTCAGCATTCGCAATTCGTCTGCTTTTTCTTCACGTGTTTTCTGCATATCCGCTCTCCTCACCTTAAACCCAGAACCTGCTTGGCAAGGATCATGCGCTGAATTTCATTTGATCCGCCCCAGATCGTCAGCTTGCGCAAATTGAGCCATGCAGCAGCCGCACCGGCAGCCGCAGGATTTTCCGCATCCGCCTCACCATCAAGAAATGCTTCACTGTAAGGCAGCACCTGCGAACCAAAAATATCCAGACGCAATTGCGCCAATGCCTGTGCAATTTCTGTACCGCGGATTTTGAGTTTCGAGGCTTCAGGGCCCGGATTTTCACCCGCTTCACTCTGCGACAGCAGTTTCAGCTCCATATGCTCCAGCGCCAGACGCTGGATTTCAATCCGCGTCATGCGATCCTGCAACAGCGGATCAGTCGCTACACCAAGGCGTGCGGCATCTTCCTTCAACTCACCAAGAATACGCTTGGAACGCGCAGCACCGGACATGGAAAAACGCTCATATTCGAGCAGATATTTGCCATAGCCCCAGCCTTCGCCCTCAGTACCGATCAGGTTTTCAACCGGCACACGCACATCATTGAAAAACACCTCGTTAAACTCGGCCTCACCATCCAGTGTACGGATCGGGCGAACTGTAATACCGGAGGTACGCATATCAATCAGCAGGAAGGAAATGCCCTGCTGCGGACGTTCGCCTTTATGCGTGCGTACCAGACAGAAAATCCAGTCTGCCCATTGCGCCCATGTCGTCCAGATTTTCTGCCCATTGACCACATAATGATCACCATCCCGCATGGCTGAAGTGGTCAGCGATGCCAGATCGGAACCTGCCCCCGGTTCGGAATAGCCCTGACACCAGAATGTCCGGTTCTCGCGAATGTCCGGCAGAAAGCGTGCCCGCTGTTCCTCATTCCCAAAGGAGTGAATAACAGGCCCTGCCATAGCAATGCCGAACTGACACGGATGCGGTGCACAAATCGCACCATATTCCTGCTCAAACAAATAGCGCTGCACCGGCGTCAGACCGGCACCGCCCATCTCTTTGCTCCAGCCGATTGCATACCAGTTGCGCGCTGCCAGCACTTCCTGCCAACCGGTCAGATCTTCGTTGGTCAGGCGAATATTGTGCCGCACCTTATAGGCCAGCGCTTCCGGCAGATTGGCACGCAAATAAGCACTTGCATCCGCTGCGAATGCGCGGTCGGCATCCGTAATCTGTAATCCCATTCTTGTACTCCGTACCTTAAACCACAAGGATAATCAGACAATTCCGGCGCTTATTAGCGCACTGATCTGTGTCTCATCCATATTCAGAAATTCCCGCAAAATATCCGCGCCGTCAGCACCAAGCTCCGGTGCCTGCCGGATGTCACCGCGTGGCAAGCCGTCGAAATGTACCGGCTGCTCCGGCACCAGAAGTTTGCCCAATTGCGGATGTTCAACTTCATGCAATAACTGGCGATGCTGCGCATGAGCGCTTCGTGCGGCGTCATCCACCGCCCAGATTTCCGACACCGGCAAGCCGGCTTTGCCGAGCTTCTCCACCACTTCAGCGGCAGTGTAGTGCCGTGACCAGTCTTCGATCTCTGCCTGCAAAGCATCACGATTCTGACTGCGTAACTGATCGGAAGCAAAGCGCGGATCATCTGCCAGATGCGGCTTGCCCAGCGCCTCTGCGAGACGGGCAAAAAGCGCCTTGTTGGCCACAGCAAGAATGAAAGGCGCATCCGATGCAGCAAAGGCACCAAAAGGCGCAGACAGCGGATGCTGATTGCCAAAGCGTGCAGGCCGGTTGCCGCTGCCCTGCCATCCGGCGAGCACCGTCGGTAGCAGGCTGAACAGCGCATCAAACATCGCAACATCAATCCGTGCGCCCTGTCCGGTGACCGAGCGACGGTAAAGTGCAGCAGAAATCGCCTGCGCGGCATAAATACCGGAAACAATATCGCCAATGGAGTCGCCAACCAGTGTCGGCCCCCCCGATGCCTCGCCGGTCACACTCATCATGCCGGACAGCGCCTGCGCCACCACATCATAACTAGGCATAGCGGCCATCGGCCCATGCTGGCCAAAACCGGAAACGGAGCAATAGACCAGATCAGGCTTCAGCGCCTGCAACTGCTCAGCGCCGATCCCCAAACGATCAGCCACACCGGGGCGGAAATTTTCCAGTACCACGTCAGCTTTCAGCGCCAGTTCCTGTGCGATCTTCACAGCTTCCGGCTGGCGCAGGTCGAGTTTCAGGCTGCGTTTACTGCGGTTAAACAGCTGGAAATTGATACTCTGATTGTTACGCACCGCGCCCATATAGCGCTGATCGTCGCCCTGCGGCGGTTCAACTTTAATGATCTGCGCGCCCTGATCCGCCAGAATGGCAGAGCAAAACGGCCCTGCCAAAACGCGGGAAAAATCCAGCACCGTAATACCCGCAAAAGGCTTCTGCTGCTTCACCATTCCAATTCCTCCATACCGGAGACAAGAATAAGAAACCGCGTCATGCCTTGTGAAATAGTGATACGGCAATCAGGCTATAAAGTTTACCGAATTATCCCGTGTAATTGAGCAGCGCCGCGCCGCCTGTCAGTCCAGCACCTGCGGCTGTCAGCAGGATCAGATCATCTTTACGATAGGTACTCTGCCCCAGAGACAGGCTGAGCGGAATAGTCGCCGCCGATGAGTTGCCATAATCCGCAATCGTGCAGGCAGTCACTGCATTGTTCAGTTGCAACTGCTCTGCCACTGCATCAAAAATCCGTGCATTGGCCTGATGCGGCACAAAATGACCAATCGCAGTGGGTTCAACATTGGCTTGTTGTAAAACGGTTTTGCCGCAATCCATCATGGTCTTCACCGCCTGTGCAAACATGGAACGGCCATCGCGCATTGTCATCAATGTTTCACCTGTCGGAATGCCGATCAGATCATAATGACTGCCATCACTGGTGAGTGTGGAACTGACCAGACTGCCAATCCCGTTTTGGGATGGCGCCAAAACAACAGCACCAGCCGCGTCGCCAAACATCACGGCAGACGCCCGCTCCTGCCGGTTGATACGGCGCGAGAGAATATTCGCCGCAACAATCAGCACTGCCCGCCCCTGCGTGCGTACCAATGCATCCCCCATCACCAGCGCATAGAGAAAACCGGAACAGGCACCGGCAAGATCAACCGCACCAGCACCTGTGAGCCCTAACTTATGCGCCAACAAAGGCGCAGAAGGTGGCAAAAGATGATCCGGCGTTGATGTTGCCAGCAGCACCATGCCGATTTCAGATTGAGCTATACCAGCATTTGCCAGCGCCATGCGCCCTGCTTCAGTTGCAAGATCAGTCAGCGTCTCACCATCCTCAACCCAATAACGACTGCGGATACCGGTGCGGCGTTCAATCCAGCCACTTTCTAGCCCAAGCGCAGCTTCAATCTCTGCATTGAAAACCTAACGCTTTGGCACGGCATGGCCAAAGCCGATGATGGAAGACGGATAAGAGCCGCTCATAATTTGCCGCTTTGCAGCAGGTCTGCCGCCTCATCAATCAGCTGATAAGAGCGCTGCAATTCCTGCTCGGTGACGCAATAAGGCGGCATCAGATACAGCACATTACCAAGTGGTCGCAGCAGCACATCATGAGAGCGGAAAAATGCTTTCAGCCGTAAAGCGATATCCGAGAGATACCCGCTACTTTGCGCTTTAACATCCAGTGCTGTAATGGTTCCGCATTGCCGGACATTCTCAAAACGCGGATCATGTTTGAAACGTAGCAACTCACGGCTCTGCATCGCCTGCAAATCTTGTACGCGCTGCAAAACCGGCTCATCGCGCCAGATTTGCATGTTGGCAAGACCAGCCGCACAGGCAATCGGGTTCGCCGTATAGGAACTTGAATGATAGAAAGTGCGGCTTCGATCGGTTGAAAGATGTGCTTCGAATATTTTCGGTACACACAGCGTCACCGCCAGAGGCAGTGCTCCGCCGGTAATACCCTTAGAGAGACACAGAATATCCGGTGTAATACCGGCCTGCTCACTGGCAAATAATGTGCCGGTGCGCGCCCAACCAGTCATCACTTCATCGCAGATCAGTAAAACACCATGCGCCTCGGCAATCGCCTTCAACTGCCGTAACACAAAAGCCGGATAGATTTTCATACCGCCTGCGCCGAGTAGCAGCGGTTCGACAATCAAGGCAGCCAAGTCCCCGCCTCGGCAAAGCTGTTCAAATACATCCAGCGTTTGCTGTTCACGCCCCTCTGCGGGAAACGGAATTGTCGCCACATCATAAAGCAATGCACCATAGGCCGCATTGAACACGCCGCGCTCACCGGCAGACATAGTGCCGATTGTGTCCCCGTGATAGCTGCCCGCCATCACAGCAATTCTGGCACGCAGTTCACCACGATTATGGAAATAGCCCAGCGCCATTTTCAGAGCCACTTCCACGCAAGTCGAACCACTGTCGGAATAGAACACATGCGACAGACCATGCGGCACAATACGGATCAGTTCCTGTGCCAGCTGCTCCGCCGGTTCATGGCTGTATTCCGCAAAAATGATCTGGTCATATTGTTCTGTTGCTTCACGAATGGCCTGCATGATCTGCGGTGTGCGATGACCATGGGTAATCACCCACCAGGACGAGATCAGATCAAGGATTTTGCGCCCGTCTTCATCGATCAGATAGGCACCCTCCGTGCGAGTAATCTTTTTTGTAACAGGCTCCAGCAGATGCTGGGTAAACGGATGCCAGACCGGCGATGAAGAATGGCTCATCGGGCACCTCCGGTAAAATCATCCAGATTGAAGTTCTCTGCAAATGCTTGCCTCAATGTCTGCGGGTTCAGATCATCCAATACAGGCAGGCGACCAAGGCGGCGCACTTTGCCCAGCTCACAGATGATCCCTTCACTGTCCTCATGCGCATGTCCGATAAAGACCACACCGAGCACCGGAATATTGCGGCTGTGCAGTGCTTCCAATGACAGCAGACTATGATTGATCGTGCCTAGCTGTGTGCGAGCGCAGAGAATGACCGGCTGCTGCCAGCGGGCGAAGATATCAAGATAAGTCTGGGAGCGTGTCAGCGGCACCATCAAGCCACCTGCACCTTCCACCACCAGCGGCCGGTTGCAATGTGGAATATTCAGTGCTGCGGGTTCGATCTCCACCCCCTCCGTCTCAGCGGAGAGATGCGGTGAAGCGGGTAATTGTAAACGCCACTGCTCCGGCAGAACAGGACATTCCGGTGCCAAACGACGCACAGTCTCGCTGTCTGTCTCTTCCTCCAGACCGGATTGCACCGGTTTCCAGTAGCTGCCTTGCAGGGCTTGGGTCAGTGCTGCGCTGAAAATGGTTTTGCCAATACCGGTATCAGTACCACTGACAATAAATACGGGATTACTCATAAAGGTTTGCAATCTTTTTCAGCACTTCAGCCATACGCGTGATCTGTGCCTCATCAACATTTAACGTGATAGAAATACGTAGTCGCGCGGTGCCAAACGGCACTGTCGGCGGACGAATGGCACGAATATCAAAGCCCTGATTTTGCATAGCCTCAGCCATTGCAACGGCGCGTTGATTATCTCCGATCTGATAGGGAATGATCTGCGAACCGCTTGGCTGCAAGTAGTGTTCTGCATGGTGAATGAGTGCCTGTAATTTCTCACGCCGCTGCGGTTCTGCAGTCAACGCTTTTAAACTGCCGCGTACAATCGCCGCCTGCAAAGGCGCTGGCGCAGTCGAGAAAATAAAGCCCCGTGCCTGATTAATCAGTACATCAATCAAAGGTTTTGCGGCACAAAGCAACGCACCGGAAGCGCCGAGTGCCTTGCCGCAGGTATGCAGGATCAGCGCATTTTCACGCCCCTCCAGTTCTGCCGCCAAGCCCCGCCCGTTGGCACCAAACACACCGGTTGCATGTGCCTCATCAATATAAAGAAAACACCCGTAACGATCTGCCAAAGCACTCAGTTCTGCAAGCGGGGCGCGATCACCATCCATAGAATAGAGGCTTTCAACCACCAGCCAGATATTGCCGCTTTTCTCTGTCGCACGAAAATGCCGGATGACAGTTTCAAATGCCGCAATATCATTGTGCGGCACGCTTTGTATTTTCGCTTTGCCTGCCTGCATCCCTGCATGAATACTGGCATGGATCAGCGCATCATAAAGCACCAAATCACCTGCCTGAGGGAGCGTTGCAAACACCGCCTGATTGGCATCAAAACCACTGGCGAAATACAAGACTTGTGGTGCTTTGAAAAAAGCAGCGGCTTCCGCCTCTAGTGCTTCATGTTCCGAATGATTGCCGCGCAACAGACGCGAACCGCCGGAGCCGACTGGCACGCCACGCTCCAGCGCATCACAGGCAATATTCCGCAAATAGTCTGAGCCAGCCAGCGCCAGATAATCATTGGAAGAGAAATCTGCACCTCGCGCCACGTTGAGATTGCGCAACCGCCCCTTGCTTTCAAGCCGTTGCAATATCGCATTGTAAGGCTGCATCAGCATGTGCAGCTTTCCTCGGCCACAGTTTCAGCCTTCATGCCCAGACGTTTGAGCAAATCCGCATCGCGGTCATCCCCCGCATTGGCGGCAGTGAGCAGAACATCCCCGATGAAAATTGAATTGGCACCGGCGAAGAAGCACATCGCCTGCATTTCATCGCTCATATTGCTGCGTCCTGCGGTAAGCCGAACATGAGATGTCGACATCATAATCCGTGCCAAGGCGATAATGCGGATGAAAGCGATGGAATCCACCGGCCTGGCATTAGCGAGTTTAGAGCCTTCAATCGGGATCAGCATATTGATCGGCACGCTTTGCGGTACTTGCTGAAGATTGGCCAGCGTTACCAGCATATTGACGCGATCCTGCTCACTCTCCCCCATACCGAGAATGCCACCGGAGCAGACATTGATACCGGCCAACCGCACATTATCCAGCGTATCCAGTCGGTCTGCGAATGTACGGGTGGTGATGATCTGCGGGTAAAACTCCTCAGACGTATCAATATTATGGTTGTAATAATCGAGCCCCGCCGCACCGAGCTTTTGTGCCTGCGGCAGTGACAACATGCCAAGCGTCATGCAGGTTTCCATGCCCATGGCTTTGACACCTTCAACCATGGCGATAACCATATCCATGTCGCGCTCTTTAGGACTGCGCCATGCCGCGCCCATGCAATAGCGTGTCGCGCCAGCCGCTTTGGCCTGCCGTGCTTCAGCCAACACACGCTCCACCTCCATCAATTTGGACGCCTTCAGGCCGGTCGGATTATGCGCAGACTGATTGCAATAGAAGCAATCCTCCGGACAGCCGCCGGTTTTAATGCTCAGCAATTTGCTCATCTGCAGCCGGTTCGGATCAAAATTCTGCCGGTGGATGACATGCGCCTGAAACATCAGATCGTTAAACGGTAAATCATAGATGCGGCGTGCTTCTTCATTCGTCCAGCGTGGTTCAGGCGCATTGTGTAGAAGCTCGGACAGCGGCATGAAATTTCCTCTCTCATATTACTCGCATAAATTATAGATAATTTTACGAGATTCGGAATTTTCTAACCACTTAAAACGGTAAAATTTATAAGTCTATATAAAAATATCTATAATTTTAAATCAAATCACCCAAAATCATCATTAATTATCTATAATTTTAGATCGCATTTTATGAACACCCATCAAAAATTCGTCAGCCATCGGATTTGCGCACCCATTGACGTAATTTTTATATTATGCAGGCTGTTCCGATCAAAACAGCGAGAGAGAACCAATGCTGCCGGTACATTTCAGACGTTATTCGCTGCCTATGCTGGCGCTGGCCATTGCCGTTACGGCCATTCATCCGGCTGTAGCGACAGTACCGTCAAATGGTCCCGACCAACTCAACAGTGCATTACAGGCCTTTATTGTCCGGCTTGAGAAAGCCAAGGAAACTAAGCTGCCACCGCGCCTTTCCAATACAGAAGATGCGAAGGTACTTGAAGCGCTGTGGAATGCGCCTGCGATCATCGGACAGGCTCCTTATAAAGCCAGTGACCTGCCGGTTTTGATGGATATTATCCAGCAGCAAGCGCAAGTCACCAAAGCCTATGTGCTGTTCTCGCCAGACCCGCAAAAACAGGCTGATACAAAAAATAACAGCATCGCCTTTCAGGATGAAATTACCCGTTCTTCCGCAGCGATGATCCGTTTTATCGCCGCTGCATTGGAGGCTGCCGAGGATTATGCTGCCGCCGTCCAAACCGACAAAGGCAACAAGGCGCAGACCGATACAATCCTCAAGTTACGATTGGGCTTACAGCAAGTCATCAATGGCGCAGCACTGATGCTCAGCAATCCTGAATTGAACGCCCATAATCAGGAAAGATTAGCTCAGGCACTTGCAGAAAATGCCGCTACGATTGCCCGCTCTATCTCCTTGCAAGATCGCACAATGCTAAGCAATATTGTCAAAGGCGCAAAACCGGTTTTGCGTGAAACTGCCCGCCAGTCCGCAGATCAGTTCATTACTACCATGGAAAATAAAGACTGCACCGGCCTTTGTGCATTGCATTAAAAATAAGGGAAAAGAGCTGATGAAGCCCCTCTGGCTGGAAAAATTCTGGAACTCCCTGTCTCTGATCGGGATGCTGCTCGGCACTTTATTTTTTGCAGCTTCGCTCACGCCTTCGCTGGTGCCGCGTCCTTTTTTGATACAAGGTGTGCTGTCAGGCGCCTGTTTTGCCATCGGCTATGGCATTGGTGTTTTTCTGTTCTGGCTGTGGAATTATCTGCAACTGCCAAAGCTTAAAGGCCGCATTTCCCATGCCATTAAAATTGCAGCAATGGCCGTCACCATTATCACCGCTATGGTGTTCTTGTGGCATGCGGCAGACGGCCAAAATTCCATCCGTTCCCTGATGGAGTTGAAAAAGGTTGAAAGCGCGCATCCGTTTAAAACCGGTCTGATCGCGATTACCACTTTTGTCATTTTGATTGCCCTTGCCCGCCTGTTTCAGCTGATTTATCGCAGCTCCAGCCGCTGGCTCGACCGCTATATACCACCGCGCCTGTCGCGCTTTACCGGTTTCCTGATTGCCGCCGTGATTTTCAGCATGGCGATTAACGGCGTGCTGTTCCGCTTTGGTCTGCATGTGATGGACTCCTCCTATCGCAAGATTGATGCCCTGATGGAAGCGGAAGTCCCGCAACCGCAAGATCCGCTGAAAAGCGGCAGTGCTGCCTCGTTGGTAAAATGGGATGAGCTGGGCCGCATGGGGCGCAGCTATGTCAGCTCCGGTCCTGATGCCGCGCAGATTAGCAGCTTCACCGGCCGTCCGGCGCAAAATCCGCTGCGCGTCTATGTGGGCTTGCGCTCGGCTGAAACCGCCAAAGAACGCGCCAAAATTGCGCTTCAGGAGATGATCCGCGTCGGTGCATTCGAGCGCTCACTGCTCATTGTGACTATTCCGACCGGCACCGGCTGGGTTGATGAAATGGGCATTGATCCGGTGGAGTATCTCCATGACGGCGACATTGCGAGTGTTGCCGTACAATATTCCTACCTCGCCAGCTGGCTCTCCCTGCTCGTTGAGCCGGGCTATGGCAGCGAAACCGCCACAGCTCTGTTTGATGAGGTTTATGATTATTGGACAAAGCTGCCGAAAGACACGCGTCCGAAGCTCTATCTCTATGGCCTGAGCCTTGGTGCGATGAACTCGCAGCTTTCATCTGAGCTGTTTCAGGTTCTGGGTGATCCGTATCAGGGCGCTTTGTGGAGCGGTCCGCCATTCACCAGCCGTTTGTGGCGTTCTATCACCAATAACCGCAATGAAGGCACACCGGAATGGTTGCCGGAGTTTCGTGATGGCTCCTATGCGCGTTTTACCAACCAGAATAATGCTTTGAAGCTGCCAAACAGCCATTGGGGTCCGATGCGGATTGTCTATCTGCAATATGCCAGTGACCCGATTGTGTTCTTTGATCCGAAAGACTTCTACCGCGAGCCGGACTGGATGAAGGCACCACGTGGCCCTGATGTCTCTCCGCAGCTGAAATGGTATCCGGTTGTCAGTATGCTGCAACTGGCCATTGATCTGATGATGGCCACCACCACACCAATCGGACATGGCCATGTCTATGCGCCGCAACATTATATCGATGCGTGGGTAGAGGTAACCGATGTGAAGTGGGCACAAGCGGATATTGACCGGTTGAAAGAATATTTCATCGCCAGACTGCCAAAATAGTAATCACAATATGGCGGGCTTTGTCGTTGCAAAGCCCGCCATAATTTTAACTATGCAGATTGCGACCGAGCGCTGTGAAAGCGGCCTCCTGAAAAGCCTCGCCGCGTGTCGGATGCGCGTGAATAGTCTGCGCCACATCTTCCAAAACAGCGCCCATTTCCAGTGCCAGTGCAAAACCATTGACCAGTTCGGACACATCATGCCCGACCGCTTGTATGCCCAGCACCAGATGATTATCCGCGCGCGCAGTGATGCGGACAAAGCCCGTCTCATCCTGCTGGGTCATAGCACGGCCATTGGCCATAAACGGAAAACTGCCGGTGACAATCTCATAGCCCTGTAATTTTGCCTGATCGGGCAACAGTCCGACACTCACCACCTCAGGATCGGTGAAGCAGACGGATGGAATAACCGGCTCTTCGAAAGCAGATTTCTGTCCGGCTAGATGTTCTGCGAGCATCGCGCCTTGCGCCATTGCCCGATGTGCCAGCATCGGCTCCCCCGTCACATCGCCGATTGCCCAGACATTGAGCATGGAAGTCGCGCAATACTTGTCAATGCGGATGAAAGCACCATTCATCGCCAGATCAAGCCGTTCCAGCCCGAAACCATTGATATTCGGACGGCGTCCGACAGCCACCAGAAACTTATCCGCCTCCACCACAACCGGCGTGCCATTGCCATGTTCATGCACCAGCAATGATTGCCCGTCTGCATTGAGACCCCGCGCCTCACTACGCGTCATCACGGTAACGCCCAGAGCCGTCAGCCGCTTGCGTACCGGCATTGTCAATTCCGCATCCCAAAGCGGCAAAATACGGTCAGCCGCTTCAATAATCGTCACCTGCGAACCGAGTTTGGCAAATGCTGTACTTAGCTCCAGCCCGATATAGCCAGCACCGATTACCGCCAGCCGTTTTGGCACCTGTTCCAGTGCCAGCGCATCGGTTGAGGAGATAACATTACCGCCGAAAGGCAAAGCGCTGATCTGCATCGGCAAAGAACCAGTTGCCAAAACCAGATGTTTGGTGCGGATACGGGTACTGCCCGCCTTACCATGCACCACAACCGTCTTGCCGTCGGCAATCTCCGCCGTCCCTTTCAGCACGGTGACCTTATGCTTTTTCAACAGACCTTCAACGCCGCCGGTCAGCCGCCGCACAATGGCATTTTTCCAGTTGAGCGTCTTCCCCCAATCCAGTGACACATCCCCTACGCGCAAGCCCAATGCAGAACCGGCTTGCTGACCAAGCGCATGGTGATAAGTATCCGCCGCATGGATGAGTGCTTTGGAAGGGATACAACCGATATTCAGGCAGGTGCCGCCCAACTGCTCTTTTTCAACCAATATCACCGGCAGGCCAAGTTGCCCGGCACGGATGGCAGCGACATAACCGGCAGGCCCGCCACCGATAATCAGCACATGTGTTGCAATATCTTCCATCTCACACCTCAATGAAAAGTGTTGCGGGAACCTCAAGCAATTGCCTGATCCGCCGGATAAAAGCGGCGGCCTCATACCCATCGACCATCCGGTGATCGAAGGAGGATGACAGGTTCATCATCTTACGCGGCACAAACTGGTTATGCTGCCATTGCGGGCGTATCGCGATGCGGTTTATGCCAATAATCGCCACTTCTGGCTGGTTGATGACCGGTGTTGACACCAGACCGCCGAGATCACCGAGACTGGTGACCGTAATGGTGGAACCCGACAATTCTTCCCGCTTTGCCACGCCCTCCCTGCTGGCCGCAGCAAGCCGTGATATCTCTGCAGCTATTGCCCAGATATCCATTGCCTCTGCATGGTGCAGCACCGGCACCATCAGGCCGGATTGTGTTTGGGTCGCCATGCCGATATGGGCAGCCTGATGACGGGTTAGTGTCTGCGCTTCCTCATCATAGAGTGCATTCATCTGCGGAAAGTCCCGCAATGCCACGACCAGCGCACGGAGAATAAACGGCAACACAGTCAGCTTGCCGCGCCGCTCCGCATGGCTCGTATTCAACGTGCTGCGCAGAATTTCCAGATCGGTGACATCGACTTCCTCTACATAGGAAAAATGCGCCACTTCACGGGAGGATTTAGCCATTCGCTCGGCAATTTTGCGGCGCAGACCGGTAATTTTGATCTGTTCAGTGCCATCGCGCCGCTGATAGGTTGTATTTTGCGCGCTGCCACCACTGGCTGTGAAATGATCCAGATCGTCACGGGTAATACGCCCTGCGGGCCCGCTGCCTTGTATATGTGAAAGATCAATCCCCAGTTCCCGTGCCAATGCCCTGACTGCAGGCGATGCCAGCGGCTTGTCATGAGGGATGGTTGGCGAAATGGATTGCGCTTGCTGAACCGGTGCGAAAACCGGTTGTTCCGGCATTGCTCTTGCCGGAGTTGGCTTTTCAGGAAGTGACGGTATCGGCGCGGCCTGATGTGGCAGCACATCATTCGTAACTGTGCCCTCCAACTCAATCTCAACCAGCATTGCACCAACGGCCATCACAGTTCCGGCTTCGGGGCCTGTTTGTAAAATTATGCCTGCCACCGGTGAAGGCACTTCCACCGTGGCCTTGTCGGTCATGACAGCAGCCAACACCTGATCTTCCATGATGACATCGCCAACCTTGACGTGCCATTCGACGATTTCAACCTCAGCTACACCTTCGCCGATATCCGGCATTTTAATGATCTTTTTCACCATTTATGCCTCCATTACCTGAAGAAGTGCCCGTCCGACCCGCTCCGGCCCCGGAAAATAATCCCATTCATGGGCATGCGGATAAGGCGTGTCCCAGCCGGTCACGCGCAGGATCGGCGCTTCAAGATGATAGAAGCAACGCTCCTGCACTTCTGCTGCCAGTTCTGTGCCAAAGCCGGACAGCCGTGTGGCTTCATGGACAATCACACAGCGTCCCGTTTTGGCAACTGACGCGATGATCGTATCAATATCCAACGGCACGAGTGAACGCAGATCAATCACTTCCGCATCAATACCGGTTTCAGCAACCGCCGCTTCCGCCACATAAACCATTGTGCCATAGGCCAGCACCGTGACAGCGGAACCTGTACGCCGGATTGCAGCTTTGCCGATGGGGACAGTATAATAACCCTCCGGTGTTTCACTCAAAGCATGTTTTGACCACGGCACCACCGGCTGATCATAGTGACCGTTAAAGGGTCCGTTATACAGCCGTTTCGGTTCCAGAAAGATCACCGGATCATCATTCTCGATTGCCGAAATCAGCAAGCCTTTGGCATCATACGGATTGGACGGAATAATCGTCTGCAGCCCTGCCACATGCGTAAAAATGGCTTCAGGGCTCTGACTATGGGTTTGCCCTCCGAAAATACCGCCGCCGCACGGCATACGGATCACCATCGGCGCGGTATAATCACCGGCAGACCGAAACCGCAGACGGGCGGCCTCCGAGACTATCTGGTCATAGGCCGGATAAACATAATCCGCGAACTGAATTTCCGCGACAGGGCGCAAACCATAAGCCCCCATACCGACGGCGACCCCGACAATACCGGATTCCGAAATCGGCGTATCAAAACAACGCGCCGCACCATATTTACGTTGCAGTCCCTCTGTGCAGCGGAACACACCACCGAAAAAGCCGACATCCTGCCCAAACACGACCACCTTGTCGTCGCGCTCCATCATCACATCCATCGCTTCGCGGATAGCCTCAATCATTGTACGCTTTGGCATGATCAACTCCCCATCTGCTGGCGCTGTTCGCGCAGATGCCGTGGCATGTCTTTATAGACATCCTCGAACATGGTTGCCGGACTGGCTTTTGGCCCTTCATGCAAAGTGCCGTATTTCAGCGCTTCCCGCGCAGCATCATTGATCTCCGCATCTATGCTTGCGAGCAACTGCACATTGCGCTCCTCGCTCCATTCACCCTTGCGGATCAGATGCTGTTTCAACCGCTCCACCGGATCGCCCAGCGGCCAGTTACTCTCTTCCTCTTTGGCACGGTATTTACTCGGATCATCAGAGGTAGAATGCGGTGCCACGCGATAGGTCACCCATTCGATCAATGTCGGCCCGAGATTGCGTCGTGCGCGTTCTGCTGCCCAGCTGGCGGCAGCATAGACCGCCAAGTAATCATTGCCATCCACCCGCAATGACGGAATGGCAAAACCATGGGCGCGGGAGGCAAAACTAATATTCTCACCACCCGCCACACTTTGCGGCGAGGAAATTGCCCATTGGTTATTGACGATATTGAGAACCACCGGCGGGCGATAGACCGAAGCAAAAACCAGCGCCGAGTGAAAGTCACTCTCGGCTGTGGAGCCGTCACCGATCCATCCGGCAGCGATTTTTGTATCGCCGCGCATAGCCGAAGCCATAGCCCAGCCCACTGCCTGAACATATTGTGTGCCCAGATTACCGGAAATCGAGAAAAAACCTGCCTCCGGTACAGAATACAAGACCGGCAGTTGTCGGCCTTTTAAATGATCTTTTTCATTGGAAAGCACCTGACATATCATATCGGTCAATGACCAGTCCTGTGCTATCAGCAATCCCGCCTGACGATAGGTCGGGAAATTCATATCCCCTTTTTGCATCACCATTTGGAATGCACAGGCAATCGCTTCCTCACCGGTGCATTGTATATAGAAAGAGGTTTGCCCCTGCCGCTGCATCCGCATCATACGCCGGTCATAAGCGCGGGTTCTCAACATGGAACGCAAACCGTGACGCAGTTGCTCCGGCGTCAGATCCGGCACCCACTCGCCTTTAGCCTCGCCATTATCATCCAGTACACGCACCAGATTATAGGCCAGATCGTGCATTTCATAAGGATCGGCATCAACAGGCGGGCGGCGCATTTCGCCCGCTCGCGCAAACCGCAAATGCGGGTTAGGCGGCGGCGCTGCTTCCCCGCGCATTGCGCCGGGCATATGTAGTGAAAGTGGCGGGTATGACATGGCTGCATTTCTCCATTGGCTGGAACCGATACTGCATGCTGTTTCTGCCGCCCGCTCCTGAACGGCAGAATGTAATCCGTTTGTCCCCGTAACTGCTATTGTCTATATTTTCGGCCAAGGCCGTTGTTGTGGGCGTAACTGTTCATAGGCATGAGCAAGCTGCAACACGCCCAGATCATCAAAGCGCTGACCGATGATCTGCAAACCGATCGGCAAACCTTTTTCCGTATAACCGCAATTGACAGAGACAGCAGGCTGCTCCGACATATTCATGGCAACGGTGAAAGCAATATGCTCAAACGGGCGTTGCGGATCATTCAGCGGCGACGCCCATTCTGCCGGATAGGTCGGCATTGGTGCTGTCGGCGAAATGATAAAATCATAAGAACTGATTGCCGCCAGAGCCGCATGGCGCATGGCATCGATCTGCGCAAAGCCCTGATAGACCTGCGCACCGCTCAAGCCTTTACCGCCCTCTGCCCACTGATAAATATAAGGCAGTATTTTTGCCTGATTATCCGGTGTCATTTTGGAAATATCGCCCCATGAGCGCACACGCCAGAAATGATCCAACCCGTCAATCATCTCACGGGTGAGGTAGCTCGGCACTTTCTCAACAATCGCACCGGCATTGGCAAAGGCTTTCGCTGCGGCTTCTACCGCTGCCTTGACCTCTGGTTCAACGGCAGAGCCAAAACCGGCATCCAGCCACAGGCCGATACGCAGGCCTTTGATATCGCGCTCCAGATTCATCCAATCTATACGGCTATAAGGCAGGCTCATCGGATCGCGGCGATCGGGCTTGGACAGAACCGACATATAGAGCGCAGCATCCGCAACTGTCCGCGTCATCGGCCCTGCGACGCGCCCGATAAATGGCGGATCAATCGGGATACGACCAAAAGAAGGTTTAAGTCCAACCACACCGCACCAACCCGCAGGCAGACGAATGGAACCGCCAATATCTGTCCCGATATGCAAAGGGCCATAACCGGCAGCGGCAGCCGTTCCCGCCCCTGCACTTGAGCCTCCAGGATTGGTGGCCAAATCCCACGGATTGCGTGCCAGTTCATGGAAACTCGACAAGCCGGACGACAACATGCCGAGATCAGGCATGGTTGTTTTGCCCAAAAGAATACCACCGCTCTCGCGGGAACGAGCAGCAGGCGGTGCATCTTTTACAGCGGGATTAAGCGGTATTGCCGCACAGCCAAGCGGTACCGGCAGCCCTTTTGTGGCGATGTTTTCTTTGATGGTCAGCGGCACTCCATCAATCGGCCCGCGCTCTTCTTTCCGCTTCCAGCGACCTTCCGACAAGGTTGCCGCAGCCAGTGCCGCCTCCGGCTCAAAAGCCCACATCGCATGAAGCTGTGGCTCACAACGCTCAATCCGGTCGATCACGGATTCTGCCACTTCCACCGGCGACAGCGTACCTGCCTTATAACCGGCAACCATTTCCACAGCGCTTAAATCAGCAAGCTCAGACATATCTGCTCCCATTTCTCTCTCCGGCCACAACCTCTTTACGGGTTTTGATGGTCAGACAGACACTCAGTTTTTCATCATAGTACTTTCTTCACGGCGCCTTCACCCGCAATTTACGGCGACCTGAAAACGGTTTCGGCACAGCATTCACCAGTGCTTGCGTGTATGGATGCTGCGGATTGTCGAAGACCTCATTGGTCGGCCCTTCTTCAACAATTCTCCCCAGATGGATCACCGCAACGCGATCTGTAATCACCCGCATCACACCCAGATCATGACTGATGAACAAATAAGACAACCCGAATTGCTCCTGCAAATCCATCATCAGATTGAGTACCTGCGCCTGAATGGAAACATCGAGTGCCGAAACCGGCTCATCGGCAACAATCAGCTTCGGACGCGTGATTAATGCGCGGGCAATCGCAATACGCTGGCGCTGACCACCGGAAAACTCATGCGGATATTTATCCGCAGCGGATGCAGCCAAACCAACGGCTTCCAGAACTTGGCCTATACGCTCTTCACGGCTTTCTGCCGTTGTGGCGTCTTCCAGTGACACAACCGGCTCCGCCAGAATACGGCGCACAGAATGGCGAGGATCGAGCGAACCGTAAGGATCCTGAAAAATCGCCTGAAAGGTTTTGCGTGCGGCTTTCAGCTCTGCCCGCCCTAAACTGTAAATGTCCTTGCCATTGATCGTCACACTGCCGGATTGCGGTTTTTCCAGTCCCATCACTGAACGTGCCAATGTAGACTTACCGGAACCGGACTCGCCGACAATGCCGAGGCTTTCGCCCGCTTTCAGACTAAGACTGACACCATGCAGCACCCGCAAATTTTGCGGCTTGGAAAGCAAGGATTGTTTTGGCAGCGTATAATCACGCACAAGATCACGTACTTCCAGAAGAGCGGTCATGCCATCACCTCATCTGTCAGCGGATGAAAACAGGCGACCCGATGTGTCACGTCGAGAAAGTCCGTATTGCCTAACGGGGGGACTGTTGCACGGCAATCAGCCTGCACATAACGGCAGCGATCAGCAAAACCGCATTGCGGCAGACGACTAAACGGATCAGGCACCACACCGGCAATCGTGGTCAGACGCTGGCGTTTATCCGTGTTTTCCGGCTTTGGCCGCATTGTCAGACTATGGGGAGAGGCTGCGAACAGCCCGCGTGCATAGGGATGCGCCATATGGCGGAAGACGTCCTGTGTATCGCCGGTTTCGACCACGCGTCCTGCATACATCACTGCAATGCGATCCGTCATTTCCGAGACCACGCCGAGATCATGGGTAATCAGCAGCAGTGCCGTGCCGCTCTCGTCAATCAGCTCATCCAGCAGATCAAGAATTTGTGCCTGAACGGTGACGTCCAGTGCTGTGGTCGGCTCGTCAGCAATCAACAGTTCCGGCTCGCAGGCCAAGGCCATAGCAATCATCACGCGCTGGCGCTGACCTCCGGATAATTGGTGCGGATAAAGCTCCAGATCAAAACGCGGGGCAGCGAGACCGACACGATCCAGCAAACGCCGTGCGACCTTATCAGCATCCGCGCGGTTTTCTTTCAAATGCAGTCGGCGACCTTCACTGATCTGCGCACCGATGGTTTTGATCGGGTTCAGCGCTGTCATCGGCTCCTGAAAAATCATCGCTATCTGACGGCCACGCATGGTGCAATGGGCAGCCTCTGAAATTTCAGTCAGATCTTGCCCGTCAAAGCGCAGGGTTCCGCTCAAAGTCATACGATGCGGCAGCAGCCCCATCACGGCCAATGCGGTGATGGATTTGCCGGAGCCGGATTCCCCGACAATGCCCAGACGTTCGCCACGGTTTAGTGTCAGCGTGATGCCCGACAGAATTTCGGCCTGCCTACCTCCGGCTTGCAAATGCACGCCCAGATCACGGATTTCGAGAAGCGGTGTCGTCATCTCTCTCTCCTGATACGAGGATCAAGTATATCGCGCAAACCATCCCCCAGCATATTCAGCCCAAGAACCGCAAAAGTAATGGCCAGCCCCGGAAAAATCGCCAGATGCGGCGCATCATAAATATAGGTCTGCGCATCATTGAGCATCTTACCCCAGCTTGGCATCGGCGGCTGCGTACCAAGACCGACATAGGACAAACCGGCTTCAGCCACGATCGCAAGAGCAAACTGAATGGTCGCCTGCACAATCAGCACATGGCCGATATTCGGCAGAATGTGATCCAGCGTAATCGCCACATCACCGCGCCCCGCACAGCGGGCGGCCAAGACATAATCGCGTTTCCACAGCCCCATCGACGCACCACGGGTAATACGGGCGAAAACCGGAATATTGAAAATACCAATAGCGATCATCGCATTAACCGCACCGGGCCCGAAAACGGCTGTGATAATCACGGCTGTCAGCAGTGCCGGAAAAGCAAAAGCCAGATCAGTCATGCGCATGACAAAACCGTCAATCATACCACCGCGTGCAGCCGCATAGGCACCGAGCGGCACGCCAAGCCCCATACCAACCGCAACGGCAATCAAAGCCACCGACAAGGAATTGCGCGCACCAACCATGACCATCGACAGCACATCACGGCCAAGCGCATCGGTGCCCAGCCAATGCTGCATCGACGGCCCCTGCAGTTTGCGCAGGATATTCATGCCTGTCGGACTATAGGGCGTCCAGACCAGAGACAGCACAGCCAGTCCGATCAGAAAACCGGTAATGATTGTACCGATCAACAGGCTGCGGCTCAGCCCGAAAGACAGCAAAATCATACGGCTCCGACGGGAGAAATTCTCTGCCATGCTCATGCCCGCACACCTGTAGAGAGGCGCGGATCAAGAAAGCCATAGGCCATATCGACCAGAAAATTCACCGCAATCACACTGGCCGCCAGCAAGGTTACGAGTGACTGCACCGTGACCAGATCGCGTTGGGCAATTGACTGGAAAATCAAACGGCCCAGCCCCGGCAAATTGAACACGTTTTCAATGATGATCGTACCGGCCAGCAGGAATGAGAATTGCAGACCCAAGATCGTCACCACAGGGATCAATGCATTGGGCGTGGCATGTTTCCACAAGGCCGCATTACGGCTCAAGCCCTTGGCGCGCGCTGTACGCACAAAATCTTCGCTCAATGTTTCAATCACTGCGGATCGGGTAACGCGCGCCAGAATTGCAGCCAGCGGCAAAGCCAGTGCCACGGCTGGCAGGATCAGCGAGCGGGTGCCAGCCCACAGGCCATTTTCCCAACCGGCAAAACCGGAAGCCGGAAACCAGCCGAGCGTGAGGGCAAAGAACAGGATCAGCAGCAGACCGAGCCAGAAATTCGGGATCGCCACACCGATCTGTGCAACGCCCATCCCCACCACATCAGTCGCACTGCCGCGCTTTGAAGCGGCAATCACACCAAGAGGAATAGCAATCACCACCGAGAGGATCATCGCCAGCACCGCCAACGGCAAAGTCACCTGCAAGCGTGGTCCGATCAGCTCACTGATCGGCACAGAATAGGTATAGCTGGTGCCAAAATCCCCCACCGGAAAACCGGTAATCCAGTTGAAATAACGGACAATCAACGGTGCATCGAGACCGAGCTGTTTTTGCAAAGCCGTCAAGGTGTCTGCTTGCGCATTAATACCAAGCATAATCGCTGCCGGATCGCCCGGCAGCACCTGCATCAGCAGGAAAACAATGACAGAGGCCGCCAGCGTCGTCAGGATCAGAGAGATCAGACGCCCTGTAAAATAACGCAGCAAATGCGACCTCCTTCAATATTCATTTCAGCATCAACAAGATCAGTCTGCCCAGTACACACTGGTCAGGTCATTGGCCGGAATGGTCTGATTTTTCCACATACCTTTGAGCTTCTTGTCCCAGACACCGATTTTCGGCAGGGCATAGAGAAACACATTCGGCTCGTCTTCAGCGAGTTTGCGCTGCAACTGGCCAAGCAGTTCAAGCTGCTGCTTGTCATCTGTTGCTTGCGAAAATTGCTTGTAAATCGCCTTATATTCAGGGCTGTTGTAGTTGAAATAGTATTTATCCCGCGCATAGATATCGAGGTCACGGGTTTCCACATGGGCGATGATCGTCGCATCAAAATCACTGCGGGCGAAGACCTGATCCAGCCATTGCGCAAACTCAACCGGCACCAGCTTCACCTCAATGCCAACCTCTGCCAACATTGCCGCGATCACCTCACCGCCACGACGCGCATAGGCAGGCGGCGGCAGCATAATGGTAATAGATGTACCGGCAGGCACACCGGCTTCAGCCAACAGTGCTTTAGCCTTGGCCACATCGTAAGGATAGGTATCACTCAGATCGACATAGCCCGGTTCGGCAGGCGTATAATGAGCACCGATCGTCTTGGCGAGACCGGTCGTGATCGCTTCTTGCACGACATTGCGGTCGATGGCATGGGCAAGCGCACGGCGTACCCGCACATCATCAAAAGGCTTGCGTCCATTATTCAGTGACATAATCACTTTGCCAGCCGTCGAGCCGATTTCAACGCTAAGACGTTCATCACTTTGCAGGCGGCTGATCAGCTCCGGTGCCGGAAACTCAGGAAAAGCATCGACATCACCGGCCATAACCGCAGCGGCAGCCGCTGACGGATCGCTGATAAAGCGGAAAGTCACAGCGGAGAGTTTCGCAGGCTCACCCCAGTAATCAGGATTGCGCTCGAACTCAATGCGATCACCCTGCAGCCAGCGTTTGAATTTGAACGGCCCTGTGCCAACAGGATTGGTCTTGTTGGTCGCAATCGTATCCGGAGCCATCATCACCGCATCGCCCCAGCCCATCCCGAACAGGAAGGTAGAGGACGGATGTTTCAGTGTCACAACGGCGGTCGCCGGATCGGGGCATTCAGTCTTTTCAATCGGCGCGAACAGTGCCTTCTGAGCATTCGTGGAATCCGGAGCCATAGCGCGGTCATAGGTGAATTTCACCACGGAACAGTCGAATGCCGTGCCGTTATGAAACTTCACGCCCTGACGCAGCTTGAATGTATAGCTCAGATTATCCGGTGAAATCGTCCAGCTTTCCGCGAGGTTCGGCTTAACCGTACCTTCTTCATCAATCCGCACCAAACCTTCATAAAGATTGTTATAGGTCAGTCGGCGGATAGAGGCCGCAGCATTTGCCGTCGGGTCCATACCCGGAGGCTCCAGCACTTCGCCGATTGCCAATGTATCTTTTGCCAGCCCTGAACCGCTCGTAGCCAAAACAGCAATCCCCGTCATTGCTGCCAGCATGAGCTGTCCGGTCAAATATTTATATCGCATTGCCTGTCCCCTTATTTATCACATCCTGAAATTTGCTCAGGAATTACCGGAATAGAGCTGGCCGACTTTAGAGCATTTCCTGCTTATCTTGAACCGTAGAAAACACTCTATCTTTTTGTTTTTACGCGTATCTTATCTGAAAACGGCTTCACACTTTCGGGATACGCTCTAACGAACCACTGATCGTTCCAATCGTTATCACTATTCGATCAGTCATTTCAGATTGAACGACCACCATCCACATCCAATGCAACGCCGGTAATCATACTGGCTGCAGATGAGCACAAGAATGCAGCGCTCTCCGCCAGATCTTCCGGTTTCAACAAGCGGCCGAGCGGAATGGAAGCACGGAATTTCTGACGGATTTCTTCCGTATCCTCACCCATAAATGTCGAGAGCAACGGGGTTTCACCCGCCACCGGATTGAGTGCATTGACACGGATATTCTCCGGTGCCAGTTCAATTGCCAGCGCCTTGGTGGCGGATACAACCCAGCCCTTGGTGGCATTATACCATGTCAGGTTAGGGCGCGGACGCGCCGCTCCTGTCGAGGCAATATTGAGAATAACGCCGCCGCCATTGCCTTTAAAATGCGGGATCAAAGCGCGGCTCATCAGATAAATGCCGCGAATATTCACCCCGACAATACGGTCAAACTCATCCGGCTGCACATTTTCTGCCGGTTGTGGCTTATGTCCGATACCGGCATTATTGATGAGAATATCCACCCGCCCGAATTGCATAATTGCCTGCCGCACGGCTTCAGCCACGCCGCTTTCCGCTGCAATATCCGCCTCAACCGCCAGAGCCTGTGCGCCCAGTTCACCCGCCAGCCCCTGCTGGCAAATTTCACTGACCACACGTTTTGCACCCGCAGCATCGCGATCGACCACCACAACATTTGCGCCTTCCCGCACAAATTTACGCGCCATAGCCTCGCCGAAACCAGAGCCTGCACCGGTAATAATCGCGGTTTTCTTATCGAGCGAACCAGTCATTGAATTATATTCTCCCATGCGAATTTTGCGGATCAGCCGTGATAGACAGAAATGGTTTTCAGCGAGGCAAAACCATAAAGCGCCTCGAACCCTTTTTCACGACCGTGGCCGGAACGTTTCACCCCGCCGAAAGGCAGTTCAATACCGCCGCCTGCTCCGTAATTATTGATAAACACCTGTCCGGCCTGCACCGCATGCGCCATGCGCAACTGCCGTGCACCGTCCTTTGTCCAGACACCGCAAACCAGTCCGTAAGGCGTGCTATTGGCCAGAGCTACCGCTTCCTCTTCCGTATCGAACGGCATAATCACCTGTACGGGACCGAAAATCTCTTCCTGTGCCAGCCGATGTTGCGGCGGCACATCACGCAGTAAAGTCGGGCGCACATAGGCACCATTTTCCGGTGCATCAGCAGCCAGTTCGCCTTGCGCGGCAATCTGCAAACCGTCTTGTTCAGCCAGTTTCAGATAGTCTTCAACAATGGCTTTCTGGCGGGCGGAAACAACGGGTCCGAGCGACAGGTCAGCCTCTGCCGCGCCAACTTTAAGGGCACGGTAGCGCTCGCTCATACCGGCGATAACTTGCTCATAGACGTCACGCTGCACCAGAATACGTGAGGACGCAGAACAGGTCTGCCCCGCATTCTGAATGCCTGCATTGACCAGAAACGGCAATGCGCGCTCAATATCCGCATCGGCGAACACGATCTGCGGGGATTTTCCGCCAAGTTCCAGCGTTACCGGCACAGCATTTTTAGCCGCTGCCGCCTGCACTGCCTCACCGGTACGCAAAGAGCCGGTGAAAGAAATATGATTGACATCAGGATGGGAAGACAAAGCCGCTCCGGCCTCAACACCCAAACCGGTCACCACATTCAACGCACCGGCAGGCAGACCGGCCTCATGGGCGATGCGGGCAAATTCGAGGATAGTCAGGCAGGCTTCTTCCGCCGGTTTCACCACAGCGGCATTGCCCATCGCCAGCGCCGCACCAAGGCTGCGGCCAAGGATCTGCATCGGATAATTCCACGGGATAATATGCCCTGTCACACCATGCGGTTCATAGACCGACAAAACCGTGAAGCCGTTCTGATAAGGCAGCGTATCGCCATGCACCTTATCTGCGGAAGCACCGTAAAATTCCAGATAACGTGCCAGCGCCACCACATCAGCGCGCGCTTGTGTCAAAGGTTTGCCGACGTCACGCGCTTCCAGTACCGTCAGCAGATCAATCTCATGCAATACCGCTTCGGAGATTTTATGCAAAATACGTCCGCGCTCGGTTGCAGTCAGCTTACCCCATGCGCCGGACAGAGCATTACGGGCAGAGGTTACTGCGAGATCGATATCGGCCCGCGTACCACGGGCGATCAATGCCAGATCACTGCTATCCGACGGATTTTTCAGCGTCAGAACCTCGCCCTGCACGGCATCCTGCCACACACCATTGATCAGATTACCGTAGCGGCGCAGTCCGTTTTCTTGCTCCTGTGCCATGTCATTCTCTCCCGCAGGATATTTCCTGCTGATTACTATTCTTCATCTGTTGCAGGCTGATAATGGTTTTGCGGATATGCTGGCGCGCCAGTTCTTCAGCCCCTGCTCCGTCTTTGCGGACAATCGCCTCAACAATGAGACTGTGCTCCTCAATGGCGTTTTTTGCCCGCTCTGCACTAAGTGCAAATACCGGCGCAAAGACTTGCGAGGTCATGCGCAACAAAGGCACAAAATTCTCCAGCGAGACGTTGCCGCCCGCGGCCATCACTGCCAGATGAAAGTCCACATTGGACTGCGTATAGGCTTTGGAATCCCAAGGCTCGATAATCGAGCGCTGATGCATGATGAGCTTTTCAAGACCGGCAATCGCTGCAGCATCGGCACGTTCCGCAGCAAAGCGCGCGGCAACACCGTCGATGACTTCGCGCACGGCATAAGCATCAAGCAGATGCGGCAGATCAACACTTGCCACCCGCACACCGCGGCCAGGCAGATGAATAATCAAGCCATCACGCTCCAGCATCCGCAATGCTTCACGCAAAGGCGTGCGGCTAACGCCGAACTCGGCGGCAATCTGCTCCTGCCGCAAAATCGTGCCCGGCGCATATTGACCCGCATAGATGCTCTCACGAAGTGCTTGCGCAACTTCGTCCAGCAGCCTTGTCTGGCTGCTCCATTTATAGCTGGACAAGCCTCAGTTCCCTTATATTTTTTACTATGATTATCCAGGATACAAAATTGATCAAGCCCAAAATTCTTATCAGCCGATATTTGTTTTCAGAGCAGTTTGAGCCTGACACAAATAGCGTTTTTAGATTTAGCGATGCAGAAAAAACGGGTCGCGCTTTTCAATAAATGCGCTCATGCCTTCTTTCTGATCGTGACTGGCAAAGCCGGACTGAAACAGACGGCGCTCGAATTTCACTCCCTGATTCAGCGTTGTTTCATAGGCCGCATTCACGGCCTCTTTCGCCATCATAGTCACCGGCAAGGATTTCTCTGCAATAGATGATGCCACGCTCAAGGCTTCCTCAAGCAGCTGATCCACTGGCACAATACGCGAAACCAGACCACAGCGTTCGGCCTCCTCAGCCTCCATCATTCGCCCTGTCAGGCACATTTCCATGGCTTTGGATTTGCCGACAAAGCGGGTCAGACGCTGCGAGCCGCCCATACCCGGAATAACACCGAGACGGATTTCCGGCTGGCCAAACCGGGCATTATCGGCTGCCAGAATAAAATCGCACATCATCGCTAGTTCGCAACCACCGCCCAGCGCATAGCCTGCAACGGCTGCGATAATTGGTTTGCGCACGGAGGTAAAACTCTCCCATTCGCCGAACCAGTCTGCCGCAAATATTGTGCTAAAATCCTGCGCCTGCATTTCCTTGATATCCGCACCGGCAGCGAAAGCCTTGGCCGAGCCGGTCAAAACAATACACCCCACGGCAGGGTCTTTGTCTGCGGCTTCCGCCGCTGCGATCAGCTCTGCCGCAAGCTGCCGGTTCAATGCATTCAGCGCCTGCGGGCGGTTCAGCGTTATCAGCCGGACGCGGCCATGCATTGCTGTCAGGATCGTTTCATAAGTCATGACTGTCCCTCCTTGCCGCGTAACAGGCGGATAATACCGGAAAAATCCTCCCCGCCGGAGCCAAGGGCGTTGAACAGATTATAGAGCTGCGCCGCTTCTGCGCCCAATGGTGTTGTCGCCCCGACCGAGGCCGCAGCCTCCTGCGCCAGTTTCAAATCTTTCAGCATTAAGCTTGCGGCAAAACCCGGCTGATAATCCCTGTTGGCAGGCGAAGCTGGTACCGGACCCGGCACCGGACAATTGGTTGTCAGCGCCCAGCATTGGCCGGATGAAGTGGAAGCCACATCAAACAAAGCCTGCTGCGACAGACCCAGTTTTTCACCCAAAGCGAAAGCCTCGCACACCCCGATCATGGAAATGCCGAGGATCATATTATTGCAGATTTTTGCTGCCTGCCCTGCACCCGCATTACCGCAATGCACAATACGTTTTCCCATTGCAGCCAGCACAGGTTCGGCTTTGTCAAAAGCAACTTTTTCACCACCGGCCATAAAGGTGAGCGTTGCCGCTATTGCACCAACCACACCACCGGAAACCGGTGCATCAATGCTCAATAATTTATGCTCTGCCGCCATTTCATGCGCCTTGCGGGCGCTGTCGACATCAATGGTCGAGCAATCAATCAACACTGTATCCGGCGCAACCAGCGCTGTCAGTTCGCGCCAGACACTCAAAACATGCGAACCGGCGGGTAGCATGGTGATAATCACAGTCGCGCCCTGCACAAGCTGCTCAACATTATCCGCAATCTGAACGCCGTTTGCTTGTGCGGCTTGTTTTGATGCTTCGACCAGATCAAAACCGCGCACGTTCAATCCCGCTTTGACGAGATTGGCCGCCATAGGCCCGCCCATATGACCGAGGCCGATAAAACCAACAATATTCGCGTTCATTTACCCCTCCCGTTCAGTAGCTCACGCGCGATAATCACCCGCATGATCTCATTGGTGCCTTCCAAAATCTGATGGACACGCAGATCGCGCACCAGTTTTTCCACGCCATATTCGCTCAGATAACCGTAGCCGCCATGCAGTTGCAGCGCCTGATTAGCGACGTTAAATCCGGCATCAGTGACAAAACGTTTGGCCATAGCGCAAAGTTTCACCGCATCGGCATCATGACGGTCGAGCGCACGGGCGGCGCGGTGCAGAAATGTGCGCGCCACTTCCAGTTCTGTTGCCATATCGGCAAGACGGAATTGCAATGCCTGAAACTGGTGCAGCTTGGAGCCGAAAGCCTTGCGCTCATCCATATAGGTCAGTGCCTTGTCAAAAGCGGCCTGCGCGCCACCAAGAGAACAGGCGGCGATATTCAACCGCCCGCCATCAAGCGCCGACATCGCAATTTTAAAACCGATGCCTTCCTGACCAATCAGGTTTTCCGCTGGTACACGCACATTATCAAACATTACGGTGCGGGTCGGCTGGGCATTCCAGCCCATTTTCTTTTCATTGGCGCCGAAGGACAGGCCGGCTGCATCCTTCGGCACGATAAAGGCCGAGATGCCTTTGGCTCCTGCCACGCCGGTTCGTGCCATCACGATGTAAATATCACTCGCACCGGCACCGGAGATAAATTGCTTCTGTCCTGTAATCAGATAATCATCGCCATCGCGCACGGCTTTGGTGCTGAGATTAGCGGCATCAGAACCGCAGGACGGTTCGGTCAGGCAATAACTGGCGATCAGCTCCATAGGTGTGAGTTGGGGCAACCATTTTTGCCGTTGTGCTTGCGAGCCATAGGCATCAATCACCCATGAGCACATATTATGGATCGACAGGAATGACGCAATGACCGGACAACCTTGCGACAGTGCTTCAAAAATCAATGCTGCATCCATACGGGTCAGGCCAGAGCCACCCACATCATCCCGAATATAAATACCGCCCATGCCTAGCGCTGCCGCCTTGCGCAGCACATCTATAGGGAAATGCTTTTGCTCATCCCATTCCAGAGCATGAGGTGCCAGTTCCTGCGCGGCAAAATCCGCAGCCATGGCGACAATGCTGCTCTGCTCCTCATTGAGTTCACCGGACATGGTTCTCTCCTTCACTCTGTGTGGTTCGGTTACGCCCGACACTCAGTTCTGAAAATTCACTTTCGCAAAAAGCCACACCACGGAACACATCATCTTCAATGCCTTCCCGCTCCAATCGCCGCAGTTGCACACGACGGATTTTTCTGGAGATTGTTTTGGGCAATTCCCGCACAAATTCCAGCGAACGGATACGCTTAAACGGCGCCAGACGCTCATTGGTATATTGCAAAACTGAAAGTGCGAGCGCCCGCGAAGGCTCCTCACCGGCACGCAGCAGAATATAGGCTTTGGGAACAGACAGACGGATCGGGTCATCTACCGGAATAACCGCAGCCTCAGTCACTGCATCATGTTCCAGCAACACGCTTTCCAGCTCAAACGGGCTGATACGATAATCAGAGGATTTGAACACATCATCTGCACGACCGACAAAATGCAAATAGCCGTCTTCATCCTGATAGGCGACATCACCGGTGCGATAAACGCGGCCATCAGTGCCGCTGAGACTGCCGTCGGTTTCCTGATAGCCCTGCATCAGCCCTGCCGGATGCTTGTCACCCAGCAAGAGGCAGACTTCGCCTTCCTGTGCCGCATGGCCGTCTGCATCAAGGATCATCACCTCATAGCCCGGCAACGGCCTGCCCATAGCACCGCTTTTCACGTTCTGCGCGGGACTATTCGCCACCTGTGCGGTGGTTTCTGTCTGGCCGTAACCATCACGGATTGTCAGCCCCCATGCGTCGCGCACCTGATCAATGATTTCAGGATTGAGCGGCTCACCCGCCCCCACGACTTCACGCAGACTCATTTTACAGGCTTTGAGATCTTCCTGTATCAACATACGCCACACAGTCGGCGGAGCACACATGGTGGTCACTGCGCAGCGCTGCATTTCTGCCAGCAGCACCTTGGCGCTGAACGCAGGTTGATTGATAATCAGCACTGTTGCACCGGCATTCCACGGTGCAAAAAGCGAGCTCCATGCATGTTTCGCCCAGCCCGGGGAAGATACATTGAGATGAATATCTGCCGGTTGCAGACCAACCCAATACATAGTGGAGAGCGAGCCGACCGGATAGCTGCGATGACTGTGACGCACCAGCTTCGGCTTGGCGGTCGTGCCGGAGGTGAAATAGAGCAGCATAGGATCATACGACTGAGTTTCACCATCTGGCTGAAATTCAGCGGACTGATTGAAGGCTTCGTTATAATCGTGCCAGTTACTGTTTTCAGCAGCATGACCATTCGGTACCTGTATGCGCAAGACATCTGCGCCTGCCAGCCCCTCGCATTTTAAAAGCTGATCGCCGGTTGCGAGAATGGCGCGAGCATGGCCACGTTCCAGCCGGTCGGACAATTCATCCGGTGTCAGCAAAGTGGTCGCGGGAATAGTAATAATACCCAGCTTCATCGCGGCCAGCATCACTTCCCATAAGGCAGGAACATTGCCGAGCAGCACCAGCAAGTGATCGCCGCGCTTCAGCCCCAGCCCGCGCAGATAATTGGCAACCTGTGAAGAACGCTTGCTCAGTTCAGCAAAACTCAGTCTCACATCAGTTTGGGAAACAGTATCGACAATCCATAAAGCAGTCTGATCGCGGCTCAGCGGGTTCGTGGCAAGCTCGGCATCAAACCAATCCAGCGCCCAGTTAAAGGGCAGTGCCTCCGGCCAGACAAAACCAGCTTTTGCAGTGTGATAATCCTCGCGATGCTGCAAAAGAAAATCACGTGCTTGCTTGAAATTCTCCGTACTCAGCTGCCTCATGCCATCCTCCCAAAAAGCATAGATCACTGTGACTGCGACTATAAACGCTCCACACCTATGGCTGTTGCCTCACCGCCACCGATACAGATACTGGCAATGCCACGTTGCAGATCATGGGTTTGCAGTGCGGCCAGCAATGTCACCAAAATACGCGCGCCTGATGCGCCGATCGGATGGCCGAGCGCACAGGCACCGCCATGAATATTCACCTTCTCCGCAGGCAGATTCAGTTCCTGCATTGCGGCCATTGTCACCACGGCAAAGGCCTCATTGATCTCGAAAAGATCGACATCATCCGCCGTCCAGCCGGTTTTCTCGTAAAGTTTACGCATTGCCCCAATCGGTGCAGTGGCAAACAAACGCGGCTCATAAGCATAAGAGGTTTGTGCAACGATGCGGGCAAGCGGTGTCAGCCCGCGTTTTTCCGCTTCAGACAAGCGCATCAGCACCAGAGCCGCCGCACCATCAGAAATCGAGCTGGAATTGGCTGCTGTAACGGTGCCGTCCTCGCGAAACGCAGGACGCAGAAACGGAATTTTCTCCGGTCGTGCCTTGGCAGGCTGTTCATCCATATCAATCAGATGGGCGGAGTTGCCGTTTCCGGTCACAACGGGCGCAATCTCCTGCGCAAAATAACCGCGCTCCAGCGCCGTCTGCGCACGTTTCAGGGAGCGCAGTGCAAATTCATCCTGCGTGGTGCGGCTAAACTGAAAGGCCTCGGCACAATCCTCGGCGAAACTTCCCATCAAGCGGCCTTTGTCATAGGCATCTTCCAGCCCGTCGAGAAACATATGATCGGTGATTTTGCCATGTCCCATGCGATAGCCGCCACGGGCTTTATCCAGCAGATAGGGTGCATTGGTCATGCTCTCCATGCCACCTGCGACGATAATATCCGCACTACCGCCAGCCAGCATATCATGCGCCAGCATCACAGCTTTCATACCGGAACCACACATTTTATTGATGGTTGTTGCTCCCGATGCCACGGGAATGCCGGCAGCAATGGCAGCCTGGCGTGCCGGTGCCTGTCCCTGCCCCGCAGACAGGACACAGCCAAGCAAAGTCTCATCAATATCCGCTTGTCTTATACCCGCCCGCTCAACAGCCGCCTGAATAGCGGTTGCGCCCAGTTGCGGTGCCTGCAAGGCACTGAAACTGCCCTGAAACGCCCCTAAAGGCGTGCGTGCCATACCGACAATAACCACCGGATCTGCCATTTGCATCTCCTCCCAGAATTGCAAATTCAGCCTAACCCTAAGGTCTATGGCAAATAATAACAGTTTGGACTTTATTTTATGATCGGTTTTGCCATATTCTGCCTTTAAGGAGCAGGAGAAAACCATGATCGGCAGCGGCTTTGTTGATGATGCACTGGCAGCCTTGCAGCACTATGCGCCTGCAAAAGTACCGCTTGTGCTGGCAGCCGCCGGTATTGATGCGCTCGCCTTAAAACAACCGGATTTTACACTCGATGCCGCCCGATATGGTCGTCTCTGGCTGGCCATTGCAGAGGAAATTCAATGTGAGTTTTTCCGCTTTGGCCAGCGTCCGATGCCACCCGGCAGCTTTGCCATGCTCTGCCATGCAGCCCTGTCGAGCGATAATTTGGAACATGCCATCCGCCGTTCCTTGCGCTTTTTCACATTGCTGATCGGTGAGCCGAGGGGCGAACTGATCTTGCGCGACGGACTGGCTGTTATTGTGCTGCGTGAGGTCAGCCCTGCACGCCCAGCCTTTGCCTATCGCACCTTTTTTCTCATTCTTTACGGCCTGTTATGCTGGCTGGTGAAGCGGCGTCTTCCTATTCACGATATCAGTTTTCGTGGTGCACCGCCGCCGGACAGGACCGATTATGCAGATTTTTTCAGCACCAAAGTTCGTTTCTTGAGCCAGGAAACCAGCCTTGCGTTTGATCCGGCGCTGCTGTCATTGAAAATTCATCGCAGCAAGTCAGCTTTGCGGCAGTTTCTGGCGCAGGCACCGGCCAATATTCTGCTGCGCTATCGCTATGATCGCGGCAGTGCTTCCGCAATCCACAAATTGCTGCGTGAAACGCCCCCTGTCAGTTGGCCGGATTTTGCACAGGCAGCGCAAAGCCTGCATATATCCGAGCCGACTTTGCGCCGTCATTTACATGCCGACGGTATGAGTTACAGCGGTTTGAAAGAAGAGTTGCGTCGTCAATATGCACTGATCTGGTTGCAGGAAGCAGATAAGCCTGTTGGCATGATTGCAGCCGAGCTTGGCTATACGGAGCCAAGCGCCTTTCACCGTGCCTTTAAAAAATGGACAGGCACCAGCCCCGCCCTTTATCGCAAGAGACCATAAATCACTGTGAGCGAAACAGATTGCGGATAGCCTGTCCGATCTGTCCGACAGAGTGGTCAATACGTGTGCTGTTGCGTTCAAATACCAGCCATAGCCATGCCATTACAATGGCGACAAACATCCATGATAGCATCACGTCAGACAAAAAATGCGCCCCCATCACAATGCGGTTCAATGAGAAAATCAGCGCAAAAATGGCTGTCAAAGCCAGTAACGGCAAACGATAAGCACCACCTAAGATCAAAGGAACAGATAACATGGCCATAGCACTGGCGGCCTCTCCGGAGGGGAAAGAGCAACTGCTCTGACAGCTATTGGCAATCTGCCAAGCCGGTGTGAAAAGCATTGTGCCGCCGAACTCCAATATTTCATTCGGGCGCGCACGGCCAATCAGATATTTTAACACGTGGACGACTGCCAAGGCTCCCACAGCATAGACTGAAATAACATAGAGCAACTTATGCGGTGCCGGCAGCCAGCGCCGCCTGAATAAGGCCTGTATCACCAAAGCCAACAATAATGCAGGGACTATTATGGCCGGCAGTATGCGATGCAAATCACGCAATGCCAGTAAATACCAATTCTCATGAAGCGCAAATTTGCCTGCCGCGTCTGCAAACAGGCCGGAAATCATAATATCGGTGACAGGCACAATCATAAAAATAAAACTGATGACCACCGCCAGTCGTGTCAGCGTAATCAGCCACTCATTTTGTGGTTTGATAGCAGAACTGCGAATAAAAGCCGGTACAATAGGATTTAAGTCCATAAAAACTCACGCACAAAAAAATACAATAAAAACAAGATATAAAAATAAATCATGAGGTCGCCTTTTTCATAAGGGGGCATCCTCACCCGCAAATATCAGCTGTCTTCCGGCCAGCAAAAACTCCGATTTGCAAATATCACGCTTGGCAGCTTTTGGTCTTAATCCGGCATTCCGCAGCGGCAAAATATAGCCGAAGCGGCCCGCAGGTTCACCGCCACGCTCAGTCCAATAGTGGTTCAGATCGGACATCATCTTTTCACGACGCGTATTGTGCCGGAAATTAATAACGTGACTATCATTGGCCACGGCCAGCACATGAGTGGCGCCGCCAGCCTCTGCTATACCCTCCGTAACCATCAACAAGGCATCTTTCGGGCGCACCCCAAAAAGATCGCGGGTCGCATCAATCACAGATCGCTTAGCATCCTCGCCTTTCGCGCCCTGAAATCCGCCAATAGCCACGGTCACTTTGCCGTTCTCATCCTTTGTAAAAATAAAGCTGAGCATGTGGAGAAATGCCTGATCCCGCCGCCGTTTCAGAGCGAGTGTAAACCCGCCTTCGTGACGCGCCCCTGCATGATCCGACAAGCAGAGCGAGAGATCATAATGATCCCGTTTCCCCTCAATTTCGGAGATTTTCAGCCGCCGCCCCATCCAGAGCTGCTGCAGATCTTCCTGAGCCATCACTTGGCCGGCAATAGAAAAATGATTTTGCAACCAGTGTGAACGCTCGCGCAATGAAGCTTTATGAAGAAAGAAATTCGGAATGGCTTTGCGGATCAGATCATCATGCGGCAAACCAAGGTGATGCTTTTGGCAAAATGCCGCAATAAAAGCATACCACTGCAATGATAATTGCGGATAGATCATCAGGCGCAATGTGAAAGCCGCAGCCTTTCTGAAACGCAGCCGTAAGCCCATACCAAGCGCATGTTTCAATACACAGCGCCAGCTTATCGCTTGAGCCTGTAAAACCTGCGAGGGCAAATCTTCAGACTTTACACGTCTTCTGACCGGATGTTTTTTTGCTTCAGGAAGGTTTATATGACAGTTCACAGCATATTTCTCACTTTCGTGAGAGCTTGTGCGGCAGAAATGTCAAGATTTAACCGGAGAATTATGTGACCAAATGCAAGCTATATTATAAGACAATAAACTTTATAAATATTTCTTCTGAATTTTCTTAAATTCTAAAAACCTCATAGGCATAAAAATACTTAATGCACATGAAATAAAATCAATACTGAATTAAAATTCCGGCAGCATCATATGACATCACCGGTCTTCACCGGTAAATTTCGCGGAAAAATCATCGTTACAGAGGCACCGCCTTCTTTGAGATTTTCTTGTTCCAGCCTGCCGCCATGAGCAGCAACAATCGCCCGCACAATAGACAGCCCCAACCCTGAACCACCGCTTGCTCTGGAACGCGATGGCTCTCCGCGCCAGAAAACATCAATCGAATACCCAGTCATATCCTGCGAAAAACCGGGGCCACGATCAATAATCCTTAAGAAGGCTTCTTCCTTATTCAGATAACCGCTTTCACAACGCAGATACCCGCCTTCTGCCGCATAGCGACAGGCATTTTCCATCACGGCCAGTATAGCCTGACGCAAACGCTGATTATCCGCAGGTATGATTGCTTTTTTCAGACCGGTCTCCAGCACCATGCCAGCATCTTGTAGCAAGGGCCGTGATGCCTGCAAAATTTGTTCGGCTGCTTGCGCGATATCCACCTTATTCCGCTCTGTCACCAGCTTCTGACTGGCCGCCAGCGACAAAGTTCGCAAATCATTGACAAGGCGTGACAGGCCTTCAACCTGCGTCAACAAATCCTCGATACGATCATCATCACGCGGAAAAACCTTATCCGCCATCCCCTGCAACATACCCTGTACAATTGTCAGCGGTGTACGTAGTTCATGGGCAACGGCCATTGTATTAAACCGCAGGCGCCGCTCCATATTTTCCAGTTCCTCTGCCAAGGCATTAAACCGGTGGATCAGCAACTGCACCTCACCTGTCCCCTGAACATCATCAGGAACGCGTACCGAAAAATCCCCTTCGCGCAGATTATTGACCACCCGAGTCAGGTTCTCCAACGGGCGGCTGATTTTACGGGCAAGCCAGAAGCCGATAATGCTGCACAAAAAAGCAGCCGCCAGACCAAATTTCACGACCAGCAGATATAATTCTGCTTCCCCGGTCTCATAAAGCGGCTTCAGCTGCTGAACCAGAGCCAGAAAATCAGCCTCTTTGGGCAATTCTAGCCTGTCCAGCATATCATAAGCCCGCCGCGCATTCGGCGTCAGCTGATCCAGATATTCCTGCTCATAGAGATTTTGCACCCACAGCACACCAAAGAAGACTATGGCCATACTCAGCAACAACATTGCTGCTGTGACCAATGCTGAAACCGTACTCAGAGACAGACGGGAAATTTTCATCGTGGTTCTGCCAGACGATAACCTATACCACGAACGGCCGGAAACAGTCCTGACGGACCGCCTGAAACTTCAATCTTGCGGCGCAAATTGGCGATATGCGTATCAATGGTGCGCACAAGCGCATCACTTTGCGGCAGACAGGCATCCAATAGATCATTGCGCGGAAATGCATGCGTCGGTCTGCGGATCATATGCGCCAGAATACGAAACTCGCTCAGGGTGAGCGGCAAAAGCTGCCTTTCGTCACCCGTATCGGTAAAGGCCGCATGAGCGTCGAAATCCACCAATATATTCTCAAAGCGGATTGCAACATTGGCAGCATTATTGCGGGTGCGACGCAGCACGGCATTAACGCGTGCGACCACCTCCTGCGGATTAAACGGCTTGATCACATAATCATCCGCCCCCAGACGCAGACCTGACAAACGGTCGAGATCTTCCGCCAAAGCACTAATCATAATCACCGGAATATTACTGTCGCGACGGATACGTGCCAGCACTTCGAAACCATCATATTTCGGCATTTTGACATCAAGCAGGATGAGATCGGGGGACAGCATAGAATGATGCCGCAACGCGATTTCACCATCAGACGCACTCACTGTGCGAAAACCGTCGCGGATCAGATATGCCTCCAGAATACTGGCAATAGCAGGCTCATCTTCAACAATCAGTATCAGGCCTTTATCAAGCATTCTACACCTCTAATAGCGGAGTTCGCACAAAGTCATATTCTCTGCACTTGGCAAGATCAGTTGTCACCTGTCCGGAGAAACAGTTGCCAGTATAGGCTGATTGTCAAGATTATGTGTGCGTGATGCCAAGCCTCCAAAGATGATGACGACAGAGAATGATCAGACTGCCAATGCGTTCTGAATTGATTGTTTTTCATCTGCTGTCAGATCGAGACGATCAAGATTTTCATCCAGCAATATCGGCACATCGCAGCCCTGTGGTAAGACTGCCAATGCAGGTGTTTGATTGGCTTTAGTGCCCGCTGCAACGCTCAAGTAAAATGGCTCTTCTTTTTTCTTGAAGCGGCTTGCGCGTTTTTTCTTCTTACCCGCATCATTCATGTAGCTGTAAAACACGTTGCGAATACCATAGTTCTTTTGAATACCTGTGATCGTCACAGCAACCGGTTTAAGCACCAGTGGTTTACGCATCTTCTTATTCAACCCGCGGGTTTTGAACATGGCGACAATCACTGCAATCGCCCCACCGATCAGCAGCACCGTGAAAACACCAAGTGTAAAAATGCGATCCCAAAGCTTTTCAATTCCCAGATCCAGCGTCACCAATGACGGATCATCGCCGGAGCGGACGACTTCTACTTCATAACCTGAACTGTTCAGGTCAAAAAACATGAAGCTGACGCTCTCCTGAACAGACTTGCCCGTATTGTCCTTGAAGATAATATCAGCTTTGCAATCCGTCATAATGATTTGGCGGGTTTTACATTCGCCTTTTCGGATATATGCATTGTCATCCACGATCGGATTTTGGCTGATTGTATAATCGCGGAGAATACCCGGGCCCTGATACCACAACAAAAATATACCCAGCGCCATACAAACGACCATCGCGAACGAGAGCATGATACCGCCTGAAAGGCCTGCATTTTTGATCTGAATTGCACGACGCGGAAACGTCTGTTCAAGTGCTTGCATAAGAGTCATTTCCTACTGTCTGAAGCGAAATATTTTGGCCGCTATAATGAAAAACAGCCCTTGAGACCACCGGAAACCACTTCACAAAGCACAAACCTATGTAAACAAACTTGTGCTTCATGCTGCCAAACCAACTGAAATTATAGCCATGAAGGGCTTATTGCCCTGCGTAACTCGCCTTAATTTTTAAAGTTTTCTGGAGTTCACCAAGCATTTTCAAAGGCTCTTTATCGTTCTGAGCCAGAGCGATAGCCGGATCAAAATTCAGATGAATTTCTGCGGGAGTTTTTGGCTTCGGCAAATCCGTAATGAAGCGGATTATGGCCTGTTTATCGTCGCTCGCGAGCATCTCCGGTGACAAACCGGCCACAAAAGCCAGTGCCATAGCGCGGTAATTTTCAACTTCCGGTTCCGGATCATGATCATACCCGATCAGCCCGACAAGGGTCATCATCACGTAATTTACAAAGAAACCCTGATCGTCGAGCTTTGCTGAAATCTCACGGAGTTTAATATTGTCAACCGGCGGAGTTGGTTCATCCAGGGCATCCAATTTTGGTAATTCAGGTAATTCCACAATGGCAGATGCCAGAACCTCACCGATATATTTGCCGTATAAACGAACCTCATTCACATTCAAGACTTTGCTGTCTTGATCCCAGCGATAGGCCACTTTGAGACTAAAGCCATCGTCTTTGAGCTTACTCAGATAACGCATAGCAGGAAGATTGCTCGGCCAGAATCCGACAGACTGTATATGCACCTCTCCCCATTCCGGTAGGGTCTGCGCCTTTTCATCAAGCGCAGCACTGCTGATTTCCACTTTTTGCGCTGTCCAGTTCTGATACATACCGGCGTTGAATGTAACATTGGTGAGTGTACAGCCATCGGCACGATAGGTAATTTCTGCATCATTCAAAAGTGAAGACGCCTCGGAAAAAATCACTGCACAAGGACCTTCCGCTTTTGCCGTTGCCTGCTTTACCGGCTCTGCTGAACTTTGTTCTGCAAGCACTGTGCCTGACCATAAAGGCAGCATGACACAAGCGGATAAAAACGGGCGTAAAACGGACATAAGCGGCTCCTTAAAATGCAACATCCCGCCGGTGTAACACCGGCGGGACGCAACAACAATTATTATTCCGTCGATAAAATTTACTGTCCCAACCCTGTGGCTTCCAGATATTTCATCGATTTTTTAATGTCATTATGGTCGCGCATTTCCAAAATCAGGCGCGGATTGCTGTCATATTGTTTCAACGCTGCAAAGACAGCTTTCCAGTTGACTGTGCCGTCACCGGTTGCCCAATGGCGGTCAGCATAGCCGTCCGCATCCTGCAAATGCACATGCTGCAAACGGTTGGCGGCAGCATGAACGAAATGATCAACCGGCGCCGCACCGGTATTACCATGAGCGTAATGGGCATGACCGGTATCGATGGAAACGGCCACAGAAGACGAGTTAAAACTGTCGGCCAGTTTCAGACGTTCAAACGGATTGATGTCTTCAATATTTTCAATCACAAAAGTCACGCCCATATTTTCCGCGCGGCGCAGAGCTGGTGTCAGCGCCAAATGGGTGTTTTCAGTCATTTCTTCACGGCCTTTAAAACCGTCATCCAGATGGTTGTAAGACCATGTGGTGAACGGGCTGTGGATCACAACCTGATCGGCACCGAGAAACTCACAAACATCCAGAGCCTGATCGAGACGTTTCTGCACAACGGTGCGTACATCCGGATCCGGCGTATCAATGGTAAAACCCCAGAACGGGCCATGAATACCCAAACGCCCCTGATGACCATCCAGCTGTTTCTTGATTTCTTCAGCCATAGGTTTCCAGTCACCGCGCAGTACATCGGCATCGATAAAGCTCTGGATTTCTAGATCGCGCGGTTTGGAAAGATACCAGTCGCGGTGAACCGGCATTTCTTCAACCAGCAGGGCAGCACCAATAATCGGCAGTTCAGACATTGTCTCGTCCTCGGATAATAATCAGATAGCCACACTTATTGAAGGATGGCGCCAAAATGCGATGCACAAAATAATCATACATTATGCATCAATAAACGGCGCTGCAACTCTGCAAGCAACCGCATGAGCGCGCTCTTGCCTGCATTATATGTCAGGCATTTTACAACACTGAGCTCAAATCATAGAAATTAGAAAATTCATAAATATTTCATACGGTTGCAACACAAAAACCGGCTGTCAGCAGAATGTCATGAAAAGATAAAATCAAGTTTATACCCGTGTCACACAGAGCGCCTATTCCGCTGCCAGTCCATGCCGGAACCGGTTTTTCCTCCCCGCTCTTTAACAGCCGGACGGCATCATGTTTCTGTCAACAACGGGAGACCTTTGATGGTTTCGATTAACCGGCGCAATGCACTCGGCCTGATCGGCTTTGGCGCAGCCTCACTGACCCTGCCACGCTTTGCCATTGCCCAGAGCAATGACCGTCCTTCCATCACCATTGCGGTGCAGAAAGTATCCAACTCCAATACGCTTGATGTGTTGCGCGAGCAGTCCAATGTGGGCGAACGCATATTCTTCTCGCAATTGTGGGAAGCACTGATCGAGATTGACTGGATCAACAATCTCAACCGCGTTGCAGGTCTTGCGACCGAATGGAAGCGCATTGACGACCAGACCGTTGAACTGAAATTGCGCCAAGGCGTGAAATTCCACAACGGCGATGAAATGACCGCCGAAGATGTGGCCTTTACATTCAGTGCAGACCGTATGTTCGGCGACACCAAGCCAAATACAGGTGAAACGCTCCGCGTCACCGAGGTCAATCCAACCAATCGCGAGAGCAAAGAACTGCCGCCGGAAGTTCCGGCCACAGCGCGCCGCAATTTCCCGTCACTGCTCGGCGTTGAGATCGTCGACAAATATACCGTACGCTTCAAAAATGGTACGCCGGACATCACCTTGGAAGGCCGCATTTCCCGTTACGGCAGCCAGATCATGAACCGCCGCGCCTATGAAGAAGCCAGCAGCTATCTCGACTGGGCACGTAAGCCTGTGACCAGCGGTCCGTATAAAATCGTGGAATTCAAACCGGATAATTATCTGCAGCTTGAAGCGCATGACGAATATTGGGGCGGGCGTCCGCCATTGAAAAGCATCCGTTTTGTTGAAGTGCCGGAAGTCGCTTCCCGCGTCAATGGTCTGCTTTCCGGTGAATATGATTTCGCCTGTGATATCCCGCCGGATCAGATTGAAAACATCGAAAAGAACCCCGAGTTTGAAGTTCTCGGCGGTGCGGTGCTCAACCATCGTCTGACCGTGTTCGACAAGAACCACCCGCAACTTGCCAGCCCGCTGATCCGTCGCGCCTTCACCCATGCGATCGACCGTCAGGCTATCGTTGAAAGCCTGTGGGCAGGCCGCACACAAATTCCGGCGGGTCTGCAATGGCCGTATTATGCTGACATGTTCATCAGTGACTGGACTGTGCCGGAATATAATCCCGGTCTCGCGCGTCAGCTGCTTAAAGAAGCCGGTTATAAAGGCGATCCGATCCCTTATCGTCTGCTCAACAATTACTACACCAACCAGACCGCAACCGGTCAAATTCTGGTGGAGATGTGGCAGCAGGCCGGTCTCAATGTTGAGATCGAGATGAAGGAAAACTGGCAGCAGGTGCTGGAACAGACCCCGACCCGCGCGGTGCGCGACTGGTCGAACTCCGCACCGTTCAACGATCCGGTCTCTTCCATTGTCAGCCAACATGGTCCAAACGGTCAGCAGCAGCAGGTTGGCGAATGGACAAACAAGGAAGTGAATGAACTCTCGGGCTTCCTTGAAACCAGTATGGATCAGGGCAAACGCCGTGAAGCTTTCAAGCGGATGCTGGAAATCTGCGAGCGTGAAGATCCGGCCTATACGGTTCTGCACCAGAACGCGACTTTCACCGCCAAACGTAAATCCGTGAAGTGGAAAGCCGCACCGGCCTTCGCCATGGAATTCCGTAAAAACAACTGGGGCTAAGCCCTGTGAGCCATGCGGGTGTCATCATCCGCATGGCTTTTTGTTTCATTCTCTGCTTCGGCATTTGATGCCGTTATTTATAACAGGAGCGCGTCGATGGCTTTGGTCGAGATCGCCGATCTGAAAGTGGCTTTTGACGGCGTGCAGGTTTTGCACGGTATCAATCTGAAAATTGAAAAAGGCGAAGCCGTCGGGCTGGTCGGAGAATCTGGTTGCGGCAAATCCGTAACATGGCTGGCAGCACTCGGGCTACTGCCGAAGAAAGCCACAGTCGCCGGTTCGGTCATGATTGACGGTGCCAATCTGATCGGCGCGACACGGCGCAAACTGGAATCTGTACGCGGATCACGCATTGCCATGATTTTTCAGGATCCGTCCTCTTCGCTCAATCCGGTGATCCGTGTCGGCAAGCAGATCGAAGAAGCGGTGAAACTGCATCGCGGTATTTCCGGTGCGGCTGCGCGCAAAGAAGCGCTGCGCCTGCTGGAACTGGTCGGCATTCCTGATGCTGTCCGCCGTCTTGATAATTTTCCCCATGAGTTTTCCGGCGGGCAGAACCAGCGTCTGATGATCGCCATGGCATTGGCCGGTGAGCCGGATTTGCTGATTGCCGATGAGCCGACCACCGCGCTGGATGCCACTATTCAGGCGCAGGTGCTCGACCTGCTCGCCCGTATCCGTAAGGAAACCGGCATGGCGATTGTGTTCATCAGCCATGATCTGGGTGCCGTGTCGCAAATCTGCGAACGGGTCTGCGTGATGTATGCCGGACGTATGATCGAAAAAAGTTCGACAGAAGCGCTGTTCGCGCAGCCGCGCCATCCCTATACACGCGGGCTTTTTGATGCGATCCCGCGCATTGATGGTGGCCGTGAGCGTCTCATCCCTATTGAAGGCACTGTGCCGGAACCGGGAAAACTACCGAAAGGCTGTGCTTTTTCTCCGCGCTGCAACCGTGCAGAAAATCGTTGCAAAAGCGATCTGCCGCCTTTGACCGGCAATCAGTATGATCGTTATATCGCCTGTTTCCGCCCCGTTGAAATACGTGACACTGTTATTCCTGCGACACCGGTTGTACCGACTGCATTTATTGCTCCCGCTCCGGCAACACAACAGCAGGTGCTGTCATGAACAAGCCGCTGCTCGAAGCTAAAAATTTAAGCAAAATCTACACCTCCAAGCGCGGATTATTTGCCAAGCCAACAGAGGTCAAAGCCGTAGATGCGGTGAGCCTGTCCATACAAAAAGGTAAAACGCTGGGTATTGTCGGCGAAAGCGGCTCCGGCAAATCCACCACCGGTCGCCTGTTGCTGGGACTGGAACGTCCGAGTACCGGTGAAGTGCGCTTTGACGGCGATGTTCTGCCACCTGCCCGCACCAATGAATGGCGGGCTTTGCGCAAACGCATGCAGCTTGTTTATCAGGACCCGCTGGCTGCACTTGATCGCCGTCTGACCATTGCCACGCAGATTGAAGAACCGCTGCTGATCCATGGCATCGGCGACAAGGAAAGCCGTGCGGCACGGGTGAAAGAACTGATGCAATCCGTTGGCCTGATGCCGCACCATGCAGCGCGCTTTCCCCACGAGCTTTCCGGCGGGCAGCGCCAGCGCGTGGTGATTGCTCGTGCCATTGCTTGCAATCCCGAATTGCTGGTTTGCGACGAAGCCGTCTCAGCACTGGATGTTTCCATTCAGGCGCAGGTGGTCAATCTGCTGCGCGATCTGCAGGAGAAAAACGGCATTGCCATGGTGTTTATCAGCCATGATCTGAAAGTGGTACGCAATATCAGTGACCGTGTGGCTGTGATGTATCTGGGTCGGATTGTGGAAGAAGCACCGTCCGATGTGATTTTTCAGGCACCCCAGCATCCTTATACGCAGGCACTGGTTTCCAGTATTCCGGTGCCCGGTACGCTCCTGAGCAACCGCATTATCCTGCAGGGCGAGCCGCCAAATCCGGCAGCCAGACCAAGCGGATGCGCCTTTCATCCGCGCTGCCGTTTCGCCTCTGAGCGCTGCCGCACCGAGGTGCCTGAAACCTTGCAAACCGGCAAAGAGCATAGTGTTGCCTGTCATCTTTATGACAAGGGGCAAACAAGCCATCTCTATGACAGTGCATCGCAGCAAATAGCATTAGCCGGATAACAGGACAGACTGATGATTTCTTTTTTCCTTACCCGTCTGTTGCGGGCGTTCATCACCATCGTGCTGGTCGTAAGCTTTGCCTTTATCGTGCTGCGCATGTCCGGTGATCCGGCACAAATCATTCTTGGGCCTGATGCACCGCCACAAGCCGTCGAGGCTTTCCGCAAAGCATGGGGGCTGGATCAGCCGATCCTCGTACAATATTTCAGTTATTTCGGGGCGATTTTTCAGGGCGATCTCGGTGTCTCCATGCGCGACGGCCAGAAAGCGATTGATCTGGTTGCCGAGCGCATTCCCGCGACACTGATGCTGACCATTCCGACATTGCTGCTCAATCTGGCCATCGGTATTCCTGCCGGTGTTTATGCGGCACTCCATCGTGACAGCATCATCGACCGGCTGGTGATGATGACCGCCATTATAGGCTTTACCCTGCCGAATTTCGTGCTGGGTCTGGTGCTGGTGCTGATCTTCTCGGTGACACTGAAATGGTTACCTTCCGGTGGCAGTGACACATGGATGCATGCCATTCTGCCAGTGTTCACCATGAGCATTGCCGGTGCGGCCATTCTCGCCCGCTTTGCCCGCAGTGCCATGATTGAAATTCTCGGCCAACCTTATATCCGCACCGCCAGTGCCAAAGGCGTGCGCTGGGGCAACGTCATTCGCAATCACGCGCTGCCCAATGCCGCCATTCCGATTGTGACACTGGTCGGTTTCATGGTCGGCTCACTGGTGGCCGGTGCAGTGGTGATTGAATCCCTGTTCTCATGGCCAGGTGTCGGACGTTTGCTGGTGGTTGCCGTCTCCAACCGCGATCTGGCGGTCGTGCAATGTATCCTGCTGCTGATTGCCTCGACAATGGTGTTGTCCAATTTCGTTGTTGATCTGCTCTATGGTTTTCTCGATCCGCGCCTGCGCGATAATCAAGCCAAAGCGTAAAGGAACCAGCTGATGTCTGAACTCTCAATCAGCGATAGTACCGGCGTGCCGGCGGTGAATATCCAAAAGCGCAAAAAGAAACGCATACCCCTGCTGGTTATGCTGTCGCTGATCTGGTTTACCGCGATGATTATCATCGCTATCGCAGCTGACTGGATCCGCCCTTACAGCATTACGGCGATGGATCTTAAAAGCCGTCTTGTCATGCCGGGACACCCGCAACATTGGCTCGGTACAGATGAGGTCGGGCGCGATGTCCTGTCCCGCCTGATTGAATCCATTCGTGTCTCTCTGCTGATCGCTTTTGGTGCCACCATTATTTCCACCCTGCTCGGCACTACCGTTGGTTTTCTTGCTGCGAATTTCCGCAAGACCGTAGAACAAGTCGTGCTGACACTGGCCGATTTTCAGGCGGCATTGCCGTTTCTGATCCTCGCACTCTCAGTGCTGGCTTTCTTCGGTAACTCCATGATGCTGCTGGTCTGCCTGATGGGGCTTTACGGTTGGGAGCGCTATGCCCGTATCGCCCGTGGTCTGGCCATTTCCGCCAGTTCGCAGGGCTATGCCGCAGCAGTGACGCAGCTTGGTGCCAAGCAATCATGGGTCTATCTGCGCCATATTCTGCCAAATATTGCCTCGACCCTCATCGTCTCGATGACCCTGACTTTTCCTGAGATCATTCTGCTGGAAAGCAGCCTGTCTTTCTTAGGCCTTGGTGTGCAGCCGCCAAAATCCAGCCTCGGCAATATGGTCGGTTACGGACGCGAATATCTGACAACCGCGCCATGGATCATGCTGGCACCGGCCTTTGTGATCATGTTCACCACGCTATCGATTTCCATCCTCGGTGACTGGCTGCGCGACAAACTCGACCCGACCATTCGTTAAAAGGAATACCTGTCATGACACGTATTATCGGCCATCGCGGCGCGCGTAATCTCTGGCCTGAAAATTCACTCTCCGGTTTTCGCAAAACCGCTGATCTTAATATTGCCGGTGTGGAATTTGATCTGCATCTGACCAATGCCGGTGAAGTGGTTGTGCTGCATGATCCGACACTGGAGCGCACCACCAACGGCCTCGGCGATGTGGCAGAGCTTTCCAAAACTGCGCGTGTGAATACTTATTTACGTGAAAGCATGGATGAACATATTCCGCTGTTTGAAGAGGTTTTGGAAATTTTCAAACCGACCGGTATGGAACTGCATGTGGAACTGAAAAACCGCGCCAATGGTGATCTCTATGACGGCCTCACCGATGCGGTTGTGCAGATCATCCGCGCACAGGGTATGAAAGATCAGTGCATACTTACCGGCTTTACCCGTCAGGTATTGGAGCAAGTGAAAGATGTTGCTCCGGAAATGCGCCGCCTCGCCTCGCTCAATGCTTTCAGCGCCACTATTCTCGGTGGTTTACAGGAAGCGCTCGATTATTTCGACACCCATGCCGATATTCTCGCCATTGAAAAAGCCCTGCTCTCCCATAGCTGGGACGCTATCACCAGCCGGATCGCACCGGAGCGTCTGGGCGTTTGGGTGCCGAATACCGAACCAGAACTGACGTTCTGGAAAAACACACCAATCCGTCAGATCACCACAGACCGGCCTGATCTCGCCTGATCATACTGTAATTTCCCGTTTATTAATCCAATAAACGGGAAATTATATACAATATTGTCGACAATTTATAGATTTCAGTGATAATCCCACTACGCCCTCTTGCAGAATTGCTCAAAACCAGCCTGACTGCAAACAGAGGATAAAGACAACGGGAGAGATCATGACTGACCGCACTTATTATGCGCCAACCGGCGGCGCACCCAAGCAGACGCAATTGCTGAGCGACCGTGCCGTATTCACTGAGGCCTATGCGGTTATCCCTAAAGGCGTGATGATGGATATTGTCACATCCTGCCTGCCATTCTGGGACAAGACACGCGTCTGGATTTTATCGCGCCCGTTGTCCGGTTTTGCCGAGAGCTTTGCGCAATATATCGTCGAACTGGAACCAAAAGGCGGTAGTGACAAGCCAGAACCTGACCCGGATGCCGAGGCCGGTATTTTTGTGGTTGAAGGCAATATTGTCATTACGCTTGACGGCAAAGATCATGCCATGCGCGCAGGCAGCTATGCGTTTTTGCCGCCGAAGAGCCTCTGGACTGTGCGTAATAAAAGCGAGGCACCTGCCCGTTTCCACTGGATTCGCAAAAGTTTTGAATATGTGAATGGTCTGGATGTGCCGGAAGCCTTTTTCAAGCATGAGTCCGAAGTCGAGCCGGTTGCTATGCCGGACACCGACGGCAAATGGGCAACCACCCGCTTTGTTGACCCAAGCGATCTGCGCCACGATATGCATGTCAATATCGTCACGTTCGAGCCGGGTGCCATTATTCCTTTTGCGGAGACCCATGTGATGGAGCATGGTCTTTATGTGCTTGAAGGTAAAGCGGTTTATCGTCTCAATCAGGATTGGGTTGAGGTTGAGGCCGGTGACTATATGTGGCTGCGCGCCTTCTGTCCGCAGGCCTGTTATGCCGGTGGTCCGGGCAAGTTCCGCTATCTGCTCTACAAAGATGTCAACCGTCATGTAAAGCTGAAGCTCTGACCGCATAAATAATCATTTTTTAAACAACAGCCGCCGGTTTTACACAGACCGTGCGGCTGTATTTTTGACAAGACCGAATTTTATTGGCAAAAGCACCGCTCTTCAGTCATTGCTAAAAAACTGGAGCGGTCTACATTCATGTTGGATCGCAGTGCTCCAAGCAATGAGCCTGAATATAAGCTAAAATAATTTATTAAGTCATATTTACCGCAAAACGACATCGTCACCTCAACTGAGGTGTGACCGGAGCGTATTCTACAAATGACAACAATTATTGCCTTTATTAACACGATCCTCTGGGATTATGTCCTGATTTACGGATTGCTTGCGGTCGGGATTTATTTCTCGATCAGGCTCAATTTCATTCAGCTTCTGCACTTTCCTGAGTTTTTCCGCTCGGTTTTGCGCGCACCAAAGCGCGATGACAGCGGGATTACCCCGTTTCAGGCACTCTGTACCAGCCTTGCCTCCCGCGTCGGTACCGGCAATATTGCCGGTGTGGCGGTTGCGCTTTATCTCGGTGGTGCCGGTGCTATTTTCTGGATGTGGATCGTCGCCTTTGTCGGTATGGCTACGGCCTATGCCGAAAGCACACTGGCGCAGCTTTATAAAACCCGTGATGCAAATGGTCAGTTCCGTGGCGGGCCAGCCTATTATATTGCGAAAGGTCTGAAAGCCCCGTGGATCGCTGTCATCTTCTCCGTCTGTCTGATCCTCGCCTTTGGTCTGGTGTTTAATGCTGTGCAGGCCAATGCCATTGCCGATGCAATGAACGGCTCTTTCGGCTTCTCCAAAATTGTGGTTGGCATTGTAATTGCAGCGCTTGCCGGTATCGTCATTTTCGGTGGCATCCGTCAGATCGCCCGCGTGGCCGAACTGGTTGTGCCGTTTATGGCGGCAATCTATCTCGGTGTTGCGCTCTTTGTACTGATTACCAATATTACCGAAGTCCCTGCTCTGCTGGCCTTGATTGTCAAAAGCGCCTTTGGTGTGGAAGCTGCCGCAGGTGGTATCGCCGGCGCACTGATGAATGGTGTGAAGCGCGGGCTGTTCTCCAATGAAGCCGGTATGGGCTCGGCACCAAATATCGCGGCCTCTGCCACACCTAATCCGCACCACCCGTCCTCGCAGGGGTTTGTGCAGGCACTCGGCGTGTTCATTGATACAATTCTGATTTGTACCGCAACAGCCATCATGATCCTGCTGTCAAATAAACTGGCACCAAATTCAGGTCTTACCGGCACGCTTCTGACACAGGAAGCCATGACTGTGCATATCGGCTGGTTCGGAAGCTATTTTATCAGTATTGCGATCTTCTTCTTTGCCTTCACTTCCATCATCGGCAATTACGCTTATGCGGAAAATGCCATGATTTATCTCGGTGCCGGTAAACGTCTGTGGATCTCACTACTGCGCTGCGGCACACTGCTGATGGTCGTCTGGGGCGCCTATGAAAGCATTCTCACCGTGTTCAATGCGGCTGATGCCGCTATGGGTCTGATGGCAACCATCAACCTGATTGCCATTGCTCTGCTCTCCGGCACGGTTGTTAAAGTGACCAAGGATTATTTCGACCAGCAGAAGCGCGGTACACCGCATTTCACGCTGAAAGATTATCCGGAACTCAACGGCAAAGTAGACGGCGAAATCTGGAAATAACCACCAAACACAAAACATGCCGCTTCAGAACTGAAGCGGCATGTTTTTATTGTAGTCTGATTGTTTTTAAGCAGCCTGTTCTTTTTCTGCCCGCTTCTTCGCGAAAAGCCCTAAACGCTGCTGCAATTTCTCCGCACCGGATGCGAAATGCGCCGCATGTTTGAAGGCAGACACCTGGCTCTCAAAATGGCAGGCCACCTGCTGGCCAGTGCCTAAATCCTTCAATTCAGGAATTTGCTGTTTGCACAAATCCTGTGCCAGTGGACAACGGGTATGAAAGCGGCAACCGGAAGGCGGATTAAGCGGGCTTGGGACATCGCCACCCAGCACGTTCCATGAGCCGCGCGACGCCGGATCGGGCTGCGGCGCGGCAGACAACAAAGCCTGCGTATAGGGATGGCGCGGATTATTATAGAGCTGATGCTTGTCGGCGATCTCCACCACCTGTCCGAGATACATTACTGCCACGCGGTCAGCCATATGTTTGACCACCGGCAGTCCGTGCGAAATAAACAGGTAAGACAGCCCCATTTCTTTCTGCAAATCTTTGAGCAGATTGACCACCTGCGCCTGAATGGACACATCCAGTGCCGAGACAGGCTCGTCGCAAACGATCAGTTTCGGTGACAAGGAAAGCGCACGGGCAATACCGATACGCTGGCGCTGACCACCGGAAAACTCATGCGGATAACGCGCGGCATGATACGGTGCCAGATCAACGCGGCGCAGCAGTTCAATCACCCGCTCGCGGCGTGAGGCATCGGTACCGACACCATGCACCAGCATCGGTTCGGCAATCAGTTCCCCCACTGTCATGCGCGGATTGAGACTGGCATAGGGGTCCTGAAACACCACTTGCATCTGACGGCGCAGATCACGCAGTTTAGTGCCGCTGGCATGGGTAACATCCTCGCCCTCAAACAGTACCCGACCGGCGGTCGGCTCCAGCAGGCGCAATGCCAGACGTGCAGTTGTGGATTTACCGCAACCGCTTTCACCCACGATTGCCAGCGTTTCACCCGGCATCAGCTTGAACGAAACTTCGTCCACAGCACGCACGGTACCCACCACTTTTTGACGGATCAGGCCTTTTTTGACAGGGAAATGTTTGGAAATACCCTGTAGCTCCAGAAGCGGTTGCGTCATACGAAATCCTCCACCGGCGCTCTATGGCAGGCAACAAGATGATTGGTCTGGAGTTCATGCAATGCCGGTAAAGTGGACGTGCATTCCTCATCGGAAAACGGACAGCGCGGGTTAAACCGGCAGCCGGATGGCAAACGAAACGGCGGCGGCACAACACCGCTGATTGCCACCAACCGGTCAACATCCTCATCCATACGCGGCATCGAGCCCATCAGACCAATGGTATAGGGATGCTGCGGATCTTTGAAAATCGCATTGACGGAAGCGCGTTCCGCCACTTTACCGGCATACATCACCGCCACATCATCCGCGACTTGCGCTACCACACCCAGATCATGGGTAATGAGGATGATTGCCATATTGGTTTCCTGCTGCAACTCGCGCAACAGGTTAAGAATCTGCGCCTGAATGGTCACATCCAGCGCTGTTGTCGGCTCATCGGCTATCAGCAAAACCGGCTTGCAAACCAGTGCCATTGCAATCATCACACGCTGGCGCATACCACCGGACAGTTGATGCGGATATTCATCAAAACGGCATTCCGGTGCAGGAATGCGCACTTTGCGCAGCGCTTCAATCGCTTCCTCACGCATTTCCTTATACGGTTTTTTATAATGCGCTTGCAGCGCCTCAACCAGCTGATAGCCGATTGTATGCACCGGATTGAGCGAGGTCATCGGCTCCTGAAAAATCATCGCAATACGGTTGCCACGCAGCCTGCGCATCTCATCCGGCGATAGTTTCAGAAGATCCTGCCCTTCAAAAATTACTTCACCACCCGCATTCTTACCGGGCTGCGGCACAAGTCCCATGACAGACAGCGACAGCATGGATTTACCACAGCCGCTTTCTCCCACAATACCCAGTGTCTTGCCGCGTTCAACCTTCAGAGAAATGCCGTCCACCGCACGGATGACACCGTTCGGGGTTTTAAACTCTGTGACGAGATTGCGGATTTCGAGAACCGGTTCTGTCATAGTGTGATCTCCAAGCCGGTCATAGTTCCATATGACCGGAATATTGCTTTGGCCTGATTAATCGAGGCCGGATTTTTGGTTGGCTTGCTTACGCAAGGCCGGAAAATGAATGCGGGGCATAAGCAGTAACAGGGCGTTTCGCCCAGTCTTCCTGTGGTGCCCGTTGAACTGTGCGTTGCTGTGCAGCGTGGAGGTCTTCGGCGGCCTGCTCAAAATCAATCGTCAGGCATTGCCCTTTCTCGACCACCTTCTCACCACCGACATAGACCGTATCCACAGCACGCTCGGCTGCCGCATAGATCATGCTGCGGATCGGATCATAGCCCGGCCGCATCATCGGATGCGCGAGATTAACCAGCACCAGATCGGCATTACAGCCAGTTTCCAGACGCCCGATATCATCACGTCCGAGCAGATCAGCACCGCCCACAGTCGCCGCGGTAAAAATCTCACCGGATGTAACAGTGCGCGGGTTCTCAGCCATCATCCGCGCCACGTAGCCGACATGACGCATCTCTTCGAGCATATTATGCGGATAGGTATCGGTGCCGATGCCAAGGCGCACACCGGCGCGCAGATAACGGCCAAAATCGCGCATGGCTATGCCACGTCGCATAAACACAGTCGGGCAATGGGCAACCGCTGTGCGGGTTTCCACCAGCAGATCAAGATCGCGGCGCGTATGCCAGCTGTTGCGCGGATAATCGTCGAGGAAAATCCCGTGACTGACAATGCTGGTCTCACCCAGCACATCAAGCTGCTCCAGCCATTGCACCGGCGAAACACCATGACGGCGGGTAATTTCATGAAATTCTACGGTCGATTGTGCGGCATGAATCTGCCAAGGAATTTTGCGACGCTGTGCTTCTGCATAGCTCTCTTTAATCAGGCCTTCGCTACATGTATCAATCTGCGCCGGACACAGCATGGAGAACAGGCGGCCAGACGGATGTGCCTCTGCGGCATCCACCATTTCCAATGCCTGCGCCATGGCTTTTTCGCCAACGGCCTCATCCCACTCATACTCAACCACATGGCCGTTTTTGGTGTACCAGCGCGCCGTACGGAACATTGGCGTAATGCAGACGCGCAGACCACTCTGCCCTGCCAGATCAATCCATGACGGATGGGCAACAGAGAGATCAGCCAGTGTTGTGACGCCGGATTTCAGCAGTTCCGCATAGGCGACTTTCCATGCGGCTTCAGCGCCTTCCGCATCCGGACGGATAATCGGCATAAATTCATAAAGCGCGGAATTATACAGCCCCGGAGAACCGAGTTCATCGAGGATGCTCTTATTCAGCGGTTCGCTTGCTGGGTGGGAATGGATATTGACCAGACCCGGCATGACCATAAAACCACGACCGTCCTGTTCTGTATCGGCTGCACCGGCATAGCCCGTACCGACATAGGTAAGCTTGCCGTTTTCAAAAGCAACATCGGCATTTTTTACATAGATATGGCTTTGGCTGTCCTTATCCCATGCAACGACAATATCCGCGTTTCTGATGACTGTTACACGCACCGCATCACTCCCCTGCGCCTGAATTTCCGATTTGAGACTGCGGCACTGCCTCCTCGCAGTGCCGCAGTCTTTGTTTTTAGCGTTTCAGAGAAATATCCAGACCTTTATAGATACCGGCACCATAGATACCGTGCGCCTTGGCACCTTCCACACGATCACCGGAGATCAGCCACATCGGCTCGGACGACAATGTGACCCAGACATTGGCCTCGGTCAGGTTACGCTGCAGAGTTGCCAGCGCTTCATGACGCTCTTCCTTACTGGTGGTGGTTGCCGCCTTACGGATCAGCTCATCCGTTGCCGGATCTTTCCAGTTCATGCGGTTTGGTGTCGGTGCCTGACGGCTCGGGAAATACAGACCAATCGCTTCAAGAGCAGTCAGCGCCGGATAGTTCATATAGAACGCATCAAATTCCTGTGTTGCCATCTTGCCCCAGCCGACAGTCGCATCCCAAAGCTGGATTTTCATGTCGATACCGACTTTGCGCAGATCAGCCTGCATGGCCTCACTCACAGTCGGATTGGTCGCATTACGCAGACCATAGACAAGGAAGGTGGCTTTCTGGCCGTCTTTTTCACGGATACCGTCGCCGCCCATTTTCCAGCCAGCTTCTTCCAGCATTTTATTGGCTGCATCCTGATCAAAGGCAGGTGTCAGTTTGGCGGATTCCGCATCATAATCAATGATCGCCGGATTAACGAGCGAGCGCATTTCCTTACCATGACCGAAATAAACGGCCTGCGTGATCGCCGCCTTGTTGGTTGCCATATTCACGGCTTTACGGATCACCGGATCAGACACCACAGGCTTGTCGATCTTGAACCCCATGAACATATCATAGATATAGTTTTCCTGCTTGGAAACGCTGATACCCGGCATGCTTTCCATTGTGGTCAGCGCAATCGGCGGCATGTAATAGGTCATATCCGCCTGACGTGCCTGAATAGCCGCCATCAGTGTGTTGGCTTCAGGAATAATACGCCAGACAATCTCATCGATCTGCGGGCTTGGATTTTTATAGAAAGACGGCCCCCATGTATAATGCGGGTTCTTTTTCAGCTTCAGTTCCTGACGCGGCTGCCAGCTGACCCAGCAATAAGGGCCGGTGCCGTTGAAGCCCTGCACACCGAAATTTTCACCCAGTTTTTCAACTGTGTCCTTGTCCACAACGGATGAGAACGGCATGGTCAGCTGAGGCAGAAGATCGGAATATGGCTCTTCCAGCTGATAGATAACGGTGTAATCGTCTTTAGCGGTTACACTTTTCACCTTACCGCCACGGAAAGCGGTTGGTGAGCGTTTTTCAGGATTTTGCCAACGCTCGATCGTATAGACCACGTCAGCAGCCGTCATTGGACGACCATCGCAGAATTTTACGTCTTTGCGCAGGTTAAAGGTATATGTTGTGCCATCATCAGACACGGTCCAGCTTTCAGCCAGCCCCGGCTTGACGGTTTTCATGTCGAAATCGAGCGATACCAGCGTATCGCCCAGCATCGACATCACTTCCACCATTGCTGTTGCGGTGGAACGGATCGGATCGTAATTATCCGCATCAATCACGCGCAGGATCGACAATGGCGCTTTGGTCTGGGCATAAGTCGCACCGGACAAAACGGCTCCGGCAGCAACGCCGGCGATAAGCGTGGCAGTCAGGTATTTTTTCATTTTAGTCCTCCTGATGTGGCGCTCCCTGTTCTATGCAGTGATCCGCCGCCAAAAATGTTTATTTACGTAATTTCGGATCGAGCGCGTCACGAAGGGAATCCCCCAATACGTTAAACGCCAGAACGATAATGAAGATCATCAGACTTGGCAGAACCGAGACATGCGGTGCGAAGAACAGAAAGTTGCGTCCTTCCGATGCCATGGCACCAAGTTCTGCTGTCGGCGGCTGCGCACCAAGACCGATGAAAGAAAGTGCCGCGCCCAGCAGGATCACCTGTCCGAAACGAAGTGTCACGAACACGAAGATTGAAGACAGGCAGTTCGGCAGCACATATTTGAAGATGATACGGCTGTCGGACATGCCGAGCGAATGGGCACTTTCAATATAATCCTGCTGCAACACCACAATCGCGCCACCACGCACCACGCGCGCCATCAGCGGCACAGTCGCAATCGACAAAGCAATAATGACTGCGGTGAGACCCGGCCCAAAGATTGCGGCAATTGCTAAGCCAAACAAAATAGCCGGAAACGACAGCAGCACATCCATGAAGCGCATCAGCAGGCCGCTCCAACGGGTGTAATAAGCGGCAACAAAACCGATAAGACCACCGACGACACAACCGAAAAATACCGAGACGAAACCCATAAACAGCGTGGTGCGGATACCATAGAGCAGACGCGTAACCATACCACGTCCCTGCCCGTCGGTGCCAAGCAGATAGCCTGCCTCACCGACCGGCTTAAGCATCATACCGAGATTGCCGCCATACGGGTCTTCCGGTGCCAGCCACGGCGCAAACAGACCGCAAAACAGGGTCAGCACCACAAGGGTCAAAGCAATCACCGAGCCGGTATCAGACATCAACATGCGTAAAACGCTGACACGCTTGAAGGCGACTTCCGGTTCTGCCGCCTGAACAGGCGTTGTTTTTGCAACACTGGTCATCATGCACCTCTCACACGCGGGTCGAGCACGGCATAGAGAATATCAACACCGAGATTGACGAGAATAAAGCCGAGAGACATCACAATAATCGTACCCTGCGCCATTGGCAGATCGCTGGAAAGAATAGCGCCGACGGCCAGACGGCCAATGCCTGGCCATGAGAACACTGTCTCAACCACAACGGCGCCACCAAGCAAAAAGCCGATCTGCAAGCCGATCAGTGTCACCACCGGCACCAGCGCATTGCGTAAAGCATGACGGGTCACAACCAGACGTTCTTTCAGACCTTTCGCACGCGCGGTACGGATATGATCCGCGCCCAGCACATCCAGCACGGATGTGCGGGTCATACGGGCAACAGGGCCGACGAAAACACCACCCAGCGTAATCGCCGGCAGGATTATGCTGGTGAAGCCTTCCCATGTCCATAAAGGCCCGAGGCGACCGGTAAACGGCAGAATCGGATATTTAAAACCAAACAGCCAGACCAGCACCAAACCTAAGAAAAACACAGGGATAGACACACCGGCAACCGACACAGCCATGATCGAGCGATCCAGCAGCGAGCCGCGGTAATAAGCACCGACTGTGCCGAGCAGAATACCCAGCGGAATTGCCCAGATCAGGGAAGCAACCATCAGCTCCAATGTCGGGCCGATTGTGGCACCGAGTTCCTGAGACACCGGCACATTATTGATGATGGATACGCCGAGATCGCCCTGCATCAGACGGCCGACATAAAAGAAGAACTGTTTCCATAATGGCTGATCGAGACCGAGATCACGGCGAATGGCCTCAACCAGCTCCTGTGTCGCGGTTGGACCTGCACGCACCTGCGCCGGATCCGTCGGCACCACCTGCATCAGCAAAAAGCCGAGCAGCAGCACACCGAACATGACCGGCAATGCGAGAAGCAGACGTTGTAACGTGTGCCGAAGCATGAAATTGCCTTTCTCTGGCTGTTTGCCTGAGGTGCTTTGAGCACCTCAAACGACAACAGTTACACCTGCCGCTCAAATACGATCTTGCCTTCGAGCACGGTCATGTCGCAGACCACATCAGTGCGGATTTCTTCCTCATCACAAGTGAAGATATCTTTCGACAACACAGCAATATCCGCAGCCATACCAGCCGCCAATCGTCCGGTTTCCTGTTCCGCAAACTGCGTATAGGCACCGAAATGCGTGTAAGCGTGGATCGCCTCTTCCCGTGTCAGACGCTGATCACCACCAATCACCGAACCGATCTTGGTCTTGCGGGTGATGAGCGTGTAGATATTCTGAAACGGATTGGTGGAGGTTACCGGTGCATCGGAAGACGCCGCAGGATGCAAACCGGCATCCATCCATTTGCGCATCGGATAAGATTCATGGGCACGCTTTTCACCGAGATTGGCAACGTAAAGATCGCCGAATTCATAAATGAACATTGGCTGTGGCACCGGATCAATTCCGGCTTTGGCCATACGTTCAATCTGGCCGTCACTCAAAAAGCCGCAATGTTCAATGCGGTGACGGCGGTTTTTAATAGGCTGTTCTGCGCTATCGGCATTCTCAATACCGGACAAAACCTGCTCAATCGCGGCATCACCAATCGCATGAATGGCCAACTGATAACCAAGCTCATGATAATGTTTGAGGGATTTGTGCATCTCCTCATCCGAATAGCAGAAAATACCGAAATTATTCGGATCACCTGCCACATAAGGCTCGCTCATCGCAGCCGTCAGGCCACCGGCACTGCCATCCGAGAATACTTTCATCGCGCCATAGCGTAAGTTTCCGGTCTGGCGTTTGGCACGGAAACCCTCTGCATAGGCCTGATCACCAATGCCGTCATGATTGCCATAGATGCAGACCCAGGTACGGATCGGCAAATCTCCGGCAGCGGCCAGTTCTTCATAAGCATGAAGCTCTTCCATGCCATAGCTCATGCCGACAGCGGCATCCATCACACTAGTGAAGCCCTGTGACAGCATAAATTCTGCAGCACGGGTGATGGCCGTTTTCAATTCCTCACGGCTCAGTGGCGGAATTTTATCCGTGACCACACGCATACCGGATTCTGCCAACAGACCCGACAATTTACCGTTGCGCTTTTCAATCAGCCCGCCGGACGGACTTGGTGTATCATGGGTAATATTTGCCAGACGCATGGCTGCACTATTAGCAATACCGACGTGACCACAGGTGCGTGTAATGTAAACCGGATGATCCGGTGCAATCGCATCAAGCTCTTCAATGGTCGGATGACGCTGCTCGCTCAGCTCATAATGATCATAGCCGCCACCGCAAACCCACTCACCCGCAGGTTTTTGCGCTACAACATCAGCAATACGTTTGAAAATTTCTTCGAGACTGCGCGCACCGGATTCAGGTCGCAGGTTAATCTCATTCATCGCGACGCCAAGCATCAGAAGATGCATATGGGCATCATTCAGCCCCGGAACCGCAACCCGCCCTTGCAGATCAACACGCTTTGTTGCTTCACCGGCCAGAGGTTCAATGTCTGCGGCTGTACCGGTGGCCGAAATCTTACCGTCAGCAATTGCAAGCGCCTCAACAAAGCCCTCATTCAGGCCGCAAAAAATCCGCCCGCCCGACAGGACGAGATCTGCATATTTCATATTCTGTCAATCTCCCAGTGCCCTGCCCCTTGCAAAGACAAGACATAATTCAGTGTTCCCTACCGATGATTATTCTCGGAAAGGTTAGTGATAGAGCTGAGGAAAAGCCTCATTTACATGAGATCCGGCATACGAAATCCGACGGCTTTTTATTCCCCTGTGCTGTGCGTAGTTTCCGACTTAACATATCGGTTAATCCGTCAGCATTTCTTCTTATTTGTTACATCATGCTTGCAAAAAACTGGTACCAAAGCAAGAGCCCGCGACACAAATGTTGACAATTTATCAGACGAAAATTGCATACATCAATAACATTTATGCATAATAAAAACATTTCTAAGGCCGTTTAGAAACGGAAAGCAAATTGCTTACCCCTCACAGATTATTCCTTCGGACACGCAGTTAAGGTGAGAATCATTCCAAAGTAAAAACGCAGATGCCCGATAGTCCCGACAAATAACCGACTGCAAATTTGCCTGTTTGAGGTGACCCGCATAGCCTCAGCGACAATCAGCCCCACCCCCTCGAGCCTCTCTCAAAAGCCGTGCGACGAACACATTTATGCAGCAAAAACAAGCAGCTCAGCTCGCGCCATTCTTTTATTTAAAGGCAGAGATTTTTATACAAAATTTTCAGAAATTTCTGAAAACTCTGCATATAACAATTTCCGAAAACAATCTAAGCTGTTGATTTGGTTATACATAACCATAGTCTTTAATATTAGTATTAAATACCTTTTGAATTTACAAAATCAGTGCTTGCCACCTGATGAGTAGCAGCGCTCCCGCATAAGCAAAACAGCAAAATCCGGGCTATTTCAGTCCCTGTCGCACAGGGTTCTGTTTGATTTAAATCAATGACTATTTTTTCGCGTTTCATATAATACGCCCATATTGCTCGTGTTGCGGCTTATCCGCAATGACCGGGCAAAACTTGTTGCGCGCGCGAGGGGAATCTTCATGAATTACGCTGCGGGAATTGTAATCTCGGGGGTGGGTGCTTTTTTGGCGCTCCTGGCCGCGGGCTTTACACATGATCCTTTATTCAGAAGCCATATGTGGGTTCTGTTCTTTACACTTGTCATTTTCACAGTGCTGCTGCTGCGTAATGCAGATTACAGCCTGAAGCCTGTGAAGGAAGACAACTCCGTTTATATGGATGGCCCGATCCGCTATGGTATCATTGCCACAGTGTTTTGGGGTGTTGTTGGTTTCCTCGTCGGTGTTTTCATCGCGGCGCAGCTTGCTTTCCCTGATTTGAATCTGGGACCATGGCTAAATTTTGGCCGTGTGCGTCCTCTTCACACATCAGCTGTTATTTTTGCCTTTTGCGGTAACGCCCTGATCGCCACCTCTTTTTATGTGGTTCAGCGTACCTGCCGTGCGCGCCTTTATGGCGGCGATCTGGCTTGGTTCGTGTTCTGGGGCTACAACCTGTTCATCATCATGGCCGCCACCGGCTATCTGCTCGGCATCACCCAGTCGCGTGAATATGCTGAACCTGAATGGTATGTCGATATCTGGCTGACCATTGTCTGGGTTGCGTATCTCGTGATCTTCATGGGCACGCTGATAAAGCGTAAAGAACCGCACATTTATGTAGCGAACTGGTTCTATCTGTCCTTCATCATCACGATTGCCATGCTGCATGTGATCAACAATCTGGCAATTCCGGTCTCTTTCCTCGGCGTAAAAAGCTATTCGGCTTTCTCCGGCGTACAGGATGCAGTGACCCAGTGGTGGTATGGTCATAATGCCGTGGCCTTCTTCCTGACCGTGCCTTTCCTTGCGATGATGTATTATTTCGTACCGAAGCAGGTTGATCGTCCGGTTTATTCCTACCGCCTGTCGATCGTTCACTTCTGGTCGATTATCTTCCTCTATATCTGGGCCGGCCCGCACCATCTTCACTATACAGCGCTGCCTGACTGGGCACAGACACTGGGTATGGTCTTCTCGATCGTGCTGTGGATGCCGTCATGGGGTGGTATGATCAACGGTCTGATGACGCTTTCCGGCGCATGGGACAAGATCCGTACCGATCCGGTGGTTCGTCTGATGGTTGCTGCTATTGCCTTCTACGGCATGGCGACATTCGAAGGCCCGCTGATGTCGATTAAGGCCGTTAACTCGCTGTCGCACTATACGGACTGGACCATTGGTCACGTTCATGCCGGCGCGCTTGGCTGGAATGGTATGATCACTTTTGCAGCCGTGTATTACCTTGTACCGCGCTTGTGGAACCGTGAGCGTCTGTACTCGATCCGCATGGTCAACTGGCACTTCTGGCTCGCAACACTTGGTATCGTGCTTTACGCCGCCGCCATGTGGGTTGCCGGTATCCAGCAGGGTCTGATGTGGCGCGAATATGACGATCAGGGCTTCCTGGTTTACTCCTTCGCTGAAACTGTAGCTGCTATGTTCCCTTATTATGTCATCCGTACACTTGGCGGCGTGATGTATCTGTCCGGCGGTTTCGTTATGGCCTGGAACGTCTACAAGACCATCAAAGGCGATCTGAGAAAGGAAGCCCTCATTCCGGGCTCCACTCCGATCATCCAAACCACAAACAACGGCCCGTACTTGAAACCGGCGGAATAAGGAGCAGGTGAGTTATGTCTATTCTCAAAAAACACTCGCTGATTGAAAAAAACGCTACTTTATTGCTGATCGGTTCGCTTTTTGTGGTGACAATCGGCGGTCTCGTTGAAATCGCTCCGCTGTTTTGGCTGCAAAACACCATTGAGAAAGTAGAGGGCGTACGCCCCTACTCTCCTCTGGAACTGGCCGGACGTGATATTTATGTGCGTGAAGGTTGCTATACCTGTCACTCGCAGATGATCCGTCCGTTCCGTGATGAGGTAGAGCGCTATGGTCATTACAGCCTTGCGGCTGAAAGTATGTATGACCATTCCTTCCAGTGGGGTTCCAAGCGCACGGGTCCCGATCTGGCACGTGTTGGTGGCCGCTATTCCAACGAATGGCATGTGCAGCATCTGATTGAGCCGCGCAAAGTTGTGCCTGAATCCGTGATGCCGAGCTATGCGTTCCTGATGAATGCACCGCTGAGCACCGCGACCATCGCCGATAATCTGAAAGCAAACGTCCTCCTCGGCGTACCGTATACGCAGGAAATGCTTGATAATGCTTTGGTGGACATCAAGGCTCAGGCTGATCCAGATGCGGATACGACAGCTCTGCTGGCACGTTATCCAAAAGCCAAGGTCGGCGATTTCGATGGCAATCCGCAAGTGCTTTCCGAAATGGATGCCCTTGTTGCTTATCTGCAGATGCTGGGCACATTGGTTGATTTCTCGACCTACGACCAGTCACCAAAATCGCGCTAAAGGAGGTTCAGCATGGATTATAATACCTTGCGTCACTTTGCCGACAGCTGGGGGCTGTTAGGCATGTTCCTTTTCTTCCTTTTTGTTGTCTTCTACGCCTTCCGTCCAGGCAGCAAACAAGCTGCTGATGCTGCGAAAGCCATTCCGTTCAAGGACGAAAACAATGAGTGAAAAGCAAATTGACGACGTCACAGGCGTTGAAACAACCGGCCACGAATGGGACGGCATTAAAGAACTCGACAATCCGATGCCGCGTTGGTGGCTCTATGCCTATTACGCCAGTATTGTCTGGGCAATTGCCTATACGATTGCATATCCGGCATGGCCGCTGATCAACGGCGCTACAACCGGTGTGCTGGAATGGTCGAGCCGTGGTGATTTCTGGAAAGAAAACGCCAAAATCCTTGATGAACGTCAGGAAACTCTGACTGCGATCAAGGAAAAGTCCGTGCAGGACATCATGGCGGATCCGCAGCTTAACCAGTTTGCGATTGCAGGCGGCGCGGCAGCTTTTCGTGTGAACTGTGTTCAGTGTCATGGTTCCGGCGCACAGGGTGCACCAGGCTATCCGAACCTGAATGATGATGACTGGTTGTGGGGCGGTTCTATTGACGAGATCCTTCAGACAGTTCGTCACGGCGTGCGCGCAAAAGATGATGATGATACCCGCATCTCAGAAATGCCTGCCTATGGTGACATTCTGGAACCACAGCAGATCCGTGAAGTGGCGGCCTATGTTACCAGCCTGACATCGACACCGCACGACGCCAAACTTATTCCTGCCGGTCAGCAGATTTTTGCGGAAAACTGCGCAGCCTGCCATGGCGAAAATGCCAAAGGCAGCAAGGAATTTGGTGCGCCTGATCTGACCGATGCGATCTGGCTCTATGGTTCGTCTGAAGCTGATATTACCAAGCAGATCAGAAAGCCTCAGCATGGCGTTATGCCTGCTTGGGAAGTGCGCCTCGGCGACACCACAGTTAAGCAGTTGGCAATCTATGTTCACTCCCTCGGTGGCGGTGAATAAAAACTATCATTACCGGCCGGAGCATTGTTGCACCGGCCGGTTTACACCCCAAACGGCCCGAATATTAAGTTTTGATCATCGGGCAGTTAATCAGAACGGTACTGCCAAAGTGCAATTTTCGCTCCTGCCGGTACCGCTCTGATTAATTATTAGCGCAGTTATTGATGAAAACGCCCCAAGCTTTCAAACTGCTCTAAAGCATTTCACAATCAAGTCAGATCAACTTGATGTCCGTGATAATGCGACAACTAAAAAATTAGAGCGAGCGCAGTGATCCAATCCGGACGTAAACCGCTCTAGCCCCCGGAGTATACCATGTCTGATATTGGTGAGTTTGAACGTATCGATGCACAGGCGGTTAATTCGTCTGGAAAACGCAGTCCTCTTTATGCTGCACGCGTCAAGGTTTTCCCGAAGAGAGCGAGCGGTGATTTCCGCCGCTTCAAGTGGATTATCATGTTCATCACGTTGGGCATCTATTATCTCACGCCATGGCTGCGCTGGGATCGCGGGCCTTATGCGCCCGATCAGGCAGTGCTGATTGATATCGCGCATCGCCGCTTCTACTTCTTCTTCATCGAAATCTGGCCGCAAGAATTCTATTACGTTGCCGGTATGCTGATTATGGCCGGTATCGGACTGTTCCTTGTCACCAGTGTCGCGGGACGTGCATGGTGCGGCTATACCTGTCCGCAAACTGTCTGGGTTGATCTGTTTCTCGTTGTGGAGCGCGCCGTTGAAGGCGACCGCAACGCGCGTATCAAACTCGAAAACACCCCGATGAATGCCAACAAGCTGGCGAAACGCGTCACCAAACATACAATCTGGCTCGCCATTGCCGTTATGACCGGCGGTGCGTGGATTTTCTATTTTGCTGACGCACCGACTTTGGCAATGGAATTTATCACCGGACAGGCGGCAATGGTCGCCTATATCACTGTCGCAATTCTGACAGCCACGACCTATGTTTTCGGCGGACTGATGCGCGAGCAGGTCTGTACCTATATGTGCCCTTGGCCACGTATTCAGGCGGCTATGCTCGACGAAAATTCCCTCACTGTGACCTATAATGACTGGCGCGGTGAGCCTCGTACACGCAATTCTAAAAAGGCAATCGCGGCCGGTGAGAGCGTCGGCGATTGCGTGGATTGTAATGCCTGCGTTGCCGTCTGCCCGATGGGGATTGATATTCGTGACGGACAGCAGCTGGAATGTATCACCTGCGCATTGTGTATTGATGCCTGTAACTCGGTCATGGACAAGATCGGCAAACCACGTGGTTTGATTTCCTATTCCACTCTGTCCGATTACGATGCCAATATGGCGCTGGCCACCAATAATGGTACCTCTCCGATTGAACCGACCCGCGTATATGAAGCTAAAAACACCTTTAATGATAAGGTGGAACAGCTCAAAATGTCCAAGGTGTTCCGTCCGCGCAGCTTGTTCTATTTCTCGATCTGGATGCTGATCGGTGTGGCACTGGTCACAACACTGCTGATGCGCGAACGCATTGGTATTAACGTATTGCAGGATCGTAACCCGCAATATGTGTTACTCTCTGACGGTTCCATCCGAAACGGTTACACTGTTAAACTGCTGAATATGGTCAATGAACCACGCCAGTTTGAACTCATCGTCGATGGCCTGCCACAGGCGGAAGTTAATGTAGCGGATCAGGCAACGAATGGTTCAGGCAAGCATGTTTTCAATGCCGAGCCGGATCGCCTGAAAACATTGAAAGTCTTTGTGGTGATGCCTAAAGATGCGATAGCGGCAGACAGTACACCTTTCACCATGACAGTTCGGGACGTGAACGGCACGGAATCGGCTACCTATAAGGCCACATTCATCGCCCCTGAAAAGCGCTAATTACGGAGACAAGCAGATGATCAAGCAAGATACATCGCCCCCTGCCCCACAGGGTCGTGAATTTACCGGCTGGCATATGCTCGCAATTATGGTCGCTTTTTTTGGCGTGATTATCGTTGTGAACCTCATTATGGCGACATCAGCGATCAGAAGCTGGTCCGGCCTCGTTGTTCAGAATTCCTATGTCGCCAGTCAGGAATTCAATGAGAAATCAATCACCGGTAAAGCGCATGCGGCGCTGAACTGGCAGGAACACCTCAATTATGAAAACGGTGTCGTGACCTATCACCTGACTGACATCAATGGCGAGGCGATTAAAGCTGTTGGTGCCACCGCCGTTTTCCGCAGGCCGGTGAATGAAAAAGAAGACCAGACGTTGAATATGCTGCCTGCCGCAGACAATATGCTGTCAGCAGAAGCGGAACTGAAGGACGGTAACTGGGTTGTTGAAGTCAACACCTATGCCGGTCTTGAAGAGCCGTATCGTCAGGTTCACCGCGTGAATATTACCAATGGTAAATTTGTGGTCATTGATGATGATCACGTTGCGAAAGGAACAGCAAAATGAGTTGCTGCGGCTCCGGTATTCAATTTTCTGCTGCGGATTACCGCCCGGAAGAATTATTGCTGGCCAGCCGCATCCTCGGTGACGGTCAGCGTCAGCTTGATCTGGCCGTTCCTTCTGTTCATTGCGGGTTGTGTATCCAGACAGTGGAAAGCGCGTTGAAAGCACTGCCGGATGTCAGCTATGCGCGCGTTAATCTGTCCTCCAAGCGGGTTTCCATTCGCTGGAAGGATGGTATTGAACCGCCACATGTGATTGATGCGCTGCAAAAAGCCGGTTACCCCGCTCATATTTTTGAACTCGGTGATGACAAAGATCCGCAGCTTTCCCGCTTGCTGATTGCGCTGGCGGTTGCCGGTTTTGCCTCTATGAATATCATGTTGTTCTCCGTGTCGGTCTGGTCCGGTGCGGATGCTGCAACGCGTGATATGTTCCACTGGCTGTCCGGTCTGATTGCACTACCGACTTTGGTTTATTCCGGCCGTATTTTCTATATGTCCGCATGGAATGCAATGAAACACGGCCGCACCAATATGGACGTGCCGATCTCGCTGGCGATCACTTTGGCCTTTGGTATGAGTGTGTATGAAACACTCAATTCCGGTCAGCATGCCTATTTTGATGCTTCAGCGACATTGCTGTTTTTTCTGCTGATCGGGCGCACGCTGGATCACGTGATGCGTGAACGCGCACGCTCTGCCGTGAAAGGTTTAAGCCAGCTGGCGGCACGCGGCGCTGTGGTGATAGGTGATGATAACCAGCATAATTTCCTGCCGATCGGCGATATTCGCCCCTCCATGCGGATTATTCTGGCGGTTGGTGAACGCGTGCCGGTCGATGCTGTTGTTGAAAGCGGCCGCTCCGATCTCGATTGCTCGATTGCCACCGGTGAAAGTGTGCCGGTTCCGGTGACGCAAGGCTCCAAAATCCGCGCTGGTACGATGAACCTGACCGCACCGCTGACCATTAAAGCGACTGCTTCCGCCGACAATTCTTTCCTCTCGGAAATGGTACGTCTGATGGATGCGGCTGAGGGTGGCCGCGCCCGTTATCGCCAATTGGCCGACCGTGCTTCCGCCCTTTATGTGCCGCTTGTGCATACCACTGCATTTCTGGCTTTTGTCGTCTGGTTCTATTTCACCGGCGACTGGTACAAGTCCACTTACGTTGCCATTACCACACTGATTATCACCTGTCCGTGCGCCCTGGCTTTGGCTGTGCCGATTGTGCAGGTTGTAGCCGCACGTCGTCTGTTTGAAAACGGCATCATGGTCAAAGACGGCTCCGCTATGGAGCGCATGGCTGAGATTGACAGTGTGATGTTTGACAAGACCGGCACACTGACTCTCGGTCAGCCGCAGCTGATTGAGCGCGGCGCTCTTGACCAAAATGCGCTTGAGCTGGCCGCAGAACTGGCACTCTATTCCCGCCACCCGCTGTCGCGTGCATTGACCGCTTTTACCAATCCGGCAAAAAACATCCGTTTTGATCTGATTGAAGAAGTGAGCGGCGCCGGTATCGAAGCGCGTATGGGCAAAGATATTTACCGTCTTGGTCGCCGCGACTGGGCTGTTGCAGACAATCCACAAGACACCGCCAACACTGGCACGGAAACTGTTCTGAGCCGCAATGGCAGCCTGCTTGAGGCATTCCGTTTTGAAGACAGCCCGCGTGATGATGCCGCCCGCTCTGTGCAGGCGCTGAAAGACGAAAAACTCAGTGTGGAAATTCTCTCCGGCGATAAAGAACAGGCCGTCAAGACTCTGGCTCGTCAATTGGGTATTGAGAAATATCGTGCGGAAATTCTGCCTGCGCATAAATCGGAACTGGTGACCGAGCGTACCAATGAAGGCCATAAGGTATTGATGGTCGGCGACGGGCTGAATGATGCTCCGGCATTGATGTCCGCTTATGTTTCTATGGCACCGGCAACGGCTGCGGATATCGGTCGTAATGCTGCGGATTTCGTCTTCCTGCATGACAGCCTGAAAGCTGTACCACTGGCAGTGGCAATTTCCCGCGAGGCTGGCAAACTGATCCGTCAGAACTTTGCTTTGTCGCTGATCTATAATATCATCGCCGTACCCATTGCGTTGTTCGGCTATGTCACGCCTTTGATTGCGGCGCTGTCTATGTCGCTGTCTTCGATCCTCGTGGTCAGCAACGCGCTTCGCCTGAAAGCGGGCAAGAAGAAAGACCCTAAAGCGGTCTCTCCTTTAAGCCTGCTCAAGCGTCAAAAGGCTTGAATATATGAATATCTTGATCTTCCTTATTCCCATCGCCTTGTTTTTAGGCGGTATGTGGCTCGCGGCTTTTCTGTGGTCGCTGAAAAGCGGGCAATATGAGGATATGGATGGTGCTGCCAACCGGATTTTCCTGCCGGATGATGATGACAGGCCAGCGCAGGAAAAATCATAAAAAAGAGGCGATAACGCAACCCGGCATCGCCTCTTTTATTTTATGTCAATGTATCCGTTCAGGACTGGCAAGCTTTGAGACGCGCGGTGAAAGCATCACCGGCATCCGACACTTCACCGGAATTATCAATCGTCCAGAGCGGCAGATTACCTGCCTCCACCGGCTGCTGACGTTGCAAACGTAATGCAATGGAGTCTTCAGTTTCGCGCCCGCGTGATGCAAGACGTTGTGCCAGCACTTCAGGACGAGCGGTAATATGGGCAATCGCGACATGAGGGAAACGCTCAGCCAGTTGCGGCAGCACTTTTCGCGACAGATTGGCGATTACCACGCCGCCGTTTTCAAGCACCTTCTCCACGGAAGCAGGCAGGCCATAATACAGACCATGCGCCTGCCAGTGCATACAGAATTCTGACTGCTCAATTGCTTTCAGAAAATCGGCTTCCGACAATGTATCATGATCTTCCGTATTACTATCCGCATCGCGGGTTACCACGCGACGCACAAAATGATAGCTGCCATCCTGTGGCAAATGCGTGCGTGCATAATCAATGATTGTGTCTTTGCCCGCACCGCTCGGTCCCACAACGGCAACAAAAATACCGGTCATTTCACTCATTCCGTCACTCAACATTGCAACCGCACTTAGAGTACGCGCTGCCCTTCCCGCCATACTGAACGTACCACCGGTATCGCATTTTGCATATGAACGCGAACCATATCAGCCCGCTTGCCCGATGCAAGTGTTCCGCGATCTGCAAAACCAACCGCTTTGGCCGGATTGCGTGTTACCAGATTGATCGCCTGCGGCAGCGTATAGCCATCCACCAATTGCGGCAGTGTGTAAACCGCCTGTATCAAGCTGAAAGGAATATAGTCGGACGACAGAATATCCAGATGACCGGCAGAAGCCAAATCACGTGCCGAGACATTGCCGGAATGCGAAGAACCACGCACAATATTCGGTGCGCCCATCAAAACAGCCATACCTGCTTCTTTGGAGGCTTTGGCAGCTTCCAACGTTGTCGGGAACTCTGCCACATGAATGCCCTGCTCAATCGCCTCATCCACATGAGCAAGTGTCGCATCATCATGGCTGGCCAGAGAAATGCCCTTGGCCTGACAACGGGCAGCAATTTCTTTACGGAAACGATCTGCATGAGACACAGATTCCGCCACGCGACGATCACAGAACGCATCAAACTCGGCCTGTGTCATTTTCTGTTTGCCCATATAATAGGTCTTATAGGCTTCAAGGCTGGCGAACTGACGTTGCCCCGGTGCATGATCCATCAGGGAAGCAATTTTCACCTGCGGGTTATGCTCAAATAATTCAAACGCATCGAGGCAATTCGGCGAAGATACTTCGCAGCGCAAATGCAGATAGTGGTCTGCGCGCAGTCGTCCGTTTTTCTGACCATCGGCAATTGCATCGGCAAGAAGCACCATATCATCTGAGTTAATATCGGTGTCCCCGTCCAGACCAACGCGCAAAGCGTCAAACACTGTGGTGATACCCGAAGCCGCGATCTGTGCATCATGCGCCATCAATGCTGCATCTGCGTTCCAGCGGACTTTAGGGCGCGGTGCATAATGATGTTCAAGATGATCGGTATGCAGCTCCACAACACCCGGCATCAGATAATCGCCGCCAAAATCTTCACCGCTTATGCCATTGCCAGCGCTGATATCAGCGATTTTTCCGTCACGGATCTGGATTGTACCGGTGATAACTTCATCCTCAAGGATGATGCGGGCATTTTTAAAAACGATATCGGAAGGGCGCGTGTCACGTGTCATCGGAATTATGCTTTCCTACAAGAAATAACCATGCTGCATGATCGGATCACGCAGCATGGCTGTGGCCTACAGGAGTTTTGTGACAATCACACAACGCTGATTTGAAGTTTTTGTCTCATTTCTGTGAGACGCGGCGATCACCGGTCAAACGTGAACGCAGCGCATTGGAAATGGCATCAAATACAAACACCACGATCAGAATGAGGATCACCATATAGGCGACGTTTGCCCAATTGGAGTTGGTGCGCATCGCTTCCCAAAGCTTCAGACCGATACCACCGGCACCAACAGCACCGATAATCGTTGCCGAACGGGTATTGGACTCCCAGAAATACAGCATCTGGCTGAGGAAGACCGGCATCACCTGCGGAATAACACCATAGCGCTGCACATTGGCCGGTGAAGCACCAACCGATTTCACACCTTCACGCTGTTTATCGTCGATATTTTCCAGTGTTTCCGAATAGAGTTTTCCCAGCGTACCGGTATCGGTGAAGAAGATCGCCGAAATACCAGCCAGCGGCCCCGGGCCGAAAGCACGCGTGAAGAACAAGGCCCAGATAAACATATCGACGGAACGCAAAAAGTCGAACAGGCGTTTGGTAATCTGATTGGCAAAGAAGTTCGGTGTAATATTACGCGCAGCGATGAATGCCAGCGGTAAGGCGATTAATCCGGCAAACAGCGTCCCGACAAAGGCCATGACAATGGTCTGCAACATCTTGATCCAGACATCGCCGTGCTGCCATTCCGCATTGTTCCAGATATTGTTGAAAGCCAACGACAGATTGGACATTTCCGGTTTGATACGCTCACCTGAGACGATCATCGAGGTAACTTCACCAACAGATTTACCCCAGAATGGCGAATTGGTATCGAAGACAAAGTTCGGCCAACCTAAAAAGCGGCGGTTAACGGTGATACGCTCCGGCATGATACGGGCTTCACCGGAGAAGCCGAAATCCACCTGCACTTCATCATTTTTCAGCACTGCCCAAGACGGCAGCGGCTTATCATCGGCAGGTCGGGCAGCATCAGCATCAATACGCACATTGAGCGTCTCGCCGCCATGCTCCACGACAACCGTATTGCCACTGAGATGCAGCGCTTCAGAACTGCCGAAAATCACACTGGCACGGCCATTGGCCTGCTGCACCCAATCCGGATCAGGATTTTTACCCAGCACAGAAAAGCGCGGATAGGTTACTTTTGCCTCATCACCATTCAAGCCAGTGGTTAGGCGTATAGTCGGGCGCACTTCGTAGGAATACCACTGACGCGCAGTAATACCGGCACGATCCCACTGACCTTCCGAGATCACTGTACCAATGGCAAAAAACCACCAGCTATAGGCCATATACAGCACAATGCCCAAACCGATCAGCGGCAATGTATAGCGCTTGGAGAACGGGCGGCGAAAGACATGCGGATAGCGGTTTTCGTAATCAGCAATCTGATCGGCGTTTAAAGTCAAAGCTGTCATTTTTTACGCTCCGAACTGAAAGGCTTGTGCGCCGACAAGACGACCACGCAGCCATGCAGAGGTCTGATCCACCGCAATGATTGTAACGAGCAGCAGAAACACAATCGCCAGTGTTTTTGCCTGATGGCCATGACCGATCGACAGGCGTAGTGCCTCACCGATACCGCCGCCGCCAACCGCACCGATAATAGTGGATGCACGGACATTGATCTCGAAACGCAAGAAGGCATAGGACATGAAGTTTGGCATGACTTGCGGCACAATGCCGAAGCCCACACGCTCGAACCAGTTGGCGCCGACGGCACGCAGGCCTTCTTCCGCCTTCATATCGGCGTTCTCAACCACTTCAAAAAATAGCTTACCCAGCGCGCCGATGGTGTGAATACCAACCGCAAAAATCGCAGGAATTGGCCCCAGCGAGAGAATGGCAGCGAAGAAACCGGCAATCACGATTTCAGGAAAAGCACGCAGAATTTCCATATAGCGGCGCACGAAGAAACGCAGCGCACGGCTGGTTGTCAGATTTTTAGCGGCAAGGAAGCAGAGTATAAAACCAAAGAAAAAGCCGATCAAAGTTGCCATCATGGCAATATTGAGCGTCTCCAGCATCTTGTAGAAATATTCAGGAATATAAAAACCGCTGCCGAACAAATAGATGCGGCCTGCCTCATAATCATATTTCTGACTACCGTCGAAATAAGGTGACGGCAGATCGAACAGAGCCCGCCAGACTTCCCAGCCGTCACGCGGCACCATATCGCCTACGAAGTCGAAGAAATGCGGCAGACGCTCCCAGAATTTACCGGCATTGCTTTCATTGGCGAACCACAAAGATGCGGAAAGCGCCAGAAACAATCCGCCGAGTATCAGCAGCGTATAGGTACGACGTCGGGAGGATAGCTCCCGCCAGTGCTGCTCGACCAAAGCGGCTTCACCGGACAGGGATGGCTTAGAAACAGTATGGGTCATCGGGCCCGCCTAGAGCGTATCCCGAAAAGTGTGAGCGGTTTTCGGGATACGCGTAAAAACAAAAAGACAGAGCATTTCGCAGTCAAATGACTTCATTTGACGACCGCGATAATGCGACAAAACAAAGAGTTAGAGCGAGCGCAGTGAATAAAGACCAAACGCAACACGCTCTAAAAAGGATACAAAAATGCGGCCAGCATCAGACTCTGACACTGGCCGCAACTTAATATTACTGACCGATCTGCGACTTACGTGCGTCGATAACCGGCTGGTAGAAATCTTTATTCACTTCGATATAGGACTTGAAATCACCGCCCATGGTGGAAGCAAAGCACTCAGGATCATTTTTCGGCAGGTCCAGCATATAGGCTTTGAACTTGGCTTTCAGATCAGCATCAATGGCTGTACGGATAACGATCGGGCCGTTCGGGATCAGCGGGGACTTCCAGACTTCTGTGAAGTCTTTCATGTCGATCAGGCCTTTGTCGACCATCTTGCGCAGGTTACCGGATGTGTAACCTTCATCGAAACTGCCAACGCCGGAGCCGAAAGTTGTACCGGCATCAAACTTGCCGTCTTTAACAGCAAGAACCAGATTTTCATGACCGCCGCCAAAACCGGTTTCGCTAAAATAATCTTTAACCGTCGCGCCGCTCAGATCTTTTGGCAGCGAAGTTACCGGAATGAGATAGCCGGAAGTTGAATCCGGATCAGCAAAACCAAGCTTCTTGCCTTTCATATCGGCAATAGTCTTGATGCCGCTGTCTTTGCGGGCAACCATGATCGAATAATAACCGGTCGAACCGTCTGTCTGTTCAGTGGTCAGGATTGGCTCAACAGCATCTTCTTTGGTCAGATAGATTTTGGCATAGCCGGAAGCGCCAAGCTCTGCATAATCCAGTGTGCCGCCGAGCAGACCCTGAATAACACCGTCATAATCAGCGGCAGGAAACAGTTTAACTTCCTTTACGCCGATTGCCTTTGGCAGCTGGTCAATAATGCACTGGTAATTGCGTAAACGGTCAGCTTCGTTTTCGCCACCGATAATACCAACGCGGAACACTTCAGGCTTATCTGCCTGCGCTGCGGTTGCGGTTGCCACTGCGGACAGCGCAACGGCGCCGAGCAAAAGCTTCTTGAAGGTCATGAACCATTCTCCTGTTAAACGATGATCGTTTTTTGGTTGGGATGAGTTACAGCGGTTCCAGTTAAGACTGAATCGTTGGAACCGCTGTAACTGTTTGTTTTTACGCATTATCCGACGCAAAACCGCTTCGCACTTTTGCTGGAAATGCTATATTATTGTGCGTCTGCAACGAGCTTTGCGACCTGTCGTGCCACTTGCGGGCTGACCGGCGGCTGCGGCTGCTCCAGAGCGGTGGATGTCACCGCTTCTGAGAAGCTTTCATCATCAGCTTCAGCACCATAAATGCGGCGGGCTGCGGCCTGTGTCAGATCAGCAGGCGTTCCGTCGAACACAACGCGTCCGCCTTGCATACCGATGATCCGGTCGCAATAGGTGCGTGCTGTATCCAGCGTATGAAGATTGGTGATAACCGTCAGGCCTTCGCGCTGATTGATATCGCGCAGTGCACTCATCACCACCTGCGCATTGCGCGGGTCAAGCGAAGCAATTGGCTCATCGGCGAGAATAACTTTCGGGTTTTGCATCAGCGCACGGGCAATCGCCACACGCTGCTGCTGACCACCGGAAAGCGTACCAGCTGGCTGCAAAGCAGTTTTAACAATATCCAGACGCTCGATATTCGATAGCGCCTGCGCCCGTTCCTCACGGGAAAAAATGCCCATCAGGCTTTTGACTGTGGAGCGCTGATTAAGACGGCCGAGCAGAACATTGGTCAGCACATCAAGACGCGGCACCAGATTGAACTGCTGGAAAATCATCGCGCAATCGCTGCGCCAGCGGCGCAGTTCAGAACCACGCAAACGCGAGACATGCTGATCTTTGAAGATGATGGAACCATCAGAGGTATCAATCAGACGATTGATCATGCGTAGCAGTGTGGATTTACCCGCACCCGATGCACCAATGATACCCACCATCTGGCCCTGCGGGATTTCCAGATTTACATCTGCAACCGCAGTATTACCGCCAAAACGACGGGTTACATTTTCTAGCTTCAGCATCAGCGCCCTCTATCAATTTCCATGCGAAATTAGGGGCGTGATATGAAATGAAAATGTAACTTATATTACATCTATGTGAAAATTCTGAATCAGATTTTTGACAAAAAAGCCGCCGGAAACTCCGGCGGCTCTGTTCTGCTATTGGATTCAGCACCTTGGCTTATCAGCCGCCGTGCTTTTCAAGAAAGGCTTCAATCTCAAGTTTGCGGAAATCATCCAGTGCATCCCGCAGGCGCTGATGATCCCAGTCCCACCATGCCAGAGCTTCGAGACGCTCAACAATGCTGTCTGTAAAACGCTGACGAATGCGTTTGGCAGGCACCCCGCCGACAATCGTATAAGGCGCGACATCTTTGGAAACGACTGCACCGGAGCCGATGACCGCGCCATTACCGATTTTAACACCAGGCAAAACGGTTACACCATGTCCAAGCCATGTATCATGACCAATGGTCACTTCATGGGCGCGGCGCCATTCAAAGAAATCCGCCTCCTGCTCGGCATCCGGCCAGTAATCATTGGCGCGATAGGTAAAGTGATGCAGTGTTGCGCGCCACATCGGATGATTGGTGGCATTGATACGCACAGAGGCTGCAATATTCGCGAATTTACCGATCTTGGCGCACCAGACCATACCGTCGCGCTCAATATAGGAATAGTCACCCATTTCCGTTTCAGAAATACGACAACGGTTACCAATTTCCGTATAGCGGCCGAATGTGCTGTCGGAAATTTCTGTATCCAGATGGATAAACGGCTGCTCTGACAATCTGGTCATGCGTCCGCTCCCTGACGCACATAACCCGGAGCAAACTCCGTCACGTCAATGATACGGTCAGCCACGGCTTCGCGCACATCTTCATCGTGGAAAATACCGAGCATCGCCACGCCTTCCGCTTTTTTACGGCGGATCAGCTCCACAACCACGTCACGGTTTTTGGCATCGAGCGAGGCAGTTGGTTCATCGAGCAACAGAACCGGATGATCGGTGATGAACCCACGGGCAATATTCACACGTTGCTGCTCACCACCGGAGAAAGTGGCTGGCGGCAGATCCCACAGGCGCTGCGGCAGATTGAGCATCGCCAGCAATTCACGCGCTTTATCCTGAGCTTTCTCGCGGTCAATACCACGGGCAAATAACGGATCAGCCACCACATTCAATGCACTGACACGCGGTACAGTGCGCAAAAACTGGCTGACATAACCAATCGTATCGCGGCGCACCGCCATAACAGTGCGCGGATCTGCCGAGGCAATATCGATCTGTTTGCCGTGATGGCGCAGAATGATCTGACCTTCGTCCACGGCGTAATTGCCATAGACCATTTTCAGGATCGAGCTTTTACCGGCACCGGACGGGCCGCCGAGCACGGCACATTCACCGGCTTTCAGAGCAAAGAAAACATTATTCACCACCGGCAACTTAATGCCGCCCTGCAAATGCATGGTGAAGCTCTTTGCCACTTCCGAAACAATAAGGGGCATAGTCATGATTAAACCTGCAAAATCGAGGAAACGAGCAGCTGTGTATAAGGCGCCTGCGGATCATCCAGCACGCGGTCAGTCAGACCGGCTTCAATAATATGACCGTCTTTCATCACCATCATACGATGCGATAACAGACGCGCCACAGCCAGATCGTGGGTCACGACAATTGCAGCCAGACCGAGATCGGCCACCAGACCGCGCAACAGATCGAGCAAACGCGCCTGCACGGATACGTCCAGACCACCGGTCGGCTCATCCATGAAGATCAAACGCGGTGCAGTCACCAGATTGCGGGCGATCTGCAAGCGCTGGCGCATACCACCCGAAAACGCACGCGGCTGGTCATCAATACGGTCGGCAGAGATTTCCACACGACCAAGCCAGTCTGTCGCGGTCTCACGGATTTTGCCATAATGGCGCTCACCAACCGCCATCAGACGCTCGCCGACATTGGCACCGGCAGAGACAGTCATACGCAAACCGTCAGAAGGGTTCTGATGCACAAAGCCCCAGTCAGTACGCATCAGAAACCGGCGCTCGGCCTCACTCATCCGGTACAGATCACGGAACTGGCCGTCACGCATCCGGTATTCCACAGCGCCGACTGAGGGCTGCAAGCGTGTGGCAAGGCAGTTGAGCAGCGTTGTCTTACCGGAACCGCTCTCGCCGACAATCGCCAGCACTTCACCCGGATACAGCTCAAAGGAAACATTGCTGCAACCAAGGCGGTTGCCATAGAACTTCGACAATCCGTTTACACGCAGCAAAGGCGTATCATGATTTATATCGCTCATTGGGCTGCCTCCCGACCTGAGGACGCTTGTCCGATATCTTTGTTATTTGCGGAGAGATGGCCAACATGGCCGTCGGCCTGTCGTGTTTCGCAATAATCGGTGTCGGAGCAAACAAACATGCTGCCGCCCTTGTCATCCAACACCACCTCGTCGAGATAAACGCCCTTGGCACCACACATGGCGCAAGGCTGGGCGAATTTCTGCACCTCAAACGGATGATCTTCAAAGTCGAGGCTCACCACTTTGGTGTAAGGCGGCAGAGCGTAAATACGCTTTTCACGTCCCGCACCAAACAGCTGCAAGGCCGGTGACATATGCATTTTCGGATTGTCGAATTTCGGCGTCGGTGAAGGGTCCATCACATATCGGTCTTCGACTTTCACCGGATAGGCATAGGTCGTGGCGATATGGCCGTGACGGGCAATATCTTCATAGAGCTTAACATGCATCAGGCCGTATTCTTCCAGTGCATGCATTTTGCGGGTTTCGGTCTCGCGTGGTTCCAGAAAGCGCAGCGGCTCAGGGATCGGTACCTGATAAACAAGGATCTGACCTTCTGTGAGCGGTGCTTCCGGAATACGGTGACGGGTCTGAATGATGGTTGCATCTTCCGTGCGGGTCGTCACTTTAACCTGCGCGGTCTTTTCAAAGAATGCACGGATCGACACGGCATTGGTCGTATCATCCGCACCCTGATCGATCACTTTCAGCGTATCGTCAGCGCCCAGCACCGCAGCGGTCACCTGCACACCACCGGTACCCCAGCCATAAGGCATCGGCATTTCGCGGCTTGCAAAAGGCACCTGATACCCCGGCACCGCAATCGCTTTAAGCAATGCACGGCGGATCATCCGCTTGGTCTGCTCATCAAGATAAGCAAAATTATACTGCATCAGAACGCTCATTCTGCGGCTTCCTTCTGTGCATCATTGTGGCTGGCATATTCGGCACGCATACGGCGGATAAGGTCAAGCTCAGCCTGAAAATCCACATAATGCGGCAGTTTGAGATGCTCGACAAAACCGGTCGACTGCACATTGTCGGAGTGGGAAATCACAAATTCCTCATCCTGTGCCGGTGCGGTAATATCTTCTTCAAATTCTGCGGTGCGCAGCGCACGGTCACAGAGCGACATTGACATCGCCTTACGTTCGCTCTGACCAAAAACCAGACCATAGCCACGGGTGAATTGTGGCGGGCGAGTTGCCGAACCGGCAAACTGATTGACCATCTGGCACTCAGTCACCTGTATGCTGCCTAGCGATACCAGACCGCCAAGCTCCGGCACATCCAGTTCAACTTCAACTTCACCAATACGGATTTCGCCCACGAAAGGATGCGTACGGCCATAACCGCGCTGCGTGGAGTAACCCAGCGCCAGCAGAAAACCCTCATCGCCACGTGCCAAGGCCTGCAAACGCAGATCGCGCTCCATCGGGAATGTCCAAGGTTCGCGGGTCAGATCACCCGGAACATGGCCTTCCGGCATCTCGCCATCCGGCTCGATCATGCCATTGGCACCGAGAATATCGGTCACACGCGGCATGTGCTCACCGACGGTCTCATCATCACGCTGCACACCTTGCGCCACGGGATGATCTCCGGCCATTTCCGGATCAAGCAGACGATGGGTGTAATCGAAAGTTGCGCCTAAAAGCTGACCACCCGGCAGGTCTTTAAAGGTTGCGGAAATGCGGCGTTCCGCCAGCATCTGCGCTGTGTCCAGCGGCTCGGAATAGCCGAAGCGCGGCAAGGTTGTGCGATAGGCACGCACCAGAAAAATCGCCTCAATCAAATCACCGCGCGATTGACGGATTGCCAGTGCTGCCAGCTCACGATCATAAAGCGCACCCTCCGCCATAGCACGATCAACGGCCAGACCCAGCTGCTCCACGATCTGCTCCAGCTGCAAGGCCGGTACTGAACGGTCACCACGGCGGCGATCACCCAGCAACTGATGTGCATTCTGAATAGCGGCTTCACCGCCTTTAACTGCAACATACATGGTTCAATTTCCGTTTTTGATAAGTTTGGTACTGCGCGGCAGTGCGGCAACGGCTTTGGATGCTGCAAAAACCAGATCCACACCACGCGGGAACAAGGCTGCATTGGCTGCCCATTGCTCACTGAAACGCACCGGCAAAATGCTTGGCGCGAAATCACGGACATGCTCGATACCAGGCCCCTGAAGCTGCAGAGTCTGCGTGCCCGTAAAGCCGTCCAACGCCATGATAATGGTGGCTGAGCGATCCGGATACTCCGATGTGCCTTTGGCAAAAACATCCAGCGGCGGCATCTGAGCAATATCGCTGACCAGCGCGAATTGTGCCTCACCAATCTCAGACACCAGTTCCAGACCGGTCTGGAACGAGAGCCATTCACGCACCGCGCTGCTTGCGGCTAAACGACTGTCGAGCCAGACCTTGGTATCGTGATCAAACAATGCCTGTGCAATGGCACCGAGCTCCGGTGTCAGCGGCAATGGCGGCTGCGTTTCGGCTGTCAGCGATTGGATTATGCCCGGATTAGCCAAAGCATCCATCAATGCGCGAAAACAGGTTTGCGCATCATAAACGGCATCAGCAAAACCGCCTTCAAAAGCCTGATTATCAAAAGCCATTAGTCGTCTCCCCGAACCATGGTGAAGAAGTCCACTTTCGTTGCTGCCGCTTCACGGCGGCGCTGCGTGGCACGTGCATCAAGACGCTGTGCAATTTTCTGCAACAGATCGCGCTCAACAGCCGCACGGCTTTGCGGCGCCTGCCATAAAGCATCGGCAATAGCTGCCAGACGCGCTTTTTCATGATCGCGACCAAGCGCATAGGAATGACCAACAGAACCTTCCGAAGAAGCACCTGATGCCACGCGCACCGTCGCGCGAGTCACGGTTGTCTCACCCAGATTAAAAGGTGCACCGCCGCCACCAATGCGGCCACGCACCATGACCAGTCCGGTTTCAGGGCCGCGCAGCACATCGACCTGCGGCTGCTCTGATTGATTGCTCCAGAAGGAAGCCAGCTCCTGCAACTCCGCCTTTGCCAGTAGTGCTGCAACCTTGCGTCGCTCACCCTGCAAATTATCGGGTAGATTTTCGGTTTCATTCTTCATTTGACACACCGCTCTAAATTGTCTATTCATCTATACAACTAGACATTAATTATTGTCTTAAACGCTCTTGGTGACAAGCGCATGACAATCAGCGGGGCTGCGACAAAATAAATGGCAGAAACAACAAAAATCGCCCGCAACAGCGGCGTGGCTGTCTGGCGGCAGATTGCAGATGAAATTCGCAGGGAAATTAAACACGGTCATTTCAAACGCGGCGAAAAGCTGCCGCCGGAAATGACACTGGCTGCCCGCTTTGGTGTCAACCGCCATACGGTGCGTAGTGCTATTGCTGCGCTGACACAGGAAGGCGTGTTACGGGCGGAGCAAGGGCGTGGCACTTTTATCGCCAATGCCAAGCGGCTGACTTACCCCATCAGCAAACGCACGCGTATGTCGACCAGTCTCGCCGAACAGATTACACAGCAGGAGCGGGTTATTCTTGCCCACAGCATCGACAAACCATCCGCTGAGGTTGCCCATGCCTTGCAACTCAATGATGAGACTGCACAGGTGCATCATTTTGAAACATTATCCATTGCCGATGGCCAGCCGGTTTCCATGTCTGACAGCTGGTTTGATCAACAGCGCTTTCCGCAATTTGATGAATTTTACAAGGCCAGCGGTTCGGTTACACAGGCGCTGAAACAATCGGGCATTGCCGATTATTTCCGCAAATCCACCTTGATTTCCGCCCAGCATGCCAATGGACAAGATCTGCTCCACCTAAAGCTCACACCGGGTGCGATTGTACTCACAGCTCAATCCCTCAATGTCGATACGAATGGCGTGCCGGTGGAATATTCAGCGACACGCTTTCCTGCTGACCGCATGGAATTCTCTATTGAGAGCATGTCGCTGAATGATGATTAGGCTTTAACAGCAGCGGCCTTTGCCTTGTAAATAAAGGCAAAGAATATCAGCGCTGCCGCCGCACTCAGCCCCAGCGCATAGCTCGGGAAAACCAGAGCAGAACCACTGTGCAGCAGTGCCATGCCCTCTGTAAGCGCTGTGATCACCGCATAGTAGAACAGGCCGAGCAAAGCACCAGCCGTGCCCAAAGCATCATGATAATGTTGCAAGGCGCCATGCAGACAGGCGGTTGTCAGCAAAGTAAAACCGGCAAACAGCAGCACGGAAAAACCGGTAAACAACACAAGATAAAGCTGTCCTGTTGTCAGCAGGCTCACGACCAGCAAACCGGCCGCAGCACAAGCCAACAGCAGAATACCTGCAATCATCACCGTCTGACTTGTATAGCCTGCCGTATTCAAACGGCGCATCGCCATGCCACCCCAAATACTGCCGGACACGACCAGCATACAAAGCGTGCCATAGGTAACAGGCGACAAGCCCTGCATATTGATTAGCAGAAACGGTGCCTCCGCATAGAAGCTGAAAATAATCCCGTTACCAATGCCGATCAGCAGGCCTGTGCCGATCACCTGCGGATCGCGCAGCATCCGCGCCAAAATCTGCATCAGGGATGATTTATGGTTCTGCTTCACCAGCGTTTCCGGAAAAGCAACACAGACCAGCACCAGAGAGACAGCACCAAGCACCAGCAGTACCATGAAAGCGGTACGCCAGTCACCGAGCGTGACACTCAGACCGCCGATAAACGGCCCTGCTGCCGCGGAAACAGGAATGAGCATACCGATTGTTGTAAAAACAACCACGCGACGCTCACCGCTGAATGCCTCACGACAGACAGACTGAATCACCACCGAACAGCTGGCCGCACCGAAAGCCTGAATGAAACGTCCGCTATTGAGCACCCACAACGAGGATGCAGAAAGACAGATCAGGCAACCCAGCAGATAAAGTGCCAGTGTGATGATCATGGTTTTACGCCGCCCGATATGATCGGACACCTGCCCCCAGCATAAAACGCCAAGCGCGAAACCGGCAAAAAAGATGCTCAGTGTTGTTTGCGCCGCCGATGCGGAAATATTCAGCCCCCGCGCCATACCAGTCAGAGAAGGCGTATAAATTGTTTCGCCGATTTGCGGCAGTGTAACCAGCAGCGCCAGAAGCAGCAAAGCCGGTGTTTTACGGAATGTCTTCGTTTGCGCAGCCAATGTGGTCATGGCGCATTCCTTTCTTTATTCAGAATTTGCGCCAGTCCTTAAAACAATCTAATAAGTAACATAAGCCCTGTTAAAATTACGATTTCATAACTAAAAGTTACGAATAGATGTCACCGAATTTTCGCGTTTCACCGCAGCAGATGCAAATTTTTCTGGATATTGCCGAGGCTGGCAGCATTGCTGCTGCCGCCAAAAAGCTCGGCATTTCCGCTCCTGCAGTCAGCAAACAACTGACAATGCTGGAAAACCAGTTGGAACTGGGACTGATTGAACGCACCACACGGCGTATGCAGCTGACACCGGCAGGCCGGATTTTCAAAGATTATGCGGCCGAGACATTGCGCCTCCTAAGCGAACGGGAAAGCCGTTATCTTTCGGAAATGCGTGGCGAGCCATCCGGTACTTTGCGCGTTGTCGCTGCACGTCCGCTGGCCACACAATTCCTGCTGCCGCATTTACACGAATTTACCAGCCGCTTTCCGCATATCACCCTTGATCTGGAACTGGCTGAGCGCTTTCCGGATATCGAACAGGAGAATATCGATCTGATTTTCGGCATGACCATGCAAGGCACTGCCGGTCTGATCCAGCGCTCCATCGGCAAGACGGCCTATTGGCTCTGTGCCGCACCGTCTTACTTGGAGCGCCACGGTCATCCGCAACAACCGGATGATCTGAGCGAACATTATCTGATTGCCCATACGATGCGCCGCCATCCGAACAGGCTGATATTCAGAGATCATCAGGAAGTGGCAATGCGCACAGTTCTGCGCCTCAATGATACATCGGCCATGCGGCAGGCTGCCTGCCAAGGTACAGGCATTGTTTCCCTGCATCATTATATGCTTGAGGATATGATCCGCTCCGGCGAGCTGATCCGCCTGCTACCGGACTATGAATTACCAGCGGTTCCGGTGCATTTGTTCTACCGGAAAAGCGGGCGTATTCTGCCTGTTTTGCGGCACTTCATTGATTTCGCCGTTAAGATTTGCCGAATTCAGTTATAAGTTTTGGTACAGCATCAACCAGTTGCCGCGTCGGTTCTGTCTGCGGGTTTTGCAGTACATCATCCGGCACACCCTGCTCGACGATCTCGCCCTCATGCAGCACCAGCATCCGGTCACAAAAAGCCCGCACCAATGCCAGGTCATGCGAGATAAACAGATAGGCAATGTCATTTTCGCGCTGTAAATCAGCCAGCAGATTAAGGATTTTCGCACGCACAGATACGTCCAAAGCCGATACCGGTTCATCCAGCACAATCAGATCAGGCTTGCACAACAGCGCACGGGCAATGGCAACACGCTGGCGCTGACCACCGGAGAGTTCACGCGGATAGCGGTCAGCCATATCCGCTGTCAGACCAACCCGTTGCAAGACTTCAGCAATTTGCTGGTTCGTATGCTGCTGACTACCGTGCAAAGCCAGCGGCACATGTAATATCTGACGCAGCGTATGGCGCGGGTTGAAAGCCGCCAGAGGGTCCTGAAACACCATCTGGAATGCAGTACGCTTCTCCCGCAGCGCATTGCCCTGAAGAGCGGTAATATCGGTGCCGTTGAGAATGATCCTGCCACTATCCGGCTCGTTCAGCCGCATGATCAGCCGCGCCAGTGTGCTTTTGCCGGAGCCGGAACGCCCGACCAGCGCCAGTGTCTCACCGGCATGAACTGTGAGATGGATATTTTTCAATCCTTTAGAAGGGTCTTTACCAAAGGTCTTATTGAGACCGGAAATATTCAAAACCTCTCTCATAGCACACCGTCAATCTCAGGCAGGCGTGGCTGCTTTTCCCAGTCCAGCCCGATATGGGTTGCCAGCAAAGCTTTGGTATACTCATGCTGCGGCGCGGTGATTACCTGTTCAGCCGTGCCAAGTTCCACCAGATCCCCGCGATAAAGCACGGCAATTCTATCAGCCAGTTGTGATGCCAGCGCGATATCATGGGTCACGAACAGCATTGTCAGTCCTTGTGCCCGCACCAGACCATCCAGCAATTGCGCCACATGATTTTGTACTACCGTATCCAGCGCACTGGTCGGCTCGTCTGCGATCAGTAACTGCGGCTGTGCAGCCAAAGCTGCGGCAATGGCAATACGCTGTTTTTGCCCGCCGGAGAATTCATGCGGGTAGCTGCGTAAACGCTGCTGACTATCCGCAATCTGCACCTGCTGCATCAGTTCTACAGCTCTTTGGCGTGCTTCAGTCCAAGAGGTTTTAAGATGCGTGACGATCACTTCTGCAATCTGATCGCCCACCCGCATCATCGGATCGAGTGACCCATCAGGATCCTGAAACACCACACCAATATCACGACCGGCACGCGGCTCATGCGCTAAAGCCGGAAAATGGATTGAACCGGCAGTTTTAGCACTGGCAGGCAAGAGACCGGCAATTGCCATGGCCAATGTGGTTTTACCGGAACCACTTTCACCAATCAGCGCCAGTCTTTCACCTTGTTTTAGCTCAAAACTAACAGGGTGCAACACCTGCTGCGCACCATAGCGAACAGCCAAGTCCTGTACGACAAGAAAGACCTCAGACATTGCTGCGCTCCCTCGCGGATGATGGGCGGCGTGTCAGTGCCTGTCCGGTGAGATGCACAGCCAAAACGGTTACCACCAATGCCAGTCCCGGAATGATCGAGAGATAAGGCGCTGAGCGTAGCACGCTGCGTCCCTCGGCAATCATCGTGCCCCATGTCACGCTGTTCGGATCGCCAAAGCCTAAGAAGGCCAGTGAGGCTTCAATCAAAATTGCCGCCGCAACAGAGACAGCTGCCAGCGATGCCGCTGGCCCAAAAGCATTGGGCAGGATTTCCCGAAAAGCAATGGAGAACGGCCCCTGCCCCAGCGTGCGGGCAGCGGCAACAAAATCGCGCTCGCGCAGAGACAGCACTTCCGCCCGCGTTACCCGCGCAGCCTGCGTCCAGCTGCCAATGCTGATTGCAATAATCAGCGTCGGAATGCTTGGCCCCAGCACATTGATCATCGCCAGCGCCAGCAAAAAGCCCGGCACAGTCTGAAACGCCTCAGTGATCCGCATCAGCACATTATCGGCAAAACCGCCGAGAAAACCAGCCAGTGTGCCGATCAGACTACCAGCAATCAGTGCTGCTGCTGCGGAACTCAGCGCCACCAGCAAAGTCGTGCGTGCGCCATGAAACAGCCCTGCCAGCACATCGCGTCCCAACCGGTCTGTACCCAACCAATGGGCATAATCCGTGAATGGCCGGATCAGCGGTTCTCCGGCAATCGCCAGCGGATCACCGGCAAACAGTAATGGTGCAGACAGCGCCATTAGTCCTAGAAGTATCAGAAGACCAATACCGGCCTTACTCTGCCTGTCCAAAGTCTGAAAAAACTTCATTGGCGCTGGCTCCGCACCCGCGGATCAAGCCGTGCATAGGCCAGATCAACCAGCAGATTGGCAATGATCACCGCGAAAGCACCGAACAGAACGACACCAAGCAGCAAGGCCGTATCGCGTTTGGCAACGGCTTCTGCTGCCAGCCGACCAAAGCCCGGAATGGCAAAGACACTCTCAATCACCACACTGCCGCCGAGCATCACACCGGCCTGCAGACCTAACATTGTCACCACCGGCAACACAGCATTACGGGCGATATGCCGCCAGATGATCCGGCGCGAAGAAATTCCGCGTGCTTTAAGCGCCTGCACAAACATTTCCTGATGCAGATCGGCCATACGATCCCGCATCAAGCGCAGGTAAAGCGTGAGATAGACGCTGGAAAGTGCCGCAACCGGCAGGATCAGATGTCGGCTGATATCCGCCGCTCTGGCCAGTCCTGTTTTACCCGATGCAATGGTTTCCAGCCCGCCGATTGGCAACCAGCGCAATGTTACGCCGAAGATCACTATCAGTACCAAGCCCAGCCAGAAACCCGGGACTGCATAAAGTGCCAGTGAAGTCAGTGACAACAACCGGTCTCGCTTGGAATGCGGTTTGGCACCGGCCACGATACCGAGCAGAGAACCGGCAAAAAATGCCAAAAACGTCGATACGCCCATCAACAGTAAGGTTGCCGGAAGCCGCTCCAGAATGACATCCAGCACCGGACGCTGAAAAGCCGAAGACCAGCCAAAATCGCCGGAGAACAGCGCCGTGACATAGGCAAAAAACCGCTGCAACGGCCCCTGATCTAATCCCCATGACTGGCGCAAAGCTTCAAGGTGCTGCGCATCCGCCCCGCCCATCTGCGCCACATAAGCATCCACGGCATCGCCGGGGGCAGCTTCCAGAATAAGAAAGCTACCCACCAGAACAATACCCAGAACCGGAAGGATACTGGCAAGACGGCGGAGGAGAAACGGCACTGCGGGTTACTCTTGCAAACCAGTATTCGCCCATGAAGACACAGCCCAGCGTGGATTATCCGAAACATTCTGCACACGTTCGCTTGCAACCGTAATGAACGAGAAATCCGCAACATTAATCAGCGGTAAATCTTCCGCCACCAGTCGTTGCAGATCCTGATAGATACCTGCACGTAGCCCATCGTCCAAAGTCACTGCGCCCTTGGCAATCAGTGCATCAACCGCCTCATTCTTATAGCCATATTGGTTGGTGAATGGCGCACCGGCTGGTAATCCACTCTGGAACAGTACTGTTGTCGAGATCGCCGGATCAGAGCGATAAACCGGCGTAGCCACAGCAATATCAAAGTCATGATCGGTATAGACCGCTTTGAGATGCGCCGGTGAGTCATTGGCGACAATCACCGCATCAATACCGATTTTCACCAGAGCCTGACGCAGATAATCGCCGAATTGCTTGGTTTCATTAAAGAATGGAGCAGGCAGCAGCTTTAGTTTAAAGCGGATACCGTCAGCGCCTTTTTTATAACCGGCCTCATCCAGCAGGCTTTCAGCCTTGGCAATATCAAATGCATATTGCTGCGTATCCGGCGCATAAAATACCGTGTCAAAAGCCGGTACCGGTCCTGTCGCCGGTTTTGCATAGCCGAGGAAAATCGTCTTAACCACAAAGTCCTTATCGATCGCATGAGCAATAGCTTGGCGCACTTTCAGATCAGCGAGTTCTTTGCGACGATGATTAAGCTCGACACTCAACTGATAGGTCAGTGCCTCATAGCCGTCGGCATAGACTTTCAGCCCTGGTACTTTGGAAATCCGCTCCAGATCAGCCAGTGGCACGGCAGAGAAAGCGGCCAGCTGAATCTGGTCGGCTTCCAGCGCATTGCCCGCAGAAGCACGATCCGGCAGCACCTGATAGATAATCTCATCCAGTGCAGGTGCTTGTTTGTCCCAATAATTCTCATTGCGTTTCAGCAGGTAATATTCACCCGGTTTGTGATCGCCATAGACAAACGGCCCCGTGCCCACAAGTTTCTCATTGGCCGGATTTTTCGCAATATCCGTGCCTTCATAGAGATGTTTCGGCAGTACTGAAGTTACTACCGGCAAGGCATTGCGGATCAGCTGAAACGGTGTCGGCTCGGAAAAACGGAAGACAGCCGTATACTCGTCCGGTGTTTCAACATTTTCCAGATTTTTGAAAACCGAGCGGCCGAGATTTTGTAGTTTCTTCCAAACCTCCAGCGCCGAGAATGCCACATCGGCAGAGGTGAACGGCTTGCCGTCATGCCATGTCACGCCTTCACGCAATTTGAATGTGGCCGACAGGCCATCTGCTGCGCCTTCCCAACTGGTGGCCAGCAGAGGTTTCAAACCATCCGGCTGATCAACATTCACATAGGACTGCTCGGCAAGTTGCTCAATCACCTTACTGGCAACAAAGAACACGCCATTGGAGGCGACAATTGCCGGATTAAGATTGGCCGGTTCACTATCTGCCGCAACCACCAAATGACCGCCGCGATTGGGCACAACCGCTTCGCGGCGCGGCGATGTTGAACCTTGCGCAAAAGCAAATCGCGGCAGAACAGACAATGCTGCAAGACCGGCAGTTCCTGCCAGCAGCGCGCGTCGGTTAAGCGTCAATCTTGTCATAAGTCCCTGTCCCTCTGTAATCGCTTATATCTTAAGTTTTTTCAATGCAGCAGCCAAAGCCTCAACCGCTTTTGCCGCGAATTCCGGTTGTGCAGATGCCCCCATATGACCGATGCGCAACACCTTGCCAGCCGTATCCTTGCGACCCAGCGATACCAGCACATCATGGTCGCGCAGCATCAGATCGCGCAAAGGCACATCGCTGATACCATCCGGCACTTTAAACACTGTCGCAGTCGGTGATACATAAGCCTCCTGACGCGGCCATAATTCCAGCCCCAGCGCTTTGACACCTTCACGAGCGATTTGCGCAGTCTTGGCATGACGCGCCCAGACATTTGCAGCGCCTTCCGCCAGATAAAGATCAAGCGCCGCATTGAGAGCATAAATTTCCGCAACTGAAGGTGTTACCGGAAAAGCATTGCCTGCACGCCATGCGTCTTTCCAATCCAGAAGGCTCAGGAATGATGCTCGTGGCGCATCCGGATTAGAGGCCATTTTCTGCCATGCGCGATCGCTCACCGCAGCCAATGTCAGTCCCGGTGTGCTGCCCAAACATTTGGACGGTGATGTAATGAAAATATCCGCATGCACAGCTTCAGGATGCACATCCATGCCGCCAAAAGATGAGACCGCATCGACAATCAGATAAGCACCGTGACGCGCGGCGATCGCACCGATCTCCGCCAAAAGATTGAGCGTACCCGAAGGCGTATCGTGATGACAAACGGCAATAATACTGATGTCAGGGCGTTGTTTCAGCGCGACCTCTACAGCCTGCAGATCAATCACATCGTCATAATCCACTGCCAGTTCAATGACTTCACTTCCATAGCGCGCAGCCCAAGGCCCGAAACCCTTGCCATAAACACCGGACACCAGATTAAGCACCACATCCTGACGGGCGATCAGACCCGCAGCTGCCGCCTCAATGCCAAGAATAGCCTCACCCTGCATAATCACCGGCTGGTTGACGGTGCGCATAATCTGCGCCAGCTTCTCAATCACGCTTTGATAAAATGCCTGAAACGCATCCGTATAGTCATAGGAAACCGGCTGCCCCAATGCACGGAGCACCTCCGGATAAGCAGGTACCGGACCGGTTGTGAGCATATAGGCAGGCACGTGAAGCATGGTGGCATTGACCTGTTGAAAAACAGCATCATAGGAGCGCTTTTCCGCTTCTCCAAGAGGGATAATTTTCCACGATCCGGATTTATTGAAATCTGATTTTCTTTTCCTGCAATTTGCGGAAATACTCTGCTGCATAAATTTTATACGCATAGATATTCATATCTGCCGCATGCCTGATTTTCACCTGAATTTGTACGGGCAATTAACTTGATTATAAAAATCATGTTTTATATAAGCGGCTTTGATCAGCATTCTTCATTTTCAGAGCGGCATGGATTTTTCGGACCCTGATGCGCCGCATAACAACGGCCAAAGCAAAATTGTAAAGCACGAAGATGCGGCACGGGACAGTGCCGGTCATTATCGTGAATTGCATAATTTTGCCCGCTCCAGAACCGGAGACACGGTGCTGGCCGAAGATCTGGTGCAGGAAACCTATTTACGTGCTGTCAACAGCGACAGTTCCGAGTTGCGCAATATGCGCGCTTTCCTGTTTCGTATTCTCAACAATCTGGTGACCGATCATTTTCGCAAGTTACGGCGTACCCGTGAGCGTTTCAGCACAGCAGAAGCGCCGGATATTGCAGCTGATACCCAAAATGCCGAAGACCAGCTGATCGCGCGACAGCGCCTGAAAATCCTGCAGGAAGCTATTGATGAACTCCCGCCGCGCTGCCGTGAATGCTTTATTTTGCGGCGTTTTGACGAGCTGCCCCATGCAGAAATTGCCTTCCGCATGAATATTACCAGAAGTGCCGTAGAGAAACATCTTGCTGCAGCAACGGCGCATTGTACAAGGCGGATGCGGGAGCGCGGATAATTATTTTTATAAATCAATGAGGAATTGGCCGTTCTCATTCGTCTTAACTATAGAAACCTATCAACATCACGATCACAGGGAATGAAACAGAACCTTTCATGAGAGACACAACAGAGCATCATATCCTTGAGCAAGCGGCTCTGTGGTTTGCCCGACAGGAAGACAATGCGCTTTCCGACGCAGATCAGAGCGCCTTTGACGACTGGCTTGCCGCCAGCGCAAGGCATCGTGCTGTCTATCATGAAATATCCGGCATTTGGTATGAAACGGCATTACTGCCCAAACCCGCAATACAGGATAACGTCATCCCGCTCTCTGCCAAAACTGCGCCTCAGCGCCGTTCTGTTTTCACCCGATGGCAGTCCGCTGCCGCCGCTGGATTATTCGCAGCGTTCGCGCTTTCCGGCACCTATATTTATGATGTTCCAACACGGGTGCAGGCTGATATTTACACCGCCAAAGGGCATAATGAGCGCGTCACTCTGCCCGATGGCTCTACCGCGGAGCTAAACACGGCGACCGCACTTGAAGTTCTCTACACGCCGCAAGAGCGGAGAATACGCCTGTTGAAAGGCGAAGCTGTGTTCACCGTTGCCGCCGATAAAACCCGTCCGTTTCGTGTGGAGACCCATGAGGGGGAAGCCACAGCACTCGGCACCATCTATGCTGTGCGGCAGCAGCCGCAAAGCACGGAAGTGACTGTGCTGGAGAGTAAGGTCGAGATCAAAGGCCGTGCGGAAAATGCACAGGCAACAGTGCTCAATGCGGATGAGACGGCTCGTTTTACCCGCAATACCGTCTCCGCAGTCAGCACGATTGATGCAGATACCGCAACCGCATGGCGACGCGGTAAGCTGATTGTAGCGGATCGTCCGCTTGGTGAAGTTATTGAAGAGCTCAATCGTTATCATGCAGGGCTGATCCGCATTACGGATGCAGCAATCCGTGAACAGCGTGTGAGCGGCGTGTTTGATACCAAAAACACCGTTGTCGTTGTCAGCGATCTGGAAAATGCACTGAATATCCGCTCCACACGGCTCAGTAATTATCTGATTTTGCTGCATCGCTGAGTGCAGTAAAATATTTTTTATAAAAAGATGATTATTTATATCCGGTTTTAAACCACTCATTCGTCTACCGCTATGAATGTGCCTGTTGCACAGATTGACAGCGGAATTTGACAATATGACCACGCGGATGAATAGCGGTTTGCGCCACTCACAATTCTTGACAGCTTTATTGCTGAATTCGGTAGCCATTGCCGCTTTATCCGGTGGCACGCTCTTGTATGGCGCGGCTCCGGTTGCCGCCCAGCAAAGTGCAAGTTTCAGCTATGCGATTGCATCCGGCAATCTCAGTGCGGCACTCAACCGGTTCGCTGACACATCGCGCATACGTCTTGTCTATGATGCTTCAGTCACGCGCGGGCTTTCCACCAATGGTGTCAAAGGCACAATGTCTGCGGAGGCCGCCCTCAGTCAGCTATTGTCAGGCAGCGGTATCAGCTATCATTTCACCTCGCCGACGTCTGTGACCCTCAATGCCCCTGCTCCGGCAGCAACAGGCAATGCAGGTGCCGTGCCGGAGGGAGGGATCACCCTCAACACCATCACCATTGCCGGTAACAGTGCCATCGCTGCGGCGGATGCTACCTATTCCAGCCCCGGCTCGTCCACCTATCTGTCACAGGAAAAAATCGAGCTGTTTCGCGGTACATCCACAGGTGACTTTCTCAAGGGTCAGGCCGGTATTATGACCGGCGACAACCGCAATAGCGGTGCGATTGATATTAATATTCGCGGGATGCAGGGCTTTGGCCGTGTGCCGGTGGTGATTGATGGTGCGCAGCAGCAAAACACCGTTTATCGCGGTTATTCCGGCGTGGCGTCGCGCAACTATGTTGATCCGGATATGATCGGCGGCGTGGAAATCGTCAAAGGCCCATCTGCCGGTGTTTATGGTGTGGGTGCCACCGGCGGTGTCGCCGTTATGCGGACACTCACAGCCAATGACATTATCAAAGACGGGCAGGATATGGGCTGGCGGGTACGCGGCAGCCTGATGGGCAACACGTCCTCCCCGCCACCGGCAGGCACGACCGGCGGCCTCTATGGTGTCAGCAAATCCTATATCACCGGTTGTAATACGAACTGCGTGATTCAGCCGATACCGGATGACATCGCCAAAATGGATATGAGCAAATATGGCAGTAAAACCGGCTTTGACCGCCCTGCTTTGCTGGAGCCAAGCTCCGGCTCCGGCAGTGTTGCCTTTGCCAAGCGCTGGGAAAATTTTGAGCTGGTAGCTGCCTATACCAGACGAAAGGTCGGCAATTACCATGCGGGAACACGGGGCGACACGCCGGAGATTAAAAAAACTGTCAGACGGGTTGTGCGACCAGGACGCGGCGGGCGACCGGACACATGGACGGAAACGACTTCCTTCGCGCTTGATGGTCTGAACCGCTATCGCGCGGGGGAAGAAGTGCTGAATACCTCGCAGGATAACACGTCTTATCTGCTTAAAGGCAAGTTCATGCTGGAAGGCGGGCATACGCTTGATCTCGGCTATATGAAATATCAGAGCAAATTCGGTGAGCTGATGCCTTCCGTGATTATTCGCGGTGAAGGTGCAGTGCAGGCACCGCTCAGCGATGTGGATGTCGATACCTATACCGCACGCTATAACTGGAAGCCGGACAATAATGATCTGATCAATCTCACTGCCAATCTCTGGCATACCAAAACCGAAACCGATATCCGCACGCCTTACGAGTTTTTCGGCGATGACTATACGCAAGGTTACTCGGATGTTGCCAAACGTACCGGCTTCGATGTTTCCAATGAGAGTTTATTCGATACGCGCTGGGGTGATGTAACGCTGAATTATGGTGGCTCTTACACCTATGAAACGCTGGCGCCATCAAAACATCGTCCCAACACACCGGATGGTGGCACGCTGAATGCCCGTGACGGCTGGCGCAAAGAAACCAGCGGCTTCATTTCCGGTGAGTGGAAACCGCTCGACTGGCTGAAATTTGACGGCACGCTACGTTATACCAAAACCCATAGTTACGATAATGCCCTGACCCGTATTCCGACGAAAAATCCGGCAGATGCTTATTATCTGAACAATGAGGAAAATAGCTCCGGCTTTGCCCCGATTGCGGCGGTGACGATCGAACCGCAGGACGGACTGCAATTCTATGCCCGTTATGCAGAAGCGATCCGTGCGCCGAACCTGTTTGAAACAACATCAGGCTGGTCTTTTGATGCCTCGCCGTTGCTGACGCTCAAACCGGAACACGCCAAAAACTGGGAATTCGGCTCCAATCTCAAACTCGACAGCGTGTTTGACGGCGGCGATGAACTGCGTTTCAAAGTCGCTTATTTCAACAACCACATTGATAATTACCTCACCCGCACCATTGAAAACAAACCGGGTGAAAATATCGGCTCCACAACTATGCGTAATCTGGATTATGCAAAGTTCAAAGGTTACGAAATTTCAGCCCGCTATGACAATGGCTGGTTCTTCGGTGAAGCATCCGGCATCTATTATACCGGCACGGAATTCTGCACCACAGAACAAACCGGCAGCACTTCACGGCCAAATTGCTTCGGCGGCGGCGTGCCGAGCGGCTATGCACAAATGCATCTGCCGCCTAAAAAATCCGGCTCGGTCATTCTGGGCACCCGCTGGCTGGATGAGGCTCTGACTGTGGGTAGCCGTGTCACCTATACCGGTCGACGGGCCTCCGAACTCGGCAATGCCACCAGCGGCGGCTATACCGCCGGTATTGAGTGGAGCCAATATACCTTGGTGGATATCTTCGCGAGCTATAAGATCAATGAGGATACGACCTTTGATTTCAACATCGATAACCTCACCGATGTTTATTATATGGATGCGCTGACACTCGGCCTGATGCCTTCACCGGGACGGACATTCCGCGCCAGTCTGACCGCAAAATTCTGATGAACAGAGGCCGGAGAGCCAATCTCCGGCCTGTATAACCGCAAATCCGAGTTCCCATAGACCGCAAGATGCCGTAAAAGACGAAAGATCAGTTTCTAACTAGCCAGATAACCGGCAGAGCCTGATCGCCAATTGATCCGCAATGCAACCTGTCTGATATGAAACTGACTAGAGCGCCGTGTGCCATACTTGGCACTACACAAGGTCGCTCTAACACTTTAAAATGAGAGCATAATTTCACCTTAAACTGATCCAAGTTTAAGGAATTATGCTCTAGTGTCATATCATCAAAGGTATTCCAGAATTGCGCTCGCTTCTTCTTTCAGCTTCTGCCCTCACCGCTGTTACTTTTTCTGCTGCACTGACAATGCCTGCTCAGGCACAGGACGGCGCTAAAATCGCACCGAAAGTCATGGTCATCACCATGTTCGGTCAGGAAGCCAAGCCTTGGATTGAAGGCGAAAAATTCACCCAACAGATCAAGCTGGCCGGCCTTAATCCTGAATATCCGAATGTTGACTGCTCGGATGAAGGTCTGTGCCACATGACAACCGCCATGGGCTTTGCCAATGCCGCAAGTTCGGTTTCGGCTATGGCGCTCAGCGAGAAATTCGACCTCTCCAAAACCTATTTTCTGATTGCCGGTATTGCCGGTGTTGATCCGAAGCACGGCACACTCGGCTCCGCGCACTGGGCAAAATTTGCCATTGATGCTGACCTCAACCACCGCATTGATCAGAGTGAAGTGCCTGATACATGGGAAACCGGTTCTTTTGCACTGGGTGCTGAAAACCCGACAGAAACAGCCAAATGGTCTGCCGGTACAGAAGTTTATGCTCTCAATGCCAAGCTGACCGACTATGCTTTCAGCGTGACCAAAGATGTGGAACTGCTGGATGGTGACGGTGCCAAAGCCTATCGCAAACATTACAAAGGCGATATCGCAACCGGTGCGCCGATTGTCAGCATTTGTGACACGCTTTCCAGCGACACCTACTGGCATGGCGTTAAAATGGCGCTGTTTATGGAAAAATGGGTTGAACTGCTCACCGATGGCAAAGCGACCTATTGCACATCACAGATGGAAGACAATGCCACGCTGACCGCGCTGAAACGTGCATCCGAAGCCGGCAAGCTGGATTTTGACCGTATTGCCCTGCTGCGTACTGCATCGAATTTTGACCGTCAGGGTGAAGATCAGACCGCTTTGGAATCGCTGAAATCAGAATCCGGCGGCTTCAAGCTGGCCACAACCAATGCCTATCGCATCGGCAAAACCTATGCCCAGACCATTCTGACAGGCTGGGACAAATGGCAGGAAGCACCGCAGACCGACAGCGCGAAATAATTGAAAAATAGAAAAAGCCCCGCACAGCAAACACTGTGCGGGGCTTTTTCATGTTTGTACAATCACGCTGCGCGGTTGATTGCATCACCAAGGATAGAGACAATCTTACCGATTTCTTCTTTGCTGACGATCAGCGGTGGAGAAAGGGCAATCACATCGCCGGTCACACGGATCAGCAGCCCCTTCCTGAAGCAATCGGTAAAGATGTCATAGGCACGCGCGCCCACAGCACCGTCACGGGAGGACAATTCAATACCGGCCACCAGACCGAGTGTACGGATATCAATCACATTTTTCGCGGATTTCAGCGAATGCATGGCTTCCTGCCAATCATCGGCAAGATCAGCCGCACGGGTCAGCAGACCTTCCTCGGCATAAACATCCAGCGTTGCAATACCCGCAGCGCAAGCGACCGGGTGACCGGAATAGGTGTAGCCGTGGAACAGCTCAATCGCACCTTCAGGCCCATGCATCAGACCATCATAAATATGACGGCTGGCAAAAACAGCGCCCATCGGAATGGCACCGTTGGTCAGGCCTTTTGCAGTGGTGATCAGATCCGGTGTTACACCGAAATAATCTGACGCAAATGGCGTACCAAGACGGCCAAAACCGGTGATGACTTCATCAAAAATCAGCAGGATACCGTGTTTTTTGGCAATAGCAGCAAGGCGATCCAGATAGCCTTTCGGCGGCACCAGTACACCGGTTGAACCGGCCAGCGGTTCCACGATCACCGCGGCAATAGTTTCCGCACCATGCAGTGCAACCATGCGCTCCAGATCATCCGCCAGTTCTGCGCCGTGTTCCGGCTGACCTTTGCTGAAAGCATTCTTCTCAAGATCATGGGTATGGCGCAGGTGGTCTGCACCCGGCAGCAGCGGGAACACACGGCGGTTATTGACCAGACCGCCAACGGAAATACCGCCAAAGCCCACGCCATGATAGCCCCGCTCACGACCAATCACGCGGGTACGGGTGCCCTGACCAATCGCACGCTGATAGGCAATCGCAATTTTCAGAGCGGTATCAACGGATTCCGAACCGGAACCGGTGAAGAAAACGCGGTCGAGAATTTTACCATCACCACGCGGTGCAATTTCACCAAGACGGGTCGCAAAATCAAATGCAATATTATGCCCCATCTGGAAGGTTGGCGCGAAATCCATGGTTGAAAGCTGTTTTTCCACGGCAGAGGAAATCTGCTTGCGACCGTGACCGGCATTCACGCACCACAGACCGGCCGTACCATCCAGCACGGAATTACCGTCGACATCGGTATAGTACATACCAGCGGCAGCTGCCAGCATACGCGGCGCCGCTTTAAACTGACGGTTTGCCGTAAACGGCATCCAGAAACTATCCAGTTTCGGACTATTGGTTAAATCGCTCATCATTCACTCCTCACAGGCACAGTTTTTCAGTAATAAAAAACTGACCTCTCCCATCTGTATGATGTTAAGTTGGCCATGCTTCGGGGAGCGAAACAAGTCTATTTCTATTGATTATTATCCCCTTGATCTTGCTTATAAAGTGCATAGATTGTTTAAAATATTTAACAACCATAACAGCGGATGATTGCATTATGACGAATGAAATCGATATTGGTGGTCGTCTGCGCTTTATTCGTGAAAAATCCGGCCTGTCACAACGTGAACTGGCAAAGCGCACCGGCGTCACCAATGCTACCATTTCGCTGATTGAGGGCAATCAGACAAATCCTTCCGTTGGCGCTTTAAAACGCATCCTCGACGGCCTACCTATTGGTATGTCTGAGTTTTTTGCTTTGCAGCCGGATATGCCGCAAAAAGCATTTTATCAGTCGGAAGAATTTGTTGAAATCGGCAAAGGCAAAATCTCATTCCGTCAATTGGGCGATAATCTGTTTGGACGCGCATTGCAAATTCTGAAAGAGCGCTATGAACCGGGCGCAGACACAGGAAAAGTACCGCTGGTTCATGAAGGCGAGGAAGGCGGTATTGTGATTGCCGGTCGCCTTGAAGTGACGGTTGACAGTGAACGACGAATTCTCGGCCCCGGTGACGGCTATTACTTTGAAAGCCGACGCCCGCATCGCTTCCGTTGTGTGGGGCCGGTTGCTTGTGATGTCATCAGCGCCTGCACACCACCAAGTTTTTAAATTTTCAGCCTGAATCCAAGCGGAGACCGCTCATGGCACATCAAAATACCAATCTGCTAAAACCGGTACTCCGGATTGATTTCCCTGAAAAAGCACGCTTGGGTCGTGGTAAAATCCAGCTGCTTGAACACATCCGCGAAACCGGCTCAATCTCTGCAGCCGGTCGCGCTATGGATATGTCCTATCGCCGTGCATGGCAGCTGGTTGATGCGCTGAACAGCATGTTCAGTGAGCCCTCTGTCACGTCGCAACGCGGTGGTAAACAGGGCGGTGGTGCAGTTCTCACCCCTTTCGGAGAAGAGCTGATCCGCCGGTTCCGTCAAATGGAAGTGACCCTTAATGATGCCTTGAACGATGATCTCGCATGGCTGGACAGCAACCGCGCAGAACAGGACTGATTATTTGCGCCGCAGATGCGGTACAACAGCATGCAGAACAGCCACGACAATTAAGCCGCCGATCACGGACAAATGCTCAACCGCCACATGCATTTTGGCAATAGCTTCCGCCCCCTCTGCCCGCCAGAACGCATGAGACACCGGAATGGTGGCGGCCGTGAAAACACCCAATGCTCCCGCGCCCAGCCAGACAAGTGAGCCGCCCCAGATCACCAGAGCAGAGCCGATCAGTTGCACTGCAATAGTCAGCGCGGCGAATAAAGCCGGAGCAGGCAGGCCATTCGCCGTCATTTCCGCCACAGCTGCCGGAAAATCAAACAGCTTGGCTAATCCACTCAGCCAGAAGGTAATCGTCAGTAAGATACGTGCCAAGAGCTGAATAACAGGCATGGCTAAAAGCTGGTAAATCCAGTTCGGGTTCATGATTTTACTCCGCTTAAATCGTGAGATCGGGACTGCCAGCCCCACAACAATGTCTGCAAAGCATCTTCAACAGCCTGATGTTGCATGGGCTCATCCACATGCTGACCGAGCAGTGCCTGACTGAGCAGATTTTCAACAATCATATCGTGATAATGGGTTGCCATCACATGAGGGTCGCCCTGCCGCAGGCTGCCCTTCTGAATATGCGGCGCAATGGTTTTAGCAAAATAATGCCGTGCCATTTGCGGCCCCTTCTCAAACCAAGTTTTGGCAATCGCCGGAAACCGGCCGGATTCCGCTATCACCAGCCGCTGAAAAGCCACATGATGCTCCTGCATCAGCAAAGACAATAATTGCCGGCCTAAGCGTTCCAGCCCGTCTTTCAACGGTAGCATGGATACATCCAGATCTTTGATACCATGGGTAAAAGTCTCACTCATTTCCGAGATAACAGCCATGAACAGGCCTTCTTTATCGCCGAAATGATTATAGAGATTGGTTTTCGAACCACCGGCCTGCCGCATAATCTCGTCAACCGACACGCCTTCATAGCCATGTTCCAAGAACAAAGCCGCAGCGATAGTTCTGATCTGCTCCCGCCGCTCAATGCCGCGGCGGGTAATCCGGACAGGCTTTATCTCACTCATTCAGCGACCTCCGGTTGTTTCTCTGCCTTTTTATCTGCAGCGTTGATTTTATGGTGATGCGCTGGCCGGAAAGACCTGCGATCCACCAGCTGACCATAAAGCAGACTGCCCAATACCAGCATAATACCACCAAGCTGCAACCAGCTTGGCACCATATTATTAAATGTCGCATCCATAATGAAGGCTGTGACCGGAGCGAGCAGGAAGAATGGTGCAACGGCTGATGGGCCTGCACCTTCAATACCACGGAACCATAAAGCAAAGGCCAAAGCAGTGAGAAAGAGTGCCATAACCACAAAGCCGGTGACATTAACGAGGCTTATCGAAGACGGAATATCCTGAAAAATCACAGCAAGGATTGCCAGTTCAACACCGCCGACCACCAACTGCCAGCCGGTAAAAGCCAGCAGAGAACACGGGCGTCCCCATTTATGGACATAGATACCGCCCAGCGCCACAGACAGAGCTGCGCCCAGACCTGCCAGCACGCCGATCATATCCATCTGCACGCCACCGCGCAGCACCACAAGGCTAACGCCAACCGCGCCAAGCAGCACACTGAAAATTTTATGGCCAGTTGGGATAACATGCATCAGCGGCCACGCCAGCAGAATGGTAAAAAGCGGCCCCAGCGCCTGAATGGTTGCCGCTACACCACCCGGCAAACGCAGCGCTGCGACGAATATCAGACCGAAAAACAGACCGGCATTGAGTGTGCCAAGCACAACAATTTTCCACCACCACGCGCGCGGCAGCATTGTGCGGGCGAACAGCAGCAGCGGTATGCCGCCGCCCAAAGCGCGGATAGCACCGATGAAAACCGGATTATGCGGAAGCATGTTAGAGGAAACAATATAGGTGAAGCCCCACAGAATGGTGGCCAGTGCAGCGGCAAGTTTTGGGTTCATAATGTGACCTGTCTTTCAATTTGTCACATCAATATCATACCATACGGTACCGTATCAATACGTTAAATTTATGCATAGATATGATCCGGCACAGTGCTTGCCCGCTCATTCTGCGTCCCCAAAAACTGCAATTTCGGACAATAAGATATCCATACATATTGAGAACTCAAATAAAAACATTTAGGGGACGCAATGAAACATTTGCAAATATATTGCAGCTTAATCTTATTAACATCTTTCAATAATACTTCATATGCAGCCGATAATATAATATCGCCTGAGCCAGATAATCTCAATTATGTTCGTATTTGCGATACTTATGGTAAGAGCTACTTCGCGATTCCGGGCACACAAACTTGTCTGTCGCTCGGGGGATATGTGCGCACGACAACGCAAGTCGGTCATGACCCCTATGACAATACAAATTATACAAGCCCCACGAATTCCGTACGATTTACATTCAACACTAAAACAGCCTCCGAGACCGAACTCGGCACATTGAAAACAGATACTTCCCTCCGTTTTCAATGGGATGATGGAAACGACGGCAAGGGCACCGGCACGTTGCGTAAAGCAATTATCCAGCTAGGAGGCTTATAAATCGGCCTCGATTTTTCGACTTTTGTTAGCTTCAGTAACTATCTCGGCAATATTATCAATGATGATGTTATCGCTTACGGCGGCACCCGCACCGCCCAAATCAGTTATATTTATAAAAGCGACAATGGTTTCTCGGCTCTTCTGGCTCTTGAACAGGGTAGTGACAAAGACAGCGGCTATAATACGAAAAAAGATGACGATACCAGCCTGATCCACGGCGGCACAATTAAAGATTATGTACCGCACGTTATTGCCGGTGTGAAATATGAACAGGGATGGGGTGCTGTTGCGACTGTAGCAGCCTATGACAGCGTGAACAGAACCTGGGCAGGAAAAACCAGACTTGACCTGAAAGTTAGTGATGCTCTGTCTCTCTGGATACAGGGCGCTTACAAAAATAACGAAGATATTTATTTTAACGGACAACGCCAGAAAACCAGTTTTTACGGCCAATGGGGCGGAGACTGGGTTGGCTGGGGTGGTTTCGCATATCAGTTAAACGCTAAAGCCAGCCTCAACACACAAGTTGGCTACGATGCCAGCAAGACGTTGGCAGCAGCAATTAATGTTGAATATCAAATTCTTCCCGGTCTGACTATCCAACCGGAATTTAACTATACGAAATGGAATGATGAGCGCGCTACAGCCCTTAACGGGAAACAAGCTTTTGGCGGCACGCTACTCATCCAGCGCACTTTTTAAAAACATTATGAGAGCATTTTCAGGAACGAAATGCTCTCATAACTTCAGTCATTTTTTAAGCTGCAGGTCGGTTTTGCGCCTCCAGCAACTGACGATAAAGTCCCGATTGAGACGCGAGCAATTGCTCATGGCTGCCCTCTTCCGCCACGCGCCCGTCCTGCACCACAACGATACGATCAGCATTGGTAATCGTGGCAAGGCGATGTGCAATCACTAGAGTGGTACGCCCGACCGACAGATCCGCCAGTGACTGCTGAATGGCACGCTCAGTTTCTGTATCCAGCGCAGAAGTCGCCTCGTCCAAAATCAGGATCGGCGGGTTTTTCAGGAAGATCCGCGCAATCGCCAGACGCTGTTTCTGTCCGCCGGAAAGTTTAACCCCGCGCTCACCGATAATCGTATCCAGCCCCGCTGGCAGACCGGCAACTACATCACTCAGACGCGCACGTTCCATCGCCTGCATAATCTCGGCATCACTCGCATCAAGACGGCCATAGGCAATATTCTCGCGAATGGTTCCCGCAAACAGAAACACGTCCTGACTGACAATACCGATATTACTACGCAAAGATTTCAGCGTCATGTCGCGGATATCAATACAATCAATGCTGATACTGCCGCCGGTCACTTCGTAAAAGCGTGGCAATAAAGAACAGATCGTCGTTTTACCCGCACCGGAAGGGCCGACAAAAGCAATGGTTTCACCGGCCTGAATATCGAGGTTCAGCCCCTGCACAATCGCACGGTTGTCCTGATAACCAAAGGATACCTGATCATAGCGGATATTGCCCTGCAATTGCCCCACATCGCGGGCATTGCTGCGATCGGCAATATCCGGCCGCGTATCCAAAAACTCCAGATAACGCTGAAAACCGGCAATCCCTTTCGGATAGCTTTCAATCACGGAATTGATCTTATCAATCGGGCGGAAGAACACACTCACCAGCAACAGAAAGCCGACAAAGCCACCGGCTGTCAGATCGCCGCGGATTACGAAATAAGCGCCACACAGCATCACCACAACCTGAATAAAGCGCATCGACAGATAGCTTAGCGATGTTGAGGCGGCCATGACCTTATAGGCTTCAAGCTTGGTGTTGCGATAATTCTGATTGTCTTCGGCAAAAAGCGCGCGCTCATAATCTTCGTTGGTGAACGCCTGAACCACACGAATACCGCCGACATTCTCCTCGATACGCGCATTGAACGCCGCCACACGACCATAGAGCGCACGCCATGTTGTGGTCATACGACCGCCGTAGCGCAACGTCACCCAAGCGGTTACCGGCACGATCAGCACAGTAATGATTGCGAGTGTCGAATGCTCCCAGAACATCAGCAGGAAAGCGCCGATCAGGGTCATAATCGCAATGAACAGGTCTTCGGGGCCGTGATGGGCGACCTCACCGATCTCCTCAAGATCCTTGGTCATACGCGCCACAAGGTGACCGGTCTTTTGATTGTCGAAATAACCGAAAGACAATTTCTGCAAATGATCAAAAGCTTTGCGGCGCATCTCGGTCTCAATATTGATTCCGAGCATATGCCCCCAATAGGTCACAACCACCTGCAAACCGGCATTGAATACATAAACACAAAGCAAACCTGCCGCAGCAAGAGCAATCAGCCCCCACTCATTTGTCGGTAGCAAACGGTCGATGAACAATGTCACCGCCACCGGAAAGGCCAGTTCCAGCAAACCGGAAAGCACAGCACTGCAAAAATCTACGGCAAAGAGAAGCTTATGCGGGCGATAATAGGCAAAAAACCGCTTTAATATATCCGTCATGCTTCTCTCTCCCGCCATCCGTCCGTACAAATCTGACATTTTTATTCAAGTTACAGGCGGTTGTAGTGAAAAAGCTTTATCTTGCAACAGAATAAATTGCTGGCGGGCAGGAACACGGCCGGTATGATTTATACGCAACACAATATTATTTTAACCGGCCAAGATATTTCATCAAGGATGAGGAAAACAGATTGTGGCCAGTAGGCCTTTGCCCTGACCAGCGTGACGTAAACTCAAATTACCACCATGAAGCACTGCGATTTCTTCCACGATCGACAGTCCCAAACCACTGCCATGTGGCTGATGCTGGGTATTTTTTGATACTTCGCCACGGGCAAAGCGCTTGCGGATCACAGCGAGCTTTTCTTCCGCTACGCCCGCACCACTGTCCTCAACCTCCAGACAGACATTATCGCCCTGCCTGCGTACCCGCACCGTTACAGCCGTATTCTCTCCGGCATAAAGCAGGGCATTGCTGATAAGATTTTTCAAAGCTTCTTCCAGCAACAGCCGGTCGCCCCGTACTATCAGACTTGCTTCGCCCTCGTAACCGAGGTCAATATTGTTACGCGCTGCCTCGCGCACATAGTCGCCGGTGATCTGACGTGCCATCTCCGCCATATCCAGCGGCACCAGCAATTGTGCTGCTTGATCGCCGGATGCATCAATTTTTGCCAGTAGAAGCAATTGAGCCAATATGCGCTCCGCATGGGCAACAGCCTGATCGGCCTGCGTCACAGCCTCCAGCATAGCCTGCCTGTCATCATTGCGCTGTGCAAGGGCAAGCTGGGTACGCACCACCGCCAGCGGCGTGCGCAACTGATGACTGGCATTGCCTGTAAAATGACGCAGTGCATCAAGCGCCGATTGCAGCCGCACCATGAAGGAATTGACCGTTTCCACCAATCCCTGCACCTCATTGGGCACATGCTCGCTGATCGGATGCAAATCCTGCGGATTTCGCTCCGCAATTGCGTCACTTAAACGATAAAGCGGGCGCAGCGCATAGGTAACAGCAATCCAGACCACCAGCGCCGTGCCAATAATCATGAATAACAATCGTAAAGCCGAGCGCAGCAAAATCGTTTGCGTCAGCTGGCGGCGAGCCATGGTGGTCTCAGCAACGGTCACCGTAAACGGCACGGAATTGACGCCCGTCGATGCGGAGCGCCGTAACAGAGCAAGCCGGATCGGCTCTCCGCGATAAAGCCCGTCACCAAATTCCAGATCTTTATTTTGCGGATTTTCCAGCAGCGGCAACGTTTCATAACCGGTAATAAACTGTCCCGGCGGACCATCGACGCGATAGAATACCCGATCCTGCGCCGCAGAGGTCAGCATTTCCAGCGCGACATAGGGAATGTCGACTTCCAGCTCACCATATTCAGAGACAACAACACGTTCGGCAATAGCCAGCGCAGAGCCACTCAACACACGATCCGCAACTTTATTGGCGGTACTGACGGCTTCTTGATAGGTATCCACCAGCGCAACCAGACCGATCAGCACAGTTGAAACCAGCAACCAGCCAAGCAGACGTTTGCGCAGGGAATAGGCGGCTTCTCTCATTCTCTGTCCGCAGAGAGTATCGGCATATCGTCAGGCAGAACCGGCTGCGCTGCAGTCAGGCGATCAAGATAATAACCAAGGCCGCGCGCGGTTCGCACCGTCAAAGCGAAGGGTGCAAGCCGTTTACGCAAACGGCTGACATATTGCTCAATCGCATTGGAGCTCAAATCATGGTCAAAACCGCTGAGCGATTGCACAATTGCTTCTTTCGCCACCACTTTGCCGCCACGCACAAACAATAATTCCAGCAAACCAAGCTCACGTGCCGGTATTTCAATCGGCTGTCCGCCTGCGCTGAATGTACGTGTGTTCAGATCCAGTGTTACAGACCCAAAATGTACCAGCGCATGACGCAATCCCGCTTGTCTGCGCAATAAAACCCGCACCCGTGCTTCAAACTCACTGATATCAAAGGGCTTAATCATGTAATCATCAGCACCGAGATCCAGCCCGCGCACCCGCTCCTCCGCTGTCCCGCGCGCTGTCAGAATAAGCACGGCTGCCTGATTATGCCGCGCCCGCATCGCGCGCAAAACATCCAGACCGTCCATTTCCGGCAAATTGAGATCAAGGATCACCAGATCAAAAGTCTCCGTCGCTGCTGCGGCATGGGCTGATGCTCCATCCTCAACAATATCAACAGCATAACCGCTACCACGCAGCAAAGCACCAAGCCCTTCTGATAGTGCCTTGTTGTCTTCAACCAGCAAAATCCGCACGCAGTCAGCCTCTCCCCGCCAGTATATCGCAGCCCGTATTGTTTCTCTTGCGAGCAACATATAATGATTACCGCAGCAATGTCAGTGCCATGCAAGCAAATTAATAGCACATAACACCAAGACGCTAAGATGCTAACGCATCACGCCTTGAAGAAGTTCAATCGCCACTCGGGCTTAACCAAAACCCCATGAGTCATACTCACAGAGTTTTGGTTTAAGATTATGGCACATTGCATTGACGCTGTAGTTCTGAGGAGGACAGAGTGTGCGCCGTTTGTGGCTGAGTATTATTTTCGGTGTACTTGTGCTGGGGAGCATCCCTGCACAGACCGCCCCTGTCTTATTTCCCGCTCTCAACGGCAATAAAAATGCACAGATACTGGTTGTTTACTCATCGCTAGACGAGCCGCTTGCCCGCCCGATGATTGAAGGCTTTCAAAAAGAAAACCCAGACATCACTGTGCGTTATGAGGATATGCTCACCACCGAGATTTATGAGCGTATCGTGCGTGAAACGGATGACGGGCTGAAAACCGCCGACTTTGCTTTCTCCTCGGCAATGGACTTGCAGGTCAAACTCACCAATGACGGCTATGCACAATCCGGTATTTTACCAATGAGCGAACGTTGGCCGGCTTGGGCGAACTGGCGCAATACAGCCTATGCTTTGACTTTCGAGCCGGCCGTTTTCGTTTATCACAAACCGGATTTTAAAACCCGCAAACCACCGTCAACCCGTGCAGAATTTATCGCCTATCTCAAAGAACAGGGAGAAGCGGTCTTTGGCCGTATCGGCACCTATGATATTGAACGCTCCGGCGTGGGCTTTCTCTTTATGGCACGCGATCAGGAGCAGTTTGACGATATCTGGACAGTCATTCGCGCGATGGGTGCCGCCGGTGTCAAACTTTATTCCACCAGTCAGGCCATTTTAGAGCGTGTAGCTGACGGGCGCTTTGTCCTCGGTTATAATATTCTCGGTTCTTATGCCGCCGACTGGGCATCCCGCAATCCGGATGTCGGCATTATTCTGCCCAAAGATTATACGGTGGTGATGTCCCGTATCGGTCTGGTGCCGGAGGCTGCCGCCTCACCGGAACTTGGCTGGCGCTATCTTGAATTTTTCATGTCGAAAGAAGGCCAGACCATTCTCGCCCGCCAGCTGCAAATTCCGGCGGTCAGCCCTGAAGTTGCCGGTGAGAATACTGCTCTGACGATGCAGGAAATCTACGGCAGTAAGCTGAAACCGGTGCCGGTCAGCCCAGGGCTGATGGTCTATCTCGATCAGGTCAAGCGTAGCCGTCTGATTGAAAAATGGAATAATGTCCTGCGGCAGCAGTAATCCCTCTCTCCGGCTATAATTCTGTGAACACGCGAGACGCAGCAAACAATCTGCATATCATGTCAGGTTGGCGTCAGCTTCATATGATCGATTGGAAGCACTGTTGTCCGTGGAGGCGGCTCACAACAGTGCCGGGGAGGAATACTGTCATATGGTCGGGGGCCACAGTGCCTGATCCTTCCCGTGCGTTTATTTTAAAAGCACAGCCTGCGTTGAAACGCAGCATCCGGAGGATCAGACGTGAAAAAATTTTTACTCGCTTCCCTTTTTGCAAGCGCATTAGCACTGCCTGCCTATGCAGCAGATTACACCATTATCGCACCGGCCAATCCGGGCGGAGGCTGGGATCAGACAGCCCGTTCCCTGCAGACTGTTCTGCAGCAGGAAGGCATTTCCGGTAAAGTACAGGTACAGAACGTACCAGGTGCCGGTGGTACAATCGGCCTTGCACAATTTGCCAGTCAGCAAAAAGGCAAAGGCGATGCCCTGATCGTCGGCGGCTATGTGATGGTCGGTGCTATTCTTACCAATAAATCACCGGTAACGCTGAAAGATGTTACCCCGATTGCTCGTCTGACCGGCGAATATGAAGCCATTGTTGTGCCTGCTTCATCCCCTTTCCAAAACATCGGCGATCTGGTTGAAGCGCTCAAAAAAGATCCGGGTGCTGTTTCATGGGGCGGCGGCTCGGCCGGTGGGACTGACCATATTGCGGTTGGTCTGATTGCCAAGGCTGCGGGCGTTGATCCTAAGAAAATCAACTACATCGCCTATTCCGGCGGTGGTGAAGCACTGGCCGCTATCCTTGGCAGTCAGGTTTCTGCCGGTATTTCCGGCTATGGTGAATTTGAATCGCAGGTTAAATCCGGCACATTGCGTCTGCTTGCAATTTCCAGCGCCGAGCGCCTTGAAGGTATTGATGCGCCGACACTGAAAGAATCCGGCCTTGATGTTGTGGTTGAAAACTGGCGCATGCTGGCAGCTGCACCTGGCATTTCCGCTGAGCAGAAAGCCGCGATCAATGCCGATATTGAAAAACTGGCCAAATCCAAAACATGGCAGGACACGCTGAAAACCAAAGGCTGGGCCGACACCTATCTGGCAGGCGATGCATTTGATGCACAGCTCGACAAGGATATTGAGGCGACCGAAGGTGTTCTGAAAGATATCGGTCTGGTTCAATGAGTACGCTGAAATCAGCAACAGAGCGTCGCCCCGATCGGGCGGCGCTTTGTATCGCCGCCATCCTGCTCGTTGTTTCCGGCATTATGTTCTGGGACATGACCCGTCTTTCTGAGTCTGCCGGCTATTCACAAGTTGGTCCTGCAACGGTTCCCAAAGCCATTGCCTTTGCTCTCGCGGGACTGGCAGTCTGGACAATTATTGCAGCTTTTCGCAATGATTTTCCTGAGCGCGAGCCGCAGGAAGTCAAGCCGGTTCTCTGGATTGTCGGCGGTCTGACCGCGCAAATGCTGCTGCTCAATATCGCAGGTTTTTCCATCGCCACAGGCATCATGTTTGCCCTGACAGCCTATGGTTTCGGCAAACGTAAATTGTGGTTCTCAATCCCTGTCGGCATTGCTGCCTGCTATGTGATCTGGCTGATTTTTGCCAAATTGCTGCAATTATCGCTGCCTGCGGGCCCTTTAGAGCGGTTGTTCTTCTGAAATCCGCAGACTGTCTCCTCAACGCCGCGCCTTACCATGACGCCTGCGGCTTTGAGAAGCTCTGAGACAAAAGTGGGAAATGCTTAAATGTCTACATTTGATTTTCTGATGCAGGGCGTTGGGGTTGCGATGCAACCGATGAACCTGCTTTACGCACTGATCGGCGTAACACTCGGCACTGCTGTCGGCGTACTTCCGGGCATCGGCCCTGCGCTCACAGTTGCCCTGCTGCTGCCTGTGACCTATCAGCTTGATGCAGCAGGCTCTCTGATTATGTTTGCCGGTATTTACTACGGCGGCATGTATGGCGGCTCCACCACCTCCATCCTGCTAAATACACCGGGTGAAAGTGCCTCGATTGTTACCGCTCTGGAAGGTAACAAAATGGCACGCAAAGGTCGCGGTGGCCCTGCATTGGCCACGGCCGCCATCGGTTCTTTTGTTGCCGGTCTGATCGCCACCATCGGCCTCGCTTTTATCGCGCCTTACATCGTCAAACTCGCACTGGTTTTTGGCCCCCGCGAGTATTTTGCGCTGATGGTGCTGGCTTTCGTCACGGTCTCCTCTGCTTTTGGTGACAGTGCTTTGCGGGGGCTAACCTCGCTGTTTATCGGCCTTGCGCTTGCAACCATCGGTATTGACCAGCTTACCGGTCAGGCACGCCTGTCCTTTGGTGTGCCTGATCTGCTGGACGGTATTGAAGTGACAACTCTTGCCGTTGCCATGTTTGCGATTGGCGAAACGCTTTATATCGCCGCGCAAGGCGCGCGGGCACCGGATAAAGTCGAAGCGGTAAAAGGCTCACTGTGGATGTCCGCTTCTGACTGGGCGCGCTCATGGAAACCTTGGCTGCGCGGGACTTTTATCGGCTTTCCGATTGGTGCCATGCCTGCCGGTGGCGCGGAAATCGGCACATTCCTGTCCTATGCAGCGGAGCGCAAACTCACCAAACATCCGGAAGAATTCGGTCATGGCGCGATTGAAGGTGTTGCAGGGCCTGAAGCGGCCAATAATGCCTCGGCGGCCGGTACGCTTGTGCCATTGCTGACGCTCGGTCTGCCGACAACAGCCACTGCGGCAATCATGCTGGCCGGTTTCCAGCAATATGGTCTGCAACCGGGCCCATTACTGTTTGCTACCAATCCGCAGCTGGTCTGGGGTCTGATTGCCAGTCTGCTCATCGCTAATTTCATGTTGCTGGTGCTCAACCTGCCGCTGATCGGCCTGTGGGTGAAACTGTTGAGCATTCCGAAGCCGTGGCTCTATGCCGGTATTCTGATGTTCGCCACCCTTGGCACCATCGGCGCGAACCCGTCTGTGTTTGAACTCGGCATGCTGCTGGCCTTCGGTCTGATGGGTTATGGTATGCGCATTTACGGTTATCCGATCGCCCCTGCGGTTGTCGGCTTGATCCTCGGCCCCTTGGCAGAACAACAGTTGCGCCGTGCTTTGTCGATCAGTCAGGGCGATGTAACAGTGCTGTTTACCTCACCGATTGCCGCTGTTCTGCTCACCATTGCAGCGCTGGCTCTAATTGTACCGCTGATTATGCGTGCCCGTGGCCGTGGACAGGTACTCTCACAACTTGCGGCAAACGAAGACTAATCACGCCCGCATGATCTATATAAAAACCCGCCGCTTAACACGGCGGGTTTTTTATTGTAGCTGGCCATGCGATTCATGCATGGCAGCTCTGCCTTTACAGCAGTTGTGAAAGTGCTTCTCCGAGCCCATCTTTAAAACATCAGATTACGGCTTTGCAAAAGACGAAGCCCCAAACACGGAGAAGCAAGATGACTGAACGCACAAAGCATTCCCGTAACTTCATCGCCCGCGCATTGGCAGTTTTCGGCGCTGCCGCTTCCGCTGCCGCCGCCGTTGAAGGTCGCCGCCGCCCGCATGAAAGAGATTTGCGTACGCTTGGCATCAATCCTGCTGACTTCAGCTAATCTGCCTTAGCTACAAGATTTTAAAAGTTTTAAGCCCCGCGCTTCGGTTGAAGCTGCGGGGCTTTTTTGTCAAGGTAGCGCACGGAATCAATCATGATTACCGGAGGGAAAATATGAGAGTCTATATTTGTGCGGATATTGAAGGTGTTGCAGGCGTTGTAACATCCCAGCAGGGTCAGCCTGGCAATCCGGAATATGAACGCGCACGCCGCTTAATGACAGAAGAAGTCAATTCCGCTATCGAAGGCGCATTGGCAGGCGGAGCAGAGTATATTCTGGTCAATGACTCTCACGGACCAATGGTCAATATCATTCCGGAAATGCTGCATCCGGCGGCAGAGCTGATCCTTGGCCGCCCAAAAAAATTCAATATGGCTGCCGGTCTGAATGAAAGTTTTGACCTGTTGTTCTTCACCGGCCACCATGCCAGTGCCGCGCAATATGGCGTGCTTGCTCATACCACCAACGGCTTTGCTTTCCGCACCATTAAACTCAATGGTCAGGTTGTTGGCGAGCCAGGCTTTTATGGTGCCTATGCCGGTGAGCTTGGTGTGCCGGTGGCTTTGATCAGCGGTGACGATCAGACTGAACAGGAAAACCGTCCGTTCTTCCCGCAAGCTGAATTTGCCACGGTTAAAACTGCACTCGGCAACCGCGCAGCCCGTCAGGTTTCCGTGCAAAATGCCCGTACAATGATCTATGATCGGGCGAAAAAGGCCGTTGAACGTAAAAGCGAGCTCAAAGTCTGGAAGCCGTTTACCGGCCGCATACATGCAGAATTCATCATGAATTCACCGCTGCTCGCCGATCAGATGGCGATTATCCCTTGTGCCAAACGTCCAGATGCCACCACAATCAGCTTTGATTGCAAAAATGTCGCTGAGGCTGTCGGCTGGATGGGCGTTCTCTCCGGCCTCGCAGCCAATGTGAGATAACAACAAAAAAGCCGGCACTGCCGGCTTTTTTAGAGCATAATTCCTTAAACTTGGATCAGTTTAAAGTAAAATTATGCTCTCATTTTAAAATGTTAGAGCGACCTTGTGTAGTGCCAAGTGTGGCACACGGCGCTCTAAATCAGTTTCACAATTTTCCGCTTCCTGAAGATGAAATAATAATAGCCCGATTGCAGGCACAACATTGTTACGAAAGTCAGTGAATAAGCCCACCAGATACCGTCAATGCCGATCCAGTGATTGAAGGTGTAAGCTGCGGGAATTTCCACCAGCACAAGGGCACTCATCGTCAGCGCAGTCGGCGCATAAATCGCGCCGCTCGCCCGCATTGCACTCATAAACACGATGTTCATACCAAACAGCACAATCGTCCAAAGCACGATATGCAGCAAATGCGCTGCCAGATCAGCCACAGCCTGTTCGGTGAGGAAAGCACTGGTAATATAACCGGACAGTAAATAAGCCAGTGCGACACAGGAACCCGTGACCAGCCAGTTCAGCTGCAATCCGGCAATGACAATCTTATGCACCTGCTCATTGCGCCCTGCCCCGACAGCCTGCGCCGCCAGAATAGAGGCCGTGATACCGATAGAAATAGCCGGAAACTGCACCCAGCCCAATGTCTGCACAATTGCACCATAGGCAGCCGTTGCTTGCGTACCATGTCCGTTGACCAGCCCCAGCAGCACGATTTCGGCAAAAGCGATTGTCAGCATTTGCAAAGCTGTCGGCAATCCAACACGCAGGATTGTCTTACAATAGGTACTGTTAAACCGCACCAGCGCCAGAAATTGCCGCGTAAAAGCCATCGGATGATTGCGACGGTTCCAAAACCATATCAACCAGATCAGAGCTACAGCGGAAGCAATCACTGTTGAAACAGCCGCACTCATCACACCCAGCTGCGGAAAGCCCAGCCAGCCTTCAATAAATATTGGTGTCAGCACCATGGCAACACCTGTGGCGATCACCAAAGCCCAGAGCGGACTGACCGCATCACCCACACCACGACTCATATTGCTCATCAGCCATAGCAGAAAAATCACCGGCATACCCATCATCATGATACGCGCATAATGAGAGGATTCTTCAAGCACCGCCACGGGCGTGCCTAGGAATGCCATGAACTGTGTAGCAAATAATCCGCCGATTATTGCCACAGTGATAGAAACGGTCATCACCATAGCCACCGCACTCCCCGCAATGCCATGGAGTTTGACCATGTCCCGCGCGCCCCATGCCTGACCGATCAGCACAGTTGCACCGGCACCGAGACCAATAATCAGCCCGAGGAACAAAAAGAACACCGGTGAAAAAGCGGACATAGCCGCCAGTGCATCGACGCCCATCATCCGGCCGACAAACACACCATTCAGCGTCCCGGATGCTGCCTGCAACACATTGGACAGCAACATCGGCAGAAAAATCAGCATATAAGAGCGCCACAGGCCCTGCAGTACAGGCGGCTTCACAGTATCTACACTGGCAGCAACAGCCTGTCCGTTATTCCCGTTCTGTCCACTTGCTGTCATATCCGCTTTCCGTTCCCGCTGCCACCGATAGCCAATGGCTATTGGTTATTATGCCTGTCTCATCAATGAGCAATAATCGCAGTTTTGCAATGTTGCAAAATATAAAAAACCGCCGGATCACTCCGGCGGCTCATATTTTAGTGAAGGACTAGAGGCTGATTATTCAGCCGCAACAGTCTTGCCCTGCTCAGCATGTGCTTCTTCACGACGATTGTGACGAACCGATGCCCAGAAGGCGATACCGATCAGCACCGCACCGCCAAGACCGGTAATCACTTCCGGAATATGCACGAGTGTCTGGAAATACATCACCACCGAGAGGATCAGGATCGCATAGAATGCGCCATGCTCCAGATAGCGGTATTCGCTCAACGTGCCTTTTTCGACCAGCATAATAGTCATAGAACGCACATACATAGCACCGATACCCAGACCAATCGCAATCACGAACAGGTTCTGCGACAGAGCAAATGCACCGATCACACCGTCGAAGGAGAAGCTGGCATCCAGCACTTCGAGATAAAGGAAGGCACCAAAACCACCCTGCGCCGCTGCATTCAGCGTTTTCTGTGAAGCATCAAGAATACCACCCAGAACTTCCACTGCGAGGAAAGTCAGCAAGCCGTAAATACCGGAATAAAGGAATGTTGTGCCTTCGACCTCACCAAGCACCGACGAGAACGTCAGCAACAGGATCAGAACGAGCGCAACTTCAATACCTTTGATTTCCGCAAGACGTGCCATCGGGCGTTCCAACGGGCCAAACCAATGCACATCCTTATCGGAGTTGAAGAAATAGGTCAGCGCGACCATCAACAGGAATGTACCGCCGAAAGCGGCAATCGGCAGATGCGCATCCGTCATGATCCGCGCATATTCTTCCGGCTTCGATGCAGCAAGCACAATCGCTTCAATCGGGCCGATGCCCGCAGCAATCACCACTACCAGCAGCGGGAAGATAATACGCATACCAAAAACGGCAATGATAATACCCCAGGTCAGAAAGCGATGCTGCCATTCCGGCGTCATGTCTTTCAGCTTATTGGCATTGACCACGGCATTGTCGAAGGACAGCGAGATTTCCAGCACGGCGAGAACCGCACAGATAAAGAAGATCGAGGCCATACCACCGATTGTGCCGGAGGACTGCCAGCCAAGCCATGCGCCGAGTGCCAAACCGACAACGGTGACAATAAATGACCAGGTAAAATAACTCAGAACAGTTTTATGAGGTGTAGGCGTGCTCATTTCACGATCTCCTTATTAGCCGGATGAAAGGCGGGAGACCGGTCTGCCCGATATGAATTTTCAGTGTGAGAACAAGAGTTAAAAGCGGAAATGGCCTGATGGCCTTCCGCAAAAAACATGAAACAGATTTTCATGATCACATGTCCGCCGGCTAAATTTGCGGCAGTACCGACATCACGAGAGCGCCGTAAAAACTCTCGCCAGAGGGGCCCGGTACCGTGTTAGTTCTGTAATGATCAACCCGGTTGCTTCAAACAAACGCAAGGCGGATGCCGGTGCCTCTCACCAGCAGAAAATTCCGCAGCCTTCATACTACAGATGTATAGTAATTAATCATTCCTGCTCAGGCTTCAAGAGCTGCGACCCGTTTTCAATGAAAAAAGGCCACATTTCAAACATGATTACTCAGAAATCAAAATCGGCGTGCCTGTAGGCACCAAGGACCAAATCTCCTGCATTTCGCTATTGGTCACGGCCACACAACCATCCGTCCAGTCCCAGAGATGATGGATAGCTCCAAGCGCGCCCCAGCCATTTGCCAGGCCATGGATCATAATATTGCCGCCGGGTGAAACATTGGCCTCTTTGGCTCTCAGCGCGTCCTGCTCATTGGGATAAGAAATATGCAGGCTAAGATGCGCCATGGATCGCGGATTACGCCAATCAATCACATAATCACCGACCGGCGTCTTCTGATCGCCTTCCTGTAATTTATGCCCCTCCGGTGCGCCACCCAGCGCAATGCGATATGTGCGCAAGACTTCATCACCGCGCAGCAATTGCAACTCACGCTGACCTTTACGCACGATGATTTTATCTGCCTGTTGTTCAACAGCCGCCATAACCGGTGCAGTGCCGGAACCGAAACGTCCCAGCACTTTCGTATAAGCAAAACCCGCAACCGGCACAGCCAGCGCCAGAACCAGCAAGACAGCTAAAGTTTTTCTACGCTTTGGAATCATGGCACCCGTTACAAAGAAGAGATCAACTGCTTCAGAACCTGCAAAGGATGCTGAATTTGCGTCTTTTCCATGATCTCAACCTGCGAACGGCAGGAAAAACCTGTGGCCATAACAATTTGCTCGCGGCCATGGGTCTGCATTTTCTGCCGCCAGCTCAGATCATAGATATTTTCGGACAGTGCACGATTGCGCAACTCATGACCAAAAGTACCGGCCATACCGCAGCAACCGCTTTCTCCAATCACCATATTGATGCCGAAATGTTTAAAGATCGCAACCCAAGCCGCAATTGTCGGCGTGGCATTAGTCTTTTCGGTACAATGCGGCAGCAGCATATAATTCTGTGTGCTGTGCTCAGCCGATGGTTTAATCCCGGAGGCAATCTGCCCCAGATGCTGAGCCAGCCATTCCTGTGGCAGCTTCACATCCGGCACGGCTTCATTTGGCAGCGCCGAGCGATATTCACTGCGATAGGTCAGCGTCATCGACGGATCAAGCCCGACCAGCGGCACACCGCTTTGCGCCAGAGTGTTGAGATAAAGACTGGTATTGCGCGCCGTACGGGTGAAAGACTTCAGATAACCATGCACATGCTGCGCTTTGCCGTTCGGTTTCAATTCAGCCAGATAAGGTGTGAAGCCGAGCGCTTTCAGCAGATCCAGCACATCCAGCAGCAATTGTGTATCGAAGAAACTCGTAAAGCTGTCCTGCACCAGAATAACCGCTTTGGTTTTCTGTTCCGCACTCAGGTTATTCAGCACATTTGCATCCGCCATATGAATATTGCGGGCGCACAGTTCTTTTGTCAGGCGAACATCGCTTAGGGACGGCAGAGCTGTGAGGCCAACCTGTTTCATACCCCAACGGCCAAGACCACTGCCCATCACGCCATTATAAAGCCTGCCGGTTTTGGCAACCAGCGGCATCATATGTTCAATCGAGGCAATCAGCGGGTCTTTCAGCGGACGCAGATAGCGGCTGTAATAAAGCTCAAGGAATTTGGAGCGGAAGGCAGGCACATTGACCTTGACCGGACATTGACCTGCGCAAGCCTTACAGGCAAGGCAGGTATCCATCGCATCACGCACCTGATGGGAAAAGTCATCGCGGTTTTTCGAGCCTAGACTGTTGCTGATACGACCAAGCAAACCACTCCATAGCGGCTTATCCCGCAACGCCTGTGCCGAACGGCGCGGATCAATACCCTTTTCGCTCAACAGACGCAGCCATTCGCGGATCAGCGAAGCACGGCCTTTCGGAGAATAACGCCGGTCGCCGCTGCCTTTGAAAGACGGGCACATAGCGGAATCTGTGTTGAAATCAAAACAAGCGCCGTTACCGTTGCAATAAGGCGCATTGTCATAAGCATTGCGCACATCTGCAGGGATGATCCGGTCTTTCTGACCACGAAAGGCCAGCTCGTCGATCTTTGTCAGCGGCTGATCATCCGGCGTGGCAATCTTACCGGCATTGAGCTGATTATAAGGATCAAAAGCAGCTTTAATACGCTGCAATTGCGGATAAAGCGGGCCAAAAAACTCCGGCACATATTCCGAGCGCACACCCTTACCGTGTTCGCCCCACAAAACGCCGCCATATTTCAGCGTCAACGCCACCACCGCATCGGAGATACGGCGGATCATTATTTCCTGTGCGGGGTCAGACAGATCGAGAGCGGGGCGCACATGCAACACGCCTGCATCGACATGGCCGAACATGCCGTAATCCAGCCCTTCCCCATCCAGCAGCGCGCGAAATTCGAGAATATAATCGGCCAGATTTTCCGGCGGCACCGCCGTATCTTCCACAAATGCAACTGGTCGGCGCGCGCCTTCGACATTGCCGAGCAAACCAACCGCGCGTTTGCGCATTGTCCAGATCGCTTCAATATCATCCGGTTTTTCTGTGATGGTAAAACCATGACGGCCGCTTTGCGGAGAATTTGCCAGAGACTGGCTGACAAAACGGATTTTCTCCGCCAGTTCCTCGGCACTGTCGGCCAGCACCTCGGCAATATTGATACCGTCTGTGCGCTTGCCTTCCTCTGACGGAAAATAATCCGCAATCCGGCTCCAGATAATATCGCCGCGCGCCAGTGACAGCACCTTGGCATCTACTGTCTCAACCGATGCTACCTGCAATCCGGTGAGAAAACGGGCATCGCGCAGCGCAGTGTTGAAGTCATCATAGCGGATATTGATCAATGCCGCGAAACGCGGGAGCGGCAGCAGATTGAGATCGGCTTCAGCGATCAGCGCCAATGTTCCTTCCGCACCGCACAGCAGAGAATTGAGATTAAGCCCGCCGTCTCTCTCGCGCAAATGCGCCAGATCGTAACCGGTCAAAAAGCGGTTGAGCTTCGGGAAAGTCTTATCAATCAGGTCGCGATTATCGTGCTCGATCTCATCGATCAGGCGATAGATTGCACCACTGCGATTATCCGGTTTCTGTAACTCTTGCAGCTCTGTCTTTGAAACCGGTCTGGTATTCAGCTCACTGCCATCCATCAAAACAGCACGTAAGCCCAAAACATGGTTGGAGGTTTTGCCATAAAGGCAGGAGCCCTGCCCGCAGGCATCGGTATTAATCATACCGCCGATAGTGGCACGGTTCGATGTTGAAAGCTCCGGTGCGAAAAACAGGCCATAAGGCTTCAATGTTTTGTTGAGCTGATCTTTGACCACACCGCTCTGCACACGGGCAATGCGCTTTTCCGGATCAATCGAGAGAATACGGTTCATGTAGCGTGAGGTATCAACCACAATTCCGTCGGTCAGTGACTGGCCGTTGGTGCCGGTACCGCCACCGCGCATCGCCATTTTCAGGTGACGGAACTCAGGCTTATGGAGAAGCTGCGCAATCTGCTGCAAATCTTCAAACCCACACGGATAGACCACGCCCTGAGGCTGCACCTGATAAACGGAATTGTCGGTTGCATAAACGGTGGTTGTCGCCGCGCTGAATTCAATATCACCGCCAAAGCTGCTCAGTCGCAACGCATCGTAAAAATCCAACGGCTCCGGTTTTGCCAGAACGTCTGCCTGCAGGAATGGTATCACGCAATTCTCTCCGCATTTGCCGGTTGCCTGTCTGCGCAAGCAACCCGTCTTTCACAGATGTCATAGCGTTTTCAGCAACATTTTCCAATCATACGCAGCGGCTACTTTGTCACGCATTGGCATGAAGTCATGCATAATCGCTGATATAATTTATTCGGCAGCAATAATCAGCGGTGCTGTCATATCTTTACGCTGCACCGGATTCCCACCCTGATAAATCAGGCAGCTGGTACGCAGCAGAGATGCAAAATTCGGCACCGCACCATTTACATGCATTGCTTCATCATAAAGCGTGGAAAGAAAACGCGAAGTCGACATATCCTGTCCGCTCGCGATTTCATCAATAATGTCCCAGAATGCGGCCTCGAGCTGAATACTGGTGGAATGCCCGCCAATACGGACAGAGCGGTTAACCGGACGATAGCGGTCTGGATCCTGCGTCGCAAATACCTCACACATGGCCAATCCTCACTAAAATTTCTTTTCGTTTCTATTCATACCGGAGCGTAATCCGGCATATTTCGCCGTCATCCGCTCACTTCACAATAAAAAATCATCATGCGGTAACGGGCTACTACCATGCAATGAGACAAAAAGTGCAAGTTTGGAATGAAACTAATTCTAAATATCTCATAACCGGTGTCCTATGGCAAAAAATATCCATTCCATGATCCGCGTGCTTGATGAAGCCCGCTCCCTTGCATTCTATAAATCAGCTTTCGATCTGGATATTGCTGAGCGGCTTGATTTTCAGGCTTTCACGCTTGTTTACCTTAGCAATACGGAAAGCGATTTTGAACTTGAACTCACGATCAACAAAGACCGCACTGAACCTTACAATCTGGGTGACGGCTACGGCCATCTCGCTGTTTCAGTGTCTGACCTTGATGCAGAACATGCCCGTCTTGAACAAGCCGGTCTCAATCCGGGCAAGCTGATCGAGTTCAAACCGGACGGTGTGCCGGTTGGTCGCTTCTTCTTCATCACCGATCCGGACGGCTACAAAATCGAAGTTTTGCAGCGCGGCCGCCGCTTCAAATAAGCATGAAACGGGCAGCATTGAGCAGTGCTGCCCGGCAATGACTGTCTATCTTGGGAGGGAAACATGACAGGCTTAACCAAAAATCTGCGCGGCCTATCACGCCGCGACTTACTGAAACGCGGCACTGCCGGTGCTGCACTCATTGTCATGGGCAATACGGTATTCGGTGCCAATTATGCATGGGCACTCGAAAGCAGCGCCTTAAAGCCGGAAACAATGGCGACACTGATCAAACTGGCACGCGATATCTATCCGCATGACAAACTGGCTGACCGGTTTTATGCCATTGCTATTAAAGGCCATGAGACTAAAGCCGCGAAAGACAAAGTTCACCAGGCTTTGATTGAAGACGGCGTTGCCGATCTTGACAAGCGTGCGGCGACAACGGGCACATCCTACCGCGATATGGGTTGGGAAGAAGACCGCATCGCAATCTTACGTGACATTGAAGATACCCCGTTTTTTCAGGCTGTGCGCAGCGATCTCGTTGTCAGCCTTTATAACCAGAAAGAACTCTGGCCGTTGTTCGGTTATGAGGGCGAATCCTATTCCAAGGGTGGTTATATCGAACGCGGTTTTGACGATATCGAGTGGCTCTGACCGCGCATTTTAACAATCTATTTCAGTAAATTACGTCATTTTTCTTTTGGGAGGGAACTATGGCAGCTCCTTATAAACTAACCGATGACCATGTGGTCGTTATTATCGGCTCCGGTGCCGGTGGCGGCACATTGGGTAATGAACTGGCGCAGAAGGGCATTGATGTTGTCATTCTGGAAGCAGGTCAACGCCATGAGTATGAAGACTTTATCAATGATGAATGGGACAGTTTTGCCCAGCTTTCATGGGGCGACAACCGCACCAGCAGCGGTGGCTGGCGCTTAACAAAAGATTTTCCGAACCTGCCTGCATGGATTGTAAAAGCTGTTGGCGGCACAACAACACACTGGGCTGGTGCATCGCTTCGCTTTCAGGAACATGAATTCAAAACCCTGAGCCATTACGGCAAGATTGAGGGTGCCAACCTGCTGGACTGGCCGATTACCTATCAGGATTTAGAGCCTTATTATGCTCGTGCCGAAGACAAAATGGGCGTAACCAATACCAATGGGATTAAACCTCTGCCCGGTAATAATAACTTCAAAGTCATGAAGGCCGGCGCCGATAAGCTCGGCTATAAAGAATGCCATACCGGCAATATGGCGATCAACTCTGCCGAGCGTGATGACCGCATGGCCTGCCAGCAAACCGGCTTTTGCTTTCAGGGCTGCAAATGGGGTGCCAAATGGTCAACCCTTTATACGGAAATTCCGAAAGGTGAAGCCACCGGCAAACTCGAAGTGCGTGATAATGCCCATGTTGTCAAAATCGAACATGACAAAGACGGCAAAGTTACCGGCGTTACCTATGCGGATAAAGAAGGCAACCTGCACACACAGAAAGCCCGTATCATTGCCGTTGCCGGTAATTCGATTGAAAGTCCGCGCCTGCTACTAAACTCGGCTTCCTCCCTGTTTCCGGATGGTCTTGCCAATTCCTCCGGTCAGGTCGGAAAAAACTATATGCGCCACACCACCGGTTCCGTCTATGGCGTGTTTGAAAATCCGGTTCGCATGTATCGCGGCACCACTATGGCAGGCATTATCCGTGATGAAGCCCGCCACGATCCGTCACGCGGTTTTGTCGGCGGTTATGAACTGGAAACCCTGTCGCTGGGGATTCCCTTTATGGCAGCATTCCTTAATCCGGGTGGCTGGGGACGGTCTTTTGCAGCCGCTATGGATGATTATCCGAATATGGCGGGCATGTGGATTGTCGGCGAAGATCTGCCTCAGGAGCAAAATGCCGTTAAACTGCATGGCGAATTGAAAGATCAATATGGCATGCCGATACCTGATGTATGGTTCACGGATCATGCCAATGACATCGCTATGCGTAATCATGCTTACAAACAGGGAGAAGCGCTCTATAAAGCTGTCGGCGCAACCAAGGCCTTCCCGACGCCGCCTTATCCTTCCACCCATAATCTGGGTACCAACCGGATGAGTGCAAAAGCACAGGACGGCGTGGTGAACAAACATGGCCAGAGCCATGATATTAAAAACCTGTTTATTTCGGATGGCAGCCAGTTCACCACATCAGCGGCAGAAAATCCGACACTGACCATCGTATCTCTGGCGATCAGACAGGCCGAATATATTGCAGCTGAAATGGCTGCAGGAAATATCTGACGTAAACTAAGATGTTTCCTCTGCACAGCTTTGTCGCAGCGACGCTAATGCCAGCGCCGTTGCGGCAGAATTCATTTAAAACCACAGAACAGAGCAGTTCCATTGACGACTGCGTTACCGGAAATGCTTTAACTGCGGTTTAAAAAAGGTATGACTATGCGTAGTGCAATAAAAACTCTTATCGGCCTTGCTGTTCTCTCAGGCTTTGCTCTCATCCAACCTGCCCATGCGGAAGGTGATGCCGACAAAGGTAAAAAAGTCTTCGCAAAATGCATGGCCTGCCACACAATTGAAGATGAGAAAAACCGCGTTGGCCCGCATCTGGTGAATATTCTCGGCCGTAAGACCGCAACGGTTGACAGTTTTAAATATTCTCCGGCCATGACCAAAGCCGGTGAAGACGGTATGGTTTGGGACGAAGCAACACTGACCTCTTATCTCACAGCACCGAAGCAGTTCATTCCGGGCAATAAAATGATCTTTGTCGGCCTGAAAAAGCCGGAAGATATCAGTGATCTCATTGCCTATATCCGTTCCAAATCCGCAGAATAAGCAGTCCCATGAAGCCCAGCACAACCGCCTCCGCCCCGCAGAAACTGATCAATGATCTGCGTTCTGTCGTCGGCAGAAAACACATTCTGACATCTGCCCGCGCCACAGAGCGGTATCGCAAAGGGTTTCGCAGTGGCGAAGGGGCAGCTGTGGCAGTGGTGTTTCCGGCAAGCCTTATAGAACAATGGCGGATATTGCAGGTTTGCGTGAAACATGGTGCGGCAATCATTTTTCAGGCCGCGAATACCGGCCTGACAGAAGGCTCCACCCCAAGCGGTTATGATTATGACCGGCCTGTGGTGCTAGTCAGCACTTTACGGATGAACCGTATTGATTTGATCAATGACGCGAAACAGATTATCAGCCTGCCCGGTGCAACGCTGTATCAGCTGGAAAAACTGCTCAAACCCCACAACCGTCTGCCGCATTCCGTCATCGGTTCATCCTGTATTGGTGCGTCAATTATCGGCGGCATCAGCAATAATTCCGGCGGTTCACTGGTCAAACGTGGCCCTGCCTATACGGAACTGGCGCTCTATGCCCGCCTTGATGAACAAGGTGAATTACATCTGATCAATGAACTTGGCATTGATCTCGGCAATACACCGGAAGAAATTCTGACACGGCTGGACAAAGGTGATTATATTCAGGATGATATCCGCAATAATGCAGATGCAGTTGCCCATGATGATGATTATGCCGCTCGTGTGCGTGGTGTGGAAGAAGACAGCCCTGCCCGTTTCAATGCTGATCCGCGTCGTCTGAAAAACGCCTCCGGTTGCGCAGGCAAACTCGCGGTTTTTGCCGTGCGGCTGGATACATTTGCACCGGAAGGCGAAGAGCAAAGTTTCTATATTGGCACGAATAATCCGCAAATCCTCACCGAAATCCGGCGACACATTCTGCAAAATTTTGACGATCTTCCCGTAGCTGGTGAATATATGCATCGTGAAGCTTTTGCTGTAACCCGCATTTACGGCAAAGATACATTTGTCATGATCGACAAGCTCGGCACAGAATTCATGCCGCGCTTTTTTACGCTCAAAGGCCGGATTGATGCTTTCACCAACCGCTTGCCGTTTTTACCTTCGCCACTCACCGACCGGATTTTGCAAAAACTGATGCGGCTTTGGCCGGAAGTATTGCCAAAACGCCTGCTGGATTATCACGAAAAATATGAACATCATCTGATGCTGAAAATGTCCGGCAAGGGTGTGCAGGAAGCGCGGGATTACTTAAGCAGCCTGTTTACAAAGGCTGAAAATACACGAAGCGGAAACTGGTTCACCTGCACGGCAGAAGAGGGCAAGAAAGCATTTCTACACCGCTTTGCAGCCGCCGGTGCCGCTATCCGCTATGCGACTGTGCATGGTAAAGATGCGGAAGATATGGTCGCGCTGGATATTGCCTTGCCGCGCAGCACACAAGACTGGTTTGAAGTTCTGCCGGACGATCTGGAGCAGCAATGCCTGTCAAAACTCTATTACGGGCATTTCTTCTGCCATGTTTTCCATCAGGATTATGTGGTGAAAAAGGGTTTTGATGCCAAGGTATTCAAGCATGATCTGCTGGGATTGATAAGCGCACGTGGCGCAGAATATCCTGCCGAGCATAATGTCGGTCATCTTTATGAAGCCAAACCGGAACAGGCTGCATTCTATAAAAAACTTGATCCGACCAACAGTTTCAATCCGGGGATCGGTAAAGCTTCGAAACTCAGATTCTATGGCTGTCAGTGTAATGACTGCTAAAGCAAAAGGCCGGTGAGTTTCACCGGCCTTCTTGTTTAACTTACTTCTTCGTCACTTCTGCGAAAGCCTCATCCAGCACATTAAGCAGATAATCGGCATTGGCCTTGCTGAAGATCATTGGTGGACGCATTTTCAGCACATTATCAAACGGGCCTTCTGTGCCCATCAGAATACCGCGACGGCGGGCGACATTACACACGGCGCGCGCAATATTGGTTGCCGGTTCTTTGGTATAACGGTCATTGACCAGCTCAATACCAAGGAACAGGCCGAGGCCGCGCACATCGCCGATCACTTCATAACGGTTCTGCATCTCACGGAAAGAATCCATCAGATAATTGCCCATTGTCAGTGCATTGCCGCGCAGGTTCTGGCTCTCAATCACATCCAGAACAGCAAGACCAACGGCACAGGACACCGGATTGCCGCCGAATGTGTTGAAATATTCCATGCCATTGTTGAAGCTGTCTGCGATTTCACGGGTGGTGACCATTGCTGCCATCGGATGACCGTCACCAATCGGCTTGCCCATCGTCACGATATCCGGTGTAACGCCTTGCGTTTCAAACGCCCACCAATGGCTGCCGACACGGCCGAAACCGACCTGCACCTCATCGGCAATACAAATACCACCGGCATCGCGGATCATCTTGTAAACTTCCTTGAGGTAGCCATCCGGCATAAAGACCTGACCGGCAACACTCGGAATGGATTCCGCGATAAAGAAGCCCGGCCCTTCGCCCTTTGCCTGCATCAGCGTGATCTGTTCGGCCACACTTTCCGCATAGAGCTTGGCGTGATCTTCCGGTGACCAGTCTTTCGGTGCACGATAGCTGTCCGGCACTTTCGCCACATAAACATGCGGCTTGGCACCCTTGCCACCCTTGCGGTTGAATTTATACGGACTGATATCAATCAGCTCCTGTGTGGTGCCATGATAGGACCAGTCGAGTACAACCGCATTTTCGCGTCCTGTATGCACGCGCATCATGCGCAGTGCCAGACTATTGGCTTCCGAACCGCTATTGGTGAAACCGGCAACAGTGAGATTATCCGGCAAGGTCGCCGTCAGACACTCGGCATAGGCAACGATATTATCATGCAGATAGCGGGTATTGGTGTTGAGCGTTGAGGCCTGTTTTGCCATTGCTTCCACGACTGCCGGATGAGCATGGCCGATATGGCAGACATTGTTGAAGCAGTCGAGATAGGCGCGGCCTTTATGGTCAATCAGCCAGACGCCGTCGCCACGCACAAATTTGATTGGATCTTCATAGGAGATCGACAAGTTCGGCAGCAGCATCTCGCGGCGCATAGCCACGATTTCTTCCTTGCTGCGCCCGGACTGCTGATAGAACTCTTCGGCCATACCGGCATAGTTGCGCGCATCAGGAAACAGTTCTGCCCAGACATCCAGATAGGCTTCTTCACCCACACCGATAATATCCATCGCAGTCAGGCGGGTATCCGTGCAAATCTGCAAATGCAGATGCGGTGCCCAATGACCATTTTCGGTTTCATCGCCCATCACGGCAACAAGATCACCAGCTTTCAGAACATCCCCCGCTCTAAGGCGATTACCCGCCTCATGCGCCAGATGCCCCCAGAGCGAGATGAATGGCGCACAGCCCTCGGGGCGATGTTCCAGAGTAATCAGGCAGCCATAACCCAACGGATCCGGCTCAATATCCACGCTGCGGACAATCGCATCAAGCGGTGTATAAAGCGGCGTGCCGGAAGCCATGAACAGATCAAGCCCTAAGTGATAGGTGCGGCGCTTGTCCTTGACCAGCTTGGATTCAAACATTGTACCGGCATAAACAGTGCGTTCTTCCCCCCACGGGCCGATGCCAAGTTCCGAGCCGGTAACAGCGCAATGCTCTTCCCACATTGCCTGCGCAATAACCGGCTGTTCTTCTGCCGACTTGATGGTCATCGGATGGGTCGGATCGCCGTAAGGCACCAGTTCTGCCGGATATGAGGCCACCGGTTTATCCAGCAATGGCAAGAGTTTTGAGCGGTTATTTTTCAGCCAGCTGACTGTTGCCGAGGCACCGGAAACTGCATCAAAGCCGCAGGCCTTGCGCAAGATAGCTGTTGCAAACAGTGGTTCCATCCGGTCGAGCTTGCGCAGAAAATCCCATGCCGGTTTTTCACTGATCGCCAGATACGGATTATCTGCAGTTTCTGCATGGCGTGATGCGGAAATCGTGACAGAGGTAACAAGACGCATGGCGATGAGATCATAGAGCAGATTCAACTCTTCTTCACGCAGCGGGTAGTGTTTGTGAAAGCCTTTTGCGATAGCAGCGGCGGCACTAATTGGCGCATCATGATCCAGCCCGGCATAGGCAGCAGCAATCGCCACTTCCGCAATCACTGGCGTATAAAGCGCATCCCCGAAATCAATCAGACCGGCAATCACATCATGGTTGCTGTCTTCAACCAGCACATTCCAGTCATTAGCATCATTATGGATTACACCCGAGCGCAGCGTGCCGAGCTTTGGCACGACCTGTGTTTCAAAACGGCTGATGAAACGCTCAAGCAAAGCGCGATCATCGGCATTTTTAACAAAATGCAACCGGTCATTGGAACGGCCGGCCTTGGTAATATCCCAGTCGAGATCACGCAGTGCACCGCCATGCATGAAGCCCTGCAAGGCGGCATCAAACTGGCCGAGCAATTCGCCCAAACCTTCCAACGCCTGCAATGAGCGGGAGGATTCTGCCAGCGGCAAGCCATCAACCCAGCCAACCAGACGGATATTATGCACATCACCATTGACCGAAAGCGTATTGGCAAGGCTGTCACCTTTCAGCGTTGGCACAATATGCGGCACCGGAAGATGACCGGCATGATCGCGAATATGCCCCAGCAAAGCAGTCTGAAAACGGCTTTCAACAACCGGCTCCGATGCATTGATAATCTTCAGAATGAAGATTTTTCCATCTGCCGTGGTCACTTTGAAATTCTGATCGCGTTCACTATTGAGCGGCGACAGGTCACCGCTCAGACCATAATGTGTCTGAAGCAGAGAAGCGGCATCGGTAAGTGAAAACTGCGGTGCGGTATCAAGCATGGCTGTTCCGTTCTGTCTGCCTGTTTTTGAGACAGGCGTTGCATCTGTATTTCCACAGATTTGCACAGCGTAAAAAGATGCGCATCAGACAAAGTGCCGGTTGCACCGGCACTTTGTTTCAAGTAACCGTCACTTTGCCGGTCGCACTTTTCACCATCAGGATCGTGCCGTTTCAGAGAGGGCCAAAGGGGGGAATGATGCAGGATATTGACACAACGGATCAGAAAATCCTGACCATTCTGTCGCAGGAAGCCCGCATTCCGATGAAGACCCTTGCAGCGCGTGTTGGTCTGTCCCGCAGCGCCACCAGCGAGCGCGTTGCCCGTCTTGAAAAGAACGGCGTGATCCGTGGCTACCGTGCCGATATCGGCCTGCTGGATGATGCAGCTTTGCAGGCTTTTCTGATGATTACGCTGAAACGCACACCGAGCATTTCCATTCTCGACATTCTTGCCGGATTTCCGGCCGTGCGCAAAGTCTCTTCTGTGAGCGGCCAGCTTGATCTGGTGGTTGAAGTAGAAGTACCTTCCATCAATGCTCTGAACGAAATCCGCAATAAAATTGCAGAAATCGAAAATGTGGAAGATCTGACAACCAGTATCGTGCTGCGCCGCGAAATCCTGCGCGATAAATAAAATTTGATAGAGCGGTTCCAGTTAAAAACGAAACATTCAAACCGCTCTATCTATTTGTTTTTACGCATTATCCCACGCAAAACCGCTTCACACTCTTGCTGGAAATGCTTTAACGCCCTGACAAGGAGATACCCTCCATGGAAAACCATGCCACCACCCCGCTGCATCATGCACAAAACTGGTTTGAACAAGGGCGTAAACTGGCTCTGGTGACAGTTCTTTCCGTCTGGGGCTCTGCTCCACGCCCTGCGGGCAGCCATCTGATCTGTGACAATCAGGGTAATTTTGAAGGCTCAGTCTCCGGCGGCTGCATTGAAGCGGAAGTGATTGCTCAAGCCGTTGAAGTGCTAACAAAGGGACAAGCGCGTGATTTGTCTTTTGGTATCAGCGATGAAACGGCATGGTCTGCGGGATTATCCTGCGGCGGCACGATCCGGTTGCTGATTGCGCCCTATGATGCAGCGATACATGACGTGGTGATACAAATCGTACAGGCGCAGATTACACGTCAGCGCATTACCAGCCATACGGATTTAACAACCGGACAAATCGCGCTGATCCCTGCACCGGATAATGCCAGGATCACACAACTGGACGAGAGCGGATTTATTCAGACTTACCGGCCGCAACCCCATATTATGGTGATCGGTGCTGTTCATATCGCTCAGGCGCTGGCACAAATGGCTCGAATAACCGGCTACGATCTGAGCATAATTGATCCGCGCAGCGGTTTTGCGACAGCGGAACGCTTTCCGTCCGTCAATTTACATGAAATTTGGCCGGAGGAATTTTTCAAAACCAATCAACCGGATAGTTTTACGGCCATTGTCGCGCTCAGCCATATTCCGCATCTCGACGATCCGGCGCTCAATGCCGCGCTGAAAAGCGATTGCTTCTATATCGGCGCTTTAGGCAGTCGTAAAACTCATGCCAAACGTCTGGAGCGTTTAACCGCAACTGGTTTTGAGGCAGGAACTTTAGAGCGCATCTGCGCGCCAATCGGCCTTGCGATCAGCGCACAGGAACCGGCAGAAATTGCCATAGCTATTTTGGCAGAGATTATTCAGGCCTATCGCAAGGCCTGACTAATAAGCTTTTAGCCAACACTAAGACGCAAACGCCCGTCGCTATCCTGCATCAGACCCAAATTAGTAAAATCACGAAAGTCTACATTACCACCGGTCACCGGATGGCTGTGCGTTTCAGTAATAACCACGACCTGCGCATCTGCCGCCTGCCCTGCTGCAATACCGGCTGGCGCATCTTCAAACACCAGACAATCGGCAGCATCAAAGCCAAGACGCTGTGCGCCCAGACGATAGCCGGACGGGTCAGGTTTACCGGCTGTAACATCCTCAGCCACGACAATCGTTTCCGGCACCGGAAGACCGGCGGCGGCCAAACGGGCTTCCGCCAGTTCACGCGGCGCTGAGGTGACAATTGTCCAACGGTCTGCAGGCAGGCTGGCTATAAAATCTTTTGCACCGGCAATAGCGCGGATACCGGCGAAGTCCTGCATTTCTTCAGCAAGAAACACTGCTGCAATCGCGTCCGGATCAAGATGCGGCATGTTCAGCATTTTGATCACATCAACAACGCGGATACCATGCACCTGTTTCAGCAATTCCTGTCCGTCAATGCCGTGCTCAGCTGCCCATTCCAGCCAAATCCGCTCCACAACCGGAATGGAATTGACCAGAGTACCGTCCATATCAAACAGAAAACCGGAATAGGAATTCAGAAATACCGAACTATCGCGCTGCTTCACTTTTATATCCTTCATAGGCAATGAACAAATGGCAGGGAGTAAACAGATTTGACCGTCAGATCGCAAACAAAGCTCTGTCAGCAACATCAGATCAGGCAGTGCACTCTTACACTGCATTGACCAAAATCAAACAGGGCTCAGCAAAAATTCAAACAAAATTGAATATGCTTTCGTCTGAAAGACAGAGAGCACCGCAATATCAAAAAAGTCTCGGGAGAAAAGAAAAAGGCCGCGCGGGGGAGGAGATGCGCGGCCTGATCATGGATGCGGCTGGGAGGAGGAGTGCCGCATTCCGTCATCGGGCTCAATTGGGAGGAGGAGAACGAACCCGATGGACAGACATATAACGGCAGATAAAAAAACCGACAATAAACAATAATGCATAACAGTTATGCAGCATTGCAAGGCAGCCATCCGTCTTATGGATTCCATCACGATCATGGGATCAAAGAAGTCATGTGCGCTGCAGCAAAGTGCGTGTGATTTGCCCGACTCAACAGACACCGATTTTGCTTAAATTTGTCGGGTTATCTCAACGACAATCCATACAGAAATCTCATATTTTTCGAGACATTCAGCATTTATTGAAATTACAGATACTTCAGAATCTACAGTATAAAAGAAAAATTTATAAATATCATAGACTTAAATTAAAAAAATCAATCAGATTCTGTAGAAAATATTTCAAAATTCAAATTCAAACTCACAACAAGATAGCTAATACCATCATTTTCGTGCAATTCAAATCTTTTTATATTCAGTATTGCAGTATTTCACATTCGGATCATAATAAATTCATTAAGACTATATCGGAGGAGACCTGCAATGTATGATGGTGTACCCGCTCTTTGGCAAAAGCCTGCCGATCAGATGAAAAACCGCACAGATGAAGCGGCATTTGTTTTTCTCGGGATCTTTCTTGCCGGTCTGGCTGTTCCCGCCGCATTTCTTATCTGGGCAATCTCAACAAGCCTGATTGCAGCTTTAGGCTAAGAAATACCGGAAACAAACTCAGTTCAAATAAGCATTTTCCGGCAGTTGGATCTCCACAACAACGCCAAGAAAAGATGAGCTTAGCGCTGCTCTTGTACTTCCGGTACACAACTGTACCGTCATCGTATGAATATGCGGCTTGCATTAAGCTGATACTGACCGGAAAAAGCTGAAACGGCCATATGCACCTTGCAGCATATGGCCGTTTTTTTTATGCCTGTTTAACCCGTGTAACGCAGATGATTAATCAGATCGATGCGCGTAATCAGGCCGATAAAGTCATCACCGTCAACAATCAATGCCACTTCATCCCTGTCGAAAAAACTCTGCAATGCACTCAAAGGCGCATCAACCTGCAACACACGTGGCTGCGCTGTCATGGCCGTAGAGACCTGTGCGGCAAAGCGCGACCAGCGCCCTTCCGGCGGTCCTTCGACCACTTTCAGAATGTCACTTTCATCAATAATGCCAACAAGCTTGCCACCATCCAGCACCGGCAATTGCGATACTGCATTGCGCCGCATCCGTCCGTAAGCATCCAGCAGATTTTCATCCGGTGCGGTCACCTCTACCGCACCATCCTGATGACGCCGCGAAATCAGATCCTCCAGATTGCCCTGAGTAATGCGCTCCGACAAATGCCGCTCACGCAGCCAGTTATCATCAAATATCTTCGATAAATATTTGGAACCGCTGTCGCAAATCAGTGTCACAACATTTTTGGGCTCAGTCTGTTCACGGCAATAATGCAGTGCCGCCGCCAGCAAGGTACCGGATGATGTTCCGGCTAAAATCCCCTCACGCAACAATAAATCACGGGCAGCCTGAATGGATTGCCGGTCGGAGATCGTATAGGCACGACTGACAAAAGAAAGATCAGCATTCTCAGGAATGTAATCCTGCCCAATCCCCTCAACAGACCATTCTCCTGCCTGCCCAATCCGCCCTGTCCTGATAAAAGGCGCTAGCACTGACCCTTCTGGATCAGCCAGAATAATCTGGGTTTGCGGAGAGACAGCGCGAAAATAACGACCAAGTCCGGTCAGTGTTCCACCGGAACCGGCACCGACAATCACGGCATCGACTGCATGATCTGTCTGCTCCCAAATCTCCGGTCCCGTTGTTGTCTCGTGTGCCTGCGGATTTGCCGGATTGGAGAATTGGTCGGCAAAAAATGCCTCCGGTATTTCCTCGGCAATACGGCGCGCCACATTCTGATAATGATCAGGATGGTCTTTCCCCACATCACAGCGGGTCAGCCGGACATCCGCTCCCAATGCGCGTAAATGCCGGATTTTCTCTTTTGACATTTTATCGGGAATAGCGAGAATCAAGTGATAACCACGCAGAGCAGCGACCTGCGCCAGCCCAAGGCCGGTATTACCGGCGGTGGCCTCCACGATCGTACCGCCAGCGCGCAATTGACCAGATTGTTCGGCCGCAGAAATAATACTGAGTGCAACCCGGTCTTTAATGGAACCAGACGGATTTTGGCTCTCCAGCTTTGCAAATAACCGGCACTTCCCTGTATCAAACCCACTGAGTTCAACGAGAGGTGTGCGGCCAATAAGTTGTAAAACGGACGGAAATACATTTGCAAATCGCATTGCTATGGGCTCCTTTACAGCTCATAATGCTGTGTAAGACCCGATATATCTGCGATTTTATCAAGTCAGTCACTTTGATTAAAGTTCATATATGCATAGTGTTTTATCACTAGAGCGGCGTGTGCCAGACTTGGCAAACAAAGATAGCTCTAACACAGTAAAATCAGAGCATAATTCTTTGCTTAACTGATCCAAATTTAAGGGATTACGCTCTAAATCAGAAGACATATTATTTTAGCACAACGCAATTAAACTGAGATTTTTTACTTTTATAGGGGGCTTACAGGTTTGTTGTTTCACACAATGACTTCGACAGGAATAATATTGCCAGCAACACATTATAAGACAGCAGGCAGTTCTTTGCCTTACAGCATTACATTTATTACCTGCGGTTTAAGCAAATACACAGCCTGATAAAAAATTTACGTTTACGTCAATGGAAACCTTGTGCCGGATGTTGATATCGGCATAATCTTGTTTAAGTTGTTGGCAGAGCGGTCTTAGCGAGGAAGACCGGTAAACCGGAAACATTCCGGTGGCATATGCCGACACAACAGGAATTCTGGGAGGCAGAATGACACGTTCAAGTGATGCGAATGCCAAAACCGCTGCACCAAAAAGCGCAGTTAAGAAAACCGCGACAGCAACGGCAAAACCTGCCGCTGCAAAACTGGTTAAAGAAACGGCTGTAAAGAGTACTCCGGCTACAAAAACCACGAAGACTACCGTTAAAAAAGAAACAGCTCCGGTTGTAGCCGTGAAGTCTGGGGTGGCAGAGGTCGCAACAAAGGCGGCTGCTACGGTCAAGAAATCTCCGGCTAAAAAGACTGTCAAAACGCAAGCGACTGATAAGCCTGTCGTTGCGTTAAAAGAAGCGAAAAAGCCTGCAAAAGCAGCAACAGCAAAACCGGCGGAAAAAGCTAAAGCTACTGCCGCAAAGCCGGTGAAAGCGGCAAAGCCAAAATCTGCACCTGAAACTGCCAGCGTTAAACCGGCAACCAAAGCCGTGAGTGCGGAGAAGAAAAAGCCTGTATCCGCAACAAAAGCTACAGCACCAGCAGCCAAATCGGTTGTCACTGTCAGCCCTTATGATGCAAAACCATGGCTCAACAGTTATCCGCAAGGGGTAGCCCACACGCTGGAGCCGTCTCCCTATCAGTCGATTGCGGATTTGATCCACACCTCCTGCAAGAAATATGCAGACCGCCCTGCTTTCACCTGCATGGACAAATCCCTGTCTTATCGGGAACTGGATGAAAAATCCGAAGCACTGGCTGCATGGCTGCAATCACGCGGACTGGTTAAAGGCGACCGCGTTGCCGTGATGATGCCGAATGTACTGCAATATCCTGTAGCAATTACTGCAATTTTACGTGCCGGTCTGGTGGTTGTAAACGTCAACCCGCTCTACACACCGCGCGAGCTCGAACATCAGCTGAATGATGCCGGTGCTAAAGCGATCATCATTCTTGAGAATTTTGCCCATACACTGCAAAAAGTCCTGCCGAACTCTCCTGTCAAGCATGTGCTGGTCGCCACCATGGGCGATATGTACGGGCTCAAAGGCGCAGTGATCAATTTCGTTGTGCGTCGTGTCAAGAAGATGGTGCCTGCATGGAATATTCCGGCATATAGCAGCTTCAAATCCGCACTGGCTGCGGGTGCAAAACAGAGTTTCAAACCGGTCAGCATTGCACCTGATGATCTGGCCTTCCTGCAATATACCGGCGGCACAACCGGCATCTCCAAGGGTGCCATGTTGATGCATAGCAATATTATTGCCAATGTGGAGCAGATGCGCCTGTGGCTCGACGTTGCATTTCAGGTCAAGGGTCGCCCTGAAAACATCAATTATGTCTGCGCTTTACCACTCTATCATATCTTCGCGCTGACCGTGAATGCGATGATGGGTATCCAGCAAGGTGCGTGCAATGTGCTGATCCCTAACCCGCGTGATATTCCGGCTTTTGTAAAAGACCTGCAAAAAGCGCCGTTCCATATTTTCCCCGGACTCAATACCTTGTTCAATGCCCTGATGGAAAATGCGGATTTCCGTAAACTTGATTTCAAACCGCTGATCTTCACTCTTGGCGGCGGTATGGCCGTTCAACGACCTGTAGCTGAGCGCTGGGAGAAAATGACCGGATGCCTGATTACAGAAGGCTATGGTCTGTCTGAAACCTCGCCGGTTGCCACCGCCAATGTGCTCAATGCCACGGAATTTTCAGGCACAATCGGCCTGCCGATTCCCGGTTCTGACGTCGCGATCCGCGATGATGATGGCCATAATGTACCACTGGGGGATGTAGGTGAGATTTGTGTTCGCGGCCCTCAGGTCATGAAAGGCTATTGGAACCGGCCGGACGAAACCTCCAAAGCCGTTTTCGCTGACAGCTTCTTCCGGACTGGTGATATGGGCTTCATGAATGAACGCGGTTTCACCAAAATTGTTGACCGCAAAAAAGATATGATCCTTGTCTCCGGCTTCAATGTCTATCCGAATGAGATTGAAGAAGTTGCTGCCGAACATCCGGGAGTGGTGGAAGCGGCAGCCATCGGCATCGCCAATGAACATTCCGGCGAGGTGGTCAAACTCTATGTTGTACGTCGCGATCCGGAACTGACAGAAGAGGCCTTGAAAGCTTTCTGTTCTGAGCGCCTAACCAATTATAAACGTCCGCGTATGATTGAGTTCCGTGACAGTCTGCCGAAAAGCAATGTCGGTAAGATTCTGCGCCGCGAATTGCGGTAACCTATCTTATCTCCGATAGCTGTCATCGAGATAAGCCATTTCTGTAAACGAATGCCGGTAAAACCTGTTTTGCCGGCATTCGAGCGCAGCGCCCCATCAGGCGCACTAAGGTTGAGCATGTAACTTCGGAAATATGTTTCCGATGAGCAACACTGAACGCCTGTCAATCACCTTCCGGTCTCGCTGCTGCAATTAAACCGAGGCAAATTAACAAATATCCGGATATTACTATCTTTCTGTATAGCGAAATTTATTTTAAAAACGGGAACCGGTTTCGTCCAAAACAGCATCTGAGCAATAAGGCAAAGCGGTTGTTCTGCTTCACTTGATAAGAAGCCCCCCGAAATTGAGATAACAGGAAAATAGAAATGTTCTTACGCGGCGCTGCTGTCTTCGTTTCTCTGGTGCTTTTGGGGTCTTCTGCACATGCAGAGTTTGAAAAACAGCTTGGCCCGCTCGCGGATACGGTAAAAAGCCAGCTCCTCAAAGGCTGGAATGCAAAACAGCAGGACGGCTGGTTCATGCTGCAAAATTTCACAGTCAGCCAAAGTGAGCAATCGCTTTCGGTACATGTCGGTGTGCCGCCGGAATCCGGCCGTATCACCAGCGCAGCACTTGGGGTTTATTCTGATAAGCCCAATGCCTCGGTCGGCGTTACCCTCAGTAATCGCGCCCAAAAGAGCATTTGCCTTCTGGAGATTTCAGCCAATAAAACAGTTAACCTGTTTTGTACTGAGGGCGAAAAACGTCACAATATTGCGTCCGTTCCTAATCTCGCCAAACTTGACGGCTCAGATATCGTAAAAATTATCGAAGTACCGGGCGCTGCCCGTTTCCTCTTCAATGACCAGAAAGTCGGTGAGATCAGCGACATCCCTGCTCTCGGTTCTGAAATCGGTATCATGGCTTATGATATCGGTACATTTGCGATTACCGGCTTTAATATTGATTCCAATCTGAACACACAATTACCGCCTCGCACAGAGACCGGCGGCACCGCTCAAACCACACCGGCTTCCGGTTCCGGTTCTGGTTCTGGTTCTGGCGTGGATAACTCCACGCCAGGTGCAGGGCCACTGCCTGAATTTGGCAATGACACAGTGCGTCTGATTTCCGTTTATATGGGGTTGGTACAAAGTATCCTGATGCATGAATTCGGTCATGCTCTGATTGGTGAATTGCAATTACCGTCCACCGGCCCTGAAGAAGATGCCGTTGATGTTTATGCTGCATTACAAATTGTCGAGCCGACAATGTATCCGGACAGCAATAAAGAAGTGAATGACATTGCCAACGGCGCTGCCACTTACGCCGCTCTGCAATGGTATTACAGCGGCAAATTGTCAGAAATGAAAGGCGCAGGCTCCTCCCCTTGGCAGGATGAACATACCGCAGATCTTAAACGCTTCCGCAACATGTTCTGCATCATGTATGGCGGCAATCCGGGCGTGTTTGAATCCGTTGCCCAAAGCGTGGGACTGGAAGAACGTACCAAAGCCCGCTGTGGTGATGAGTTTAACAAGCAAAACCGTGCATGGCGCCGGATTTTAGCGCCGCATACCCGTGTCGATTCATGGCATCCGGATGGTGAACTGCCTGCAAATGCGCCCGGCGCTGAAATTAGCATCGCCTTTGAGCCATCGCAGAGACGCGTCGGTAATCTTTTGGCAAACCACCTCTCAGGCGGCCTTAAAGGCTATATCAAGCGCCTTGGTCAAACTTATGTATTGCCCCGCCCGCTGCAGATCACCTTTAAAGATTGTGGCCAGCTCAATGCATGGTACAGCCCGAGCGAAGGTTCTGTTACCATGTGCTATGATCTGATTGAGCATCTGGCCGTGATGATCTCTGACATTGAGATGAAAACCGTCGGCGGCAATATAGCGGCGCCCGAAACCGGCACAACACCTGTTGCCACCACAGGCGGCAATGATACCGGCAGCGCCCCTCCTGCCCAAACGACAGCGCCCGCAACCGGCCGCTTTGATGAACTGGAAGAACTGGGGATTCCTTCGACAGTTCGGTTATTCCCCGCTCCTTATAAAGGCGCAACACCGAATTATATCAAAAAAGCAAAAGTGATTAAAACCGTTGATCTGGTTGACCTGCTGAAGACCGAGAAAAACGTTATTCTCATCGATACCAGCGGCTCACGGGAAACGCTGCCGGAGGCTTATTCTTTGGCCGATGCCGGTACGGATGGCAGTACGACAGACCGCTTCCAAACCGCTCTTGATCAATGGCTGATGGACAAAACCAAAGGGCAACGCGATTTTGCCGTGGTGTTTTTCGGCCAGAGCATGAATGAACGCTCGTCCTATAATGCGGCTCTGCGAACAAGCACTCTGGGCTGGCCTACCTATTGGTATCGCGGGGGACTTGAGGCTTGGATTGCCAACGGACTGCCAACGGTGCAGCTCAAATGATTAGAGCGCCGTGTGCAAGACTTGGTACGCTAAGGTCGCTCTAACACACTAAAATTATGCTCTAAGCTATCGCATTCTATGCCGGATGAGGCTGACAACCAGGAATACAGCAATATGAACAGAAACAACCGAAGCCGATTGAGTAAGCTGGCATCCGCAGCGGCTCTGCTCTGCCCGTTACTGATTAGTAACAATGGTTTTGCGCAGGAAAAGTCGATTGATTCATATTATGCAAGACTGAGTAAGCAGGATCATTTCAACTCATCAGGCAATCCCCTGACAAAGGTGGAAGGAATTATCCAGCAAGATCGTGCCAATGTTTATGCATTGGGTCGCCGCGACCATGAAGATAATCTCGATTACTTTTTCGCCATTAAAGAAAACCGCGCTTTGATCGGCACATTGATTGCCAATAGCCGTATCAGCGATGAAGCAAGTGCTGCGATTATTAACGGCACCCCGCTGGTTTTCGTACAGATTTATAAAGGCTACATAACAATCAAGGTTATGCCTGAATAAAATAAAAGGCCGGTGCAATTACCGGCCTTTATCATTTTTGATCTCAGAAATTATTTCCCGGCCAGATAAGCCGGCAAATCCGCGATAGATGGCAAAACAATATCCGCCAGCGGTTCCAGTACCTCACGCGGGCTGTTTCCTGTGAGCACACCGACGGCCAGACCGGCCTTAGCCGCTCTGGCACATTCCATATCATGCGGATTGTCGCCAACCATGGCCACCTGCTCCGGTGCTACGCCAACCGCCTCCGCAAAATGCAACAGCGGATCGGCATAAGGCTTGGCGCGCGCTGCCGTGTCATAGCCAATAAAACCGGAGAACAGACTGCTGATCCCCAAAGCTTCTGCCGTTGCACGGGCACCGGCCTCGGAATCATTGGTGGCAATGCCTAAGATAAAACCGGCCTGTTTCAGTGCCTGCAATGTCTGGCTCAGGGCTTCAACGGCAACAGCCTGTTTTGCACCTTCTTCAACGCCGTAAACATCATATTCCGCTACGCGTGCGCGGCGCTGTGCATCCGTATCCTGCGGATGCCAGAGCGCAACAATATCTTCAACTGTACCGGCGGCAATCACAGAATTCGCGCGGAATTTTTCCGCCCCCGCATCATAACCACCGGCATCCAGCAGGGATTTTGCAAGCACATCATCACCGGCAGCAGAGCGTCTGGCCAGTTCACAGGAAATGGAATACCAGGTCCTGTTGAAATCAACCAGCGTGCCATCCTTGTCAAAAAGAATAGCACGGATTGCTTTTTCAGAGCCGGACGGCACTGCTACAGTTTCAGACATTATGCCTCCAGTGAACCGGCAGGTTTAGCTTGGACTGACGGCTCATCACCGATCAGCTTCATCACATCATCACCGCGGCGCAAATAGCGCAAACTGCGATGCGTTAAAACGCGTCCGGCCTGCGGTGCGTATAGTTTAATATCATATTCCGGCTCGCCCGGAACGGGCACAATCACAGCCAAAAGGTCGTCTTTTTTAACAATATCGCCTAGTGCCACATGATACAGCACCATACCGCCTTGCGGTGCACGGATCATTTCCACGCGGGAGAAAGGTGCAATCGGCCCGTTGAACGGTTCACCCAACTGACTGGAAGCATCAACCACAACGCCGCGATGCACGAGGAAGCGGTAAAGCCCTTCTGCATCAGCCAGACCGGTTGCCGGATTAACATCATTGAGACCGCGGAATTCAACCGTTGTCACAGCGCGGCGGCGCATGTCGCGATCCGTCGCTTTCATGTGCAGCAGCGGATTAACGCAAGCTTCTTCAAAAGCAGCACTGACAGTTGAATCACCCGCAAGAATGGCCGTTGAACGCAGCGCCGTTGCCAGATCGCGCAGATCTTCCGCATAATCCTCATGCACATAGAGATAATTTTCGCTCTCATCATCACAATGCAGATCGAGCACGATCTCATGCTTCAACGCCAGACGAACCAGCATCGCCTTGATGCGTTTATCCAGTGAAACCGGTGCATCAGGCTGCGGCAATGCAGACGTGTCAAAATCTTCGAGCAACGGGAAATTGCGGTTGAAATTCACACCGGAGAAAAAGTCGAACCGGCCGAGATGCTGATGGCTCTGCCACTGATTGGAAGCCACCGGATTGGCCTGCGGCACAAGCGTGATATCACCTTTAATCCGTCCTTCATCAGCAGCTTTTTGCAACATCGGAATCAGAAAATGCAGCGCCGCCTGCCCCGGCAATTCAGCACCATGCAAAGACGATTGCAAATATGCCGTTGGCGCTGTTGCGTTTGTCCCGGCAAACCGCAGGACGCGCATTTCCACCTGAATGCCCGGCACATCACCGGCAAACTGTATCCGATCCGTTTTCATTGCTGCTCCACCCAAACTCTTCCATTACGCCGCAGCCATAGGCTCCGGCCATCATTACAAGATTTATCTCTGATAAGTTCTGTATCGCTGCTGCCCTCACAACACGCGACCATTGCTTCAATCTCAGCACTGAACACCAATCCCAATAAATTGTCACGCACTTCCAAACGAAATAAGCAAAAACAAAGGGATAGAACAAAACTAGTCTTCGGAGAAAGTCGGAAACCTCAGAGAGACTGGCGCAGATGCGCGATCAGACCTTGTGTTGAGGCATCGCGATTATCAGCGCTCTGTTTACCGCTCACCACATCCAGCAATTCGGTTGCCAGCTCTTTGCCAAGCTCAACGCCCCACTGATCAAATGCATTGATACCGAAGAGTTGTGCTTCAACAAAAACACGATGCTCATACAGGGCAATCAGACGGCCAAGCGCAAAAGGTGTCAGCTTGTCATAGATAATCGTAATCGACGGACGATTACCGGAGAACACGCGATGCGGAGCAATCCGTGCCACATCTGCTTCCGGCATTTTGCGCGCACGCAACTGTGCCTGCGCCTCCTCCAGCGTGCGGCCTTTCATCAGAGCCTCGCTCTGGGCCAGACAATTGGCCAGCAACATCTGGTGCTGCTCCGGTAGTTCCGTTTCATGGCTATGCACAGCAATCATGAATTCCAACGGAATCGTATCTGTGCCCTGATGCAACAGCTGGAAAAATGCATGCTGACCATTGGTGCCGGGTTCGCCCCAGACCACAGGACCGGTTGCGCCAGAAACCGGCGTGCCATCACGCTTCACGCTTTTGCCATTGGATTCCATGTCCAGCTGCTGGAAATAAGCAGGCAGACGCGCCAGATGCTGATCGTAAGGAATAATCGCACGGCTGTTAAAGCCGCAAATATCACGGTGCCAATAACCGATCACACCCAGCATCATCGGCAGGTTTTTCTCAAATGGTGCTGAGCGGAAATGCTCGTCCATAACATGCGCACCGGCAAGAAATTCTTTAAAACGCTGTGCGCCAATCGCCAACATCACAGGCAGACCGATGGATGACCAGACGGAATAGCGACCGCCGACCCAATCCCAGAAACCGAAAACACGTTCCGGCTGAATACCAAAAGCCGCCACCTTATCAAGCGCCGTGGATACCGCCACAAAATGAGCGCCGACGGCCTCCTCACCCAAAGCATCCGCCACCCATTGACGGGCGGTTTTAGCATTGGTCATGGTCTCAATCGTGGTGAAGGTTTTCGACGCAATAATGATCAGCGTGGTTTCCGGATCAAGATCACGCAGCGTATCGGCAATATGCGACGGATCAATATTGGAAACAAAATGCGTATTCGGCCCGTCATGATAAGGCGTGAGTGCCAGCGTTGCCATCACTGGTCCGAGATCAGAGCCGCCGATACCAATATTGACCACATCTGTAATACTGCGCCCTGTTGCGCCCGCCAAATCACCGGAACGAATTGCCTCACTGAAAAGGCTCATACGGTGCAGAACCTCCTGCACCTCCGGCACCACATTTTCCCCGCCGGTGACAATCACATCATCCGGTTTTGCGCGCAGAGCTACATGCAGAACGGCGCGATTCTCTGTGTTATTAATCGGCTCACCGGCAAACATTGCATCGCGCTGCCCTTCAACATCGCATGCCACAGCCAGCTCTTTGAGCAATGCCATTGTCTCATCATTGATCCGGCATTTTGACCAGTCGAGCAAAAGATCATCCATTTTAAGGGAAAACCGCTGAAATCGCTGCGGGTCATTAGCAAAAGCTGTACGCATATTCTGCTGCGTGGCTACTGTCTGCCAATGCGCTTTCAGTGCACGCACACCTGCTGCAATACCCGCTTCATTCCCTGCCATGCTAATCTCTCCCTAGAGCATAATTCCATAAACTTGGATCAGTTTAAGGTGAAATTATGCTCTGATTTTAAACTGTTAGAGCGACCTTTGTGTGCCAAGCATGGCACACGGCGCTCTAATGAGGAATAACCGCTTCTCAAGTCACAACCTATAACACTATAATTATGAACCGATTGAAGTGTTTTAAGGGCATGATAAATAAAAACAAAATTCAGTCGTTGTTTTCTTGTGATTAAAACCGATATCATGATCAGGAATGCAGTCTGCACTTAATTCTGCCTGTACTGCAAGCCCCCTCGGCAAGAGGGAAAATTTAAAGGATAAATATGGATCTGACCGGTGAAGAACGCATCAATGCGCCCAGACAAGCCGTATGGAATGCCATGAATGATGTGGACATGCTCAAGCCCTGTATTCCGGGCTGCGAGACACTGGAACGCCTCTCCGATACCGATATTCAGGCGGCAATACGGGTTAATCTCGGCATTATCAAAATTCGTTTTCACGGCTTGCTGATCCTCTCCAATCTTAACCCACCGTTTTCCTACACCATCAGCGGTGAAGGTCAGGGCTCTATTGCCGGATTTGCCACGGGCAGCGCCGATGTGGAACTGATCGAAGAAAGCCCTGATGTTACGCTCCTGCGCTACACTATTAACGGTGATGCAGGCGGCAAGATTGCCCAGCTCGGCACCAAATTGCTTGGCAATGCAGCGCGCAAAATCGCTGACCGCTTTTTCGCCAGTATCGGAGAAGAAGCAGCAAAAACAGTCCGGCAGGATAACTCTATTTTATGAGTATTATTGTCATATTTTGACCATCTGATAAAAAATTTGACCTTCCGTAAAAATCTGTCATGCTGAAGTCACAGCAGCAAAAAAGCATGCGTACAAAAAATGCTTTGCTCTGACAGATTGCGGAACCGGCGTTTAATAAGGGAACCACGCCGCTTCCCCACCATGCAGCAATGAATCATGCGGAGCGCATATCACATGCGTTCTGAGACAGCTTTGCATAACCGGATTTGTCTGCACATATTCGTAGAACATCCGGCGACTCTGACATCATGTTTTTAGTGCATTCTCGCGAACACAATTTGCGAAATGCCCGGGAGGAGTGAAAGGGCATGAGTGACCATAACGGGAAACCGGCTATGACCCGCAGTGCGGATACAACCGCACCGGATATCAGACCCAATCGTCTGAATGACTATCAGGATATATTTGCAGATCTGCATCCGCCGCTCGACAAGCATGAGGCATTGGTCGAGGCTGACCGCTGCTATTTCTGTTATGATGCGCCATGCATGACAGCCTGTCCGACGCATATTGATATTCCGCAATTTATCCGCCAGATCGCCGGCGGCAACCCGCAAGGCGCTGCCCGCACTATTCTGAGCGAGAATATTCTCGGCGGCATGTGCGCCCGCGTCTGCCCGACGGAAACCCTGTGCGAAGAAGCCTGTGTGCGTGAGGCTGCTGAAGGCAAGCCGGTACGTATCGGGCTCTTGCAACGCCATGCCACCGATCATCTGATGGACAGCGGTGTTCATCCTTTCACCCGTGCGCCGGTTACCGGTAAAAGCGTGGCTGTTGTCGGTGCGGGACCTGCCGGTCTTGCCTGTGCCCATGCACTGGCACGCGACGGCCATACGGTCACAATTTTTGAAGCCCGCCCGAAAGGCGGCGGCCTCAATGAATATGGCATCGCTTCCTATAAAAGTGTCGATAATTTCGCCGCCCGTGAACTGGAATTCATCCTGAAAATTGGTGGCATCACCATTGAGACCGGCAAAGCGCTGGGCAAAGACATCCAGCTGGATGCATTACGTTCCGGTTATGATGCCGTGTTTCTGGGGCTTGGCCTTGGCGGCACAAACCGTCTGCATATTGCCGGTGAAGATGCAGACAACGTGCTGGATGCCGTGCGCACCATTGCCGAATTACGTCAAAGCTCCGACCTCTCCCGCATGAATATCGGCAATGACATTGTCGTCATTGGCGGTGGTATGACTGCTATTGATATTGCTGTGCAGATCAAACGGCTAGGTGCGGAGAATGTAACGCTGGCCTATCGTCGTGGCCGTGAACATATGAATGCCAGCCTCTATGAACAGCAACTGGCACAGATTGAAGGTGTGGTAATCCGCGACAATCTGCAACCGGAAGAAATCCTGCTCAACGATCAGGGACAAGCCATAGCCATCCGCCTCGCCCAGACCGAGCAACGTGACGGCAAACTGGTTGCAACCGGTGTCACACTCACAGTGCCAGCCGATCAGATTTACAAGGCCATCGGACAAAAGCTTGACGGTCAAGGCCTTGGTGCCAGTGGCATAGAAATGAGCGGCGGAAGGATTAAAACCGACGCTGAAAACCGCACCAGTGTGCAGGGCATCTGGGCTGGCGGCGACTGTGTGGCGGGTGGTCAGGATTTGACTGTTTCCTCCGTGCAGGACGGCAAAATCGCAGCACAATCCATCCATCAGCATCTGATGCAGTTGCCGGAAGCCGTCAGCGGTTTTGCTGAGGCTGTTCTGGCAGCCAATCGCAAGGATTTGCCAAGTCTCTGGCCGCAAACTCAGCCCATCCACACCCACGCGACCTCTCCGGCAAAGGATCACTGACATGGCTGATCTGACCACAAACTTTCTCGGTATCCGTTCCCCTAATCCATTCTGGCTGGCCTCTGCGCCGCCAACCGACAAAGCCTATAATGTCGAGCGCGCTTTTAAAGCGGGCTGGGGTGGCGTTGTCTGGAAAACACTAGGGGCTGAAGGCCCGCCAGTCGTTAATGTCAACGGCCCGCGCTATGGTGCCATCTGGGGCGCAGACCGTAGACTGCTCGGCTTCAACAATATTGAGCTGATTACCGACCGCTCGCTGGAAATTAACCTGCGTGAAATGAAAGAGGTCAAAAGCCGCTGGCCTGACCGTGCACTGATTGCCTCCATCATGGTGCCTTGCGAGGAAGAGGCATGGAAAGCCATTCTGCCACGGGTTGAGGAAACCGGCGCCGATGGAATTGAACTGAATTTCGGTTGTCCGCACGGTATGAGCGAGCGCGGCATGGGTGCCGCCGTCGGTCAGGTGCCGGAATATGTGGCCATGGTGGTGAAATGGTGCAAACAATATAGCCGCATGCCAGTGATCACCAAGCTCACCCCGAATATCAGCGATATCCGTATGCCTGCACGGGCTGCCAAACATGCCGGTACCGATGCCGTGTCGCTGATCAATACCATCAACTCCATCGTCTCCATTGATCTCGATGATTTTGCCCCGCAACCAAGTATTGACGGACGCGGTTCCCACGGCGGCTATTGCGGCCCTGCGGTCAAACCGATTGCGCTCAATATGGTGGCAGAAATTGCCCGCGATCCGGAAACGCGTGGTCTGCCAATGTCCGGTATCGGCGGCATCACCACTTGGCGCGATGCAGCGGAATATATTTCGCTCGGCTGCGGCACAGTGCAGGTCTGCACAGCGGCCATGACCTATGGCTTCAAGGTTGTGCAGGAGATGATCGACGGTCTGTCCGACTGGATGGACAGCAAAGGCTATCATTCACTGGATGATTTCCGTGGTCTGGCTGCCCCGCAGGTCACCGACTGGCAATATCTCAACCTCAATTACACCACCAAAGCGCGGATCGATCAGGATGCCTGCATCAAGTGCGGCCGTTGCCACATTGTCTGCGAGGATACATCCCATCAGGCGATCACATCCATGGTGGACGGCGCGCGCCATTTTGAGGTGATTGATGAGGAATGCGTCGGCTGCAATCTCTGTGTGAGCGTCTGCCCTGTACAGGATTGTATTACCATGGAGCAGGTTTCCGGCATTGATCCGCGCATCAAAGAGCCGATCAGCCCTGATTATGCCAATTGGACGACCCATCCGAACAATCCGATGGCAAGACACAAACAAGCTGCGGAATCGGAGCGGATAAGGTGACAAGACAGGCAGTCATCTCAGCGCATAATACGGATAGCGGCAGCAATCTTTCTGCCGCTATTCGCCACCGCTCAGCTCCTGCCTGCTTAACGTGGACGGATACCATTGAGCAGAATGGCACTTACAGCCTGTACCGTGTTCTCACAGCAATCCGGCGCATCAAATTTCTCACCAAGCACGGCGCGCAATTGTGTTTCAAAATCGGAGTAATGCTGGGTCGTAGCCCAGATCGTAAAAATCAGATGATGCGGATCGGTTTTAGCCAGTCTGCCCTCATCCATCCATTGCCCGATCACCGTAGCTTTCTCATCCACCAACCTGCGCATATCCTCTTGCAGAAAAGTACCGATCGCCGGTGCGCCATGCATAATTTCATTGGCAAACAGGCGCGATGCAGCGGGATTGCGGAACGCCATTTCAATCTTGTTACGGATATACGCACCAAGTTCTTCCAGCGGCTCACCCTGCGGGTCAATCGCCTGCATCGAAGCCAGCCATTCTTCCATCGTCTGCTGCAAAACAGTGGAATAAATATCTTCCTTGCGGCGGAAATAATACAGAAGATTAGGCTTGGACATGCCCGATTTCAACGCAATCTGATCGATGGTAGAGCCGCGAAAACCATAGGTAGAAAACACATCCAGTGCGGCATCCAGAATGAGTTTGCGGTTCATTTCCTGAATGCGCGACAGGTTTTCCGGTGCGGGTTCCGCACTTGTTTTCCACTTTTTCGCAAGTTTCAACGGGTATTTAAGAGGGCTATCGGCTTTGTCCTGATGCATGGCGGAAGTCTCTTTGACCGCTTTCGGTTTCCGTACCATGCTGTTCTCCCGCCCTTCTGCACCCGTCCTGCAATGGCATCGCGCCGCAGGCATACTGTCTCACGTATAATCGCTTGTCCTGAGCAGATTTTAGTGAATGATACGTCAATCAGTTTTACGCGCAAGCGCCTGGCTAGTTTTACGCACAAGCGCCTGGCTAGTTTTACGCGCAAGCAACTAACTAGTTTAACACGCAAGCAGTTGGCTGGTTTCAAAAAAACTCCGCAACAGAACGGAGCAATAATCAACGTGTTTTGGGGAAACAATCAAGGCTCTTTTTATGCAAAAGCTTTGAAACACCGCCTATCCGGCAACGGAAACCTGTCAGGTTTCCGGGATAGTGCTTGAGGAGGACATCCACATGCCGTCTCCCCGCGCCTTTTATGAAACGATTATGATTAATACAGACCGCATACGGAAACAGACATGAACACGCATCTGAACAGCAATCTCAAAACCAATGCTGACCGCCTCTGGGACAGCCTGATGGATATGGCCAAAATCGGCCCCGGAATCTCAACCGGTAATAATCGCCAGACCCTGACCGATGAAGACCGTGAAGGCAGGCTGCTTTTTCAGAAATGGTGTGAAGATGCCGGCATGACCATGAGCATCGACACGATGGGCAATATGTTTGCCCGCCGCGAGGGCAGCGATCCGTCCCTGCCGCCGGTGATGCTCGGCAGCCATCTCGACACTCAGCCGACCGGCGGCAAATTCGACGGTGTGCTTGGTGTCCTCGGCGGGCTGGAAGTGGTGCGCACCCTCAATGATCTCGGCATTAAAACCCGTCATCCGATTGAAGTGGTCAACTGGACCAATGAAGAAGGCGCACGCTTTGCCCCTGCGATGCTGGCCTCCGGTGTCTTCGCCGGCCTCTTTGATGAGACATGGGCAAAATCCCGCACTGATGCAGAAGGTAAAACCGTTGGTGACGAACTGAAGCGCATCGGCTTTGAAGGTTCAGTGCCAACGGCCAAGCGCCCGATCAAAGCCTATTATGAGCTGCATATTGAACAAGGCCCTATCCTTGAAGATGAAGGGCTGGATATCGGCATTGTCACCCACGGTCAGGGGCTGAAATGGTTGCAGATTACGCTGACCGGCAAAGAAGCCCATACCGGCTCAACGCCAATGCGCAAACGTGTGAATGCAGGGCTTGGCATGGCGCGTATTACTGAGCGTGTGGATGAAATCGCATGGGAACACGCGCCAAATGGCGTGGGTGCTGTCGGTTATGCCCATATCAGCCCGAATTCCCGCAATATCATTCCGGGTACCGCTGTCTTCGTCGCGGATTTCCGCAATCCGGACAAAGCAGAACTCGCCATTATGGTGCAGAAGCTGGAAAAATCCGTTGCAGAAATCTGCGAGAAAATCGGACTGACCTATGAGATTGAAGAAGTCGGAGCTTTTGATCCCATTTCTTTTGACGAGACCTGCCTCTCGACCATTCGTCAGGCAACCGAGCGTCTCGGGTTGACACATCGCAATATTATTTCCGGTGCCGGTCATGATGCCTGCTGGATTAATCAGGTCGCACCATCAGCCATGATTATGTGCCCTTGCGTTGATGGCCTGAGCCACAATGAAGCGGAAGACATCAGCAAGGAATGGGCGGGCAACGGCGCGGATGTGTTGTTGCATGCGGCATTAGAGACCGCTGAAATCGTATAAATACCTGCTCCGGCATGAGACATTTGTGCCGGAGCCCTTAACCTTATCGATCAATCCGCATCTGTTCGCAAAAAACCATAAGGGGAAACGAACAATGTCACATACCGGATCACCTACCAAGTCACAGACAGATAACAAAACCACACTGATTAAAGGCGGTAAAATCGTTACCGCAGACCGCTCTTACGATGCTGATATCCTGATCGCAGACGGCAAAATCGCCGCGATCGGCCATGATTTACAGGGCGATACCACAATTGATGTGCATGGCTGCCTGATTATGCCTGGCGGCATTGATCCCCATACCCATCTGGAAATGCCGTTTATGGGCACCCATAGCACCGACGATTTTGATAGCGGCACTGCTGCGGCACTGGCAGGCGGCACCACTATGGTGGTTGATTTTGTGCTGCCCTCACCGGAAGGTAATCTGCTGGAAGCGCTGCAGGAATGGTTTCAGAAAGCCGGAAAAGCACGTACCGATTATTCCTTCCATATGGCTGTCACCGGCTGGAGCGAGCGCTGCTATAATGAAATGCCGGAGGTGGTGGCACGCGGCGTCAATACATTCAAACATTTCATGGCCTATAAAGGCGCTCTGATGGTCAATGATGACGAGATGTTTGCCTCGTTCCGCCGTTGTGCCGAAATCGGCGCCATGCCGCTCGTACATGCGGAAAACGGTGATATTGTCGCCCAATTACAGCAAAACCTGCTGGCCGCAGGCAATACAGGACCTGAAGCGCACAGCTATTCCCGACCGCCGGAAGTGGAAGGCGAAGCCACCAACCGCGCGATTATGATCGCCGATCAAGCAGGGGTGCCGCTTTATGTGGTGCATGTCTCCTGCGAACAGGCGCATGAGGCTATCCGCCGTGCCCGCCAGAAAGGCATGCGTGTTTACGGCGAACCGCTGATCCAGCATCTGACACTGGATGAAAGCGAATATCAAAATAAAAACTGGGACTATGCAGCGCGACGAGTGATGTCACCGCCGTTTCGTGACAAGGTCAATCAGGATGGTCTCTGGGCGGGGTTAAGCGCCGGTAGTCTGCAATGTGTAGCCACCGACCATTGTGCTTTCACCACGGAACAAAAACGCCACGGCGTTGGCAATTTCACCAAAATCCCGAACGGCACCGCAGGGCTGGAAGAACGCTTACCGGTGCTTTGGACAACAGGCGTGCGCACCGGTCGTCTGACCGAGAATGAATTTGTAGCCGTCACCTCCACCAATGCGGCGAAAATCCTCAACATCTATCCGCGCAAAGGTGCTGTGCTGGAGGGATCTGACGCTGATTTGGTGATCTGGGATCCGAATGCAACCAAGACAATCTCTGCAAAAACTCAACATTCGGCCATTGATTACAGCGTGTTTGAGGGGATGAAAGTCACCGGCCTGCCCCGCATGACCATAAGCGGCGGCCACGTCGCCTATGCACAGGGCAAAGTACTGGCAGAACCCGGTGCCGGGAAATTCGTGGAACGTGCGCCGAATGCACCACAACAGCAGGCTTTGTCAGTCTGGAAAGAAGTGGTAGCGCCACGCAAAGTTGAGCGTGATCCGGCACTGATGCCGATTGGCGTGTGACCACATATAAAAACTTATAAAAACGGCGGGTATTTATCCCGCCGTTTTTCTTTTACTCCGGCTTCATCTCCAGCGTGGCCGCATGAGCCAGCTCACGATCAAGTCGTTTTTCTTCATCGCTTTTCGGCTTGGTGAAACGACCGAGCAGCAGATAGGCCACCGGTGTCACATAGAGCGTGGCAATGGTTGCCAGGCCAAGACCGCCAACGATAATCCAGCCCAGTGCGATACGGGCTTCCGCACCGGCACCGGTTGCAATCACCAGCGGAATACCGCCGAGCACTGCACAGATCATTGTCATACAGACAGGGCGCAGACGAATATTCGATGCTTCTTCAATCGCTTCCCGCAAAGACAGGCCACGGTCGCGCAACTGATCGGCAAATTCCACAATCAGAATACCGTTTTTCGCCATAATACCGACCAGTAGCACCAGCCCGATTTGACTATAAACATTAAGGCTGGTGCCGGTGAGGATCAGTGCCACAATGGCACAACCAAGCCCCAGCGGCACGGTCGCCATAACGATCAGCGCACTGACAAAACTCTCAAACTGCGCAGCCAGCACCAGTAGAATGATCACCACTGCGAAACCAAACACCATAAACAGACCGGTTGAGGTTTCGCCCAGTGTGGCAGCTTCCGCCAACGGCACCATTTGCACACCGGCAGGCAGCAGCGGTGCTGCCAGTTCCTGCACGGTTTTATAAGCATCGCCCAGAGCGAAATCACTGCGCAGATTGGAGGTAATCGCAATGGAACGCAGACGCTGCTCACGCGCCAATTGCGGTGGCACAGCAATTTCACGCACCGAAGCAATGGTTGCCATGGAGACATAACGGCCGTCGCCGGTACGCATGAAGATATTTTCCAAATCCGTCGGATCATTGATCGGATTGGAAGTCGCCATCATTTTCACGTCATAGGAACGGTCACCGATATAGACCGCACCGATCTTACGACCATCCAGCACCGACTGCACCGCATTGGCCAGACCGGTAATATCAATACCAAGATCGGATGCGCGTTCACGGTTAATCTGCACCGAGAGCTGCGGCTGCGTTGCATCTACCGACAAGCGCGGCTGCACAAAACGCGGATCTTTTTCCATCTCGGTCAGCAAGGCACGGGTCACCGGCTGGATCGTTGCATAATCATTACCGACCAGTGTGAATTGCAAACCGTTACCCGCGCCGCGAATACCCAGACTGTTTGACTGCAGGGTAAAGGCACGCACACCGGTAATCGGACGCAGACGCTGATTGATGTCGTTGACGATATCCTGCTGCTTGCGCTCACGCTCACTCCACGGTGCCAATGTCAGCACCATAAAGCCGTTATTGGATGCACCGCCGGAACCGGCAATCGCAAAGGAATTGATAATCTCGCCACTGTCTCGCAATGGTTTCAGACGCTCATCAATCTGCTCAAGCTGCGAGCGCAGAAAATCAATACTGATGCCCTGCGGCCCCGAAATACGCAGCATAACGGCGGAGCGGTCTTCGTTTGGTGTCAGTTCCTGACGCAAGGTCGTATAGGCGCTCAGCGAGAGAAACGCGAAGACAAGCGCAGCCGCAACCACAATCCATGGTGCATTGAGGCACCAGTGCAGGCTGGTACGGTAGAATTTTGCCAGTCCCATGCTGATACGACCGACAATACCCTGCGGTTTATCCGTCGGCGCACCATGATCTTTGACCTCGCCGGTCATAAAGCGGGAGGCCAACATCGGGCATAAAGTCAAAGCCACCACGCCGGACAGCAAGACCGCAATCGCCAGCACGAAACCGAATTCACGGAACAGACCACCCGCCTGCCCCGGCAGAAAAGAGATCGGCACGAACACGGCAACCAGTGTCAGGGTTGTGGCAACAACCGCGAAAAACACTTCCTTCGTGCCAAGCACGGCTGCGGCACGCGGCCCCAGCCCCATTGCACGGCGACGCACAATATTCTCCAACACTACAATCGCATCATCCACCACCAGACCGGTTGCCAGCACCAGCGCCAGAAGAGTCAGAATATTGATGGAAAAGCCTGCCAGATAAATTGCAGCCACTGTACCGACCAGCGCCACCGGAATGGAAATGGTCGGGATCAATGTCGCGCGGATATCGCGCAAGAACACGTAAATCACAGCAATCACGATCAGGATTGCAGCAATCAGTGCAATCTGTACCTCATGCATCGCGCCCCTGATGAAATTCGCATCATCACTGGTCACGCGCATCGTCATGCCTTCCGGCAATGTCTTATTGAGGCGTTCAATTTCCGCACGGACACCGTCAGAAATATCCAGCGTATTCGACTGTGCCTGACGGATAATACCAAGGCCGATACTGTTGCGGCCGTTGTTCAGCACCGCAGAGCTTTCAATATCCGGCCCGAGTGTGACATTCGCCACATCACGGATACGGGTTTGTCCCTTGATGATAATATTCTCGAAATCTGCCGGTGAAGCAACGGAAGCTGTTGCACGCACCACGATCGCCTGCGAAGCACTGCGCAGCGATCCGGCAGGCTGATCCAGCGCCATCGAAGCCAATGCAGAACTGACATCAGCAAAGGTCAGGCCGTAGCTGGCAAGGCGCTTATGATCGATATCAATACGGAAAATCTTATCGCGGTCGCCATAGGTTTCAACATCGGCAACACCGGGAACGGCGGACAGCACATCGACGATCTGATCTTCAACAATCACCGTCATATCATCAACGCTGAGCGTTTCAGAAGCAATCGCCAGACGCATCACCGCATCAGCATTGGAATCCGCTTTGATGATACGCGAGGCATCAGCCTCTTCCGGCATCTGGTTGGCCACACGCGAGATCGAGTCACGCATATCGGCAGCAGCCACATTGATGTCGACGCCGTCATTAAATTCAACCGTCACACGGCTGCGGCCGAATGAGGAGGTTGAAGAAATATTCTTCACGCCGGAGACGCGCGCAACTTCGTTTTCCAGAACCTGCGTTACCTCACGGTCAACCGTTTCGGCCGATGCCCCGTTGAAAGTCGTACTGATCGAAATGACCGGACGGTCAACATCCGGCAATTCGCGGATATCCACGCCGGTCAGTGCGGCAAGACCTGCCACAACAATCAACACATTAAGCACAAAAGCAAAAACCGGACGCCGGATAAACAGTGCTGTAAAGCCGCCATTTTGCGGGTTGTGCTGCGTCTCGGCTTCAGCTGCTTCATGTGTTTTAGCGGAAGGCTGATCCTGCTCCGGCACGGTGTTCTTGTCAGCAGATGATGTATCGGATGTCATAATCATCCCGCCTGCTTATTATTCGCCTGAGCGGTTGCCGGTGCTTTCGGGCTGGCAGCACTGCCGGTATTTTGCCCTTTAACAGTCACGCTGCCACCTTCACGCACATTCTGCACACCTTCGGTTACCATCACATCGCCCTCAGCAAGTTCGCTTTCCACCAACACCGCATTGGCATTGCGCTGAATGATACGGGCAGCAACGCGCTCGGCTTTCCCATCCGTATCAATGCGCCAGACATAGGAACCGTCACCGTCCCACTGAATGGAGAGCGGATCGACCGCCAGATACTGATCGCCCGGAAACAGGATTGTTACGGTAAAGGACATGCCCGAACGCAGCACATCACTCGGATTGGTGATTTCCGCCCGCACCCGCATAGTACGGCTCGCCGCATCAATCATATTATCCAGCGCACTGATCTGCCCCTGAAAGCTCTTGCCAGGCAAGGCAGTCGGCACAGCGGTCACGGCCTGCCCGATACGCAATTGCGGTGCAAAGCGCTCCGGCACCCAGATATCAATCAACAGCTTTGAGCGGTCATCAATTGTCGCAATTGTGGTTGAGGACGTGACATAGTTACCGGCATCTACCGGCAGAATACCGACAATACCGGCAATCGGCGCTTCAACAGAGCGGCGGCTCAGTGCCAGCTCGGCATCCTTGACCGCGAGTTTTGCATTGGCAAGGGCGAGATCGGCAGCAACCACCTGCACCTGCGTTGCCGTATTGGATGCCCGCAAGGTCGCCATGCGTTTTTGCGTAATTTCTGCATCTTTCAGCAGAACCTGTGCTTTCTCAACTGCAATCTGTTCTGTTTCTGCATCCAGCTCGGCAATGATCTGGCCTTTTTTCACCAAAGTACCGGCGCTCACCAGAAACTGACGGATCGTTCCGCTGGAATAGGGCATCACCGCAACGGTATTGAGTGCCACGCCGCTGCCGATCGCACTGAGCTTGTCATTCACGATCTGCTTCTGTGCAGGCTTAACCATCACCAGCGGGGCGTTTCGCGCACCACTATTCTGTCCGGCAGATGGGGGAGTGCCCGTAGCCTCTGTGCCTGTGCGCCCGGCATTATACCAGCTCCAGCCCCCGAAGGCAGCGGCAGCCACTACCACACATACCGCAATCTGCTTCCAGTTTTTCATTCTATCCCGATCTTGCCGCAAGCCAAGTTTATTGCCCGCAGTCGCAGGCGAACACTATCATGTCCTTAAAATGCGTAATCTGCGCCCGCAGGTCTAATTAAATTTCTGTAATCCTCTTGCGGCATAGTGCCGGAAAGCCCACAAAACAGGCATTTACCGCATTCTAAACCGCTCTGTTGGCTCTGACATGCGCCGATATGGTTAATAATATTTAAACATGACAGCTATCTGACAAAGCAAAACGGGCGGAAACATGATGTTTCCGCCCGTTTTCATAAAAAATATTAATCTTTTATACGATAGCCTTGTAAGCAACCGCCATACGCGCTGCCAGTTTGGCATTGTTCAGCACCAGCGCAATATTCGCTTTGAGGCTGCGGCCTTCTGACAGTTCATTGATGCGGGCGAGCAGGAATGGTGTCACATCCTTACCACCAACGCCCTGATCGGCAGCTTCTTTAACAGCAGCTTCAATTGTACCGTTAATGAATTCCGGTGTCAGTGCATCTTCTTCAGGGATCGGGTTTGCAATCAGAATACCGGTACCTGAACCAAGCGCATGGTGAAGTGCCATTGCTTTTGCAATCTCTTCTGCGCTGTTCAGACGGTGATCGGCTTTACAACCGCTTGAGCGGGTAAAGAATGCAGGAAAATCATCGCTGCCATGCGCAATAATCGGCACGCGCTGGGTTTCCAGATATTCAAGGGTTTTCGGAATATCGAGAATGGACTTCACACCGGCGCAAACAACGGTGGTATTGGTCATGCCCAGTTCGTTCAGATCAGCGGAAATATCAAAGCTGTCTTCCGCACCGCGATGCACGCCGCCAACGCCGCCGGTGGCGAAAATTTCAATACCGGCAAGAGCCGCAATACGCATGGTTGCCGAAACAGTAGTGCCGGCAGTCAAACCCTGCACCATATCGGCAGCCAGATCGCGGCTCGATGTTTTCACGGCATCAGTTGTCTGTGCCAGCTGTTCCAGCTGCGCATCGCCGAGACCAACGTGAATTTCGCCCTTCAGCACCGCAATCGTTGCCGGTACTGCACCGTTCTCACGGATCACATCTTCAACCTTACGTGCCATTTCCAAATTCTGCGGGAAAGGCATACCATGGGTGATGATTGTGGATTCAAGCGCGACAACAGGCGCACCTTTATCAAGGGCGCTACGGACTTCGTCGCTGAAATGCATGGTCAAACTGGTCATGAGGAGCAGCCTTTCTGAGGGAGGTTATGTCTTAAAATCATTCGCTTACGCGATGCTATTTGGATCAGTCGCTTACGCGATAACTTTTTGATTATTCGCTTACGCGATGGCTTTTTAGTTATTCGCTTACGCGATGGCGGTGCGCTTCCAGAAATTGTGCGGATAAATCCGGATGCACACTGGCATCGCTTTCGGTTGTTAATGTCGCCAGCAATGTGCCGGTACGCACCGCTTCCGGCAGCGTCTTCTGGTCAAGCAGACAATAGAGTGTGCCCGAGATCAATGCGTCACCCGCGCCGGTAATATCCACCGGCTGCGCAGGCACGCTGGCAATATGCCGGATACCGTTTTCATCACCGATATGAACACCGGCAGCACCCATCGTCATCACGATTTTAGCCACACCGCGTTCACGCAGGGCACTGATCGCCTGATCTGCCGAAAGACGCGGCGTCCCCGCCGGATGACGCAGCAGACTATGCGCTTCATCAAGATTGAGGAACAACAGATCAACGCCGCTGAGATCCTGCGGCAGACGCAGTGCTTTCGGCGCAGAAACCGTATCAATACTCAAACGGAAACGGCTGCCGGATTTTTTAGCCAGCAAGGCTTCCAAGGTTGCCTGTGGCAGATTGCAATCGGCAAAGACCCAATCAGCCGAAGCCAGCTGCGGCCAGACGGTTTCAAGCATCTCAGGCTTCAGCAGATCGAAAATACCCATATCGGCAATACCGAGTGCCAGTTCATTATCAGGCCCCAAGATCGCTGCATATTCGGCGGTCGGCGCTTCATTGGTGACAATCGCGCGACTGACATCCACACCGAGCAGGCGCAGATTATCGAGAATGGCACGACCAGTTTCATCATCACCAAGAATGGAAACGAAACCGATATTCACTCCCAAACGCGCCAGATTTTCCGTAACATTACGGGCAACGCCACCATGGCTGCGATAACCGCTGACCGGATTGGATGTTTCACTGATGAGAGGGGCATGCGCATGATATTTACGATCGAAAACCGCGCCACCAATACAGACAATGCGCTTGCTGACGGGCAGATAATAACCGCGTCCCAGCACAAAGCCCTTTTGAGTCAATTGCACAATATGCGCTGCAACGGTCGAACGCGCCAAGCCTAACGCATCCGCAATTTGCTGCTGACCGACAAAAGGGTTAGCAACAATCATATCCAGAACAGCACGTTCTTGTGCGGAGAGATCCTGCAAGCTTTGTGTTCCGGCTTTTGCTGTCGGGGTCACATCCTGATCGCTCTGCACCATTGCTCTTCTCCGTATCAATTTTTATCGAGAGAGCGTCTTCTAGCACAGCAAGTCGCAACAATCAAAACATTTGTTTTATTTTAAACATTTGTTTTGATCTTGTTTTAGCCCTTATATTAAATGCACCTAAGCACACGAAAATTCAGAAAAATCACTTTTTACATAAAGCGCACACGGAAATTTGAAATCCGGCATCAAAGCGCTTATATTACTGCTTTGCAGGATTTTAGCCTTTGTGGGGACAGGCTGGCAGTCAGGCATAGATATGCAACTTGACAGTCCGTGACCTGATCGGGTCCGTGGGTGGAAACGGGGGACAGGGAGAGACCTGTCAGCCTGACGGATGGATGAAATGACCTTTATGAAAAACGAGGACTTTCAAGGGCCTGCTGACACAGCATCTGCAGAATCAGAGAAAAAACGCGCGGAAAATTTGCAGGCCAACAGTTCTGCACAGGCAGACGGCTCTGCCGAACCATCCGACATAGTATCTTCTCCGCCGGCAACAATAAAAACACTGTCTTCCGCTGCACCGCTCGGTGTCGCTGTTCCGCCGGTTTATGCTGACAACCGGCCAGACTTCCCTCCGCACGACAAGGATGACTGGTACGTTCCTTTACGCCACCGGCTATCCAGCAAATTATTGCTGATGATCATTCTGGCAGTGCTGATTGCGGAAGTTATCATTCTTGTTCCCTCCATTGCCAATATGCGCACGCAATGGCTGACCTCCAGACATAATATGATTGCCACATCGAGCCTGCTCTTGCTCGACGCGAATCCCGGCGCCACACTGGAGCCGCAAGTGCAGGATCAGTTGCTGCGTTCCAGCGGCGCAGAAAGCATCACCATCACCCGCAACGGTATCAGCCGCGTGCTTGCCTCATCTCCGTCGACTCCGCCGGTTACAGAATATGTTGATCTGACCACAGCAACCCCGCTGAGTGACTTTCTGGGCGCATTACAGACGCTGATTAACGGCGGCAAAAAAGTCATGCAGATTTCAAGTTCTCCGGACTATACCGGCACAACCGTCGATATCGTCATGTATGACACCGCGCTGCATGACAAGCTGATACAAAACTCGCGCATTATTGCGACGATCTCGCTGCTGATCTCGCTGATCGCGGCAGCGCTGATCTATTTTATCATTCATCGCCTGCTACTGCGGCCTTTCGGCCATATGTACAGCAATATGTTTGCCTTTGGCCAAAAGCCCGATGATCCGACCCTGATTATTGACGGCTCCTGCCGTAAAGATGAGCTTGGCTATGCCCAAAACCGACTGGCTCAAATGCAGACCCATTTGCAGCATTTGTTTCTTGAGCGCAAACATCTGGCAGATCTCGGCCTCGCAGTCTCCAAGATCAATCACGACATGCGCAATATTCTGGCCTCAGCACAGCTAATGTCTGACAGTCTTGCCGATACACAAGATCCCGTTGTGCAGCGCTTTTCACCAAAGCTGATCCGGACACTCAACCGCGCCATCACCTATTCTGAAACAGTCATCGCTTACGGACGTACACAGGAGGCCGTTCCTGTGCGCCAGCAGCGCCTGCTGCGCCCGCTGCTGCATGAAGTCGAAGATATGCTGGTGATTCCACCGAGTGTGGAGATCACCTTCCGCAATATGATTCCGGTCGATTTTGAAGCCTATATCGATAAAGAACAGATGCTGCGCGTACTAAATAATCTCTGTCGCAATGCGGTACAGGCGATGACGACACATAATACCGCGCCGGAAAGCGAAAAGAGCCTGACTATCTCCGCATGGCGTATGGGCAATAATTGCTGCATCGCCGTTGCTGATACCGGTCCTGGTTTACCGAAAAAAGCGCGGGACAATCTCTTTACCGCTTTTCGCGGTTCAACCCGCAGTGACGGCACCGGTTTGGGGCTGGTAATTGCGCAGGAACTGGTGCGTGCTCATGGCGGAACCATCGAATTGCGCGAAGATTACACTGAAGGCGCTTTATTTGAGATTCGCATCCCCGATATGCCGGCCTATCCGCCCCATGCTCAGCGTACCCAACGCACTATGGTGTAATTATTTCAACGTCTTACTTTGAAACAAGCGCAAGAAAACCACGCAATCGCGTGGTTTTTTCGTTTTTATCCCCATCCTTCAAAAAAAATACAAATTTTTGAAAGTTTTCCATCACAAACCCTTGCAATGCCAAACAGAACCCTTTAGAGAGCGCATACCGCACGGAAACGGCGCGGTTCTAAGGCATGCACCCGTAGCTCAGCTGGATAGAGCACCAGACTACGAATCTGGGGGTCAGAGGTTCGAATCCTTTCGGGTGCGCCATTCTTCTTAATAAGATTTTATTTTAATATGAAATAAACTTCTTATGAGGGTGTTTTACAAAACAAAGCACTCTAGGCATGCACCCGTAGCTCAGCTGGATAGAGCATCAGACTACGAATCTGGGGGTCAGAGGTTCGAATCCTTTCGGGTGCGCCATTCCTTCTCTCACGATGAGAAGTCTGATTTCTGAAAGAAAATTTCAGCTTTTTTCCAAGCACATAACATCAGAAAATGACGCAAAGCATCAGGCCTGCAATTACTTTCGGTTAAATATTTCTTCGGAAACATTTTATCGCTCAAGAACCATGCAACTGCTGCATCATCCGCACCAGCTCAGGTAAGGAGGCAGCCTGCATTTTGCGCATTGCCTGCGCACGGCGCACTTTCACCGTGATTTCACTGATACCCAGTTCCGCAGCGATCTGCTTATTGAGCCGTCCTGCCACCACATGGGTGATCACATCACGCTCACCATCACTCAATCCGGCATAGTGATCTTTCAGAGATTTCAGACTGTTGCGGGCGATACGGTTTTTGCGGTCAAGCTCAATCGCCTGATGGATCGCATCCAGCAAATCCTGTTCGCGGAACGGCTTGGTCAGAAACTCGACTGCCCCCTGCTTCATCGCCCGCACAGACATCGGAATATCGCCGTGGCCAGTGATAAAAATAACAGGCAATTGCACATCCCACTTGTCCATCTCGCGATGAAAATCCAGTCCGCTCATACCGGGCATGCGGATATCCAGCACCAGACAAGCCGGAGCGTCATGGCGCTCAGTCTCCAGAAAAGCCTGCACGGATGCAAAGGACTGCGCCTGCTGCCCAACTGAATTCAGGAGATCCTCAATGGCCTCACGCAAAGACTGGTCATCATCAATAATATAAACGACCGGTTCTTCTGTATTATGATTATCACTGACCGGCTGTTTCATGCTTTTGTTCCGCTGCCATTTAAGGTGAATTCTACAACAAGACCGTGCGGGTGACGGGAATAGGCACGGATAGCGCCCTGATGCGCTTCGATAATACTACGGCTGATCGCCAGACCAATACCGATACCGCCTGATTTGGTGGTATAAAACGCATCAAACATGGTTTTCAGCCGTTCTGCCGGCACGCCTTCCCCGGTATCGGACACGGCCACGCGAACAGAGCTATTCGACTCACCACGAGACAGGATCGTGATCTCACGCGGCTCAACGCGCTTGCTGTCCCGCACCGCCTCCACCGCATTGCTGAACAAGTTGAGCAGCACCTGTTCAATCTCAATCCTGTCCCCCTGTATCACCGGCAATGCCTCATCCAGATCAAGCCGGATATTCACCCGCCAGCGTTCCAGATCACCGCGCACCAAAGCCAGCACATCCGATATCAGACTATTCAAGCGGATATCTTCGCGCGCAGAAGGCTGGCGCTGTACCAAAGCACGCACACGCCCGACCACTTCAGCTGCACGCGTTGCATCTTTACTGATCCGCTCTGCAGCTTGCCGCGCTTTTTCAATATTCGGTGGCTCGGTAGCCAGCCAGCGTGTGCAAGCCGCCGCACTGGTCGTTACAGCCGCCAATGGCTGATTAACCTCATGCGCGATAGAAGCCGTCAGTTCGCCCAGTGTCATCACGCGCGCCATTTGCGCCATTTGTTTACGTGCTTCTTCTGCCGCCTGCTGTGCATTGCGGATTTGCAAAGCCAGCCATGTCGTGACCGCAATCGCCGCAACACTGATAAAACCGTTTACAATTCCTGACTCCGGCGAGCCGCTCAATGTCAGAAAATAGCTGACAATCGTCATCAGCACACAGAGCAATGCAGTGGCAATCACTGCCTTGGGCTGCAACAAACGCACAGCCAGCAGTACCACAGCCACATAGAAGACAGCCGCCGCAATCTCGAGATCGGTAACGGTATCTGCAATAAAAATTGCAACAATCAGCGCCAGACCGGCCAAAACCTGCCAGAAGCTGGCACCTTCCAGCAATACCTGCACGGAAAGTGCAGATTTGATCCGGTCTTCAAAGAGCTGCTTATCTGTCTGCATTGCGCGCTTTCAATAATCTATATCCCCGTCATCAGACGTAACATAACGCCAGCGCACTGAAGTCACCAGCGGCTCCAGACTTAAGCGTCCGATAATCTGCTCAAGCAGCGGATCCTGATTATTATCTGCACGAAACAGTGCATTCACCTCAACGCGGTTGCTGTCTTCAATATTGGTGCTTTCCAGATCCTGAATATGCAGCACCGTACCAAGATCGCGCAGCAGGAGCGAGCGCACATGCGCCTCCGCATCGCCCATACAAACAATGCTAACGGAATAACGGCTGTCAGATTCTGCGCCACTCGCCGGTTGCCGGTCGATCAGATGTACCAGCGGACGCAAAAACAGATTCACACTGATGATAAACAAAGTGGCAATGGCCGCATGAAGATAGAAGCCAGCGCCACACATCACACCAACAGCCGCAGAACACCACAGCGTTGCAGCGGTATTCAGCCCGCGGACGTTAAAGCCTTCTTTAAAGATAATACCTGCGCCCAGAAAGCCGATACCGGAAACAATCTGCGCGGCCACACGGGTCGGACTGGTATCGCCGTCAACCAATGAAGCAAACAAGACAAAGGTCGCAGCACCGATCGCCACAAGCGTATTGGTGCGCAAGCCCGCAAGGCGCTGACGCCATTGCCGTTCAAACCCGATAATACCACCCAGCACAAAAGCTGCTGCCAGTGCAGTAAATGTATGCAAAAGACTTTCAACTGAAACCATAATCTGTCCTGCCATTTTCGTCTGTATTCCGATAGCAGCTTTATTCCGCAACTATATGAAGGTTTGCTCCATCAATAAAATTCGTAAAATTCAGGCCGTTTCTGTCTGTTTTTGCTACATAAAACAAGCTTAACCTCTGAGAATATACTTTGGTATATCCGCATAACACCTAATCATATTGAAACAGTCTTTGTTCATAGTTGAGGCGACAGACCATCTGTTTTAAACACAGGTCAGGACAGTTCAACTGTTCAATCACCGGTTTCAGCGCGTGATCTGATCTTACAGGATCAGTCAGGCGCTCTGAAACCACATCTCACGTGCATTTCTCCTGAATACTCAGGATGCACCCGAAAGGATCCCGTTCCTAAATGCCAAGCGACAGTAGTCAAATAACCAAGCCGCAGCAGCAACCGGACTGAACCCTTGCAGGTTTCACCCGTGCCGTTGCGGCTAACGAGGTGAAACATGACCTATCCAATTCTCAACATGGCGCAGATTCTGTGCGCATCCCCGCTCAATGGTGATACACGCCGGTTTGTCCGCTCATCCCGCCTGCCAAAACTGGCTGACGGACCGGATGTGATTGCCGTCATCGCTGACGGCGGAAACCGGCCGGTTGCCCGCTGGGTGCGTAATCCGCAAAACCGCAAACTGGAATGTATCTGGTCTGCGGTATCAGGCGGAGCACAATCATGAGCATTCTCTTCGATATTCTTATGGTCTTCGGCTTCACGCTGCTGATGCTTGCCGTCAGTTTTATCCGCGTGCAGGCCAAAGCAGGTTTCTATGAGCCTTTGCTCAAAACGCAGACAACAGAAGAACTGCCCCTTGATAATGGAGATATCTATGGACGACGACAGTAGTCGGTGGCTGTGTGCGGTCTGATAGCGGGAACCACCCCTCCTGCTTTCAGACCGCATGCAGCCACTCCCCCACAAAACCAGACAAGTAAAGATCGGCACAGAGTTTTGCGCTTTCTACAGCACAATTCCTTAAACTTGAATCAGTTTAAGAAATTATGCTGTAGATACAAAGTACTAGAGCGACCTTTGTGCGCCCGACAGGGCGCACGGCGCTCTAAACGCGGAGCGGCTCTGTGCTGCCATTTTTCAGCGATGCTCTGTCATCGCGGGAGTATCTCATGAACAAACCGCTCAAAAATACCGCCTTTCAGGCGGATAAAGGCGACCGGAAACTTTCATCCCGTGCGATGAAAGAAGCCCGTAACAGCCTTGAAACCACACTCGCCAATCTGCGCAGCGATCAGCAAGGGCTGACCAATGCCGAAGCAGCCCTGCGTCTGCAAGAAAACGGTGCCAATGAGGTCGCTCACGATAAGCGCCCTCATGCCCTGATCCAGTTGCTGCAAGCCTTCAACAATCCTTTCATCATGGTATTGATGGCGCTGGCTGCCATAAGCTCTGTCACCGATATCTGGCTGCCGATGCGCGACGGCGATGAAGTCGATTATACCGGTGTGAGCATTATCGTCATTATGGTTGTGCTCAGCGGTTTGCTGCGTTTTTGGCAGGAATACCGCTCGGGCAAAGCCGCCGAATCCCTCAAGGCTATGGTGCGCACAACCGCCACCGTTCTGCGGCGCAGCAGCGGCGGCAACACACCGGAACGCCATGAAATTCCGATGCGTGATTTGGTGGCCGGTGATATCGTGCTGCTGTCTGCCGGTGACATGATCCCTGCGGATATCCGTCTGATTGAATCGCGTGATCTCTATGTCAGTCAGGCTGTTCTGACCGGTGAAGCGCTGCCGATTGAAAAATACGACACGCTGGGTTCCGTTGCCGAAAAATCTGCCGCCGCTACCGCTACTGACGAAGCAGATATGCTCGATCTGCCGAATATCTGCTTCATGGGTACCAATGTAGTGTCCGGCACAGCAACTGCCGTGGTGGTTGCCACCGGCGCACGCACCTATTTCGGCTCGCTGGCCAAAGCCATTGTCGGTTCCCGTGCAGAAACCGCTTTTGACCGCGGCGTAAACTCCGTCAGCTGGCTGCTGATCCGTTTCATGCTGGTGATGGTGCCGATTGTGCTGCTGATTAACGGCTTTACCAAAGGTGACTGGGCAGAAGCCTTCCTGTTTGCTCTCGCCGTTGCCGTCGGTCTGACACCGGAAATGCTGCCGATGATCGTGTCTTCCAACCTCGCCAAAGGTGCGGTTGCGATGTCACGGCGCAAAGTGGTGGTGAAACGCCTCAACGCCATTCAGAACTTCGGCGCGATGGATGTGCTCTGCACCGATAAAACCGGCACGTTGACACAGGATAAAATCATCCTCGAACACCATGTGAACAGCAAAGGCGAGCGTGACGACCATATTTTCCGCCTCGCATGGCTGAACAGCTATCATCAGAGCGGCATGAAAAACCTGATGGATCAGGCCGTTATCCGGTTCTCCAGCGGTCTTGGCGATGTGTTGCGCTCCGCCTCATTCTACCGCAAGATTGATGAACTGCCGTTTGACTTCATCCGCCGACGCCTCTCAGTCGTTGTGGAAGGTATTCACGGCGATCACCTGCTGATCTGTAAAGGTGCCGTGGAAGAAATGCTCGCCATTGCCACACAGGTTAAAGAAGGCACGCAAATTCTACCATTGGATGATAAGCACCGTGCGGAACTGACCTCATTGGCTCGCGCCTACAATCAAGATGGTTTCCGTGTTCTGATGATCGCCACCCGCGATATTCCGCAAGGCTCGACCAAGCCGCAATATAGCCAGAACGACGAATGTGAACTGACCGTTGAAGGTTTCCTGACCTTCCTCGACCCGCCAAAAGAAACCGCCGCTCCTGCCCTTGCCGCTCTGCGCAACAATGGTGTGGTTGTCAAAGTTCTGACCGGCGACAATGAGATTGTCACCACCAAAATCTGCCGTGAAGTCGGGCTGGAACCAGGCATGCCGGTGATGGGTCGTGATGTCGAGAAAATGGACGATGCCACCCTGCGGGTTATCGTTGAAGACACCACGGTTTTTGCCAAACTGACACCATTGCAGAAATCCCGTGTTCTCAAGGCACTTCAGGCCAATGGCCATACTGTCGGCTTCCTCGGTGACGGTATTAATGATGCGCCGGCGCTGCGCGATGCCGATGTGGGTATTTCTGTCGACAGCGGTGCCGATATTGCCAAAGAATCCGCCGATATCATCCTGCTGGAAAAGAGCCTTATGGTGCTTGAGGAAGGTGTTATCAAAGGTCGTGAAACCTTCGGTAATATCATCAAATATCTCAATATGACGGCTAGCTCGAATTTCGGTAACGTCTTCTCCGTACTGGTTGCCTCTGCCTTCATTCCGTTCCTGCCAATGCTGGCAATCCACCTGCTGATCCAAAACCTGATGTATGACATCTCGCAGCTGGCTCTGCCCTGGGACAAGATGGACAAGGAATTTCTGAGCAAACCACGCAAATGGGATGCGAAGAATATCGGCCGCTTCATGCTCTGGATCGGACCGACCTCTTCGATCTTCGATATCACGACTTTCGCGCTGATGTGGTATGTTTTTGCTGCCAATTCGCCTGAAATGCAGTCCCTGTTCCAGTCCGGCTGGTTCATTGAAGGCCTGCTGTCCCAGACCCTTGTCGTGCATATGCTGCGTACCCAGAAAATCCCGTTCATCCAGAGCACCGCTGCTTTGCCGGTGATGCTGATGACCACTCTGGTGATGGCAATCGGTATTTATATTCCGTTCTCACCACTGGGTAATGCTGTCGGCCTCGTGCCGCTCCCATGGGAGTATTTCCCTTGGCTGGCCGGTACGCTCATCAGCTACTGCATCGTCGCACAGGGTATGAAAGCCATCTATATCCGCCGCTTCGGCCAGTGGTTCTGAGTTTGGGGTTCTAGACTGAAATTACGGGCAGGTTGTTCTGCCCGTAATCTTTCATAACAACAGGATATGCCTCATGACCTTTATCAACCGGCTATCTCCCCTCTGTTTTCAGGCACCTCTGCCACGAAATCAGCCACCGCGCAAAGGGCGGAAATCCGCACCGCGATTTCAGCATAAACCACCCAGAAAACTCGGCTGGTTCGCCCGTTTGCTCTGCCTGTTTCTGCTCAGCCTGTGCGGTCTTATTCAAACTGCCACCACATTTCTGCTGCGTAAGAAACGTCTGTCGCCTAGGCGGCGGAAACAATTATTGGCCTATTATGCCACTCTCAATGAAGCCGCGATCCGTATGTTACGGCGCTAAAAAAACGGAGAGGTTGCCCTCTCCGTTTTTCCTTGTCTTACCGGTTGTCTCAGCCAGCCAGCGTATAAGCGGTTTTAACGGTCGTGTAGAATTCTGCCGCATAACGCCCCTGCTCACGCGAGCCGTAGCTGGAACCTTTACGACCACCAAACGGCACGTGGAAATCCACACCCGCTGTCGGCAGATTGACCATCACCATGCCTGCATCGGAGTTGCGCTTGAAATGCGTTGCATATTTCAGGCTGGTTGTTGCAATGCCGGAAGACAGGCCAAATGCTGTATCATTGGCTGTTGCCAATGCTTCTTCATAATTCTTCACGCGGATAACACTGGCCACAGGGCCGAAGATTTCCTCGCGGGAAATGCGCATCTGGTTGGTGGCCTCTGTGAACAAGGCAGGGCGCAGATAGAAGCCCGGTGTGCCGCGTTCCAGCTGCTCACCGCCAAAGGCCAGTTTCGCACCTTCCTGTGAACCAAGCGCAATGTAATCCAGATCCTGTTTCAGCTGGCTGTCATCCACCACAGGGCCGATATGGGTGCCGGATTTCAGAGCATCATCAATCACCAGCGTCTTCATACGCGCAACCAGTGCATCCACGAAGCGGTCGTGAATACCTTCCTGCACAATCAGGCGGGACGATGCTGTGCAGCGCTGACCGGTTGAGAAGAAAGAGGAATTAAGCGCGGCATCAACGGCCACATCCAGATCGGCATCATCCAGAATGACAAACGGATTTTTACCGCCCATTTCCAGCTGGAACTTACGGTTATGAACGATAGAAGCCGCAGCAACACGCTGGCCGGTACCGGTGGAACCGGTGAAGGTCAGTGCATGTACATCCGCACTGTCCAGAATAGCCTGACCAACAACCGAGCCCTTGCCCATCACCAGATTGAGCACGCCTTTTGGCAGGCCTGCGCGGTGCAGAATATCAACAATTGCATGAGCGCAGCCCGGCACCAGATCAGCCGGTTTAAACACTACGGTATTACCATAGCAAAGCGCCGGTGCGATTTTCCATGACGGAATGGCAATCGGGAAGTTCCACGGCGTAATAATACCGACCACACCAACCGGCTCACGGGTCACTTCAACACCGATATTCGGGCGAACCGACGGCAGAACTTCACCGGCAAGGCGCAGAGCCTCATTGGCAAAGAAGTCGAAAATCTGTGCGGCACGCATGGTTTCGCCAATGGCTTCCAGTAAAGTCTTGCCTTCTTCCCGTGCCAGCAAACGACCGAGTTCTTCTTTGCGCGCCAGAATTTCGTCAGAGGTTTTGCGCAGGATCGCATGGCGCTCCATGATGCCGGAGCGTGACCATGACGGAAATGCCGCCTTGGCTGCTGCAATCGCGCTCAGCGCATCGGCCTGCGTGGCACGGGCATATTCACCCACCACATCATTGGTATCAGACGGACTGATATTCGGGATCGCCTCGCCGCCAACCCATTCGCCATTGATCAGATTTTTATGCAATGTCATATCCTGCAAACTCCCCTTTGCGTGTCACCCGAATGTTTCAACTTATTGGCTGCATATACGTATATGATGCATCAAACTAATATGATTTTTCCACCGCTGACTATGGCTGAGGCCGTATCAAGCGATGATCATTCGGAATGATCGTGATATATCAGTAATTATATGAAGTTTTCGACGCTGTCACTACATAATATTAGTTTGAAAGCCAAATGGTCAGCTCTTTGATAAGCTGCAGTCAAACCTATATAATAGTGACCAGAGCATAATTCCTGAAACCTAGAGCGTGTTGCGTTTAATCGTATCCACTGCGCTCGCTCTAGGTTCATTTAATTATTGCATGTTCGCGGTAGCTCAAATGAATACATTTGAGCGCGACATGCTTTAGATCAGTGTAAGGAAAATTATGCTCTGATTTGAAAGTGTTAGAGCGGGTTTTGTGTGCCAAGTCTGGCACACGGCACTCTATGACTGATCGGAGCGACTCATGATAATCGGCGAGGCAGAAAAAGCATCCGGCATCTCCGCCAAGATGATCCGCTACTATGAATCCATCGGGCTGATTGATCCGGCCAACCGCACCGCATCCGGCTATCGCGTCTATTCGGATCGCGATGTGCAAAATCTGCGCTTTATCCGCCAGTGCCGCGATCTCGGCCTGTCGCTGGAGCGGATCAAACTACTGCTCAATCTCTGGCGCAATGATCAGCGTGCCTCGGCAGAGGTCAAGCAAATTGCTTTAGCCCATGTGGCTGAACTCGAAACAAAAATCGCCGATATGCGCTCCATGGCCGATACTTTGCAGCAATTGGCCGACCGCTGCCACGGCGATAATGATCCGAATTGCGCTATTATTGATGCCCTGTCCCTGCAAAACCAGATGATTGCAGAGAATAAGCATAATTGCAGCAAAACCGGTGCCAAGAAATAGTGATTTAGCCCTGCTCCTGTCCGCTCTCCTGCCCACTCTTCTGCTCAGCCAGATCAGTCAGATCGGGCAGTGGCAACTGAATGATGCAAATGAGGCCTTCTTTCGCCCAAACCTCTTTAAAAGAACCCTGCATTTGCACATCAATGCTCATTTGCTTAAGGCGGGAACCAAAACCACGCGTTAAAGGTTCCTGCGTAATTTCAGGCCCATGGATTTCGAGCCATTCAATCGTCATGAACGGCGCCTGTTTCGACAACCGGATTTCCACATGCCCTTGCGGCACGGATAAAGCACCGTGTTTGACTGCATTGGTCACCAGCTCATGAAAAACCAGACTAATCGGCGTGACATGCCCGACAGGGCATAACAGCGCCTCGCCCGTAATGCGAATACGTTCCTGATCAGCAAAACCGTAGGGCTCCGCTAAACGGCTCAGCAATTCATTCAGGGAAATATGTGTCTGCGGACTAAGCGCCGTCGTATTATTCTGATAGGTCAGCGTAAAAGCACTGGCGAGCGCTGTCATCCGCTCACGCATCTGCCTGACATAATCCTGCACATCCGTTTTGCCCCGCGCCGATAAATTCATCAGGCTGATGATAACCGCAAACATATTTTTCAGCCGGTGGTTAAGCTCCTGCGCCACCACCTCGCGCTGTTGCAATGCCATTTGCTCCGCTGTGACATTAACGAGTAAACCAAGCACAGAGGGTTTGCCGCTATCCGTGTAAATACGGCGGCCAATACCTGTCACCCAGAGTGGATGCGGCTGATCTTCATCACGGATACGGAAAGTTTCCCGCACGATCTCACCGGATTGCAAGGCTTTGCCCATTGCTGTTTCAACGCGCGTCCTGTCCTCATCATGCACCAGTGGCATGAAATCCGTATCAAAATTGATTTTATGCCTGTCCTCAAATGCCAGCATATGGCTGGCACGACCGTCCAGTGTGACACCGGCATCATCAGGACTATATTCCCATACACCGATATTGCCCGCATCGAGCGCCATTTGCAGTCGCAATTGTGCTTCCAGCAGTCTCAGTTCTTTGCTGCGGTTACGCTTATCAGCCTCGGCCAGCGCGTCGCTGACCACATCCAGCTCAACAATACCTGATTTCAGCGGTTTAACCGCAGGTACATCACCAACAGCTTTAGCCTGTGCGGCCAGTTTTCGTACCGGTCGGGAAATTCTACGGCCAAAGAAACCAGCCAGAACCACACTCAACAGCACAGTCCCGACGAGCAGCAACACGAAATAAGCAAAGGCCAGCCAGACCGGCCGGTTCAGCTCCGCCCGATTAACGCCGATTGCGGTTCTCCAGCCACTTAAATCAGAGCGGATATAATAACCGAAAACCTCATTGCCATCGAGAATTTTACCGCTCCAAAAACCCTCCGCATCCCGCGTAACGGCTCGCAAATTATCCGGTATCAGCTTGCCCGTATAATCCTTGCTGTTGCTACTGCGCGCCAAAACCCTGTCATTCTCATCAACAACAAAAGCCGTCCAGTTTTTATGGATATCACGCATATTCAAAATATCGCTGATCCGCTGGGCTTCCATCGTCAAAGCAAGGTAATATTGCACCCTTCCCTCAACCAGAACCGGACGCAACACCGTAAAATAATAAGGATCTTCCTGTCCGGCACGCATGAGGCCGCTCACATAAGTCGGTTTCTCAGGGGAGACATTTTGTAAGTCTGCCTTTGTCAAAAGCGGGATATCCGCAATATGTGCCGTATCCGACGACACAAGCAGCTTCGCTTCCGGATCATAGATCGTCATCACAATATTCAGCTCAGCCGCCATATCCCGCAATGTCGTTTGCAGAATATCAAAACGGCCGTTTTTTAAAATATTGGAATAGCTGATGATTTCAGCCGCACGCTGTAGTCCGTAAATTTCGCGGTCAATAGTAATGGACAGAGCTTGTGTGACATCTAATGTCTGGTTTTCAATGCGGGTTCTTTCCTGCACGACCAGCAGCCACAGAAAAAAGCCTGACAAGAAGATCAGCGGAAGCAACAAGACCAGCGCAAATTGCGTAAGATGCCGCTTCAAATTCGCTCTCCCCTGATCGGTTCATTTTCCAAACAAAAAGGCAAAGCCTCCCATCAGAAAAAAGAACGATACTCGCAATCTTTGATCAAAGATAAAAAAATTATCAAATCATAGCAAGTACGTAAAAACCACAGGAATGAAGCCAAAACCGAACTGGTTACTGATCTGGCAGAAGCGTTTTTAATATTTCGTTGATGTAACCTGCTCTTTATTATCCTGATCGGTCACAGCATAAGTTCCGGCACTCAAAAACGGAAAAATCTTTTCCTTTGAATAGGTATTGCCGAACATCATGTCATATTGCACCTGACGATAATCCTGCAAAATCTGCGGAAGAACCGGTTGCTGCATCCAGCCTGCATGCGGCGTGTAATCCTTGTCCAGCAGCATATGGCCGTCAATCACACTATATTCCTGATGCACTTTACCCAGAAAACCGGTGTAATAAGGGTGCTGAAGACCTGCCATTTCCAGAACGTACAGCGGCAGGAAGGACGGACTGACGGTTCCCACACCACGCAAACTATTGGTGCGGCTTGACCACAGAACCAGCGGGGTCTCATGCTGCGCCATCATATGATCGGCAGTATCCACACGACTGGCCGCGCGGGTTTTCATGAAACCGCTTTCGACATAGACATCACCCAAGGGTGGCAGATGATCGCCGAAAAACACAATAATGGTTTCCCGTTCGCGTTTTTTCGCCCAGTCCATTAACCGCGCCAGATTGATATCCGCATCCTGCGCGCCTTGCGCATATGACCGTACCGAACCTTTTGAAGCCTCGCTCACAGCGCTGCCTGCATCGGTTACAACTTTAATCTTGCTGTCCGGATAGCGGCTCGGTGCATAAGGACCATGCCCCTGCAAAGACACGCCAAACAGGAAAAGCGGCTTTTCAGCCTCTTCAGCGGCACGGATAATCTCGCTGGTGAACTCTTCATCCGAGGCGAGATGGCCTTTTTTCATCAGTTCCGGCAGATTTTCCTCTGACAGGAATTTATCAAAGCCGAAATTCTCATAAACCGAACCACGGTTCCAGAACCACTGGCGATACGGGTGCAAGGCACGCGTCTCATAACCCTGCTCTCCGAAGAAAGAGGCCAAAGACGGAACAGGCCTGCGAACATATTGCTGGTAAGGAATACTGCCATAAGGCAAAAACGCATTGGAGAAACCGGTCAGCGCCTCGAACTCGACATTCGCGGTCATGCCGCCGAATTCCGGCGAGAACACATGGCCGGACTGGTTTGCGCGCACATTTTTGATCGGGTCTTCATCAAAGGCGACACCCGGCAGACGTGAGGGATCCCAGAAGGATTCACTCATAATCATAATCACATCCGGCTTGTCATCATTACGCATAGCAACCGGAACGATCGCTTCCCCATGCGTACCGGCCACGCCGCTCAGGTCGCCATCGGCATCTGCAGGGAACAAATATTCCGCGATGCTTTCAATCCGTTCCTGCGAATAACCATTGGGCGCAGACACATTGGCCATAGGAATATTAAAGATAAAAGCCACAACCAGCCCGTTATGGGCGTAATTTTCCTTCTGATCCCACATCATCGGCACAATACCCATGCGATCACGGATATAAGAGAAGCTCGAATAATCAGAAACACTGCCAAACCAGACCAAAACCGGCAAGGCAACCGCCAGCCGTGCGCCCCGTGCTGCCCAGCTGAGTTTTGGCATTGAGCGGCGGAAATAGCGCCAGCAAAAATACAGTCCCGCAATAGCTGCGAGCAATGCCAGCACGATCAGCACCGCATCCAGCGGGCGGTCGCGCACCAGCAGCGGCATCAGATCAATCACCTGTCGGCTATACAGCAGATCGCTGGGATAGAGCGGATCTCCGAGATACATGCCCTTCTGTTGGCTGAACCATGCAAAGCCAAGCAAAACCGGCGCAACAATCATCACGCCCTGCCACAAGCGCCCAAGCAATCCGTCCAGCAGCAGCATAGTCAAAAAGACCAGAGCCAATGTCGTCCATAACGGGCGGTGGGAGAGCGAGAAAAACTGTTGCCATGAGGCAAAAGAACCACGCATCAGCCATTCCGTCAGCATCAGCACAGATACTGTGATGATCGCAGAACCACACGCCGCAATCAGCGCCCGCCACACCCAGTGTCTGCGTCCAAAATATGCGCGGAACCGCGCTGTTCCGGCCGCAGATTCAGGCTTAGCCCCTTCATGAAGCTTATCTTCAGAAAAGGATGCAGCGTGCGGGGCACTATGGGTGGCAAGATTGCTCAATGATAACTTCCGGAATAAGCAGGAACATTTTTATCCCTGCTGCGTTACCCCTCCGCACTCACCTTTATTTTCTGATCAACCGGTATTTTTTACCGATGCATCTTAATTTATCCGGCGGCCACTGAAGGTTCATAAAAACGTCACACAAGGCATAGCTTTTAGGTAAAGCAGCATCATGAAGCAAGATGGCGGGGCGGCGCAGACACGCGAATTTCACAGCCGGATGTCTTTGCAGGCTTTTTAATGGTAATAACAGACAGAGTGGTAAATATTTCGCATAAAACGACAAAAAATTATCAAAAAAATCTCCAAGCATTTTCAATGAGATATCAATTTAAACGCCTGTACAACGCTCCAAAAACCTTAAAAATATTATCGCGCCGCTGTAATGTGGTTTTAAGATTTGTGATGAGTAGTATAGGCTCAGATTTGCGTAAATACGCCTGTCCGGCACAGTCCGGCGCGCTATTTACCGGTTAAAAGCCACGGAGCCTTTATGACAACTGTTCCTTTGTCTCATCAGACCGACTCCTGGCCCTTCATTCAGGCGCCGCTCTCGGAGAGCGATTTCCGGTTGTTATTTACCCAGCACCCGATACCGATGTGGCTTTATGATCCGGTTTCGTTGAAGTTTCTGCTGCTCAATAATGCTGTCTATGAATTTTATGGCTATTCGGAACAGCAAATGGCCGGGATGACCATGCTCGATATCCGGCCGGAATGCGAATATGAACGCATGCGTGAAGCGATCAACGCAGACATTGATTTTGGCAAACCGCAGCTCTGGAAACACCTGAAAGCCAATGGTGACATAGTCGAGGTTGGCACCTATGGCCGCCGCACTGTTTTTGGCGGCAAGCCTGCGGTTCTGGTGATTATTCAGGATCAGACAGAGATTACTCAGGCACGCCATGAGATCAATCAAACCCGCTCTCTGCTGGACAGTCTGATTAAGAACCTGCCGGTTGGTGTATTTATTAAAGATATGCAGGATGACGGCCGCTACATTCTGTTTAACGAGGCTGCAAAAACGATTACCGGCAAAGATGCTGTTGACGTAATCGGCAAAACGGATCATCAGATTTTCAGTGCAGATTATTCCAACTGCTTTGTCAGCGAAGATCGTCATGTCATGGAAAATGATACGACACTCACCGTTGAAAATAATATTCCTCTACCCGGCAATACCCGCCAAATCAGAGTGGTAAAACGCGCAATTCCGGCGCAAATCGGTGGTAATTCGCGTTATCTCATCGGCTTGATGGAGGATATTACCGAAAAACAGGCATTACAGGCACATCTGACACATGCCGCATTGCATGATGCCCTGACCAATCTGCCAAATCGGGTTTATTTCTCGCAACATACCAGCGAATTGTTTTCTGCCGGACAGCCACATCAGGGACACGCCCTGCTTTTTCTGGATGTCGATCATTTCAAACATATTAATGATAGTATCGGCCACGCCGCCGGTGACGAATTACTCTGTCAGGTTGCCCGTCGTCTGCGTGCCTATTTAAGACCGGAAGATTTTATTGCCCGTCTTGGCGGCGATGAATTTGCGATCATTCATCCTTTTGACATCAGTAGTCCTGACTACCGGCAAGAAATCAGCCTGTTTGTCGAAGAAATTACAGAGCTGTTTCAGCAGCCATACAATTTGGAAGACAATTCGGAATATGTCGGCTGTACCATCGGCGTTGTTCTCGCCCCTCAGGATGGGCAGGATATTGATACCCTGCTGCGCAATGCAGATCTGGCGCTTTATGCCGCCAAAGCCGATCTACGCGGCACTTACCGGTTTTACGAGAAATCCATGCGCGAAGCCGTTGAAAAACGCCACCGCACGGCAATGGAATTACACAAAGCGCTACAAAATGATGAGTTTGTTCTGTTCTATCAGCCGATTTTCTCCCTGACGACAGATCAGATTACCGGTTGCGAAGCCTTGCTGCGCTGGCAACATCCAACGCGCGGGTTGATTGCGCCGGATGATTTTATTCCTATTGCTGAAGATACCGGCATTATCGCCGCGATTGGCGCATGGGCTTTGCAACAGGCCTGTCAGGATGCCACAAGATGGCCTGAAAACATCAGAGTTTCGGTTAATTTGTCACCGGTACAGTTCAACAGTCGTAATATGCTGGACATTGTTAAATCCGCGCTTGCCACCAGCGGATTGCAGGCGAACCGTCTGGAACTGGAAATAACCGAGACCGTTCTGCTCTCCAATACTGCCTATAATACCGAATTGCTGTTTGAATTGCGTAAACTCGGGGTGCGTATCGCCATGGATGATTTCGGCACCGGTTATTCATCTCTCAATTACTTACGCACCTTCCCCTTCGATAAGATCAAAATTGACCGCAGTTTTGTCTCCGATATTGATAGCGACAAACGCAATCTGGCAATTTTGCAAGCTGTGGTTTCACTGGGTAGCGCCTTTAATATCACAACCACGGCAGAAGGTGTGGAGACTCAGGAACAACTGACCCGTCTGAAGCGTGAACATTTTGGCGAAGTGCAGGGATTTTTCACCGGAAAACCGATGCCGCAGCCGGAAGTATGCGATTTTATTGCCAGCCGGCATCACTAAAAATCACAAATAACATAGCATTATCAATTAGATAAATTATTACTCAATTATTCAGATTTTCTTCCTTGACCTTCCCATAATGGGAAGCCCTATCTTTCTTTCAACATCAATCAACGCGCAAAATCTGCGCCTGAAACTGACAAGAAAGGCAGGGCTGCCAGCGGAACAAAACTTTCGCGCGATCAAGCTCTGAAAATCACCATGACATATTCTGCTTCCTCAACTGTCCTTCTCTCCGTTGACGGCATGGGTTGCGGCGCATGCGTCGCCAAAATCGAGAAAACCGCTAAAGCCATCGACGGCGTCAGCACTGTCAGCGTTGATCTGGCGAATAAACAGGCCAGTATCGGGTTTTCCGCTCCGGCAGATGCTGCGGCAATTGCCAAAGCCATTGATGCCGCCGGTTATGAAACCACAATCCTCGGCTAGAGCATAATTCCTTAAACTTGGATCAGTTTAAGGTAAAATTATGCTCGAATTTTAAAGTGTTAGAGCGCCGTGTGCCAGGCATGGCACACGGCGCTCTAAAGAGCAGGATCTTCAATGATGACCAAACATAGCAATCCCACGCAGATACGCTCCGGCCTGCCCGTTGTTACGCTCGAAATTGACGGCATGACCTGTGCATCCTGTGTCGGACGCGTGGAAAAAGCATTGCTTGCTTTGCCCGGTGTCAACAGCGCCTCTGTCAATCTGGCAACCCAGCAGGCAACCGTGCGCTTTGATGACAAGCCTGATGCAAATCTTGCCGCAGAAGCCATTAAAAAAGCCGGTTATACCGCCCATATTCCGCAGCCGGCATCGCAGGTGGTGCTGGATGTGGATGGCATGACCTGCGCGTCCTGTGTCGGGCGCGTGGAAAAAGCCTTGCAGGCCTCAGCCGGTGTTGCGACAGCCTCCGTCAATCTGATAACCAAACGCGCCAGCATCACACTCAGTGATCCGTCTGTTACGCCGCAAATGCTGACTGATATTGTAACCAAGAGCGGTTATCCGGCGCAACCTGCCGCAATAGCTGCTCCTGCCAGCGGAGCAGAGCGTCGCGCAGAGAAGAATGACGCCGAGATTAAAATTCTCAAACGGGATGTCCTGATTGCCGGTGCGCTGGCACTGCCGGTTTTTCTCACTGAGATGGGCTCGCATCTGATCCCTTCGCTGCACCATGTCATTGATAGCACCATCGGCATGCAGAACAGCTGGTATCTCCAGTTTATCCTGACCACGCTTGTGCTATTCGGCCCTGGCTTGCGCTTTTTCCGTATCGGCATCCCCGCTTTGCTGCGCGGCGGACCGGATATGAACTCGCTTGTGGCCGTTGGTACATTGGCAGCATGGGGCTTCTCGGTTGTTGCAACTTTCATGCCTGCCGTCCTGCCTGCACAAACCGTCAATGTCTATTATGAAGCCGCAGCAGTTATCGTCACGCTGATCCTGATCGGCCGCTGGATGGAAGCCCGTGCCAAAGGCCGGACATCCCATGCCATTGCCCATCTGCTCGGACTACAGGCCAAAACTGCCCGTGTGGTGCGTGATGGTGTGGCACAAGATATTCCGCTGGAAGATGTGCGTGCAGGCGATCTTGTTCAGGTGCGTCCGGGTGAGAAAGTACCGGTCGACGGCGAGATCACTGAAGGTACGTCCTATATTGATGAATCCATGATTACCGGCGAGCCGGTGCCAGCGACTAAAAATGTCGGCGATACAGTTGTCGGTGGTACGGTCAATAAGACTGGTGCTTTCACCTATCGCGCCACCAAAGTCGGCTCGGATATGGTGATCTCACAGATTATCCGCATGGTTGAAGATGCGCAGGCCGACAAACTGCCGATCCAGAACCTGATCGACAAAGTGACAACATGGTTTGTGCCTGCGGTGATGCTGGCTGCCTTTGTCACGTTCCTGATCTGGTTTATTTTCGGCCCAGAACCGGCCTTCACCTTTGCGCTGGCCAATGCCATCGCCGTGCTGATTATCGCCTGTCCTTGTGCCATGGGTCTGGCTACGCCAACTTCGATCATGGTTGGTACCGGTCGCGGTGCGGAAATGGGCGTCTTGTTCCGTCGTGGTGATGCTCTGCAAAGTCTGCGTGATGCCGATATTATCGCTTTCGACAAAACCGGCACACTGACGATCGGCAAACCTGTTCTCTCGCAGTTCTTCAGCTTTGCCGGCAATCAGGATGATGAAATGCTGGCTTTGGCAGCAGCATTGGAGTCCCGCTCGGAACATCCAATTGCCACAGCGATTGTTCAGGCAGCAGAAGATAAAGATCTGCAACAGCCGGAAGTGAAGGAATTTGAAGCCGTACCGGGCTTTGGTGTCAGCGGTATGGTTGATGGTCAGGCCGTGCATGTCGGTGCAGAGCGCTTCATGAAAAAGCTCGGCATTGATGTTGCCACCGGTGCAGAAGCCGCAGCACTAATGACGGCCAAAGCGCAATCCGTGCTCTATATGGCGCGGGGCAGTGTGCTGGTCGCAGCCTTCTCCGTGGCTGATGAACTAAAACCGACAACCAAAGCCACCATTGATGCCCTGCATAAGCTTGGCCTGAAAGTGGCGATGATTACCGGTGACAGTAAAGTCGTGGCCAATGCTATCGCCAAAGAACTCAACATTGATGAAGTGTCTGCGGAAGTTCTGCCGGATGGAAAAGTGGAAGCACTGAAGCGTCTTGCAGGTTCCGACCGCAAGATCATCTTTGTCGGGGACGGTATCAATGATGCTCCGGCACTGGCTGCGGCTGATGTGGGTGTGGCTGTCGGCACCGGCACGGATATCGCCATTGAAAGCGCCGATGTGGTGCTGATGAGCGGTGATCTGACTGCTGTTGTGGATGCCATTGCTTTGTCTAAAGCGACAATCCGCAATATCCGTCAGAACCTGTTCTGGGCGTTTTCCTACAATACCGCACTCATTCCGGTTGCGGCAGGTCTGCTCTATCCGTTTTACGGCATCCTGCTCTCGCCGGTACTGGCTGCGGCAGCCATGGCACTGTCGAGCATTTTCGTGCTGACCAATGCATTGCGCCTGCGCAGCTTCACCAGCACACGTTTATAAAAGCTCCATCCTCCCAAGGCTGATGCTTTTAACTAAAGACGCCGCCCTCAACGGGGCGGCGTCTTTGTTCAACTCTTTATAATATTGATTTAATTATTATTTTACGGAAATAACGGCTCTTCTTCCTGTCAGAATTAACTGTATCTGTGCCGATTCATTTATTCTATCTTCAAATAAATGTGACGCACCACTTCCCTATGTGCTTTGCTGATCTATATTTTTCCCCATCAAATAAAGAAGGGGTAGCATTGTGTTTATTTCTTTAACAGCCATCCTCTTTGCGTTCATTGGCATCGCACTTGGCTATGGTGGCATCAAACTCGCCCTGCTGGGCGGCAGCCTCTATTACATTATTACCGCGGTCGGTTTTTTACTGACCGCCTTCCTGCTTTTTACCCGTCGCGCTGCGGCACTATGGGTTTATGCCCTGATTATTCTCGGTACATTAGGCTGGGCGATCTATGAGGTCGGCTTTGACTGGTGGCCGCTCGGTTCGCGCGGTGGCATTGTTGTGCTGCTCGGTCTGTGGTTACTACTACCACCAATCCGCAAAGCGCTGAGCCCTGCCAGCAGAGAAATTGCACCGACTGTTGAACAAGCACGCGCAGGCAATGCCAGTCCATTGCCCTTGCTGGCCGCAATTGCTGCAGCACTGATTGTTGCCGGTGTTGCAATCTCAAAAGACCCGCATAATCTTGACGGTTCTCTGCCAACGGAAGAAGTGGCGGCTGCACCCGATACCGGCAATGCAATGCCGGACGGTGAATGGCATCAATATGGCCGCACGCAATATGGCCAGCGCTATTCTCCGCTCACGCAAATCACACCGGAGAACGTGGCCAAGCTGGAGCTGGCATGGCAATACCGCACCGGCGATGTGCGCCAGCCGCAGGATGTGACGGAAACAACCTATCAGGTCACACCGCTCAAGATTGAGGACACGCTCTATCTCTGCACGCCGCATAATATTGCCATTGCTTTGGATGCGGATACCGGCAAGGAAAAATGGCGTTATAATCCGGAGGTCAGCGCCAATACACAGCGTCAGCACCAGACCTGCCGTGGTGTAACCTACTGGAAAGACCAGACCGTTGCCGCTGATCAGGCCTGCTATGAGCGGGTCTATCTGCCGACATCTGATGCGCATCTGATCGCACTGGATGCTAAGACCGGTCAGGTCTGCGAGAGCTTTGCCGAAAAAGGCGTGCTCGATCTGACCCGTGGCATGAAATATAATCCGTCCGGTTATTATTATTCCACGTCTCCGCCAACCGCGATTGACGGCAAGATTATTGTCGGCGGTGCAGTGAATGATAATTTCTCGACTGAAGAACAGTCCGGCGTTATCCGCGCGTTTGATATTCTGACCGGTCAGTTGTTGTGGAACTGGGATTCCGGCAATCCCGATGTCACTACACCGATTGCCGAGGGCGAACATTACACAACCAACTCACCAAACAGCTGGTCAGTTTTCAGCGCCGATGAAAAGCTTGGTCTGATTTATATACCGCTCGGCAATCAGGTGCCGGATCAGCTCGGTATGGGGCGCAGTGAGGCGGTGGAGAAATATTCCTCATCCATCACCGCCCTCGATGTGAATACCGGTCAAGTGCGCTGGGTACGCCAGACTGTACATCATGACCTGTGGGATATGGACGTGCCTGCGCAACCGGTGCTGCTCGATATCACCAAAGACGGACAGGCCGTGCCTGCACTGGTTGGGCCAACCAAACAGGGCGACATTTATGTGCTTGACCGGCGCACCGGTGAGCCAATCATTCCGGTGAAGGAAGTTGCTGCACCAAAAGGTGCCATACCGGAAGATTTTTCGGCACCAACACAGCCGCTTTCCGGCCTAACATTTAACCCGTCACCACTGACGGAAGCCAATATGTGGGGCGCGACGATGTTCGATCAGCTCGCTTGCCGCATCCAGTTCCGCTCCTTGCGCTATGAAGGCCGTTACACACCACCATCCCTGCAAGGCACGATTGTCTATCCCGGCAATTTCGGGGTATTCAATTGGGGCAGTGTGGCCGTTGATCCTAAACGTCAGGTGATGTTCGGTATGCCGACCTATCTGGCCTTCACCTCGCGCCTTGTGCCAGCGGATCAGATTCCGCCGAAAGGTCAGGATGAAAAAGCTAGCGAACAAGGGTTGAACCGCAATGACGGCGCACCTTACGGCGTGTTTATGGGGCCATTCCTGTCGCCGCTCGGCATTCCGTGCCAGTCGCCGCCATGGGGTTATGTCGCGGGTGTTGATCTGCGCACAGGCAAAATCGCCTATAAGCATAAAAACGGTACGGTTGAGGATATGGCACCGGTGCCAATTCCGCTGAAACTTGGTGTGCCAGGTATTGGTGGCCCGATGATCACCGCAGGCGGCGTTGCCTTCCTCGGTGCGGCAGTTGATGACTATCTGCGTGCCTATGATCTCACCACTGGCAAGCAGCTCTGGCAGACCCGCCTGCCCGCTGGCGGCCAGTCCACTCCGATGAGCTATACCGGCAAAGACGGCAAACAATATGTGCTGATCGTAGCCGGGGGGCACGGTTCAGTCGGCACCAAAGCCGGTGATTATGTGATGTCTTATAAACTACCATAGGCAAAACAGACACAGAAAAAAGGGCGGAGATTTCCGCCCTTTTTTACGTCACGCGGTTTTTCACCGTGCCTTGGGAAAGGTTTTAAATTTTACATATGGTCGAGCGGGTCAGAAAACGCACTTCACGGCCATTATCCAGCGAGAACATACCGCCCCGCCCCGGCACAACATCAATAATCAGATCGGTATGTTTCCATGCTTCATATTGCGAGCGGCTGATATAAAACGGCGCACCGCCAATCTCACCCAGTTGCACATCCTGATCACCGATCAGAAAGTCCCCCTGCGCATAACACATCGGCGATGAACCATCACAGCAACCTCCGGACTGATGAAACATCACCGGCCCGTATTCACCCTGTAATTCGGCAATCAGTTTGAGGGCGTCAGGTGTCGCAGTCACCTTGTTCAAAGATGCAGTATCCGCATTACGATCTGCTTCAGTCATGACACCCTCCTCTTTGTGGGTTACTTCGTCATATCCATCACGATACGGCCTTCGATTTCACCTTTACGCATCTTGTCGAAAATCGTGTTGATATTTTCCAACCGGTCGGTGCTGATCGTCGCCTTCACTTTACCATCAGCGGCGAAATCAATCGACTCCTGCAAATCCAATCTTGTACCGACAATAGAACCGCGCAAGGTCACGCCGTTCAGCACCATATTGAAGATCGACACCGGAAATTCACCGGCAGGCAGACCGTTGAAAGCGATAGTGCCGCCGCGCGACATCATCCCGATTGCCTGCTGGAAAGCTTTTGGTGAAACCGCTGTCACTAATGCGCCTTGCGCGCCGCCATCGGTCAGTTTCTTCACTTCCGCAGCCGGATCATTACTGGTTTTGGCATTAACCGTTGCAACAGCCCCAAGCCGCCGTGCGAGATCGAGTTTGGCATCATCAATATCGACAGCCACAACATTCAGGCCCATGGCTTTGGCATATTGCACCGCCATATGGCCAAGCCCGCCGATACCGGAAATCACCATCCAGTCACCGGGTTTGGTGTCGGTAACTTTCAGCCCTTTATAGACAGTCACACCAGCGCAGAGTACCGGCGCGATTTCGTTAAATTCGATATTCTTCGGTAAATGACCAACGAAATTCGGATCGGCCACCACATAATCGGCAAAACCGCCATTCACCGAATAGCCGGTATTTTCCTGAGATTCACACAAGGTTTCCCATCCGCCAAGGCAATGACGACAATAGCCGCAAGCCGTGTAAAGCCATGGAATACCAACGCGGTCACCTTCCTTGACATTTTTAACACCCGCTCCGACAGCGGAAACAAAGCCCACACCTTCATGCCCCGGAATAAACGGCGGGTTCGGCTTGACCGGCCAGTCGCCTTCTGCGGCATGTAAATCCGTATGGCAAACACCGGAAGCCTGAATAGCGACCTGAATTTGCCCCGGACCAGGCACCGGTACCGGCACTTCATCAATTGTTAGTGGTTTTCCAAATTCCCGCACGACGGCGGCTTTCATCGTCTTTGCCATAACATTCTCCTATTGCAGAAAGAGCGCACTCTTTCTGCTCCATTTATGAAGTTAGCATTGCGAAAGGAGGGTGATCCGAATGCCTCGGATCACCCTTTAGAGCGGTTTCAGTTAATGTTGAATCGTTGAAACCGCTCTAGCTTTTGTTTTTACGCGCATTCTATCCGAAAACCGCTTCACACTTTTCGGAATGCGCTCTATGTCTTATCAGAAGAAGCCCAGTTTTTTAGGGCTGTAGCTCACCAGCATATTTTTGGTCTGCTGATAATGATCGAGCATTTTCAGGTGGTTTTCACGCCCTATTCCGGATTGTTTGTAACCACCGAAAGCCGCATGTGCCGGATAAGCATGGTAGCAGTTTGTCCAGACACGGCCTGCCTGAATACCACGGCCAAAGCGGTAAGCGCGGTTGCCATTCCGTGTCCAGACACCAGAACCAAGGCCGTAAAGCGTATCATTCGCAATCGACAGTGCTTCTTCATCATTCTTGAAAGTCGTGACAGAAACCACAGGCCCGAAGATTTCTTCCTGAAAAATACGCATCTTATTATGGCCTTTGAAGACCGTCGGCTTCACATAGAAACCACCGGCCAGATCACCGCCAAGATGGCTACGCTCACCACCGGTCAGTACTTCCGCACCTTCCTGACGGCCGATATCCATATAGCTAAGGATTTTTTCCAGCTGCTCTTGTGAAGCCTGCGCACCGATCATGGTTGCCGGATTGAGCGGGTCACCCTGCACAATGGCTTCCACCCGTTTCAAGGCTTTTTCCATGAATTTATCGTAGATTTTCTCATGGATCAGCGCACGGCTCGGGCAGGTACAGACTTCGCCCTGATTGAGCGCAAACATCACAAAACCCTCAATGGCTTTGTCGAGATAATCATCATCTTCCGCTGTCACATCTTCAAAGAAGATATTCGGCGATTTACCCCCCAGTTCCAGCGTCACCGGAATGAGGTTCTGACTGGCATATTGCATAATCAGACGGCCGGTGGTGGTTTCACCGGTGAAGGCGATTTTGGCAATACGCGGGCTGGAAGCCAGCGGTTTACCGGCTTCGAGGCCGAAACCGTTGACAATATTCAGCACACCGGCAGGCAACAGATCACCGATCAGTTCTGCCAGTACCAGAATAGAGGCCGGCGTCTGTTCAGCCGGCTTCAGCACCACGCAGTTACCGGCAGCAAGTGCCGGTGCCAGTTTCCACACGGCCATCAGGATCGGGAAGTTCCACGGAATAATCTGCCCGACCACGCCCAGCGGCTCATGGAAATGATAGGCAACCGTATCGTGATCAATCTCGGAAATGCCGCCTTCCTGCGCACGGATAGCACCGGCAAAATAACGGAAATGGTCAATTGCCAGTGGCATATCGGCATTTGTGGTTTCGCGGATCGGCTTGCCGTTATCCCAGGTTTCGGCTTCAGCCAGCAGTGCCAGATTATCCTGCATCCGGTCAGCGATTTTATTGAGGATCAGCGCACGTTCCGCAGGACTGGTGCGTCCCCAGGCTTCTTTCGCAGCATGGGCTGCATCAAGTGCGAGTTCCACATCCGCAGCATCGGAACGGGCAACCTCGCAGAGAACCTGCCCGTTGACCGGTGAAATATTCTCAAAATAACGTCCGGATTTTGGCTCAACCCATTTGCCGCCGATAAAATTACCATAGCGTTTGGCAAATTTCGGGTGAACAGTCCGGCTTACTTCAACCTTGTTCATTGTCTCTCTCCCTGTTTCACGTTCAACTGTGACACTACATCTCTCCTCAGATGCGAATGCCTGAACTCAAAGATAATGTTGCGGGAAATATCCCGCTTGTCATGAGGACAGTGGTGCCCGCACAACAAACTCTTGCCGGTAATGTCGCAAGAATGAGACAGTTTAAGAGACAGTTTTAAATACTGCGCATGGTGACCGAAACCACATCACTTTTTACGCGTGTACGCGCAGGATCAGTCGTTGCGTCTGATCTGCAAACGGTTGAGCTTGCGGTGCAAAGTTGCACGGCTCATGCCCAAAATTTTAGCCGCGAGGGAAATTTTGCCCTCTGCGCGGGCAAGGGCGCGGATAATCACACCGCGTTCGGCCTCGGCCATATCGGTTGTTTTCTCCGTTAAAACACCGAAAAAATCGGCTGCGGGTACCGGATCTTTCAACCCGTCTTCACTTAGCCCCAGTGCCAGTCGTGCGGAACGGCTGGCACCGATCACCATATCATCACGGTCAATTGCCAGTAATGCGCCGCTATTATGCTCGGCAACAGGCGCCAGCACGATACGGGCTTGCTGAAAATGATAACGGAAATAATCTGTCTCAATCTTGCGTGCTGCCTCATTCACAGCGGCAAATATTAAACCTGCATAAGCTTCAGTCAGATCAGAGCGGCAGGATGATACATCGAGTACCGCAACAAGCCGCCCTGTATGATCATGAATTGGGGCAACCGAGCAGGAAAGCCCTGAATTTCTGGCATGAAAGTGCTGATCACGGTGAATTGTCACCGCACGCTGCTCAACAATGCAGGTGCCTATGCCATTGGTGCCTTCACAGGCTTCACTCCAGACAGCCCCCGTCCACAAACCCCATTGATGGAACACATCATCATCGGCAACAGCACCACGCCGCTCGACCGGAACACCCTGACTGTCAGCCAACAGAACACAACAACCAATACCGCCAACGGATAAAAACAAGCGATCCAGTACAGGTTGTGCCAGATGGGTCAGCGGTTCAACATGCTCCTGCACCTCCCGCAATCTTTGTGCGGTGATGGTTTGCGGCCTGCCGGAATCCTGCGGCCTCAGGCCATGCAAACGGGCAGAGCGCTGCCATGAGGCGACAAGCGCAGACCGTGCTGCACCGCTACCACGAATAGCAGAGTCTACACGCTCCGCATGAGCGCTAAAAACTGACTGACCTGCCGCGGCGGATATTCCGCCTGACTGAATGCTCATCGGCTGCTCCTCAGGAGCAGTTTCAGGAAAAGTGTTTACGGTTTTCCGTTCGAAACTGCGTAATACAAAGAGAAAGAGCGGTTTTCTGCGTCCCAATATCCGTCAAATTGAAAACTGCTCTTATGCTTCACTCAGAGTCTGCACAGAGAATGTTAGTCCAGATTTATGCTGCTGTGAAGAGCATCAGGATGAGACTGAAAGGAGGAGAAACTATGGCTTGAAAAGCAAACACCGCAGTAGGAAATTTCTACTGCGGTGTAAAAATTATAAGCGAGCAATATGAAATGCGTTACGCTGCTTTTTCATCATAACCGGTTTCGGTTTTCATAAACTGATCCAGCGCAGCAATCTCACTTGCAGTCATCACCAAGCCGCGCTTGCTACGGCGCCAGACAATATCTTCTGCCGTCAGCGCCCACTCCTGCACCATCATATAGCGCACTTCCACCTCATAAAGATCAGCGCCGAAATGCTGGCCAAGGTCTTTATAATCAGTGGCATTGCCCAAAATCCACTGCGCGCGCGTGCCATACATACGGAACAGACGTGCCGCATGGGATGGCGTCAAAAACGGATAATGTGCGGCAAATTTCGCACTCATCCGGCTAAAATCCTGCACCGGAAAATCACCGCCCGGCAGCGGTGCTTTATGTGTCCAAGGTGCGCCTTTTTTGCCGAGAAAATGCTCGATTTTCTGCATCATATGCTCAGACAAACGGCGATAGGTTGTGATTTTACCGCCGAAAATATTAATCAGCGGCGCTTTGCCGTCACCGGCATCATCTTTCAGCACATAATCGCGTGTGGCTTCCTGCGCTTTATTCGCACCATCATCATAGAGCGGACGGACACCGGAATAAGCCCAGACAATATCCTCACGCTGAACCGGCTCACGGAAATATTCGCTGGCGGCAGAGCACAAATAATCGCTCTCGCTCTCGGTGATTTCCACTTTCGCCGGATCGCCGTGATAGTCCTGATCCGTGGTGCCGATCAGCGTGAAATCATTTTCGTAAGGAATAGCGAAAATGATGCGTCCGTCATTATTCTGGAAAAAATAAGATCGATCACCATCAAATTTCTTGCGCACGATAATATGGCTGCCCTGCACAAGACGCACATTATGCACCTCAGCCAGACCTTCCATACCGGCCAGAACACGATCCACCCATGGCCCCGCCGCATTGACCAGCAAGCGCGAGGTCACTTCATTGACCTTGCCGGTACGCAAATCCTGCAATGTAATGTGCCAAACATCACCGACGCGTCGTGCTGCAGTTACTTTGGTGCGGGTGCGGATTTCTGCGCCACGTTCTTTGGCATCCATCGCATTGAGTGCCACAAAACGTGCATCATCAACCCATGCGTCAGAATATTCAAAAGCCTTGGTAAACAGGTCTTTGAGAGGTACCGCAGCCTTATCGGTTTTCATATTCAGCGTGCGTGTTGCAGGCAAAAGTTTACGCCCACCGATATGGTCATAAAGAAACAAACCCAGCCGCAGCAACCATGCCGGACGCACACCGCCGCGGTGATAAGGCAGGATGAAACGCATCGGCTTGACCAGATGCGGGGCATTGGCCCAAATGATCTCACGCTCCATCAGCGCTTCACGCACCAGACGAAACTCATAATGCTCGAGATAACGCAGCCCGCCGTGAATAAGCTTAGTGGCGCGGGAAGATGTGCCACTGGCCAGATCTTTCATTTCGGCAAGTCCGGTGCGGAAACCACGCCCCACCGCGTCGCGGGCAATGCCGCAACCGTTAATACCACCGCCAATAATGAAAATATCATAGTCCGTATTTGCAACCACGTCGCAAGCTCCGCCGAAAATCATGCCAATTCAATACTTAAACACTTCAAGCACGGTAAATTGACACGGCTGTGACACATAAAAACGGCGCGCCGGAATCGTTTTCAATCCGGCAATCTTCGCCATATGAAAGCAATATAGTAAAAAACGAAACTAAATCGAGCGAAAAAACGAAACTCAACACAAATAAGAACGCGTAAAAAACGCGCATATGCATAAGACAAAAACCAGCAAAGCCTTAACGCTTCACAGCCTCGATCAGTTGCACATCATGGTCAGCACAAATCTGGCGCAGCGACGGCTCAATACATTGATCGGTGATGAAGGTATTAATCTGCGATAAATGCCCCATCCGCACCGGCGCAGTGCGCTCCATTTTGGTCGAATCTGCCACCAGAATAACATGGCGGGCATTGGCTATAATTGCCTGCGCAACCTTCACTTCACGATAATCAAAATCGAGTAATGCGCCGTCTGCATCAATGGCCGAAACCCCGATAATTGCATAATCCACTTTGAACTGACGGATAAAATCGACAGCAGCCTCACCGACAATACCCCCATCACTGGCGCGTACCACGCCACCGGCAATAATAACCTCAAGCCCTGAATAGACCCGTAAACGACTGGCAACATTGATATTATTGGTGATGACCATCAATTGGTTATGCGCCAGCAAGTGCTGGCTGACAGCCTCAGTCGTGGTGCCGATATTGATGAAAAGCGAAGCGCCTTCAGGGATCAGTTCTGCTGCTGCCTGTCCGATTGCCTGTTTTTCTGAAGCTGCAATCTGCCTGCGCGCCTCATATTCCAGATTTTCCACACCGGAAGGGAACAAAGCGCCGCCATGCGTGCGTGTCAGCAATTGTGCGCGACACAAATCATTGAGATCTTTACGAATTGTCTGAGGACTGACCTGAAACTGCTCTGCCAGATCATCAACCAGCACCTGCCCTTTCAGCTTGGCCTGTTCCAAAATCGCACGATGACGCTTCGAGTGCTGCATGAAGATCTGCCTGAATTACCCATGAACCGGACAACGCGCTGCGTCCGGATGTATCTTCCGCGCCCGCACTGATTGCTTTTTAAACCGTCTCAGGAAAACCGATTTTCGTTATTCCTGAAGCCGTTTTGTATATCAGGATAACTAATCACCGGCTGAACACAAGCAGATGAACCTCATATTCAAATAAGTTTGTTTCGTATCAGCACAATTCCACAGGCAATTTATCTCAGACAGGCATTGTCACCCGCTCCACCATGTTTTGTTTATTCACCGACTTCTTCGCGTCCACCTTTCCAAGTGGCTGCAAATACAAGGTGAGAGCACTGACCAGATGATAAAGAATAGAAGCAGGCACATGGTCTGAGCAATTGGTACCGCTGGCATCAAGACGATCATACCACAGTCCTTCTTGCGCAGGCTGAAGATGCCAGCGAAATAAAGTGGCAATTCTCGCTTCAATTTCCGGCTTTAAATCCTGATCATTATAGCCATCAAGCATGATAGCCGCTTTGAGTGCCTCACATTGCTGCCAGCTGCGGCTACCGCGATCAATCGGCCTGCCCTCGCGTGAAACACTATTATAAGCCAGACCTGTCGACCGGTTGATACCCGTTGAAAGGGTGCAACTATAAAGCCGGTGTGCCATCCGGCGGGCTTCACGACAACCGGTGCGGTTGGCGTAATCACTCAATAAGGCGGCCCATTCGAAATAATGACCAGGCTCGGTATGGTCGCCCCGTGCATCTGCAACCTGCCGCCAGCCGTTCTGAAAAAACTCTGTTAAGCACCAATAATCACGGTCAAAAAAATGATCTTTACAAAGCTCAACAACCTCATCTGCCCGTCTCAGATAGGCATCATCTCCGGTCACCTCATGCCATGCAAGGCAGGCTTCCAGATAATGCATATGCGCATTGCTAGTCAGTAATGCCCTCGGGTTATCGCGGTCAGCGCGGCTCTCATAAAAGCCGCCTGCAATATGCGCGAGCTTATTATCCAGAAATGCGAATGTTTCCTGTCCAAGCTGTAAAGCCTGATTATGCCCCGCCTGATGCGCATAGCTGAGCGCCAATAACATGCATGTCTGATCGTAGAAATTCTCCCGCGCTTGTGCAACCTCTCCACTTGCAGTGAAAGACTGTACCCAGCCGCCACTCCGGCTGCGCCCCCTCTCCTGCATGAAGAGAAGGCCGTGCGAAACCAAATCAGACGATGCACCCGCCCATCCGGCAAGCTGACCTTTAGCGAAAACATAGATTTGCCGCGCCATAGTTCTTGATCGGCGTGGCCCTGCAACCGGCAGCCCTTGCAATGAGAGGCTCTCATAAAAACCGCCATGCCGGTGATCCGCACCTTTAAGCGCCCAATAAGGCAGTGCCTTTTCAAACAACCAGTCTTTGACATGCTGGCGGTGTATGTCCGGCGCATAGACCGGTTGCTCATAATATAATTCTGCACGCTTTTGCTGTGTCAGCTCTTTGACAATCGCCTGCACCTGATGGCTTTGTGCCAGCGGCGAAATAAAAGTGGCGTCTTTCAAAGCAATGACAGCCATATCCTTTAAACCGGAAATAGTAAGCAGCCCCGCCTCGCTGCGGATATAGCTATTGCTGCAATCATGCGCGATGACATCGCCAATCAGAACATTACCGCAATCATCCTGATTATCGTGCTGCTGTTCAAGCTTGCACAGAGATTGCCATGAGCCCAGATCACTCCAACTGAATGATGCCGGTATCAACATCCGCCTGTCGGCTTTTTCCATGATCGCATGGTCAAATGAAATCGCAGGAACAGACTGATAAAACTCATCTCGCAGATATATTGCCTCTGCCGAGCAATCAGCATGCTGTAAAGCTCCCTCCGTATGCTGCCAGATATCCGGCGCAAATTGCAGAAAAGCCTCCCGCATTGTACTGGCACGAAACAGGAAAATACCGGAATTCCAGAAGAACCTCCCCTGCCGGATAAACGCTATGGCCGTTTCATGATCCGGCTTTTCGACGAAACGGGTAATTGCATAGCCGTTATCCTCCGGCTCTCCCGCCTCGATATAACCATAGCCGGTTTCCGGACGCTCGGGCAAAAGTCCGAATGTAACGATTGCCCCGCGACTGGCAGCGGATATACCCTGCGCCACGCTCTGCCAGAATTGTTCTGTGCTCGAAATATCGTGATCGGCCGGACACAATAATATCAATGCGTCATCGCAGCCCGACAACGCAGACAGGGTTGCCAACGCCGCAACGGCAGCCGTATTACGTGCCACCGGCTCCAAAATCATCTTAATGTCAGAGCCGGCAGAGATCGTTTTTTCAATCTGCATCTGATGGTTCTTCGCACCGATCACGGTAATTCTGCCGTTCAAATCAGGCGCAGATTGCAGGCGTTTTAACGTCGCCGATAACAGGCTCTCTTTGCCGGACAACCGGTGGAATTGTTTTGGCTTATCAATGCGTGACAGCGGCCATAAACGTGAACCGCTGCCACCACACATGACAAAACTCAAAAAAGGCAAACCTCTGCCGCGCGATGCGTTAAGTTTCCGGTTTTCCAGATCAAATGCCATAGCCAATGCCCCCGCCTAAGCTATTCACAAAATTATACAGTGCCCTCAAAATCAGAGAGTTGTCCTGCCTCAAACCGTGCCAAGACATGATTGATTGCGTGTAGCATGGCATTGCGTCGCTCAAGCGAGACCGGACTTTCCGCCACCACCACCAAATCGGGTTTGTTTGAAGATGCGCGGATCAGCCCCCAAGTGCCGTCATCAACCGTAACCCGCACACCATTAATGGTAAGAAGCTCGCTCACGCACTGCCCTGCAAACATCTCACCCGAACTGACTAAATCTGCAAAATAATCCTGTATCCGGCTGATAATTCTGTATTTTTCTTGGTCACAGCAGAAAATATTCAGCGTTGGCGTTGCAAAGCTTTGAGGCAATTGCCGGTTTAATGATGCCAGTGTCTGATCCGGATGCGCTGCCAGCATTTCACAAACCGCGATCGCAGTTGCCAGTCCGTCATCATAGCCCAAGCCCAAAGGCTGGTTCAAAAACACATGGCCTGACTTTTCAAACCCTGCCAATGCATGCGTTTCTCCCATACGCCGCTTGATATAAGAATGGCCGGTTTTCCAATAGTCCACCGTTGCATTATTGGCTTGTAAAACCGGATCTGTGCGAAATAATCCGCTTGATTTCACATCAACGATAAAATGCGCGTCGCGGTGTTGCGTAGAAAATGCCTGCGCCAACAGCAATCCGATACGGTCAGCATAAATAATATTACCTTCATGATCCGCCACACCACAGCGATCCCCATCGCCGTCGAAACCAAAAGCCATATCCGCGCGAAAGAGCTGCACAGCCTCGGTCATTGCTTTTTGCATTGGAGCGGCTTCCGGATCGGGATTATATTTCGGAAAACTCCAATTTGGTGCACAGTCAACCTCGACAACCTCACAACCGATCCTGCGCAAAATCTGAGGTGCGAACAATCCAGCCGTTCCGTTGCCGCAAACCACCACAATTTTTAGCCGACGCTTAAAAAAACGCCCCTTTGTTAAGGCCGATGCATAAAGCTTCTCAATATTATTGACGAAATTATATTGCCCGCCCGTTGCAGGTACGGCCTGTTGTTCGAGCACAATGGCTTTCAGTTCCGCCATATCCTCCGGCCCGAAGGTATAAGGGCGCTCACAGCCCATTTTCACACCCGTCCAGCCATTCTCATTATGCGATGCAGTGACCATCGCAACAGACTGAATATTCAGCGCAAATTGCGCGTAATAAGCCATAGGCGACAGGGCAAGACCAATATCGCAGACATGCGCACCGCCGGAGACCAGCCCTTTGACAAGCGCCGTTTTGACCTCAAAGGAATAGCTGCGCAGATCATGCCCGACAATAATCGCCTGATCATTACCTCGCTGCCGCAGCAAATGTGCCAGCCCTGCTCCGACAGCTTTGATACCGGCGAGATTAATCTCCGGCACACGATCCGATCCCGAAAAACCATACCACCACCGCGTATCATACTCGCGAAAACCTTGCGGAGAGAGCAAAACTGAATCGTCGATCACAGACTCATCCGTGAAATTTGGAAGCAATTGCTTCATATTGATCGCAGTCGATTGCATTATTTGCTCCTGAAAAGAATCAAAGCACATGCATGTCCTGAACGGATTGATCTCCGAACGGCTGAAATTCACTCAAAATCACATTTACAGTTATGAACTGAGCATAAGATCGGGAATTTCTTTTTGCCAAGCGATATTTTGTAAAAAACGAAGAAATCCAATAAATTTTAATCTGAAAATTTAGATATTAAATAATTGATTATATTGATTTATTTATAAATTCATAATCAAGATCATTATATGAAAACTGTATTAAATAGGTTCAGTTTTCGCTCAAATCCGGGCCTTCGCACCCAGAGTTAGACCGGCAAAAAGGGCTGAAAAATCAATAATGAACAGTTGTTTTGTTTTTTTTGCATAATTCGCTTGCAGCGAGCAAAATGCACAGCTATAAGCCGCCTCACGGTCAACGGAGCGTAGCGCAGCCTGGTAGCGCACCTGATTTGGGATCAGGGGGTCGGAGGTTCGAATCCTCTCGCTCCGACCATCACACCGCAAGCGGTGATTTAAAATTCTCTTTACAATTCAATATTATAAACGTGTATGATTTTTCATCGCACGTTATTTTTGTTTTTAAAAATCAAACACACTTTAACCCGCGATTAACTACGCCAGCAAACTTAACGCTCCAAAACCCGATTGCACCACATTTTATCAAAAGTCTTCGCGTTATGCTTTTCAGCATTATCGCTTTGTCGTTCTGTGGCGCTTTCTTGCCGCATAACGGGAGATTTCATTTCGTCTGAGAGATTGCCTGCCTGAAAGATCGCCTAAATGAAAAAAATCATTCTTATTTTTGCTGTTCTTCTAGCTGGTTGCGCCTCGGCGCCAAAATCAGTCAACAATGCCTGTGCGATTTTTGATCAGCGCGACGGCTGGGTGAATAACTGGCACAAAGATGCCAAAAAGGCAGAACGGGATTTCGGCGTGCCGATCCCGATTATGATGGCGACGATTTACACAGAATCAAGTTTCCAGCCTTATGCACGGCCACCACGCACCAAATTGCTCGGCTTTATCCCGTGGAAGCGCCAGTCCTCAGCCTATGGCTATTCTCAGGCGCTGGACGGCACATGGGCGCGTTATACGCGTGAAACCGGACGCTTTGGTGCAAGCCGCACCAATTTTGGCGATGCCATCCATTTTGTCGGCTGGTATCACAAACAGAGCAATATCAGTAACGGCATTTCGCTGAACGATCCGTATAATCTGTATCTGGCTTATTATTCCGGCCATGGCGGCTATGCAAAAGGCAGCTGGCGCGGCAATGCGATGGTGCAGCGTGCCGCCCGCAAAGCCACCAACATCTCCCAGCGCTATGCAGCACAAATGCGTAGCTGCGGTCGCCTGTAGTCAAAAAACGACTCAGGCTGGTTCCGCCCCGCCATAGGCGATAAAAAACGGATTGGCATAATCGCTTTCAGGCTGCTGGTTCCGCTTGCCATAGGTCAGCGGCTGATTATCCAGTGTCAGGGTCTTACCGCCTGCCGCGCGCAATACCGCATCACCGGCCGCTGTATCCCACTCCATTGTCCGGCTGAAACGCGGATAGACATCCGCCTTCCCCGCCGCAAGTAAACAGAATTTCAAGGACGAACCAACACTCACGCAAGAGACAATGGCCTGTTCGCGCAAATACGTATCTGTTTCAGGCGTATTGTGTGAACGACTGGCCACAGCGGTTTTCTGCTCGCCGCATTCCCGCACGATCAAGCGGGTTTCTGCCACCAGTGCATCCGAGCGCACATCATACTGCCATGCACCGGCTGGTGATCCGCAATATAGCTTGGCGCTGACCGGCGCATAAACCACGCCGCTGACCGGCACACCATTCTCAATCAAAGCTATATTGACGGTGAAGTCGCCATTGCGCAGCACGAATTCTTTGGTGCCATCCAGAGGATCAACGAGGAAAAAACGCTCGCGGATTTCAACGGGGCCGTCACCAGCCGCCATTTCCTCTTCTGCCACCACGGAAACCTCCGGCAGAAATGCACGCAACTGTTTCAGAATAATAGCTTCCGCCACATGGTCTGCCTCGCTGACAGGCGATGCATCCGGCTTCAGACTGATCTCACAACCTGTCTCATAAAACCGCATAATTGCATGGCCGGCATCCAGTGCTGCCTGCTGCATCACTGCCATCAGAGTATCTGTGGCAAGTGATGTCTTTTCCGTTGTCATTGCGATGTTCCTCTCACCCGTTCAGGGTGACATATAACATTTTTCATCAGTAAGAAACACCGCGCTCGACAGCGTTAAATCGACCAGCCCTCATCGACCAGACTATAAATCAGCCCACGCTGATTGAGATAATGCTCTATTTGGTCGGCAAGATCATCCACACTCGCCGTCTCTCCCCGCAGGTGCAGTTCCGGTGCTACCGGCCGCTCATAAGGTGCATCAATACCAGTAAAATCCCGAATTTCACCGGCGCGGGCTTTAGCATAAAGACCCTTCACATCTCTCGCCTCACAGACCTCCAGAGGCGTATCGACAAAGATTTCAATGAAATCAAAATCACCGGCAAGATGGCGTCCCAGAGCGCGATCCTGCGCCAGTGGTGCAATCACTGACACCAGCACGATCAATCCCGCATCCAGCATCAGCCGCGATGTTTCAGCCACACGCCGGATATTCTCGTTGCGTTCTTCTGCGGAGAAACCCAGATCGCTGTTGAGGCCATGGCGCAGATTATCGCCATCGAGAATGAATGTATGTTTCCCCGCCAGATGCAACCGCTGCTCCAGCACGGTTGCCAAGGCTGACTTACCGGAGCCGGACAGGCCGGTGAACCATAACAGTGCCGGTTTCTGATATTTTTGTGCCGCCCGCTCTGTTGGTGTGACTTTTGCCGCCTGCACATGAATATGCGAGGCTTTACGCAATGAATGATCGATCAATCCGGCTGCAACGGTTGCATTGGTCAGACGATCAATCAGAATGAAAGAACCGGTTGCTCGGTTCTGTCCGTAAGGATCAAAGGCCAGTGGTGCGGAAAGCTGCAAAGCCACCTGACCGATTTCATTCATCTGCAATTGCTCCGCAGGTTCCTGCGCAAATTGCTTGTCTGTATTTTCAATATCAATCCGGTAATTGAGCGTCGTCACCGTTACGCTCACCTGATCTGTCTGACTGCGCAGCCAATATTGCCGCCCTGCCCGCAACGGCTCCTGTGCAAACCACACCAGTTTGGCTGCCAGACGATCACTCACCTGCGGGCGCGATTGCGGATGCGCCAGCATATCACCGCGGGAGATATCGCGCTCGTCTTCCAGAACCAGCGTCACGGCCTGTCCGGCCTGTGCCGTTTCCAGCTCGCCGTCAGCTGTCACAATATAGCGGATAGCAGAACTTACACCGGAACGGGCAACAGTGATTTCATCACCGACGTTAATCTTGCCAGATGCAATCGTGCCTGCGAAGCCGCGAAAATCTGCATGGGGGCGGCTGACATATTGCACAGGAAAGCGAAAATCCGGTTCCGCAGCATCCGCATTGTCTGTCGCCACATTCTCCAGCCATTCCAACAATGCTGGCCCCTGATACCATGGCATATTCTCTGAAGCTGTGCGGATATTATCACCAAAACGTGCAGATACCGGAATAGCCTGAATAGTACTGAAACCAAGAGCTCGCGCAAAGGACTGATAATCCTGCACAATCCGGTTGAAGACACCCTCATCATATCCAGCCAAATCAATCTTGTTCACTGCCAGCACAATGTGACGGATGCCTAACAGCGCGGCGATAAAACTATGCCGGCGTGTCTGCTCCAGTAGCCCTTTGCGGGCATCGACCAGCACAATGGCGAGGTCTGCGGTTGAAGCCCCTGTCACCATATTGCGGGTATATTGCAGATGCCCCGGCGTATCGGCAACGATAAAGCGGCGCTTCGGCGTTGCAAAAAACCGGTAGGCCACATCAATGGTAATACCTTGTTCGCGCTCTGCCTCCAGCCCGTCCACCAGCAGCGCAAAATCAATATCCTCGCCTGCTGTGCCATGGTTACGGCTGTCCTGATGCAGTTGTGATATCTGATCTTCAAACAGGGTTTTGGCGTCATAGAGCAAACGCCCGATGAGGGTGGATTTTCCGTCATCGACAGAGCCGCAGGTGAGAAAACGCAAATGCGATTTATGCTCCTGCGCCTCCAGATAATCCGAGATTATTGTTTCCGGCTGTTCACGGGTCAGTGTCTCCGTCATCAGAAATATCCTTCCCGTTTTTTCTTCTCCATGGAGCCGGCTTCATCGCGGTCGATCAGCCGCCCCTGCCGTTCCGATGTGCGCGTCAGCAGCATTTCTTCCAAAATTTGCGGCAGTGTTTGCGCCTGCGATTCAATCGCTGCCGTCAGCGGATAACAGCCCAGCGTCCTGAACCGCACCATACGGGTTTCAATCGTCTCGCCATACCGCAATTGCAGACGATCATCATCAGCGAGAATGAGCATATTATCGCGCTCAACCACCGGACGGGGCGCCGCAAAATACAGCGGTACAATCGGGATATTTTCCTGATGGATGTAATGCCAGATATCGGCTTCCGTCCAGTTGGACAGCGGAAATACGCGGATCGACTCGCCCGTCTGAATACGCGTATTATAGATATTCCACATTTCAGGGCGTTGGTTTTTCGGATCCCAGCTATGGGTCGCATTGCGGAAGGAAAAGACCCGCTCCTTGGCGCGGGATTTCTCCTCATCCCGCCGTGCGCCGCCAAAGGCAGCATCAAAGCCGTATTTATCCAATGCCTGTTTCAGGGCTTGTGTTTTCAGCACATCCGTATGCACATTTGATCCGTGAATAAACGGATTGATACCGGCCTCAACGCCTTGGCTATTAATATGCACCCGCAGATCGAGCTTATAGGCTTTGGCCTGCGCATCGCGAAAAGCAATCATTTCCTTGAATTTCCACGTCGTATCGACATGCAGAAACGGAAAGGGCGGCGGTGCCGGATAGAAGGCCTTGCGCGCCAGATGCAGCATCACACTTGAATCTTTACCGACAGAATAAAGCATGACCGGCTTTGCAAAACTGGCCGCCACCTCCCGAAAAATGTGGATAGCCTCTGCCTCCAATCTTTGCAGATGGGTCAGCGGTGCAACAGACCGGCCGAAATGCGGGCTAGTCTGACGGTCAGAGGTTAGCGGTACAAGATCCGCCACATGCAGTGCAAGGCTCATACTCAATTCCGTATTTTGTCCGGCACTTCATTCCACTCAGAGAAACGCTGTTCCGGCGATGATACATGCCCATCATCATGCCCAAAGACTGTACCAGTGAGAAAGGATGATATGGTGAAGTTTGCCTGCGAATGTGATTTTCATTGCGCAAGGCGTTGTCTGCGTGGAATGCCGTTCCGCAATCGATTTCAAGATGGTTCTGAGAGATTGCCTGCGAACGCTTTGATCTTGCACTCTGTCCCTTCGTCAGCATATCCTCCGCCGATAAAAATCAGAGGGTAGAGCGGGAATGGAAAAGACAGCTTGTGTAGTTGCCGGAGCCGGTGTGGTTGGTCTGGCAATTGCCCGCGAAATGGCAATGCGCGGTTTTGAAACACTCGTCCTTGAAGCCGAACATATGATCGGCACGCAGACGTCGTCTCGTAATTCCGAAGTCATCCATGCCGGCATCTATTACGAACCGGATAGTCTGAAAGCCCGTTTTTGCGTTGAAGGCAAAGAGCGCCTTTATGCCTATGCCGCAGCACAGGGCATACCGCATAAACGCTGCGGCAAGTTGATTGTCGCGACCTCTGAAGCGCAACATGCCGCACTGGATAAAATTGTGACGCGTGCAACGGCCTGCGGTGTGCATGATCTGCAACGTCTGAGTGCAGCAGAGGCTCAGGTACTGGAACCCGCTATCCGATGCACTGCGGCTTTATTTTCCCCCTCCACCGGCATTATCGACAGTCATACTCTGATGCTGAGCCTGCAGGGAGACGCGGAAAATCACGGTGCGGCGGTTGCTTTCAACACCGCAATTCTGCGTGTTGAGCATAATGCAGACGGTTTTTCCATTTCAACCCGCGACCGTGAGAGCGGCGAGGAATTTACACTGCTTGCCGAACGCTTCATCAATGCTGCAGGTATTGGTGCGCAAGCCATCGCCGCCACGATCAACAGACTGGCACCGCAGCACATACCAGCACAATATCTTGCCAAGGGCAATTATTTCTCAGCACTTGGCAAAACCCCGTTCTCGCATCTGATTTATCCGGTGCCGGAAGATGGCGGACTGGGCGTTCATCTGACGCTTGATCTCAACGGGCAGATGCGCTTCGGCCCTGATGTCGAATGGCTCGGCAAAGAGACATCACCCGCCAATCTCGATTATTGCGTTGATCCGCAACGCGGCGATAGTTTTTACGCTGCAATCCGCAGCTATTGGCCGGACTTACCGGATAATGCCTTGCAGGCCACCTATAGCGGCATCCGCCCTAAACTGAGCGGCAAAGGCGAGACAGCAGCCGATTTTTATATTTCCGGCAGCGACGATCACGGTATCCCGGGACTGGTCAATCTGTTTGGTATTGAGAGTCCGGGACTGACATCGAGCCTTGCCATTGCTGCTTATGTGAACACGCTCATCAAATGAAAAAGGCATAAATACCTTGATGGTATTTATGCCTTATATCTCAGAATATTCCCTCGCCGGACGGGAACTCCGGCTTGGCACGCATCTCAGATTATTTTTTAGCGTGCTTAGGAGCAGCCTTCTTCACAGTGTGCTTGGAAGTCTTGTGCATGCCGGTTGACTTAGCTTTCACAGTTTTGTGGGCAGCAACTTTCTTTGCAGCCGGAGCGTGGGTCTGCACAGCAGCAGTTTTATGTGCAACAGGAGCTGCCTGAGCAACCACTGGAGCAATCATACCAAGAGCAGCAATTGCGATAATCAAGCGTTTCATAATGAGTGACCTTTTAAGCTGCAGACATCGGCATCCTGTCGAAACTACTCAACAATATTTATGCCGGTGAATCTGGTGCAATCCATTGATTGCGCGCTGTGAATATCGCGCAGTCAACCTGAACGGCACCTGAACAAGTTTTGTAAATATACGCAACAAATTGCGAGCCAGATGTTTTTATAAGATCACACGCCAAAACCGCTTCACACTTTTGGGAAGGGCTTTAGTCCTGCGGAATGTAATTGAGAATAGGGCCGAGCCAGCGCTCTACATCCGCAACCGGCATAGCCTTGCGGGCGGCATAATCCTCCACCTGATCGCGCTCTACCTTAGCCACGCCGAAATAATAGCTGTCAGGATGCGAGAGATAGAGACCTGAAACCGAAGAACCGGGCCACATCGCATAGCTCTCTGTCAGCTCAACGCCGATCGTTGCTGTGGCATCCAGCAAACGGAACAGAGTGGTTTTTTCCGTATGATCCGGCTGCGCCGGATAGCCTGGTGCCGGACGGATACCTGCATAAGGCTCACCCACCAATTGATCCGGTGTGAAGGTCTCATCCGCACCATAGCCCCAGAACTCTTTGCGCACCCGCTCATGCATAGCTTCGGCAAAAGCTTCCGCAAAACGATCGGCCAGTGCCTTAACAAGAATGGAGGAGTAATCATCATTGGCGCGTTCAAAGCGCTCGGCAATCGCGACTTCCTCAATCCCCGCAGTGACAACGAAACCACCGATATAATCAGCCTTACCGCTATCCTTTGGTGCAACGAAATCCGACAGTGCCACATTCGGACGGCCGTCACGCTTCGATAATTGCTGGCGCAGAGTGTAGAATGTATCCGTATGCTCCTGACGGCTGTCATCCTTATAGAGATGAATATCATCGCCAACCACATTGGCCGGCCAGAAGCCAATAACCGCACGCGGTGCAAACCATTTCTCGTCAATGATCTTCTTCAGCATAGCCTGCGCATCTTCATAAAGCTGGCGAGCGGCAGGGCCTTGTTTTTCATCATCGAGAATGGCAGGGAATCGACCTTTCAGCTCCCATGTCTGGAAGAATGGTGTCCAGTCAATATAGCGTGCCAGTTCGGCCAGATCATAGGTTTCAAAGACCTTGGTGCCGAGGAAAGAAGGCGCAGGCGGGGTGTAATTACTCCAATCGAGCTTCTGTGCATTTTCACGGGCACGGGCAAGCGGCAGGCGTTTCTTCTCTGCCTCACTGCGCTCATGGGCAGCTGTGACCTTGGCATATTCCGCACGAATATCGGCCACATAACCATCTTTTTGCTCAGGTGACAGCAGTTGTGATACAACCCCCACCGCGCGACTGGCATCCAGCACATAGACAGTCTGGCCGCGCTGATATTTCGGATGGATTTTGACCGCCGTATGCACGCGGCTGGTGGTGGCACCACCGATCAGCAATGGCAGATCAAAGCCTTCACGCTCCATTTCAGCAGCCACATGCACCATCTCATCAAGCGACGGCGTGATAAGACCGGACAGACCGATAATGTCGACTTTCTCATCTTTGGCGACCTGCAAAATCTTGGCAGCAGGCACCATCACACCGAGATCGATGATTTCATAATTATTGCAGGCCAGCACGACACCAACAATATTCTTGCCAATATCATGCACATCGCCTTTGACCGTCGCCATCAGGATTTTACCGGCACTCTGACGTGCTTCACCGCCATTCAGGCGCTTTTCCTCTTCCATGAATGGCAGCAGCACAGCGACAGCCTGTTTCATCACACGGGCAGATTTCACCACCTGCGGCAGGAACATTTTTCCCGAGCCGAACAGATCACCCACAACATTCATACCGGCCATCAAAGGACCTTCGATGACATGCAGCGGACGCTCAGCGCTTTGGCGGGCTTCTTCCGTATCGGCCTCAATATATTCGGTAATACCATTGACCAGCGCATGTTCAATACGCTTTTCAACGCTCCATTCGCGCCAGCTGAGATCTTTTTCTTTGGCTTCTTTGCCTGCCGCACCGCGATAACGCTCGGCGATCTCCAACAGGCGCTCTGTCGCATCCTCACGGCGGTTCAGCACCACATCTTCGCAGGCTTCACGCAGGTCCGGATCAATCGATTCATAAACCGCCAGCTGACCGGCATTGACGATCCCCATATCCATGCCAACCTGAATGGCATGATAGAGAAACACCGCATGCATCGCCTCACGCACCGGCTCATTACCGCGGAACGAGAAGGACAGATTAGAGACGCCACCTGAAATATGCACATGCGGCAAGGTTTCAATGATTTCTTTGGTCGCATCGATGAAATCATTGCCGTAATTATTATGCTCTTCGATCCCTGTTGCCACCGCAAAAACATTCGGATCAAAGATGATATCTTCCGGCGGGAAACCAACCTGCTCGGTGAGGATTTTATAGGCGCGGGTACAAATCTCGACCTTACGCTCTTTCGTATCAGCCTGCCCTACCTCATCAAACGCCATCACCACCACGGCGGCACCATAGGCGCGCACCAGTTTAGCATGATGAATGAAAGCCTCCTCGCCTTCTTTCATCGAGATGGAATTGACTAACGGCTTGCCCTGCACACATTTCAGACCGGCTTCGATCACATCCCATTTGGAACTGTCAATCATCACCGGAACACGGGCAATATCCGGCTCGGCGGCAACCAGATTGAGATACTCAACCATCACTTTCTGGCTGTCGATCAGACCTTCATCCATATTGATGTCGATGATCTGCGCACCATTGTTCACCTGATCGCGGGCAACATCCAGCGCCGTAGTGTAATCTCCGGCGGTAATCAGTTTTTTGAACCGCGCAGAACCGGTGACATTGGTACGCTCGCCGACATTCACAAAAGGAATGTCCTTCGTCAGCGTAAACGGCTCAAGACCGCTCAGGCGCATCAACGGGGCCAGCTTTACCGGCTTGCGCGGCTCATATTTGCCTGTGGCTTCCGCGATTGCCGTAATATGTTCCGGTGTCGAACCACAGCAGCCGCCGACCACATTGACCAGCCCTTCACGGGCAAAATCTTCCATCTGCGCGGCCATAACGTCAGGCGTTTCATCATAACGGCCAAACTCATTCGGCAGACCGGCATTCGGATAAGCACAGACAAATGTATCCGCCACGCTTGAGATTTCCGCCAGATGCGCGCGCATCGCATTGGCACCGAGCGCACAGTTGAGACCAATAGTGAACGGACGCGCATGGCGCAGCGAATACCAGAAAGCCGTCGGCGTCTGGCCGGAGAGTGTGCGGCCGGAAAGATCGGTGATGGTGCCGGAAATCATCAGCGGCAGGCGGATGCCTTTTTCCGCAAAAACCTGCTCACAAGCAAACACGGCAGCCTTTGCATTCAGCGTATCAAAGATAGTCTCAATCAGAATAATATCCGAGCCACCATCGACCAGACCATTGATCTGCTCGGCATAGGCAATGCGCAGATCATCAAATGTCACGGCGCGAAAACCCGGATTATTCACATCCGGTGACAAAGATGCGGTACGGTTTGTCGGCCCCAAAGCACCGGCAACAAAGCGGCGGCGACCGTCCTTTTGCTGCGCGCGCAAAGCTGCGCGGCGTGCCAGACGCGCACCGTCACGGTTCAGCTCATAAACCGCCTCTTCCATGCTGTAATCAGCTTGTGCAATGGACGTGGAAGAGAATGTGTTGGTCTCAAGAATATCCGCACCGGCCATGGCATAGGCATAATGAATTTCTTCAATTGCCTGCGGTTGGGTCAGGGTCAAAAGGTCATTATTACCCTGCAAATGACATTCACAACCGGCAAAACGCTCACCACGAAAATGCTCTTCATGAAAGCCCAAACCCTGAATCTGCGTGCCCATAGCACCGTCAAGAATCAGGATACGTTCCCGTGCTGCTTTTTGCAGGGCAGCAAGCACTTCGGAACCATCCGGTCTGCCTGCGACCGGTCCGAAAAGATTGTCAAAAGAAGTGCTCATCCGATACCTGCCTATCACACAATATGTCAGTCACTATGCCGCTCAAATCCATTATTCGAGTTGATGACATAAACATATCTTTATGTCAAACAAAGCGATCGATCTTTTATAATATCAGCCGTTCACCAAATCCATTCCAGCATTTACGATCTGTGAAGCCGTCCGGCACAAATTCGCTGCAATTCCTGCGTTCTTTCAGTCATAGTCAAACAGACGATTTTTACGGGTATCGCCGGAATAATTACAGTCATGCAGCGTTCATCTCATGAAGAGTAACATTGTTATATGCATGCCATAAAAGCCGCATCGCTTTTTATGCACTGCGCTTTGATCTGAGGAGAAACAAAATGAGAAGAATGATTTCTTATTTTACTGCGGCGCTGACAGCGCTGACTATGAGCATACTGTCCTTTGGTAGTGCTGCACAGGCTCAGCCTGCGGCAGTTACACACAATGCTATATTACAGGATATGACTGCAACCGGACAGGGACTGAGCCGGAATGTGCAATATTATCCGGAGCGTCGCCATTACCGTGAAAGACGGCATTACGACCGTCGCTATGACCGGCCGCGCCACTGGAACGGCCCGCGTTACCGGCCGCAATACAGACCTTATTATCAGCCCCAGTTCCGCTATTACCGTCCTGCACCGCCACGCCATTACCGTCCGGCACCGGTCTACCGCTCAGGCCGCAACGGTCATATCAACTGGTGCTATAACCGCTACCGCTCTTACCGCGCATCGGACAATACATTTCAGCCGAATTACGGTCCGCGTCGCCAATGCTATTCGCCTTATACCTGAGGCATAAAGCTGCCTGAAAACAAAAAACGCCGCCCCTGAAGGCGGCGTTTTAGAGCATAATTCTTATGTGTTAGAGCGCCCTTTGTGTGCCAAGCCTGGCATACGGCGCTCCATTAGGTAAATTCACAGATACGATCAGGTTACATAGGCACCGATTGAAGCAGCAACCAGCCCGATCGCCACTGCGATCAGCGCACCGTAAACGCGCGGCTTGTCCAGCAAGACAGCAAATGCTGAAAACCATGCGACCACTGCCGCACCAAGTGCGAACAAGAAGCCAGGCTTGTCATAAACCACAAGATTTACGGTCATCAGGGCACCAATAATCAGTGCGCCGAAAACGATCATCATGCCCATGGCATATTTTTCATAATCGTCCATATGCATTTCCTATGTATCAGCCCGTCAGGGCTCTAAAGCAGCTATTAACACAGCCTGCAAAGTAATAACGGCACCACTATGCCTGACTTGTCATCATTTCAAAGTCAGACAATCACTTTTAACGGAAATCTTCAACCACTGATGCTAAGGAATATCAGCAATCACACTGCTTTTCAGGGGATTATTTCAGACAACAGTTGATGTGAAATCAGCGGAATAGCGCATTTCGCGCAACGGACGCACCGCCTGCGTCGTCGCATCATAGGTCGGATGCGCCTTGAAAGCCGCCAATGCAGCCTCATCACGGAACTCTCCATAGACAACCAGATCAATCCGGTCGCACATCGGATCAACCTTGCTATTGGCCACAACTTCAAAACATTCTGAATGGGGAATCGTCGCCAAAGCCCGTAACCGGCGGCATACATCCTCTACGTCCTGATCTTCTTTGACGCTGAAAAATACAATATGCCGTATCACGAGCTTTTCCTAATCCATAAAATCACTCAAGGAGGCTGGTAAAGCCTCCTCTTCACAAATTCTGTCTATCACGGAGAGTGCGGAAAAGTCATCTTCAAATCAGACCAAAGACATCACTTTCAATTCAGGCTGCTTCGCGGTCAGCCTCAGTGCCCGGAGCCAAGGTGACTTCCAGACCATTGAGTTCCTCTGTCATGATAATCTGACAGGACAGGCGTGAATTATCTTCGACATGGAATGTCTGATCGAGCTGATCCAGCTCTTCATCCTGCGGCTCAAAGAGCTTACCCGCCCATTCCGGCGTAACGTAGACATGACAGGTTCCGCAGGCACAGGCGCCGCCGCATTCTGCTTTAATATTCAGCCCCCAGTCACGGATGACTTCCATAACACGAAAGCCTTCGAGAGCCTCAAGCGTATGGCGCTCACCTTTTTGATCGGTAACATGAATGAGAAGCGTATCAGAACTCACAACAATGCCTTTTGAGTATCGCAGACGTGGGGTGATATTAGAGCGTTTCCAACTAATACTGAATCACTAGAACCGCTCTATCTCTTTGTTTTTACGCGCATCTCATTCCGAAAACCGCTTCGCACTTTTCGGGATGCGCTTTATGGTAGATAATGTTTTCGACACATAAAACAAGCTTTATTCCTGTTTCCCTATGCCGATACCGTGAATTGGTACAGGCAGCCAGCCTTCAGACAGGAATAAGAACCTCTTGTTTAAAAACCCTGCCGTCGACGCCAGCTATAACCTGCCAGTCCCTGCTCTGCACCATGGATACCACCGGCAACAGGCTGATAATAAACACCTGTATCGTGCAATTCGCCGGCAAGCAGACGTTTTAAAGTCCGTGCGTCGCTGATCTGTAGCGTGTCAAAACCGGATCGCAGCATAGCACTCACCTGATCAATATGTACGGCACCCGATGCTCTGATCTCGCCCGTAAATTCATAATGCGACCTCAGGCGTGCAGCCTTGGAAAAAGAACGCCCGTCATTGAAAGCCGGAAAGTCCAGCACGAGCAGGTCAATATGCGCCAAATCACCCAGCAGGTTGTCGAGCGCCTCACCAGCCTCAACGCATACACCGATCCGGATATTGCTGGTGCGCAGGCGCTCGCGACTGATCTGTGGCCACAGTTGAAGCGGCACGATCACCGCATCATGGCCGGTGATTTCCTCAACACTCTCAACATGCACAAAACCATCATCCGTCAGGCCGGAACGTGACCAGAGTGCCGGTAAAATTGTCTCAGTCATAGCTCTGCTCCCTTTGCCTTATCCTTTTGCAAATGCTGTTCGAGACCACCCAGATGAATACCACATTCGGTTTTACCTGAACCTGTCCAGCGCCCTGCCCGCTGATCTTCACCATCACCGACCGGTCGTGTGCAGGGCATACAGCCTATGGAACGATAGCCCTGCTCCACCAGCGGATGCGGCGGTAAATGATGGGACGCGCGATAGGCCTCCAGCTGCTCTGCATTCCAGTCTCGCATAGGATTGATGCGGATATGCTCTCCTACTGCCTCGAAAGCAGGCAAACCGTTGCGCGTCGCTGCCTGAAACTGCTTGCGTCCTGTGAACCATGCCTGAAATGGCGCAATGCCCTGTGCGAGTGGTTGAACTTTGCGTAAATCGCAGCAGCGGTCTTTATCCGTCAGGCACAGAGCGCCCAGCGGATCATGGGCTTTCAAAGCGCCCGCGTCCGGCAGCAAATCACGGACATCTGTCAGCCCCAGTTCCTGCACCAATTGCGTCTGATAACGCAATGTTGCCGGAAAATGCTTATTGGTTTGCAAAAACAACACCGGAAGCGACGGCTGTATCTGCGCAATCAAATGCAGCAAGATTGCAGAATCCGCACCGAAAGAAGACACGGCAGCCAGCCCTGCGCCAAACTCTTTAACGGCCACTGCGATAATCGCCTCGGCACTTGCATCGCCGTAAAGGTAATTCAGGCGTTGCGCCCTGTCTGCTGTGGTCTCAGTCAGATCAGGCTGCATGTACAGCCTCCCCGTAGAGTGCTGTCTTGAACGGCTGCGCACCTAAACGCCGGTAGGTTTCGAGAAAACTTTCGTGCGGTGCGCTGCGTATACTCAGATAGGTATTCACCACTGTTTCAATAGCATCTACCACGGTTTCAGAAGAAAATCCGCGACCGGTAATATCGCCGATGGATGTCTGTTCATCGCCGGAACCGCCGAGCGTTATCTGATACAGTTCTTCGCCTTTTTTCTCCACGCCGAGAATACCGATATGACCGACATGATGATGACCGCAGGCATTAATGCAGCCGGAGATTTTGATCTTCAGATCACCGATTTCCTCCTGCCGCGCCTGCGAGCCAAAGCGCTCGGAAATACGCTGTGCGACAGGAATGGAGCGGGCATTAGCCAAAGCGCAATAGTCCAGTCCGGGGCAGGCAATAATATCGGTAATCAGCCCTGCATTGGCCGTGGCAAGTCCGGCCTGCTGCAATTGTGCATGAAGTGCAGGCAAATCGGCCAGCGCCACATGCGGCAGCACCAGATTTTGCTCATGGCTGACGCGGATTTCACTTTGCGAAAAGCGTTCAGCCAGATCGGCCACAATATCCATCTGATCGGCTGACGCATCGCCCGGAATTTCTCCGATGGCTTTGAGCGAGATTGTCACCACACCATAATCAGGGTGCTTATGCGCCGTCACATTGCGGGAAAACCAAGAAGCAAAAGCCGCATCAATTTTACGCGTTACCGCAACAAACCCGTGTCCCTCTGCCCGTTCAGGCAATCGGGGCGCTGCAAAATAGGCGTTAATAGCGGCAATATCAGCTTCAGGCAATTTCAGATCACTATCTTTAATCACCTGCCATTCGGCCTCAATCTGCGCCTGCAAATCCTCCAATCCGGTTTCATGGACGAGGATTTTGATACGTGCCTTATATTTATTGTCACGGCGACCATGGAGGTTATACACCCGCACAATAGCGGTGATATAGGTCAGCAAATCCGCTTCCGGCAGAAAATCGCGTACCTTTTTGGCAATCATCGGCGTGCGTCCCTGCCCGCCGCCGATATAGACTGCAAAGCCACGCTGTCCCTGTTCGTTTTCTTTGAGATGCAGACCGATATCATGCACCTGAATGGCCGCACGGTCGGCCTCTGCACCAGTGACCGCAATTTTGAATTTGCGCGGCAGGTAAGAGAACTCGGGATGCAGTGATGACCATTGCCGCAAAATCTCGGCATAGGGGCGCGGATCGGCGACTTCATCCCGTGCCGCACCGGCGAAATGATCGGCAGTCACATTACGGATGCAATTGCCGGAGGTTTGAATGGCGTGCATCTCCACCTCGGCCAGTTCCTCCAGAATGGCGGGAATATCGGTGAGTTTCGGCCAGTTAAATTGCAAGTTCTGCCGCGTTGTAAAGTGCCCGTAGCCACGATCATAGACGCGGGCAATATGCGCCAGCTTATGCATCTGACGCGACGACAAAGTGCCATAAGGAATAGCAATACGCAGCATATAGGCATGGAGCTGCAAATAGACGCCATTCATCAAACGCAGCGGTTTGAAGTGATCCTCACTCAACTCCCCGCTCAGACGACGCGACACCTGATCGCGAAATTGCTCCACACGGGCGAAAACAAATTCGCGGTCAAACTCATCATACCGGTACATTACAGCCCCTCCCGACAGGCATCATTTTAACAGTTCAACCCGCTACAGAATGCAGCCGTACAACAGGTGTGATTGTAGGGCCTGACAGCCGGATGCGTTCGCGCAAGCGAACAGGGAAAAGCTCAACACCGCGCTCTTCGACCTCGATCAGATTGATATCCACCACTTCGTCAAAACGGCTGGCCTGTTTTCCGGCAGCTTCCAATGCCGCCACAGCTTCAGGATGACGCGCGAGCAATGCACCGCGAATGGAGCTGGCCCAATGGCCATCCGCAGCAAGCCAGACCGAAACACCGTCGCTCAGACGATTGGCACTCAGGACTTTGACCGTCATTATGCTTTCTCCTTTTCACCAACCTGCAAGACATGCAGTGCCGGTGTCATTGTCTGTTGATTGGCAAGTGGGCGGGCACCTTCAAGTGAGGCACCGGCAACCGCATCGCCGATAATCACCATGACCGGCCCTTGCAGCTCTTTATGATTTTCCAACTGTGCCAGATCTTTTAAGTGGCCGTGCAGCATTACACGCTCTGTGCGTCCGGCATTTTCTACCACCGCCACTGCCGTATCCTCATGCAGACCGGCAGCGGTCAAACGGTGAGCCACCGATGCGGCAACGCTTGCACCCATGTAAACAGCAATGGTTGCACCACTGAGCGCAAGCCGCGCCCAATCCGGCAGGATGACTCCCGCCATATCGTGACCGGTGGTGAAAATCAGGGAGGATGCAACACCACGTAACGTCAACGGCAACTGCATATCGGCGGCGGCAGCTATGGCTGAGGTAATGCCGGGCACAATCTCGAAGCTGACACCGGCTGCGCGCAACGCCGCCATTTCTTCACCGGCACGGCCAAAGACCAGCGGATCGCCGGATTTCAGCCGCACCACACGCTGCCCGTCTTGGGCAAGCTCAACCAGCAACTGATTGATCTCGTCCTGACTTTTGCTGTGGCAGCCTTTGCGCTTTCCCACCGGAATAAGCACCGCATCGCGTCTGCCCATGGCAACCACGCTCTCCGGCACCAGCGCATCATAGAGGATCACATCTGCCTGCATCAGCACACGTTGCGCACGCAAGGTCAGCAGGTCTTCTGCTCCGGGTCCTGCGCCAACCAGCCAGACATAACCGGAAGGGATATTCACCTCAGTCAGAGCCTGATCAGCCAGTTCTCGTGCAAGGCTCAGATCGCCACGCTCAACCGCATGCGCGACAGCACCATTGAAGAATACATCCCAGAACTGGCGTCGCGTCGCCCCTTTCGGCAACGTGCTTTCCACCTTGTTGCGATAGTCAGCCGCCAATTGTGCCAGCGCTCCGGTTTGCGGAGATAAAGCTGCACCGATTTCGCGCCGCAGTTTCTGCGCCAGTACCGGCCCCGCACCTTCTGTGCCGATTGCCACCGCAACCGGCGCATGAGCAACCAGTGCCGGTGTGAAAAAATCACACAGATGCGGCCTGTCGACGACATTGACCGGAATATGCCGCGCTTTTATCTGGCCTGCGATTTTTGCGTCTTGTGCGGCATCGCCGGTTGCGACAAAAGCCAATTTTACCTGAGAGAAATCATTGTCCTGCAATGCTCCGGTGCGCAAACTATAGGCACCGTCCAGCACAAACTGCACCAGATTTGGCTCTGGCGCCTCACCTTCCGGCACAACAATACGGATTTGCGCTGTGGTTTCCGCAATCAAACGTGCCTTGTTCAGCGCTTCTTCACCACCGCCGACAATCAGCACTGCCGCGCTGTCGACGCGGAAAAAAGCCGGAAAAGCCGTTAATCTGGTTGGGCGAGCTGTCACAATCAGCACCTTTCAAAGGGTGGTTAAAGATTGTGTCCAGTATCGCGTATTCTGCGACAGCTTATAAGCAACAGGCTTGTGCGCTTGAGCGTTGCACCGCATCGCTTTTTCGCGTTTTACAAATTTCGTGAAATTTAGTTCCGGAAACTGACAGCTGCCGGTATATGCACCGGCCAGCGGCGTGGCAGCACTGCAATCAGGTCAAACCGCAAAGACAGCTTGTGATAATCCGGCTGACGGGCAAGCCAGTGGTCGGCAGCCGCTTCAATCCGCGACAGGCTCATAGAGCTGACCGCCTCCATTGCCGCCTCAACGGAGGTGCGTGCTTTCACCTCAACAATCAGCACCAGACTGCCGCGTCTGGCAATCAGATCAATTTCGCCAAAGCGGGTTTTATAACGCCGCTCGACAATGCGAAAGCCTTTGAGCATCAGAGCAAAAGCGGCCAACCGCTCTGCCCATATCCCGCGAGAAAATGCCTGCTGCTTTTTCTCATGGGAAATCTTCATTATTTCTGAGCCTTTAATGTCATCAAACGCTGATACAGCTCACCTTTTGGTTTACCGGTCATGCGCGAGGCTTCACCGGCAGCTTTGGAAGGCTGCAATTCCTGTGCAAGAGAAAGCAACAGAGCATCAATATCCTGCTCGGTCACCGGCACGGAATTTTGCAATGGCGCACCGACCAACAAAACCACCTCACCGCGAATACGGTCTTCACCGTCATATTGCTCGCACAATTCACCCAAAGTCGAAGTTGAGAAAGTCTCATAGGCTTTGGTCAGTTCGCGGCACAGAGCGGCAGGGCGATCCGCCCCGAAAACGACTGCCATATCCTGCAAAGTATCCGAAGCACGGTTGGGCGATTCAAAAAAGATCAGCGTCGTATCAATGGTCTTATAGGTTTCAAGCTTGTTGCGGCGCTGTCCCTGTTTGGACGGCAAAAATCCGCAAAACATGAAACTGTCAGTCGGCAGGCCGGAGGCCATCAAAGCCGCCATCACCGCAGAGGCACCGGGCACCGGCACTACTTTATAACCGGCATTACGGGTTTCCTCGACCAGACGATAGCCCGGATCGGAAACCAGCGGTGTACCGGCGTCAGACACCAGTGCCACGCTTTTGCCGGATGCCAAAGCTTCGAGAATTTTCGGGCCGGCTTCAGCAGCATTATGCTCGTGATAGGCCATCGGGCGGCGCGCAATAGCAAAACGGTTGAGCAATACACGGGTCACGCGCGTATCCTCGCAGGCCAGCACATCACTCGACGCCAGCACTTCCAGCGCCCGCAAAGTTATATCACCCAGATTACCAATCGGCGTGGCGACAATATAGAGCGCAGGCTCAATCGGGCGGGCGCGAAATTGATTTTCGCCCACTACATAGCTGCGTGTTTCCAGTAGATTGTCTTCCACAACATATCCTTATCAAAATTCAGGCAGTCAGTTCCGCAACCAGCGTATTGAGCAGCAAAGCACCGTCCGGTGTTGCACGCAGGAAATTACCGTCCAGCACTTGCAGAAAATTCTGCTCCTGCAACGAAGCAAGCCGCTCCGGTTTCAAACCATGGCCGGTCAGTTTCTGATAGCGGTTAAGATCAACGCCCTCTTTCAGACGCAACCCCATCATTAGAAACTCGTCGCCTTCCTGCTCGGGCGTCAGATATTCTTCTTCGATAATACCATGGCCGGAAGATTCCACTTTATCCACCCATGTTTCCGGATGTTTCTCGGTCATCGTAACAGTGCGCGCACCGTTTTCGCGAAAACGACCATGGGCACCGGGGCCAATGCCGACATATTCGCCATAGCGCCAATAGACCAGATTATGCTGGGACTCACGTCCCTTCACCGCATGGTTGGAAATCTCATAGGCAGGCAGTCCGAGTTCGCTCGTGACCCGCTGGGTTTCTTCATAGAGCGCCGCCGCATGATCAGGATCAGGCGTGGTCAGTTTACCCGCCTTCCAGAGATTATAGAACTGCGTGCCTTCTTCAATCGTCAGCTGATAGAGCGACAAATGATCAGCAGCGAGTGCTACAGCCTCACGCAGTTCCGCATTCCAGTCGGCAATGCTCTGGTCTGGGCGGGCATAAATCAGATCGAAGGATAAGCGCGGGAAAATCTCACGTGCCAGACCAATTGCTACTTTCGCTTCAGCCACGGAGTGCAACCGGCCGAGCCGCTTGAGGTCACGGTCATTCAGCGCCTGCACGCCGAGCGATACGCGATTGACACCGGCAGCGCGGTATCCGCGAAAACGGTCTGCTTCCACACTGGTCGGATTGGCTTCCAATGACACTTCAATATCATCCGCCACAGACCAGTATTTGGCGATACCATCCAGCAAAGCACCGACAGTCTGCGGCTGCATCAGCGAAGGTGTGCCGCCGCCAAGAAAAATACTGGTCACTGTGCGCGGGCCGGTGCGCTCACGCAAAGTCGCCATCTCGCGCAAAAAACTCTGCGCGAAACGCGGCTGATCAACCGGCTGATGCCGCACATGCGAATTGAAATCGCAATAAGGGCACTTCGCCATGCAAAACGGCCAATGCAGATAAATGCCAAAAGCATGATCCCCGTCTGTCTGCAAAATAGGCAGCGGACGTGCGGTCTCTGAAGCGGCAGCAGACAGGGACTGCATTATTTCACATCCACAGGTGCGAACTTCGCTTCAGCAAAGAGTTTGAAAGCGCGTGCGCGATGCGACAAGGCTTGCGCATCGCCCGGCTTCCAGCCATGTTTTTCCGTTGCAGTCATTTCACCGAATGTCTTGTCATAACCGTCCGGCAGGAACAGCGGGTCAAAACCAAAGCCGTCATTGCCGCGTGGCGTTACAATCTGGCCTTCCACTTCACCGCGGTAATATTCAGCATGACCATCCGGCCAGCACAGGCAAATCACGGAGACAAAACGGCCTTTGCGCTGTTCCGGCTGCAATGCGCCTGCGGCTGCAAGCTTATCAATCACTTTGCCCATCGCCATATTGAAATCGCGGCTGCCATCCGGCAGTTCCGCCCAATTGGCGGTATAAACACCAGGCTCACCACCCAGCGCATCCACCATCATGCCGGAATCATCCGAGAGAGCCGGCAGACCAGTTGCTTCAGCCGCAGCAAAAGCTTTGATATAAGCATTTTGCTCAAAGGTTGTGCCGGTTTCATCCGGCTCAGGCAGACCAAGCTGACCGGCAGACTGGGTATCAAAACCGAAAGGTCCGATCAGATCCGCAAACTCTTTCAGCTTGCCTGCATTGTGACTTGCAACAACCAGTTTGCCTTTGTTCAGCTCTCTCATCAGTTTATCCATTATTCCATAATTTGGGTTCAGCGAATTCCAGTGAATTACCGGAAGGGTCGCGGATGTAAAGGGAGCGCGCGCCATTCGGCCAGTCAAATTCACGCTCAATCTCTATGCCATGCTTCGCAAAATGCTGTTTCCACTCCGCGATCTGCTCACGGCTGGCGGCAAAACACATATGGCCTGCACCGGTCGTACCATGGGTCGGGATCGGCAACGCGCCTTCCGGTGCCGGTTTTACGGTTTCTTTTGCATCAAAAACCAGCAAAATCCCTGTACCGCAGCGGAAAAAAGCATTGCGATGATTATGCGGTAAAGCCAGCTCCAGCCCCAGAATATCGCGGTAGAACTGCACAGCCTCTTCGATATCGCGCACATAGAGCGCAGATTCAAGTATCTGTGTTGGTTTCAATTGTCCGGTTTGCATAATGAATGCCCTTTCAATAATCATGAACACGAAAACTGTCTCCCCTTATAACAGGTTCGAAATCAGTTTCCGCTCACGATCGGGTGAATTATCCAATAAAATAATTGGATAATTCATTTTGCATTCCGGCCAGCTCCAGCTGATTTAAGAAACAGCCATTTTCTGCAGGTCAACCAGACGCTTAATACCATTGCGTGCCAGCAGCATCAGAGAAGCAAATTCTTCATCCGAGAATGGCTCACCTTCAGCAGTGCCCTGCACTTCCACAATACCGCCGCGACCGGTCATCACGAAATTCGCATCGGTCTGCGCTGTTGAATCCTCCGGATAATCGAGATCGATCACCGGTGTGCCTTCATAAATACCGCAAGAAATAGCAGCAACATGGTCTTTAAGAACCTTGTCGACTTTGACCATCTGGCGGGCTTCCATCCAGCGCAGGCAATCATGCAGAGCAACCCAGCCACCGGTAATGGCCGCAGTGCGTGTACCGCCATCGGCCTGAATAACATCGCAGTCAACAGTGATCTGATATTCACCCAGTGCCTGCATATCAACAACGGCACGAAGGGAACGGCCGATCAAACGCTGAATTTCCTGTGTGCGGCCACCCTGCTTGCCCGAGGCGGCTTCACGGCGCATACGATCGCCGGTCGAGCGTGGCAGCATGCCATATTCCGCAGTGACCCAACCTTTGCCGCTATTGCGCATCCAGCCCGGAACCTTTTCTTCAAGGCTCGCGGTGCACAGCACATGAGTATCGCCGAATTTGACGAGGCAGGAGCCTTCCGCATGTTTGGAAATGCCGCGTTCAAAAGAGATTGCACGCATTTCGTCCGGAGCGCGTTTGGATGGACGCATGGATTTTCCTTTTAAAACAATGCCGCCCAAAAAACTTACGGCAGCCTGATTATAATCTGATGACACCTTTGAAAGGCATTTGTTTTGCTTCTAGAGCAGTTTCAGGAAAAGTGGAACCGCCTTCGCGGGGAAAATAGTTCGCCGGACTATTTCCCTACCCCGCTACGATCCGTCCGAAACTGCGTCAAGCAAAGAGACAGAGTGGTTTTAAAATAAACCACTCTGTACTGAAGTGGCGAAATTTAAAGGAAAATCGGCGACTAAACACGCAAACAACCGATCCTGCCCTTTGCCCCCGCATGACAATAGCCTATATATTGCATATCAACGGAGCAAATTGACGAATGATCAGATCAGAGCGTGCCGATAATCTGCATGCCCCTTTACAAGTGCTGGATCAGCGGTCGCGCGATATTTTCCAGCGCATTGTTGAGAGCTATCTGAATGACGGTGAGCCGGTCGGTTCGCGTCATCTTTCACGTTTGCTGCCTTTATCCCTGTCACCGGCGACCATCCGCAATGTGATGAGCGATCTCGAACATCTGGGACTGGTCTATTCGCCGCATATTTCTGCCGGACGCATGCCGACCCAGTTGGGCTTACGCTTCTTTGTCGATGCCTTTATGGAGGTCAGCGACCTGCCTGCCGATGAGCGCAGCAGCATTGAACATCAGGTACGTGCCGCCGGACACAATAATTCTGTCGAGCATGTGCTGACTGAAGCCAGCCAGATCCTCTCCGGCCTGTCACGCGGTGCCGGTCTGGTGCTGGCAACTAAAGCTGAAGGTGCGCTCAAACATATTGAATTTGTGCGCCTTGAACCAACCCGCGCTTTGGCGGTGATGGTCACCCAAAGCGGCGATGTGGAAAACCGTGTCATTGATCTGCCCGCAGGCGTCACCTCCTCGCAGCTGATTGAAGCCTCGAATTTCCTTAATGCCCATATTCACGGCAAGACCCTTGCCGAAGCCCGCACACAGATTGCGACCTTGCGCGAAGAAACCCGTCAGGCGCTCGACAGCCTGTCCCAACATCTGGTGGAACAGGGACTTGCTATCTGGAGCGGTGCGGCCAGCGACCAGCAGACGCGACTGATTGTGCGCGGACGTTCCAACCTTCTGGAAAACATTTCCGCACAGGATGATCTGGAGCGGTTGCGCCTACTGTTTGACGATCTGGAAACCAAAGAAGGCATGATCCAACTGCTCGATCTGGCAGAAGCTGGTTCCGGCGTGCGGATTTTTATCGGTTCCGAGAACAAGTTATTCTCCCTGTCCGGCTCCTCACTGGTGGTTGCGCCTTATCGTGACTCCGAACAACGGGTAATCGGTGCGCTTGGTGTCATCGGCCCGACAAGGCTCAATTATGCTCGTATCGTACCGATGGTTGACTATACGGCCTCACTGGTTTCGCGCCTCTTACGGGGCTAAAATTTAAATTTGCCTGTTAATTTGCCGCGCCACAGAGGGACGGTCTTGATTTTCAGCACACAAACATCGATATCCCAGACAAGATGATTCAAGACGGAAGAGAATAATGGCTGACGAAAACAAAAACGGCGAAACCCCGGACCTTGGCCAGCGCGATCTTAACAATCCGCGTGACCGTGATGCTCTGAAGCGTGCCGCTGATGATTTTCTGAAAGCACGCAAAGATGAAGCAGTTGCGGAAGCTGAAGAAGATGCAGCGCTGGACGATGATGCAATCAGCCCGCTGGCTGAGCTGCAGGTTGCGAACAATGCGCTGAAAGATCAGATGCTGCGTCTGGCTGCGGACATGGAAAATCTGCGCAAGCGTACTGCCCGCGAAATTCAGGACGCAAAAACCTATGCGACCACTAATTTTGCGCGTGACATGCTCTCAGTCTCAGACAATCTGCGCCGCGCTCTGGATGCTATCCCTGCTGACGCTCTGGAAACCGATCCAAGCCTCAAAGCATTGGCTGAAGGCGTGGAAATGACCGAACGCGCGATGCTGAACACTCTGGAGCGCCATGGCGTGACACAGATTGCACCTGAGGGCCAGAAGTTCGACCCGAACTTCCATCAGGCAATTTTTGAAGTGCCAAACGTGGAAGTACCGAACAACACGGTCGTACAGGTTATGCAGACCGGCTACGCTATCGGTGATCGTGTGCTGCGTCCGGCGATGGTTGGCGTTTCACGCGGTGGTCCTAAAGAATAATAACATTCTGACATTGCGGCATGGTATATGTCGCTCAATGAAAAGACAAAAACGGGCGCAGAGCTTTCTCTGCGTCCGCTTTTTATTGTCTGTGGCATGCAGAATAGCCTATTTTAGAGCGCATCCCGAAAAGTGTGAAACGGTTTTCGGACAAGAAGCGCGTCAAATCAGAGCCTTAGAGCGACCTTTGCGTGCCAAGTATGGCAGACGGCGCTCTCATAATATTAATACAGCACTGCTGTTTTCGTCTCTCACTGAAAGGCAAATATGACATTTATCGATTTTCTCGACTATGCCGGTGTCTTTGTCTTTGCCGCAACCGGTGCGCTTGCTGCCTCGCGCTGCCGGCTTGATATTATTGGTTTTATTTTTCTAGCCAATATGACTGCTGTCGGCGGCGGCACGATCCGTGATCTGGTACTGGGCAATACGCCGGTCAACTGGGTGCGCGAGCCGCTCTATCTGCTGATCGGCACCTGTGCCGCAGTTCTGGTCTATTTTACCGCACACCGTGTTGAATCGCGTTATCGCATTCTGCTCTGGCTTGATGCGGTTGGTATGGCGATGTTCAGTGTGATGGGGGCAGAAAAAGCCTTGCAGCTCGGCTTTAACGCATGGGTCGCGATTGTCGCCGGAGTTTTCACCGCAACGCTGGGCGGCGTGATGCGTGATATTATGTCTGGTCAACCTTCGGTTTTGATGCGCCGCGAAATCTATATTTCCGCAGCTCTTGCCGGTGCCTGTACTTTTGTGGCGCTGGAAATGTTAAACGTCCCCACCATCGTTTCCGTACTCTCCGGCACCGCAATCGCATTCCTGATCCGCGGTGGCGCCCTGCAATATGGCTGGATGCTGCCTGCGCATAAAGCGCGGCGCGGACGCACGGAAGAAGAACTTAAACGCGACGGTATCGTGCGCGACGAATAAAAACAGGGGAGCAAAAAGCTCCCCGTTTCATTTTCATGCTTTAGAGCGCGTTTCAATCTGATTGGATCAGATCGGCGCTCTAATCATTTGTTTTAACGCGCATCTTTTCCGAAAACCGTTTAACACGTTTCGGGATGCGCTCTAATAAGACCAAACTGCTCAGCAAGCTCTTTCAGATTATGCATCGGGCGCGGACCAATTTGCTGAATAACAATGCCTGCAGCCAGCGAGCCGAAATTACCGCTCTCTTCCAATGTATAGCCATTGGTATAGCCGAAGAGGAAACCGGCCGCGTAGAGATCACCGGCACCGGTCGTATCTACCAGCGCATCAATCTCAATAGCTTTGATCTCTACGGTTTCATCGCCGCGCAGAACAATGGAGCCGTCTTCAGAACGGGTTACAGCCGCCAGTTTACAATCACTACGCAGTGCTTCAAGTGCTGTCTCAAAAGACGATGTCTGATACAGCGACTTCACTTCTGCCTCATTGGCAAAAACAATATCAACAACACCGCTGCGCATCAGATCAAGAAATTCATCACGGTAACGATCCACACAGAATGGATCGGATAGGGTCATCGCCACTTCTCGGCCATGCTCATGGGCAATTTTGGCTGCCAGCAGAATGGCTTCTTTGGCGCGTGGCGGATCCCACAAATAGCCCTCGAAATAAACAACCTGAGCGGTGCTGACCTTCGAGCTTTCGATATCTTCAATTCCCAGTTCCACGCAGGCTCCGAGATAGGTGTTCATGGAGCGCTCACCATCAGGCGTCACAAAAATCATGCATCGCGCGGTTGGCGCACCATCCAAAAGCGGGGGCGTGTCAAAAGCCACACCTTGTCCGCGAATATCATGGGTGTAAATTTTGCCAAGCTCATCTGCTGCAACCTTGCCAAAATAAGCGGAACGTCCGCCCAAGCTGGCAATGCCTGCCGCCGTATTACCGGCGCTGCCGCCTGATGCTTCAATCGCAGGGCCTTTGCGGCTGTAAAGCAGCTCGGCTCTCTCGGTATCAATCAGATTCATCGCACCTTTTATGATACCGTTCTCAATAAGAAAACTATCCTCGGTGCGGGACAGAATATCGACAATCGCATTACCGATACACAACACATCATATTTAGGGACAGAAATGGCTTTTACTCCCGTGAAATTTCGCAGTCAGATGCAAAACTGAACGCCCTCACATCCATTGCGGCATTAGAGCATAACTCCTTAAACTGATCCAAGTTTAAGGAGTTATGCTCTAGTTCTAATCACGGAATGTGGTTTTTGCCAGAGCCGAACGAGATTTTCATTTTGAAAAAAGCAGTCTGATATCCTCATCACCTCATCTTGTTGCCCTTGCAACGGCTTCCTATCTATCTGAAAACAAACCAATGGAGCCCTGATGATCCTGACTGCCGCGCTGAATGCGCTCTACCGCCTGCCAACACCGGAGTTCCGTTCGGTCCTGTGGAAGTCTCTCGGCCTGACCTTTTTGGCACTGATCGCATTATGGGCGCTTGTACGGCAGTTTTTCTTTTGGCTGGCATGGCCATGGTTTGAAAACCTGTTACCAACCATGCCGGACTGGACAAGCTGGTTTGGCCTGATTGCTGCCATTGCGGCGGGTTTTGTGTTGGCGCTACTATTGGCATTTCTGATCGCACCGGTCACGGCATTGATTGCCGGTCTGTTTCTTGATGATGTGGCCGAGATTATCGAGCGTGAGGATTACAGCAACGCGCCGCTTGGCACCCCGATGCCGGTTGGTCGATCGCTGGTTTATTCGCTCAAATTTCTGGTCGTGGTTATTCTCGGCAACCTGTTCGCATTGCTGATGTTGCTAATACCGGGTGTCAACCTGATCGCCTTCTTCATCGTCAACGGGTATCTTTTGGGGCGTGAGTTCTTTGAATTTGCAGCCATGCGCTATCGCGGCGAGGATGGCGCTAAAACCTTCCGTGAAGAAAACCGGATCACGGTTTTCCTCGGCGGCATGGTGATTGCCGGTTTTATGGCGATACCGCTTGTCAATCTGCTGACACCGCTCTTTGCCGCCGCTATGATGGTGCATCTGCATAAAGCGCTGAGCGGACAAAAACCACTCGCCATCAACAGCCACTGATCGGGAAATATATGCGCATTGCCTGCCTGCACACAGCTGCCAGTAATATCGGTATTTTTGAGCAGGCAGCCAGCCGTCTTGCACTCCCTGCCGGACAATTGCACCATGTTGTGCATGGTAGTTTACTGGAAGAGGCTGAAAAGCAAGGCGGCATCACGCAGGACATAACCAGCCAGACATTGCGTATCATTACCGGATTACTTGACAATGCGGATGCTGTGCTTGTCACCTGTTCAACTTTGGGTGCCATTGCAGACGCAGCACAAAGCAGTTTCAACAAGCCGGTGTTGCGGACAGATCGTGCTTTGGCAGAACAGGCTTTGGAGAGCGGCTTGTCGCTGACTGTGTTATGTACAGCGCCGACCACCTTGCAGCCAACAACCGACCTGTTCCGTCAGGTCTTTGCCGATACATCTATCAAGCCGGATATCAGGCTTATTGACAAAGCATGGGATGTCTTCCGCTCTGGTGACAGCGCAACCTATAACCGGATAATTGCTGACGCTGCAGAAACCGCGTACCAACAAGGTACGCAGCTGGTGGTATTGGCACAAACCTCTATGGCTGGTGCCTCAGAGCTTATAAATCATGAGCGCACAGTACTGGATGCACCAACAGTTGCATTACTGCGGATCACGGCGCAGGTTTAATCCTCTATCTGTACCAATGGCGCAGGAATTGCATTGGTTTTCTGTGCCGATTTACAGATATCGGCGATCACACAATTGATGCAATCCGGTGTGCGGGCTTTGCAGACATAGCGGCCATGCAAGATCAGCCAATGATGGGCATGCATCATAAATTCTGCCGGAATGATCTTCACCAGCTTGGCTTCAATCTCATCCGGTGTTTTATAGGGTGCCAGACCAATGCGGTTACCAATGCGCAGAATATGCGTATCCACCGCCATTGTCGGCTGGCCGAAAGCCATATTCAGTAACACATTGGCGGTTTTGCGCCCGACCCCCGGCAAAGTCATCAGCGCATCACGGTCACCCGGCACTTCACCGCCGAAATTATCAATCAGAGCCTGCGACAGTAAAATCGCGTTCTTGGCTTTATTGCGCCACAGACCAATGGTGCGGATATAATCACCGACTGTGTCTTCACCCAGATCAACCATTTTCTGCGGCGTATCCGCAATGGCAAACAAAGCCCGCGTGGCTTTATTCACGCCTGCATCGGTCGCCTGCGCCGAGAGCATAACCGCCACCAGCAAGGTGAACGTATTGACATGCTCAAGCTCGCCTTTCGGCTCCGGACGCTGCACTGAAAAGCGCCGGAAAATCTCATGGATTTCTGCCGGTGTGTAAAGCGTACCGCTGACACGGCGCTGAGGTTTAACGGGAATCTGGGTCTGGTTGTTCTGCATAGTATTTATATAGTAAGCTATCAGCAAGAAGCCTATCTGCAAGCTTGCCGCAGCAGGGACTTTATCAACCACCATCAACCACCTGCGGCTTAAGAGATATCATCATGAATGCACCCTACCATCCGGACGGTGCTGATCCGGACGCCTATGGCGCACAATTTTTTAAAGCCACATTATTGCCCTACCGCTCGCTGAGTGCGCGCGGTTTTCAGATTATGATTTTAAGCCTGCTTCTGCTCTGGGCTTGTATCGGCATGGTCTTCATGCAGATCGGCGTATTACCAGTGGTCGGGCCCATAGTCGGATTATTTGGTTTAGATATCGCGCTGATTTATCTGGCCTTCCGGCTTAATTATTATGCTGCACGGCAGCGGGAAGAAATCAGTGTCTCCCGTGAGCAATTGCTCATCCGGCAGGTTTCCGCATCCGGACATATTCGCGCTTATCAGTTTAATCCGTTCCGCACACGGTTCCACATTACCCGCAAAGATGATATCGGCATTACCCAGATGCAGTTGCAAAGTGACGACAGATCTCTGGATATCGGCCGTTTTCTGCCACCCGATGATCGTGAGAGCTTTGCAACAGCTTTTTCCAACGCCCTGACCCGCAGCCGTCGCTGACGGTCAGGTTTAACACCGGATGTTTCATGATTACGATTATCGGTTCGATTAATTTTGACCTTATTGCCCGCAGTCCTAAACTGCCGGAACCCGGTGAAACACTGACCGGTCACAACTTCTCCACCGCGGCAGGTGGCAAAGGCGCCAATCAGGCACTGGCTGCAGCGCGTGCCGGTGCTGATGTACGTATGGTTGGTGCTATCGGTGATGACAGTTTTGCATCGCAGGCCGTTGCCCTGCTACGTGCTGACGGCGTGGATTTGTCTCGTGTATCCACCCGTGGCTATGCGACCGGTATTGCTCTGATCACCGTTGAAGACAGTGGTGAGAATACCATTATCGTCATTCCGGGTGCTAATGGTCTGGTCACCGAAGACGATGTGCATGCGTCCGACCTCGATGGCGGCTATCTGCTGCTGCAAATGGAAATCCCGCTGCCAGCGCTGGAAAAAGCCATTGCCATGTCGGAAACCAGCGACACCACCTGCATTCTCAACACTGCCCCTTGGCGCGATGATGCGGCAGCTCTGTTGCCACGTGCCGATATTATCATCGCCAATGAAACAGAATTTGATCTGGCCAGCACGCATCTGGAACTAAGCGGCGATGACCGTCTGGCAAAAATGATCGATTTTGCCGAGCATTACGGCCGCACTGTTATTGTAACACTCGGCGCGCAGGGCATTATGGTGGCAACACCAGATGAACATTACAGCCTGCCAGCGATGAAGATCAAACCGGTGGATACGGTTGGTGCCGGTGATACATTCTGCGGCTATCTTGCAGCTGGTCTCGACAGCGGCCTGTCTTTGCGTGATGCCTGCCAGCGCGCAACCAATGCAGCCTCACTCGCCTGCCTGAAGCCCGGTGCCCAGCCATCCATTCCTTATGCATCAGATGTTGCATAAATTAAAAAGGCCGGAGATTTCTCCGGCCTTTTTAGAGCGCCGTGCGCCCGCTTGGGCGCTACACAAGGTCGCTCTAACACTTTACATTTACAGCATAATTTTACCTTAAACTGATTCAAGTTTAAGGAATTATGCTGTAATGCTCAAAGCGTTCCGATACGCTCTGTCAGCAGTGTGAAAAAACCTTCATGGTCAACTTCACGCATCACCATTGCATTTTTCGGACGTTTGGTAACACCCCACCAGTCAAACACCGACATGCCAAGGCAAAGCTCGGACGCAGTTTCAATCTCGACATTGCAATGACGGCCTGCATAAAGCTCCGGCTTCAGCAGATAGGCAATGACATTCGGATCATGCAGCGGGCCGCCGTCGGTGCCGTATTTTTCCTCGTCAAAACGCTCAAAGAATTCCAGCATCGCCACGCAGGCATCACCGGCTTTCGTGCCGAGTGCACGGAAAGCCTCAATACGCTTGGCTGTTGTCAGCGCCTTATGGGTTACATCCAACGGCATCATCACAATCGGAATACCAGCTCCATAGACAACTTTGGCTGCTTCCGGATCGACGTAGAAATTGAACTCGGCAGTTGGCGTAATATTGCCGCCCTCAAAGAAACCGCCGCCCATCAGCACGATTTCCTGAATACGGGTGGCAATTTCCGGCGCCTTGTTGAGAGCCAACGCAATATTGGTCAGTGGCCCAAGGGCACAAAGCGTCACAGTACCGGATTTTTCACGCAGCAGCGTTTCAATGATAAAATCCACACCGTGCTGTTCCTGCAGCTTCATTACCGGTTCGGGCAGATCAGGACCATCAAGACCAGTACGGCCATGGACTTCTTCAGCTGTTACCAGCGGACGCACCAGTGGCTTGCAAGCACCGGCAAAGACTTTTGTCTCCGGCTTTCCGGCCAGTTCTGCAATTTTCAAAGCATTATTTTGTGTAAGAGGCAACGGCACATTACCGGCAACAGCCACAATACCCAGCACATCCAGCTCAGGGCTGGCCAGTGCCAGCAAAATTGCCAGTGCATCATCCTGTCCCGGATCTGTATCAATAATGATTTTGCGGGCCATTCAGCCATCCTTTTCATTTAAAACTGCACACCGGCTCCGATGCACTATGAATTTGTTTAAATTATTTTCTGCACGAATCCGAAGAGATCACATGCATATCAGCAGATCCTCTTGAAGTAGCGCTTTTCCCAAGCCATATAAAGACTAAGAAAATGCCTAAACGGGTTTTCCCTCTTAACGGTCGCTTTTATCCAAGGACTGAACAATGACCAGACTAACACCTTTTTCCAGCCCGCTGCTGCTGGGTTTTGATACGATGGAAAAGACGCTGGAGCGGATTGCTAAATCCGGTGACGGCTATCCGCCGTATAATATCGAAAGATTACGCAGCCCTGCACCAGATCAGGAACAACCTGTTCCGGAAAAATTGCGCATCACCCTTGCTGTCGCCGGTTTTTCTGACGATGATCTTGAAGTTACCACCGAAGACAATCAACTGGTGATCCGCGGACGACAGACCGATGAGTCTGAGCGCGAATTCTTACATCGCGGTATTGCTGCCCGCCAGTTTCAGCGTGTTTTTGTGCTTGCTGACGGAATGCGTGTGGTCAATGCAGAACTCAAAAACGGATTATTATCGATTGACCTCGACAGACCGGAACCAGAACGCCTCGTCAAACGTATTAGTATAAACGTGAAAGAGTGATCGTTCTTACGATTATAAAAGAACTGTAAAGGGTTCTCCTTTATAATCAGACCCGTGATTGCATCTGCAATCGCAAATGCTCTCGACAGGCAGCGTCTTATGAGCTGCCAAGACAGGAGGCCTGAAATGACTGCTGACAGACACATTTTTACAGAATTTGAATTTGCTCATCTTGGCGAAGGTGAAATCGCTTATTTGCGCAAAGTGCGCTCTGATGACCTCTCCCGCCGTTTCCCTGCCCTGCCGCCTATGGCACCGGGCATGGAACTCTGGGCACTCTTCGGTGCCAGCGGCACCCCGATTATGCTTTCTGATATGCGCGCCACAGCCTTGGCCGGAGCACAGGAACATGAACTCCACACGGTCATGCTGCATTAATTCTGCATCCCAACTGCATTAATTCTGCATCCCAAGATGCAATCAGAGCTAAAATCTCTGCAACCCGCCTGTGCCACGCAGGCGGGTTTTGCTTTATTTCACTGTGGCGGGTACGTGGTGCAGCAGCTCCGCCATGCCATGAGCCAGCCTCTGGCGCGCGTCCTCATACGGCAACCAGAACAGCCGGAACAGGATCGGGCCACTGCCGTCAAAAGCATGCATTTCGTAATGCTCCCAGCTTTCCGGTAACTCCCCCTCAAAATGCACATGATAATAATAGCGGCGCATCGTATAAGGGCGCCCCTCTTCCGTCAGTGTGAAATCAATTGTACCGAGAAACCGCAAACCATCATCCGCTGTCAGACCCGTCTCCTCAAACAGTTCGCGGCCAGCAGCAAGAAGCGGGTCTTCGCCTGTCTCAATCGTACCGCCTGGCACCTGCAATCCGATATGCGGAGATTCCGGTTCTTCAAAAACCAGCACGCCCTGAGGGCTGGTGACATAGATCATTGCTTTTAAAACAAGCATAGCAAAAAATCCTTTTATGAAATCACTTCTAAAAATATAAGGCTTCGAAATGAAAAATGCCGCGCTGCACAAGGCAGGCACGGCATTTATAATTCAACTCAACCCTGCCTTAATCAGCAGGGGTAGCAGCTTTTCAGGCCGCATTGGTTGCCGGAGGCGCAATCAAAAATGAATGCAGCGCCTGCGCATCAACCGTGCCACGCAATTTGGCAACCATATCCGGGTCGCGCAGCAAACGCGCAATACGGGACAGTGCTTTCAAATGATCTGCGCCTGCATTTTCCGGTGCAAGCAGCAAAAAGACCAGATCAACCGGCTGATCATCCAGTGCTTCAAAATCCACCGGCTGTTCAAGACGGGCAAAAACACCGGTAATTTTACTGATATTCGGCAGCTTACCATGGGGAATAGCAATGCCGTTACCGACACCGGTAGATCCCAAACGTTCGCGCTGAGTCACAGTTTCAAAAACTTCTCGCTCAGAAAGACCTGTAAGTTCAGCAGCTTTCTCAGCCAAGATTTGCAGCAATTGCTTCTTGGAGCTTGCCTTCAGCGAAGGGATAATTGCCCCTGGCTGAATCAGATCGCTAAGATCCATTTTCTCCATTCCTTCTCTCATGCGGAGTAAACATCTCCGTAACCGGGAGGTGCAGTGATCTACTGCCCATTCAACAGATACTCAAGTCAAATTCGCGATTCTACTCACATTTTTCACGCACAAAATTGATAACCATTTGATTTTATTCAAAAATAAAAATTAAAAAAAGGTTACACCGCGCGCTCAATAATGCCTGTGCTGCGGCATTCCGGTCAGGGTACACCAGTCAGATAAGAATTCCTATCTCTAGATATCGTGATTAACAACGACGAAAGCGATAAAAAACCCAACACATGCATTGAATCATATTTTATCATTATATTTCAGTTGGTTAAAATAAAAATCGAATAGAATCCAAATATCCGGCTTGCCTGCTGCCAAAGCTGGGTAAATCGCGAAAATCTGCCAAAGAAAAACCCCGCAATCACATTTCTGCAATTGCGGGGTTTGTTCTTTGCACGATTATGCGCGCGCAGCCTGTGCTGCTTTGGACGGATCAATCCAGCCGATATTACCATCCGGCCGGCGATAAACGATATTGACCTCTTCACTGCCCGCATTGCGGAAGACGAGAACCGGATGTTCGGTCAGATCAAGTTCAAAAACCGCCGATGCAACACTGAGCGTGCGTAGTGACACCGATGATTCCGCAACGATTGTCGGTGCGTAATCCTCTGGCAGATCCTCATCCTCATCAGGAGCAGGCTCCATCACGCTATAAGCGATATTCTGCTGATTATTGCGCGCTGACTGTACCAGTGAACGCGACTTGAGGCGGCGCATATAGCGACGCAGACGCGTATCCATCTTCTCAGCAGCTGCGTCAAAGGAAAATTGCGGATCCTGAGCTTCAGCAGAAGACTGGAGCGTTGCACCGGTATCGAGGTGCAAAGTGCAATCTGTACTAAAGCGGGAGCCAGATTTAACGACTGTAATTGTACCGGAATAGCCACCTTCGTAATATTTGCTAACAGCATCACGGACACGATCTTCAATTCTGATGCGGAAAGCATCACCGATGTCCATATGTTTACCCGAAACGCGGAGATTCATGTGGCAGTACCTCGCTGTCTATATTCGAACACAGCAATCTAATCACAAGCGAACGCATTGCGCAAAGCCAACCGGCACAAAATAAAATAAACTTGGCAGAAGATAAAAGATTAGGGCTTCGGCTCTTTGATTGCCACAATCAGCACTTATATAGGCGCCTGCTCATTATTTTGCCGAATAACAAGCCGTTTTTTAAAATTAAGCAAAGAATGCAAAGAGTTCGGAAGCTTTCGGCTCCCTAAAATAAGATGATTCTTCAGCTTAAAGCGTAAACTGGTCGCCCAGATACAGCCTGCGCACATCAGGGTTGGCGACGATTTCTTTCGGACGACCATGGGTTAGCACCTGACCGGCATGAATAATATAGGCGCGGTCAATCAGCCCCAATGTTTCACGCACATTATGGTCAGTAATCAGCACACCGATACCACGGCTGGTCAGATGACGCACGAGCTGCTGAATATCCGCAACCGCGATCGGATCCACACCGGCGAAAGGCTCATCCAGCAACATGAAATTCGGGCGGGATGCCAGTGCACGGGCAATCTCAAGACGGCGGCGCTCACCACCGGATAGTGAAATCGCCTGCGCCTTGCGCAAATGTGTAATATGAAACTCTTCCAGAAGGGCGTCGAGTTCAATCGCACGCTTTTTGCGATCTTTCTCAACCACTTCCAGCACAGCTTTGATATTATCTTCCACAGAAAGACCACGGAAAATCGAAGCTTCCTGCGGCAAATAACCAATGCCAAGCCGTGAGCGACGATACATCGGCATTGATGTTACATCAAAACCGTCGATCTCAATCGTTCCGCTATCAACCGGCACCAGACCGGTCACCATATAGAAACAAGTGGTTTTACCGGCACCGTTCGGCCCCAGAATACCAACAGCTTCACCAGCACGCACGCCAAAGGATACACCGTTTACGACCTGGCGGCCGCGATAGCTTTTACTGATACCACGGGCAACCAGCGTGCCTTTGAGGCGTGACAACTCCTGCGGCGGACGTTGCCCTTCCTCACCGACGGCCTGCGGCTGCATACCGGCAGCGATATCATCTGCGGCAGCACTATTATCGGAAGCTTGAACGGTGTTTGCTTTTGAAGAGGACAATAGCGATCCAGACCAGTTACTCAGCGCCGGTGCAGGTATCGCAACACAGCAAAATGAAATTCGTCAGTTCTTAAACCTGTCAGCAGTCCTCATCAGATGAAGTCCGCTGAAAGGCTTCAACTTTTAATTATCTTTTGGTGACAAAATGATCGAAACACGACCGGACTCGCCTTTGCAGCTTTCCAGAAATGCTTTGCCGCTTTGGGTATTGGCAGTCAATTTACAACCTGATGCAATATTATCGCCATCTGACAACACAACTTTTTTACCGGTCAACACCATAGTCTGTGCTTTAGCATCATAAGTACCGGCATCACCGGTAGCGACCTGTGTACCTGATTTCAGATAGACTTTTTCGTCGACAACAATCTTGTCAATGCCACCGGCATTCAGACCGGAACCGCTTAAACCGCCGATACCGCCCTTGGCTTTATCACCACTGTCTTTTGATTTTGCGGTGTAAACCTGCATACGACCAGCGCGCAAAACAATATCACCCTGCTTGACCGAGACATTGCCCGTCAGAATAATAATACCTTCTTTATCGCGCACTTCCATCTTGCCTGCATCAATCGAAACAGGGTCTTTGCTGTCAGAAAGCTTCAAGCCATCAAGAGGAACACCCTGCTGAGCCTGTGCAGCGGTCATGCTCAAAGGCAGCGCCAGCAAAGCAGACATAAAAAGGACAGCAAAGTTTTTGACGCCTGCGGAACGCAGCGCAAATTTGCCCGAAACTTTATTCTGTGAGCCGGTGATCAGCCCGCTGCATGCCTGTTGCTGCATCATCTTCATTCCCTCGAAAAGCACCCTTGTTATAAATCGCAAGTTTCAGAATAACACAACAAACTTTTGAACATATTGTTATTGCCGGTTCATATATCCTGACGGAATCTACTGAATCTGTCAGCGAACCCTATAACAGGGGTATTACTTATTGGTGTAAATCGCCATTGCTGAAACGCAAACAGCCATCACATCCTGTTTAACACCGTCAAAGCGCCACGTCTGCCTGCCCCGATCTCAGTATGGCAGAATACGCTGTTACAACGACTTCCGCCACTGCCGAAAATATCCGGTCAGCTGCCTTTTTTCACAGCAGAGGCCGTTTCTTTTACTGGCTCAATCGTCAGGTGAACATCGCTTTCGAACACCATCACTTTACCGCTTTCCTCAATCCGCATTTTATTCGCGCGGATATGAGCATTCTCGGTGCGGATATCGACCGGCTTATCCGTCGACATTTCGCCACTCGACATATTCACGCTGGCAGAGCCGAGCTTGGCTTCCATGCCATCTGTGGTCTTGACAGTAAAAGCATCATCAAATTGCAGACGGCCATTATTACTGTCGTAGACACCGGAAACTGCATCAATCTCTGCACTATCTTTATCGCCGACAGGTAATTGTGCTTTGATTCCTTCCAGAGCAACCACACCACTTTGCTTGGCATCCTGTACCGCACGCTCAGCAACCATCGAAAACGGTCGCTTATCTTTTGTATAGCCCTTCAACTGCGGACCGGTCATAACCAGCTTACCGCTTTCGGACGGATCAAGTTCCACTTTGACAGTGGAAGCCGGTGCAGCCAAAAATGTGTACCACGAGAATACGGCAGCCACGGCAAGTGCAACAACCGGCAGAGCAGTTTTTAACACGCGCACACGTATGCTGTGTCGCTTTGCAGCATGAAACACAGCCGTACTTTTTTGTGATGCTCCGAAAACCATCTTATGGTCTGACACAGTCCAAAACTCCTAAACCGGCAATTTGCCAGCTGCCTATACGTAAGGTATTAATATTGTTTAGAACATTTCCACTTAATTTGAATTATTGGAAATGCTCCATCAATTTGATTATACGCCCATCTTACTCCGAAAACCGCTTCGCACTTTTCGGAATGCGCTTTATCTTTTGTTTTTACGCGCCTTTTAGCCCGAAAACCGCTTCGCACTTTTCGGAATGCGCTCTAGTGAAATGCCCGACTATTCAATACAGTGCGCTCAAATCGCTTTTTAGTGTGGTATAAATGGGATCACACTGCGTCCAAAACAAGCTGAAATCCAGCGATTCCGTATTCCGGAGGCTTAACTCAGATCACTTTTTCATGACATGAGGTATAAAGACCTGACAATACCAGCTTCAGATCTTCTCCCGGATTTTCATTTCGCCTTCAAAGCAAATTCAGCCTATACAATCTATAAAGACTTCAAATAAGCCCAGGAACGGACATATCTCATGACTTATACTGCCGATGCAGTGCTCGAACGTCGTCGAATCCGCCGTAAGCTGACATTTTGGCGCGTTGTTACATTGCTCTTGCTTGCAGCAATAATACTCTTCGCAGCCCTCTACATCAACGGCAGCAAACCTTCCCGCAATATTGCTCATATAGCGAAAATTTCTATCACCGGCACCATTTATAACAATGAAGAGCTTTTGAAACGTCTCAAAGATGTCGCAGAGAGCGATATGGTCAAAGGCGTCATTCTCGATATCAGCTCTCCAGGCGGCACAACCACCGGCGGCGAAGTGATTTATGATGCGGTGCGCAAGATTGCGGATAAAAAACCAGTTGTTTCACAGGTCGGCACCTTAGCGGCCTCTGCCGGCTATATGATTGCCATCGCCTCCGATCATGTGATTGCCCATAAAACCTCAATGATCGGCTCGATCGGCGTGTTGTTTCAATATCCTGATATCAGCGGCTTGCTCGATAAAATTGGTGTAAAGTTTGAAACCATCAAATCCAGCCCACTGAAAGCCGAGCCGAATTTCTTCTCGCCAGCCAGTGATGAAGCCAAGGCGATGATCGATAATACGGTCAAAGACACTTATGACTGGTTTGTTGGATTGGTGAAAGAACGCCGCCCGATGATACCAGCAGATAATTTACCGGCACTCACCAATGGCTCTGTCTATACCGGACGCCAGGCTTTGCAGCACAAATTGATTGATGCGCTCGGCGATCAGGAGACCTCCATTGCATGGCTCGCCACCAAAGGAATCGACAAAGAACTGCCGGTTATTGAATGGAAAGCGGAAACTTCGCCTTATAATGACCTCCTCTCATCTGCCGCAATGAAATTATTGTTGCGAAACATGGGCTTGTCAGATCAGGGCAGCGCGTTATTTAATGAACAGATCGGTCAGCGTATCTTTCTTGACGGCATGCTCTCAGTTTGGCACGGTGGCAACGGAGAAAAACCGCAATAATCCCCGAAAAATGCAGCCTCCGTTAAGGATAGCGCGTATTTTTCAGATAGTTATGCTATAAAACATTGCTAGTTTAACTATATTACTCATAATAAGCTGCCTCTGGTTAGTCCGAGGCAGTTCGCATACAGGTTCTGAGAGTATTTCTTTTAGGGCGCATCCTTAAAGCCATGAAACGATTATGGATTAAGATGTGCAGTATATCAAAACCGGAAGCGCACCGGTCTGTTTCTGACAGTCAGGTTTGACGCTAATATTGCAGAGAGGTCGAACGCAGTGATTAAATCTGAACTCGTGCAGATCATCGCCAGCCGCAATCCGCATCTTTTCCAGCGTGACGTGGAAAATATTGTCGGCGCAGTTTTTGATGAAATTACTGAAGCCTTGGCGGAAGGAAACCGCGTTGAGCTCCGCGGCTTCGGCGCATTTTCCGTGAAAAACCGCCCTGCCCGCAACGGACGCAATCCGCGCACGGGTGAATCAGTTGACGTTGAAGAAAAATGGGTTCCATTTTTCAAAACCGGCAAAGAATTGCGTGACCGCCTCAATAACGGCAATGACTAAAGTTTAAAAACTGCGTCACCGTCTTGTTAAATGATGCAGCAATACCAATCAGCACTTTTGCTATCGGGCACAATTATGCCTGATAGCAAAGATATGCTTATCAAGAGCGTGTCGCGTTTAATCGAAGTCGTAGCGCTCGCTCTAAAGCATAATTCCTTAAACTTAGATCAGTTTAAGGAATTATGCTCTAATTTTAATGTGTTAGAGCGAGTTTTATGTGCCAAGCATGGCACACGGCGCTCTGGTTTTTTGATTGTCGCATGTTTGCGGTAGCTCAAATGATACCATTTGAGCGCGGCATTCTTTAGTGCCGTTCCAAAACACGGATTGAATTATGACCAACCGTCTTCTGACACTTCTTATTGCTCTGCCTGTTGCAGTCATCCTGATTGTTTTGTCAGTCGCCAATCGTGGTGCAGTCAGCGTTACACTTGACCCGTTTAATCCCGGCAATCCTGCCTTGACCTATACAGCGCCGCTGTTCCTCTGGGTGCTTGGCGCATTGCTCGCAGGCATTATTATCGGCGGATTACTGATCTGGTTTACACAAGGGCGGCACCGCAAATTGGCACGCAAGCGTAAAGCGGAAGCGGATGCGCTTTTAACCCGCGCCAAGCAGGCCGAAGCAAAAGCGCTGCCATCAGCATCTTCGCTATCTTAAGAAATTCTCCGCAACGGTCATGCGGACAAGACTTATGTGATCCGTTTTTTTCATTAACTTCATACAGATCAGCCCTTGTTTCATCTGCTCGTGGCGGTTTACGCTTCGCGTAGATTGCCGCACCACTGCGAATAAAACCAGTGCCTATGCATTGTAGGAGACGATGCGTGGTATCATAAAGGTCTGATAAAACATGCTGAATATTTCCGCTGCTGCCGTTGACAAGCTGATGACATGGCCGGAACTGGTCGATGCGCTGGACAGCGCTTTCCGTAACGGTATGATCCAGCCGGTGCGCCACCATCATCCGGTTGAGCGCCCTGAAGGTACACCATCCATGCTGCTCCTGATGCCGGCATGGTCTGATTTTCATAAGCTCAATGATCCGTCACAAGGCTATATGGGGGTAAAAATTGTTACCGTCTCCCCTGATAACGGTTTGATTAACAAACCGGCCGTTATGGGGGTCTATCTGTTACTCGATGGCATTACCGGCGAACCGAAAGCCCTGATCGACGGACAAAGTCTGACCCGTTGGCGCACAGCCGCAGCCTCGGCTTTGGCTGCCCGTTATCTTGCCCGCGAAGATGCGTCCCGTCTTGTTATTATGGGAGCCGGTGCTGTTTCCACCAATCTTGTTCGTGCGCATAGCTCCGTGCGTCCGATTACCGATATTGCTCTTTGCGTGCGTAATCCGCAGCGTGCTGAAACAACAATCAAAGAACTGCGCGATGAAGGTTACAATGCCTATATTGCAGAAGATCACACTGCCGCCATTGAGCAGGCGGATATTGTCGCTGCCGGTACTTTATCCACTAAGCCATTGATTCACGGGAAACATTTACGCCCGGGCACCCATATTGATCTGGTGGGCGCTTACACCCCTGCTATGCGTGAAAGTGATGATGAGGCCGTTCTGCGCTCGCGCGTTTTTGTCGACACCAAAGCCGGTGCGCGGCAAGAGGGCGGCGACATTACACAGCCGCTTCGTGATGGTATTATTCAGCCGGATCATGTTCTCGGCGATCTGTTTGATCTGGCACGCGGAACGGTCAAAGGCCGTGAAAGCGATCAGGATATTACACTGTTTAAATCCGTCGGTGCCGCGATGGAAGACCTCGCCGCCGGTATCATGGTCTATGAAAAGAGCTTGAAACAACAGGGCTGATCCCGCCTGTTCTGTTGCCCTGTAAAAGTTTTAGAGCGGTTCCAGTTAAGAGTGAACCGTTGGAACCGCTCTATCTCTTTATTTTTATCGCATTATCCGACGCAAAACCGCTTCGCACTTTTGCTGGAAATGCTTTAATCCATGCAGTTTTTCAAGGCAAAGATACATTTATAAGACACTAGAGCACCATGTGCCAAACTTGGCACATGGTGCTCTAACACTTTAAAATTATGCACTGGCGTTTAAATTCAGCTTTCCCAAAAGGCTGCCATGCTCTACGAAACAGAAAATATTGCACCATCTGATGCTATAATATCTTCAATTTAACAGTTTCCGGAGCAGACAGGGTGAAATCGCCAAAAGGAAAAGCAGCCAAACCACGCAATGGTTCCTCAGCGAAGCTGGCCGGAAAATTGGCCGGAAAACCGGCAGCACAGCGCGACAATCGTAAATCCGCAGCAGCTGCACCGATGCAGGGCTTTAAAAAACCACGCCCTAAATTTGCTAAAACCGAACAAAATTCTGCAAGTTTTGAAAATACGGCTCCGGCTGCACCGAAAAAAGTGAGCGCCGAGCCTGCTATTGCCCAGCGCCCGCTCCTGAAACTGACTGGTGAACGGCCACAACAAAATCTGCCGGTTATTCTTGAGACCAGTCCGAGTGAAGATTACGCGCTGCTCGATAGCGGCAACAGCCTCAAGCTTGAACAATACGGCCCTTACCGTATCATCCGCCCTGAAGCGCAAGCGATCTGGCAGCCTGCATGGCCGCAAAGCGAATGGGATAAAGCCGATGCCGTTTTCACCGGTAATACCGATGAAGAGGGCATGGGTCGCTGGCAGTTCCCGAAACAGCAATTGGGTGAAACCTGGCCAATGGCGCTACAGGACGTGCGCTTTTTCGGTCGCTTCACCTCATTTCGCCATGTCGGCGTGTTTCCTGAACAGGCCGCACACTGGGCTTTCATGGCGCAGCAGGTTCGTGATGCCCGTAAAAAGCAGGTCAACCGTTCCGTGCGCGTCCTGAACCTGTTCGGCTATACCGGCGTTGCCTCATTGATTGCTGCCCATGCAGGTGCAGAAGTCACCCATGTCGATGCATCTAAGAAAGCGATTAACTGGGCGCGTGAAAATCAGGCACTGGCTGGTCTTGATGACAAGCCGATCCGCTGGATTTGCGAAGATGCAACCAAATTTGTGGCGCGTGAAGAGCGTCGCGGCAATACCTATGACATTATTCTGCTCGACCCGCCTGCCTATGGTCGTGGTCCGAATGGCGAAGTTTGGCAGTTGTTCGATAATCTGCCGCAGATGGTCGATATGTGCCGTGCCATTCTCTCGCCGGATGCTCTCAGCGTCGTCCTCACAGCCTATTCAATCCGTGCCTCTTTCTTTGCTATTCATGAGCTGATGCGTGACCGTTTTACCGGTCGCGGCGGTGTCATTGAATCAGGCGAACTCATCCTGCGTGAACGCTCTGCCGAGCGTGCGCTTTCCACTTCCATGTTTTCCCGCTGGATTGCCAATTCATGACCCACAACAATGATTTTTCCCGCAAAGATACGCCGCGCACCGGCAGCGTCAAGGAAGTCACCAGCCTGACCAATCCGATCGTTAAAGATCTGCGTGCTCTGTCGATGAAGAAATATCGCGACCAGCAGGGCGTGTTTCTGGCTGAAGGTCTGAAACTGGTGATCGATGCGATTGAGCAAGGCTGGCGCATCCGTACTCTGGTTTTTTCCAAAGCCGGCAAAGGCAATCCGCTAGTCGAGAAAGTCGCAGCCCGCACCAAAGCCGGTGGCGGACTTGTGCTGGAAGCTTCGGAAAAAGTCATTGCAGCCATCACCCGTAAAGACAATCCGCAAATGGTTGCAGGTGTTTTCGACCAGCGCTTTGAAACGCTGGACAGCTTACGCCCACAGGGTAATGATACCTATATCGCCCTTGACCGGGTGCGCGATCCCGGCAATCTCGGCACCATCATCCGCACCGCTGATGCAGTTGGCGCCAAAGGCATCATTCTGATCGGCGATTGTACTGATCCGTATTCCATGGAAACTGTGCGCGCGACTATGGGTTCCGTTTTTGCGGTTCCGCTTTACCGTGCCCGCCATGAAGAATTCATCAACTGGCGCAAATCCTATAAGGGCGTGCTGGTCGGCACGCATCTGAAAGGTGCCGTTGATTATCGTACCATTCCTTATAACAAACAGCCGGTGATGCTGATGATGGGGAATGAGCAGCAGGGATTACCTGATGATCTCGCTGCAATTTGTTCGCATTTGGCACGTATTCCTCAGATTGGCCGTGCGGATTCGCTTAATCTTGCTATTGCCACAGGCGTTATGCTCTATGAAATCCGCCGTGACGCTCTGGTTCTGGATGATCGCTAAAATTACGGTTGCAGGAGTTTAAGCCCCTATGTCCCAACGTGCCACTCTCTGGTCTGTTCTGATTATCGTTTTTGCAGTCACCTCAGACCAGTATATCAAATTTCTGGTTGAGAGCGGCATGGACTATAATCAGCAGATTGATCTGCTGCCGTTTTTGGCGCTTTATCGCACGCATAATGAGGGCATCGCCTTCTCAATGCTGTCATGGCTGCATGACGGCGGACTGGTGGCGATGACAGTTGCCGTGATCGGCTTCGTCTCCTATTTGTGGTGGACAACCGCGCCGGAACGGGTCATCAGCCGGATTGGGTTTGCATTGATTATCGGCGGTGCACTGGGCAATCTGATTGACCGTAGCCTGCTCGGTTATGTGGTGGATTATATCCTGTTCCATCTACCAAGCTGGTCATTTGCGGTCTTCAATATGGCCGATGTTTATATCAGCACCGGTGCAGCACTGATTATTCTTGATGAACTTGTTCAATGGAGAAAATCCCGCTCTGCAGGTTGAGGGGAAGAAGTCCCGCTCCGCTGGTTGAAGGGAGGAAGTCCCGTTCTGCGGGCTAGAGCATAATTCCATAAACTTGGATCAGTTTAAGGTGAAATTATGCTCTCATTTTAAAGTGTTAGAGCGACCTTTGTGTGCCAAGTATGGCACACGGCGCTCTAAGAGAAAGAAATCCCGCTCCTATAAATAACAACAGCGCATTTATTATTCCCTCTAATTCATCATTCCCTTATATTCCGTTTTATGTCACATACCTGACGCAGATATTATCTATGCTACAGCCAAACAGGATGAGGCTGCGCATAAAAGCGGCAGCAGATAAACAACAGCAGAATTCCTTAAACCTGAAGCAGTTTAAGGTAAAATTACGCTGTAAATATAAAATGTTAGAGCGACCTTGTGTAGCGCCCAAGAGGGCGCACGGCGCTCTAAGACAGTTGAATCCGGCGGAGGATATATCTTGCAACAGGCTCTTGGAATTGTTTCAGAAACCGCGCATGATACACAAATGAAGCAGACACCTCCTGATACGCTTGAAATAAGCGCAATTCTGGCTGATTCCGGCTTGTCTTCACTCACCGGACAGATACTCGGCCGCATGGGCAGTCTGATTGTACGGATTGCCGATAATCCGGAAACAATCCGCATCGCTCAAAAACTGCGCTATGATGTTTTCTATACTGAGCTTGGCGCGCAGAAATCCCAAAACACCGTGCTCGAAGAACGTGACAGCGATCATTATGACGCGATCTGCGATCATCTTGTTGTTTACGATACATCGATTGCCGGTGATGAAGCGGCTCAGCTTGTCGGCACCTATCGCCTGATGCGCAGCGATATGATTACAGAAGGCCGCTCATTTTATTCAGCCGGTGAATATGAAATCACCAAGCTGACAGCGCGTAAGCCTCACTTGCAATTTCTGGAACTTGGCCGCTCCTGCGTGAAGCCGGAATATCGTTCCAAGCGCACAGTTGAATTGTTGTGGCAGGGCATCTGGTCCTATTGCCGCCAGCACAAGATTGAAGTGATGTTCGGCTGTGCTTCCTTCCACGGCACTGTGCCGGAAGCGCATGCTGTACCACTTTCCTTCCTGCATCATCATTGCCGTGCCGATGCGGAGTGGGATGTTCGCGCGCTTGAACAGCATTATCGCTCAATGGATATTGCACCACAGGAAGCAATCAATCCGAAAGTGGCGCTGTTTTCGATGCCGCCGCTGATTAAAGGGTATTTGCGCCTCGGTGCAATGATCGGTGACGGCGCTGTGGTTGACCATCAGTTCGGCACAACCGATGTACTGATTATTCTGCCGGTTGAGCGCATTTCCAGCCGCTACATCAATTATTACGGCGCTGAAGCTGACCGTTTTGTGTAATAAAATCTACAGCACAATTCCTTAAACTTGAATCAGTTAAAGGTAAAATTACGCTGTAAATACAAAGCATTAAAGCTATCTTGTGCAGCACTAAAGAGGGCACACGCCGCTCTAACCTGTCTAAAAGAGCCGCCGGATTTCATCATCCGGCGGTTTGTTATTATGCGCCTATTTTTGCGCTACGGCCTTCAGCCGGTACAAGGCTTCCAGTGCCTCGCGTGGTGTCAGATCATCAGGATTGATCTCATGCACCGCAGTTAGCAAAGCACTATCCTGCGCAGGTTTAGGCACCTCACGCGGCTTGGCCACAACGGCGAAAAGCGGCAGATCATCAATGATCTTCTCGGCTTTGCCGGAGGTTTCCCCCTCCTCTAAGCGATGCAGCACATCACGCGCCCGCTCAACCACCGCATCCGGCAGACCGGCAAGACGGGCAACCTGTACACCATAGGAACGGTCAGCAGCGCCTTTGGCCACCTCATGCAGGAACACGACATCGCCTTCCCATTCTTTCACCCGCATAGTGACATTGGCAAGCCGTGCCAGCCTCTCGGACAGCGCCGTCATTTCATGGAAGTGCGTGGCGAACAAAGCACGGCAGCGGTTTTTCTCATGCAGATATTCCACACTCGCCCAGGCAATCGACAGGCCGTCAAAGGTCGCGGTGCCACGGCCGATCTCATCGAGAATAACCAGCGAACGCTCACCGGCCAGATTGAGAATGGCTGCTGTTTCAACCATTTCCACCATAAAGGTGGAGCGGCCACGTGCCAGATCATCTGATGCACCGACACGGCTGAACAGACGATCAACAATCCCGATATAGGCAGAGGATGCCGGAACATAGGAACCCATCTGGGCAAGAATGGCGATCAGTGCATTCTGGCGCAAGAAGGTCGATTTACCGCCCATGTTCGGACCGGTCAAAAGCCAGATCGCACCAAATTTCTGTGTCCCCTCCGGCGACAGATCACAATCATTGGCCACAAACGGATTAGCAGCCTGTTTTTTCAGCGCTTGCTCAACCACCGGATGGCGGCCACCATCAATAGCAAAATTCAGACTATTATCGACTCTTGGGCGGCAATAGCCCTGCTCATCCGCCAACACACTCAATGCTGCCGACACATCCATGACGCCAAGGGCGGCGGCACCGGCACGGATAGCATCGGCATTTTCAACCGTATGACGGATCAGGTTTTCAAAAGTCGCCAGTTCAATCGACAGCGCACGATCTGCGGCATTGGCGATTTTTGTTTCAAGTTCAGCCAGTTCCGTGGTGGTAAAGCGCATGGCGCTGGCCATAGTCTGACGATGGATAAACCGGGCTTTGGCTTCATCCGTGTCCGTCAATGCACCGGCATTATTGGCGGTGACTTCAATGAAGTAGCCAAGCACATTATTATGCTTGATCTTGAGCGATTTGACACCGGTCTCTTCCATGTAATCAGCCTGAAGTCCGGCGATAACACGGCGCGACTGATCGCGTAACTCACGCATTTCATCAAGCTCAACATGATAGCCGGTACGGATAAAACCGCCATCCCGTTTCAGCAATGGCAGTTCTTCCGCCAAAGTCAGATCAAGCAATTGCGCATAATCTTCCGGCAGCGCGAGAATGGACTGGCAGGCATGTGCCAATTCTGCCGGCAGATCTTTGCCCTGAAAGAGCTGGCGCACCAGATGTGCCGCCTGAAAACCGGCATGCAATGCACCAAGATCACGCGGACCGCCGCGTCCGACTGCGAGGCGCGACAAAGCGCGCGGCATATCCGGCACACCACGCAAAGCTGCGCGCAGCCCCTGCGCCAATGACGTTTCGCTTAAGAAAAACGCGACCGAATCCTGTCTTGCAGCAATTTGCTCCGGATCGGTGAGCGGTGCTGTCAAACGCTCAGCCAGCAAACGCGCACCGGCACCGGTAACAGTACGATCAACAGCTTTCAGCAGGGAGCCTTCACGATTACCGGAGAGCGTGCGCATCAATTCCAGACTGGCACGGGTTGCCGGATCAATAAACAATGATGAGCCGTCTGTTTCACGTTCAGGGCGCATGAGCGGCGGACGTTCGGCAATCTGGGTTTTTTCCAGATAAGCAATCGCACCGGAAATCGCAGACAGTTCCGTGCGGTTGAACTCACCGAAACCATCCAGTGTCGCCACACCGTAATAGCGCTTGATGCGCTCTTCAGCGGTTGAGCTTTCGAACAGGCTCGGATGCTGCGGCATAACAATACGCCCGAGCAAGTCCAATGTCGGCCGAATTTGCGGATCCTGAAAAGCTGTTTCCGGCACGATCAACTCGCTCGGATCAACACGCATAATATCGGCATAGAGTTTTTCCGGTGTAGTTTCCGTCATCCGGAACTGGCCGGTAGAAATATCAATCCATGCCAGTGCCAGCCTGCCCTCTTCCGCACCACGCACACCACTTCCCATTTGTGGGCTACGCACACGGCCTAAAATCATCAAAAAGTTAGCACGCGCCGGATCGAGCAGCTTTTCTTCCGTAATCGTGCCCGGTGTAACCAGACGGATCACATCGCGTTTGACCACCGATTTGGAACCGCGCTTTTTCGCTTCCGCCGGATCTTCCACCTGTTCACAGACGGCCACGCGAAAGCCTTTGCCGATCAGGCGTTGCAGATAATCATCTGCGGCATGCACCGGCACGCCACACATCGGAATATCTTCACCCAGATGCTTGCCGCGCTTGGTCAGCGTGATACCCAGAGCCTCTGACGCCTCAACCGCATCATTAAAAAACAGCTCGTAAAAATCGCCCATACGATAGAACAAAAGGCTGTCCGGATAGGCCGCCTTGATCTCGATATATTGTTCCATCATCGGTGTCGGACGCGCATTCAGACCCGCATCATAAGTGCTCTGCGGCTCGTCAGCGAGTTCGGATGTTTTGGGAGCTGTTTCATGCTGCGTCATAGGGAATACACACGTTCCTGAAATAATTTTTCAAAATTCTGTTGTCAGTTTAAAGCCTTGTGCAAAGCCCTGTGAAGCAGCCAGATGCTTATATCCCCGTGATTTTCACCGGAATGCAGATATTATACGAATATTGTCTTTAAACACCGGAATCTTTTCAAATATTGCGCTACCCAAACAGAACGACTTGAGATAAACACACTGCCCAACCATCCGAAAGGATGCTTCAATATATTATGACGGTTAACGCTTGCAAAAGCCGGTAACCGCCCCGCAGTAAGATCGGAGGGGTCAATGACCATCGACAAGACCACCCATAAGCCACAGACAGGAAAGGGCCCGTCCCTGACTGAACAGGAAGCGCTGGATTTTCACTCGCGCGGACGTCCGGGCAAACTGGAAATTACTCCGACCAAACCAATGGCAACGCAGCGCGATCTGTCGCTGGCCTATTCTCCGGGTGTGGCTGTACCGGTTAAGGCAATCGCGGAAGACCCTGCCAAAGCCTATGACTATACATCTAAAGGGAATATGGTCGCCGTCATCACCAATGGCACAGCAATTTTGGGTCTTGGCAATCTCGGCGCGCTGGCTTCCAAGCCGGTGATGGAAGGCAAATCCGTACTGTTCAAGCGCTTTGCCGATGTCGACTCCATCGATCTGGAAGTTGATACCACCGATGTAGAAGAATTCATCAATTCTGTGCGCTATCTCGGCCCGAGCTTCGGCGGCATCAATCTGGAAGATATCAAAGCACCGGAATGTTTCGTCATTGAAAGCCGCCTGCGCGAGCTGATGAATATTCCGGTTTTCCACGACGATCAGCACGGTACTGCGATTATTGCTGCTGCCGGTATGCTCAATGCTCTGCACCTTACCGGCCGCGATCTGAAAACCACCAAAATGGTTTGTAACGGCGCCGGTGCTGCCGGTATTGCCTGTATCGAACTCGTTAAAGCCATGGGCTTTGCCTCAGAAAATGTTGTCCTCTGCGACACCAAAGGTGTGGTCTGGCAGGGTCGCACTGAGGGTATGAACCAGTGGAAGTCTGCCCATGCGGTTAAAACCGACAAGCGCTCATTGGCGGAAGCTATGGAAGGCGCGGATATTTTCTTCGGTGTTTCTGCCAAAGGCGCACTGACAGACGATATGGTTCGCTCCATGGCTGATAATCCGATTATCTTTGCGATGGCCAATCCTGATCCGGAAATCACACCGGAAGAAGTCGCCGCCATCCGCTCGGATGCGATTGTTGCTACCGGCCGGTCCGACTATCCGAACCAGGTCAACAATGTTCTCGGCTTCCCGTATATTTTCCGCGGTGCGCTGGATGTTCGCGCCACCACCATCAATGATGCGATGAAGGTTGCCGCTGCCAATGCACTGGCTGAGCTGGCACGCACCGATGTGCCGGATGATGTGGCTGCCGCCTATCAGGGCAACCGCCCGCGCTTCGGCCCGAATTACATTATCCCTGTACCATTTGATCCGCGCCTGCTCTCCACCATTCCGGTGGCTGTTGCTAAAGCTGCGATGGACAGCGGTGTTGCCGGTAAACCGATCGAAGATCTGGAGGCCTATGCGCGCTCCCTGTCTGCACGCCGCGATCCGATCGCCTCGGCGATGTCCGGCATTAACGACCGTATCCGCCGTCACACCAAACGCGTATTGTTTGCGGAAGGTGAAGAGCCGCAAGTCATTCGCGCTGCGGTTTCTTTTGCTAATCAGGGACTTGGCAAGGCTATCCTGCTGGGACGCGAAGACCGTATCCTTGAAACTGCCGATCAGGCTGGCATCGATCTTGCTAAACTTGGCATTGAAATTACCAATGCCCGCTTGTCCAAACGCACTTCGGAATATGCCGATCATCTCTATGAGAAGCTGCAGCGCAAAGGCTATTTGTTCCGCGATTGCCAGCGCATGATCAATAATGACCGCAACCATTTTGCTGCCTGCATGGTCGCTATGGGCGATGCCGACGGCATGGTCACCGGTATTACCCGCAATTATGCGACCAGCATTGAAGATGTGCGTCGCGTGATTGATGTGAAGCCGGGTCATCGAATGATCGGCGTGTCGCTGGCTCTGTGCCGTGGCCGGACAGTGTTCATCGCGGATACTGCAGTGCATGAGCAGCCGTCAGCAGAAGAACTGGCCGATATCGCAGTGGAAGCTGCCAATGTGGCACGCCGCATGGGCTATGTGCCGCGTGTTGCCATGCTGGCTTATTCTACCTTCGGTCATATGTCCGGTGCGCGCTCTGAGAATATTCAGGAAGCCGTTCGTATTCTCGAAAAACGCCATGTCGATTTTGAGTTCGACGGTGAGATGAGCGCGGAAGTTGCCCTTAACGGCAAACTGATGGAAGCCTATCCGTTCACCCGCCTGACTGGCCCTGCCAATGTGCTGGTGATGCCGGATTATCATGCGGCTTCCATTGCTGCCGATATGTTGCAGGAACTGGGCGGTGCCACACTGATCGGCCCGCTCCTCACCGGTCTGGACAAAGCCGTACAGATTGTGCCGCTGAGCGCCAAGGATTCCGACATTGTGAATATGGCGGCCTTCACCGCCTATGCCGCAACCAACTGATCCGCAAATAATGACGTAAGAAAGGCCGGAGCACTCTCCGGCTTTTCTTGTTTCAGGCATAGAGCGGTTCCATTTACGATTGAATATTGAAACCGCTCTATCTTTTTTTCTACGCATTATCCTACGCAAAACCGCTTCACACTTTTGGCTCGAAAATGCTTTCATCTGCACATACGGTTGCGCTCACCTGTAAACCATGCTCAATTTTGGCCATTGCCTACATTATTGCTTTGACGGAATTTCGAACCATGCGTCACTCTGATCTTCATCTCGACCGCATCATCGACAAACAGCCTCTGCTGGAAGATCTGACACGCGCCTCAACGGCAATTTCCAAAGAGCAAACGCGCAATCAGGTTTTGAAAACTCTTAAATCCGCATGGAAAGACGGCAAAGCCCGTGCGGAAAATATGCTGCTGGAAGATGGCGGCGGCATTCTCTGCGCCCGACGGCTCAGCGGGCTGATGGATCAGCTGATTATCGCGCTCCATGATTTCACTGTCGCGCATATCTATCCGGCAATTAACCCGTCAAAAGCTGAAAACCTAGCGATTATAGCTGTCGGCGGCTATGGTCGCGGCGGGCTGGCACCGGGTTCCGATATCGATCTGCTGTTTCTGCTTCCCTACAAGCAAACCCCGTGGGGCGAGCAGGTTGTGGAATATATGCTCTATATGCTCTGGGATATGGGGCTGAAAGTTGGTCATTCCACACGCAATATTGATGAGGCTATCCGCCTGTCACGCGAGGATATGACCATCCGTACCTCACTGCTGGAGGCACGTTTTCTCACCGGCAGTCGGGAACTTTACAGTGAACTGACCACGCGTTTCGATCAGGAGATTGTCGCGGACAGCGGTGCAGAGTTTGTGCAAGCCAAGCTGATTGAGCGTGATATCCGCCACAAGAAGGCTGGCTCCACCCGTTATCTGGTCGAGCCGAATGTGAAAGAAAGCAAAGGCGGGCAGCGTGACCTGCAAACGCTGTTCTGGATTGCCAAATATATCTACCGTGTCCACTCCACCGAAGAACTGATCAAACGCAGTGTCTTTTCGCGCAGCGAAGCAAAACTGTTCAGCAAGGCCGACGACTTTCTCTGGGCAGTGCGCTGCCATATGCATTTTCTGTGCGGCAAAGCGGAAGAGCGTTTGTCTTTCGACATTCAGCGCGAGATTGCCACGCGCCTCGGCTATACGGATCATCCGGGACAAACCGGCGTTGAACGCTTCATGAAGCATTATTTTCTGGTGGCAAAAGATGTCGGCGACCTGACCCGCATCATCAGTGCGGCACTGGAAGAAGAGCAGTTCAAAGAAACACCAGGCACCGGCCAGATCTATTCCACACTGACGCGAAAAAAGCGCAAAATTGCCGGCAGTACAGATTTCATTCTCGATCATAACCGTATCAATATTGCCGATGATGAGGTATTTCAGCGCGATCCGGTTAATCTGATCCGGCTGTTTTATCTCGCCGATAAACACGGGCTGCAATATCACCCGCATGTCATTCAGCGTGTCAGCCGCTCGCTGAAACTGATCAAAAGCGATGTGCGCAATGACAAAGAAGCCAACCGGCTGTTTCTGGAAATTGTCGCCTCACCACGCTCCCCGGAACGCACCCTGCGCCGCATGAATGAGTCCGGTGTTTTGGGGCAATTTATTCCGGATTTCGGCAAGATCGTCGCGATGATGCAGTTCAATATGTATCATCATTATACGGTTGATGAACATTTGCTGCGTTGCATTGCCATCATGTCCGAGATTGAACATGAGACACTGAAGAACGAGCATCCGCTTGCCCATAGTCTGTTGCCGACGCTGAAAAATGACCGGCATCTGCTTTATGTGACATTGCTGCTGCACGATATTGCCAAAGGCAGACCGGAAGATCATTCCACAGCGGGCGCCAAAATCGCCCGCAAATTATGTCCGCGCTTTGGCCTGAACCAGCAGGAAACCGAACTGGTAGCGTGGCTGGTGCAGGAACATCTGACCATGAGCAAAGTAGCACAATCGCGTGACCTCAATGACCGCAAAACCATTGCTGACTTTGCAGCAATTGTGCAAACCACCGAGCGATTGAAACTGCTATTACTGGTGACAATTTGCGATATTAAAGCCGTTGGCCCCGGTGTCTGGAATGGCTGGAAAGGCCAGTTATTGCGCACCCTCTATCATGAAACAGAACTGCTTCTGACCGGCGGTTTCTCGGAAGTGAGCCAGACTGAACGCAGCAATCAGGCACGCGCCCAGCTGGCAGAGCAGCTCAGCGACTGGCCGGAGCAAACGCGCAATCGCCTGCTCTCCCTGCATTATAATAATTATCTGCTGACTGTGCCGCAGGAAGACCAGAAGCGCCATGCCGATTTCATCCGCGCCAGCGACGAAGCCGGAAAAATCCTCAATATTCTGGCTCGCCCGCATGAGTTTGAAGCCGTGACCGAGCTGACAATCCTGTCTCCTGATCACCCGCGTCTGCTCTCCATTATTGCCGGTGCCTGTTCGGCTGCCGGTGCCAATATTGTTGATGCGCAGATCTTCACCACCACCGACGGGCGGGCACTGGATACCATTCTGATCAGCCGTGAATTTGACACCAATGACGATGAAATGCGCCGTGCTGCCCGCGTCGGTCAACTGATTGAAGATGTGCTGACCGGCAAAACCCATCTGCCGGAAGTGCTGGCCAGAAGGGCAAAATCACGCCGCTCCGCCCGCGCATTTCAGGTTACGCCGCGCGTGAATATCAACAATACCTTGTCAGAAAAATTCACGGTGATTGAAGTCAAAGGGCTCGACCGTACCGGTCTGTTATCGGAAATCACCAATGCAATCTCCGATCTTTCCCTGAATATTGCCTCGGCACATATCACAACTTTCGGTGAAAAAGTCATTGATACTTTCTACGTCACCGGTCTCGACGGGCAAAAGGTCACCGCACCAACCAAACAGACAACGATACAGAAACGTCTCCTCAGCTTGTTTGAAAAGAACGGGAGTGATAGCAGAGCGTCAGACACCAAAAATGGCGACCAGAAGAAACTGCGCGAAATACCTGTCTGAACAAGTTTAAGACAAAGCTGTACCTTCTGATCATCATTCCATTTCAAAGAGACCCGTTCATGAGCCTGCTGAAAAAATTCGCAACTGTTGCTTCCGGCACGCTGATGAGCAGAATTTTCGGTTTTACCCGTGAAATGCTGATGGCGGCTTTTCTCGGCACAGGCCCGGTCGCCGATGCGTTCAACACGGCTTTCCGCTTCCCGAATACTTTTCGCCGTCTGTTCGCCGAAGGCGCGTTTAATACCGCGTTCGTACCGCTCTTTGCCAAAGAGATTGAGAAAAACGGCATGGATGGGGCAAAACGCTTTTCCGAAGAAGTCTTCGGCGTGCTATTTACCATTCTGCTCGGTCTGACCATCGCCATGGAACTCTCCATGCCGTTTCTGGTCAGCACAGTGATTGCGCCGGGCTTCACCGATGATCCGGTGAAATTTGAGAATACGGTCAGTCTGGCGATGATCATGTTCCCCTATCTTGCCTGTATGTCACTGGCGGCGATGATGGGCGGCATGCTTAACAGCCTACATAAATATTTTGCAGCGGCGATTGCACCGGTGTTTCTGAACTTCATTCTGATTGGTGCGCTGATCCTTGCATGGATGCAGAATTATGATCCGCTGCAAATCGGTTATGCGCTGTCATGGGGTGTTATGGCGGCGGGTGTGGTGCAACTGGGGATCGTCTGGTTTGCCGTGCGCCGTGCCGGTATTAAAATCGGCTTTCGTCGGCCTAAACTGACCCCCAATGTCCGCCGCCTTCTGGTACTGGCACTGCCTGCCGCTATTACCGGCGGCATCACCCAGATCAATCTGCTGATCAATACCAATATTGCTTCAAGCTCTGATGGTGCGGTGTCTTCCCTCGTCTATGCCGACCGGTTTTATCAATTGCCACTTGGTGTGGTTGGTATTGCCGTTGCCACTGTTTTACTACCGGAATTGGCACGCGCACTACGCAGCGGCGATCTGAAAGAGGCAGGCAACTTACAAAACCGCTCCGTCGAATTCACACTGTTTCTGACTCTGCCTGCGGCGGCAGCTTTGCTGGTTTTCTCCGAGCCGCTGGTGCGCCTGCTCTTTGAGCGTGGAAAGTTCGGTCCTGAATCCACTCTGATTGTGTCGCAGATTTTGGCTGTCTACGGTCTTGGCCTGCCTGCCTTTGTGCTGATTAAAGCCTTTCTTCCGGGATTTTTTGCCCGTGAAGACACACGTACACCGATGATTTTCGCCGGTATTTCGGTGGTGGTGAATGTGGCATTGGCACTGACACTGTTCCCGCATTTCGGCCCATCCGGTATTGCCACGGCGGAAATCACAGCAGGCTGGGTCAATGCTATACTGTTGTTCGTTTTACTGATCTGGCGTAAGCATTGGGATTATGATGCCGGTCTGATCCGCCGTATTCCACGAATGATTATTGCCGCCGCTATCATGGCAGCCGCTTTGTATTTCGCCTCTGATTATCTGGAGTTTTACTTAAGCAGACAGGCCGGTTTTGCCATTCAGGCAACCACGCTCGGTCTGCTCGTCACCGGCAGTATGATTGTTTATTTCGCAACTGTTTTTGCCATTGGCGGTGCCAGCCTCTCCTCTGTCAAAGGCAATATGCGCGGCCGTAAAAAACAAGCACCTGCCAAAACAGACTAATAAATTGCACTTGATTGCACTTCCGCACTCTGGCAGTAATAGCGCATCCGGAAGACAGGATTACACACCTGCCTTCCGGATATTTTTTCGCCAAAGATCGGCAGCATGCGTCCAAACCACATATGCCGACCTTAAAAGCAACCCCAGAGCAATTTGATTATCAATATACGAAAGCACGATAATCGCGCTCGAACGGCTCTCCACCAGCTTCAGGATTGACTAAAATGAACACCTTTAAAGAACGGATTTTCTCCGGCGCACAACCAACCGGCAATCTTCACCTCGGCAATTATCTTGGCGCATTAAAGCGTTGGGTCGCCTTGCAGGATGAAAAAGAGTGCATCTATTGCGTCGTGGATATGCATGCCCTGACGATCTTGCCGGATCCCGCAGAGCTTTTGAGCTCCACACGTGAACTTACAGCGGCCTATCTGGCTGCCGGTCTTGATCCGAAAAAGAGCATTGTCTTCAATCAGAGCCGCGTAAGACAACATGCGGAACTTGCCTGGGTGTTCAATTGTATTGCACGTGTCGGCTGGATGAACCGCATGACGCAGTTCAAAGATAAAGCCGGTAAAGATCGCGAAAATGCTTCGCTTGGTCTGCTGGCTTATCCGAGCCTGATGGCCGCTGACGTTCTGCTTTATCGCGCCACCCATGTGCCGGTTGGCGACGATCAGAAACAGCATCTTGAGCTGACACGCGACATCGCGCAGAAATTCAACAATGACTATTCCGACCGCATTGCCTCGCTCGGCATCGGCGTGGAAATGGCTGTTGGCGATGAAACAGTTTCGGGCTTCTTCCCGCTGACCGAACCGATGATTTCCGGCCCTGCCATGCGCATCATGTCGCTGCGTGACGGCACCAAGAAAATGTCGAAATCCGATCCGTCTGACCTGTCGCGTATCAATCTGATTGATGATGAAGAAACCATCACCAAGAAGATCCGTAAGGCGAAGACCGATGCCGATGCCATTCCTTCAGAAGTGGAAGGACTGGAAGGTCGTCCGGAAGCGGATAATCTGATCGGCATTTTTGCGGCACTGACAAACACGGACAAGGCAGCCGTATTGCGTGATTTCGGCGGCAAGCAATTCTCTGAATTCAAAGCATCGCTTGCTGAACTCGCCGTCGCGCAACTCTCACCGATTACGCAGGAAATGCGTCGTCTGGTGAATGATCCGGCCTATATTGATGGTGTTCTGCGTGATGGTGGCGAACGCGCCTCCGTGATTGCCGAAGAAACCATGCACAATGTGCGTGATATTGTCGGCTTTCTGCAGAACTAACAGAGTCTAATCCGAACATTAAAAAGGCAGGGAATTCCCTGCCTTTTTTATTGTCTGTTTTCTATTGCGCTTCAAAAGTCAGTGTGCTGACCGAACCTGTATCAAGACTATCTGCTTGATAATCACCAAAGATTTTGATTTGCGTAAAGCCTGCCTCCCGCAGTGCCAGCTCCAGCTCGAACATTCCCCACCAGCGCAATGAAAACAGTTCCATCTCTGTCTCTACCAGTTGCGTGTTGCGCCACAGTTCATAGCGCAGCTGCGATGTCACCAGCTGTCTGGCATAGTCCGTTGCGGTGCGCATTTCCTGCAAGGTCAGCAAATCCTCGCCATCCTGCCAATGACGCGCACGCGGTGCATGATCCATAAAACCACCGGTAACGGAAATATCCAGCAGCAATTTTCCGTTCGGTGTCAGCGCCTCTTTGCTGCGTCGCAGGAAGCTCATCGCATCAACAACATCGGTCAGCAGCTGAAAAGAACCGGCTGGCAGTACAATAGCCGCGAATTTCTGCGCATAGCGGAATGTCGTGAACCCCTGCTCACTCAGTTCAGCTTCCACACCATATTGCGCGCAATTGGCTTTGCATAAAGCAAGCATTTCGGGCGACAGATCAAAACCGCTGACACTATGGCCTGCCTGTGCCAGTGGCACCAGCATACGGCCATTGCCTGTAGCCGGTTCAAGCATGGGGCCTGCGACAGATTTCAGGCGTTCGAGATAGAATTCCACATCACCGAAAGAGCGCCCGACCGGCTTATCCAATTCGTAAACGCGTGAAGCCAGCTTGCCATAAGTCTTGGTCATTTTGAAATTTGCCTTACATGCTGCAACCGGAGACCGGTTTGAAGCCGATTAAAACTCTGTTGCACATAAAAAATCATTCGACTGCACAGCAAGATGGAACGGCCAATATGCAGAAAGTTCGCTGTCTCTTTCGAACATGAAACATCTGAAAAGACAAGATAAATGCGGTTTTCTCCGCAACGACTGCCAAATCCGGATGAATAAAGGCAGATATTTCTTTCCGGCCAAATTGTTAAATTTTCGCGCCGCCACAAAATTGTCATCTTGCAGTATCGCCCATTGAGTGGCAAATTCCCGCGCATGGTTTCAAAACGTCTTAGCCGGGAAGCCGGCCACCGCCGTAAATTTTTAGTCTCAATCGATGAAACGCCCGAATGCGGACGTGCAGTTGCTTATGCCTCACGCCGTGTTCGAAATACCGGCGGCGCATTGGTACTGCTTTTCGTTATCGACCCCTCAGATTTTCAGCAATTCCTCGGCGTTGGCAATATTATGCGCGCCGAAGCACTGGAACGTGCGCAAACAGCGCTCAATAAATATGCCACACAATTGCGTGAGCAATACGGCATTGAGCCTGAGCTGATTGTGCGTGAAGGACAGACAACGGAAGAAATTTATAGCCTGATCGAAGAAGATCAGGATATTGCCATTCTGGTACTGGCTGCCGGTTCCGGCAAAGAAGGTCCGGGGCCTCTGGTACAGTCCATTGCCGGACGCGGTGCCTCATTCCCCGTTCCGGTTACGGTTATTCCGGCAGATCTCTCTGACGAAGACATTGATGCTGTTGCGTAAAGCCCTATTCCGGCTCTGAATACAACCACAGTCCCTTATGCGTATATAAATGATAGCAGAAGGGACTGGCGGGGTGCAGCTGCAAACATCACAATGCTGCACAATCAGAACACTGAACGCCCTGCTTCGCAGGCACTCCGATGGTCTCAGCAATTAAGCGTGAGCCGCACAGTCTAATAAAGACAGCAGTTTCATTTTCTGCGTGCCTCCGCTAATGTCAGCCCTGACTCAAATATTTAATTTGTCGCATTGTGTTCCGCCCCAATAAACACCATGTGAGCAATCACAGCTTGTATATCCAAAAGGAGGACTTTTATGTTCATCCAGACTGAAGCCACACCAAATCCGGCAACCTTGAAATTCCTGCCGGGCAAAGTGGTTATGCCGGAAGGCACCGCCGATTTCCGTGATGCCGACAGCGCGTCCAATACTTCGCCGCTTGCTGCCAAACTCTTCGCAGTACCGGGCGTCAACGGCGTTTTCTTCGGCTATGATTTCATCACTGTCAGCAAAGACGGCGCGGAGTGGCAGCATCTGAAACCAGCCATCCTCGGCACTATCATGGAACATATGATGTCCGGCGCGCCGGTGATGGCGACAGAGCAGGCCAAAGGTCACGACCACTCAGAAGGCGAATTCTTCGCTGACTCTGATGCCGAAATCGTTGAAACCATCAAAGAGCTGATCGAAACCCGCGTTCGCCCTGCCGTTGCGCAGGATGGCGGCGATATCACTTTCCGTGGTTTTGAGCACGGCGTTGTTTATCTGCACATGAAAGGCGCTTGCGCCGGTTGTCCGTCTTCAACAGCCACCCTGAAACACGGCATCCAGAACCTGCTCAAGCATTTCGTACCGGAAGTGCTACAGGTCGAAGCTATCTGATTTTTCCATCAGGCATTAAAAAACGCGGCTGAGACAGCCGCGTTTTTTTGTTATCTAGAGCGCATCCCGAAAAGTGGGAACCGTTTTTCGGAAAAGATGCGCGTAAAAACAAAAAGATAGAGCATTTCCTATAAGTCAGGATAAACTGGAAATGCTCTATTATATAAGAAATTAAAGCACGACAACCTTGGCGCCAACACTGGCGCGGTCATGCAAGTCTATAATGTCCTGATTAATCAGACGAATGCAGCCGGAAGAAACATTCTTGCCGATTGACCACCATTCCGGTGTGCCATGCAAACGATAGCCGCTATCGCGTCCGCCTTTATATAAATATAGCGCACGGGCACCCAGCGGATTATTCAGACCAGGCTGCATACCACCGGCATATTTCGCCAGTTCAGGCTGACGCTTGATCATCGGCGCAGGTGGTGTCCATGTCGGCCATTCCCGCTTCATGGCAACTTTGGCACTACCCTTCCACTGAAAGCCTTCACGACCGACACCGATACCATAACGCATTGCTTTGCCGTCCGGCTCCACAAGGTACAAAAATTTGTTCTGCGTATCGACAATGATCGTGCCCGGCGCTTCTTTGGTATCGTATTTAACCAGCTGGCGGCGATATTCCGGTGCGATTTTCTGAACAGGAACAGTTGGCAGCACATAGCTTGCATCAGTCACGCTGGAATAGGATGCTGTGCTGGTCTGAAAAGGTGCCGTGGTCGAGCAACCGACCAAACCCAGTGTCAGAATAAAACCGGCAGCAGAGAGAGCATTTCTGAACACCATTTTTCCCCTCAGAAAATCGTTTTTGCAGTGATGATTGTTGTCAGGAGAGTAATTACTGATGATTAACCAAAGATTAACCATGATTATCTTTTTTATAAGTCCCCATCAAAAGTGACAGTCAATTATATTGCCTGCAAAAGCAATATCCGGAAACAACAGACAAATATGCCGATTATCTCACCTTTTCAGCAACATCCGCTCATAGACGGTCGTCAGTCAGAATTAGCTTTGCTGGTTCGCCGTGGTGTACAGCGCCTGTGTCTTGATCTGAATATTCACGTTTTGCCGGAAGTTTCTTTGCGTTCCGGCAGACGGGCTGACCTGATTGGTCTGACCCGCAAAGGCGAAATCTGGATTATAGAAATCAAATCATCGGTCGAGGACTGGAAGGCCGATCAGAAATGGCCGGATTACCGCAATTATTGCGACCGGTTGTTTTTTGCCACTCACGAACAAGTCCCGCGCGACATTTTCCCTGAAGATTGCGGTTTTATTCTCTCAGACGGATATGGCGGGGAAATTCTGCGTGATGCGCCAGAACACAAACTTGCACCAGCCACACGCAAGGCTCTGACATTACAACTGGCAAGGATTGGTGCTAACCGGCTGACACTCGCGGAAATGGCAGGCGTGGCGATGCCACGCACGTAAGCATAATTTTTAAAGTGTTAGAGCGTCCTTTGTGTGCCGATCCGGCACACGGCGCTCTAATGCCGACTGACCTGATCAGCCGGCACATATCATAAAACCTTAACGCGGAGCGCGTTTGGCAAGAATACGCTGCAATGTGCGGCGATGCATATTCAAACGGCGTGCGGTTTCAGAAACATTGCGCTCGCACATTTCATAAACACGCTGAATATGCTCCCAGCGCACCCGATCTGCTGACATCGGATTTTCCGGCGGTGCAATCTTCTCACCGTCACGGCGTGTGAGCGCTGCAAAAACTTCATCCGCATCCGCAGGCTTGGAGAGATAATCAATAGCACCGATTTTGACCGCATTGACCGCAGTGGCAATATTGCCGTAGCCGGTCAGCACAATTGCGCGGGTATCTTCGCGCTTGGTGCGAATAGCCTCAATAATGTCCAAACCATTGCCGTCACCAAGACGCATGTCCACAACGGCATAGGCCGGTGCAGCCAGTTTCACAGCAGCAATGCCCTCCTCAACGGAGTCTGCTGTTGTCACTGTAAAGCCGCGACTTTCCATAGCTCGTGCGAGCCGCTGCAGAAACGGTTTATCATCATCAACCAGAAGAAGCGAAGGATCACTGCCGATGGCAAGGTGATCATCCTGACTCATATCATCCATCAGGTATTCCTTACTCGTCTTTTGTCTTTTTACTTCTTGCTGCGCCTGCGTCAAAAAGTCAAATATGCAATGTAACTATTAATGTAAAATGCCGAAATTGATAGCATTTCACAAATATTTTATTCAAAAAACCAAATTTCTCCACATTGACGGAATGAAAGAATCATATTTAAGCCGTCAGTGCCTGACGCGCCCAGACAATTGTGATCTCTGCGCCGCTCTGTCCAGGCTCCGGCCGGTTGGCAAAGGAGATATATGCACCGGAACGCTCCAGCAATGTCTTGGCAATAAACAGACCAAGCCCCAGACCACCGCCATTGCGCTCATCATTACGACGCGACATGTAAGGTTCGCCGATCCGGTCGAGCATATCCGTCGAGAAACCTTTCCCGTCATCGCGGATCGTAATACGCACCGACTGATCGTCCCAGCCCCAGATCACCTGTGTTTCGGTCTTGGCAAAATCCACCGCATTTTCGATAAGATTGCCAAGACCATAAATCACACCGGGATTACGTCGCACCACCGGCTCTGTAACAGTCGATTTTGGATCGGGCTTTTTCTCAACATCAATCTGGATGCCGAAATTACGATGCGGTGCAATCACCTCTTCAATCAGCGAAGACAATGCCAGCTTCGACATATGCTCTTCGCCCTCCGAAGACAGACTGGTGAGACGTCGCAAAATCTCACGGCAACGCTGTGCCTGTGAAGACAGCAGCTGGATATCCTCTGCATAACGATCATCATTTTTCAAAGCGCGCTGCATTTCCTTCACCACCAATGTGATGGTTGCTAATGGTGTTCCCAATTCATGGGCAGCGGCAGCGGCAAGACCATCAAGCGCCGATAGATGCTGCTCACGTTGCAACACCAGTTCAGTCGCGCTCAGAGCATCGCCTAAAAGGCGCGCTTCTTCGGCAATACGATAGACATAGACGCCGCTGAAAATCAGCGTGGATGCAATGGCACACCAGACGCCGATGACAAACATCAGCGGCAATTCCAGTGCCACGCCGCTATACCAAGGCAGCGGCAGATGCCACACCACAAGAACACTGGCACAACCAATAGCCATCAGGCCAAGCAGCAGAATACTGCGCACTGAGAGTGCTGTTGCCGCAATAATCACCGGCACGACCAGCAAAACAGCAAACGGATTTTGCAGGCCGCCGGTCAGATATAGCAAGCCGGTGAGTTGCAGAATATCAAAGGCCAGCACCAACAGAACAGTGCGCAAATCCAGACGATGATTGAGCTGATAGCGGAAGGACAGAAACAGGTTCAGCCATGCCGACACGGCGATCAGTGCAAAGCTGATCCCGAGCGGGAAAACAAAATGCAGAGAGAGAGAAACAAACAATACGGCGGCAGTCTGACCGGTAATGGCAAACCAGCGCACACGTACCAATGTTGTCAGACGTAAACGACGGGAAAGCGACGAGGCCCGGTTAATCAGATCGCCATTTGCCATTCAGTCTTTCCCCGTAAAATGTCTCGTACACAATGCCTTATGCGGCAAAATCCGCGCACACGCAAGTTAATCTGCGCCATCCTGCCGCAGGCTAATTCTCCCCGAACGCTCCCGCCATATTTTGGTTACGGTGAGTCGAAAATGGTACTCTACGAGAACCGGAGCGGAGCGTACTGCCAGTACGTGAGCCTAGGTAAGCGAAGAAGAGTGCCATTTACAGACCACCAGAGCCGAAATATTCAAGTCCCGCGTGGTTTGGCACGTCGAGTGGGATCAGCCTCTGCGGGATTTTCCGGCCAGACATGGCGGGGATAACGGCCGCGCATATCGGTACGCACATCTGCCCATGAGCCTTTCCAGAAATTTGGCAAGTCGCGGGTGATCTGGATTGGCCGGTGTGCCGGAGATAATAATTCCAGCAACAGCGGCACCGTATCGCGGGCAATGGAAGGATGTGTTGTCAAACCGAACAATTCCTGCACCCGCACGGCGATTACCGGCTCATCGCCTTCATAATTAATCGCGATATTGGAGCCGGTCGGCACCGTAAAATGCGTTGGTGCCAGTGTATCAATCTGCCGTTGCAGATCAAACGGCACGAGGGAGCGCAGACCATTCATCAAAGCGGACTGACTGATTTTATCGAGCCGCGCCTCACCGGTCAGGAATGGCAACAACCAGTCTTCCAGTGTCGCCAGCAGATATTCATCATCCATCGACGGCCATGGCTCACCAAGTCCGCGATAAAGCCAGCCAAGACGGCGGCGCAGCGTTAAGGAAGATTTGTCCCAAGGCAGAATATCCAAACCATATTGGCGAACAGCTTGAACAACGCCCAGATCGGCAGCCTCTCCAGATGGTGCCGCCAGATTTTTCTCCGTCAGGGTTATTGCTCCCAACCGCACTGCCTCGCGGGCACGCAAGGCTTTGCGTTCAGGGTCGTAAATCACCTGCTGTCCGCCTTCGATCTGGCTCGCCAGACTTTTGCGGATATCCTCTTCACTCACCTCAGCGGCAGAGAGAATACGCTGCGCCCCTGCCCGTCCGGTCAGATCAGCCACCACCAGCCACGATGCTCGGGAGAGATGCTGGCTGGCATCCAACTCACCACCACGCCCATTCGCCAGAATAAACTGCCCGCCATTTCCTCGCGCTTTGGCCACGCGATCCGGATAGGCATCCAGCAGCAAGCGACCGGCATGGGCATCTTCTTTGCTTTGCGCATTTGCAGCCGGTAAATCTTTAATCAGTGAGCGCGCCAGGCCACGCGCCTTTTGCGCACGGTCGCCGCGATCACGGCGGAAGCGGGAAAGCCGTGCATCGAGATCAACCTCGTTGCCGCCAAGCCCCCTTTCGGTCATCAGCACAGCAAGCTCGGCCGCCTGCAAAGCCTCACCGCGTTTGACTGCCTCTGCCACCATATGCGCAAGTCGTACAGGCAAAGCGAGCTTCCTGATCTGCTCACCGGAAACCGTCAACCGTCCGTCATCATCCAATGCGCCAAGCCGTTTCAGCAAGGTCGCCGCTTCTTTCAGACTAGCCGCTGAGGGCTGATCCAGCAAACGCAAATCACTGACATTCTGCACGCCCCATGCCGCACAATCGAGCAACAGCGATGACAGATCAGCCTCCAGAATTTCCGGCGTGGTAAAGCGCGGCAGAGAGGACGTCTGCCCCTCATGCCAGAGCCGGATCGCAATGCCGGATTGGGTTCGCCCCGCACGTCCTGCCCGCTGGGTAATCGCCGCCTGTGATGCACGCACGGTTTCCAGCCGCGTCAGACCAGTTGCTGGTTCAAAACGCGGCTGACGTGACAACCCGCTATCGATCACCACCCGCACACCGTCAATGGTGATCGAAGTTTCGGCAATCGAGGTTGCCAGTACAACTTTGCGTTTGCCTTCCGGTGCCGGTTTAATCGCCTGATCCTGATCGCGCCCGTCCATAGCACCATATAACGGGCAAAGCAGCACATGCTCGCCCACACGCCCTTCAAGGGCACGGACTGTGCGCTCAATCTCGCCCTGACCGGGCAGAAAACATAGCAAACTGCCCTGCTCATCCGCCAGAACCGCGCGGATTGTCCGCGCCATTGCATCTTCAATCCGTTCATCGGTTTTGCGTTCCTGATAGCGGATTTCCACCGGAAAACTGCGGCCTTCACTCTCCACCACCGGCGCATTATCGAGCAGTTCCGCCACCCGCGCACCGTCAAGCGTTGCTGACATCACCAGAATTTTGAGATCGGGACGCAAGGCTCCCTGCACATCCAGTGCCAATGCCAGACCAAAATCGGCATCCAGTCTGCGCTCATGAAATTCGTCAAACAGCACCGCACTGATACCGGACAATTCCGGATCATCAAGGATCATGCGTGCAAACACGCCTTCCGTCACCACCAGAATTTGCGTCTGCGCATTATAGCGGCTGTCGAGACGCATCCGGTAGCCGACCGTCTTGCCAACCTCTTCGCCCAGCAAACGCGCCATTTGTGTGGCCGCAGCCCGTGCCGCCAGTCTGCGCGGCTCCAGTACAATAATCCGTCCAGCATTGCGCCAGTCTGCCTGCAACAGATGCAACGGCACCAAAGTCGTCTTACCCGCACCGGGCGGCGCAACCAGAACGGCAGAGCCACCAGCCTGCAAGGCATGATCCAGTTGCGGCAGTGCCTCACGGACAGGCAAAAGCGGAAGGGATGAAACGGACTGCTGAGGCAAAGACAACGCACCTGATAAATGATTCTGATTACAGCGAATTATAAACAGCCGCAATGTGCTTTACTATTCTTGAGGAACAGAGACTGCACATCAATTGACATACTCCCCCATAGTATATATTTTCATCATAAATTCAAACGGCGGAAAACTATGCCCCACTCACCGGAAGCCAAGAAACGCGTCATGACACGCCTGCGCCGTATTAAAGGACAGGCGGAGGCGCTTGAGCGTGCGGTTGAGGAAGGCACAGAATGCGGCGCGCTTTTACAGCAGCTTGCCGCCATGCGCGGCGCCGCTACCGGCCTGATGGCTGAGGTGTTGGAAAGCCATTTAAAAGAGACCTTCCAGCAACCGCAAGCAGCTCTGACTCCGACTGAGATGGATACAGAAATCGACCAGCTTATGCGGATTATCCGCTCTTATCTGAAATAAAAGACACTGATTTAAAGAGGAACAAAGCCATGAAATCGCGCGCAGCTGTTGCCTGGGAGGCCAATAAGCCCCTCACTATTGAAACAATCGAAATCGGTGGCCCGAAGCCAGGTGAAGTGCTGGTGGAAATCATGGCAACCGGCGTTTGCCATACCGATGCCTATACGCTGTCCGGCCTTGATTCTGAGGGCAAGTTTCCGGCCATTCTCGGCCATGAAGGCGCAGGTATCGTGCGTGAAGTCGGCGCCGGCGTCACCACGCTGCGTCCGGGTGACCACGTGATTCCGCTTTATACACCGGAATGCCGTTCATGCAAAACCTGCCTGTCACAGCGCTCCAATCTCTGCACCTCGATCCGCGCGACGCAGGGTCAGGGGCTGATGCCGGACCGCACCTCGCGCTTCTCTTGTGATAGTGGTGAAATCTTCCATTATATGGGCTGCTCGACCTTCTCGAACTTTACCGTTCTGCCGGAAATCGCGCTGGCCAAAGTGCGTGAAGACGCTCCTTTCGACAAGATTTGCTATATCGGCTGCGGTGTCACCACCGGTATCGGCGCGGTGATTTACACTGCAAAAGTACGCCCGGGTTCCAATGTGGTGGTCTTCGGCCTCGGCGGTATCGGCCTCAATGTTATTCAGGGCGCGCGTATGGTTGGTGCCGATAAGATCATCGGCGTTGATATCAATCCGGGCAAAGTGGAAATGGCGAAAAAATTCGGCATGACCGACTTTATCAACCCACTGGAAGTCGGTAATGACAAAGTGGTGCAGGCTATTCAGGATCTGACTGACGGCGGTGCTGATTATTCCTTTGACGCCACCGGTAATACCGATGTCATGCGTCAGGCACTGGAGTGCACCCATCGCGGCTGGGGTGAAAGCATCATCATCGGCGTTGCCGAAGCTGGTAAGGAAATCGCCACCCGCCCGTTCCAGCTGGTTACCGGCCGCGTCTGGAAAGGCACAGCATTCGGTGGCGCACGCGGCCGCACCGATGTGCCGAAAATCGTTGACTGGTACATGGACGGCAAGATCAATATTGATGATCTGATCACCCATAAAATGCCGCTTGACGAGATCAACACCGCGTTTGATCTGATGCATGAAGGCAAGTCGATCCGTTCGGTGATCACATTCTGATGCCACAGTTTATTTCCCTATGGCACGAGATCGATGATCTGACGCCTCGCGCCTTATATGCAATGCTGAAGCTGCGTATGGACGTGTTTATTGTCGAGCAGAATTGTGCCTTTGCGGAGATAGACGGCAAGGATATCGGCGCCTTTCACTTGCGCATTCTTGATGGTGAGGAACTCGCAGCATGCTTGCGGGTTCTGCCACCGGAAAAAGCCGCACCGGTGAAAATCGGTCGTGTTGTTGTAGCGCCAAATTATCGGGGCTATAAACTCGGCCAGCGCCTGATGCAGGAAGCCGTGGATTTTGCGCAAGCGCGTTTTCCCGGCCAACCGATTGAGCTGGGCGGGCAAAGCCATTTGCAGAAATTCTACGGCTCGTTCGGTTTTGTTGCTATTTCAGAAGAATATCTGGAAGACAATATTCCGCATATTGATATGCGTCTCGCTCCGAAAACGGTAATCTGACATGAAAATACTTCAGCTGCGCCATATGCCTTTTTATCTGGCAGCAATCCTTGGTGTTGCAGGTTTTTCACTGTCATATCCTTTTGACAAACCGCTCGCGCCGGTTATCGGCGCGAACTGCTTTTTCCTGACCTTTCTGATCGCTGCCTTAACGCGCTTACCCTATCTCACGCCGGAGCGTCTGCGCAGAAAGAAAGATTATACAGATGCACCCGCACCGGTGATCTTCGGCCTGACGCTGGCCATTGTGATTGTTGCGGTTGTCTCCATGTTCATTCTAGTGAACCGCAAACCGGAGCCGGATATTCTCTCGCTCCTCACTACTTTGCTGTCTGTGCCATTGGGCTGGGCAACCATGCATATGATGGCCGCTTTGCATTACGCCCATGTTTACTGGCAGCGCAAAGGCGGCGCCCATGAAGACCCGTATAAGCGGGGCATGGAAATTCCCAACACCCCCGATCCGGCCGGCTGGGACTTTGTCTATTGTGCTTATATGATCGGCATGTCTGCCGGTACCGGTGACACAGCAGTCACCACCAGACAAATGCGGGCGCTGACGCTGCCGCATTGCATTATCTCTTTCTTTTTCAACACGGTTCTGGTTGCGGCAGCGGTTAATGTCGCGATGGAGCTGGGCTGAAACCTCTAGCGCGTGTCACGTTTAATTGTGCTTATAGTGCTCGCGCTAACTTCTTTTATTTACCGCATGTTCGCGGACGCTCAATGAATTCATTGAGCTGCGACATGCTTTAGGAGCCCCATATGGAAACCATTTCAAAAGCCAAAGCATTTGGTGGCACGCAAGGCGTCTATCGTCATAAAAGCGAAGCTTGCCAATGCGATATGACCTTTGCGTTGTTTCTGCCGCCACAGGCCGAACAGGGGCCGGTGCCAGTTTTGTGGTATCTCTCCGGCCTGACCTGCACCCACCAAAATGTGATGGATAAAGGCGAATATCGCCGCCTTGCTGCCGAGCTTGGCATTGCTATTCTCTGCCCTGATACCAGCCCGCGCGGTGATGATGTGCCGGACGAACCGGATAACTGGCAGTTTGGTAAAGGTGCCGGTTTCTATCTCGATGCTACAGAAGCGCCTTTTGCTAAAAACTATAATATGTACAGCTATATCACGGAAGAACTGACCGAGCTGGTCGCTCAGAAATTTCCGCTGGATATGTCCCATCAGGCGATCACCGGTCACTCCATGGGCGGCCATGGCGCGATCACCATCGCTCTGAAAAACCCTGAACGCTTCAAATCTGTTTCGGCCTTTGCACCGATTGCCCAGCCCTCCACAGCCGGATGGTCGAAGCCTGCCTTTGAAAAATATCTCGGAAACGATCAGAGCGTATGGCGCGCTTATGATACAACCGCGCTGATTGAAGACGGCCACCGGATTGAAAGCCTACTGGTTGATCAGGGGACTTCGGACGGTTTTCTCGATGATGGTCTGCGCCCGTGGCTGTTGCAGGAAGCCTGCGCCAAAGCCGGTATTCCGCTGACGCTGAATATGCAGGATGGCTATGACCATTCCTATTATTTCATCTCAACCTTTATGGATGAGCACTTGCGCTGGCACGCCGCCCGTCTGTGATATTTCAGCTTTGACGGGCTGCAAATGGCGCGTCAAAAACGGAATATGTGTCATGTGCCGCGCTGAAACTCAGCGCGGCGTCACCTTCATCAGCAGGCCGTTTTTAGGCTGAGTGGTCAGTTTCTGTACCGGCCACGGTTTTGCATCGCCCACCATATCAAAACGATGCTTTGACAACAGAACCCCCAGAGCAATCACCGCCTCCTGCATGGCAAAACTGCCGCCGATACAAACACGCGACCCCGCACCAAAAGGCAGATACTGAAAGCGGTCGATTTTATCGCGGTTTTGCGGATGGAACCGCGCCGGAATAAAAGCTTCCGGATTGTCCCAATATTTCTGGTGCCGGTGGATTGTCCAAGGCATCACAATAACCGCAGTACCCGCCCGAATTTTGAGATCACCGAACTTGTCATCCGCAAGCGCCTCACGATTAATAGACGGTGCAGGCGGATAAAGCCGCATCGCTTCCTCAAAAGCAGCGCGGGTTAGCGGTAGTTTTTCCAGCCATTGATGCGGCGGTAAATCCTTACCCTCACCTGCCATAAACGCATCAATTTCCGCTTCAACAATCGCGCGTTCCGATGGTGCTTGCGCCAGCAGATAGAGTGTCCAGCCGAGAGCACGGGCAGTTGTTTCATGTCCTGCACCGATAAAAGTAATCAGATTATCCTCAATCTCATCCCGCGACAGACCATCGGGCTTGTCCGGTGAGGTTTCTGCCTGCAGCAGCAATGTCAGAAAATCATTCGGCACTCTCTCGCCGCGATCCATCCGGTCTTTACGCAGCTGAATAGTCTGCGCAACAATCGAGCGAAAAAAGCCGAGGGAACGACGACCACGCAACTGCGTAAATCGTGGCAGCCAGTCCGGAGCGCCAAGCAGATCAAACGGATCGACCCGTCCCATCGTTTCAAACAAGCGATCAGTCTGACGGGCAAACTCCTTCGGATCACCTGCAATCTCACCGGAAAACAAGGTCTCCGCCAGAATATCATAGGTCAGCAGGGTCATATCCCGTGACACATCCGTTACCGTTCCGGCAATCTGATAGCGCGTGGTAAATTCCTGCACACTTTTCAGCATAGCATCGGCAAAACCATGAATATGGCGCGGCGTGAAAACCGGCGCTATTGCTTTGCGCGAACGCCGCCATGTTGTGCCTTCAGCCGTCAGCAAACCATCACGCAAGATCGGTCGCAGCACACGCTGCCGGACAGTCCCCATCGGATAGTTTTGCGGATTTTCGACCAGAACATGACGGATCAGTTTAGGATCATTGGCAATAATCGTGCGCATCCCGATCCAGTTTACCTCAACCCACGGCTCATTATAGGATGGTTCGCCCCAGAGCTCTAAAGGATTGCGATAGGCAATCCGCATCAGCTCCAGCCGTCCGACCGGACTTTTGCGGGGGATTGGCGCAGGCGGCACAAATGGTTGCCCTGCCGGATTTGCACCGCCATTGGAAAATGAATTTCTTGTCAATTCAGTCATGATGCCATCCTTAAAAAATGCTTCATCATGCTGTTCTGGTATCAGTCCTGCGCCCCCAAATAGCACCGGAAACAGCGTTTATCCAAACAAATATAGGAAAGACAATAAGGCAAAACAGCGACTTGTTAAATTTCGCCGTAATTATCTGTCATGACGTTTAAAGGCAGCACTGGTCAATGCTGCCCCACCTGCCTATATCTATTGAAATTCAAGAGAAAACGAAAGCTGCCACCTGTGTCATCCGCAATCAACATCATCAGGCTGCCTTACCGGCTCATGCTGTTTTTGCTTGCATTTATGATGTTACAGTTCTGCGCTTTCCAGATGTCTGCTCAAGCCTATACGTTTCCGGTTACCCCGATAAACGATACGATTGCCGCTCATTCATCAGCACATAAAACCACGGAACACGGGCAATCCCATCAGGATATGCCCTCTGACCAGCATCACAGCAAAAAAGGTATGGCCTGTTCGGTCAGCGGTTGTGTTGTGCCTGTTCCGGTGCCGCCTGTGATGACACAGCTCGATCTTATACCGCGCGTTCTGACAGTGCCCTATATGCAGGCTCTGCATGGTCTGCCGCCTGCCCTTTCCGATCGCCCTCCGATCTCTGTTTTTGCCTGAAAATCACATTTCCTGACGCACAAATCATTCGTGCGAAGGACAGCTATTTTCTGACATAAACGGAGTATTCCGATGAAAATCATCAATCGTCGTCACGCTTTAATGTTCGGCCTCGGCGGCTTGTCTGCTGTTGCGCTGCCAGCTTTGCACCTCAATCGCGCCAGTGCACAAGGTGCGCATGACATGCACAATATGGCACCTGCCGCAGCCAAGTCGGCCACAGGGGTGAAACTGCCCCATCCCGCTCTTTTGCAGCCGGATAATAGCGGCTTGATCAAGCTAAAAATCGCTAAAGGCCGTCATAGTTTTCAGGCAGGCAGCAGCGCTGCATCCGCCGGTATTAACGGCAATTATTTCGGGCCGGTTGTACGCCTGCAGAATAAATCGCATGTGCGCTTTGCCGTTGAAAATGCCATGGATGATGTTACAACCCTGCATTGGCACGGGCTGATGATCCCGTCTGATATGGATGGCGGCCCGCATAATGTGATTAATGCTGACGCAACATGGCAGCCGGAATTTGACATCAATCAACCGGCATCGTTCAACTGGTTCCACCCGCATACACATATGGACACTGCCCGTCAGGCGCATATGGGGGCAGCCGGTCTGCTGCATGTCAGTGATGGCGGCGACCGTGAGCGCGGATTGCCGGAAACATTCGGTTCCGACGATCTGTTCCTCGCTTTTCAGGATCGTCGCGTGATTGACGGTGACAATGTTTATGCGCCGGACTTTATGGATCTGATGCATGGTTTCCGTGGCCAATATCTGACTGTAAACGGTGCGATTGCACCAATCGCAACCGTGCCACAGAGCATTGTGCGTCTGCGTCTGCTCAATGCTTCCAATTCACGCAATTATCACTTCCATTTCAGCGATGGCCGGATGATGCACGCGATTGCCTCGGATGGCGGCTTCCTCGCCAAACCAGTAGCTGTCAATATTCTGACCATTGCACCGGGTGAACGTTACGAAGTGCTGGTCGATTTTTCCAATGGTATGGCGGCGGACTTTACCAGCCTGCCTGATGACGGCTCCGGCAGAACACCGAAACTGAGTGATGCACAAAGCCTTGAACATCTGATGCGTTTTGAGGTGAGTGATGGTCTGAAAGCCGATGTGATGAAACTTGTTTCCGCATTGGAAGAACCGGCTGCTGCTGACCCGGCCAAATCTGTCAAAACCCGTTCTTTCATTTTTGATGAAAACATGGCTGGCAATATGGCCATGATGCGCAAAAAAATGATGGGCGGTGAAAGTTCCCCTATGGGGCAAATGGACCATAGCAAAATGGATCACAGCCAGATGGGGCAGATGCAAATGCCGCAACCATCTAAAATGCAGGAAATGATGTCCGGAGAGATGGATCATGGAGAGCATTCAGCACGCACCGCTGACCAGATGGGGCCATCCCTGACAGCCGCCACCTCCGGCATTACCATGTCGATTGCTGACAAGCCTTTCGACATGAGCCGCGTGGATGTGGAGGCCAAACTCGGCTCCATGGAAATCTGGAAACTGAAGGCCGTTGAAATGGGGCATCCTTTCCATATTCACGGTGCGAATTTCCGCGTACTTTCCAAGAACGGTCAGGCAGCACCGGATTATCAAAAAGGCTGGAAAGACACTGTGCTGGTTGACGGAGAAGCCGAACTGCTGGTGCATTTCAAAGCAGAGGGCAAGCGCTCGCATCCGTTCATGTTCCATTGCCATGTATTGGAACATGAAGATGTCGGCATGATGGGGCAGTTTGTAACGGTCTGATAAGCGTTAACAGCGGCGAATGAAGCGATCCGCTCCCATGGCAGACAGGCTCTTACGCCGTCTTTTGCCATGGGTGCGGATTATTGCATAAAAGCTGGTAATTATGCCGATTTCCGGCGGTAAAATTTGGTAAATCAGCGCTCAGCGACTATATTAAACTTACTATTTCAGCCTGATTCGTTTCAGCACTTTTCGGCTATACCGCGTGCAGAATCTGTCATCAGCCCAAATCTTTACCGGAAGGCATATGCCTGACGGCAACGCTAACGAAAGTCTTTCATGAGCGAGACCACTGAAAATCCTCACGGCGAGAACCTTTCCGCAGATATTAATGCGAATAATTCCGAATATGGCGCAGATTCCATCCGCGTTCTGAAAGGGCTTGATGCGGTGCGTAAGCGCCCGGGCATGTATATCGGTGACACTGATGACGGCTCCGGCCTGCATCACATGGTTTACGAGGTGGTGGACAACGCAATTGACGAGGCGCTGGCCGGTCATGCAACTTTGGTCACCGTGTCATTGAATGCCGACGGTTCCTGCACCGTGACCGATAATGGTCGTGGTATTCCGACCGATATCCATAAGGAAGAGGGCGTTTCAGCCGCTGAAGTTATTATGACCCAGCTGCATGCGGGCGGTAAGTTCGACCAGAATTCCTATAAGGTTTCCGGCGGTCTGCACGGCGTGGGCGTGTCGGTTGTGAATGCGCTGTCCATCTGGCTGAAACTGAAAATCCGTCGCGCCGGTAAGATTCATGAAATGAGCTTTACTCATGGCGTCGCCGATGCGCCGCTGGTAGTGACCGGTGATGCAGGCAATGAGACAGGCACCGAAGTCAGCTTCCTGCCATCGCCTGATACTTTCACCATGGTGGAATTTGATTATGAAACGCTGGAGCGCCGTTTGCGCGAACTGGCCTTCCTCAATTCCGGTGTACGTATCAAACTGTCAGACAAGCGTCATGCCGATGTGATTGAGCAAATTCTGCATTATGACGGCGGCTTGCAGGAGTTCGTTAAATATATCGATCAGGCCAAGAAACCTCTGCTGGAGGAGCCGATCTATATCATCAGCGAAAAAGACGGCATGACCGTTGAAGTCGCGATGTGGTGGAACGACACCTATCATGAGCGCGTGTTGTGCTTCACCAACAATATTCCGCAGCGCGATGGCGGCACACATCTGGCCGGTTTCCGCGGCGCGTTGACCCGTCAGATGACCGGCTATGCGGAAAGCTCGGGCACGACAAAAAAAGAAAAAGTCAGTCTGACCGGTGATGATTGCCGTGAGGGTCTGACAGCGGTTCTTTCCGTGAAAGTGCCGGATCCGAAATTCTCGTCCCAGACCAAAGACAAGCTGGTTTCCTCGGAAGTCCGACCAATTGTGGAAAGCCTTGTCAATGAAGCGCTGGCCACATGGCTGGAAGAGCATCCGGGCGAAGCTAAAGTGCTGATGGCTAAGGTTGTGGAAGCGGCAGCAGCGCGTGAAGCTGCACGTAAAGCCCGCGACCTGACCCGCCGTAAAGGTGCGTTGGATATTACCTCTCTGCCGGGCAAGCTGGCTGACTGTCAGGAGCGTGATCCTGCCAAATCTGAAATCTTCATCGTTGAGGGTGACTCAGCTGGTGGCTCTGCAAAGGGCGGACGTTCGCGTCAAAATCAGGCCATTCTGCCGCTGCGTGGTAAAATTCTTAACGTCGAACGCGCGCGTTTTGATCGCATGCTGTCATCCGACCAGATCGGCACGCTGATTATGGCTCTTGGTACATCCATCGGTAAAGACGAAACCAGCGGTTTCAATCCCGATAAGCTGCGCTACCATAAAATCATCATCATGACGGATGCTGACGTCGATGGTGCCCACATTCGAACCCTGCTGCTGACTTTCTTCTTCCGTCAGATGCCGGAGTTGATTGAACGTGGTCATATCTATATTGCGCAGCCGCCGCTGTACAAAGTGACCCGCGGCAAGTCCTCGCAATACATTAAAGATGAAGCCGCTTTTGAGGACTTCCTGATCGAAACAGGTCTGGAAGAAGCTTCATTGCAACTTGGCAATGGTGAAGTGCGTGCCAGCGCTGATCTGATGGCTGTCGTCAATGATGCGCGCAATTTGCGTACGCTTCTTGCTGGTCTGCACACACGCTATGACCGTGCGGTGGTTGAGCAAGCCGTGATTGCCGGTGCTATGAATGTGGAAGCCTCGAACGATCCGGCAAAAGCGCAGGCTCTGGCCGATGCAGTAGCCAAACGCCTCGACATGATTGCCGAAGATATGGAGCGCGGCTGGAGCGGCTCCTATTCTCCGGAAGAAGGCTTCCGTTTTGAACGCATGCTGCGCGGCGTAAAAGATACTGCACTGATCGATATGGCTTTGCTCGGCTCTGCCGATGCCCGTCAGCTTGATCGTTTCAGTGAACGTCTCACTGAAGTTTACGCTACGCCGCCGGTTCTGCGCCGTAAGGATAAAACCGAAACGATTTCTGGTGCCATTCAGCTGCTGGAAGCGATTTTCGCAACCGGCCGTAAGGGCCTTTCGCTGCAGCGCTATAAGGGTCTTGGCGAAATGAATGCCGATCAACTGTGGGAAACCACGCTTGATCCGAATGCCCGCTCACTTTTGCAGGTAAAAATTCCGGATGTTACCAGTGCCGATGCACTGTTCTCACGTCTGATGGGTGATGAGGTTGAACCACGTCGCGAATTCATTCAGGACAATGCACTGAGCGTTGCCAATCTGGACGTATAATCGCCAATTAGAGCGCCGTGCGCCCTCTTGGGCGCACAAAAGTCGCTCTAACACTTTATATTTACAGCGTAATTTTACCTTAAACTGATTCAAATTTAAGGAATTATGCTGTAGGTGCATTTAAAAGCCGCTTCAAAGTTGAAGCGGCTTTTTTTATTTCACGATATTAACCGGCTGGATAATCAGCCCGTCGGTAGTTTCTGCGCGATAAACATCCACACCATAAAGATCGCGGATCACATCATCGCTCAAAATCTCTGCTGGTGTTCCATCAGCAACCAAGCGTCCGTTTTTCATCAATAGCAATCGCGTACACCAGCGCGCTGCCAATCCCAAATCATGCAAAGTACAGATAATACTGCGACCACCAGCTGCAAGATCACGGAAAATCTGCATCAGGCCAAGCTGATGTGACGGATCAAGTCCGGCGACCGGCTCGTCAGCCAGCATCAGCGGCGTATCCTGTGCAAGCGCACGGGCAATCAAAACCCGCGCCTGCTCACCGCCGGACAACTCCCGTGCCGGTTTATCGCGCAGATGCCCGATTTCCAGCGCATTGATGGCACTTTCCACCAATTGCTGATCCTGCAAACTCAATCCGGAAAAATGTGACAATCGGGCAAGCCTTCCCAACTGCACGACGGCTTCAACGCGCATATTCCAACTGATCTCACGATCCTGCGCAATATAAGACAGCATCTGCGCACGTTTAGCGTTTTTAAGCTGCGCACTCTCCTGCCCGTTCAAAATCACAGATCCCTGATAAGGCAGCTGCGCGAGAATAGCGCGCAATAATGTTGACTTTCCTGCACCATTCGGGCCGATCAATCCGACAAACTCACCTTCTCCGACATCAAAAAAAATGCCGTCCACAACCATGCGTTTCTGGCGGGCAACTGAGAGATTTTCTACGCGTAACAGGCTCAAATTTCTGCTCCTTTACGCAATTTCCAAACCAGATGCAGGAAGAACGGCGCACCGATCAGTGCTGTGAGCACGCCGAGTTTCAGATCTTTTTCCGGCAGAATAAGCCGTACAAAAATATCCGCTGCCAGCAACATTACCGCACCACCCAGAGCCGAAGCCGGTAACAAATGTGATGGCCGCGAACCGATTAATGGGCGCAAAATATGCGGTACCACCAGCCCGATAAAGCCGATGCTACCGGCCACAGCCGTTGCAGCACCAACACTGACCGCCGTTCCTGCCACGACAAGAAACTGTACTTTGCGCAAATCAACACCCATGCTCGCTGCTGTCTCCTGCCCCAATGTCAATGCATCCAATGAACGGCCGGAAAATAGCAACATGACCCAGCCGAGCGCCATAAACGGCAAAACCAGCCATACATGCATCATAGAGCGGTCATTCAAAGAGCCAAGCATCCAGAAAACGATTTCCATCAGCGCAAAAGGATTGGGAGCAAGGCTCAGCGCCAGCGATGTCAGCGCACCGGAAAAAGCCGAGACAGCCACACCGGCGAGAATGACCGTGATCGTAGAGCCGCTGCGGCCTGCCAGAAACTGCACCAAAATGACGGCGACAAAAGCAAAACCCAAAGCCATCAGCGGGAGGCTCAAAGGAAACATCAAAGACAGGCCGCTATATAGCGCCAGAACTGCACCAAGCGATGCGGATGAACTGACACCGAGCAATCCGGGTTCAGCCAATGGATTGCGCAAATAGCCCTGCAAAGCCGCACCGGACAAGCCCAGTGTCAGCCCGATCATTAAACCCAGCAAGGCACGGGGAAGACGCAATTGCTGCATAATCAGCACTGTATCACCGTCGCCAATACCAATCAGCGCCGATAGTCCTTGCATAAGACTGATAGAATTCGAGCCGGTCAGTAATGAGACAGCAAACAGGGCGATCAGTATCACGCCAAGCGCAAGCAACAGACCATAATAGCGCCGGTTCTGGTCCATCATCACTCTCCGTTTATCTGTCGGGCACGCTGCAAAATTTTCACTGCTTGCAGTGTGTAGATTGAACCGCAAGACCAATAGCGCCCCGGGACAGCAATATGCTGGGTTTTACGCCCTTGTTCACTGACCAGCGCCTGCATAACCGGATGACGATAATTCTGATAGGCCAATGCCGGTTTCTCATAAAATTCAGGCTCGATAATCATATCCGGCTTCAGCCGAATCAAGTCTTCCAGTGTCACACGCCCTGCAGCCAACCTGCTATCTCCTGCTGCCAGATTGCTGATACCAAGCTGTTTCATGATCTCATCCGCCAATGTCCCCGCACCGGATGTATAGCCATTCGGCTCATAAAGAAGCGCGGTTACCGGCTGCGCCGTTTTCTTCACAACGCCGATTGTCCGGTTGATCTCGGTAATCTGCGCCTCAGCTTTGTCTTGCTGCCCCAGAGCCTGCCCCATTTGCGCAATCTGCTGAGCGATATCCGCAAAACTCTGTGCATAGCCGAAACGCTCAACCGCTATCCCCGCTCGTTCTAAAGCAGCAAGGATATGCGGAGCAGTATAAACCGACGCCAGCACCAGATCAGGTTTCAGCGATAATATCTCTTCAAGCCCTGAACGGTTCAAATGATAGGTTTTGGCAGCTTCCGCAACCGGAGAGGAAACGGCATCCGCTGCAATGTGACTGACAGAAACCAGCTGAGACGGCTCAGCCAGTGAAAGTGCCAGAATATCCGTACAAAGGTTCAAAGACACCACGCGTTTGGGCACTGCCTGCGCTTGGCTTATCCCTGCGCAGAAACACAAAAGGCAGGCCGCGAGTACGGCCTGCCTTTTGATAAAGTTGCGAAGAGCGCTTGAACGCATCATGCTCAGAAAGAAGCTTTCAAACCGGCAAACGCACCGCGACCCGGTGTGTTATAGCCGTAAACTTCCTGATATTTCTTGTCGAACAGGTTTTCGATGCGAGCAAAACCTTCCAGCTTATCGGTAAATTTATAGCTGCCGCCAATATTGACGACGGTGTAACTGCCGAGATTAACACGGGAAGACGCGCCGCTGATAAATGCAACATCCTCCATTTTTCCATTGAAGATTGCTTCCCCGAACAGGCGTGCACGATCCTCATAGAAGGTATAAGCCATATTTACAGAACCGGAATGGCGTGGGCGGCGAACAGCATCAAGATCGTCCGCACCTTTCGAAGACGTATAGGTATAGCTACCGCCTGCTGTGAAACCGTGGAACAGATTCAGCGTTGCAGCCAGTTCCACACCGTGGCGGCGGCTTTTTCCATCAAGATTTTTCACAGTTGATGTAAAGTCAGGATTATAGATCGAAACAATTTCATCACGCAAATCCTGATTAAAATAGGTAACGTCTGTTACAACGAGACCGTCAAAGAATGCATATTCCAGACCGATATCCCAACCGAGACTTTTTTCAGGTTTCAAAGACGAGTTGCCAACAAAACTGCTCGGGATAAAACCAAATTGCTCATAAAAAGTCGGATTGGTCACACCGGTACCAACAGAACTATGCAAACGGGCGTTCGTATCAGGAATAGCCCATGCACCACTCAATGAGAAAGTCGTCGCGTCATCAAAATCTTTATTCACATCATGACGCAGGCCGAGATTGACATAAAACTGATCGGCAAACTCACCGTTATATTCTCCGATAAACGAATACATCGAACGCTTATGCTTCTCGAATTGTGTCTCATCGTAAACAGGAAAAGTTACAGGAACCTGACGGAACCGCTCCTGCTGCCACTCGATACCACCGGTGATCTTGTGATGAGCATCAGCAAATGATGGCGTATCAAAAGCATAGGTCGCCTGATAGGAAGCCTTATAACGGCTGCCTTTATTTTCCGCCGGATAATCCGGTGCGATATATTCGTATTTACGATCACTGCCGCTAAAGCGCAGCTTTTGTGTCAGCGCATCATCCAGGGCAGTCCATGTCAGACCAACACTGCCGAGCAACTCATTCGTCTTACCTTCCAGACCAAGAGAATCCAGCGGCTTAAGAGATGTCATATTATCAAGGTCAGTGCGGTTCTTCACATAACGCAAAGTCGCATCCAGCTTCGCTGTATCGGTAAGATCAACATTGACCTTACCGTTCAATGTCAGGTTCTCATCTCCGTCTTTTTCATCACCAACATTGGAAATATTGAAACCTTTGGTACGGCGATAAGATGCACCAAGAGCCATGTCGTAATTTTCAGCGCCACCCTGTAACAACACACCGCCAAGCCATGAATTCTGGCTGCCGCCTTCTGTTGTACCACTGATTTTGAAACCATCGCGTTTGCCGCCCTTGGTGATGATATTCACCACACCGGCCAGTGCATTAGAACCCCAGAAAGCGCTCTGAGGGCCGCGCAGAATTTCAATCCGCTCAATATCTGCTGCCTGCAAAGCACCGAAATCAAAGGCGTCGCCGGATGCTGCATTCATTTCAACGCCATCAACCATCACCAACAGATGATTGGATTCCGCACCGCGCACACGGATATTGGTCATGCCACCTTTAGAGCCTGAGCGTGACACCGCAAAACCCGGCACCATGCGCAGGGCATCAGCCACATAGCGCACCTGATTTTGCTCAAGCTGCTTACCGGTAATAACAGTCACCGCACGGCCGGTTTTGCCTTCTTCAATCGGTGTGCGTCCGGCAGTCACAATAATCTCTTTGAGCTGAACAGTTTCCTGCTTTTTCTCTTGCGCCAGTGCACTACCAAAGCTCAACACTGTCAAAGCAGTGCCAAGGATCAATGCTGATTTTTTATGCTGCAACAAATTATGTGTCATGCTGTCCCGCCTGATTTCAGACAATGCACCACCATTCCGGCACAGGCATTGCCCTGAAGAATACAAACCGCATTTGAGACAGGCTGAATAAACAGTCACTTATCCACATGCGGCAACATTTTTACAATGTCACCGTCACGGACGTCCGCGCCTGCACACCCCTCGTGTACCGGCTGGTGACAAGAAAAGGCAGGTCTCCTGACTTACGGGTCAACACGGGCACTCCGCCTTCCCGCCTTTTCAAGCAGTGGCTTACCGGAGGCCGCTCACCGGATACAGTTGCGGGGGCAGTCACGGATTAGCACCGTGTTCCCTTTTCATTTGCTGCTATGAGCAAAACCTTTTCCGTATCAAGCGATAACAATGCACCGCTGAACGGTCAATTCTTATACAAATACGCCATGCATTTTTCATGCATGGCGTGATAGATGTGCCGCAGTTTCAGAAAAACACGCTTACAAAGCACGAATATCGTCATAAAGCTTCTGCGGAATAGTCACTGTGCCATTGGCAAGGCTACGCTCGCGGGCTTCATATCGGCGCTGCGACGGCAAACGTGCACCCTGATCCGTAATCGCCGAGAACATTTTTTCCGCCCGCCCCATATGGTCAGCCATAGCCGCACCGAGGAAACTCTCCGGATTAAGCGCAATCACGATTTCTCCGTGTTTCGGCGTCGCACCACGCCCATTATCCCAGGCCTGAGATTCCAAACTCAGCATATCGCCGATCAACGGCCCTGCCAGTAGTTCCACCATTGCGGAAAGCGCCGACCCTTTATAGCCGCCGAAAGTCAGCATCGCACCTTCCAGTGCCGTTTGTGCATCGGTTGTCGGCGCACCGTCTTTATCAACCGCCCAGCCTTCCGGTATTGGCTTGCCTGCACGACGATGCAATTCAATCTCGCCTCGCGCCGCAGCACTGGTGGCGAAGTCGAAAACAAACGGATATTTGCCCGCACGCGGCCAGCCAAAAGCAATCGGATTGGTACCAAAGACACCGGTCTTACCACCGGCAGGCGCAACCCATGAATGGCTCGGCACCATCGTCAGCGAAACCAAACCATGCTCCGCCAGCATCTCCACTTCCGGCCAAAGCGCTGAGAAATGTACGCAATTATTAATCGCCATGGCGGCAATGCCCAGCTTGCGGGTTTTTTCCACCAGCATCGGCAGACCTTTTTCCAACGCCAGCAAAGAATAGCCGCCTTTGGCATCTACCGCGACAATACCACCGGCACGGTCTTCCACTTCCGGCTCCGCGTCCAATACAACAGCACCGGTTTTAATGGTCTGCGCACAACTCAGCACACGATAAAGCCCGTGTGAATCACATTCATCCCGCTGGCAGCTTTGCAACAAACGCGCATTGGCCTGTGCATGGTCTTCGGACAGACCAAGCTTGATAAAGGTCTTTTCCGCGAGATTATAAGCTTCATCCAGAGTGATTGTGATTGTTGCGGTCATGATACGGCATCCTCCCTGCGTATACATCTTGCCAGAAAGGCAATCTAATATATCAGAGGTTTAGCCCAACCATTATTAAACAGCAAGGTCTATACTACAGCATAATTCCTCAGACTTGAACCAATTGAAGAAATTATGCTGCAAAAATAGAGTGTTAGAGCGGTATTTATGCGCCCAAAAGCCGCTCTAATAAAACAAAAAACCCGCTCAGAGAGCGGGTTTTTCAAACTCAGATTATGAGCGAGAGAACTTGCGGTCACCACCTTCACGTGGTTTACGCGGGCCTTTCGGCTTATCGCCAAAAGGCTTGCCTTCGCCGCCCTTAAAGCGTGGCTTGCCCTTAGGCGCACCCCAACCTGCTTTATCGTCGCCACCACGTTTTTCAAAACGACGCTCGCCATCACGATCAGATGGCGCTCTGTCAGAACGCGGACGATCTGAACGAGGACCACGGCTTTCCTGCTGCGGTGCAGAAGACGTACGGATCACCAGACCTTTTTCGCCGGTGCCACGTTCTTCAACGATTGAGAAATACTCTTTGGCTTTCTCGCTGTTGATTTCAAAACGGGTTTCGTCTTCGAGAATGCGGATTGCACCGACATCGCCCTTAGAAATCTGACCGGCTTTACAGATCAGCGGCAAAATCCATTTCGGATCTGCACGATGTTTGCGACCAGCCGACAGGGTAAACCACGCACCGCCGTTGAACGATGAACGGTCTTCACGCGGGCCGCGCTCTGAGCGTTCGCCACGTTCACCGCGCTCGCGAGCCGGTGCACCGAGTGCGCGTACCGGACCTTCTGACACGTCTTCCGGTGCCGGACGGTTTTCGATTTCACGGCGCAGATAAGCACTGGCGATCTGTTCAGGTGTATAACGTGCCTGCAATTCGCGCATCATTTCCTGAATATCCTCAGGAATTTCTTCGCTCAAACGGGCATCTTCGAGAATAGTCGCGCGGGTTTTTGCCTGAACATCAGCAATCGTTGGCGCAGAAATGCTCTTGGCATCAAGACGTGCCATTTGCAGAAGACGCTCAGCCGAACGACGGCGGGAGAACGGAACCACCAGAATACAGGTGCCCTTACGACCGGCACGACCGGTACGGCCGGAGCGGTGCAGCAGTGTTTCACCATTATTCGGCAGATCGGCATGAATAACCAGATCAAGATTTGGCAGATCAATACCGCGTGCAGCAACGTCTGTCGCTACGCAAACACGGGCACGGCCATCGCGCATGGATTGCAGCGCATTGGTACGTTCAGCCTGTGACAATTCACCGGAGAGTGCTACAACCGAGAAACCGCGATTGCTCAGACGGCTTGCCAGATGTTTTACGCCTTCACGGGTTGATGCAAAGATGATGGTATTGACATTATCATAATACAGCAGCGTGTTGATGATCGCGTTTTCGCGCTCATGCGGCGGCACAACCATTGCCTGATAGGTAATGTCAGCGTGTTTTTCATGGGATGCTGTAGCGGTAATACGCAGTGCATCTTTCTGGAAACGCTTGGCAAGCAAAGCAATCGACTTGGAAACGGTTGCCGAGAACATCAGCGTGCGGCGATCTTCCGGTGCTTCACCGAGAATGAATTCCAGATCTTCGCGGAAGCCGAGATCAAGCATCTCATCAGCTTCATCAAGCACAACGGCACGCAGATCAGACATATTCAGCGCACGACGGGTGATATGATCGCGCAGACGACCAGGTGTACCGACGATAATATGTGCACCGCGCTCCAGATTGCGGCGTTCGGTACGAATATCCATACCACCAACACAAGTGGTGATGCGGGCACCGGTTGGCGCGTAGAGCCATTCCAGCTCACGGGCAACCTGCAAAGCCAGTTCGCGTGTCGGCGCAATAATCAGAGCCAGTGGTGCGCGCGGGGCTTCCAGACGATCGCCCTTTTCGAGCAGGTCAGGCGCCATGGCAATACCAAAGGCAACAGTTTTACCGGAGCCGGTCTGAGCGGAAACCAGCAGATCGCGACCGTCATTATCAGGCGTCAGCATAGCTTCCTGAACGGAGGTGAGTTCCTCATAGCCACGGGCTGTGAGCGCACCGGCAAGAGCTGGTGCAATAGTAGAAGGCAAGGTCATGAATGACTTTCAGCAATGGCTCACCCACGCATCAACTGGCCCCGACAATCTTTACCCTGACAATCAGAGCAAATGTCCCATCCCTGGCTTCATTCATGATTAAACGGAGAATATCCGTATAGTCATGCTTTCACACATCCGTGACCGGTAACGTAAATAAGCAAACAACAATTAGTGATGATGCTGCGCTAACTAAAGGCGAATGACAAGAAGGTCAATCTGCAACAGCTGATTGTTTCAATCAATTATATGCAGTTGACCTGTTATCCGCGTTTTAAGGCGCTAATGTTGCAAAACCGGAGTTCTGCAACATGTTCTGGTGCCTCTTAATGCATTAACTGCATAAGATCAATGCGCTTCATCCCAGTTTTGCGCCGCACGTGCATCAACCTGCAACGGCACAGTCATCGAAACAGCCGGCATTGCCGCATTGACCATGATTTCCCGCACAATATCGATTGTGCGATCAACTTGCTGGTCTTCGACTTCAAAGATCAGTTCATCATGCACCTGCAATAGCATTTTTGCATCCAGCTTTGCAGCAACCAGTGCCGGTTCCATGCGGATCATCGCACGGCGGATAATATCTGCTGCCGAGCCCTGAATAGGCGCGTTGATCGCAGCACGCTCGTTAAAAGCGCGCACCTGTGCATTGCTGGCCTTGATATCCGGATAATGAATGCGGCGACCAAAAATCGTTTCAACATAACCGTTTTCACGCGCAGTGGCCTTCGTCGCCTCCATATAATCCTTGATACCGGGGAAGCGCTCAAAATAGGTACGGATATAAGAGCCAGCCTCTTCACGCGGAATAGACAGCTGATTGGCCAGACCAAAGGCAGAAATACCATAGATAATGCCGAAGTTGATCGCCTTGGCACGGCGGCGCACTTCAGACGGCATACCCTCAACCGGCACGCCGAACATTTCAGATGCGGTCATCGCATGAATGTCGATACCGTCATCAAAAGCTGTTTTAAGCTGTGCAATATCCGCCACATGCGCCAAAACACGCAATTCAATCTGGCTGTAATCGGCAGAAACCAGCTTTTTGCCCTGCGGCGCGATAAAGGCCGTGCGGATTTTGCGGCCCTCCGCATTGCGCACCGGAATATTCTGCAGGTTCGGTTCTGACGAAGACAGGCGTCCTGTGGTCGTCACCGCCATGGAATAGGATGTATGCACCCGCTTGGTTTCAGGGTGAATATAGCCGGGCAGGGCATCGGTATAAGTCGATTTGAGCTTGGTGAGCTGGCGCCAGTCAACAATTTTACGCGGCAGCTCATGGCCTTCTGCTGCGAGATCTTCCAGCACCTGCGCCGAGGTCGACCATTGTCCGGTCTTGGTTTTTGAACCACCCGGAAGGCCAAGCTTGCCAAACAAAATATCGCCGAGCTGTTTCGGTGAGGCGATATTCATCTTCTCACCGGCCAGCGTATAAATTTCATCTTCAATGGCCGCAGCAGATTGCGCCAATTCACCGGACAGGCGGGAGAGAATTTGGCGGTCAACACTGATGCCGCGCTCTTCCATCAACGCCAGCACGGTCACAAGCGGACGCTCCATCCGCTCATAAACCGAAGCCATACCATCAGCCGCAAGGCGTGGCTTCAGTACCTGCCACAAACGCAATGTGACATCGGCATCTTCCGCACCATAGGCAATGGCGCGCTCAACCGGCACCATATCGAAGGTTACAGCAGATTTTCCACTACCTGCGACTTCCTTATAGGGAATTGTTGCATGCCCGAGCCAGCGCTCTGCCAGTGCATCCATACCATGTGTACCGGTGCCGGCATCCAGCGCATAGGACAGCAACATCGTGTCGTCAAAACGCGCAACATCGATGCCGAGGCGGTGCATAATCAACCAGTCATATTTCATGTTCTGCGCGATGATGAGAACAGACGGATCTTCCAGCAGGCGTTTCAACTCTGCAAGTGCTGCATTCAGCGGAATTTGTCCTTCGATCAACCCGCCGCCCAGCAAATCACCCTGACCGGACTTATGTGTCAGCGGTACATAACAGGCTTTACCCGGTGCCAGTGCCAGCGAAAAACCGACCAGTTCCGCCTGCATCGGATCAAGCGAAGTGGTTTCCGTGTCAAAAGCCACAAAGCCCTGCTCAATTGCCTGCTCGACCCAGCTCTTCAACACAGCAATATCAGTAATGCCAATATAGGCAGAGCGATCAATCGTTGCGGATGCACCTTGCGCTTTGCGCACTTCGACCAGCGCCTGAGGGCGCATCAATGCATCACTGTTTTCAGAAGTCTCGGCCACAGATGTTTTTTCCGGTGCGGCAGTACCGGCTGCATTTGCACCGCGATCAAGATCAGGGCCACGCGCTTGCGCACCCCATTCTGTTTCAACGGATATTGGTTCAATCTCGGCAGCAACCGTATCCGTTGCTTCAGCCACGCGACGGGTCAGCGAAGTCATTTCCATTGCTTTGAGGAAACCGATCAGCTTAGGGCCGTTTTGTGGCTCCAGGTGCAAACCATCAAGATCGACTTCCAGCGGCACATCTGTCTTCAATGTAACAAGCTGACGGGCAATGCGGGTCTGATCCGCGAAAGCCATAATATTCTCACGGCGTTTATTCTGTTTGATCTCAGAAGCACGCTCTAGCAGGGTGTCCAGATCGCCGAATTCTTCCAGCAATTGCGCTGCCGTTTTCGGTCCGATACCCGGAATACCCGGCACGTTATCGGTTGAATCGCCGGTCAGCGATTGCAGATCAATCATTTTCTCCGGCGGCACGCCCCATTTTTCAATCACTTCAGGGATTGAAATCTGCTTATCCTTCATCCCGTCATACATTGATACTTGCTCTGTCACGAGCTGCATCAGGTCTTTGTCTGATGAGACGATGGTAACAGTCGCACCGGCCTCTTCCGCAAGGCGGGCATAGGTGGCGATAATATCATCCGCTTCATAGCCTTCCTTCTCAATGCAAGGCAGGTTGAAGGCGTGGGTTGCCTGACGGATCAGGCCGAATTGCGGGATCAGATCTTCCGGTGGCGCTGTACGGTTGGCTTTATATTCCGGATAAAGTTCCTTGCGAAACGTCTTCGACGAATAGTCAAAAATCACCGCAAAATGGGTCGGCACAACACCAACATCCGTATTGCGCGCATCTTTCAGGAGCTTCCACAGCATATTGCAGAAACCGGACACCGCACCGACCGGCAAACCGTCTGATTTGCGGGTAAGCGGCGGCAAAGCGTGATAAGCGCGGAAAATATAGCCGGAGCCGTCGACGAGGAAGAGATGATCACCTTTTTTCATGCGAAAAGATGTAAAGCATAAGCTCGAAAAAAGAAATCATGGGGCGGCGAATGCCACTCATTTATCTTTCAGTTTTTCTTTTGCGTAATTGAAAGCTCTATAAGCAATAACTTTTTTGTGAATGCACCGCCGCGTTTCAGCCCTTGTATTGCCACTATTCCTAGCCACATTAGCAGCATCGACAACATTGTCGGTTTCCGTTTTTCGGCACGTCCCCCGCCGGAAAACCGGGGTGGTAGCCTCCCCCCCCTCTGGCTGCCACCAATTATTATAAGCCGTTACGGTTCCCCTCACCGTAACGGCTTTCGTTTTTCCGGATTTAAATAAGCTTTGTCTTTTGTTTTAAAGCATTATCCGCAGTGAAACCGGCTTCGGCCTTTGTCTCGCAAATACGCAACATCTTCCCTGTACAGTCTCCTTCTATATACGCTAAAACCAAACAGAATTCTTAGAACTCATTCATGCTTTGCGAGTCGAAGCTTGTTTTATCATGAGGGCAACATGTCAGCACTTGAACCTGTATTGAAACATCTCGACCAGAACCTCGACAAGAGTGTCGATCATCTGTTTGATCTTCTGCGTATTAAATCCATTTCAACGGATCCGGCTTTCAAGGCCGATTGCCGTCAGGCCGCAGAGTGGCTGGTGGAAGATCTGAAAAGCATTGGTTTTGATGCCAGTGTGCGCGATACACCAGGCCACCCGATGGTTGTTGCCCATCATGAAGGCGCAACAGCCGACGCACCCCATGTCCTGTTCTACGGCCATTATGATGTGCAGCCGGTTGATCCGCTGAACCTCTGGGAAAACGACCCGTTTGACCCTGCCGCTAAAGAAATTGAACCGGGTCGCAAAATCCTGACCGGTCGCGGCACGTCCGACGACAAAGGTCAGCTGATGACATTTGTTGAAGCTGTCCGTGCTTATAAAGCCGTGCATGGCCAATTGCCGGTTAAAGTCACTATTCTTTTTGAAGGCGAAGAAGAATCCGGCTCTCCATCGCTGAAGCCATTCCTCGACAGCCACAAAGAAGAACTCAAAGCAGACGTTGCTCTGGTTTGTGACACCTCGATGTGGAACCGTGATACACCAGCGATCTGTGTTGCTCTGCGTGGTCTGGTGGGTGAGCAGATCACCATTAAAGCCGCCGACCGCGACCTGCATTCCGGTTTCTTCGGTGGTGCGGCTGCAAACCCGCTGCATGTACTGTCGAAAATTCTCGCCGACCTGCATGATGAAACCGGCCGCGTAACTGTGGAAGATTTTTATGAAGGTGTGGAAGAAACGCCTAGCCAGATTTTGAAATCATGGGAAGGCCTTGGCCGTACCCCTGAAAACTTCCTCGGCCCTATCGGTCTCTCCGTGCCATCGGGTGAGCAGGGTCGCAGTGTTCTGGAGCAGACATGGGCGCGCCCGACTGCCGAAGTCAACGGCATGATCGGTGGTTATACCGGCGAAGGTTTCAAGACCGTGATCGCTGCTGAAGCATCCGCCAAAGTTTCTTTCCGCCTCGTACATAAGCAGGATCCGGATAAAATCCGTGCGAATTTCCGCAAATTCGTTGAAGCCCGCCTGCCTGCTGATTGCCGCGTGGAATTCCATCCGCATGGTGGTTCACCGGCCATCCAGCTTTCGTATGACTCACCACTGGTCACACAGGCCAAACAGGCGCTGTCGGACGAATGGCCAAACCCTGCGGTACTGATTGCCATGGGCGGCTCAATTCCAATCGTCGGTGACTTCGACAAATTCCTCGGTATGGATTCCCTGCTGGTCGGCTTCGGCCTTGAAGATGACCGCATCCATTCCCCGAATGAAAAATACGAGCTGTCCTCTTTCCATAAAGGCCAGCGCTCATGGGCTAGAATTTTGGCGGCTCTTGCCGCCAAGTGAGGCTCGCATTCTTGCAACTCTTGCCGCAAGGTGAGGCCAGAATTTCGGCTGCACTTTCAAATAAATAAGATACGGAACTTTCAATGACATCTATCCGCGTTCACAAAAACGATCTGCCTGATCTTGAGAATTATCAGGTTGATTCCGTCGCCATCGATACGGAAACGCTGGGTCTCAATCCTCTGCGTGACCGCCTGTGCGTCGTGCAGATCTCACCGGGTGACGGCACCGCGGATATTATCCAGATCGAGAAAGGGCTGAAAAAAGCCCCTAATCTGGTCAAACTGCTGAAAGACCGTTCGATCACCAAAATCTTCCATTTTGGCCGTTTCGATCTGGCTGTGCTGGCGCATACATTTGGCGTGATGCCGCAGCCGGTTTTCTGCACCAAGATCGCCTCGAAACTCACCCGTACCTATACAGATCGCCATGGTCTGAAAGAAATTTGCTCGGAATTGCTGGACGTTTCAATTTCCAAACAGCAGCAATCATCCGACTGGGCTGCGGAAAACCTGTCTCAGGCGCAGCTTGAATATGCTGCGTCCGATGTTCTCTATCTGCATCGTCTGAAAAAGGTTCTGGAATATCGCTTAGAGCGCGATGGTCGTGAGAAACAGGCTGAAGCCTGCTTCAAATTCCTGCCAAGTCGTGCAGAGCTCGATCTGATGGGCTGGGATGAACAAGACATCTTCGCCCACGCTTAAAAACTTAAAGCCCGCTTAAAAGCGGGCTTTTTTATTATATGCCTTATGCCCGTGCCGGAACTGTACCACTGCGATCATATTCAACGCAGTTTCGAACGGAAAACCGGCTTCCACTTTTCCTGAAACTGCTCGGTCATAGTCCATTGCGGCCGTGTAAACAGAAAGCGTCCGTAACCGGTTTTCTCAATCAGCATGTAGAGGATGACCGGCAAGATAATACCCATCAGCATTGTCAGTAGCGAGATGGTGCCAACATCGGTGATAATGCCTGTCTTGAGTAGCACTGTGCGGGTGGCAGCCATTGGCAGGAAGAATGCCAGATAGACAACAATCGAATGCGCGCCAAGATAGCTCAATACCCGATGCACAATATTGCTCTGGCTTAAATTAGCGAGCAACGATGACATACTGATAATTGCCAAAGCGCCGAGAAACCCGAGAAACAGCGAGACCAGCGGCAATTCGCTATAGCCGCCCAAACCGCCTGCCATCCATGCCTGCCCGCTGAGCAATGATTGCCCGAAGTGCGGCACGGGTGTGAACACCATCTGATATTCCACAAATGCCCAGATCAGAAGGCCGGCGACCGCAGCCAGCCAATGACGTGCAACCCAATCAGCCAGCCGGAAAATCTGCGGTGCCAGCGCATAGCCTGCATAGAAATAGACAAAACGCGAGCAGAACTCGTCGATCATAATCCATCCGGTATGGATCGGCAGGATTTCCAGAATAGCCAGCATCGTGAGAACCAGCGAGCGCGGCACCTCACGCATGAAACGGGTTGCCAGAAAGAAAAACGGCAGCAGATAGATAAACCATAATGTGCCAAACGGCTCGATAAAGGCCATCAGATAGGCCGTAATGACACCGGAAACACCGCCCTCAGCCATGATCCCCGGCGCCTTAAAGACAAACTGGATCGTCAGCCACAGCACATAAAAATACAGGAAATGCACGACTTTACGATCAAGATAGCGCACCCATGGCCGGTCAATCACCGCACTCAGGAACAGGCCGGAAATCAGGAAAAAATCAGGCATGCGGAACGGTTTGGCAAAAGCCACGACATAATGCATCCAGCCGGTCTGACCGGCAGCTTCTTCCACGCCCAATGTTGAATGCATCATCACCACAAAAATGATGCATATACCCTTGGCGATATCGACCCAGTCAATCCGTTGTGTCACGCATATACCTATCTGAAACCGTTCAGCCTGTTTTCTACAATGAAATATCGTGAAATATGAATGTATTTTCATGCGTCAGCTGCATTTAAGTACATTCCTGAATACAAAGCGAAATCTCAAAACCTTGTTAACACCATTATACTGTTAGCAAAACTTTACTGCTCTTTAAACTGCCTCAATTACGATGCAAAGCACAGCAGAGCATTCCGTATGAAATTTATGGCACATTTTCAGAATGCACTCCCTCCCTTTTTTAAGCAGGTACACCAACGCATATGGCTTCCAGAGACTCAAAAGACCGGCGCATAGAACCGTCATTCGGAAAGCCAGAGACACCTGCTACCAATAAAGATGAAATACGTATGGATGAGAGCGATCGTGTGAATGGCGGCACGTCGAAAAAACGTGCGCCGCGCTCTGAACGATCTTCGCGCAAATCAAAAAAATCCAAACAACCCGCAACGGGTTCATTCCGCTGGCTGCGCCGCCTGTTTTATTGGTCGCTGGTGCTGATGCTCTGGGGCGGTATCGCCCTTGCCGGTGTGGTTGTTTATATTGCGGCTAAAATGCCGCCCACCAGTGACTGGGCGATTCCGGATCGCCCGCCGAATGTGAAAATTCTTGATGTGAACGGCAAGCTGATTGCCAATCGCGGCACTACCGGCGGCGAAGAAGTTGGCTTGCGCGAAATGTCGCCCTTTATTCCGCAGGCTGTGATTGCCATTGAAGATCGCCGTTTCTATTCCCATTATGGGGTTGATCCGATTGGTCTCGGGCGTGCGATTTTCACCAATATTTCCAAAGGGCGCGCCACACAGGGCGGCTCTACCATTACGCAGCAGCTTGCCAAGAACCTGTTCCTGTCACCGGACAGAACATTGGAGCGTAAGGTGCAGGAAGTCATGCTCGCTTTGTGGCTGGAGCATACTTACACCAAAGACCAAATTCTTGAGATGTATCTCAACCGCGTTTATCTCGGCTCCGGCGCCTATGGCGTTGATGCTGCCTCACGGCGTTATTTTGAGAAATCCGCCAAGGATGTGAACCTCACCGAAGCGGCCACACTTGCCGGTCTGCTGAAAGCGCCGTCACGTCTCTCCCCCGCCCGTGACCCGAAAGCCGCGAATGACCGTGCCAAACTGGTGCTAGCAGCTATGCGCGATCAGGGCATGATCGGGTTGAAAGAACAGGCTATCGCCGAGAGTGAGCCGCCAACCCGTGCTGCCACCTATTGGTCCGGTTCAGAAAATTACGTGGCCGATGCCGTCGTGTCTGAATTGCCAAAACTGATTGGCGAAACCAAAAGCGATGTAACCATCCACACCACTGTCGATCTGGATTTGCAGAAGGTCGGGGAAGAAGCCATTCGCGATCTGATCGCGCAAAATGGCAAGAAGATGGATGTCAGTCAGGGCGCTTTGGTGTCGATTGACGGTACCGGTGCGGTGCGCGCAATGATCGGCGGCTATGACTATGCCAACAGCCAGTTTGACCGTGCAACGGAGGCGCGCCGTCAGCCCGGCTCAACCTTCAAACCTTTCGTCTATCTGACCGCTCTTGAACAAGGGCGCACACCGGACTCCGTACGGAATGATGCACCGGTGCGGATCGGCAAATGGACGCCGAGCAATTATAACGGCAAATATTTCGGTGAAGTGACATTGGCGACTGCCTTGTCGCACTCGCTCAACTCGATTGCCGCACAGCTGGTGATGGAAGTCGGCCCGCAGGCGGTCGTCGATACTGCGCACCGTTTTGGTATCCAGTCAACGCTCACTGCCAATGCCTCACTGGCGCTCGGCACTTCGGAAGTCACCCTGATGGAACTGACCGATGCTTTTGTGCCGTTTGCCAATGGCGGCTATCGCGCGCCAGTGCATATGATTACCAAAATCACCGATGGTGATGACAAAGTGATCTATGACTATCCGGCAGAACAACAACAACGCATCATTACCGAGCAGGTGCTGGGTATGATGAATGCGATGCTGCGCCGCACAGTTGAAGACGGTACGGCCAAACGCGCCAAATTCGGCAACTGGCCAGCAGCGGGTAAAACCGGCACCAGCCAAAGCTCCCGCGATGCATGGTTTATCGGCTATACTGCCAATCTGACCACCGGCGTCTGGTTCGGTAATGATGACGGCAAGCCGACCAAAAAAATCACCGGTGGCGGCTTGCCGGCAATGGCATGGAAAACCTTCATGACTGCCGCTCATAAAGGCGTACCGGTGGCTGATCTGCCAAGTACTTACGAGATTCAGAATGTTCTACCGGGTGGCAGCGACGAATTGCCGGATGCGTCCGCCAGCATCGGCCAGCAGCCGCCAGCGCTGGACAATAGCAGCTATCCTGCTTTGCCGGAAAATGATGACACTTACTGGCCTCCGGCTCCGGGCACACCGCAGCAGCCCGACAGCGCCAGACTGCCATCGCAGAATAATGGCCAGCCTGTTCAGCCGCCGGTTTCCGTACAGGAAAATCCGGTGCCGGTTCAAGGCAATAGCGGTTATCCGGCACCGCTGCCTGATAATTCCGGTTATCCGGTGCAGGACAATAATGCGCCGCCACCTGTTGCCGGTGATCCCGCCTATGGTGGTCCGCGCCCGCAAGGTGATGTCGGCGGACAGCCAGTGCGCAAAAACACCACGCTGCTGGATGTGATTATGGGCAACGGGGAATAAAGTTTATCCCAACTGCTTGCGCATCGGGAAGGTCGGGCTACCCGACCTTCCCATTTGCGGTTTCCCGTCCGGCAAATAGCCGATTTTTCCATAAAATTTTCTGGCGGTCGCTGTACTGGTCAGGCAGCTCACGCTCTGCCCTTGCTCTTTTAGCCAATTTTCCAGAGTCACCATCAAAGCCTTGCTCACACCGCGATATTGAAAATCCGGCGAGACATAATTGAGCAAAACGCCCTCTGTGGCCGAGACTGCACCAATACCGGCAATCTGCCCTTCAATCACAGCAACCCGATAGGTCTGTCCATCGCGCACTATCCATGCCCGCAGATTATCGGACGTTTTATTGGCTAGCCACGGGTCTAAAATCTGCGGATCGTTATGATGATCCGCAATGCATAGTTCCGTGATAGAGCGTCGTAAAACACTACAAATTTCAGCGGCATCATCCTGTCTTGCAGAGCGTATTTCCATTTACTTGGCTCGTAATGTGCTACGCACCGACTTATGCCAGCCATTGATCTTACGCTTGCGTAATGCCGGTTCCATGGCCGGTTCAAAGCGCTGCTGCTGCTGCCAGTCCTTGGCAAATTCCTCCATATTACCCCACAGACCAGCCTTCATACCCGCAAGCCATGCGGCACCAAGGGCTGTGGTTTCCAGAATGGCTGGGCGATCCACCGGTGCGTTGAGAATGTCCGACAGATTCTGCATCGTCCAGTCAGAAGCAACCATGCCGCCATCAACTCGTAGCACAATATGATCCGTATCGGCTTTCCAATCCTTGTGCATCGCCTCAAGCAGATCATGCGCCTGATAGGCAACGGATTCCAGTGCAGCCTTGGAAATTTCAGCAGGGCCTGAATTGCGCGTCAGACCATAGATCGCGCCACGAGCTTCCGCATCCCAATGGGGGGCGCCCAAACCAACAAAAGCAGGCACCAGATAGACATCCTGCGTCTCATCTGCCTGCAATGCCAGTTCACCGGTTTCAGCAGCCGTTTTGATAATTTTCAACCCGTCACGCAGCCATTGCACCGCAGCACCGGCAACAAAAATTGAGCCTTCAAGCGCATAAGTCACCTCGCCGTTGAGGCGATAGGCAATGGTCGTCAGCAAACGATTGCGCGACAGCACCTTGTCCTTACCGGTATTCAGCAAAGCAAAACAACCGGTACCAAATGTTGCTTTCAACATGCCTTTTTCAAAACAAGCCTGCCCGATTATCGCGGCATGCTGATCACCGGCTACGCCGAGAATTGGAATTTCGGCACCGAAAATACCTGCTTCCGTCACGCCGTAATCATCGGCGCAGTCTTTCACTTCCGGCAACATCGCACGGGGAATATTGAACAGTTTCAGCAGTTCATCATCCCAGTCATTTTCTGCAATATTAAACAGCAGTGTGCGGGAGGCGTTGGTGGCATCGGTCGCGTGAACCTGTCCGCCGGTCAAACGCCAGATCAGAAAACTATCAATTGTGCCAAACAGCAACTCGCCTTTTTCAGCTTTTTTGCGGGCACCGGAAACCTTGTTTAAAATCCATGCCAGTTTGGTCGCAGAAAAATACGGATCAAGCAACAGTCCTGTCTTGCGGCGAATGCGCGGCTCCAGACCTTTTTTCTTGAGCTTCAGGCATTCTTTTTGTGTGCGGCGATCCTGCCAGACAATCGCATTATAGACCGGTTTACCGCTTGCTTTGTCCCACACCACCACGGTTTCACGCTGATTGGTAATCCCGATCGCCGCAACATCGGCCATTCTGGCCTTGGCATTTTCGACAGCCAGCTTGCAGGTGCTGACAACACTCTGCCAGATTTCCTCGGGATCATGTTCAACCCAGCCGGATTTTGGATAATGCTGCGCAAATTCCTGCTGTCCGAGACCGGCAATTTTATGTTTTTCATCGAAACAGATGGCTCTGCTGGAAGTGGTGCCCTGATCAATCGCCAAAATTAGTTTCGACATAAATATCTCCGATTCTCAAAATTTATATTTTTCAAATTATGCGCATAATGATTCAGTGACAAATTTAAACACGCCTTGCAAATTCTAAAATCTATAGTGATAGTGTCCACTTAAAATTTGTGCAAAAGGCTCGATTAAAATGACTGATATGCCTAAAAAAACCATCGTACTGACCGGCGCAAGCCGCGGCATCGGCCATGCGACTGTGAAGCGCTTTTCGCGCGCAGGTTGGCGTGTCATCACCTGCTCACGGCAGGACTTTTCTGATAATTGTCCTTGGCCTGCAGGTCCGGAAGATCATATCAAGGTCGATCTGGCTGATCCGGAAGATATCGGTCGTGCAATTTCAGAAATCCGCCGTCGCCTCGAAGATCATGGCGGCCAGCTGAATGCATTGGTCAACAATGCCGGCATCTCACCAAAAGGCGCAGGCGGAAGCCGCCTGAACTCCATTGAAACGCAAATGGCCACATGGCGCGATGTATTCCAAGTGAACTTCTTTGCGCCGATCATGCTGGCACGCGGATTGTTCAAAGAGCTGGAAGCCGCCCAAGGCTCAGTGGTCAATGTCACCTCCATTGCCGGTAGCCGCGTGCATCCTTTTGCCGGCACAGCCTATGCCACTTCAAAAGCAGCACTTGCAGGTCTCACCCGCGAAATGGCATCCGACTTCGGCCCGCATGGTATCCGTGTCAACGCGATTGCGCCAGGTGAAATTGAAACATCCATCCTATCTCCGGGCACTGAAAAGCTGGTGGAACAATTGCCGCTGCGTCGTCTCGGACAGACTTCGGAAGTGGCAGAGACCATCTATTATCTGTGCACGGATGCCTCGTCCTATGTGACCGGTTCCGAAATCCATATTAATGGCGGTCAACACGTCTAAGACGGGCATGGTGAAGGATACGAGTATGATCCTCTGCTGCGGAGAAGCGCTGATTGATATGCTGCCGCGTGAAACATGCGGCGGCGAGACAGGGTTTGTGCCTCATGCCGGTGGCTCAGTGTTTAACACAGCTATCGCCATTGGCAGATTGGGCGCCAAGGCCGGATTTTTCTCCGGCCTGTCGTCAGATTTTCTTGGCCAAATTCTGCGTGACACGCTGGAGCAATCCCGTGTTGATACGCGATTTTGCGCAATCTCAGATCAGCCGACGACACTTGCTTTTGTGCGACTGAACAATGGTCAGGCGAGCTATAATTTTTATGACGAGAATACCGCCGGTCGTTTGCTCGGTGAAGCTCAACTGCCGGAACTGAGTGATGATGTCCGCGCCCTGATGTTCGGCGGCATCAGCCTCATTCCGGAGCCTTGCGGCAGTACCTATGAAGCGCTGCTGCGGCGGGAAACCCCGCATCGTGTGACAATGATTGACCCGAATATCCGGCCGAACTTTATTCCCGACAAAGCCGCGCATATGGCGCGGATCAAGCGCATGATCGCGCTGGCCGATATTGTCAAAGTGTCGGATGAAGATCTGCTGTGGTTTGAGGAAGGTTCAGATCAGGATGCCATTGCCCGCAGCTGGCTGGAAACCAACGGCAATAAAATCCTCATCATCACCAAGGGGGCAGAAGGGGCTGATGCCTATGCCGCCTGTGGCAAGGTCAGTATTCAAGGTGAGAAAGTCACCGTGTCCGATACAGTTGGTGCCGGTGATACAGTCAATGCCGGTGTGCTGGTCAGCCTTGAGCAACAAGGACTGCTAAACAAACAGGCACTTGTAGCAATCTCGCAAGGACAACTTATCGAAGCTGTTGCTTTTGGTATGAAAGCCGCTGCGATCACCGTGTCGCGTACCGGTGCCAATCCCCCATGGGATTATGAGATAACTTGATATGAAAAAGGCGGCTTTATTAAACAGCCGCCTTTTGTATTTTACACCCGCACTTCTTTGGCAACGCGATCTTCGCCACCGAAAAACGCAATATAGCGTTTCACAGCTTCCGGATCACCGGTTGCTTTTGACGGATTGTCAGACAATTTCACCGCCGGACGACCATTGGCGTCAATCACCTTGCAAACCAGCGAAATTGCATCCAGACCGGACACATGCTGCGGCGCACACCCACTGAAATCATTGGTCAGATTGGTGCCCCAACCGAAGCTCATCCGCACACGGCCTTCAAAATGGCGATAGGTTTCCTCGATTGTATCAACATCCAGCGCATCGGAGAAAATCAGCAGCTTCTCACGCGGGTCTTTGCCTTTGGCCTTCCACCATTCGATAATCCGCTCCCCACCCTCAATCGGCGGCGAACTGTCTGGACGGAAACCTGTCCAGTCAGCAACCCAATCCGGCGCATCGCGCAAGAAAGCAGTGGTGCCGAAAGCATCCGGCAACACGATCAGCAGATTACCGCCATAATAGCGGTTCCAGTCCTGCAACACGCGATAAGGTGCTGAGCGCAGCTCTTCATCCGTATCGGCCATGGCAGCCAGAACCATCGGCAATTCATGGGCATTGGTGCCGAGCGCTTCCAGATCGGTATCCATTGCCAGCAACACATTGCTGGTACCGGTAAAGGCATCGCCGATACCTTCTTTCAGCGCCTCCACGCACCAGCGCTGCCAAAGGAAAGAATGGCGGCGACGGGTGCCGAAATCAGAGATTTTCAAATCAGGCAATTGACGCAGGCGATCAACCTTGCCCCACATTTTAGCCTTAGCGCGGGCATAAAGCACATCCAGTGCGAAGGGGCCGAGTGATTTCATCGCCGCACGGGAACGCAGCTCATTGATAATCGCCAGTGCGGGAATTTCCCACATTGTGGTATGCGTCCATGGCCCGTGAAAATGCAGTTCATACTGCCCGTCACGGCGTGTCAGCTCATATTCCGGCAGTTGGAATGTGCTGAGCCATTGCAGGAATTCCGGCGTGAAAATCTGTTTGCGGCCATAGAAATTATTACCGGCCAGCCAGATCATTTCTTTTTTGGTCATACGCAGGGAGCGGGCATGATCAAGCTGCGCACGCAGCTCGCCTTCATCAATTTCATCCGCCAGCCGCACGGTTTTGGAACGGTTGATCAGCGAGAAAGTGGCATCCACCTGCGGATAAAGCCCCCAGATCATTTGCAGCATCAGCAGCTTATAGAAATCCGTATCCAGCAGACTGCGGACAATCGGATCCAGCTTCCAGGCATGGTTATAAACGCGCTGCGCAATATCTGTTCTGGTCATGCCAGATGTCCTTATCTGATCCGATGAGATTTATTCTCATCCTGAGCATCATTCTTGTTGGACAGACCATAAGCAGAATTCAACAAAAATAAAGGGCGATGATTACTCACCGCCCTTTATTTAAAGTTCTAGAGCGTGTTGCGTTTAATCGTACCCACTGCGCTCGCTCTAGTTTCTTTTAATTGTCGCATGTTCGCGGTAGCTCAAATGAATGCATTTAGCTGCGACATGCTTTATCTGCTTTGACTTATTTCAGTTCCAGCACAATTTCGTGCTGCCCCTGCGTTGCCAGAGCAATACCGGCATCGCGTTTTCTCACTGCTTTGCCATCCACTTTCAAACTGTCACGACCAGCCTTATTGCGCACGATGATTTTATACAGTGCCTCACCGTGGCGATAATCCAGCTCGAAACCATCCCAGTCAGATGGCAATACCGGATTGAGGAACAGCGCATTGCCGTGCTTGCTCAAGCCCAGAATACCTTCTGTCGCCACACGATAGAACCAGCCAGCAGAACCGGTATACCATGTCCAGCCGCCCTGACCGCGACGCGGCTCAACGGAGTAAATATCCGCCGCAATCACATAAGGCTCAACACGATAAGTCTCAGGATTTTCACCGTGATGCACCGGATTAATCAGCGAGAACAGCTTGTAAGCTTCATCACCACGACCAAGTTTGGTCAGAGCCATGATCGCCCATGTAGCACCATGCGTATATTGTCCGCCATTCTCACGCACACCGCGCGGATAGCCTTTAATATAACCTGGCTCATGTTCGGTCTTATCAAACGGCGGCGTGAACAGACGCAGCAAGCCGCCCTCTTCATCCAGCAGATGTTTTTCAAGGGAAGCCATAGCTTGGGTTGCGCGCTTCGGATCAGCAACGCCGGACAATACAGCCCAGCTCTGGGCAATGGCATCAATCTGACATTCGTCACTCAAATGCGATCCAAGCGGTGCGCCATCGTCGAAATAACCACGCCGATACCATTCACCATCCCAGCCATGCTCTTCCAATGCCTTGTTTAATGCATCCAGATGCTGCTGCATGGCTTCCGCACGGCTCGTATCACCACGCGCTACGCTCAGCGGAATAAACTGCTGTAAGGTATAGCTCAGGAACCAGCCAAGCCAGACGCTCTCGCCTTTGCCTTCAACGCCGACAAGGTTCATACCATCGTTCCAGTCGCCGCCAAGGATCAGCGGCAGACCGTGCTGTCCGGTGCGCTGCATGGCCAGTTCCAGCCCCTTCACGCAATGCTCATAGACCGTATCGGTTTTGTCAGAGACCTCGGGCTGATAGAAAGCATCATGTTCGCCCTCTTGCAGCGCACGGCCCTGCAGATAGGCAATCTCCACATCAAGTACCGCCAAATCACCGGTCACCTGCGTATAGAGCGTTGCCGCATAGGACAGCCAAACCACGTCATCGGAGATCAGAGTGCGCACACCAGCTCCAGTATCGGCACCCGTCACCGGCAGCCACCAATGCTGCACATCACCTTCTGCAAACTGACGACCGGCAACATTGAGCAACTGCTTGCGCGCCAAAAGCGGATCAAGCATCAGCAATGACAGTGTATCCTGTAACTGATCGCGGAAACCATAGGCACCACTAGCCTGATAGAACGCCGCACGCGCCAGAATACGCGAAGCCATGCTCTGATAAGGTAGCCAGCGATTGACCATCAGATCGAAAGAGCGATCCGGCGTTTTCACCTGCAATGGCGCGGTAAAATCCTGCCACTGCTGAGAAGTCCGTGCCAAAAGATCGTCCATATCCAGACCACGACTATAGGTCATCAGTCCCTGTGCCGCCTCTTCATCTTTGGCGTTACCAAGAATGAAAAGAATCTCTTTGGTCTGCCCTGCACTCAGTTCCAGATCATAGCTCAGAGCCGCGCAAGGATCGCGTCCGGCTTCGACCGTGCCTGACAGAGATTTGCCCTGCATCACACAATCAGGTTCTGTCACGGAACCGGTGGCACCGATAAATTCTTGTCGATCAGAAGTGACTGATACAGGCAGAATATTGGCTGTCAAGAAAGCGACCTGTCCTGCCTTGTCGGTATGATACGGATTGCGGGCAAAGAGCGCGCCCAGGCCCGTATCAAAACGCGGCACAATATAAGCAGCATTTTTAGCACGAACATTGCCCAGTACCCATTCCGCATAATTATACAGCCGCAGACGCTTCATAGACTGGCCACGATTGACAAGACGCAGACGTGTCAGACGCACCGGTTTGTCCGGATCAACCGCCATTGTCAGTTCGCAGAACACATCGCCATGTTGGGACGTGAACGTGCTGAAACCCTGACCGTGTTGCGCTTCATAGGTTACTTCCGCATCACGGATAACATTGGCCGTCGGTGCGAAAACCTTGCCGCTGTCACGATCCGCAATATAGAGCGCTTCACCCGGCAGATTGGAAACCGGATCATTCGACCATGGGGTCAGCTGATAATCACGGCTGTTACCGCTCCATGTGAAAGCGGAACCTTCCGCTGAAACATGGAAGCCGAACTCCGCATTGGCAATCACATTGATCCACGGATGCGGCGTTGTGCGGTCCCCGTTGAGACGCACAACATAATTGCCGTCCGTATCAAAACCGCCATAGCTATTCCAGAATTCCAGCCCGTCACCGGAAATCTGCTTGTCTGTTGTGAGTTGGTGTGGTGCAACACCCGGAAGTTTGACAACCTGCTCGCCATCAGCCTCCGTAGTGCGACGACGGCTCAGCCGCGGATCCGTGCTTTCCAGCTTGGTTTCCTTGCGGCTTGCCAGATCAACCGAAAGCTCCTGAATACGCTTGAGCTGCTCTGCCAGAGAACCGTTCTGCGCATGCATCACAATCCGTGCAGCGGCCAGCAGCGTATTATAGGATTCCTCGCTCATCTGATCGCGACGCACCGTGAAAAGATGTGGTTTTTGCCCCTGATGCTGCGAGCGGACACGGAAGCTTTCGCTCAGCCATTCTACTGCGCGCTGGGTATCCTGCGCATAGGAGAATGCCCGTTCATTGACTACAACCACATCAACCATGAGACCTTTTTCGCGCCAATATTCCTGTGCCTTCAGCACACCGCGAAGCACTTCAAGATCGGCCTCATTGTCAATCCGCAGCACAAAAATCGGATCATCGCCGGAAATCGACAATGGCCAAAGATCAGACTGTGCACCAAGTCCCGCAGCAATCACTTCTGACGGCTGGCGCAAAGCGCGATCCGGATAGATCAGATAGGCAGCGGTTTTCTGATAATCGGTTGCCTCAGCCGGTTTGATACCGACATGATGCAGACGCACTTGGCTACGTGTCCATGACAAAGTATATTCACGGGCAAAGGCTTCAGGATAACGCAGCAATGCCGCTTTTTCTTCCAGATAAGAGCGCGAACCGCCCGCCAATGTCCAGAATACCAGCGACACTTTTTTATGTGCCGGAACACGAACACGGGTACGCAATGAGGCAACCGGATCTAGCACCGTGCCCTGACTGCCGGTAAACTTCATGTCCGGATCAAATGCTGCCGGATTACGCAAGGTGCGACCACGACCGATAAAGACACGACGGTCGGTTTCGGCTTCAGTCTCACGCACGGCACCCGACAAATCGGTGACGAAATGCGCCACATGCACTTCCGTATCTGACGGTGCACGTTTGCGCCGTTTAGCATAAATTGTGGTGCCGTCCGGTGCGATTTCCGTTTCTACAAACATCTTGGCAAAAGCCGGATGCGCATCATCCGTATCCGGGTTATTCAGCACCAGTTCCGCATAGGACGTGACCTCAATCACACGGTCGCGCGAACTGGTATTGATAATATCAATCCGGCGTCCTTCACCATCAGCATCGGTGGTAACAATGGTTTCCACTACGGTTTTGATGTCACCGGAAGTCTTGTAGAACTCGGCCTTGTCTTCCGTGAAAACCGTCTTGGTTTCGGTTTCCAGATGACGGGTTGGTTCACCGGTTGCCGACCACCAGCGTCCGCTTTCTATATCGCGCAGGAACAGGAAGCTGCCCTGCATGCCTTCAGACGCATCAGGCTGGAAACGGGTAATCGCCAAATCATGCCAGCGGCTGTAGCCATTACCGGCAGCGGTCAGCATCAGCGAATACTGACCATTGGACATCAGATGCACACTGCGAGGGGCTTTCAACGGCTCTTCGATAATGCGCATCGGCGCTTCATCAAAGGCACCGCTATCCACACGCATCGGATTTTCCGTCTTGGCATAAACCATCGGAATTTCACGCGGTGCTTTTTCCTGCAACAACAGTTCTGCCGCCTCAATCACCGGATCGGAGTGGAAACGGCTACGCATACGACCGTCAAAAATCACGTTATTAACCGCGATAATCGACATGCCGTGGTGATGCGCATAATAGTTTTTCACCACCGCGCATTTTTCACCTTCACGCACACGCGACGGAGTGAAATCCACGGAATCGTGGAAGCCGTAACGTCCCAGAGCGCCAAGCTTCTGCAAGACCTTCAAATTGGCAACCGCATCAGCCGGACGATATTGCGAAGCCAAAAGGCTGGCATAAGGCGCAATCACTGCATTGCGCGACAGACCGCGTTGCAGCCCCAGTTTCGGCACGCCGAAATTGGAATATTGATAATTCATCTGTGGATCACGGGCATGGTAGGCCGCTTCCGAAATACCCCAAGGCAGACCACGCGAGGTTGCATATTCGATCTGGCGCTGCACAACCAGCTTATTGGTCTGGTCCAGAAGCGAGCCAAGCGGTTCATTCATCACCAATGGCGGCATCAGATATTCAAACATCGAGCCGGACCAGGACAGCAAAGCGCCCTTCCAGCCGACCGGCACCAGCAGACGGCCAAGTTTGAACCAATGTTCTACCGGTACATCGCCCTTGGCAATGGCAAACAGGCTGGCAAGACGGGCTTCCGAAGCCAGCAGATCATAGCAGCTTTCATCCAGTTCATTTTCCTGAACGCGGAAGCCGATCGACAACAAACGGCGTTCTTTGCGCTCAAGGAAACCGAATTCCATGTCAAAAGCCATTTGGCGCGAGCGACGGCCAAGGTCTTGCAGACGGGCACGCAGCTCTTCTGCATTATGCTCGCCAATAGCATCTTCTGTATGTGCTTTACAGGTTTCAACCAGCGCGCGCGCCCATTCCAGTGCTTCCTGCGACTGGGTGGTTTCCAGCTCGTCATCCAGCTCCAGTGCCAGCTTTTCAATATCCTTGGCAAAGAGCGAGATATTGATGGTGCGGAAAGAGGCTGTTTCCGGTTCTTCACGGAAAGACCGCACAGCACGGCGGAAATTGGCAATCCGCTCTTCCAAACGGCGGCGCAATGGACGCAGAATACGACGATCATCCGGAATAGCGGCAATTGCCTCTTCCAGAATGTCGTTGACGTCGAGAATACCTTCAAAATCGCCTTGCAAATAGACGGAAGGTGCTTGCGCCCATTCCTCCAGTGCTGAAGACAATGTAACCAGATGACCGGCCAGATTGCCGCTATCCACCGCCGACACATAAAGCGGCTGCAATGGTTTCAGCGTATCAGTCTCATACCAGTTATAGAGATGGCCGCGGAATTTCTCCATCTTCTCCATTGTATCCAGCGTCAGGCCGATACGGGTGAGCGTATCGTTAAAGCTGATCCAGCCGAAATCACGGGCGGAAATAATGGAGAGGAAATAGACACCGATATTGGTCGGTGAGGTACGCATTGCCACCAGACCAACCGGATCTTCCTGATAATTATCCGGCGGCAGATGGTTGCCTTCCTCATTGGTAAAGGCTTCAAAATAGCGCCATGTGCGGCGGGCATAGCGGCGCAAATCACCTTTATCGCTGGAACGAACTTCCAGCGTATCCTGTGGTTTGGCCGAGCGGCTGACCGCCCATGCGATCCACGGCGAGGCAATCCAGATCACGGCAAAAGGCACTGCAATCAGCACCGCTTTGCTGCCAAACAATACCGGAAGCAGAAACGCCAGTGCGCCGATCAGCAGCGACGGCCACATCAGGCGCACATAGAAATCCAGCGTATCGGAAGACTTCATCTGCGCGGCTGCACGCCATGCCAGAAGATAGCGGCGCGAGACAAACAGACGGTAGAAAGTACGGACAATCGCATCGCCCATCAGCGTTGCGCTATGGGCAATAAAGCTCAGACGCAGCGCCATATCCGCAAAAGCCAGCGTCACATCGGTCAGCACCGACTGCGCATGGCCTTTCAGCGAATAGTCCATATTCACGGGAATAAGATTGGTGACGATGCCGAAAATCATCGGCACGAACATCGCCAAAATCAGGAACAACTGCCAGATGGTGGCAACGCCAAGCGGCAGCAAACACCAACCGGCAAAAGACGCAATCACCCACATAATCGGGTTGAGCGAACGGCGCAGATTATCGGCCATTTTCCAGCGGGTGACATTGCTGACACCTTTGCCGGTTGAGAACAGGAATGGCAGCAACTGCCAGTCACCACGCGCCCAGCGGTGATGACGGGAAATATCAACATTATAGCCCGTCGGGTAATCTTCCACGACCTCAACATCGCTGGCGAGCGCACAACGGGCATAGCCGCCTTCGAGCAAATCGTGACTGAGGACTGTATTTTCCTCAATCTTGCCTTGCATCACCCGTTCAAAGGCATCAACATCATAGAGGCCTTTACCGGTGAAAGTGCCTTCACCCAGCAAATCCTGATACACATCAGAAACAGCAAACACATATGGGTCGATACCGCGATTGGCGGAGAATACGCGCTGCAGGAATGATGCATCATCGCCGGTGGTCAGCGACGGAGTAACCCGTGGCTGTAAAATACCGTAACCGCTGGTAATGCGGCCGGTTTTCTCATCAAAAACCGGATGATTAAGCGGATGCGACAGCTTACCGACCAGATTGGTCACTGATTGCGGTGTCAGACGAGTGTCGGAATCCAGTGTCATCACATAGCGGATATCACGCGGCAGCGGCACATCCGACGGGAAGAAGCTGGTATCATGATCGCCGCGCAGCAACAGGTTCAGCTCATGCAGCTTACCGCGTTTGCGCTCCCAGCCCATCCAGCTGCCCTGTGACGGATTGTAAAGGCGGCGGCGATGCAGAAAGAAGAAACGCGCCTGCCCGTTACTTGCATAATCCTCACCCGCATAATGCGCGTTAAGCCGGGCCACTTCCTCACGGGCATAGTCCAGCACTTCCATATCGGCAGGTGTGACTTCGACATTGCTGTCTGTCCAGTCACTGACAATTGCAAAATAGACCTCACCGCGCGGATTGGTCAGATAATGCACTTCGAGATTACGGATATGTTCGTCCACGCTGTCGCGTGAATTGATCAGTGTCGGAACTGCCACCAGTGTACGCGCATCGGCAGGCAGGCCATCGCGATATTCATAGCCGACCAGACGGTTCGGCTGCACAAACCACGGCACCAGCGAGTTGAACAGACCAAGCGATGCTTCATAGGCCGGGAAAAGCGCGAGAAGGGTAAAGAGCAACTGTTCGCTCTCGTCAAAACCAATGCGCCCCATGCAGATATAAATCAGCGCCAGCAGGCCGACGGTCATTGCCCAGACCGGCACGGCAATGCCCAGCAGCCCAAGGCCGCGATACCAGCGCAGCAAACGGGTCGATAAAGGCGGTTTATAACCGCAAACCTGTTCCAGTTCGGTGCGGGCATTACCACTCAGATAATAGGCAATGGCACCGCTCTGCTCACGCTCGGTGATTTTATGCTCACGCACGGATTTTTCACGGGCAAGCTTCAGTGCCGTATTGGTCACCTCAATTTCCGTCATCAGGGAATTGCGGGCGATCTTTTCAATGGTCACGCGGTAGCTGTTACGCGAGGCGAAATCGAGGTCTTCGAAATCACTGTTCTCGCGCAGGATCGCATCCATAATGCTGACGGTTTCAACCCATGAGGTCCAGTCCACATCATCAATGGTTTTGAGCGAACGGATAATATTGCCCATGGTCATGCCGCCGGTGGACTGGCGGGCATGTTCCTCAACAATCACTTCTTCCACATCATAGCCGCTCGCTTCAAGCTGCGCCTCCAGCCATTCAATGGCCGGACCAGTCGCGGTTGAAGAGCTGCGCAAACGATAGAGCAGATGGGTGGCAAAAGTGCCGTCCCGTGCCGGTTCACTATATTCTGTCAGAATGGATTGCAGTTCTTCCGGCGAAGAGGTCACAACAATCTTATCAGCCACGCGATTAGCGAAATTACGCATACCACGGGCGCGCTCAACACGCAGCGCAAGACGGCGGGCATTCTCCACCAACATGAAGCGGATCACCGATGGCAGTGCCCATAATTCACCGATGCGCAGCGGCTCCACACTCTGGAAACCGTCAACCAGTGCTTTCAGACTTTTCAGTGAAAAATTGCTGTCGCTATGCGCGACATAGAGCCAGGCCAGCGCGAAAACCCGCGGCAGGCTTTCTGACTTCTCTTCAGCAGCACCGTTTTTTGAACCGGCAACATCCGGATGAATATTCGCCGCCAATGGCAGCTGGCGCAAAAACTTGTCCGGCAAGTCGCGGCGCGCCTGCTGCATGCTTTTATCGACAACATAATAATTGTCGAGCAGCCACTGTGCCGCCGGTGTAATCGTCTCACCATTGCGCGATGCCGCATCCGACGAACGATAAGCATGCAGGATCAGTCCGGCATTTTCTGCCAGTCGTTTGTTAAAATCAAAAGTTTCATAATCAGGCAGGCGCACGGCTTCATTGCGAGCCAGCGCTACCGCCAGCAGCTGTAATTCTTCAGGTGTTTTATAATGCCCCCTGATTGGCAAAGGCAGAACCGGCAAAAGACGGTCAGCAGCAGGGCGGGAAAACAACGACGAAAGAGAGAAAGACAAAGCCGGCATATGCCTTTTACAGCCTTTTATAAGATTTAAGTTCCGCTACGGACGATCAGATTTTTTCAAGTCCGCAAACACATGCTTCAGATCGCGTGAATTTATGAAGTTTCACGTATAATCGGTGGTGTTAAACAGTTATGACCAAATTACGTCCGCAGCCCATGCCATGATCGAATTTGGCGAAATCGCAAAGCACAAATCATAGCTGATTTTAACTTTACGTTATAAAAATCAACGCACTACCCTCTGCAATTTGCACTCCGGAATTGCGCGAGCCCGAGCAAAGCGGGTGCAGCACGCTTTGTTATAATGTCAGAGGGTGAAAAAAGTTGCCTGACCGCACTTTAAACGGATTAAATTATTTTGAAAGTCCTTCTCCGTAATAAAGAAAAACACCGGATATCGGCCTTCTGTTAAAGCCGATATCCGGTGCTGACAGAATCATTTCCTGAAATAATTTTCAGCTTTCAGTTGCGAAGACGCGCCAGTATTTCGGCCTGAAAGCCAGACGGCTTCCGGTGACCGCTTCATTTTCTGCGGGAATTTCAATCTCAATAATTTCACGGTTACCGCCGACTTCCAATTCAACACGGCGCTTGGCTCCGACACGTCGCGTGGCCGTCACCACACCGGCAATACAACCGCCGCATCCGTCAACCAGCTCCACATCATGTGGCCGGAAATACAAAACGGCATCGCCATCCGCCTGATCTGTTTTCAACCCCAGCGCACGATCAGCCAGCCACACTGCGCCTTGCTCGACACGCACATTCAAACGGCTGGATTCCCCGATAAACCCATAGACAAAAGCCGAGTTCGGATTGTCATAAATTGCGTCCGGCGTTCCCACCTGCTCGATACGCCCCTGACTCATCACCACCACACGGTCAGCCAGCTCCAGCGCCTCATCCTGATCGTGGGTCACAAAGACAGTGGTATGACCGGTACTGTCATGAATTTCACGTAGCCATTTGCGCAACTCTTTACGCACCTGTGCATCCAGCGCCCCGAAAGGCTCGTCCAGCAGCAACACATTCGGTTCAATTGCCATAGCACGCGCCAAAGCGACACGCTGACGCTGACCGCCGGAAAGCTGTGCCGGATAACGGTTTTCCAATCCCTGCAATTGCACCAGATTAAGCAAGTCTACGGCACGATTATGAATATCCGTTTTGGACGGGCGTGTTGCACGCGGACGCACTTTCAGCCCAAAACCGACATTCTGCGCCAAAGTCATATGACGAAACAAAGCATAATGCTGAAACACAAAACCGACATTGCGTTCCTGCACGGTTTTATGCGAGGCATCCTCATCGCCAAAATAGACTGTACCTTCTGTCGGGCTTTCCAGTCCTGCGATCAGACGCAATAATGTCGTCTTACCCGAGCCGGATGGCCCGAGCAAAGCAATCAGCTCGCCTGAATGAATATCAAGCGAAACGTTGTGCAGCGCCGGAAACTGCTCAAACTCCTTGCGCACCTCAACAACGCGTACTTCCATTCTCAATCCTTTCAGGCACCCTCATGCCAGTGCAATGCAAATTAAGCCCTGTAATACGCAAAGCGCATTACAAATCAGACCCCGTCATGCGCAAAGCGCATCTCCAGTACAGTTTTCAAAACAAGTGTAATCAGCGCCAGTCCGGCCAGCAGCGATGCCACGGCAAAAGCCGCCACGATATTCTCGCTATACATCATCTCCACATGCAGCGGCATTGTCGTGGTCAGGCCACGAATACGACCCGAAACAACGGCAACTGCGCCGAATTCTCCCATAGCGCGCGCATTACACAGCAACACCCCATAGAGCAGCCCCCAGCGGATATTCGGCAATGTCACATAGAGAAAGGTTTTCCAGCCGCTGGCGCCCAATGACAATGCCGCTTCTTCATCTCCGGTGCCCTGCTCCTGCATCAGCGGGATCAATTCGCGCGCAACAAAGGGAAATGTCACAAAAACTGTCGCCAGTACAATGCCCGGCACTGCGAATAATATCTGGATATTATAAGATTGCAGCCAAGGCCCAAGCAGGCTGTTGCCACCAAATAGCAGCACAAAAACCAGCCCTGAAATCACCGGCGACACCGAAAACGGCAAGTCAATCAGCGTGATGAGAAAGATCTTGCCACGAAATTCGAATTTGGCAATCGCCCATGAAGCGGCGATGCCGAATACCATATTCAACGGTACTGCAATCGCCGCCACCAGCAGGGTCAAACGAATAGCCGAAAGCGCATCAGGATCGTTCAACGCATCCCAATAAGCGCCCGTGCCTTTGCTAAAAGCCTGCGTAAAAATCACAATCAACGGCAACACAATAAATAAAGCCAAGAATAACAGGCCCACTGCAGTCAGAAACCAGCGAACAGCCGGTCTCTCTGTAACCGCAGACTGGCTCTGTCCCCTATCCACGCTTTTCAGACGACGGGAGAATAATTTACCGGCACTAGCTGCCATAGCCATATCTCCTGCGTGTTCGTGTCTGGATGAGATTGACAATCAGCAACATCACAAAGGAAATCAGCATCATTACCGTGGCCAGAACTGTAGCGGCGGAATAGTCGAACTCCTCCAACTTGATGAAGATCAGCAATGGCGCGATTTCTGTCGAATATGGCCGGTTACCGGCGATGAAAATCACTGAGCCGTATTCCCCGACCGCACGAGCGAAAGCCAGTGAAAAGCCGGTCAGGATAGCCGGTAGCAAGCCCGGTAACAGCACACGAAATACCGTCTGAAAGCGGCTGGCACCCAGAGTTGCTGCCGCTTCTTCCTGCTCACGACTGATTTCCTCAATCACCGGCTGAATGGTTCGCACCACAAAAGGCAGACCAATAAAAACCAGCGCCACAACAATACCAGCTTGTGTGAAAGCAATGCGGATATCCAGCGGCATCAGCCACGCGCCAATCCAGCCTTTCGGCGCATAAAGCGCTGTCAGCGCAATACCGGCAACGGCAGTCGGCAATGCAAATGGCAAATCGACCATAGCATCAACCAGACGCCTGCCGGGAAAACGGTAACGCACCAGCACCCATGCAACAATGCCGCCAAAGACCACATTGATCACAGCCGCCAAAATCGCGCTGAAGAAGCTGACCTGTAAGGCGCTGACCAGTCGCGGATCAGTCGCCAGCTGCCAGAACCGTGCAGGTCCTACCCCCACCGCATGCAGCATCAGCACCATCAGCGGGATCAGGATCAGCAGCGACAGATAGGCCACGCTGAAACCCAGCGTCAGACCGAAACCCGGCAGAATGCTCGGCTTGCGCCATGCTGCAAAAAACGACGGCTTGTTCTGCCGGTGCTTGACCGGCAGAGACTTGCTTTGCTGACTGCCACTTACCGTGGATGGTTTTGTCATTGGTGTTCCCATCAAAAACAGGATTACTTAGACGGTTTGTAAATCTGATCGAATGTACCGCCATCGCCGAAATGGGCAGGCTGCGCTTTTGCCCAACCGCCAAAGAGCGGGTCATCAATGGTGAGAAGTTTCACCTCCTTCAGCCAGCTGCGATCGGCTTCAGGCACTAGTTCCGGCTTGGACGGGCGATAAAAATGCTTGGCAGCGATCTTCTGTCCTTCTTCGGAATAAAGATAGGTCAGGTAGGCTTCGGCCAGTTTACGCGTGCCTTTGGCATCCACATTTTTGTCCACCACAGCCACCGGCGGTTCTGCAAGAATGGATTGTGGCGGCACAACAATATCAAAGGCATCCGGTCCGAATTCCGCAACCGACAGATAGGCTTCGTTTTCCCATGCCAGCAGCACATCGCCCAACTGGCGCTGTACAAAGCTGGTGGTTGCCCCGCGTGCGCCGGTATCCAGCACCGGCACATGGGCAAACAGTTCCGTCATATAATTTTTGACTTTGGCTTCATCGCCGCCAAATTCATTATAAGCCCAGCCCCATGCGGCCAGATAATTCCAGCGCGCACCGCCGGAGGTTTTCGGGTTGGGTGTAATCACCTCTACCCCGTCTTTAATCAGATCGCCCCAATTCTGAATACCTTTCGGATTGCCCTTGCGGGTCAGGAAGACAATCGTAGATGTATAGGGCGCGGAATTATTCGGAAATTTCTGCCGCCAGTCCGCATTGATTTTGCCGGTCTTCGCAACGATCGCATCAATGTCGCTCTGCAGTGCCAGCGTCACAACATCTGCCGGAATGCCGTCAATAACGGAGCGTGCCTGCGCACCGGAACCGCCGTGGGATGCACGCAGCGTGACATCCTCACCGGTCTCAGCCTTCCAGTGTTTGGCGAAAGCATCATTATAATCTTTGTATAATTCCCGCGTCGGATCGTAGGAAACATTCAGCAATGTCTGGGCAGCCTGTGCCTGTACTGACCCCTGCACGGATATGGAAACCGCTGATACAACAACCAGCGCAGCAAAGGCGGAAAAGCTATTTCGCATCTGTATCATTATGGCCTCCGTTTCATGTTCAACAACAAACTAACAGAGCCGGAACGGATAAGGATGCTACAAGAACCTCAATACACCGTCCTGACGGAAATAATCTTCCTCATGCACGGCTATTGTAAAATAAAAATTCGCCTTTGCCAAAGACAACTATGATCAGGCAGTTTTATATTCGTCTAAAAAGCCATGCGGGGACTGCGCAGGCTACATTTATAACGTACCTCATAATAAGGATCGACCACCAGCGTCACATCGCGGGTTTCGCAGCGTTTGCCGGTCGATTTCAGATATTCTTCCGCCACATCGCGGAACACAACCGGCGGCGTGACACCAAGCCCTGAACCGTTGGAAAACCCTTTGACAAAATTTTGTGTCGCAGAGCCTGCAAGACCGGGACCGATCAGCAAACGACTCTCGGCCTGATTATCGACAATCCGGTAATTGGTGCCGCTGGTACCAACAAACTCAACGGATGGCAGCCCCTGATATTTGGCTTGAACATAATTCACACCGGCACAACCGGAAAGAACCAGCACAGCAAGAAGTCCGATCCGGCCAACAGGTGCCTTTATTTGATGACGAAATATAGAAATGTTTTTCATCACGCGGGGACATATCCTTTTATGAACGTCCGTTATGGTTTTCAGCATCGTGCCGTAAACTATCTTATTTATGCCGGATATGTTTTTTATGAGACATACCTAAATACCTGCCCGCATTTCATTTTCCGGCAGAATCCAGTGTCTGATTTCCAGCAGGCATCATGCCCTTATATATGGTATAAACAAAAGGATAAACTGATGTTGAAAACAGCCCTCTCTACCCTTGCCGCAGGTTTTGTATTCGCTGCTTTTGCGGGCAGTGCCAATGCGCAGGATAATGCTGAACAGCCACTCACCAAAGTGTCTTATCTTTGCCAGCGCAATGTCGACTTGGATGTTGTTTATATTAACGGCCTGAAAAATGATGATTCCGCTGCTGTCCTTTCGACCGAAGGCAAGCTGGTGCCAATGCGCATTTCAACAAGCGGTTCCGGTGCACTCTATGTAGCGATTGATGAGCAGGACAGCTATCGCTGGCACACCAAAGGTAATGAAGGCACGCTGACATTTCTTGAGGCCGATGACAGCGCCAAGGAAATGACAGTTCTGCAAAATTGCGTCGCCAAGGAACAGGCTTCCGAGTAAATTCCGGATTTCGGCTAAAAAACAGGAAGAGCAGGCAGTGCTTCATCCGATACGCTGCCTGTGCTTTTTTAAGCCGCACTATCAGTGCATTTAATGTGGTCGTTTAATTGCACAACGCGCTTTAGACTGCTAATTGTGCCGTCAAACGGCAATCTCATTTGCCTGTTATGAATTTATATGATCCGTTCTCTTACAGGAAAGATGTGAGATGAAACCAGTATTCCTGCAGATCCAGTGCAGCCCCGGCAAAACCTATGATGTTGCCAAAGCAATGTATGAGCGTGAAATCGCTTCAGAGCTTTATTCCACCAGCGGTGAATTTGATCTTCTCGCAAAGATTTATATTCAGGAAGGTGATGATATCGGCAAATTCATCAATGATAATGTGCTGAACATTCCGCATATTGTCCGCTCGCTGACGACACTGACTTTCAAAGCATTCTGAGTTCAGCGGCCAAACGCCAATATGCTCGACGACAAAGCATTGCCTGTATCAAAAACGGGCGATGCTTTTTTATTTTAAGACCTCATACACGAAGAATTTTTGCATGTGAGGCAATTTGTACTTTGCGCCGTACGCTCGGGTACTGTAAGACATATCTGAAAAGATAACACTGCATTTCTGCAACTTCTGCAAACAGGGGTTTCGCAGCGCTGTAATGCATAAGGGAATAAGATCATGCCAGCCTATCGCTCAAGAACTTCCACCCACGGCCGCAATATGGCGGGTGCGCGCGGCCTTTGGCGCGCCACAGGCATGAAAGACGGTGATTTCGGCAAACCGATTATCGCCGTGGTCAATTCCTTTACCCAGTTTGTGCCGGGGCACGTACACCTGAAAGATCTCGGACAGATGGTTGCCCGTGAGATCGAAAAAGCGGGCGGCGTTGCCAAAGAGTTCAACACCATTGCGGTCGATGACGGTATCGCCATGGGTCACGATGGCATGCTCTATTCGCTGCCATCGCGCGAAATCATCGCCGACTCGGTCGAATATATGGTCAACGCCCATTGCGCTGATGCGATGGTGTGCATTTCCAACTGCGACAAGATCACGCCGGGTATGCTGATGGCCGCACTGCGCCTCAATATTCCGGTCGTGTTTGTTTCCGGTGGCCCGATGGAAGCCGGTAAAGTTGTCTGGGGTGACAAAGAGAAGAAGCTCGATCTGGTTGACGCCATGGTCGCAGCCGCTGATGACAAATACACCGACGAAGAAGTGGACGCGATTGAGCGCTCCGCCTGCCCGACCTGCGGCTCCTGCTCCGGTATGTTCACCGCCAACTCGATGAACTGCCTGACTGAAGCGCTTGGTCTGTCCTTGCCAGGCAACGGCTCGACACTGGCAACCCATGCCGCACGTAAAGAACTGTTCCTTGAAGCCGGTCGTCTGGTTGTTGACCTCTGCAAGCGCTATTACGAGGGTAATGATGAAAGCGTGTTGCCACGCGCAGTTGCCAGTTTTGAAGCCTTTGAAAATGCCATGACACTGGATATCGCCATGGGCGGTTCCACCAATACCGTGCTGCATTTGCTGGCGGCGGCACATGAAGCGGAAATGGATTTCACCATGTCCGATATCGACCGCCTGTCGCGCAAAGTGCCGGTATTGTGCAAGGTCGCACCGGCGATTGCTGATGTGCATATGGAAGATGTGCATCGTGCCGGTGGTATTATGGGTATCCTCGGCGAGCTTGACCGTGCAGGCCTGCTTCATACCAATGTTGGCTCGGTTCATTCCGGCACATTGAAAAACGCACTCGATAAGTGGGATATCAAACGCACTTCGGATGCGAGCGTAGATGAGTTTTTCCGCGCTGCACCGGGCGGCGTTCCGACACAGGTTGCATTCAGTCAGAACCGTTATTTTGACAGCACTGACAGCGACCGTGAAAACGGTGTTATTCGCACAAAAGAACACGCCTTCTCACAGGACGGCGGTTTGGCCGTGCTTTACGGCAATCTGGCCGAAGACGGTTGTATCGTTAAAACTGCCGGTGTGGATGATAGTATCCTGACCTTCTCCGGCCCTGCCCGTATTTTTGAAAGTCAGGACAGTGCGGTTCTCGGCATTCTCAACGGCAAGATCAAAGAAGGCGATATTGTTCTGATCCGCTATGAAGGCCCACGCGGTGGTCCGGGCATGCAGGAAATGCTCTATCCGACCAGCTATCTGAAGTCCAAAGGTCTGGGCAAGGCTTGCGCGCTGATCACCGATGGTCGTTTTTCCGGTGGCTCCTCCGGTCTCTCCATTGGTCACGTTTCGCCGGAAGCAGCTGAAGGCGGCCTGATCGGTCTGGTTGAAGAAGGCGATCTGATCGAGATCGATATTCCGAACCGCAAAATCCATCTGGCTGTTGACGATGCTGTGCTAGTAAAGCGCAGCGCAGAGATGGAAGCCAAAGGCATCGCCGCTTGGAAACCGACAGAGGTACGTAAACGCAAAGTCACCACAGCGCTGCGTGCCTATGCTGCCATGGCCACCAGCGCCGCCAAAGGTGCCGTGAGACACGTACCTGAGTGATTTTAAAAACGTACTTATGAGGGTTCTTCGGAACCCTCTTTTTTTTACAACCTTCAATATAGCGGCAGCAGAAACGATGAATTTCAAATCAACACTATTGGTCGCTTTATCAACATTTTTGCTATTAAACGGAACAATTCACAGCGAAGAACTCAGTAAACAAGATTATTTAGCAATGCCTGCCAAAGCATTAAAATATTTCCAATGCGCTATTCTACTCACCAATACTGGTAACGTATTGAAACCATCACCAGCCATAAGCATCTTGGCCTCAAGCTTCACTCAGAAAGGCTACGAACTCGGCAAGCAATATTTTGAGGCAATCGACAGCAATAAAATCACAATAATAGACCTCACATTGGATATACCTTCCGAATTTATGTATAATCCGACATCAATCACCACCTCTGACCGTCAGCAACAAATTGCTTTCAACCTTGGACGCATTTCTATAAACGCCGCAGGTGACCTCGCCGAGAGAATGGAACTTGTTATTCCCGAAGACAGAAATATTGATCTGGCACAGATAAAACAGAAAGCAAAAGCACTTATAGACGAATATTGTGATTATAATGCTTTAGGAATGCCACCTAAAATGCTTGAACAATTGCGTAGCGATCTCAACTGAGTCCTCATACAATCAAACAATTACAGTACGTTATATTTAAGCGGCATCATATGTAATTGCCTTTTACCCCCTCACATCTCAACCTTGTTTATTGACGACAAAGATATTTCTTCTATTTTCAAAAGACACAGAGGAGTGTCGTGTAGTGAACCAGTAATGCCCGTTTCAATTTATTTATCTTATCTTCGCCTGCGAGGAGGATGAATGACGGCATTACATGGACAGTATAAGCCCCGCGTATATCAAGAATATATGCACACGGCTTCCGCGCCTTCAGATCTTTCTTGCGGTGACCAACGGAAATTCCAGAGGTTCATCATGCAAACTACCAAACCACATTCGGATATCATCAATCACAACCGTGAAGCATGGGACAAGCAGGCCCGCGCCAATTGCGAATGGTCACAACCAGTCTCTTCTGAACAGGTTGCAACAGCCCGTGCCGGTCAGTGGGAGGTTAAACTCACACCCGGTACAATTCCGGCCTCATGGCTAGGCGATGTGCGTGATCGCAAAATCCTTTGCCTTGCATCAGCCGGCGGCCAGCAGGCACCGCTTCTGGCCGCAGCGGGTGCAAAGGTTACGGTCTTCGATCTTTCTGAAGGTCAACTCGATCAGGATCGCATGGTTGCAAAGCGAGAGAACCTGTCACTCACCGCTATTCAGGGTGATATGCGCGATCTATCCTGCTTTGATGACGAGACGTTCGACGTCATTTTTCACCCGATCTCCAACCTATATATACCGGATATTCAGCCTGTATGGCGTGAATGCTACAGGGTGTTAAAACACGGCGGACGGTTACTCTCCAGCTTTTACAATCCTGTCGTTTTCGTCGGCGCCAGAAATCCGGAAGATGCCAAGCAAGGCATTATCCGCCCGCTTTATCGCATGCCTTTTGCAGAACAGGATCACCTGAACGACAAGCAGCTCGCGGCAAAACAACAAAATCAGGAAGCCTTTGTCTTCGGGCACAGCCTGTCTGATCAGATCAGCGGGCAGCTCAAAGCCGGATTTGTCATTGCCGGTTTTCAGGAGGATTATCAGCCTGCGCCGCGCTTTGTGATTGATCCCTATCTGCCAACTTTCTTAGCTACCTGTGCTGTGAAAACCGGCAATAGTCTTTAAATAAAAAAAGGGCTTCGCGAAATGCGAAGCCCTTCTGTTTTCTTTCGCCGCAATCTTACTGTGCTAAAGCCTTTTCAACTTCCGGCATAAATTGTTTAATCAGACTTTCCGTGCTCAAAGGGCCGACAAATTTATAAACGATCTTGCCTTCACGGTTGACGATGAAGGTTTCCGGCACACCGTAAACACCCCACTCAATACCCGCACGACCTGAGCGATCCGTGCCGACAACATCATAGGGATTGCCGAGACTGTTCAGAAACTCCAGCGCATTTTCCGGTGCGTCTTTATAGTTCAGGCCAACAACTTTAATGCGCGGATCCTGCCCCAGTTTCACGATCAGCGGATGCTCATCGCGACACGGCACACACCATGATGCCCAGATATTGACCAGTGTCACCTGCCCCTTCAGATCGGAACCCTTCAGGCCAGGTGTCTGCGAACCATCAGCCAGCCGTAATCCCTCCAGCGGCGGCAGATCGGTCTGCGGCGCATCCCGCCCGATCAAAGCGGAGGGAATTTCCTGCATGTTTTTTCCGCTCAGCAACTGCCATGTAAAAATACCGGCCAGAGCAGCAAAAATAATCAATGGCAACAGCGCCACGAAAACGCGCTTTTTCGTTGGCTGCACATCACCGTCGTCCGTGTGTTTAACCGGATCTGTCATAGTTATTTTGCCTTGTTTGAGCGGCGGCGGATGCCCTGTTGTTCAAGTCGGACAAGCTCTGCACGCAAATTTCTCTGGGTCATGGCAATCCATGCCACGATCATCAGGATCACAACCGCTGAAACGCCGTAGGAAATTAAAACATAATCAAGATGGCTCATACTGCTTCTCCTGCAGGTCTGCGATTTTCACGCTCGGCATTACGTGCTGCAATTTTGCGCATCGCAGCAATACGGCGGCTGAAAATCTCATTACGCATCGCCATCAGATGCAGCGTAAAAAACAGCATGGTCATCGCCAATGCCATTACCAGTAACGGATAAAGCATGCTTGGCGGCATTGCCGGCCCTTCCATCCGCAGCACAGAAGCTGGCTGATGCAACGTATTCCACCAGTCAACCGAGAATTTAATGATCGGAATATTGATGAAGCCAACCAGTGTCAGCACCGCCGCAGCGCGTGCCGATTTCGCCTGATCGTCCATGGCGCGGGTCAAAGCGATAATACCGAGATACATCAAAAACAGAATAAAGACCGAGGTCAGGCGCGCGTCCCACACCCACCATGTACCCCACATCGGCTTGCCCCACAGCGAACCTGTGACCAGCGCCAATGCGGTAAACATGGCACCGAGCGGTGCCGCAGCTTTGGCCGACACATCAGCCAGTGGATGGCGCCAGACCAGCGTGCCGAGCGCGGCAATGGCCATTACCGAATAGCACATCATCGACAGCCATGCGAAAGGCACATGAATGAACATGATTTTAACGGTCAGTCCCTGCTGATAATCTTCCGGTGCAAACCACACCATATAAAGACCGGTCAGCAACAACAGCACCGTCAGTGCAACCATCCATGGCAGGATTGCACTACTCAGGCTTAAAAAGCGTGTCGGGTTAGCCAGATCAAGCAGCGCCTGAAAGCGCCGCGGCGCAACTTTGGATGTGGCTTTATCAGTTGGTCGTTCAGTCATAGATACCCGGATATATTTGTAAACTTAAGCTATCCTTAGAGCGCCGTGTGCCTATCTTGGCACACAAAGGTCGCTCTAACACTTTAACATTAGAGTGATCTCGGAAGAGACAGTACTCTTTGCAGAATATGGGTTTAATCTGTTGAAATTTTCAATGCATAACCTGCGGCCAATGGTCCGATAATCGCTGCAATCAACGTATTCGCGGTCAGCATCAGTAATGGCGAGAGAAAAGCAGCATTATCTGTCACCGCACCATAGGATGCAGACACGCCGAAAATCAGCACCGGAATTGTCAGCGGCAGGATCATCACCGAAACAAGTAACCCGCCGCGTGGCATGGAAACGGCCAAAGCCGCGCCCAGCGCACCGATAAAGATAACCGCAGGCGTGCCGATCAGCAATGTCAGTGTTGTCGCCGCAATGGCTAGCGGCTCCATATTCATAATCAGCCCCAGAAACGGCGCGGCAATCACCAGCGGCAAGACGGCTGCCACCCAATGCGCCAGACATTTCACGATCACGGTTAGGGTCAGGAAATGGCGCTCACGCGCCATAATCATCACATCCAGTGAACCGTCTTCCCGATCCGCCTGAAACAAGCGGTCAAGACCAAGCAGCACCGCCAAGAGTGCGCCAAGCCAAAGCATTGCGGGACCAATCCGCGCCAGCAATTTAAGATCAGGCCCTACAGCAAATGGCACAACGGCGGCAACAGCCAGATAAAACAAGATGCCGGTTAACGCACCGCCACCCGCACGGATAGCAATACGCAAGTCTCGCCAGAAAAGTGCTTTCATGAGAACCAGCCCTGCGTTTCACTGCTATCATCTTTCGGCAGGTAATCCTCAAGTTGCAAATATTGCACGGCATCTGAACCGGCTTGCTCTAAACCAAGCGCAATATGCGTGACCGCAACAATCATACCGCCCGAAGCCAGATGCCCGCGCATCACACCGGCAAACATCGCTTGTGCATGTGTGTCCAAACCGGAGGTCGGCTCGTCCAGCAGCCACAATGGCCGGTGCGAACACAGCAGCGTGGCAATGGTCACACGGCGCTTCTGCCCAGTGGAGAGATAGCCATAGGGCAAATGGTCGATATTATAGAGACCGACAATTTCCAGCGCTTCATCAATATCATGCAGCGGATTGCCATGAAAATCCTGCCAGAATTTCAGATTTTCATAAACACTCAGCGCCGGTTTCATCGCATTCAGCGTACTCAAATAATGACTATGCGCCATGACCGGTTCCTGCGCCTCATCCGCCTCCAGCCAGACCGCCCCTTCTGAGGCGGGCAACAGCCCCGCGATGATTCGCAGCAATGTTGATTTTCCTGCACCATTCGGCCCTGTAATAATCAGAGCCTGACCATCCTTCAGGCTTGCGCACAGAGAGTTGAACAGGAGATTATCACCCCGTTCTCCGCTCAGATTTTCCGCAACAAGCCGCATATGGCCTCCGATCGCATGGTTTTGCGCATTATTATTACGTTTCCCCTATCAGGAACCTCGACAAAACAAGCCGCAACATTTCGCCGCAATGGCATAATTTTACACATTAAGAGTCTGGAACAGTTTTAAAAAACTGACTATATAGCAGCTACCATGCCAGCGGTCGGCGTGGAAACCATTTTTGGCCGATCTCTAAAGCCTGATGTTTGTTAAACAAATTCCTTGTTAAGCACAGGCCTCGGGACGGACAGCGGAAATGACTGCACCCGCACCTAAGCGCGTCCTTGAAACGCAGCAGAGGCGTTCGTCCTGGTTTTCCGGCCAGTAAGCATGAAGGACGAACATCGTGTCTCACATCGATAGTTTCAAATGCCGCAAGACGCTCACCGTCGACGGCAAAGACTATGTTTATTACAGCCTGACCGAAGCTGAAAAAAACGGTCTTGAAGGCGTATCTAAACTCCCTTTCTCCATGAAGGTTCTGCTTGAAAACCTTCTTCGCTTTGAAGATGACCGCAGCGTCAAGAAAGCGGATATCGAAAATATCGCCAAATGGCTGGTTGACCGTGGTTCTGCCGGTGCGGAAATTGCCTATCGCCCTGCACGCGTGCTGATGCAGGACTTTACCGGCGTTCCTGCCGTTGTTGACCTTGCTGCGATGCGCGATGCCATGGTGGCACTCGGCGGCGACGCTGAACAGATCAACCCGCTGGTACCGGTTGACCTCGTAATCGACCACTCCGTGATCGTTGACGAATTCGGTAATCCGCAGGCTTTCAAAAACAACGTTGATCTCGAATATCAGCGCAATGCCGAGCGTTACCGTTTCCTGAAATGGGGTCAGCAGGCATTCCAGAATTTCCGCGTTGTTCCTCCGGGCACAGGTATCTGCCATCAGGTTAACCTTGAATATCTGGCGCAGACCGTGTGGACTAAGGAAGAAAACGGCGAGACCGTTGCTTATCCTGACACCTGCGTTGGTACAGATTCCCACACCACTATGGTCAACGGCCTTGGCGTTCTTGGCTGGGGTGTTGGTGGTATTGAAGCGGAAGCTTCGATGCTTGGCCAGCCGGTTTCCATGCTGTTGCCGGAAGTTATCGGCTTCAAACTGACCGGTAAGGTCAAAGAAGGCATCACCGCGACTGACCTCGTGCTCACCGTTACCCAGATGCTGCGTAAAAAAGGCGTTGTCGGTAAATTCGTTGAGTTCTTCGGTCCGGGCCTCGATAATATGACGCTGGCAGACCGTGCAACCATTGCCAATATGGGCCCTGAATATGGCGCGACCTGTGGTTTCTTCCCGGTAGATAAAGAAACCCTCAACTACATGCACACAACCGGCCGCGATGAACATCGCATTGCACTGGTTGAAGCCTATTCCCGTGCGCAGGGCATGTGGCGTGAAGCTGACAGCACAGATCCTCTCTTCACCGACATTCTTGAGCTGGATATGGCTGACGTTGTGCCATCGATGGCTGGTCCTAAGCGTCCTGAAGGCCGTATTGCTCTGGAAGGCATTGCCTCCGGTTTTGCAACCTCTTTGGAAGCAGAATACAAGAAAACAACCGGTCAGACTGCACGCTATGCTGTTGAAGGCGAAGATTTCGATCTCGGCCACGGCGATGTTGTGATTGCTGCGATCACCTCCTGCACCAACACCTCGAACCCGAGTGTGCTGATTGCTGCCGGTCTTCTTGCCCGTAATGCTGTTGCCAAAGGCCTGAAAACCAAGCCTTGGGTTAAAACCTCGCTGGCACCTGGCTCACAGGTTGTTGCTGCCTATCTGGAAAATGCAGGTCTGCAGAAAGATCTCGACGCACTGGGCTTCAATCTGGTTGGCTTCGGCTGCACTACCTGTATCGGTAACTCCGGTCCGCTGCCTGCCCCGATCTCCAAGACCATCAATGAAAAAGGTCTGATCGGCGCTGCTGTTCTCTCCGGTAACCGTAACTTTGAAGGCCGTGTATCACCTGACGTTCAGGCCAACTATCTGGCATCCCCGCCACTGGTTGTTGCCCACGCTCTGGCCGGTACAGTCACCAAGGATCTGACCACAGAACCGCTTGGCGAAGACAAAGACGGCAATCCAGTATTCCTTCGTGATATCTGGCCTTCATCGGCTGAAATTCAGGAATTCATTGCCAAGAACGTAACGCGCAAGATCTTCTCGGAAAAATATGCCGACGTATTCAAGGGCGACGAAAACTGGCAGGCTGTGAAAGTACCAGCCGGTCAGACCTATGCATGGGACGATAACTCGACCTATGTGCAAAACCCGCCATATTTCGTAGGCATGGGCAAATCAGCCGGTGAAATCTCCGACATTAAGGGCGCACGCGTGCTCGGCCTGTTCGGTGACAAGATCACCACTGACCACATTTCGCCAGCCGGTTCGATCAAGGCACAATCCCCTGCCGGTAAATATCTGCTCGATAACGGCGTCGCCGTTGCAGACTTTAACCAGTACGGTACACGTCGTGGTAACCACGAAGTCATGATGCGCGGTACTTTTGCGAACATCCGTATCCGCAACCACATGCTGGGTGAAAATGGCCGCGAAGGCGGTTACACCATTCACTACCCAAGCAAGGAAGAAACCTCGATCTATGATGCAGCAATGCAGTATAAGGCAGAGGGCGTTCCGTTGGTTGTGTTTGCCGGTATTGAATATGGTAACGGCTCGTCCCGTGACTGGGCTGCCAAGGGCACCAACCTGCTCGGTGTTAAAGCTGTGATCTCGCAGTCTTTTGAGCGTATTCACCGTTCCAACCTCGTTGGCATGGGCATTGTACCATTTGTGTTTGAAGAAGGCACAAGCTGGCAGTCCCTCGGCCTGAAAGGCGACGAAGTGGTGACCATTGAAGGTCTGGCAGATATTCGTCCACGCCAGAAGACCAATGCAACCATTACGTTCGGTGATGGAACCGTGAAACAGGTGCCATTAATCTGCCGTATCGATACGCTGGATGAACTGGATTACATGAAGAACGGCGGCATTCTGCAGACCGTTCTGCGCGATCTGGCCAAAGCCTGATAAGCGCATTATCTAAGCTACGAAAAACGCCGCTGAAGACATTCAGCGGCGTTTTTTTATAGCTCATTTACAGCCTTGTTACACAGGGTATCAGCATTTCATATCCATCAAGCAGACAGCAAAAAGGGCGGCTTTGCAGCCGCCCTTTTCAATTCATAAATTCAGTTCCGTGAATTAATCACGATTGCCCAGGAACTGCAGCAGGAACATGAACATGTTGATGAAGTCGAGGTAAAGACGCAGCGCGCCCATAACAATCTTACGACCCATCGCATCCGAAGAATCGCCCTCATAATACATTTCCTTGATGGACTGGGTGTCATAAGCGGTAAGACCTGCGAAGATCAGAACACCAAGAACCGAGATTGCAAACTGCAGAGCAGTCGAACCAAGGAAAATATTCACGATCGAAGCGAGGATCAGACCGAAAAGACCCATCATCAGGAACGAACCCATTGCCGTCAGGTCACGTTTGGTGGTGTAGCCATAAAGCGACAGGGCACCAAAAGAAGCCGCGGTAACGAAGAAGGTCTGCACGATGCTAGCCGATGTATAGATCAGGAAGATCGACGACAGCGACAAACCAACCAGAGCAGCATAAACCCAGAAGGTCAGCTGAGCGGTTGCAACATTCATGCGCTCAATACGGAAGCTGAGGAAGAACACAGCTCCCAGAGGGGCAAGCATAATTACCCAACGCAGTGGCGAAGTATAAATTGCGGCACCAAGTGCGGTAAGCATTTTACCATTGGCAAGCTGACCGACAGCAGCAGACGGATCTGTTGTAACCGCCAGAGCTGCGAAGGCATAAGCAACCAGACCGGTTACGGCCAGGCCAATCGCCATCATATTATATACGCCAAGCATGTAGGAGCGCAGCCCCTGATCGATGGCTGCGTCTGCGCGCGCCCCGATCGGGCTCTGCGCCTGTACATTACGAAAATCTACCATGATATTCCTCTAGCTCTGTTCCGTCCGGTGTCAGGGGCGCTCCCCAGGCGCCGCTGGCGGAACCCCAGCATGCCTTCCCAATATAATGGTTATTTTACGTGTTTAAAACAAGACCAAACAGGCGCATATTAGGAAAAAGCGACGTTTTTTATGTCTTTTTGCCTGCACGGATATTTAGAATTACGCAGAGAATTGCAGGATTTACTCCATTATAGTTCTCGCAGCACCGAACTCGCTTTCTGTCCCAGCACCCGCCATGTACCGGCAAGACCAAAGCCGACGGTCAAAACCAGCGCGGTTAAAACCGTGAAGAAAGCCACATCCGGCAACATCCGCATCTGCAAATTCATCAGCCTGACCACGACAAACCATGCGGCCAGACCACCGGCACCCAAAGCAAAAACAGCCGTCGCAAAGCCGAGCAATGCATATTCATAGATAAAAGCACGGATCAAAGTCAGACGCGTTGCGCCAAGTGTTTTCAACACGACCGCATCATGCTGTCTGGCACCGTTGCCCGCAGCCAAGGCTCCTGCCAGCACCAAGATTGCGGCCAGCAGACCAACCGATGCAGCCCAGCGGATTGCAACCGCCAGCTGGCCGATCAAATCATTAGCGACTTCAATTGCGTCTTTCACACGTACCGAAGTAACCGCAGGGAAAGTCTGTGTCACAGTACGCAACACATTCGCTTCTTGCTCCGGTGATGCATTAGCATCTGTCAGCGTGGCCAGCCATGAATGCGGCGCACCGGCAAAAGTATTGGGTGAAAACACCATAACGAAGTTGATCGCCAGTGTTTCCCATTGCACCTGACGGAAATTGGCGATCTTCGCGGTGAGATTCCGGCCAAGCACATTGACCGTAATCTTATCCCCGATTTTCAGCCCGAGCTCTTGCGCTTCTTTGGCAGCAAAAGAGACCAGCGGCTCACCGCTATAATCCGCAGGCCACCATTCGCCTTGCGACATGGTGGAATTTTCCGGCAGATTCTTGGCATAGGTAATGCCGCGATCACCGCGCAATACCCACGCACCTTGCGGCGGCACATTGACCTTATCAACATCAATGCCGTTCAGCGCCACAATACGCCCGCGCAACATCGCAGCGCTGACGACCTTGCCTTCCGGCGCTGTTTTGGCCAGCAAATCGCGAAAACCGTCAATTTCGGTATTCTGAATATCAACGAAGAAGAAATTCGGTGCGTGGGCTGGAAGACTCTGGGTGATCTGACGACGCAGATTGCCATCCACCAAAGCCAGCGCCACAACCAATGTCAGGCCAAGACCAAGTGACAGCACAACAGAAGGCGTCAAGGCACCCGGGCGATGAATATTGCCAATAGCCAGCCGCAAAGCAGGCGCTTTAACCCGCGACGCTTTGCGCGCAAAAAGAAAATGCTGCGCTTTGCGCGCCAGCATCCGCAAGCCAAAAGACACGCCGCGCAAAATGATAAAAGCAGCAACCGCACCGACAATGAAAACACCGGCAATGCGCTGATCTTCAACAAAAAACAGCACCAGACCAATCAATGCCAGCAGCAAAACTCCGGCGGTTACCATATAGAGCACCGGCGGCCAGCCGCTCTGGTCAAAACCTTTTTGACGAAACAAAGCTGTTGCCGGAATTGTTCGCGCCCGCCCCAAAGGCAGTAGCGCAAAAATCAGCGTTGTGATCAGACCGAAAGCCGTGGCCAGCAGCAAAGCTTGAGGGTAAATTTTCAAACCGCCGCTGACTGGCAAATAGGAAGACAGGCCGAAAACCGCCGCAGCACTCAACCCCAATGACAGCACCAGACCAATCACAATACCGATCAGCGCAATCGCCACAATCTGGCAGAGATAAATCAGCACCACGAAATCGGCAGATGCGCCAAGCGATTTGAATGTCGCAATAACCGGCCGCTTACCATCGAGAAAACTACGCACCGCATTGGCTACACCAACGCCACCGATAATCAGTGAAGTCAGCCCGACAAGGGTGAGAAATTGCGAAAACCGCTCAATATTGGCTGATAAGGCGGGAGCCGCATTGTTACGATTGCGAATATTCCATCCTGCTTCGGGGAAGTTTTTTTCGGCTGCACTTTCCAGCGCTGCAAGCCGCGTATCCTGTGCCCCTGACTGCGCCGTATCGGGCAAAGCAATTTTATAAATATAATTGACCAGACTGCCGGGCTGAATAAGACCGGCTGCCCGCAAAGCTTCATCCGAGGTCAGAAAACGCGGAGCGAGCGCCATGCCAGTGCTAAGCATATCCGGCTCACTCTCGATAATCGCCCGCAACGTGAATTTTGCCGAGCCGAGCATGATCTGATCGCCGATTTTCAAATTCAAGCGATCAAGCAAAAGCTGCGGTACAGCCGCGCCATAGGCACCGTCTTGTAAGGCAAAACGCTCGTTTGAAGACAAATCCGGTTGCAGTTTCAACGTGCCATAGAGCGGATAAGCGCTATCAACAGCCTTTACCTCAACCAGCGCCTGATCGGAACCATCCGTCATGCGCACCATTGAGCGCATGGTGATATTCTCCGACACAGTGCCTTGAGCATTCAAGAACGCGCGTTCCTGTTCATTCACCTCACGCTGATTGAGCATAAAGCTGACATCGCCACCGAGAATAGCCTGCCCTTCGACAGCCAGACCATCAGCAATGGAACGGGCAACGGAGTTGACGCCGCCGATTGCCGCGACACCAAGGGCAATACAGCCAAGGAAAATGTAAAAGCCGGTCAGGCCACCGCGCATCTCACGCAGAGCAAAACGCAAAGCGAGAGCAAAAGATGGTTTGGCTTTACTCATTGGGCGGCTTCCGCCGGAACAGGTTCTTCAGCACCATGGATTGGCTCTGCATGAACCTGCCCTGACCGCACATGAATTTCACGGGCGCAACGGGCAGATAGTGACGGGTCATGGGTCACCAGCACCATTGTCAGCCCGTATTCCTGCTGCTTGGCAAAAAGCAAATCCGCAATCTGGCCACCGGTTTCGCTATCGAGATTACCAGTCGGTTCATCAGCAATCAGAATTGCCGGTTTTGGCGCCAGAGCGCGGGCAATCGCTACGCGCTGCTGCTCGCCACCAGATAAAGCCGAAGGATAATGCGACAGACGATGGCCAAGACCAACCGATTTCAAAGCCTGTTCTGCAACCGCAAATGCATCATCGCGCCCCGCCAGTTCCAGTGGCACGGCGACATTTTCCAGAGCTGTCATATTGGGAATCAAATGAAAGGACTGAAAGACAATACCGATATTGCGACCGCGAAAGGCCGCAGCCTGATCTTCGCTCATTGTGTCGATCCGCTCGCCGCTGATCAGCACTTTGCCGCTATCGACTTTTTCAAGTCCTGCCAGCACCATCAGCAAAGTGGATTTGCCGGAGCCGGAAGGCCCGACAATACCAACCGATTCACCGCTTTGTATTTTTAGAGAAATATCATTGAGAACATGAACGCGGGAAGCATTACTCCCCAAAGTCAGATCAATATTTTCAAGCGTGATACCGGATTGGTGAGGCTGCATTGTCACGTCATTTCCCTGATAAATGGCGGAGGCCCTGAAGACAGATTGTTTTCTATCTGGGGTCGCATAAAGCTAATGTACAGGGCAAAGACTGAAATACTGTTGCCAATGACCATAAATTTGGCTCTTGCAAGCCTGATATTATTCGCCATATGCAAGTTATAATGTTCAGACAGGATCAAAAACCAATGGCGCTGCGGCTCTCTCATCTCACAAGCGTGGCTTTATTGCTGGGGCTCTCGATCTTTGCCGCGTCCCCCGTCGCAGCGCAGGATGCCAGCAATGATACAGTGCAGATTGTCGGCTTTGGTGACAGTCTGATGGCAGGCTATCAGCTGGCACAAACAGATGGTTTTACGGCACAATTACAATCCGCCCTGACAGAAGCCGGTTATAAAGTCACTGTGGCCAATGCCGGTGTATCCGGTGATACCAGCAGTGCGGGCCTGGCACGACTCGACTGGTCAGTGCCGGATGAAGCACAGCTAGTGATTTTAGAACTTGGTGCCAATGATGCCCTGCGCGGCATCTCTCCTGAGCTGACAGAACAGAACCTCGATCAGATGCTGGCGCGGTTACAGACACGCGGCATTCCCGTGCTGTTGGCCGGTATGATTGCCCCACCGAATATGGGCGCTGAATATGCGGAAAAATTCAATCCGCTCTATCAAAAGCTCGCGGATAAATATCAGGTGAGGCTCTATCCGTTTTTTCTGGATGGTGTTGCCGCGGATAAAAGCTTGCTGCTGGAAGACGGTATGCATCCTAATCCGCAAGGCGTAAAAATCATGGTGCAGAATATTCTGCCGGATGTGAAAGCCATGCTGGATCAGGAATCAATTGATCTCAACTAAGGCGATAAGACCCTATTGTGGTTTCATCATCCTGACACAATGCATATGCTAATTATGCATTGTGAAACACATGATGTGGTAATATCAGCAGGTTTTTATACGATTGAATAAACATCTGCGGAGTACTCCATAAAGTCCTTGTAATCAGGGAAAATCAGTGCTTCGCTATGATAAAAGCATGACAGCCTGCCTCACAAACATACTGTCTTGCTGGTGCAGACCGGACCGCAAATCAATGGTGCCGGTTTGACCAAAACCAAATGTTAAGACCATATCCCTTTGAGGAGGATGCTATGCCGCGCCTTTTCACTGCCCTTGAAATTTCCCGCGACGCCGCCCTGTCACTATCTTTGTTACGTGGCGGAATTATCGGCCCTAAAGGGTCAGTTCGTTGGATTGATCCCGAAAATTATCACATCACATTACGCTTTATCGGCGATGTCGAAGGCCATGTTGCCGATGAGATCGTACATGCGCTGGATCGCATTGACCGGCAGAGTTTTACTCTGCAACTGGCGGGCGTTGATGTTTTCGGCAGCAAAAAACCGCATAGTATTTATGCCGGTGTTACGCCTTCCCCTGACCTCTTGGCCTTGCAGGCTGAAATGGAGCGTATTTGCCAGAGATTGCGCCTGCCGCCTGACCCGCGCAAATTTACCCCGCATGTCACATTGGCACGGCTCAAAGGTCTGCCGGATATGCAGCTGGCGCGCTATTTGTCTGAGCGGGGCAATTTCACGACGCTGCCGTTTAACGTCAGCCGGTTCGTGCTGATGTCCTCAAAGGAATCCACTGGTGGCGGCCCTTATGTGACGGAAGAAGTCTGGCCGCTGCGCAGCGCATCCTTCAATGCCGGTTTTGAAAACGGACAGGATGTATCTGCTTCCAATTATCAGTTTCCTGCCGGAGCCGCGGAGTAATCTGCGGCTCCTTAGTAATAAAACAGCGGCAGAGTAATCTGCCGCTATCGCACTTAAGAAAGTCTATCGGCTAGCGCCGCATTATTTTAATCTATCGGCTAGCGCCTTGTTATTTTAATCTGTCGGCTAACGCCTCAGCTGCCTCACGAACCATCTCATAGACCCGTTCGAAATCTTCCGTATCACCATAATACGGGTCAGGAATTTCCTCACCCCGATCTGCTGTATGACCATCAAGGCCATCACGCGCGACAGCCGTAAACAGACCGGTCACGGCAGAACTTCCACAAGGTGCAAGGCGGTTGATTGTCATCAGATTATTCTGATCCATGCCCAAAATCAGATCAAAACGGCTGAAATCTTCATCAATCAGCTGGCGACAGCGCTGTTTTGAAATATCGATACCATTTTGCTTACCAACGGCCACAGATCGTTCATCCGGCGCTTCACCGGTATGATAACCATTGGTGCCGGCAGAATCGATCAGGAACTCCCGTTGCGGAAAACGCTCCTGCACCACAGCGCGCATAACACCTTCAGCCAAGGGAGAACGGCAAATATTCCCAAGGCAGATGAAAAGAATTGAAAATGGCTGCGGCATACATTCCCCCGGCATTCAAAATATAAAACACACCAGCGCTAAGGCAGGTATGTTTTCAGTTTATGCAATCATTGAATCAAGATTGGTTCTGATACAGGTACAAATATAAAATGTGACATGAACCGAAACTGTACAAAAAACAAGTTACGGTAATTTAATGCAGTCTCGTGGTATATTTTCACGTCGTTCTATTTCAGGAGTCCTCCCTATGTCTCGCATACCCCTCACCCGCGAAGAAATCACGACTAGTTTATCTGGCCTCACCGGCTGGGAATTATCTGAAGATCACAAATCAATCCGTAAGGATTTCAAATTCCGTGATTTCACTGCAGCCTTTGCTTTTATGACCCGCCTTGCTCTGGCAGCGGAAAAACTCGACCACCATCCGGAATGGTTCAATGTTTATAATAAAGTTGAAATAACCCTGACCACCCATTCTGCCAAAGGCCTGACAGTGCTGGATATGCGCATGGCACAGCTTGCCAATGAATATGCAGGCTAACAGCGCTCAATCTCCGCATATCTTGTAAACCAGCAGCAACTGCACCATCTGTATTCCCATGAGGATCTGCTATGGATGATGTCAAAATAGGTGAAATTTTGCAGCCGGGCACCGAGCGCGAACAGGAAAGTCGTGCGCGTCGTGTCCGTAAACATTTTTGGAAAACCCTGAAAAAAGCCGCAGGCCGGATACCTTTTACGGAAGATTTGGTGGCCTCCTATTATTGTGCCCTTGATCCTAAAACGCCTAAGCGTGTGCGTGCGATACTGCTTGCCGCACTTGCTTATTTCGTGCTGCCGTTTGATTTTGTACCGGATCTGCTGGTTGGCATCGGCTTTACCGATGATATGGCCGTGCTCATGGCAGCGCTGGCCTCTGTGCGCAGACATATTACGCCGGCACATTATGCCGCTGCACGGCACGCTTTGAGCCAAAATCCGGATACTGAACAGCAAGAACTCTGATTGCTGTGCAATCGGTAGAGTCAGCCGGCACGGTTGCACTGTCCCTGATTTCAAAGAAGTCAGAATCAAAAATCTCACGGACAAACTATCGCCGCTTTCCTGATGCTGAAGTCGCGGATAAGGGCTGATGAATGAGAATTTCTGCATATTGTGCAGAAAAACTACTCCTTTATCTCAAAACTTCACGGTTTGGTAACCCAGATTAAGTCAAATTAAGACAAACAAGCGGGGCGTGCTTTAAACGGCATGTTTCCCGAATTTTGAGTTTGAAGCAAAACGAAAGAGAACCGGTAGGACCTATGCTTGGAAAATCGATCGTCGCGGCTTCTGTGTTCACAATGGCTATGGCAGGCAGTGCGCTTGCCCAGTCTCCGAGCCAGATCAGCCAGTTCAACGCCTGGGGCGCATACAGCTATCAGTCGGGCAACGGTAAAGTATGCTATGTCCTGTCTGTCCCGACCCAGAAACAGCCTGCATCTGTTGACCACGGAGATAATTTCTTCCTCGTCAGTCAGAAGCCAGGCCAGAATGTATCTTTTGAGCCGCAATTTATGGCTGGCTATGAGCTGCAGGCCAATACAAAAGTCGTCGTCACTATCGGCAATGCGCGCTTTAACATGTTTACCAACGGCAAATCCGGCTGGATGGAAAACGCTGCGGAAGAGCCTAAGCTGATTGCTGCTATGCGCGGCGGCTCTGACATGGTTGTGAATGCTGCATCAAAACGCGGCACAAAAACCACTTATACCTATTCCCTCAAAGGTATTTCAGCAGCGCTCGCTGCTATTCAAAAATGCCGCTAAAGCGGGCTGGCCAAAAAATGCCTCTAAAGCGGGCTGGCCAAAAAATGCCTCTAAAGCGGGCTGGTCAGAAAATGTCTCTAAAGCAGGCTGGCCAAAAAATGCCTCTAAAGCGGTAGCCAATCTGAAAAGTTTAAAAGCCGGATTCATGTCCGGCTTTTTGCATTTCTGAAACAAAGACAAAAAAGTCGCAAACCACAGCTCTTGATAAAAGCGTGACGTAGCGCCATTTCCATGCTATGAGGCCGTACTTCAGGGTGTTTTTCGGCCTCAAGGTGAAAACAGCCCCCCGTAAATCATGCAACAGTGCCGTTCTATCAGTTTCAAATCAGGGCTTGTCGTCCTTCTGATGCGGCTATGCAATTGTGAGCCTTAAGTAAAACCGATGTCTATTTCTTATGACCTTACCACGCCTCAGACCCGCGATGCACTGGCTGCCAATGCCCGTGCAATGCTGGCACCAAAGCCGACACTGATCGGGCTTTCCCGTGAGGAACTGGGTGAGGTTCTGCTGGAAGCAGGCATAGCCCCTAAACAGGTTAAAATGCGCATCGCGCAAATCTGGCATTGGCTCTATGTGCGCGGTGTTTCGGATTTTGCCGATATGGCCAATATCTCCAAAGATCTCCGCGCAGCTCTGACCAAAGACTATACAATTGCCCGTCCGGAAGTTGTGGAAGAGCAAATCTCCACCGACGGCACACGCAAATGGCTGTTTCGCTTTCCACCGCGTGGTGCCGGTCGTCCGGTTGAAATCGAATGTGTTTATATCCCGGAAGAAGGCCGTGGCACGCTGTGCATTTCCTCTCAGGTCGGCTGTACCCTTACTTGTTCTTTCTGCCATACCGGCACCCAGAAACTGGTACGCAACCTGACAGCTGAAGAAATTCTCTCGCAGCTTCTTACCGCCCGCGACCGGCTTGGTGATTTCCCTGAAGCCAACACACCCGATGGTGCGATTGTACCTGCGGAAGGCCGCAAGATCACCAACATCGTGATGATGGGCATGGGTGAGCCGCTTTATAATTTCGAAGAAGTGAAAAAGGCATTGCTCATTGCCTCCGATGGTGATGGCCTGTCTCTTTCAAAACGCCGTATCACGCTTTCCACTTCCGGTGTTGTGCCTGAAATCTACCGCACCGGTGAAGAAATCGGCGTTATGCTGGCGATCTCGCTCCATGCGGTGCGCGATGATCTGCGCGACATGCTGGTGCCGATCAACAAGAAATACCCGCTGGAAGAGCTGATTAAAGCCTGTCGCGCTTATCCGAGCCTGTCGAATGCCAAGCGTATCACCTTTGAATATGTGATGCTCAAAGACGTCAATGACAGTCTGGATGATGCTAAGAAACTGGTACAGCTGCTCAAAGGCATTCCGGCCAAGATCAACCTCATTCCTTTCAACCCGTGGCCGGGCACCAACTACCAGTGTTCGGATTGGGAACAGATTGAACGCTTTGCTGACTATGTGAATGCAGCAGGCTATGCATCCCCGATCCGCACACCACGCGGCCGCGATATTCTCGCAGCCTGTGGTCAGCTGAAATCGGAATCCGAGCGTATGCGCAAAACCGAACGTCTGGCTTTTGAAGCCATGATGATTGCCAATCACGGCGAAGATTAAGAGCAATTATCATATGGATAAATGCCTGCAACTGATCGGCCGGTTCACAGTCATTCTTTTTGGCTATGGCTGTGCCGTTCTGGCTGCAGGCTTTTTGCTTAATGTGCTGCTTCTGGCAACCATCGGCTTCTTGCCGGATATTATCAATGATGGTTTTGAATATGGCTTCGGCGCAGGGTTGTTTGTTGCCACACCGTTCATGGCCATTATTGTCGGCTATCTCGCCTTCTGGCCTGCTCTCATACTCATCGCAAGCGGTGAATACTTCAACAAGCGCGACAGCTTGTTTTATAGTCTTGGCGGCATGATCTCCGGTATTATACTCTTCGTTGCAGGCTTTGAGCCGGATGTAAAAAACGTCGATGAAGCAGTGATGCTGATGAGCATTGCTGCTGCCGGTATTACCGGCGGTTTCGTCTACTGGCTGGTATCTGGGCGCTGGACGAATATGGTTTCCGGCAAAAAGACACCGGAAACCAAATAACTTTTCTTTAGAGCATTTCGCGTATAAATTGAATCATTCGAAATGCTCTATCTTTTTATTTTACGCATGTCTTTTCCCCAAAATCGGTATCCACTTTTGGGATACATGCTGCGATTACTTGCCTTCGGCCAGCAGAATTTTCAATGCGAAAACCGAAAAAACACCGGCAAAAATATAATCCACCCAGCGCGTAACCGTCGGATTTTTCTTCAAAAGACCGGCAAACTTATCGGCAGCCAAAATCATTGGCACCACCACCGGCAAGCTCAGCGGAATGAAAGACAGGCCGAGGAAGAACAGCTTTCCCGGAGCATGCGGATCATGCGCAGAAACGAATTGCGGCAAGAATGTCATATTGAACAAGATGATTTTCGGGTTCAGCAGATTAATCCCTAAGCCCGTTGCCCAGTTCTGAAACATCGTGTGTTTTTTACCGCTGCCTTTTTCCGGCGAGAAGGCTGAGCCTTTGCGCAGAGCCTGCACTGCCAAAAACACCAGATAACCGGCACCAACAACTTTCAGCACCCAGAAGGCACTTGGTGATGCGATAATCAGCGCAGACAAACCAATCGCCACCATTGTCGTATGGATAACAATGCCGCTGGAAGCACCAGCCAGACAGGCGAAGCCGGCAGCCCGGCCTTCCGACAAAGCGCGCCCGACGAACAATGTCATATCAGGGCCCGGTGTAATCGACAGGATAAAAGTGGCAATGGCGAACTGAACCAATACCGGCCAGTCTGGTATAAAAGTCAGAGTATCTAAAAATGACATGGATGCGCCCCGAAGAGGTTAAGTTTGGCCAAACTAACGCAGATATTTATTCTCTGAAACTGCTTTCATGCTTAGCCGTGTAAATTTTCACTTCATACCAACTTCTACAATAAGACGTCTTGCTTCGCCTTATTGAGATGATAAAAGAAAAGGCAGAATTTTTGCCCGCAGCGATGCGGAAAACTCTCAGATGCCGTACCGGCACGTACTGGATGCATAAAATGAACAACTGGAAAGACGTTAAAAAAGTCGTGCTCGCCTATTCCGGCGGCCTCGATACTTCAATCATTCTGAAATGGCTGCAGACTGAGCTCAATGCTGAGGTTGTTACCTTTACGGCTGATCTTGGTCAGGGTGAAGAGCTGGAACCGGCACGCAAAAAAGCTGAAATGCTCGGCATTAAAGAAATCTTCGTTGAAGATGTGCGTGAAGAATTCGTCCGCGATTTCGTTTTCCCGATGTTCCGCGCCAATGCTGTTTATGAAGGCGTTTACCTGCTCGGCACCTCGATTGCCCGCCCATTAATCTCCAAGCACCTTATCGAGATTGCTAAAAAGACCGGTGCTGATGCGATTGCGCATGGCGCAACCGGTAAAGGTAACGATCAGGTTCGTTTCGAACTGTCTGCCTATGCGCTCAATCCTGACATCAAGATCATCGCTCCTTGGCGCGACTGGTCGTTCAAGAGCCGTACAGACCTGCTCGACTTTGCTGAAAAACACCAGATCCCAGTGGCAAAAGACAAGATGGGCGAAGCGCCATTCTCCGTTGATGCCAACCTGCTGCATTCTTCTTCAGAAGGTAAAGTGCTGGAAGATCCGGCTGTTGAAGCTCCTGAATATGTGCATATGCGCACGATTTCGCCGGAAGCTGCGCCGGACAAAGCCACCATCATCAAAGTCGGCTTTGAGCGCGGTGATGCAGTTTCGATCAATGGCGTACGCATGTCGCCTGCCACATTGCTGGCCGCACTCAATGATTACGGCCGCGACAATGGTATCGGTCGTCTTGACCTCGTTGAAAACCGTTTCGTTGGCATGAAATCCCGCGGTGTTTATGAAACACCGGGCGGCACCATCCTGCTGGCAGCACATCGTGCGATTGAAAGCATTACGCTGGATCGCGGTGCAGCGCATCTTAAAGATGAACTGATGCCACGCTATGCGGAACTGATCTATTATGGCTTCTGGTATTCGCCGGAACGTGAAATGTTGCAGGCTGCAATCGATCTCAGCCAGCGTCACGTTGAAGGTGAAGTGACACTGAAGCTCTACAAGGGCAATGTGATTGTTACCGGCCGTGAAAGCGATAAGTCGCTCTATTCCGACAAGCTGGTGACATTTGAAGATGATCACGGCGCATATGACCAGAAAGATGCTGCGGGCTTCATCAAGCTCAATGCACTGCGTCTGCGCACACTGGCAGCCCGCAACCGCGGCTAATCAGGTCAGCTAATCTATAAAAAATCAAAACAGCCGGAGTGATCCGGCTGTTTTTTTATGACTATTTCCAAAGCAGGTTATGTTCAGATTGAATCATAGCGCTTGCTCTAGTTTCTTTTGTTTGTCGCATTATCCCGGACTGTCCAAGTTGATCCAAATTAACTGTGAAATGCTCTAAATAGCGCGACGTGAATTTTGGTTATGGCGTGGCGAAAATGGTGATTTTCGAGAACCGGAGCGGAATGTACTCTAAGGTACATGAGCACCGGATCGGAGGAAATTGCCATTTGCAGACCGCCAGAGCCGAAATTCTCTAGTGAACGGCGAGAAAGACGGCACCGTAGTGGAGACTAGCCCCTGCTACGACAAAGCCGTGCCAAATTGCGTTTTGGAAGCGCAGACGCTCCCAGACATGGAAGATAACGCCGAGCGAATAAATAATGCCGCCTGCTGCGATCAGCATCACGACCGGCATGGACAGAAACTGCAACAACTGATCATAGATCAGCACGCCGCTCCAGCCGAGTGCCAGATAGAGCAGAATTGCCAAGCGGTCAAAACGACCGGGCATTGTCAGTTTCAGCGCAATACCACAGAAGGCAATCAGCCAGACTAAGCTCAAATGCCAGCCAGCCCCCTCGCCCATCTTCATAATAAAGGGCGTATAGGTTCCGGCAATCAGCACATAGATCATCGAGTGATCGAAACGGCGGAGAAACTGTTTCACCGGTGAAACCGGCCAGATATTATAAATTGCTGAAATCGTCAGCGTGGCCACGAGACTCAAAACATAGATCAGCGGCGAAATCTGTCCGGCGAAATACCACAACATCGCTGCGGCACCGCCAATGGCCAGCGCCACACCAACAACATGGACAATGCCATCTGCCCATAATTCCGCGCTGTCATAAAGACGCGCAACAGAGGCTTCTGCTTTTTGTAAAATCTGGTTCACGTTCAACAACCTGCGCAATATCTGCATGACTGAATAACTTAGATCAAAAACATCATGCGCCAGATTGATTATAAATTCATGACGACAAAATGACCGTGCTGTAACAACAGCACACCTAAGTCAGGTCGCAATAAAAAACCGCCCGTTTCACAAGGAAGCGGGCGGTTTTGAAACTTATAAAACTGTCGGATCAGCGTTGGCTGAAATCGCGCTTATTCGGTTGCACGCGTGCGGATTTTTTCGCTTTAGCAACGGATTGCGTGGTCATCGGATCGGTCTGCGCAACATTAGCGACCGTTGCGGGTGCAGTCTGACCCGGCTCAATGAAAGCGGTGCGAATTGAATCCGGCCCTTTACGCAATCCGGTTTCTTCCAAAAGCCCCTGACGCTTGGCATCATAATAATAGCCACGGGCATAGAGCCTGACAGCCTGCGTTTCATTGCCGCCAGCAACTTTATAGGCACCGGCAAGATATTTAACCGCATAGCGCAGATTGGTATTGGCGTTGAGCAAGCCTTGCGCATTGCCTTGATAACCCATGCCGCGTGCAGTCGCATGGCTGATTTGCATCAGACCGAAATACGGGCCGTTGCGTGCAATCGGGTTATAACGGCTCTCACGTTGTACAACGCGGTGTACCAGACGTTCCGGCACCTGATAGGCCGCAGCATATTGTCCGATCAGATTATGCAGTTCCGGTTTGCTGTTTGAGGCAATCTCGGCACGCTGCTCAACCAGATGATTGGCCGTACCGGATTTGGTAACACCGGTATATTTCACTTCACCCGGTGTATTATGGCCATCGGCAGACAAAGACGGCGTAGCGGTTGCGATCAAAGCTTCAGTCGCGGTCTGGCGGAACATTGGTAATGGCACAGCAGCAGGCAGAACAGGATCCGCACTTTCTGTCGTCGCAAGTGCAACGACCTGTGCTGCATTACCATTTTCTGCCGCATAGGCAGAAGCGGCAATTGTTGCGCCTTTAGCGCTGCCATCCGGATTGGCATCAATCGTGGCAGCCTCTGCAGGTGCTCCGACGGCTTTCGCCATATCAGCTACAGCAGCATCAACAGCCGGTGTTGCAGTTGCTGTTCCGGCCGTTTTAGGGCCATTATTGGTCGTGGTGCAGGCAGAAAGCGCAACGGCACCGGACAGCAGAAGAACAGAGCGAAATGCCAAAACAGAAAGTCGCATCAGACACCCAAATCGCTGTTGAGACGTTTTTCCAACTCAACCAGATCTTCCGGCAAGGGCAGACCACTGGCGCGCATTGTATTGAGCTTTTCACGAATGGTTTCAGCCAGTTCGTGCGTATCTTCCGGCTGGTTGACCATCTGCTCAAACAGCAAAGCGATTTCTGCTTTGATCTCTTCGAATGCCATCGGGCGATCCTTTTTGTTGTCTTCGCTTGCAGACAGAATAAATCGTCTTTTACAAACGTAAGCAGCGATCCGTCAGGGCGCATTGATTAAACGCAAGCCAGCTTTCGTATCGCTCATGCAGTCAAAAGTCGTCACAAAGTCCCGAAGAATGAGGACCCTGTCTCATGGTTGGTTAATAGTTACAGAGATTCCGCCCATGAGACCAGCCTGAAAATGCAGCAAGCGCTAAAACAATCAGACAACTTTTGTTGTCAAATGTCCGATAGCGTCAACACCACCTTCGAGAACATCACCACGGGCAACCGGTCCGACACCCGCAGGCGTGCCGGTAAAGATCAGATCACCGGCCTGCAATTCATAAAGAGTGGACAATACAGCAATGGTTTCCGGTATTGACCAGATCAGCTGGTTAATATCGCCTTCCTGAACTGTTTTTCCATTAATTTTCAGCCAGATAGCGCCTGAGTTCGGATGACCGATACGGCTTACAGGCACCAATGCAGAGCATGGGGCAGACTGTTCAAAAGCCTTGCCTGTTTCCCATGGACGGCCTTGCTTTTTAGCCAGTCCCTGCAGATCGCGCCGCGTCATATCAAGACCAACCGCATAGCCGTAAATATGGTCATTGGCCTCGGCAGCCGGAATGTTTTTTCCGCCTTTATGAAGGGCAACAACCAGCTCAATTTCATGATGCACATCATTAGACAGCGGCGGATAAGGGAAATTGCCGCCATCTGCCACCAGATTATCCGGATTTTTCTGGAAGAAAAACGGCGGTTCGCGATCCGGATCATGTCCCATTTCCCGCGCATGGTCTGCATAATTGCGCCCGACGCAATAGATACGGTGAACAGGAAAGCGCTGATCGCTCCCCTCAATCGGGAGTGTAACCGGCGGGTGCGCAGGAAAGATCAGCTTATCGGACATCTGTATTCTCTTAAATTTTGAATTCGTGAATAACAGAAACCTACAGGAAAGTTTTAATCCTGCAAGATAAAGTCTGCGGGATAAGACTGCCGGGTGACCGTCAGCGCATTGGGAATATCATTGGAAAGGGAGCGATTTCTCGCAGCGTCCATATCCGCTCCGTGATCCAGCCAACGCTGAATAAGACGCTGTTCCAGCGTGGCAAAAGGCACATCCAGAAAAAGGCTCAGATCAAAATATTGCCGCAGATCGCGCCAGACCGGCTGATCCAGCAGCACATAATTGCCCTCTACCAGCAATATCCGATGTTGTGACGTTACCAAAGCCGCGCTTGCGCGCGCCAAATCCTGTGAGCGATCAAAAACCGGAATGGCGATATCACCGCTCTCCTGTTTCAGGCGCGAAAGCAGAACCCTGAACCCTGCCGCATCAAAAGTATGCGGCGCGCCTTTACGCGCCCTATCACCACGGGCATCGAGAATGGCATTATCATAATGAAAGCCGTCCATCGGCACGACAACGCACAATTCTGAAGCCGACAGAGTATTGATTTCAGCGCAGAGCGCTTCGGCTAATGTTGATTTTCCGGCAGCGGGCGCACCAGCTATTGCAACAATAAACCGTGTCGGTCTCTTTGCTGCTCTTGAAGCCAGAATTTTAGCAGCCAATTCTGCGCGTTTTAACACCGGTGCCTCAGTCATCCCGCCGCCAATCTCTCATTATCCGGTATCTCTTTGAAAAAAGAGAGTTGTTACAGCTGTTCCAGTTAATACTGACTTGTCGGAACCGCTGTAACCATTTGTTTTTGCGCATTATCCGACGCATCACAGCAGGAAAAGAAATCAGTCCGGCGAACTGATTTCCCTGCGGAGGCACTTCGCACTTTTAGCTCACACATTCTTTAAACACATAGAATAAAGCTGTCTTACCAAATTTGAACAATAAACCGGTTATTCTATGAAATCATTTACGCATGTTTCACACGACTGCCTATAATATCCGTTAAAAATGCAACTTGTTTATTCCATGTGCATTTATCTTTTACGAGAGCCTTCTTTGTCGGGACAGAGCCAGACCATGACTGTTAAAATCATCAGTACCACGCCTTTTACAGATCAAAAGCCCGGCACTTCCGGTCTGCGTAAAAAAGTGACCGTATTTGCGCAGGATCATTATGCCGAGAATTTCATCCAGTCGACTTTTGACAGTCTGGAGAATTTTCAGGGCAAAACACTGGTGCTGGGCGGTGACGGCCGTTACCTTAATCGCAAAGTCATCCAGAGTGTCATCAAGATTGCAGCAGCCAATGGTTTTGGCCGTATTCTTGTAGGCAAAGGCGGCATTACCTCAACGCCTGCGGCTTCCAATCTGATCCGTCAGAATAAGGCTTTTGGCGGTATTATTCTTTCTGCCAGCCACAATGCAGGCGGACCGCAGGGCGATTTTGGGATCAAATTCAATATCAGTAATGGCGGCCCTGCACCGGAAAAGCTGACCGAAGCGATTTTTGAACATTCCAAAACCATCACCCAATATAAAATTGCTGATTGCGCTGATATCGATATTGATACGCTCGGCACGCATCAGATCGGTGATACGGTAGTGGAGATCATTGATCCGGTTAAAGATTATGCCGCATTGATGGAAGGCCTGTTTGACTTTGCCGCCATCCGCAATCTGCTGCAATCAGGCTTCACCATGCGCTTTGATGCCATGCATGCGGTGACCGGCCCCTATGCGACAGAGATTTTTGAAAAGCGTCTTGGCGCCAAAGCCGGCAGCGTTTTCAATGCAGTCCCGCTTGAAGACTTCGGCGGTCATCACCCTGATCCGAATATTGTCTATGCGCATGAGCTTTATGAAGAGCTGATGTCCGATCATGCACCGGATTTCGGCGCAGCATCGGATGGTGACGGCGACCGCAATCTGATTATCGGCAAGGGCATGTATATTGCCCCGTCAGATTCTCTGGCTGTGCTGGCTGCCAATGCCCATCTGGCTCCGGCCTATAGCAAAGGCATTGCCGGTATTGCCCGCTCCATGCCAACCAGCTGTGCTGCTGATCGTGTAGCGGAAAAGCTGAAGATCGGCATGCATGAAACACCGACCGGCTGGAAATTCTTTGGCAATCTACTGGATACCGGTCTTGTTACTATTTGCGGCGAAGAAAGTGCCGGAACCGGCTCTGACCATGTGCGCGAAAAAGACGGATTGTGGGCAGTTCTGTTATGGCTGAATATTCTGGCCGTACGCAAACAGTCTGTCGCCGAGATTATGCATGAACATTGGCAGACCTATGGCCGCAATTATTATTCCCGTCATGACTATGAGGAAGTTGCTTCCGATGGCGCCAATGCACTGATGGATGCATTACGTGCAAAACTGCCTGCTCTTAAAGGCACAGCTGTGCAGGGCATGGTTGTAGAAGCAGCTGATGATTTTGCCTATCATGATCCGGTCGATCATTCGATCAGCAAACATCAGGGTATCCGTATTCTGTTTGAGGGCGGTTCCCGTTTAGTGGTGCGGCTGTCCGGCACCGGCACAGCAGGCGCAACCATCCGCATCTATCTGGAGCGCTATGAAGCCGACAGCAGCAAACATGATCTGGAAACGCAAAGCGCACTCACATCGCAGATCGCAGCAGCAGCTGAGCTTACGGAGATCACCCGCTATACCGGCCGTGAAAAACCAAGCGTTATTACCTGATTGTTGTGTCTGAGCAAAATTGTGATTGTATAAAGCAGAGGCTTGACGGATAAGTTGTTCTTTTTTTGTTTCCTGTCAATTTAACAAAACTGAAAGAGCAACTTATGTCCGATGAAAATCCGATCCTTATTACGACAGATGCGCCAGACAAGGAAATAATCGATATAATTTCGGCGGGCTTAAACAGCTTTAATGATGAAATTATAGGCATAAATGACCGGCACCCTCTTGCGGTTATCGCCAAAGATCCCGCGACCGGAGAAATTCTGGGTGGCTTAACAGGCAGAACATCACTAGGGCTGTTATTTCTCGATCTTTTTTATATTCCTGCAGCGCATCGAGGATCAGGTCTCGGCAGTCGCATTCTGCAAATGGCCGAAGAAGAAGGCCGTAAACGCGGCTGTAAGTCTGCAGTACTTTATACGATCAGTTTTCAGGCGCCGGGTTTTTATGAGCGAAACGGATGGCGCAGGTTTGGTGAAATCCCCTGCAAGCCAGAAGGAACGAGCCGGATTTTCATGGCCAAAGACCTGTAAACTACTCAGCAATACTCATAATAGAAAGGCCTGCATTGCAGGCCTTTTTTTAATTTCATCATCTGTTATTCAAACACGATCTTTGGCGCAGCGCGGGTTGAGCCACCGCTGACCTGAGACCAAACTTTCGCAGCAATATCACGATAGATTTGGGCATGCGGGCTATCCGGTTCCTTAACCGTAATCGGCATACCTGCATCCGACAATTCGCGGATTTGCATATCCAGCGGCACAGCGCCGAGGAAAGGTACATTCAGCCGCTCAGCCTCGCGCTGCGCACCGCCATGACCAAAAATATCATAGCGTTTGCCAGTATCCGGCGCGATGAAATAGCTCATATTCTCAACAATGCCGAGCAGCGGCACATTGACCTTGTTAAACATATTCAAGCCTTTACGGGCATCAATCAGTGCCAGATCCTGTGGTGTTGAAACAATCACCGCACCGGCCAGCGGCACCTGCTGCGCCATGGTCAGCTGTGCATCGCCGGTGCCCGGCGGCATATCCACGACCATCACGTCGAGATTACCCCATTCCACTTCTCGCATCATCTGATTGAGCGCCGACATCACCATCGGGCCACGCCAGATCATCGGGGTTTCTTCTTCTACCAGAAAGCCCATCGACATGACTTTGAGGCCGTAATTGCTCATCGGCTTCATGATACGGCCATTGACCGTTTCCGGTCTGCCGGAAATGCCAAGCAGACGCGGCATGGACGGGCCGTAAATATCGGCATCAAGAATACCGACTTTAAGCCCGAGCGCCTGAAGCCCGACCGCAATATTGACCGAAGTGGTGGATTTGCCCACGCCACCCTTGCCTGAAGCAACGGCGATAATCTTACCCACCCCCGGAATGCCCGGTTTTGCCTGTGGCTGCGGTGCGGCATGCGCATGTGCTGCAGGGCGTGGCTGCGGTGCCGGCGGCGAAACCGGTTTTGGGCGGCTCTGCGGAGCGTCATCGCTGGTGCGACCGCCTTTGCGTTCGGCCGTTAAAGTGACCAGCGCACCGGCCACACCCGGAATATCCTTCACCAGTTTCTCTGCCCGCAGACGCAACGGCTCCATCGCCTGCGCACGATCAGAAGGAACGGTGATAGAAAAGAAGACTTTATTATCAGCGATGAAAATATCGGAAACCAACCCGAGGCTGACAACATCACCTTCAAAATCCGGTCCTGTGACCTGTTTCAGCTGAGCCAGTACCACGTCTTTCGTGATCTGTGACATGTCTCACACCCCGTCGCAAAATCTGTTCATTATCGCCGGAACAACAGGTTACCCTGCAACCAGCATTTCCTGTAGCATCGTTAAATGATTTTCCCTTTAAGAGAAAGTTATCTTCACCGCTTTCTGCGTAAACCTCTGTGACATCGTGAGGCATACCCACTGCATCTCCGGTGAACGCCTAGCAAAGCTCTTTCTTTCCGGTCAATCTCACGGTAAAAAGGCATAAAATATTTCATGGCATATATTGGCGGATGATGGTTCAGACAACGAAAAACAAACAAGTATGGATACGCATTTTATGCGTATTGGCGCTTGTTTTGTTGTCTTTTGCCCATAAGCCGGTTGATGTCAGTGCGCCGCTGCTGCAAATGACCATGAAGAGCGGCACAGCAGCTGATCCGGTTTTCATCCGTTATGAAACAATGCCGGATGGCAGTATTGTTTCAATCTGCGTTTCTGAAAATAGCGCCGCATCTGACCAGCATCACAAGAGCCACAATATGATGGCTGATTGTGAGGCCTGCCGTATCTCAGCAGGTTTTGCACTGGTGATGCCGCCCGCTACCGGCGGCCCTGTCGTTACCAAAGATACGAGCGACAGCGTCAGACGTACGGCTTATGTTCTGCCCCGCGCCCGCGATTATCCGCCCGCTGCCCCGCCGCAAGCACCACCTCTCCTTGCCTGATTAGATCATAATTCCTTAAACCTGGATCAGTTTAAGGTAAAATTATGCTCTCATTTGAAAGTGTTAGAGCGACTTTTGTGTGCCAAGTATGGCACGCCGCGCTCTAGAACCCGCGTATCTCTGATATCGAGATTGATCTGTCATACGCGTTCGCACGTTCCAGACTTCCGGCTGCACAAATGCGGCACAGAAAGTCTGATCTTTGCAAGGAATATAATGATGAAAACGATTTTTACTCCGCTCTGCGTCTCTGCCCTTATCCTCGGCACAGCCGGACTGGCACAGGCACATGTTTCGCTTGCAACACCGCAAGCCGCTGCCGAAAGCTCTTATAAAGCTGTTCTCAAAATCCCGCATGGTTGTGGCGCTGCTGCAACCACACAGGTCAGCGTTAAAATTCCGGAAGGCTTTATCGCGGCACAACCGCAGTTAAAAGCCGGTTGGGACATTGAAACTGTCAAATCCGATTATCAGCACAGCTACAAACTTTACGGCAAAGACGTAAAGAACGGCGTGACTGAAATCATCTGGAAAGGTGGCAAACTGCCAAGCGATTTCTATGATGAATTTGCTTTTGTCGGCAAGCTTGCCTCTTTTGATAAGGACACCGCTTTGTCCTTCCCGACTGTGCAGACCTGCGAAGATGGCAAAACAGAAAACTGGACGGATATTGCTGCTGAAGGCCAGAACCCGCATGATCTAAAAAACCCTGCACCGCAGCTGAATGTGACAGTTGCTGCTGCCGATCATTCAGCGCATGACGGCCATGGCACCCACGATATGCATGGCGATAAAGCAGTTGATGCCGTGACCGTAGGCGATCTGTCGCTTTCCAAGGCGCATAGCGTTGCAACAATTCCGAACGCTCGTGTGGCCGGTGGTTATGTTGTCATCACCAACAATGGCAAAGAAGATGACCGCCTGATCGGTGGTAAGACTGATGCTGCCGGTAAATTGGAAATTCATGAAATGTCCATGAAGGACAATATCATGAAAATGCGCAAGCTGAGCGAACCACTGACCATTCCTGCCGGTCAGACCGTGACACTGGCACCGACCGGCTTCCATATTATGTTTATGGATCTGGCCAAGCCGTTCAAAGAAGGTGAAGCAGTCAATGTGGAACTGGAATTTGAAAAAGCAGGAAAGGTTAATTTATCGTTTCACGTGAATCCGGCTAAGGGTTCGAACGATAAAGCTGGTGCGCACAGCCATCACTAAGGGCTGATTCTGGTTGTTGTTCCTCACGCAGGCTCTGTTTCACATCAAATGCGTGAGGCGCGACGTCGCAGAGAGATAAAATCAGGCCGGAATGCACTGCAATCCGGCCTCCTGCGACAATCAAGCAAAATCTGTACGGTTTCATATAGATAGCTTGCGTTTTTAGATTTATAACTTGAGTAAAATAGTCTGGAATTATTCTAAGCTATTGAATTAAGAACATTTTTCTAAAAAATCCGTGGAAATTAGGTTTGACAATCAACCATTTTCACCGGCATATTCCATTCGTCAGAGCAGAGAGGGAGCGTTCCCCCAGCTCGTGGCAATAAATTCAACCTTTGATGTTTGGGCCTTGAACCCGCTCTATTGGAGGACCTATGTTTGGTCAGGCACTCTACCGCCCAAGGGTGGTACTCTCGTCGCGCCCGCAGCCGCGACGCATATTCATCGCTCTTTCGCGTCCGTTGCAGTCAGGACGTCAGCTATGAATATGCAGGTAACAAATCTCTTTGAAACATCCAGCCATTATTTCGAGCGACAGGCTGAAAAGCTGGTGCTTGAAGGCTACCGCCACTGGACGGCCGGTTTTGAAACCGGATCAGTTATTCCGTGGGAAATGGCCTGGACAGTTTACACGCAGGAACTTGGTCTTGATAAAGCCAAGCGTGCGGTGACCGAACTTTCCCACTTCATCCGCACCCTGCATTTTTGCGCAGCTTGTCAGCTCAAAGCCTTTCCTTACGGTTCGATGCATATCTGCCGCGAAGAATGCCTGCTGATGGGACTGATCTCTGCTTTGCAGAATGGCGACGACACAACCCGTGATGTCTGCCTTGATGCACTAGTTTGCAGCAGCCGTATCGCGGAAGTCAAAAAGGCCGCGCAGGATTATGCGCAGACTATGACCGATCTGGATCAGGTACTGCTGCCAATCCCGCATTATGCCGTTGCCTGTGTTCTCTCACCGGCTGGCTACAAAACATTTCACTGATGTGAAAACCGCAGAGGTTTTCATAACTTTACCATGATTTCAGCCCATAGAGCCGGGCGAGCGCTCGCAAGCCAAGGGCAAAACGAACAGGACTAAAACCATGAATGCAAAAACTGAAAAGCGCTTAGGAATTATGGCTGCATTTCTGCTCACAGCAGCGATCTTTGTTGCGCCGAACCCAATCCAGCAACAACAGAAATTTCATTTTCTCAGCATGACTGAGGAAGCCGTGAAAAATGTGCCGGGTCTGGTTGTCGTGGCACAGAACAGCCAGACAAATCAGGCTATTCACTAACCTTATTTATTTCAGACGCTCTTTTTATAATTCATTTCTATATTCATTGCTGTCCTCCCAAGACAACAAAAAAGCCGCGTTGAAAAGCGCGGCTTTTGTCTTTTTATCTTCAAGGCAAAGTATCAGGCCTGAACTACGATCGGTGCTTTACCCTGCACGCGATCATACAAATCAATAATGTCCTGATTCATCAAACGCACACAGCCCGATGACATGGCTTGCCCGATCGACCACCATTCCGGATTGCCGTGAATACGGTAGCCGGTATCAACGCCATTGCGGAAAATATAAAATGCCCGCGCACCAAGCGGATTTGTCGGCCCCGGTTCCTGACCATTGCGGTATTTTTCCAGTTCTGGCTGACGCTTGATCATTTCCGGCGGTGGTGTCCAGCGCGGCCATTGCTTTTTATACTGCACATTGGCGCGGCCTGACCACTCAAAGCCTGCCCGCCCGACGCCGATGCCATAACGCATAGCCTCACCGCCCGGCAGAACCAGATAAAGAAAACGCTCATTCAGCCGGACAACAATGGTGCCCGGTGCCTCACCGGTCGGATCGGGTACGATCTGACGGCGAAACTGTTTCGGCACTTTTTCATAAGGAATAGCGGGCAGCGCATATCCATTCTCATGAACAGCCGCATACATCACCTCATTACTGGTGACGCCCTTATCAACGCTGATTTGCGGGCGCATAACGCTGCCCGTAGATGACATATCAATATCCGGCTGGAATGCCGACATATCCAGAGACTGGGAACAGCCTGCAAGACCAAAGGCACCAATACCGGTCAGAAAAATGCGACGGTTCAACCTATCACCCTGCTTTGCCATACTCAGTGCGACCTTAAATTTGTTTGAGGTCAAGATTGTGCGCCCGCATAGTTGAGATTCCATTAATCCCGAGTGTCGTTGGTTTACTATAATATAAAAAAAAGCCGGCGCTTTGCAGCACCGGCTTCTCGCTTCATTGAAAGTGAGCGCAGCAGGAAAGGAAATCAGTCCGGCGAACTGATTTCCCTGCGGAGGCGCTTCGCATTTTTGGCTCGCAAATGCTTTAGAGCATAATTCCTTAAACTTGGATCAGTTTAAGGTAAAATTATGCTCTACTTTTAAAGTGTTAGAGCGACCTTTGTGTGCCAAATCTGGCACACGGCGCTCTAATAATCTTTTTCGTAGAACACACCCATACCGGAATCACCTGTGCTGCTGACCGAGCCCTTGGCTTTCAGATTGCGGGTAATATCCAGATTGATTGTTCCCTTAGTGCCGTCCACACCGCTGGCCTCAACGCCGAGATAAATATTATCCCGGATATAGCTACCGGCACGCACTGCCGCATTGCCCTTGCTGTCGGTCACCACATCCAGATCATCCAGCCCCACGCCCTGACGCAGAGCGCCGAGCAGATTGGCGTTTTTACCACCTGCAAGCTCGGCAGCTGCGGCGGCAAGCTGTGCAATCTGGAAGGCTGACAGTTCCGACATTGAGCGCTTGAAGATCAAACGTGCCAGAACTTCATCCTGCGGCAGCTCCGGCTCGGACGAGAATTTAATATCCGGATTATCCACTGTACCCTGCACGGTCACCAGCACTGTAATATCGCCGCCATCGGTGCGGGCAACAAAATACAATTGCGGGTTCAAATCCCCGATCAGCGTCACACGGCCTTCATCAAAGGTAACACGCTGGGTCAGAATATCCAGACGACCACGCAGCAGTTCAAAAGCACCAACCGGCTTCACATTGGTAACAGGACCAGTCAGACGCACCGCGCCACCCAGTTCTGTATCCAAACCACGGCCACGAACAAAAATCTGGTTCGGTGCAATCACACGCACATCCAGCTGCGGCACAGTCGGACGTGATGTCGGCACAGGTGCTGCACCTTTGGTGCGGGTTTCCACTTTGGCGCGCTGCAACGTCATCAACACAGAGGCTGGTGTATGGGTATGGCGCACATCAATATTGGCACCGCCACCGCCCATGCTTTCCGGCACGGTGATTTCAGCGCGTTCAATTTCAATCTTACCGGCAATCAGCGGATCGCGCAGCAGGCCACCGGTAATCGTCAGACCGCCATTGATGGTCGCAACCACCATCGAGCCGTCCGCATAGCGTGCCTTGTTGAAATTGATCCGCAGATCAGCCGGGAAGTTCTGCGCGGCATTGATTGAGACTGTGCCGTCCGCATTGATTGAACCACCGGTAGACAGTGCTGCGCTTGCATTGCGCAGGCGAATTGTCTGACCGTCCATGCTGCCATTGATGGTGATGTTGTTGAGACGGACATTGGTCTCAGGATCAACCATCTGTGCGCCGCTTGTCGAGAACATACCGCGGATTTGCGGATTGTCGAAAGCACCGGTGACATTGGCGGTCAGAGCCAGCGTACCGCTTGCCTGCGCACCGCGATCAGCCAGAAAACGATTGGCAAGTGCCAGCGGAATCTGACCAGTCACATCAATGCCCAAACCACTGCCAGCCAGAGGTATACGCCCCTGTGCAGTTACACTCAGATTTTGCGGGCCATCAATCGCCAGCGAAGTGATATTGACGATCTTATCGCCATAACGCCCAGCGGCTTTCAGATTCAGTGGTGCAAGACCGGTTTCAACCAGCGGCTTTGCACTCAGCGAGCGGCCATTCAGATTAAACTCAGCAGACGGATTGGTCAGCGCACCACTCACTTTGGCAGTGCCGGTAACATTACCACCGAGATTCTGGTCTTTAACCACGCCATTGAGCAAGGCCAGCGGCAGATTGGCCAGATCAACGCTCACATCCAGCGCACCGGCAGACTTATCTGTGCCGAGCGGCACAAAACCATTGATGCGGGTGTCCAGACCATTACCACCGGTAATGCGGCTGTCCACTTTCAGACGGTTCTGACTGGATATGCCTTTGGCCGTTGCATTCAATGCACCGATGCCAAGTTCGCGGGTCTGGCGGGCAATCACATCACGCGCGGTAATGTCAAAATTCACATCCGGCTGCGCCCGTGAACCGGTAACCTTAGCCTGACCATTGATTAAACCACCCAGCCCCAGCTCCGGCTGAATGCTGTTGGCCACATTTAAAGGCAGGTTATCCAGCTTCACATCCAGATTGAAACGATCCGCCAAAGCACCATTGAGGCTCAGACGGCCGCTGCCGACCTGCATAATAATATTATTGAAGCTGACGTCGCTGCCTTGAAGTCCCACTGATGCAGGCTGTGCCAGCTTGGTCAGCATTGTACCCTGACGCAGCTCAGCATCGTTAAGCGACAAGAGCAAACCACCATTTTGCGGTTCAAGCGCACCATCAACTTTAACTTTGGTACCGATTTTCAGATCAGTTGCAGCCTGAAAGACTGTCTTGCTGCCATTGGCCTGCGCCGTCACATCAACGGTATTGATCTCAAAAGTGCCTGCACGAATTGTCTGAGCTTTGACCGTACCGTCAACAACCGGCACGTTGAATAAGTCTGCCAGTGTTGCATCAATCGCAGCCTGACCGATGACATTGTCTTCAACTTTAAGATTACGGATATCCGCCTTAACAACAGCGTTCTGACGCTCACCTTCGTGAGACAGATCAATATCCGCATTGATGCTGCCGCTGGCCTTGGCAAGGAAGAGAGCCGCCGCCGTTGATACGTCCGGTGCATCCACTTTCAGGCGACCGGCGATCAGGTTCTTGTCACCAATATTCAGATCACCGCTGATCCGCATACCACCGGCAACGAAGCTCAGATCACTCAGACGTTTGCCCTGCTCATCCAATGCAACCGTACCGGCAAGATCAAGCTTTTCGCCACCGAGGAAAGCACCACCGGTGAAATTACCGTTCAGGGACGATGCAACTTTCGGATCGGAACCATCAAGCAGCGCGTTGAAGTCCAGCAAACCGTCATTGAGCTTGCGCCCTTCAAGCATACCGGAAGGCACATTCGCACGTGCAGCCAGAGCAATACGGCTGTCTGTGCCACGGGCGCTGGCTTTCAGCGACAGCGGGCCTGATGCCTTGTCTGAGAGATCAGCAATATCACTAAGCTCAACGCCCAGATCGAAATCGGCAGTTTTGCTGGAGAAAGTACCATTGGCGGTAATTGCATTGGCATCATTACCAAGGCGGAACTGACGGGCAGAGAAACCACTTTCAGATCGTGCCAGACCACCGCTCAGCGTAGAACGGCCATTGATAATACGATCAGCAATATCCTGACCGGTCTTGATATTTTCAGCAGTACCGTCAAGCGTCAGGTCAAAACCACCGGTCAGCATCGCGACTGTACCATTGGCCTTCAGATCAATGCTGCCGGCAAGCGAACGGCCAGCCAGCGCTGAAAACGGCATCAGACTATCAGCCTGCAAGGCAATATCGCCGGCATAAACGAACTTGTCGATTGTACCCTTGAGGGCTGCGCTCAAACCGTTACCGGTGAACTGCATTTTCTCAAGCTGTACAGGTGTACCCGCACGCCATACCCCAAGAACAGCCAGATCAAAACGATCGCCCAGAGCCTGAGCAATATCAGGCTGCTTTGCACTAATACCCGTTACATTACCGGTGATATTGAAACCGACATGGCGGTTCTGCGCATCCTGCAGATTTTCTGCGGCACCGCCCATATCCAGCACAGTCTGCTGCGCGGAGAAATCTCCGGCCTGCAGACCTTCAACCAGCAGCTTACCTGTCCAGTCCCCGCTTTGGCGATCACCGTAATCCAGTGTCAGACGGGCAGAAGCCAGCGATGTTTCGCCACCGCTGACCGGCAATAGTACGCGGCCTTTTTCCTGATCGGAAATCAGCGCATCAAGATTCAAACGTGTCAGGAAGCCGTCAGTGGCAGTTTCAGCCTTGGCCTGTACCTGCAAAGCGGCATTGGAAAGGTTGAAATTATCCAGACGGAAGCCACCGCCATCCTTAATCAGGCCATTGGCAGCAAGACTGGAAGTCGCACCAAAGAAATCGCGGAATTTTTCCGGAATAAGCGTTGCAATCGGGCCTTTAACATCCGCATTAAACACGCGTCCGGAAATCGCACCATTCGCATCGCGGTTCAGGGTCAAAAGACCGGTCAGAATACGCTGGCTGTCAGCATCCAGTTTCAGATCAATTTTCAGATCATCCAGCTTGCCTGCACCGCTCAAAGCCAGTTCAACCGGCGGCTTGCCTTCAATATTCAAAAGATTAGCGGCAATACCATTGGCCGGTTCGCTTAGGCGCACATCCAGATCAAGCTTCTGATCCGCATTGGCATAATCTGCTTTCAGCTTGATCGTGCCGCCCGGACCATCAAGGCGGTTCATATCAAACAGCGACTGCAGGGAGCCATCCTGAAGGGTCAGATTGCCTTTCAGCGCGACTTCGGATTCAAGGCCAAAAACCTGTTGTCCGAATTTCAGGCGTTCAATATTCAGCTCGCCCAGCAAAATTGCCAGCGGCAATTCCGGCAAAGCAAAACCGCCCGCTTCCGGTGACGGCAGGCTTTCATCCGGCAGAGGTGTGCGGATCAATTCGACCTGTTTTGCGGAAAGCGTGTCAACGCTCAAACGGCCGCGCAGCAATGCCAAGCGGCTCCAGACCAACTGGGCATCTTTAATACGCAGCCAGACACCTTCGCGGTCGGCAACGGTAATCGAGCCGACTTTAGCCTCAGATGACAAAACGCCTTCAATGCCGGAAAAGCTGATCTTGCGGTTCGGGCCTGACAACTTTTCTTCAACAAAAGACAGGAAATAGGACTTTTCTTCCTCAGCCTCTTGCGCAGAGACAGGATTATCCGTCTGCGTGACCTGACCATCAGCTGAGCCGGACACAGGCGGATTGTTCTGGCTGGTCGCAGGCGTCGTGACACTTGCCGCGCCCTGTGGCAGCAGCGATGCCCCGATATAAATACCGAGCGGCAGAATGATGAAGAAAGTGGCTACGAAAGCGAGAAAACGGTTCAAAACGCCTGTCCTATGCCGACATAGAATGCAAAACTTGAGTCACCTTTGCTGCGGTTAAGCGGCACGGCAACATCGAAACGGATTGGCCCGAGGCTGGTATCATAACGCAAGCCCGCACCTGCCCCCAAACGCAGATCCTCCGCAAAGTCAGGATACGTTTCTTCCCCGACATACCCCCCGTCAACAAACCCGACCAAACCGATACTATCAGTGACTTTGGCACGCACTTCACCGGACATTTCCACCAGAGAGCGGCCACCGATCACTACATCGCCCGGTTTTTTCACGCCGATACTGCGATAGGCATAACCACGCACGGAACCACCGCCACCGGCAAAGAAGACTTTATCCGGCGGCAGATCTTTCATATCCGCGCCAACAATCGAGCCGACTTTCAACCGACCGGCAAGCACAACACGGTTATCCGCCCCAAAACCGTAATAACCACGACCTTCTGCGGTAAATTTGGTCGAGAAGCTGCCATTCTTAATTTCATAGAACGGCTCAATCACACCATCCGCATAATAGCCCGATGTCGCATTGGTCTGATTATCACGCTTATCCAGCAAAATACCGCCGAGCATGCCGACTGTGAAGAAGTCACGCTTGCCATAAAAATCATCATCAAAGCGCGCATGCGATACATTCGCGAACAGACGTCCGCTCATATATTCATCAAAAATATGCGTGAAACCGGCCTGACCATTCACCGAGGTCTCGGTATAATTATCCAGCACTTCACGTTTACCGGTCAGCGAGGATACAAAATCCGTATCCGGCGTGAAAACACCCGGCTTGGTGAAAGTTGTACCCAGCACATAGGTAAAATTCTTCGGATCAAAGGAGCTATCCTGCGAACCGCCGATACCGCTAACCTTGGCATCAAAGCGCAGACGCTCTGCCTTGCCGAACAGGTTACGATGCATCCAGAAGGCTTCCACCCCTGCACCATCCAGCGTCGAATAATTTGCGCCCACACCAAAACGGCGGGGTTTACGCTCCTGCACAATCAAATCCATCGGCAGAATGCCGTCGCGATTGATTTCCTGCGCTTCCTGAATTGAGGTCGAACGGAAAACATCCATCCGCGCTAAACGGCGGCGGGTACGTTCCAGATCAGCGGGATCATATTGCTCACCCGGCTTGAGGTCTGCCATATAGGTCACAAATTCCGGATCCATCCGGTCTGTGCCTTGCACAGTGACGGGGCCGTAATGCGCCAACCGTCCCTGATCCAGCGTAATATCCGCATTCACCACATTGCCTTCATGGTCGGCAACGATATTTTCATTGGTGACTTTTGCCTTGGCATAGCCCTGACGGCGCCAGGCTTCAACAGCCAGACGCTCCGCTTTCAGGATCGCACCGGACTTTGCAAGCTCACCACTCTTAAAGCCGGCATCTTCAGGCGTCTGCAATTTATTGCGCCGTTCCTCAACCGGCGGTGCAAGCTCTGTGATACTGGCGCGCGCGAAAAGGAACTGCGGCCCCGGATCAACACTGATGACAATCTTGGACGTATCAGGCAATTGCGTATCAGCAGGTAAATCTGCCACTTCCTGCCCATCAAGCTTAATGCTGATCGTGCCGCCATAGCGACCTTCGCCATAAAGCGCCATCAGCAAACGCCGGTAATCGCCGCGTGCTTTAGCAAGCAGTCCGCCGGAGCCCGACGCTGCTTTTTCCTCATCGGCCACAAGGCGTGAGGCACCTTTAATCAGATCATCGACATCAGCAGCTTTACCGTCTTTATTGGTACGGTTTCCGCTGGATGTAACTTCCACTTTATAATGCTTAGGTTCAGCAATGACATCATCGGCTTCTTCAGCCTTGTCCTTGCCCCAAAGTTTAATTCCAAAGAGCTCAAAAGCATGCGCAGGCGTTGCCGCCATAACCGGCAGCAGCGCAGTGAACAGCAGGAGGGTGCTGACTTTACGGATTGGAGCTCTCCTTAATCTATTACCTGCATATCATCCCGCACAACAGGGTCAATACGCATATTCCACAACTCGCCCGCTCCACCCATCGGGCAATGGCCGACAGCCACTCATCGGGGAGTATTACCCGAAAGCTCCCACTGTTTTTTTAAGATTTATACTTAAAAAATTCTTAATTTGAAATTTTCTTTACCTAAAGAAAAACTAAATTTGTGATTTCCGGCAAAGAACAGAATAAAAATATTCAATATTAAGAAACAAATAAGGGCAAATATTAAACCTTCAAAATCGCGCAACACATTGAAAACATATACTATTCACAAAAAATCACCTCAATTCCACCTGCTCAAACCGAGTTTCAGGTTCTGAAATATGATTTTAATATTTGTTACAAGCGGCGGCTACCGCTTCCGTGCATTCGTTAAGATATATGCTCAAATACAAAAAATCCCTGCAACGGAATCGCAATCCGGTGCAGGGATTCGTAGCAATAGAGCCTGTGCGTTCTCTTGGGCGCACAACACTCGCTTTAATACCAAGGCGGCTCAAGATGCTGACGCTATCCAAGCCTTGAGAAAGTTCAATCACCACTCGGGCTTAACCAAAACTCCATAAGTCATACTCATGGAGTTTTGGTATAACACTTTATATGTACGCATAATTCTACCTTAAACAGATTCAAGTTTAAGGAGTTATGCTGTAGTCTGGATTGTTTGCGCTATCTGCGTCGTCTCACATCCGGAAAATGTGCAGGCCCAACACCCCAACGTGGGTTCCAGCCTTCCCGCCCATAGGGTCGCGGATTATAGCGCGGTCCATAAGGACGATAACCCGGCCTGAAACCTGATCTGTAACCCGGGCGGTACCACGGCCGGTCATAAGGCCGGTAATACGGCCTGTAATACGAGTCATAATAACCACCGTCATCATAGAAGCCCGAGCCGATATTCAGCCCGAAAGTGACCTGTGGCTGCACAGGATAGCTCTGGCTATAAGCAGGCGCTGAATTATATCCTTGCAGCAAATATCTGCTACTGACCCAGCCTATACCCCAGCTGCTTCTGACCTGACACCAGCCACCACGGCAATAATCAATATGCACTGATGCACCGCGCGGTAATGTGCTGATCCGTAGATAATTTGCGCCGGGTCCCTGCCGCAAATTGACGGAGCCCGAAACAGATGCGGTCTGCGCCTGAGCAACGTAACTTGCCACCAATACCATCAGGCCTGACAGCAGCACCGTCATCATTTTATTTTTAAACAACTTATCAAAGTGAATAATCTTCATTGAAGCCACCGAAATAAAAATGAAAAATTAAATGAAACATTAGAAATTACGGAGAACAACTCCATCAGATTAATATACACGCGCAGCTATTCAATTGAATCTGTAAAGAGTGCGTAACAAAAAACGGCGCTGCTTTCGCAACGCCGTTCATTAGTTTTTTAACATCCCGAATGAGTTCAACTCATTCTTCCTGCTATTTATGGCAGGGCACGGGCAGCTTCAGGGCTGACTTCCATCATATTGATGGCCAGATGGTTCATAATCCACAGCGAGCCGATCAGAACAATCGCCAAAATCAGCACGGTGAACAGCAGAGCCAGCAAAGTCCAGCCGCCTTCGGATTTGGAATCCATATGCAGGAAGTAGATCAGATGAACGATCATCTGCACCGCACCAAAGACCATGATAATGGCCACTGTTGTGGTGGTATCAAAATACTGCCCCATCACCACGCCAAACGGCACGGCTGTGAGGATAACGGCCAGAATGAAACCGATGATATAATTCTTGGTTTCGCTGGCTGATGCTTCAGTTTTATGCGCGGAACTCATGCCTGAACTCCCATCAGATAAACAATCGAGAATACACCGATCCAGACAACATCAAGGAAGTGCCAGAACAGGCTGAGGCACATCAGGCGTGTCTGGTTGGCTTCTGTCAGACCGGAACGCAGAACCTGCGCCACCAGAACCAGAATCCAGATCAGACCGAACAGAATATGCAGACCATGTGTACCGACCAGTACGAAGAAGGCGGACAGGAATGCGGAACGGCCAGGACCGGCACCGATTTCGATCAGGTGATGGAATTCATAGATTTCCATTGCCAGAAAGGTTGCACCTAGCAGGAAGGTCGCAGCGATCCAGCCGAGCATCACAGATTGTTTTTTCTGCGACATGGCAATCATGGCCAGACCATAGGTCAGGCTGGAGAACAGCAGCAAAGCTGTTTCAACGGCCACGAATTCCAGATCAAACAGTTCCCAGCCGGTTGGCCCCCCCGCGTAAGAACGCGAGAGAACAGCAAAAGTGGCAAACAGACCCGAGAAGATGACACAGTCACTCATCAGGTAGATCCAGAAACCGATCAGCGTCGTGCCACGGGAATCGTGGTGCTCGTGATCATCGTCATGACCATGGTCAGTAGCGTGCGTTACAGCGGCACTCATGGCTTAACTCCCAAAGACTGCAGCTTGAGCGTATGTTCATCTTCAACACGCTGCACTTCTTCCGCAGTGACATAGTAGTCGCGGTTATTGTTGAACGAATGGATGATGCTGATCGCGATGATGGACAGAGCAGCAGCAATTGCCAGCCACCAGATGTGCCATACACCGGCAAAACCAAGCGCAATACAAACCATACCGATGATAAAGCCGGTACCGGTATTACGCGGCATATGAATTGGCTTGAACTTGTCGGTTTTACGCTTCACGCCACGCTTCTTCATATCCCAGTAAGCGTCAACGTCCTGAACACGCGGTGTTTCAGAGAAGTTGTAGAACGGAGCAGGAGAAGCCACAGCCCATTCGAGTGTACGCCCGTTTTCCCACGGATCACCAGTATGGTCACGCAGAGCCTCACGATTACGAATCGAGACCAGAATCTGAATGATCTGACAGACAATACCAACCAGAATAATAGCAGCACCAATCGCAGCAATAATCAGATAGATCTGCCATGCCGGATTTTCTGTGTGGTTAACACGACGGGTCATACCCATGAAGCCGAGGATATAGAGCGGCATAAAGGCAGTAATGAAGCCTGTCAGCCAGCACCAGAACGCGCGCTTGCCCCATGTTTCATCAAGACGGAAACCGAATGCTTTCGGGAACCAGTAGATGAAACCGGCAAAACAACCAAACAATACGCCGGAGATGATTACGTTATGGAAATGCGCAATCAGGAACACAGAATTGTGCAGTACGAAATCCGCAGGCGGAATCGCAAGCATAACACCGGTCATACCACCGACAACAAAGGTACACATGAAACCAAGTGTCCACAGAACCGGCGTATCCATACGCACACGGCCTTTATACATTGTGAACAGCCAGTTGAAGACTTTCGCCCCTGTCGGGATCGAAATAATCATCGTCGCCACGCCGAAGAAGGCGTTAACGGAGGCACCGCCACCCATGGTGAAGAAGTGATGCGCCCAGACGAGGAAGGCCAGCACGGTAATGGCAACAGTCGCATAGACCATTGAGGCATAACCGAACAAACGCTTGGCCGAGAAAGTAGCAATAATTTCCGAGAACACACCAAAGCAAGGCAGAACCAGAATATAAACTTCCGGGTGCCCCCAGATCCAGATGAGGTTGATATACATCATCGGATTGCCACCAAAATCATTGGTGAAGAAATGCATACCAAGATAACGGTCAAGCTGCAGCAGCGACAGGGTAACAGTCAGGATCGGGAAAGCTGCAACGATCAGAATGTTCGAGCAAAGCGCAGTCCATGTGAAAACCGGAACCTTCATCATAGTCATGCCAGGGGCACGCATTTTGATGATGGTTGCAATCAGGTTCACACCGGAGAGCAATGTACCCATACCGGAAATCTGCAAGGCCCAGAGATAGTAGTCAACACCAACGCCAGGGCTGTATTCCAGACCGGACAATGGCGGATAAGCCAGCCAGCCGGTACGTGCGAATTCACCGACACCAAGTGAAATATTGACCAGAATAGCACCGGCAACAGTCAGCCAGAAGCTTAAGGAGTTCAGGTAAGGGAACGCAACGTCGCGTGCACCGATCTGAAGTGGCACAGCAAAGTTCATCAGACCAACGATGAACGGCATCGCTACGAAGAAGATCATAATCACGCCATGGGCAGTGAAGATCTGGTCGTAGTGATGCGGAGGCAGGAAGCCTTCATTCGCACCGGAGGCCATTGCCTGCTGCGCACGCATCATAATGGCATCGGAGAAGCCACGGAACAGCATGATGAGCGCGAGAATGATATACATGATACCAACGCGCTTATGGTCAACAGTGGTAAGCCAGTCTCTCCACAAAATGCCCCATTTACCAAAATAGGTAATAGCAGCAAGCAGAGACAGACCACCTAAACCGACGGCGGCCAAAGTGACCATCACAATCGGTTCGTGAAATGGAATATCCGCTAGGGTAAGTTTTCCGAACATTTCTCTACACTTTTAATGGCAAGACCATTGGTCATAAACGGCCAATGGTCTGCCTGCCTAAAGTCACGAAATCCCGTCAGTTAGACGCAGGTTCCGCAGGCGATTCTTTCTTCACAGAAGAGGTGATGAACGGCGAAAGCTTCTGAACGCTGCCGCCACCATGGCTGACACAAGGGGTCTTGCCATCTACGCAGCGACCAATAATGGCGCTGAACAGACCTGGTTCTGTTGTTGCATAATGCGTAACCGGATGTTTCTCAGTCGGCTGATCAAGCTCAATATAGCCGGCGCGGCTCAGTGCTTTGTCAGATGTACGAACCTCGGACACCCATTTCTCAAAGTCAGCTTCTGCCTTCACATGGGTTGTGAAGCGCATCTGCGAGAAGCCGTCACCACTATAGTTCGCTGAAATACCGTCATAAGAACCGATCTCATTTCCGATGAGGTGCAGTTTTGTCTGCATGCCAGGCATTGCATAAACCTGACCACCCAAAGCCGGAATGAAGAAGGAATTCATAATGTGGCCGGAGGTAATGCGGAAATTCAGCGGACGATCGACCGGTACAACCAGTTCGTTCACAGTCGCGATATTCTGTTCCGGATAGATGAACAGCCATTTCCAGTTCATCGCCACAACTTCAACCTGAACGGGCTTTGCCGCATGTTCCAGCGGACGATACGGATCCAGCTCATGGGTCTTAACCCAGGTCACATAACCAAGAATGAGAATGACGATGCACGGAATGACCCAGACAAAGGCTTCAATCTTGTTGGAGTGATGCCAATCAGGCAGGTACTCATTATCCTTGTTGGCGCGATATTTATTCGCGAAATAGAGAGTCGCGATAATGACCGGAATAACAATCAGCGACATGATAACAGTCGCAAAAACGATCAGGTCGCGCTCTTTAATACCGACTTCGCCTTTAGGAAACAGCACAACCTGCTGACACCCTGCCAGAATTGCCGTCAGCATCAGAACAGCACCGATGCCTACTGAGCGGAATAATCTGTGTTTCATTTAAATTTTCCGTCTTGAATGCGCCCGGGGCAGGCCACATATCAACATTCACCAAGGTATTTTATGTCCATGATAAAACACAAAGACACCTTAACTGCTTTGAAACGCTGTATTATTTCTGCTCTAAATTTGTTTCAGAACGAGAAGAATATACAGTACTTTCGGTAAATCCTGAAACCTATAGGCAAAAAAGCCCCGCATTTCAACACCGAAAGCTCATATACAACATTTCAGGAATTCTGTAGAAACAGCTTTTTATCAAACATAAAAGCCGCCTCAAACCAGACGAGCCAGCCTGTAAGTACTGACCGTCCCGCTACAAAACATCTGCCGGATAAGCGCTGCATCATAGCGATTCAGTCTGACATCCAGAGACTTTTGCGGTTTCTATAAGCATGAATGCAACGAACGGCAAGATGAATCTCGGTCACGTTTTTGCGCGGCTCTTAGAAAACTATATCCTTCATACCAAGACGCAAGATGCTAACGCATCACGCCTTGAAAAAGTTCAATCGCCACTCGGGCTTCCCCCCCCATGAGGCATACTCATAAAGTTTTAGTACCAATCAAGTTTTCAAAAATTGGAGAATATTGCGAGGGCCATCGCACAGGCATGTCAAAAAATTGAGGATGTATAAAATGGAAAAGGCCGGGATGTCCCGACCTTCCATGAAACGCCTCAACCAATGCCAGTACATCCGTGGTCAAAAGTCAGGCGAATTTTTAAAAGCATTTCCAGCAAACGTGCGAAGCGACTTTGTGAATGCATAAAACAAATAATTACAGCGGTTCCAAAGCTTTAGTTACAATGTGAACGCTGTAGACATTAGATGTATATAGACACCAATTATTTCAAGAGCATGACGGTTTTAAAATACCTTTGTGTCACCGCTCTCACATTCACAGTTTAGGCGACTGCACGCTCCTGATAAGCGCCCTGCTGCCTCGCATCCTCATGCGCGATATATGTATAAACTTCGTCCATACATTGTTGCAGCATATCCAGATCAACAGGCCCCATGCGGCTGAGATAAATATCCATTTCACTGGCAGGCACGCCACGCTTAATCATTTCCACAATCGCTTCAACGACTATTACTTTTTGATCAAATCTGTAACGCTGCATAACCCACCTCACGCATTTCAGAGTGTTCCTTCTCTTTATGCACCCATATGGTTAATATGATATGAATGTAACTGATTTCACAACAGTGAATAGCTGTCATTTTTCAATAAGATACAGGCAGAAACAAACTTCTGAACAATAATAATATTCTGCGTTATTTTATAAAATAATCACATATCCGTATTTACCAAATGCAAAAACAAAACAGCCCGCCGAATAGAAGATCCGGCAGGCAGTTTACTTATTCCAAGGTCAAGATGACCGGCAAATCACCTCTAAAAATTACATGCCGTCATTCTGACCGATAATCTCACGTTTACCGACATGATTCGCAGCGCCGACAAGGCCTTCCTGCTCCATACGTTCAACCAGAGAAGCCGCACGGTTATAACCAATCGACAGACGACGCTGGATGTAAGATGTCGAGCATTTCTTATCACGCAGAACAACTTTGACAGCCTTTTCAAACAGGTCGTCGCCGTCTTCTGAGCCCATGTCGCTTTTGTCAAACACAGCGCTGTCATCTTCAGCGGCATCCGTGTCGTCTTCATCCGCAGTTACAGTCGACAGATAGTCAGGGCGCCCCTGTTCTTTCAGGTGATTAACGACCTTTTCCACTTCCTCATCCGACACGAACGGACCATGGACACGCACGATACGACCGCCACCGGCCATATGCAGCATATCGCCCTGACCCAGCAGTTGTTCTGCACCCTGCTCACCGAGAATAGTACGGCTGTCGATTTTTGACGTGACCTGAAAGGAAATACGGGTCGGGAAGTTCGCCTTGATCGTACCGGTGATCACATCGACGCTCGGTCTTTGTGTGGCCATGATGAGGTGGATACCGGCAGCACGTGCCATCTGCGCCAGACGCTGGATTGCACCTTCGATTTCCTTACCCGCAACCATCATCAGGTCGGCCATTTCATCGACGATAACGACGATATATGGCATTGGCGTCAGATCCATTTCCTGTTCTTCATACAGGATTTCACCGGTCGCCTTGTCAAAACCGGCCTGCACTGTCGAGGTTACGGTTTCACCTTTTTCACGTGCAGTCGCAGCGCGGGCATTATAGCCATCAATATTACGCACACCGAGACGTGACATCTTGCGATAGCGCTCTTCCATTTCGCGCACGGTCCATTTCAGCGCCACAACAGCCTTTTTCGGATCGGTCACAACAGGGGTGAGCAGGTGCGGAATACCGTCATAGATCGACAGTTCCAGCATTTTCGGATCAATCATGATCAGGCGGCATTCTTCCGGCTTCAGACGGTAGAGCAGCGACAGGATCATCGTGTTAATCGCCACGGATTTACCCGAACCGGTGGTGCCGGCAACCAACAGATGCGGCATCTTTGCCAGTTCAGCAATCACCGGCTCACCGCCGATGGTTTTACCAAGGCACAGTGCCAAACGGCAGCTTGTGCGCTCAAAAGCAGGCGATTCAATCAATTCGCGGAAATACACGGTTTCACGAATGGAATTCGGTAGCTCAATACCGATCACATTGCGGCCCGGAACCACTGCAACACGGGCAGAGAGCGCTGACATGGAGCGCGCAATATCATCAGCCAGACCGATAACACGGGAGGATTTAACACCCGGCGCCGGTTCAAACTCATAGAGGGTGACCACAGGTCCCGGGCGCACATGAATGATCTCACCGCGCACACCGAAATCTTCAAGAATGCTTTCCAGCAGACCAGCGCTACGTTCCAGCATTTCCTGCGAAATAATCGCACCGTCTTTATAGACAGGTTCCTGCAACAAAGCGCGTGGCGGATATTCATAGCCCTCACCGGACATTACCGTTCCGGTTTCAATCGCGGTCGGGGAGAAAATCGACAAGTTGATTGAAGATGCAGAGTTACGCGCCGCAGCCGGAGCAGCAGCAAATGTTACCGGTACCGCAGCTTTTTCAACTGGCGCATCGATCACAACCGCAGCCGCCTCTACAACTTCCGCAACCGGCTCACTCTGTTCAACGATCGCTTCAGGCGCAGTCTCAACACTGGTTTCAGCAGCAACAGCCTGTTCTTCGACAGCCACACTCACTGGTGTCGGAACATGCAGCGCCTGTGTGGCAATGGAGTAGACAGGCATCTGATAGCCGGACAGACCGAAGCTGAAGGACGGCAAAAACGGATTGCTGATTTGAGCAACAGCAGGAGCTGCTTCAACAGGCGCAACCTCTGCAACAGTCGGTTCTGTAACCTGAACGGTTTCAGCAATCGGCACTGCAACTTCTGCCGGAACGCCTGCATGTGGCTCACCTACAGTAACCGGCTCAGCCATTGCGACAATTTCCTGAACAACATCCTGTGCAGGGCGCCATTCAACCGCACGGAACATACTCAGAATAGATTTTGTCTCCGTAACCGGCTTAACAACGGTTTCTTCAACTGCAAGCGCCGCTACGGAGGCAACAACCTCCGGCACGGTTACAACCGGCGCGGATGCTGAAGGTAAAATATCCGGCAAACCAGCAAATTCCCAGAATGCAAAGTCAGACAAATGGCTGAGCTGCAGGCCGCCCTGTTCGCTCGCAACAACCGGAGCCGCAGTCACTTCTGCAACGACCGGCGCTTGCGGCAGGTGGGAAACAACAGCATTCACAACTTCGGCTTCAGGAATAACAGAAACCACCCGCGAGGATACGGCGCCAGCCAATGGTGCCACCGCTTCAACATGCGGTGCAACCGGCACAACCGGCAAACGCAGACGTGCAGCAACAATCACGCTGGAAGGGCCGCGCAATACGGGCGCGGTGCGCACCGGCTGCGCAGCAGCCATACTGGCAGAAGCCTGCGTAGCAGCCACATTGGCAGAAGTCTGCGGTGCAGCGACAACAGGCTGCCCGATCTGTGTCACAGAAGCGGCTGCCGTTTCAGTCTTCGCGACCGGCTGTGTTTCTTCCTCTGCGCCGAATTCCTCAATCAGCTTGGCGCGCAAGCGCATAAGCTCATTTTCCGGCGTACGGGTAAAGCGAACATTCTCAGCCAATGCAAAAGCATTTTTCCAGACCTTCTCACCCGAGCCGAATTGCTCACGCACAGAAAGCCCCTGATAGGCCACATGCGGGCTGTTCATAATCATGGTCGGATTAGCTGGTTTCGGATGAGCCGGCGTAGCAACGGCTTGCGGTGCTGCAACAGGCGCTGCTTGCTCAGCAACAGGCTGCGCAACGGCAGTCTGCTCTTCAGCGGGAGCGGAACGATCCTGATCCATCCAATGTTTAACCGCAAAATTGTTGCTCATCTGCTTACTCCTAAGCGGGTATGACGGGATAGTGGACACAGCTTCAGCAACAGATGTGGCAGGCGCAATTTCAGTAACAATGGCCGGAGCATAGCTGAGAGGTGCCAATGTTTCCGTTTGCCTAAGTTCTGATTCTGCAAAAGCCTGCTCTGTCGGCTGATACTGTGACTCGGGTGCTAGAGCGCCAGCGGCAGTCTGTTTAAAGTTTTGAATTTCCTGCGGCGGCGATACCGATTCATACATATCATCGGAAGCCGCGAAACGGTCAGACGGTGCTGTGGAGAAATTGGATCTTGGAATACGCATGGACCTGAAAAACCAAAAAATACGCTACTGAGTTCTGTCCACAAAGTAATAAAAAATGAAGGTTAATAAGTTCCTTCCAAAACGAATTTGTGATCCCCTGTTCCGGCAGGAAAACGGGAGTGAATTTCAACCTGAAATTAAAAAAACATGTTTAAATTCAATTAGTTGACTTAAACAAACGTGAGAATTTTCAGCTGAAACAATATTTCTGCATTGTGGCCATACCTCAACAGGTCAGCTCATCCGCACAAATCAACGATCCGCACAAATGTCAGTGTGCTTTTCATAACTGCTCTGGCATACAAGCAATCGTGAAAATACAGTCCAAAGCATGGTTTTAAGCGCAATATCGCTGTTGTGCAGACGAATTCACGATGAATTGTGCATAATTTCCGCTTAATCCGCCTAACCTAAGGCAAAAATCCCCCTCGCAATCATCTGGCGGGTGGGCTAAGGAGACGCCAATCGACCGGTTAAGCGACTCTTTTTCAAAAAGTGGCTCCCTCCGGCTCATATAAAAATGGTGACACTCATGCTCTCTTATCAGCGTTATGCGGTTTTCACATGTGTTGCGCTTCTGACAATTGCCTCGTTTCTCGGGGCGGTTTATTATAGCGAATGGCTGCTAATCATCACTGCAATTTCCAGTGCCCTGTTCGGCCTCGGAATTTATGATGTTTTTCAGTCCAGACACGCGATTCTGCGCAACTACCCGATCATCGGCCATATGCGCTTTATTCTTGAAAGTATCCGTCCGGAACTCCGTCAATATATTATTGAAGGTGACCGCGATGAAGAACCTTTCAGCAGAGAGATTCGCGGACTTGTCTATCAGCGCGCCAAGGGTGTTGAGGATAAACGGCCGTTCGGCACCATCGAGAATGTCTACAGATCCGGCTATGCATGGCTGACACATTCTGCCGTCCCTACGGTTATTAAGGATACAGATTTCCGTGTCCGTATTGGTGGTTCGGCCTGTAAACAGCCTTACGATGCCAGCCTGTATAATATTTCTGCCATGAGCTTCGGTGCGCTGTCAGCCAATGCCATTCTCGCTTTGAACAAAGGCGCGAAAATGGGTAGTTTTGCCCATGATACCGGTGAAGGCAGCATCAGCCGCTACCATCGTGAAGGCGGCGGCGATCTGATCTATCAAGTTGCATCCGGTTATTTCGGCTGTCGTAATGATGACGGCACATTCTCACCGGAGAAATTTGCAGTTCAGGCTGCTGATCCTCAGGTCAAAATGATCGAGCTGAAAATCAGTCAGGGTGCCAAGCCTGGTCATGGCGGTATGCTGCCAGCCAAGAAAATCTCACCGGAAATCGCCGAAGCGCGCGGTATTCCGATGGGCAAAGACTGTATTTCCCCACCGGCACATAATACCTTCTCCACGCCAATCGGCATGATGGAATTTATCGGCAAGCTTCGTGAGCTTTCCGGCGGCAAACCTGTCGGTTTCAAACTTTGCATCGGTCATCGCCGCGAATTCATGTCGATGGTCAAAGCCATGCTGAAAACCGGCATTTATCCGGATTTCATCGTTGTTGATGGTAAAGAAGGCGGCACCGGTGCGGCACCGCTGGAGTTTGCAAACCGCGTTGGTATGCCAATGCTTGAAGGTCTGACCTTCGTGCATAATACACTGCGCGGCGCAGGTATTCGTCACGAGATCAAGATCGGTGCGGCAGGCAAAATCGTCTCCGCCTTTGATATTGCCCGTACCTTCGCTCTCGGCGCAGACTGGTGCAACTCGGCACGTGGCTTCATGTTTGCTGTTGGCTGCATTCAGGCGCAGTCCTGCCATACCAATACCTGTCCTGTCGGTATTGCTACGCAGGATCCGCTGCGTCAGCGTGCCATTGATGTCAACGATAAGAGCAACCGCGTTGCGCGATTCCACCGCAACACTATGCATGCTCTGGGTGAGCTTGCCGGTGCGGCTGGCCTCAGCGATCCACGCGATTTCATGCCTTATCACTTCATGTTCCGCCAAAAGGACAATGAATTCCTCGACGGTAATGAAGTCTATCCATATCTGCCAAACGGCTTTCTGGTTTCCGGTTCTGAAATTGCAGAACTGTCCGACTGGTACAGCCGCTGGGATCGCGCATCTGCGGAAAGCTTCGCGCCACCGGAAATTCCGCATGGCCCGTTCACACGCCGCAAGATTGCTGCCTGATTAAAAAAATCCCGCCCCATCTGATGCTTTCACGCATTGTCCGACGCTAAACCGCTTCGCACTTTTGCCGGAAATGCTTGGGGGCGGGATTTTTATGCCTTCAAACTTCAGGATCACGCATGGTTTCTTTTTGCGTGATCAGACGCGCACTCTGCAAACCGCTCAGATAAATCCAGAGCCAGCTCCATGCGACAGCAAGGCGCGATCGCGTTCCGATCAGGAAATAGATATGGGCGAGCCCCCAAATCCACCACGCCAGAATGCCTTTCAGCTTAAAATTACCGAATTCAATTACCGCAACTTTACGCCCGATTGTCGCAAGATTGCCCTGATGCCGGTATTTGAAGGTTTCAGGCGGCGTTGTCCCCTTCAATGATGCACGAATACATTTTGCAACAAAACTCCCCTGTTGCTTGGCTGCAGGCGCGATACCGGGCACCGACTTATCTTCACCCCATTTTACCGATGCTGTGTCACCGATCACGAAAATTGACGGATCATCGGCAAGCCGCAAATCTTTGGTGACAACTACCCTGCCCGCACGATCTGCCTCCGCACCGAGCCACTGCGCCGCTGGTGATGCCTGCACACCGGCCGCCCAGATGATTGTGCGGCAAGCAATCGGCTCTTCACCAATTTTTATACCGCTCTCGTCGCAGGCCGTTACAGGCACGCCGGTACGTACGGTAACGCCGAGTTTTGTCAGGGAATTTCGCACATAATCAGACAGGCTTTCACTGAAACTCGGCAAAACACGCGCTCCCGCCTCAACCAGCAGAACTTTGGCCTGACGTGTATCAATGCGGCGAAACTCGCGCGGTAACGTGTGATGAGCAAGCTCCGCAATCATGCCAGCCATTTCAACACCGGTGGGGCCAGCGCCAATCACTGAAAATGTCAGCAAGGCATCGCGCTTAACCGGATCAGTTTCCAGTTCTGCCTGCTCAAACGCCAGCAATATTCGTCTGCGGATAGTCGTTGCATCTTCAAGGGTTTTCAAACCCGGTGCAAAACCTTCCCATTTATCTTTGCCGAAATACGCATGGCGCGCGCCTGTTGCCAGCACGAGGATATCATAGGGCAGTTCGGCACTGTTGCGCAGGCGCACAGTCTTACCAACACGATCAATGCTTACAACTTCATCGAGCAAAGTCGTCACTTCGGAACGATCGCGGAAAAGATGCCGGACAGGCCATGCAATTTCTGATGTTGCCAAGACAGTTGTGGCAACCTGATATAGCAAAGGCTGAAACAAATGATGATTACGACGATCAACCAAAGTGATGTCCAAATCGGTCTTTTTCAAACCGTGAACCACCTGCAAGCCGGCAAAACCGGCACCAATGACCACAAGCTTCTTTTTCATAACATATTCCGCTTCTGAATGAGAGCCGTCTGCATACAAGCTATACCGCCTTTTCAGCCACTATGCTGCATAAACCGCGCTTAGAGCATAGCTTAATGAGCAGGAAATCCTTACAAGCTAATGTTTGAGTAACAGGGATGAATGAAAGCAAAACTATGAATCTGAGCCTTTTCAAAAACCTATGCAAAGACGGTAAATTCAAAGAAGCACTTGCCTTAGCGACAACCGGCTATGAGGATGACAGACTTGCTCCGTCCCGCTTTTCCATGGATAAAAAAACCGGAAATCCGATTTTCTATCGCGGCAACAAACGCGTAGAACTGAGTGCTACCAATGAATGGCAAATTTCAAAGAACCTGAATTTCTGATAAAGCCCTGATCTTAATCAGAATGTTTTCATTTCTCTTGCTTCACACTATTCCATCTTGAAGGAAGATCTCTGAAATTAAGCGGATACGATATTCATGGCAACGGGATGAAGCTTCACGATCTCTTGAATAAATTAAAATTCGATCGGGTAACACCATCCCGAAAGGAAAGTCATTTTCCCCGGCAATTTCATCGATCGTGAGCAGCAGCAGTCTGATACTGTATTGACAGCAGATATGAGCCCAATAGCCTCTTTAACAGAAACGGACATACCTTAGTCGGAACGATTGGTCGGAATATGGAAAATCAGTAAGCGGCTTTATTCCAGCTTTAGATTTCAACTAATATAATATTTTGGATTATTTGGTGGAGCCAAGCGGGATCGAACCGCTGACCTCTTGCATGCCATGCAAGCGCTCTCCCAGCTGAGCTATGGCCCCATTTCCGTTCATGTCTTTGAAACATGCCGACCTGAGCGTCGGTTCCGGTGGTGCGAAGCAGATTATGATCTGTTCGTGACGGCTACATAAATTGCCTTTCACAGAAGATCAAGAGCAAAAATCAAACTCTTTCAAAGATATCCGTATTATTTATGAAACCCACAGGAAAAGCGCACTCCCCTCTGTATAAAGCCGGAAAACAAAATGCCCTGCACTGGTATCAGTGCAGGGCATTTGCAATTTAATATCGGATAATTACCGATTAGCCTTCGTCGTCGTCACCAACGCCGCCGCCGCCGCCGAGAAGACCAGACATATCATCGTCATCTTCATCTTCATCATCGGTGGTCAGGAACGGATCATCGTCATCGCCGAGATCCACATCGTCATCATCATCCAGATCCGGAATATCATCGCCCTTAGCTTCATCATCCGCATCTTCCAGTGATACGAATTCAGGTGCATCCAGAGCTGTATCCAGTTCTTCAGCTTCAGCTTCTTCTTCCTCGACTACGCGGGTATCCACGGTAGTTTGGAAATAAGACAGCGGATAGGATTTACCTGTATAAGGGGAAACAATCGGATCCTTATTCAGGTCATAAAATTTCTTGCCCGTTTCCGGATCGATACGTTTTGTGCCAAGTTCAGAATTTGCCACGTCAAGCCTCATAAGTTGTGCCGGCTGCGGCATCCGCACATCTCCTGAAACAGGAGATAAAACCGGAAAGCCTTTTCGGTGTTTTTTGGTGCATAAACGGATTTAGATGCCTTTGTCAAAGCCAAAGACACATGTTTTGCTGAAACATGTGTCTTTACGGGGTTTCGTGGCGAAAATGCGCCGGTTTCTTTTCACCATGCCACAGAGGTGCAGGCTTGCATAGATTCCATATGCATACATGACAACCACAGAGTTTGCAGGATGACCTGCGTTGCTCAATTTGCAGGATGACCTGCATTGCTCAGTTTGCAGGATGACCTGCAGGGTTCAGTTTGCAGGATGACCTGCGGTTAAACCTATGCTAGACCTGTGCCACCTCGATTGACCGCGCTGTCTGAAACGCGCTTAAAGCTTAAAAAACGGCAGCATAAACTGACTGTAATATTATGTCTCACTCTCAAGTTTCCAAACCTGCAACCGCTCGTCGCTCACGTGACCTGAAGGGCGATATCCGTATTCCGGGCGACAAATCGATTTCTCACCGTTCTTTCATGTTCGGCGGTCTGGCATCGGGTGAAACCCGCATTTCCGGTCTGCTGGAAGGTGAAGATATTCTGGCCACCGGCAAAGCCATGCAGGCTATGGGTGCGCAAATCCGTAAAGACGGCGATATCTGGATTATCAACGGCACCGGCAACGGCTGCCTGCTGGAATCAGAAACCCCGCTGGATTTCGGCAATGCCGGCACCGGTGTACGCCTGACCATGGGTCTGGTCGGCACCTATGATATGAAAACATCGTTCTTAGGCGATGCATCACTCACCTCCCGTCCGATGGCTCGTGTGCTCAACCCATTGCGTGAAATGGGCGTACAGGTTGAAGCCGCAGAAGGCGACCGCCTGCCCCTGACATTGCACGGTCCTCGCACAGCCAATCCGATCCGCTACCGTGTGCCAATGGCCTCGGCACAGGTTAAATCCGCCGTACTGCTCGCCGGACTTAATACGCCAGGTGTGACCACAGTGATCGAACCGATCATGACCCGCGACCACACGGAAAAGATGTTGCAGGGCTTTGGCGCGGATTTGAGCGTTGAAACCGACAAAGACGGTGTGCGTCACATTCACATTGTTGGTCAGGGCAAACTCACCGGCCAGACCATTGATGTACCGGGCGATCCGTCCTCAACCGCCTTCCCACTGGTTGCTGCACTGATTACTGAAGGTTCAGACCTCATCATTCGTAATGTGCTGATGAACCCGACCCGTACCGGCCTGATCACCACTTTGCAGGAAATGGGTGCCGAGATCGAGATTCTCGATCCGCGTCTGGCTGGCGGTGAAGATGTCGCCGACCTGCGTGTGCGCTCGTCAAAACTCACCGGCATTACTGTGCCTGTCGATCGCGCACCTTCGATGATTGACGAATATCCGGTTCTGGCCATTGCCGCCGCTTTTGCGGAAGGTGAAACCATTATGGACGGGTTGGATGAACTGCGCGTCAAAGAATCAGACCGTCTTGCAGCCGTTGCCCGTGGCCTTGAGGCCAATGGTGTCGATTGCACTGAGGGTGAAATGTCACTGACCGTGCGCGGCAAGCCATCCGGTAAAGGTTTTGGCGGCGGCACTGTTGCTACGCATCTCGATCACCGCATTGCTATGAGCTTCCTCGTGCTTGGTCTGGCTGCGGAAAAGCCGGTGACCGTTGACGATGCCACGATGATCGCCACATCATTTCCGGAATTCATGGATCTGATGCGCGGTTTGGGTGCTGATATCACCATGACGAAAGCCAAATAACCGCAATGCAGGATAAAGCTTTCATCATTGCCATTGACGGGCCTGCGGCATCCGGAAAAGGAACGCTGGCCCGCAACCTCGCCGCGCATTACGGCTTTCATCATCTGGATACCGGCCTCACCTATCGTGCGGTTGCTAAAGCCTTGATTGATCAGGGTTTACCGCTTGATGATGAAGGCATTGCAACCTCAGCGGCACAGAAACTCGATCTGAAAGGGCTGGACCGCACTGTGCTGTCCGCTCATGAGATTGGCGAAGCTGCCTCCAAAGTAGCGGTCATGCAAAATGTGCGCCGCGCCTTGGTGGAAGCCCAGCGCAAATTCGCTGACACTCTGCCAGGCACAGTGCTGGATGGTCGCGATATCGGCACAGTTGTCTGCCCTGATGCACCGGTCAAACTCTATATCACCGCCTCTGCGGAAGTACGAGCAGAGCGCCGCTATCAGGAAATGCGTGCAAAAAACGCAGATGCGGATTATAATGAAGTTCTGGACGATCTGAAACGCCGTGACGAGCGCGATATGAACCGCGAAGCTTCCCCATTGAAGCCTGCGCACGATGCGCACTTGATCGACACCAGTAAAATGTCTATAGAAGCGGCATTTCTAGAAGCGAAAACGCTGATAGATACTGCATTGCGCAGCTGATCATCTTCTGAATTTCAGAAAAATCATTGAGTTGTGCGTCTTTTATATAAAAAATGTCTGTTTTCAGGCCATGCGCCGGATTGTTCTTTTTAAGAACGGCTTGTCTTCAGACTTTCTCGAAACACCAACCCCCGGCGCCGTATCCTGTGTTTTGCACGGATACATCAGGAGTCTACATGTCAGATTTTAACCCGACACGCGAAGATTTTGAAGCTCTGCTGGCTGAGTCCTTCGCCAATAATGACCTTGCAGAAGGTTATGTTGTTAAGGGCCGTATTGTTGCCATCGAAAAAGACATGGCAATCATCGATGCAGGTCTCAAAGTTGAAGGCCGCGTGCCGCTGAAGGAATTCGGCGCTAAGGGCAAAGACGGCTCGATGAAGCCGGGCGACGAAGTAGAAGTTTACGTTGAGCGTATCGAAAACGCGCTTGGCGAAGCTGTTCTGTCGCGCGAAAAAGCTCGCCGCGAAGAAAGCTGGGTTCGCCTCGAAGAGAAATTCGGCAAAGGTGAACGCGTTGATGGCGTTATCTTCAATCAGGTTAAGGGTGGTTTCACCGTTGATCTCGATGGTGCCGTTGCGTTCCTGCCACGTTCACAGGTTGACATTCGTCCGATCCGCGACGTTACACCTCTGATGCACAACCCACAGCCGTTTGAAATCCTGAAAATGGACAAGCGTCGCGGCAACATCGTTGTGTCCCGTCGTACCGTTCTGGAAGAATCCCGTGCGGAACAGCGCTCTGAAATCGTTCAGAACCTTGAAGAAGGTCAGGTTGTTGACGGCGTTGTCAAGAACATCACCGATTACGGTGCGTTCGTTGACCTCGGCGGCATTGACGGCCTGCTGCACGTTACCGACATGGCATGGCGCCGTGTAAACCATCCTTCCGAAATCCTGACAATCGGTCAGCAGGTTAAGGTTCAGATCATCCGCATCAACCAGGATACACATCGTATTTCCCTGGGCATGAAGCAGCTTGAAAATGATCCTTGGGATGGCATCGGTGCGAAATATCCGGTTGGCAAGAAGATCACTGGTAACGTAACCAACATCACCGATTACGGTGCATTTGTTGAAATCGAACCAGGTATCGAAGGTCTGATCCACGTTTCCGAAATGTCCTGGACAAAGAAGAACGTACATCCGGGCAAAATCCTGTCGACCTCTCAGGAAGTCGAAGTTGTTGTGCTCGAAGTGGATCCGGTCAAGCGCCGTATTTCGCTCGGTCTCAAGCAGACCCTCGACAACCCATGGACAACTTTCGCTCAGAAATATCCAGCCAACAGCGTTGTTGAAGGCGAAGTTAAGAACAAGACCGAATTCGGCCTGTTCATTGGTCTCGACGGCGATGTAGACGGCATGGTTCACCTGTCGGATCTCGACTGGAACCGTCCGGGCGAACAGGTTATCGAAGAGTTCAACAAAGGTGACGTTGTTAAGGCAGTCGTTCTCGATGTAGACATCGAAAAAGAACGTATCTCCCTTGGCATCAAGCAGCTGACCGGCGATAGCGTTGGTGAAGCAGCTTCTTCCGGCGACCTGCGCAAAAACGCAGTTGTAGCTTGTGAAGTTACCGCTGTTACCGATGGTGGTCTGGAAGTTAAGCTCGTTGACCACGATATCGAAACCTTCATCAAGCGTTCCGACCTGTCCCGTGACCGTGACGAACAGCGCCCAGAGCGTTTCTCTGTCGGCCAGAAGTTTGACGCACGCGTCATCTCCTTCGACAAGAAAACCCGCAAGCTGCAGGTTTCCATCAAGGCTCTCGAAATTGCTGAAGAAAAAGAAGCAGTTGCTCAGTACGGTTCCGCAGATGGCGGCGCATCGCTCGGTGACATTCTTGCTGCAGCAATGAAGAAGTCCGAAAACAACTAATTCATGAGCGGGGCTTTATCCGTGTGATTGAGCCCTGTTTATCTTAAGTAGTTAAAGCCCCCGCCGGAGCAATCCGGCGGGGGCTTTTTTATGAGGGGCATCATAGAACACCGCTTCTGAATTGCTGATGCGGCGCTCTACAGCATAATTCCTTAAACTTGAATCAGTTTAAGGAATTATGCTGTAAATATAAAGCGTTAGAGCGACCTTTGTGCGCCCAAGAGGGCGCACGGCACTCTAGGCTACGCCAAGCAAAGTAATCAAAGACAGGCTGATAGCGCCCAATGCCAGTAGCGAGAAGATCGCAGTTAGTGTCACACGGCCTCCGGCTTTAATGACAGTGCGGACATCCACACCAAGACCTAGGCCAGCCATCGCAATAACAGTCAGGGCTGTGCTGCCTTCATGTAACGGTGTCAGCGCCATTGGCGGGATAAATGACAGGCTGCGCAGAGCCATCATGGCCAAAAAGCCAATAATAAACCAAGGCACCATCTGTGATAATTTCGGGCGGGCACCACCCGACTTCGCACCAATAACACCGATTGTCACAATGACCGGCCCCAGCATCAGCACACGCACCAGCTTAACCAATGTGCCAATTTGCACACTCAGCGCTGCCACAGGCGCAGTCGCGGCCAAGACCTGCGGAACTGCATAGACGGTGAGACCGGCCAGAATACCATATTGTGCAGCCGACATATTCAGCAACGGCACCAACAATGGCAGACAGAGCACCACAATCACGCCCAGTACTGCTGTAAAGGCAATGGACGATGCCACATCATCGCTATTGGCACCGATAACCGGTGCAGTTGCAGCAATCGCCGAATTGCCGCAAATGGAATTACCACAGGCAACCAGCACCGCCATGCGATGCGACAGGCGCATCATCCGGCCAATCGAATAGCTGATGCCAATCGACAGCATCACAACACCGGCAATCCCGCCGATCAAAGCCGGCCCTGCCTGCATCACCGCTTCAGCGCTAATAGATGCACCAAGCAGTACAATCGCAATTTCCAGAATCATCTTTGCTGAAAACTGTATCCCTGAATGATAGCGATCAGACAGGCTGAACAGGGAGCGCACGGCTGCACCGATCAAAATAGCCAGTACGATTGATTCCAACCATGCACGTCCGAACAGCTCGGCTTCAATATATTCCAGCCCGTAAGCCGCAGCGCTGACCAGAAGGCAGAGCATGAAACCGGGTAAAATTCGGGAGAAATTAGAAGTAATGTTACGTGTCATGGCAGTTATTCCAATAATTTTTCTAATTCTATCGCTCATTTCAATCATTCATTCCATTTGAAAATATGGTATGTTTCGTTCAGTAAAAACGAATGATTGATCGCCATGACGCTTGAACAATTACGGATATTCGCGGAAGTCGCCCGTCAGCAGCATCTCACCCGTGCAGCCGAGAGCCTGCATTTGACGCCCTCGGCAGTCAGTGCGGCGATCAAAACACTGGAAGAGCGCTATGATACGCAACTGTTCAACCGCATTGGCCGGCGGATTGAGCTGAATGAAACAGGGCGCATCTTTCTGCATGAAGCAGAGGCTGTGCTTGCCCGTGCGCAGGCCGCAGAACTCACGCTCAGCGAGATAACCGGTCTGCAACGGGGCAGCCTGCATATTTATGCCAGCCAGACGATTGCCAGTTATTGGCTGCCACCGGTATTGGCGCGGTTTCACACTACCTATCCGATGATTGATCTCAAACTCTCTATCGGTAACAGCGAGCAGGTTGTTGAGGCGTTACGGGAGGGGCTGGCGGATACAGGTTTTATTGAAGGCGAGACCGATGATCCATTGCTGCATAAAGAATCAGTGGCAACAGATCAGTTGATTACCGTTGTTCGCCCGGAGCATCCTTGGGCAAAATTGACTGCGCTCTCTGCTAAAATATTGCCGGAAAGTTTCTGGATTTTACGTGAGCAAGGCTCCGGCACGCGTGCGGCCTTTGAGGCCTATTTACGCGATCAGGCTTTTGATCCCGCACACCTGCCGCTCGCACTGGAATTACCATCCAACGAGGCTATATGCTCGGCTCTGATTGCAGGAGATTATGCCACTGTGCTTTCTGCACTCGCAGCCCGGCCGCATCTCGCGGCAGGCACATTAAAGCAAGTGCCCTTCACACTGCCGCCACGACAGTTCTGGCTTCTGAACCACCGCGAGCGCTACCAGAGCCACGCCTTTAAAGCGCTTTATGTGATGGTCAAAGAAACCAGATAACAGTCAGCGAATGGCTTTAACCAGCGCCTTATCAGGGAAACAGGTGGCAGGCTGGCCATTCTTTGCCTGCCAGATGCCGATAGAGCGTCGGGTTTTAAATCCTGCCAGACCATCAGGCTTACCGACATCATAGCCCTGCTTTTGCAGACGTTTCTGCATGGCAGCGACATCGGAGCGATAAAGACCGCCGACATCGCCCCAGCCTTGCTGAAAACCACCGGCTCCATAGCTCATCCTGTCAGAGACATGACCGATGAACAGTGCATAGAGATCGCTCATATTATAGTTTTTCAGCACATAGAAATTCGGCGTGACGATAAATGCAGGCCCATGACGACCGGCAGGCATCAGCAGAAAACTTTCTTGTGCCATTTCCTGTGCAGGGAATGCCTTGCCATTCACGCGGGTAATGCCCAGCGCTGTCCAGTCTTTAAATGTTTTGCCCTGATCCGGCCCTTCCAGCGAGCAGGAGACGTTTTGCGGCACATTGACCTCAAAGCCCCAGTCACGGCCTTTCTGCCAACCGAAATGCTGCAAATAGGCAGCAATAGAAGCCAGTGTATCCGGCACAGAATTCCAAATGTCGCGTCGGCCGTCCCCGTCGTAATCGACGGCATGTTTTAAATAAGAGGTCGGCATGAATTGCGGCTGACCAAGCGCTCCCGCCCATGAGCTTTTCAGGTGCGCACTATCCATATAGCCCTTCTGCACAATCTCCAGTGCAGCTAGCAACTCCGCGCGGAACATATCCTTACGCGTTGCCATAAAGGCTTTGGTCGCCAGCACTTCAAAACCGTTATAGGGAATTTTCACCGTGCCGAAGGCGGATTCACGTCCCCAGACAGCAACAACAATACCGGCAGGCACGCCGAAATCACGTTCGATTTTCGCCAGCAGGCTCTTATGGGCATTGAGCTTTGCCTTGCCGTTGCTGACAACGGAATCAACTGTACCTTTGCGGAAATAATTGCCCGGAGAGCCAAATTCAGATTGAGTCTGCTGTTTTGGTGTTTGCGGCTTGGTGCCGGGTGGCACCAGATCCGGCAGTTTCCAGTTCAGCTGCACACCGGATAAAGACTGGTCGAACACGCTACGGCTGATGCCGCGCTGTTGTGCCTGCGACCACAGATCATTCTGCAGCCATTGTTGAAAAGCTGCATTGGTTTTGGATTGGAGTGCAGCAGAATAAGTCTGTGCCTGCGCTGACGGTATACTAAGCGGCACCGCTACACCCAACAGGCTGAGCGCCACCAGAGCCTGACGGAGGAAAGTCTTCTGCATGGCTGCTCCTGTTATAAAAAATACACCTGAAACTTGGATAAAAAATCGGTTGGTCGCAAGCGAAATGGTGATTTTCGAGTACCGGAGCACAGGAAACTGCCATTTGCAGCCAGACCAGACGGTTTTTAAAGGGAGGTTCTGGCGCGCAAAGCTGCTGCCAGTGTCCCCTCATCCAGATAATCCAGCTCACCGCCGACCGGCACACCATGGGCAAGACGGGTGATTTTCACATCCATGCCGTCGAGCTGATCGGTGATATAATGCGCTGTGGTCTGCCCTTCGACCGTGGCATTGACCGCGAGAATAATCTCTTTGATCTCACCGCCCGTCACACGCTCGATCAGACCTTTAATATTGAGATCATCCGGCCCCACACCATCCAATGGTGACAGACGCCCGCCCAGAACATGGTAGCGCACATTCATGGTGCCTGCACGTTCCAGTGCCCAAAGATCGGACACATCTTCAACGACAATAAGCATGGAAGGATCACGGCGCGGATCTTCGCAAACCGTACATGGATCACTGGTATCGACATTGCCGCAGCAGGAACAAATACGCACCTTTTCAGCAGCTTCCTGCATAGCAGAGCCAAGTGGCACCAGCAGCGCATCTTTTTTCTTGATCAGATGCAGCGCGGCGCGGCGTGCAGAACGGGGCCCGAGCCCCGGCACGCGGGCAAGAAGCTGGATCAGGCGTTCAATTTCAGGACCGGCGATTCGTTTTGACATAGTGAAGACTTAAAACATTTAACGCCCGAATAGAATCGGGCGTTAATTTATAATCACATGATGTATGGATAATCTGCCGCTTTAGAACGGCAGTTTCATGCCCGGAGGGATTGGCAGACCGGCGGTCAGCGCCTGTGTCTTTTCAGCCATCATCGCTTCCAGCTTGGCTTTCGCATCATTATGCGCTGCGATAATCAGGTCTTCCAGAATTTCGCCTTCGCCTTCTTTGAGCAGCGACGGATCAATTTTCAGACTGGTCAATGTACCTTTGCCGAGCAGCGTCAGACTGACCAGACCGCCGCCGGAAGTGGCGCTAACTTCCATCTGCGCGATTTCTTCCTGCATGGCCTGCATTTTGGCCTGCATTTCTTTTGCTTTGCTCAGCATACCCATCATGTCACGCATGTGGCAGGACTCCTCGAATTACTCTTTTTCAATAAATGGTTCATAGCCATGGCAGTTTCAACCGCAGCTAAAGCGCATTCCGAAAAGTGTGAAGCGGTTTTCGGATTCAAATGCGCGTAAAAACAAAAAGATAGAGCGGTTTCAACGGTTCAATATTAACTGAAACCGCTCTATAATTAATCTTCATCATCTAAATCGCCGCTATCCACACCAGGATCCGGCATTTGCATTTCCAGCTCCGTATCATCATCCGGTGTGGTAATGCGCACGTCGATGATTTTAGCGCCCGGAAATTTTGCAAGGATCGCCGCCACATCCGGATCAGCGCGGGCATCTGTTACCAGTTCCTCGCGCCGTGCGGTTTCAACCTCAGCCACAGTCTGACCACCACCGTCACGGGCAACGGAAACCATCCAGCGCTCGCCTGTCCAGTCGAGCAGACGCTGTGCCATATCCGTGGCCAGTGTTTTCGGCGCATGCTCGGTCAGCGCAATTTCCATACGGTTTTGCCCGATGGAAACCAGACGCACGAAATTCTTGACCAGAATCTTGAACTGCAAATCGCGCTTATTGCCAGCCAGATTGACGATATCATTCAGATCACGAATACGCACTGCCTGCGGAGCAGGTTCTGCTTTAGGCTGGACAATGGTTTGCGGCTGTATCGCTGTCTGTGCCGCAGGCTCGGCCAATCGAAGAGCGGCACCACCATTATTTTGGCGTTGCACCATCTGACCGGAAACCGCATCAGCGGCAGCATAGGCTGTTGCACCGCCGCCAGAACCATTACCACCGCCACCGCCTTGCGGAGCTGATGGTGCAGAACCGCCAGCACTATGCCCATTAGTGATAGCTTTCAGCGCTTCATCCAATGTCGGCAAATCAGCAGAATGTGCCAAACGGATCAGCAGCATTTCTGCCGCCTGCACCGGACGCGATGAGGTTTCCACCTCATGAATACCTTTGAGAAGCATCTGCCAGCAGCGCGACAAAGCGCGGATCGACAATGTCTTGGCAAATTCAGCGCCGCGCACACGCTCATCTTCCGACAGCGACATATCCTGCGCGACTTCCGGCGTAAAACGCAGACGTGTGACCAGATGGTTGAAATCCGCGAGATCGCTCAGCACGACAGAAGGATCAGCGCCCACATCATATTGCGCACGGAATTCTTTGAGTACGCCCGCCACATCACCGCGCATCAGCATTTCAAACAGATCGATAATGCGCGCACGGTCAGCAAGACCGAGCATTTCACGCACAGTCTGGCTATCGACCGTGCCGTTGCCGTGGGCGATTGCCTGATCGAGAATCGACAGGCTGTCACGCGCAGAACCTTCACCGGCACGGGCAATCATCGCCAAAGCTGTGTCGTCAGCCTGCACATTTTCAAGACCGGTGATCTTGCGCAGCAGGCTGGTCAATGTGCCGGATTCAATGCGGCGCAGGTCAAAACGCTGACAGCGCGACAGAACCGTAATCGGCACTTTGCGGATTTCCGTGGTCGCAAAAATAAACTTCACATGCGGCGGCGGCTCTTCCAATGTCTTCAACAGGCCGTTGAAGGCCTGATTGGAAAGCATATGCACCTCATCGATGATATAGACTTTGTAACGGGCAGAAACCGGACGGTAGCGCACCTGTTCAATAATCTCACGAATATCATCAATACCCGTATGGGATGCCGCATCCATCTCGATCACATCGACATGGCGGCCTTCCATAATCGCCTGACAATGCTCACCCAATTCGGTCAGATGCACACTCGGCTGATCAATTGTATCTGTTTTATAATTCAGGCCGCGCGCCAGAATACGCGCCGTTGTGGTTTTACCCACCCCGCGTACACCGGTCAGCATCCATGCCTGAGCAATACGTCCTGCTTCAAAAGCATTGGTCAGGGTGCGCACCATCGGCTCCTGACCATAAAGATCGTCAAAATTCTGCGGGCGGTATTTACGGGCGAGAACGCGATAAGCATTATCTGCCGGTTTATTATCCATGGATTTCGCGCGCTCCTTCAGATCCCGTCTTTAAACTTCACTGCTGTAGCACAGATCGTCAGCCGATTGAAAACAGAAAGCGGCCTCTCGGAAAACTTAGCTTTTCCGTGCACAACAATCTGGATTTCAGGGGAGAAAAAAGGTGGGAGGCTGGCACGATGACCCGTGCCGAGCTCGTTAGGGCTGCTTCCTTCCGGACCTGACCCGGTTGGCGAGTGGACCGTCCACCACCAACCTCCCGCGCTTCATATCGGAAATTTAAACGCAAAATGCAAGACTCAAATAAGCTGAGATAAAAAAATAGAGATTATTTTCACGCATTTTATGTTTGAATAGTTCCAGACTAGTCAAAATCAGTATCAAAACGGCCAAACAAGAACAATATCCCTCAAAAAGGCACCGCATCATGCCAGATTTCGCCCTCGACCAACGTTTACAAAATGACACCTTCCCAATCGGCCCGCTCGGCCTGTGCCAGTTGCTTTTGATGAATGACAAGCGCTGGCCGTGGTTGATTCTTGTGCCACAGCGGGCAGCTATGTCAGAAATTCACGAGCTCACCCCGCTCGACCAGACCATGCTCAGCTTTGAAACCTCAATGGTTGCAGAGGCGATGAAACAGGCGACAGCTTGCGAGAAAATCAATAGCGGCGCACTCGGCAATATTGTTCGGCAATTACATATCCATATTATTGCACGTAATAGCGGCGATGCGGCATGGCCGGGTCCGGTTTGGGGGCATGGCACGCGTGAGCCTTACACCGAAGAAGAAGCCCATAAGCTCATCAATGAATTACGCGCCCGTCTTGCTGCCTGAGTCTTGTCGTTATGCCCCATAATTTTGAATCTGCAGCGATGGCTGACAAGAATCACGGCCTTGGTTTTGCCGGTAAGACACTTGATCCGCAGGCTGAAAAACGTGATGAAACCAGCTTAGCCAATGCACTGGCCAATCCTGATGCGCAATTTTTGTTGTTTGCACGCGGTAAAATCCTGCTCAAACAGGGCGCGCCGGAACACCGCGCTTTATTTAGTCAGGAAGAAATCCGCAATCTGCAAAGCGGAGCGGATGAGGGTAGCAAAAACAATCTGATTTTGTTAGGCGAAGCGGAAGGCATTGCCTATCTTGCGCTGGATACCGGCCTTGATCCCGAAGCTCTTCCTCCAATACTCGAAGCCTCCGAATATCGCACGCTTTATACACATAATCTGCTAAGCCCCGCGCATAGCGGTATGGTTGCGCAGGCAGCAGCGCTGTTAGCATGGCATAAAACCCATCGCTTTTGCGGTCGTTGCGGCCATGAAACCGAAATGCGTATCGGCGGTTTCAAACGGGTTTGCACATCCTGCAATGCCGAGCATTTCCCACGCACTGATCCAGTGGTGATTATGCTGGTTACACACCAATCACCGTCCGGTGAACGTTGTCTGCTTGCACGCAGCCCGCATTTTGCCCCGCTGACCTATTCCTGCCTTGCCGGATTTGTCGAGCCGGGGGAAACGATTGAAAATGCTGTCCGGCGTGAAGTGCGCGAAGAATCTGGCCTGCCTGTCGGGCAAGTAACTTACTATACCAGTCAGCCATGGCCGTTTCCCTATTCCCTGATGATCGGCTGTTTCGCTCAGGGCTTGTCCGATGCAATTAATCTTGATCATGATGAGCTGGAAGATGGCCGTTGGTTTACCCGTGAGGAAGCCAAAGCCATGCTGGATGATGCACATGTGCAAGGCTTACGCACCCCGCCAGCCGGCGCGATCGCCAGCGCCCTTATCCGGCACTGGGTAGACAGCGCGGACAAATAAAAAAAGCGCCGGATTACTCCGGCGCTTTTATTTCATACAAAGTAATTGAGCTTACTCTGCTGCAAGCAGTTGCTTGCGGTTCTCACTGCCCGGATAAACACCGACAATCCGCACTTCCTTGGTGAAGAAGTCGAGTTCTTCCAAAGCCAGCTGCACAGAACGGTCATCCGGATGTCCCTCAATATCCGCATAGAACTGTGTTGCCATGAAAGTCCCGCCGATCTGGTAGCTCTCCAGCTTGGTCATGTTGATGCCATTGGTGGCAAAGCCGCCCATCGCCTTATAAAGTGCCGCCGGTACGTTGCGCACGCGGAACACAAAAGTCGTCACCATCAATTCATCCGGTGACTGGCGTGGCGCCCATTGTTCTTGTTTCGACAGAACAACAAAGCGCGTAATATTGTTTTCAGCGTCTTCGACATTGTTCTGCAAAATCTCAAGACCATAGAGTTCAGCCGCCAGCAATGGTGCCAAAGCCGCCTTGCTCTTATCACCGATTTCAGCCACCTGACGGGCAGCGCCTGCGGTATCGCCGGCAATCACCGGCTTCCAGCCATTGCCGCGAATGATTTTGCGGCATTGCCCCAGTGCATGAATATGGCTGTGAACGCTTTTGATGTCTTCTTTTTTGGTGCCAGGCAGCACCATCAGCTGAAAATGGATCGGCAGGAAATATTCGCCGATAATATGCAGGCGTGATTCCGGCAGAAGATGATGAATATCCGCAACACGACCGGCCAGCGTATTTTCAATCGGAATCATTGCCAGATCGGCTTCACCATTTTCAACAGCATTAAACGCGTCTTCAAAAGTTGCACATGGCAGCGGCTCCATTGTCGGAAACATATTGCGGCAGGCCGTGTCGGAATTTGCTCCCGGTTCACCCTGAAACGCTATTTTATTGGTCTTCGCTGCCATTTTTGGTGCCTTTGACTTAAGTTTAGAAATGCTTTTCCGTTGTTTTACAGATCAGCGCGACAAAACCTGCCGTGCTTTCTCCAGATCCTCAGGTGTATCCACCCCGAGCGGGAAGGATTGAACCACTTCCACATCGATTCGCATACCCGCTTCTAGCGCCCGTAGCTGTTCCAGTTTTTCGCGGATTTCCAGCACAGACTGACCAAGTGCGACGAATTTCTCCAGTGCTTCACGGCGATAGGCGTAAAGACCGATATGATGATAGAGCGGGCCATCACCATAAGGGGCGGTGGCGCGGGTGAAATAGAGCGCGCGTAGTTTATTGGCACCGGCCAATGGTGAACCGACAATCTTCACCACATTGGGATTGGTCTTTTCCTTCTCATCAGTGATCTCCACACCGAGGGTTGCGATATCCGCCGGCCCTTCGATGAGCGGCAACAAAGCCGTCTTAATCAGCGCCGGATCGATGGTCGGCAGGTCCCCCTGAACATTAATCACCGCATCAAATTCTTTATTGGGATCAATAAGTTGTAAAGCCTCATAAATTCTGTCGGAACCAGATTCATGATCCCCTCGGGTCATCACGGCTTCAAGGCCATGGGCTTCCATAGCCTCTTTAATCTCGGTGCTGTCGGTTGCAACCACCACGCGCCCCAGACCAGAGGCAACAGCGCGCTCTGCGACATGAACGATCATCGGCTTTCCGGCGATATCCGCCAGCGGCTTACCGGGCAGACGCGTTGAGGCCATACGGGCAGGAATCAGGATCAGCGATTTAAACGGCTTAGACATGGCTATTCATCCGAAAGTGTCAAAAAGTCACGGGTGCAGCTGTTCTTATAGGTGTTGCCAGCGTCAAGCAAAAGACCTAGTTTCCGGCAAAGGTCAGTAATGGAGGGCGACCCTCCCCTAAGACAGACTAAATATCACCGCCAAGCTAAAGGCGTTGGGGGAATAGGAGCGCTAGCGGCCACATGAATTCATCTCAGTCAAACAAATATATTATGGCCTTTCTGGCCACCGTTTTTATTGCCATGACCATTGGTATTTCTTCAGATGCGATTTTTTCTACACCGCATCCTGAAGCTGAAGGCTATGTCATTGCGGCCTCTGAGGGTGGCGCACCGGCTGCCGGTAAAGAAGCACCGGCTGCGGTTCCGATTGCAACACTGCTTGCATCAGCAGACCCTGCACGCGGCCAGAATGTTTTTAAACGCTGTGCCGCCTGTCATACAGGGGAAAAAGGCGGCGCTAATAAAGTCGGCCCGCATCTCTGGGATGTTGTTAATCGCCCGATGGCAACGGTTGAAGGCTTCAGCTATTCCGCTGCGATGAAAGAGTTTTCACAGGGCGGCAAGGAAGTCTGGGATTATGAGCATCTCAATAAATTCCTGACATCTCCTAAAGGCTATATCAAAGGCACCGCCATGGGCTTTGCCGGCGACAAAAAAGACAATGAACGCGCTGATCTGATTGCTTATCTGCGCTCACTGTCTGACAATCCGGCGCCACTGCCTTCACCGGAAGCCGCAGCACCTGCTGAAGCGACAAAACCGGCTGAAGAAGCAAAGCCAGCGGACGAAAAACCTGCTGAAGCGCCTGTGGCACCAGAAACTCCAGCACCTGCCGCACCGGAAGCACCGGCAACACAGCCTGCAAACTGATCCTGAAGATCAGTCTCCGATTATCAAGCCGGGCTTCAAAGCCCGGCTTTTATTTTTAAGAAAGATGAAACTCTATGTCTGATGAACCAATTGTACGCGACAGCAACGGCGCCCAGTTACAGGACGGCGATTCCGTCACCCTTATCAAGGACCTCAAGGTCAAAGGTACATCTGAAACCATCAAGCGCGGTACACTGGTCAAAAATGTCCGTCTGAACGGCCGTGATGGCGAAGTTGAGTGCAACACCAAACAGGTCAAAGGTTTGGTTCTGAAAACCGAATTCGTCAAAAAGGCCTGATTATTACAAAGATTTAATTCCGCAAACCCGATTTTTGCCCTGCATGCACCCGCGCTCCCTTTTAATTCACGCGGGGATCATTAAGGTGGTCACATCTTCTTGTGAGCAAATTATCGGGTGGCGGAATGAAAACAGCTTTGCGGGTTATGCTTGTCGCAGGTTTGAGCTTGTATACCAGTTTGGCTTCCGCTCAGGATAAAGCCCAAGACAAAGTACCGGAAAACGGCCTGCAATGGCGGCACGCCAACAGCCTGACCGGCGTGCCAAAATATCCCGCAGGCTTTAAGCATTACGACTATGTCAATCCGGACGCTCCTAAGGGCGGCATGCTCAATCAGGTTACTGTCGGCACTTTTGATAGTCTGAACCCTTATGTGGTTCAGGGTGTTGCTGCCGCAGGTCTCGCAAATTTCGGCGGCGGCATGCTCTATGATACGCTGATGGATCAGTCGATGGATCAGAGCTCGACCACCTACGGAATGATTGCCGAAGCGATGCAATTTCCGGATGATTTTTCCTGGGTTAAATTTCGCCTCAATCCCAAAGCTGCTTGGCATGACAAAACCCCGATCAGTGTTGAAGACGTGATCTGGTCGTTTGAGACTCTGAAAAAACAATCGCCGCTCTATAATCGCTACTATTCAGATGTCGTCAAAGCCGAAAAAACCGGCAACAACGAAGTTACCTTTACTTTCGACAAGGCTGGTAATCGCGAGTTGCCAAACATTATGGGCGATCTTGTCGTGCTGCCGAAACATTGGTGGGAAGGCAAAGATAAAAACGGTAAACAGCGTGATATCAGCCGTCCGACACTTGAAACTCCGCTTGGCTCCAGCGCCTATAAAATCGCGTCTGTCAATGCGGGAAAATCCATCATCTGGCAACGCGTGGATGACTACTGGGGTAAAGACCAGCCAACACAAGTCGGCCGCAATAATTTCGATCAGGTCAAATACGAATATTTCCTCAATAATGACGCAACATGGGAAGCCTTTAAAAAAGGTGGCGTCTATGACTATCGTCAGGAGAACATCGCGCAGCGCTGGCAGGAACAATATAATTTTCCGGCCTTTGAGCGTGGTGATGTAATCAAAGCCAGTTTTCCGATGCATGCAGCAGGCCGTATGCAAGGTGCATTCCTGAATACCCGCAAAGCCAAATTGCAGGACGTGCGTGTACGTGAAGCGCTGAACTGGGTGTTTGATTTTGAAAGCATGAACCGCATGCTGTTCTTCAATCAGTATAAGCGCATTGAAAGCTATTTTGCCGGTATTGATCTGGCATCGTCCGGTTTGCCTTCAGAAGCGGAGTTGAAAATCCTTGAAACAGTGCGCGGAGAAATTCCGGAAGCTGTTTTCACCAAGCCTTATAAGCTGCCGGTCTTTGATACGCCACAGGCTACACGTACCAATATACGCCATGCCCTTGATCTGCTTGCACAAGCCGGATGGGTCGTGAAAGATGGCAAACTTACCAATAACAAGGGTGAGGTTTTTACTCTCGAATTCCTGACCAATAATCCGAATGACGAACGCGTCGTCAGTCCGTTCATCAACAATCTGCGCCGCGTTGGTATCAATGCATCTTTGCGCGTTGTTGATGACGCGCAATATCAGGCGCGGGTCAATGACTTCGACTATGATGTCATCACCTCGGTTGTGGCGCAAAGCCAATCTCCGGGCAATGAACAGCGGGAAATGTGGAGCAGCCAGTCTGCTGATCTGAAAGGCAGTAAAAACTATGCCGGTATTAAAAATCCGGCAGTCGACAAGCTGATCGACCGTGTGGTCTATGCCAAAGATTACGACGAGTTGGTGGCAACAACCCGTGCACTCGACCGCGTGCTGCTCTGGAATTATTATACCGTTCCGCAATGGTATTCCGACACTATCAATATTGCCTATTGGAACAAGTTTGGTCTGCCGGACAAACAGCCTGATTATGCAGGGATTGATCCCTTCTCCTGGTGGGTAAAACCAAAACCATAAAATGGCTCACGCTGGTTTGGTCTTGTATTTTGACTCGCATTTTTTGAGTTTGATTCCCTATCGGATATTAACCACGAGGCAGGAGGAGCATGATGGCAGAGGGTAACAAAAACCTCATAAACCGGCGTCAGCTTATGACATTCAGCGGAGCAGCAGTATTGAGCGCGGCTCTGCCGTTGCACGTTAAAGCGCAAGGCACGCCTGACAAACCAACGCACGGTCTTTCCGTCTTTGATGATCTGAAATATCCGGCCGGTTTCAGCCATTTTGATTATATTAATCCTCAAGCGCCAAAAGGCGGAATATTCCGGCTCTCCGTCAATGAATGGACACTTAATCAGGCACCCAATACCTTCAATACGCTCAACACATTTTCAGCGTTGGGCGATGCTCCGCCACGGATGGAATCGTGCTTTGATAGTCTGATGACCCGCGCTTTGGATGAACCGGATGCGGTATATGGCTTGCTGGCTGAAAATGTTACCGTCAGCGAAGACGGCAAAAGCTATCGCTTTAAACTGCGTGAACAGGCACGTTTTCACGACAATACGCCAGTGACCGCCCATGATGCGGCTTACAGCTATGATCTGCTGAAAGAAAAAGGGCACCCTGCTTTGCGCTTGCTGCTCGCCAAAATGGAGAGTGCAGTTGCGCAAGATGATTATCATCTGAGCCTGACGCTCAAAGGTGAGGATGCCGGTCAAAACCGCCGTCTGATCACCAGCATGGTTCTACTGCCGGTACTCTCCAAAGCCTATTACACAGAGCATAAGTTTGACGGAAGCAGCCTGAATATCCCGCTCGGTTCCGGCGCCTATAAAGTCGGTGCGCTCTCGGCAGGGCAATATATCGAATATCAGCGCAATGAAGATTATTGGGCTAAAGACCTCAATGTGAATATCGGCTCCAATAATTTCGACCGTATCCGTATTGAGTTTTTCCGCGACAGACAACCGGCTTTTGAGGCCTTTAAAAAGGGCATTCTCGACTGGCGTGCTGAAAGTGTTTCAAAATCATGGACCAATGATTACGACTTCAGTGCAGTGCAATCCGGTAAAGTTATCAAGACGCGCTTTCCTGCGTGGAAAATTCCCTCCATGCAAAGCTGGGCGCTCAACCAGCGCCGCGAGCGTTTTAGCGATCAGCGTGTGCGTGAGGCTATTGTGCTCTGCTTTGATTTTGAGTGGAGCAACCGCAACCTGTTCAGCGATCTGTATCAACGCCAGCAATCCAATTTCAGCAACTCTGCCTTTGAAACCGAAGGTAAGCCCTCCCCTGAAGAGCAGGCGATTATCTCCCGCCATGCGGGTTTAATGGATGAGGCAACACGCACAGCGCTGCTGGATACCCCCGTCACTATGCCGGTAACAGACGGTAGCGGTCGCAATCGTGAGCAGTTGCGCCGCGCCGCCGACCTGATGAAAGAAGCTGGTTATCAGCGCAAAGACCGGTGGCTGGTTGATAAAAACGGACAGGTTTTCACGCTGGAAATTCTCAACAATTCTGACGGCTTTAACCGCGTCTATAATCCGATGATTAAGAATCTTCAGGCGATCGGGATTAATGCGGAAGTGCGCATGGCTGAAGCCGCGACCTATCAAAAACGCCAGCTCGATTTTGACTATGACATGATTGGTTTTGCCGCCAGTTCCTCACCGACACCTGACAGAACAACTTTGGCCGTGATGTACGGGTCAGAAAGTGTCAGCCTACCCGGTTCTCAAAATTATACCGGTACCAGCAGTCCTTTAATTGACGCCTTGCTGGATGATGTGGCACGAGCAGACAATCGCGATGAGTTAACGGCAACCATCCGTGTGCTCGACCGGCTGCTGCGCTATCGCAGAGACTGGATACCCTGCTGGTCAGCAGGCGGCAAACTGATTGCCTATTGGGACAAGTTCGGAATGATGGATTCAATGCCCTATGGCGGCTATCCGGAGTTTTACTGGTGGTATGATCACGAGAAAGCCGCACAGCTTGGTAAAACATAATTCAGCACTTTGCATTAAACTGTCAAAAGACAATAAAAAACAAACAGGATTATACAACTGATGGGCGCTTATATTCTCCGACGCCTGCTGCTCATGATTCCGACCATTCTGGGAATCATGGCCATTTCCTTTGCCGTCATCCAGTTTGCCCCCGGTGGCCCTGTCGAGCGTGTTATTGCGCAATTGCAGGGACAGGGCGGCGATGCCATGGACAGGCTCTCAGGCGGAGGTGCTGATGCAGGCAGCATATCATTGGATAGCGGCGGCTCCTCGAAATATCGCGGTGCGCAGGGGCTTGATCCTGAATTTATCGCCAGTCTTGAAAAGCAGTTCGGCTTTGATAAACCACCGCTGGAGCGCTTCGGCCTGATGCTGTGGAACTATGCCCGTTTTGATTTCGGCCATTCCTATTTCCGCGATATTGAAGTTCTTGATCTGATTAAAGAAAAACTGCCGGTATCGATTTCGCTCGGCCTTTGGCTCACGCTGATTTCCTATATGATCTCCATTCCGCTCGGTATTACCAAAGCTGTCCGTGACGGCTCGCGCTTTGACGTTTGGACCAGCGCGGTGATCATTGTCGGTTATGCGATTCCAAGCTTCCTCTTCGCTATCATGCTGATTGTGCTGTTTGCCGGCGGCTCATTCTTTGACTGGTTCCCGCTGCGTGGACTGACTTCGCCGGACTTTGATCAGATGAGCCTGTGGGGCAAGATCACCGATTATATCTGGCATATGGCGCTGCCGGTACTGGCACTGGTGCTGTCTGCTTTTGCGACCACCACCCTGCTCACCAAAAACTCGTTTCTTGAAGAAATTCGCAAACAATATGTCACCACCGCGCGCGCCAAAGGTCTGACAGAGCGGCAGGTGTTGTACGGTCATGTGTTCCGAAATGCGATGCTGATTGTGATTGCCGGTTTCCCCGGTGCTTTCATTACCGCCTTCTTCACCGGCTCACTGCTGATCGAAACTATTTTCTCGCTCGACGGTCTTGGTCTGCTTGGCTATCAGTCGGTGCTTAACCGCGATTATCCGGTGGTCTTTGCCAACTTGTTTATCTTCTCGCTGATCGGTTTGCTGGTCAGCCTGCTCTCCGACCTCACTTACACATGGATTGATCCGCGTATTGATTTTGACCGGAGGGATGTGTGATGAGCGATATCACCGCAACCTCTCCTGTGCGGGTGAAACGTCCGTTTTTGTCGCCGCTCAATCAGCGACGCTGGCGTAATTTCAAAGCCAATCGCCGTGGCTGGTGGTCTTTATGGCTGTTTATGTTCCTGTTTATCGGCTCACTGTTTGCTGAATTTATCGCCAATGACAAACCAATTCTGGTTTCCTACAAGGGCGAAATTCTGATGCCGGTGCTGGTTGATTATCCGGAAGAGAAATTTGGCGGTTTCTATGCCGTCACCGACTACCGCGATCCGGTCATTCAGGATGAAATCAATCAAAACGGCTGGGCGATCTGGCCGCCGGTTCGCTATTCCTACCGCACCGTCAACAACGAAATTCCGGAAGCTGCGCCGTCCAAACCTTTCTGGCTGATGTCGAAAGAGCAGCGCTGCGCCCGCTATGCGGAAGGTGTGAATGATCCCAATTGCACCATCGGCAATATGAACTGGCTCGGTACGGATGATCAGGCGCGCGATGTCTTTGCCCGTGCGCTTTATGGTTTCCGTATTTCGGTGCTGTTCGGCCTTATCCTCACCGCCTTTTCCGGTGTCATCGGCGTGACTGCCGGTGCGGTACAAGGTTATTTCGGTGGCTGGGTCGATCTGATTTTCCAGCGCTTCATCGAAATCTGGTCATCGATACCGGTGCTCTATCTGTTGCTGATTATCGCTGCCATTTTGCCGCCCGGCTTCTGGGTGCTGCTGTTCATCATGCTGCTATTCTCATGGGTTGCCTTTGTCGGCGTTGTCCGTGCCGAATTCCTGCGCGCCCGTAACTTTGAATATGTGAATGCAGCACGCTCGCTGGGCGTGAATAACCGAACCATCATGTGGCGGCACTTGCTGCCCAATGCGATGGTTGCAACCCTGACCTTCCTGCCGTTCATTCTCAACGGTTCGATCACCACGTTGACCTCGCTGGATTTTCTGGGCTTCGGTCTGCCACCGGGTTCAGCATCGCTTGGTGAGATGCTGGCACAGGGTAAGAATAATCTTCAGGCACCGTGGCTTGGCATAACCGGCTTTATCGTTATCTCGCTGATGTTGTCTTTGCTGATCTTTGTCGGTGAAGCAGTGCGTGATGCCTTTGATCCGCGAAAGGCTTTTAAATGACCCGAGATGAAAAAGCCGATGTGCTGCTCAGTGTCCGCGATCTGTCGATTGCCTTTCATCAGGATGGGCAAGACAGGGTTGCGGTCGATCATATTTCCTTCGACATTCACAAAGGTGAAACGGTAGCGCTGGTCGGTGAATCCGGTTCGGGTAAATCCATCTCCGCTTTGTCGGTGCTGAAACTGTTGCCCTACCCGTCTGCCAGCCATCCGTCCGGTCAGATCCTGTTCGACGGCGAAGATATGCTGACCACACCGGAAAACAAACTGCGTAGCGTGCGCGGCAATGACATTGCCATGATCTTTCAGGAGCCGATGACTTCGCTCAATCCGCTGCATTCCGTTGAGCGTCAGATCAGTGAAATTCTGCGTCTTCATCAGGGTATGGGGGAGAAACAGGCACGTGCGCGCACGATTGAACTGCTCAATGAAGTCGGCATCCGTGATCCGGAGAAACGCCTGCAATCCTATCCGCATCAGCTCTCCGGTGGTCAGCGTCAGCGTGTGATGATTGCTATGGCACTGGCCAACAAACCACGCCTTTTGATTGCTGATGAACCGACAACCGCACTTGATGTGACTGTACAGGCGCAGATTTTGCAGCTGCTGGCCGGGCTGAAAAGCGCGCAGGATATGTCGATGCTGTTCATCACCCATGATCTGGGTGTGGTGCGCAAGATTGCCGACCGTGTCTGTGTCATGCATCACGGCAAAATCGTGGAAAGCGGCAAAACGGAAGATATTTTCACCAATCCGCACCATGATTATACCAAGCATTTGCTGAGTGCGGAGCCCAAAGGCGCCCCCCTGCCTGCGCAGGAAGATGCCCCACTGGTGATGAGCGGTGAGGATATCAAAGTCTGGTTCCCGATCAAAAAAGGCTTTATGCGTAAAACCGTCGATTATGTAAAAGCGGTTGACGGCATCAATGTAGAGCTGCGTGCGGGACAGACACTCGGTGTTGTGGGGGAATCCGGTTCAGGAAAAACCACACTTGGGTTGGCACTGTCACGCATGATTTCCTCCAAAGGCGCGATCCGCTTTGGTGACAGGAATATTGATCAGTTCTCATTCAAAAATATGCGCCCGCTACGTCGTGAAATGCAAATCGTGTTTCAGGACCCGTTCGGTTCGCTTAGCCCGCGCATGTCCGTGGCGGAAATTATCGCCGAGGGCCTGCAGGTGCATGAGCCTAAACTTTCTCTCGATGAGCGCGATGATAAAGTCGTGGCAGCTCTGCATGAGGTTAATCTCGATCCCGAAAGCCGCTTCCGCTATCCCCACGAGTTTTCCGGCGGTCAGCGCCAGCGTATCGCTATTGCGCGCGCCATGGTGCTCAATCCGCGTTTTGTGATGCTGGATGAACCGACTTCTGCTCTCGATATGAGTGTGCAGGCACAGGTTGTCGAATTGCTGCGAAACTTACAGAAAAAGCACAATTTAAGCTATCTTTTCATCAGTCACGACTTGCGTGTGGTGAAAGCCCTTGCCAATCATGTTCTGGTGATGCGCAATGGCAAAGCGGTGGAATATGGTCCGGCGGAGGAGATTTTTGAGGCGCCGAAAACCGATTACACCCGCGCATTGATGGCAGCAGCCTTCCGTTTGGAGACGGCTGAAAAGGGAGTGGTAAATCAATGAGTGCAGCAACAAAAAACACCGGTAAAATCTATTTTGCAGCCACTGGCTGGGATCCGGAAATCTGGATGCAGGCGTTTGCCAAATATGCGCCGGATCGTGAGATTGTCACCGAGATCAAAGCCGGTGAAGAAGCCTCCATTGATTATGCTCTGGTCTGGAAGCAAAAGCGCGGCTCACTCGCCAATTTGCCGAATCTGAAAGTTATCTTCTCGCTCGGTGCCGGTGTGGATCATGTGTTCCACGATGATCAGGTGCCAAACCTGCCTATCGTACGCACCGTTTCGCCTGACCTGACCATGCGTATGACTGAATATGTGGTCTGGCAGGTTCTCGATCATCATCGTCTCGGACCGCAATATCGTGCGCAACAGCTCAAGAAAATCTGGCGTGAAGACCGCCGTCAACCTGCGGCCAATGAGGTCAATGTCGGGATTATGGGCTTAGGCGTTTTAGGGCGCGATGCAGCCGACAAGCTGAAACATCTTGGTTTCAATGTCAGCGGCTGGAGCCGCCGCCCGCAGGATGTTGCCGGTGTGAACACTTATCACGGTAAAGACGGCTTGAGCGATTTTCTCAAACAGGTTGATATTCTTGTCTGCCTGCTGCCGCTGACACCGGATACCAAAGGCATTCTGTCGATGTCAGTCTTTGGGCGTATGAAAGAGGACGGCCCGCTCGGCGCGCCAATCCTGATTAATGCGGGACGTGGTGGTTTGCAGAATGAGGCGGATATTCAGGCAGCGCTTGAACGCGGCCTGCTCTCTGCTGCCTCGCTTGATGTGTTTGAAACCGAGCCACTGCCGGAATCGAGCCCGCTTTGGGGAAATCCGAAAATTACCATCACACCACATGCCGCAGCCAGCTCCTCCGCCAATGCGCTGACACCGGAAGTCGTGAAAATGATTACCGATTATGAGCGTGACGGCACATTGACCAATCTGGTTGACCGTGAAAAACAATATTAAAATAGCGGTCGCTCCATTGGACGCATAAGGAGCACTATGAGATAATGAAAAGAGCCGGAGTTTCCGGCTCTTTTCTTATAGAAAACAGATTATTCCCTGCTCACTGATATGAAGTTGTCGCTGATCTAACAGCGCATAGGTTTCACGATCCAGCTGATAGGCGGGCGGGATTTTCAATCCCATTTCTTCTGCAACAATCAAACCCAGCAACAGAATTGCATCCGGCTCATGCAAGAGAATCGCTCCCGGTGCACGGTTGCTGTGTACCAGTTCCAGAAGCACAGCAGCCGCCGATGAAGACCCCACAGTTGCAGGCAGGCACAGCACTTTACCGGAGACAGACTGGCCATATTGCGGATGGCGCACATTGGCGATCAGGCCGGTTTGCGGATCAACGCCGCCCCAAAAGCTGATCGGCGCCGTCAGCGCAAAAGCAGGCGCTTCCACCGACGCACCTGCAACCAGTATTTTAGCCTGAAATCTGTCTTGTAAAAGCGCCTCCATCACCATGTCTCCTCAGTAAACCGGACACGGCCGGTGACAGCGCTTTCAACACATTCCTGCAAAGACCCATAGATAACGCCATAGCCGGTATTGCCCGGCGCGTAATGGGCAAATTTACCGGAATTGGTCATCAGCACCGCATTGTCCTTTTCCGGCAGAATCGGCGTGACGACCACGCAGGTATCAGCCACGACAATCACGCCCGCCTGTTCCAGTCTTTGCCTGCGCTGATTCTTGTCCAGCTCGCGCAGCACATGCCGTCCCGTACAGGCATAAAGCGGCACCGTTAATCGCCGGTCAGAAATTGCAGCCTCCAGCTGGTCAAATTCAAAGAGCGATAAATGCGGACTGCCAATTGCCACCGCATCGATTCTGTCCGCCTCGATCGTGGACAAAGCTTTGCGTGCTTCCCGCACCATTTGTGGTGTCACGCGGATCGTTTCCAGCGGTTCATGTCCCTGCAATGCCGATTCGGCATCCGGTGCCTCCGGCGTGCGCCCCGCAATATGAAAAAGACCAACAGCGCCGGATGAGGCAGAGGCAGCACCAAAGGCTTTCAGATCATCCTCGGATAACATCTCCGGTGCAACACCTGTCACCACGCCGATAGAATCACCAATCAGGCGTCCGTAAAGATTGCCCAACACCGGCCAGGCCACCGCCTGATTTAGAAGTGCAGAATCAAGAGCGCTCAGATCAACCACAACGGTCGCACGGCGATTCTCCGGCCGGTGCAATCCGTAGTCCGGTGCGCGACCGGCAATCGCACAGGCAATATCGAGATAATCGCCGTAGCGATTCGTACGGGCACCCAAAACCGAGTTACAAAACACCACGGCATTCGATTCGCCCCATGCCACATCGGTGCCGGTTTGCGGGCGGTGCCCTGCCTGATAGGGCGCGCAGGTCCATGACGATTCACAACCAAGTTTGATATAGGCCTGCATCATCCGCTTCGCCATTGCCGCCTCATGCGGCGGCAAACGGTTACCGGAACAACCGGTCAGATCCAGCGAACCGACATTCAGCGTCGCGCGCACGCGCACCTTTGCCTGTCCTTCAACCAGCTTCTCTGCAAAATAAGTTCCGCTGTCGCCATGATAAAGCGCACCGTCAATATGTGCGGAAGCGATGGGGATCAGCCTCGGCGCCCCCATCAGCTCCGCAGTTCTGGCAACGATGCGCATTGCCATTGCAGAGCCAGCACCATCCCGCCCGTTGATAATGGCACGCTCCTCCGCGCTCAGTGCCAGCACCATAGGTTCCTCCCGAATATGATTAAAGCAGAGTTTTACGCATTGTCAGCGATGTCACGCGATCAAAGCCCGGATGCATGGTTTCTCCGACCACTTCAAAACCCAGCCTTTTGAACAGGCGTTGATTATCCTTCAGCTCAATGCGGACTTGCAGGTCGATATGCGACATTGCACGCTGCCGTGCCAGCTTCTCGGCCTGTTCGACCAAAAGATGTGCCAGCCCAAGCCCGCGAAATTTTTTACCGACCGCCAGCTTGCCTAAATAAAGATAGTCGCCCTTATCCGCCAGAAACACGCATGCGGCCAGCTCACCATCACAGAGCACGCCATAGGCTGTCTCTTTATAAGCCTTATAGTGCAGAATATCTGTCGTCAGCCGTCCGGCCGAACTTGGCGGATCAATCACACGATCCAGCGTGGCAAAGGCATCCTGTATCAGCAGCAACAGAGTATCGAACCCGTCATAGTCAGGTGTAATTGTAAAAACCTGAAAAGACCGGCTCTGTTCACTCATCTGTTTCAGCCGCCTTTGCCCGTCGTTTATAGCGCATGGTTTCAAAACGCGCCGCCAGCGCATCATAGAGCAGCAAACGGCCCAGCAGAGGCTCTCCGATGCCGGTAATCAGTTTGATCACTTCCATGGCCTGCATTGAGCCGAGAATCGCCGGTAAGGCGCCGATTACGCCCGCTTCTGCACAGGAGGGAATCAATCCGTCCGGCGGCGGCTCAGGAAACAGATCACGATAATGCGGATAGAGATTGCCTTGCATATCCCGTTCATAGGGTTTCAGCACTGTCAGCGAGCCGTCAAACCTCCCCATCGCTGCGGTGACCAGTGCTTTTTCCAGCAATGCCGCATGATCCGCCACCAGATAGCGGGTGGCAAAATTATCCGAACCATCGACGATAATATCATAGGCTGAAAACAGCTCCGCCACATTCTCTGGCGTGAGCCGTAATGTGTGGCAGTACACTTTAATATGCGGGTTGATACGCTGCATGGTAGCGGCGGCGCTGTCGGTTTTATTCTCACCGATGCTATCGGTGTGGTGCACGATCTGGCGTTGCAGATTGGACAGGGTCACCATATCATCATCGACAATGCCGAGATGGCCGACACCGGCTGCCGCCAGATAGAGCAATGCCGGACTGCCAAGCCCGCCCGCACCGATCACCAGAACGCGCGCATTTTTAAGCTTCTGCTGCCCTGCCCCGCCGATTTCGGCCAAGATGATATGGCGCGCATAACGCTCGATTTCTAATCCGCTAAAGGGTTCAGCCTGTGTGCTCATGCGAGAAGTCTAGAGCGTATCCTGAAAAGTGTGAAGCGGTTTTCGGATAAGATACGCGTAAAATAAAAAGAGCCGCAGAAACCCTGCCGGTTCAAATGTCATAAGATGTCAGGTTGGCAGCACTGACATTGAAAAACTGCGTCTCACCTTTGAGGTCGCGAAACAGGGCACGATCCGTTCCGGTCATAAAAGCCTGCGCACCCAGATCATCAATAATATCGAACAAGGCAGCACGTCTGCCCTCGTCAAGATGGGCAGCAATTTCATCCAGCAACAGCACCGGTGTCATATTGGCAAGATTGGCAGTTAATCTCGCATGGGCAAGTACCAGCCCGATCAGCAGAGCCTTCTGCTCACCGGTCGAGCACAAGGCGGCAGGCATGCCCTTGGGGCGGTGATGCACAACCATATCGGTGCGGTGCGGCCCGTCTAATGTGCGTCCTGCCGCGCGGTCACGACCGCGCATGTCACGGAGTGTTCGACGGAAATTCTCTTCGAGATCCAGCGCCGCTTCCAGACGGATACGACCTTCCAGCTCGCCCTCAAGAAAGCAATCCACTTTCGGAAACGGGCTGTCATCGGGTGTCTGCTCAATCATGGCCGCGATCAGGCTGATCAGCTCTGCACGCGCAGCCGCAATGGCTGTACCAAGTTCGGCCATCTGCGCTTCAATCGCATCCAGCCATTGGGTATCACTGTTATAATCCGAGATCAGCCGGTTGCGGCTGCGCATGGCTTTTTCATAATCCAGCACGCGCTTGCCATGGCTGACATCAATGGCCAGCACCATTCGGTCAAGAAAACGACGGCGGTCTCCGGCAGAACCGGTAAACAACCCGTCCATCGCCGGAATGAGCCAGATGATACGGGAATAATCGAGCAGCTGATCGGCGCTGGCGGGCGCACTATTGATACGAACTTTGCGCCCTGTTTCACCATTGGTTCCGGCCAGACCGGTACCGATCTCGGCCTCGCCATAGCTTGCTGATTCCAGCAATGCATGGATAGCAAAACCATCCGGCGCGCCGCTGCGGCTGACATCGGCATAGGCAGCGCGACGCATCCCCCGCCCTGGTGACAGAAAGGAAACCGCCTCAAGAAGATTGGTTTTACCTGCGCCATTCTCGCCGGTCAGCACCACATGGCCGCCACTGAGCGGCAAGGTCAGGCTGTCATAGTTGCGAAAATGCGCAAGCCGCAGACGACGGAAACTGACCCGTTCGCTGCGACCTGTCATTTGTGCATTCATGTTATAATCTGTGTTCACCCGTGCACTTATACACGCATCGGCATCAGAACATAGACCAGATGTTCATCACCCTCATCGCGCACCAGCATTGGCGAACCGGCATCGGCCAGCATGAACACGGCTTCCTTACCGGAAAGCTGCGATGTGATATCGAGCAGATATTTCGAGTTGAAGCCGATTTCCATCGGTTCACTGTCATAGCCTGCCGGTACTTCATCTGTCGCGGAACCGGAATCGGGGTTGTTCACGGTCAGTGTCAGCAGACCATCGGAAATGCTGAGCTTAACCGCACGGCCTTTTTCATTGGAAATGGTCGATACGCGGTCAACGGAAGCGGCAAAGCTCTGGCGGTCAATCACCAGCTTGCGGTCATTGCCAGCCGGAATCACCCGCTTATATTCAGGGAATGTGCCGTCGATCAGTTTCGAGGTCAGAACAACAGTACCAACGGTGAAGCGGATTTTCACATCCGACACTTCAATCGTCACCTGCATATCCGGCACATCAACCAGCTTCTGCAATTCCGCAACGGTTTTGCGCGGAATGATAATGGCGGGCATGCCTTCGGCACCGCTTGGTGCTTCCATCGCGGCACGCGCCAGACGGTGACCGTCAGTGGCAACGGCGCGCAGTTCCAAACGGCCATCATCTTCACCGGCATAAAGATGAATACCATTGAGGTAATAACGGGTTTCTTCCGTCGAGATCGCAAAATTGGTGCGGTCGATCAGACGTTTCAGCGCGCTCGCCTCCATACGGAATGTATGGGTGAAGCTACCCGCTGTCAGCTCAGGAAAATCGGACTGTGGCAGGCATTGCAGACGGAAGGACGAGCGGCCGGATACAACCGACATGGCTGTCCCATCTTCATTATTGGCCAGCATCACTTCAGCGCCGTCCGGCAGCTTGCGCACGATGTCATACAGCAGGTGCGCCGGAACTGTTGTCGCACCAGCCGTATCAATGGCGGCATCGGTCGATTCGGTTACTTCCAGATCAAGATCCGTGGCTTTAAGCTTCAGCACACCGTCTTCACCCTGCAACAAGACGTTGGAGAGAATCGGAATTGTATTCCGGCGCTCAACCACGCGATGCACATGATTGAGGGATTTCAGGAGATTTGAACGTTCAATAGTTACGCGCATGATATACAGAACTCGCTAACATCTGTCCGGCACAGCCCAGCTGACCGGAGATCACGGCGCGACAGGCGCCTCATGGACGGTTAAATTGCCAGAATTTAAGGGGACATTGCAAGTCCGCAGAACCGCACATCAATGATTTCTTCTGCATAAAAGGCCTGTAGCCCGCTCTTTGCACCCTTTTTTGTATGGGAGCCTGTATCGCGACATGAGCCGCGATACAGAATCATGGATATCTGTAACAGATTATGCGGATTGTTCGTTGATCAGGCGCTTCAGAAGCTCAAGCTCCTGCGCCAGTTTCAAATCGGCGCCGACCAGATCTTCGATCTTACGCACAGCATGCAGAACTGTAGTGTGATCACGTCCGCCGAAACGACGGCCAATTTCCGGCAGCGAGCGCGGGGTCAGCATTTTCGCGAGATACATCGCGACCTGACGCGGCTTTACAATCGTGCGGGTACGGCGGTTCGAGAGCAAATCCTGCTTCGACACATTGTAATGACGGGCAACAATACGCTGAATTTCTTCAATACGGATACGCTTAGGTTCACCTGCGCGGGTCAGATGACCAAGCAACTCGTCAACGCGGTCGATCGAGAGATTTGGCTCAAAAGACTGACGGAACAGGAGCTGGTTGAAAGCGCCTTCCAGTTCACGGCCGGAACCGGTGACAGTGCGTGCCACATGAGCGAGAATATCATCAGCAATATCAATATTGCGTTCTTCGGCCTGCGCAGCGCTCAGACGACGCTTGAGCATTTCCACACGCATTTCATAATCCGGTGCTGCCATTTCCAGAGCCACACCACCCTGCAGGCGGGAACGCACGCGCACATCGAGTGATTCCAGTTCGGACGGCGCACGGTCTGCGGCCACAACAACCTGTTTGGCACTGTCGAGCAGCGTATTGATCAGATGGCAGAACTCGTGCTGGATCGATTTACCCTGCAGGAACTGCATGTCATCAATAATCAGCAGGTCGATATCGCGCAGCTGCTCTTTGAAGGAGAGCGCATTATTGTCACGAATTGCAGTTGCAAAACGCCACATGAAATATTCAGCGGTCAGATAGACAACACGCGGCTTGTCTTGGCGCTGCAATGCATTGGCGGCAATCGCCTGCAAAAGATGGGTTTTACCAAGACCAACGGAGGCATGAATAAACAGCGGGTTGAAACGCACGGCGCTGGAACCGGCTTCAGCAATGGTACGCGCTGCGGCAAGTGCCACGCGGTTGGATGCACCATCAACAAAGCTGTCGAATGTATAACGCGGATCAAGCGGAGAACCGAGCACAGAACCGGCAGCAGCACTCTGAGCGGCCGCTTCAACCTGACTGGTACGTTTCTCGGCAGAGAAGCTCTGGCCAACCGGGAAAACCGGCTTTTCGCGCTGCGGAGCGGCGAGCTGCGGGATTTCCGGCATAACATCGGCAACCGGTGCAACAGGACGTGCAACACGGCTCATACCGCGCACAACAACCTCAACCTTCATAATCTGCGGGTTTTCTTCCTGCCACAGCAGGGTCAGCATTTCTGCGTAATGATTGTTGATCCATGAACGCAAAAAGGCGGTCGGAACGGAAAAACGCACAACACTCTTGGAGACTTCATCAAGCTTCAGACGGCCGAACCATGAAGAGAATATTTCACTGCCGACGCGCGCTTTCAGCTTGCTCAGCAGTCGTTCAAAGGCCTCATCCGGAGAAGCGGTTGTCAAAGTCATATTCTCTTTCTCACTCATAAAATCCGGTGCCGTATCAAACTGACCATGCAGGCTCTGACTGATCGGCGGGACTGGCTGACCGGCTTCGTTCATCACGCCCAGTTTCGCCTCATTCTTTGCAATCATTGTCGCCTCACAATCATGTTCAGTTTTTTAGGCAGCTGATCTTGCGATCACACCGGAGCATCTTTTGCAGATGCTTGTTACTCAGCGGTTTGACTGAAAGGGTCTCTCAGCATCCGCACTCTTTTTTGTTCGTTTTAGCTTCGGTCTTAAATTCTGTTCGCTCGAATATGCCGATGCGAGATCACCAGATAACGACTCATGTTTTGTCCGCCCTATGCTGATTGCCCGTATTGAACCATTCAACAACCTCTGTTTCCGTTTGCGGCTGCGCAAAGCTTTGTTTAGGTTAATGACTGGTAAATTCTGTAATATCGTAACATTACAGAACAGCCTCTCTCATCTCCGGCAACCGCAGGTCAGATCCTCATTCAGGATATTTCCCCCGCAGTGCTGGATTTTGCAGGCACACAAATTCTCCTTCGCAGAACAGGAAATTCTGCGTCAGCTCACTTTGCACACCATGAAATTATAACCGGACGCCGATAGCTTTTATGCCAATGGTCCAGAGCACTGATCGGCTAACATTAGCGAAATCTTTAGCCTCAGGGCAAGACCACCGTTAAGGGTTTTTTAATCATTGGAACTGTCTTTCAGTACGCATAACTCTTCTGATACAGGGTCTGAAATTAATAAGACCTTTGGATTCAACATCTTTTTATCGGAGCAATTATTAACCATTCCAGAATCTCAGGCGTGAAAAAAAATAATAATAATTCGCTTGACTCAGAGCCCTCCTGAGCAATCCCCAGACTCAGTGCAGAACTGTGTATAAAAACGGGTCTCAGCCGGAAATTCATTGCAAAAAGAAAAATTTAGAAAAGAGAATCTCCAAGGTACTTTAGCAGTTTCTTTTGTAAAACAGCCGCTTTTACACAGTGAATCCTGCTCAAAATGAAACGGCACGCAAAGGCGATTCTCGTGTGAACAACCGCGCTCAAATATTAACGAAATAACGGAACCGGGTCTCACTTCAAAAAACCTGCGGAACGGGTAGTGCCTAACGCATGTCTGCTGCAAAAGGGCTCATTTCGTCTTTGTCACTCTACGAGAGTGAAAGAAGTTTTGTGCGGCAGTTTGAATGAGATTGACGCAATGCACGCCAGAGCATTTCACAGCCAAGCTGGATCTCTTTGAGCGCAACACGCTTTAGAGCGAGCAGTACGATCTAATCGGCACATAAACCGCTCCAGCGAAAGCTGCCGTCCGCGCACTCTGTATTCGCCTGCCCCCCCCCCCCCGCGTTGATGAATGTCCAACGCCAAAACAGTCAGCCAGCAAAAGCTTGTAACTTTGAATATGCAGAATCATCAGAAATTCAGGCACAAAAAAACCCGGTACGAAGACCGGGTTTTTTTAACAAACAGACGACACCTGATATCAGGCGGTCATGCCTTTAAGACGTGCAGCAAGACGCGAAACTTTACGCGAAGCTGTGTTCTTGTGAACAACGCCTTTAGTGACAGCGCGCATCAGTTCAGGCTCAGCAATCTTGAAAGCAGCCTGTGCAGCATCTTTATCACCAAGTGCTACAGCATCTTCAAACTTACGAATGAAGGTACGTACGCGTGAGCGACGGGATTTGTTGACCTCGGTGCGGGCTTCGATTTTACGAACCGCTTTCTTTGCCGAAGGTGTATTGGCCATAAATGCCTCTCTTTTTCTGTCAGCTATCCAGCGGGCTTTTCAGCATCGATATCATATCGAAGGGGCAGGCCACCGGGCAAAAATCTATTCGGACAGCCCGAGAGCCGTCTCACTGTTGCGCGCTTATAGATCAGCTTTGCAGCCCCGTCAATGTGGATTCTCTCGCACAGAGCGCCTGAATCCCGTAAAAGATGGCCTTCAAAGCCTTTCCTGACGCTCTGCCCATGGTTTCAGGGGCAGAGCAGCCTCACGCGCCCCGACTCAGCGGTTTGAAAAGGTCGGAGTGCGCTTATCGACAAAAGCCGCCATGCCCTCTTTCTGATCTTCTGTCGCAAAAAGCGCTTGAAAAGAACGGCGTTCATATTTCAACCCTTCCTGCAATGTCGTCTCGAAAGCGCGATTGACCGATTCTTTAGCCATCATCACGGAAAGCCTTGAGAGGGATGCAATCCGCTCTGCAGCCTTCAGAGCTTCATCGAGCAGTGCTTCCGGTGCAACAACGCGCGATACCAGCCCGCAGCGTTCTGCCTCGGCAGCGTCCATCATCCGGCCGGTCAGCACCATATCCATCGCTTTGGACTTGCCGACAAAGCGTGCCAGACGTTGCGTCCCGCCAATGCCCGGAATGATTCCCAATGTGATTTCAGGCTGACCAAATTTTGCATTATCCGCCGCAATGATGAAATCGCACATCATGGCCAGCTCACAACCACCGCCCAATGTATACCCGCTGACGGCCGCGATAATCGGCTTGCGAATGGCGCTGACGCCCTCTGCTTCGCCTAAGAAATCCTGACCATAGGCTTCTGCGAAAGTCAGGTTCTGCATCTCCTTAATATCAGCGCCCGCAGCAAAAGCCTTTTCCGAGCCTGTCAGAACAATGGCGCCAATTGCATCATCCTTGTCAAAGGCTCGCAGAGCGTCCATCAGCTCACTCACCAGTTGCAGGTTCAGCGCATTCAGTGCCTGTGGCCGGTTCAACCGGATAAGGCCGGTTTTGCCACGTGTTTCAGCCAAAATGGTTTCATAAGCCATCGAGATACTCCCCTAAAATTATGCTGTAGAAAATTAAACGCTGCAAGCTGCACAAAAGAAAGTCGAGCGCCCGTTCTGCACAATGCGCTGCACAGGCGCGCCGCAACGCCGGCAAGGTTCACCCTCACGGTCATAAACCGCAAAACTATGCTGGAAATAGCCCAGCGTGCCATCTGCCTGTCGGTGATCGCGCAGGCTGGAACCGCCCGCAACAATTGCCTCGGCAATGACCTCGCGGATTGAAGTTGCCAGTGCTTCTGCAAGCTTAGGGTCTTCTGCAACCTCTGCGGCAGCACGCAGCGGAGATAAGCCGGTGCGCCATAAGGCTTCACAAACGTAAATATTGCCAAGACCGGCAATCAACCGCTGATCCAGCAAAGCTGCCTTTAAAACTGTTTTTTTACCCTTGAAAAGACTGGCAAGCACCGCTCCGGACAGGCTGTTACCGGTCGGCTCAATGCCAAGGTCTTTCAATGAAGGGTGGTCTGCCAGTTCACCGGCGCCGCACAACAACAAAAAACCGAACCGGCGCGGATCATTATAAATCACCTGCCTTTGGCCATAGATTTCCGATTGAACGTGAAAAACCACATGGTCATGTGCAGGATTTTTGGACCGCGGATAATGAAACCCGTCATCTGCCTGTTCCTGAGCCTGTTTCGGCGCAGAAATACGCAAATCAGGCTCAATCCGATAGGAACCGGACATGCCCAAATGACTGATCAGACTGGCACCATCCTCAAATTCAATCAGCAGATATTTGGCGCGGCGCCCCAGTGAGACAATTTTTTGCCCTTGCAGGCGCTCATTGAGATTTTCCGGAAAAGGAAAACGCAGATCAGGACGATTTAAAACCAGTTTTTCTACGACTGCACCTTCCATAACCGGTTGCAGACCACGGCGAACCGTTTCCACCTCAGGCAATTCAGGCATTCTAATCTCCACTCTTATCTGGCTGCGTTTATGACTGCGCTTTATTATCTGCTGTCAGAAAATTCTCACCGGCCAGATTATTCTCAAGACCCAGATAGGATGCAACAGATTTACCAATATCGGCAAAACTATTCCGCATACCAATCGTGCCGCTTCCAGCGCCCGCGACAAGCACCGGCACACATTCACGGGTATGATCGCTGCCATGCCAGCCCGGATCACAACCATGATCGGCGGTCAGAATCAGCAAGTCGCCCTCACACATTTTTTGCAAAATTTCAGGTAAGCGCTTGTCAAAGGCTTCAAGGGCAGCCGCATAGCCGGTAATATCGCGCCTGTGACCATAGAGCATATCAAAGTCAACAAGATTGGTGAAAACCAGATCGCCGTCACCGGCTTCATCCATCGCTTCCAGAGTGGCATCCACCAGTGCTTGATTGCCATGCGCTTTACGTAGTTTTGTTATGCCTGATCCGGCAAAAATATCGCTGATTTTACCCACCGCATAAACATCATGTCCTGACGCTTCGACAATATTCAGCAGTGTCGGTTGTGGCGGCGGCACCGCGAAATCGCGCCGGTTGCCGGTGCGCTCAAAACTGTCCCGCGTCTCACCAATAAAAGGGCGGGCAATCACACGGCCAATATTGAGCGGATCGACCAGCAAGCGCAAAGCCGCACACAGATCATAGAGACGCTGCAAGCCAAAATGCGCCTCATGGGCAGCGACCTGTAAGACTGAATCTGAAGATGTGTAGAAAATCGGCTTGCCGCTACGGATATGTTCCTCACCATATTGCGCAATAATCTCCGTGCCGGATGCATGGCAATCGCCCAATATTCCGCTGAGTTTCTCTTGGCGAATAATCGTTTCGGTCAGGCTTGCAGGAAATGTTGGAATAGTCTTTGGAAAATAACCCCAGTCGAAAGGAACCGGCAAACCTGTAATTTCCCAATGGCCGGAAGGTGTATCCTTGCCTTTTGAGACTTCGCAAGCCGCGCCCCAAAGTCCGCTGACCGGCAGATCGGCATTGAACCCGGCCGGATATATTCCGGTCGCGCATTGCGCAGCCAGTCCCAGCCCCAGCTGCAGCATATGAGGGATGTTCAGATGTGTCTGCCTGTCGGCACAAAAACCGGCAATCGTACCTAGAGTGTTAGCGCCCTGATCGGCAAACAAATCCGCATCCGGTGCGCCGCCGATGCCGAATGAGTCGAGCACAATGAGTATAACCCGCCGCATAGAATAGTGCCTTCTGACTGCTTTCGTTTGGTTCAACGAAATGCATATCATGAAACCTACCGCAAGCGTCAAGCATGGAGGTGTTTATGCCACTCGATGTATTATCGCGGACGAGCTATCAACAAGCCGCACAAGGAATAAGATCCGAATAGCGCGGGCTGACAAAATAAGTCTCTGCCATATTGATAGGGGGAAGCACAGCAGAAAGCAGTGGCTGATAGGTATATTGTGTTTCAACACGAATATAATTCATGACCTCTTTACGTAGACTCTCTGGTAGCTCTGTTGCGCCCATGCCTTTTTTATCATCAAAGCCACGGGTCTTGCGCGACCATAACAATGTCACTCTAAAATTTGAAGAATTATTGATCCTCTCCACTCTTAGAAAAGATATTTTAATTTCAGGATTTTTTGCTGACGGCACCATAATGCTGGCACCAATCAGAAAAATATCATCCAATTGCGCAGGTAGCACACTAATTTGCCGACTTACCAAGTCACCAACAACACTAGCGACCCGATTGACCTTGCGGCTTGCATCAACACCACGCGAAACATCGGCAACACCAGCATAAATCAGGATTATAACAGGCAACAATAAAGCGAACTCTACCGCCGATACAGCCCGTTCATCTTTCGAAAAGCATCTTAAATATGCATATATGTTCTGTACTAAGCGAACCAGTTTTTCACACTCTTTTCCCATCATGAATATGGCTCATTTTGCCAGGTGACGGTTATAAACAGTGGAAGAACACGATCAGCAGGTTTCACATCCGGATTCAAATAATACAGAATATTGGTCATGACAGGCCAGCGATACAACACATTAATCTGGTTAATCGTCGATGGCCCTCCGACATTGATCGTTTGCGGCAGGCCAAGCTCTCCGTTTTTCGTAACAAGATTTTTCACAGGCACTTCTGAAAAACTAGTATAATTATCCAGATTGATCGACAATTTATTACAATCAACGATGGGTAAAATGCTGATTTTTTTACAAATACTGCTCTTAACAGAATCAGGTCTCAGATTTTCTTCTCTGAGCTGCCCCGTATAAAATTGGCGACTTATATCCTCAACCGCAAAATTTAGCATCTGCTGCATTGCAAAACTAATGCCCAGCTCAATGATCGCAAAAATCAAGAATAAAAACGGAAAAACAACCAGAGCAAACTCGACTGCTGTTACACCTTTTTCGTCCCGAAAAAACAAACGGAACTTTTTTTGAGGGTGCTTTAAATCAGCAGTGTCAGCCTGATCTCTCGACATAAACATTAGTTTCCAAAGCCAGATAGAACCGAAGAGATAAAAAATTATAATTTAGGCGAGACAGCTTTAGGTTCACAAATCGGCGTACAGGACAATACGGATATATCAGAACCGCGAAAAACCCGTGTCGTTGCCAGATCATTCTGGCCAACCATGACTTGCTCGTCCAGCATCGTCACCCCATTCTGATCCATAACCACCAGATTGGTCACACCATTATTGCGCCCTGTGAGAACAATGGTTTTTGCATCCTGCATCATAGCATCGACAATTGCATCATTGCCAATAATGATGGATTTTACCGGCTTATCGAGGCGCAGAATATGAGCCTGGTCGGTCTTAATCTGAATTGTCTGAATTTCTTCAGCTCTGGCCTGATGTGTCAGAAGACCGGCACTCAGCAGCGATAAAAATATCAGTTTTTTCAAATTTATCATATTCTTATAAGCCATAAATTAAGTTCCGTTTTCATCTCTACTATGCGCAAGATGGATGAAAGAACACTTAATAGATAACAAGCTCCGCAAACTTGGCGGTTCATTTCAAGTCATAAAATAAAACTATACGGGTTTTACAGCGTTTACCCACCCATTAACTTAAAGGTAAAGTGCTTTGCCTATGGATTAACAAAACCAATTATCGGTCCTCTTCCGGCAGCATCAAGGCAGATTATGCTCACTCTCCTCATTGCACTGACATTTTGCGGCACTATGATCTATGCTGCACTTTCAGACCTTTTATTCATGAAGATCAGCAATATTGCCTGTCTGTTTCTGGCTGCCGGTTTTATTCTTTTCGCACCAATCACAGGGCTACCGCTACAGACGATTCTCCTGCATCTGGCTGTTGGTGCGGTTGCACTGATTGTCTGTTTTGGTCTGTTTTTTATTAATGCTATGGGTGGCGGAGACGCCAAACTCATCAGCGCCACTGCGCTATGGGCCGGATTTTCAACCAGCCTTGTCCAGTATTTACTGATTAGCGCCATCGCTGGCGGCATTCTGACGATAATCATTCTGTTACTGCGCAAACTCATCAACAGAAGCAAAATTGCACATATTGCCTTTCTTTATCGCCTGACAGATCCGACCATAGGCATTCCGTATGGTATAGCACTGGCATTTGCCGGCCTGTGGATTTATCCGCAACTTTCAATTGCAGGCTAAATTCATTATTTCTTGATATTGTTTAGCAAGGTGTATTTTAACAAAATTGATAATAACAGTTCGTTAACCATAATTATACGATTCCTGCTGCATTAAGTGTGTGTGCCACAACACACGCATGATGCGGGGATTAATTGATGAACACTTCACGTCTGATCATTTTGGCTGTTGCCGTGCTTGCTGCCGGTGCCGCAGGCTATATTGCCCTGACGATGAATGATGCGCCGCCACCGGCGATTGAAGTCAGTACACCAGCGCCCGCACTCCCCTTGAAAGATGTTCTGACAGCCTCATCCAATCTGACCGTCGGCTCCAGTCTGTCCGGTCAGCTACAATGGCAATCCTGGCCTGAAAGCTCGGTATCCGCAGATTATATCACCCGTGATGCCCAGCCGGACGCACTGGATGATCTGCAAAAATCCAGTCTGCGCCTTCCTGTTCTGGCCGGAGAGCCTATCCGTAAAGTCAAGCTGATCGGTGAAGGCGAGCAATTTATGTCTTCTCTGCTGCCTAAAGGCATGCGCGCGATCGCAACCAATATTGCAGCAGAGAGTTCTGCCGGCGGATTTATTTTGCCAGGTGATCGCGTTGACGTTGTTCTTACCCGCGCAAACCGCAATACACAGCCGTCATCTTTGCCGTTCTTAACGGAAACTATTCTGGAGAATGTCCGCGTTCTGGCCATTGATCAAACCATCAAAGAAGATGATCAAGGTAAAAAAGATATTATGGGGCGCACCGCCACTCTGGAAGTCACGCAGAAGCAGGCAGAGATTATGGCTGCCGCCCAATCTATGGCAGACAGAATCAACCTGACCCTACGTTCTGTGCGCGATGCAGAACCTGAGGCTTCCAGCACATCTGATTATCTTGTGATGTCACCGGGTAAAAACGGACCGGTGAAAATGATTAAATCGGGCAACCTTTCCGAAGTCGGGATCAACTAATGACACGTCTTTTCTTTTCCCAAACTTACGGCAGTACTCAATTGAAAGCTTTGCTCCTTTCAGCCGCCCTGATCATTCCGGTCACCTTTTCGGAGGTCGTGCAGGCGCAGGACGTCCAGATCACCAGTGCAGGCCGCGCACAACCGGTTAATCTCGGGCTTGGAAAATCCCTTGTGATTGACCTGCCGCAGGATGCTTATGACATTCTGGTCGCCAATCCTACGACGGCCGATGCCGTCACGCGTACAGCACGCCGCATTTACCTGTTTGGTAAAGCGGTCGGGCAAACCAATATTATTATTTTTGGCAAGGATGGCGAACAGATCGCCAGCCTCGACTTAAAAATTGAGCGCGATGTCAGCAGTCTTGCATCGTCTTTGCGAAAATATATTCCGGGCTCTGATATCAAAATCGAGCTGATCAATGATAATATTGTCCTCACCGGTACTGTTCAGACACCACAGGATGCAGCGCAGGCTGCCAAGCTTGCAAACTTACTGGTATCCGGCGGTGAAGCCACTACGAATACTTATAATACGGGTAATTCTGTTTCGTCATCAGGATCGGGCGGAAGCCTGGTTGTAACCACTGGCAATGATCAGGAAGCTCGCCGCGCCAGTAAAATCATCAACCTGATTACCATTGTCGGCGAAGATCAGGTTACACTGAAAGTGACTGTTGCAGAAGTCAGCCGTACTGTGATGAAACAGCTTGGCGTTAATATGGTTGGAAATGCCAGTATGAACGGCGTGACCTTCAGCGGCATTGCAGGCAGTCTGCCTGGCGGGGTAGGACAAAACGCAAGCAATTCTCTGGGTATTCGTACCAGTAATTTCAGAGGCTATTTGCAAGCAATGGAAACTGCAGGTGCCATGAAAACCCTTGCAGAACCGACACTAACCGCAATTTCCGGTGAAAAAGCGGCCTTTCAGGTTGGCGGTGAATATAATGTTCTTGATAGCGTTGACTATGAAGACGACGGAAAGCGCAAGAATACGCTGGCCAAAATTGAATATGGTATCGGGCTGGAGTTTATGCCGACAGTTCTGGGACCAGGTCGCATATCTTTAAAAGTCCGGACATCCGTTTCTGAGCCCACGACTGAAGGTTCAGCAACACAAAACACCGGTGAACTTAGCCCCAACATCATCTCACTGCGGAAGCGGATTGCAGATACCACGGTTGAGATACCATCAGGCGGCTCGATGATGATTGGCGGACTGATCCGCGATGAAACCCGTCAATCCATCAACGGTACGCCAGGCCTTTCCAAAATCCCTGTGCTCGGCACATTGTTCCGCAGTCGGGAATTCCTACGCAATGAAACGGAACTGGTTGTGATTGTTACACCTTATCTGGTGCGCTCAACGGCACGGACAGAACTGGCTCGTCCTGACGATAATCTAACACCGCCAAGTGATGCTGCAGGATTTGTTCTCGGCAAAGTTAATCGCGTTTATGGCAGTGCCAAAACCAACCTGCCCAACGGCCGCTATAACGGCGTTGTCGGCTTCATTTATAAATAAGAGGGGCAGGTAGCTATGCAGAAAAAACACTTTCAGCCTTCACGCACAATGCTCATCAGTGGCAGCCTGTTCATAACAATGGCTTTGGCAGGATGTGCCAATACGCATCACGTGACTGTTGGCTCAATACCGGATGATTATCGCACCAATCATCCGATTACCATTCAGGAGCGTGAAAAAACAGCTGATATTCCGGTCAGCCGGAATGATAAAAAATTGAGTCTCACGCAGCGCAGCATTGTGCAAAATTCCGTTGACGGCTATCGTCGTCAGGGCTCAGGCATGGTCTTTATATTACTTCCTGAAGGGAGCGCTAACCAGACGGCCGCTTATCGCATCAGCACTGACATTGCCGCGATCCTAAGACAAGGTGGCGTATTAGCCAGCAATATTGCAACCCAAAGCTATCAGGTCAACAACCCGCAAGTCTCAGCTCCGGTCCGCATCAGCTATTATGCTATGACTGCTGCAACCGGCCCTTGCGGGCGCTGGCCGGATGACATGCTGAATACCGCTGAAAACAAACATTACGCTGACTTCGGCTGTGCCACACAGGCTAATTTAGCTGCACAGGTTGCAAATCCGGCAGATTTCCTTGGTCCACGCGCGACAGCGCCACTGAATGGCACGCGCAATGATCGGATTTTAAGCGGGGCATCAAAAGATAGTCCTGACAACGGTTACGATAATATTTCACCAAGTTTATCAAAAGTTTGGGCAGAAGAACGTAGTAAAATTGTAGAATACACTACAAAGTCACAATAATAGACAACTGCATCACAATTTTACTCACAAACTAATGCCAGTTAAAATTGCATACCATTCCAACAAAGGTCGTGATTGTGGAAAACAGTATCACATCAACAGATATATTTCAGGATAGCAGCACGGATATACGCGGTATTCGTCCGCTGCCACGCCTGAATATTGATGCTTTCTGTGAAACGGAAGCCGGCCTGTCTGTACTTCAGTCCTGTGCGCAGGATCGCCGTCTGACACGAACCCGTTGGCAAATCCGTTCGGGTGATATCAACACGGCGCTTGAAGCCTATCATAGTAGTTCCACGCCACACCTCATCATTCTTGAAAGCGCTGCCGGACCGGATCAATTGCTTGCTGATATTACCCGGCTCGCAGAAGTTTGCGACAGCGGCACCCGTGTGTTGATTATCGGCCGCAGCAATGAAGTCCGGCTCTATCGTGAACTGATCCGCAACGGTGTTTCAGACTATCTGGTTGCTCCTGCCAGCCTGTCTGAAGTCATCTCCGTGCTGGATACACTATTTGCGGATCCGTCCACTGCGCCTTCCGGCAGAAGTATTGCCGTTATCGGCGCTAAAGGCGGAACCGGCGCGTCCACACTTGCTCACAACATCAGTTGGAGTCTGGCCAATCAGTTCAAACATGAGGTCGTACTGGCAGATATGGATCTGCCTTTCGGTACAGTTAACATCAACTTTGATCAGGATCCGACCTTAGGGATTGCCGATGCAGTCTACGCGCCAGAGCGTGTAGATGAGGTCTATCTCGATCGTTTGCTAGCTGAAAGCTCTGAGCATTTGTCTTTGCTGGCAGCACCGTCAACGCTCGAAAAAACCTATGATTTTGAAGCGGAATCCTTTGTAACAATCATAGAATCTGCCTTACGCACTACACAATTGCTGGTGCTCGATATGCCGCATAGCTGGAATAACTGGACACGGACAACCCTGATGCAGGCCGATGAGATTATCATCGTCGCCACACCGGAGCTGGCCTGTCTGCGTAACACCAAAAACCTGCTGGATACACTAATCCTGCTGCGCCCGAACGACCGGCCTGCGCATCTTATTCTCAATCAGACCGGTGTTCCCAAGCGTCCTGAAATTTCAACCGCAGAGTTTTGCTCGCCACTCAATATCAAGCCGCTGGCGGTAATTGAGTTTGATCCGCAGTTTTTCGGCACTGCCGCCAATAATGCGCATATGCTCGGAGAGGCTGATCCAAATCATAAAATTTCGCAAAAAATTACCGAGATCGCCCGTGAGCTACTCGGCAAACAGGACGTGCCGGATGAGGCTAAAAAATCAAGCCCGCTGACAGGCCTCTTAAGTAAATTAAAGCGTAAACCTTCCGCTTAACGGACAAGGATAGAGAGCAGCCATGTTCGGAAAAAGAGGCGCAAGCACAGCCGCCACCACCAGCAAACCCGCTGCCAGCCAACAGGCCGGCGGCTCACAGAGCATTGCATCTGCGCCATTGTCGCCATCAGCATCAACAACAAGTGAAATGGCAACAAAAACTGTTGCTGCTCCGGTTGCCCGTGAAAAGTCACAAGCTTATTACGATACGAAATCCCAGATCTTTGCGGCATTGATCGATACAATTGACCTGTCGCAATTATCACGTATGGATGCCGATGCCGCCCGTGATGATATCCGTGAAATCGTCAATGATATTATCTCGATCAAGAATTTTGTTATGTCGATTGCCGAGCAGGAAGAACTGCTCGACGATATTTGTAACGATGTTCTGGGCTATGGCCCACTGGAACCGCTGCTGGCGCGCGATGATATCGCCGATATTATGGTCAACAGCGCACGCAAAACCTATATTGAAGTCAATGGCCGTGTTCAGGAAACCAATGTCCGTTTCCGTGATAATCAGCAATTGCTGAATATCTGCCAGCGTATCGTCTCTCAGGTTGGCCGCCGCGTTGATGAATCCAGCCCGATCTGTGATGCCCGTCTGCCGGATGGCTCCCGCGTCAACGTCATTACCTCACCACTTGCCATTGACGGTACAGCGCTGACGATCCGTAAATTTAAAAAAGACAAGCTGACCCTCGATCAGCTGGTACGTTTCGGCAGTATTTCGCAACTGGGTGCGGAATTGCTGCAAATTATTGGGCGTGTGCGCTGTAATATTATTATTTCCGGTGGCACAGGTTCCGGTAAGACCACCCTGCTAAACTGCCTGACGCGCTATATTGATTCCACTGAGCGCATCATCACCTGCGAAGATTCAGCAGAATTGCAGCTCCAGCAGCCCCATGTTGTCCGCCTTGAAACCCGTCCGCCTAATCTGGAAGGCGAAGGCGAGATCACCATGCGTGATCTGGTTAAGAACTGTCTGCGTATGCGTCCTGAACGTATCATCGTCGGTGAAGTTCGCGGCCCTGAAGTTTTCGATCTGCTTCAGGCCATGAACACCGGTCACGATGGTTCGATGGGCACGATCCACTCCAACAGCCCGCGTGAATGTCTGAACCGTATGGAGGCGATGATTGCCATGGGTGGCTATACTTTGCCACAACGCACCGTGCGTGAGATCATGGTCGGTTCCGTGGATGTCATTATTCAGGCAACGCGTCTTCGTGACGGTACCCGTCGCATAACCCACATTACTGAGGTCATCGGTATGGAGGGCGACGTCATCATAACGCAGGATCTGATTAATTTTGAAATGATGGGGGAAGATATTAACGGCAATATTATAGGCCGTCATGTTTCAACCGGCATTGCTCGTCCGGCCTTCTGGGAGCGGGCACGCTATTACAATGAGGACCAGCGTCTATCGACTATTCTCGATACGATGGAGGTGGCAGGCAGCCATCAAATCTGAAGCCACACCGCATTAAACTGACATTTTTGAACGAAACAGGCATATCATATGCCGGATACTGAAAGGGCACTTCGATGAACGGCGCAACAGTTCTGCTTGTTGTTCTGGCGGCAATTGCGGCCGGTGCCCTGCTCTATGCCATCTTTTTTGACCGCATCAATACGGAAAAAACCGGCCAAAAACGGCTCGATGCAATTAAAAAGACCACAACCAGTCGTGTGGTGATGCGCTCTGAGCGTGAAAAAGCCACTGAGGCGCAAAAGCGACGCAGGACTTTGCAGGACAATCTGGATGAACTGGATCGCCGCAATAAAAAACAGACCAAAAACCAGAAAAATCCGCCTCTGCGTACACTTCTGGCACAGGCCGGATTAAGCTGGAGTGTTCGTCAGTTCTATCTCATCAGTGCAGGCAGTGGTTTTATCTGCTTTTTGTTTGGCTTGGTGGGTGGCGTACCCTTAATACTATCGCCGGTGATTGCTCTGATCGGTTTTTTCGGTGTTCCGCGCTGGATTATTTTGCATTTGCGTAAAAAGCGCATGAAAGCCTTCCTGAATGACTTTCCAAATGCGCTGGACGTGATTACCCGCTCATTACGCTCCGGTCTGCCATTAAATGACAGTCTGCGTTTGCTGGCCAATGATGCGCCGTCACCGGTCAAAGAAGAGTTTCGCCGGATTATTGAAGCTCAGCAAATAGGACTGACGATACCGGAAGCTGTTGCGAAAATGCCGGAGAACATGCCTTGTCCGGAAACCAATTTTTTCTCAATTGTGATCCAGATTCAATCGCAGGCCGGTGGCAACCTTTCGGAAGCTCTTGGAAATCTGTCACGCGTCTTGCGTGATCGGAAAAAAATGGCAGCCAAGGTACAAGCCATGTCTCAGGAAGCTAAGGCTTCGGCTGCGATTATCGGCTCCCTGCCGTTTTTTGTGGCCACAGTGATTTCCTTTATGAATCCCGGCTATATCGGCCTGCTGTTCACGACCTTTCCCGGCAATGTTTTGCTGGTCATCTCAGTCGTCATGTATTCTCTCGGAATTTTCGTGATGAAAACCATGATTAACTTCAAAATGTAAGCGGGATGGCGATGCGCGAATTTTTCGAAACCACGCTATTTCAGCGGCAAACTCTAATCAGCATTCTTGTTATGTTTGCGATGTTCGCAACCATAATGACGCTACTGCTCCCCTATTTACAGCGTAATCCGCTCAAAAGCCGGATGAAATCCGTTGCCCTTGAACGCGAAGCTATTCGCGCGCGTGAAAGAGCCCGCATTGCCAATGATAAAGAGCGTGGCATCAGTCTGCGCCATCAGCAAAAAGCCGGTATTCGCGATTTTGTTGAGAAGCTGGATTTGCGCCGTGCCCTTGCTGATGACAAAACCGTTGCGTCGCTGCGCCAAGCAGGTTTTCGCGGTCAAAATCCGCTGAATATTTTTCTGTTCATGCGCTTCATGCTGCCCTTTGCATTTTTGGCGCTGGCGATATTCATGATCTTCGGACTCGGTATGCTGGCGCAACAATCAACCTTTGTTCGTTTCTTTATTTGCATTCTTGCAGCTTATGCCGGTTTTTATGCACCGAATCTCTATGTCAGCAATATTGCAGCCAAACGCCGTGACTCCATTACTCTGGCTTGGCCGGATGCACTGGATCTGATGCTGATTTGTGTTGAATCCGGCATGTCAACGGAAGCAGCCTTCCGCCGCGTTGCCGATGAAATCGGCGTCCAGTCTGTCGATCTGGCAGAAGAATTAATGCTGACCAATGCGGAACTGGCCTTTTTGCCGGAACGCCGTCAGGCCTATGACAATCTTGCCAGTCGCACGGGCATGGAAGCGATCAAAGCCATGACACAAGCCCTTATACAGGCAGAGCGTTATGGTACGCCGGTGGCAACGGCAATGCGTACACTCTCGCAGGAAAGCCGCGATATGCGTCTGTTGGCTGCTGAAAAGAAGGCCGCAGGTCTGCCGCCTAAACTCACGGTGCCGATGATCGTATTTTTCTTACCCGTCTTGTTTATGGTCATTCTCGGCCCTGCCATGATCCAGATTTTTGGTCAGGGCGGTATCGCCGGTAATTAACAAAAATACCTGCCTGAATCTCACTTCAAGCAGGTATTTTTTATTCATAAACTTTTCAGACTTTATGCCTGTTTTTTAACGCCCTGTTTTGCGAGCATTGAGCGCAGATAATCTGTATTGGCTTTTGCCTGTTCCGGCGACAATTCACGCGAAGCAATGGTTTCTGCCTCCTGAAAACGTCCCTGAAGACCAACAACCAGCGCCAGATTTTGACGAACGCGGCTGTCACTGCCATTCGCCACTGTTGCCTGACGCAGATATTTCTCTGCCGTTGGCAAATCACCGCTCAAAACATAGGACATCGCAAGATTAGACAGGATAGAAGCTTCACCCGGTTTAATCTGTAGTGCTTTCTGATAAATTGTGCGGGCAGCTGCGGAATTGCCCTGCTGATCGAGAATTGCACCTTCAGTCGACAGCAAACGCCAGTCCGGATAATCCGGCGTCTGCGCACGGCGCACAGCGTCCAGTGCTGCATCCAGCTCCCCTGCTCCGGCCAAAGCCTTACCATAGGCTGCCAAGACCTGCTTATCCTTTGGCAGTTGAATCGCAATTGCCCGCATCACAGCCAGTGACTGGTCATTACGACCTGCCATGCTCAGCACGGTTGCATAATTCAGTGCAGCGACTTTGCTGGTCGGGTTTTTCTGATAATGCGCGCCATAGGTCTGTGCAGCCTGTGCCAATTGCATGGCGTTCATTTGTTCAATAGAACGCTCAGTCTTAGTGCCGCCGCCTTTGGCAACAGAACCGGTTGTTGTACGGTCAACGCCAGTACAACCGGCAACAACCATTCCGGCCAGAACCAGGGCAGAAGTCAGCTTCAGGCTTTTGGTCAAAAACCGGCCGCGTATCTGAAAGCGACGATATGGCTTGTCCGATTTTTCAGAACTTGTCACATAGTGCTGCATCAGAGTTTCTCCATCAAAATATAAGAGGCGACAGAGCTGTCAATCAGGCTGACGAATTGATGCAGCTTCACCGGAATATAATGAAAATCAATATTCCATTAACCCTAATAGAGGGTTAATTATTAAGGCTGTATCAGCGACTCAGGCCGCTCTCCCGAAAATAAAAACGGAATTGACAATGACCTCCCTCCCTTTATCTGCGAACCGCGCCGACCTTCTGGATCAGCAGGCTGCCGACAGCCGCCCGATATGGCTGGTAACACCAGAGACACTGGCGAATGGTCAGTTCCCGCAAACTGTTCTCACTTGGGCAAAAGCCAATGCCTATAAAGGCAAAGCCGGACAATTGCTGACGCTGGCCAATGAGCAGGGACAGATCAGCGGCGCTTTATTCGGCATTGAACCGGCTGATAAAGACAAAAGCGGTGAAGGTCGCCTGATCGGCGGCAAACTTGCCCGTCTGCTGCCTGTCGGCAACTGGCATATCGAAGGCAAAGCAGATCACGCGGAATTATTCGCGGTCAGCTTTTTGCTCGGCGGCTACCAGTTCAACCACTATAAAAAAGATGCTTCCGCAGAAGATCAGAACAGCGTTTCGCTCTATATTTCCGGCCTGTCTGATCTGGCGGAAACCCGCCGTCTGGCTGATGCCAGCGCCATGACCCGCGACCTGATCAATACACCAACCAGCGATATGGGACCGGACGCATTGGAAATGGCAGCCCGCAAACTCGCAGACGTTTATGGTGCGAAATTCACTGCCGTTATCGGCAATGATCTGCTCAATCAGAATTTTCCGATGATCCATGCCGTCGGCCGTGCCAGCGACACAGCTCCGCGCCTGATTGATTTTACTTGGGGCAAGGACAGCGATCCGAAAGTCACGCTGGTCGGTAAAGGCGTGTGCTTTGACACCGGTGGTCTTGATATCAAAGCTGCCAGCGGCATGCTACTGATGAAGAAAGATATGGGCGGTGCTGCCAATGTGCTGGGTCTTGCCCGCATGATTATGGATGCCAAGCTGCCGGTACGTCTGCGCGTGTTGATCCCTGCGGTGGAGAACTCTATTTCCGGTAATGCGTTCCGCCCGAGTGATATTCTGACTTCCCGTCAGGGACAGACTGTTGAAATCGGCAATACCGATGCGGAAGGTCGTCTGGTTCTCGCCGATGCGCTGACCCTCGCCGATGAAGAAAATCCGGATCTCATCATCGACATGGCAACTCTGACAGGCGCAGCCCGCGTGGCATTGGGACCTGACCTGCCGCCATTCTACAGCCATGATGAAGCCTTTGCTGCTAAAGTGGCAGAGCAGGCTGTAGCGCAGTCCGATCCGCTCTGGCGCATGCCGCTCTGGGCACCTTATGAGGCCAAACTCGCTTCCAAAGTTGCCGATACCAACAATGTAACCACCGACGGTTTTGCTGGCTCTGTTACCGCAGCGCTGTTCCTCTCGCGCTTTGTCAAAAATGCCAAGGTCTGGGGACACTTCGATATTTACGGCTGGACACCGGTTGAAAAATCAGCAGCCACAGTCGGCGGTGCCGCACAGGGTATCCGTGCGCTCTATCAGGTGATCAAACAACGCTATGCATAGAGCAGTTCCGGTTCATCTTGAACCGTTGGAACCGCTCTGTCTTTCTTTCACGCATTTGCCAGCCAAAACCGGTTCCCACTTTTGGCTCGCAAATGCTCTGAACCTCTTGCAGGCTTCGCTTAAAAGCGGTTCTATAAGCAGAACAGCTTGCCCATTCATTATGGGCAAGCCTTTCTTCTCTTGAATAAGCGGTATTCATGGCTGTCGAGTTAAAACCACTACAGGCACTGACGCTGTTACAAACCGTGTCCCTGTCACAGGTACGCGACGAAACCCATGATCTGACATGGCGGCAGATGGCCATTCTGCTGACAATCTATCTTGAAACACCACCCCATACAGTGCGTGCGCTGGCTGCGCGTCTTGGTGTGACAAAACCTGTTATTACCCGCGCGCTGGATACGATGGGCACGATGGGGCTGGTCAGCCGCCATCGCGACCCGCAGGATCTGCGTAATGTCCTGATCAAACGAACTGTCAGCGGTGCGCTCTATGTTGAAAGACTGGGCGACCGCGTTATTGCAAAATCCAGGGAATTGCCTTTATGACCCAGCCTGATCGCCGTCTCCATGCCTATCGTCCCGATCTGGCCGATAGCGCTTTACGCGGAAAAGTCGATGCCGCCGCTTTTACTGAAGGCAAGCTAAAGCGTGTTATTGTTCCTGTCAGCGATCTGCGCAGTAAGCCAGAACCAGCCAGCGGCCCGCAGAGCCAGATTCTCTACGGCGATGAAGTGACCGTGTTTGAACAGGCCAATGGCTGGAGTTGGGTGCAGGCTCTGCGTGACGGTTATGTCGGCTATCTGCCGGATACAGAACTGGGTGACACCGGTAATGCACCGACCCACCGTATCTGTGTGCCACGTACTTTCATTTATTCCGGCGCTGATCTGCGCTTCCGTCACACCAGCGCCCTGTCACTCGGTTCAAACGTCGAGATCACCGAATTTGTTGAAAACCGCGGCAGCCGCTACGGAATGTTGCCGGATGGCACTGCGATTTTTGCCAAGCATCTGCGTGCCATTGACGAAACGGTTGCCGATTATGTCACCACAGCGGAAAGCCTGATCAACACCCCTTATCTGTGGGGTGGTACCTCCGGTTTCGGTATTGACTGCTCCGGTCTGGTGCAGCTTGCCATGCTTGATGCAGGACGCAATGTGCTGCGTGATTCCGATATGCAGGGTGCTCATTTGGGCGAAATCCTTGATGCCGGTGAGAATTATGCCAATCTGCAGCGCGGCGATCTGGTGTTCTGGCCCGGCCATGTGGCGATCATGGCCAGCCCCGACATGATGATCCATGCCAATGGTCATACGATGACTGTGGCCTATGAGGGTTTACGTGAAGGGATTGAACGGATCGCCTATCTTTACGATTTACCCTCTCGCTTCCGCCGCCCATAAAGAATTCTGTCCCTAGCGGGCTGCAAATGGCGCTTTCCTCGACTTCAGGTGCTCACGTATCTTTAATACGCTCCGCTCCGGTTCTCGGAGATCACCATTTTCGCCACGCCATCAACAGAATTACCTCAGTGTTACACGCAGTAAGTATAAAAAAGCCGCCGGAATTTCCGGCGGCTTTTTTTTGTAATTTCAGTGTGTTTAAACCTTTGGCGGCAATACGCGGTCCGGTGTGCGGTGACCATCCCAGAAAGCACGGATATTGACGATGACTTTATCGCCCATATCAATGCGCCCTTCTAACGTGGCCGAGCCCATATGCGGCAACATCACAACTTTGCCTTCTGAAGCCAGCTTCAAAAGACGCGGATCAACCGCCGGATGCTGCTCAAATACATCAAGACCGGCACCAGCCAGCTTGCCCTGTTCAATCTGACTAATCAGCGCGTTTTCATCGACAATCTCGCCGCGCGATGTATTCACCAAATAAGCATTGGGCTGCATCAGCTCGATGCGCCTTGCCGAGAGCAGGTGAAAGGTTGCCGGTGTCGAAGGACAATTGACGGAAATAATATCCATCCGCGCCAGCATCTGGTCGAGACTGTCCCAATAGGTCGCTTCCAGCTCTTCCTCAACCGCCGCATGAACCCGCTTGCGGTTGTGATAATGGATAGCAAGGCCGAAAGCCTTGGCGCGGCGTGCCACAGCAGTACCGATACGCCCCATGCCAACAATACCGAGACGTTTGCCCCAGATACGCCGCCCCAGCATCCATGTGGGCGACCAGCCCGGCCATTCGCCGGAGGTGGAAAACACGTTTGCCCCCTGCACAAGACGGCGCGGCACGGAGAGAATCAGCCCCATCGCCATATCGGCAGTATCTTCTGTAAGAACATTCGGCGTGTTGGTGACAGAGATACCGCGCTTGGCCGCGGCGGCCACATCCACATTGTCCACACCATTGCCGAAATTGGCAATCAGCTTCAGATTGGCTCCGGCCTGCTCAATCAGCTCCGCATCAATCACATCGCGAATCGTCGGCACCAGCACATCGGCCTCGCGCATGGCTGCCGCCAGCTCCTCACGCGACATTTTATGGTCATCAATATTCAGGCGCGCATCAAACAATTCACGCATGCGCGTTTCAACAGGATCCGGTAATTTCCGGGTAATGACGACCAATGGTTTCTTTTTGCCCGACATTTCTACCCCTTTGATGTGTCGCGTTGAGACCTCCTTAACCAAGAAGGTGCAGAGTGCGGCATTGTCATGGTTCATCACCTGTCTAGCAAGGCAGACGAACAAAGACAAAGAAAAAGCGCCGGTTCAGGTCTCCTAACGTCATATTGATCTTGCAGACCAATCTTGCAAACCGGTGAAATGACTATACCAGAATATAAGCCGGTCAGGACTGTGAATGAAACTGCATATGCGTAAAACAGAAAAATCAGGATTACACCTGTTACTGGCCATTGGCCTATTTTCTTGTCTGCTTATGCTGCCGTCTTTATCCGGCTGGCATCCGGTACATGCACAAGACACCTCCACAGAAGGCGATGCCTCATCCGCAGAAGAAGGTCCTTCCGGTGAAGAAACATCGTCCAAAGGCGAAGCCTCGTCTGCGAATCTGGGTGCAAGCGGCTTACCGGTTCCACGTTTTGTCAGCCTGAAACCTGCCCGCGTGAATATTCGCGTCGGTCCAGGGCGCGACTATGCCGTTTCATGGCTCTATACAAAATCTGGCCTACCTGTTGAAATTATTCAGGAATATGACAATTGGCGGCGTATCCGTGATGTTGATGGCACTGAGGGTTGGGTCTATCAGTCACTACTCGCAGGCAAACGCACAGCGATTGTCGCTCCATGGCAACGCGGCAAATCAGAAAACCTGATTGATCTCTATGCCAGTGCCAGTGACACAGCCCGCATAGTTGCACGGGCTGAAGCCGGTGTGATCGGCAATATTCGTGAATGCACGGGAAAATGGTGCCAAATTGAAACTCAGGGCACACGAGGCTGGATCAAGCAAGCACTCATCTGGGGTGCCTATCCGGATGAAGTTTTCGACTGACCTGTCCTGTAAGAGAGCCATCCCGTCAATATGAGCTTTCCATCAGGTTTGTGCGCATCTGTCCCCTTCTCATTGGCAGCGAAAAGCGTTAAAAGCCGCCTATGACGGATCAAACACTACCTCACTCCCAGCATAAGGCCTCTGACGCAGAACTGAGCGTCAACGCCTCCGGTAATAATCTGGCCAATAGCCGCAAGGTTTTTGTCAAAACCTATGGCTGTCAGATGAATGTCTATGACAGTCAGCGAATGGCCGACAGTCTGGCCGCAGAAGGCTATGTCACAACCGACAGTGCTGATGACGCGGATATGGTGCTGATTAATACCTGCCACATCCGTGAAAAGGCTTCCGAAAAACTGTATTCCGCGCTGGGTCGCCTGCGCAATATGAAGAATAAACGCCAGGCTGACGGCAAAGACCTGATTATCGGCGTTGCCGGTTGTGTAGCACAGGCCGAAGGCGATGAAATTTTACGCCGCTCCCCGACTGTTGATCTCGTTGTCGGTCCGCAGACCTACCACCGTTTGCCGCAGGCGCTGAAACAGGTGCGTGAAGGCCGTCAGGTTGTCGACACAGAATATGCCATTGAAGACAAATTTGAGCATCTGCCAGTGGCCACCCGCGAGCAGGTACGCAAACGCGGTGCCTCTGCTTTTCTAACCGTGCAGGAAGGCTGCGATAAGTTCTGCACCTTCTGCGTGGTGCCTTACACGCGCGGTTCTGAAGTGTCCCGCTCGGTTGCCCAAATCGTTAGTGAAGCCACAAAACTGGTGCAGGCCGGTGTGCGTGATCTGACCCTGCTCGGCCAGAATGTGAATGGCTGGCACGGTGTTGGTGATGACGGCCGCGAATGGGGCTTAGGTGAACTGCTTTACCATCTGGCAGAAATTCCGGGTATTGCCCGTCTGCGCTACACCACCAGCCATCCGCGCGATATGGATGAAATGCTAATCAAAGCGCATGGCGATCTCGATATTCTGATGCCTTATCTGCATCTGCCGGTACAATCAGGATCAGACCGTATTCTGAAAGCCATGAACCGCAAGCACAAAGGCGCAGATTACGTTCAGCTCATTCAGCGTATTCGCGCAGTGCGCCCTGATCTCGCCCTTTCCGGCGACTTCATTGTCGGCTTCCCAGGTGAGACCGACGAGGACTTTGAAGATACCATGCAGCTGGTGCGTGACGTTCGTTATGCGCAGGCCTATTCGTTCAAATACTCTCCTCGTCCTGGTACACCGGGTGCAGACCTGCCGGATCATGTGGAAGAATCTGTCAAAGATGAACGTTTGCAGCGTTTACAGGCTCTACTCAGCGAACAGCAATATGCGTTTCAGGACAGCCTTGTCGGCACAGAAATGGATGTGCTGCTGGAAAAACCGGGGCGCTTTGAAGGGCAGATGATCGGCCGTTCTCCATGGCTCATTCCGGTGATTATCGATAATGAGCAAGGTGAGGTTGGTGATATCATCCGCGTCCGTGTGATTTCGACCGGCACCAACAGCCTGATGGCTGAGAAACTGGCTTAAATAACACCTATCACGACCAGTGCTGCTTTCCCGCGTGACAGTGTCATTAATCTGTACCATAATCGTGTCAGATATGATCTGTCACATATGATCTGTGACGGCGGATCAGCGCCTTTTAAGAGCGCCGTACGCCCTGTCAGGCGTACTAAGGTCGCTCTGACAGTTTAAATGTAAAGCTAAACCGCAATCAAGGAGAGCCGGTTGAACGTCACCACGGGCAAACAGGTTAGCAAAGAACTGAAAAATCCCGCCGCCTCTACACCTGCCTTGCAGGATGGCGCGTCTGATATGGCTCATATTGTCCTCGACTTTGACAGCAACCGCTTAGCGAGTGCGCTGTTCGGCCAGTTTGACGAAAATCTAGCTTATATCGAGCAAAAGCTCGGCGTCGATGTGCGCTCTAAGGGCAATCAGCTGATCCTGCGCGGTGAAGCCACAGCCACAGCGCAGGCACGTATGGCGCTGGATCACCTCTATTCGCTTTTGGAAAAAGGGCATGATTTGAGCAAATCTGATGTGGACGGCGCGCTGCGCATGGCATCCGGTGCAACACCGGTGCGTGATGATCAGATGAGCCTGCCAACGCTTGAGACCAAAACCCGCCTTTCCGCCGCACAAATCTCCACCCGTAAAAAGACCATCTTTGCCCGCACCCCGACGCAAGATGCCTATATGCGCGCGATGGAGCGATCAGAGCTGGTTTTCGGCACCGGCCCTGCCGGTACGGGTAAAACCTATCTCGCTGTTGCCCATGCTGCGATGCTGCTGGAGCGTGGCATGGTGGAAAGAATTGTGCTGTCCCGCCCTGCGGTTGAAGCCGGTGAACGGTTGGGCTTCCTGCCCGGCGACATGAAAGAAAAAGTCGATCCTTATCTGCGTCCGCTTTATGACGCGCTTTATGATATGATCCCTGCCGATAAGGTAGAACGTGCACTTGCCGCCGGTGTGATTGAAATTGCACCTTTGGCCTTCATGCGCGGCCGCACATTGGCACATGCAGCCGTTATTCTGGATGAAGCGCAAAACACCACATCTATGCAGATGAAAATGTTCCTGACTCGTCTGGGTGAAGGATCTCGCATGATGATTACCGGTGATCCGAGCCAGATCGATCTGCCGCTTGGCCAGAAATCCGGCCTTGTGGAAGCGCTGGAAATTTTGGGTGACGTCGAAAATATTGTCACCGTGCGTTTCACTGACAAAGATGTGGTACGCCATCCGATGGTTGCCGCCATTGTCCGCGCCTATGAAAAGCGCGGGGCGGCCAGAACAATCAGCCGCCAAAAACATATTGTGGCTGAGGGTGAAAATACGCCGTCGGAAACCTAAATAGCTTCTCAGAATACAACTTGATTTTTACAACAGCCCGTCTCTTTGCAGGCGGGCTGTTGTCTTAACAGTTCAACCGGTTCACGAAACGAAAATGATTACAATTGACATCCTCATTGAAAGTCCCCTCTGGGAAAGTCCCTTCGGGGAAACCCCGCAGGGAACCGACAGTGAAACCTATGAAGCACTGGCACAATCCTGCGTCGATGCCGTCTGGGCACGACTTGAATTACCGAAGAAACCAACAGAGTTAAGTCTAGTCCTGACCGATGATGCTTCAATCCGCACCATCAATGCGGAATGGCGCAACAAAGACAAAGCCACCAATGTGCTGTCTTTCCCTGCCTTTGACATTGCTCCGGGCGATGCGCCGGGGCCGATGCTCGGCGATATTATTATTGCGCGGGAAACAGTTGAACGTGAAGCTCTGGAAGAAAACAAAAGTTTTGATCAGCACCTGCATCATATGATCGTGCACGGATTGCTGCATCTTCTCGGCTATGATCACGAAGATGATGAAGAGGCAGAGGAAATGGAGGGGCTGGAACGTGAAATTCTTCATGCTCTTGCCATACCTGATCCTTATACTGTACATTCACCTGATAATGAAAACGATTGACCATGGCTGATCAAATAAATCAAAACTCCTCAACGGGCGCTACGAATGGCGACACCGTTTCTCAGAATGATCCTGAAGCACAGAGTACGGGACAGAGTCCTGCGCGATCCGCAGGATCAGAAAAACGCTCACTCCTTGCCGGATTATTTCCGTTTCTCCGTTCGCGCCAAACCAGCTCGATTCGTGAAGATCTGACGGATGCACTCTCCGATGATACAGGCAGTGACACGGCTTTTTCCGCTGAAGAAAAAGCAATGCTTAACAATATTCTGCGCCTGCGGGAGCTTCGCGTTGATGACGTGATGATCAGCCGTGCGGATATTGAGGCGATTGAATATACAACCCCGCTCGGTGAGTTGCTGGAACTGTTTGAATCCTCCGGTCACTCCCGTATGCCGGTCTATGTTGAGACGCTTGATGATGCGCGCGGGATGATTCATATCCGCGATGTCCTCAACTACATCACCCGCATGAGCAGACAGCAGCCTGACGGCAATGAACAGCCCGCCGCTGATAAGCGCTATGACCTGTCCAAAATCGACCTGACGACACCGATCAGCGAGCTGAACCTGATGCGTAAGGTTCTGTTCGTACCATCTTCAATGCTAGCCAGCAGCCTGATGGCACGCATGCAGGCTAGCCATATTCAGATGGCGCTGGTGATCGACGAATATGGTGGTACAGACGGTCTCGTCTCGCTGGAAGATATTGTTGAAATGGTTGTCGGCGATATTGAAGACGAACATGACGATGAAGAATTGTCGCTGATCCGCAATCCGGACGGCTCCTATACGGTTGATGCCCGCGCGGAACTGGAAGAGCTTGAAAAACTGATCGGTGCAGGCTTTACGCAAGGCGAAGACAGCGACGATGTGGATACGCTTGGCGGTTTGATGATCTCGGCACTGGATCACATTCCGGAAACCGGCGCGATTGTCGACGTTCTGCCGCGCTATGAGCTGGAAGTGCTGGAAGCCGATTCCCGCCGCATCCATAAAGTGCGCATTACACCGAGAAACGGCGATTATTTCCAAAGCTAAACAGCTTCGCACTTTTGGCTCGCAAATACGATAAAACACCGCCGCAAAACGGCGGTGTTTTTTTATCGCTGTATTATCCTCTCAGCTTTTCTTAATCTTCGGCTCATAAAATAGTGAAAAGCCTTTACCCATTGAGAGACCGCGCATCGTGAGCAGCCTTTATCAACGCCTGATTTTACCCCTCACCGGCTGGCGTAAAGCATTGCTGACTGTTCTGGCCGGTGCCGTTGTTACACTGGCTTTGCCGCCTTTCGATTTCCTGCCTGCCGGTTTTATCGGTTTTCCGTTGCTGGTTCTGCTGATTGATCGTGATGTGCAAACCGATATGCCAAGCGGATGGAGACGTTTGCGACCGGCTTTCATCACAGGCTGGCTCTTTGGCTTCGGTTATTTCCTTGCAGGGCTGTGGTGGATTGGTATGGCGCTGCTGGTCGATGCGGAAAATTTCGCATGGGCACTACCTCTCGCCATTCTCGGCCTTCCGGCTTTTCTGGCGCTATTTTTCGGCTGCGCTGTCGCATTAGCGCGCATATTCTGGGGTGCTGGCCTCATCCGTATTCTGGTGCTGGCGATCACGCTGGGGTTGAGTGAATATATCCGCTCCTTCATTCTCACAGGTTTTCCGTGGAATGCGCTCGGCTATACCCTGATGCCGACACCTTTGCTGATGCAATCCGTTACGATTTCCGGCCTCTATGGCATGAATGTTCTGGCCGTTGTGATCTTTGCTATGCCTGCCTTACTGTTTGGCTCTGCATGGCAACGCTTTGGCTGGCGCAGCGGTCTGGCCATCGCTGTTGCCTTACTCGCTGCTCATACCGGTTACGGTGCATGGCGCCTGCAACAGGCTGTGAATGCGCCTGCATCTGATGCACCGGTTATCCGTCTTGTGCAGGCTTCCATCGCGCAGGATGCCAAATGGGATAATCAACTGCGCCGCGAGATTTTTGACAAGCATCTCAATCTCAGCACCCGCACACCGGTTAGCGGCAAACCTGTGCCGGACGTGATTATCTGGCCGGAAACATCGGTTCCCTATGTGCTGCCGCAAGTCGGTGAAGCCTTGAGTGCCATCGGCGAGGCTTTGCAGCCTGACCAGATACTGCTCGCCGGTGCGGTGCGCGGTGAGGGTGAAGCACTTTCCTCCTATTACAACAGCATCTTTGCGATCAATTCTACCGGACAAGTCACCACTGTTGCCGACAAGGTTCATCTTGTTCCTTTTGGTGAATATCTGCCACTGGAAGGCTTGCTACGTACCTTAGGTATGCAGGAAGTGATTGAGTTGCCGGGCGGTTTCACAGCCGCTCCTGCACGTCACTCGCTGAATGTCAGCCCGAAACTGACACTGCTGCCATTGATTTGCTATGAAGCAATTTTCCCCTCCGAGCTTGGCTATCAGGGCAAGGCGGTGGATGCGATTATCAATATCACCAATGATGCCTGGTACGGCAACACGCCGGGGCCTTATCAGCATTTCCGGCAGGCGCAATTGCGCGCTGTTGAGCAGGGTCTGCCACTGTTGCGTGCTGCAAATAACGGTATTTCGGCGATCACTGATTCTTATGGTCGAATCACTGCAGAAATGAAGCTGAATGAAATCGGTTTCATTGATGGTGCGCTGCCGCCCAAGGCTGCAACCTTCTGGGGGAAACCAACCGGTGAAACCCAGTTCTTTTTCATTCTGCTCTTCACGCTGGTCATTTCATGTGGTTTACAGGGTATCCGTACCCAGCGTTTCGGTTGACATCATATTTTTGATGTTATGATATACATCTGAAACTGATGAAATTTCAGATGAACCCTATAAATTTCCGAAAAATATGCTGATTTAAGCACCTCATTTTTCATCAAGGAAAGCTCGCATAAGCGAGGAGCATTTTTGAATGACCGAGAATAAAAAGAAACCCAATCCCATCGATGTTCATGTGGGCAGCCGTATCAGACTGCGACGGAACATGCTTGGCCTTAGTCAGGAAAGACTCGGCGAAAATCTCGGCATTACCTTTCAGCAAATTCAGAAATACGAAAAAGGCACCAACCGCGTCGGTGCCAGCCGCCTGCAAGCAATTTCATCAATTTTAAGTGTACCGGTCGCCTTCTTTTTTGAAAATGCACCGGGGCAGCCTGGTCAACCAAATGGTGGCTTTGCAGAAGACAATGAAGCAACCTATGTTGTTGATTTCCTTCACACTAATGAAGGCGTGCAACTGACACGCTATTTCACAAAAATCTCAGATCCGAAGGTGCGCCGTAAAATTATCGATCTGGTGAAAACCCTCGCCAATGATGATGATTAAGCAACTTCCGGCTACAGCATAGTTCCTTAAACTTGAATCAGTTTAAGGTAAAATTAGGCTGTAAATATAAAATGTTAGAGCGATCTTTGTACGCCCATGAGGGCGCACGGCGCTCTAATCAAATCAGGATATCCGCCTGAGCAACACCTAAATTCCGCACATAAACACATGCAGATAGTTGTATATCCCGTCATTTCGTGCTGATTATAGCCCGAATAACAACTGGTATCGGTATTTGCATATTTTCACATATCCGTTGCGGAAAGGCTTTTCCGCAACCGGCAGAAACGCTATGTGAGCGGCAAGATCAAATCATCAGCGGTTCTGTGCGCATGACCATGCGCATTGCTGAAAACTACTGTTCCTGCGGAGCCATAACAGTCCGCAGATTTTCAAGAGGGGTTTCCCGTGTCACGCAGTTCGTATCTTTTTACCAGTGAATCGGTATCCGAAGGTCATCCGGATAAGGTTTGCGACCGCATTTCCGATGAAATCGTAGACATGATTTATAAGGAAGCTCGCAAAACCGGTGTTGATCCGTGGTCTGTGCGTATTGCCTGTGAAACGCTTGCCACCACCAATCGTGTGGTCATTGCCGGTGAAGTTCGCGTACCGGATACCCTGCTGAAAAAAGACAAGAACGGTGCGCTTATCCTTGATGCAAAGGATCACGTTCAGGTTAACCCTTCACGTTTCCGCTCAGCTGCGCGTAAAGCGATCCGCGAGATCGGTTACGAACAGGAAGGCTTTAACTGGCGCAATGTAAAAATTGACGTGCTGCTGCACCCGCAATCGGCGGATATTGCGCAGGGCGTTGACAATGCTGCCGACCGTCAGGGCGAAGAGGGTGCAGGCGATCAGGGCATTATGTTTGGTTATGCCTGCCGCGAAACACCGGATTTAATGCCGGCTCCGATCTATTACGCGCATAAAATTCTCGAATTATTGTCTGCTGCCCGTCACTCAGGTGAAGGCGATTATGGCAAGCTCGGTCCTGACGCCAAAAGTCAGGTTACAGTGCGCTATGTCGATGGCAAGCCTGCAGAAGTCACGCAAATTGTGCTCTCCACCCAGCATCTGGATGCGTCATGGGACTCCGCCAAAGTACGTCAGGTTGTTGAGCCTGTGATCCGTGAAGCCCTTGGCGACCTGCCGATTGCAGCAGACTGCAACTGGTACATCAATCCGACCGGTAAATTCGTCATCGGCGGACCGGACGGCGATGCCGGCCTGACAGGCCGCAAGATTATTGTTGATACTTACGGCGGTGCGGCTCCGCATGGCGGCGGCGCATTCTCCGGTAAAGACACCACTAAGGTTGACCGCTCTGCGGCCTATGCTGCTCGTTATCTGGCCAAGAATGTGATTGCTGCCGGTCTTGCTGACCGCTGCACCATTCAGCTGTCCTATGCGATCGGCGTTGCCCAGCCGCTGTCAATCTATGTTGATCTGCATGGCACCGGCAAAGTTGCCGAGAGCGATGTCGAAACTGCGCTGCGTCAGGTAATGGATCTGTCGCCAACCGGTATTCGCAAGCATCTCGACCTCAACAAACCAATCTATGCCAAGACTGCTTCTTATGGTCATTTCGGCCGTAAAGCCGGACGTGACGGTTCTTTCTCATGGGAAAAAACCGACCTGGTCAAGGCACTGAAATCTGCGCTTAAAGTCTGATTTCATTCCCGATATTTCTGATTTCAGGGCACCATGTTTCTCTCATGGTGCCCTGATTTTTTGAAGCGACTACAAAAATCAGTAGACTTTCCGTCGCTGATTATGTGTAAAGCGGCTTATTAGAGCATAATTCCTTAAACTTGGATCAGTTTAAGGTGAAATTATGCTCTCAGTTTAAACTGTTAGAGCGAGTTTTGTGTGCCAAGTTTGGCACACGGCGCTCTAATGCCCATTCCGATTATCTAAACCATAAAGAAACGCACCCGATGTCTGATACTGAACGCAACTGTGACCTCAAGGATGAAGCCGTGACCGCAGATTCCTCTGAACAACAGATACGGGGTTCACGTGCCACCGAGGCTTTCTATGGTCGTCGCAATGGCAAGCCTTTGCGCCCGCATCAGCGTTTTCTGCGTGAAGACCTGCTGCCGCAACTCAAGCTTGATCTGCTGAGCCCTGCCCCGCAGGATTTACGCACATTATTTATGGCGGATGTTGCCAAGGTTCGCATGGAAATCGGTTTCGGTGGCGGCGAGCATCTGGTGCATGAAGCCACCCGCAAGCCGGAAGCCGGTTTTATCGGTGTTGAGCCTTTCGTCAATGGTATGGCGAAAATGCTTGGTGCGCAGGATGCCAACCCGCTGCCAAATCTGCGCCTTTATGATGATGATGCCACTCTGGTGCTCGACTGGCTGCCGGACGCTTCTCTCGACGGTATTGATCTGTTTTATCCTGATCCGTGGCCGAAAAAGAAACATTGGAAGCGCCGTTTTGTCAGCCAAAAAAACCTGAGCCGTTTTGCACGCGTTTTAAAACCCGGCGCACTGTTCCGCTTTGCGTCCGACATTGACACCTATGTCAACTGGACCTTGCAGCATTGTCATGACCACGGTGAGTTTGAATGGCAGGCACAAAGTGCTGCTGACTGGCACACCCCTTATGAAGCATGGCCCGGCACGCGCTATGAAGCCAAAGCCTTCCGCGAAGGACGCCAGGCGGCCTATCTGACTTTTGTCAGACGATAAACGGCAGGTACAAGGACAAGACTTGTCACAGGCAGGTTTTTTCTGTATAGTCGCCTCAAATTCTTGGTCGGTAGAACAAGAGTGGGTCCCACCGGTCCCGCTCTTTTTTGTTTGGTAAACGCTAAAATCCAGATAAATACCGCCGAACCTTCTATAAAACGTATTTTAAGGAATACAGGGTGAACGAACAGACACAACAGGAACAGATCATTACAGCGCTTGATGCGACAAAGGATGAACCACGCATTATCCGTGAAACGGGTATTGATGCGAAAGTGGCATCCCTGATCGAACCTGCGATTAATGCTGCAGGTTTCCGTTTGGTGCGCGTTCGTTTGTCCGGTCTTAACGGTCTTACTCTGCAGATTATGGCAGAGCGTCCGGACGGTACTATGACCGTTGAAGATTGTGAAATCGTCAGCAAAACCGTTTCACCGGTTCTCGATGTTGAAGATCCGATTGACGGTAAATATCACCTTGAAGTTTCTTCGCCGGGTATTGACCGTCCAATGGTGCGCAAGTCTGATTTTGCGAACTGGCAGGGTCATATTGCCAAGCTCGAAACATCGCTGCTGCATGACAATCGCAAGAAATTCCGCGGGCGCATCATCAAGGTTGAGACTGATACAGTGACACTTGAAGCAGATCAGGCAACCTATGGTGCGGAAGCACAAACAGTCATTCCGTTTGATATCATTGCTGAAGCACGCCTGATTTTGACCGACGACCTGATCCGCGATGCGCTGCGCAAAGACAAAGATCTGCGCGAAGGCCGCATTCCGGGCGATCAGCTGAGTGATGAAATCAATCTGGACAGCGGCAATGCCGGTGCTCCGGAGAGCGATACGGACATCTAGAGCGCCGGGCGCGCTCCGCAGGGCGCTACACAAGGTCGCTCTAACACTTAAAATGAGAGCATAATTTTAATTTAAACTGATTCAAGTTTAAGAATTATGCTCTAAGCATCGCACAATCAAATTGTTTCATTTGATTGTCATGCTCATGCGACAAAACAAAAAAAGCTTTTGCACCTGAAAACAAAACAGGTGCTGCACCAAGGAGAGACCAATGGCAGTCAGTGCAAACAGGCTAGAGCTTCTTCAGATCGCTGATGCGGTTGCGCGTGAAAAATCTATTGACCGCGAGATCGTGATTGCAGCGATGGCTGATGCCATTCAGAAGGCTGCCCGCTCGCGCTATGGCCTGGAAACCAACATCCGCGCTGACATCAACTCCAAGAGTGGTGAAATCAAGCTGCAGCGTCTGCTTGAAGTGGTGGAAACTGTTGAAGATTACGCCACGCAGATCGCTTTGGAATCAGCACGTGAACGCAATCCGGATGCGCAAGTAGGCGACTTCCTTGCGGATCAGCTGCCGCCAATGGATTTCGGTCGTATTGCTGCCCAGTCCGCCAAGCAGGTTATCGTGCAGAAAGTGCGTGAAGCCGAGCGTGACCGTCAGTATGACGAATTCAAAGACCGTCTTGGTGAGATCATCAACGGTACCGTCAAGCGCGTTGAATACGGCAATGTGGTTGTTGATCTTGGCCGCGGTGAAGCCGTTGTGCGTCGTGATGAACTGATCCCGCGCGAAGCTTTCCGCTATGGCGATCGTATCCGCGCTTATGTTTATGATGTGCGTCGCGAACAGCGCGGTCCGCAGGTATTCCTGTCGCGTACCCATCCGCAATTCATGGCGAAACTCTTCACCATGGAAGTGCCGGAAATCTATGACGGCATTATCGAAATCAAATCCGTTGCCCGTGATCCGGGTTCACGCGCCAAAATGGCCGTGATCTCGCGCGACAGCTCCATTGATCCTGTCGGCGCCTGCGTTGGTATGCGCGGTTCCCGCGTTCAGGCCGTTGTCGGCGAATTGCAGGGCGAAAAGATCGACATTATTCCATGGTCACCGGATGCAGCGACTTTCATCGTCAATGCCTTGCAGCCTGCGGAAGTTGCCAAGGTTGTTCTGGATGAAGATGCAGAACGTATTGAAGTTGTCGTTCCTGACGATCAGCTGTCGCTGGCCATTGGCCGTCGCGGTCAGAATGTGCGTCTTGCCTCTCAGCTGACCGGCTGGGATATCGACATCATGACTGAACATGAAGAATCCGAACGCCGCCAGAAAGAATTCACTGAACGCTCCGCTTTGTTTATGGATGCGCTGAATGTGGACGAAATGGTTGGTCAGGTTCTCGCTTCCGAAGGTTTCGGTTCGGTTGAAGAAATCGCCTATGTCGAAAGCGACGAAATTGCTTCGATCGAAGGCTTTGATTCAGACACTGCTACTGAAATTCAGGAACGTGCGAAAGAATATCTGGATCGTCTTGAAAGCGATCTGAATGACCGCCGCCTTGAACTGGGCGTTGCTGACGAACTGCGCGAAGTACCGGGCCTCACCAGTGCTATGCTCGTTGCAGTTGGTGAAGACGGCGTGAAAACCATGGATGATTTTGCCGGTTATGCGGTGGATGATCTCGTGGGCTGGCGTGAACGTAAAGACGGTGAAACTGTTACTCATGCGGGTGTTCTGACACCGTTTGAAGTTTCCCGCGCTGACGCCGAACAAATGGTTCTTGCAGCCCGCCTCAAAGCCGGCTGGATTACAGAAGATCAGCTTGAAGAAGCAGCCAATGAGCTGGCTTCGTCAGATGATGAAGAGCAGGCAGATGCTTAACCAGCATCTTGCAACTGCCGCTCGTGCGGGCGGAATTTGATGTCCGCGCATTGGTATACGACTGAAAACAAAGCCTGTATCGGCACTTTTGATACAGGCATGTTTTCCGACAACCTGCATATAGCCGGAGACAATTTGTCCTCGGCTGTTATGCGCACACATTTTGCAGGGCTCCTTGCCCTTGCACTCATATTAAAGTAGAAAACAGTCCTCTCCACCGGCGCTGTTTTCGAGCGAAGTGGAGTTCTGGTTGAAACCGGATAAAAACGACAGGACCTGTATTGTTACGCGCGAGAGCGGCCCGGCTGTAGATTTAATCCGGTTTGTGGCTGCACCCGACGGTAGTGTTGTACCGGATCTGAAGCGCAATTTACCCGGCCGCGGTTGCTGGATTAAAGCTGAACGGCATAGTGTTGATGAAGCGGTTAAACGTAAGCTGTTGCCCCGTGCACTGAAAACTCAGGTTTCAGTGCCGGAGGATCTGGGCTCACTGGTCGACAGGCTATTGACAAAATCCGCGCTTGGCAGTCTAGCACTGGCAAGAAAATCCGGCGTCGTGGTGACAGGATCGGCAAAAGTTGATTCTGCAATACGTACCGGCCGCATTATAATGGTGCTTCATGCGACAACGGCGGCTCCCGATGGTATCCGAAAGCTGGATCAGGCGCGTCATGCGACAAAACTGGCAACCGGAAAAGATATAAAGTCCTATTCCCTTTTTACAGGGGAAGAAATGGATTTGGCATTTGGCGGCGGAAATGTAATACATGCCGCCGTGATTGAAGGAACGGCAGCAACCGGGTTCGTCACGCGGGCGCTTCAGCTGCATAAATATCGCGGCGAGAGCGCAGCGAACTTGGAAAATCGGGCAGCCACTGCTGCAAAGGAAACGGAATCGGAATGAGCGACAGTAATTCAAACGACGACAAGACGCTGAGCGTCGACACAAAAAAGACGCTGACCATCAAGCGGCCAGGAGTCGAACAGAGCACTGTACGGCAAAATTTCAGCCACGGACGCAGCAAATCGGTTGTTGTTGAGACGAAAAAACGTAAGTTTACCCGTCCTGACGAAAAGCCTGAAGCTGTAGCCGCTCCGGCTCCTGTTCAGCCAGTGGCACCAGCTCCTGAGCCGACACCGGCAGCCCCTGCTGCACCGGTTGCAGAAAAGCCTGCTGTGATTGCGGATGCACCTAAGCCTGCGCCGGTTGCAGAACCTGCTGCTGCGCCTGTTGCAAAAACAGAAACCGCACCGGTGGCACCGATGCCTGCAAAACCAGTTGAAGCAGCGGTTGTCAAACCGGCTGCACCAAAGCCTGCTGCGCCTAAACCGGCAGCCCCTGCAGCCGCAGCCCGTCCGGCTGGCGTTGCAAATGGTCGTCCGGCAGCTGGCGGCTATAATAACAAACCGCAGGGCTCACGCCCGGCTGGTCGCAACGATCAGCGCAACCGTTCTAATGACCGTGGCGGCATGGTGCTCAACACCCTGTCTTCATCGGAAATGGACGCACGTCGCCGCGCACTTCAGGATGCCGTCATCCGTGATGCGGAAGATCGTAAGCGCGCTGAAGCAGAAGCCATTCGTCGTGCGGAAGAAGAAAAGCGCCGTGAAATCGAGCGTCTTGAATCTGAACGCCGTCAGGCTGAAGAAGATGCTCGTCGTAAAGCGGAAGCCGAAGTTAAGGCTAAAGCGGAAGCTGAAGCACGCAAGCGCGAGCCTGTGACTTCTGCCCGTCCGGCATCGGCACGCCCAAGCGGCGACCGTCCATCTGGTGATCGTTCGGGTGGTGATCGCTCCGGTGGCCAGAACCGTGGTGGTCCTGCCGGTCAGAACCGCCCAAATCAGGGTGGTTACAACCGCACCGGCGGCGCACCTGCTCCGCGTGATATCAATGCTGAAGCACCGCTGGCTGATAAGAAACCAACCCAGCAGGTTCTGAACCGTAAACCACAAAAAGACGATGAAGATGATCGTCGCGGTCCGGCAGGCGTTCGTCGCAATGTTGCGGCTAAACCTGAAGTTCGTGCGACCAAGCCGACCAAGGCCGAAGAAGATCGCCGTCGTGGCAAACTGACACTGACAAGCAACATGGAAGATGAAGGCCGTGCGCGTTCCTTGTCTGCGATGCGTCGTCGTCAGGAAAAATTCAAGCGCTCGCAGATGCAGGAAGTCCGTGAAAAGATTTCCCGTGAAGTGACAATTCCTGAAACTATTACTATTCAGGAACTGGCACAGCGCATGACCGAACGTGCCGTTGACATCATCAAATACCTGATGAAACAGGGTCAGATGATGAAGCCGGGCGATGTGATCGATTCCGATCTGGCTCAGCTGATCGCGGAAGAATTCGGCCATACTGTTAAGCGTGTTGCGGAATCCGACGTTGAAGAAGGTATTTTCAACGTAGAAGATAATCCAGCTGCTATGACTTCCCGTGCGCCGGTTGTGACCATTATGGGTCACGTCGATCACGGTAAAACATCGCTGCTCGATGCGATCCGCAGCACCAATGTTGTGTCCGGCGAATCCGGCGGTATTACCCAGCATATCGGTGCTTATCAGGTTGAACAGAACGGCCATAAGATCACCTTTATCGATACACCTGGTCACGCGGCCTTTACGCAGATGCGTGCCCGTGGTGCGCAGGCAACAGATATCGCTATTCTGGTGGTTGCCGCTGATGACAGTGTGATGCCGCAGACGATTGAATCGATCAACCACGCCAAAGCGGCCGGTGTTCCGATCATCGTTGCAATCAACAAGATCGACAAGCCGACTGCAGATCCGCAGAAAGTACGCACAGCCCTGCTGCAGCACGATGTGTTTGTAGAAAGCATGGGCGGTGAAATTCTCGATGTGGAAGTTTCGGCCAAAAACCGCATCAACCTCGACAAACTGCTTGAAGCTGTTCTGTTGCAGGCTGAAATTCTCGATCTGAAAGCTGATCCTGAACGTACAGCTGAAGGTGTGGTCATTGAAGCTCAGCTTGATCGCGGTCGCGGTGCGGTTGCTACGGTTCTGGTTCAGAAGGGTACATTGCATCCGGGTGAAATCATCGTTGCCGGCAGTGCATGGGGTCGTGTCCGTGCTCTGGTCAACGATCATGGCGATCATGTTAAAGAAGCAGCACCTGCGATGCCGGTGGAAATTCTTGGTCTTTCCGGTACACCGCAGGCAGGCGACCGCTTTGCGGTTGTGGCCAGCGAAGCGAAAGCCCGCGAGATTTCTGAATATCGTCAGCGTCTTGCCCGTGATAAGGCCGTTGCCCGTCAGGCAGGCTCGCGCGGTTCCCTTGAGCAGATGATGTCTAATCTGCAGTCAAGCGGCCTCAAAGAGTTCCCGCTGGTTATCAAAGGTGACGTGCAGGGTTCGGTTGAAGCAATCATTGCTTCGCTCGACAAACTCGGCACAGATGAAGTTCGTGCGCGTATCGTTCACTCGGGTGCCGGTGGTATTACCGAGAGCGATCTCTCACTGGCTGAAGCCTCGAATGCTGCCATCATCGGCTTTAACGTCCGCGCCAATAAACAGGCACGTGATGCGGCAACACAGCAGGGCATTGAAATCCGCTACTACAACATCATCTACGATCTGATCGATGATGTGAAAGCAGCAATGTCCGGTCTTCTGCCACCAGAACGTCGTGAAACCTTCATCGGTAACGCTGAAATTCTCGAAGTCTTCAACATCACCAAAGTCGGTAAAGTTGCCGGTTGCCGTGTTGTTGACGGTAAAGTCGAGCGTGGCGCCGGTGTTCGTCTTATCCGCGACAACGTGGTTATCCACGAAGGCAAGCTCAAGACGCTCAAGCGCTTCAAGGACGAAGTGTCCGAAGTGCCGATGGGTCAGGAATGTGGTATGGCCTTCGAAAACTACGAAGATGTACGCGCAGGCGACACCATCGAAGCGTTCCGCGTAGAGATGATCACGCGTACGCTGTAATTAACAAAACAGCGGCAGTTTAATCACTGCCGCTGTTTCCCTTCCCGGGCGGTTTGCACGCATAATCAGCCATATCACCGCTCTGAATTTTATTTGGTCGCATTGTCACTGCCGTCGGTTTATATGAACCTGACTGTGAAATGCTCTGAAAGCCTCTCAGGGCTTTGCGGCTACAGCATAATTTCTTAAACCTGAATCAGTTTTAGGTAAAATTACGCTGTAAATATAAAGTGTTAGAGAGACCTTTGTGCGCCCAAGAGGGCGCACGGTGCTCTATCATGCAATTTATGCAGCCGCCGACTGATAATTGGCTCAGATTTTGGAGTCTCCATGTCCCGCTTTACTTCTACAGGACCGTCACAGCGCCAGTTGCGCGTTGGCGAGCAGGTTCGTCATGCCGTGGCTCAGATTTTGTCACGCGGCGAAATCCGCGACGATGTTCTGAATAATACTGTTGTTTCCATCACCGAAGTCCGTATGTCACCGGATTTGAAAATTGCCACCTGCTTCATCAGCATTGTTGGCAATACAGACGTACAGACTGTGATTAAAGCTCTGGCAAACCATGCAAAATTCTTGCGTGGCCGCGTTGCGCCGCAATTGCGCCAGATGAAATATATGCCGGAATTCCGTTTCCGTCCTGACACCAGCTTCGACAACTTCGCCAAGATTGATGCTCTGTTGCGCTCGCCGGAAGTGGCACGCGATTTGCAGCACGATGAGAGCGATGATTCCGACACAGATACACACACAGAAAACGAGAATAACGGCTGATGGCGCGTAGAGGAAAGAAAAAAGGTCGTCCGGTCTCCGGATGGGTGATTTTTGACAAGCCGAAAGGCATGGGTTCCACTGAAGCCGTGTCCAAGATCAAATGGCTGTTCAATGTTGAAAAAGCAGGCCATGCCGGTACGCTTGATCCGCTTGCTTCCGGCATGTTGCCGATTGCCTTGGGTGAAGCCACCAAAACCGTTCCCTATGTGATGGACGGCACCAAAATCTATTCCTTTACAGTCACTTGGGGCGAAGAACGCTCAACGGATGATCTGGAAGGTCCTGTCACCGAAACGTCTGACAAGCGCCCTGCTGAAGCGGATATTCTGGCTTTGCTGCCCAAATATACCGGTATCATCCAGCAAACACCGCCACAATTCTCCGCCATTAAGATTGACGGTGAGCGTGCTTATGATCTGGCGCGTAGTGGTGAAACTGTTGCTATTCCTTCGCGTGAAGTGGAAATCGACCGCCTCGAGCTGGTTGAAATCAACGAAGCCGGACAGGCCGTGTTTGAAGTTGAATGCGGTAAAGGCACCTATGTCCGTTCTCTCGCCCGCGATATGGGGCGTGACTTAGAGTGTTTTGGTCATATTGCTGAACTGCGCCGGATGGAAGTTGCGCCATTCAATGAAGATGATTTCATAACGCTGCAGGAACTGGAAGCCGCATGGCCGCCGCTGCCGCCAAAATCAGAAGATGAAGAAGCAGAAGCTTCCCCTGCTTCTGGCACTAGCCCTGCCCCTGCGGCACCACGCGACTTCTCTGTCCTTGATGATTTTATCATTGATACCGGTGCAGCGCTGGAAGATCTGGTGCAGGTTGCACTCTCCGATGATCAGGCGCATCGTGTGCGTATGGGCAATCCGGTGATTTTGCGCGGGCGTGATGCCCCTTTGGAAGCGGATGAAGTCTGCGCCAATCATAAGAACCGTTTGCTGGCTATTGGTTATATTGAACAGGGAATGTTCAAGCCAAAACGGGTTTTTACGCAGTAAATACGGGACTTTTCATTCAGAACTTTCCTTAAAAAGCCTGCTTTGCAGGCTTTTTTGAAATGTGTCTGGAAATAAGCCACAGTTTCGATTATATGATCGTCAGGTTCAGTATAGGGCATTACCCAATGTCTCAAATACTGTGCTTAATAAATGGCCCCGGCTGGACGACATCTTGGCCGCGGGCGACTTTTCTCCTCTTCAACAAAAAGGACATTCCGATGTCGATTACTGCTGAACGCAAACAGGCTCTTATTAAAGAATATGCAACCAAAGAAGGCGATACCGGTTCTCCTGAAGTACAGGTAGCCGTTCTTTCGGAACGCATTTCCAACCTGACCGGTCACTTTAAAGGCCACAAGAATGACAACCATTCCCGTCGTGGTCTTCTGAAAATGGTTTCTCAGCGCCGCACTCTGCTCGACTATCTCAAAGGTGTTGACGAAGCGCGCTACCAGAGCCTGATCGGCCGTCTCGGCCTGCGCCGCTAAGCGCATATTCCGGCGAGAACCCTTGCGGTTTTCGCCGGAACTTTTACCGGAACGGCATTTGTTATCAAATTCGTCCGGCAGCAGAGCCTCTCAGGTTTATGACCTGAAACATCTGCCACAATAAATACTGCATGATCCGTGTGCATGATTGCCAAAACGGAGAACCTGCAGCAGGGCTTTAACAATACTGTCGTAAAAGCCCGATATGGAACTGTATTGAACAGGTTCCGCAGGCAGGATTGCAGGCAGCTCGTCTTTTGCGAGCTTCTTGTTGTCTTGCCCGCTCCCTGTTCCAAACCGGAATATTGCAAGCGCTGACATCAGCGCCGCGAACAAATATTCCAAACCAAGGACAAGATATGTTCAACACACATAAAGTTGAAATTGAATGGGGCGGCCGTCCGCTTATTCTCGAAACCGGTAAAGTCGCCCGTCAGGCAGACGGCGCGGTTATCGCCACTTACGGTGAAACAATGGTGCTGGCCACTGTTGTATCGGCCAAAGAGCCAAAACCGGGTCAGGACTTTTTCCCTCTGACTGTAAACTATCAGGAAAAAGCCTATGCAGCCGGTCGTATTCCTGGTGGCTACTTCAAGCGTGAAGGCCGTCCAAGCGAAAACGAAACCCTGGTTTCCCGCCTGATCGATCGTCCGATCCGCCCGCTGTTTGCTGATGGTTACAAGAACGACACACAGGTTGTTATCACCGTTATTCAGCACGATCTGGAAAACAATCCGGACGTTCTGTCGATGGTTGCCGCTTCTGCTGCGCTCACCCTTTCCGGCGTGCCTTTCATGGGCCCGATCGGTGGCGCGCGCGTTGGCTACATCAACGGCGAATATGTGCTGAACCCGCATCTCGACGAAATGGCTGAATCAGACCTGGATCTGATTGTTGCCGGTACATCTGACGCTGTTCTGATGGTTGAATCCGAAGCGCAGGAACTTTCGGAAGAAATCATGCTCGGCGCTGTTGTTTTCGGTCAGAAAGGCTTCCAGCCTGTGATCGATGCAATCATCAGCCTTGCTGAAGTTGCCGCTAAAGAACCACGTGACTTCCAGCCGGAAGATCTGTCGGCTCCTGAAGCTGCCATGCTTGCAATCATTGAAGATGATCTGCGCGCAGCCTACAAAATCATCGACAAGCAGGCTCGTTATACCGCTGTTGATGCTGCCAAAGCTAAAGTTAAAGCACACTTCCTGCCGGAAGGCGCTGAAACAACCGAATATACACCTGAACAGATCGGCACTGTTTTCAAGTCTTTGCAGGCTAAAATCGTTCGCTGGAACATTCTGGATACCGGCAGCCGCATCGACGGCCGTGATCTGGTAACTGTTCGTCAGATCGTATCAGAAGTTGGCATGTTGCCGCGTACACACGGTTCAGCTCTGTTCACCCGCGGTGAAACACAGGCAATCGTTGTTGCAACACTGGGCACCGGTGAAGATGAACAGTTCATCGACACACTGGCCGGCCTGCAGAAAGAATCCTTCCTGCTGCATTACAACTTCCCGCCATATTCCGTTGGTGAAACCGGTCGTATGGGCTCACCAGGCCGTCGTGAAATCGGTCATGGCAAGCTGGCATGGCGTGCGATTCATCCGATGCTGCCTGCTAAAGAGCAGTTCCCGTACACTCTGCGTGCTGTTTCTGAAATCACTGAATCCAACGGTTCGTCCTCCATGGCTACCGTTTGCGGCACCTCGTTGGCGCTGATGGATGCCGGTGTACCTCTGACCCGCCCTGTAGCCGGTATTGCTATGGGTCTGATCAAAGAAGGCGACCGTTTTGCAGTTCTTTCCGATATCCTTGGTGACGAAGATCACCTCGGCGATATGGATTTCAAGGTAGCCGGTACTGAAAACGGTATTACTGCCCTGCAGATGGATATCAAGATCGACGGTATTACCGAAGAGATCATGAAAACCGCTCTGGAACAGGCTAAAGGCGGCCGCGTTCATATTCTCGGTGAAATGGCGAAAGCGCTGTCCGGCGCCCGCGCTGAACTCGGTGAATTTGCACCACGCATCGAAGTGATGAACATTCCGACCGACAAGATCCGTGATGTTATCGGTTCCGGCGGTAAAGTTATCCGTGAAATCGTTGAAAAGACCGGCGCCAAAATCAACATCGAAGACGATGGCACAGTCAAAATCGCTTCTTCTTCCGCGAAAGAAATCGAAGCTGCCAAAAAATGGATTCACTCCATTGTTGCCGAGCCTGAAGTTGGCGAAATCTACGAAGGTACAGTTGTTAAAACTGCTGACTTCGGCGCATTCGTAAACTTCTTTGGTCCACGCGATGGCCTGGTACATATCTCGCAGCTGGCTTCTGACCGCGTTGCCAAGACCACTGATGTGGTTAAGGAAGGCCAGAAGGTCTGGGTTAAACTGATGGGCTTTGATGAACGCGGTAAAGTGCGTCTGTCGATGAAAATCGTCGATCAGGAAACCGGCAAAGAAATCGTTGCCGAAAAGAAAGAAGAAACTGCTGCTGAATAAGCGCATTTCAAATTATGAAAAGCCCCGCATGGTAACATGCGGGGCTTTTCATTTAGAGCGCATCCCGAAAAGTGTGAAACGGTTTTCGGACAAGATGCGCGTCAAACCAGAGTGTTAGAGCGCGGATCTGATTCAATCAGACCGAAACGCGCTCTAAACATGCAGTCAACACAATCAAAGGCTGTTCAGCAAAAGGATCAATCTGTTAAGGCCAGTTCTGTCTCAGGCTTTATTCCCTTTTGCAGCCAGGCTTCCTGATGGGCACAATCGACAATGCCCTGTGCTTCACTGACAGCCATACCAAGCAAATAGCCAAGGAAATCCTGTTTGTCCGTGTATGACTGTGAAATCATAGTCTTCAGATGCAAGAGCAACGCCTGATGTTGCGGCAGGCATGTTGCATAACATTCCGGCTGACAGCATTTACGTGCCATAGTACGACTTCCCTTAAGAGCAACACCGATTTGCAGATAGTTTGGAGTGCCTTGCACCCTATAGGGTGCACAAAGATCGCTCTAACTCTTATATTGACAGCAATAAGTTCAGTATAATATCTGCCAAAATCCACCTACTGTCATCCTTCTCAGGTAGAAAAGACCAAAGAAATTTTATGATTACCGGCGCACAAAACACCCTCTTTCTGCCTTTTGAGAATGAAACACTTGATTTGCCTCAATCGGGAGAGAAATTTCTCTGCTTTGGCATCAGTGCCGACACAACGCTCAGTGCTGAGTGGAAACAACTTCTCCATTGCATCCAGCCATCAAGACCTGAATGGCTGGCCTTGAACAAGGCCGGTTTTCAGGTCACGCCGCAAATTACCGTCACTGAAACCTATGATGGCGGCATGATTTTGCTCGACAAACATCGTGGTCGGAATGAGGAATGGCTGGCAGCTTTGCTGTCACAAGTTAAGCCGGGCGGACTGATCATTATTGCCGGTGACAAAAAGCTCGGCGTTGATAGTTTTCGTAAACGCAGCGACCAGATTGCAACATCAATCGACCGCCTGTCTAAAAACCATGCTGTAGCCTACTGGCTAGCGCACCCTGAAGCGATTGATGGTGAAACCACACAAAGCCTCATTCCTGAGCAAAAGCGCGTTGACGGGCGTTTCTGGACGAAAGCAGGCATGTTCTCTCATGGTGAAATCGACCGCGGTTCGGCTTTGCTGGTGCCGCATCTCAAAAACATCGCCTTTGGTCATGTAGCCGACTTGGGTGCTGGCTGGGGTTATCTCGCAGCCTGCTGTCTCGACAATCCGGCTAAGATCAACCGTATTGATCTTTATGAAGCCGATTATGAAGCGCTGGAAATTGCCAAAAGCAATCTGGCTGAGCTTAACAGTCCAATGCCGCTGCACTATTACTGGCATGATGTCGCTTCCGAGCCGATGACAGAGATTTATGACACTGTGATCAGCAATCCGCCGTTCCACACCGGTCGTAACACCGATATTTCACTCGGCCAGAGCTTTATAACGGCTGCTGCCAAGCGCCTTAAATCCGGCGGTCGCTTCCTGATGGTGGCAAATCGCCAGCTGCCATATGAGGCTGTCTTGAAACAGCATTTCCGGCAGGTCATGCCGCTTACCGATAAAGACGGCTTCAAAGTCATCGAAGCCCGTAAGTAAATTACAAAAAAAGCCGCGCAATGCGCGGCTTTTTTATATCATATGCATCAGACTTATTCAGTGCCGGTTGCATCCGAGCTTTTCAGCTCTTCCAATGTCGGCATTGAAACGATGTTATAACCGGAATCCACATAATGGATTTCACCGGTGACACCGCTCGACAAATCCGACAGCAGATAGACTGCAGATTTACCCACATCATCAATATCTACAGTGCGGCGCAGCGGCGAATTACGACGCTGATACGAGAAGATCGCACGGGCATCACCAATACCGGCACCAGCCAATGTACGCACAGGACCTGCGGAAATTGCGTTCACACGGATATTCTGCGGGCCATAATCGGCAGCCAGATAACGCACCATAGCTTCCAGAGCAGCCTTGGCAACACCCATCACATTGTAGTTCGGGATGGTGCGGGTTGAGCCGCCATAGGTCAGCGTGAGGATCGAACCGCCGTCTTTCATCAGACGTTCAGCGCGCTGTGCCACTTCCGTGAAGGAATAAGCAGAGATCACCATGGTACGGCTGAAGTTTTCACGGGTGGTTACATCCGCATAACGGCCTTTCAGCTCTGTCTTGTCGGAGAAACCAATAGCGTGAACGATAAAATCGAGCTTGCCCCATTTTTTCTCGATCTCGTCAAAGACCGCATCAACAGTTGCAATATCTTCAACATCGCAAGGCAGAACCAAATCCGATCCGACCTGCTCTGCCAATGGTTTGACGCGCTTGCCAAGGGCATCGCCCTGATAGGTGAAAGCCAGCTCAGCACCCTGATCGGCAAGATGTTTGGCAATACCCCAAGCAAGAGAATGGTTGTTTGCAACACCCATAATCAGCCCGCGTTTGCCTTTCATTAAATCCTGCATACTCTCTCTCCGTCAGCCCTGATAACGCTGGAATACCAGCGTTGCGTTCGTTCCACCAAAACCGAAGGAGTTGGACAGTACTGTATTCATTTCAGCATTATCGATGCGTTTGCGCACGATCGGCATATCCGCAAAATCCGGGTCCAGCTCATCGATATGCGCGCTCTCGCAGATAAAATTATTCTGCATCATCAAAAGCGAGTAAATCGCTTCCTGAACACCGGTTGCACCCAGCGAGTGACCGGTCAGCGATTTGGTTGCCGCAATCGGCGGGCAGGCATCGCCTGAACCAAATACTTTACGGATCGCTTCGATTTCCGGTGCATCACCCGCAGGGGTCGATGTGGCATGCGGGTTGATATAGTCAATCTTGCCCTTCACGGTTGAGAGCGCCATGCGCATGCAGCGCTCCGCACCTTCGCCCGATGGAGCAACCATGTCATAGCCGTCTGATGTTGCGCCGTAGCCGACAACTTCGCCGTAAATCTTGGCACCGCGTGCCAGTGCGGTTTCCAGATCTTCCAGCACCAATACACCGGCACCACCGGCAATGACGAAACCGTCACGGTTTTTGTCATAAGCACGCGATGCACGTTCCGGCGTATCATTATATTTTGAAGACATCGCGCCCATGGCGTCAAACAACACTGACAATGTCCAGTCGAGATCTTCACAGCCACCTGCAAACATACGATCCTGTTTGCCGTATTGAATCATCTCAACCGCATTACCGATACAATGATTGGACGTCGCACAAGCCGAGGAGATCGAATAATTGATGCCCTTGATCTTGAAGAAGGTCGCCAATGTGGCAGAGGCCGTTGAGCTCATGGCTTTCGGCACAGCAAAAGGACCAACGCGTTTTGGGCCTTTTTCACGGGTAATATCGGCAGAATCAACGATCACACGGGTCGAAGGTCCGCCGGAACCCATGATGATACCGGTACGCTCGTTAGAAACCTGTTCATCGCTCAGGCCTGCATCGGCAATCGCCTGATCCATGGCCACATGGTTCCATGCAGTGCCACGACCGTGAAAACGCATTGCGCGGCGGTCAACCAGCGCTTCAACATCGATCTGCGGCGCACCGGAAACCTGACAGCGAAAACCGAGTTCCGCCTGATCCTCTGCCCGCCGGATACCCGATCTGGCCTCAAACAAAGAGGTCAGAACCTCTTCGGTATTATTGCCAATTGAGGATACAATCCCCATTCCGGTAACGACAACACGCCGCATTGCGTTCTCCTTTGCACTTGTTCCCTGAGTGGCACCCTGCTTTTGCGGATGCCGCTATCTGCGGTAACATAAGTGCGCGTTTTGCATATTTTGAGGGCGGCCACACAAAACTGTTCAATTTAATGTGGTCGCACCCGTGGATAATAGAGCATAATTCCTTAAACTAGGATCAGTTTAAGGAATTATGCTCTAATTTTATAGAGTTAAAGCGCGTTTTGTGTGCCAAGTCTGGCACACGGCGCTCTGATAATCTGAAAGGCTTATGCCCGTCACAATTTTTCGGCTTACGCTTCGCTGTCTTTCGACAGGCCGACGCGCAGATCAGATGCCTTATAAATTGTTTCGCCATCTGCTTTGAGCCAGCCATCCGCTGTACCCAGAACCAGACGACCACGCATCACGCGTTTGAAGTCGATGCCATATTCAAGCAGCTTGGTATGCGGACGCACCATGCCTTTAAACTTCACTTCGCCGGTGGACAGCGCCATACCGCGGCCCGGCTCACCGAGCCAGCCAAGGAAAAAGCCGGTCAGCTGCCACATACCGTCAAGGCCGAGACAGCCCGGCATGATCGGATTGCCCTGAAAATGGCAAGGGAAATACCAGTCATCCGGCTTCACATCATATTCAGCGCGGATATAACCTTTACCGAATTCACCGCCGGTTTCCGAAATATCGGTGATGCGGTGTACCATCAGCATCGGTGGCAGAGGCAGCTGGGCATTGCCAGGACCAAACATTTCACCGCGAGCGCAGCTGAGAAGCTCCTCATAACCGTAACTTGACTTCTGCTCTGCCATAACCCACTCCAATCATTTATCTGTCTGCTGTCTGTGCGGCCTCTAGCGAAGTGCTCCGCCAGCCTCAGACAAAATATTTGCACACCTCAGGAATGTGCCACGCTTTAACCTGTCTGCGGCACCATTCCGAATTTTTTAGCAGTCGCATGATCGCGGCCACTTATCAGCTTGCGAAATGCTTTAACACAGAGTGTTTCCCGCTGTAAAATACCTGCAAGAAACTATTTGCCTGCAAAGATATACAGGAATAGCTATTGCCAGTCATTCGTTCAGCGCATATATCAATCTTGTGACAGGATGGGCAACAGCCCTCAAGCATTAATTTTGAACCAATTTGTTTCAAGCTTCTGACAGGTCAGTGATGAATATTCATTCCTCCCATGCCAGCAACGCTTCGATTGAGGAGCGCCTACGGGTCGCCGGTCTCAGACCGACGCGCCAGCGGGTTGCGCTTGCCAGCCTGATTTACGCACACGGCGACCGCCATCTTTCAGCAGAAGAACTGCACGAGGAAGCCGTTTTCGCTTCTGTGCCGGTCTCTCTTGCCACCGTTTATAATACGCTACACCAGTTTACTGAAGCTGGCATGCTGCGCATTATCTCGGTTGAAGGGTCAAAAACCTATTTTGACACCAATATTTCCGATCACCATCATTTCTTTGTCGAAGGCGAGAATATCGTTTTTGACATTCCTGACAGTGAAACCGGCCAGCCTGTCGTCAGCAATCTGCCGAAAGCACCGGAAGGCATGGAAATCGTGAATGTTGATGTGATTGTGCGGTTACGTCGGAAGGACTGATACAATCAGATACCGACACCGCACGGGTTGATGTAATTATGCGATTGCGCCGCAAAGACTGATTTTCGCTTTATTGATCTTCTGTCGGGGTGATTTCACGCCCCATCAACGAGCTTTGCAGCATTGTCGTCACACGATCTTCCATAATACGTGCCAGTTCCTTGCGGCTGGTTTCCGCACGCACACTCATCGGCTCGCCGAAGCGGATTTCCACGTCAATCGCGCCCTCTTTAAGAATACCCTTCAGATGCGGCATCAGCTGCACGTCCCCCGGCCATGAAGCAATAGGGCGGTGGAAACGCCCCATCGGCATACCGTGAACACCCGTATAGGCAATCGATACCGGCTGCACGATCACTTCCTGCGCGCCGGCCTCGCGGATAACCGCATGGGCCGCGCCAAATAAAGAGGTTTTGAACGGCAGCACACGATTGCCGTCTGATGTCGTGCCTTCAGGAAACAGCACCATCGCATCACCACCGGCCAGACGCAGTGCAATATCGGAAGCCTGCTGCGCTGTGCGGCCTTTTTTCTCACGCTCCACAAAAACTGTCCGCTGCAAAACCGCGAAGGTACCGAATACAGGCCATTTACGGACTTCAGACTTGGCGATGAAACAGACATTAGCGACAGAGGATAAAACGACGATATCGCTCCATGAGACATGATTGGCGACCAGCAGCAGCGGGCGGTCCTGCACCATCTCCCCTTGCACTTTCACGCGAAAACCCAGCAGCCATGCTGCAATACGATGGAAAAAGCGCGGCAAAACCCGCTGCCAGCCCAGCCGTGCTTTAATGAAAAGATACTGAAACGGCACCAGCGAGATAACGAGACTGATAAACAGCCCGAGAATAACCGCGATGCGGATAACACCGATCATGGCACTCTGATCTCTTCCGGAAATTGTTTGCGCAGCACCAGCGCATTGCTGCGCCCCGGTCCAGATCCTTGCCCAGACCCTTGGCCGGTTTCATAATAACCGGCACGATTACCGACCTGTATAAAGCCTAAGCGGCGATACAGCGCCTGAGCAGCCACATTGCTCTCATCGACCTCAAGAAACAGGCTCTCCGCCCGCTCATGATGGAGGTGACGCAACACGCCCTCCATCAGATCACGGCCGATACCACGACGCTGAAAGGCCGACGATACCGCAATGGTGAGAATTTCCGCTTCACCGGCTACCAGTCGTGCAAGCACAAAACCGGCGCTTTGAGCAGGCTTACCTATGGGACGGGCAATAAAACCGAAAATATTACCTTGCGAAAGCATGCCCGCAAAATCTTCCTCGCTCCATGCATGATGAAAAGCAGGTGCATGAAGCGCGGCAAGCTCAGCGCAATGATCCTGCGCCAGCCCTTCCAAAACAAAACTCTGCCGCGAGAAAGGAAAACTGATCATCCGCGTTCCTGCTTCGCTTGTTGACGCGGGAGTGCGAACCCAGTCTGGGGTTTTACATCCGGCCCGCGCATATAAAGCGGCTCCGGCGGTGCGCCTGCCTCGCGCTGTGCCGCAAGCCGTGCAAAAGTGCCGATGGATGCATGGGCAGAGGCGCTGATAATCCGGCGCTCACTACCTTCAGCTGCCTGCAATTGGACAGCTGCGCTGCCGGCCAGCGCATACTCTGCTCCGAGTTGCTGCAAAACCGGCAGCAGTTCTGCCTCATTACCGGCCAAAGGTGTGGTTGAAGCCTGCCCTTGTGCATCAAAGCCCTGCGCATAAATATCTCCGCGATAGGCGGATAATGCGATCAGAACAGGCTGTGCGGGCGCTATGGCTTGCATCTCAGCACTCAGTGCTTCAAAACCGCTGACGCCGATCACCGGACAGGACAGTGCCAGACCGAAACCACGCGCTGCGGAAACGCCAACACGCACACCGGTAAAAGAGCCTGGGCCGATATTAACGGCAATCCGGCTCACATCACTGCGCGAAATCTTTGCCGTCTCAAAACATTGCGCAATATAATCCAGCAGCAACTCCGCATGGCCTTTGCCAATATCATGGCTGACCTCAGCAAGAACCTGCTGTGTCTGCGGATCATAAAGGGCGGCAGCACACAGGCTGCCTGCAGTGTCGAGGGCAAGTATCGTCATAACTTACGACCTAAAGCAGATTAGGAACATCGGCAAGTACGGCAATTCCGTGATGCCGGATTTTCCTGCCGGAATAATTTTAAATAGCACGCCATCTTTTGTAGAAACAAACATAATATTCGGCGTAAGCCCTTTAAATGACTGAGAACAACCCTACCTCTATTATGTGATCTTCATAACAGTATCTGCTGCGTCCGGTTTCTTGTGACGCCCTCTCCGGCAGTCTCCCGGACAAACGCAATGTTTGCCCTCTTTAAGAAGGAAATCATAATGTCTGCGTCTAAACCTAAAAATCATCCGACAAAAAACAATCTCCCGACCAATGCCAAAACCACGGTCATTGCCCTGCTGAACAAGAATCTGGCTGCGATCATTGATCTTGCGCTGATTACCAAGCAGGCACATTGGAACCTCAAGGGCATTCAGTTCATTGCAGTTCATGAAATGCTGGACGGTTTCCGCACCGAACTAGATGATCATGCCGATACGATTGCAGAACGCGCTGTTCAGCTTGGTGGTACTGCATTGGGCACAACCCAGACCGTTGCGGAATCCACCATTCTCAAGCCTTACCCGGAAGATATCTACGCCATCAAAGACCATCTTCATGCACTGATCGATCATTATGGCGCTGTGGCCAATCTAGTGCGCCAGTCGATTAAAGATGCCGCCGAAGCCGGTGATGATGACAGTGCGGATATTTTCACCACAGCATCACGCAGCCTCGATAAAGCCCTGTGGTTCCTTGAAGCTCATGTTCAGGAATAATTTCAGGCTTTGCAGCTAATTGAAAACGCCGCCGGTATAAACCGGCGGCGTTTTTATTCATAATGTATCGGCAATGGCCTGTAACGCGATGATGCTCTCATCCTTCATTTGCTGGCCGGTCTTGTTATAATCAGCATAGGCGGAAGTTTTAGCAATCACGACTTTGCGCTGCGGATTAACATAAATAAACTGCCCGTAAATGCCGACTGCAACGAAATCGCCTTGCGGCTTGCCTGGAATCCACCACTGATAGCCATAGCCCAGCGGCTTACCGGCTTGCGGATCATCGCGCCCCGGCATCAGATAAGGTGCATCCGGTGTCACGGAATCATGTACCCATTGTGCGGGCACCAGTTGCTCACCTTTGAAATTGCGCCCTTCATTCATATAGAGCAGGCCAAAACGGGCATAATCACGCAGCACCGCATTCAGGCCACCGGCAGCAACCGCATCACCACGGGCATCAGCGAGCCAATAGGCATCGGCTTCAGCGCCCAGACGTGACCATAATTTCTCGCGGAAATATTCCACAAAAGGCTTGCCCGTTGCGCCTTCCAGCACCATGGCCAGTACCTGCGTATCCGCTGAAACATAGATATTCTGTGTTCCCTGCGGGCGCACATTTTTAAGATGGGCAGTGAAATCCTTCACCGATCCGGTCAAAATCTGGATGATATAATGCACAATATCCGATGACAGATCGCCGTAATTCTCATTAAAACCAATACCGGATGACATTTGCAGCACATTTTTGACGGTAACGCCTTTATAGCCGCCCTCGCTCAGTTCCGGCGCATAGCGGTCAACCGTTTCATCCAGCCGGATCAGCCCGTCACGCACAGCATTGCCGATCAGAAAAGATATGGTCGATTTGGACATCGACATGGCAATAGACTGGGTCGCTGTCGTATTACCGCGCGCATATTGCTCATGAAGAACCACGCCGTCTTTCACAACGATAAAACCTGTAGTTTGGGTTTTATCCAGCCAGTCAGCAACGCGTCTGGTTTCTCCCTGATAGACATATGTTTCCGGTAATGGCTGCTCCCGATAGGGCAGCGGGCTAACCTCGCCTTCATGCGGCACGGGGATGGACGGATAGATTTTATAAAGCGAACGGAAATTCTGATCGATCACATCCGGCTTAAAGGTCTGGGCATATTGATAAACCGCATAATATTCATGAATTTTCTTGCGGTAGATAAGACCAAGCACCGCCGCCGCGATGATCATAACAATAAGCGCCTTCCAGAAAATCCGCCGAACTCTGCTCATGCTTTTACTCCTCCGGTTTTGGTGCCTGCTTACGGGAAGCATGCTCCAAACTGTAAAAAGCACAAGGGCTGACGACAAGCCTCAATATCGCCTGCTATTTTGCAGAAAACCGCCGCCTGTTTTACAACAAGCGGCGGCTTCCATATTTCTATAATTATCGCAGCGGCTATCAGGCGACCCATTCGCCTTTGCGCATGACCGGCTGGCTTGTGCCATCCTGTGCAATGCCATCAACATCGATCTTATCGGAGCCGATCATCCAGTCGATATGGATAAAGCTCTTATTGCCGCCCTGTGCCGCAATCTGCTCCGGTGTGAGATCGGCACCATTGACGAAACATTTGGAATAGCACTGACCAAGCGCAATATGGCTGGCGGCATTTTCATCAAACAGCGTGTTATAGAACAGCAAGCCACTCTGAGAGATCGGCGAGGAATGCGGCACCAGTGCCACTTCACCCAGACGACGGGCACCTTCGTCCGTATCAAGCACCTTGTTCAGCACAGCCTCGCCTTTGCTGGCTTTGGCTTCAACAATCCGGCCGCCTTCAAAACGCACACGAATATCATCAATAATCGTGCCCTGATGCGACAATGGCTTGGTGCTGGAAACCGTTCCTTCAACACGCAAAGCATGCGGCGTTGTGAAGACTTCTTCTGTCGGAATATTCGGATTGCAGGTAATACCGTTTTTAGCGGTTGATGCGCCGCCATGCCATTCATGACCATCGGCCAGACCAACGGTCAGATCTGTATCCGGTCCGGTGAAATGAAGTGAGCGGAAATTGCGCTCATTGAGGATTTTTGTGCGCTTGCGCAATTGCGCATTATGATCTGCCCATGCGGCCACCGGATCAGTATTATTCACACGCGAGGCAGCAAAAATAGCCTCAGCCAGCTTATGGGTCGCAACTTCCGGCGTATCGTCAGGAAAGACCAGCTTTGCCCAGGACGGGTTCGGATAGGACACAATATTCCAGTTAATGTCGAAACCAGCGATCTTTTCCAGCGCAGGCTGATAGGCCATCGACAAAGCTTTATTCGCACGGGCAACCTTACCGGCATCCTGTGCAGAGAGCAGCATCGGATTATCACCGGTAATTGCCAGACGCGCGGCACCGTTTTCATAGGCTTTTGCCATGCCCTGATAGAGCCAGTCGCTGGCGTGATCAAAGCTCTCATCCGGCGCATATTGAAAACGCGACAGCGCCATATCCTCATCGGAGAAGAACGGCGTCACCAGTCCGGCACCGGCTTTATAGGCATGTTCCGCAATACGGCGTACCAGCGGTAATGCAATAACCGGCGCAGTAATCACCAGATCCTGCCCCTTGCGCAATTGCAGGCCGACTTTAACCGCAACCTCTGCCAGCTTATCCAGTTTAATCGGATCAATCACCGCATCCGCATGATTATTTTGGCTGAAATCTGACATCAACATACTCCGCTTATTTTCATTCACCATCACAGATACTCCTGCCAATCCGATCCGACCAGCCCTCACCTGCAGGATTTTTAACATCATATCGATAGCCACAACCACTAATCAGCGCTAATATGTCAGATGAAGTCATATTTATCGGAACTCATCCATGAACCGAAACATCACATCATTGCAAAAACTGAGTCTCATTGCAGGACTGTTTGTCATCACTCTGGCAGGCTGCACCACGCTGACACCTGAACAGCAACGCGCAGAAGATGAGAAAACCTGCCTGAGCTATGGTTTCAAACCAAAATCAGAGGCCATGTCCAATTGTCTGCTGCAAATTCATCTGGATCGCCGTGCAGATATCCGCGCCTGGCAGAATGACCGGCCGCAATTCTCCACGCCAATGGTTATTTATCAGCCTGTGGTTGTGCCGCGCTGACCTCTTATCATACAAAAAAGCCCGCACAGTGCGGGCTTTTTTTATAAGATATATTGATCCAGATCAGAGAGCAGGTTCAGGACGATCCTGCTTCAACAGCAATGCACCGATTGCATCAACTTTCTGCATATTCACATCTTCCGCACCCGCTGCAAACGCATTTTGCGTCGTTGAGACTGCAACAGGCTTGGTTTCAAACGGCAGCTGCGCTGGTGTCGGCACATGATAGGCGACCTGTACCGGCGCTTCTGCAGCAACCGGTTGCATGCCCTCGCTCATACCGGCAGGCACAGGCGCAATCCGCTGCTGGGAAGCGGAAGCGACCATAACCGGTGCAGCAGCAGGAAGACGATCTGTCTTACCTGTTGGTTCTGTCACGTTATAAGTGGCATCCGGCATAGACTGGCCTCTCGGCTCATAGGCAGCCGCAAGGTTATAAGGTGTCTGTGGCAGCGGCGATTCCAGCGTACCGTCTTTGCGACGCTTTTCGTAGAAAGAATTACCACCGGCAACCAGCACATAATGCATATTCTTATACGGGAATTTCAAACCGGCGGTATGGAAAAACATTGCGTTTTTCAGCTGCGGATGACGTTCACCCTTGAGTACGGCATCTGCCGCTTCTTTTACATCCGGCAGCGCTTTGGAATTCATAGCGCGGCTCATAACGCCCGGTGCAAACTGATTTTTCTGTCCGACAACGCCACAAACAGTTTCAGGATACTTCTCTGAAACCAGACGGTTCATTACCACGGTGCCGACTGCAACAAGACCATCACGGCTGGAGCGGGCTGATTCAAAGAACATCGCGCGCTCGAGACATTCACGGTCTTTGGATGTGTAGGTGTAGGTTTTTTTGCCATTGCGGATGGTAACACCCGATTCCTTGGCAGGGGTAACTTTTTCAGATTTTGAACCGGTCGAGGTGGTTGTGCAGCCCGCTAAAATGAACGGTGTGGCAACCAGAGCACCGATAAACAGTGTTTTCGCTAAATAAGAGCGTTTCAACAGTTCATCCTCATCAAATGTTTATCGTCAAAAGCCTTTTTTCCGTCAGCGCCCTGTATGCAGGCTGCCATCGGAACAGGCCTCGGGAAACTCGCGGCCTATTAGGGCTAAATAAAGGCACCAGGCCGGTTTTATAGTCACGTACCGATTACCAAGAACCGGTTAAAATTTACCTCAAGAAAATGCGCTCCATTCATTAACACCATGTTAACGCGCTATTTTGAGAGATTACTAAAGTACTATTTACGCCACTCTTATTGGCCTGACATGATAAATACAGTGCTGCAATCAACCATGACTCTGTAGCAATTTCGGTACGTTATTGCCTTATTTCATCGCTGGCAGCATCATGCCTTTCCTAATACTTTAGCGTTAGTCATAATTCATTACAGACTGTTACAAATTGGTTTTATTGCGTGATCTCATGTCCGTTTACCGGCTCCAACTACCTGCCGGAGAACAGCTTCATCAGAATCAGCGCATGAAAAAACCGGCATGAAATAATTTCACACCGGTTGCCTGTTTCTATCACTCAGTCATGAACGCGTCAGCCAAAGGCATATCCGGCACCGCGCACGGTGCGAATCGGATCCACTTCGCGACCTGTATTAATCGCTTTGCGCAGACGGCCAATATGCACATCAACCGTGCGGTCATCGACGTAAATATCGCGTCCCCAGATACCGTCCAGCAATTGCGTGCGCGAGAACACACGTCCCGGTGCCATCATGAAATATTCCAGCAGGCGGAACTCTGTCGGTCCGAGCTTAATTTCGCGCTCTTTGCGATAAACACGATGTTGCTGGCGATCGAGAACAATCTCACCAACTTTCAGCACATGAGACAACACGCTCGGATTGGCGCGGCGCAGCATGGCTTTGATACGCGCCAGCAGTTCCGGCGTTGAGAAAGGTTTGACGACATAATCATCTGCACCAACGGCCAGACCACGCACGCGCTCTGATTCCTCGCCACGCGCTGTTAGCATGATAATCGGCAGACGCTCGGTTTCAGCCCGCTGGCGCAACCGACGGCACAGTTCAATGCCGGAAACACCCGGCAGCATCCAGTCCAACACCAGAAGATCCGGCACGTTTTCACGCAAATGAATTTCAGCGTCATCGCCGCGCAGAATTGTATCGACCTGATAACCCTCAGCTTCGAGATTATAGCGCAGCAGTTCGCTGATGGCTTCTTCGTCTTCAACGACCGCGATTCTTGGCGTGTGTGACATTGCGTATCCACTATTCATTTAGACATAAGGGGGCATTTGCATTCCGGCAAAGCCGGAATGCAGGGCTTCTTCATTCTGATTTGCAGCACCCGAAAGTGCCGCATCTCTGCTGCTTGGTTAAAGCAGCTTAGTTTTTATGCAATTCGTCGAGTACGACATCATGGCTCAGATCATCTTTCGGACGATCCGGCGGCATCTGACTACCTGTAACAATATAATAGACTGTCTCGGCAATATTGGTAGCATGGTCGCCGATACGCTCAATATTCTTGGCACAGAATAAAAGATGCGTACATGCTGTAATATTTCGCGGGTCTTCCATCATATAAGTCAGAAGTTCGCGGAACAGCGATGTATACATCGCATCAATTTCATCATCGCGGTCGCGCACAATATTGATCTGCGTCACGGAGCGCGTTGCATAGGCATCCAGCACATCTTTCAGCTGGGTGCGTGCAAGCTCGGCCAGTGTTTCCAGACCACGATACAGCTTAACTGACTGACGGGTTTCAGACACGGCAGCAACACGTTTGGCAATATTCTTGCCCATGTCGCCCACGCGTTCCAGATCAGCGGAGATGCGGATTGCACCGATAATTTCACGCAGATCAACCGCCATAGGCTGACGTTTGGCGATAATCATAATCGCTTTTTCGTCAATCTCACGCTCGCCTGCATCAAGGATCAGATCCTCGGATATCACACGCTGCGCCAGTGCATTATCCGCAGTCACAATTGCTTTGACAGACTGCTCAACCATGCGCTCCGCATGACCGCCCATTTCGGCGATCTTGCGTGCGAGAAACTTCAGTTCTTCATCATAGGACGTAACCGTATGCTGTGACGGCATGGAAATTTCCTTATCCTGTGGCACTGCCAAAGCAGGCTGTAAAACTCCAGAGCATTTCCGGCTTCGTTTGCCTCATAGAAAATGCTCTATCTTTTTCTTTTTACGCTTCAGTTCAGATCAGCCGAAACGGCCGGTAATATAGTCCTGCGTACGTTTTTCTTTCGGCGTGGTGAACATCATATCCGTGTCACCCACCTCAACCAGATTGCCTAAATGGAACATCGCGGTTGTCTGCGAAATACGTGCTGCCTGCTGCATGGAGTGTGTTACGATGACAATCGTATAGTCACGGCGCAACTCATCAATCAGCTCTTCAACCTTTGCGGTCGCAATCGGATCAAGTGCCGAACAAGGCTCATCCATCAGAATAACTTCTGGGCTCACCGCAATCGCACGGGCAATGCAAAGACGCTGCTGCTGTCCACCGGACAGACCGGTGCCTGCATCATTGAGACGGTCTTTAACCTCTTCCCAAAGGCTGGCGCCGCGCAGGCTCTTTTCAACGATTTCATCCAGCTCCGCACGCGTACGTGCAAGGCCGTGAATACGCGGGCCATAAGAGACGTTTTCGTAGATCGTCTTCGGAAACGGATTTGGTTTCTGGAAGACCATGCCAACACGGGCCCGCAGTTCCACCACATCGATTTTCGGATCGTAAATATCCTCGCCGTCGAGTGTAATCAGTCCCTCAACGCGGCAGCCTTCAATCGTATCATTCATACGGTTGAGTGAGCGCAGGAAAGTCGACTTACCACAGCCCGAAGGGCCGATCAGCGCAGTCACACTGTTTTCTTCAATATCCAGATCAACGCCGTGCAAAGCCTGTTTTTCACCGTAGAAAACCTTGACCTTGTCCCCGCGCATTTTGATTTTTTTAGGCAAGGCGTTCATCTTCTCTCCGAGTGTTTTTTCTAATGTATAGTCATTCATCAGGTTCATAGCCGGTTCCTTCGGATTTACCAGCGACGCTCGAAACGACGGCGCAAGATGATCGCAACAATATTCATCACAGCGAGGAACAGGAGGAGCACGATAATCGCACCTGATGTCCGCTCTACAAAAGCACGTTCTGCTTCATTCGCCCACATGAAAATCTGTACCGGCAATGCCGTCGCAGGATCCATCGGGGTGACCGGCGCATTGGCAACAAAGGCCACCATACCGATCAGCAGCAATGGTGCGGTTTCACCGAGCGCCTGTGCCAGACCGATAATGGTACCGGTCAAAATGCCAGGGGCTGCAAGCGGAAGCACATGATGGAACACAACTTGCGTTTTGGAAGCACCAAGCCCCAGAGCTGCCGCACGGATTGAAGGTGGCACTGCACGCAGCGCTGCACGTGTTGCAATAATGATGGTCGGCAGTGTCATCAGTGTCAGCACCAGACCACCCACCAGCGAGGCGGAGCGCGGCATACCAAAGAAGTTAATGAAGACTGCCAAGCCCAGCAAACCGAACACGATAGACGGCACCGCAGCCAGATTGTTGATGTTGACTTCAATAATATCGGTGAAGCGGTTTTTACGCGCATATTCTTCTAAGTATATCGAAGCAGCCACACCAATCGGCAGAGCAAAAACCAGCACGATCAGCATCATATAGAGCGAGCCGATCAGAGCGACACCCAGACCAGACGTTTCCGGGCGACTGGAAGCCCCCATGGTGAACAGACCGGTATTGAAGGACTGGCGCATCACGCCCTCATCCTTCAGGGTCTTCATCCAGCCAACTTGCAGGTCAGAGACTTTACGCTTGCTCTGATCAACTGTCAGATCAATCTGGCCTTTATTGGCAGAATCCATATCCGCAGCGGCAAGAAATTTAACTGTCTGCGTTGTGCCGATCAGTTTCGGATCTGCCATCACCATTTCACGCAGCTGCAAGCGCACACCGTCTGAATAGACGCGGGTCATGTCGCGCATGGCAGGGCGATTGGATTTGTCCACGCCGAGCTTATCGGCCAGCGCATTACGCACCAGCAGCGGATAATTCGCGGTAATCAGCACATTCGGATTCGTTGCACGCTCATTTGACGGATCAATCACCTTCTCATCCAGCAGCACCGGAATTTCAATCGTTGTCTGCCAGAAGGCTGTGTAGCCCTTGGAAACAACAGAAAGAAACAAGGCGCAGAGGAAGAAGATGCCAATGCCGATCGCAATCATGCCATAGATACGGAAACGGCGTTCGGCGGCATAGCGGCGCTTCAGGCCAATATCACGGCGTGCAGGCGCACTGGATGTTGCCTTGGGAGTGAAAACTGCATCGGTCATTCATATTGCTCCCGATATTTACGCACAATGTAGAGAGCGAAAATATTCATCAGCAGTGTCAGGAAGAAGAGCGTAATACCCAGTGCAAAAGCCACCAGTGTTTGCGGTGAGTTAAACTCAAGGTCACCCGTCAGCTGATTGACGATCTTAACAGTGATCGTTGTCATCGCTTCAAACGGGTTAATCGTCAGGTTGGCAGCCACACCGGCAGCAAGCACCACGATCATGGTCTCGCCAATAGCGCGCGAAGCCGTCAGCAGCAGCGCACCGACAATACCCGGGAGTGCAGCAGGCAGAATTACACGCTTGATTGTCTCGGAACGGGTGGCACCCAGTCCCAGCGAACCGTCGCGCAGCGAACGTGGCACAGCGGTAATAATATCATCCGACAGGGAGGACACGAACGGGATCAGCATCACGCCCATCACTAAGCCGGCAGTGAGCACGCTCTGCGCCATAATAAAACCCTGACCGCCGGTCAGTGCAGCACTCAGATCGCGCAGGAATGGTCCGACTGTGACCAGCGCGAAGAAACCGTAAACAATGGTCGGAATACCGGCCAGCACTTCCAGCAGCGGCTTCACAATAGCGCGGGTGCGGGCACCGGCATATTCCGACATATAAATCGCGGCGAACAGACCAACCGGCACCGCAAAGACCATCGCAACCAGCGCGATATAGAGCGTACCGGCCAGCAGCGGGATCAGACCGAACTGACCATGCGAATCTGTAGCACCGGCTGCCGCAAAACGCGGATCCCATACCGTACCGAAGAAGAACTCATAGGCCGGAACATCGCTGAAGAAATTGATTGTCTGAAACAGCATCGAGAAAACAATGCCGACAGTGGTGAGAATGGCGATTGTGGAGGCAGCGATCAGTCCCCATAGCACAATGTTTTCCACATTGTTGCGGGCGCGGACGCGCGGCGCAATCGTCATCCAGCCGAAGATAAATCCGGCAATAGCCAATGCAATAGTGAGGGCTGCGCGGATATTGGAAGATAAAGCAGCTGCCTTATCCCACTGCACCGCGACCGGTACCATCACATCATGACCTTCGGTTGCCAGTGCGACGCCTTTTTCAGCCATCAGCGCACGGACTTCACCGTAGGTTTGCGGCAGGTTTTCACGGCTCTGCGGATCAAGACGCTCAAGCCCGTAAGCGAGGCTTTTCACCACGCCGAGCGTCAGGCTTTCGCTGTAATTTTCGGTTTTGCCCAGAGCATCATTCAACTGCGACTTGGCAGTCTGCTCGAGATAGACGGTAGCGCTCAGTGACCAGACGACAAACAAAATAAGCGCCGGCATCACAGTCAGAGAGAAAACCCACCATCCGTGATAATGCGGACGGGAATGCGGTTTTTCTTTCTTATCAGCCACATTTTTTACGGCATTCAATTGTGCAACCGCTTTTGCGCGGCCAAGGAAAAACCCTGCCACACCGAGCACGAACACAATTGTTAAGACCAGCATGATCGACATTTAAATTCCCTGATCACCGTCCACGACAAAAGATAATCCGGGCGCAGAGATTATCTGCACCCGGACCATATTCAAATTATTTAACCTGCATCACAGTACCGGCTGCAAAGGCATCGCGCTGTGCTTTGCGCTCTGCTTCCGGTGCAGGCACCAGACCGTAATCTGCCAGCGGGCTGTCATCACCAACCATCTGGTCGGCAAGGAAGAAATCCACATATTCTTTGAGACCCGGGATCACACCGATATGGGCTTTTTTCACGTAGAAGAACAATGGACGCGATACCGGATATTCGCCCTTGGCGATTGCATCGGCTGTCGGCACAACATCATTCACAGCTGCAACTTTCAGCTTGTCTGCATTGTTTTCGTAGAAGGACAGGCCGAATACACCAACGCCGGTTTTGTTGGCGCTGATACGTGCGAGTGTTTCGCTGTAATCGCCATCGATATCAACAGCCTTACCGTCTTTACGCACAGCAATACAGGTCTTGGCAGCAGCTTTATCATCGGCACCACCGGCCTTAATGACTTCCAGTGCGCCGCTTTCTTTACAACCGTCAGCGAGCAGCTTTTCTTCGAAAACTTCACGGGTACCGTGCTTTTCACCCGGAATGTAAGCAGCAATATCCCAATCCGGCAGAGCGGCGTTAACCTGATTCCACTTGGTGTTTGGATTATCAACCAGCTTGCCGTCTACAACGATTTTCGCAGCCAGCGCCTTGTAAACATCAACCGGTGTCAGCTTCCAATCCGGACCATTGATGTCGGTTGCGAATACGATACCGTCATAACCGATGCGGACTTCCTGTACATCTTTAACACCTGCATCAATGCAGGACTGGAGCTCAGAAGATTTCATCGCGCGGGATGCATTGGCGATATCGATTGTGTTTTCGCCAACACCTTTACAGAAATCTTTGATACCTGCACCCGAACCGCCGGATTCAATCACAGGGGTTTTGAAATCTGGATAGGTTTCGCCGAAAGTTTCAGCAACGATCTTCGCATATGGCAGAACGGTTGACGAACCGGCAACCTGAATCTGTTCGCGAGCCTGAGCGGCGGTAGCACCGGCTACAGCAGCAATTGCCAATGCAGCAGTCGTTGTAATCAGCTTGTTCATAGGAGCAGCTCCAATTAGAAGAATGAGGTAACGTGTTGGACGTTACCAGCCATCTACGCGCTCTATATTACAGCTATATGACACTAATATTACAGGTTTGTATCAGCCCTCAATTCAGCATTTTATAATAAAAACCTGTGCAGCCGCGAAGATAAAACATAGCCTTAAAATGGAACCATATAAAAAATATAATTAAAACATAGCGTTATATATTGGTGGCAATTTCTCATTATCGCTAATCAGATGCTGCAGTCGCCAGCATGGATCGAAATTTGCCAGCGAGCTGCACTATTTTAAAATGCATTCAAAAAGTTTTGTGACAATTATAAACCTCGGTATAATTGCCAATGCAGATTCATGCCCGGCACAGCCTAATTCAAGACCAGCCAGCCGGAAATCAGAATGACAACGGCGCCTGCCAGCATATGCAGCTCAACCGGCGCATTAAACAACAGCACACCATAGAACAGCCCCCAGATAATTTGGCTATATTGCACAGGCGCGACAACTGCTGCCGAGCCAAGCCGGAACGCTTTAACAATCATGGTCTGCGCAAAAGCAATCAAGCCTCCGCCCAGAACAGCCAGCGCCACATCCTGCCATTCAGGGGTAATCAGACCGTTGTAAAGCGCCAGCAAACCGGCAAAGCAGGACTGGACGATCAGTAATGCCACAACCAGCGCCTTGTCAGATTCATCGCTCTTGGCACGACGCAGCATAACTTGTGCGATAGCGAAAAACAGTGCCGACCCCAAAGCTGCGAGATGACCGGCTGAGAGTGGCGCAGCACCAGGCTGTAAAATCCAGATCACACCGGCAAAGCCGAGAAGCACCCCGAACCAGCCCCGCAGCGAAAGTTTTTCGCCCACCATAATAAAAGCAACAATTGCAACAAAGATTGGTGACAAAAAACCCAGCACATAGGCTTCGGCCAAAGGCAAAGCTGAAAACGCATAATAAATCAGCAATGTATTCATCGATAACAGCAGAGCGCGACCAAAAGCCAGCTTAGGATAAACCGGCAGCAAACGCTTTGCCTGCCCACTGAGAACGTCATGGCCGACGATGAAAGACAGCGCAAAAACCGACAATAAAAAGGTGGTTTCATAGACGCCGATGCGGGCGCTCAGCGTTTTAACGGTTGTATCCGCACCTGAAAAGGCCGTGAAGGCAATGAATGCAATCAGCGCTGCACGGAGATTATGCGTTTGGTTCATGTGTCACTGCCGTCAAAATGCGGGTTGCGGAAAATATTCCGGACAGGCTGGTTCTCCCCGCACTCAGCCCCCTTCACATGTCAATGCGATAGCAGGTCATCAATGATTGGTAACAAATCACATCCGGCACAGACCTTAAAGTCTGTACATGCGAGACGTTACTGCTTCCTGATAAGAAAGCAAGATCGTCGCTCTGTGTTCATCTCTCATTTCAACAACAGGTAAGCGCATGCAGCCAGTTGTTTGCACCCTGAATAATTTTATAACATTTGAATACTCTTATACGCATGAAACTTGCGTGAATGATAAGATTATAAACTTGCACATCATAAAATAGCTGCATTCCTGTAGACAAAGCCCGTTTATCAGCATAGGCCATTTACGTTAAAGTCAAAGAACCTCTCTGATACAGGGATTTTCAGGCTGCATTTCACGTCAACAGATCCCGTTTATCAAACATGATCTGGATATATGCGCCGGATATTTCCTATGGCAGCTGAGTGTTTTTCGTTTCCTTTTCAGAGAACGGCAATACCGGACAAGCATATCGCCCGAAGCAGGCGGCAAACGTGTCTCCCAAGACGCTGCCGTCATCAGCCTTTTATATTGATGCGTATATCCTCGTGATCCGGTTTTGCTTTTTTGATGTAAGATTGGATTTGAAATGTCATCTAAAGACAATGCTTTGCCGGTCAACGATCCGACTATCGAACTGGATCGTAAAACCCGCATAAAGTCTATTCTCGGCGGCTCTGCCGGTAATCTTGTTGAGTGGTATGACTGGTATGTCTATGCTGCTTTTACACTCTATTTTGCGCCTAAATTTTTCCCGTCGGGCAACCAGACAGCTGAACTTTTGAGTGCTGCGGCTGTTTTCGCGGTCGGCTTCCTGATGCGCCCGATCGGCGCATGGATCATGGGTATTTATGCTGATCGTAAAGGCCGTAAAGCCGGTCTGACCCTCTCTGTTACCCTGATGTGTATCGGCTCGCTGATTATTGCCGTAACACCAGGCCATGAAACAATCGGCGTGTTTGCACCGGCCTTGCTGGTTTTTGCCCGTCTGTTGCAGGGCTTGAGTGTTGGCGGTGAATATGGTGCCAGCGCCACTTATTTGAGTGAAATGGCCGGCAAAAACCGCCGTGGCTTCTTCTCCAGCTTCCAGTATGTGACCCTGATCGCCGGTCAGCTGACAGCCCTCGGCGTGCTTCTGATCCTCCAGCGCGTTCTGACACCGGAACAGCTTGGTGACTGGGGCTGGCGTATTCCGTTCTTTATCGGCGGTCTGCTGGCGATCTTCGTCTTCTGGGTACGTCGTGGTCTGATTGAAACCCAGTCTTTCAACAATGCTAAAACCAGCGACAAACCGCGTTCCAGCGGTCTGGCTCTATTTACACAATATCCGAAAGAAGCTTTTACCGTTCTGGCTCTGACAGCCGGTGGTACGCTGGCTTTCTATACCTACACCACCTATCTGCAGAAGTTCCTCGTCAACACCTCCGGTTTCAGCAAGGAATCCGCCAGTGAAATCACAGCACTCGCGCTGCTGGTCTTCATGCTGATCCAGCCGCTGGCCGGTGCGCTTTCCGACCGTATCGGCCGTAAGCCGCTGATGATCGGTTTCGGTGTGATGGGTGTGCTGTTTACCTATCCGATCTTCTCGACGCTTGCGACAACAACCGATCCTTATGTAGCTTTCGGTCTGTCGATGGCAGGTCTGATTATCGTGACCGGTTACACCTCTATTAATGCGGTGGTGAAAGCAGAAATGTTCCCGGCCCATATCCGTGCACTTGGTGTTGCTCTGCCTTATGCGCTGGCCAACACGATCTTCGGTGGTACCGCTGAATGGGTGGCATTGAAGTTCAAACTGTCCGGCTATGAAACCTGGTTCTTCTGGTATGTGACAATCATGATCGGTCTTTCATTGATTATCTATATCCGCATGAAAGAAACCCGCGATCACAGCCTGATCCACGAAGATTAAAACAAGTGCATCCCGAAAAGTGTTTGCGGTTTTCGGACAAGATGCACGTTTTAAAAAGACACGATAGAAAACGGCCGGAAATCACTTTCCGGCCGTTTTTTTAAGCCGGCTTCACCGACACCGTTAATTAGCCGGTTTTACCGGCTGGCCAGCCACATAGGTTTCTACAATCGCGCGGTCATCACCGAGCGTCTGCAACAGAAACAATTCCTGCGCCAGATTGGAACCGGCATCCATCCGCAATCGCATCGCAGATGTTGCACGGCTATTAAGCACAACAAAATCCGCCTCCGTGCCCGCACCCAGCGTACCGATCCTATCTTCCATCGACAGCGCCTGCGCATTACCCAAAGTCATCATATAGAATGAACTGAGCGGATTGAGCCGCTGGCCGCGCAATTGCAGCACCTTATAGCCCTCATCCAATGTACGCAGCATCGACCAGCTGGTGCCGCCGCCAATATCAGTCGCCACACCAATCCGCACACCGGCATCACGCAAACGGTCACGATCAAACAAACCACTGCCGAGAAACAGATTGGAGGTCGGGCAAAACACCGCCACAGACCGGCTGTCTGCCAGCACTTTCATTTCACGCTCTGACAAGTGAATGGAATGTCCGAGCAATGTTTTGTCTCCGAGCAGACCATAATGCTCATAAATGCCGGTATAATCCGGCGCATCGGGATAGAGCGAACAGGTAAATTCAATCTCGGCATGGTTTTCAGACAAATGGGTCTGCACATAACATTCCGGATGTTCTCGCACTAAAGCCTGCGATGCCTCCAGCTGTGCCGGTGTCGAAGTAATCGCAAAACGCGGCGTGATCGCATAATCCAGACGCCCCTTGCCATTCCAGCGGGCAATCAGCGCTTTCGTGTCATCATAGCCGGACTGCGCCGTATCGCATAAAGCAGCAGGCGCATTGCGATCCATCATCACCTTACCGGCAATGTTGCGCATATTCAGCCGTTCACTGGCACGAAAAAACGCATCCACACTCTGTGGATGCACCGAACCATAAGCAACAACTGTAGTGGTACCATGACGCAGCAATTCATCAATAAAGCGTTCGGCAATATGCTCACCAAACTGCTCATCAGCATATTTCTGCTCTTCGATGAAAGTATAATCATTGAGCCAGTCCAGCAGTTCCGCCGCATAGGACGCAACCACCTGACTTTGTGGAAAATGAATATGTGTATCAATGAATCCGGGCAGGATCAGATGCGGTCGGTGATCCGTCTCCGGTGTGTCCGGTGATTTCTGCGCTGCAACAGTCGCATAATCGCCGACGGCTATAATTAGTCCGTTCTCAACAAGCAGCGCACCGTCTTCATGATAGATATAAGACGCTGTATCGCTGATATCCTGCGGCTCACGGATAAAACTCAAAACACGCCCGCGGATAAGACGCTGATTATGCTTTTGTGTCATATTCACAGACATGAAAATACCCTCGCTGAAAAGCAGAAATACCCAATATTACAATATAGTTTCGATCAGGGTTTAGAGGCTGAAGCGGTCTCGTACCAGCGCCGCAACAACAGGCGTTCCTCCGCACTCATTCCTGTGAGATTGGCAGGCGGCATGGCATGGGAACGCGCTGCATGAAGATAGATTTCTTTGGCATGGGCAGCGATCGCAATATCACTGTCGAGAATGACGCCTTTAGGCGGTACTAAAATGCCCTCCCAAGACGGCTCCGCCGTATGGCACATGGAACAACGCCCCAGCACCGTATCACGCACCGTCTCAAACTCGGGTGTATTGATAAAGCTCTGCTGAATTGTTGACGCTTGCGCTTCCCCCGCATTGTCCAGCTGTTTCGGTTCGGTGGACAGCCACATAATCACGATAAACAGCAAAACCGTTGCCAGCCAGACCCAAGTCGGGCTGCCCTTGCGCGCATGGCGGGTATTGAACCAATGGCGGATTGTTACCCCCATCAGAAACACCAGCGACGCGATAATCCAGTTATATTTTGTGCCGAATGCCAAAGGATTGTGGTTCGACAGCATCAGGAAAATAACCGGCAGTGTCAGATAATTATTATGGGTAGAGCGCTGCTTGGCGATTACCCCATATTTCGGATCAGGCGTGCGCCCTGCGATCAGATCTGCCACAACCTTTTTCTGGTTGGGAATAATAATCATAAACACGTTGGCGGACATGATCGTTGCGGTGAAAGCGCCCAGATGCAGAAAAGCCGCGCGTCCGGTAAACAGTTGCGTATAGCCCCACGCCATAAACACCAGCACGAAATAAAGAATAACCATCAGCTGTGTCGTGTTGCGTCCCAGCGGGGATTTGCACAACAGATCATAAATCACCCAGCCACCGGCAATCGAGGCCAGCGAGATGATGATCGCTGTGGTGCGGGAGACATTCAGCACCTGCGGATCAATCAGATAGAGATCTGCACCGCCGTAATAGACAATGGCCAGCAGCGCAAAGCCTGAAAGCCATGTGGCATAAGATTCCCATTTGAACCAGATCAGGTCTTCCGGCATCCGCGACGGTGCGACCAGATATTTCTGAATATAATAGAAACCGCCGCCATGAACCTGCCATTCCTCGCCATAGGCACCAGGCGGCAGATCAGGCGCTTTGCGCAAGCCCAGATCAAGAGCGATAAAATAAAAAGATGAGCCGATCCACGCAATTGCGGTGATAACGTGGAGCCAGCGGGCAGCGAAGCCAAGCCAGTCCCATGCGATTGCCAGTTCAAACATGCATTCCTCCCCGATATGCAGCAGACCGTCTGCCACTATAGGGGAAGAATCAGATGAAATACTAGGTACTCAGATGCGGCAGAATAGGCGCAGGTCAGAAACGCAGTGCAGCCACGCGTTCCGGCAGCATCGTGATGGTTTCCGCATCCACATTGGCAAAGGCAAAACGCAGAAAATCCTGCTGCCCTTCACCAAAATATGCCCCCGGAATGGTGATAATTCCGCAGGTCTTTGCCAGTTTCTCTGACACTGCCGCAGACTCAACACCCTGCCCCATGCCTCCAGAGGAGGCGGTAAACGGATGGCGCACAAAGGCGAAATAAGCACCAACAGAAATGGCTTCCCAGCCTTCCATCTGCGCAATTGCACTGCGCAAAGCTTGCGCCCGATGTGCAATTTCACGGCGGTTTTCATTGCGCCATTCGGTCAGCGGTTCAATCGCCTGTGCAATTGCAGCCTGCGGCGGCAGCGGTGCACAAATCTGCAGATTGTCCATGATTTTGGCAATTTCTGAGATCACAGCTTCCGCCGCAATAATCGCACCAAGGCGGTGCCCCGGAATACAGAAGGATTTGGAAAAGCTGTAAAGCTGGATCAGATAATCATTCCAGTCGGCCTCATCGAACAAATGATGCGGCACAGCATCGGCATCTTCCAGAAAATCGCGGTAAGTCTCGTCGAGAATCAGCCATGTACCGTTAGCGCGGCAAATCTCATAAATCTGCTTCAGGACTTCTGGTGAATAAACTGCACCGGTCGGATTATTCGGTGTCACCAGCGCCAGCACTTTAATACCCGCATGCAGAACCTGTTTCAGTTCCTGCGGGTCAGGGACAAAACCGTTCTGCGCACGGCATGGCATCAGCTCCAGTTTAATACCGAGCATGGCCAGTGAAGTTTCATGATTGAAATAGAGCGGATTGCTCAGCATAACTGTATCACCGGCACCGGCCAGCGCCATGACGGCTGCAATAAAAGCCTGATTGCAACCGGCTGTAATCTGCACCTGCGCTGCGCCGAGTTTGGCTTTGTAAAGCTGGCTGACATGCGCGGCATAGGTCTCACGCAGTGCCGGCAGACCTTCAATCGGCCCATAATTTGCAAAAGCTTTGGAAGATGCCGCCTCGCCGGACAAGCGCAGCATTTCATCATGCGGCGGATAACCCGGCACAGCCTGAGACAAATCAATCAACGGCCCTAAAGCACCGTCATAGGCCTGCGCCCATGCTTTCACCGCCGGAATTGGCGGCAAAGATAAAGCAGAAACAGCCGGATTAATCCGCGATGCGGCAACATCTTTCATAGTCTTCTCCCAGATATTATCTATCCGGCAGTCTCATCAGACTATGCGCCGGATTTTACTCCTCTGGTCGGGATACCACATAGTACGCGCAAGCCAACATAAAAAGCGCAACGCCTGCTGCCAAATATAAACCTGGCTGCGCACTCCAAAGGAAAATCGCATAGCCGATTGTCATGCCGCCACAGGCAAACTTCTTGGCGCGGCGCGGAATTGCCCCGCGGTCACGCCATTTAATCACCAATGGGCCAAATTGCGGATGCGCCAGAATACGTTTTTCCAGCTTCGGCGACGAACGGGCAAAGAACCATGCCGCCAGAATGATGAAAATCGTTGTCGGCATAACCGGCAAAATTGCGCCGATAATGCCCAATGCCAGCATCAGAAAACCGAGGCACAGATAAAGAAATCGCTGCGGCCCCGACAAAACGACCGCCGTAGCCTCTCCTGTCAATTCTTCCTGCGCATGGTGCTGCATATCAGCCGGCTTTGGTTCCGGCTTAATCTGAGTGTCTTCAGAGGAAGGAAGTGACATAAATATGATCCGATATAATCTTCTGTTCCGGCATCTGCACAACAGCTGTGTTGAAGCAATCTGTCAGTGTTTCACTGAAAAATCACCCTCTGCGATTCTGTCTGCGCCAGAACCAAAGCCGTCAAAAATGCCTGTATCATGCTCTAAACCCAAAAGATGAGACAAGCAATCAGCTTTCAAAAACGTGATCAGCGCCTCAAATCACAATTTCGCCACATTATTTACAACTTGGCAAAAGCGTTTTTACACTTGCGATACAAACACAGATTGTACCCGCTTGTCATCAGAGTCAGTTTTGAATCTGAAAATTAACATGGAGAAATCTTGAATCCGGTTATGAATAGCAGATGAATTTTGAATCTATAAAATTATAAATGTATATTTTCGATCAATCATAGATACAAATAAATCAAACCAAGAATATTTAATAAATATATATTCAATATAACGAAATTTTACAGATTGTTAACCTAAAATTCACTCCCCAATATATTCCATTTATGACCATTTCAGCGCCACATTTACATTGCAGTTCAGCGCCTGAACTTCTGGTATTTCAGATTATTGATAACGACAGACCGGATAACTGGCTGCATTTTTTCTGCATTTCATGTCTCCGCGCTGCCACAACCGTCGCACCCGATATTTTGTACGCCCCTTGTACAACCTCAGGCTGCTGACACCGGTACGACCTATGACAACGACCCGCACTAAGCGCCTGCCTTCCCTTTTTGCTTTTTCCGCAGCTGTTTTCATGATTTCTGCCTTTGCAGGCAGCCATGCTGAAGCAGCTTCTGTAAACTGCGGCGGCGCCTCCTGGTATGCATTGACCTCCAAAACCGCATCGGGTGAACGTATGAACCCTGCGGGCATGACCGCGGCGCACCGTACCTTGCCGCTCGGCAGCAAAGTCCGTGTTACCAATCAGAGCAACGGAAAATCACTGGTCGTGCGCATTAATGACCGTGGACCATTCATCAAAGGCCGCGTTATGGATCTTTCAAAAGGCGCAGCGCAGAAACTGGGCTTTGTCGGCGCAGGCCACACCAAAGTTTGCTACAACAAGCTCTGAGCGTATTATAAGCGGTAAATTACCCCTCAATACTCGTTAACCATTTCTTAATAAATGCGGGCGTGACACGTCCGGCACAATTGACTCTGACCCATTACCGATATTAACATTTCGTTAATAAATAGCAGTGGCTGAGGCGTTGTGTATGTTCAGTTTTGTAAAATTTAAAAATCTGGCATTGTCAGCCGCAGGCTTAGTCCTCGCGCTTGGAGCTTCTGCACAGGCAACCGAGCTCAATACGCCTTTCATGGCAACGGGTGGCCTGACATCGCAACCAATTGGTCATTATGAATTTTGCAAGCGTTTGCCAAATGAGTGCAACCTGACGTCTGCACAAACCGCGCCAATCAAACTTGATCAGGCGACATGGGCAAAGATCGTACAGGTTAATCTCGACGTGAATGCAAATATCAAACCTGTAACCGATATGGAGCTATATGGTCAGGAAGAATATTGGGCTTATCCGGTAGATGCCGGTGATTGCGAAGACTACGTATTACTCAAGCGCCGTGAACTGGCTGAAGCCGGTCTGCCGCTCGGTTCGTTGCTGATTACCGTTCTGCGTAAGCCTGACGGAGAAGGCCATGCAGTTCTGACTGTGCGTACAGATCGCGGTGATTTCATTCTTGATAATCTGACCGATGCCGTGAAAAACTGGCAGGAAACCGATTACACCTATCTCAAGCGACAGGCTGCTAACCATACCGGCCGCTGGGTTTCCATTGAAACACCAAGCAATCTGGTTGTTGGCGCAGTTAAATAAGCCTGCCTACAGCATTTCCAGCAAAAGTGCGAAGCGCCTCCACAGGAAAATCAGTTCGCCCGACTGATTTCTCTTCCTGCTGCGCTGCGTCGGATAATGCGTAAAAACAAACAGTTACAGTGGTTCCAACGACTCAGTCTTAACTGGAACCGCACTAAGCGCTGAGCATTTCCGCTGACATACGATAAGAGACCGCTTCGGCAATATGCCGACGCTCCACAGTGGCAAAAGCCTCCAGATCTGCCAATGTGCGCGCCACTTTCAGCACCCTGTGATAAGAACGGGCAGAAAGCCGCAATTTCTCACTCACATCATAGAGCAGTTTTCTTCCGTCATTGCTGAGTGCCACGACCTCCTCCAGAATATTGGGCGGGCAGGCAGCATTGGTCATAATATGCGCCATCCCTAATTGCTGATATCGCTCCTGTTGCCTTTGCCGCGCCTGTGCCACACGTTGCGCCACCGCAGCGCTGCTTTCCGCCTGCCCTGTTAAAATCAGATCAGAGGGCTTGAGAGCGGCCACATCTATCCGCAGGTCTATACGATCCAGCAACGGCCCTGATACCCGCGCCTGATAATCACTGCGACAGCGTGGTCCCCTTGCACAGGTAAAGCCCGGCTCACCGGCCATTCCGCATTTACAAGGATTCATCGCCGCCACCAGCTGAAACCGCGCCGGATAACTAATGCGATGATTGGCACGGGCAATCATACATTCACCAGTCTCCAAAGGTTGGCGCATAGAATCCAGTACCTGCGGTGAAAACTCCGGCAATTCATCGAGAAACAGTACCCCGTGATGTGCCATAGAGATTTCACCCGGTTTTGCTTTATGCCCGCCGCCAACCATCGCCGCCATTGATGCCGAATGATGCGGGCTGCGAAACGGCCGCCGGTCTGTGAGCCTGCCCCCTGATAGTGTACCCGAAACTGAGGCAATCATCGAGACATCCAGCATTTCGCGCGGAGACAAGGGGGGCAATATTCCGGGCAGGCGCTGCGCCAGCATTGATTTACCCGAACCCGGAGGGCCAACGAACAACAAATTATGATTACCCGCAGCAGCCACCTCCAGCGCGCGTTTTGCTGTCTCCTGCCCTTTCACATCCGCCAGATCAGGAAACGCCTCCAGCCCTTCCGAAAAGCTCTTTATGGCCGGTTGCGGGCGGGACAATACCTGTGATCCGCGAAAATGGTTCGCCAATGCGATCAGACTGCGCGGATTAAGGATCGGCATATCCGCATCAGCCCATGCTGCCTCCGCCCCGCAAGCCTGCGGGCAGATCAACCCCAGATCATGCATATTGGCGGTAATCGCTGCGGGCAGCACACCGGCAACCGGTGCAATTGTGCCATCCAGCGCCAGTTCCCCCAGCACCACAAAGGATTGCAGACAATCTTCGGGCAAAGCGCCGACAGCCACCATCAGCCCCATGGCAATCGGCAGATCATAATGGGAGCCTTCTTTGGGCAAATCTGCCGGTGCCAGATTGATGGTCACTTTCTTCACCGGCATCGACAGACCGGAGGCATGAAGTGCCGCCTGCACCCGCTCACGGCTCTCAGCAACTGCTTTATCCGGCAGGCCGACAATCGACATACTCATCTTGCCCGGTGCCACCATCACCTGCACATCAACAAGCTTGGCCTCAATCCCCTGAAAAGCAACTGTACTGACCCGTGCAATCATTTCACGCCCTCACCTGATACAGCATTCTAAGCAGGGGAAATGCACAACATCAACAAACAAAAACACCGGAAACGCAAATGAGTTTCCAGTGTTTTATTAATTATATCAATTAGTTATAAAGATGAAATTTAAGCGCGCTTGGCTTCAACCGCATCCCAGAACAATTGCGCAATATCCGCACCGCCGAAGCGCTTGATCTCACGGATACCGGTTGGCGAGGTCACGTTAATCTCAGTCATGTAATCACCGATCACATCAATACCGACGAGAATAAAGCCGCGCTCTTTCAAAGATGGTCCGATGCGCGCGCAAATTTCTTTCTCACGTGCCGTCAGCTCAGTCGCTTCAGCACGGCCACCGACATGCATGTTGGAACGGGCATCGCTCTCCGCAGGCACGCGGTTGATGGCACCAACCGGCTCACCGTCGATGAGGATAATGCGCTTATCGCCGGAGCGCACATCTTTCAGATAACGCTGGGCAATAAACGGCTCACGATACATCTGCTCAAACATTTCCAGCAGTGACGTCAGGTTGCGGTCATCCGTGGTCAGATGGAAGACGCCTGCACCGCCATTGCCATAAAGCGGCTTGATGATGATGTCGCCAAACTCTCGACGGAATTTCAACACTTCCTGCAAATCTTTGGTAATCAGTGTTTCCGGCATCAGATCCGGGAACTCTGTAACAAAGATTTTCTCAGGGCTGTTGCGCACCCATGCCGGATCGTTCACCACCAGTGTCTTCGGATGGATACGTTCCAGCAGATGCGTTGTGGTGATGTAATTCATGTCAAAAGGCGGATCCTGACGCAGCAGGATAACGTCCATTTCCGACAAATCCGTATGCACGGCTTCGCCGAGTGTGAAATGATCGCCTTCAATATCACGCACCTGCAACGGCTCCAGAGCCGCGCTGACCACACCGTCGCGCATCGACAGGCGATCCGGCGTATAATGATAAAGCTCATGGCCACGGTCGAGTGCCGCAAGGCACAAAGCAAAGCTGGTATCACCCGCGATACGAATGGAATTGATATGGTCCATCTGAATCGCAATTTTCAAAGCCATAGTGCCCTCTGTCCGATAATTTCAGTAACTGCTACGCATATTGAATACAAAATACCAGCTTAAGCAGTTTCAGAAAAACCGACACCGGTTTTTCATTAGAAACTGCGTCACTTCAAAGAAATGAGCGGTTTTCAACCGCTCAAATAAAGGCCGGTATTTATAATCTCAGCTATACAAATAGTATCAAGCTGCATTACCTTCAACAATTATAATCTCACCATCCGCAACAGTTTGGCGGATCGCCGCTGCTGCCTGATATTCCGGCGAATTATAACAATCCAGTGCATGCTGCATGCTCGGGAATTCAATGATAACATTGCGCGCGCGGCCTTGTCCTTCTACCGCATGTGCCGTGCCGCCACGGGCAACAAAATTGGCTCCGAAGCGCTCAAATGCAGGTTTTGCAGTGCTGACATAGTCTTTGTAGCGTTCAGCATCACGCACATCCACGCGGGCAATCCAATAGGCTTTCGTCATCATTTCCTCCCATTCATGATTTTCACACAGCCGCAGCCATTTCTTCCAGAATGCTCTGCGCTGCCGCTTTACGATCTGCAGCTGCCACAATCGGGCGTGCCACAACCAAATGGCTCGAACCGGAGCGCAGGGCATCTGCCGGTGTCATGACACGTTTCTGGTCTCCGGCTTCACTGCCCGCAGGGCGGATACCCGGTGTTACAATCGCCATATCCGGCCCGACAATATTGCGGATCGCAGCGGATTCCGCAGCCGAAGCCACAACACCACCCATTCCCGCTTCACGTGCCTGCTGTGCGCGGCGCAAGACCAGTTCTTCCGGCGACATAGTGTAACCGGCTTCCAGCATATCGGCCTGATCCATCGAGGTCAGAACAGTCACACCAAGCAAGCAAAGGTCTGAGCCTTTGACAGCCTCCACAGCGGCACGCATCGCTTTTGGGTAGGCATGCAGTGTCATCATGGTCACACCGCGTTTGGCGATATTTTCCACGCCCTTGGCGATAGTATTATCGATATCGAGCAGTTTCACATCGAGAAAGACTTTTTTGCCCATCGAGAGCAGATGCGAAGCAAAATCCAGACCGCCACCCTTTGCGGTCTGAGAAAACACCAGCTGATAACCGATTTTATAGAACGAAACCGTATCGCCCAGTTCCTCAACGATCTTTTCTGCCGCAATCACATCCGGCACATCAAGACCAACAATCAACCGGTCGCGCACGTTGTTTACATCCATCATCTGTCTCCGCACATCATTCTGATCTGAAATTGCATCTCTCTTCGCACAACAAGCGCTGACTGAAAAGGTCAGATCTTGCTGATCAGGCTGCGGCAAACACGGGCAAGGGTCTGGGCTGTGCGCTCGTCACGTAATGCACCATCCTCGTTAAAGGCCTGATGGGCGTGGGCAACCGAACATTGTTCAGAGATAATCTGGGTATTGAGCATCATCATAACTGAGCGCAGATGATAAAGACCGCGCATACCGCCAAAACCGCCAGGCGATGAGGAGCACAGCGCGACTGTCAGATGCGATGTCGGCTGAAACGGCTTACCGCCATCCTCCTGAATACGGCTGATCCAATCCAGCGTGTTTTTCACCAGCGGCGGAATAGATGAATTATATTCCGGTGATGCAATCAGCAATCCCTGATGGGCAGCAAAAAGCCGTGCAAGCTTATAGGCATTTTCCGGAATGCCTTCTTCCGCTTCCAGATCCTGATCCATAATCGGCAACGGATAATCTTTCAGTGATATCTGCGTGACTTCAGCCCCTTGCCGCGTCAGTTCCTGTACCGCCGCTGTGGCAAGCTGACCGCTATAGGCATTTTTACGGTTTGATCCGGCAAAAACGAGAACGGAGGCCATGGTTTATCCTTTACAGTCAGATATCACTTTCATCACTATTTAATGCCTTTCAGAAAAAAGCAACGCCGCATCAGGTAAGTGACACGGCGTTGGTACAAACAAAATATAGAATAAGCAGCTTCAGACCAGAATACGGCGATAGACCCAAAGTCTGGCTGGCGGCAGATTGCGCAGAATGAAGTCAAAACCTTCCACACTATAAGCACCGCGCCCAACCGGCAGCGGTGAAACCGGCCCGTAGGAAATCTGCATGACAGGGCGACCGGCAGGAATACGGGTCAGCAAATCCTCAAGAAATGCCAGACGCTTTTCCATCGGGAAGTTGAGCAGCGGCACAGCTGAAACCACACTGTCAAACTGCTGATCGCACTTATCAGCAAGTACCGTATTCAGATCAAACGCATCGCCGTGCAGAAAATTCACACCGGCATAGGTCTTAGTCAGATGCTGCATAAATGCAGCAGAATATTCAACCGAAAACAGGTTTTGCGGCTCAATTCCGCGCTCAAGGATGGCCTTGGTAATCACACCAGTGCCGGGCCCGAGTTCCAGAACCGGCAGACCGGATGCCGGATTAACAATACTGGCCATACGGCGTGCAGTGATACCGCTTGTCGGTAAAATAGCGCCGACAGCTTTGGGCTTATCGATCCAGCCTTTGAAAAAGCGTATCTCTTCATCAAATTTCTGAACGAATTTTTTCGGTATTAGACCAGCCATCAAGCACTCCCATATGTCGCCAGTAGATAAAGAATTGACGTGTTTCGCGGCGGAAGCAAGGCAAAAACAGAAAAGCACAATATTTTTCTGACTTAGTCTGTAAATTAAGCCCATAAAAAAGGCGGCACCTGCCATTTATGCAAATGCCGCCTGTTATTTTTATTGGTCTATCCAGATTTAATCACGGATACCTTCAAAGAACTCTTTCATCCGTGAGAAAAAGCCGGTCGATTGCGGGCTGTTTTCCTGCGATGAAATCTCTTCAAACTCCTCCAGCAATTCACGCTGGCGTTTGGAAAGATTTTGCGGTGTTTCAATCGCGATCTGAATATAAAGATCACCCATTGTCTGCTGACGCAGAATTGGCATGCCTTTGCCCTTCAGGCGGAACTGCTTGCCGTTCTGGGTGCCTTCCGGCACTTTCACACGGGTTTGCGTGCCATCAAGTGTCGCCACTTCAAACTGGCCGCCAAGTGCTGCTGTCGCCATTGAGATCGGGACTTTGCAATAAAGATCCGCTCCGTCGCGCTGGAAGAATTCATGCGGCTTGATCGACAGGAAAATATAAAGATCACCGCTCGGACCACCGCGCGTACCGGCTTCTCCTTCGCCTGTCAGGCGAATACGGGTGCCGTCTTCAATCCCTGCCGGAATATTGACCGAGAGATTACGTTCCTGACTGATCCGTCCCGCGCCATCGCATTTCGGGCACGGGTCTTTAATCGTCTGACCACGACCATTACAAGTATGGCAGGTGCGCTCCACCGAGAAGAAGCCCTGCGATACACGCACACGACCAGCGCCGCCACATGTTGTACAGGTGACAGGCTGTGTGCCTTTCTTGGCACCGGTTCCGGTGCATTCCTCACAGGAGATCGAGCCCGGAACGCTGATCTGTGCCGTTTTACCGGCATAGGCTTCTTCGAGCGATACTTCCATATTATAGCGCAGATCTGCGCCGCGCTCGCGCCCGCCGGAGCGGCGATTGCGTCCGCCGCCCATAACATCGCCGAAAATATCTTCGAAAATATCGGCAAAGCCACCGGCACCGAAACCACCGCCGCCGCCAAAACCTCCGGCACCACCGCCACCACCATTTTCAAAGGCGGCATGGCCGAAACGGTCATAAGCTGCACGTTTTTGCGGGTCTTTCAGCACATCATAGGCTTCACCCAGCTCAAGAAATTTAGCTTCCGCTGCTGCATCATTCGGATTGCGATCCGGATGATATTGCATTGCCAGTTTGCGATAAGCGGTCTTGATGATTTTATCATCCGCTGTTCTGACAACGCCAAGCGTTTCGTAATAATCCACTTTCATAAACCATGCGTCCCGATGGCTGTTGTCTGATGATGTCGCCCCGATCAGAACAATTTCAGACAGTCATTGAAGATTGTCGCGGCCCGTACATTGCAGAAAACAATTCTCATCGTCTTCCGGAAAATACTGATATGGCGCTGACTCTTTTTTCATAAGCTTGCCGTGCAAAACCTAAACGCTTTGCCGGTAATACCTGATACCCTGTCCGGTTTATGTGGTGACACTCTCTTGCAGTGTCCAGAGACAGGGCAGTCTAAGCTCTGAATTTTGCTGCGCACTCTTTCAGTGCTTCATTCAACAAAACGCACAGAACTGAATGGACAAAAGCCCGGCACTAAGCCGGGCTTTGCCTTTCACCTGAAAATCAGGATTTCTTTTTGTCATCATTGATTTCTTCGAAATCAGCATCAACAACATCATTATCCTCAGCACGGGCATCAGCGGCTTCTTCACCGCCCTGCTCAGCCTGTGCTGATTCATACATAGCCTGACCAAGCTTCATTGCAGCTTCCGACAGAACCTGCGTTTTAGCTGTAATGTCTTCGGCATTTTCGCCTTCAACAGCAGTTTTCAGATCTGCAAGCGCCGTTTCAATCGCAGCCTTGTCATCACCGGAAACTTTATCGCCATATTCCTTCATCGACTTTTCAGTCGAATGGATCAGCGCTTCAGCCTGATTTTTGGCTTCTACAGCTTCACGACGTGCCTTATCAGCATCAGCATTGGCTTCCGCATCCTTGACCATCTGCTCGATATCAGCGTCAGAAAGACCACCGGAAGCCTGAATACGGATCTGGTGTTCTTTGCCTGTGCCTTTATCTTTCGCGGTCACGTTCACGATACCGTTGGCGTCGATGTCAAAAGTCACTTCAATCTGCGGAACGCCGCGTGGTGCCGGTGGAATACCAACCAGATCAAACTGGCCGAGCATCTTGTTATCGGCAGCCATTTCACGTTCACCCTGTGCCACGCGAATGGTCACAGCAGACTGATTGTCATCAGCTGTCGAGAAGGTCTGCGACTTCTTGGTCGGAATAGTTGTGTTACGGTCGATAAGACGTGTGAACACACCACCAAGCGTTTCAATACCCAGCGACAGCGGAGTTACGTCGAGCAACAGAACGTCTTTAACGTCACCCTGCAGAACGCCGGCCTGAATAGCAGCACCCATTGCAACCACTTCATCAGGGTTCACACCCTTATGTGGTTCCTTGCCGAAGAAAGCTTTAACAACTTCCTGAATTTTCGGCATACGGGTCATACCGCCAACCAGCACGACTTCATCAATTTCACCGGCTTTAAGACCAGCGTCTTTCAATGCAGCTTTACATGGGCCGACAGTCCGCTGAACCAGATCATCCACAAGGCTTTCCAGCTTCGCACGCGAGAGCTTGATGGCCAAATGCTTAGGACCGGTTGCATCAGCAGTGATGAACGGCAGGTTGATTTCGGTCTGCTGAGCGGAAGACAGTTCGATCTTCGCTTTTTCTGCGGCTTCCTTGAGGCGCTGCAGAGCCAGCTTGTCGTTCTTCAGGTCAATGCCCTGCTCTTTTTTGAATTCTGCTGCCAGATATTCAACCAGACGCATGTCAAAATCTTCACCGCCGAGGAAAGTATCACCATTGGTGGACTTCACTTCGAACACGCCGTCACCGATTTCGAGGATGGATACGTCGAAAGTACCACCACCAAGATCGTAAACAGCAATGGTTTTGGCTTCGCTCTTATCAAGACCGTAGGCCAGCGCCGCAGCGGTTGGTTCGTTGATGATACGCAGAACTTCCAGACCGGCAATTTTACCGGCATCTTTGGTTGCCTGACGCTGAGCATCATTGAAGTAAGCAGGAACTGTAATAACAGCCTGTGTTACAGTTTCACCAAGGTAAGCTTCTGCGGTTTCCTTCATTTTCTGAAGGATCATCGCGGAAACCTGCGAAGGGGAATATTTCTTGCCGTCAACTTCTACCCATGCGTCGCCATTATCGCCTTTGACGATTTTGTATGGCACGAGGTCTTTGTCCTTAGTTACCATCGGATCATCAAAGCGACGGCCAACAAGGCGCTTAACAGCAAACAGTGTGCCTTCAGGATTGGTTACAGCCTGACGTTTCGCAGGCTGACCAGCGAGACGTTCATCACCATCCGTAAAAGCGATAATCGAAGGCGTTGTACGTGCACCTTCAGCATTCTCAATGACCTTCGCAGTCTTACCGTCCATAACGGAGACGCAGGAGTTGGTCGTTCCCAGATCAATACCAATAACTTTAGCCATATTCATTCTTCTCCATTCAGCGAACTGCCGGGACCTCTGCCGAGCATTCCATGTGGCAGCCCCTATCGGGTTTTTGACAAAACGAACCGGCTTTTAAACGCCTGATCGCCACCTGTCGAGGGGTATATAAGAAGGGGGCATTTTCACTGCAAGACACAACACAGCACTTGCGACAAAAATCCCGCATTTTGATCACTTTTCCATACTTTTTGACCGAATTTTGCGATTTTTCCAAAATCTAAAATTTTATCACCGGTCGGAAGCATGGCACATACTGTCCAAAAAACGGTTCCCGCGTTTTGGGATATGCTTTCGTTCACAGCTTTTCTGCTGCGGCGTAAATCTTGTCAATAACATGTTGGTTCGCTTTTGAGTTTTCAAGGCTAAACAGCATTTCTTCCTGCCCCCGCACAAAACGAACAAAGGCATCAGCCTGCAAGCTATATTGGTTCGCATTGGAAAAAGTCCATTCCTGCGCGCAAGTATGGGAGCGATCATGCCATGTCACCCGTGCATGATCATATTTTCCGGCATTGAACGGTGTATGAACTGTAATCATGCCCTGATCGCCATGGAAAACCATCTGCTGGCGCCCAGATAGCTGCGTTGCCACATAGAAACTTAAATCGAAATCGGCAAAACGTGCCAGTACGGAAGCATAACGGTCTGTGCCGAAATCCGGATCACGCTCAATACGGGCGAAAACCTCCTGCGGCTCCTGACCTGTGACCATCCGTGTCACCACCGTCGGATACACACCGATATCCGGCAGAGCGCCGCCACCTAAGGCTACCTGATTACGCATATTCGCCGGATCATCATTAAAATACGTGAAACAACCCTGCACCATGCGCAAACGGCCAATCTGGCCGGAGGAGATCAGTTCACGCACCTTTGCCCATTGCGGATGATAATAGACCATAAAGGCTTCGGAGATCACAACCTGACAGCGGTCGCGTGCTTCGATCAGCCGGTCGATATCGCCTGCTTTCAGCGCAATCGGCTTTTCACACAACACATGCTTACCGGCTTCTGCCGCTTTTAACGAGTATTCAATATGCTGCGAGGTGGGCAGAGGAATATAAACACCGTCGATCTGGTCGCTTGCCAGCAATGCCTCATAAGAACCGAAACTCAAAGGCGCATTAAAACGATCGGCAACAGCACGGGCACGCGCTGCATCACGGCTGGCGACCCCCTGAATGACACCGGTTTCAGAGGCGGCAATCGCCGGAAGCACCTGTGTGATACCAATATTGGCAGTTGATAGAATTCCCCAGCGAAACATAGAGCACTCCTTGGAAATTAAATTTTATACCGCCGCTTCCGGCCAGGGAACAACTGTCACTTCCGGCCAGTTTTGCTGTGCCCGCAGGCTTTTCACATGATGCGTTTCCCGATTATCAGCCACAGGATTAGGTGTCATGCGGAGTGAGAACATATCATCCAGACCAAAAGGAGCATAAAAATCCAGCCTGCCATCCGGTTCCAGTCTTATCCCCACGGCATGGGTTTTCGACGCAAAGCGTTCGATACTGTTTTTACTTGATTGCAAAGGCGGGCAAACCAAACCGAAGTGCTTTTCATACCACAGATGCACCCGCGCCTGATTGCGGATTTCAACCGGCAAAGTGACACCGGAGAATATCTCTTCACCTGCTTTAATGATCCGGTCTTCTGCCTCGTAGGATATGTCGGATGCATCATAATAAAACAGATCCACATCCTTGATACCATGAGTTTCCGGCCTGCCGGTCAGCACATTCCAGACCAGATTATACACGGCACCGGACACAATATACCAATCCGGTAAATTCAGCCTCTGTGCACGGTTCAGCACATCTGTCAGCAGCGGGCTGTTACGGACAATATCCAGAAAAACGGCTTGCTGTTGCTCAGCAGGCAAGCCGGAATAACGCAGATGCGACATGGGATTTCCGTCCGTTATAATTTGAAAAAATCAATAAAAGCACGAAGCGCCGGACGCATGTTACGCCGGTTCGGATAATAAATATACATGCCCGGAAATTGTTGTGCCCAGTCCGGCAATATCTCTGCCAGCATGCCATTTTGCAGATAATCGACTACATAAGGCTCCAGTAATGAGACAAGCCCTGCACCATCCAGTGCTGCCTGCAACAGGAGGTGATTATCATCCAGTATCAGCGGACCAGTGAGGGTCACGTTCAGCTTGTGCCCTTGTTTTTCAAACTCCCACTGATGCAAGCCACCCGAGGCAAACCGCTTCAGGATACAACGATGCGCAATTAAATCCTGCGGGTGCTGCGGTGTGCCATATTGTTCCAGATAGGCAGGGGAAGCGACAACCGGACAGCGCAAGGGACGCCCGAGCGGCACCGCAATCATATCTTTTGCGAGACTTTCTCCCAGACGGATACCGGCATCAAAGCCAGCCGCGACAATATCCACAAATTGGTCCTCAATGTGGATATCCAGTATAATATCCGGATAGGCCTCACCAAATTTTTTGAATTTTGGCGCCAGAAAAATATGTGCGGCTGAACGCGGTGTGCTGACTTTTACCGTGCCAGCAGGTTGGGAGCGCATATCCTGCACTGTCTGCAATGCGGCATCAATATTGCCTAATGCCGGTGCCAGTTCAGTGAGTAGCTTCTGCCCTGCTTCTGTCAGATGGACTGAACGTGTGGTGCGTGACAGTAAGGTTATACCGAGAGCCGTTTCAAGCTGTGCAACAGCCTGACTGACCGCGGAAGGCGCAATAGCCAGATCTTTTGCCGCCGCACGAAAACTACCATGATCGGCAACAGCAGCAAAAACCGCTAATTGAGAGAGCTGTGATCGTTTCATTGATCTGTTTTACAGAACAGCACGTAAAAATAAAGTGGGATTATCGAACAGTGAGAACAAGCATATGTTTTCATCATCGGTTGAAATACAAACCGGATAAACTTTCTGCGAAAGGTCACGATCTTGAAAATGCGTAAACTCGGAACTGAACTGACTGTTTCTGCACTCGGCCTTGGTTGCATGGGTATGAGTTTTGCCTATGGCGGTCAGGATGAAAATGAATCGATCCGCACATTGCACCACGCGGTTGATATTGGTGTGACATTCTTCGATACGGCTGAAGTCTATGGTCCCTATGAAAATGAAAAACTGCTTGGTAAGGCACTGAAGTCGCATCGGGACAAGGTTACAATCGCCAGCAAATTCGGTTTTAACATAGAAAACGGCAAACAAAACGGCGTTAACAGCCGTCCGGATAATATCCGCGCCGTGGCTGAAGCCTCGCTGCAACGGCTGGGCATTGACGTGATTGATCTGTTCTACCAGCACCGCGTTGACCCGAATGTGCCGATTGAGGATGTGGTCGGCACGATGAAAGACCTGATTGATGAGGGTAAAATCCGCACAATTGGCCTGTCTGAAGCCGGAGCGCAAACCCTGCGCCGCGCCCATGCCGTGCATCCGATTGCTGCCTTGCAGAGCGAATATTCGCTCTGGACGCGCGATCCTGAACAGGAAATATTGGCTACTTGCCATGAGCTGGGTATCGGCTTTGTACCTTACAGTCCGCTTGGACGCGGGGTTCTGACAGGTAAACTGCGTTCACAGGCTGATCTCTCTGAGAATGATTTCCGCAAACATCAGCCGCGTTTCCAGCCGGAAAGTCTTACCGCCAATAATGCCCAGATTGATCTGCTCGAACAAATTGCCGCAGACAAGAAAATCACACCGGCACAGCTGGCACTGGCTTGGGTGCTGTATCAGGGCGATTTCATCGTGCCGATACCGGGCACACGCAAAATCAGCCGTCTTGATGAAAACATGAAGGCACTTGATGTTGTCCTCACCAAGGAAGAACTTGAGCATATCAATGCGATTATCACGCCGGATAATGTCGTCGGTAAACGTTATAATGATGCCGCATTAGCACTGACAGGCCTGTAATCAACTCTGAAACGCAAAACGCTGCCTGTTTTCACAGGCAGCGTTTTCATTTTTAAACTGGTGGCGATTTTATACGTTGCGTAGAGCGCGTGGCAGAATCGTCAGTAATCCGGCCAATGCCATACCAAAACCTACAAAGAGCGATGCATTCAGCCCCAGACCTGAAGAAATTGCCAGACCGCCTGCCCATGGACCAAAAGCCAGTCCAATATTGATCACCGAGGCATGCATGGCATTGACCAATGCGCCCGGATGGGCAATGCGCATAACACGGGCAACCAGAGCCGGATTAAGCGCGATACCGGTCAGACCGATCATTACGATTGCAGCCACAGCAGCAATCTTCGATGTCGCCAGACAAGCAAAGAGCAACATCGCAAAGACCATCAGACTGATACCGATCGCCAGCGTTTTGAAAGTATAACGATCCGCAAAACGTCCCGCGATATAATTACCAAGGATATTACCCGCACCATAAACTGCCAGAAGCACCGGCACCTGTGCTGCGGTAAAACCGGATAGTTCCGTCATAATCGGTGAAAAATAACTGTAAGCTGCAAAAGACGAACCGATGACCAGCGCGCTGGTTGTATAGGCAGCCCAGAGTTTCGGCTTAGCCATTTCCTTCAGTTCCGAGCGCAGATCGGCAGCCTTGCCTTCCGGCGCAGTTTCAATTTTCAGTGCAATGACCAGCGCACAAAACAGCACCAGCACCACAATCGCCCAGAAACTGGCACGCCAGCCAAATGCATGGTCAATCACAGTGGCAGCAGGCACACCGAACACCGTACAAATCATCAATCCCGCAAAAACCAGAGATGAGGCACGTCCGCGAATACCCGGATCAACCAATTGGGCGGTGATCGCCAACATCAGGCCGAAACTTGTCGCCGCTGCCATGCCGGTTACAACGCGCGCTACCATCAGCACTTCAAAATTACTGGTTGAGGCCGCCACGCTTTGTGCCAATGCATAGAAAATCAGCAGAAACAAAAGCCCGCGTTTATTCTCGATTTTCAGTGCCAGAAACAGGATCGTTACCAGCGGGCCACCAACAACCATGCCCATAGCATAGAGCGAAATCAAATTACCGATATCGGCAATCGAGCGGCCGAATGCCAGCTGTAGTGACGGCAACATGCCGGAAATCATCAGTTCCGACGTGGTAAGAGCAAAAAAACCAAGTGATAAGCAATAAACAACCAGCGGAATTGCAGGTTTATCCGTTCCGGATTTGACAATTGTGCTAACAGAAATATCAGGCGCTCGTTCTGCGGCTAGCGCAGAATCGCAAATATCATTCATCGTGAATCTCATTGTGTAGTGAAGATTACATAATTCATAACAACTTGAATGCTGCGGTCAAGTGAATTATATAAGACATACTAAAGAAAGGTATGAGATGGCTTTACGCGGCAGACCCCGCAGTTTCGACAGGGAAGTTGCGCTGGACAGTGTGATGAAGGTTTTCTGGGAAAAAGGCTATGAATGCGCCCAGATTAACGACTTTACTGCGGCCATCGGTATTACACCGCCCAGCTTTTATGCAGCCTTCGGCTCCAAGGAGCAGGCCTTCCGTGAAGCTGTGGATTACTATACTGCAACGATCGGCGGTGCGCCGCTTGTTGCCTTGGATCAGGCTGTTACCATTCAGCAGGGCATTCGCGCCATGCTGGAAACACATGCAGATAAAACCTATGCCTGCCCTGCAGGCGGTTGCATGGTCAGCGTCAGCAGTATCCAGTGCAAGCCGGAAAACAAACAGGTCAAAGAGTTTCTTAAAACTATCAGGCAAGATTCTTTTGACCGGATTTACGCCCGTTGTGAGCGCGCTATAAAAGATGGTGATCTTCCTGAAGGCACAGATCTGACCCAAATGGCAGAGTTCTACCATGCCATGTTGCAGAGCCTCTCCTATGAAGCGCGCGATGGCGGCAGCAGGGAAGCTGTACAAAGCATTATTGAAATGGCTATGCGTGCGATGCCGAAGCGGGTAACAGTAGCTGCCTGACGAACCGGGACATCAGAACTACCATGATGAAAACCTATAGCGGCGGCTGTCTGTGCGGCTCAATCCGTTTTGAAGCACAAAGTGACCCTTTAAAACTCAAACCACATAGCTGCTGCTGCAAAAACTGCCAGCAGCATACCGGCGCACTCACTGCCGTTTGGGTAGAATTCGCAGCACAAGCCGTGCGCTGGACAGGTGAAGGCGGAGAACCTGCCAGCTATCGCTCATCCCATTATTCCAAGCGCGCTTTCTGCTCTGCCTGTGGCAGCTCCATCGGGGCAATTGATGATGAGCCGGTGATTGCTTTACTGCTTGGCTGTATCGACGATAATAATCAGCCGGAATTTGCACCGGAATATACGTCTTTTGAAGATATGAAGCCCGACTGGTGGCATCCGGATCGCCGATAGAGCCACATGACCAATCAGACAATCGCCTCCGTCCTCATCCATGTCAGTGATGTTGCTCAAGCCCTGCAATGGTATCAGCGCGCTTTTCCGCAGGCTGTCCTACAGCGGCTGGAAGCATTTGACTTTGACTATCTCGAAATTGGTTCTGTTGATTTGGAAATTGTGCCGTCCGATGAAAAAGTAGCCTCAGGCGCTGCCGGTTCTGTCGTCTATTGGCAGGTTGAAGATTTCGAGCAGGCTGTCGCGCATATGCTTTCAGTCGGCGGCACTCTCTATCGCGGCCCGTTAAATATTCAGGACGGATTACGCATGTGCCAGATCCGCGACCCGTGGGGCAATTGCATCGGCCTTCGTGGTTAAAAGAAAAAACCCGCCGGAATGGCGGGTTTCTTGTTTTCAGTATCAGCGTATTAGCCGCGTAATGTGCCGCCGGTCTGTTTAGTAACAGCTTCGACGATACGCTTGGCTGTTGCTTCCAGATCTTCATCGGTCAGTGTGCGATCAAGCGGCTGCAAGATCACTTCCACTGCAACAGATTTTTTGCCCTCACCCAGCGATGTGCCGGTAAAGATATCGAAAACCTGCGCACCCGCAATCAGCTTCTTCTCGGCAGAATTAACCGCACGAACAATTGCTGCTGCTTCAACTGTGCTGTCGACGACAAAAGCAAAGTCACGTTTCACACTCTGGAACTGCGACAGTGTCAGAGCAGGCTTGGTCGCACCAGACTTCTGCTTAGGTTCAGGAATCGCATCAATAAACACTTCAAAGCCGCACAGAGCGCCGGACACATCTAGCAGTTCAAGCGCATCTGGATGGAACTCACCGAAATACCCCAGCACCACTTTAGGGCCGAGCTTCAGCGTACCGGAACGCCCCGGATGATACCATGACGGACCACCGGCTTCGACCTGAATGCGGTCAACCGGTGCACCACAGGCTTCAAGAACAGCCAGCGCATCGGCTTTGGCATCAAACACACCAACATTCTGCGCATTGCCCGACCAGAAGCGCCCAGCACCTTCAACACCGGCTGTACCGCGACGGATACCGCCAGCGACACGGCGCTGGTCTTCAGGCTTATCGCCTTCATAGGTGCCCGACACTTCAAACAGCGCCAGATCAGCAAAACCACGGTCAGCATTGCGCTGCGCTGCCGAGAGCAGACCAGGCAATAGCGAAGGGCGCATATCCGACATATCCGCAGCAATCGGGTTTGCCAGCTTCAGTTCCGACTTGCCACCGCCAAAGGCTTTCGCCTGCGCTTCCGAGATGAAGGAATAGGTCACTGCTTCCATCATGCCGCGTGTTGCCAGAATACGTTTGGCAAGACGGGTACGGATTTGCAGCGTGGTCAGGATTTTGGTGTTTACACTGCCCATATTCGGCAGCGGCTGCGGTTCAATCTGATTGATGCCGTGAATACGCATCACTTCTTCAACCAGATCAGCCTTGCCTTCCACGTCACCGCGCCATGACGGCACCTTGACCTGCAGAACAGCTTTGCCATCGCCTTCAACGGCAAAGCCTAGACGTGTCAGAATGTCAGCAGCATCCTGATAAGCGACTTCAAGACCTGTCAGGCGTTTGACTTCCGATACCGGAAACTCAATGGTGCGCGGGCTATAAGGTGTATAACCAACAGTTTCTGTTTCAGTTGGCTCACCGCCGCAGAAATCCAGCACCAGTTTTGTCGCCAGTTCCACACCGGCTTCCATCATTTCGGGATCAACACCGCGTTCAAAACGATAGCGTGCATCGGTGATGATACCCAGCTCACGGCCGGTACGCGCAATCATACGTGCGTCCCAGAGCGCGGATTCAATCAGCACATCAGTGGTGTTTTCATCGCAACCGGAATGTTCACCGCCCATGATACCGGCAATGGATTCCACGCCTTTTTCATCGGCAATCACATAATGATTATCTGAGAGCTTATATTCGCGCTGATCCAGTGCCAGCACGGTTTCCCCTTCTTTGGCAGCGCGAACGGTCAGGTTGCCCTGCACTTTGGCAGCATCAAACACATGCAGCGGACGACCATAATCAAACGTCACATAATTGGTGATATCTACGAGCGCATTGATCGGACGCAGGCCAATTGCTGTCAGGCGCTGTTGCAGCCATTTCGGGCTCGGGCCGTTTTTAACGCCCTTAACGAGACGCAAGGCAAAACCATTACAGAACGGCTTGTCAGAGTCTTGATCGAGGATCACTTTAACCGGTGTCGCACCAGCACCTTTAACCGGTGCAATCACATCACCTTTGAGCTTGCCAAGACCGGCAGCAGCCAGATCACGGGCAATACCATGCACACCGGTGCAATCCGCACGGTTAGGCGTGAGACCGACTTCAATGATCGGATCATCAATACCCATATAGGCCGCAAAGCTCTGGCCAACAGGCGCATCTTCGGGCAGATCAATAATGCCGTTATGTTCGTCAGACAATTCCAGCTCGCGCTCAGAACACATCATGCCGAAGCTCTCCACGCCACGGATTTTGCCGACGGATAGTGTGACATCCAGACCCGGTACATAATCCCCGGGCTTGCCGAGCACGCCCACCAGACCGGCGCGGGCATTCGGTGCCCCGCACACAACCTGTACCGGCTGACCTTCACCGGTATCCACAGTGAGAACGCGCAGCTTATCCGCATCCGGATGCGGAACTGCGGTCAGCACTTTGGCGATTTTAAATGTTTTGAAGCTAGCGCGGTCATCAACCCCGTCCACTTCCAGACCAATATCTGTCAGCTTTTCAAGGATTTCTTCCAGTGTAGCATCGGTTTCAAGGTGATCCTTGAGCCAGGAAAGCGTGAATTTCATCTGTTTAACCTTTTCCTGTCTTTATGCGCTCAGACCGCCGAACAAAGTCGGCAAGTCAAGCGGGCGGAAACCATAGTGATTGAGCCAGCGTACATCCGCATCAAAGAAAGCGCGCAGATCAGGCATGCCATATTTCAGCATCGCAATACGATCGATCCCCATGCCCCATGCAAAGCCCTGATAGATATCCGGATCAAAACCTGCATTGCGCAGCACATTCGGATGCACCATGCCGCAGCCGAGAATTTCCAGCCAGTCAGTGCCTTCGCCGAATTTCACATTACCACCGGAACGATCGCACTGAATATCGACTTCCATCGACGGCTCGGTGAACGGAAAGAAGCTCGGGCGCAAACGCATTTTGACCGAAGGCACTTCAAAGAAGGTCTTGCAAAACTCTTCCAGTACCCATTTGATATTGGCGACATTCGATGATTTATCGACAACCAGACCTTCCACCTGATGAAACATTGCCGAATGCGTGGCATCCGAATCCATACGATAGGTCTTGCCCGGAATAACGATACGGATCGGCTCATCACGGCCTTCTTTGGCACGCATTGCCGCAAACTTCTCCATCGTATGCACCTGAACCGGTGATGTATGGGTGCGTAGCAGTTTGCGCTCGCCATTTTCATCCGGCTTGAAGAAGAATGTATCGTGCATTTCACGCGCCGGATGACCTTCAGGGAAGTTCAGCGCTGTGAAATTGTAATAATCGGTTTCGATGTCCGAGCCTTCGGCAATCGAGAAACCCATATCGGCAAAAATTGCCGTAATCTCATCAATCACCTGCGAAATCGGGTGAATACGACCACGCGATGCAGCAGATGGGCGTACCGGCAAGGTCACATCAACCTTTTCGCGCTCCAGCTTCTCAGCAATAGCGATTCTGCGCAGGTCGCTTTTACGGGTCGCCAGCGCTTCAGTGACGCGATTTTTCAGACCATTAATAGCAGGTCCCTGCGTCTGACGCTCTTCAGGAGACATAGCGCCCAAGGATTTCAGCTTCTCTGAAACCGATCCTTTTTTACCGAGAACGGCAACACGCACGGCCTCAATTGCCTGCTCATCACCGGCAGCGGCAATCTCTGCCATAATGCCCTGTTCGAGTAGTGAGAGATCACTCATCATTTTGATCCTTGATAATTTGCCGTACGATGATGCTTGTTCAAGACGGAAAAACCCGCGCCAGTATCACCAGCGCGGGTTTTCCAAATACATCACAAAAGCTTTGGAAGAGGCGGCTGGCTTAGTTGACAGCAGACTCAAAAGCATTCGGTGTTGTGTCTTTCAGATATTCAAGCGCTGTCTTTGCGGATGCAACGAGCGCGCCGAATGCTGCTGGCTCATGAATAGCCAGATCCGACAGAACCTTACGGTCTACTTCGATGTTAGCCTTAGCAAGACCATCGATGAAACGGCCATAGGTCAGGCCATGCAGACGAACAGCAGCATTGATACGCTGAATCCACAGAGCGCGGAAAGTGCGCTTGCGATTCTTGCGATCGCGATATGCATATTGTTTCGAACGATCGACAGCAGCTTTAGCAGTGCGGATCGTATTTTTACGACGACCGCGGAAACCTTCAGCCTGCTTCAGGACTTTTTTGTGCTTTGCGTGAGCAGTCACGCCGCGTTTAACACGTGCCATAGTATGATATCCTTAAACTAATGCTTACAGGCCGTTCGGCAGGTAATTCTTGATGACCACTTTGGCATCGGCCTCGGAGAGAACCATGGTGCCGCGTGCATCGCGAAGGAACTTGTTTGAACGTTTGATCATACCGTGACGCTTGCCAGCGGCAGCAGCCAACACTTTACCAGTACCGGTGATTTTGAACCGTTTCTTGGCAGCAGATTTGGTCTTCATCTTGGGCATTTTGCTACTCCTTGATTACTTCCCCCTCGTACCCAAGGGTACTCGACGCCTCTTGTTTGTAGTCCCTGTCGTGCTGCAAGCACTGCAAGTCTACCATCTTAAAGCACCGCTACACCTGCAACGGGGAGAATTTCTATTTTACTTTCAGGCCGACCAAAGCCCGAAAAGCATACAAAACCGCCACGGCATGCCCTGCCGGTCGGTTTGAACAGCGTCTCAATACGCATAAATACAGTAAAAAGCAACTCTAAAGTCACCAAATAAAAAGCCGCCCGTAGGCGGCCATTTCATTTTGCAAAAACAAAACTGTTTTGCCTGTCGTCGCTTATCCGCGCGGTGCGAGAACCATCATCATCTGACGGCCTTCAAGCTTTGGCTCTGCTTCAACCTTAGCGATTTCCGCAGTATCTTCCTTAACACGCTGCAACAGCTTCATGCCAAGTTCCTGATGCGCCATTTCACGGCCGCGGAAGCGCAAAGTAACTTTAACCTTATCGCCTTCTTCAAAGAAACGACCTGCGGCCTTCAACTTCACGTCATAATCGTGATCGTCGATATTCGGACGCATTTTGAGTTCTTTGATCTCAACCGTCTTTTGCTTCTTGCGCGCTTCGGCAGCTTTTTTCTGGTTCTGATATTTCAGCTTACCAAGATCAACGATCTTACAAACCGGTGGCTCCGCATTAGGAACGATCTCAACAAGATCCAGACCCGCTTCTTCAGCGAGTGCAATGGCTTCCTGAATCGTCACTGTGCCATGGTTCTGGCCTTCGGCGTCAATAAGCTGAACCCGGGGTACCCGGATGTCTCGGTTGGAGCGCGGTCCGTCTTTCTGGACCGGCGTCGCTCTGAACGGTCGGCGAATGGTCGTATTCTCCTCGAATTATTAAACATATGCGATGAATTTGCGCTCTGGTAGGGGCTGCAAATAACGCAGCTACACCTGCAACCAACCTTTGGTTTTAGTGCAGCGCGCAAGTCAATAGCATCTTTTGAAATGCAAATCACCCCCCTCGGGGCAATATCAATGCAGTAAAATGCCCTTAAAACCGGCTAAAAAGCCGCTTTTGATCACGGTTTTATGAATGCTGAGACAAATCTGCACGAACAGTCATGTTTTTAAAATGAGCATTGCCTCGTGAGATTTCAAGTTTATAGCTTGTTACAGCAATGTTTCATTACAGCGCACCGAATGAAGACGCAGCGTAAGGAGTATCCGATGACAGATCAGGCAGCCAATTTTCTTGATGTAAACGGCACCGCCATCGCCGCGCGCACCAGAAAAGGTGAAAAAGCTCCGGGGCTTGTCTGGCTCGGCGGTTATTGTTCCGACATGCTCGGCGGCAAAGCCCAGCATCTCGATCAATGGGCTGAGAAAAACAATCACGCCATGCTACGTTTTGATTATTCCGGCCATGGTGAATCCGGCGGTGAATTCAAAGACGGCACGATCTCACTCTGGCTGGAACAGAGCTTAGCGGCTTACCGCGCTTACACAACAGGCCAGCAAATCCTGATCGGCTCCTCAATGGGCGGCTGGATTGCACTGCGTATGGCGCAGGAACTCATCAAGGCGGGTGAAAAGCCTGCCGGTCTGATCCTGCTGGCTCCGGCACCGGATTTTACGCAAGTCTTGGTAGAACCTTCTCTGACGGAAAATCAGAAAAACCAGCTTGAAACGCAAGGCTATATGGAAGAGCCGTCAGAATACTCAACACAGCCTTATATCTACACGAAAAACCTGATCGAAGACGGGCGCAATAATCAGGTTCTCACCGGCATTATCGAAACCGGCTGTCCTGTGCATATTCTGCAAGGCATGCAAGACCCTGATGTGCCTTATGCCCATGCACTGCGCCTCGTCGAACATCTGCCGGTTGATAATGTAACACTGACCCTAATCCGCGACGGCGATCACCGCCTTTCCCGACCACAAGATCTTGATTTGCTGACACGATCAGTTGAAGCGATGATCGCGCAAATCTGACAACAATAATAATCTGAAAGATTGAAGCGGGGGGATCATGCGGGTTTCAGTGATAGCATCGGCTGCAGTTGCAGCTTTTGTCGGCTTTGGCGGCACTTTGGCGCTGATTATTGCAGCAGCCACAGCGCTTGGTGCAACGCAAGCAGAGACGGCAAGCTGGGTCACAGCCATATCACTGGCGCTCGCAGTCTCTTCCGGTTATCTCAGCTGGCGCTACCGCATTCCGATTATCACTGCATGGTCAACACCGGGGCTGGCGCTGATCGGCGCCAGCATCGGTTTTACTATGCAGGAGGCTGTTGGCGCCTTCATCGTCACTGCTGTCGCCATCATCATCACCGGCCTGATTAAACCGGTGGCACAATTTGTCGAGCGTATTCCCGCATCCATCGCCTCCGGCATGCTCGCCGGTGTTTTATCAAGCTTTGTCATCAATGCCGCCAAAACCCTGTCACTTGACCCGCTGCTGGTTTTGCCGCTGATTGCGCTGTTTCTGATTATCCGTCTGTTTAATCCGGCAATGGCTGTCATCAGCGTGCTGATCGGTGGTGTGATCTTCGCACTCCTGCTCGGCCGTGCGGATAATCTGCCTGCACCGGAACTCTCCACATTGACGATGATCATACCGGAGTTTTCATTGTCTGCCATGATCGGGCTGGCACTGCCGCTTTATCTGGTGACGATGGCTTCCCAGAACCTGCCCGGTTTTGCCGTCTTACGCGCCGCCGGATATGAACCGCCAACGGCCGCCTGTCTGCAAGTGACCGGTCTTGTCTCGCTGATTTCCGCACCTTTTGGCGCCCATACCAGTAATATGGCGGCAATTTCAGCCGCGATCTGCACCGGTCATGATGCCCACCCTGATCCGAAACAGCGCTGGCTGACCGGCCCGTTCTATGCACTGTGCTATCTGATTTTTGCTATTTTCGGCGCATCTCTCGTCGCCATTTTCGCTGTGCTGCCACCAGCACTGATTATGCTGATTGCAGGCCTCGGACTGATCGGCCCCTTTATCAATGCACTGGCTCTTGCCCTGAACAAGCAAGATGAGCGGTTTGCCGCTATCATCACTTTTGCAGTCACAGCCTCGGGCATTACAATTCTGGGTATCGGCTCCGCATTCTGGGCGCTGATCGCCGGTCTGATCGTCGCCGGAATGGATCATTTATCAAAAAATCGCTAAAAATTTAAATCTTTGAAAAAGTTTAAAAATCCGCTCTGAATTATCACAAAACAATAATCTTAAACTTCGTGAAAACACCGATTTTGCGGGGTTTTTCTTGAATTTCCCTCCGGCTCTCACCACGTATTTTAGCAATTGATGATTACTTCTGATCATCAAGCCGATTTACGGAGCCAACACATGAACACATCCGCATTGATCCGCCCAGCCTGGACACCGGCAACAATTGCTCTGATGGTCCTCGGCTTTGTCTTTTTCTGGCCGCTTGGTCTTGCCATGCTGGCTTATATCATCTGGGGCGACCGCTTGCCCGGCGTGAAACGCGATATCAATCAGGCAACTGATGAGTTTGTCGGTAAGTTCCGCCGCAAAGGTCAGGAATTCTCCCGCTTCACCGGCGGCATGAATTCGACCGGCAACAGCGCTTTTGATGATTGGCGTGATGCCGAGCTGAAACGCCTTGATGAAGAACGCCGCAAACTTGATGAAGCCCGCTCTGAATTTGAAGCCCATATTCGTGAACTGCGTCGCGCCCGCGACCGTGAAGAATTTGAACGCTTTATGGCTGAACGTCGCAAAAACACACCGAAAGATGATGTGATTGCGCTGTAATCAGCCTATGCAGAGACAACCACTCTCAAAGGCGCATCAGCAGATGCGCCTTTCTTATAGTTCTATGAGCGAATCACTTATAGTCTCAGCATGATCCTGTCTTTGTTCCGCAAACCTCCACTAAAAAAGACTGCTAAAAAGCAATCTGCCCCGAAAGCACTGCGTGCCGAGCGGAGCTATTCTGTTGCGGGTCGTACACTGCCGCTGAATATTTGGGAAAACCCGCGCGCTAAAAGACTGACCCTGCGTATTGAAACCGGCGGCAAAGCAATCCGCGTTACTGTTCCGCCGCGCTTGCCGGAGCGTGAGCTTGAGCTGTTTATCGCCCGTCATCACGGCTGGATTGAAGCACAGATTTCCAAAGTGCCTGTCACGGTACCTTTCATGGACGACAGTACCATTCATATCCGTGGTATTGCGCACCGCATTGTGCATGAACCATCCAAGCGCGGCACTACACGGCAAGATAATGATGAAAACGACCAGCCCATACTGGTTGTACATGGCGACACCCATCATATGGGACGGCGGATTGCTGACTACCTGAAGAAACTGGCTAAAACCGATATTAACGGACTGGTGCTGGTGCATACAGGGCGCATCGGTAAACCGGCAACCTCTGTGCGCTTTAAAGATACAACCAGTCGCTGGGGCTCCTGCACCTCCAAAGGTGATCTGGCATTCTCATGGCGTATCATGATGGCACCGGCAGAGGTGATCAATTATCTGGTCGCTCATGAAGTTGCCCATCTGATCGAGATGAATCACGGGCCGGATTTCTGGGCACTATGCACCAGACTTTGTCCTGATACTCCGTCATCACGGGCATGGCTCAAACGGCATGGGAGTGCGCTTCATGCGGTTTCCTTTAACTCAGTGACGGATTAAGCTGTCCCTTCGGGTTTTTACACGCTAAAGTCTATTTCTATTCAATAAACAGTCTGAAATTAAGCAAATGTCCTCCTCCGCTATCGAAGTTAAAATCTGCGGCCTGAAAACGCCGGAAGCCGTGGAAACCGTGCTGAAAAACGGTGCCAGTCATATCGGCTTTATCTTTTTTCCGAAAAGCCCCCGTCATGTTGAACCTGAACAGGCAGCCAAGCTTGCAAGTGCTGCCCGTGGCAAAGCCAAAATTGTTGCCGTGACTGTGAATGCCGATGATGCACAGCTTGATGAAATTGTCGCTGTGTTGCAGCCTGACATTTTGCAGTTACACGGCAATGAAACACCGGAACGCGTGAGCCAAGTGAAACAGCGCTACAACCTGCCGGTAATGAAGGCCTTTTCCATCCGCGAAAACAGCGATTTTGACGTGGTTGCGCCCTATCAGAGCATTGCAGATCGTTTTCTGTTTGACGCCAAGGCGCCAAAGGGCTCAGATCTGCCGGGCGGCAATGGCGTATCTTTTGACTGGAACCTCCTGAACGCACGGCAGGATCTCGGCAATTACATGCTTTCAGGCGGTCTGAACGCAGAAAATATTAATGTGGCTCTTGCCAAAACAGGCAGCTTTGCTATCGACATTTCATCAGGTGTTGAAAGCGAGCCTGGCAAAAAAGACTTGCATTTGATTGATGCATTTTTTGCAGCCGTGCGTGAAGCAAGCAATACGAAATAAGACTGCCTCATCAGGCATTCATTTGAATCAAAGATCGGAAGCATATCTCATGTCGAGCGAGCTCAATTCTTTCAAAACCGGGCCGAATGAAGAAGGCATGTTTGGTATTTACGGCGGGCGTTTCGTTGCTGAAACCCTGATGCCGCTGATCCTTGAACTACAGGCAGCCTATGATGCCGCCAAAGAAGACCCTGAATTCAAAGCCGAGTTGCAGGCGCTCTCCACCCATTATGCCGGTCGCCCTTCCAAGCTTTATTATGCTGAAGGTCTGACCCGCTATGTCCGTGAACAGGCGCAAGCCAAAGGCAGTAAGGCCAATGGCAAAAAAGGCGCGAAGATTTACTTCAAACGCGAAGACCTAAACCATACCGGCAGTCACAAAATCAATAACTGCCTCGGCCAGATTTTGCTTGCCAAGCGCATGGGTAAAACCCGTATCATCGCAGAGACCGGTGCCGGTCAGCACGGCGTGGCATCGGCCACTGTTGCTGCGCGCTTCGGCCTGCCATGCGTGGTCTATATGGGCGCAACTGACGTTGAACGCCAGAAGCCGAATGTATTCCGCATGAAACTGCTCGGTGCCAAGGTCAATGCCGTGACCGCCGGTAACGGCACGCTGAAAGATGCGATGAATGAAGCGCTGCGTGACTGGGTCACCAATGTGGAAGACACCTATTACCTGATCGGTACGGCGGCAGGCCCGCATCCATATCCGGAAATGGTACGCGATTTTCAGGCTGTGATCGGTACTGAAGCCCGCGAACAGATTCTGGAACGTGAAGGTCGCCTGCCGGATGCCATTATTGCAGCTGTCGGTGGCGGCTCCAATGCGATCGGCCTGTTCCATCCGTTCCTTGATGATACATCGGTCAAAATCTACGGCGTTGAAGCCGGTGGCCTTGGACTTGACGGTGATAAGCATTGCGCCTCTATGACCGCAGGCAATCCGGGTGTTCTCCATGGCAACCGCACTTATCTGCTGCAAAATGAAGACGGCCAAATTCTTGAAGGCCATTCGGTTTCTGCCGGTCTCGATTATCCGGGTGTCGGCCCTGAGCATTCATGGCTGAAGGATACCGGCCGCGTCAATTACGTGCCGGTCTTGGATGATGAGGCTCTGGAAGCCTTCCAGATCACCACACGCACGGAAGGCATTATTCCGGCACTGGAATCCTCCCATGCGATTGCGCAGGCTCTGAAGCTGGCACCGGAAATGGATCAGGATCAGATCATGATCGTCAATCTCTCCGGCCGCGGCGATAAAGACGTGCACACTGTCGGCGAAATTCTCGGAATGGAAATGTAATCATGACAAAACGTATGGATGAGAAATTCGCGGCACTTCGCGCTGAGGGTCGCCCTGCGCTGGTCACTTATTTCATGGGCGGTGATCCTGATTACGCAACGTCGGTTGAAATCATGAAAGCCCTGCCCAAAGCCGGTGCGGATGTGATTGAAATCGGCATGGCCTTCTCCGATCCGATGGCTGATGGCCCTGCGATTCAGGCCGCAGCCCTGCGCGCACTGCATGCAGGCCAGACTTTGCCGAAGGCTCTGCAGATGGTACGCGATTTCCGCGTGAGCGATGACACAACACCTGTTGTATTGATGGGGTATTACAACCCGATCTATATTTACGGCGTTGAGCGTTTCATCAAAGATGCGCTTGAAGCTGGTATTGACGGATTGATCGTTGTCGACCTGCCGCCGGAAATGGATGAAGAATTATGCATTCCGTCTATTAAAGCCGGTATCAACTTCATTCGTCTGGCCACACCGACGACAGACGAAAAACGCCTGCCAAAAGTGCTCGAAAACACTTCCGGCTTTGTCTATTATGTGTCGATGAACGGAATTACCGGCTCGGCTCTGGCCGATACAACACAGGTCAGTGAAGCGGTTGCCCGTATTAAAAGCCACACAGCCTTGCCGGTTTGTGTTGGCTTTGGTGTCCGCACAGCAGAACAGGCCAAAGCCATCGGCGCATCCGCTGACGGGGTGGTTGTCGGCTCAGCGATTGTGGCTGCAATTGCAGGCACTTTGGATGCTGACGACAAGGTTCAGGGTGATCCTGTAGCCGCAGCAACTGCTATTGTCAGTGAACTTGCATCGGGTGTTCGTAACGCTCGCCTTGCTCCTGCCCAATAAGCAGCGTAAAATAAACAATTAACAGAGTGCCGCAAATTTGCGGCTTTCTTTGTGTTTTATGCATTTTATGTTTAAAGACACAAAAGTTTCAAGTTTTGAGAACAACGGAAAGCCCATATGAACTGGATTACGAATTATGTCCGCCCGAAGCTCAACTCCATGCTGGGGCGCCGGGATATGCCAGAGAATCTCTGGATCAAGGACCCGTCAACCGGTGAAATGGTGTTTCACAAGGATCTGGAAAGCAATCAGTGGGTGATCCCTGCTTCCGGTCATCATATGCGTATTCCGGCCAAAGACCGTCTGCGTTTCTTCTTTGATGAAGGCAAATATGAGACTCTGGAAAGCCCGAAAGTTGCGACCGATCCGCTGAAATTCCGCGACGAAAAGAAATATATTGATCGTCTGAAAGACTATCGCAGCCGCACACAGCAAGATGATTGCATCATCAATGCGACCGGTACGATTGAAGGTCTTCCGATTGTTGCAACCGTGCAGGACTTTGCTTTCATGGGTGGTTCGCTCGGTATGGCTGCCGGTGAGGCAATCATCAAAGCAGCTGAAACTGCCCTTGCAAAGAAACGTCCTCTGGTTCTGTTTTCCGCTTCCGGCGGTGCCCGTATGCAGGAAGGTATTCTGTCACTGATGCAGATGCCACGCACCACTGTTGCTGTGGAAATGCTGAAAGAAGCTGGCCTGCCTTATATTGTGGTTCTGACTAACCCGACCTTCGGTGGTGTAACCGCTTCTTATGCCATGCTCGGCGATATCCAAATTGCAGAACCAGGCACAATGATCGGTTTTGCCGGTGCACGCGTGATTGAACAGACGATCCGTGAAAAGCTGCCGGAAGGCTTCCAGAGCGCGGAATATCTGTTGGATCACGGTATGATTGATATGGTGGTTTCCCGTCTTGAGATGAAAGAAACCGTTGCCCGTATCCTGAAAATCATGATGAAACAGCCTGCGAGTGAAGCGAAAGCTGAGCTTGCAGAGACCGCAGCCCGCGCCGCTTCTGTCTGATAAGATTTTATTCTGAGCGGCAGAGTTTTTTGCCGCCAAGACGACTTTTCGCGCCGCTCAACCAGCGGCGCGTTTTCTTTTCTAAGTACCTGTTGCAAAACAAACCGCAAACTGGTCAGTTCATATACGATTATCAGAGCGTACGCGTAAAAGTGTGAAGCGCCTTCGCGGGGAAATCAGTCCACCGGACTGATTTCTAATACCGCTTCGATCAGATAAGATACGCGTAAAAGCAAATAGATAGAGCATTTCCGGATCTGCCATGACACAAAATCTCACCGCCGCACATCGTATTGAACGCCTTCTGGAGAAACATCCGAAGGGTTTTGATCTGTCGCTTGAGCGTATCAGCCGTCTGCTGGAAGCGCTGGGCAATCCGCAAGACAAGCTACCGCCGATTATCCATATTGCCGGAACCAACGGCAAAGGCTCGGCTACTGCTTTCGCCCGCGCATTGCTGGAAGCGGAAGGACTGGCAGTGCATGTGCACACATCTCCGCATCTGGTGAACTGGCATGAGCGTTATCGTCTGGGTCGCAAAGGTGAGGCCGGACAGCTGGTGGATGATGCAACGCTCTCGGATGCAGTTGCACGGGTAACGGAAGCGAATGGTGAGCATATGATCACCGTTTTCGAGATTCTGACTGCCGTGACCTTTGTGCTTTTTGCCGAGCATCCGGCGGATGCAGTTATTCTGGAAGTTGGTCTTGGCGGGCGTTTTGATGCCACCAATGTCATCACCAAACCTGCTGTCTCATTGATTATGCCGGTTTCGCTCGATCATCAGTCCTATCTCGGCGATAAAGTAGAGATCATTGCGGCTGAAAAAGCCGGTATTATCAAGCGTGGTTGTCCGGTGGTGATCGGCTATCAGAGCAGCGATGATGCCCGTCAGGTAATGATTGATATTGCAGACCGTCTGCGCTGCGCTGTCAGCGTTTTCGGGCAGGATTTCCTTGCCTATCAGGAACATGGCCGTATGGTCTATCAGGATGAGAGCGGGCTGATTGATCTGCCACTGCCGCGCCTGCCGGGCCGTCACCAGATTGCCAATGCCGCAGCAGCCATAAAAGCCGTGCGCGAGGCCGGTTTTGCTTTAAGCGATCAGGCTGTTGAGAAAGCCATGACATCTGTGACATGGCCTGCCCGCATGCAGCGCCTGACACAGGGTGATCTGATCCGTTTTGCCCCTGAAAAAGCTGAAATCTGGCTCGACGGCGGGCATAATCCAGGTGCTGGCGTCGTCATTGCCGAGGCCTTGGCCGAGCTTGAAGAACGCGATCCGCGCCCGCTTTATCTGATTACCGGTATGATCAACACCAAAGATCCGGTCGGTTATTTTGAGGCTTTCAGCGGCATGGCCAGACAGGTCTATACGGTAGCGATTAGCTCCAGCGATTCAGGTATTGACCATGAAACGCTTGCCGATGCAGCGCGCAGAGCCGGTCTGGAAGCTCTGCCGGTTGCCAGTGTAGCTGACGGGCTGAAAGCCATCAAAGAACAGGTCAAAGATGAGGTGATTGCACCGCGCATTCTGATCGGCGGTTCGCTTTATCTGGCAGGTGATGTGCTGGCAGCGAACAACACACCGCCACAATAAATATTTGATCTTTAGAGCGCCGTGCGCCCACTTGGGCGCACAAAGGTCGCTCTAACACTTTATATTTACAGCATAATTTTACCTGAAACTGATTCAAGTTTAAGGAATTATGCTGTAAAAACAAAAGCCCCGCATGAACGTTCATGCGGGGCTTTTTTTGATAATTCTTTATCTGATTAAGACGAAGCTTTGATCCAGTCGGCCAGACGGCTCTTTGGTGCAGCACCAACCATATTGGCAGCGATTTCACCATTTTTGAACAACAGCAATGTCGGGATGGAACGCACACCATATTGTGCTGCCAGCTCCGGATTTTCATCGATATTCACTTTGGCGATCTTTACCTGACCAGCCATTTCCGATGAAATTTCTTCCAGAGCCGGTGCAATCATTTTGCAAGGTCCGCACCATTCAGCCCAGAAATCCACCACAACCGGCTCAGAAGCTTTCAGCACATCGGATTCGAAATTGCTATTGTCAATTTTAACGGTCGCCATTGGCTTTCCTCTTTTACTGATACAGGACATATCCTGATTTCAAATTCATTATTAGCTGATATGTGGTGTCATTGTGATGAAAGGTCAATATAGTTTTCGAGGCAGCCTGTTCATACGGCTTTGCCCAGAGCAATCAGCGCCTGCTCCATCACATCCTCATCCAATACGATCAGATGCGGCCCTTCGGTAAACAGCAGCGCAGCCTCAACACGTTTATCCGGATAAAGCGGCTCAACCAGCGCGCGATATAGTGCAAGCTGAGTGATATAGGCCTGCGGCACCTCTTGTTGTGCGCGCGCAGGCGGGCGATTGCTCTTATAATCCACAATCAGCACACGGTCTTCTTCAACACAGAGCCGGTCAATCTGGCCGGAAACAACCTGTTCCTTGCCGCGCAATTGCAGCTTACCCATCAGCGAGATTTCCGCTTTGGAGGCCGGTGAAAATACCGCAGCAAATTGCGGATCTTCCAGAATAGTGCTGACCGCTGCCAATACTTTTTCACGTTGTGATTCGTGCCAATCGGCAGCAGCAATCGTGAGATACCGCTGTGCCGCCTGTTCGCGTTGTTCTGCAGGCAGGTCCGGCAGGCGTTGCAACAGCGTATGGATCACCGTTCCGCGTTGCAAACCAAAACTGCGGCCCTCACTCTGTGCGCCCTGCTCCAGAACCGGCGAGCCGCTACGGACAACCAGCTCTGCATCGGCCTCAATCAAAGCGGAAGCACCGGATGGTGTTAATGGGCGTGGTAGTCCCTGCTCCGGCTCCAATGGCCTGCGATAATGTTCCGGCAACGGCGGATAAGCCGTCTGTTCAGCGCCTGTTTTGACCTGTATTTCAACGTCTGAGAGTGCGGTTTTGCGATAACGCCGTGCGCTTACACCCTCAACCGGATGATCATAGGCTATGGCTTCATCACCCAGCCCGTCAGAGGCCAATTTCAGCCATGTGTTTTCGCTCTCGCGCTCGCCACGATAACCGCACAGGATCAGCCGGTCCTCGGCGCGGGTCATGCCCACATAAAGCAGGCGGCGATATTCTTCCTCAGAGCGCGTTTTAAGCTCTTCCAGCAGCTCCGCAGTAAAACCGGTGCCGTAATCGCTCTTCGGCAACCAGAGAAAGCCCTTGCCCTCATAACCATCCGGCTCCGCCATATCAAAACTCAGCAGCTTTGGCGCACGCCCTGCCGACCATGCGGCATTGCCGGGATCAACCATGAAGACCACAGCCGCTTCCAGCCCCTTGGAGGCATGAACCGTCATGATACGCACTTCATCACGGTTCTGATCCAGCTCGCGCTTGATCTCCGGCGAGGCTGCTTCCAGCGTTTCCAGAAAGGCCTGTAGCCCCGGCAGACCACTGCGCTCGGTTGCCAATGCGTAGTTCTGGAATTCGTCGATCACGTCACCGGCTTCCGGCCCGAGCCGCGCGAGCAGTTTACGTCGTCCGCCATCCTGTCCGAGAATACGGGCATAGAACTCAAAGACCGGCATTGTATCAGCCATATTGCGCCAGCGACGCAGTTTTGTGTACAGCACCTGCCATGCGCCCGCATCCGGCGCATCGCTTTCACCCAGCTTCTCCATCGCCGCATAAAGCGTCTGCTTTGTTCCGCGTGGCTGCGCGAGACGATAAAGCTGCTCCTCGGTTAAACCAAAGAGCGGGCTTTTCAGCACACTTGCCAGTGACAGATCATCCGCCGGTTGCAGTACAAAGCGCCCGACAGCCATCAAATCTTTAATCCCGATATGGCTGGTGAGGCGCAAGCGGTCAGCACCGGCCACCGGAACACCGCGATTTTTCAATGCACGGGAAAGTGCAGGCATGAACAGATCACGCTTGCGTACCAGCACCATAATATCGCGCGGCTCCATGCGCCGCCCCTTGCCATGGATCGGTTCACCCGTATCCAGCCAGTGGCGAATGGTGGTGGCAATCTGTTCGGCCAGCTTGACGGCCGGTGCAGGCAACTGGTCAATCGGCGTGCGCCAGTCCTCAACCTCTTCAACCTTTTCCGGCGTCAGAATATCCCAGACCTCAACTTCACCGGCATCATTGGAGCGGATCGCCGCATGAACGGTCGGCTGCCGCTCAATACCAAGTCCACGAAAAGCTTCTTCGCGCGAAAACACCGTATCCACCGCCGACAACACATCCGGTGTGGAGCGGAAGGAGAAATTAAGACTGACTTTTTCAAAGCTCAATTCCGCACGGGCTGCCATGCGTGAAACGGCTTTACCGGTCGCGGCAAAATCCTCAGGACGTGCGCCCTGAAACGAATAGATCGACTGTTTCTCATCACCCACTGCGAAAAGGGTACGGCGCACGTCACGTTGTCCCGAACCGGAGAAAAATTCGGCAGAGAGCATATTAATCACCTGCCATTGTTCAGGGCTGGTATCCTGCGCCTCATCCACCAGAATATGGTCGATACCGCGATCAAGCTTATATTGCACCCACATGCCCGCGCCATTGCGTGACAACAGCGAGACTGTGCGGTTAATCAGATCGTCAAAGTCCAGCAAGCCGCGATTGCGCTTCATCTTCTCATAACGCGACAGCAGATCATCAATCAGCGTGAAGGCTGCAAGATTGAGCCGGATCAGCTTCAGTAGTTTAAGCCGGTCGAGCCCTTCATGAATATCGGCAGCAACGCGGTTAAAATCATCCTCGAAATCCGGCAGCTCGGCTTTGACCGCAGCAGTCGCCACCCATGAGCCGTTTTTCGGTTCACCTGTGGATTTGAGAAATGCCTTGCGCAGAATTTCATGCATTTGTGCTGGTGTCGTCTGCGGCTTAATCATCCGCAATTGCAGCACCACATCCTGCGCACGGGCAGCAGGTTTGCGCAGGTTCATCACCGCATCCAGCACATCTTCTGAAAACTCGGCCACCGGCCAGAGATCGGCGAGAATATCCGCTTCAGTGTCTTGCCGTTCAAAGCCGAAATGACGGTAGAAAACATCCTGACGGGTTTCCGCGACGCCAGTCTGCCGGATAAATCCATGCAAGGCATGGCGCTTGGACACCGCTTCATCCAGCAGGTTTTCCAGCCCCATTTCACCGGCGGTTTCCAGCACCGTAGCAAAAGCTTCAGCAAGACCCGCATGAGCAGAGGTGGAGGCCACTTCCAGCAATTGCCGCCGTGCTTCGCCTACCAGTGCCGTTTGCATCATATCGTCGAGCATTTCAAAATGACCGGCAATATTTGCTTCAAGCGGAAACTGGTGCAGGATAGATTCACAAAAAGCGTGAATGGTCTGAATTTTCAGACCACCCGGCGTTTCCAAGGCACGGGCAAACAAACGCCGAGCAATTTCAAGACGAATTGCATCGGGTTCACGCTTTTCCAGGTCTTTGAGTTTCTGGCTTAGTCCCTCATCATCCAGTACTGCCCACTCCGACAAGCGCTGGAAAACACGGTTCTGCATCACGGCCGCTGCAGCTTTGGTATAGGTCAGACAAAGGATTTTGGACGGGTCTGTACCCTCCAGCAGCAGCCGGATCACCCGCTCTGTCAGCACATGAGTTTTACCGGAACCGGCATTGGCCGATACCCATACGGAATCGTAAGGGTTCGCAGCCTTAGCCTGTGCATCAATGGTTTCCTGCGGGATGATAAATTTAAGCTTTGTCATGCATCACCACTTTCTGAACCATCGGCATCAGCACCACCGGCAGACCATTCCAGAACACGCGCCAGATGATCATAATCACCCGTCAGATCACTTTCGCGGAACGGCAAAGCACGGGAACGATAACCCTGCTCCTCGCGATTATATTCCGTGAGCAATTCTCCGAGCCTTACCCACGATTCTTCACCCAGTTCCACAGCCGTCTTCACGCTGGCACCACGATCCGTACTGAGAATGGATTCCGGCTTGAGCCTTCCGCCACCCTGCAAACGCACATAGAGCAAGTCCTGCGCATTGCTCTGGCCGATCTCTTTAAACGCCCCACGGCGCAACAGAGCCGCTTCCAGTGCCAGCTGCGGCGATAAAAGCACATGAGCCTGGCGCACGGATGGTGTGGAGCCGGTCTTATAGTCAATCACCACAGTCGTGCCGTCACGCATCACATCAATGCGATCAGCGCGACCGGACAGTGTCACGGCCAGTGGCTCGACAACTGCTTTTGCCGATGAAATCTCTGCATGGCGCTCACGCACATAAGGCGCGCGCTCCCGTTCCCAATGCAAAAACTCCGGTATCAGCGCAGTAATGCGCGGCCACCACACGGCTTCAATCTCCGGCGGCAGATCAGCATCAGTAAAGATACCGCGCCCGATTTCCAGCAACAGTTCTTCCGCCTGCGGTGATAAAGGATCAATATCACGATGGGTAAATTCACCCAGAATATCATGAAACAGCGTTCCGCGCTCAGCCGCTGCCGGATCGCGGATCAGTGGTTCCAATGCACGCAGACGCAGGATTTTTTTGGCATAGATCGCATAAGGATCGCGGCGCAGTGTTTCAATTTCTGTCACCGAGAAGTGCTTTGGCCGCGCATCGACCGGCGGCTTCGGCTCCGGCCTTGAGACAAACGGCACATCGGGGCTGACATCAAGCAGACGCGCCCAATGCAGATATTTACCGCCACGCTCACGCATGGCATCCGTTACCGCTTTACCCGTCACCGTCTCCAGTCGCAGCAACCAGCGCGACGGTACAGTCGGCGCATTAGCCGAGCGTTGCGAGCGGGAGAAAATCACCTGCTCCATACCCGTTGCCATGGCAAAATCATGCGCTGCCAAACCGGTACGCACTTCCGGCGGATCAAGCGCAATCATGCCTTTCATCGGACGCGACATAAACGGATCATTACGGGTTTTCGCCGGCCAGATCCCTTCATTCAGCCCGCCGACAATCACTGTGTCCACTGTCTGCAGGCGTGCTTCCAGCGCACCCCAGATAAACACACGCGGATGGCCGCCCGGATGCGGCTTGACCGTTTCATTGGCCAGCAGCGCTTCAAACATATCCGGCCATTCTTCCGGCAAAAAATCCAACCCTGTATCAGCGGCAATCAGTGCACGCAGAAACGCACTGAACTGCTCGCCCTGCTGCCCCTGATAGAGCAGCTGCACAGTAGCATCGATATCCCGCGCCAGATTCTCCAGTGCCTCGACACTCGCCCGCATAATCTGCGGCACTTCAATCCGTGCCTGAATACGGATGAGATCGGTCAGCGGTGCTACAGCCGTAGTCATAGCCGCACAGAAGGTCTGCAACTGGATAAGCTCTGTTGCTGCAATATTATCCTGCCAGGCCGGTTCATAAGGCTTGGCGGAGGCTTCCATCATTTTCTGTTCAAGGAAGCCCGGCAGATCAGCAATATCCGCCCTGCCCGTACCACCACGTAACGCTACCAGTTCCAGCATTTCCGCAGCACGGCGCAGATCACCGCGCTTTTGCCCCAGCCGCACCAGCGGATGCTTAGCCAGTGCCAGCAGTGCCACCGGATCACCCGGTTCAAACACACAGGTAATCAACAGGCGAAGCAGAATAACCGCTTCTGTATCTCGCAGGAGTTTACCGCCGGAATCATCCGCATCAATGCCAAAACGGGTAAGTTCCAGTACCACACGCCGCGCCAGATTACGGTCAACGGTCACCAGCGCTGCGGTTTTATCCGGCGCTTCAATCGCATCACGTAACGCCAGTGCCACTGCCAGTGCTTCTTCACGCTCATTGGACGTTTCGATCAGCGCTACATTCTGCATCGCATCGCGCACAGCCTGCGCATCGAGCTGCAAATGACCCCATAGATCTGTAGTTTCTGCCGGACGCAATGCCTCACTGACGATATGCTCGCGCATACGCTTTGCCGGATTTTCAATATCCAGATGCTGCACATCCTCACGACGGCATTGCATCTGATCCAGAAGCTTGCGCAACCCATATTGCGGATGGCCATAGGTGGACGGATTATTCAGCCCGTCAGCGAGCAAGGTCCATGCTTTGCTATCAAGATCACGATCCAGCCCCGGAAAAACCACAGCACCTTTTGGCAGACGGGCAATGGTTGCCACCAGTTTCGCCGTTGCCGGAATAGAACCGGTGGAACCAGCGACAATCACAGGGCCTTGCGGTGGATTTTTCTGCATCCGCTGTGTTTCAAATTCAATCAGCCAGTTACGGTGCTGGGATGCATTGGAACGGTTGCGTTCAGTCAGCACATCCGGCCAGATCTTGGTAACAATTTCCAAAAATTGCAGTGTCACCCGCCACCAGTCGGCAAGCTCTTCCGGTGCAATCAGACCAAGCTCGCTCCAGTCTGCGCCTTCTGTCTCCACCTGATCCATCAACCGAACCAGATCACGCGCCAGCCAGATCGCATCAGCAGTGGTTGCCGGTATGGCAATATCTTCTGCGCCGAACAGCGCACGAATATGAGACGGCAGACTTTCGCGCCACGGGCGGATCAACTGCGCGAGCAACAGCAAACGTTCCGGCTCACTCATCGGCGGGGCAAGCTGGAGAAACTCTTCTGCGGCACTGTCAAATAGCGCAGCACTTTCCTCCACATCACCCAACGGGCGGATAGATGGCAACAGAGCCGCATTGGCCGGATTACGGTCGACCAGCAAGGCACGCAAGGCGCGTGCCGCACGACGCGTCGGCACATAGATCACTGCACCAGCCAACGCCAGCGGATTGCCTGCATCAGCGCCAAAGCCTTCGATCAGCTCACCATTCAGCAAAGCATCGGCAAAACGCGGCAGAAATGGTGTTCCCGATGCAATCGAATAAAGACGCGGACGCCGCTCGCTCATAGACCCGTCTCCCAGATACCAAAGCGTATCCCGAAAAGTGTGAAGCGGTTTTCGGATAAGATACGCGTAGAAATAAATAGATAGAGCATTTTCTATAGGTTACGGCAAACCAGAAATGCTCTGATTACTTGGCTTTACGCGAGTGCCAAAAGGGCAGCTTCTGCCTCGCCGATTGCTTCCGGCGTACCGACCGTCAGCCAATGCCCCTGCATGACCATACCGTAAAGCCGGTCTGCGGCAATGGCTGCGTTAAAATAGCTGTTGAGAGAAGAAACGCTGATCTCTTTACCGGCAAAGAGCTGCGGATTAACCAGCGCCGCACCAGCATAAATATAATCTGAACGCTCATCCGCAGCTACACGACGCAATGTGCCGTCCTCATTGAGATGGAAATCCCCGCGTCCCTCATGACCAGTGGAGTGATGCCGGTCTGCCAGCATCAGCAGAATATCCATCCGGTTTTCATCCCAATTCTGAGCGAGACTTTTCAGGTTCGAGTTTTGAGAATCCACCCAAAATGTATCGGCATTAAGGATGTAAAAAGTCTTGTTTCCGAGTTCCGGCAAGGCTTTGACAATACCGCCTGCGGAATCGAGCAGCTGTACGCGCTCGTCCGATATGGTGATCGCAACATCATGGCGGTGTTTCAGATGCTCTTCCATCTGATCGGCCAGATAATGCACATTGACCACGGCCTTTTTAACACCGGCCTCAACCAGCGCATCCAGCCCGCGATCAATCAAGGTGCGTCCTGCCACCTCAATCAGCGGCTTTGGCGTGGTCAGGGTCAGAGGGCGCATTCTTGTGCCCAAGCCGCCTGCCAGTACCATAGCTGTATCAGGAGTGAATGCTTCTGAATTCTTCTTATCCGGCATGGGGTTTAATCCTGCAAAAGACCATTGTCCTGATACCATTTGCGCACCGGTGCGAGCGACGGATGCTGCAAGGCACGGGCTGTATAGGCCTGAATACGCGGCAGATGCTGCAAATAGACAGGCTTACCATCGCGCTTAAACAGGCGTACAAAGATACCAAGAATTTTAGTATTGCGCTGCGCAGCCATAATCGCATAGGCCGAACGGAAGGCCTCTTCGTCAAAAGCCTTGGCCAGCTTGCGGCGCTCATCGCAATAGGCCGCTACAATCTGATCTTGGAGATCATCTGCGATTGTCACACGGGCATCCATTGCCAGTGATGCCAGATCATAGGCCGACGGGCCGATCATCGCATCCTGAAAATCAATCATACCAAGGCGGTCAAAACCTTCCGCCTTCTCCTGCCAGAGAATATTCGGTGAATGATAATCGCGCATCAGCAGATTATATTCTGCATGCTCAAGGTTTTTGAATACGCTGTCCCAAGCCTGTTCAAAACTTTGTGTCTGGTCTGCGCTGGCAGGCTCGCCCTGCACATAAGGCAGATACCAGACCGGCAGCAATTCCGCTTCGATCAGCATCGCATCACGATCAAACATATGCAGATGATGGGTGCGGTCTTCACTGATCGTAATATCCTGCGGCCAGTTATGCTGATGCAGGTGCGCCAGCATTCGCGCTGCCGCTCCATAGCGCTCTGCCAGTGGTTTACCTGCACTATCGAGCACACCTTCCGTGCCCAGATGTTCCATCAGCAGAAAACCGCGATCGAGATTGATGGCGCGCATTTCCGGCACGCGAAAGCCCTTCTCGGACAACAACCTGTTCATCGCAACGAAAGCATCCATATTCTCCGCCAGATGGGCAATCTGGCGATAGGGACGTCCGTCTTTAACCGGCGGATCATAAGGCATGGCCGGTGCGTTCATCAGGATTTCACTACCGCTGTCACTGGTAATCAGCTCATAGCCGCGCGGGGATGCATCACCCAGCAGATAACGGCGGGAAGCATGATGACGACCTGATTTTCCGAGAAAATTACGAATACCGAGCGAGCGGGAAATACGACGTGCCGCTTTGGCGGTCACTTCCATCGTCAGGCGACGGCCGTCATCTTCATGGTCAATACTTATTGCAATTGTCGGCGCAGGCAAAACGCCCTCGCCCTGTTGCGGCCATTCTACCAGCACAGCACCGCTTTCCAGCGCCTCATCGAGCCCCAACTCATCCAGCTCTTCCGGTGAGGACAGGCGATAGAGATCTGTGTGGGCTACAGGCAGCCGCAATTCAGGATAGGATTGCACCAGCGTAAAAGTCGGGCTTGGCACTTCGTAGAAATCATCATTGGCAAGTGTGCGAATAATTGCCCGCGCTAAAGTGGACTTGCCAGCCCCCAGATCACCCTTCAAAGTGACAAGATCACCTTTGGCGAGTGCCAGTGCGATATCTTCCGCAAAACGGATCATCGCGGCTTCATTTTCCAGCACCAGCTCTACCGTATAGAGAGTGCTGCTATCCTGTTCATCAGCCATGCCAGCTTCCGTTATTTAAAATACCGTCTCCGGAAACGATCCGGACAAAGCAAAAATAGTGATTTTGATGAGAAGAGCTATAGCTTAATCGTATTATTCTGCTGCCGCACGATAAATACGGGCATCCAGCGGAAAACGCACCAGAACAGTCGTGCCAGAAGATGGTGCAGTGCGGATATCAACGGTGCCGCCATGCAGCTCCACAAAACTTTTCACCAGCGACAGACCAAGCCCTGCCCCACGACGACGACCGCCATTGCTATGCGACTGGAAGCGCTTGAACACCGTATCCAGCACTTCTTTCGGCATGCCCGGACCATTATCATGTACGCTGAAGACAATATGATCATCACGACGGCGGATATCGAGGTCAATCTCCGAGCCTTCCGGTGCATAATTGGCTGCATTGCTCAGAAGATTGAACAAGACCTGATGCACACGATTGGCGTCACCACGGAAGCTGGTGTCCGCATCTTCAATTTTCACTTTTAGCGCAATATCATGTTCACGCAGACGATCCGCCACGCGTTCGCTGGCGGCCGTAACAGCCTCACGCACCACTACATCGCTGACATCCAGCTCCATAATACCGGCATCAACGGTCGCCAGATCCAGAATATCATTCACAATGGTCAGCAAGGTCAGCGATGAGGTGCTGATATGTTCAACATATTCGCGCTGACGGTTATTCAGCTCACCGAAGCCCGGTGTCTGCAACAGTTCCGTAAAGCCGATAATATTGGTCAGTGGCGAGCGCAACTCATAGGATACGTGCTGCACGAAATCATTCTTGATCTGGTCAGCCAGTTCCAGCGCTTCATTCTTATCTTTCAACGCCCGTTCCACATGCGCTGTATCCGACACATCGACAAAGGTCAGCATCATCTGGCCTTTTGGCAACGGCACTACGGCATAGGACAGAATTGTTCCGGTGGACAGTTCCGCCTGCCCCTGCGCGCCTTCGCGCTTATCGGCAATACCGGTTACAGCCGAGACGAATTCGTCCCAATAGCGGTCATCGGCCAGTTCTTTACATTGCTTGCGGATGACCGAAATATGCGTGCCTTCAACGGCAATTGTCGGCGGGATTGACCACAATTCGGCAAAAGCCGGATTGGACAGGCGAATACGACCATCAGCGCCAAACACGACCACACCTTCGGCCAGATGATCCAGCGTTTCGCCCTGCACCTTCATCAAAGTATTATAACGGCTTTCGAGATCGAATTTCTCGGTCATATTCTCGAAGAACCATGTCACGCCGCCCTGCGGATGCGGGTTGGCAACCACACGCAAGGTGCGGCTGTCCGGCAGATGCCACCAATGCTCCTGCGGATCAACGGCACGATAGGCCGAGAGCATGGATTCCTTCCAACGACGCCATTCCGGCTGTTCCGGCAATTTACCGTCACTACGCAAACCGTCAAACAACATGGCATTGCTCGGACGGCTTTCCAGATAGGCAATATCCAGCGACCACAATTTGGCAAAAGCCTGATTGAAGAATTGCAGCTTCATTTCCGGATCAAAAATCGCCACAGCGGTTGAGAGCTGATCCAGCGTTTCCGCATGGCTGCGGAGCGTGCGCTGCAATTCAGCCCGCACCTGCTCCAGATCGCTCATATTAGCTGCAAAACCGGCAGAACCGGCAGAACAAGAAACTTCAGCCACATCCAGCATATGGCGGTCGCCGCCAATAACGGTCGCCAGTCGATCACGGAAAGTCGCAATCGATGCGCCCTGCTGTCCTGTTAAAGGCACAGCAAGTTGCTGGTTTTGAGAGGCTCCGTCAGCAGACAAGACGCGTTCGCGTTCAATTTTTTGACGCGCCTGCTCACCCAGCAATTCACGCCCTTCCTGCAAGACCTGATCAAGATTGGTCGCACCGACAGCCTGCACATAGGCATTATTTGCCCAATTCAGACGCCCGTCGACATCCCGTGTCCAGACTGTCTGATCCAGACGATTCAGCAATGCATGCAGCATTGTCAGCGTGTCAGACAATTCATTATTCTGCATCTGCAAATGGGCAGCTCTGGCCTGAACACCATCAACATTGATGAAACGGGTAATCGCATAGGCACCGGTGGTCTGTCCCTGCACTTCCATCATCGTGCCATTATTGGTTTCAACCAGAAAATCAAACGAGCGACCATATTCACGCAGCGATAAAATCGCGCGTTCCAAGGCCACCACGGAATCGGTGCGTAACCAGCGTCCAAAACTTAAAAAGGCTGCAACATCCTGCGGGGCACCACTTTCAACTGGCAATTGCCCCAGCACTTCCGTCTGCATATTGTTTTGGGACGCTCCGCGCTTGGCAGGCTCTGCACCCGCCCAAACCACAATACGCTGATCTTTCAGATTAAGCAGGGTTTCGCTGCGTGTTACCGCATGGCTGAGATCAGCGACACGCGCACGCAAAGCACTGTTTTCGCGGTTCACACGGTTGCGGCTACGGATAATCCAGCTGACAGATAGGAGCGCGGCACCGGTTACACCCACAACAATCGCGAATTGCACAACCTCATTCGGGCCTAATGTGCTGCCGCCAGGCAAAGGAATACGCCCGATATCATAAGACTGGGCAAAACCGGCATTTGCTGAGAATAGGGAGAAAAACGAGGCAGCTGCGGCCAAAGCTTTGCGAAAATTACGGCTGATAGCAGAGCCTTTATTTCCTGATGCGCTGACACCTGACATGCCTTAAAATTCTCCGCCACAGCAAAAGCTGCTTCATATCTGTTTAAAAATCAGGGACAGAGAATTCTGCCCTCTCAGAAACGCGCCGCAAAATATAGAATCTGCGACCACTCTCGATTGTGTATTTTCGCATTATTGTGACCGTTCAATGAAGTTCTGAAACGGCAAAACATAGTGTCGAATCATACCACAATACAGGCACAGGGAATCAGATTGAAGCGCAGCACGCGCAAAAATAAAAACCGGAAGGATGTCAATCCTTCCGGTCACAATATCTAGTATGTCGATTAAACTATAGTTAATATCTGTAGTGGTCCGACTTGAAAGGCCCCTGCGGTGTAACGCCGATATATGCAGCCTGTTCCTCAGAAAGCACAGTCAGCTTCACGCCGAGCTTGGCCAGATGCAGACGTGCAACCTTTTCATCAAGGTGTTTCGGCAGCACATAGACCTCATTTTTATAATTTTCACCGCGGGTAAACAACTCGATCTGACCCAGCACCTGATTGGTGAAAGACGCGGACATCACAAAGCTCGGATGACCGGTCGCGTTGCCGAGATTAAGCAAACGTCCTTCTGACAACAGGATCAGACGTTTGTCATCCGGGAAGGTGATCATATCCACCTGCGGCTTGATATTGGTCCATTTCAGATTGCGCAGGGCACCCACCTGAATTTCATTATCAAAATGGCCGATATTACCGACAATCACCATGTCTTTCATCTTGCGCATATGCTCGATGGTGATGACATCTTTATTACCGGTGGTGGTAATCACGATATCCGCATCGGCTGCGGCATCATCCAGCGTTACGACTTCAAAACCGTCCATTGCTGCCTGCAGAGCGCAGATCGGATCAACTTCAGTGACCTTCACGCGGGCACCGGCACCAAGCAGAGACTGCGCCGAGCCTTTACCCACATCACCATAGCCGCAAACAACGGCGACTTTACCGGCCATCATCACATCAGTCCCGCGGCGGATGCCATCGACCAGCGATTCTTTACAGCCATATTTATTGTCGAATTTCGACTTGGTCACGCTGTCATTGACGTTAATCGCAGGGAAAGGCAGCTGACCGGCTCGCTGTAATTGATAAAGACGGTTCACACCGGTAGTGGTTTCTTCCGTCACACCTTTCAGTGCCGCACGCTGACGGGTGAAAAAGCCCGGTGTTTCAGCCATACGTTTTTTGATCTGCGCGAAAAGGATTTCTTCTTCTTCATTACCTGGATTGGATAAGACGTCCTCACCGGCCTCGGCACGGGCACCGATCAGAATATACATGGTAGCATCGCCACCATCATCGAGGATCAGGTTCGAAGGTTCACCATCCGGCCATTGAAAAATTTTGTCTGTGTAAGTCCAGTACTCTTCCAGCGTTTCGCCTTTAATGGCAAAAACCGGTGTGCCTTGTGCCGCGATAGCCGCAGCCGCATGATCCTGCGTCGAGAAAATATTGCAGGATGCCCAACGCACTTCAGCACCCAAGGCCTGCAATGTTTCAATCAGCACAGCTGTCTGGATTGTCATATGCAGGGAACCGGAAATACGCGCACCTTTGAGTGTCTGCTGCGGTCCGAATTCCTCACGTGATGCCATCAGACCCGGCATTTCTGTTTCCGCAATGATGATCTCTTTGCGTCCCCAGTCAGCCAGACCGATATCCTTGATGATATATTCTCCCGATACAGACATCTGCACTCCACCTTCAGTTGTTATAACGTCGATGCGCAATTTGTAGCAGATCAAACAAAGCGGCTCAAATAAAATATAAGGTAATCTTTATATCTTTATGTAAGAGAAATTCAGGCATAAAAAAGCCCCGCCTGTTATCAACGGCGGGGCTTTTTTATTGAAAATGGTTATTTTACGCCAAAGGCGGAATACGCAGAACCTGACCCGGATAGATTTTGTCCGGTGAGGTCAGCATTGGCTTATTGGCTTCAAAAATTTTCGGGTTTTTGTCGCCATGGCCTTTACCATACTGGGATTCAGCGATTTTCCAGAGATTATCGCCCTTTTTCACCGTATAGAAAACCGGTGCTGCGCCTTCTGCTGCGCCGTCAACTTTCAGCTCTGACGCTTCAACTTTGGAAACACCAAGAGAGTTACCGACAGCAATAATTGCTTTTTCAAAAGCAGACTGGTCCTTAACATTCCCTGTCAGCACAGCTTTGTCACCTTGGACAGAAACCTGTACATCGCCGGTACCGAGATTATGCGAATCCAGTTCCTTTTTCAGGTCATCCGCTTTGGGTTCATCGTCACCAAAACCAAGTTTGGTACCAACCGATTTCACAAAATCAAATATGCCCATTCCGTCTCTCCTTTTGGTGTCAATTACGATCCGATAAAGAATATAGGCAGATATATGAATTAAGAAAGCCGGTTGTTTAAAATAACCGCATTCCTGTCAGATTAGTCAGATTTGATCCGCTGGCGCATTTTCTTGACATCGGAGCGTCCTGATTTCGCTTTCAGGCGTCGCTCGACGGAGCCTTTGGTCGGTTTGGTTTTTCTGCGCGGTGGCGGTGGCGGCTTCGCAGCCTCCACAATCAAGGCAATCATACGATTGCGGGCATCTTCGCGATTTTTCTCCTGACTGCGAAAGCGGCTGGCTTCAATCAGGATTTCACCATCTTTATTAGCACGCTGGCCTGCAAGGCTCATAAGGCGCGCATAAACATCTTCCGGCAAATCGGCCTGTGATGCTGCAAAACGCAGCTGTACAGCCGTGGAAACCTTATTCACATTCTGTCCGCCGGGACCCGAAGAGCGAATAAAACTCTCTTCCAGCAGATTTTCGTGAATACTGATCCGGTTGGTAATGCGGATAAGATGTTTGTTTTGTTCCGTCATAGCCGCTTATACCGGAATATCCTGAAACTGCGAAGGTAAGTGTACAAATAAAAACGGCGCTCAAAGAGCGCCGTCTTATAAATTTACTTTTTGGTTCTTATTCAGCAGCAATTGCCAAAGATGGCGCTGCGGAACGCACTTCTGCATCCACATGGGTTTCAAACTTGGTAAAGTTCGTGATGAACATATTAGCAAGTTTTTTAGCCTGCGCATCATAGGCTGCTTTGTCCGCCCATGTTGAACGCGGATCAAGGATCTTTGAATCCACACCCGGAACAGCAACCGGCACTTCAAAGCCGAAATTCGGGTCTGTGCGGAATTCTGCACCATTGAGCGAACCGTCAAGCGCTGCGGAGAGCAGGGCGCGCGTTGCCTTGATCGGCATACGGTTGCCGGTACCGTAAGCACCACCGGTCCAACCGGTGTTGACCAGCCAGCAGTCAACTTTGTGCTCAGCAATCAGTTTACGCAGCAGATCGCCATATTCTGACGGATGGCGCGGCATGAAAGGCGCGCCAAAGCAGGTGGAGAAGGTTGCTTCCGGCTCGGTTACACCTTTTTCTGTACCGGCAACCTTAGCGGTATAACCGGACAGGAAGTGGTACATAGCCTGAGCAGGGGTCAGCTTGGCAATCGGAGGCATGACACCGAAAGCATCAGCAGTGAGCATGATGACGTTTTTCGGCTGACCGGCAGTACCGGTTTTGGATGCATTAGAGATGAAATCCAGCGGATAGGCTGCGCGGGTATTTTCTGTGCGCGAACCATCATTGAAATCCGGCTGGCGGTTTTCATCGAGAACAACATTTTCCAGCACAGTGCCGAAACGCTGTGTTGTGGAGTAAATTTCCGGTTCAGCTTCTGCGGAAAGACGGATGGTCTTGGCGTAGCAGCCGCCTTCAAAATTGAAGATGCCGTTTTCGCTCCAGCCATGCTCATCATCACCGATCAGCGTGCGTGTCGGATCAGCAGAGAGAGTGGTTTTACCGGTGCCGGACAGACCGAAGAAAATCGCGGTATCACCGTTTGGCGCTTCATTGGCCGAGCAATGCATTGGCATGATGCCTTTTGCAGGCAGAATGTAGTTCAGAGCGGTAAAGACCGACTTCTTCATTTCACCGGCATAGGAAGTACCGCCGATCAGCACAATTTTATTGACCAGATCGCAGGCGATCACAGTCTCGGAGCGGCAGCCGTATTTTTCAGGATCTGCACGGAAGGATGGCAGATCAATAATGGTCATTTCCGGCATGAAGCTCTGCAGAGCAGCAATTTCAGGACGGATCAGCAGGTTGCGGATGAATAGCGAGTGCCAGGCAAATTCGGTAACAACGCGAACCTTGATATTGTGCTCAGCGTCTGCACCACCGATCAGATCCTGAACGAACAGTTCTTTGCCTTTGGCGTGCTCGATGAAATCGGCATGCAGCTTGGCAAAGTTTTCCGGGCTCATCGGCTTGTTGTTATCCCACCAGATTTGTTCTTCAGTGGTTGCATCGCGCACAACGAATTTGTCTTTAGGGCTGCGGCCTGTGTGTTGGCCGGTAACGGCCATCAATGCACCCTGAGCGGTGAGGGTCGACTCGCTGCGGCGGATCGACTCTTCATAAAGCTGGGCAGGCCCAAAATTATAATAGACCGCGGCGAGGTCTTTTAGCCCCGACGTTGCAATGGAAGCAGCTGGGTTGCGATTGCCAGTCTCGATCATAATTTTCACTCGCAGTTTTAGTGGTTGGTCGACAGCGCATTTTCTCTCCGCGCTAAGGCAAAGTCACAACCAGATTAGCGAGACAATTTCAAATCTTTAATCGTTTAAAATTTTTTAAATTTTTTTTAAATCGTTTATATGGCAATTTATCTGACCGCTATCCACATAGAGCAAGTGTAAAAACAGGATGCAAATGGCAGGTAATTTAAATGAGAAAGTGCTGTCGCCTTACTTTGTACTTAATTTGTCCTGCTTAAAAGACGTGCTATATACGATAATCAGACACTATTAACCGAGGAGAAGCGACCTGATGAAGGAAGTTCCGGTAACACAGACCATTGCGCTCGTAGATGATGACCGTAATATCCTGACTTCTGTTTCCATTGCTCTGGAATCGGAAGGCTATCGGGTCGAGACCTACACAGACGGTGCATCGGCACTGGATGGTTTGACTGCCCGCCCGCCGAACCTCGCGATCTTTGATATTAAAATGCCACGCATGGATGGTATGGAGCTGCTCCGTCGTCTGCGTCAGAAATCCGATCTTCCGGTCATCTTTCTGACTTCGAAAGATGATGAGATTGATGAATTGTTCGGCCTGAAAATGGGCGCGGATGATTTTATCACCAAACCATTCTCGCAGCGCTTGCTGGTAGAACGTGTGAAAGCGGTTCTGCGTCGTGTGGCTGCCCGTGAAGGTGCGATTAAAAATCCGGGTCAGCCGACAAAATCATTGCAGCGCGGCCAGCTGGAAATGGATCAGGAGCGCCATACCTGCACATGGAAGGGCGAACCGGTCACACTCACAGTTACCGAATTCCTCATCCTGCATTCGCTGGCACAGCGTCCGGGTGTTGTAAAAAGTCGTGATGCGTTGATGGATGCAGCCTATGACGAGCAGGTCTATGTTGACGACCGCACGATCGACAGTCATATCAAACGCCTGCGTAAGAAGTTCAAAGTTGTTGATGACGATTTTGAAATGATTGAGACGCTTTATGGTGTTGGCTATCGCTTCCGCGAGGCGTAAGCCTCGCAAAATTAAGAAACACGAGGCGTAAGAGCTTCGCAGATATTAAAGCACTGAACATCATGCGTTTATGAGAAAATGCATGATGTTCAGTGTTTCAAGCTAAAGGAACTGATCGTTTTCAATGGTCGCTGAAACGGAAAACAGAAGCATAGAGCGGCGCAAGGAGCGTGTTGCACGCAGGCAGCGCTCGCTTGTCTGGCGACGTTTGTTTTCACCGCTGCGCCGGTTGCTGGGCAATTATGTCTTTTCCAGCCTCACCAAACGTATTCTGTTTCTCAACCTCGCAGCGCTGGCGGTACTGGTATCAGGGATTATGTATCTCAATCAGTTTCGTGATGGTCTGGTGGATGCGAAGATTGAAAGTCTCCTGACGCAAGGCAAAATTATTGCAGCATCGATTGCCTCTTCGGCAAGTGTCGATACCAATTCGATCATGATTGATCCGGATAAATTGCTGGAATTACAGGCCGGACAGAGCATTACGCCCTCACCGGATTCACCGGATAACTGGGAATTTCCGATTAATCCGGAAAAAGTCGCACCATTGCTGCGAACGCTGATTTCTCCGACCAGTACCCGTGCGCGTATCTACGACAATAATGCCAATATTCTGCTGGATTCCCGCCATCTCTATTCGCGTGGTCAGGTGCTGAGTTATGATTTGCCGGAGCTGGATGAAGAAGATCGCAGTCTGGGCGATCGCATCAGCATATGGTTCAATAATCTGATTAACCGCAACAGCCTGCCGCTTTATCAGGAGCAGCCGGGCGGTAATGGCTCGGTCTATCCGGAAGTGATTACAGCGCTCACCGGTTCTTCGGGCAAAGCGCAACGTCGCAATGAAAAAGGCGAGCTGGTTGTGTCTGTTGCCGTGCCGATCCAGCGCTACCGCGCGGTACTCGGCGTGCTGCTAATGTCGACCGAAGGCGGTGACATCGACAAGATTGTTCGCGGTGAGCGCAATGCGATCCTGCGCGTTTTCGTTGTTGTGTCACTGGTAATGGTTATCCTGTCACTGTTTTTGGCATCGACCATCGCCAACCCGCTGCGTAAATTGTCAGAGGCCGCTGATCGTGTGCGCCATGGTATTAAAGGCCGTGTGGAAATTCCGGACTTCTCTGATCGTCAGGATGAAGTCGGGCATCTCTCCACATCAATCCGCGATATGACCGATGCGCTATATGCGCGTATTGAGGCGATTGAAAGCTTTGCGGCGGATGTCAGCCATGAGCTGAAAAATCCGCTAACATCTCTACGCAGTGCGGTTGAAACGCTACCGCTGGCAAAAACCGACAGCGCTAAAACCCGCCTTCTGGATGTAATCCAGCATGATGTGCGCCGCCTCGATCGTCTGATTACCGATATTTCGGATGCATCCCGCCTTGATGCCGAGCTTGCCCGTGAACATACGGATCGCGTGGATATGGAAGCGCTGCTGAACAATATTGTTGCGGCAGCGAGAGAAGTGCGCCGCAATAAGGTCGGCACCAAAATTCTGCTCGATATCGGCAAATTACCGGCAGGTGCAAAAGGATTTTATTTACCTGGTCATGATTTGCGGCTTGGTCAGGTTGTGTCGAACCTGATTGAAAATGCACGTAGCTTTGTTCCGGAAGATAGCGGCGAGATCAAAGTCTCTCTGGCACATAAAGGAACAAAAGTTCAGGTGGTGATTGAGGATAATGGTCCGGGGATAGGTGCTGAAAATATCGAGCGTATTTTTGAGCGTTTTTATACGGATCGTCCGTCGTCTGAAGCTTTTGGTCAGAATTCCGGTCTGGGATTATCAATCAGCAGGCAGATTATTGAAGCGCATGGCGGCACACTGACAGCATCGAATATTCTTGATCCCAACAATCCTGAACATTGGCTGGGCGCACGTTTCCTGATTGAATTACCGGCGGAATTACCGGAAAATACCAAACGTCAGCGCACGCAGGTCGCACAAAATACGGAAAATTGATGAAAAGCGGAGAAACACATGACACAGTCTGATGGTTTTGTGTTTCACGCCACCTCATTGGTTCTCGGCTCTTTCGGTGTTTTATTATGCGGCAATTCCGGCTCGGGAAAATCGTCTTTGGCTTTGACACTGATTGAGCGGGCACATCAGGCTGGTCGTGTTGGGACGCTGATAGCAGACGACCAAACCATTATCAGCACAGATAATGAGAAACTGATCGCCTCAACACCTCCGGCCATTGCCGGAGCAATTGAAATTCGTGGCGCAGGCCTGTTTGAAGTTCCATACCAGCCACAAGCTGAAATCAACCTGCTGGTGGAACTGGTGTCTGCTGATAAAGCGCCGCGCTATCCGACGGATGAAATGCGCGAACTGGCCGGACTTATGGTGCCGGTTCTGACACTGCCTGAACTGACAGGTGATTGCGATTCGCTGCAATGTGCGAGAGCGATTGAAGCCACATTATTGATGAAACGCTGGGGCAGCAAATAAATTGTCTATCGCATAATTCCTAAAGCTTGAATCAGTTTAAGGTAGAATTATGCTGTAAATATAAAATGTTAGAGCGACCTTGTATAGCGCCCAAAAGGCGCACAGCGCTCTAAAATACAATATTTTTTAACGGCTAATTGATAAACTACCTTGGGATTTTGTGCGGCATAAGCGACGAAAATCATGGGGGCTTTATTTTTTGCTTGCACTCATTATTCTCGGTGCCAACATAGACGGTCTGGCCAATATTGAAAACCTGAGGTTAAAGTCAGGGCATATCGGTCAGAAGGCTTAGATTTTATGAAGATAGACCAGAACCGGTGGTTCAGGCAGAGATATAGCTTACAGGCTTTTATATTGTGAGTGCGACACGATTTTGAGTGCGGCAATGGAAAAGCGACCAGCAGGAGCAGTTACATAATGATCGGACTCGTGCTTGTTACGCACGGAAGGCTGGCCGAAGAGTTTCACCATGCTGTTGAGCATGTTGTCGGCCCTCAGGAACATTTCGAAACCGTTTGTATCGGTGCCGATGATGATATGGAAAAACGTCGTGAGGATATTGTCGCGGCGGTTGCTAGGGCTGATCTCGGACAGGGTGTGATTATCCTGACGGATATGTTTGGCGGAACACCTTCCAATCTGGCAATTTCGGTGCTTGATGCGGGCAGGGTTGAAGTGATTGCCGGTGTTAATCTTCCGATGCTGATCAAACTGACCAGTGTGCGCCAGTCCGGCGATATGGAAGTATCTTTGCGCGAGGCGCAGGACGCCGGCCGTAAATATATTAATGTTGCCAGTCAGGTACTGACGAGCAAATAACTAAGTCAGGTACTGCCGAGCAAGTAACTAAGTCAGGTACTGCCGAGCAAGTAACTAAGTCAGGTACTGCCGAGTTAATAACAAAATCAGCTACTGATTGTCGGTTAAGGCGTCATTTTTGACGGGAAAGTAAAATATGGCGCAAGTTGCTGTCAGCGGATGCTATGAGTCTGATAAGGCGGAAAGCCGTTCGTTTACGATTGTAAATAAGCGTGGTTTGCATGCACGGGCTTCAGCAAAATTCGTGCAGCTGGTGGATAGTTTTAATGCGCATGTCCGTGTTGAAAAAGACGGCATGAGCGTTGGCGGTACATCCATTATGGGCTTGATGATGCTCGCGGCGTCTCCCGGATGCTGCATTGAGGTTAGCGCCTGCGGGGTAGAGGCAGTCGCCGTACTTGATGCACTGGAGAAACTCGTTGGCGATAAGTTCGGCGAAGAATGCTGAGATCAGCATAACATTTTACAAAAAAAAGCACCGGTTTCCGGTGCTTTTTTTTGTTTTAAATTCAGATTTTACGCAGGGCCACTTCTTCAATCATATGATTTTCACCTTTACGCAAGATCAGATCCGCGCGTGGGCGTGTCGGCAGAATATTCTCAAACAGGTTTTTGAGATTGATATTCGTCCACAGACCTTCGGCAATCGACAATGCTGCCTCTTCCGATAATTGCGAATAACGATGGAAGAAGCTTTGCGGATCACGGAACGCCGTTTCACGCAATTTCATAAAACGATTGATGTACCATTTGTGGATCAGCACCGGATCAGCATCAATATAGATCGAGAAATCAAAGAAATCCGACACAAACGGCACGGCTTTGCCGTCTGCAGGCAGATCACGCACCTGCAACACATTAATGCCTTCGAAAATCAGAATATCCGGCCGGTCAATTTTCACGTACTCACCGGCAACCACGTCATAGGTCAGATGCGAATAGACCGGCGCCTCAACATGGCTCATCCCTGCCTTCATCGAAGACAGGAAGTTGAGAATAGCGCCGGCATCATAACTGTCCGGAAAGCCTTTACGCTCCATCCGGCCTTCAGCACGCAGCACTTCATTGGGATAGAGAAAGCCGTCAGTGGTCACCAGCTCGACTTTAGGGCTCGATGGCCAGCGGCGCAGCAATTCCTTCAGAATACGCGCTGTGGTCGATTTTCCGACGGCAACAGAACCGGCAATACCAATAATGAACGGTGTTTTGACCGTATCATCTTTCATCAGAAACTGTTTGCGCTGCTTATAAAGCGATTGCAGCGCCTCAACATGGGTGGACAGCAAACGCGACAGCGACAGATAAATACGACGCACTTCATCCAGATCCACCGGATCGTTGAGTGAGCGCAGACGTTTCACTTCATCCAATGTCAGGGTCAGCGGCGTATCGGCACGAAACTCTGCCCATTCCGCAGCGGTAAAAACCTGATAAGGTGAATAATGCGTCTTTTTAAAAAGATCCATGGAGTGCATATCGATCTCTGAATAAACTGGATTGCGAATAAAGGCTTCCGGTTATTCCGGTTTTCGTGCAGCTTTTTCCTGCAGACCAGTCTGAGACGTGCGTTTGTCCAGTTCCTGCATCACGGATTCCAGAGAGACCCCTGCAATTTTCCACACCACCATCAAATGATAGAGCAGATCAGCACTCTCCGAGATGACGGCTTTTTCATCCTGCATCATCGCCGCAATAACAGTTTCAACCGCTTCTTCGCCCAGTTTCTGGGCGGCCTTATGCTGACCTTTGGCAATCAATGAGGCCGTATAAGATGAGCCGTCTGTGGCCGCTGCGCGATTAGCAACAATCTGCTCAAGCTCAGCAAGGGTGAAATTTGTCATGCTGCACTCCCGTTTCAGTGCAATTTATGGAATGCGCGATAAGAATCCCGCACAGCAATGCCAGTGGTCTTTAAAGCAAATGAGGGATGAAAAGCACCCCTCATTGCATGAAACAACTTAATTTTACCAAAGAAACAGAGGTTTCTGTTTGAAAAACCTCTGAATATTTATAGCATTTCCAGCAAAAACGGGAACCGTTTTTTCGTCGGATAATGCGTAAAAACAAATAGTTACAGCGGTTCCAACGATTCAGCCTTAACTGGAACCGCTGTAATTCTGAACATCATCCAGACGCATAGCAATACCGTGGCTTGCCATATAGCGTTTGGCTTCTTCAATTGTGTAAGTGCCAAAATGGAAAATGGACGCTGCCAATACCGCACTGGCATGGCCTTCTTTAACACCAGCCACCAGATCATCCAATGAGCCGACACCACCGGAGGCAATCACCGGAACGCTCACAGCATCTGCCACAGCGCGGGTCAGCGCCAGATCATAACCCACTTTAGTGCCATCACGATCCATCGAGGTCAGCAGGATTTCCCCTGCCCCGCGATCAACCATTGTGCGGGCAAATTCAATCGCATCCAGACCGGTTGCATTGCGGCCGCCATGGGTGAAAATCTCCCAGCGATCCGCCTCTCCTGCCCCCGATACTTTCTTGGCATCCACAGCGACAACAATGCACTGATTGCCGAATTTATCGGCTGCTTCTGCAATCAGATCAGGATTTTGTACGGCAGCAGTATTGATTGAAACCTTGTCAGCACCGGCCAGCAAAAGTTTGCGGATATCAGCAACAGCACGCACACCACCACCAACAGTCAGCGGCATGAAACATTGCTCAGCGGTACGCGCAATCACATCGAAAATCGTCTCGCGATTGTCGGAAGATGCGGTGATATCAAGAAAGCATAATTCGTCAGCGCCCGCTGCATCATAGGCTTTTGCAGCTTCCACCGGATCACCGGCATCAATCAGATCTACGAAATTAACACCTTTTACCACCCTGCCGTCTTTCACATCAAGACAAGGAATAACGCGTGCTTTTAAAGTCATTGGCTTGCCTCCGGTGCTGATTTCAACAGTGCCAGTGCTTCAGCCGGATCAATACGACCATCATAAAGTGCACGACCGGAAATCGCACCTTCAAGCTTGCGGGCGTCAAGCTGCGTCATCCGATGAATATCATCCATCGAGGCCAAACCGCCGGAAGCAATTACCGGAATAGAAACGGCTTCTGCCAACGCCAGAGTTGAAGGCCAGTTGATGCCTGCCAGAATACCGTCGCGGTCAATATCCGTATAGATAATGGCTGCGACCCCTGCCCCTTCAAATTTCTGCGCCAGTTCAATCACGCCGAGTTCTGAAGCCTCTGCCCAGCCCTCTACCGCAACTTTGCCGCCTTTGGCATCAATGCCGACGGCCACTTTGCCCGGAAATTCTTTACAAGCTTCAATCACCAGCTGCGGATCGCGTACAGCGATTGTGCCAAGAATGACACGGGAAAGCCCTTTGGAAAGCCATGCCTCAATATGCTCCAGCGTGCGGATACCGCCGCCGAGCTGAACCGGATTTTTGGTTGCTTTTAGAATAGCCTCCACGGCCGTGCCATTGACACTGGAACCGGCAAAAGCGCCGTTCAGATCAACCACATGAAGCCACTCAAATCCCTGATCTTCAAAGGCTTTCGCCTGAGCTGCAGGATCAGTGTTATAAACCGTGGACTGGTTCATATCACCCAGTTTCAGGCGAACGCATTCACCGTCTTTCAGGTCAATTGCCGGAAAAAGTATCATGGCTTCCACTTCAGGAAATTAGTAATGAGTTTAAGGCCGAGGCGCTGGCTTTTTTCCGGATGGAACTGCGTGCCAACAATATTATCGCGTGCAATTGCCGCCGTAACGGTTTCGCCATAGCTGGTGGTTGCCAGCACATCAGCGCTGTTTTTCACATCAAACATATAGGAATGCACGAAATAGGCATGCAAACCATGCTCCCCGGTCGCAATATTTTTGAAAACCGGATGATCGTGCTTGAGTTCAATCGTATTCCAGCCGATCTGCGGAATTTTCAAAGCAGGATCAGACGGCTTCATCTCGCGCACATCGCCTTGCACCCAGTTCAAGCCATTGGTTGTGCTTTTTTCCAAGCCCCGCGTTGAAAGCAGCTGCATACCCACGCAAACACCGAGAAACGGCCGTGCTTTATGCTGAACAGCCTCATCCAGAGCATCGACCATACCGGCAACAGCATCCAGTCCGCGGCGGCAATCGGCATAGGCACCCACACCCGGCAGCACAATATGATCTGCGGCCAGCACGGCTTTGGCATCACTGGTCACGTCCACATGAATGGGACTGCCCATATCCGATACCGCACGTTCAAAAGCCTTGGCTACCGATTTGAGATTTCCGGAACCATAATCAATAATGGCAACACGCATGTCACGACCTTCCGTGATATTCAACCAGACCGATCATAGTGTTCTCCGCATCGGGCGCACTATTGCCGGTTGTGCTTTTCAACACTGCTTTGGCGGGAGTATCAGCCGGAGGCTCCGCTTTTTCAGCAGGTTTTGACGCACCATAAAAATAAAGAATTTCCGCATCGCTCAAGTCATTGGCACTGATCAGTGCCACCTCCTCATAACCTTTGCGTCTGAGAGCCGTGAGATACCAGTTACGCCCTTCCAGCGCAACAAACAGCGACAGCAAAAGTGACAGGCCGGAAACGACAAAAGCTAAGGAAAGATATGAGCCTAAAACGCTGAATGCGCCCCAGCTGATCAGGGCAACCATCAGCGCATGCCACCACAGCCGATGCGTAAGCAGCCAAAAAAATGGCAAGATCAGAGCAAAGACGGTAAACTCATCGCGCACGAAAATCGTATGGTCACCGCTGACAGCTTTAGCCGGTTTCAGTTTCACTGCATCCGTTGGTTCCAGAACGATATAGCTGGCCATAATCAGCCTTTCAGCGTACCTTTTGTCGAAGGAATGGCATCTTTCTGCCGCGGATCGGTTTCAATCGCCATACGCAATGCGCGTGCCACAGCCTTGAAACAGGTCTCAGCAATATGATGATTATTGGTACCATAACGCATATTCACATGCAGGGTAATGCCAGCATTCTGCGCCAGCGCCTGAAAAAATTCCCGCACCAGTTCTGTATCGAATGTACCGATTTTCGGCGCATTGAATGCCACATTCCAAACCAGAAACGGACGACCGGATACATCCAGCGCCGCAGAGGTCAGTGTCTCGTCCATGGCGAGATCAATCGAAGCATAACGCACAATACCGCGGCGCTCACCCAGAGCTTCCGCAATAGCCTTACCGATCGCAATACCGGTATCTTCAACCGTATGATGGTCATCAATATGCGTATCACCCTTGGTGGTGATATTCATATCAATCAGCGAATGTCGCGATAATTGCTCCAGCATATGATCGAAAAAGCCAACGCCGGTCGAAATATCGAAACGACCCGTACCATCCAGAAAAACCTCAGCTTCAATGCTGGTTTCTTTGGTGCTGCGGCTGACTTTTACTGTACGCTGATTGCTCATATTGATAACCCGATCTTGTTCTTCTCCGACCTTGTTCTAGAGCACATCCCGAAAAGTGTGAAGCGGTTTTCGGGTAAGATGTGCTTTAATTCAAACAAGCAGAGCATTTCCAAAAATTCTAATAATTACAAATGCTCTGTACAGTGCCGGAGTTTTGCCAAATGCTTTGATCATACAGGGTGTATTATTGTCCGTTGTAATTTACGTATGAGAACATAAATACAGCAGATCGATTTGATGAAGACCAATCAGCGGAGTTGCGCAAATGATTGAACATAATCCGAATACAATTTACGGCACCACCATTGTTACCGTGCGCAAGGGCAATAAAGTGGTGATCGCCGGTGACGGACAGGTGTCGCTTGGCCAGACCATTATGAAGGGCAATGCCCGCAAAGTGCGTCGTATCGGCAAAGGCGGCAGCGTGATTACCGGTTTTGCCGGTGCGACAGCCGATGCTTTCACCCTGCTAGAGCGACTGGAAGCCAAACTGGAGCAATATCCCGATCAGCTGATGCGCGCATCCGTAGAACTGGCTAAAGACTGGCGTACAGACCGCTATTTGCGCAAGCTGGAAGCGATGATGCTTGTTGCAGATAAGAACATTACGCTGGCCATTACCGGTCTGGGTGACGTTCTGGAGCCGGAAAACGGTGTGATGGCGATTGGTTCCGGCGGCAATTATGCCCTGTCGGCAGCACGTGCATTGATTGACACAGATATGGATGCAGAGACCATTGCCCGTAAAGCAATGACCATTGCCGCTGAAATTTGTGTCTACACAAACAGCAATTTCACCGTAGAAAGTCTTGATTGCGCGTAAGAAGCTGCCAATTATGCGAAAACTAAATTTAATTCTGTTTTTCGCTAAAGGTATATTGTGAACGCATCACCAGTTTCATCTCAAGCAACCGGCTCATCGTGGCCATGGGGTAAAATCCTGCTCATTATCGGGATAACAACAGCCATACAGGCGGTTATCCTTTATATGATGGGGCGTGTGCCGGTCTGCGAATGCGGAACAATCCGTCTCTTCGTGAATGAAGTGAACAGCAACGAAAATTCCCAGCAATTCTTTGACTGGTATACGCTGTCCCACATCATTCACGGGTTTCTTTTTTACGGATTGTTCTGGCTGATTGCACCAAAAGCACCGCTGCATGTGCGGTTGCTGCTGGCGCTTGGATTAGAAATCAGCTGGGAGCTGGTTGAGAATTCGAATTTCATTATTGATCGCTACCGTGCCAATACATCTTCCGTAGATTATTTCGGCGACAGTATCCTCAATTCCGTATTCGATACACTCTCCATGGTTCTGGGCTTTTTTCTTGCAGCCCGGCTTCCTATATGGGTGATAGTCACCACGGCAATATTTTTCGAAATTCTTGCCCTTATCGTTATTCGAGACAACCTCATTCTTAATGTTATCATGCTGCTGCATCCGTTCGACTTTATCCGGCAGTGGCAAAGCGGATCCTGATAAATATGACCACATTTTCTCCCCGTGAAATCGTCTCTGAGCTTGATCGCTTCATTATCGGTCAGAATGCTGCCAAACGCGCTGTAGCTATTGCTCTGCGTAATCGCTGGCGCCGTCAGCAGCTGCAAGGCCAGATGCGCGAAGAAGTGATGCCGAAGAATATTCTGATGATCGGGCCTACCGGTGTCGGTAAAACAGAAATTTCACGCCGTCTTGCCAAACTGGCCGGTGCGCCTTTCATCAAGGTAGAGGCAACCAAATTCACAGAAGTCGGCTATGTCGGCCGCGATGTGGAGCAGATCATCCGTGATCTGGTGGAAATCGCCATTGGTCTTGTCCGCGAGAAAAAGCGCGAAGAGGTGAAAGCCAAAGCCCATATCAATGCGGAAGAGCGCGTGCTGGATGCACTGGTCGGCAAAACAGCCAGCCCTGCAACCCGTGACAGTTTCCGTAAAAAACTGCGTGAAGGCGATCTCGACGACAAAGAGATCGAGATTGAAATTGCCGATACCAGCTCGGGTATGCCGGGTTTTGAAATTCCGGGTATGCCGGGTGCCAATATTGGTATGATCAATTTGAGCGATATGCTTGGCAAAGCGATGGGTGGCCGTACAAAGCCACGCAAAACAAGCGTCAAAGAATCCTATGCGCTGCTGATCAATGATGAATCCGACAAGCTGCTGGATCAGGATCAGGTGACACAGGAAGCGCTGGAAGCAACCCAGAATGACGGTATCGTTTTCCTTGATGAGATCGACAAGATTGCATCGCGTGAAGGCGGCACAGGGGCAGGGGTTTCCCGCGAAGGTGTGCAGCGTGATTTGCTGCCACTCGTCGAAGGCACGACTGTAGCGACCAAATACGGACCGGTCAAAACCGACCATATTCTGTTTATTGCCTCCGGTGCGTTCCATGTGGCCAAGCCATCGGATCTCTTGCCGGAATTGCAGGGTCGTCTGCCGATCCGTGTTGAGCTTAACGCCCTTACACGCGAAGATTTTCGCTCGATCCTCACCGAAACTGAAGTGAGCCTTCTGAAACAATATGTGGCGCTGATGGCCACAGAAGAAGTGACGCTGGAAATTACCGATGATGCAATTGATGCGCTGGCGGATATTGCCGTTGATCTCAATTCCACCATTGAAAACATTGGTGCGCGGCGTTTACAGACAGTGATGGAAAAAGTGCTGGATGATATTTCATTCAACGCACCGGATAAAGGCGGCTCGGTCTTTACTGTTGATGCCGCTTATGTGCGCAACAGCATTGGTGATCTGGCCAAGAATATCGATTTGTCACGCTTTATTCTGTGATGGGGCTATAGGCTCGAACATCAGCATTGTGTGACATTCACACATCAGATGCAGTTAAGTTTTGAAACCCTCTCGACTTGTGCGCGAGGGTTTCTTATTTTCTGCGCGAAGTTAAAATGCGTGCTTTCCTGAAATTCTTTTAGTATTGAGAGCAAGTGCAAACGGAGCAAAATACCTATGAATCTCGGCCATCCTTTTAAAAAGATCGTAATCGCTGCCGGTACAGGTATTTTTGGCTTCACAATCATTTCAGGTACACTCATGTCAGCCGCACACGCTACAACAGTTGTACCGGCAGGCAACCGTAATGCCGAGCAGCCGCCAATTCCCGGCGCTTCCGCCAAGCGTACGAAAAAGCTGAATACGACCTATGAAGCGAAATATCAGAAGATTTATACACTTCTGAAAACCGACCGAAATCTGCGCTCAAAAATCAAATCAACGGCAGCCGCCTATAATATTGATCCGGTTCATATTGCCGGCGCGATCATTGGTGAGCACACCTATAATGTTGATGCCTATGACCAGTTACAGACCTATTATGTTAAAGCGATTTCCTATGTGAAACAGGGTGTGAGCTTTGAATATAAAGGCGAGGCTGTCGGTGATTTCATCAAACGCCCTGAATTTACAAAATGCTCCGGCCTGTCCGACAGCTATTCTCTGTGGGTCTGCCGTGAAAATATCTGGGATGCACAATTCCGCGGTAAAACAGTCGGTGGTAATTCTTATCCGAATAACCGTTTTGCTGCCGTGTTTTTCCAGCCTTTCTATGCCGGACAGACCTTTGGTCTCGGCCAGATCAGCCCGCTAACCGCACTGCAAATGTCAGACATGGTCAACCGTATTTCCGGCCTGCCAAAACTCAATGCTGAAAATGGTGCGCAGGTTTATAAAACAATTATGGATCCTGATCTGAGTCTGGCCTACATGGCGGCAACGATCAAACATTCCATCAATTCCTACAAGAAATATGCCGATTTCGATATTTCAAAAAATCCGGGCATTACAGCGACTTTGTATAATACCGGCGGTGCAGATGCCCGCGCCCGCGCGCTGGCTGGTGCCAATGCGGGCAAGCCGAATAAACAGATGCCACAGGAAAATTACTATGGCTGGCTGGTTAATTCCAAAATGGATGATTTGAAATCACTGTTTTAAGCCAAACAGTTAAAGCATGTCGCGCTCAAATGAATTCATTTGAGCTACCGCGAACATGCGACAATTAAAAGAATTGAGACGCGAGCGCAGTGGGTACGATTAAACGCGACACGCTCTAGCGCAGGCTGCGGTGCTTTTTATAAGCCTGCCGCAGCATTGTGCTGAGATTTGCAATCATTTCCTTATCCAGAATATGGATATGATTGGACAGCAAATTGGCCAGCTCTGTGGCTTCCGGTGACAATCCGGCTGTATCAATTGTCACGCGCGGATGCGAAATCATTGCTAGATTTTGCAGTTCTTCGGCTTCATCCCAGATAATATTCAGATAACCGATCATTCTTTGCAGTAAATCCCAGGTCGGTTGTCCGCGCCTTCCGTGCTCCAATGCTGAGAGATAAGCCGCAGAGACGCGGATGGCGACTGCCATATCCTTCTGGCTGACACCCCGTTCTTCACGTAACTGCCGTAACCGCAATCCAAATGGCGTCATGAGAGTGACCGCTTGCTTAAAGGGAGAGATTGGCGCTCTGCAAGCTTCTCAGCTGGTGTTTTGCGTAATCTGACATAGAGCGCGCCTTGTCCGCCATGATGGCGCACAGCATCCTCATAGGCACTCACATAAATGCGGAAGAGTGGCGTAGAGAACCAATGCGGCACAGCCTGCTTTAATACGCCGTCACTGCCCATCGACGTGCCTTTACCGGTAATTACCAAGACGAAACGCAAACCTCTGTGCCATGCATCTGAGAGGAAACCATAGAGCAGATCATGCGCTTCGTGCTGACGCATGCCATGCAAATCAATCCGCGCCTGAATATCAACACGCCCTTTGGCAATTTTGCGGATCGTCGGCCGGTCAATATCATGCAACGGATTGGTGAGGGTTTCCTGCTTTTTCTGCGTTTGCAGAGATGTTTCACGACTGGCTTTCGCTACTGCTGCTTTAACCGGCTCGTCCTGCACCCGTTGCGGGATATTCAGCCCGTTTTCCATATCCCACAGATGCATATCCTCAATCACAAAAGCCGGACGTTTAGCTACAGGCCGTAAAGGGCGGGTGGTACGCGCAATGGTTTCCCAAAGAATGCGATCTTCTGCCTTCAGAAAACCGGAGATTTGGTGTGATGAGATTTCCGCAGGCTTCTGCTCTTCTTTCGGATTTTTTAGCATTCTCATCATGTCTTTATCCGAAACGCGTGGTGCAGAGCGTTTTTTCTTCGTGGTTTTCATCGCGCTACTCCGCAGTGTTTTTGCGGGGAAGCAACATGATGAAATCCGCATCATGACGTATCCGGCCGGCAAGCTGGCCTGCTTCATCACCGGAACCCATAAACAGATCACCACGGGCAGGGCCAAGAATGGCTGATCCGGTATCCTGAGCAATCAGTAAATGACGAAATGAGCCACCATTTTCTAAAAATTTATGTACATTTATGAAAATCGGCGCGCCAAAGCAATGATATTTACGATCTACAGCCAGCGACCTTTTGGCGGTGAGGGACACTTTCGCTGCCGCGACCGGCCCTGCCGTTGCATCATGCACCAGTGCTTCTCGGAAGAAAATATAAGAACGGTTATGCCATAGGATTTCATCAACACGGGCAGGGTGCTCTGCCAGCCACTGGCGGATCGTCTGCATCGTGACCTGTGCAGGTTCCAGCTCTCCTTTATCAATCAGAACACGCCCTGCGCCCGTAAAGCCATGCCCGGACTTCGCGGCATAGGTGAGGCGCATCTGTGTGCCGTCTTCAAAGTTCAGCCGCACAGCGCCCTGTACATGGGCGAAATAGACATCCACTTTGTCAGCTACATAGGCAATTTCCAGAGCTTGCCCTGCCAATGCTCCCTGATCGATCGCCTGCCGGTCATAATATTCTGTCATCTGCCCGTTATGATAACGGCCAAAGGCCATATCATCAGGCAAATTTTTCGGGCGATTATCCGTATCCAGCTTAATGAGATCTGCCGGTTTTCGGTAAAAAGGCACAGAATATTGTGCGGTTTTAATACGGGAGGCTGCAATTTCCGGCTCATAAAATCCGGTTACAAAACCGGTTTTCCGCTCAAAGGGAATAATTTTTACAGGAAAGAAATTGCGCTCGAAAAAATCACGCGCCACTTGCCGGTTGATCTGTTGCGTTGCCGCCAGTGAACGGGCTTTTGCAAAAATAGGTAAAAGCTCTTCAAATTGCGGACCTAAAATCCCGCTTTTATAAGTATTTTTTTTCGCATAGATCGCGCATTTTAAAAAAGCATCAAAGGCTGCACTATGATCATCCTGTGCCCAGTCGTCACAATCAACGAAATCTAAAATTTCAAAAGAGCAGTGTTTTGCAGACAGATCTGACATCACACTGCTCCTCTCATCATTTCAGTAAACGGGATTAGAGCGGTTCTGGTTAATATTGAATCGTTGGAACCGCTCTATCTTTTTGTTTTACGCATTATCCTTACGCAAAACCGCTTCGCAGTTTTACTGGAAATGCTTTAGTCTTCCGCTTCTGTTGCAACCAGTTTCCAGTTCGGATCACGGTTTGCAGTATTGCGGGCGAAGGTCCAGACGTCGCGAATTTCCGCAACTGTTTCCAGATCTCCGTCAATAATATTGCCCTGCTTATCCTGAGTAGCAGAAATCATCTCGCTGACAATACGCACTGTAACCTGTGCATCTTTGCCCTTCATATCAGCCGCAACAATTTTCGCCTGATTGATACCGATAAAAGTGGAATTAACTTTCTCGCCGCGCGTTTCACGCTCTTTAATTGCTGCGTCAAAGCCTTCATAAACATCTTTGGAAAGCAGGTTTTTCAAGGTTTTACGATCACCATCAGCATAGGATAGTACAATCATCTCATAGGCCATTTTAACGCCGTTGAGGAATTCTTTCGGATCAAAACTGGCATCCTGTGCACGGATATTGCGCAAACCGGTATTCAGCGCTGTTCCTTCAGGCGCCATTGCATCAATGGATGCAAAATCTTTTGCCTGATTTTCCCCCTGCTTTTCCATTGTCTGGCGCTGCGGCAGTGAAACAACATTGTCTTTTTGCTGAGACACTTGTGTCGCGTCTTCTTCACGCCGCGTATAAGGATCAAATGGCGGACGCTCATTGCCAGTGCGTTTTCCCAACACGCTGCGTAATTGCAGGAAAATAATCACTGCAACGATGAAGAAAAAGAATGTGCCAAAACTGAAAAAATTCATACCGCTCGCCAACTATCTCCGCAGCTATCTGCCGGATCACACAATGAACACCTCAGTCTCAGGTTTTGCCTGTACTGATGAATTATACAATATCTTTTTAACAGAGCATATTCAGAATATGCTGTAATAAGTCTGATCTTTATACCGCAAAAGCCTTCAGTTACGCTGCCATCAGCCATAAATTTGCAGCTAAGATACCATAAAAACGCTATGTTTTAAAAAAATATATAGTTCACTGCATTCCGGCATTCAAATGCCAAACCGGCATTCTTATCTATATATTCTGTTTAATTTCATAATCCGGCATATTTACGGTCAAAAACCGCATCTGTCGTCTGTCAGTCAAAAGGTCAATCACCCGTGAAGAAAATGCTAGGTCCGATCAGCCTGCTCATGTTTTTAGCCCTGCCATTTATCGAAATTGCCGGTTTTGTCATTGTCGGCTCAGAAATCGGCGTGCTTGCAACACTTGGCCTGATTGTCCTCAGTGCTGTTCTGGGCTTTGCGCTGTTGCGCCGGCAGGGTCTGAGCCTGCTCAACCAGATGAAAGCAGAAACCGCAGCAGGGCGCGCTCCTGAGCGTGAGATCATTCATGGAACATTGCTGATTTTTGCCGGTATCCTGCTGATTATTCCGGGTTTTCTGACCGATATTATCGGACTTTTGCTGTTTATCCCGCCTGTTCGTGATCTCATCTGGAACCGGTTTTTACGCAACCGTGTAATGATGGCGACAAATTTTCAGGCTAGCAGCACCAGCTATTCAACTTACACCCAGAGAAACGCCCCGCAGGATGACGATATTATTGATCTCGATCCTGAGGATTATTCCAGTTCCTCAGACGACGACAAAAAGAATAATAACTCTCCATGGGGAACAGATCCGAAAGAGATTGAAGATAACAGAAAGTGAATAAAGCAGGAGAAACGGTATTGTCTTGCCAAGCCTCACTCTAAAGCCTGTTCTTTTTAGCATTATCAAATAGTATCATGCGTTATTGCCTGCAAAAGGCACATATGCTAGCCAAATGGCACATGTTTCGGATTGCTTTTGCACAAGCCTTGGTTTTCTGAAACCACGTGATCAATTTTATGGTTCAATTTCTTCGGTTGAAGTTGTTTTTACAGTAAAATTGTATGAGCTTTCAAAGCGTTACAGCACAATATCCTGTGCTGTTATGCTGTTCGACGATCTGTCGATCATCGTTAACAAAAAGGTATATGATAATGGCAGAGACGCCAAACGAAACACAGAACGGCAACGGTCTTGCACAGCCATCCCTCAACATTCTGGCTCAGTATATCAAGGATTTGTCCTTTGAAAGCCCGAATGCACCACTTTCGCTGCGTCCGCGCGAAAATGCACCAAACATCAGCATCAATGTCAATGTGAACGCAAATCCGATCGCTGAAGGCGATTTTGACGTTGTGCTGACCCTGACTGCACAGGCTGGTGAAGGTAAAGATGTTCTGTTCAATACAGAGCTGGTTTATGGCGGTGTTTTCCGCATTCAGAACATTCCGCAGGAACATATGCTGCCGATCCTGTTCATCGAATGCCCGCGTCTGCTGTTCCCGTTTGCCCGTCAGATCATTGCTGATGCAACACGCAATGGCGGCTTCCCGCCACTGATGATCGACCCTATCGATTTTGCGCAGATGTTCCAGCAGCGTATGGCTGAAGAACAGGCTAAAGCTCAGGTAAACTAAGCTTTTTGCGTGATGTTTTAAAAAAAGCCGCTGTGTCTGAGACGCAGCGGCTTTTTTTGTAACGAATTTCTATTTTTCTTTTTTACAAGAGCCACTCATAAAACTTGACTGCGAACCTATTTCAACATCAGCTATTGAGATAGATCCCTCATCCCCTGTAGTTTTAAGCCAAATAACTTGTTTAACGACATTAAGATCATCAAAAAAGCCTAATGTATATATTTTTGTTGGTAATCCTGTGTATTCAGAAATATCTGATTCCGATAAAATTTTATGCTTGAAAGCATTATCAAAAAAACCAGTATTCCATTTTGTAGTCACTTCGTTTTCATTAATATCAAGGCTTAATTTTAAATCATCATTTTTTAAAAAACGACATTCTTTCACTCCGGGACATCCGGAATTCTGTGGATCTTTTTCATCACTGCAAGGTGGTGATACTTTGCACATATGTGAAAGATCACAAATAAATTTCTGATTTTCAGAAAATGAAGGATCAATAAAAGAAAAAAGAAGAAAATTAAAAACTAAAATAATATTCTTTATTTTTCTCATAACTATTCCATCGCCCTATTAAAGATCGATATAAGTTACAAAAATATATAAAAACATCTATATAAAAGATAAAAATTAATTCAAATATTTTTTCCAGACAGCTTTATCGCCCATTTTATCAACCAGCTTTTGATGGGCTGCCAGATCATCTGCAGTCAGGCGTGAGGGCAGGGGCGTTGGCCGTGCTTTCAGCACAATCTCGGCAACAGATTCATTGCCATTTGTATTTTCACTTCCTGATTGAACGCTCAGGCCCAATGACGTCTGACGACCACCGAGCAGCTCAATATAAACTTCTGCCAGCAATTCCGTATCGAGCAATGCGCCGTGTAGTTTACGATGCGCATTATCGACGCCATAACGCTTACACAGCGCATCCAGCGTATTTGGCCCCATGGGATGCTTACGGCGCGCAAGAGCAAGTGTATCAATCACTACGTCCGTAGAAATTGGTGTCCGGTTAATCCGCTCCAATTCGGCATTCAGAAAGCCGATATCAAACATCGCATTATGCGCAACCAGTTTAGCCCCTTCGATAAAGGTCAGAAACTTGTCCGCAATTTCAGGAAAAGTCGGTTTTTCTAGCAGGCTCTCATCCGTAATACCATGAATAGCCAATGCATCCGGATGAACTTTTTTGCCCTGCGGATTGATATAAATATGAAATGTTTCTCCGGTGATGAACTTGTTCACCATCTCGATACAGCCGATTTCAATCACCCGGTCTTCATTTTTATCAAGGCCGGTGGTTTCCGTATCGAAAACAATCTCGCGCATGGTTGATCCTGTAAATTGCTTATGAAGCTGTGTTTTGCAGCTTTTCTAAAATCTCTGACACTTGCTGGCGGGCAAAATCTTTGTCTCGTCCCGTATCAACAATAAAATCCGCTTTTGCCCGTTTTTCAGCATCCGGCATCTGACGCGCTAAAATCGACTGAAATTTTGCTTCCGTCATATTTTCGCGCTCAAGCACCCGTTGCCGCTGAATCGCATAAGGCGCACTGACCACAAGGATTTTATCCACACGGCCTGTTCCGCCCGTCTCAAACAACAACGGAATATCCAGAACCACCAGCTTGGCACCTTTGGCCGCTGCATCGCGTAAAAACTGCTGTTCTTTTGCATGAACAAGCGGATGAACAATAGTCTCAAGCTTTTTAAGCTGTTCCGGCTTGCCTAAAACACTGGCAGACAGGATTTTACGGTCAATCTGCCCGTCAATAACAGCTTCCGGAAAAGCCTCGGCAATCAGCGGCACTGCTTCGGACTGATAAAGCTGATGGACAGTCGCATCAGCATCGTAAACCGGCACACCTTTTTCTGCAAAAAGCTGCGCGGTTGTGGATTTTCCCATGCCGATTGAACCGGTCAGTCCCAGCTTGATCATGAAACTACCCAATCAGCGTTTAAGAATATCATCCAGGATGATCTGACGTAACGCATCTGTTACCTTAGGACGCACGCCAAACCAATGCTCAAAGCCCGGCACTGCCTGATGCAGCAACATGCCAAGACCATCAACGCAGCGCAAACCAGCCTGTCGTGCTTGAGCCAGAAACGGCGTTTCCAAAGGAATATAGACAATATCCGTTGCAACCGCACCGGCTTTAGCTTTAGTGAAATCAAGCGGAAAAGCTTCTGCCTCGCCATGACCACTCATGCCCAGTGAAGTTGTATTCACAATCACATCGGCTGAGCTCACAAAGCCCTGTGCCTGATCCCAACTTGCGGCTTCAATTTTCGAACCAAAATGATCAACTAAGGCCTGCGCCCGCTCCACAGTGCGGTTCACAACGATAATCTTGTCAAAGCCACGGTTCAGCAAAGCATAGATAACCGCGCGGCTGGCACCACCCGCACCCAGCACCAAAGCTGATTTCCCCTGCGCCCAATCTGGCAATTGCGCATCGAGATTTGCAGCAAAACCATAAGCGTCTGTATTGCCGCCATTGAGCTTGTTTTCCGCATCTATCCACAGGGTATTCACAGCCCCGATGGCTTCTGCCGCTGCATCACGTTTTTCACATAATGCAAAGGCTGCTTCCTTATGCGGAATGGTCACATTACCACCGCGCAGGCCTTGTTCGGCAAGGGTTTGCGCAAAGTGCGGAAAGTCCTCAGGGCTGTTCTCAATTGCTTTGTAAGAGCCGCTTAAACCATAGCGCTGCAGCCAGTAATTGTGGATTAAAGGCGAGCGCGAATGTTTAATCGGAAAACCGGTTACAAAAGCTTGTTTCATCTCAGCCATCAATAATTCCTCTGGCACGCAATTCTTTCAGCAAAGGCAGCAATGGCAGACCGACAATGGTGAAATAATCACCGTCAATTTTGTCGAAAAGCTGAATACCTTCACCTTCAACCTGATAAGCGCCCACACTGGAAAGCGCAATATCACCAACACGCGCCAGATGACGGCCAATAAAGCCCGGCTCCAGATGACGCATGGTCATATTAGCGACCGAAACATGACGCCATACGGTCTGGCCGTTCTGAACCAGCACCACAGCACTGTTCAGCTGATGGGTTTTACCTGACAAAGCCAGCAAATGACGGCGTGCGCCGTCCATATCCGCAGGCTTATGAAAAATTTCACTGCCAAGCGACAATGTCTGGTCACAGCCGATAATCAGCGAATGGGAAAAACGCTGGCTTACTTCTTCAGCTTTAGCTTCGCTAAGGATCAGCGCTACATCTTCCGGCGTTGCACCGGTTTCATAAAGCGGCGCTTCCACTGCGCGCTCATCAATATTGGCTTTCTGCGATGTAAACTGAATGCCTGCATTTTTTAAAATTGTTGCACGAAAAGGGCTTTGTGAAGCAAGGATCAAAGGCAGCGCCATATTGAAAACTCCGTTCAAATATCAAAAAGATCACTGCCTTATACGCAGCTCAAAATACTTCTCTGAAGAATATCAGATGTTTCATCACGCTACAGCATAATTCATTAAACTTGAATCGTTTTAAGATAAAAATTATGCTGTAAATTTAATGTGTTAGAGCGAATTTTGTGCGTTCAAGAAGGTGCACGGCGCTCTAGACAGTGAAAAACGCTTATCAATCATCCGATCTGACACGCGGACGCAGCGCGAGAATAGCAGCAGCCGTTTCTTCGATCGAGCGTCGTGTAACATCAATCACCGGCCAGTTATTGCGCTCGCAAATATTGCGCGCATAGGCCAGTTCCTGTGCAATATTGATACGATCCGTATAGCTTTCCGTATCCAGCCCCGGAGATGTGCCCAGCATCCGGTTCTGTCGGATATGGGAAATACGCTCGGCGCTGGCAATCAGCCCGACAACAAGCGGCTTTTTCACATGAAGCAGCGCTTCCGGCAAAGGTATGCCTAAAACCAACGGTATATTGGCTGTCTTAATTCCGCGATTGGCCAGATAAATACTGGTTGGCGTTTTGGAAGTGCGTGAAATGCCAATGAGGATGATATCTGCTTCTTCCAGATCCGGCGGCAATTGCCCGTCATCATGCTCCATCGTGAAGTTCAGCGCATCAATCCGGCGGAAATAACCGGCATCCAGCACATGCTGGGCGCTGGCACGGCGATGAGCGGGTGCACCGAGATAGGATTGAAAAGTTGCCAGCACTGGTTCCAGTACTGAAACGCTCGGTATGCCCATCTGCGAACAGGCTTCGTCAATTTTCAAAGCCAGCTTCTGATCGACAACTGTGTAGAGAACGATGCCCGGTTCGGCATCAATATTTTCCAGAATTTTAGCCAGCTGTTTCTCGGTTCGGATCAGCGGATACATGTGCTCAATAGCGCGCGCATGACTGTATTGAGCGGCCGCTGCACGGCCTGCTGCGAGGAGAGTCTCTCCGGTAGCATCTGAAATCAGATGAAGATGAAAGTAAGAAAGAGTCTTTGTCACAGATTTCTCACATCCCTGTTGATGGCTGTGTGTAAAAATAGCCAGCTCTGACACGTCTTCATCTGCCTGTTGATTTAAACAAGATTCATCCACAGCGCGCCTGACTGTATATTCGTGACAATAAACATTGTGGGTAACAGGAGCAATTCAAACTTGGAAAGAATTCATTCAACGGTTGTCCACAGGATAGAATGAACAGAACTTGCAATAAGTATCAGTTTTTATTGATGAATTTTTAGTCGCATTGCTTTTTCCCATTTGATGGGCAATTTATCCACATCAGCCGGTTTTCGTGATCAGCCTGTGGGAAAACTCAGGGAAACATTTAATCCCCGTTATACACAGACTCTAAGAATCATAAGAATCCAAAAACATCACTTTCTTTATGGGATAACCGGGGAAAACCGGTGTGGGTAAATCGCATGACACGTAAAGTTCTGAACGTTCTAAAAGGTGAAACCGTCTTTCCACCACCAATCTGGATGATGAGACAAGCAGGACGTTATTTGCCGGAATATCGCCAGACACGTCAGCACGCAGGAAGCTTTCTTGATCTGTGCTACAATCCTGAACTGGCAACGGAAGTGACCCTTCAGCCTATTCGCCGTTATGGCTTTGATGCAGCCATTCTCTTTTCAGATATTCTTGTCATCCCTCACGTTCTTGGACGCGACCTTCGCTTTGAAGAAGGAAGAGGACCTTTGATGACACCTGTGACAGTTGATGAAATCAAAGATCTCGACATTACAGGTAAAGCAGCCAAATTAAGCGCTGTATATGAAACCGTCAGCCGGTTGCGCCAACAATTGCCTGATGAAACAACGTTGCTCGGTTTTTGCGGTGCCCCATGGACTGTTGCCACCTATATGATTGCCGGCCACGGTACACCGGATCAGGCACCCGCACGTCTGTTTGCCTATCAGCACCGCGATGTTTTCATTAAGCTGCTGACTGATCTTGCAGATATTTCTGCTGAATATCTGATTGAACAGCTCAATTGCGGTGCCGATGCGGTTCAGATCTTCGATTCATGGTCCGGTGTACTGGATGAAGATTGCTTTGAAGATTTCTGCATCAAGCCGGTTGCCCGTATTATTAAAAAAGTCCGCGATGTGCATCCTGATGCTGTGATTATCGGTTTTCCGAAAGGAGCAGGGATGCTCTATCGGGATTACCGCGCCAAAACCGGCGTAAATGCTCTTGGGTTGGACTGGTCTGTTCCGCTGACCTTCGCACAGGAATTACAAAGCCAAGGCGCTGTACAGGGCAATCTGGACCCGCTGCGTGTGGTTTCCGGTGGTAAGGCTCTGGATGAAGGCGTGGATGTCATTCTTGAAAAGCTGGGGCAGGGACCACTGATCTTTAATCTTGGTCATGGGATCACACCGCAGGCTCCGCTCGAAAATGTTGCTCAAATGGTCAACCGTATCCGTCAGGCAGGTGCATAATGGATAAATCCGGCGCTAATACCGGCAATCCTGCTGTGAGAGCAGTGATTGCTGTCGTTATTACTGCAATTGCAGCCTATGCGCTGTTTTTTGCAGCCACAGATGCGGCCTATCTCTGGATCAAAGCTTTTCATATTATCGCTGTGATCGCCTGGATGGCAGGTATGTTATATCTGCCGCGGCTTTTTGTGTATCACAGTCAGGAAAAGACCGGATCGCAAGCCTCTGAAACCTTTAAAATCATGGAACGCCGGTTGCTGCGCTATATCATCAATCCGGCGATGATTGTGACCTGGGTTTTAGGCCTGTGGCTTGCATGGAAAATCTTTGAATTCCGTGGCGGCTGGCTGCATGGCAAGATTTTTCTGGTTGTTTTGCTATCCGGTTTGCATGGCTATCTTTCCAAAAGCGTACGGATGTTTGCTCAGGATAAAAACACTAAATCCACCAAACATTGGCGCATTGTGAATGAAGTTCCGACAGTTCTGATGATTTTGATTGTCATTCTGGTTGTCGTAAAGCCGTTCTGATCGGCATATAAGTACAGAAATTACGCTTTGAGCGCTGTTCAGAGCGTAATTTCACTGTTTCTGATTATTTTTATAGCGCTGCAAAGCAGCTTGGCTCTTGCTCAAATCGCCGGAACCGGTTAAGGAAAGACACCTTCCTTCAAGAATAGCAGGTTTCCGATGCCGGTCATGCCCCTCATGACCATTATAAGCGCACAACTGCATTTTTCTTTTTTCAATCTTTTATAATACGAGTTCCGCACCCATGCAGGAAATGAAACTACAAGATCTTAAGAACAAGACACCTGTCGATTTGCTCGCTCTTGCTGAAGAGCTGCAGGTTGAAAACGCCAGTGTTATGCGTAAACAGGAACTGATGTTCGCTATTCTGAAGAGCCTTGCCTCTCAGGAAGTTGAAATCATCGGTGAGGGTGTCGTCGAATTATTGCCGGATGGTTTTGGCTTTTTGCGTTCAGCAAATGCCAATTATCTGCCAGGCCCGGATGATATTTACATTTCTCCTTCGCAAATCCGCCGTTTTTCCCTGAAAACCGGTGATACAGTTGAAGGGCCGATCCGTAGCCCGAAAGAAGGCGAACGTTATTTCGCACTTCTTAAAGTGAATACGATCAATTTTGAAGATCCGGAAAAAATCCGTCATAAAATCCATTTTGATAATCTGACACCGCTCTACCCGAATGAGCGTTTCAAAATGGAACTGGATATTCCGACCAATAAAGACAATTCAGCCCGTGTAATTGATCTGGTTGCACCGCTTGGTAAAGGCCAGCGCGGCCTGATCGTTGCGCCGCCACGTACCGGTAAAACTGTTTTGCTGCAGAATATTGCGCATTCGATTACCGCCAATCATCCGGAATGCTACCTGATTGTTTTGCTGATTGACGAGCGTCCTGAAGAAGTAACCGATATGCAGCGTTCCGTGAAAGGTGAGGTTGTATCCTCGACCTTTGATGAACCGGCAACACGCCACGTTCAGGTTGCTGAAATGGTGATTGAAAAGGCAAAACGCCTTGTTGAGCATGGCCGCGATGTGGTCATTCTGCTGGACTCGATCACCCGTCTTGGCCGTGCCTACAACACTGTTATTCCTTCATCCGGTAAGGTTTTGACCGGTGGTGTGGATGCGAATGCGCTGCAGCGTCCGAAACGCTTTTTCGGTGCCGCCCGTAATATTGAAGAAGGCGGCTCGCTGACCATTATCGCAACTGCGCTAATCGATACCGGTTCGCGTATGGATGAAGTTATCTTTGAAGAATTCAAGGGTACCGGTAACTCGGAAATCGTTCTTGACCGTAAGGTCGCTGATAAGCGTATCTTCCCTGCGATGGATATTCTCAAATCCGGTACACGTAAGGAAGATCTGTTGGTACCGCGTCAGGATCTGCAGAAAATCTTTGTTCTGCGTCGTATTCTTGCGCCAATGGGCACAACCGATGCGATTGAATTCCTGATTGATAAGCTGAAACAGACGAAGAATAATGCTGAATTCTTCGATTCAATGAACACGTGATTTGTTTCATTATGCTGATATTAGAGCGCTGTGCGCCCGCTAGGACGCAAATATGTAGCTCTAACATTTTATATTTGCAGCATAATTTTACCTGAAACTGATTCAAGTTTAAGAAATTATGCTGTAAAAACGCCGTCTCAAAAGGGCGGCGTTTTTTGTTTTTATAATTACAGTAATTTCTCCAGATTGGCTGCATTATAAACCGGCGGTAAACAGACCTGATTACGGCACAGAATGGCGCAAGAGCGATTTCCTGATAGGGATAGGAAAGACGCCCATTGCGGCTGCTGTGAAGCTTGTTTGTGGCTTAGAATGATATCTGTACGGCAAGGATCAGCATGACGGGATGCACAGCGGTATAATTCATCTTCCGTATCCTCAATAATCAGCACCAGTTTAATCGGATCAAGCAGTTGCACTGCAGCATTGAGAATACCGGCCTGACCATAAGCCATATGTTTGCCACGCCCTAAAGCACGCTCTGCCAGCCCATTGGTTTTGCTTAAAAGCGCCTCATCTTCCGTTATCAATGCCAGTCTAGTGCAGGCTTCTATAATCTGACTGGTAGGGCTTGGAATAGCTTCATCCTGATCGCCATAGAGATAGAAAATCACATCATCATTATCTAAAGCTGTCAGACGATAATCATCATTCTGATCGAGATGATGCTGATTAAGAGCGTCTAGTAGTGATTTGGCATCTTCAATATAGTTTTGCTGCGGATCAGCCTGATAAACCGACAAAGCTGCATTGATGAGCGCGGCGTAATCAGAGGAGAGCGCAGGGAGTTTTGATGCAGCCTTTGACCACACATGACTGAGGGCTGCTCCTTGTTCTGGAAGCAATGTCCGGTAAGTTACTTTTGCCAGCTCCAACCAGTCAGCGCGATTAAAAACACGGGCAGCTTCAGCCAAAGCGCGAATGAAATAGGCATTCCAGTCTGTCAGGCATTTTTCATCGCGTCCGGGTTTGATACGTAAATTTCTTATGCCAAGCAGTTTTTCCCGCATTGGTTTTAGAGTTTTATCTTCTTCTTGGTTGAAATTCAGCATATCCAGCCGATGAAGAATATTGCTGCCTTCCCAGTTTCCATCAGGGCTGACATTGTATTTTTCAATAAATTCAGATGCATCTTGGCCGAGAACTGTCTCTATTTCTGACCGATCCCAGATATAAAATTTACCTTCAACACCTTCGCTGTCCGCATCTAGACCAGAGGCAAAACCGCCATCCGGCAAAGTCATTTCAGATGTAATCCAATGAATAATTTCTTCGATTCGATTCCGAAACAATAAATTTTTCGTACTAGTCCAGGCCCATAGACACTGTCGGATTGTTTGGGCATTATCATAAAGCATTTTTTCAAAATGCGGTACGAGCCAAAATGCGTCTGTACTATAGCGCGCCAGTCCACCGGCAAGATGATCATAAATACCGCCATTGAGCATCTTCTCGGTGCTGAGAATGAACAGATCATGATGCTGTTGTTGCTGGCTAATTTTTGATGATGCCCAGAGCATCGACATAAACGGGAAATTCGGAAATTTAGGCTGCCCGCTGATGCCGCCATATGTCGTATCAATACGTCTGGCTATTGTATCTGCATAACGCTGGAAAATGCTTTCATCATTCTCGGCGGCTTTAGCATCTGGTGTTAAAACATTCTGCAAATGCGATTTAAGCGCCGTAACATTACTGTTAATTCGCTCGCGATCATTTTTCCATAAAGTGCCGAGGCTTTGAAGAATATCCATAAAGCCGGGCAGGCGACCATTCGCGTATTTAGGAAAATATGTACCACCCCAAAAAGCATCACCTTGCGGCGTTAAAAATATGGTCAGCGGCCAGCCGCCTTGTTCGCCCATCGCGGTCAGAGCTGACATATAGATCTGATCAATATCCGGTCGTTCTTCGCGATCGACTTTAATATTGATAAAATGCTCATTCATCAGCTTAGCAATTTGCTCATCTTCAAAACATTCATGTGCCATAACATGGCACCAGTGGCAGGCAGAATATCCGATGGAAAGCAAAATCGGCTTGTCATAAAGGCGGGCGAATTCGAGCGCTTCATTGCCCCAAAGCTGCCAGTTTACCGGATTAGCGCTATGCTGTTTCAAATATGTGCTGTTCGCTGTATGAAGGCGATTAGAACTGGCATTGTTTTGTGTTGGGCTTTGCGTCGGGTTCATGGCTTTGCCTTTCCGATATTCAAGCCGATACGGTAGTGCTTCTAGCAGCTAAAGAACGGCAATTATTCTCTTAACTTGTAACGGATTTTCGATGTCAGTGCAGTCTTTTCATCACGATACTATTTTTGCGCTTTCAAGCGGACGCTTGCCTTCCGGCGTAGCAATTATCAGATTATCAGGCCCGCAATCTCGATTCATTACCGAAACCATTGTGGGAAAATTACCGGAAGCACGCAAAGCGCACTTCAGCAATTTAAAAAACAAAGCAGGCGAAGTTCTGGATAGTGGCCTGACACTCTTCTTTGAAGGACCGAAAAGTTTTACCGGTGAGGATTGTGCGGAATTTCATATTCACGGTGGTATTGCTGTAGTGGAAAAATTTTTGGAAAGCTTGTCAGAATTTGAAAAATGCCGTTTAGCCGAAGCCGGAGAATTCACACGTCGCGCATTTGCAAATGGAAAAATGGATTTGACGATGGCCGAAGGGCTGGCTGATCTGATTTCTGCTGAAACGGAAACACAAAGACGGCTAGCCCAACAAGTTGCATCCGGAGCGCAGCGAAATCTTTATATGGATTGGCGGCAGAGGCTTATTCAGGCGCGCGCTTTTATCGAAGCAGAATTAGATTTCGCCGATGAAGGCGATGTTCCGGGCTCAGTATCAGAGCGGGTCTGGAGTGATATGCAGAATCTCAGTGTCCTAATTGAAAAACATATTGAAGACGGTAAACGCGGATCAATGCTACGTGACGGTTTTCACATTGTTATTATCGGTGCACCAAATGCCGGAAAATCAAGCTTGATGAATTTATTGGCTGCGCGTGACGTGGCTATTATTTCTGATGAAGCGGGCACAACGCGTGATCTACTTGAAGTGAAATTGAATCTGAATGGCATCGCGACTTACGTGACAGACACAGCCGGCATTCGCGAAACAACCGGAAAAGTTGAACAAATTGGTATTCAGCGTGCAATGGATAAAGCTGCCGAAGCAGATTTGATTTTATACATTGAAGATATTTTCAATCCCATTGCCGTAGATACATCTGAGTTCAAAACAGATATCTGGACAATAGGCAACAAATCCGACCTGAAGGCTACGAATACCCAAAATTATAATTATCTGATTTCAACACAAAACAATGATGGGATCAGCACGCTTTTGGACAATTTGAGCACATACATTTCTGAAAAAACAAAACTTCAGAATGAAGTTGTACCAACACGTCGTAGGCACATTGACCTACTTAATCAATGCAAATCTGAAATACAAAAAGCATATAAATCAGAACAACTCCCTTTGGAATTGAGAGCTGAAAACCTACGCATTGCCTCACAGCATTTAGGGAAGATTACAGGTGATGTGGATGTAGAAGATATTCTCGACCTTGTATTTTCTCAATTCTGCATCGGAAAATGATTCACGTGAAACAAATTTCATGATATAGCCTGACTACAATCAGATGTGTTTCACGTGAAACATTCTGTGGAATCATAAAACACAGTTTGACTCAGCAGAATTATTCTGAGTCAGCAGATTTCCCTTTTTGAAATTATTATTACTCAGAATAATTGCGTAGGTATAAATCTATTGCTCTCACTCTGAATTTTTAGCTGTCGCATTTCAATGAGCACCAAGTTAAAATAACTAGATGGTGAAATGCTCTAGTTATGTGTTCCCTTTTCAGAGAGAACATGAGAATGATGATTCACGTGAAACCAAACAAGTTTTGGATATGATTATGACTGGTTTTTATGACGTCATTGTTATTGGTGGTGGACATGCCGGCACAGAAGCTGCCGCAGCATCAGCAAGAACTGGCGCTAAAACAGCTTTAGTAACGCACCATTTTGATACGATCGGTGTTATGTCCTGTAATCCTGCCATTGGCGGATTAGGGAAGGGACAGCTTGTTCGTGAAATTGATGCACTTGATGGTTTGATGGGCAAGGCTGCCGATCAGGCTGGGATTCAATTTCGTTTATTGAATCGTCGTAAAGGCCCCGCAGTACGTGGCCCCCGAACGCAAGCTGATCGCAAATTATATCGTCTTGCCATTCAGAGCTTCATCAAAGAACAGCAAAACCTGACGGTGATTGAAGGCGGCGCTGCAGATATCCTTGTTGAAAATGGCGCAGTCAAAGCCGTTCAATTGCTGGACGGAACAATTATCAATTGTGCATCTGTCGTGTTGACGAGCGGAACATTTCTCAATGGCTTAATCCACATTGGTGAGAAGACAATTCCTGCCGGACGTATGGGGGAGAAACCAGCTCTGGGATTGTCTGAACGTTTGATAGGTTTGGGTTTTGGGTTAGGTCGGTTAAAAACCGGTACGCCTTGTCGTATTGATGGCAAGACAATTGACTGGGCAAGTTTGGATAAACAATCTGCAGATGAAGATCCGGTTCCGTTTTCTATGATGACGGATAAAATTACAGTACCACAAATCGATTGTGGTATTACGCGTACGACTGATGCAACGCATCAATTGATCCGCGATAATATTCATCGCTCGGCAATGTATTCTGGCAATATTGAAGGCATCGGGCCACGGTATTGTCCGTCAATTGAAGATAAAATTGTAAAATTTGGCGATCGTGACGGACATCAAATTTTTCTGGAGCCGGAAGGTCTGGACGATGATACCGTTTATCCGAACGGTATTTCGACCAGTTTACCGGAAGATGTACAGCTTGATATTCTCAAAACGATTCCTGGTTTGGAGCATGCTAAGATGCTGCAACCTGGTTATGCTATTGAATATGATTTTATTGACCCGCGTGAATTGCAACGTAGTCTAGAAACACGCCGAGTAAAGGGCTTATTCTTGGCGGGTCAGATTAACGGTACAACCGGTTATGAAGAAGCCGGTGCTCAAGGCCTCTTGGCTGGTTTGAACGCTTCCAGACATGCTGGTGGTAGTGAACCTGTTATTCTTCAGCGTACTGAAGCTTATATTGGTGTGATGTTAGATGATTTGACATCGCGCGGTGTGAGTGAACCTTACCGCATGTTTACGTCTCGTGCAGAGTTCAGACTTTCACTCCGTGCTGATAATGCGGATAGTCGTTTGACACCGTTAGGTGAAGGTTGGGGACTAATAGGGCAGGTACGGCAGGCACGCTTTAATGAGAGAAAGCAGGAATTAGATCAGGCGAGGGAGCTTGCACAAACGCTTTTGATCACACCAAATGCAGCTGCTGCACATGGACTGAATTTGAATAAAGACGGCATTCGACGCTCGCTTTATGATTTGCTTTCATATCCGGATATTAATCTGGAACGCCTTACCGGCATTTGGCCTGAGCTTTCTGGTTTGTCATCGGCAACAAAAGAAGCTTTAGAAATTGAAGCGCAATATTCAGTATATCTTGATCGTCAGACAGCAGATATTGCTGTGATGGAACGTGAAGAACAACTCATAATTCCGCGATCAATTCAGTTCTCAAGCATTTCCGGTCTCTCTATTGAGCTCAAGCAAAAACTTGAAAAACGCCATCCTTCCAATATTGCGGAAGCGCAAAGAATTGAAGGTATGACGCCGGCTGCTATCGCATTATTGATAACACATATCCGCAGACATGGTATTGCACAGGATATTTCGGGTGATTTGGCAAAACCAGCATGACAAAAGATAAATATTTTGATTCACTGAAACAAATATACCCATCTGTTTCACGTGAAACAGCAGATGATCTGATTGGTTTTGAAATTCTGTTTAAAAAATGGTCTAAAGCGATCAATCTGGCTTCCCCAAATACGCTTGAGACACTTTGGGAACGGCATATTTTGGATAGTGTTCAGATTTTCAAATTAGCGCCACAGGCAAAACAGTGGCTTGATTTGGGATCTGGTGGTGGTTTTCCTGGTGTTGTTTTGGCAGTGTTGTTGAAACAGACAGGGGGCTCAATTCGTTTGGTTGAGAGTAATGGCAAAAAATCAGCATTTCTCAGAAATGCTCTGGCTCAGTTTCAGGCTCCGGGGCAAGTGGTAAATGCACGAATTGAAAGCTGTTATGAACTCATTCAGGTTCCTGAAATCATCACAGCCAGGGCGTTGGCCTCGCTTGATAAACTGTTTGAACTGACAGCACCATGGATGACTAAAGGTGCTAAAGCATTGTTTCAAAAAGGGCGCGACTATCAGCGTGAGATTGATGAAAGCCTGATAAATTGGAAATTTGATCTTGTACGGCATGAAAGCGCGATAGAAGCAGATTCTGTCATTCTTGAAATCAGCAATTTACAGCGCCGCTGAATGATTAATCGTTCAGTAAAGCTTGGAAATAGAAGTTATTCGGGACAATTATTATGAATAACAGAACACGGATTATAACAATCGCGAACCAGAAAGGCGGCGTAGGGAAAACCACGACCGCTATTAATCTGGCGACTGCTTTGGCTGCAATCGGTGAAAATGTATTGATTGTTGATCTCGATCCGCAGGGCAATGCTAGTACCGGACTTGGTGTTGATCGCAAAAACCGTCCATTATCATCCTATGATGTTTTGACACAGGGAGCATCAGTACCTGATGCTGCTATTGCAACTGATGTACCAAACTTGTTTTTGATTGCATCAACGCTGGATTTGCTTGGCATTGAAATGGAAATTTCCAATGCTCCGGACCGAACCAGACGCTTGCGTGATGCGTTGCGTTTTGATTCAGGCATTGCCGATCATTTTAGTTACATTCTGATCGATTGCCCGCCATCACTCAATCTTTTGACATTGAACGCAATGGCGGCCGCAGATTCTGTTCTGGTGCCACTGCAGTGCGAGTTCTTCGCACTGGAAGGTCTCAGCCAGTTGCTCGAAACGGTTAATCAGGTTCGCAATTCGTTGAATCCGGATCTGACCATTCAGGGCGTGGTGCTGACCATGTATGACAGCCGTAACAATCTGGCCAATCAGGTTGTTGATGACGTGCGCGCATTTATGGGCGAAAAAGTTTACCGCACAGTTATTCCTCGCAATGTTCGGGTTTCAGAAGCCCCATCGCATGGAAAACCTGCTATTCTTTATGATCTCAAATGTGCTGGTAGTCAGGCATATCTACAGCTGGCTTCGGAAGTGATCCAGCGGGAACGTCAACTTCGTAGCGCAGCATGAAACTGAATATTCGATTCGAACACGTAACAATTTGCAGAAAGCATTCAACTGATGAACGATGATCCTTCAAAAAAGCGTCTTGGTCGCGGTCTGGCAGCTCTGATTGGGGATATCGACCGGCCTATGGAAGAACGTAAGGCACCGGTTCCGCTTGAACGTTATGTGCCTATTGAATTCGTAAGCCGTAACCCGCGCAATCCACGTCGTATTTTTACGGAAGCGGAACTGGAAGATCTGGCTCAGTCTATTCGTGAACATGGCATTGTGCAGCCTATTGTTGTGCGTCCGGCACCGGAAAACCGCGAACATTTTGAACTGATTGCCGGTGAGCGCCGCTGGCGTGCTGCTCAACGTGCAGGTTTGACTGAGATTCCGGTTATTCTGCGTGATGTGGATGATCGTGTTGCTCTTGAACTTGCGATTATTGAAAACGTTCAACGTGCTGATCTAAATCCTGTTGAAGAAGCAATGGGTTATCAGCTTTTGATTGATGACCATGATTATACCCAAGCTGATCTGGCGCAGGTTATCGGTAAAAGCCGTAGCCACGTGGCAAATACCTTGCGGCTTCTCAAGCTTCCGTCGGAAGTGCAGGGGTTGATTAATGAGGGCGCATTGACTGCCGGTCATGCGCGTACATTGATTACAATGGAAAATCCGCATGCTGTCGCACAGAGGATCGTTAAGGAAGGTCTTTCTGTTCGCCAGGTTGAGGCCTTATCTCAGGCTGAGAGCAAGGGTATCCCAGCGGTCAAGCCGGAACGTGTGCCCGTAGAAAAAGATGCAGATACAAGAGCACTTGAAAAATTGCTGTCTGATGTCACTGGCATGAAAGTTGAAATTAATCATCGTGATCGCGGTGGTGAAGTTCGCATCCGTTATAGTTCGCTTGAACAGTTGGATGAAGTTTGCCGCCGATTGCAAAGTTGATATATCAATAATAAAAAAAGCCGGTTTTTAGACCGGCTTTTTTATTATACAAATTTATCTTTAGCGACGTTGTTTATTGCGAATTGCTTCAACAGTAAGGGCAATAAAGGTCTGTCTGATGATTGCGGTAGAAAGCGCTGCATTCTGACGGCTCTCAAGAACCGTGCGCTGAAGTCTGTCTGTCACGCGGTTAATGGCTGCGACACTCCACAGTCCTAATGCAGTCTCGACGAGTTTTTTACGGGCAAAGAAAATCGGTGGTTTTGCTGAATTAACGACAAGACCAGCCGGTACATTTCCTGTTTCCATATTGTAGCGCATAATTTGCAACTGGCTGAACTGACGCATAGCGCTATTCAGAAGCAGAAATGGATGTGTGCCGGTATTTACCACGCGATCAAAGGCTGTGTTGAATTTCGACAAATCCCCAATCAGGATAGCATCAATGACTTCATCCTGTGACAGCGCTGCAACGTCACCGACGGATTGCCGTACATCTTCAATTTCAATACGCTGCTGACCGCGTGCATAGAGACAGAGTTTATCAAGCTCACCGCGTGTTGCCAACCGATCGCCGCCAAGGCTCATACGTAAAAACAGACGGGCATCATTAGATATTTGTAAATTGTTGGCCTGCAACACATCATCAATCAGACCATCAATACCGCGTGCATCATCTGCATAGCAGGGCAAAGCCATGGCTGTGGAACCATTTTCCACATTGCTGCGTAAGCCTGCACCTTTTTTCAAGTCGCCTGCTTCAATCAGAATATAGGTATCTTGAGCTGGTTCTGAAATCAGCGCTTTGACAGCTTCAGCCAGATTCTTTTGCGCAGAAGCATTTTTTATCCAGATCAGACGATCACCGCCAAACATCGAAATTGTCCGGGCTTCATCCATCAGCCGGGCAGGGTCTTTGTCAATTTCATCTGCTTCAATACGTAAAACAGCGAAAGGATCATCCAGAGGCAAACCGGTGAGCTTTGCATATTTAGCACCGCGTTCGCTGACCAAGCCTTTGTCAGGCCCATAGATCAGCACGACTGTTCCGGTTTGTGCCGGACGCGCGAGAAACCCGTCTACTTCATGTGCTTTTTTCTGTGCCATATGTCTGCTTACAACAAAGGTATGAAAAGGGAAATCTGTGTTTGTATTTTCAAATAAAAATGCCGCGGGTTGAGCGCGGCATTTTGCATTTCAGATGTACAGATTGTTCTATTGAATCAGCAAAGCATCATCATCCAATGTTTCACCACGAACCTTTTTGAACATATCAATCAGGTCTTTGACGGTGAGATTCTTACGTTCATCAGCGGACACATCGAGAATGATATTACCACCGTGGAGCATGATAGTGCGCGTACCGTAATCAAGTGCCTGCTGCATTGAATGGGTTACCATCAATGTGGTGAGCTTGTTTTCACTAACCAGCTTGGCAGTGAGCTTCATAATGAAATCTGCCATGCCCGGATCAAGTGCTGCCGTATGTTCATCCAGCAGCAAAACTTCTGAGTTTGCCAGTGTTGCCATGATCAGGGAAAGCGCCTGTCGCTGGCCGCCTGAAAGCAGATCCATACGATCCTGAACGCGGTTTTCAAGGCCGAGATTCAAATTGGCAATGCGTTCGCGGAACAGCTCGCGGCGTTTGTTATTGAGCGCATGGGAGAGGCCACGCTTTTGTCCGCGCATGGCGGCAAGAGCAAGATTTTCTTCAATGGACAATGCACCACAGCTACCGGTCAGCGGATCCTGAAATACACGGGCAACCATAGATGCACGCTCAGCAGTCGATTGTTTGGTAACATCTTTATGACCGATCAGAATTTTACCTTCTGATGCCTGCACATCACCGGCGAGGGCACCGAGCAGAGTAGATTTTCCTGCACCATTCGAACCGATAACAGTAACAAAACTGCCCTTCTCAATTGTAAGATTGATACCGGACAGAGCTTGTTTCTGGAGGGGTGTTCCGCGACCGAAGACGACGCCAAGATTTGAAATTTCAATCATTTGGATGCACCTCCGCGACGCAGGCGTGGCAATATGAGTGCCAGTGTTACCAGAACTGCCGTTGCCAGATTAAGATCGGAAGCTTTCAGCCCGATAAAATCACTGCCCAAAGCCAGCTGGATAGCAATGCGATAAAGAATAGAACCGATGATACAGCCGATTAATGCCCAGAGCAGGAAGCGGGTGCGGAACAATGTTTCGCCAATAATGACGGCAGCCAGACCAACGACAATGGTACCAACACCGGAGGTGACATCGGCAAAGCCGTTCGTCTGCGCGAATAATGCGCCACCAAGCGCCACCAGAGCATTGGACATAGCCATCCCCAGATAGATCTGGCGATCGGTCTTGACGCCTTGTGCACGTGCCATACGCGCATTGGTACCGGTTGCACGCATAGCAAGGCCGATATTACTTTCCAGAAAGCGCCAGACCAGCAAAGCTGCAATAATAACAAGTACACCGACAAAAAGCGGACGGACATAATATTCAGGAACGCCCAGACCATAAAAAGGGGAGAGCATAGTATCCTGATTAATCAGAGCGACATTCGGCTTGCCCATCACACGCAGATTGACTGAGAAAAGTGCAGTCATCGTGAGAATAGAGGCCAGCAGATTAAGAATACCAAAACGGAGATTCAAAGTCGCGGTCACAAGTCCGGCGACAGCACCAGCCATCATAGCAATCAGTACAGCTAACCATGGATTAACACCGGCAAGAATGAGAACAGCAGTAACAGCTGCGCCGAGCGGAAAGGAACCATCTACAGTCAGATCAGGAAAATCGAGCACACGGAACGACAGATAAACGCCGAGAGCTACAAATGAAAAGACCAGACCTAATTCGACCGCGCCCCAAAAAGCGATCAGACTCAAAATAATGTTCCTTCGGCTTGTGCAAACGGCCGGCACTTTCAAACAAATCGTTCACAGAGTTTCTGTTTTGCTACAGCGTAATTCCTTAAACTTAAATCAGTTTAAGGAATTACGCTGTAAATATAAAATGTTAGAGCGACCTTTGTGCGCGCAAGAGGACGCACGGCGCTCTAGTTTGAAAATACGGGGCAGTCTGCCTGTTGATATGTGCGTGTCACTTCACGGTAGCCAGTGCGAAGGTGAAAGACACAAAGGAAAGTGTCCGGATATTCAGTTATTTTTTGGTTGAATATCCGGATGATGAAAAACCGGTAAAGCAGCTTTACCGGTTTGTATCCAGATTATTATTTGATAACTTTGCTGGCGCGATCGACAACAGCCTGAGGGATTTCAATTCCCATCTTTTTAGCTGCAACCAGATTGACGACCAGATCGGTACCGGCAGCAACATTCACCGGAATATCACCTGGCTTTTCGCCCTTCAGAATACGGACAACCACTTCGCCGGTCTGTTTACCGACGTCATAGTAGTTGAAACCGAGAGCGATGAATGCGCCACGGCTGACGGAATCTGTATCCGCAGTCATCAAAGGAATTTTGGCTTCTTCTGCGACGCTGACCGCACCTTCAAGCGCAGAAATAATGGTATTGTCAGTTGGAACATAAATCAGATCTGCTTTGCCGATCAGCGCACGAGCCGCACCCTGAACTTCAGCGGATTTGGTCGCAGCAGATTCAACCACTTCGAGACCGGCTTCTTTGGCCGCAACTTTCAGGCCTTCAAGAAGGGAAAGCGAATTGGCTTCACCGGAATTATAAAGGAAGCCGATGGTCTTCACATTTGGCGCAACTTCTTTGATCAGCTTAACGTGATCTGCTACCGGTGAAAGATCGGACAGACCGGTGACATTGCCACCAGGCTTTTCCATGCTTTTAACGAGCTGTGCACCAACCGGATCAGAAACCGCAGTGAAGACAACCGGAATATCACGGGTGCCTGAAACAACAGCCTGAGCAGAAGGCGTGGAGATCGGAACAATCACATCCGGTGCTTCGCCGATGAACTGACGCGCGATCTGTGCAGCAGTTGCAGGATTACCCTGAGCTGACTGATAGGTGAATTTCAGGTTTTCGCCTTCTTTGTAACCAGCCGCAGTCAGTGCATCTTTTACACCATCGCGGACGGCATCAAGAGCCGGATGCTCAACAATTGCTGTTACAGCAACGCTGACATCTTTGGCATTAGCCGGAGCAGCAATCATTGCGGTGGCCATGGCTGTCGATAGCAAAGTCATAATAAGTGTACGCATGAAAATCTCCCTCTGTTCCGCGTCCCGATAAAACGAATAATCAGTTCTCTAAGAGAGGTCAACGCGCATCATATTGGGATAGCGTGACGCGGTGCATTTTAATGCCATTCTGAGGTCAGCCATGGCGGCAAAAACATAGTTGTTTCACGTGAATCATTGTGGTTAGCAAAAGATTAACATCACGCTGCAGGTTTTAGAAGTTCAGAGGCTGGCAATTTCCGATGTCAGACAAGAATATTCTGTCCAGTGAATTGCCTGCCATCCAGCCTGAATAGCAGCTGTAATATTGGTCTGTGTGTCATCCAGAAAAACAATATCTTCGGGTTGCAGCATAGACAGGCTGGTAACAATTTCAAAAAACTGATGATCCGGTTTTTTAACGCGGAGGGCTGCTGAATAATAAATAGCATCTGCGAACGTATTTAATTTCAGTTTTTGAGCAATATAATCCGCACGCATATGCTCCTGATTGGTTGCGAGATAAATTTGTACGCCAGCGGAGCGATAAAATTTCAGAGACTCAATCAGGTCTGTATTCAGGCGGGCATCATTCTTAAACCAGTAGGCTATGAAATCCTCTGTGGTGAGGTGGGGTGCTAAATCTGAAAGTACCGGTTTGAGCGCTGTAATAAGATCCAGTTTTCCGGTGACAATTTTATCCCAATAGGGCGTGAAAAATCTATCTTGTAACAAGATAGGTGACAGGCCGAGATCTGTCTCCAAATCTGTCGACCAGTGTTTTCCATCGAGAGGGCGACCTTTAATCAGAACACCATCAACATCCACCATTAAAGCTTTCATCGTCAATCGGGACATACACATTCCTAATCAAGTTTGAGATATGCGCTCAGTTCTTTTGCGGCAGCAGCACCGGCACGATTGGCACCGATGGTGGAAGCGGAAGGGCCGTAACCGACGAGATGAATACGCGGATCTTTCATGACTTGTGTTGCCAGTCTGCCGCCCATGATAATACCGCCATTAGCTTCGCGGATTTGCAATGGCGCCAGATGATCAAGCGAACTGCGAAAACCGGTACACCATAAAATCACATCTGCTCTTTGTTCTGTGCCATCTGCCCAGCGGATACCTGTCTCAGTTATTTCGCTGAACATTGGCAGGCGGTTTAATGCACCGCGATCACGCGCAGCACGTAATGCTGGTGTGAGCGGAATGCCGGTCACAGAAACGACAGAGCCGGGTATCAGTCCGCGGCGCACGCGATCTTCAACAATAGCTACAGCCGCACGGCCATCTTCTTCGCTGAAGGGTGTTTCACGAAATTGCGGTTCACTGCGTGTCACCCAAGTCGTTGTGGTGACCTGAGATATTTCATCAAGCAGCTGTAAAGCAGAAATGCCGCCACCGACGATAATGACATGCTTGCCTGCAAAAGCTTCGGCTGCTTGATAATCGCGGGTGTGAAGCTGCTGCCCTTTGAAAAGCTCCGCACCAGTATAATGTGGGATGACTGGTGTTTCCCAAGTGCCGGTCGCGTTGATGATGCCGCGTACCGTAAAAGTCTCACGGTCGGTTTCTATCCGAAAGCGATCATTGCGCTCACAAACGACACTGACATTGACCGGCCGGTAAACAGGCAGCTGAAACTTCTTTTCATAGGCTGCGTAATAATGCGGCACTGCTACAGACGCTTTGACCTCGGATACTTCCGGCTCCAGAACATCAGAGAAGGTCATGCCCGGAAGATCATGAATCCGGTTGACGGTGCTGAGGGTGAGGGAAGGCCAGCGATATTGCCATGCACCGCCTGCATTGGGTGACTTATCCAGAAGAAGAAAATTGCTACCCGCTTTCAGGCCGGATTTTTGCAAGTGATAGGCAGAGGATAAACCAGCCTGTCCGGCACCAATAATGACAATATCAGTTTTATAGGCCATGCGTAGATTATTGGATGGGGAAGTCGCTTCTGAATAATCTGCCATAACCGCAATTCGCCTGAAATAAGAATGTCTCATTCTTACTTAGGTTTTCGCGCAGCACATACAAGTTGTCAGAGGCAGTGAAGGGAGAGGTGGTGATCCCGACTGGATTCGAACCAGTGGCCTCAAGATTAGGAATCTTGCGCTCTATCCTACTGAGCTACGGGACCGGATAGTCTCTTGCACACATACTGATTTTTTGACTGTAAGCCAAGGGCAGGCAGGGCAGAAAATGCCGGAATAGTCGCTAGAGCGGTTTACGTTCATGTTGGATCGCAGTGTTCGCGTCTCAATTCTTTAGTTTGTCGCATTATCCCGGACTGTCCAAGTTGATCCAACTTGACTGTGAAATGCTCTAGTGAATTAAAAAAGCGAAGAGGGGATTATGCCTCTTCGCTGAACAGTAACCTGTTTAATTTGCAGTCTGAGATCAGGCTGCGATTTTCTCAGCCGGTGAAAGCTGCGCATCTTTGAGACGATATTGCGCCAGCTCAACCCAATAGCTCATACCATAAGGCAGGGCATCATCATTAAAATCATAGGCCGGATGATGCAGATTTGCGCTCTCGCCATTCCCTAAGAAAATATAGCAACCCGGACGCGCTTCCAGCATGTAGGAGAAATCTTCACCACCCATCATCGGTTCAACTTCACGAGTGATCGGCCCATTGATGCTGACCTTGTCAGCTACATCGGCTGCGATGTCAGTCTGACCAGAATGGTTGAATGTCACCGGATAGTTGTTTTTAAAGTCGAGATCGATGGTGATATTATTGAGCAGACCGAAGGCCTCACAATGCGCCCGCATACGCTGTTCAGCAAAAGCGCGGCTGTGTTTTGTCAGGCTGCGGACAGTGCCTGCGAGAACTGCTTTTTCCGGAATGATATTGTAAGCTTCACCGGCATTGAATTTGGTGACAGAGACGACCAATGAATCCAGCGGGTTTGATCCACGTGAAACAATGCTCTGCAATGCGGTGACCAGTTGGGAGCCGATAACGATCGGATCAATATTGCGATGCGGCTGGGCAGCATGGCCACCTTTACCGTTGATGGTAATTGTGAACTCATCAGTCGCTGCCATGATCGGGCCTTTGCAAACCGCCAGTTCACCGACTGTGATGCCCGGCATATTATGCATGCCGTAAACTTCAACAATATTGAAACGATCCATCAGGCCATCATTGACCATCGCCAGACCACCGGCACCGCCTTCTTCAGCAGGTTGGAAAATGACGATGACATCGCCATAAAAATCACGGGTTTCGCAGAGAATTTTTGCGGCACCCAGCAGCATGGATGTATGACCGTCATGGCCGCATGAATGGGCTTTGCCCGGATTTTGAGAAACCCATTCCGGTGTGCCGGTTTCAGTAAGCGGCAGCGCGTCCATATCGGCGCGCAGACCGATAGCCTGACCAGCCCCTTTTTTACCTTTAATCACGCCGACAACGCCGGTGCGCCCAATACCGGTCACAACCTGATCGCAACCGAATTCACGTAATTTTTCTTCAACAAATGCCGCAGTTTCATGAACGTCATAGAGTAGTTCCGGCTTGCTGTGTAAATGTCTGCGCCACAGGCTGACTTCCTGTTTTAATTGAGCAGCGCGGTCTAAAAGCGGCATTTCTGTTCTCCGAACCTGTGTGCCTCTCCTCCGAGGCGGTGTGTGGATAACGTAACTCCGAGTGCTTTTCAGCTTCGGTAATTATGCAAGAAAGACGAAATTTTGTCTGAGACAGTGTGGGTAAAACACAACGCTCTCAGATAACATAATGTGTTTTACAAAATTTCGCCAATCGGTCTTTGCCTTTTATGGCCGGACTGGAGTAGAAAAGTACAACCGAGTAAAAATGTGCAGGCATTTTTTCTGACGACCGGATTTTTGCCTTTTTATCCCGATTGAAGATCTGCTGAGTTGAAGGCAGATATTGATCTGCGGATATACAGCGTATTGATCCGGATCTCTGTCTATTGAATATTTCGCCTTGAAAGGTGGTCATCCCATGATCCCGCGTATTTTAAAACAATCTGTTCTGGCCATGACTGTGTCATGCCTTGCTGTTTCTCAAAGCATGTCGGCGGCAGAAGCTAATCCTTATATGTCCGTCGATGTGGCAACGGGACAAGTGCTGGCGCATAATGAAGCCTTTAAGCGCTGGTATCCGGCATCGCTTACCAAAATGATGTCAGCCTATGTGGTGTTCCGCGCTTTGCGCTCCGGTCAGAAAACACTGGAATCGCCGGTTCGTATGTCTGTTGCCGCAAGCAAAGAGCCGCCGAGCAAAATGGGTTATAAAGCCGGTTCTGTGCTGACGCTCGACAATGCTTTGAAAATCATGATGGTCAAATCCGCTAACGACGTGTCTGTCGCAGTGGCTGAATCTGTCGGTGGCAGCAAAGCCGGTTTTGCTAAAATGATGAATGCTGAAGCCAAGCGCATTGGTATGTTCGGTTCCAATTTTTCTAATCCGCATGGTCTGCCGGATCCGAACAATTACACGACTGCCCGTGATATGGCTCTGCTCGCTGCACAGTTGCGCCGTGAGTTCCCAGAATATGCCCATTACTTCAATACGGAAGCAATTGATCCGGGCGAGGGTAAAAAGGTTCAGGCGAATTACAATATTCTGCTCGGCCGCTTTAACGGCGCAGACGGTATGAAAACCGGTTTTATTTGTGCCTCCGGATTTAATCTCGCCGGTTCGGCGACACGTAATGGTCGTACGATCGTGGCTATTGTTCTGGGCGCATCCAGACAGGAAGACCGTACCGTACAGGCTGCAGAATTGCTGCAAAACGGTTTCGCCACCCGTGGTGGGGGCGGTGCAACTCTGGCAAGCCTTGCGCCTTACGGCGGCAATAATAATCAGGTCACAGATTTGCGCGCGCAGATTTGCAGTCAGGAAGCTATGTCCGACCGTTGGGATGGTCGCGATGTTGAAGGCCGCCTGAAAATTAATTCGTCTTATATCACTGCAATGACCCGTGAGCCTGTTGCTGTACCGGTTGGCCTGATCGCCAAAGCACCGGATGTGAAGGCGGGTAATAGTTTGCATATCTCGCAGGTGCCGATTCCGTTGCAGCGGCCTATGCGCGGCAACATGACAACTGCAGTGAATTAAAGGTCTGACATGCCCTTCAAACCGATCAGCGTTTCTGTGCTTACAGGCTTTCTGGGTGCAGGAAAAACGACCTTGCTCAATCGCCTGCTGAAAGATCCTGCCTTGCAGGATACGGCAGTTATCATCAATGAATTTGGTGATGTGAGCATCGATCATCTGCTTGTTGAACAGGCAGCGGATGGTGTTATTCAGCTGGCTGATGGCTGCTTATGTTGCACCGTTCGTGGTGAGTTGGTCGATACCCTGGCGGATTTGATCGAACGCGTGCAGATGGGCAAAATCAATGAGCTGCAGCGCATTGTGATTGAGACGACCGGTCTGGCTGATCCGGTGCCGGTCTTACAGGCACTGATGGGGCATCCGGTACTGATGCAGGTGCTGAAGCTTGATGGTGTGATTACCACGGTTGATGCAGTCAATGGCATGGCGACACTTGACGCGCATATTGAAGCCGTCAAACAGATTGCTGTTGCTGACCGCATTGTCCTCACCAAATCTGATCTCGCGGATGCAGAGCAGCTTGCTGCTTTGAGATCACGGATCAGAACGCTCAATCCGGCTGCAGAAATTTATGATGTTGTAGCCGACGAGATTGGCTATGCGGCCTTGTTTGATTGCGGCTTGTATAATCCGGCGGGCAAAACGCCGGATGTGCAGAACTGGCTGAAAGCTGACAGCTATGATGATCCTCATTCTCACGATGATCATATTTGCGAAATTCACGGCGCCGGTTGTTCGGGGCATCATCATGATGATCACGGACATCACCACCATCATCACCATGATACTGCGATCCGTTCTTTCTCACTGAAGCATGATGCGCCGGTACCGTTCTCGGCGATTGAGATGTTTCTGGATTTGCTGCGCTCGACCCATGGCGATAAATTGCTGCGTATGAAGGGGATTGTTGCGGTTGCTGAAGATGCGGAACGACCGCTGATTATTCATGGTGTTCAGCAGATTTTGCATCCGCCTGTGCGCTTGAAAGCATGGCCGCAGGAATTGCAGGACAACAAATATCAGACACGTCTGGTGCTGATTACCAAAGATCTGGATGAGGCCTATGTCCGTGATTTGTTTGATGCATTTTTAGGCAAACCACGTATTGATCAGGCTGATGCACAGGCGCTGACCGATAATCCGCTGGCAATTCCGGGGTTTTCTATGAAAGGCTGATGGCTTTGTGCGCCCAAGTGGGCGCACGTGCTCTAGATTCTTTAGTTTGTCGCATTATCCCGGACTGTCCAAGTTGATCCAACTTGACTGTGAAATGCTCTAATTTTAAAGTGTTAGAGCGACCTTTGTGTGCCAAGTCTGGCACACGGCGCTCTAGCCTTTTTGTATCAGAAAATGAAATACGCGGCCTTCACTCTGCTGCTCAAGCAGCGTGTGTCCTTCTGACTGGCAGAAATGGGCAATATCAAGCGGTGAAAGCGGGTCAGTTGTTTCTATCCTGATCACATCACCGGCTTTTAAATCTTGTAGTTTTTTGCGGGTTTTTAAAACGGGTAAGGGGCATTGCAGCCCCTTAAAATCGTAAAATACTGCCGTTTCAGACGTGATCATTATTGACCGGTCATTCTGTTCCAGAGCGATTTCTTCTCTGGTGACGGCACAACCGGCACGGCCTGAGGTGTTGTTTCTGCAGCGACAGGATTGCTAGCAGGAACCGGCACAGATGCAGTTACATTCTGATCAAGTTCTGGCTGTGCTGTAACCGCAGCAGATGTTGCAACAGTGGTTGCTGCTGCAGGAGCAGGTGTCTGCGCAATAGCTGTTGGTGCCGCTGTGTCCGGCGAACCTGGTGTCTCGGAAGAGGCAGGGCTCAAAGATGGCGGCGTACGTGATACTTTTTCACCACGAGCGCGGCGTGCGCTCCAGTCAGACACCAGTTTCGCTTCCTGAATTCCCATAATCGACGGAGCAAGGTTTTTCTTGGACGACTTGTTTATGGCCGTTGAAAATGCTGCGTCATAGGTTTTCTGGTAGCTGGAATAAGCAGACTGGATTGAATCCGGCTGAGACATTGGCGGGCAGGCGGCAGAAGCCGATATTCCCTGTTGTCCCGGGAAGTTCTGATTAAAGACGTAGCGCTTGCCGCAAACATCGACTTTTGGCGGTACTTTGGTAATTTCAAACTGGTCATAGCCTTCTTTAAGCATGGCCCAGAATTCATAATTCGGATCACTCTTATAGCGTGCCATATTCGCTGCGGTCATGCGGAACGGGAAAGCCTGAACCTGAAAATCACGCTGACCACCTTTGAAGGCATCACGGCCAAAAGCATAAATCTCGGACATGCTTTCATCGGTCATGGAATAACAACCAGCCGATGAGCAAGCGCCATGCACCATCAAATGCTGGCCGGTGCGACCATGCGCGCGGTCATAAGCATTCGGGAAGCCGAGATTGAAAGACAGATAAAATTGCGAGTTCGGGTTCATCTGCGCAGCAGAGACGGAATAGAAACCTTCCGGCGCCTGACGATCACCCTCAACAAATTTTGGACCCAGCTTGCCGGACCATTTGCAGATTTCATAGGAAGCAACCATGTCATAACGACCATTGGTTTTTTGCTTCCATACTTCCAGAACGCCTTCTTCTTTGAAGATACGTGCCATCACCGGTGATGTTTTATTCATGCCTTTGGCTTTGATTTTAGCCTGAACTTTGGAAGGCAGCTCGCGTTCGGCCTTGGCTCCAACACCATCAAAAACAGAGCCCTGACAACCGGCAAGAGCGACGGTTGCGATCAGTGAAGCAAAAATTGCAGTTCTGAGTTTCATAAGGTTCACCGGCAGAATTACGTAAGAGTTAGACCAAAATATCCTGAAATAGCAAAAAGGCAAATTTTTAGCGGCAATCAGTTTGTCCCGTATTATCGGTCAGTATGATTGATAAAGTGTTATGAAGTTAGTGCAGGGCGATATTTACAACAGATCGCCGGGTTTGACTATAGAGCTGAAAAGACAAAGGCCGCGCTGATCGCGCGGCCTGAATTGTAAGAAGTCACACAGGTGCCGATAATCAGAGATTACGACCCATTGCCAGATATTTCTGACGGCGTTCCTGTTTCAGGGTTTCGCCATCAACACCTTCAAGTGATTTCAATGCGGTGGCAATGACATCACCGGCAGCATCAATAATTGCGGTTTTACCGCGATGTGCGCCGCCGAGTGGTTCCGCAATAATATTGTCGATAATTTTCAGCTCAAGCAAATCCTGCGCAGTAATACGCATGTTGGTGGCTGCGTCTTTCGCACGGGTCGAATCACGCCACAGAATGGAAGCAGCGCCTTCCGGTGAGATCACCGAATAGATTGCATGTTCCAGCATATAGACGCGGTTTGCGACAGCAATTGCAATCGCACCACCTGAACCGCCTTCACCGATCACAACGGTGATAACCGGAACGCGCAATTTCATGCTCATTTCTAACGAGCGGGCAATCGCTTCTGCCTGTCCGCGTTCTTCAGCACTCACACCCGGATAAGCACCGGCGGTGTCTACAAAGGTAATGAGCGGCAGTTTGAAACGATCGGCCAGTTCCATGATACGAATGGCTTTACGATAGCCTTCCGGACGCGGAGAACCGAAATTATGCTTCAGACGTGTTTTGGTATCGTTGCCTTTTTCCTGACCGAGAATAGCAACGGCCTGACCATTAAAGCGGGCAAAACCAGCCTGAATAGCCTGATCATCAGCAAAATTACGGTCACCGGCCAGCGGTGTGAATTCTGTAAACAGCTGATTTACATAATCCAGACAATGCGGGCGATCCGGATGACGGGCAATCTGAACTTTCTGCCAAGGCGTCAGCTTACGATAAATATCTTTCAGCGCATCGCTAGAGCGCTTTTCAAGCCGCCGTATTTCGTCACTCATCTCTACGCTGCCGCTTTCCTGCGCCAGTTTTTTCAATTCGAGAATTTGACCATCGAGATCTGCGACGGGTTTTTCAAAATCAAGGTAATTATACATATGACCTGACTATTACGCTCCGGAGACTAAATCAGTTTTCCTAATTTCATAATTAGAAAAACCGATCCATCTTTTCTTTGACGCAGCTCTGGGAGGCGGTTGCCGCTTTTGCCTTCGCTGCTTTCAATCCGCCAGACCAGAAGGCCTTTCAGACGGTTTCATTTATCTTATATAGATTGTCTGACAGAAATTTCTATCTGCCGAATATGTTTCTCTTAAACTTCATAGCGTCAATCGGCAAGCGGATGATGCGTTGCAACCAGTTGATGCAGTCTTTCTTCCAGCACATGGGTATAAATTTGTGTCGTAGAAATGTCCGAATGCCCCAATAATTGCTGAACTGCACGCAAATCTGCACCATTTTGTAAAAGATGACTGGCAAAAGCATGGCGCAAAACATGGGGAGAGACTGCTGCCGCAGAAATCCCCGCTCTTGCGGCAAGTGATTTCAAATCACGGGCAAAGACTTGTCGTGCCAAATAGCCATTTTCAGATCGTGCAGGAAACAGCCACGGATTATTTTGCCATTCCGGGACCTTGTCGCGTAAACCTACATAAATATTCAGGACATTTTGCGCCTTCACAGACAGCGGCACCATACGTTCTTTGGAGCCTTTGCCACGCACGAGCAGAAAACGCTGATTGCTGCGAATGGTTTTTTCCGGCAGGCCGACAAGCTCGCTCACACGCATACCGGTGGCATAGAGCACTTCCAGAAGCGCATGGAGACGCACGGCATTAAAATAGCCGCTCATGTCTTCTTGAGGCCTTGCCTCAGTCTCTGCCTGCATGAGAAGTTTTGAAACAGTGTCTTCGCTCATAATTTTTGGCAAAGCCTGATTTTTCTTTGGCACGTCGATAATACCGGTCGGATCATCCGTGCGGAGCCCCTCTGTGTAGAGAAAGCGAAAAAACTGCCGTAAAGAGGAGAGCCGGCGTGCCTGCGAGGTAGCCGCAAAACCCTGAATATTCATATCATCAAGACAGGTTTTGAGATCGGCAGATGTGGCAATAACCAGTCTGGTTTTACGACCCTTCATAAACTCTGCCGCCGTCTCCAGATCGCGGCGGTAGGATTCCAGTGTATTATCGGCCGCACCCCGCTCGGCGCTCATCATTTCAAGAAATGAGTCGATTGCTGCTTCTGTCGAGAGATTATTCTGCATCTTCAGCCTCCGGTTCTCCGTCTGTATAGGGTGATGGTACCGGTGCAGGCCCTACAGGTGCCGGATCATGTGGTTGTTGCAGCATTTTATTGGCAGGCACACGAATAGTGATCTCTGAGGTAACCGGGCTAACCGTTTTAACAAGCGCCAGCATCAGCCCGTAAATACAGGCGGCAATAACAGCCAACAGAATGATCAGTCGGGTGAGGGTAGGCATAAAGGCAGCAGTGCTTTCATTTTCATGATGCGTGAGCCTATTGTGCCCTGATATTCTCAATAAAGCCTAACCAAATTCGACATGAAAAAGAAAAGGCCCGATAAAAACCGGGCCTCGTATTTTGTGTAATTGGCAGATTACATATGAATTGGCTTGTCGTAAGTGGCCATTGCTGATTCACGAACAGCTTCCGACATGGTCGGATGTGCGTGGCATGTACGAGCCAGATCTTCGGAAGAACCACCAAATTCCATCAAAACAGTCAGTTCGTGGATCATTTCACCGGCATTGTAACCGAGGATATGGGCGCCGAGAACTTTGTCTGTTGCTTTGTCAGCCAGAATTTTCACAAAACCGTCAGTGTGCTGCATTGCGCGGGCACGGCCATTGGCTGTGAACGGGAATTTGCCCACTTTATATTCAATACCTGCAGCTTTCAGTTCTTCTTCAGTTTTACCAACAGAAGCCACTTCCGGCTGGGTATAAACAACGCTTGGGATCACATCAAAATTGACGTGGCCTTTCTGACCGGCGATGATTTCTGCAACCGCAACGCCTTCATCTTCCGCTTTGTGCGCCAGCATCGGGCCTTTAACCACGTCGCCGATTGCATAAATGCCGGCAACATTGGTCTGCCAATGATCGTTGATGGCAACGCGACCGCGTTCATCAAGAGATACACCGGCTTCAGCCAGACCCAGACCATCAGTGTAAGGACGACGGCCGGTTGAGATCAGCACAGCATCGGCTTCAAGGGTAACAGCATCGCCGCCCTTAACAGGCTCAAAAGTTACCTTGGCGCCATTGCCGGATTTTTCAACGCCGGTTACTTTGGCACTGAGTTTGAAATCCATGCCCTGTTTGGCCAACATACGCTGGAACTGCTTGGAAACGTCGCCGTCCATTTGCCCAAGAACTTTGTCGAGATACTCAACAACAGTCACTTTTGAGCCGAGACGCGACCATACTGAACCGAGTTCCAGACCGATAACACCGCCGCCGACAACGATCAGATTTTCAGGCACTTTGGTGAATTCCAGTGCGCCAGTTGAGGAAACGATGATTTTTTCATCAATATCAACCTGAACACCCGGAATACCGGCAACATCAGAACCGGTGGCGATGATGATGTTTTTGGTTTCGAGTTCTTTTACAGAACCGTCTTCAGCTGTGACCGATACTTTGCCAGCAGCAACAACTTTACCAAAACCAGTGAAAGCTTCGATCTTGTTCTTTTTGAACAGGAATTCAACGCCGGTGGTGTTGGCTTTTACAGTTGCAACTTTGTGACCCTGCATTTTTTCGAGGTTCAGCTTCGGTGCGCTGACTTCAACGCCGAGCGCGTCAAAAGAATGACCGGCTTCAGCAAAAACTTCCGAAGCGTGCAACAATGCTTTTGAAGGAATGCAGCCGACATTCAGGCAGGTACCGCCGAAAGTGCTGCGTTTTTCAACAACTGCTACTTTCAATCCGAGCTGTGCAGCTTTAATCGCTGCAACATAGCCGCCTGGGCCGGTACCGATGACTACGACATCGTAAGACATTGCTCTATCCTTTTAACTCTTTTTAAGTCCGCTCAGGCAGGGGATTTCTGCTTGAGGGGGAGGGTCGATTTTTTTATTCTTCGGGTGTGCAGGCTTTAAAACGAAACACGTCCCAGTTCAGCGGCTCGGCTGGTTTGACCTCACCAAAATCATAGCTGTCCAGCATGCTGACAAAGTCCGGCAGAAGAATAGCAGCGGCAGCCGGTTCGTCATTGCGGGGCAGAAACTCTGCATCTGCACCATCTTTAAGGGCATATACTACGCCCTGCCAGATTGTGCAGTCATCAATTTCATCTTCTGCAGCATCATCACCCGCACAATTATAAGTGATCATGGCTGTGGGGCGCGCAGCCCCCTCTGTCCATTGCACTGCACCCTGTAATTTAAATTCAGGTTTTTCATTGGCAATGATCGTGAAACTGTTGCCGGACTGATCATCCTCTTTTTGTACAGGACTAAAAGTCAGCGTGTAATTCTGGTCTTTGTCAGAATAAATGGCGCGGTTCTGCATACAGGCCGCCGAAGCAACCGCTGTTGCCGTCAGCAGGATTGTGCAGCTTGCGAGGCAGGCAAAGGTCTTTTTTAAAATGACTGTTCTGATAAGCATTGTTCCCTCACCGGGCTTTAAAAGTCTGATTTACAGCATCGGCCTGAAGCACAATGCGTTGTTTTAATGGGCTTGCTGGCTGGCAAGCTTAATGCCTAAGCCAATAAATACCATACCGGTCACACGATTAAACCATGCGCCCAGAGCAAAAAAGCGTTTACGTACAGGCTCCAGCGTGAAGAACAGTGTCACAATCGCAAACCAGCCGATCACGACGATGGCGATCAACACGCCATAGATGCCCTGAATGGCAGCTGGTGTTTCATGGCTGACAAGAGATGAGAACAGGGAAAGAAAGAATAAAACGGCTTTCGGGTTCAGCGCATTGGTGATGAAGCCCATAGTGAAGCAGCGCTTTGCGGAAATTGCCATTGGTTGTGGTTTAACAGCGTCCGCGTCTGTCTGAATGATTTTCTCCGCATCGGCTGCATTGAGCGGTTTTTCGCGCAGCGCCTTGATACCGAGATAAAACAAATAGGCAGCACCGGCCCATTTAATCAATGAGAACAGAAACAGAGACTGGGAAACGATCAGGCCGATGCCGAGGATCGTATAGGAGATGTGGAACATCAGCGATGCGCCAATGCCCAAACTGGTAATAAAGGCTGCACGGCGGCCATGCACGATGCTCTGGCGCACGATCAGCGCGAAATCCGCACCGGGCGCTACGAGCAGGATCACGAATACCGCCATCAGACCGGTAAATTCGATCACATACTGCATGAAAGGCTCCGTGATTTTTTGTACGCATCTTGAAACTGCGAGACAGCCCTCACAGTCAAAATATGCACTATAAAAAGAGAGAGCCGCAACGGCTCAGATATGATGCAGATGAAAAGAGCGCTGTTTTATAACAGCGCTCTTATTCCGTTTATTACAGGTCGAGAACCAGACGTTCCGGATCTTCCAGACTGTCCTTAACGCGGACGAGGAAGGTCACAGCTTCTTTGCCGTCAACGATACGGTGATCGTAGGACAGAGCCAGATACATCATCGGACGGATAACGATCTGACCGCCGACAACAACCGGACGTTCCTGAATCTTGTGCATGCCGAGAATACCGGACTGCGGTGCGTTCAGGATCGGGGAAGACATCAGGGAACCGTATACACCACCATTGGAGATGGTGAATGTGCCGCCCTGCATGTCAGCCATCGATAGCTGACCATCGCGTGCTGAACGACCGAGACGGCCGATTTCTTTTTCGATTTCAGCAATCGACATCTGGTCGGCATCGCGAACAACCGGAACCACCAAGCCCTTGTCAGTACCGACTGCAACGCCGACATGTGCAAAGTTCTTGTAGATGATGTCGGTGCCGTCGATTTCGGCATTAACAGCCGGAATTTCTTTCAGCGCATGGGTTACAGCTTTGGTGAAGAAACCCATGAAGCCGAGCTTAACGCCGTGCTTCTTCTCAAAGATATCTTTGTAACGTGCACGCAGATCCATAACCGCGCTCATGTCCACTTCATTATAAGTGGTGAGCATGGCTGCGCTGTTCTGAGCATCTTTCAGGCGACGCGCAATGGTCTGACGCAGACGGGTCATTTTCACGCGTTCTTCGCGTGGTGCATCGCTGGCAGGCGACGCAGGACGAGCGGCAACAGGAGCAGCTGCAACTGGAGCAGTACCTTTTGCAAGCGCTGCAAGAACATCGCCTTTGAGAACCTGACCACGTTTGCCGGAACCGTCAACCTGATCATTGTTCAGACCGGCTTCAGCCATCAGCTTGGCAGCTGCCGGCGCAGCAGGCATAGAAGAAGAAGTTGCCGCAGGAGCAACAGCGGCTACAGGTGCAGCGGCTGGTGCAGCAGCAGGTTTTGCGGCAGGGGCGCTCGCTGCGCCGGATGCATCAATCTGACCGAGCAGAGCATCGAGACCAACATTGTCACCTTCCTGAGCGGCGATTTCTGTCAGAACACCGGAAACAGGTGCCGGAACTTCAATAGAAACTTTGTCGGTTTCCAGCTCAACCAATGGTTCGTCAGCAACGATCACATCGCCAACTTTTTTGAGCCATTTGCCGATGGTTGCCTCTGTGACGGATTCCCCAAGGGTGGGAACGCGGATTTCGGTGGCCATGGTTTTATCTTCCCTGGAACTTTAATCTGAATGATAGACTGACCCGCTGCATAACAGCGGGTCATAATTTAAATTTTAAGAACCGAGCGCGTCTTCAAGGAAGGCTGCGAGCTGTTCAAGATGCTTGGACATCAGACCTGTTGCAGGCGATGCGGCAGCCGGACGGCCAGTATAACGGGCACGCGGATATTTCGCATCAATATGCGCCAGAACCCATTCCAGATAAGGCTCGATGAACGACCATGCGCCCATATTCTTTGGCTCTTCCTGACACCAGACGATTTCTGCACCGCGGAAGCGGGAGAGTTCGTTGATGAGGGCTTTGGCCGGGAACGGATAAAGCTGTTCAACGCGCAGCAGGTAGACATCGTCGATGCCGCGTTTTTCACGCTCTTCGTAAAGGTCGTAATAGACTTTACCGGAGCAGAGAACGACGCGACGAATCTTGGCATCTTTCTGCAGTTTGATCGGCTGATCCTTGAGATATTGTGCATCATCCCACAACAGGCGGTGGAATGTGCTGTCTCCGGACAGTTCGCTCAAAGAAGAAATTGCACGCTTGTGACGCAGCAGGGATTTTGGTGTCATCATGATCAGCGGCTTACGGAAGTCGCGTTTCATCTGACGGCGCAGAATGTGGAAGTAGTTTGCCGGTGTCGTAACATTGGCAACCTGCATATTATCTTCCGCGCAAAGCTGCAGAAAGCGTTCCAGACGTGCGGATGAATGCTCAGGACCCTGACCTTCATAGCCATGTGGCAGAAGGCAGACGAGACCGGACATACGCAGCCACTTACGCTCACCCGAAGAGATGAACTGGTCGAAAACAACCTGAGCACCGTTGGCGAAGTCACCGAACTGAGCTTCCCAGACAGTCAGTGCGCGAGGCTCTGACAGGGAATAACCATATTCGTAACCAAGCACGGCTTCTTCGGACAACATCGAGTTGATGGCTTCGTAGATCGCCTGACCCTTCTGAAGATTATTCAGAGGGATATAACGCTGCTGATTTTCCTGATCGTAAAGAACAGTGTGGCGCTGCGAGAACGTGCCACGCTCAACATCCTGACCGGAAAGACGGATAGGATTACCTTCAGTTACAAGCGAACCAAAAGCCAGCGATTCAGCTGTTGCCCAATCAATGCCTTCACCGGAATCAATCATCTTGGAGCGATTGTCGAGGAAACGCTGAACGGTACGGTGAACATTGAAACCTTCAGGTGTCTCGGCAAGCTTTTTACCGATTTCCTTGAGGGATTTCATTGGCATGCCGGTTTTACCACGGCGCTGTTCATCGGCATTATCAGCGGTACGCAGACCTGCCCATGCGCCGTCAAGCCAATCGGCCTTGTTCGGCTTATAGTTCTGACCGGCTTCGAATTCTGTTTCCAGTTTATCGCGCCATTCAGCTTTCATCTGGTCGATTTCAGCCTGAGTCAGCAGACCTTCGCCAATCAGCTTCTCACTGTAGAGCTGAACAGTGGTTTTGTGCTTGCGAATTTCTTTGTACATCAAAGGCTGGGTGAACGCAGGCTCATCGCCTTCGTTATGACCAAAGCGACGGTAGCAGAACATGTCCACAACAACCGGCTTATGGAAGGTCTGGCGGAATTCGGTTGCAACTTTTGCAGCAAAAACCACAGCTTCCGGATCATCACCATTGACGTGGAAGATCGGAGCTTCAATCATCTTCGCAACATCGGACGGATATGGCGATGAACGGGAGAAGGACGGATCAGTGGTGAAACCGATCTGGTTATTGATGATGAAATGTACAGTACCGGCAACGCGGTGACCGCGCAGACCCGACAGACCCATACATTCAGCAACAACACCCTGACCGGCAAAAGCAGCATCGCCATGCAGCAGCAGCGGCATAACTTTTGCGCGTTCACTCAACGGTACCATATCATCACGGGTACGGCCAACGAGCAGATCCTGCTTGGCACGGGCTTTACCCATAACAACCGGATTAACGATTTCCAGATGGGAAGGGTTGGCTGTCAGTGACAGGTGAACGGAGTTACCGTCGAATTCACGATCCGAAGATGCGCCCAGATGGTATTTAACGTCGCCCGAACCTTCCACATCATCCGGCGCATAAGAGCCGCCCTTGAATTCGTGGAAAATAGCGCGGTGTGGCTTGCCCATAACCTGCGAAAGCACGTTCAGACGGCCACGGTGAGCCATACCGAAAATGATTTCTTTAACGCCCATGGAACCGCCGCGTTTGACGATCTGTTCAAGAGCAGGAATCAGAGATTCACCGCCATCGAGACCAAAACGCTTGGTGCCTTTGTATTTCACGTCAATGAACTGTTCAAAGCCTTCAGCTTCGATCAGTTTGGACATGATGGCTTTCTTACCTTCCGGTGTGAAAGCGATATTTTTATTGGCACCTTCAATACGTTCCTGAATCCAGGCTTTTTCAGCCGGATCAGAAATATGCATGAATTCAACACCGAGTGTTGAGCAATAGGTGCGCTTTAGAATATCGAGCATTTCGCGCACGGTCGCATATTCAAGACCAAGCACATTGTCGATGAAGATTTTGCGATCAAAATCTTGCGGAGTGAAACCGTAGTTTTCCGGAGCCAGTTCATTATAATCATTTGGCTTTTCGGAAAGACCCAGCGGATCAAGATTGGCATGCAGGTGACCGCGCATACGGTAAGCGCGGATCATCATGATCGCGCGAACGCTATCGCGTGCTGCCTGTGTAATTTCAACTTCGCTCAGAGCTGGTGCAGCAGGAGCAGCTTTGCCGCCTTTGCCTTTCAGCTTGTCCGAGATGTGTTTTTCAACTTCTGCCCAGTTGCCGTCGAGAGCATTGGTCAGCTCATCTTTAGGCGTAACAGGCCAGTTGCTCTTTTCCCAGGATGCGCCGCGGGCATTTTCAAGCACATCTTGTCGGTTGTCACCGAGATTTGCGAAAAAATCACGCCATTCTGCATTAACCGAATTCGGATCGGTTTCATATGCAGCATAGAGCTCCTCAATATAGTCGGCATTGCCGCCATAGAGAAACGAGGTCAGGGCGAAAACGTCGTTGGCTTCTTCTTGCCGTGCCATTGTCCTTGCCGGAGTATTCACTCCGTCTCCTTATACCGGCCATACCGGAAAATCTTCCGGTCCCGTTTTAAGTTACTGGTCTGTTGTTTCTGTATTGAGAAATAGTGTTTTAAAACTGATTTCCAATAGAAACAGGCATAGGTAATCGTTTTTATAAAACCCGGTTCGTGCTTTGCTGTGGCTTGGGCCACGAACCGGGCTTTTTAGAGGCAGTTGTGCTTAAAAACTGCCATTATCGTCAGGGTTCCAAGGGATTAACCTTTGAGAACTTCAACCCAAGGGCCTTAGCCCTTGAGAACTTCAACAAGTGTTTTGCCGAGCTGTGCAGGCGATGGGGAAACGCGGATGCCCGCATCTTCCATAGCTGCAATCTTGTCTTCAGCGCCGCCCTTGCCACCGGAGATAACGGCACCGGCATGACCCATGGTGCGGCCTTCCGGAGCGGTACGACCGGCGATGAAGCCAACCATTGGCTTTGAACGGCCGCGCTTGGCTTCGTCTTTGAGGAACTGAGCTGCTTCTTCTTCAGCCGAACCACCGATTTCACCGATCATAACGATCGATTTGGTGTTTTCGTCCGCAAGGAACATTTCCAGCACGTCGATGAATTCTGTGCCTTTAACCGGATCGCCGCCGATACCAACAGCGGTTGTCTGGCCAAGACCTTCATTGGAGGTCTGGAACACAGCTTCGTAAGTAAGTGTACCCGAACGGGAAACAACGCCGACCGAACCTTTTTTGAAGATGTTGCCTGGCATAATGCCGATTTTGCATTCTTCAGGGGTCAGGATGCCCGGGCAGTTAGGGCCGAGGAGACGTGACTTTGAACGTTCCAGACGTTCTTTCACGCGAACCATGTCCAGAACCGGAATACCTTCAGTGATGCAGACGATGAAACCGACTTCAGCTTCAATTGCTTCGATGATGGCATCAGCTGCACCTGCAGGCGGAACGTAGATCACGGATGCGTCTGCACCGGTACGTTCTTTTGCTTCAGCAACAGTTGCAAAAATCGGCAGATTTTCGCCCTTGGAACCTGTCCAGGTTTCGCCACCCTTTTTAGGGTGAATACCGCCAACCATCTGAGTGCCGTAATAAGCCAGCGCCTGTTCGGTGTGGAAAGTACCTGTCTTACCGGTCAGACCCTGAACGAGGATCTTGGTGTCCTTGTTTACAAGAATAGACATGGATCAATTTCCCTTCACTGCAGCAACGATTTTCTGCGCTGCATCGTCGAGATCGTCAGCTGAAATAACATTCAGGCCGCTCTCGTTGATGATTTTCTTGCCAAGCTCAACATTGGTGCCTTCGAGACGAACCACCAGAGGAACTTTAAGGCCAACTTCTTTAACAGCTGCGATCACGCCTTCAGCGATAACATCGCATTTCATGATGCCGCCGAAGATGTTCACGAGGATACCTTCAACAGCCGGATCAGCAGTGATGATCTTGAATGCAGCTGTTACTTTTTCTTTGGTAGCGCCGCCGCCAACATCGAGGAAGTTTGCCGGTTCTGCGCCGTAAAGCTTGATGATGTCCATGGTTGCCATAGCAAGACCGGCACCATTGACCATGCAGCCGATATTACCTTCGAGGGCAACATAAGCCAGATCATGCTTGGAAGCTTCGATTTCTTTTTCGTCTTCTTCGGACAGATCGCGCAGTTCCTGAATGTCAGGATGACGGAACAGAGCATTGCCGTCGAAGGATACTTTGGCATCCAGCACGCGTACGCGACCATTGGTCATGACGATCAGCGGGTTGATTTCCAGCAGGCTCATGTCTTTTTCAACAAAAGCTTTGTAGAGAACCGGGAACAGCGCAATTGCATCTGCACGGGCTTCGCCTTCGAGCTTCAGCGCGTCTGCGAGCTTTGCATTGTCTTCATCGGTCACGCCTTTGGCAGGATCGATTGCAACATTGATGATCTTTTCCGGTGTTTCTTCCGCAACAGCTTCAATGTCCATACCGCCTTCGGTGGAGACAACGAAAGCCGGACGGCCGTTGGTACGGTCGATCAGCAGGGAGAGATACAACTCACGGTCAATATCCGCACCATCTTCGATGTAAAGACGGTTAACCTGCTTGCCGGCAGGGCCGGTCTGCTTGGTCACCAGAGTGTTGCCGAGCATTTCTTTAACGTTGGCAACAACTTCTTCGATGGATTTGGCAAGACGTACGCCACCTTTAGCTTCAGCAGGCAGTTCTTTGAACTTACCTTTACCGCGGCCACCGGCGTGGATCTGGCTCTTGACCACATAAAGCGGGCCAGGAAGGGTCTTTGCCCATTCTTCAGCCTGTTCAGCGGAGTATACAGCCACGCCATTGGCAATCGGTGCGCCGTAGGAGTGGAGCAGGCGCTTGGCCTGATATTCATGAATGTTCATCTGGTTGTCCTTTGTAAGGCGCCCTGAAAACTGTGGTTTCAACTTGCGTTGATAGACAGGTTTCGTGATTTTTATATGAAGTTCCAGAGAGCAGTTCGGGGCCACTTTTGGGAAAAGCGCCCCGATACATCCCAGAACTTTAAATTACGGGTGCTTATTTCAGATTAGGTGCAATCGCGATGCAGGCGTCGCAAAGACCCTGAACTGCAGCAACTGATTTCTCAAATGCGGCCTGTTCTTCTTTGTCGAGCTGAATTTCGATGATGTGTTCTACGCCGTTCGCACCAATAATGGTTGGTACGCCGACATACATGTCTTTAACGCCGTACTGACCGGTCAGCTGCGCGGCAACTGGCAGAACGCGGCGCTTATCCTTGAGGTAGGATTCTGCCATCTGGATAGCGGAAGCAGCAGGCGCATAGAAAGCCGAACCGGTTTTCAGCAGGCCAACGATTTCAGCACCGCCGTCACGGGTGCGCTGAATGATCTTGTCGAGCTTGTCCTGTGTAGTCCAGCCCATTTTGACCAGATCCGGCAGAGGAATACCGGCAACAGTCGAATAGCGGCTCGACGGAACCATGGTATCGCCGTGACCGCCGAGAACGAATGCGGTAACATCTTCAACGGAAACGTTGAATTCTTCAGCGAGGAAGTAACGGAAACGGGCGCTATCAAGCACACCAGCCATACCGACAACTTTGTTTGCTGGCAGACCGGAGAATTTCTGCAGAGCCCAAACCATCGCATCGAGCGGGTTGGTGATGCAGATCACGAAAGCATCAGGGGCGTATTTGGCAATGCCTGCGCCTACCTGTTCCATGACTTTCAGGTTGATGCCCAGCAGGTCATCACGGCTCATGCCTGGCTTGCGCGGTACACCGGCGGTAACGATAACAACGTCTGCGCCTTCGATGGCAGCATAGTCATTGGCACCGGTGAATTTTGCATCGAAACCGTCAACCGGTGAGGATTCAGCGATATCGAGGCCTTTGCCCTGCGGAGTACCTTCGGCGATATCGAACAACACAATGTCACCGAGCTCTTTGAGACCGGCCATATGGGCGAGCGTTCCGCCGATCATGCCTGAACCGATGAGAGCAATTTTATTGCGAGCCATGCTGGTTACTTCCCTGATCTAAAATCTAACTAAAACAGCTTAACCTCTGCTTGAGCTTTCCGTTCAGTTATGCCCGCAGAGGCCATTACGCTGTATGGTCGATATGCCCGTTTTCAAAATAACTCAACTAATAAATTTGTATTTAATTATTTCAATCGTTTAGCTAAATAAGTTCTTACGTAAACGTAAATCATTTTTGACAAAAGCCGAATTTTTCTCCTGTTTCATCTGGTGAAATCAAGAAGAGGAATTGTCCCTGAAATTTGTCCGCTTACAGCTAATTTTTGTTTATTCAGAACGGCTTACAGTCAGCCTGATTGCGGAATGCTTATTTGCTGAATCATAAGAGCTCTTATGATTCCTCTAATCGACATAAATTAGGCTATGATCGTCACAAAATAGTGACAACAGGAATATATGGCCTGTTTAGCTCGTTCTTCACGCGGTTATCCGCACTGCACCTGACTCATTTGTCTCAAATGCTTCCAGATATTCGGCACTTTGCATCTCGAAAAGGCGCGATGCGGTGCGGTCAAATTCAAAAGCTTCTGTACCGCTTGAGGCGATATAGAGCTTATCGGGAGAGGCTGCGGCACTGATCACCACGCGGGCACGATGATCATAAAGTGTATCGACCAGCAGGATGAAACGTTTGGCCTCATTGCGGCGACTCAAATCAAGTGCAGGCACATGGTCAATAAACATGGTGCGGAAACGCGCCATGATTGCCAGATAATCGGCAGCAGCCAGCGGTTTGGCGCAGAGTTCTTCAAAGGTAACACGGACAGCATCGCCGACAGTCCGGTTCAGAACGATTTGACGGCCACGGAAATCAATCGTAACCGGTGTTTCCCTGCGGCCTTCAGTCAAAATTTTCCAGGTTTCATCCATCTTAGCATCACTCTCAGCGCCAAGAGGCGTGAGATAGACCGGCTGGCGGTCGAGCTTTTCAAGACGATAATCGGTTCTTGAATCCAGATTGATCACATCGACGCGGGTTTTGAGTATGCTGACAAAAGGCATGAACAGCTGGCGGTTGAGACCGTTCGGATAGAGATTATCCGGTGCGACATTGGAGGTAGCGATCAGCACAACACCGCGTTCGAAAAGCGCAGAGAACAGGCGGGACAGGATCATTGCATCAGCAATATCAGTTACGGTGAATTCGTCGAAACACAGCACCCATGCCTGCTGTGCCAATGCTTCCGCCACGGGCGGGATCGGGTCTTCCTGTTTGGTTTCACCACGTTTCAGGGCTTGGCGATGTGCATTGATACGATCATGCACATCAGCCATGAAATCATTGAAATGCGCACGGCGTTTACGCTCAACCGGCAGCAATTCAAAAAACATATCCATCAGCATGGTTTTGCCGCGACCGACTTTACCATGAATATATAAGCCTTTGATCGGCTCAGCCACTTTTTTGGACTTGCCGAACAACCAGCCCAATGCACTGGATTTGCGCGAAAGGCGTTTGCTACAAATGGCTTCAATCAAAGCATCAAAGCGTTTTGCAAGAATTTGCTGCTGCGGATCAGCTTCAATATCACCGGCAGCAGCCAGAGAGTCGTAGCGTTCTGATACGGACGGATAGGCTTTCAGCGTTTCATTGAAAGACATGACAACCTCATTCGGGCTCATTCAGGCGCTGTTTTATAAATGAAAAGCCGCAGATTGTGTCTGCAGCTTTTATGAGTTCAAACTGTTAGCAAATCTTAGCGGGACAGGCTGATCGGCTGGCCGCCGGATGTCTGACCGTCAAAACGTCCGTCAGCAGACGAATAAAGCGAAGCAACTGTGCCGCCATTTGCATCATAGAGAACCAGCTGTTTGCCGTTGACCGACCATGAGGACAGGTTGGCAAGTTCACCCGGGCAACGCAGCGGACCGGCGCGATAGCCCTGACCGAATTTGGTCTGCGGTGTCGCAACTTTACAGCTCTGACCGGCAAGTGAAGCATTCCATACACCGGCAACTTTGCCCGGTGTCAGCTCGACGGAAGTCGCAGGTGGCAGGCTGGCAACCTGCGTATTGCCCTGCGGCTGCGTATTCATATCATTCGGATTTGCCGGAAACTGCGATGCATTCACATCACTCAGCGAGCCGGACTGAATCGATGTCGTCGGTGCAGGACGCAAAGGAGCAGGGCGCTGAGCCTGCGGGGGAGTGTTACTGGCCATATTGTCAAAGCGCGAACTCTGGCAGCCTGCGAGAATAGTGGCAGCTGCAAGTCCGAGCAGGCCAATCTTAGAAACTCCCATACCCATCTCCTTGATTATGGTGGTTTGTGACGGGAATCAGTGAAACAGTTCCGTCTTCAGGTCAATATTGAAGCACAATTCGGCGCAGTTTAGACCATTTTGGATTCAAAAGGAATTATTGAACAAATGGGAAATGAGCAGGATAGTGCAAATTTCTGGCTTCCGTCCTTTATTTTACGCTTGTGACATCATCATAGTCAGGCGGAAATAATATGGCCAGATATGCCGTTTACAGCGGTTCCAGTAAAGACTGAATTGTTGGAACCGCTGTAACTGTTTGTTTTTGCGCATTATCCATTGCCAAAACTGCTTCGCACTTTTGCTGGAAATGCTATAAGCAGGTTATATATTAAAGGATAAACATATTTTGCCTTGCGGCCAAGGCTTGATCTGGCTTCAAAACCGGTTTTGGAGACAAAAATGTATCGCGGCTTTTTGAATCCGTCCGGCATATCTGGCAATTTGAGACAAGTTCCGCCATATAGAACCTGTATCCTGTCCGGAAACTGCTTCACAGTCTTATGGCCGTGGTTTAAGGCAAATCATCCGGAATAAACGTCATTTGTCGTCTTATGCCGGTTCAGGCAGTCTTTATGTTTTGATCCGGCGGTTTTAAATTGTGAAATTATGTCTGTAGCTATGTCAGTCAATGCAGCTTTTGCCAAAATGAATGGTCTTGGCAATAAAATTATTGTGGCGGATATGCGTGGCCGGAATGACCGGATTACGCCTGATGCCGCTCGCGCATTGAATAGTCACAATGAGACCGGTTTCGATCAGATTATGGCGATCCATGATCCGAAAACTGCGGGCACAGATTATTATATCCGCATTATCAATTGTGACGGCAGTGAAGCACAGGCTTGTGGCAATGGCACTCGCTGCGTGGTGCAGGCGCTGGCAGCGGAAACCGGAAAATCGCAATTCACTTTTGAAACGCTGGCCGGTTTGTTACTGGCAGAGGAATTGCCGGACGGACAGATTCGTGTGGATATGGGCAAGCCGCATTTCGAATGGCAGGCGATCCCGCTGGCAGAAGAGTTTCGTGATACCCGCATGATTGAATTGCAGGTTGGGCCGATTGATGCACCGGTACTGCATTCGCCGTCTGTGGCGTCGATGGGCAATCCCCATGCGATTTTCTGGGTGGATCAGGATGTCTGGTCCTATGAGCTGGATAAGTTTGGGCCATTGCTGGAAAATCATCCGATGTTTCCGGAAAAAGCAAATATTTCTATCGCGCAGGTCACGGCACAAGATGAGCTGACAATCCGCACCTGGGAGCGTGGTGTCGGGTTGACGCGTGCTTGCGGCTCTGCTGCCTGCGCCGCCGGTGTATCGGCAGCACGCACACGCCGTACAGGGCGCAATGTAAAAGTCATTGTTCCGGGCGGGCCATTGCAGATCATTTGGCGCGATGATGATCATGTTTTAATGACAGGACCGGCTGAATGGGAGTTTTCGGGGCAGTTTGATCCGGCAACAGGTCTTTGGGCAAAAGACACAACAGCGGAAGGTGCCTGATTATGGCGGTTGAGGTTGTAACATTCGGCTGCCGGCTGAATACCTATGAATCCGAAGTGATGAAACGCGAAGCTGATGAGGCCGGTCTCGGCACATTGGAAAACGGCGCGATTATTTTCAACACGTGTGCAGTCACAGCGGAAGCGGTGCGCCAGGCACGCCAGGCGATCCGTAAAGCACGACGGGATAATCCGGAGGCCCGTATTATCGTCACCGGTTGTGCGGCGCAGACCGGCGCTGATGATTTTGCCGCGATGGATGAAGTTGATCTCGTACTCGGCAATGAAGAAAAACTGAAATCCAATTCCTACCGCATGTTGCCGGACTTTGGTGTGAACCAGTTTGAGAAGGTTCGCGTCAACGACATTATGGAAGTGCGCGAAACCGCCAGCCATATGGTGGATGCCATTGAAGGCCGCGCCCGTGCTTTTGTACAGGTGCAGAATGGTTGTGACCATCGCTGTACTTTCTGCATCATTCCTTATGGCCGTGGTAATTCCCGCTCTGTCCCGATGGGCGGCGTGGTGAGCCAAGTCAAACGACTGGTCAGTAACGGCTATGCGGAAGTGGTGCTGACCGGCGTGGATATGACTTCCTACGGACCTGATTTGCCGGGAAATTTGCGCCTTGGTAAATTGGTGAAAACTGTTTTGTCTCAGGTGCCGGATTTGCAGCGCCTGCGTTTGTCTTCTATCGACTCAATCGAGGCAGATGAAGACCTGATGGAAGCGCTGGCCAATGAAAAACGCCTGATGCCGCATCTGCACTTGTCACTACAGTCAGGGGATAATATGATCCTCAAGCGGATGAAACGCCGCCATTTGCGTGATGATTCAATCCGCTTCTGCGAGGATGTGCGTAAATTACGACCTGATGCCGTATTTGGTGCGGATATCATCGCCGGTTTCCCGACCGAGACGGAAGAGATGTTCCAGAACTCTATCCGTATTGTCGAAGAATGCGGCCTCAGCCATTTGCATGTTTTCCCTTATAGTCCGCGCGAGGGCACACCTGCCGCGCGCATGCCGCAATTGCGTCGTGAAGTGATCAAGGAACGTGCAGCGCGTCTGCGTGTAGCTGGTGATGCGGCTTATCGCTTGCATCTGGAAAGTCTCAAAGGCACTGTACAGAATATTCTGGTGGAGCGGGATGGGCTTGGTCGCACAGAAGGCTTTACGCTGACAGGACTGGATACGACAGAGCTGACCGCAGGACAGATTGTCAGCCGCGTGATCTCCGGTCATGATGGTGACAAGCTGTTGGCTGTTCCGCAAAATATCTAATTATCATTCGAAAATAAGAAGCGCTGTATTCATGGCTATGGGTTTTATTAAAAAGATTTTTTCTTTCGGCAAAAAGGAGGAGGCCTCTTCCGCGCCGTCTGAGGAAACTCTGTCACCTTTAGCGGAACAGGGCGCAGAAGAAGCGCATTCTCCTGTTGAGCCGCCGCATGAGAGCGTGCTTCATCAGGTTGAGGAATTGCTTTCTCAGCCATTGATCGCTGATCCGGCGACCATAGAACTGAAACCGGTTTATGATACGCCTGAAACTGATGAGCTTGATGAGCCTGTTGCTGAGGAAAAGCTGCAGGCGGAAGAGCTGCCTCATGAAACGGTTCTTGAAAAAATTGAAGAGCTGTTGTCACAGCCGGTGGTGGCTGATCCGGCAACTGTTGAACTGACACCGTCTTTTCCTGAGACCGAACCAAAATTCACTGATGCGGATGTGGTGCCTGCGCCCAAACCGGTGAAGGTGACTGTCAGCAAAGCGGTTGAAGCAAAGCAGGAGCCGGTTGTTGTTGAAGCGGAACCGGAAAAAAAATTGTCATGGTTCGAGCGGTTACGCAGCGGCCTGTCGCGTTCGTCACAACAGCTTGGTGATTCGATCGGCGGTATTTTCACCAAGCGTAAGCTGGATGAAGATACGTTGCAGGAATTGGAAGATGTGTTGATTCAGGCCGACCTTGGTCTGGAAACAGCGATGCGCATCACAGATAGCCTGTCATCCGGCCGCTATGGCAAAGATATTTCGACGGATGAAGTCCGCAGCATTATGCGCTCTGAAATCGAAAAAGTTTTGGTGCCGGTGGCAAAACCCCTTGAGCTCGACCTGTCCCATAAACCACATGTCATTCTTGTGGTTGGCGTGAACGGCACAGGGAAGACGACAACAATCGGTAAGCTCGCGGCCAAGCTCACCGCAGGCGGTCTGAAAGTGATGCTGGCAGCCGGTGATACATTCCGTGCCGCGGCGATTGAACAATTGCATATCTGGGGTGAGCGTACCGGTTCACCGGTGGTGTCTTCCAAACTTGGTGCTGATGCTGCGGGGCTTGCCTTTGATGCATGGCAACAGGCCAAAGATGCCGGCAGCGATGTGCTGATTATTGATACGGCAGGGCGTTTGCAAAACAAGGCCGAGCTGATGGAAGAGCTGGCTAAGATCGTGCGTGTACTTGGTAAGCATGATCCGGAAGCACCGCATACGGTGTTACAGACGCTGGATGCTACCACCGGTCAGAATGCGCTTAATCAGGTAGAGATTTTCAAGAATATTGCTGGTGTGAATGGCTTGGTGATGACCAAGCTCGATGGTTCTGCCCGTGGCGGTATTCTGGTGGCGATTGCCGCCAAACATAAATTGCCGGTCTATTTTATTGGTGTCGGTGAACAGATTGATGATCTTGAGCCGTTTACGGCGCAAGATTTTGCCGGAGCAATTGCGGGAGAGGCACGATGAACGATCAGATTTTTGAACGTGATCCTTCCGATCCGAAACGCAAAGATGTTCCGCCGCTGCTAAAGCTGGCTCTGGAACTGGGGCCATTGCTGATCTTCTTCTTCGCCAACTCCCGTGGTGAGTGGTTGGTTGAGCGCTTTCCGGTACTGGCACAGATCGGTCAGCCGATTTTCATCGCGACAGCCTTGTTTATGGCGGCTACTGTGATTGCGCTGGTTGTCTCGTGGATCATGACACGCAGCCTGCCGATCATGCCGCTGGTTTCAGGCATTGTTGTGCTGGTCTTTGGTGCGCTGACCCTGTGGCTGCACAATGATACTTTCATAAAAATGAAACCAACCATCGTTAACAGCCTGTTCGGAGCGATTTTGCTTGGTGGTTTGTTGTTCGGTAAAGCGCTTCTCGGCTATGTCTTTGATCAGGCTTTCAAACTGGATGCGGAAGGCTGGCGCAAGCTGACATTGCGCTGGGGGCTGTTCTTCTTTGTGCTGGCAGTGATCAATGAGGTTGTGTGGCGGAACTTTTCCACCGATGCGTGGGTTACCTTTAAAGTCTGGGGCGTGATGCCGCTGACGATTGCCTTTACAATGTTCCAGTTGCCATTGATCAAAAAACATTCTCTGGTGCCTTGGGGTAGTGAAGATAGCGCAGCATCAGCGGATAAAAAATAATCGGGAGCAGAACGATGGCTCGTCTTGAAATTGAACAGTTCTATTGCCGTGAAGATAATTTTGGCGTGTTGATTCATGATCCGGAAACCGGACTGACCGCATCGATTGATGCGCCGGAAGAACTGGCAATCCGTTCGGCTTTGGCGCGACGCGGCTGGAAGCTCGATTATATTTTTACCACCCATCATCATTTCGATCATGTCGATGCCAATGAAGCATTGAAACGCACATATGGCGCCATGATCACAGGACCTGCCGCGGAGAAAATTCCGGGTGCAGATCGTGGCGTTAAAGACGGTGACACCTTTCAGTTCGGCAGTTTTGAAGTGCAGGTGATTGCCACGCCCGGTCATACGGCCGGAGAGGTGAGCTATTATCTGCCGCAGGCAAAGGTTGTTTTCACTGGCGATACTCTATTCGCGCTTGGTTGCGGTCGTCTGTTTGAAGGTACACCGGCGGATATGTATGCATCGCTGCAAAAATTGGCTTTGCTGCCTGTGGATGTGAAAGTCTATTGCGGACATGAATATACGCTGAGCAATTTGCGTTTTGCACTGGATGTGGATGGCACCAATCCGGCTCTGAAAGAGCGCGGCCGCGAGATTGAACGGCTGCGGGCAGAAGGTCTGCCGACCCTGCCTACCAGTATCGGTCTGGAAATGGCTACCAATCCGTTTCTGCGCACCCATGACGGTGCAATCGCCAAACGGCTTGGGATGGAAGACGCCAGTGAATTGCAGATCTTTGCAGAACTGCGTAAACGCAAAGATCATTTTTGACAAAGGTATAAGCATGATTTGTCTGTTTCGCCGTCCGGCTCTTACATTTATGGCCGGTTCTTTTTTTGCTGTAGCTTGTCTCAGTGGCCTGCCTTTGACAGACAATCAGGCATTTGCGCAGAGTTTTTCGGAAATGGCCAAGCCGGAAGTGCCGGCAGAAGTGAATAATTTCCCGCTGGATGAGGCATTTCTGACCCGAATGGAAGCCGCGCAAGCAGAGCTTAATACAATCGATATGTCTGGTGAAGGTAATGATGAGGACGGTACCGGTGATCATTCGCCGAAAGCGCTGGCTGCGCGAATCGACAAGCAACCAAAAGTCAAAGCCGTGCTGGAAAAACACGGCCTGACAGCGCAGGATTATATTTACGGTTATTTTGCGCTGGTCAGCAGTGTGAGCGCGGTGGAAGCAGAAGACGAAGATCAGATTGTTGATGAGTTAAAAGGCATCAATCCGGCGCACATCGCCTTTGGCAAGAAGTATCTTGACCGTATTCATAAACTGATGGGTGAATAATCATCAATCTCAAGCGGAAAGCATTCCGGTTGAATGACCACTCCGCTTGAATATTTACGTAGTCATACCAAGCGGCATCAAGATGCTGACGCATCACGCCTTGAAGAAGTTCAATCGCCATTCGGGCCTGACCAAAGCTCCACGAGTCACATTCATGGAGCTTTGGTATCAGATTGCTATTTTGTCTTTTCAAAGCGTGTTGCACGTACTTTGACCGTGCCGATCTGGGTGCCGACGCTGGCGCCCACAGGGGCATAAATACCTGCGCCCTGATTATCCGTGTTCAGGGACGCAAAACTGATGGTGATTTTGCTTTTATCGGCGAGATACCGCACGGATTTTTTATCTTTTTCATAGCCTGAGACCGGCACGAACCTGGCATTGCAGGTGATTGCTGTGCCATCAAAGCCTTTGACTGACAAGCGCTCTGTGCCCGCCGGACTAAGCCGGATTTGTGCGCGTGTTTGTCCGTCAAAGATTTGCAAAGTGCGGTTACAGACCGCAGCAGCAGATGGGCTTGTGATCATCATAGAGCTGATCGGGTCAAAAACTGCTTTCAGATCATTGGCACCCAGTTCTGCCCATGGCGCAACTTTGTTGATCGGCGGTTGGTTATCATAAGCGCTGACAGAGCCGTTTTTGAAACTGATGGATGTGCGCTTGTGCTTTTTACCGCTGCGATAGGTTGTGAGATAAGAGGCAGGCTGCACAGAGGCTGCGGTGCCTTGATTCAGCACCGCGCCGCGAATGGTGATGGAGCCTTTGGTACTGTCAAAAATACGGGCGAGGCCGGAACTATGAAACTCGCCGTCAAGGGTATAGCTGGTATCGGACATCTTGGTATTCATTTCAGAACGCGCAATTGTCATGCCGAAAATGTAAATTCCATATTCCGTGCGGTAGCCGGAATCAGCAGCATATGCAGTAGCAGGCAGAAGAGAAACTGCTGTGAGAAAAATGGTTCCGATCAGGCGTTTTGCGACCGTTTTTTGTTGTGTCTTTGCAGCTATATCCGTCAACAGCATTCGTATCTCCCTGAGACTCACCTGAGCGGGTATTTCACTGTCTGCCAGCCTGAAACTGCAGTACTGGCTCTTTTAATGCCCGCTATTTCTATGATAAAAGCGGCAAAATGGGGTCAAAGACAGTCAATTCCTTGTCATTGGCAGGAATTGGACCTGTAATCCTCTGAAACGGCTTGACGACAACAGCTGCTTTCACTATAGAAACCCGACTTTCCCAATGGGCCGCTGTCCGATATTGCGCGCCGCGACATATCAATTTTATATTGATTATGCTTGAAGCGAAGACGGTATCGGGTATTTGTGCCGGGGCCTGAAACAGAATTTTGAAGGTGAGACCAATGTCCCGCGCTTGTGAACTGACCGGTAAAGCGGTCCTCTACGGCAACAATGTAAGCCATGCGAACAACAAGTCGCGTCGCCGTTATTTGCCAAATCTTTGCAATGTAACTCTGATGTCCGATGCAATGGGCCAGAGCTACCGTCTGCGTATTACAGCCCATGCGCTTCGCTCGGTAGAGCATCGCGGTGGCCTGGATGCATTCCTTGCTAAATCATCGGACAACGAGCTGTCACAGCGCGCACGTCTGCTGAAGCGTCAGGTTGCTAAGAAGCTGGCAGAAGTTGCTGCTTAATAGTCTTTTCGGCTAATTTTCGTTTGCTAAAGGCCGGTTTATCCGGCCTTTTTGCTGGTTCCATTACCCAGGATAAAAAAATGCCATTACAGCATAGTTCCGCTTTAAAAGCGTTGATTTTTCCCGTTCTTGCCATGTGTGCGGCCGTTGCCGCTTCCAATATTCTTGTTCAATATCCGGTGCATTATCTGGGTTTGCAGGAAATTCTCACTTATGGCGCCTTTACCTATCCGTTTGCCTTTCTGGTCAATGATCTGACCAACCGCCGCTTTGGTCCGCAACGCGCCCGTCAGGTCGTTTATGCCGGTTTTGCTCTGGGTGTGATCATGTCGATCTGGCTTGCGAGCCCACGGCTTGCTGTGGCGTCGGGAAGTGCGTTTCTGTTCGCGCAATTGCTTGATATCAGCGTGTTCAGCCGTTTGCGCCGTTTGCGCTGGTGGAAAGCACCTCTAGCCGCAGCACTTTGCGGATCGGTTCTGGATACAATCCTGTTCTTCTCGCTGGCTTTTGCTGCCCCCTTCGCCATGCTGGACACGGTTTTTGGCTTTGCTGACAGTTCCATGATTGATCAGGTGCAATGGTTTGGCCTGACAATGCCACTGTGGCTGTCACTGGCGCTTGGTGACTTTGGTGTCAAGGTTCTGATGAGTGTGGTGATGCTGGTGCCTTACGGGGCGATTCTGGCACTGTTTGCACCATCTATCTATGGCGCAGGCAAACCGGTGCGCACTAAATAACCAGCTAGAGCGTATTCCGAAAAGTGGAAGCCGGTTTTCGGAAAGGATGCGCATAAAAACAAAAAAGATAGAGCAATTCCTATCATTCAAAATAAACGGGAAATGCTCTAATCTTAAAGTGTTAGAGCGACCTTTGTGTGCCAAGTCTGGCACACGGCGCTCTAGCTTTAACGTAATGCTCCTGAGTGCATCTGCTGCGCTCGTTTTCAGGGCAGTACGACACCTTGTAATTCTACCGGTTGCGAATTGATTTTATGTACGGGATAATCGTGCAGTATTTTCACAACCGGATTTTTGAAAATGATTGCGAAAACCACCAAACCGCTTGTTATTGTAACCGGCGCCAGTTCCGGTATCGGTCTGGCAACTGCGAGACACCTATCCGCAGCAGGGCATCCGCTCTTATTGCTGGCGCGGCGTGTCGAGGCCATGCAGGCGCTGAAACTGCCAAACAGTCTTTGCTTGTCCGTTGATGTGATGGATCGTGCTGCGTTTCTTTCGGCGGTTGAGACTGCGCAGGCTCGTTTCGGTATGGCTGATGCAATTGTGAATAACGCCGGTGTCATGTTGCTTGGCGATATAACACGGCAGGATCCGGTGGAATGGGACCGGATGCTTGATGTAAATATTAAAGGGCTGCTGAATGGAATTTATGCCGTTGCAAGCGGTATGGCGGCACGCGGGAGCGGAACAATCATTAATATCAGTTCCGTGGCAGGGCGAAAAACTTTTGCCAATCATACGGCCTATGTGGCGACCAAATTCGCCGTTCACGGCTTGTCAGAAAATCTGCGCGAGGAATTGGCGCCAAGCGGTGTACGGGTTGTGACTATCGCACCGGGAGCCGTTGAAACGGAATTGCTTAGCCATACCAGTGATGCAGCAATTAAAGCCGGTTATGAGGACTGGAAGACTTCAATGGGCAGTCCGGTTTTATCGGCAGACGATGTGGCGCGGGCGGTGCTTTATGCCTATCAACAACCGCAGCAGGTTTGTATTCGTGAGATTGTGTTGGCGGCTACCCGCCAGCAGGCCTGATTGCAGATAAATAAAACCCGAAAGCCGTGTGACTTTCAGGTTTTATTTATCTTAAATGTGAGTGAAGTGATCAGCCTCTGCCGCGACCACGCTTTGGCTGATCCTGATCGTCAAACAGCGATGCGAGCTGCTCGGTCATTGCACCGGCCAGCTCTTCCGCATCAACAATCGTCACCGCGCGTTGGTAATAGCGTGTCACGTCATGACCGATACCAATAGCAATCAGTTCGACTGGCGAACGGTTTTCAATCTCGTCAATCACGGCACGCAAGTGGCGTTCCAGATAATTGCCCGGATTAACCGACAGGGTCGAATCATCAACCGGCGCGCCATCAGAAATCACCATCAGGATTTTGCGCTGCTCAGGACGACCGAGCATACGCTGATGTGCCCACATCAGTGCTTCACCGTCGATGTTTTCTTTCAGCAGACCTTCACGCATCATCAGGCCGAGATTGCGTCGTGCGCGGCGCCATGGCGCATCTGCACTCTTATAAACGATATGACGCAGATCATTGAGGCGGCCCGGCTGTGCAGGCTTGCCGCGTTCCAGCCATGCTTCACGCGACTGGCCGCCTTTCCACGCTTTGGTGGTAAAGCCGAGAATCTCAACTTTCACACCGCAACGCTCCAGCGTGCGTGCGAGAATATCGGCGCAAGTTGCGGCAACCGTAATCGGGCGGCCGCGCATGGAGCCGGAATTGTCGATAATCAGACTGACGACCGTATCGCGGAAATTGGTGTCGCGCTCGGTTTTGAAAGAAAGTGGCTGGGTTGGGTCAATCACCACACGCACCAGCTTGGCACTGTCGAGATGACCTTCTTCCAGATCGAACAGCCATGAGCGATTCTGCTGCGCCATCAGACGGCGCTGCAGACGATTGGCGAGGCGACCGACAACGCCCTGCAAATTCGCAAGCTGCTTATCGAGAAAGCCGCGCAGACGCTCCAGCTCCGCATCGTCGCAGAGATCCGTTGCTTCTACGATCTCGTCGAATTCACGGGTGAAAACCTTGTAATCATTGTGCTTGTCGAAATCAGAGAACGGCTGGTTCGACCGGCGTGCTTCCCCCGGTGTTTCCGCATCTTCTTCTTCGCCGTCATCCGCATCTTCATAAGCGGCATCTTCAGCTTCCAGATCACCGCGCTCGCGATCATCATTTGTATCTTCAGAACTGTCGCCATCACCGGACTGGTTTTCTGCATCTTCTTCCGATGCGCCTTCCTGTGATTCTTCCGGATCAGCCTGTTCTTCCTGCTGGCTTTCTTCGTCGTCACTCTCAGACGGTTCGGCCAGTTCTTCAGCCATATCCAGTGCAACCAGCATTTCACGCACCAGTCGCGCATAATCCTGCTGGCTGTTCAGACGATCGCCAAGTGTTTCAAGCCGTTTACCGGCTTTTTCCTCAATCCAGTCGCGCCACAGCTCAACTACATTGCCGGCCTGTACAGGCGGACGGTAGCCGGTGAGCTTTTCACGCACAAGCAGGGAGATGGCTTCTTCAATCGGGGCATCATCACGCGAGGTAATAGCGGAATAATTGGCGCGGCTATATTTATCTGCCAGCATGGAGGACAAATTGGCTGCCACGCCTTCCATAGCAAGAGCGCCGATAGCTTCAACGCGTGCCTGTTCAACAGCATCATAAATAGCGCGTGCCTGTTGCCCCTGAGGTGCAAGCTGCGCATGAATGCGCGGATCATGACGGGCATGACGCAGTGCCATGGAATCGCCAAGGCCGCGGATGATGGAAATATCTTCAGCTGTCGGACGCTTTGGCAGATCAGGCAGGCGGGCATGATTACCGGTCAAGGCCGGACGGTCATGGCTGAACCCGACTTCAAATTCATTGCTTCCGGCGATTGCACGCACACAGGCAGTGACCGCACGTTTGAAAGGTTCGGAATCGACCGGACCTTTAGGACGTTCGCGTGTGTTATCGCCGGGGCCTGCCATGATGAAACTGCCTTATATCAGAAAACTTAACCCTGTTTCGCTGTCACAATGAAGCGAGAGCGTCCCCGTGGAATACGGGGACGTCATATTTGCGCTTTAAGCGAGAACGACATTAACTGCTGATTCCGGCAGTTCTTCGCCGAAAGCACGCTGATAGAACTCGGCAACGATGGAGCGTTCCAGCTCGTCACATTTGTTCAGGAAGGTTAAGCGGAATGCAAAGCCGACATCTTTGAAAATATTGGCATTTTCAGACCATGTAATCACAGTACGCGGGCTCATAACGGTCGACAGATCGCCATTGATGAAAGCCTGACGGGTCATGTCGGCAACGCGAACCATTTTCGAGACGATCTCACGGCCTTCCGCATTCTGGTAATGCTTGGATTTGGCGAGAATGATCTCAACTTCATTGTCATGCGGCAGGTAGTTCAGCGTGGTAACGATCGACCAACGGTCCATCTGCGCCTGGTTGATCTGCTGGGTACCGTGGTAAAGACCGGTGGTATCGCCGAGACCAACAGTGTTCGCGGTTGCAAACATGCGGAATGCCGGATGCGGATTGATAACACGGCTCTGGTCGAGCAAGGTCAAACGGCCTGAAGCCTCCAGAACGCGCTGAATAACGAACATGACGTCCGGACGACCGGCATCATATTCGTCGAAAACCAGAGCGACATTGTTCTGATAAGCCCAAGGCAGAATACCGTCTTTAAATTCGGTAACCTGCATACCGTCTTTAACAACGATGGCATCTTTACCAATCAGATCAATACGGCTGACATGGCTGTCGAGGTTGACGCGCACACATGGCCAGTTCAGACGGGCTGCAACCTGTTCAATATGGGTGGATTTACCGGTACCGTGGTAACCGGAAACCATGACGCGGCGGTTATAGGCAAAGCCGGCGAGAATCGCCAAGGTTGTCTGGCGGTCAAAAATGTAATCCGGATCTGTTTCCGGTACATGCGGATTTTTTTTGCTATATGCGGGCACGGTCATATCGGAATCAATCCCGAACACGTCACGCACCGATACAGTTGTGTCCGGCATATTGTTTATGTCGAGATCAACCTTGCTCATCATGCCTCCTGAGCGGCGCCTGCATGCCGCTATGTCATCATATGTTCAGAGGGTTTGGTTTGTTTTCCGGTAGCGGAAATCCCTCTATTTCTTTACTTTGCAACAGAGCCGGAAAGAAGCCGGCACTGCTTTTTCTGTGTGTCTTGGCTCAGTTTTTGCCACATAGCCAGTTCCGGTTTTCTATGAAACTGCCTGAAGTGCTGTGCCGGTGTATTTGCCACAGACAGGTTATCAGAGAGCGAAAGCAGTTATACTTACGATGCTCTCTGAAAAAGTCTTTGCCTGTTTAGCAAAAACCTGCGGTCTTTAGCAATTGATAAGCTTGCACAACGTCGCGGAAACGCTCTTCCGAACCGCGATCACCGCCATTGGCATCAGGGTGATGCTGCTTTACCAGCTCTTTATAGCGCGATTTGATCTCGTCGCTGGTCGAATTTGCCGCAATACCCATTGTGGCAAAAGCTTTGGATTCGAGCGGACGCGGGCGTCTGGTCGGGGTTGCGGCTTCAGCGCGGGCTTTGGTCTGCTCAAACAGATTCAGCGGATCGCGGATTTTATTATGATAGGCCGCAGTCCCTGAGCGCATACGGGCAAACTGTGTTGCTGTCTGGCGGGATGTGGTGTTTTTGGTCGTTGTCCAGGTCGGCCGGTCGCCGACAGCTGCATTTTTCTGGAACTTGGCGATTTCTTCATCGCTCAGGCCGGAAAATGCATTGAAGTTTTTGTTATATTCCCGGACGTGATTAATACAGAAATGAAGATACAAGCCTTCACGCGCACCGCCTGCAGGGGCTTTGTGCGTTCCGATTTCTTCGCATCCTTCCCACTGGCACTGAGGGCCTGCGGCTTTTTTTTCTTCCTTGCGGGAGCGGATACGGATGCTGTCAAAATATTTTGAATTCGTTGCCATGATATCAATATTTCGGGGTCAGATCTGATGATACAAGAATTGACATTTCACGATGCATGACCAACCCCTGAAGGGGTAGAATCAAAGCAGACGTGAAATCGGGATTTCGCGGCATTATGTATACCGTAATGGTAACGCATGCGCATAACATAACCCCTATATGGGGGCAGGAGATCAGAATGTCTATTCCTTTGACGCGACAAGAACGGATTACCGCAAAACTCCATGATGCTTTTCAGCCGGTGTTGCTTGATGTCATCAATGAAAGCCATCTTCATGCGGGGCATCATCATACGGACGGCGGCCATGAGGAAGTGTTCGACGGAACCGGTGAAACACATTACCGCGTTGTAATTGTGGCAGAGGCATTTACAGGTCTGAGCCGTGTAGAGCGTCATCGTGCGATCAATGCGCAGCTGGCAGAAGAATTGCATGCGGGTTTGCATGCGATTGCGCTGGAGCCAAGCGCACCGGGTGAACCGACCCGCCGTAGCCGTAAACAGGACTGATCAGGTTATCACGCACCCAAAAGAAGTGTCCGGCAGCTACATTGTTTCTGCCGGACGTCCTTTCACACCAGTTTTTCCTGTAGGAAAGCCTGTACATCTGCCGCACTGACGTCTTTAGCGATGAAGGACTGGCCGAGCCCGCGGGTCAGGATGAACGTCAGTGAACCGCGTGAGACTTTCTTATCCTGCGCGATATAAGACATCAGCACGTCTGCTGATGGCAGACCGGCAATCTCTTTCATGGAAACCGGCAAGCCGGCGGCTTTCAAATGCGCTTCAACCCGTGCAGCAGTATCTTCTGAAATCAGGCCGAGACGTGCAGAGAACTGGTGCGCCAGTACCATACCGATGGCAACGGCTTCACCATGCACGAGGCGTGAAGAATCATAATTGGTCGCTGTTTCCAGCGCATGGCCGAATGTATGGCCGAGATTGAGCAAGGCGCGGTCGCCGGTTTCACGCTCATCGCGGGCAACAACGGCTGCTTTGGCGCGGCAGGATGTGGCAATGGCCTGTTGGCGCGCAGTACCGCCTGCAAAGACGTCCTGCCAGTTGTTTTCCAGCCATTCAAAGAATTCCGGCTGATCGATCAGGCCATATTTGGCAACTTCCGCATAACCGGCTGCAAATTCACGTTTGCTCAGGGTGTCGAGAATATCGGTATCGGCCAGCACCAGTTGCGGCTGGTTGAAAACGCCGACAAGATTTTTGCCATATCCGGTATTAATGCCGGTTTTGCCGCCAACGGACGAATCAACCTGTGCCAGCAGCGAGGTCGGAATTTGAATGAAATTCATGCCACGGCGCACAATACCGGCAACGAAACCGGCGAGATCACCGATTACACCGCCACCCAAGGCAATCACGGCATCGCCGCGCTCTAAACGCGCTTTGAGAATCTCATTGGTCACAGTTTCAAGCGTAGCAAAGCCTTTGGATTTTTCACCGGCCGCCACCACAACCGGTGTCGCGGTAATACCCGCTGCTTCCAAAGCTTTGAGCAAGGATGGCAGATGCAGTTGTGCAAGATTTTCATCAGTAACGACGGCTGCACGGATGCCCGGCAGGCGCATGGCGATTTCCTCACCGGCGCGGGCAAGCAGACCGCTGCCGATCAGAATGTCATAAGAGCGGTCTCCCAGAGATACATGAACGGTTTCGGTTGCGATGTGTCTTGCTGATGTCATGGGAGATACTCGTGTTCAGTCCTGGTTGGGTTCTGTCTTGCGTAAGTGATTGAGCAGCAAATTAATGACCTCCTGTGCGATCACTTCACGTTTTTCATCACGCGACATGATGCTCAGATCGGCGGTGGCATAAACCGGATAACGCTCGGTCATCAGTTTCTGCATGACTGCGCGGGGATCGTCGTTTTTCAGGAGCGGGCGGTCGTGACGGCGCAGTACGCGCTCCATCAATACATCAAGCTCGGCATTGAGCCACAGGGAGATACCGGCTTCAGCAATATTCTCGCGGGTCTGTTCATTCATGAAAGCGCCGCCGCCGGTGGCAAGGATCATTGATCCGCCTTCCAGCAGACGCTGCATAACGCGGCGCTCAAGATCGCGGAATTCCGGCTCGCCGTAAGAGGAAAACAATTCTGTAACGCTCATACGGGAAACATTTTCGATTTCCGTATCAAGATCGTAAAACGGCAATTCCAGCATTGCGGCCATTTTTTTGCCGATGGTGGATTTTCCTGCTCCCATAAGCCCGACCAGCACCACTGGACGCTGGTTCAGCAGGGCTTTGATTTCGTCGGCTTGGCTGCGCAGGTGTGACTGGTCAGCTTTGTTATTTTGGTGCGGCATCGTCTTCTTCTCATGACGGTGCTTCCGTTTGAAACACTTAGATCAAGTCAATCGCTGCTGATCACAAGCTTGTCAAGAAAGATCAGTGATTTTCTGCCGCTATTGACGATTACGCGCTTGAGGGCCGCGCCCGGGGATGCGCTTTATCGTAGATCTCCAGCAAGCGGTCTGTATCCACGCCGGTATAGACCTGTGTGGTGGAAAGGCTGGCATGGCCGAGCAGTTCCTGAATCGTGCGCAGATCACCGCCACGTGCCAGCAGATGGGTGGCAAAAGAGTGTCGCAAAGCATGAGGTGTTGCGGTTTCCGGCAGGTTGAGTGCCGAGCGCATTTTCTGCATTTCCCGCTGAATAATCCCTGCATGAAGTGCGCCGCCTTTCGCGCCGCGAAACAGGGGGACACCATCACTTAAAAGGAACGGGCAGAGGCGTCGATATTCAGCAATCGCCTGATGCACGGCAGGCAGCAGCGGTACAAGACGGCTCTTGCCGCCTTTACCCTGAATTGTCAGAGAGCGGGCAGTGGTATCGGCTATCGCATCCGGTGTCAGGCCAAGCGCTTCAGAAATGCGTAAACCGCAACCATAAAGCAAGGTGAGAACGGCGGCATTGCGTGCAGCAATCCACGGCTCCTCGGCCAGTTGCTGCTGTGTGTCCACAACCCGCAAAGCTGCGTCTGCCGTCAATGGTTTTGGCAGTGATTTTGGCTGGCGCGGCGCGCGGATCGCGCTGGCACCGGCTGCATTCGCCAGTCCCTGCTTTTCAAGATAACGCAGCAATGAGCGTACACCGGCCAGACCGCGCCCGAGAGTCCGCGCACCCGCACCATCATTACGGCGCGATGCCAGATAGGAGCGCAAGTCTGAAACGCGTAGCTCCGACACGTCTTTTAATGCGGGTGGTGTGCCTAGATGACTTGTCATAAAGTGCAGGAACTGTCGGCTGTCGCGCTCATAAGCATTCAGCGTATGTGCTGCCAGTCTGCGGCTGTTGGCTAAACTTCCGAGCCAGTCCTGGCGTGCCTGATTAAGGTCCGGCGCGGCGATAATCAGAAATTCCGCTTTAGATGTTTCTGTTTTGGCTGTTTGCATGGATTGAATCTATAATCCGGTTATCTTAATAAAAATAGAGTTTCTCATGGTCAGGTTACGGAACCGTTGCCGTCCACAGTTTAAGGTTTTTCATGTCTTCTCAGAAAAAAGGCAGCCCTGTGAAGGTTGCAAATCTTGATAATCCGGTTCAGCTCGCCGTTATTGGTGCTGCCCATGGCATCAAAGGGGAAGTGCGTGTTAAAACCTATACCGGCGATCCGCTGGATCTGGGCTCCTATGGTCTGCTCTATGATGCATCCGGCAAAAGCTATGAAATCCTGACGATCCGCCCGAGCAAAACGGTTGTGGTTGTGCGCTTTGCCGGTGTGGAGGACCGCAATGCGGCGGAAGCGCTGAACGGTAAAGAGCTTTATGTGGATCATGCGCAACTGCCGCAGGATCTCGACGAAGACGAATTTTATTATACTGATCTGATTGGTTTGACCGTGCGTGACCGTGAAGGCACGATTTACGGCAAAGTCTCAGCCGTATTTAATTTCGGCGGCGGTGACGTTTTGGAAATTAAAGAAAGCGGCAAAAAGCCGGTTTTGATCCCGTTCACCTTGGTTTCTGTGCCTGAAATCCTGATGGCAGAAGGCGCTATCCTGATTGATCCGCTGGCAGCCGGTCTAGTTGATGATGGTTCAACATCCTCTGACGAAACGGGCGATGATGAAGGCGATGCTGGTGATGCGCTTGAAACAGATGATGACGGATGGGCGCGATAATGAGTTTCAAAGCTTCTGTTCTGACCCTTTATCCTGAAATGTTTCCGGGGCCGCTGGGTACTGCACTTGCAGGGCGCGCTTTGCGCGATGATAAATGGCAGCTCGAAACTGTGCAGATCAGAGATTTTGCGCCCGATAAACACCGGATGGTTGATGATACACCGGCTGGCGGCAGTGCCGGTATGGTAATGAAGCCGGATGTTGTGGCCAGAGCGCTCGACAGTTTAGAGCAGGACAACCGCCCGCGTATTCTGATGAGCCCGCGTGGGAGGCCGCTGACACAGGATCTGGTGCGCGAACTGGCGCAAGGCGAGGGCGCAGTGATTCTCTGCGGGCGCTTTGAGGGCGTGGACGAACGGGTTATTGAAGCGCGCAATCTGATGGAAGTCTCGGTCGGAGATTATATTCTCTCTGGCGGTGAAACCGGCGCAATTGTGCTGCTTGATGCTATTGTTCGCTTAATTCCGGGGGTAATGGGCAATCATGAATCCGGTGAAACCGAGAGTTTTGAAACCGGCCTGCTTGAGCATCCGCATTATACCCGCCCGCAGGAATGGGAAGGCCGCTCTATTCCGACTGTGTTGACGTCCGGTAATCATAAAGCTGTCGATCAGTGGCGGCTGGAAGAAGCAAAGCGCATTACCCGTGAACGCCGCCCCGATCTGTGGGAGGCTTATCAGAACAGGAGCAAATGATGCAGATTCTGAGACGCGCGGAATATGCGGCTGTTTTTCTGCTTGTTTTGTGGCTTTATGGGCAAAGCGGTGCGAGCTGGTGGTGGTTTGTGTTGTTGTTTCTGGTGCCTGACCTGACAATGGCTGGCTATGCGTTTGGCAATCGCGCCGGTGCGCTGGTCTATAATGCAGGTCATAGCTTTCTGGGCGTTGCCGCGCTCGGTCTGTTGATGCATTTGTCAGGGCAGAACTGGCTGTGGCCTTATGTGCTGATCTGGGCAGGGCATATCGCATTCGACCGGATGCTGGGCTACGGACTGAAATATGCCTCAGCGTTTCACGATACGCATCTGGGGCGCATAGGGCTCAATTGAATCAGAACTTCTTGCAGAGGTGAGTTGATTCACAGGCGGTAATGGTGTATTGCCGCCTCACATTTCGGGATTTCCTGAAATCCAATTTTCGTTGACCTGAAATCAATGAGTAGTGAAACCGCTCCTGCCTTTACGGCATAGCATGACGGCAAAGACTGTTTTGCAAGTGATAGCGCTCTGACTGTTCGAGAAGAATCAGAAGGAATAAAACTATGAACATTATTAAGCAGCTTGAAGCTGAACAGATTGCAAAAATTTCTGAAAAGCGCGTTCTGCCTGTTTTCGACGCCGGTGACACTGTTCGCGTTCTCGTACGCGTAACTGAAGGCACACGTACACGTGTACAGGCTTACGAAGGCGTTTGCATTGCCCGTTCAGGCGCAGGCCTGCAGGAAAGCTTCACCGTTCGTAAGATTTCTTACGGCGAAGGTGTAGAGCGCGTATTCCCTGTTTATTCTCCGCTGGTTGAAGGCGTTGAAGTTGTTCGTCGCGGTAAAGTACGTCGTGCGAAACTTTACTACCTTCGTGGTCTTACAGGTAAGGCTGCCCGTATCGTTGAGAAAAAAGACAATCGTTCGAAAGCTGAACGTGAAGCAGACAAGCGCGCTGCTGAGCGTGATGCTGCTGCTAAGGCTGCAGCTGCAGAATAATTTCTGCCAGTTACGATTTTTTGAATTTCAATTGATAAGGGCGGCCTCAATGGCCGCCCTTTTCTTTTTGCAAAGATTAAATGCCGCTTTGGTAATAATCTTGCTGCGACACCCTGTTACGCTTGTCATTTCTTGACGAAATCGCGTGGCAGGTGCATATGAACCATAATCATATCGGTTCTGTAGTGCTATGATTGCCGGGAGGCTAAGGCTGCAGAACGCTTGCAAAGGATAACAAGACCCATGAGCGCGCCGCGTACACTCTATGACAAGATCTGGGACGATCATCTGGTAGATCAGCAGGATGACGGTACCTGCCTGCTTTATATTGATCGCCATCTTGTGCATGAAGTGACCAGCCCTCAGGCTTTTGAAGGTCTGCGCATGGCTGGCCGCAAAGTGCGTCATCCGGAACGCACACTGGCTGTTGTTGACCATAACGTGCCAACCTCGGCGGATCGTATCAACGGCATCAAGAACGAAGAAAGCCGCATTCAGGTTGAAGCTCTGGCTAAAAATGCGGCCGAGTTCGGCGTTGAATATTATTCCGAGCGCGATAAGCGTCAGGGCGTTGTCCATATTGTCGGTCCTGAACAGGGTTTTACCCTGCCGGGCATGACCATTGTTTGCGGCGACAGCCACACATCAACCCACGGTGCTTTTGGTTCGTTAGCACATGGTATCGGCACATCCGAAGTGGAACATGTGCTGGCCACCCAAACCTTGATCCAGAAAAAAGCCAAAAACATGCTGGTGCGTGTGGATGGTAAGCTGGCATCAGGCGTGACCGCCAAAGACATTACACTGGCGATCATCGGTAAAATCGGCACCGCTGGCGGTACCGGTTATGTTATCGAATATGCCGGTGATGCAATCACCTCATTGAGCATGGAAGGCCGTATGACGGTCTGTAATATGTCGATTGAAGGTGGCGCACGCGCTGGTCTGATCGCACCGGATCAGACGACTTTTGATTATATTCGTGGCAAGCCGCGCGCGCCTAAGGGCGAGCAGCTTGAGCAGGCCATGACGTATTGGAAGACCTTGAACACTGATGAAGGTGCGCATTTCGACAAGGTTGTGACTCTAAATGCCGCTGAAATCTCACCGGTTGTCACATGGGGTTCTTCACCGGAAGACGTGGTTTTTGTGACCGATGTGGTGCCTAACCCTGATGATATTCAGGATGATACCAAGCGTTCATCGAAATGGCGTGCGCTGGAATATATGGATCTGAAGCCTGGTACCAAGATCACTGATATTACGATTGACCGCGTCTTTATCGGCTCCTGCACCAATGGCCGTATTGAAGATTTGCGCGATGCCGCACGTATGGTTGAAGGCAAAAAGGTTGCCTCCACTGTCAGCGCGATGATCGTGCCGGGTTCCGGCCTTGTCAAAGAAATGGCTGAAGCTGAAGGTCTGGACAAGATTTTCATCGAAGCAGGCTTTGACTGGCGCGAGCCGGGTTGCTCGATGTGTCTGGCAATGAATGATGACCGATTGGCGCCGGGGGAGCGTTGCGCATCTACTTCAAACCGTAACTTTGAAGGCCGTCAGGGCTTTAAAGGTCGTACCCATCTGGTATCGCCTGCAATGGCCGCCGCCGCAGCTGTGGCGGGGCACTTTGTTGATATCCGCGACTGGCATTAAGCTTTTCAGCTTTTAAAAAAATAAAACCCGTCCATTGCGTAAGATCAATGGGCGGGTTTTTCTTTTCAGCTAAAACAGCACTGATTGGACTAGAGCGTGTCGCGTTTAATCGTACCCACTCAGCTCGCTCTAGATTCTTTAGTTGTCGCATTATCACGACGTCAAGTTGATTCAACTTGACTGTGAAATGCTCTAGAGCGTGTCGCGTTTAATCGTATCCACTAAGCTCGCTCTAGATTTTTTTGATTGTCGCATGTTCGCGAACGCTAAATGAGTCCATTTAGCTGCGACATGCTCTGGTGTTTTTAAAAGAAGCAGTTAGTCTGCTTTATAGTCTCAAAGGGGAAACTATCATGACACAGGATCACGCTATTGATATTTCGCTGCTTCACTTACGTGATGCCCGTGAACTTGCCCCTTTGCTGGCCGACTATGCGCAGGCGCTGAAGCGCGGGGCGCCGCGTCGGCCGGATGAATATTATGCGGAAAAACTGTTGCAGGATCGCAGTGCCGAATTGCTTGGTGCCCGTATTGATGGTGTGCTGGTCGGCTTTGTGATTTTCTATGATCTGCCGGAGCCGGTTTCCGGTATGCGTGCAGGGCAGGTCGATCATATTTATGTGCATCATGACCATCGCAAAAAGGGCATCGCCAAAGCGCTGATCGACGTGCTGGCCGACAAGGCCGAAGAGCGTACATGGAGCAAACTGGCACTCAATGCACCGCGCCAGCCGGAAGATGGCCGCAAGCTCTATGAGCAAATGGCAACGACTGCTGACTGGAGTAGTTTTGTGATTCGTTTCGCACCGCATTTACAATAAATACGCGGATATGCTGTCCGGCGGTTCATATTCAGGACAATTTCTCTGCCGCCGGATTTTATTTTTCAGACAGATGTCTGGAAATAGCCCGTATAAAACCGTTTAAAACGTCATCTCTCTGCTCAGGTGCGACTAATTGCATGGCTGGTCGCATGGTTGTGACTTTGACGTGGTGACAAAAGCGCAGTAGATAAGCCCTAACATGGTCGTCCTTTAAACGATCTTGGCCGTATTCGCTCTACTGCGCGGTTCTGAGCATTCAGCTACAGCACTTGTGCAGCATGTTATTATGACAGAGTTTTCTTGTATGATGTTCGTAGGAGCATCATACAAGAAAACTCTGTTGGGCATGAACAGATCCTGAATTTTGCCGGAGTACCGGCTTATTTAATGTGGCCTGTTTATCGGTAACTTTTACCAGGATAGCTATGACAACAAGACCAATAGTCAAAAGCCAGCGCCCGCTGTCACCGCATTTGTCGATTTACAAACCGGCAATTACCATGACGACGTCGATTATTCACCGTATTACCGGCGGCGCTCTTTATTTCGGCACTGTATTACTTGCCGTTTGGCTGATTTCCGCAGCGGTCAGTGAAGACTGCTTTAATTTCGTCAATGGCCTGTTCGGCTCCTGGGTAGGACAGCTTGTGCTGTTCGGCTACACATGGGCACTGATGCAGCATCTGGCGGGCGGTATCCGTCATTTCATCTGGGATATGGGCGCAGGACTTGAAAAACACACAGCCAGCAAAATTGCTTGGGCAACTGTGGTGTTTTCCGTAATTGCGACAATCCTGATCTGGGTTGTTGCTTACAGCCTGCGCTGAGAGGACAGACATTATGCAAGATATGCGTACCCCTCTGGGTAAGGTTCGCGGCCTTGGTTCTGCCAAGGAAGGAACCGGACATTTCTGGACCCAGCGTATGAGTGCAGTCGCACTGGTGCCGCTGGTGATTTACTTTGTCGGCTTGCTCATCTGCCTCAATGGTGCAGATTATGCAGAAGTCCGCGCTGCAATCGCCCATCCGTTTAATGCGATTGTTATGGCACTGTTTGTTCTGACCGGTGTTTATCACATGCGCTTGGGCATGCAGGTTATTATCGAAGATTATATTCATGGCGAAGGCCTGAAGATTGTTTGCGTTATGCTCAACACCTTCTTTGCGATTGTTGTTGGTGGCGCGAGTGTTTTTGCAATCCTCAAGCTCAGCTTCGGAGGTTGATAGGCCAAATGGCAACAACTAAAGACAAAGCTGCTCATAGCAGCGGTAAAGACAAAGCTGCCAGCGGCAGCAAATATACTTTTGTCGATCACAAATTTGATGTTGTGGTTGTCGGTGCCGGTGGTGCAGGCTTGCGTGCAACACTGGGTATGGCAGAGCAGGGCTTTAAAACAGCCTGTATTACCAAGGTTTTCCCGACGCGCTCCCATACGGTTGCAGCGCAGGGCGGTATTGCGGCTTCGCTTTCCAATATGGGTCCGGACAGCTGGCAGTGGCATATGTATGACACTGTTAAAGGGTCTGACTGGCTCGGTGATACTGACGCTATGGAATATCTCGCCCGTGAAGCGCCTGCGGCGGTTTATGAGCTGGAACATTACGGCGTGCCATTTTCGCGTACCGAAGAAGGCAAAATTTATCAGCGTCCGTTCGGCGGTCACATGCAGAACTACGGTGATGGTCCGCCAGTTCAGCGCACTTGCGCGGCTGCTGACCGTACCGGTCACGCGATTTTGCACACACTTTACGGCCAGTCGCTTAAGAACAATGCGCAGTTCTTCATTGAATATTTTGCGCTTGATCTGATCATGACTGACGGCGTCTGCACAGGCGTTGTGGCATGGAATCTGGATGATGGTACAATCCATCGCTTTACTGCCAAAATGGTGGTTCTGGCGACCGGTGGTTATGGTCGTTCATATTTCTCGGCAACCTCTGCCCATACCTGTACCGGTGACGGTGGCGGTATGGTTGCACGTGCCGGCTTGCCTTTGCAGGATATGGAATTTGTTCAGTTCCACCCGACCGGTATTTACGGTGCAGGCTGCCTGATTACTGAAGGCGCACGCGGTGAAGGCGGCTATCTGGTGAATTCTGAGGGCGAGCGCTTCATGGAGCGTTATGCACCTTCGGCAAAAGATCTGGCATCGCGTGACGTTGTGTCCCGCTGCATGACCATTGAGATCCGTGAAGGCCGCGGCGTTGGCAAGAACAAAGATCACATCTATCTGCATCTGGATCATCTTGATCCGGCAATTCTGCATGAGCGTCTGCCGGGTATTTCGGAAAGCGCCAAGATTTTCGCCGGTGTTGATCTGACCAAAGAGCCTATTCCGGTTCTGCCAACTGTTCACTACAATATGGGCGGCGTGCCGACCAACTATTGGGGTGAAGCGCTGAACCCGACCGAAGAAAATCCGGATCGTGTACAGCCTGGTCTGATGGCTGTTGGTGAAGCTGGTTGTGCGTCCGTTCACGGTGCAAACCGTCTCGGTTCAAACTCGCTGATCGATCTCGTGGTATTTGGCCGTGCGGCTGCAATCCGCGCCGGTGAAGTGATTGACCGTGATGCAAAAATTCCTGATCTGAATCTCGCTGCTTGCGACAAGATCATGGAACGTTTCGACCGTCTGCGTTTTGCTGACGGCGGCACACCGACTGCCGTGTTGCGTGAAAAGATGCAGCGCACCATGCAGGAAGATGCTGCTGTGTTCCGTACCTCAGAATCCCTGAAGCAGGGTTGTGAACGTATGGCCGAAATCTGGAAAGAAATGCCGGATATCAAAGTGACCGATCGTTCATTGATCTGGAACTCCGATCTGATGGAAACGCTGGAGCTGGAAAACCTGATGGCGAATGCGATGACCACTGTTGTGGCCGCTGAAGCCCGTAAGGAAAGCCGTGGCGCCCATGCCCATGAGGATTTCCCGAATCGTGATGACGTGAACTGGCGTAAGCATTCGCTGTCCTGGCTCTCAGAAGACGGTAAGGTTACGCTTGGAAGCCGCCCTGTTCATCTTGACCCGCTGGTCAAGGAAGAAGACGGTGGTATCAGTCTGGCAAAAATCGCGCCTAAAGCGCGCGTTTACTAAGGACAAGGGAAAGAGCAATGGTAGAACTGGCACTTCCCAAGAATTCGCAGATCCGTCCCGGCAAAGTCTGGGACAAGCCTGCGGGTGCAACAAATCTGCGTGAATTCAAGATTTACCGCTGGTCGCCGGATGATGGTGAAAACCCGCGTCTCGACACATTTTATGTCGATCTTGATGATTGCGGCCCGATGGTTCTCGATGCACTGCTGTACATCAAGAACAACATTGACCCGACCCTGACGCTGCGTCGCTCCTGCCGTGAAGGTATTTGCGGCTCCTGCGCAATGAATATTGATGGCTCGAATACGCTTGCATGCACCAAAGGCATGGAAGACATCAAAGGCACAGTTAAGATCTATCCATTGCCGCATATGCCGGTTGTGAAGGATCTGGTTCCTGATTTGAGCCACTTCTACGCGCAGCATCGCTCGATTGAGCCATGGCTGAAAACGGTTTCTCCTGAACCGCAGAAAGAGTGGCTGCAGAGCCATGAAGATCGCGCCAAACTGGACGGCCTTTATGAGTGCATTCTCTGCGCCTGCTGCTCGACCTCGTGCCCAAGCTATTGGTGGAACGGCGACCGTTATCTCGGCCCAGCCGTGCTGCTGCAGGCTTATCGCTGGTTGATTGATAGCCGCGATGAAGCGAAAGGCGAACGTCTCGACAATCTCGAAGATCCGTTCCGTCTTTATCGCTGCCATACGATCATGAACTGCGCGCAGACCTGCCCTAAAGGCCTGAATCCTGCGAAGGCGATTGCCGAAATCAAGAAAATGATGGTCGAGCGCCGCGTGTAATCGAGACGAGCAATATACAAATCGAAAAGGCACCGTTCGCGGTGCCTTTTTTATGATCTTTCATAAATCTGCCTGATTAAGCGCGCTTAAATTTTACAGTTCATTCTGCAACTCTTGCGCGCTTACAGCATTTGGTGTTTGCATAAGCTGTGTAATCTTTGGCGGAGGCCGTTATGCTTGATCAGATCGGATTTATGGTCACCAATAAAGATAAAGCGCGGGCGTTTTATTCCGCTGCTTTGGCGCCGCTGGGTATTGATGCGGTCACAGAATTTGGTAACTGGCAGGGCTATGGTCGGCACGGTAAGCCGGAATTTTGGATAGGCTCACAAAAAGGCTCTGCCTATAAAGGTCATATGCATCTGGCGTTTATGGCTGGGACGCGCGGTGAAGTTGAACGATTTTATCAGGCGGCACTCAGTGCAGGTGGTATTGACCATAGCGCACCGGTTTTACGCCCGAATTATCATGCGGATTATTTCAGCGCTTTGGTCAAAGACCCGGACGGACATATGATTGAGGTTGTGTGCCATATGCCTGCTTAGAGCGCGTTTCGATCTGATTGGATCAGATCGGCGCTCTAATCATTTGTTTTAACGCGCATCTTTTCCGAAAACCATTTTCCACTTTTCGGGATGCGCTCTAAAGCAAAGCCGCGGGTTAAACCTGCGGCTTTTATCTTTGATCGTATTTAAAGCAGTGTGGCAGTCAGGCTGATCTCCAGTGCGTTCAAGGCGCGGGATACAGGACAGTTTTCCTTGGCCTGTTTGGCCAGTTTTTGGAAGTCACTCTCTGAAATATTGGCAACGCGGGCACGCAATGTCAGATCGCTTTTGGCAATGGAAAAACCACCACCTTCATTTGGCACTGTGCTGATGGTTGCAGTCGCCTGCAATTCTGTTGGTGGTGTGCCATTGGTTGACAGCAGCGATGACAGCATCATGGCAAAGCAACCGGCATGTGCAGCACCAATGAGTTCTTCGGGGTTGGTGCCGGCTTTTCCGTGAATATCTTCTGTACGTGATTTAAAGCTGTAGCCCAGATCATTGAGCGCAGTGCTTTGCGTAGATAATTTACCTGTACCGGTCTTCAGATCGCCGTTCCAGATTGCTGTGGCAGTTCGGTTCATTATCTTATCCTCGGTGAGAGTTTAACGTCCATAAAAGAGATAGTCCCCTTTTATGGCTTATCCAGAGAATGAACCGAATTTATGTCTGCTATGCCAATTTTCAGATGGCTTCACCCTGTAACAGGCGCGGGTTTTCCTTGCCAAAACCGGCAGCCTGTTTGATGAAATAGTTCTTCATCACCGGCAGACGATCAACCAGACCGAGACCGATATCGCGCACGGTGCGAAGCGCCAGACTATCATTGGAGAACAGGCGGGTCAGAACATCGGTGCTGACACCCATCTGTACGGTGTCGAAACGGCGCCATGTCTGGTACTGTTCCAATGCGGCAAAGGAGCCGATATCAAGGCCAAGACGCTCGGTATCGACAATCACCTGTGCAAGCGTTGCCGCATCGCGGAAGCCGAGATTAAGGCCTTGTCCGGCAATCGGGTGAATACCATGTGCGGCATCACCGACCAGTGCAAAACGCGGTTTTACAAATTCACGTGCCAGTGTCAGACCGAGCGGAAAGGCACGTTTGTTACCTTCAATACGGATTTCACCCAAGTGATGACCGAAGCGCTGTTCCAGTTCTGCTTCAAAGACAAAATCATCCTGTGCAACCAGACGGTTCGCATCTTCAGTGCGCTCTGCCCAGACGAGGGATGAACGATTGCCTTTCAGTGGCAAAATCGCAAAGGGGCCGGCTGGCAGAAAATGCTCAATCGCGCGGCCTTCATGCGGGCGCTCATGAGAAACATTACAAACAATCCCGGACTGACCATAGCTCCAATGTACTGTTTTGATACCGGCCTGATCGCGCATACGGGAGCGTACGCCGTCAGCTCCAACCAACAGGCGCGTCTCAAGAAGACGGCCATCTGCTAAGGTTACAGTCACAGCATTGGACGCGGTGGTGAAACCGTCAACGCCGCAGCCTTCAATAACGTGTATGCCAAGCTCCGCAGCCTTGGCATGGAGCGAAGCATTCAGAACCTTGTTTTCAACCATATGAGCGAAAGGTTCACCCGGATTAACTTCACCGGCAAAAGTCAGAAAAACAGGGCGTACCGGATCGGAAACACGCGAATCCGTAATCACCATATCGTTGATCGGCTGCGCATCTGCTTTAATGGCCTGCCAGCAGCCAAGCTGTCCGAGCATACGGGTTGCGGCAGCAGCAATGGCGGAAGCGCGCGGATCTTTTTTCCACTGACCGGCAGGAGCCGCATCAATGATGGTAACGTCAAGCTGCGGTGCGCCGGTTTTAATAGCAACCGCAGTGGTCATCCCCACATAGCCCGCACCGGCAATCAGAACATCTGTTTTGACCGGCGCTGAAGGTGTTTCAGCAGTAACCGGCGATGATTTGCGGGACGTTTTGGCCATGAGGGTTTCCTTCTCTGCACAACAGGTTTGCAGGACTGTCAGTTCCTTTTAAACGTGTTCGTGCTTTATATCATATAGATGTAGATAGGCTTTAAGCTGGTTTGTCTCAAGCGGAAATGCCGCAGTTTTTATCCGCATTCCCTTGCACCTTCGGTCAACCGGTTGTAGCCATAGTGTATCTGTTGCAGAAAATGAGTTTTCTATGTCTGACGCGATGAAAGAATTATTGTCGATCCTTGATCTGGAACCGCTGGAGCATAATCTGTTTCGTGGTCGCAGCCCGCAGGTGGGCTGGCAGCGGGTGTTTGGCGGACAGGTGATCGGTCAGGCGCTGGTAGCGGCGCAACGTACTGTTGAGGAGGGGCGCTTTGTCCATTCGCTGCATGGTTATTTCATGCGGCCGGGCGACCCTTCGATCCCGATTATTTATCGCGTTGAACGGCTGCGTGATGGTTCCAGTTTCTCGACCCGTCAGGTTGTGGCTGTGCAGCATGGCAAGGCAATTTTCACGCTTTCTGCATCTTTCCAAATTGATGAGCCGGGGCTGGAACATCAGATTCCGATGCCACTGCATGTACCAATGCCGGAAAAGCTGCTCAGCATCAGGGATATGAAAGAGCAATATCTCGAAATGGCGCCGAAAGTGGTGCGTAAATATCTGGAGCGCGAGCAGCCGATTGATATGAAGCCGGTTTCGCTCAGTCACTATCTGACCAGAGACCCGCTCCCGCCGGAACAGAATGTCTGGGTGCGTGCCTGTGGCGAAGTGCCAAATGACCGCGCCTTACAATCCGCCATTCTGGCTTATCTTTCAGATATGACTTTACTGGATACATCGCTGCACGCGCATGGTCGCGTTGTATTTGATCCGGGCATACAGGTTGCCAGTCTGGATCATTCCATGTGGTTCCATCACCCGAACAAGCTGAATGACTGGCTGCTTTATAGTCAGGACAGCCCGATGGCGACCGGTGCCCGTGGCTTCAATCGCGGTTCTATTTTCACCCGAGATGGTGTGCTGATTGCTTCAACAGCTCAGGAAGGTCTGATCCGCATACGTGATTAAGCCTGAAGCTTTTAGCTATGAAATTACAAAACACGCCTGCGGGCGTGTTTTTTTATTTTTAGTAAGATAATTTATAAATTAGACTTTATTAATTTTAAACTCATTTTACTTGTTTATTGTTTATTGTTTGAGATACTTTGTTGACAATACTGAATTTAAATTTAAATAAACAAAAAATTTAAATTTAACGGTAATATTATGAAGAAAAACAAAATAAATATAGTTGATATAATATTTGCCGTGATAATTTCATTTTTGGTGGGAGACATAGCCAGAAAAATAACCGAGTTACCTCGCTATGCATGGGTCAATATTGGTATAATTTGTGCCGTTTTTTTAATATGTATTTTGATTTTTCTTGGAAAAAACGCAGTAACGAAAAAGCATAAATTTGCTTTTTCTATACTTCCTTTGTTTGTTGTTTATTTTTGCTTTTGGTATCAAAAATTATTCGGTGATGTAGATGTTGGGGCTTTAATGTTTCACTTCGAGGCAGGTCTCGAAGGTGCAGCTACAGAAGCAGCTCTTTTCCGTGAGGCTTCGCGATATTTTCTGCTTTTTGTATTGATGAGCGTTTCTTTGGTATACCTGATCAACAGGTTCAGAGTTATAGAGATCGCGGATCGTTTGTTGGCGCTTCCAATTTTTCTGGTAACGCCTTTTGCTACCCATTTAATTGGGTCGCTATATTATTCCCAATATCACTCCGTTATGCCTGCGCTGTTTCAGGATGTGGATCGGAATATTGCATTATCTGCTCCTCCTAAGAATGTTATTCTGATCTATGCCGAAAGCGGAGAGAGAACTTATCAATATTTGGAAAATGGTAAGACCGTTTATGCACCTATGATTGATGTTGCCAGTCAGGGAATGGAAATTGTTGGTGTTGAGCAGGTGACGAATACAGGCTGGACTGTTGCTGGATTAATCGCCAGTCAATGCGGTACTTCCCTGCAGCCTATTGGCTTGTTAAGTGAAAATAATTTTGCGCAACGTAAAGATTTTCTGCCTGGAGTGACATGCCTAAGCGATGTTCTGGCGGCAAACGGCTATAATAATGAATTTGTTTATGGTGGTGATCTGGCTTTTGCCGGCACAGATAAATTTATGTCGCAACATAACTATAAAAAATCAGTTACTTATCCGATTTATAGGGAAAAAGCGGGCGATTATTTAAACTCATGGGGCTTGTATGATGACACATTGTTTGGTGCGGCATTGGAAAAAGCGCATGAATTACGTGAAAATGAAAAGCCGTTTTTGCTTACAGTTTTGACGATTGGTGGTCATAGTTCAAAAGGTTATCCGTCGCAAAGCTGTAAATCTGATCTGGCTCCGGCCAGTGATAAAAGCATTTTATTCTCTGTGCAATGTATGGGACATCATATTAAGCAGTTTATCAGTGATCTCGAAAAAGCGAATTTGTTAGATAATACCCTGGTCGTGGTCATGAGTGATCATCTGGTAATGCAAACAGAGGTCACATCACAGCTTAAGAAGCATAATCGTTTGAATTTTCTTGCATTTATCGGTTCTGGTGTTGATGTTTCTGTGAGAAATAAACAGGCTGCAACTTTTGATACTTACCCTACAATACTGGAATTGCTTGGGTTTAATCTGCCGGAAAGACGTGCGGGATTAGGCGTGTCTCTGCTATCCGATCAGCCGACATTGGTTGAGCAATTTGGTACAGGGCAGTTGAACAGTATGATTAAATACGACAGGGCTCTAACAAAGAAAATTTGGTTATCAAGCAATGAGGGGTCTTAAAAGTGTTAGAGCGATCTTTGTGTACCAAGTATGGCACGCGGCGCTCTAGCTGAGGCATGAATAGCGATGCGCCCATGGTTAATGTTGCCTTAACTGCCAATATTGTATGATCGGATGCGATTCATAAAATTTACCTGTTTTCAGCGTGTTTTTCGCTTGGAAAAGAGGTGAAGACATTTGAGGCAGGTTTAATGCGGCAAGGCTATTCACCGTCCTACGGGCCAGATGAGCAGGAAGTTCGGGGAGAACGATTGAGGCTCAGCGCTTTGTTGCGCCGCCAGATCGATATTTTCTCAGGCTTGCTCCTGTTGGCGTTGGTGGCGGGAGCTGTTGCCGCACTTGCAACATGGAATGTGGCTGACCCGAGTTTCAGCCATGCGACTGCCAATGAAGTGACCAATGCTGCGGGTTATCCGGGTGCGGTTTTCGCCGATCTGGCCATGCAGTTTTATGGGCTTTCTAGTGTTGTTGTTCTGCTGCCACTGGTTTTTTGGGGCATTTTGCTGATAGCCACCGGTCGTATTGACCGTTTGCCACGCCGTATTTCCGCATGGTTTTTTGCCTCTCTTTTGTTTGCGGCTATTGCCAGTTGTATCCAGCCGCCGGAAAGCTGGCCGATGCAAATCGGCCTTGGCGGTGTATTCGGCGATATGATGCTGAAAGTGCCGGGGGTATTTCTGGGAGCTTTCCCGACCGGCGTGATTGCGCTTGGTATTGCGGTTATTCTGTCTGTTCCGGCTTTGTGGCTCTGCGCTTTTGCCAGCGGGCTGATCGGCCGTGAACGCAGCCTGACCAAACCTGTTCGTGCCAAAGCGCGACAGGTTGAAGATGATCCTTATGAAGACGATGCTGACGATTTTGATGATTATGAGCAGGGCGACGGACGTATTGGTTTCTTTGCGCGTCTTTCTGCCTCCACAATCGGTGCCGCATCACATTGGATGCTCAGTGCTAAAGCATCGGTGCGCCGTATGTTTGGGCTGAAGCGCAAAATCTCTCCATCGCGCAGGCGCGACTATGAAGATGATCCGTTCGGTGATGTTGCTGTTTCACGTAAGAATGTCGGTGAGCGCTTCGAACCGGGCTTTGAGCCTGCCAACCATGCTGCTAATGATACGCATTTTGACGATGATGATTATGATGATGCGCCGGTGCAGCAACAGCCTGCTGCTGCGCAAGCTCCACGTATGCAGACTGCACGCAAGGCACCAACAGCGCGTGCGCCAAGCCATCCGGTGAATAATGGTGGCCGCTTTATGCTGCCGGATCTCAATTATCTGAGTGAGCCGAAAGTGTTGGCGCGGGATCCGTCGCTGTCGAAAGAAGCACTGGAACAGAATGCCCGCGTGCTGGAAGGTGTGCTGGAAGATTTCGGTGTGCGCGGAGAGATTATTCAGGTCAAACCGGGCCCTGTAGTCACTATGTATGAGCTGGAACCTGCTCCGGGGATCAAGTCTTCCCGTGTGATTGGTCTTGCTGATGATATTGCCCGCTCCATGAGCGCAATTTCTGCGCGCGTGGCTGTGGTGCCTGGACGCAATGCGATTGGTATTGAACTGCCAAATCCGAAGCGTGAAATGGTGTTCTTGCGTGAAATGCTGGCAAGCCGCGATTTCATGCAGACCAAGACCAAGCTGGCATTGGCGCTGGGTAAAACCATTAATGGCGAGCCCGTGATTGCTGATCTGGCAAAGATGCCTCACGTGCTGGTGGCCGGTACCACCGGTTCCGGTAAATCTGTGGCGATTAATACGATGATCCTGTCGCTGGTCTATCGTATGACCCCGCAGGAATGCCGCCTGATTATGATTGATCCGAAAATGCTGGAGCTCTCTGTCTATGACGGTATTCCGCATTTGTTGACACCTGTTGTGACCGATCCGAAAAAAGCCGTTGTTGCCCTGAAATGGGCGGTGCGCGAAATGGAAGACCGCTATCGTAAAATGTCGAAAGTCGGCGTGCGCAATATTGACGGCTTCAACAGTCGCGTTTCGCTGGCCGAGAAAAAAGGCGAGCAGATTTCCCGTACAGTTCAGACGGGCTTTGACCGTAATACCGGTGAGGCGGTGTATGAAACCGAAGAGCTGGATCTGGCACCAATGCCTTATATCGTCGTAATTATCGACGAAATGGCCGATCTGATGATGGTGGCGGGTAAAGACATTGAAGGTGCAGTACAGCGTCTGGCGCAGATGGCGCGTGCCGCTGGTATCCATGTGATTATGGCGACGCAGCGCCCAAGCGTGGACGTGATTACCGGTACGATTAAAGCCAACTTCCCGACACGGATTTCGTTTCAGGTTACTTCCAAAATCGACAGCCGCACGGTGCTGGGCGAGCAGGGGGCAGAGCAATTGTTGGGTATGGGTGACATGTTGTTCATGGCCGGTGGCGGTCGCATACAACGTGTTCACGGGCCATTTGTCGGTGATGATGAAGTTGAACAGGTGGTTCAGCATCTCAAAAGCCAGGGTGTGCCGGAATATCTGGATGCGGTTATGGAAGATGATGAGGACGAGGGTGGTTCTGCGCCTTCCGGTACTTCAAATCTGGAAAGTTCTGATGATCCGTATGATCAGGCGGTTGCTGTGGTGCTGCGTGATAAGAAGGCATCGACCAGCTATATCCAGCGTCGTCTTGGTATCGGCTATAACCGTGCTGCTTCCATTATCGAGCGCATGGAAGAAGAAGGCATTGTTGGTCCTGCCAATCATGCGGGTAAACGTGAGATTCTTGTGCCGACACAGGACGATGATTACTGATGTTTTCTGCCATAGTCAGGTCAAACTGCCGGTATAAAAGATAAAAGAACACGGTGAAAACCGTCATAACGAATACGGGAGCGTATTTCTCTGATGAAACTGAAATTGCCTTTTATGGTCGCAAAATATCTCACGCTTACATCCGTTGCTTTGGCTGTTCTGTTGCCTGCAGGTCTGGCACAGGCTCAGTCGCCCAATAGTGGTGCGCAGGCGCAGGCTATTGCCAATCAGTTTACATCTGTGAAAACCATGACCGGTGAGTTTGTGCAGTTTGGCCCTAAAGGCGATCAGACGGGCGGAAAGTTCTATATTGAGCGTCCGGGTAAAATTCGCTTCAACTATGATAAATCCCCGATCACCGTGATTTCTGACGGTGAATCTGTGGTGGTGAATAATAAGAAACTGGATACGTGGGATCTTTATCCGCTGTCTAAAACCCCATTGAAACTGCTGTTAAGCGACCATGTCGATTTGGGGAGCGGCCGTCTGCGCGGATTGAAAAATGAACCTGATGCGCTGACAATGGTGCTGGGCGATAAAGCTGTCTTTGCCGATGCCACAATCGCGCTGATGTTTGATCCGGCCAATGCGGAATTGAAACAGTGGACAATCACCGATGCTCAGCGTCAGGATACAACCGTGATGATTTTTAACGTGCAAAAGGGCGTGAGGTTCACGGATAATATGTTCAAGATTGACTATCAGCGCATGGCGATGAAACGCAAAACCCGCTGATCGTGAAGATTATCTTTGACAATGCCGTGCCGTAATTGGCGCGGCATTTTTTATTTATCCGGTATTTGCACATCCTGTATAAGCGGCTTATGGTGAGCGCACATTGGTGAACCGCACCGTCTTGTTTCTTTTGTCCTTCAGCCGTTGAGCAGTTTAATGAGTTTTTCCGTCGCCACCTGGAACATCAACTCCGTTCGTCTTCGTTTGCCGCTGGTTCTTGATTTTCTTGAAAAATATGCCCCTGATGTGTTGTGTCTTCAGGAAACCAAATGCCCTGATAATCAGTTTCCGCTGCAAGCCCTGCGCGATGCCGGTTATGAACATATCGCGATCAGCGGCCAGAAGGGTTATCACGGCGTAGCGACGCTGTCGCGCAGACCGATGGAAAACACTGAAGTGATCGGTTTTTGCGATATGGGCGATTGCCGTCACTTGAGCAGTGTTGTGCAGGCCGGTGGTAAATCCATCCGTATTCATAATTTTTATGTGCCTGCCGGTGGTGATGAGCCGGATGTTTCGATCAATCCGAAATTTGCCCATAAGCTGAGTTTTCTTGAGGAAATGCGGGCTGTAACGGCTGATCGCGGTGATGGCTTGTCTTCTATTCTCGTGGGTGATCTGAATATTGCGCCGCTGGAAAATGATGTCTGGTCGCATAAGCAGATGCTCAAGATCGTCAGCCACACGCCTGTTGAAACCGAAACGCTGGAAGATTTGCGTGTCAAAGGTGGCTGGAGCGATCTGATGCGCCAGATGATCCCTGCCGATCAGAAAATCTATACCTGGTGGAGCTACCGCGCCAAGGACTGGAATGCTGCGGATCGCGGGCGCCGTCTGGATCATATCTGGGGTTCGAAAGATCTTGAGCCGCATATGAAGGATTTGCAGATTTTGCGGGATGCCCGTGGCTGGGAGCGCCCTTCCGATCACGTGCCGGTTATTGCCCGTTTTGATCTCGACTAAAACTTACAGCGGTTCCAGTTAAGACTGAAGCGTTGGAACCACTGTAATTATTTGTTTTTACGCATTATCCGACGCAAAACCGGTTCCCACTTTTGGCTCGCAAATGCTATAAAGAGCATCGTGGCTTGAAATGGCCACAATGCTTGTTTAAATGAGTGTTACCGGCCATTGATGCTGGGCAGAAGTGTAATTTCAGGAGTGCAGACCAATGAAGCAGACAGCACAGTTTTTCCTAACTGATGTTTTTGTTGTTTCAATGGATACTGCTCTTGATAACTCTGTTCACACTTCACAATCTTGTTGCCCAAACGCCTGACGGGCGCAATCTTTTCCAAAATCTTTCTCTGCATCTGTCGCGTGAACGTACCGGTCTGATCGGGCGTAACGGTACAGGTAAGTCTACTTTGCTGCGTATTATCGCCGGTGAAATACCGCCGGCCAGCGGCTCATTGACCAGTCATGCCAAACTCGGTTTTCTGCATCAGATAGCCGATGAAAGCCATGAAACTGTCGCGGATTTGTTTGGTGTTACCCGACAACTGGTAGCGCAAGCACGTATTCTGACCGGTGAAGGCAGTGACGAAGATCTGGCAGATGCGGATTGGACGCTGGAAACGCGCATGGATGATGCGCTGGCTAAAATGGGGCTGTCTGATCTTAGTCTGCAAACAGCGTTACATACACTGAGCGGCGGACAAAAGACCCGCGCGGCACTGGCTGCACTGATTTTTCAGGAGCCTGATCTGATCCTGCTGGATGAGCCGACTAATAATCTGGATGCGCAGGGGCGTGATGCTGTGTTGCAGCTGTTGCGAAACTGGCGTGGCGGGGCGCTGGTGGTCAGCCATGACCGCGCATTATTGCGCGAGATGGACCGGATTGTGGAACTGACATCAATCGGTGTTTCCTCCTATGCCGGTAACTGGGATTTTTATGAAACGCGCAAGGCTGAAGAACTGGCGGCAGCCCAGCATGATCTGGCCGTTGCAGAAACAACAATTAAGCAGGCTGAAAAACAGGCGCGGCTGATTAAAGAGCGTCAGGAAAAAAGTGATTCTGCAGGTAAAAAATCGCGTTTTAGTGCCGGACAGAGCAAGTTGTTACTGGATGCCAAGGCGGATCGTGCGCAGGCAACCGGCGGACGGAACAATCTACTGGCACAAAAGCAGGCAGAAAGTGGCCAGCAGGCGCTGAGTGAGGCGCAGAGTAAAATTGAACGGCTTGTTCCGCAAAATTTCAATCTCGGGACTGTCAGCCTTCCTGCGTCTAAAACCGTTCTGACCGCAGAGAATCTGACACTCGCTTATCACGCGGACAGGCCGGTATTTCAGAACCTGTCTTTGCAGATTACAGGGCCGGAGCGCGTTGCTTTATGCGGGCGCAATGGCTCGGGGAAAACAAGTTTGCTGCATCTGCTGGCAGGGAAGCTGACACCACAGCAAGGCACTGTGCAATGGCATGTCAGCCACGCTATGCTGGATCAGCATGTGAGCCTGCTCGATCCTGAGCTGAATATCAGGGATAATTTTAAGCGCATTCACCCGAAGGCATCGGATAATGATTGTCGCGCGGCGCTTGCACGTTTCATGTTTCGGGCGGATGCTGCCTTACAGAAAGTCAGTGTGCTCAGTGGCGGGGAGAAACTGCGTGCAGGGCTGGCTTGTGTTCTGGGCGGTGTTCATGCACCCGAGCTGCTCATTCTCGATGAGCCGACAAACCATCTCGATATTGTTGCCTTGCAATCCGTAGAAACAGCATTGAATGCCTATCAGGGAGCTTTGCTTATCACCAGTCATGATGAAGTGTTCTTAAATGCGATCGGCATTACACGCCGGATTAATCTTTCAAATTAGAGCGCATCCCGAAAAACGTGAAACGGTTTTCGGAAAAGATGCGCGTTAAAACAAATGATTAGAGCGGGTTTCGATCTGATCCAATCGGATCGAAACCCGCTCTAATCCGCAAAGCGCGAGGACAGCTTGTCGATCTGCTCGACCATCTCATTCAGATTATTACTGATATGCTGATAGAGGGAGGCTGCAAGTTCCGGATATTCTTCCAGAATGCGATGGAAGATAGCGCGGCTGAGGCGGATCACTTCTGTTTCCGTGTCGGCCACAGCGCCGGTCAGGCGGTTGCTCTGGGCGATCAGTGCCATTTCACCAAGCACTGTACCAGTGCTGATGGACTGCAAGTTGACGCGTCCCTGTTTGCTGTGGTGAAAAAGGGTAATGCTGCCGCTGACGACAATATAGGCGCAGTCAGCGCTCTGACCTTCCTGAAACAGTTCTCTGCCGGTACGCAGAACCATGCGCTCTGCGCCAAAGGCAAGCAGTCGCAGGTGCTGAGCCGAGAAGGCCTCGAAGAGGCCGATCGTGCTCAGGAACTGAATATCATCATCGAGTGCCATTTGCCTCTTTCTTCAACATAATTCTGTTTCCCGCATTTTTCTAATTGGGGAGAATTATGCAGTACCCTAAAATACCCAAAAATCTCTAAAGTTTTTGATAGGGCGATCTTAATTTAAAATAAAATAATTAAAACCGCGCTATCTTTTTGTCTTTATCACGGCTTCAGGGAAAAGCGGTTGCCGCTTCTCCCTGAATTTTAATTTGTGTTATACCTTTTGCAGGCAGTCTGGATTAAGGAACCAGCTTATAGCCGCCGCTTTCGGTGACCAAGAGGCTGGCATTCGACGGATCCGGTTCAATCTTCTGGCGCAGACGATAGACATGAGTTTCCAGCGTGTGGGTTGTGACGCCTGAATTATAACCCCAGACCTCTTCCAGCAGCACATCGCGCCCGACCACGCCACCGGCGCGATACAGGAATTTGATGATAGCGGCTTCTTTTTCAGTCAGACGGATTTTATCGCCTTTCTGATCCAGCAGCAGCTTCTGGCTTGGTTTGAACGTGTAAGGCCCGACGATAAAGGTCGCATCCTCACTTTGCTCATGCTGGCGCAGCTGTGCGCGGATGCGGGCAAGCAGCACCGCAAAACGGAACGGCTTGGTAACATAATCATTGGCACCGGATTCAAAGCCGAGAATTGTGTCGCTATCCGTATCGTGGCCGGTCAGCATAATGATCGGTGATGTAAAGCCACCGGCACGCAGTTGTTTGACTGCATCACGGCCGTCCATATCCGGCAGGCCGACATCCATAATCAACAGGCTGATATTATTTGCCCGTGCGGTCTGAATAGCTTTGCTGGCAGTATCTTCCTGCAGGATCTGAAATTCAGGATGCAGTGACAGCTGGTCGATCAGGATGGAACGAAGATCCTCATCATCATCAACGATCAGAAGTGTATGGGCGATCATATCTGCCTCATTCGGTTGTAAAAACAGGAGCTGAACATCAGCAAGATGGGTGATTTATGACATTTAACGAACAAAAACTAAAGAGAGCTCAGATGAAACAAAATTTACCTGATAAAATGCACTCTTAATGCTGGTTTAAATGGCCGGATGGTGTTTGAGGCTGTGCATAAACCCATTTCTGTAAATATATAATGTAAGAACTGATTCTCTGGTGTTTCAGGGCGTTAGCGAAAAGAATTGAAAAGACAGTCAATCCGGTCCGGAGGGGGCCTTCACAATGATATTGGGCAGAGAGACGAAGCAAAGCGGTTTGTTGCAGGCAGGAAGAACGTCATCGCGCACGCTTAAAACGATGGATGTTCATGTGCGGCCGGGACACCGCAGTCAGGGCTACCTGATCGCAGGGCCGTTGGTGTTGCGTTGTGCACTGGGTAAGGGCGGTGTCTCTTCGCGCAAACGTGAAGGCGACGGCGCAACGCCTTTGGCGCAAATGCGCCTGCTTTATGGATATAAACGACGGACACCGGTGATTGCGGATCAGCCTGCCACAGCACTGAATTTTCGCGCTACACAGCTGCATGACGGCTGGTGCGATGCAGCCAATGACCGGAATTATAACCGGCCAGTGGCGGCTACTTACAAGCGCAGCCATGAGAAGATGTGGCGCAAGGATGATGTTTACGATATTTGCGTAGTGATGGACTGGAATGTGTCTGAGCGCAAACAAGGCTGCGGCAGTGCGATTTTCTTTCATCTTTCACGTGAAACATATACGCCGACGGAAGGCTGTATTGCGCTGAGCCGCCGCGATATGATGCGTCTCTTGCCACACCTCTCCGGTGAAACGGTGATCCGTGTGCGTCGGGGATAGTTATCGTTCGGGCTGATACATAATCTCTTTGAGGGTTTCAAAAATTTTCGGATGGGCTGATTGCGCCACATTGAAGCGCATGAACTGCCCGCAGGTCTGGGACTGGCTGAAAATATTGCCGGGTGCCAAGACGATTTTGTGATCCAGAGCCCGCTTGGAAATCACATCACTGTCCACGCCTTCAGGCAGATCATCCGGTAATTGTGCCCAGAGAAAAAGACCGCCAACCGGTTCACACCAGAGTTTAAAACCTACATTGAGCAGTTTTTGCCGTATCCGTGTCTGGCATTCTGCCAGCCGGACGCGGATTTTTTCGATATGGCTGCGGTAACTGCCATCCGTCAGTAATTGATAGATAATCTGCGAAGACAAAGCATTGCTTGCGAAACTGGTGGCCAGCTTCATGTCGGTGATCATTTCCAGCCAGTCAGGACGGGCGGCAATATAGCCGGAGCGCACAGCCGCAGACAGTGATTTGGAAAAACTGCCGATGTGAATAACCCGCTCCAACCCGTCAAGTTCCGCCAGAAGCGGCGGCGGGTTTCCGTGAAAGTCGGCAAAAATATTATCTTCGACCAGAAGCAGATCATATTGCTCTGCCAGTTTCAGCAGGCGATGTGTGGTGGCCGGTTGTATCGTTGCGCCGGTCGGATTGTGAATACCGGAATTGCAGATATAGAGCTTTGGGCGATTTTGCGCGCATAGCTGCGCAAAATGTTCGAGATCAGGGCCTTGTGGTGTGTAGGGAACACCGATGAGCTGGATGCCCTGAGCCAGCAGCAGCCCCCTGAAATTGAAATAGCAGGGATCATCAATCAGTACCGTATCGCCGGAACGAACAAAGGTACGGCAAATCAGATCCAGCGCATTGGTGCCGGAATCGGTCAGTAATATTTGCGAGGGAGCAGCAACAACGCCCTGTTCCCGTAAACGTGTGCTCAGTAGTTGGCGTAATGGTAAAAAGCCGAGCGGTTCATCATAGTCCGATAGATTGGCAGCGGGATTACGGGCAATCTGGCGTAAAGCGCGACGGATGGCATCTTCCGGCAACCAGTCTTGCGGCAGCCAGCCACAACCCGGCCGGAATGGCGTATCATTGTTATTGAAAGACTGACGCATCACCCAATAGGGGTTAATATTACGGTTATGCGCTTCGGTAAAATCAGCCGTGGCGGGTGTATGGTGATTTCTCTCTGCCACATAGAAACCGGCGCCGCGTCGTGCCTGAATAATGCCTTCAGCCACCAGCCGGTCATAGGCTTCTACAATGGTGGATTTGGAAACGGACATGGTTTCCGACAGGCGGCGAATGGATGGCAGGCGGGCACCGGGCATCAGGCTCATGGCATTGATCCGGTCACGGATGATGGTCATGACCTTTTCAACCAATGTTGTTGCTTCCAGAATTTCCTGACTGACAGACAGCTGACTGGTTGTGTTATCTGTCGTGACCATTGGGTCTGGATATTTATGTCCGGACTGAACCATCATCTGTATTCCTGATTTTAGCAGTACAGTTTGATTAAATTGTACTGCAACTGTATCTGACACTTTTGTCTTTGTATCAATATTTATTGAAAAATATGTAATGAATATCGAGATTTTATAAAAATGAATAAGCAGACTGAGAGTCAGAGTGCGGGCTGGATAAGCGGCTTTATTGGTGTCTTGATCTTTAGCGGTTCTCTCCCCGCCACACGTTTGGCGGTATTACAGATCGATCCGGTTTACCTGACAGTTCTACGGGCAACCATTGCCGGTATTCTGAGTGGTGCATTGTTGCTGGCATTTCGTGAAAAACTGCCGAGCCGATCAGAGCTGTTTTCACTCGCACTGGTATCGGGTGGGGTTGTTGTTGGTTTTCCGCTATTTACTGCGCTGGCATTGCAATATGTGACCTCGGCTCATGCGATTGTCTTTATTGGCTTGTTGCCGTTGAGCACGGCAATCTTTGCCGTGTTGCGTGGTGACAGCAATCCGCAATGGCGTTTCTGGGCGTTCTCACTGGCGGGGAGTGCAGCGGTTGCATTTTTTGCCTTAGCGAAAGATCAGTCGGGCGGTGAATTTTCGCTCTTTGGTAATGTGATGATGTTTCTGTCGATCATTGTCTGCGGTTATGGCTATGCCGAAGGTGCGCGCTTGTCTCGTACAATAGGTGGCTGGCAGGTGATCTGCTGGGCGCTGGTGTTAGCATTGCCGCTGATGTTGGTGCTGGTGGTTGCGCTGCGTCCTGATAGTTTTGCCAGTATTGAGGCACCTGTCTGGCTGAGCGTGGGCTATGTGTCGCTGTTTAGTATGCTGATTGGCTTTTTCTTCTGGTATCACGGGCTGGCGCTTGGCGGTGCGGCAGGGGTCGGGCAGTTGCAATTGCTACAGCCGTTTTTCGGCCTTGCACTGGCGGCTTTTGTGCTGGGAGAGCCGGTGAGTGTGGCGATGATGGTAGTGGCTTGTGTTGTGGTGATGTGTGTTGCCGGAGCGAAGCGCTATGTTTGAATATGTTGTAAGACATAATCAAACATGCGCGGAGCGACGAAAGTAAAAAACATGCGAAGCGTTATGTCTAGGTATGTGGCGAAGCGGCATAGTTAGACATAAGCTGAGCGACAAATCTAAGAGAAGTGCGAAGCGTTATGAGGGCGCTGCACAGAACCGCACACTTAAATCAAATCAGGCGTGGCGTTTGCTACGCCTTTTCTGTTGCACCATAGTGCCAGACGGTGGTGCGCTTCACGTCTGCATCTTCCAGCGCGCGGGTGACCGGCACGGAATAAACGTCCAGCTCTGTCAGCCGGTGCCGTGGCAGATAAGATCGTCCGGGGTCGCCGACAATGATCTGCACCCCTTTGGCGGCAAGCATATCAAACCAGACAATCAGCCGATCGGCGAGCGGTTTGTCGTAAAAAACATCACCGGCGAGCAGCACATCAAAAGAGGCACTGACATCCTGTCCGATCAGATCGGCATCGCTGAAGTCGCAGGATACTTTGTTTAAAGCACTGTTGATGCTGATGGCGTGACGGGCAAAAGGATCAATATCATTGGCGGTCACAGAACTTGCACCGCTTAAAAGGGCTGCAATGCCGACCAGACCAGAGCCTGAGGCAAAATCCAGTATGCGTTTGTTTTGCACAACCTGCGGCTGATCGAGAATATAGCGGGCAACGCCCTGTCCGCCTGCCCATGCAAAAGCCCAGTAGGGTGGCGGTAGTCCGATTTCAGACAGTTCTTCTTCGGTCTTGTGCCAAAGGTCATGTGCCTCATCAGCAAGATGAAGCGTAATTTCCGCCACATGGGGCGGGTGGTGAATGCCGGTATTGGCAAGGATAAATTGCGTTGCGCGTCTCGTGTCGGGGATCAGGAGGGGCATAGACGCTCCGGATCAAGCAGAGGATAAGCGACTGCAAATGCAGAACGCTTCCGAAATAGTGTTTGGGTTGCGTTCTGCATCTTTATACTCTCAGATTTTGGTGTGGTCTAATCCGCCCATGCGGCAGACCTCGATCCATTCATCTAGCTTAACCGGTTGCACGGAAAGACGCATGGATGTGACCAGTGCCATGTCGCTCAACAGCGGATTGGCCTTCACATCTTTCAGTGTCACCGGTTTTGGCATATCGCAGACAGCGCGGATATCGACACATTCCCAGCGATGATCGTCGGTTGTGCTGTCCGGATGCGCCAGAGCGCAAACTTCCACAATGCCGACAACTTCCAGTCCTTCATTGGAGTGGTAGAAAAAAGCTTTATCGCCAAGTTCCATAGCGCGCATATTATTGCGTGCCTGATAATTGCGCACGCCATCCCACTGTTCGCCGACAGCGCCTTTGGCCTTTTGCATTTCCCACGACCATTTGAATGGTTCAGATTTAAACAGCCAATATGCCACAATTTTCTCCGGATTTATTCAGGTTTGTTGATAACCCAATTCCAAGGGCGCACGGTTACATTTTCAAACAGGCCAGCCAATGCGTAAGGATCTGCGGCTGCAATAGCTTTTGCATCTTCAATGGTTTCTGCTTCGACCATCAACATGCTGCCGGTTGGCTTCTGGTCTGCTTCGCTCAGAAAAGGGCCGCCGAATTTGATTTTGTCGCCAAGGCTTTTCAGATAATCGAGATGGGCAGGGCGGGTATCAAGACGCAGTTGCAGATGATCGGCTTTGTCATTGCAGAGAATCGCGAATAGCATGAGGTCAGGTTCCTAATCTTCGTTTTTCAAGGGGCGGGATAACAGTCCGGTAACAGCCGCATCAATGGTGATGCTGCCATTGAGCAGGGCTGCAATGGTGCTGATAACCGGTGCATAAATCTGGCGTTGGGCACAAAGCTCGGCGATCACCGGCGCAGTTGCCACACCTTCGGCTAACAACAAGCCTTCTAGTGGTTCACCGCGCCCCAGTGCTAGTCCGTATGAATAATTGCGCGATTGCGGAGAGGAGCAGGACAGCATCAGATCACCCAGACAGGATAATCCCATCAGGGTTTCAGGCCGTCCGCCGAAGGCTGCTGCAATGCGGCGCAATTCTGCAAAAGCGCGGGTGACCAGTGCCGCCTGTGCCGAAGCGCCCAGACCTTTGCCGATGGTGGCACCGGCTGCCACGGCGATCACATTTTTCAACGCGCCGCCGATTTCAACGCCGGTCAGATCATCAGAGGAATAGCAACGGAAGGTGCTGCCGGAAAACTGAGCGGCCAGATCATCGGCAATGGCAATATTTTCACAGGCAATCGTCACGGCAGTCGGAAAGCCACGGGCAACATCGCTGGCGAAGCTCGGGCCAGAAAGCGCTGCAATCGGATGATCCGGCAAAATATCCGCAATGATCTGCGACATCAGCCGTCCGGTGGAGCGTTCAATGCCTTTTGCGCAAAGCACAACGGGGCAATTGGCGGGAATGAGTGGTTTCAACTCTTGCAATGCGGCAGCCATGGATTGCGCGGGGATAACGGCGAGAACCGTATCGGCATTGTCCAGAGCTGCGGCTGCATCACTGGTGGCACGCAGATTATCATGCAGGGCGATATCGCCAAGATAGCGGCTGTTGCGGTGCTTGTGGTTGATCTCGTCGACCGTTGCCTGATCGCGGGCATAGAGCACAACTTCATGCCCATTCTGTGCGGCCATACAGCCGAGAGCTGTTCCCCATGCACCGCCGCCGAGAATGACAATTTTCTTGCTCATGCCTTTGCCCCTCTGCGGCCAAAACCGATCAATGGCGCTGCTGTGCTGTCCAGCGGCCAGCGCGAGCGCGGTGCAAAATCCAGATTATCCGGCTCTGTGCGCGCAGCATGTTCCGCACCGGCCCATGCAATCATCGCCGCATTGTCCGTGCACAGAATATGCGGTGGTGCGAGGAAATCGAAGCCGTGTTTTTTACAAAGCGTCTCAAGCCCTTTGCGCAACACTTTATTGGCGGCAACGCCCCCGGCAACGACGAGCGTCGGTTTTTCTTTATCCGGATAGGTTTCAAGGAATTTATTCAGCGAGCGCTTCACGCGGTCATTCAGGGTGTCGGCAACTGCCGTCTGAAATGAAGCGCAAATATCTGCTACATCCTGATCGCTCAGCGGCACAAGCTGGGTTGCGGTCTGGCGCACAGCGGTTTTGAGACCGGAGAAAGAGAAATCCAGCCGCGCCTCACCTTTGAGCGGGCGGGGCAGTTCAAAGCGTGAGGCATCGCCTTTCAAGGCGGCCTGTTCAACGGCAGGCCCGCCCGGATATGGCAATCCCAACAGCTTGGCGGTCTTGTCAAAAGCCTCGCCCAGCGCGTCGTCAATTGTGGTGCCGAGGCGCTCATAGTGGCCGAGGCCATGGACGAGAATAACCTGCGTATGACCACCGGATACCAGCAGCAGTAGATAAGGGAAGGGCAATCCGTCGGTCAGGCGCGCTGTCAGAGCATGGCCTTCGAGATGATTGACAGCATAAAAAGGCTTGTCTGCGGCAAAGGCCATGGCTTTCGCGGTCATCAGACCGACAATCAAGCCGCCGATCAGGCCGGGGCCTGCGGTGGCGGCGATAGCATCCACATCGTTAATGCTCATATCCGCATCGGCCAGCGCTTTGGCAATCAGTCCGTCGAGCGCTTCAACATGGGCGCGTGCGGCGATCTCCGGCACCACGCCGCCATAGGGTTCGTGCTCGGCAATCTGGCTCAGAACAACATTGGACAGGATGCGCGAAGACACCTCGCCTTGTTCATTCTCAAAGCGTTCAATGATAGCTGCGGCTGTTTCGTCGCAACTTGTCTCTATTCCAAGCACGCGCATAAGCGATTAGACCCGTATTCAAGCATTTCCGGCAAAATTGCAGAGCGGTTTCGCGTAAGGAGAATGCGTCAACTAAATAAACTTCGCTGATCTTTCTGTCTTTCACCGGATAGTGGCATTATATTCACGATATTACAGGCGTGAATTTGCCCCGAAGGCGAAAGGCAGTTAGAGAAGCTTTGATATTCGCGTACCACGGACAGAGCCAGATGCAAACACCACGTTTAAAAATCGGAACACGTTCCAGTGCTTTGGCACTGGCACAGGCAGAAGAAACACGCACACGCCTGATGGCCGCGCATGGTTTAAGCGAAGCGGATGTTGAAATCGTGCCGATGTCCACGCAGGGTGACCGTATTCAGGATCGGTCTTTGTCGGAAATCGGCGGCAAGGGTCTGTTCACGCAAGAGATCGAGGATGCGCTGTTGCAGGGGCGTATTGATATTGCCGTGCATTCGACAAAAGATATGCCGACTGTTCTGCCGGAAGGTCTGCATCTTTCTACCTATCTGGAGCGCGAAGATCCGCGTGATGCTTTTGTGGGTAAAACCAGTGCCAAGCTGACCGATCTGCCGCAGGGCGCGACGGTTGGTTCATCCAGCCTGCGCCGTCAGGCACAAATCCGACATATCCGCCCTGATCTCAATGTCATTACATTTCGCGGCAATGTAAATTCCCGTTTGCGTAAGCTTGAAGAGGGGCAGGTCGATGGTACCTTCCTCGCTTTTGCAGGATTGAAGCGCCTTGGTCTTGAGCATGTGGTGACTGAGCTGATGGATACGGAGCGGTTTTTGCCGGCTCCGGGGCAGGGTGCAATCACCATTGAAAGCCGCATGAATGATACGCGTATTGATGCACTGCTCAAGCCTTTGAACCATGAAGAGACATTTGTGCGTCTTGCCTGTGAACGGGCATTTCTGGCACGTCTTGACGGTTCCTGCCGCACGCCGATTGCCGGACTGGCTGAGGTCAAGGATGGGCGCGTTTCCTTTATCGGTATGATTTTGACGCCGGATGGTTCGCGCCTGCATCGCGTTTCTATTGAAGGTACTGCTGCAGATGCAAGCGCTCTGGGAACAGAGGCCGCCGAGCGTATTCGTGCAGAAGCCGGTGCTGATTTCTTCACCAGCTGGGGGTAAGCAATGCACAGGGTTCTGGTCACACGCCCGCAACCGGATGCCGCTCTGACCGCGGCAAAGCTTGAAGCTGCCGGTTATCAGTCGGTCTGTCTGCCGGTGAGTGAGACTGTGGCAACGGGTATATCATTACCACAGTGTGATTTTGATGCCGTGGCTGTGACCAGTGCCAATGCTTTGCGCCATATTGCACCTGAATTGCTGGAACCTTACCGGCATTTACAGCTTTATGCGGTTGGCGAAAAAACCGCCTCTGTCGCGAAAGAATGTGGTTTTGAGGCAATTTATGCCGGTGATGGCTGGGGGTTGCATTTGGGGCGCCATGTGGCTGCTGCGATGCCAACGAGCAGTCATGTGCTGTATTTAACCGGAAAAATCAGGCGGCCAGATTTTGAAGCGCAGTTGAGCGCCGCTGGTATTCAGCTGACAGTGGCAGAAACCTATGACACCCGTCCTGTGGCCTATAGTGACGCTGAATTGAAACGGATTTCAGTCGCAGGGCAAGTTGATGTCATTTTGCTCTATTCTGCGGTTGCCGCCAAGCAGTTTGTAGCTTTAAATGAGCAGGCACAGGGGGCTTTTCTCCGGAGCGCAAAATATATTTTTTGTCTTTCAAAGCGGATTGCTGCAGAATTACCTGAAGATTGCAGCGCGCGTGTGCAGATCAGTGAAACACCGGATGAAGATGCTTTATTGCACCTGCTGGCATTGATTTGACGAAATTATGCAACCATTTGTTTAATACCGTCATTTAGGTTGCAGCAGCGTGTAAGAGAAATAAATTACTGCGAGAGGGCTTATGGCTAAATCCACAGTGTCGCGTCACAGCAAGACAACCCGCAAACCGGTAGTGATCGATCTCGATCCGTCTGATGTGAAACCTGTCGGGAAGTTTACCTCCAAAACTGCAGATAAAATTGTGCCGGATGCTGAGCCGGTAGGTGATCCGAAACCGGCTGCACAGACGGCTGCAAAACCTTTCGCACCGCCATCGCCAAAACCGCAGGCTGAGGCAAAACCTGCCTCGCCGGTACAGCCTCAGTCTCAGCCGGCACAGGCAACTTCACGTCCGGCTTCTTCTGCCGGAGTTTCCGGCCCCAATCCATATGCATCGGGAAAAACCATGAATAATGCCGCCAGTTCCGCTCCGCAGACGAAAAAAACGGCTTCGCCATGGCTCGCAGGACTAACCGGTGGTGTGATTGCTCTTGCAGGTGTGAGCGCATTGCAATGGACAGGTTTGATGCCGCTTACAGGGCAAAACAATGGAGCGGATGCAGCAGCGCAAGCTGTGAATGCGCAGATTGCTGATCTCAAACAGCAGATCGCTGCCATGCAGGCGGATGCCAAACCGGATGCTGACTTATTGGCGCGTCTGGAGGTGGCGGAGAAAAATGCAGCAGAGGCTCAAAAACATTTGAATGAAATGATGAGAGCCAGTCCGGTGCCTGCAGCGGATGATGAAGCCATTCGTGCAGATGTGGCGGGTTTGCAGGAGCAGCTGAAAGCACTGGCAGAGCGTGCACAACCGGCAGATGATGCGCTGGTCACTAGCCTGACGGAACGTCTGAATACGATGGAAACCAAGCTTAACACCATTGGTTCACAGGCTGAGCAGGCCAATGCCGCTCTGAACACCGATGGTGATGCGGTCAATGCGCTGAAAGAGCAGCTGACTGCCTTGCAGACAAAAATTGACGGGCAGGCTTCGCAGCCGGATATGGCCGTTATCATTGCCGCCAATGCGTTGAAAACCGCGATTGATCGCGGCGGTTCATACGCCAACGAATTGCAGACCTATAAATCCTTGTTGCCTGCACAGGCGGGCTCTGCCGCAGGACTGGATGCACTCGCGGACAGTGGTATTCCGACATTAAGCCAGCTGAATACGCAATTTGCAGCACTAGCGGATGATATGGTTGCTGCGGTGAATAAACCTGCGGCGGATGCGGGTGTTTGGGATCAGCTGGTGGGCAGTGCCAAAAATCTAGTGCGTTCGCGGCCGATCGGTGATGTGGCTGGTACCGGTGTTGGGCCGGTGACTGCACGGATTGAGTTTGCTTTGCAAAATGGGGATGTGCAGCGTGCGATCACCGAATGGGCACAATTACCGGAAGCTGCCAAACAGGTTGGTCAGGATTTTTATAATGCGTTGAGTGCACGACGTGATGCGGATGCACTGCTTGCACAGCTGATTGCGGCCTCGACGCAAGTCTCTGAGACAAAACCGGCTGCGCAATAAGCGAAACAAGAAAAGGAGAACGGTATGATACGGGTAATCCTGTTTCTTGTTGTTGTGGCAGCGCTGGGGCTGGGGTTCGGATGGCTCGCGGATCGTCCGGGAGATCTGGTCTTCACTTTTGCCGGAGAACGGCACAATATTTCTCTGATGACGGCTGCCAGCATGGTTGTTGCAGCGATTGCCTGCGCCATGCTGTTGTGGTGGGTCGTCAAAAATCTGGTGCGTTCGCCGTATATTTTGCAGCGTCATTTTCGTGCGCGCAAACGCGATCGTGGTTATCAGTCGCTTTCTACAGGTTTGATTGCTGCCGGTGCGGGCGATGCAGAGGCCGCGCGGCGTATGAGCAAGCAGGCCTCCAAATTGCTGAGTGTTGATCAGGAGCCGCTGATCCGTTTGCTTGATGCCCAGACCGCTTTGCTGGAAGGACGCAAGGAAGATTTGCGCCGTTATTTTGAGGAAATGATTGCCGATCCGGAAACCAAATTGCTGGGATTACGCGGTCTTTACCTTGAGGCCAGCCGTGAAGGTGTGCAGGAAGCTGCATTTCAATATGCACAGGAAGCCAGCACAATGGCACCGCAGTTGGAATGGGCAAGCAATGCCGTTCTGGGGCATAAGGTGTTGCAGGGCGATGTTCAGGGGGCTTTACGGGTACTGGAAGCACGCAAAGCCACAATCCCTTATGGCAAAGACGGCAAAACAGCCCGTGATATGCTCAAGCGCAATCGTGCGGTTTTGCTGACGGCGCAGGCGATGAGAAGTTTCGATACGGATGCCGTTGCATCCCGTGAGGCGGCGGCAGAGGCCTATAAGTTGGAGCCTGAACTGTTACCGGCAGCATTGATTGCAGCGCGTTGTTATCTGCGTGATGGTAATATCCGTAAAGGCAACCGCCTGCTGGAAACCGTGTGGAAACGCGAGCCGCATCCTGAAATTGCTGATGCTTATATTCATGGTCGTTCCGGTGACACGGCGCTGGATCGCCTGAAAAAAGCCCGTCATCTTGCAAGCCTGCGCAATCATCATGTGGAATCTGCGCTGGTAGTTGCCCGTGCAGCGCTGGATGCCGGAGAGCTGAAGCTGGCACGGGAAAGTGCGGAAGCGGCATTGAAGGTCAGTCCGCGTGAAAGCGCCTATCTGCTGATGGCCGATATTGAAGAGGCGCAAACCGGAGATCAGGGGCGCGTGCGCGAATGGCTGGCTCAGGCTGTCAAGGCACCGCGTGATCCGGCATGGACTGCCGATGGTGTTGTATCCGCGCAATGGGCTCCGGCTTCTCCGGTGACAGGACGGTTGAACGCTTTTGAGTGGAAGGTGCCGCTGACAGCAATTGCCGGTGATGCAGCGCCGGTTCTGGACGGGGATGATCTGGCAGGAGAGTTTCTGCCTGTCAGTTATGTCCGAGACGGAGGCGAGGATTATAGTACGGATGAACCGGCATTCCGTTTTGATGCGGATGATGCCGAGATTATCTCCGTCGAACCGGAGCCACAAAAACCGGTTGCATCAAAAGCCGAACCACAAAAAGCAAAGAGTGATTTGCTAAAAGCTAAAGTGACGATTCTGGATGAAGTGACAGATAATCCTGCTTTACATGCCTTACAGCAAAATCAGCCGGAAAAGTCTGAAAAGCAGGATATTCAACATAATCTGATCGTGGATGATCCGGGTGTGCCTGCGGATGCAAAGGAACAACCACGCAAGGATGAGAAATTCCGTCTCTTCTGATCGGGTATTTTATCCGGAATACAGGCCAAAAACCGGCTTTTTGTTGCTGCTTGGTGACTCTGCGGAAGTTTAGTACCTGCGAAGACTGCAAAACACGGCTCTGCGCTTGGCTCTCCATTATGTGTGCACTATGGTCAGACCTGTTACGGGCTGCGTATAGGCACTGGAGTATGTATGTTTGAGCGTCTGATCAGTTTTTTCAAAGAATTACCCGGTTTGGATTCGACTAAGAAAAAGCAAACATTCTCTGATGAAGATCCGCGTCTGGCTGCGGCAGCTCTGATGTTTCATGTGATTGAGGCTGACGGCGAGCAGCATGAAAAAGAACGCAGGCGTCTGTCTGATCTGCTTTCGCAAGCTTATGATTTGCAGGGTGATGATTTACAGGCACTGATTAAAGCTGCGGAAGCAGCCGATCAGGAATCGATTGATCTCTATCGTTTTACCAGTGTTTTGAAACGCCATCTTGATGTGCCTGCCCGCTTAAACTTTATCGAAGTTCTGTGGGAAATGGTCTATGCTGATGGTGATGTCGGTGAGATTGAAGATAATATTATGTGGCGGATTGCTGAGCTGATCGGTGTTGATCAGCAGCAGCGCATTGGTTTGAAATTACGGGTGGCTGAACGTGCGCAATCAATGCGCGAAGCTTTGGCATCGCTGCCACAAGCTGAGGTGCAAAAGGACGCTGAAGCTGAAAAAGCTGAATAATGGCTGTCAGTCTCTTTGGTGCATGAATGTTAAAGGCCGTCAAAGACGGCCTTTTTTATTAGAGCATAATTCCTTAAACTTGAATCAGTTTAAGGTGAAATTATGCTCTAATTTTAAAGTGTTAGAGCGACCTTTGTGTGCCAAGACTGGCGCACGGCGCTCTAGTTATATTTCAATCTTTGTTGAGCAAGCCTTTCCAGATCACTGCGCCAAGTGCCGCACCGATCAACGGGGCGACCCAGAATAGCCATAGCTGGCTGATAGCAGCAGTATCTGCAAACAGGGCTGCTGCTGTGGAACGAGCCGGATTGACTGAGGTATTGGTTACAGGGATAGAAATCAGGTGGATCAGTGTCAGCCCGAGACCGATAGCAATTGGCGCAAAGCCTGCCGGTGCCCGCGAAGAGGTAGAGCCGAGAATAATAATCAGGAAAAAGGCCGTTAGCACCACTTCAATGGCAAGAGCCGCCCCAAGGCTGTATTTGCCCGGTGATAAATCCCCATAGCCATTAGATGCGAAGCCGCCTGCGCTGAAGTCAGCTTTGCCACTGGCAATGAAATACAGAATGGCTGCGGCGAGAATGCCACCGACCAGCTGGGCAATCCAGTAAGGGATGAGGTCTTTTGCTTCAAAGCGCCCGCCCAGAGTGAGGCCGAGCGTAACGGCAGGATTGAAATGCCCGCCTGAAATGCCGCCCACGGCATAAGCCATTGTTAATACTGTCAGACCGAAGGCGAGAGCAACACCGGCAAAACCGATGCCGAGTTCAGGAAAGGCCGCTGCAAGGACGGCACTGCCGCAGCCACCGAAGACCAGCCAGAATGTTCCGAAACACTCTGCAGACAATTTGTTCAATGTAGAGGGAGTGTTAGGCATGCGCATTCCCCTGTTTTTGCTGAGATAAATATAAAAGAAATTTATTTGCACAATATGCTACGGTTTTTCTTTTAATCAAATATATTTTTCGCAATTGATTTTATATATAGTTGATTTAAATATTTATATTTTGAATTACATAATTATATTATTATTACATTTAACTAATATTGAAAATACACCATAGTCAACTTCATAAAATAGTGCATTTTGCAATATGCGGATAATGTGATTATCATCAGGTTTGTTGTTTTCACACTGTTACGTTGTTTTAAAGTGTTGTACCGTCAGGCTCGGATCAGGAGTATTCTCTTATGCTCTTTGAGGTTTCGGGATAAAATTGAAACGGTTTCCGGAGTGCCGGTATTGATGTTTATGTTTGAGCGCCGACAGATTTTTAATGTCAGGCTGTTGTGTCTGCCTTTGATCGCTTTGCTGGCGGGCTGCACAGGTACAGCTACGGCATGGACTGAAAAAGTCACGATTGAACAGGTTGAACTGCCTAAGGAATGTGCCGGCTGGCAGAAAATCAATATGAAGCAGCGTGCTTATTATATGTTGATGCGTGATGATCCTGGGCTGATTATGGAAGTGGACTCACATAATCTCAAAGGTAAAAACCTTGGTTGCTGGCAATAATTAATACAGATTGCCGGTTGTTTATGTGCTGCCGACAGGTGAACTGATTCAGGAAAAATGATGCATCTGGATATTATTGAGCTGCAATCATTTTACGCAACGGCTCTGGGTAAGCTGGCGTCTTCGGTCATTACCTCTGCACTGGATCCTCTATGGTTGCCGATGCCGCAGGAGCGCTTGGTCGGCATTGGTTATACGCTGCCTTATCTCAATCATTTTGCATCCCGTGCGGAGCGTGCCTTTGCCTTTATGCCGGCAAGGCAGGGCGCAACCGGCTGGCCGCACGATCAGGCTGTAAGCACTGCGCTGGTTTACGATGAGGAGCTGCCTTTGCCGGACAGTTCTGTTGACCGTATTCTGCTGGTGCATACGCTTGAATTTTCAGAAAGCAGTTCCGAAACCCTGAAGGAAATCTGGCGTGTTCTGTCCCCGAACGGGCAGCTGATTGTCGTTGTACCGAACCGTCGCGGTGTCTGGGCACGAATGGAACATACGCCTTTCGGCAGTGGCCGCCCCTTCAGTCGCGGGCAGTTGTTACAGGCTTTCAGGGAAGCCAATTTTACGCCGGGCAAAGTCATCAATGCGCTGCATGTACCGCCGACGCGCTGGCGCTGGCTGCAACAATCATCCGGCCTGATTGAGAGTGTTGGCACACGTCTCTGGCCGCTTTTTGGCGGTGTGGTTATCGGCGAGGCGCATAAGCGTCTTTATCAGGGATTACCGGTGCTGAAGCGCTCGTCACGACGCGTTTTCGTGCCGGTGCTGACCCCGCAGGGAACGGCACGCCAGCAACCGGTGAAGGTGACAATTCACGATCCACGAGAGCGTTCCGGTCAATAATTCGCTCAAGAAAACTGTTTAGCGCTTAAGCAAAAATACAGCCTGCTGACCGAGCAGGTTCCACATGCCCCATGGCAGACTGAACGGCATGCGCTCGCCGTTACGGTTGAGTGCCACTGCATCTTCTACCGTTGCGCCGACTTCTTCCGTCATATCCACAAAATCACGGATCGTGCAGAAGTGAATATTTGGCGTATCATACCAGCTGAATGGCAGTTCTTTGGTCACCGGCATGCGCCCGCGAAACAGCAATGAGCCGCGCACGCGCCAATAGCCGAAATTGGGAATGGAGACTATGGCGCGCTCGCCGATGCGCAAGAGCTCGCTCAGAACTTTCTTCGGATTAAGCGTGGCCTGCAAAGTCTGCGACAGCACCACATAGTCAAAACTGGAATCCGGATAATAGACCAGATCACGATCGGCATCGCCCTGTATCACCGACAGGCCGCGCATCAGACACTGGTTTACGCCGCTTTGCGACAGTTCAACGCCACGCCCGTCGACATTGCGGGTATCGCGCAGCAATTGCAGCAATTCGCCGTCGCTGCAGCCGACATCCAGCACACGTGTACCCGGACGCACCAGCGATGCGATAATATCGAAATCAACACGGTTATGGATATGCAGATTTTCCGTGGCATTCTGCGCGAAAAGTGTCGTATCGCCGGTTCCGGCTTTCGTATCAGTCATGGGATTACAGACCTTTCGCGCGGGCTGCAGAGCGGATGAAACCGTCTACTGTTGAAAACAGGACAGGCTCATCAAGCAGAAAAGCATCATGGCCGCGATCGGTTTCAATCTCGACAAAGGAAACGGAAGCACCGGCCGCATTGAGGGCATGGACAACCAGACGGCTCTCAGAGGTCGGAAACAGCCAGTCACTGGAGAAAGAGGCGACAAAGAAGCGGGTTTTGGTGCCGGTAAAAGCAGAGGCCAGCAAGCCGTTATGCTCTGCTGCCATATCGAAATAATCCATGGCGCGGGTCAGATAGAGATAGGAATTGGCATCAAACCGGTCAACAAAACTATTGCCCTGATGGCGCAGATAGCTCTCAATCTGGAAGTCGGCTTCAAAACCGAAAGTAATATTCGCACGATCCTGCAAATTGCGGCCGAATTTGCGGTGCAATGCGGTTTCCGACAAATAGGTAATATGCGCAGCCATACGGGCAACGGACAGGCCTTTGCGCGGGACGGTATCGGATTGCGTGAGATATTGCCCGTTGAGCCAGAGCGGATCAGCCATCACAGCCTGACGGCCAACCTCGTTAAAGGCGATGTTTTGTGCGGATAACCGTGCACCGCTGGCTAGTACCACAGCAGAGAAAACCTTGTCCGGGTAGCTCGATGCCCATTGCAGTACCTGCATGCCGCCGACAGAACCGCCAACCACTGCCAGCAATTGTTCAATACCGAAATGTTCCACCAGCATCGCCTGCGCGCGCACCATATCGCTGATGGTGATGATCGGTAGATCAAGGGCATAGGGCTGGCCGGTTGCCGGATTGACAGATGCGGGGCCGGTTGAGCCCATGCAACTGCCGATAACATTAGAGCACAACACAAAATAGCGGTCTGTATCAATCGGCTTGCCGGAACCGACAAGCGATGTCCACCAGCCGTCTTTGCCGGTGAGCGGATTGGTGTTGGCCACATGCTGATCGCCGGTCAGCGCATGGCAGATCAGGATTGCATTGCTTTTATCGGCATTGAGTGTGCCATAGGATTGATAGGCAATCTGAAACGGGCTCAGAACCGAGCCGCTATCGAGTTGTAGCGGTTTGTCCTCACCAAAAAACACCACAGGGCTGTTCGGCTGAACTGCTTCCTGATTACGGCTGTCTGACGGGGCGGCGGTTTCAGCGGATAGTGTCATAAATACGTATGCTTTTGTATTTGCGGTGGTGCCGGAGCATCACACCTGAAGTCGGATTAACTTAATGGACATGATACGGCGACAAAGTAAAGAATCTAGTGGTTTGAAACCGAAATTTCACTGTGTCAGCAGCGCAGAGAGCTTAAAATTAAGGTTTCTTCTCGACTTGTTCTGCGATGCGGTTTATGCCGCTAGGGTCAGATCGCGTATCGGAAATTTTACCGGTATTTTTTACCGCTGATTATAGTCCGATATGTTGTTTCATGAATACTCACTTTCAACAATACAGGCTCTTAATATTGGATAAGAATGATGAACGATTTCGCGAAAGCTCAACGCCCGACACCTAAAGCCGGCGTCATGGATATTGCTGCTTATGTTCCTGGTAAAGCCACTGTTCAGGGTGTTGCCAAGATTCACAAGTTGTCTGCCAATGAAAGCCCGCTGGGTGCAAGCCCGCATGCTGTTGAAGCCTATCGTGCAACCGATCATTATCTAAGCTCTTATCCGGACGGTGAAGTCATGGCCTTGCGTCAGGCGATTGCGGAAACGCAAGGCCTGAATATTGAAAATATTCTCTGTGGCAACGGCTCGGATGAGCTGCTCGGCCTGTTGTGCCAGACCTATCTGGCGCCGGGGGATGAGGCGATTTTCACCGATCACGGTTTTCTGGTTTATAAAATTCAGACACTGGCTGCGGGTGCAAAACCGGTTATCGTGAAAGAAAATGACACGGTGATTGATGTTGATGCAGTCCTTGCTGCGGTTACAGACAAGACCAAAGTTGTTTTCATCACCAATCCGGGCAATCCGACCGGTACTTATGTGCCGTTTGAGGAAGTGAAGCGCCTGCATGCCGGTCTGCCGCCGCATGTTCTGCTGGTGCTGGATGCCGCCTATGCGGAATATGTGCGTAAAAACGATTATGAAGCCGGTGTAGCGCTGGTCTCAGCGAGCGATAATGTGGTGATGACCCGCACTTTCTCGAAGATCCACGGATTGCCTGCTCTGCGCATTGGCTGGATGTATGCGCCCGCGCATGTCACGGATGCGGTGAACCGTATTCGCGGACCTTTCAACATGAATAGTGCGGCGATTGCTGCCGGTAGTGCGGCCATCCGTGACCGCGACCATGTGCAGAAGGCTTGCGCTTACAATGCTGAATGGGCGCAGTGGCTGACAGACGAGTTCACCAAACTCGGTTTGAAGGTGACACCATCGGTCACCAACTTCCTGCTGGTACATTTTCCTGACACGCAGAACAAGTCTGCTGCCAAAGCGGACGAGTATTTGCAGTCCAAAGGATATATTCTGCGTCGTGTCACATCCTATGGTTTCCCCGAAGCCCTGCGGATGAGCATCGGCTCGGAGGAAGCCAATCGCGGCGTGATTGCCGCTCTTACAGAATTTTTGAAGTCCTGATATGTCTGATATTCATTTTAATAAAATTGCGCTGATTGGTATTGGTCTGATCGGTTCGTCACTGGCTCGTGTCATTCGCCGTGAGGGTCTGGCTGGTCATATTGCTATTGCCACACGCAGTCCGGAAACGCTGAAACGCGCGGAAGAACTGGGATTGGGCGACAGCTACACCACGGATAATGCTGAAGTTGTTCGTGATGCCGATTTGGTAATCGTTTCCGTGCCTGTCGGATCATCCGGTCTGGTTGCAAGCCAGATTGCCAGTAGTCTGAAAGCCGGTGCGATTGTCACTGATGTGGGCTCTACCAAGGGTTCGGTCATTGCTCAGATGCAGCCGGAACTGCCTGAATATGTACATTTCATTCCGGGACACCCGATTGCCGGTACGGAATATTCAGGGCCTGATGCAGGCTTTGCCGATCTGTTCATCAATCGCTGGTGTATTCTCACACCTTTGCCGGATACAGATACGAACGAGCTGGCAAAGCTCAATGCGTTCTGGGAAGCTTGCGGCTCGAAGACAGATCAGATGGATCCGCAGCATCATGATCTGGTGCTGGCGATCGTTTCGCATCTGCCGCATATCATTGCTTACAATATTGTCGGTACTGCCAATGATCTGGAGAAGGTCACTGAATCGGAAGTGATTAAATATTCCGCTTCCGGTTTCCGTGATTTTACCCGTTTGGCGGCATCTGACCCGACAATGTGGCGCGACGTCTGTTTGCATAACAAGGATGCTATTTTGGAAATGCTGGGACGTTTCTCGGAAGATCTGGCATCATTGCAGCGGGCAATCCGCTGGAGTGACGGTGATGCCTTGTTTGACCTGTTTACACGTACCCGTGCCATCCGGCGTGGTATTATTGATGCCGGTCAGGAAGTGGATGCACCGAACTTTGGCCGTGAAGCTGCAAGCAAGCCAACAAAATAAGCGAGGCTGCAAGCAAGCCTAAAATCTGATCTAAAAGACGCTATACCTGGCTGCAAATGGCAATTTCTGCGCTTCCGGTGCTCATGTACATTTAAGTACACTGCGCTCCGGTTCTCGAAATTACCATTTTCGCTGCGGTCTATCGCTTTTTGATTCAGATTTTGTATTGCACTACATGAAAATGAAAAACCCGCCATTTCGGCGGGTTTTTTTGTATTAAAGCCGTGGTAATCGGCCCAGCGGGATAAAGCCCGCGCTGATTTTGCCTTCTTTAATCAAAACCGGAACAATGGTGGCACCGGTGTCATCTTTGGGCATGGAGCCAAGAGCAAAAATCACGGTGTTAATGTTCTTGGCCTGATCGGGGAAGGCGGCCTGTAAAGTCTGACCGAGCGCAGCAGTATTGGTCAGGCGGATTTTCAGGTCGGCATTGGTCAGCCCTTCAGCATCAACTGTCAAAGGACCATTGATGCTGAGGCTAGCGCCTGAAGGAAGCAAAAACAGCATCTGGTTGAGTTGCAGGGATTTGCCGCGCAATACGCTGCCATTTTCATCCGGCTCTTTGAATGAAGCCAGACTTTCCGGAGAGCTGATATCGATCAGGCCGTCCAGTTCCGGTAGCGCCGCCAGCGGCGTCTTACCGGTCAGGCGCAGATCGTCAAATGTCATTTTAAGCTTCAGCGGCTCTTCAAGGCTGTTCAGTTCGAATTGCAGCTCAAGCAAAGACACGGCCGGAGCGTCAACTTCATTCTCTGCTTTAATGCTTTGCAGGCGTAGGTTCTCCGCGCTGAGATTGATGTTTTGAGCTGTACGCCCGTCCGTATGCGCTGAAGCGTATAGCTTGCTCCAGTCTGCTTTGACCGGATCGGCACCGGATAAGGCAACGGCCGCAGGACCTGTGAGTTGTGTCTTAACGGTGCGGAAGGAGAAGATGGACGCGCCTACATCAACCGCACTGGTTGCTGCATTCAGTGTCTGGTCCTGATCGCGGTAGTTGAAACCGGAGCAACTGATATACATCGAAAACGGATAGCCGCGCGCTGAAAGCGAATGGCATTTCAGAGTGTTTTCCTGTCCCGATATCTTAGCCAGCTCCGCACTGACGCGGTCTTTTGCCAATGATGCCAGATAGAACCAGCCCGCACTGTATAAAGCGACAATAGACAGGACAATGAGAATGCCCTTTGTCATGCGCTTTGAGCTTTGCGGGGATGGACGCGATTTAGCTACCATACCATGCCTCTCGGATTTCAAAGGGCGCTCTGCTGACAGGGCAGAAGAACTCTTTTATAATCATGTTTCATCACAATTCCGCGCTGATACTGGATCATCCGGCATTGTTTTTTATATAAATGTCTTATTGAGGTGCATTTTTCTATATAAAGAACTGTCTGAAAAACGCAGCCTGTTGGGAAATACAGCATACAAAGTGTAAACTGTATCTTAAAGTTGACTATGCAATATATGAATTCTAACTGACAAGCAAAAGCAAACGAATGGCTTCAGAGCAGAGTTTACACCCAGATATTATGCCCCGCGATAAACTGACTGACAGCAGTTCAGATCTGTGGGTCTTTGGCTATGGTTCCCTGATGTGGCGACCGGGTTTTGACAGTGCGGAGAATCTTCCGGCATTGCTGCACGGTTTCAGCCGTTCGCTCTGCATCTATTCCCATGTCTATCGCGGGACGCCGGAATTGCCGGGGCTGGTACTGGGATTGAATAGCGGTGGCTTCTGTCACGGGCAGGCATTTCGTGTTTCTGCCGGTCATAAAGCACCGGTACTGGATTATTTGCGCGAACGCGAGCAGGTCAGTGGTGTTTATCTGGAGAAATATTTGCCGGTAGAACTCGCAGATGGCCGTCAGATTGAGGCGCTGGTTTACGTGGCAGACCCGTTGCATGTGCAATATGCGGGGGGATTAACTGCACAGGCAATGGCCGCATTGGTTGGTCATGCTCATGGTCAGGCAGGGCCGAACTGCGATTATGTTATTAATACAGTGCGTCATTTGCAGGTAATGGATATTCGCGATGAGTTGCTGGAAGCGGTTTTACAATTGCTTCCGCCTGCTAGACTTTAAGAAAATTACCGGATTTACAGACATGCGGACTGACTTTTTCCGGTCAGTGATCTTGTGAATGACATTGTCGCTGTTTAAATGTGTCTCACCCTGTGTAGCATTGGCTGCACTGAACAATCCGATTGAGTAGGAGACATTTATGCTCGCAGTTTTGCGCACCGTTGATCTGGCGCTGGATATTTATACCTGGATCATCATTGCCAGTGCGGTGTTTTCCTGGCTGTATGCTTTTAACGTGGTCAATTCCCGTAACCGCTTTGTCGCCTCAATCGGTGAATTTCTCTACAAGGTGACAGAGCCGGCATTGCGCCCGATCCGTAAAATTCTGCCGGATCTTGGCGGTATTGATATTTCGCCGATTGTGCTGCTGCTGGCGATCTTTTTCATTCGTCAGTTTATGTGGAATACACTGGCGCCGATACTACTGAGCTAAGCAATAAAAAACCCGCTGAAAAGCGGGTTTTTTTTATTAGAGCGCCGTGTGCCATACTTGGCACACAAAACTCGCTCTAACACTTTAAAATGAGAGCATAATTTCACCTTAAACTGATCCAGGTTTAAGGAATTATGCTCTAGCTGCTATAATATGGCCTCTTGGGAGACAGGCCATATAGCAATTATTTGGCGTTTTTAGCGCGTTCGATCGCTTCAACGATGAATTTACGTGCGTAATCTTCATCGCCCCAATCGCCGATTTTCACCCATTTGCCTGGCTCCAGATCTTTGTAATGTTCAAAGAAATGAGCAATCTGCTGCAAAGTGATTTCCGGCAGATCAGTGTAGTTATGAACTTTTTCATAACGACGGGTCAGCTTTGGTGATGGAACGGCAATGATTTTTTCGTCTTTACCGGCATTGTCTTCCATAACCAGAACGCCGATCGGGCGAACATTGATCACGCAGCCAGGGATCAGCGGACGGGTATTGCAAACCAGAACGTCAATCGGATCACCATCTTCCGACAATGTGTGCGGTACGAAACCGTAATTGCCCGGATAGGTCATTGGTGTGTAGAGAAAACGGTCGACGATCAAAGCGCCGGCATTTTTGTCCATCTCATATTTAATCGGGTGTCCGCCGACCGGTACTTCGATGATGACGTTAACGTCTTCAGGAGGGTTGGAGCCGATGGAAATGGCATCAATATTCATGGGCGTGTCCTTTCATTTGGCGTTCTGATATCGGTTTTCGTGGAACCGTGCAACAAAAACGCAATTTCATATAAAGCGGCTTATTGTCATGTCCGTAAAATCGGGCGGCGCTATCAGGCTTTGGGCGCGGTGTCCGTCACGGCATCTGCTGCCTTTGCACCCTGTGCCTTTAATTCAGCAAGACGCGTTTTGGCTGTCGCCGGCATTGGCGGCGGATTTTTATCCTGTGAGGCCTGTACGAGAAACTCATCACAAGCGGTTTCTGTGGCTTCCATCAGGCGCTTCAGAAATGTGTCTTTGTCCAGACCCGGTTCAATCGGCGGCAGAATACGGCAACGAACAGTGCCGGGATAGCGCATGAATTTGCGGCGCGGCCAGTACAGACCGGCATTATGAGCAATAGGCACAACCGGCAGACCCAGATTCATATAGAGATGCACCACACCATATTTATAGGCAGGCGGCGCACCGGGGGCGCGACGCGTCCCTTCCGGATAAATCATGATCTGGCGACCATCTGCGATAGCCTCTTGTGTGCCGCCGGAAATGGAATGCAGAGCTTTAATCCCTGTGCCGCGGTCAACCGGAATCATTTTCATCTTTTTCAGATACCAGCCAAACAGCGGAATACGCATCAGATCGCGTTTAAGAATATAAACCGGATCGGGTATGTAAGATAAAAATGCATAGACATCCCAGAAAGACTGATGTTTCGGCGCGCAAATATAGGCACCTTCCGGCAAGTTTTCTGTGCCTTCGACTACAAAATCGGTGCCGACAATATATTTCTGCAGAAAAAGATTGGAGCGCGCCCAGAATTTAGGAACAATCCATGCCTTTTTGCGCGGCAACAGCAATGTGAGCGGAAGAAACAGAATCATCTGGATGATCAGGCTGATATAGAATGCCAGATTAAACAGCACTGACCGGATGGCTATGAGCATATCTTGTATCAGCCTTTTATACGTGCATGAGGTAAAATGGTTCCGTTTTAAACGGAGCGGTTCTTCAAATAGAAGAAAACCGGGCGCTTATCAATTCCGGACATGCACGGTGTGAGCCTGCGCCTTGATTTTAACTGCCCTGACCAAGGCTGATATGGGCAAGCGCGCCGGTATATTTGATATATTCCGTAAAAAGTACGCGCAGTGTATCGCCCTGATGCATCCAATTATTTTTCAGATCGCTGTTAATCACCGGATAGGGGATCAGCTCGACATCTGGAATATGGCGCGATAATTCCAGTATAGAGCGTGGCATATGGTAATTATTGGTCACAATGAAAATGCGCTTATAATTATGCTGCCTGATCCATTTGGCACTCTCAACCGCATTGCCGATCGTATTCAGGGCAGAGCGGTCGAGATCAACACAGCAGGCAAAAAGAGCAGCATCCGCACCAGTGATCCGCTGAAGAGCTTCGCGTTTTGTCGAGGGGTGCACGCCGCTGATCAGCAGACGTTCGCCGCGTTTTTCAGCCAGCAGTTCTAGGGCGACTTCAATACGCGCCTTACCGCCGGTAAGGACAATAATCGCATCGGCCTTCTGATCTGAAACCGGTGTTTCGAGATTACTGATATGCTCGCTGAAAATAACAAAACCGATGCCCAGAGCCACAATCAGGGAGAACAACACGACAGCAACGGGCGGAATACGGCGGCGCAGACGTTTCAGCCAATGCCGGATGACACTGTTATCTGAACGCTGGTCACGGGCATTCTGACCGGCAGTGACGGCCGGTTGTGCAGCATCCTGTAGGATGTGGTCTGCAGGATCAGAAGCGTTGTGTTGCACGTGCATTGCCGTTTGGCCTGTTTATATCTTCGTGTCAGCGCAGTTTAGCATAACCGGCGCAAATCAGTCTTTTAGAGTACATTCTGATTTTATCAGATGGTACTCTAATCTTTTGCTTTGTCGCCTTTTCAAGGCATGCCTAATCTTTACTGCCACTGATACTGTCCATGTCTTTAAGCTGCCGGATAACCGTGAGGCGGCTTGTTAGCATTGTAAGAATGCTGACAATAATGATCGTAGCTGCAATGCCGATATAGCCTTCGCGGTTGATGGAGAAACTGCCAAACAAAGCTGCTGCCTGATCGCCTTCCGGTGTCGCCAGATTGCGTGACGTCCACCATGAGATAATCAGAAACACCAGCAAGGCCGCAGCACCACCGAAACATGCGCCTTTGAGCGCCGTGCGAAAGAAATGCCATTCAAATTCGCGGGCGACAAAGCGGGCTTCTGCACCGATAAAATGCAGCACTTCAATAATATGGCTGTTACCGGCCATAGCGCCACGGGTGGCGAAAATAACTGTCAATACGGTGGCAGACAGCATCAGAAACAACACACCCATACCAATCAGCACGGTTGTATGCGCCATAGAGACCAGACGATCCACCCAAGTGCGATGATCATCAAAACTGGCACTCGGAATATTCTTTTGCAGTTCTGAGCGCAGGGTTTCAAAGTCCGGCGGGTTTTGCTCGTCAATGGTCACAACCACAAGGCGCGGCACCGGTAATTCGTCAATATCCAGCCCAGTGCCAAGCCACGGCTCCAGCAGACGGGCAGTGGCTGCGCGGTCAACAATAGCGGTGCCTGTTACACCGGCAAAACCGGATGCTATTTGCCCTGCTTGTGCAAGAGCCGCTTCCATATCCTGACCATCTACAGGACGGATCTGAATTGTTGCTTCACGTGAAATCTGGCTCTGCCATTGGGCAGCAGACGCACGCACCAGACTAACCCCGCCAATCGTGAGACATGCGAGAAAAGTCATAATCGCGATCACCGTAATCAACGTAGTGCCGGAAACACTGACCGGCGGCACAATCGGCGTTGGTCCGCGCTTTTCACGTTTGCGCTTGCCGAGCAGTTCCAGAAAAATCCCGTGATAATGATCAATCGTTGCGCGCAGGTCAGCCATAAATATCAAGCCTTCCCTGATCGAGGATCATGCGGCGTGCATCAACCTGATCCATCAGAGTCAGGTCGTGGGTGGCAATGATAACGGCGGTGCCGGAGCGGTTAAGCTCGGCAAACAAACGCAGCAGACGGCGTGCCAGTGGCGGGTCGACGTTACCCGTCGGCTCATCTGCCAGCAAAATTTCCGGCTGATCGATGAGTGCGCGTGCAATCGCTGCACGTTGCTTTTCCCCGCCGGACAGCACCGGTGGCAGGACATGCATACGATCACCCAGTCCGACCCATTGCATCAACTCCTGCACTTCATGGCGGTAGGTGGCTTCTTCCTTGCCACGAACGCGCAGAGGCAGCGCGACATTTTCATAGGTGGTCATGTGGTCGAGCAGGCGAAAATCCTGAAAGACGATGCCGATACGGCGGCGCAGCAGCGGAATTTCACTGCGCTCCATCGTGGAGATATCTTTGCCGAATATGCTAATCAGGCCACGTGTCGGTTTCAGTGCCATGAAAAGCAGGCGCATCAGCGATGTTTTACCGGCGCCGGACGGGCCGGTGAGAAACTGAAAGGAGCGCGGCGGAATATGAAAGGAAACATCCCGCAGGATTTCCGATCCCATACCGTAGCGTAATCCTACATTTTCAAAACGAATCACTATCCAGTTTCCCGATTATTTTTGCTCTGCGTCTTATGATTGCCGACCATTGACTGATGTGGTTAATCTCGCGTTAATCTGCACGCAAGTTTGGCATTTTGAGGTTGAAAAAAGAACAGAAATTTTTCGTCGCGTTCTCTTGATGCCGCTTGTGTATAACCATCAAAAACGCAGATTTGATGCATAACAAAGGTAAATAATGTAAAACTGCCCTTTCAGCCAAGGGCGTAGTGCTGTAACAGCTACTTTTTTCTTGCCGGAGCTATTTCGGTTCAAGCAGTTTCAGGAAAAGTGGAAACCGGTTTTCCGTTCGAAACTGCGTAATGTAAATTCATAATGCGGATAAAGACCGGAGACGTGTTTATGCCTGACGTAGGTGGCAGAAATATTGAAGTTCTTTTCAGTGCAGAGCAGATTGCAGAGCGCAATCGTGAACTGGCACAAAAAATTGCTGAGCGTAAGCTGGAGCGGCCGCTGGCGGTTTCTATTCTCAAAGGCTCATTTATTTTTGCAGCGGATTTGATCCGTGCCATGCATGATGCCGGTGTTGAGCCGGATGTGGAATTCATCACTGTATCCAGCTATGGTGCAGGTACGAAGGGTGGTGACATCCGTTTGGTTCGCGATATAGACAGTGAAGTTGAAGGCCGCGACATTCTGCTGATTGATGATATTCTTGAATCCGGCAAAACCCTGAGTTTCGTGCGTGAACTGATGATGTCACGCGGCGCACGTAGTGTCAGCATTGCTGTGCTGCTGGACAAGCCGGGACACCGCAAGCTTGATCTCTATGCGGATTTCACCGCTTTTGAATGCCCTGATTATTTCGTTGTCGGTTACGGCATGGACGTTGCGCATTCTTTCCGCCAGCTGCCTTATGTCGGCCGTGTCATGGATGCGCCGAAATAAGTCGTTCCGGATATATGTTGTTAAAAAAGCCGCTCATACAGATGAGCGGCTTTTTTATTAGAGCGCATCCCGAAAAGTGGGAACCGCCTTCGCGAGGAAATCAGTCCACTGGACTGATTTCTTAATCTCGCTTCGATCAGAAAAGATGCGCGTAAAACAAATAGTCATCATTGATCGCGCTGCAGCAGGCGCTCCAGATATTCTTTTTCCTGTTGAGGGCTTAAAGCATCGCCGAGCTTTTTGCGGATTTCATCGAGAATACGACGTGCTTTTTGAATATCAATCTGGTTCGGCAGCTGTGTGCCTTTGCCATCGGAACTGCCCTGACCGGTTCCACGTCCCAGCGGATCGCGGGCTTCACCATTTTGCTGTCCCTGACCTTGGCCCTGACCTTCACCTTGTCCTTGTGCTTGCTGTAATTGCTGCATCATGGAACGAGCACCACGGCGCAATGAATCCAGCGCTTCGGCCTGCTGGTCTGTCGCCTGTCCGCTTTCTCCGTTACCGAGCGAACGACCTGCGCGACCCATGAAATTCTGTGCCTGATTCATTTCCTTGGAAGATTCCAGACCCTGCTTTTTCAGCTCATCAGTCAGCTTGTTCAGTTCGCTTTGCAAATCGCGTTGCTGTTGCTGCAAATCTTTCAGCGCCTGTTCGGTTTCTTGTCGTGAGGTGCCGTTTTTCGGGCTCTGCTCGCCTTCACCGTCATAATTATAATCGTCAGTTTCCGTCAGTTGCTGATCGAGCTTGAAGGTCTCATTCATCAGCTCCTGCTGGCGGCGCATCAGATCACCCAGCTTATTGAGCTGCTGCTGCGCACCATTGCCCTGTCCCTGACCTTGGCCTTGACCTTGCTGAGCGCTTTGTCCGGGTTGCAGATTGTTGAGCATTTCTTGCAATTGCGAGAGCATTTGCTGTGCTTCCGCATGATTGCCGGAACGTGCCAGATCTTCAATCTGCTGCATCATCCGGTCGATATCACGCTGGCTGAGCACACGGACATTGGGATTATTCTGTGCATTCTGGTTCGGATTGGTCTGCTGACGGCGTGCCATTTCGTTTAAGTAACGGTTCATGGCTTCGCGCAGCTCTTTTGTAAGGCGGGCGATTTCCTCAGGACCGGCATTGTTCTGCAATGCATGACTGAGTGCTTCCTGAGCCGCACGCAGCGCTTTTTCTGCCTCGGAAAGCTGTCCGTCTTCAATCCCGCGTGCCACATTCCACATATAGGCAACGATCTCACGCAGGTCTTCATTGTTGCGTGCCAGTTTCAGGCGTTCCCGCACAGAGCGCAGACCCAAATAATGGCTGACATTAGCAATGGTGGTTTGCGGATACATGGTCAGCACATCCAGCATCTGGATAACGGAGGTTTTCTGACTACTGTCCAGCGCCAATATCTGACGTTGTTCGACTAAAGCGCGTGCCAGAGGATTAATAAACGGGCGCTGGGGCAGCACAAAGCGGATTTCTTTACTCGTGCCTGTCTGTCCGGCATCGTCTGTTACCTGTACTTGCAGGGAGACATATTTGCCTGCCCACGGATGCATGGTCAGATCCTGCAGCGCGGTAATTTCATCTGCACTGTTTTTACCGCGCTTTGGGAATGACAGTCGTAATTCCGGTACATCTGTCAGCGACTGGCCTGAAATGTCAGGCTGTTCAAGTAGCTTGATATCAGATTGTAACTTGGTGACGCCGTAGTCATCACTTATTTTATAGTGGAGCTCAAGCGTACCGTTGAGCGCATAGGTCGGATTGCGGGTAAATTCGACCACAGGCACTGTATCCGGCGTGACATTGAACTGCCATGCCTGCTGACGGGAACCTGCCTGCAATTGTGCGGTAACGGATTTGCTAAGCGGTAATTCAAAATTCGCGCTATTGGCTGTTGCGCCAGATGCCGGTTTGGCCTCTACCTGATAGGATTTACCATCCTGACCGGTCAGTGTCAGTTGATTGCGGGAACTGCCGCTGATCTGAACACTGAGAATACTGCCCTGCGGCACATCCAGAGGTTTGCTATCGAGATTGGCTGCGCTCAAAAAGACCGGTGCTTTGCCGGTATAAGCGGGCGGAGTAATCCATGCATCAATGCGGCCTTCCGGCCCTGCAAAACCTGCCGGTGGGGTCCACAGATCGCTGAGTTTTCCCGAAGAGGGACTAACAGAATAAGCCGCAGTTGCAGCAAACAGCAAAATGACCACAGCGCGGACAGCATAAGGATCGCGTTGCGGAATAGCGGGATGCGGCAGAAAACCGTGTAACCGCTCAGTCAGCGCTGCCATGCGCTTGCGGTGCTCCTGCCAGAGAGCTTGGGCCAGCGGATCATCGCTTTGTCCGGCAAGTTGATCATCATTGATCTGTAGTGGGCTGTGCAGCAGATTGTTTTCACGCTCAATCCGGCTGTTGACTGTCTGGTCATCCGGTAGGCGGAACTGGTGAAAACGAAACAGGCAGTAGAGAAATGCGAGAGCAAAAGCTGTGAGAACTGTGAGATGCAGCCAGCGCGGCATCATCTGGAACAGACCAAGCCACGCCAGACTTGCCGACAGCGCAATTAACAGCAAAACTGGTAATATTAGCGGCCATAGGCGCTCAAAGCACAAGACCAGCGCCGCTTTGACGCGCAGGCGATAGAGCTTGCTGTCGGCTTTAAGAACAGGTTTTGTATCGGACTCTGGCATTAAAAATCCGGTTCCCACCTTGCTGGTAATGCGTTTAGTGCTGAAGTTAGCTTCAGATCAGCTTATCCAGAATAAATGGTTTTTCTTCGACGGCCTTTTGGTCTTGTTTGCGCCAGTCGTCATGCACGGTAGCATTGGCAGGCGCTTCCAGTGCGCCGCGACGTCCGCAGCCGGTTACAATGCTGCCAACGGCAACAAGCATAATCACAGAGGTCATGAATACGCGGCTATTCATAAAAAATATCCTGAAATTGGTGTTTGGCCGGAGAGCCGTGTGTATGAGCGCACAGTCTTAACTCAATTGAAGGCTAACGCAAACTGTTCAGATACGAACACAAATCTTTGAAGACGTGACAAACGGAACCGTAATGCGGTTCCGTTTGGTATCAGTTGCACTAATCAGGCCTTAATCAGGCGTTTTCTCCAATATTTGATCTGGCGGCGCACTTCCTGTGGCGCAGTGCCGCCAAAAGACTGACGGCTTTTCACTGATTTATCCACAGTGAGGAAACCGAAGACTGCATCATTAATCTGCGGATGGATCGACTGCATGTCTTCCAGCGTCAGTTTGGACAGGTCAACTTTCTTCGATTCTGCCAGTGCAACGGCGCGGCCGGTCACGTGATGCGCTTCGCGGAATGGCAGGCCGAGTTCACGCACCAGCCAGTCGGCGAGGTCCGTTGCAGTGGAATAACCGGAACCGGCAGCCTTTTTCATTGAGGCTTCAATCACGGTGAGGTCGGAAACCATGCCGCTCATGGCTGCGAGTGCCAGCTCAATAGATTCGGCTGCATCAAAGACAGCTTCTTTGTCTTCCTGCATATCTTTGGAATAGGCCAGTGGCAGGCCTTTCATCACCATCAGCAGGCCGACCAGAGAGCCGGTGATACGGCCGGTTTTGGCGCGTACCAGTTCTGCGGCATCCGGATTTTTCTTCTGCGGCATGATGGAGGAGCCGGTCGAAAAAGCATCGGACAGACGGATGAAATTGAACTGCGAGGTTGACCAGATCACGATTTCTTCTGCTAAGCGCGACAGATGCGTTGCGCAGATCGAAGCAATCGACAGAAATTCCAGCGCATAGTCGCGGTCGGAAACGCTGTCGATGGAATTACGGGTTGGTTCGCGGAAGCCAAGTGCTTCGGCAGTCATGTGGCGGTCGATCGGGAAACCGGTACCGGCCAGCGCTGCCGCACCGAGCGGGCTTTCATTCATACGTTCAATCGCATCGCGTACGCGGGAGAGATCACGGCCGAACATTTCCACATAGGCCATGCAATGGTGGCCGAAGGTCACCGGCTGAGCGGTCTGCAAATGGGTGAAACCCGGCATAACAGTGCCGGCATGTTCTTCTGCACGGATGAGGAAGGCTTCGATCAGAATTTTCAGCGAGGCAGCGGTTTTTTCCAGCTCATTCTTGACCCAGAGACGGAAATCCAGCGCGACCTGATCATTACGGGAGCGTGCCGTATGCAGACGACCGGCCGGAGCGCCGATCAGATCTGCAAGGCGGGCTTCCACATTCATGTGAATGTCTTCAAGCTTGCGCGAGAAGGTAAATTTGCCATTTTCGATCTCGGCTAATATGGTATTGAGACCATCGGAGATCTGTTTGTGATCATCTGCAGCGATGATACCGGTCTTGGCAAGCATGGCAGCATGCGCCAGCGATCCGGCAATGTCCTGTGCATAGAGCTTGCGGTCATAACCGATCGAAGCATTAATCTCTTCCATAATGGCAGAGGGACCTGAGGCGAAACGGCCACCCCACATTTGGTTGCTGGATTTTTCTGTCGTCATGCGCGCATACCTGAGCCGAAACTTTGAGTAAAAAGAACGATATTATGGCCGAAGATAATAAAGAGACGAAACCGAAAAGCGCAATCAGCCCGAAGATGATTTTGTTTGCCGGTATCGCCGGACTTTTGGCCGGTGCTGTTGCGGTATACGTGATGGAACCGCCTTCTGGCAATGTTGTTCCGACACAGAATACGTCCAGTAATGTCACTGCAGCGGCCGCAGATGATGCAAAATGTGCTTTGAGTGAGGAACAACTCGCTAAATTGTCGGCTGCTGCAACCGGTGACGTTGCCGGAATGCAGCCATCGGATAAGCCTGCTTTGCTGACATATTTGCAATTTGATGCCCCTGACGGCTCAAAAACCACCATCGGCGACATGAAAGGCAAAACCCTGCTGGTTAATCTCTGGGCAAGCTGGTGCGCGCCTTGCCGGGAGGAAATGCCTGCTTTGGATACATTGCAGGCCGAACAAGGCAGTGACGATTTTGAAGTGGTTGCACTGAATATCGACACCGGTGCTATCTCCAAGCCCAAGAATTTTCTCAATGAAATTGGTGTTGAAAAGCTCGGCTTTTATCGCGATGCCAGTTTGACCGTTTTTAATGATCTGAAACGCAGAGGCTTGGCATTTGGCCTGCCCGTGACTTTACTGGTTGATGAAACCGGCTGCCAGATTGCGGCGATGAACGGACCCGCACATTGGGCAGGACAGGATGCCGTTAATCTGGTGAATGTCGCAAAGAATCTACGCCGCTAAAGGCGAATCTATTTTCCGAAAAAAGTGATTTTACAGAGCGATATAATTCTGTTCAGATTGCTTTTTCGGGGGAGTTTTTCCAATGGGTCTGGATGTCTGGCTAGCTTTTACAGCAGCCTCAATCGTTTTGCTGGTCATACCGGGACCAACGATCTTGTTGGTGGTGTCTTATGCGCTGGGGCAGGGCTGGCGCACGGCTGTGCCGATGGCTGTTGGTGTGGCGCTGGGTGATTTTACAGCGATGACGCTGTCCATGCTTGGCATTGGCGCATTGCTGGCCACATCTGCTATCGTGTTTACAATTGTGAAATGGCTGGGTGCGGCCTATCTGATCTGGCTTGGTATCAAATTATTCCGTTCCGGCGCCTCTATGCAGTCGGAAGCGCGGGAAGCCGATGTGTCACCATTGAAAATGCTGACACATGCTTGGCTGGTGACTTCTCTTAATCCGAAAAGCATTACATTTTTCGTGGCATTTCTGCCGCAGTTTCTCAACCGGCACGGTGATTTTTGGACACAGATGCTGATTTTTGAAGCAACATTTCTGGTGCTGTCTTTCAGCAATGCGTTTCTTTATGCCTTTGCGGCACATCGCGCACGATCGCTGTTTAAAAGTCCGCGGATTTTGCGTGCTTTCAACCGCACCGGCGGCACATTGCTGATCGGTGCCGGTGTGGCAACAGCAACGATGCGTGCCAGTTAATCCGCTTATGCGGTGAAGCCGTCGCGTTTCAGACGCACAATTGCAAGATCAAGCGCCGAGAGAAATGCGGAGCGGTCGCGGGCTGAAAATGGTTTTGCACCACCAAACTGACCGGCAGATACCGGATTGGCGGAACGCAGCTCATCCATCAGATTGCGGGTGGCAAGAATATTGCCGATATTGGCCGCGCTGAACAGGCGGCCATCCGGTGCAATGGCTACCGCACCGGCAGTAACTGCACGATGCGCCAGCGGAATATCGGCGGTGATAACAATGCAACCGGCACGTGATCGCTCGGCAATCCAGTCATCAGCCACATCCAAACCCGCAGGGACGATCACACGTTCAATTAGCGGTTCATCACGCGGAATGGCGATGAAGCTATTGGCGACAACAAAGGTTCTGATGCGATGGCGCTCAGCAACTTTGTAAATCTCGTTTTTAACCGGACAGGCATCGGCATCGACATAAATGCAGATGGTTTTGTTTTCATCGGAGTGTGTCATTCATGCTTCATGGCAAAGCCAAAAGTGATTGGCAAGCGTTTAACACTTGGCGTGGCACAGCGGCAGGGATAAGCCGAGTAGATTGTTTCGAAACAGATACAGATCATGCCAGTCAAATATTTCCCCGCTTTATTCGTCTTTCTCTGGGCAACCGGTTTTATCGGTGCCGGTTTTGCCATGCCTTATGCCGAGCCTTTCTGGTTCATGACGGCACGGTTTTTCATTGCTGCAATTATTCTGGCAGTCTGGGCACTGGCAACCGGTGCCCGCTGGCCGGACAGGCGCGGGCTTGTGAATGCGGCAATTGTCGGCTGTCTCATTCACGGGATTTATCTCTCCGGCGTATTCTGGGCAGTGCGTCACGGTTTGCCTGCAGGGATGACGGCGCTGGTGTCCGGCTTGCAGCCGTTGATTACCACGCTGATCGCAGCGCTATTCTTGCGCGAGGTCGTGTTACCACGGCAATGGCTGGGGCTGTTGATTGGTTTTTGTGGTGTGGCACTGGTGGTGGCGCCGAAATTTTCGCTCAGTTCCGGCGGTATTAATCCGGCGACTTTGAGCGCGGCGCTGGCGGCGGTGCTGGCGATCAGTATTGGCACGGTATGGCAAAAGCGGTTTGCGGTGAAAATTGATCTGAAAACCGGTACGACCGTGCAATATATCGCGGCGGGTATTCTGACCGGTCTGTTGTCGCTCGGCTTTGAAACGCAGACCGTGATCTGGTCCGGTGAATTATTGTTTGCGATGGTCTGGCTGGTGCTGGTTTTGTCGATCGGTGCAATTTTGCTGCTGCTGATCCTGATCGGACAGGGCGAAGTGTCTAAAGTCGCGTCGTTCTTTTATCTGGTACCGGGAACAGCGGCGATTATGGCCTATCTGTTGTTTGGGGAAACGCTGACACTAGTGCAGATTGCCGGTATGGTTCTGACCACTTTCGGTGTGGCACTGGCAACATTACAGCGTACGGGACAAAAGAAAAAACCAGCAGTTTAAAGCTGCTGGTTTCAGTCTTGTCAGATGTAATTAGCGGCGTGGCAGCAGCTTCTTCACTTCATCCGCTGCATCGGCAAGGGCTTCTTCCGGTGTTGCTTTCTGCTCCACCACGCGGGACAGATTATCAACGATTGTCTGAGTGACTTTCACACCGTTAGAGCCCGGGAAAGCATACCAAGGCACCATAATATTCATCTGGCTGAGACCAGCTTTGAACAGCGGGTTTTCGTCATAGAATTTGCCGAGATACTCGTCGGATTTGGCAGCCAGCTCATTATTCGGCACATAGCCGGTGCCCGGCACAACAACTGATGCGCCGTAAGGGCCGGCAGCAAATTTGGCAAATTTCCATGCGGCATCAATTTTGGTATCATCAGACGTCAGGATAACAACGGCATTGCCGCCGGTTGGCAGACGGCCTTTTTCAGGATTGAGCAGCGGAATTTTGGCCGTACGCATGTCGAATTTATCACCGACATTTTTAATTGTATTGCGCAAGGCACCGGTGGTCTGGAAGGAGAAGCCGACATTACCGGCAGCAAAGGCCTGTTCACCGGCGTCTTTGGTAAAGACCGGCAGACCGCCTTCTTTCACCATAGGATCCAGTGTTTTAAAGGCGGCTTCACCTTCAGCGCCGTTAAAGGCAACCTGTTTTTCATCATCGGAAAGCATCTGACCGCCTGCACCGAAAAGCAGCGCGGAGAACATCCAGTCATCGCCCTGCCAGCGGAAATCAATGCCCTGAACGCCGTTGCCCAGCGCTTTGATTTTACCGCCGATGCGGATGACATCATCCCATGTTGCAGGAGGCGTATCCGGATTTTCGCCGACTTTTTTAAACAGGTCAGCATTGTAATACATGATCGGGTTGGAGGTGGCGAAAGCCAAACCAACCTGACGGTCGCCGGTTTTAGCAAGATTCAGAATGGTCTGGGTAAAGCCCTGTGCTTCAAAATCGGTTTCTTTCTCAATCAGTGGCTTCAGATCAAGGCTGATATTGCGTTCGCTCAAAATACGCAGACGGTTCAGACCGGTAAAGGTGACATCCGGCAGTTCAGCAGTGCCGTTCTGGCGCATAATCAGCTGAATGCCGTCTTCATAAGTCGCTGACGGATTGACGAAGTGGATTTTGATATCCGGATTTTCTTCCATGAACTTCTTGGAAATATTGGCCATCACATCCTGAAAGAAACCCGGCATCGGATAATGCACATTGAGCGTGGTTTCTGCGAGAGCTGTGCTGCACAGGCCGGTCAGAAGGGCGGCGGCAGTCAGAGTACGGGAGAAGAATGTCATTACAGGCTCCGTAAATGCGGGGAGGAAGGGCGTTACAGGGGGGGGGAGGGTTCAGCCTTTCAGGCCGGTCATGGTGATGCCTTCAATGAAGCGCCGTTGTGCCGCCAGAAAAGCAAGAACGAGGGGCAGGGTGATAATCAGCGTGGCGGCCATCAGCGCGCCATAGTCATCACCGGCTTCAGCCGCGCGGAAATAGAGCAGACCCAGCGGCGGCGTGGCTTTTTCCATACCGGTCACCACGATCAGCGGCCAAAACAGATCGTTCCAGTGGGCAACCACTGAGAAAATCGCGAAGGCAGTAATTGCAGGCCATGCATTCGGCACAATAACGCGGGCGACAATGCCGGTTTCCGACATGCCGTCGAGGCGGGCGGCATTGATCAGATCATCGGGCATTGAGCGGAAGAATTGCAGGAACAGGAAGATGCCGAACACCGAGATGAAGAACGGTGCGCTGATGGCGAAATAGCTGTTCAGCAGGCCGGTGCGTTCAAAGCCAAGATAAAAAGGCAGCGCCGTGGCATGGATCGGGACTAGCAGGCCGAGCATTACGGCGCTCATCATCACCTGTGCTGCACGAAAGCGCAGCTTGGCCATGGCATAAGCGCAAGGGATAGCGATAATGACCTGAACCACCAGAATAATACCACACACCAGCACGCCGTTGAATAACAACAGCCCCATTGGTACGCGGGAGAAAGCTTTGGTGATATTCTCAATCAGTGCCCAGTTTTTGGGTATCAGGCTGAGCGAAGACGAGAAAATATCGGATTGTGATTTGGCTGCGGTGGAGAGCATCCAGATATAAGGTGCGAGAAACAGCAGCGCACCGAAAGACAGAATACCGAGGCGGAAAAAGCGTAAGGCTGACATGATTTTCGCCTTTTAATAATGCACGCGGCGGTCAAGCACGCGATATTGCAGCAACATCATCACGATCAGCACCATGAGGAAAATGACCGTCATGGCTGAGGCATAGCCGACACGCAGGAACACGAAACCTTCCTGATAGATCGTATGCAGCAGCACTTCGGAGGCCTTGTTCGGCCCGCCTTGTGTGAGGGTTTTGACCGATTCAAAAACTTTGACGGAGTTGATGACGCTGATGGTAAGGACAAAGAGTGTAGTGGGGCCGAGCAGCGGCCAGGTGACTAAGCGGAAACGCTCCCATGCACTTTTGGCGCCGTCCATTTCAGCGGCAGAATACAGCTCTCGGGGAATGGCGGTCAGGCCAGCCAGAAACAGCACCATATTGAAACCGACCGATTGCCAGATGCCGATCATGGCAAGGCTTGGCAGTACGGTGGAGGAACTGCCGAGCCAGTTTGGTCCGTCAATGCCTAACAGGCCGAGCATGGCATTAACCGGCCCCATCGTCGGGTGCAGCAGATATTGCCAGACGGTGGCCATAGCAACGAGCAGCGAGGCGACAGGTAGAAAATAGACAGTGCGGAAAAAAGCTTTGCCGCGCGTTTCACTCTCGATCAGCAAGGCTGCACCTAATCCGAGAAAAACTGAAACCGGTGTAACGATCAGCGTATAAATGGCTGTATTTTGCAGGGAAATGCGGAAGGTACGGTCTTTGAAAAGCTCGATGTAATTTTCCAGACCGATAAATTCGTAATCCGTATAGCCGAGTTCAAAATTGGTGAAGCTGAGATAGAGCACAGCCAGTGTCGGCAGCAGAATAAACAGCAACACCAGTGAGACAGCAGGCGCCATCAGTTTCCATGCCAGCCGTTCTTCACGTTTGCATGCCGCATTGGCTGCTTCACGCGCGGTCATCACCGGAGGGAAGATTTGTGCAATGTCAGACATGGCTGTCTGCCTTGATGCGACTGGTCACTGTATGGTTAAGTTTACGCAGGCGCTGGCCTTCCGTGTCAAACAGCAAGGCTTTATTCGGCTCAAAAGTCAGATGCACCGGCATATCCGGTTGCAGTTCTGCGACTGAAGCAGGTGTGCTGCGGGCGGTGAGCAGTTCCTGAGTGCCCGGAGCATGGAGATAGACCAGTGCTTCGGAGCCGAGAAATTCGATACGCGCCACAGTGGCTGAGATTGTTCGTTCTGCAGGCTTGTCATTGGCACGGCGGATTTGCAAATCCTCAGGGCGGATAGCCACGCTGAGCGCGGAACCGGCGTGAATATCAACCTGATTTAAGATCGGTTTTCCGGCAAAATGAATAATGCCCTGATCGCTGGCACGGGCATTGAGCACGTTGATTTTCGGGCTGCCGATGAAACGGGCAACCTCGATATGACGCGGATTATTATAAATCTCTGCCGGTGTATCGATTTGCAGCAGATGGCCACCAATCATCACAGCAACACGGTCGGCCATACTCAGAGCTTCGGACTGGTCATGGGTTACATACAGACTTGGTACACCGGCGCGGCGATGCAGATCGACAATTTCAGCACGGGTATGCACGCGTAAATTGGCATCGAGGTTGGAGAGCGGCTCATCCATCAGGAAGACCTGCGGCTGGCGTACCATAGCGCGTGCCAGTGCCACGCGCTGGCGCTGGCCGCCGGACATTTGTGCAGGTTTGCGATCCAGCAGATGGTCTATTTTCAGGCTCTGTGCAGTTGTCAGTACCTGCTGCTGAATGGTAGCGCGTTTAGTTACCTGACCCGGCATCCAGTTGCCGATTAGTGGCAGGCGTTCCATTGTGCTCAGATCGCGCATGGCGAGAGGCACGGCAATATTCTCACGCACTGTCAGATGCGGATAGAGTGCATAGGACTGAAATACCATTGCGATATTGCGATCGGAGGGATGGGCGGCGGTGATATTACGCTCACCCAACCAGATATGCCCCTCATCGGCATGTTCCAAACCAGCGGCAATGCGCAGGATGGTGCTTTTGCCGCAACCGGAAGGCCCGACCAGTGCAATGAATTCACCGTCTTCGGCTTCAATCGTCACATCTTTGAGAATGTGCTGATCGCCAAAGGATTTGGAAATATTCTTCAGCGCGAAATGAGCCATTATGCCTGCTCCGTTTCATCCGCATTTGCGATAACGGCAGTATGGCTCGAAGGATAAACTTCATGCACCACATCATCGAGCAGATATGGGCGCAGCTGTGTCAGTTCGGTGATCTCGCTGTGGACTGTATCGCTCAGCGTATGGATAACCGCGCCGACAATGCGCTCACCCGGCAGATCGCGTTCCATCGGGCCGACGATAAAGCCGGAGGAAGGCCCCCAGATCAGGGAAATACCCTGATGATGGCCAGCCCATGCGCGGTGCAGGTGACCACTGGCATATAGGCGGACATTATACGCGTTGAACAGATCGAGAAGGCGTTTGCGGTCTTTCGGTGAAGCGCCCCAGTAACCGCTGTCGCCTTCATCAGGGCTATCTACAAAAAGCGGCTTATGGGCAAAAATGGCTACGGGATTACCATTGGCACCTTTGAGCGCCTCTTCCAGCCATTGAAACTGCTGTTCTTCTTCCGCATGGCCGCTGCCGATCAGCAGGCTGTTCAGCCCGATCAGACGCCAGCCGGACTGGTCATGCAGCCAGCGATCTGGGCCGACGAGATCACGCCAGCGTTCCAGACGTTCATCATTAACCGGCTGGAGAGAGGAGGGCAGATGACCGACATCATGATTACCGGGCACACAGAGCACCGGCATGTTCAGTTCGCCAAGCAGATCAGCACAGAAGGTCAGATCATCGTCAAAATCCGCGCCATCGACAGCCAGATCGCCGGTATGGATGACGAGATCCGGTTGAACCTCTTCCAGCCATTCGACAAGCGGGCGCCAGTTTTTAGTGAAATGGGCTTTGGACGGGCTGAGATGAGTATCGGTAATCTGAACAATCCGCATGGATCTGCTCCTTCACAGAGTTTGAAGAGAAGATGCGGATGTGTATTTCTAACGGGGGACACAGACCGCCACTGCGCGTTCACTACACTGCGTTGGTGACAGACAGACATCAGACCGGTGACACAATTGTAACATTCATAATTGCTTATTTTCCACTTTCTTAAGACTGACCAGAATATCGATTTTGCTAATTGTATAGCCCTCCGGTGCTTGTGGCGCTGGTGAAAGCATGAGCGCGGCACCGCCGATATCAATCATACGATCTTCATCCTCGAAATAAAAATGCTGATGATTACGGGCATTGGTATCAAAGAATGTGCGTTGGCCGCTGACGGATATTTTGCGGATCAGACCGGCCTCAGCAAATTGGTTGAGGGTATTGTAGACGGTCGCCAGCGACATGCTGAAACCACACTGCAGCACGAGCAGATGCAGATCATCGGCCGAAATATGCTGGTGATGTCCGCTGAGCAGAAATTGCCCGAGCATTAGACGTTGTTTGGTCGGGCGCAGGCCGGCTTTCTGCAAAATCGGCCGGATACGGGAGGTATCCTGCTTTTGCATCAGGCGTTGCGACCGCAATTGCGCGCGTAAATTTTCAGGCATTTCCAGCATGGCACGATCCGTTGCTCTAGTTGCGAATGATTTTCACTTGCAAAATTATTACAGACTCTTTACGAGGAGTGCAATTGACAATCATTTGCAACTAGGATTTTCTATTTGCAATAAAAAAATTTGGTATGGATTGAGGAGTTGAAAATGTTCAGTAAACTGAGGCGCGTGCTGCTGGCCGGTATTATTGGTTCGGCTTTTTCTGCCGCGCTTGTCGTAGTGCCTGCTGCGGCTAAGGAAAAATTCAAAGCCGTGACAACTTTCACAGTGATTGCCGATATTGCCCGCAATGTTGCAGGTGATGCCGCGATTGTGGAATCCATCACCAAGCCGGATGCGGAAATTCACGATTATCAGCCGACCCCAGGCGATATTATGAAGGCGCAGGGCGCTCAGCTTATTTTCTGGAACGGCCTCAATCTTGAACGCTGGTTTGAAAAATTCTTCCAGCACCTGAAAGATGTTCCAAGCGTTGTTGTCTCGGATGGTGTTGAACCGATGGGCATTACCGAAGGTCCGTATAGCGGTAAGCCAAATCCCCATGCCTGGATGTCACCATCGGCAGGGATGATCTATGTTGATAATATCCGTGATGCTTTCGTAAAACACGATCCGGAAAACGCGGAAACCTATAAGGCCAATTCGGAAGCCTATAAAGCCAAGCTCAAAGCTCTGATTGACCCGATCAAGGATGAGCTGAAAGATATTCAAGAAGACAAGCGCTGGCTGGTTACCAGTGAAGGTGCCTTCAGCTATCTGGCACGTGATCTCAACCTGAAAGAGCTCTATCTGTGGCCGATCAATGCGGATCAGCAGGGCACGCCGCAGCAGGTTCGTAAAGTGATTGATGCTGTTCGTAAGAACAAGATCAATGTGGTCTTCTCTGAAAGCACGATCTCTCCGGCTCCGGCCAAGCAGGTGGCGTCTGAAACCGGCGCGAATTATGGCGGTGTTCTGTATGTGGATTCACTGTCAGAGCCGGACGGTGCCGTGCCGACCTATCTCGACCTGCTTCGTGTGACGACTGACACGATTGCGAAGGGTCTTAAATCCGGAGATGCGAAATAATGAATGCCCCGCTTAATGTCCGCCCAACGACAGTCCGGTCTCCCGCATCATCCGATGCGGGAGCAGGGCTTATGGTGCGTGGTGCGACAGTAACCTATCGCAATGGTCATACGGCCCTGCGTGATGCCAGCTTTGAAATTCCGACCGGTACAATCACCGCACTGGTGGGGGTGAACGGTTCCGGTAAGTCCACCTTGTTCAAGGCGCTGATGGGCTTTGTGCGGCTGGCAAAAGGCGATATCCGCATTCTCGGGCTTCCTGTTAAGCAGGCACTCAAGAGTAATCTTGTTGCCTATGTGCCGCAGTCGGAAGATGTGGACTGGAATTTTCCGGTTCTCGTTGAAGATGTGGTGATGATGGGGCGCTATGGTCATATGGGCATGATGCGCCGCGCCAAATCTGCGGATTATCAGGCTGTCACAGATGCGTTGGCACGCGTGAACATGACGGAGTATCGCAAGCGCCAGATCGGTGAATTGTCTGGCGGGCAGAAAAAGCGCGTGTTTCTGGCACGGGCGTTAGCGCAGGATAGTCGAGTTATTCTGCTCGATGAGCCGTTTACCGGTGTGGATGTCAAAACCGAAGAAGCGATTATCAAGCTGCTGCGCGATCTGCGTGATGAGGGACGGGTGATGTTTGTCTCGACCCATAATCTCGGCAGTGTACCGGAATTCTGTGACCGTACAGTGCTGCTGAATCGCACGGTTCTGGCTTATGGTGATACAGCAACGATCTTTACGCAGGCAAATCTGGAGAAGACCTTTGGCGGTGTGCTGCGTCATTTCGTGCTCAAGGATGCTGATAAAGACAAGGCGCATCCGGTGAATATTCTGACTGATGATGAGCGGCCGCTGGTGCTCTATCAAGACGGTCACGGCAAAGGAGCAGACTAATGGAACTGCTGCTTGAGCCGTTCTCCTATCAATATATGATCAATGCCATGTGGGTTTCGGCGCTGGTCGGCGGCGTGTGCGCATTCCTGTCCGGCTATCTGATGCTCAAAGGCTGGTCATTGATCGGCGATGCCTTATCGCACTCCATCGTACCGGGTGTGGCGGGCGCTTATATGCTTGGCCTGCCTTTTGCGATTGGTGCTTTTTTCTCCGGTGGCTTAGCTGCGGCTGCGATGTTGTTTCTCAATGAACGTACCAAGCTGAAAGAAGATGCGATTATCGGTCTGATTTTCACGTCTTTCTTCGGTCTCGGCCTGTTTATGGTGTCGCTGAAGCCAACGGCCGTCAGCATTCAGACTATTGTGCTGGGTAATATTCTGGCGATTACACCGGCGGATACGCTGCAACTGGCGATAATCGGCTTTGTATCACTGGCCGTGCTGCTGTTCATCTGGAAAGACCTGATGGTGACCTTCTTCGATGAAAGCCATGCCCGTTCTATCGGCCTGAACCCGACGGTGTTGAAAGTAATTTTTTTCACGCTGCTGTCGGCCTGTACCGTTGCGGCTATGCAGACAGTGGGTGCATTTCTGGTGATCTCGATGGTGGTGACACCGGGTGCGACGGCCTATTTGCTAACAGATCGTTTTCCGCGCTTGCTGATGATCGCTGTGATTATCGGGACTGTTACCAGCTTTAGCGGCGCTTATATCAGCTATTTTCTCGACGGTGCGACCGGCGGTATTATTGTTGTGATGCAAACGCTGATCTTTTTGGCAGCATTTTTCTTCGCACCGAAGCACGGCATGCTGGCAGCAAGACGTCGCGCAGCTGAAGCGATCAGAGCGGAGGTGCAATCATGAGCCTGTTTGAAACTCTGATAATGCCGTTTCGCTTTGAATTTATGGTCAATGCTATGGTCATCGCTATGCTGATCGCGGTACCGGCTGCATTATTATCGTGTTTTCTGGTGCTTAAAGGCTGGTCACTGATGGGGGATGCTGTTTCCCATGCGGTACTGCCGGGTGTGGTGCTGGCCTATATTATTAATATCCCGCTGGCGATTGGTGCATTTGTTGCTGGGATGTTTTGTGCATTGGCAACCGGCTTTCTGAAAGAAAACAGCCGGATCAAACAAGATACCATTATGGGCGTCGTCTTCTCCGGCATGTTTGGTCTTGGATTAGTGATGTATGTGAAGGTGCAGTCTGACGTGCATCTGGATCACATTCTGTTCGGCGATATTCTTGGTATCGGCAAGCAGGATATGATTGAGACAGCAATCATTGCTTTAATTGTCACCACGCTCTTGGTGCTGAAATGGCGCGATTTACTGCTACATGCCTTTGATCCGGCGCAGGCCCGTGCAGTGGGGCTGCCGGTGCGGTTGTTGCACTACGGTTTGCTGGCCATTCTCTCGCTGACCATTGTCGGTGCTTTGAAAGCGGTGGGCATCATTCTGGCGATTGCGATTCTGATTGCGCCGGGGGCTATTGCCTTCCTGCTGACGCGCAATTTCAGTTCCATGCTGATTGTTGCAGTCGTTGTGGCAGTCGCTTCATCGGGACTTGGTGTTTATGCCAGTTTTTTCATCGATAGCGCGCCGGCACCAACTATCGTGTTGCTGATGACCTTGGTGTTTATTGCGGCGTTTATTATTGCGCGCCGTCGTGTTGCCCGCGCAGAGAGACAGGTTTTCTCCTCTTAACTTCATGCTTGAAAACGATTCTCTGCAGGCAAGGCGCCGCGCTTGAAGTGCGGCGCCATATTTTTTGACTATAAATAATTGAAATAAAAGCAGTAATCAGAAAAGCAAAAAGCCGCGCTGTTGCGCGGCTTTTGAAGGCTTAACCAAACTGGAGCGGGCGAAGGGATTCGAACCCTCGACCCCAACCTTGGCAAGGTTGTGCTCTACCCCTGAGCTACACCCGCTCGCGCCAGTTTGTTGGTTAGGCCTGCGCTATATGTCAAAATCCAAAGTGATTTGCAATAGGGAAAATTCAAAATCTGTATTTTTTTTGAAGGCTTTACGACAAATCAGCAATTAGGTTTTGAGGATGTGGCAATTAAGGGAAAATCTGAGCAGAAAAGCAAAAAGCCACGCTGTTGCGTGGCTTTTGAAAGCTTAACCAAACTGGAGCGGGCGAAGGGATTCGAACCCTCGACCCCAACCTTGGCAAGGTTGTGCTCTACCCCTGAGCTACACCCGCTCGCGCCAGTTTGTTGGTTAGGCCTGCGCTATATGGCAAAACCTCAGGTGATTTGCAACAGGGATTTTGCGAAAAACTCAAACAGTTTTGTGTATAATTACAAAAAAGCGCATTACAGGCTGAATTTGTGGATGTTGGAGCTCTGATATATCGGATTGGGCGGGAACAGGGGCATAAATCCTTGTTATGATTCGGATTTAAGCATGTGGTTTTTTCAGGGACTTTGCATTTCGGATGGCAGTTTTATAAGAGTGGTATAGTTTTTCATGGAGGAGAAATAAAATAATGCCGAAAACTGCTGCCGAATTGCATGATTATCTGGCAACACTGGGGATCGAGGTAAAAACAGTGACTCATCCGCCTTTGTTTACCGTTGCTGATTCTCAAAATCTGCGTGGAGAGATCGCGGGCGGGCACACCAAGAATCTTTTTCTCAAAGATAAGAAGGACAATTTCTTTCTGGTAACTGTTGAGGAAGATGCACTTGTTGATCTGAAGACGATTCACACGGTGATTGGCGCATCCAGCAAGGTGTCTTTTGGTAAACCGGAAAAGCTGTTGGAATATCTGGGGCTGATACCGGGATCGGTTTCTGTTTTGGGTGCGATCAATGACAGCGAGCATCAAGTCAGCATTATTCTCGACGAGGCATTGATGCGCCATGAAATTATCAATGCGCATCCGCTGACCAATGAGGCCACAACGTCAATCCGCCGTGACGATTTACTGAAGTTTTTGAAAGCAACCGGACATGATGTGCGTATATTGCCTGTCAGCACTGCAGAAGTTGCTCCCGCTTGAACAGAGCCTTTAGGTTAGGGGTTGAAAGCGCAACGTAAAATGCCGAATTAACATGGCAGAGATATTTTATTCTGCCATAATCATTGTAAGGCACAGACCATGCTGCATTATGATGCCTGTGGTTATGATACGAGCGGATTAAGGGACGAGAATGAACAGCGGTAACAATCCTTATGGCGGTAATCCTTACGGTGCGTCTTATGGCACTGCAGCCGGACAAGGCGCGGGGCAGGGAAACGGCAATACCAGCGTGACCTATAATACGGGCGCAAGCGCACTTGTTGATGATAGGAGCGCAAGCGCACCGGCGGCGAATGCTGTGCAACCAGAGGACAGTTCAGGGACTCTGTCTTCGCTGGCTGGTTTTGGCAGTTCTGAGACCGCTGTTGCCGGATTGATTAAAGAGACTACGACGGCAGATTTTGCTGCTGACGTTATCAGCGAATCCCGTAATCAGCCGGTGCTGGTGGATTTCTGGGCACCTTGGTGCGGCCCGTGCCGTCAATTAACGCCGGTGATCGAAAGCGCTGTGAATGCGGCGCAGGGTACCGTTAAACTCGTGAAGATGAATATTGACGATCATCCGGTGATTGCCGGACAATTGGGTATTCAGTCAATTCCGGCCGTGATTGCTTTCGTCAACGGTCAGCCTGTTGATGGTTTTATGGGTGCTTTGCCGGAAAGCAAGATTAAAGAGTTTATCGATAAGGTTGCCAAAAGCGCCGGTGCGAAAAGTGGCCCGCAGGCTGCAATCGAAGAGGCTTTGGCAGCAGCGCAGGAAATGCAGGAGCATGGCGAGCCGGATCAGGCTGCGCAGATTTACGCTGCTGTTTTGCAAAATGTGCCGGATAATATGGCAGCTCTTGCCGGTCTGGCAGGATGTCTGTTTGATCTGGGTGATCTCGAAAAAGCCCGCGAAGTACTGGCACAAGTGCCGGAGAAACAGAAGGATGATCCGGCAATACGTGCTGTTGAAGCGCGTCTGGCTTTGGCCGAACAGGTTGCCCATCTTGGTAATCCTGCTGAATTGCAGGCACGTTTGAATGCAGATCCGAATGACCATCAGGCGCGCTTTGATCTGGCAATGATTGCCAATGCGCTGGATAAGCGTGATGAGGCTGCCGACGGGTTGCTGGCGATTATGAAAGCAGATCGTACATGGAATGACGACGGCGCACGCAAGCAATTGCTGCAATTTTTTGAGGCTTGGGGCTTTAAAGATCCGGCCACATTGAGCGGACGCCGTAAATTGTCGTCACTGTTATTTGCTTAAAATACAGGGAGCGATCTTTAACCGTAATGGTCGCTCCGTTTTGAATATGAAATGAGGACCGGAATGTGAAGTCCGGCACAGAGCGGTGAGGTGAATTTATGCAGGCGGGCAATGTCCATTATCGAAAAGCGTCAGACTTACCAGAAGTGATTCCGGTGTTTCCGCTAGTGGCCGGCCTGTTATTGCCTCGCGGACAAATGCCGCTGAATATTTTTGAACCGCGCTATTTGGTGATGGTGGATGAAGTTTTAGCCGGTGATCGTGTGATCGGAATTATTCAACCTAAAATCGTCAACGGTGTTGCGGTGGAAGATAAAGAAGGTGCGGCCAAAGGCACGGATAAACCGGAACTGAGTGCTGTCGGCTGTCTTGGACGGATCACGTCTTATACCGAAACCGGCGACGGGCGTGTTCTCATCACAGTACAGGGCATTTGCCGGTTCAGGCTGGAGGAAGAACTGTCTGTGGCGCATCCGTTTCGTATGGCTCGTGTGACACCGTATTTGCAGGATCTGGAAGAAGAGCAGGGCGAGAAAGATGTTGATCGCGAAGCATTGTTGCAGGCTTTTCGGAATTATCTTGAAATCAACGGTCTTGAAGCCGACTGGGAAAGCATTGCTAAAGCGGGCAATGAGACACTGGTCAATGCATTGTCGATGATGTCGCCTTTTGGTGAAGCTGAAAAACAAGCGCTGCTCGAAGCGCCGGATTTGAAAACCCGTGCGGAAACATTGGTGGCAATTACTGAAATTGCGCTGGCTCGCCATGGTGATGATTATGGCTCAGGCTTGCAGTAATATGCGCGGGTAAAGGGTGCTGAATATGTCTACCGAGAGAGGCGACAAGCAAATCGATCCGAAAATGCTGGAATTACTGGTCTGCCCTTTGACCAAAAGCGTGCTGGTCTATGACCGTGAACATAGTGAGCTGATTTCCAAAAAAGCAAAACTGGCCTATCCGGTACGGGAGGGCATTCCGATCCTGCTGGCATCGGAAGCAAGGTCTTTGGATTAAGCGTCTTGCTCCCTGACAGTTTAAATTGTGCTACGGCAAGCTTTTAAAGCTGCGCAGATATTTGTTTTAAGATTATTGCGAAATTTGCAAAAATATGAGTCAAATCTTGCGTTTGACACTTTCCCCTCTTTGAGCTTTTGGGCTATGAATAGCGTGAATTTTTCGCGTGAGCGCTTTGCCTTTGAAACAAGTTGCAGAGGAAGAGTGCTCTGAGTTTAAAGAGGTTCACTTGTGCGGCTGACCGGCAAGTGATCTGAACAAAGGCATGGCATAATGGCGACCAGAAAACTGTTTCTTCTGCCGGGCGACGGCATCGGCCCTGAGTCAATGGCGGAAGTCCGCAAAATCATTACCTATCTGAATGAAGAAAAAGGCCTTGGCTTTGAGACAGATGAAGGTCTTGTCGGCGGCTCTGCCTATGATGCCCATGGTCAGGCAATTTCTGAAGGCGATATGGAAAAAGCATTGGCTGCTGATGCCGTATTGTTTGGTGCCGTTGGCGGCCCTAAATGGGACAGCGTTCCTTATGAAGTGCGTCCGGAAGCAGGCCTCTTGCGCCTGCGTAAAGATCTGTCGCTGTTTGCGAACCTGCGTCCTGCAATTTGCTATCCGGCGCTGGCCGATGCCTCATCGCTGCGCCCTGAAGTTGTTGAAGGTCTCGATATTCTGATCGTTCGCGAGCTGACCGGCGGCGTGTATTTCGGTGAGCCGAAAGAAATCATCGATCTGGGCAATGGCCAGAAGCGCGGTATCGACACACAGGTTTATGAAACCTATGAAATCGAACGTATTGCCGGTGTGGCTTTTGAATTGGCGCGTACACGCGGCAATAAAGTTACCTCGATGGAAAAACGCAACGTGATGAAGTCCGGCGTGTTGTGGAACGAAGTTGTGACCGCAACCCATAAAGCCAAATATGCGGATGTGCAGCTTGAGCATATGCTGGCAGATGCCGGTGGTATGCAGCTGGTACGCTGGCCGAAGCAGTTTGACGTGATTGTCACGGATAACCTGTTCGGCGATATGTTGTCTGATGTTGCAGCTATGCTGACCGGTTCGCTCGGCATGTTGCCATCGGCATCGCTGGGTGCACCGGATGCAACAACAGGCAAGCGCAAAGCGCTGTATGAGCCGGTTCATGGTTCGGCACCGGATATTGCCGGACAGGGCATTGCCAACCCGATTGCAATGATCGCTTCTTTCGCAATGTGCCTGCGTTATTCCTTCAACCTGATTGAGGAAGCTGATCGTCTGGAAGCTGCAATTGCTGCGGTTCTCGATGATGGTATCCGCACCGGCGATATCTGGTCGGAAGGCTCGAATAAAGTCGGCACCGTTGAAATGGGCGACGCAATTCTCGCCAAGTACAAAGGATTGTCTGCTTAAAATTCAGAGCAGCCGATTGATCATAGAAAAACCGCCGGAGCATTGCTGTTCCGGCGGTTTTGTTTTGCGGCAGAGTTTTTACTCTACGTGATTGAGGTCACGATCTTTGGTTTCACGCACAAAGATCAGACCGATAATCAGGGTCATGATTGCAATGATAATCGGGTACCAGAGGCCGTAATAAATATCGCCTTTGGCCGCACTCATCGCAAATACGGTTGCCGGAAGCAGACCACCGAACCAGCCATTACCAATGTGATAAGGCAGGGACATACCGGTATACCGGATGCGGGTCGGGAACATTTCCACCAGAATTGCGGCAATCGGGCCATAGACCATGGTTACATAGATCACCAGAATGGTCAGGATCAGCACTGTCAGCGGCCAGTTTACCTCATCCGGATTAGCAACCATTTTAAAGCTACCTGCATCCGCAATTGTATAAACTTTTTGCTCGCCGATTGTCGCCGCGTCAGCTGCTGTAATAAGTTTGGCAGCGACCATCTGATCGGCTGTCATTGTGGCTGCTTCACCGGCACGAATAGTATCTGCATTCAGTGCCAGTTCCGGATTAGCAGCAACAAATGCATCCAGTTTGGCATCCGGCACTTTGGCAGGATTACGCACCAGAGGGAAACCAGCCTTTTGCAGAGCCAGATTCGTATCATGGATGAAAGCAGGGCCGCGTGTAGCTGCATCAGCACCGGTCGCATCATAGGATGTTATAGTGCTGTCGCCGATCTTGACGCTTGCAGGGGTGCCTGCTGCGCCGGTTTCAACCGTATAAGGTACGGAAGAGCGGGACAGGAAGGCGGTTGCAACGTCGCAGGACGTGGTGAATTTGGCAGTGCCCACCGGATTGAACTGGAAAGTACAATCGCCGGGTGCTGCGGTAATGGTTGCGCTGATCGTGGCTTCTGCACGGGCAAGTGCCGGATTGGCAGCAGTTGTAAGCGCTTTAAACAGCGGGAAATAGGTAAAGATTGCCAGTGCAAGACCAGCCATGATGATTGGTTTGCGGCCAACTTTATCCGACAGCCAACCCCAGAACAGGAAGAATGGTGTGGCAATCAGAAGCGCGATAGCAATCATGATATTGGCTGAAATGCTTTCAACCTTCAGCACGTTTTGCAGGAAGAATAGCGTATAAAACTGTCCCGTATACCAGACCACAGCCTGACCTGCGGTCAGACCAAACAGGGCAATCAGAGCAATCTTGGCATTTTTCCACTGACCAAAGGCTTCTTTCAGGGGCGCTTTGGACTGTTTGCCTTCCTCTTTCATTTTCTTGAAAGCCGGTGATTCACTCATCTGCATACGGATCCAGACGGAAATACCGAGCAGAACAACTGAAATCAGGAACGGGATACGCCAGCCCCAGGCTGCAAATTCTTCAGCGGTCAGTGAGTTCTGAATGAGAAGAATCACAACGAGCGACAGGAAAAGACCGAATGTTGCTGTGGTCTGAATCCATGAGGTGTAGAAACCACGACGGCCATTTGGTGCATGCTCGGCCACGTAAGTGGCAGCGCCGCCATATTCACCACCAAGCGCCAGGCCTTGCAGCATGCGCAGTACAACTAGAATAATTGGTGCGATGATGCCGATAGATGCCGAACCCGGCAAAAGACCAACGAGGAAGGTGGAAAGCCCCATCACTACGATGGTCACAAGGAATGTATATTTACGGCCGACCAGATCACCGATGCGGCCGAAGAACAGCGCGCCGAACGGGCGGACAAGAAAGCCCGCCGCAAAAGCCAGCAGCGCGAAAATATTACGGGTTGTTTCAGGATATTCACTAAAGAAGGTGGCTCCGATATAAATTGCCAGTGAGCCGTAGAGATAGAAATCATACCATTCAAAGACTGTTCCAAGCGATGAGGCAAAAATAACCTTGCGCTCTTCCTTGGTCATTTTAGGGGCGCGTTCGCGCGCACCGTCAATTGCTGCCATTCTTTTTCCTCCCGGATAAACCCTGTGACTGTTCCCTTATTGTCACCGGGCGTTGATTGTTTTCTGCCTTTCAGTCATTTCAAATATGCTCATTGCCGGCCAAATATGCTCATTGCCAGCTTCGGTCGGTCTGGGCCAGTTTGGCCGGATGTCTGCAATCGTGCGGCTTGTTGCGCCGCTTGGCAAAGCAGTCACAGACAGAATGAACTGAAAACGGGATTTGCGTCAGTATTCTTTAGTATAATAATAGCGAAATATTTTTCGTTGTAGCGCGAGGGGCGCACGAGCGCCGGCATTGCAAATTGAAAAATTGTTATTTTCATAAAAAATATGCGGCTTTCGGGATATAAACGGCAATTGACTCTTGCCAAAATCGCGGTACAAGCAACGGTGAATTAGGAGACATTGCGTGGAATCCCTCGCTTCACTATTAGTTTTGCCAGCATTTTCCGGAAACATTTCCGGCGGCGAAGCTATGGTCTTATCTTCTCCTGCGTTCGATATTACCAAAACGGCCATGATTGCCCTGAAGACAATCACCTCGAAAACGACCACCAAAACGGTCTGATCCCTTGGCCTGCTCACCCTCTCCCGGGTTAGGTCCGGGGTGGAGAACCTGCGTGGCCAACGGGTTTTCTGGTGTGAAAGCGGAGAGGGACAGGAGATTTCATATGGGTTTCAAAGTTGCTATTGTCGGTGCCACAGGTAATGTGGGCCGTGAAATGCTCAATATTCTTGAAGAGCGTGGTTTTCCAGCCTCTGAGGTGGTGGCGCTTGCGTCCCGTCGCAGCCTCAATACTGAAGTGTCTTATGGCGATAAAACCTTGAAAACCAAGGTTCTCGACACCTATGATTTTTCTGATGTCGATATTTGCCTGATGTCTGCCGGTGGTTCGGTTTCAAAAGAATGGTCGCCGAAAATCGCTGCACAGGGTTGTGTTGTTATCGATAACTCCTCCGCATGGCGCTATGACTCGGATGTGCCGCTGATCGTTCCGGAAGTAAACCCTGAAGCAATCGACGGTTTCCGCAAGCGCAATATCATTGCTAATCCGAATTGCTCGACAGCGCAGCTCGTTGTTGCTCTGAAGCCTTTGCATGATGCGGCCACCATCAAGCGTATCGTTGTTGCGACCTACCAGTCGGTTTCCGGCGCCGGTAAAGAAGGCATGGACGAATTGTTCCAGCAGTCACGTGCGGTTTTTGTTGCTGATCCTGTCTCTGCTCAGAAATTCACCAAGCGTATTGCCTTCAACGTCATTCCGCATATCGATGATTTCATGGAAGACGGTTCCACCAAAGAAGAGTGGAAAGTTATGGCTGAAACGAAGAAGATGCTTGATCCGAAGATCAAGGTTTCTTGCACCGCCGTGCGCGTTCCGGTGTTTATCGGTCACTCTGAAGCTGTGAATATTGAATTCGATAAGCCGATCAGTGCTGATGAAGCCCGTGAAATCCTGCGTGAAGCACCGGGTTGTCAGGTTGTCGATAAGCTTGAAGACGGCGGCTATATCACCCCGTATGAAAGCGCCGGCGAAGATGCGACATTCATTTCGCGCATCCGTGAAGATATCACCCTCGAAAACGGTCTTTCCATGTGGATTGTTGCCGATAACCTGCGCAAAGGTGCAGCTCTGAATACCATTCAGATCGCTGAGTTGTTGCTGGAACGCAACCTGATTAAGCCAAAATCAGCTGCCTGATTTTGAGCGAAGTCTAAAGCGCATTCCGAAAAGTGTGAAGTGGTTTTCGGATTCAAATGCGCGTAAAAACAAAAAGATAGAGTGGTTTCAACGGTTCAATATTAACTGAAACCGCTCTAAACCAAAAGGCGCGGGAAACCGCGCCTTTTTTGTATCCTTATTGCTGTTCGCGATTACGGTACTGCATAATTGCAGCATTAACTTCTGCACCGATAATGAAAATCGCGGCGATAATATAGAGAAACACAATCGCCACCATGATCGAGGCCAGACCGGCATAGGTGGTGACGTAACTGGCAAAACTCTCCAGATAACGTGCAAAAGCGGTGGCACCGGCCAGCCATGCGAGCAATGTCAGCACAATGCCCGGCAGAATATCAACCAGTGAGCGCTTGCCCGCCGGTAGCCAGATATGCACGACAAACAGACCGAAAATCAGGACGGAAAGCGCAATTGCATAGCGCCAGAAGCTGAATGAGACAGACATAGTTTCGAGAGCCGGTACCCATTGTTCGGCTAAGCGAATAGCCAGAGGTGCCAGAATCAGCAGAAAACTGATCGCCATAATGCTGAGGGTCGCCACAATCACGAAGCCCAGACTTTGCGCACGGCAAAACAGAATGGAGCGGGTATCAGTAACGCGATAGGCACGGTTGAGCGCAACGCGCAGTGCCTCAACGCCATTGGAAGCAAAATAGGCGGCGGCGATCACACTGAGGGTCAGGAGGTCACCACGCTGAATGGTCAGAACATTTTGCACTTCACGGGCAATCGGTGCGGCAATTGCAGGCGGCCAGGTGTCAAAAATGACATGCACTGCCGTATCGGCAAAAGCATCAGCACCGAGAAAACTGGCAAGGGCTGTTGCGAAAATCAAAAACGGAAACAGCGCCATTAGGCTGGAAAGGGCGATATGGGATGCAAAAGCCCAGCCGTCATCGGAGATAAAATGGCCGATCGCATCAGTGGCAGTCTGTCTGAGGAAACGGACTATTTTTCGCATAGACAGAAAATTCCTTAAGTTCAGCTTGTTCTATTCGAGCACTTCCAGCAAAAGTGGGAACCGCTCTCAATCTGTTGCGGCGCTGATGTCATGTTTGTGTGGTATAACTGACGATAAGTCAAAAACTCAACGTGTATAAAACTTTGCGGACAGGAATTGCAATTATGTCAGCCCGTAAACCAATGGATAAAGACCAACCTATGGCACAGAATGCGCAAATTTCACCTGTCATACAAAAAACTATTCTGATCACCGGTTGTTCCAGCGGTATCGGTGCTTTTTGTGCGCAAGCGCTGAAACAGCGTGGCTGGCGGGTGTTTGCCACTGCGCGTAAGAGTGAAGATCTGAGCTATTTGCGAGAGCAGGGCTTTGAAGCTTTTTATCTGGATTATTGTGAGCCGGAGTCAATTGCAGCTGTTGCTGAAGCGGTTCTGGAAGCTTGTCATCATCAGCTTGATGCGCTGTTTAATAATGGCGCTTATGCGCAGCCCGGTGCGGTAGAAGACTTGCCGATGGAAGCGTTGCGCTTGCAATTCGAGGCTAATTTCTTTGGCTGGCAGGATTTAACGCAAAGGCTGATCCCCGCAATGCGTGCCCGTAAGCAGGGGCGGCTGGTGCATTGTTCATCCATTCTCGGATTAGTGCCGATGAAATGGCGCGGCGCTTATGTGTCTTCCAAATTTGCTCTGGAAGGGCTGATGCTGGTGCAGCGTATGGAGTTGGAAGGTTCAGGTCTTTCTGTCTCAATGATTGAGCCGGGCCCGATTACCAGCAAATTTGCAGTCAATGCAGCTGCTTTTGCGCAGAAATATATTGATATGGAAGCGTCTGTTCACCGGCAGGATTACCAGCGGCAATTTGCAAAACTGCAGGGTGGCGGGACAAAGTCCTCAGCGAAGCTCGGCCCTGATGCAGTGTATGAGGTTTTATTGCATGCATTGGAAAGTGACAGGCCACGTCCGCATTATCCGGTAACACGCCCGGCAAAGCTGGGCATTCTTGCCAAGCGCCTGCTGCCTTCCCGCTGGCTTTATAAAATGCTGTCCGATCAATCATAAGGAATATGCGCTCTTCGCATTATAACCGCTATACACTTTTACGGGAAATGCTGGTTTGTTTGGCGCATTGTCCTGACGTAAAACCGCTATACACTTTTACGGGAAATGCTGGCTTTGTTTAGTCGCATTGTCCTGCCGCAAAATCGCTGCGCACTTTTGCGGGAAATGCTGGTTTGTTTAGTCGCATTGTCCTGACGCAAAACCGCTACGCACTTTTGCGGGAAATGCTCTATCAGCCGCAAAAAGCATCTGTTACACATTGTGCGGGGAAGACAGAGGATTGCTGAAAAGCGATCGGGAGGAAGAAGATGGACAGCGGTTTCAAATTTTTAGCGATCATTGCAATGATCGCCGTGGCAGTGGTTTTGCTGCTGGGTTTGCGTAATATGCTACGAAACGGCGATGGCAATACATCAAACAAATTGATGCGGTTGCGTATTATGTTTCAGTTTATCGCCGTGCTGTTAATGGTCGGCGCATTATATTTTGCCCGACGTTAATTCGTCTGTGAAACAGTCCGTTGTGAGGCAATTTGGTCAAGCTGAATAAAATTTACACGCGCACCGGTGATGACGGCACAACAGGTTTGGCCTGTGGTCCCAGACGGCGTAAAGATGATCTTCGGATTATTGCATGCGGTGATATTGATGAGCTGAATGCAGCAATCGGGCTGGCGCGTCTTTATACGGCGCTGATCCTGCCGGAAGTTGATGCAATACTGACAAGGATACAGAATGATCTCTTTGACCTCGGTGCTGATATTGCCACTCCCGATGCTGTTTCAGGTTCTGCCGGTGCTGCTGCTGCAAATCTCGGTTATGAGCCATTAAGAATCATCAGCACGCAGGTCGATCGTCTGGAACAGGAGATTGATGCGCTGAATGAGGAGCTTGAACCACTCCGCTCGTTCATTCTGCCCGGTGGATCACCGGCGGCAGCACATTTGCATATGGCCAGAACGATTGCCCGTCGTGCAGAGCGCTCCATGGTGGCGCTGGCGGCACAGGATGGCGAGATCGTTTCTGATCCAGCGCTGCATTATATCAACCGCCTGTCAGACTTGCTGTTTGTAGCGGCACGTATTGCTAATAATCAGGGCCAGGACGATATTTTGTGGGTTCCGGCGCTCACGCGCTAGAGCGGTTTACGTTCATGTTGGATCGCAGTGCTCACTCTAGATTCTTTAGTTTGTCGCATTATCCCGACGTCAAGTTGATCCAACTTGACTGTGAAATGCTCTAGAGGGCATCTGCAAAAATTCGAGACGTTTTGATAGCCGAATAGGTATCCGGCGCTCCGGCATGTTTATTTTGCGACATGCTTGTTCAGGTTTCGAAGATGGTTATGACGAGATTTCATAGCCTTGGTCTTGGAGGCGATTGACCTGCTTCCCGTTCAGACTTACGGTCTTATGAAATTTCTGAAATTCCGGTCAATATTGTTCGCACAATATCGGGCGGGCATCAGGCAGGTTTGCGATACGATATTAGAATGTCGGCATCAGGCAAGTTGTTGCTTATGCCATAGTTTAAAATTGTATCTGACAGAGAGGCAGACGGATATCAGTTGGTAGAGAGCTGATATCTTGTCGAAGAGAGCAGCACATGCTGCTTCAATGGAGAGGATCTTAACCGAATGAAAGTTCTGGTCGCAGTTAAGCGGGTTGTTGATTACAACGTCAAAATCCGGGTCAAGAGTGACGGTTCAGGCGTTGAGTTGACCAATGTCAAAATGTCGATGAACCCGTTTGATGAAATCGCGGTTGAGGAAGCTCTGAAACTAAAAGAAGCCGGTAAGGTTTCTGAAGTGGTGGTTGTTTCAATCGGCCCTGCGCAGGCGCAGGAAACCCTTCGTACGGCCTTGGCAATGGGTGCTGACCGCGCTGTTCTCGTCAAAAATGACGATGTTGTTGAGCCGCTTGCCGTTGCAAAGATTCTGAAGGGCGTGGTTGAAGCAGAACAGCCTGCGCTGGTTATTCTTGGCAAACAGGCCATCGATGATGATGCGAACCAGACCGGCCAGATGCTCTCTGCATTGCTGGGCTGGGCACAGGCAACTTTTGCCTCGGAAGTGCAGCTTTCAGATGCTACTGCCAATGTGACCCGTGAAGTTGATGGCGGTTTGCAGACCATTGAAGTCAAACTGCCTGCGATCATCACCACAGATCTGCGTTTGAACCAGCCGCGTTATGCTTCTCTGCCGAATATTATGAAGGCCAAAAAGAAGCCTCTCGACGAGAAGACACCGGCTGATTACGGCGTAGATACTGCACCACGCCTGAAAGTTCTGAAAACTGAAGAGCCTTCCGGCCGTAAAGCGGGCATTAAAGTGGCTTCCGTTGCTGAGCTTGTTGACAAGCTCAAAAACGAAGCAGGCGTATTGTAAGCGGGTCAGGACAGGAAAACGATTATGGCTATTCTTCTTTTTGCAGAACACGATAATGCAAGTCTTTCTGACCAGACAGCTAAGGCATTGACCGCAGCGCTCGCTATTGGCGGTGATGTGGATGTACTGGTTGCGGGTAAAGGTGCAAAAGCTGCCGCAGATGCCGCTGCCAAACTCAAAGGCGTACGCAAAGTCCTGCTGGCTGAGAGCGATGCTCTTGAAAACCGTCTGGCAGAACCAACTGCCGCATTGCTGGTCGGTCTGGCCGGTTCTTACGACACCGTGATTGCCCCTGCCACAACATCCGGCAAAAACGTGCTGCCGCGTGTTGCTGCCCTTCTCGATGTGGCACAGGTATCCGAGATCATCGAAGTTGTATCTCCGACTGTGTTCAAGCGTCCGATCTATGCGGGTAACGCTATTCAGACTGTTGAAACGACTGATGCGAAAAAAGTCATCACTGTGCGTACAGCATCTTTTGCTGCTGCCGGTGAAGGCGGTTCAGCTGCGGTTGAAAGCGTTGATGCAGGCAATGATCCGGCAGTGTCGAAATTTGTTGAAGCCAAGATTTCCGGCGGTGATCGTCCGGAACTGACTTCGGCAAAAATCATCATTTCAGGTGGCCGCGCACTCGGTTCTGCTGAGAAATTCAACGAAGTGATTACACCGGTTGCAGACAAGCTCGGTGCTGCTATTGGTGCCAGCCGTGCTGCGGTTGATGCCGGTTATGCACCAAATGACTGGCAGGTTGGTCAGACCGGTAAGGTTGTTGCGCCTCAATTATATATCGCTTGCGGTATCTCCGGTGCGATTCAGCATCTGGCCGGTATGAAGGATTCCAAAGTGATCGTTGCGATCAACAAGGATGAAGAAGCACCGATTTTCCAGGTTGCTGATTATGGTCTGGTTGGCGATCTGTTCACCATTCTGCCGGAGCTTGAAAAAGCACTTTAATCAGGATCATGACAATCAGGCATGATTGTCTTTGATATTATAACGCGTCCAGATATTTAATCCGGGCGCGTTTTGCTTTAATCAGGGGCAAAGCATTTCACAGTTACAGCGGTTCCAGTTAAGATTGAATCGTTGGAACCGCTGTAACTATTTGTTTTGACGCATTATCCGACGCAAAACCGCTTCGCACTTTTGCTGGAAATGCTCTAAATCGAATCAATTTTATGCCTGTGATAATGCGACCCAAAAAGAAACCAGAGCGCGCAATCATCTCGTTTGAACGTAATCCGCTCTAGACTTATTTGCATGAGGCTGCTCATGTAGGCAGAACAGAGATAACTCTCTAGCTGTAAATTTATTGATACGAAGGGACCGGAGCGCATCATGAGTTTTACAATTAAAACAGTGGGTATTATCGGCGCGGGGCAGATGGGCAATGGTATTGCTCATGTTTGCGCACTGGCGGGCTTTGACGTGCTGTTGCATGATGCTTCGCTTGAGCGGCTGGAAAACGGCATTGCCACCATCAGCGGAAATATGGCCCGTCAGGTTGCTTCAGGCAAACTAGCAGAGGACGCACGTATTGCCGGTCTGGCACTGATTAAACCGGCCAAAACCATGGCTGATCTGGCACCTTGCGATCTGGTGATTGAAGCGGCAACGGAAAACGAAGCTGTTAAGAAGCAGATTTTTGCGCAGGTCTGCCCGCATCTGCATAGCAATGCTATTCTGGCAACCAATACGTCTTCGATTTCGATCACCCGTTTGGCTGCGACAACGGATCGTCCTGAGCGCTTCATCGGTATTCATTTCATGAATCCGGTGCCGGTGATGAAACTGGTTGAGCTGATCCGCGGTATTGCAACGGAAGAGCCGACTTTTTCTGCTTCGACTGATTTTGTACAGAAACTCGGTAAGACCATAACGGTTTCAGCCGACTTCCCTGCCTTTATCGTCAATCGTATTCTGCTGCCGATGATTAATGAAGCGATTTACACGCTTTATGAAGGTGTCGGCACTGTGGATGCGATTGATACCGCGATGAAGCTTGGTGCCAATCATCCGATGGGGCCGCTGCAGCTTGCAGATTTTATCGGTCTGGATACATGCTTGTCGATCATGCAGGTGCTTTATGAAGGTCTGTCGGATTCCAAGTATCGCCCGTGCCCGCTGCTAGTTAAATATGTCGAAGCAGGCTGGCTGGGCCGTAAAACCGGTCGTGGTTTCTACGACTACCGTGGTGATGAGCCGGTACCAACCCGTTAAGAATTAATACTATCTCAGGTTTGAAACAGATCAAAACCCCGCATTTTGTCAAGAAATGCGGGGTTTTTTATCAAGTTAATAAATAAAAGGTTATTTTTAACAGGTCGTTAAGCATGTGAATTCATATGATGTTCACCTTTGTTGGCTAATATTTACCTTAAATTCACTGTTGCGATTTGCGCTTCAGAAAAACAATAATTCTAAATTAATCAGGGTGTAGGATGATGGGTCTGATCGTTCAGTTTCGTCAAGTTGTTAAAGTTATTCGCGAGTTTCTGGCACCAAGCTATCGTCCGGAACGCCATTATATGCGTGGCCCTGGCCCTGCTTGTGCAGCCCGTCATGCGCACTAAAATATCTTGCACCGGATAGCTCCCAGATCCGGTTGTGAAGAGAATGAAAAAGCCGGCTCATGAGCCGGCTTTTATGTTTAGAACTGTTTGCCAAGCAGGCGGTCTAAGGACAAGCGGCCACTACCGGCCACACTCAGATACATAAACACACCGAACCAGACTGTTGAGAGCTGGAAACCGCTGCCGCGCGGGATCATGACCATCAGCAGAATCACAATCATCTGGATAAACAGCATAAAAGCGAGCGGGCGTGTAAACAGACCGATTGCAATGGCAATACCACCGGCAAATTCAAGAATGCTGGTAAAATAGGCCAGCGGCACCGCAGGCTCCAGCCCCAATTGCTGAAACAATTCAATATCGCGGGGCATATCGCCGTTAAACAATTTTTCCCATCCAAAGAATGCCATGATGCCGCCGCTTGCAGCACGCATGACGGCGTAGGCTAAATCGTGAAAACGGGCATAGAGTGGTGCGAGAAATGGCAGAATTAAAGACGGTTCAGAGTGTTTATCTGTCATGAATGATGGTTCTTTGCACGAAAGCGGGTTGAAAAAGACGTTCAGTTTCTGTGTTTATTCTTTGCGCGATGCGGAATTTCACCACATAACGTAACAAACCGTATGGTTTGATTCTTGAGCTGAGGTGTAGCAGAACTGAAGGTTTTTTCTTCATGAATTTTGCGTGATTAAACCGGAGAGGGCATGAGAGTTTGGGCTGCTGACAGTACGCTGCATTTTTTATGAAACAGCCATAAAAAAACCGGCACAAAGGCCGGTTTCAATATTTTAAAGTTCAGTTGCTTAAATTAGGCGTCAAGACCGTCAAACAAAGCGGTTGAGAGATAACGTTCGGCGAAAGACGGAATAATAACGACAATGTTTTTGCCTTTATTTTCCGGACGCTTGCCAACCTCGATCGCAGCTTTGAGTGCTGCACCGGAAGAAATGCCGACCGGAATACCTTCCACGCGGGCAATCTGACGCGCATAGGTGAAAGCATCTTCATTGGCGACCTGAATGATTTCATCATAAATGCCGGTATCGAGAGTTTTGGGCGCAAAACCGGCGCCAATACCCTGAATTTTATGCGGGCCCGGATTGCCGCCGGAAAGCACAGGCGAATCTTTTGGCTCAACTGCAACCACTTTGAACGATGGTTTGCGGGCTTTCAGAACTTGTCCAATACCGGTGATAGTGCCGCCGGTACCAATACCGGAAACCAGAATATCGGCTTCACCATTGGTATCGTTCCAGATTTCTTCCGCAGTTGTTTTACGGTGAATTTCCGGATTGGCTGCATTTTCAAACTGTTGCGGGATAATGGCGTCGGGGTTGCCGGCGGCGAGTTCCTCAGCCTTGGCAATCGCGCCTTTCATGCCTTTGGCACCTTCTGTCAACACCAGTTCTGCGCCAAGCAGCTTCAGAAGCTTACGACGTTCAACCGACATGGTTTCAGGCATAGTCAGAATCAGGCTGTAGCCTTTGGCAGCAGCGGCAAAAGCCAGTGCGATACCGGTATTGCCCGAAGTCGGCTCAATGAATACTGTTTTACCCGGAACAGCTTTACCTTCAGCCTCAAGGCTTTCAATCATTGCCAGACCAATACGGTCTTTAACACTGGCAAGCGGATTAAAAAATTCGAGCTTAACGAGAAGGTTGGCGACAACGCTGTTCTCACGGGCAAACTTGTCAACGCGGACAAGTGGTGTGTTGCCGATTGTTTCAACTATAGAAGAATAAATACGGCCGCGGCCCGGCTTGTTAGAATCGCTCATACCAAATCTCCTGATCTTTTCGCAAATCATAGGGCCTGACGGCTCAGGATTATAGAAGCAGGCTTCCAGATTATGCAGTCAAATTAGAATAATATTCTATCACAATGAAAATTTAGAATTATTTTATAGCCGAATAATGACAGGTTCAATTTCTGACGTCTTCGCTGTCCTGAAACAGGCCATGAAATACAGGGCGTGGATCACAAACAATTTTGATTGCGATCAATGTAATTTCTACTGTTAATTCTTAGATAAATAATATGAAGTGTTGCTCAGATAATGTTTAGCAGACACTGCAAAAAGGAAGGGCGAAAAATGTATAAGCATATTTTAGTGGCAACTGACGGTTCAGAGCTTGCCAATAAAGGTCTGGAGCAGGCTATTGGTCTGGCCAAGGAGCTTTCCGCTAAAATCACAGTCTTGACGGTCACAGATCTGTTTCCGAGCTATGGCATTGTCGTGGCACCGGGATTGAGCACATCGCCGGAAATTTTTGAAGAATACCGCACATCCATGGCTGAACAGGCCAAAGCGATTGTACAGCAGGCACTTGCCAAAGCGCGGGATGCCGGCGTGACTGTTGAAGGTCTGCATATTGAGAATCAGTCACCGGCCGTCGGTATTGTGGAAGCTGCCGAGACCCATCAGGCTGAGTTGATTGTGATTGCGTCGCATGGTCGTCGTGGCATGAACAAGCTGTTGCTGGGCAGTCAGGCTGCAGAAGTTCTGTCTTTGAGCAAAGTGCCGGTGCTGGTTGTAAAATAACCGCTCTGTATCTTCTGTGAGATATAAAACTACATTTATATATTGAAAAAGGCGGCTTTCTGAAGAAAGCCGCCTTTTCCATTTTTCCGTTTAAGTATGATTACATACCTTTGGACTTCGAAAAACGCTTACGGTCATTCGGGTCCAGATAGAGCTTACGCAGACGGATGGACTTTGGTGTTACTTCCATCAGTTCGTCATCCTGAATCCAGGAAAGAGCGCGTTCCAGTGTCATACGGATCGGCGGGGTCAGCTTAACAGCTTCATCCTTACCGGATGCGCGCATGTTGGTCAGCTTCTTGCCTTTCAGCACGTTGATTTCCAGATCATTGTCGCGCGTGTGAATACCCACGATCATGCCCTGATAAACCTTGGTACCTGCATCAATGATCATCGGACCACGATCTTCAAGGTTGAACATCGCATAGGCAACTGATTCGCCCTGATCGTTCGAGATCAGTACGCCGTTGTTACGACCACCGATCGCGCCTTTATGCGGCTGATATTCGTGGAACAGACGGTTCATAATCGCTGTACCGCGTGTATCAGTCATCAGTTCAGACTGGTAACCGATCAGACCACGGGTTGGTGCAAAGAACACCAGACGAACGCGGTTACCGCCGGATGGACGCAGCTCAGCCATTTCGGCTTTGCGCTCAGACATTTTCTGAACAACGGTGCCGGAATACTCTTCGTCAACGTCGATAACAACTTCTTCAACCGGCTCAAGCAGGTTGCCGTCTTCGTCTTTGTGCATCACAACGCGCGGACGCGAAATGCTCAGCTCAAAACCTTCACGACGCATTGTTTCGATCAGAACTGCGAGCTGCAATTCACCACGACCGGAAACGTAGAACGAATCTTTATCTTCGGATTCTTCAATCTGAAGCGCAACCGAACCTTCAGCTTCTTTGAGCAGACGGTCACGGATAACACGGCTGGTAACCTTGTCACCTTCAGTCCCGGCCAGCGGGCTGTCGTTAACAATGAAGGACATTGTTACAGTTGGCGGATCAATCGGCTGAGCCTTCATGGCTTCATTGATTGAAGGGTCGCAGAATGTGTCAGCCACAGTTCCTTTTGAAAGACCGGCAATCGCGACGATATCGCCTGCAACACCTTCTTCAATCGCTGTACGTTCCAGACCACGGAAAGCGAGGATTTTGGAAACACGGCCGTTTTCCAGCAGTTTACCGTCCTGACCGAGCACTTTTACAGCCTGGTTCGGCTTCAAAGTACCGGAATGAATACGACCGGTGATGATGCGGCCGAGGAACGGATCAGCTTCCAGAATGGTACCGATCATCGTGAACGGACCTTCAGCAACCTTAGGTGCCGGAACATGCTTAAGGATCAGATCAAACAGCGGAGCCAGACCCTGATCGCTTGGACCTTCCGGATTTTCTGCCATCCAGCCGTTACGGCCTGAACCGTAAAGAATCGGGAAGTCGAGCTGTTCGTCAGTCGCATCAAGCGCTGCAAACATATCGAAAACTTCGTTGATGACTTCTTCATGACGGCCATCCGGACGGTCGATCTTGTTGATCGCAACGATAGGACGTAAGCCGAGTTTGAGCGCTTTACCAACAACGAACTTGGTCTGAGGCATCGGGCCTTCAGCGGAGTCAACGAGAACGACAACGCCGTCAACCATCGAAAGGATACGCTCAACTTCACCACCGAAGTCGGCGTGGCCCGGAGTATCAACGATATTGATGCGTGTATCTTTCCAGACAGCGGAAGTTGCCTTGGCAAGAATGGTGATGCCGCGCTCGCGCTCGATATCACCGGAGTCCATCATGCGTTCTGTGACGCGCTGATTGTCACGGAATACACCGGACTGTTTCAGAAGTTCGTCAACCAGGGTCGTTTTGCCGTGGTCAACGTGTGCGATGATCGCGATGTTACGCAATTGCATTGATTATCACTCTGAATAGGGGGTTGGGACGCCCAGGACAAAACCGAGTGAACGCCGCAGATAATGGGGCGCTCTTACAGGTTTTTCGTCAATTTTAAAAGGGGGAGGGCTGATTTTAGCATTTCGTATATATCAAACCTGCTGTGCAGTGACTGCATAAAACGCCATAAGAGCATTTACCGGATAAAAAACCGGCCGGAAATTTCCGGCCGGTTGAGATGTTAAAGCAGGGTTCCGGTGAGGAATATCACCGCAACGCTGAAATAGATGATTAGTCCCATCACATCGACAAGTGTCGCGACAAAGGGAGCCGAAGCACTGGCCGGATCAAGCCCGAGGCGCTGGAGAATGAACGGCAGCATGGAGCCGGACAGAGAGCCGAACAACACAATGCCGATCAAAGCGACACCAATAGTAATGCCGATCAGTACCCAATGTTCGCCGTAATCATAGAGGCCGGTTTTCTGCCAGATGGCAATGCGGACAAAGCCGATCAGGCCGAGCATTGAACCCAATGCCAGCCCTGTTGGTATTTCACGCAAGGCCACACGCCACCAGTCACCCAGTTTGAGATCCTGCAACGCTAAGGCACGGATCAGCAACGAGGTTGCCTGCGAGCCGGAGTTACCGCCAGAGCTCATAATCAGCGGAATAAACAGCGCCAGTACAATGGCTTTTTCCAGTTCGACTTCAAAATGCTGCATCGCACTGGCGGTCAGCATTTCACTCAGGAACAAGATACAGAGCCAGCCGCCGCGCTTGCGCAGCATTTCAAAGAAACCGATCTGCATATAGGGCTTGGTAAAAGCCTCCATACCACCGAATTTATAGGCGTCTTCCGAGGTTTCTTCGGTCATGGCGTCGAGAACATCATCCACGGTCACGATACCGATCAAGTGGTGCTGTTCATCAACAACGGGAATGGCCAGAAGATCATGTTTACGGAACAGGCGGGAAACCTCTTCCTGATCCATCAGCGGGGGAACAGTCAGCGGTGTCTGGTCGCGCCCAACTTCTGCAATGCTGGCCTGCAGATCAGCCGTAATCAGACGGCGCAGAGAAACCACGTGCTGCAAAACGCGGGTGGCCGGATCTTCCACATAAATGGCATAGACAGTTTCACGCGAGCGCTCGACCTGACGGATATGTGCAAGGGTCTGCTCAACCGTCCATGTGGTTGGCACAGAGATAAATTCGGTGGTCATCAGACCGCCGGCTGTATCTGCCGGATAGCCCATCAGCTTTTTCAGATTAGCTTTGGTTTCAGCCGACAGAATAGCAAACAGGCGGTTGCGTGACGGCCAGTCCATATCATGAAAAATGTCGGTAGCGCGGTCAGCGGACATGCCGTTGAGGATTTCTCCGGCATGGGCAGTGTCAAGACTGTCGATGATCTGTTCAGCGTAATGCAGTTCAGGCTGATCGAGCAGCAGAACCGCCTGATCGGTGGAAACTGCGCGGAACAATGCGACCTGATCGTCGAGATCAAGTTCATTAATCAGCTCGACGGCATCGCCGGTACGGAGCTGAGCGACCTGCTCAAGCAGGGCGGATAGTGCGAGATTAGTTGTATCGAGAGCTGCACCATAGGTGCCGGTATTGTTGTTCATTGGCTTGCCTCTCTGTCGATCCGCCGTCATGACAGACCGTGACAAACCAACCGCCTTCTGCGATCAGGTCAGGGCTGCCGATGACGGCATAAACAATCGACTGTGACTGTCGCAGGGCATAAGAGTAAAACTCCGGTTAAAATCAGACCAAAGGGTCTTCCCGTGCTTTTTGTGCTGTTGAGCGGGGGATGTCAACCCTGCTGGAGCGCATCCCGAAAAGTGGGAACCGGTTTTCGGAATAAGATGCGCTTAAATAAAAGTATAGAGCATTTCCAATGATCCAATCTAAACGGGAAATGCTCTAGATGCGTTTCCGTTTTCAAAAAGACCTATCTGATTTTATCGTTGTTCAGAAATTTTAGGCGTAATCGGATGTTCTATCGTCTGGCTCAGGGGCAGTTTGAACCTGTTCCACATGATATAGCTGATTAATGACAGTAATCCCATCAGCGGCAACAAAGTTGCCATGGCAATCACGGGATCGCCCATTGAGGCGGAGAGTATGCCGCCGACCAGACCGCCGCCCATTTGAAAGAAGCCCATTAAAGCCGAGGCCGAGCCTGCAATCTGCGGAAAAGGTGCCATGGCCGCTGTGGTCATTTGTGGCGTGAGGAAAGCGATACCCATCACATAGAGCCCCATTGGCAGCATGACCCGCAAATAGCTCGGCTCATAAACGCGCAGCATTACCGCAAGCAGGATACTGGCCGAACAGGTGCAGAGCAGGCCGATGCAGAACATTTGAAACACGCTCAGCCGGTGCATCATCAAGCGGTAGATAATCCCGCCTGAGACATAGAAGGCAGTTTGCAGCAGCATTCCCATGCCAAACTGACTTGGTGATAAGCCAACGCGGGACATCAGAATAAAGGGCATGATGGTGGCAGACGTATAAAGGGCACCGGTGGCACCGGTCAGTACCAGACTGGCCAGCAGAAAATGCGGAGTTTTCAGCAGGCTGAAATAGGATTTGATCAGGGTTTTCGGTCGGATGCGGGACGGATCAGGATTACCTGTTTCCTGCACAAAAAGCAGCATGATGGTAATAACCACGATACCTTGCAGGATCATGACCATAAAAATCGCATGCCAGCCGAAGAACTCCAGCGTCAGCCCACCGAGTGTCGGGCCGATAGCAGGGCCGACAGACAGGACAATGCCGATCAGGTTCATAACCCTTGCCGACTTATCACTGGTAAACAGATCGCGGACAATCGCGCGGGACATGGTTACACCGACTGCTGCGCCCACACCCTGTAACAGACGTGCCAGCACCATGATCTCAATTGTCGGTGCCAGCAATGCCAGCACACTTGCCGCCAGATAGACGGACATGAACAGGATGGTGATCGGTTTGCGCCCATAACCATCGGAGAGGGGACCACAGATCAGCTGGGCAAAACAGAAGCCGCCGAAATAGGCTGTGAGTGTGAGTTTGACCGCGGATTCCGTGGTGCCGAAAGCGGTCACAATATCCGGCATTGCCGGTGTGTAGAGCGACATGGCCAGCGGCCCGATTGCCGAGAGAAAACCACCGATAATACCGACACGGCGTTCGGACATGATGACCAGAGGAGAGGCTTTTACGCGAGGCGATGAATCGGGCATAGCGGCATGCTTTATGGTTGGATTGTAAAAGAGCGGGAAAGCAGGTCAGCTTTTCCGGTTTTCCTGATTGATTTCTCTTAAATGTGCGCGGACTGTCATCAGATTGCCCATGAACTTCTCCCACTCCTCAGGCGGCAATGCGCGCGAGACTTCTGAAATTGTTTCACGTGCAATACGCTTTAAATCATCGAGAACGGGAACAGCTGTTTCATTGAGAAAAATCAGCTTTGCGCGGCGGTCATCGGGATCAGGCTCACGGCGCAACAGCTGGCGATTCTCCAGTCTGTCGAGATAACCGGACAGGGTCATCGCCTCAATATTCATACTCTCGGCCAGTGCAACCTGACGGGCAGGCTGATAACGCGCCACATGCACCAATGTCCGAGACTCAAAAGCCGTGAGTTCAATGCCTGCGGCAATGATCTTGCGCTCGCGCTCAAGACTGAAGAGGCGACTGATATCGTAGGCCAGAAAGCCGAAACTATCCGGATCATAGGATTTGCCTGAAAACATAGTAAGGTTTCCTTATAATAAGTTCTATTTACTATTTCTGCTTCGCGCGGTCAATTATCCGTATAAATCACTTGTGGCGGATAAGCGGGCTGCTTAAATGTTTGAAATGTAATTCTGCAAACCGGAGATCGTGAGACATGCCGCAGGACAATCAGATGACACCCGCAAATAAAGCTCTCAGCCAGTGGAGCGGCCCGCTTGGTCTGCCGGATTTCAGCAAGTTCACTGATGCGGATTTTAAAGCAGCTTTTGATATTGCTCTGGAAAAAGACTGGGCTGATGTTGAAGCGGTTTTGCAGAACTCTGATGCGCCGACAATTGAAAATACTTTGAAAGCGTTACAGCTTTCCGGCCAAGAGCTTTCGCATATTGCAGCTATTTTCTGGCTGCGTGCCGGTGCGCATACCAACGAGGATATTCAGGCACTGGAGCGTGAAGTCGCGCCGAAAATGTCCCGCCATCATTCGCGCATCATGATGAACGAAGTGCTGTTTGCCCGCCTTGATGCGCTTTATCAGAACCGTGCTAATCTCGGATTGGATACGGAAACGCTGCGTGTGCTGGAAAAAAGCTGGAAAGGCTTTGTGCGTAACGGTGCCAAGCTGAATGCACAGGACAAGGCACGGCTGGCTGACATTAACGAAAAGCTTGCCGGTCTCGGCGCAGGTTTCGGCCAGAATGTGCTGAAAGACGAAGCATCATGGGCGTTGTTTATCACGGATGAAGCTGAACTTGCCGGTTTGCCTGAGCAATTGCAGGCTGCCATGAAAGCGGCGGCTGAAGAGCGTGGCCGTCAAGATGCCTGGGCGGTTACACTGTCCCGCGCGATTGTTGAACCGTTCCTGACATTCTCCTCTGTTCGTACTTTGCGTGAAAAAGCCTATGATGCATGGGCAAAGCGTGGTGAAAATGGTGGTGAGACTGATAACCGGACTTTGGTAACAGAGATTGTCAGTCTGCGCGATGAAAAGGCAAAGCTGCTGGGCTATGCAAATTTTGCCGCGTTCAAGCTTGATGACACAATGGCTAAAACGCCGGATGCGGTGATGGATTTGCTGCTGCCGGTTTGGGAAAAAGCCAAGCAACGTGCTTCGGAAGAACAGGCTGATCTGGAAAAGCTGATTGCCGGTGAGGGCTTGAATCATCCGGTAGCCGGTTGGGACTGGCGCTATTATGCAGAAAAGCTGCGTGCCGAGCGCTTCGCTTTTGATGAAGGCGATCTCAAACCTTATCTGCAGCTTAATAAAATTATTGAAGCGGCTTTTGACGTTGCAACACGTCTGTTTGGCCTGACATTTAAAGAGCATCAGGGCATTCAGACATGGCATCCGGATGTGCGCGTGTGGGAAGTGTTCAATGCAGATGGTTCACGACGCGGCCTGTTCTTAGGCGATTATTTTGCCCGCCAGAGCAAACGCTCCGGCGCATGGATGAGCGCTTTGCAGTCGTCTCATCGTCTGGATGCTGGCCAGCAGCCGATTATTTATAATGTGATGAACTTCGCCAAACCGCCAAAAGGTGAGGTGGCACTGTTGTCGCTCGATGATGCGCATACGCTGTTCCATGAGTTTGGTCATGCCCTGCACGGATTGCTGAGCGATGTGACATGGCCTGCGATTTCCGGCACCGCAGTCTCGCGTGATTTTGTGGAACTGCCATCCCAGCTCTTTGAACATTGGCTGACAGAACGTCCGGTGCTGGAGAAATTCGCCACACATTATAAAACCGGTGAGACAATCCCGCAGGATCTGATTGATAAAGTGCTGAAAGCTGCCACTTTCAACGCCGGTTTCAACACTGTGGAGTTCACCTCATCAGCACTGGTGGATATGGCTTTCCATACCAGTGACAAGGCGGTGACTGATCCGTTGGCTTTTGAAGCGGAAGTTTTGAAAAAGCTGGATATGCCGGAAGCGATTATTATGCGCCATCGCACACCGCATTTCCTGCATGTGTTTAGCGGTGACGGATATTCTGCCGGTTACTATTCTTATATGTGGTCGGAAGTGCTGGATGCTGATGCGTTTGCGGCTTTTGAAGAAAGCGGCGATGTTTTCAATGCTGATCTGGCAGAGAAATTGAAGACCCATATTTATGCCGCTGGCGGATCAAAAGATCCGGAAGAACTATACAAAGCCTTCCGTGGTCGTATGCCGAGCCCGCAAGCGATGATCGAAAAGCGCGGCCTTTAGTAAATAGAAAGAGCCCCTGCAAGTTATGCAGGGGCTCTTAATTATTAGAAACTGCCGAGCTTGATATCCGGCGAATATTCATGACCTTCAACGGCCTTGGTTACCGCCTGACCGCAATACATCTTTTTTTCTTCGGCATTGTAGCTGTGGCTTGGCGAACCATAGAGCATCCAGCCTTTGTTCAGGGCTTCGGTAACGCGATGGCAAAAAGAAGAATCATCTGGTCCGGTAAGAAAACGATAAAGCTGCATGGAAAACTCCTGTAGTTTGCAGAAAGAAGAATCAACGTATACGGGCAAGAGTGCGCTGAGCCTGACGAATATGTAATTGCTCAACCATCGTGCCATTCAGCGAGATGGCACCTTTGGCAGCATTTTCCGGCAGATTAAAAGCAGCAATTACCTGATTTGCCCATGCGGCTTCTTCGGCAGTTGAGGAATAGCTGTTCAAAGCTGTTTCAATTTGGGATGGATGGATCAGTGTTTTTCCGTCAAAACCAAGCATGGCGCCTTGTTCACACTCGATAGCAAAACCGGCCTGATCCTGAAAATTATTATAAACACCGTCCAGTATATCAATACCGCCCGCGCGGGCTGCGAGGATAACCTGCATCATCCATGGCAGTAACGCACTGCGCTGGTTGGTGGTTTTTACACCGGTGCTCAGGGCAATGTCATTCGTGCCGATAATGAAACATCTGAGGCGCGCTGCGGATTTTTGCGCCAATCGGGCAATTTCATCCGCATTGAGAATACCGCGCGGCGTTTCAATCATTGCCCAGATTTCTAAGTTCTCCGGCGCATCATTATGGTCGAGCTGGCGGGCAACATCGATAATCTGCTGCGGTGTCTCTGCCTTTGGCAGGACAACGGCGTGAACACGAAGTTCGGCAGCCAGTCGCAGATCATCCTGTCCCCATTCTGTGCTGAGACTATTGATACGGATAGCCTGAGTGATTGTGACTTGTCCCTGTTCCTGAAAGTGGCGGCGCAGATTTTCACGCGCCTGCTGTTTGATTTCCGGAGCGACGGAATCTTCCAGATCATAGATAATGGCATCGGGATGCAGTGTTGTGCTTTTGGCAAGAGCCTTCTGGTGGCTGGCCGGTACATAAAGAACGGCACGGCGTGGCTGATAAAGAGACATTCAGAATTTTTCCTTGACCAAAGAGGCTCACGTATTTTTTAGTCGATAAATACCATTTAAAACAACGGAATATTGTTTGTATTGAATGCCATAAGCAATCAATGAAATATTACCTGTTATCGGTACCGATAAGGTGATTTTCGGCATGGTGCGGCACTTCGCTTGGATTTTAGCCCTTCTCAGGCCTTTGACTCTGCAAAAAGCTGGTGTAAAGCACAATGAGAAAACGCATTTTGACTTATAGGTTTGTAGACCGATGGAAAAATTCACCAAGCTTACCGGCGTTGCCGCTCCGTTGCCGATCATCAATATCGATACGGATATGATTATCCCTAAGGATTATCTGAAGACAATCAAGCGTACAGGTCTTGGTAAAGGTCTTTTCGCGGAAATGCGCCTGAATGAAGACGGTTCGGAAAATCCGGATTTTGTTTTGAACAAACCTGCTTATCGCAATGCACAGATTCTCGTCGCTGGTGACAATTTCGGCTGCGGTTCTTCCCGTGAGCATGCGCCTTGGGCATTGCTGGATTTCGGCATTCGCTGCGTGATTTCAACATCTTTCGCAGATATCTTCTATAATAACTGCTTCAAGAACGGTATTTTGCCGATCAAAGTTTCTCAGGAAAATCTTGATAAGCTAATGGATGATGCGTCGCGCGGTGCCAATGCCACGCTGACAGTTGATCTTGAAGGCATGACAATTTCCGGCCCCGATGGCGGCTCGATTGGTTTTGAGCTGGATGAGTTCAAGCGACATTGCATGCTCAATGGTTTGGATGATATCGGTCTGACAATGGAAAAAGCCGATAATATTTCGGTGTTTGAGAAGAAGAATTCTGAAACCCATCCATGGGCGTAACTCTTCATAACAGGGCTTCTCTTGGCATTTGTCCTCTAAATGCCTATATAGTGACAGAAACCACGCTGCAGATGGCTGTTAGCGTGGTTTTTTTATGGAATACTCTTCGAATACCCTGCTGTATTATAAGCGGGAGAGAAAGATAGAAACAATGGTTCAGACTGATCTGAGCGGAGATTGGGCAGCACGTCTTGCCCCGTCTGTCGATGAATTACAATCACTGGCATTGAATGCTTATGCGCATATGCCGGATGATTTTCGCGCGCTCAGCCCGCAGATTCGTATTGAAGTTGCAGACTTTCCCGATGAGCAAGTCATGGAAGATCTGGATCTTGATACGCCCTATGACATTCTTTGTCTTTTTGAAGGGCGGGGTATCGGCGAGCGCTTTCATTTAAGAGCGCAAGAAGGACCGGAACTGCTCATATTATATCGTCGTGCCATTCTTGATTACTGGAGCGAGAACACAGAGACCCTTGGCGAGATTATCAGCCACATCCTGCTTCATGAAATTGGCCAGAGTCTTGGTTTATCAGAAGCCGAGATGGAGCGTTTAGGTAGCGAGCATTAAAACACTGCTCAATACAATACATATACAGGTGATATGAGTTCTCGTTTTCAGTGCATATAGAGAAGCTGGCTAAGGGATTGAATTGATATTTTTGCCTGTGGAAAGAAATTTTGAGAATTATGCATTTTTCTTAGTTTGTCGTGTTGACAGTTTTGGTTAGTGGGGTCTATATGAGGCCAACAACGAGGGCGGCGGCGCTGCTAGCGGCAGAGAGCTTCGCCCCTGAGATTGGTTGATTGAGAGATTGGCTAATCGGTAAGGCACTGAAAAGATTGAGAGATTGATTTAGTGTTTACGAGATTTTAAGGTTTCGGCCTTAAGTGATTGCGACGATGAGATCCGGTTTCGACTGTTGATTTTGTTGATGTGATTGACGGTTTTATGAACTGTCTGTTCTTTGAAATTTGAATAGAGAAGAAAGAGAAACGTGGGCGGCATTGTCCTTCGTT